>OY282458.1 GCA_958296245.1 uncultured Dehalococcoidia bacterium
ACAGCAAGTTGTGTTTCCACCAAAGGGCTGCTCCGCCTTTAGAAGCCTGAACTTAGGGCCAACGGCATGAACGCCTCATTAGCCCATCTCTCCGAGACGCCGCCCGCCGAGGACGTGCAAGTGAAGGTGGTCCACGGCCTGACCGGCGTCCGGCCCCTGGTTCACCACCAGCCGGTACCCCGTGCCCGAGATGCCTTCCCGCCTGGCTGCTTCGTGGGCGGTCCTGAACAGCGACCCCATGATTGCGTCATGCTGCAATCCCAACGTCGATACGAAGGTGACGTGCTCGTTCGGTATGACGAGCAGATGCACGGGCGCCTTGGGCTGGATGTCCCGAATTACGAAGCACGCGTCGTTGTCGTGCAGGATCTCGCTGGGGATCGCGCCGCTTCGTATCTTGCAGAATATGCAGTCTGAGCCCATGCCCGTGCCGAGCGCCCTACGGATATTGAAGCAGTTCTACCCGGACGCCGCCGGGCGCCTTGATAAACGCTATTCTCGGACCGTTGGGCACGCTGACAGGGCCCTCCATGAGCTTGGCCCCCAAGCCGTTGAGCCGCTCGATCTCCGCGTCGATGTCGTCAACCTTGATGCCGAAGTGCTCGATGCCCCAATGGGCGCTGGCGTCCGCAGGCCCCATCTTCTCGTCGGTCCTAGCGCCGGAGATGTTGACGACGGCGCCATTGGACGCCTCGCACCGGATGAATCTGTCTCCCCAGATGCGCGTCGAGTCGCTGACGATCTTGAAGCCGAAGGCCTCGACGTACCAGCTAACGACCGCGCCGGGGTCCTCGACCTTGATATGCACGTGATCCAGATCGTAGCCCATCGAGTTGTCCTCCCCACACTTTTGGATGTGCAGACTCAATCAGGCTATGGCATCGCTTATAGGGCTGTCAAGAGAACGTGCGTCAACGTAGCTGTTCAGACCCCGTGAGACCCGAAGAAGGAGGAAGTCCAGCGAGGGTTCTCCACTCCGGCAGCGGGTCTGGGGCGTCACGCCGCCGCACCATCTGCGCCTCGCCGCGTTCTCCACTCCGGCAGCGGGTCTGGGGCGTCACGCCGCCGTACCATCTGCGCCACGCCGCGTTCTCCACTCCGGCAGCGGGTCTGGGGCGTCACGCCGCCGCACCATCTGCGCCACGCCGCGTTCTCCACTCCGGCAGCGGGTCTGGGGCATGGCGCCGCGGCACCATCTGCGCCTCGGCGCGTTCTCCCCGCCGGCAGCGGGTCTGGGGCGTCACGCCGCCGTACCATCTGCGCCTCGGCGCGTTCTCCACTCCGGCAGCGGGTCTGGGGGCTGTGCCCCCAGTTACCAAGGGGCGGGCGGGTGGGGATCAAAGACCTCAACGGGTCTCTACATCTGCTCCGGGGCGTCCATGAGCATGAGACCCAAGCACCGGGCCAACACGGCGCGGGCGGCTGCGACCAGCTTGAGGCGGGCCTTCGATACGGGCAGGTCCTCGGGCGCGCCGGAGACGACGCGGCAACTGTCGTTGAACCGGTGGTAGAGGGTGGCGAGCTCCAGGGAGTAGGAAGTCAGATAGTGCGGGGACAGGTTGGCGGCCATCGCCTCTATCAGCTCCGGCAGTTGCAGCATCTTCTTCAGCAGGTCCAGCTCCGCCTCGTGCGTCAGCAGCAAGACGCGCCCATCGCCGTGGTCGATGCCGCGTTCCCCGGCCAGCTTCTGGATACCGCAGATGCGGGCGTGGGCGTACTGTACATAGTAGACTGGGTTTTCCTTGGACTGCTGCGCCGCCAGGTCCAGGTCGAACTCCATCTGGCTGTCCGGCGAGCGGGTCAGGAAGAAGAAGCGGCAGGCGTCCGGGCCAACCTCGTCCACAAGCTCCTTCAGCGTTACCAGCTCGCCTGCGCGGGTAGCCAACCGGACCGTCTCGCCGCCGCGTCTCAGCGTGACGAGCTGGTAGAGCAGCAGGTCAAGCCTATCCTGAGATAGTCCCAAGGCGGTCATCATCGCCTTCATGAAGGGTACGTTGCCCTGGTGGTCGGCCCCCCATATGTCGATGACGCGGTCGAAGCCGCGCGTCACCAGCTTGTTGTAATGGTAGGCTGCGTCCGAGGCGAAGTAGGTCGGCGCCTTGTTGCTGCGGATGAAGACCTTGTCCTTCTCGTCCCCCAAGAGGGTCGATCTGAACCAGACGGCGCCGTCCCGCTCCGTCAAATATCCTGATTCCTCCAACAGCGCCGCCACCTTCCCGAACAGGCCGTCGGAGTACAGGCTCTGCTCGATGAACCACACGTCGTACTCGACCCGCAGCTCTCGCAAGTCCTGTCTTATCAGGTCGATCATCTTCCGCAACCCGACCTCGCCCAGACCCGTGACGGCTTCCTCATCCGGCATGGACAAGAACCGATCTCCCTCTTCCTCCACGATCTCGCGGGCGAAGTCCACCAGATAACCGCCTCGGTACCCGCCCTCCGGCAGCTCGGCGTCCCGGCCCAGCGCCTGGAGATAACGGGCGTGGAGGCTCCTGTAGAAGAGGGCCATCTGGTTACCGCCGTCGTTGACGTAGTACTCGCGCTCGACCTCGTAGCCTGCGGCCTCCATCACGTTGGCCAAGGCGCTTCCGAAGACGGCGCCCCGGGCGTGTCCGACGTGGATGGGTCCGTTGGGATTGACGCTCACGAACTCGACCTGGACCCTCTGCCCCGCACCGGCGTTGACGTTGCCGAACGAGGGTCCTGAATCCAGGATCGTATCGACCTGTTGCGCTATCCAAGCGGGGCTTAGCGTGAAGTTGATGAAGCCCGGCCTAGCCACGTCTACCCTGCCTATGGCCTCGTCCCGGGGCATCTCCGCTGCGATGAGACCGGCAATGTCCATGGGACTCTTGCGCATGGGGCGGGCGAGCTTCAGCGGCAAACTGGACGAGTAGTCGCCGTGTCCGCGCCCCTGCGGGCGCTCGATGACCGGGCCGGGGAGCTCGACGCGGGGGAGAAGCCCCCGTGCTTGCGTCTCCGCGATGGCCTTCCTCAGCGCTCTCTCGACTCGTTGGTGTGCATACACTGGGCAGTTCCTATCCGTCTTTACCATCAAGAGAAAATAGCAGACCGCGGGCACAGGCGCCATACGCGGCCCATCGAGCGTTATTCGCAACCGGGAGGGTAGGCCGCTGTGGAGACCAAGCGCCCAGACGGGTCGTACAGCCCCGCGGTATCGGGCGAAGAGTTGCTCCACACCGCGCTGCTGCTGCCGAAGCTGAACCCTCCCCATTCGGGGTGGTCTTCGTTGGTATAGACCCGCACCGTATCCCCCGGGCCGAGTCTCCACGCCGGGAAGTCGAAGGATGGGCGGCCATCGGACACGTCAACCAGTCGCCAGCCCTTCAGGTCCTCGGGCGCGTCTCCGTCGTTGGCGATCTCTACGTACTCGTCCGGCTCCTGCCGGGAGGCGATGCCGTCGAAGAACACGCAACGTATCACAACGTTGGCGCCCGAGGCGGTTTGGGGCGTCGGGCTGGGCGTCGGCGTGCCCGAGTCGCCGCGCTGCTCACCGGCTGGCGCGGAGCTCTTTGGCGGCCGCCATCCGGCCTCTATAGCCTCTTCCTCTGTACAGAACAGGCGCTCACCGGCCGCCTCGTCGATGACCGTCCGGGAGTAGAACGGGCTCTCCGGCGTATGGTAAATCTTGTCGCCGTTTCTCCCTATGTTGCCCTTGATGACCGGCTCCGAGGTACCGGAGAAGGCGCACGTCCCGGGAGTTGGCGTCGGGGTCGGGGTCGGCGTCGGCGTAGCTGTCGCGGTGGGAACAGGAGTTGGCGTTGGGGTCGGCGTCGGCGTGACTGTCGAGGTGGGAATGGGCGCGGGCGTTGGGGTCGGCGTCGGCGTGACTGTCGCGGTGGGAACAGGAGTTGGCATTGGGGTCGGCGTGGGTGTGGCCGCAGCAGCGGGGATGGGCGTCGGCGTGGCTGTCGCGTCGGGAACGGGTGCGGGCATCGGCGTCGGCGTGGCCGTAGCAGCGGGGATGGGCGTAGGCGCAGCTGTAACCGCAGCGATGGCGATGGGCGCGGGAGTAGGCTCCGGCGTGGGTGTGGCCGCAGCAGCGGGGCGGGGCGTAGGCGCGGCTGTGACCGCAGCGATGGCGATGGGCGCGGGAGTAGGCTCCGGCGTGGGTGTGGCCGCAGCAGCGGGGCGGGGCGTAGGCGCGGCTGTGGCTGCGGCGGTGGGAGCAGGCGTGGGCGTAGGAGCGGCTGTGACCGCAGCGATGGCGATGGGCGCGGGCGTCGGGGTCGGCGTGGGTGTGGCGGTGGGGCTAGGCGTGGTCGTCGGAATCGTCGCGGGAGTGGCCGTCGGCGTTGCCGTGGCTGTAACAGTGGCCACGGGGCTCAAGGCCGCCAAGGGTGTAACGGTCGCCGTTGCCGCGGCAGTGGGAGCAGACGCGGTAGGTGCGGGCGTGGACGGCGGAGTCGGCGTCGGCAGGGGTGCGCTCCCGCAAGCGATGATCAGCATGGCGGCCACAGCCAGCGCCGCGGCGCCTGCGCAGCTACTGGCGGCCGTCGACAACCCTACACTTCTGACCCGATGTCCAATTTGATGCGCAGCACCCTCTTGACGAAACCCGGGATCTCCTCTTGGGCCTGCCCGGAGAGTGCGGCAAGGCGATCCGTTCTTTTCATGGGTCCAGTTCCGGCAGTATTCGCATTCGTTCCCAGGGACCTACGGCGCGACCTCTATGAGATGGCCGCCGAAGGCTCCGGGCGCGGTCACTTCGCCTATGACCGCCGCCGCTTCGACGCGGCGCGCTTCCAACTCGCGGACCAACCGGTCCTTACGCGCTGGCGGCACGGCGATCAGCAGTCCGCCCGAGGTCTGGGCGTCGCACAACAGCAGCTTTGCGGCCTCGCCGGCGCCCCCGTGCCAGAGCACCTCCCGCTCTGCCGCCGCCAGATTGCGCCTAGTCCCGCCCGGGGCGACGTTCTGCTCCAAGAGGTCCCATACGCCGTCCAAGACGGGCGCCCGGCTCTGCGAGATCCGCGCCGCAGCGTTGCTCGCCCGGAGCATGGCCAGCAGATGGCCGATGAGCCCGTACCCGGTGACGTCGACACAGGCATGTACGCCCACCTTCGCCATGGCATGGGCCGCCTCGTGGTTCAAGGTCATCATGGACTGCACGGCCCGGTCCAGCACGTCGGGCTTGGCCTGACCATTCTTCCCGGCAGTCGTGATGATTCCGGTGCCGATGGGCTTGGTGAGCACGAGGAGGTCGCCCGGGCGGGCGCCCGCGTTCGTAACCTGCTTGCCCGGCTCGACCAGCCCGGTTACCGCGAGCCCGTACTTGGGCTCGTCGTCATCGATCGTGTGGCCGCCTACTATGAGCATACCCGCATCCTTGGCTTTGTCCGAGCCTCCCTTCAACACCGCGCCCAAGACGTGGGCGGGCAGACCGGACGGGAACGCAACGATGTTCAGACCCAGCAGAGGCCTGGCGCCCGTAGCGTATATGTCGCTGAGCGCGTTTGCGGCGGCTATTGCCCCGAAGGAGTAGGGGTCGTCGACGATGGGCGGGAAGAAATCGACCGTCTGGACCAGCGCGACGCCGTCCGACAGCCGATAGACGGCGGCGTCGTCGCCGCTGTCGTAGCCGACCAGCAGATTGGGGTCGTCTGTAGCGGGTAGCTGGCGCAGCACCTGCGCCAGGTCGTCTGGACTAAATTTAGAGGCTCAGCCGGCGCACGATGCGAGCGCCGTTAGCCTAGTCTCCTCCCTATTCGTCGTCACCTCGGCCTCCGTTGGAGTGCAAGCATTAGGGGCCCGGTCAGAATAGCACAAGCCGCCCCCAATCGGCGTAACCGTTTAGAGCTCGTGAAGCCCTTTTCGACTGACTAGCCCCGATAAAAGCAGACGTCTTTGATCCCCACCCGCCCAACCCTTGGTAACTGGGGGCACAGCCCCCAGACCCCTGCCAGAGGGGAGGGCCTCTATGGACTTCCCCCTCTGGTCTCACAGAGTCTGAACAGTTTCCAATCGGCCCTGCACGCGCCCGAACCTTCCGGCTAAATTCGGACGGGCGGCGCCCTCCGGAAAGCCCGTAGGTTGTAAGATACGGGCGCGTGAATTCAAGGTCTGCACGGGGGGGCAACACATGCTTTCAGCTATCTCATCCAGCCGCGTTACGTTCGCCGGTGTCGCCGCCTTTGGGGCGCTGCTTCTGGGCCTCGCCGCGTGCTCGTCCGAAGTAGAGCAGACGAGGGCTTGCGCGGAGGACGGACAGGTCCTCAACGTAGGTTTCTACGCCTTCTTCGAACCAGTCAGCTACAGCGGCAGCGAGGACCCGGATTCTGCCGGGTTCAGCAGTCATCTCGGCTACGAGGCCACCCTCCTAACCGCCCTGGAAGAGATGGAGGGCGCGGGGCTGTCATTCTCTCGTGAGCCGATCAGACACTGGCCCGACATTTGGTTGCAATCGGCCGGGCCGGATTACGACATCGTCGGGGGAGGCATCACGATCTTGGACTCGCGTACCCGGGACGCGGACGGCGAGAAGCTGGTGAACTTCACGTCGGGCCACATCACGTTCCGCCAATCGCTCCTGGTGCGCGCCGGGGACGAGGAGCGCCTAGCGAGCTATGACGACCTGACCGGCGGCGTGCGCGTCGGCGTCCTTGCCGGCACGACGGGCGAAGCCCGCCTGCTGGAACTGACGGGTCTGACGAACTCCGACGGCGCCCTGGCCGCGGGAACTCGCGTCGAGACCCCGCGCGGCGAGGTCGTTGCCGACGGCAGCGCGAGCTACGTCATCACCGCCGCCGGCGAGTCCTCGAATCTGGCCGGAAGGCGCCATATCTACCCGCCTTCAGACACGATGCCCCAGGTGATATATCTAGGGGAGGAGCTAGGCGAGATAGAACTCTTGGAGGCCCTCGACGGCGGCACGATAGACGCGCTGGCCAGGGGAGAGATCGGCAACCGGTCCGCCGCTCATGCATCCGGCGGCACCTTCTCGGTCACAGCTCTGGACGACGCGGTCGAGCGCGGGGGCTTTACTCTGGCGGTGCAGGACGACGCCCTGCTCTCCTGCCTCAACGAGAAGATCGAATATCTGACGGACTCCGGACGCATCGGCTACGCGGAGTGGCTCAACAACTCCTCGGTGTTCATAGACCGAGCGAGGACGTGGGACGAGAGTAAGTAGGAGCCGCCCCGTATTCCCCCGGGACACTGAGGCGGCTGTCTCGTCATTAACAGGCTGCGGAATACGGGGTGCGCAGAGGGGCGCAGCCCTGATGCCGGGAATTTGAGAGACCACCCTGAGTTTCCCAAAGGGCTGTCCCTCTGAGTATAATCTATCTCCCTTCCTGGTCAGGAAGGGAGGGCTGCAAGAAGCCAGAAGCGTCTCCCGCAGCCTGTTCAAGGAGTGAGCGTGGACGCCGCAATTCGTCTGGACAAGCTGACCAAGTTCTACGGGAGCCGCGTCGGGGTGGAAGGCTTGGACCTGGAGGTCAGACCCGGCGAGATATTTGGTTACCTCGGCCCGAACGGCGCCGGCAAGACGACAACCATCCGCGTGCTCATGGACCTAATCAGGCCTACCTCGGGCACGGCCACAGTGTTGGGGATGGACGCTCAGGCGGAGTCCGTCGAAGTTCGCCGGCGCGTCGGATATATAGCGGGTGATCCCTCCCTATATGGGAACCTGACAGGTGAGGAGACTTTGACGTACGCGGCGAGCCTCCGGGGTGGGGGCGACTGGCGCCGCGTGCATGAGCTTGCCGACTGGGGCGGAGATGGCCGCCGCCGTGGGCCGGGTGGGAGCTACTGGCGCCGCGTGCATGAGCTTGCCGAGCGCCTGGAGTGCGACCTGTCTCGCCGAGTGGGGACCCTGTCCAGCGGCAACCGCAGGAAGATCGCCGTAATCCGCGCATTCATGCACGACCCCCCGCTCCTCATTATGGACGAACCCACAGGCGGGCTGGACCCCCTGATGCAGGAGGAGTTCGGCAAGATGGTGCGGGAGGCCAGCGAGAAGGGCGCGACGGCGTTCGTATCGTCTCACATCCTGCCCGAAGTAGAGCAAGTCTGCGATAGGGTGGGCATTATAAGGCAGGGCCGCTTGGTGGCGGTCGAGAGCGTGGACACGCTGAAATCTCGGGCAATGAGGTCCTTGGAGATTGAATTCGGAGAGCGAGTGAGCCCGGAGAGCTTCAGCAACTTGGAGGGGGTGCATAACCTTGCCGTGTCGGGCACGACCCTGAAGTGCGGCGTCACCGGCTCAGTGGGACCGCTGATCAAGGCGGCGGCGCAGTTCGACCTCATCGACGTCGCATTGCACGAGCCGACGTTGGAGGAGATATTCCTGACCTACTACGTGGGAGGCGAACAAGACCGTGCTGCGTAGCGTGCTATTGAAAACACTGCGCGACCAGCGCCGCAGCCTGCTCTTTTGGGGCGTCGGCCTGGTCTTAGTCGCCGCCTTCCTAGCCGGCTTCTACCCCACGGTCAAGGACAACAAGCTGTTTCAACAGATGCTAGAGACCTACCCGGACGAGCTGAAGGGACTGATGGGCATCACTGAGGGCATGGACATCACATCCGGGGTGGGCTGGCTGAACGTCGAGGCCTTCGGGTTCCTGACCCCCCTTCTCTTCATCGTCTACGGAGTGATCGCAGGCTCCGCCGCCATCGCGGGCGAGGAGGGGCGGGGCACGCTGTACCTGCTGCTCACCGAACCCATAGAGCGCGGCAGAGTGGTGCTGGAGAAATTCGGGGCTATGGCGTTGGCGACGGCTGCGCTGTGTATCGTCCTCTACGCGGCGCTGGCAGTGGGCGCGTCCGCGACTGGCATGGACGACGTGGGTATGCTGAACCTGGCGGCCATTACGGCAAGCGCCGGCCTGCTCGGCCTGACGTTCGGCGCATTGGCGTTCGCCGTTGGCTGCGCCACCGGCAGAAGCGGCTTGGCCGGAGGCGTCGCCGCAGCAGCAGCAATAGCAACATACTTGGTGAACGCTATGAGCATGTCCGTGGACGCCCTTGCCCCAATCAAGTGGGCCTCGCCGTTCTTCTACTACAACGGCGCAGACCCCCTGGCCAACGGCTTGGACCAGACCCACGCGCTGGTGCTGCTGGCGGCGCCAGCAGCACTCTGCGCAGTTGGCTACCTCGGATTCCGCAGGCGCGACATCGCCGTGTAGGCGCCTCGCATCGTAACTGTTCAGCCTCCGTGAACCGTGAGGCTACACCCATCCGTCTTTCCGGCGCAGGCCGGATCTTAAGGGTGGCACGGGCGAGACGCCCGCGCTCCCAAGAGGAGCCTACTAGCCAGGCGGCGTGTCCGTGCGCGCTTCCGCGGTCAGCATCCTGCGCCGGTCGGAGTCGGTGAGGAGCGGACGCACGCCCTGCGTGAACTCCTCCAAAGGGCTCGTCCACCGTGGCCGTATCGAGCGCGAGCCGGGCGTTTCCCAGCTGGCGCTCGTCCAGACAGCTCGTCCCCAATACCTCAGATCGACGGCATCGGCTCGTTACGCAACTCTCACAATCGCCTATTGACAAGATTAGAGTTGTGGTGTATCCTGCTTACACGTAACTATAGATGCTCGAAAGGGGGCGCGAAATGAACAGTGGCAAGAATAGCGAGCGCGGCAAGCACGAACCCGAGAACTCTCGGCAGAAGGACAGGGCGGGGTTCGTGGGCGGTGTCCGTGAGAACCTGGGCAAGGAGTTGGACGGCGTCGATCGAGTCGTCCGAATGGGTCTGGGAACCGGCAAGGACGTCGCCGCGAGCGTGGGCGGGTCTATAGGAGAGACACTGAAGAGCGTCCGGACGGCGCGGGACTTCGTAGTGATGGCCAGGCTGAGCAAGGAGAGCCTGAGGAAACTCGACGACCTCGTGGAGTGCGGGCTGACCAAGAGCAGGTCTGAGGCCGCTGCCTTCCTGATCGCCGAGGGAATCAGGGCAAGGGCCGACCTGTACGACAGGATCGCCGAGCAGTCCGAGGTCATTCGGAAGGCCCGCGAGCAGATGAGAAGCCTGATCGACGAAGAGCCGGACGCCGCGCCGGGGTCTTGAGGCCTAGAGCGCGCGGAGCGAGTAGGCCCTAACAAAAAGGAGTTTATACATGTGGCACGTAATTGCTGAAGAAGAGACGAGGTGTTCCGAGTGCTTCCACAGCATCCCGGCCGGCTCGAGGTGTCTGTCACAGATGCCGATGGAGCTGCCGGACGGGTCCCGGCGGGGCGTGGGAGAGAACTACTGCATCGGCTGCTCGAGATGCAGTCTGAAGGGAAACAGGCAGCCCTGCTACGTGCGGCGGCTCAGCCACTGGTACGCACCCAAGGAGACGGTCGAGGTGGATACTCCCTGCGGCCACTGCGGCGAGACCGTGCCGGAGGGTACGCGGACCTTCGCGCAGAGGGTCTACGTCGGTATCGAGGATGAAACGGAATCCGCTTCCGACGGCACGGAAGCTCGTACCGGCGGATCTGCCGCCGCAGCCGCGGCAGGCGCCGGAGCCGCCAGGCCGACGCCCGCCGTATGGAATAATCTCAGCGCCGCGACCCAAAGGAAGTTCCAGACTGGCGGTCTGGGCGGCCCCCGCGGAATCCGGTCCCCAAAGATGGGCCAACGATTGTACGAGCAAACCATTCAGCCGCATATCCGCAACTTGGGTGAGGGCGCCGTCAAGGACTACATGAAGGGAAAGCACTTCAGCCATATAAAGTCGGTGAGCAATTCGCCCCGTCTTGCCAAGGCGCCCAGTAACATAGTCTTGGAGGACGCCAGTAAGAATCTATCCCGCGGCAGCCGAAACATGACCCGCGCCGAGGCTGCCGCCGCGAAGTCGGCGGGACGCGGACGCGCCACGGCGATACGCATGACGGCCCGGGCCCGAGGCGCCCTGATGGCCGCGGCCATGGAAGGCGCGGTTGCAGGGGTGGAGAACTTTCTCCACTGGAGGCGCGGGCGGAAGACAGGGAAAGAAGCCGTGAAGGACGCCGCTTGGAGCACGGCAACCGCTGGTGCATTTGGCCTCGCAGCGGCTCCGCTGCTTGTGTGGCTGCCGCTGGGACCCCTCGGAATCCCCGTCGCAATCGCCGGCGGAGCGGTATGGGCCGGAAGCACTGTGTACCGCGTTGCCAGGGCCGCCGGGCACGACATCCCCCTGGCAGAGGGTTACGTGTTCTTCTGCAAGGGGCGGGACTGCCCGAGCGGGTTCGCGCGGACCATGGCAGCCTAATCCGGGACAGGTTAGATCCTTGACACGAACCTTGACAGGCGGCGTTGGTGGTTCTAGGATGTGCTCGGTTCGGGTTGACTTAACAACCGAATACTTGGCGGAGGCGCCCAGTTCCTGAACGTGGAACCGGGCCGTAAGAGTGGAAGCCGGTCGAAGTCCGGCACTGTCCCGCAACGGTAGGTCCCGAGGCCCATAGCGCCCGGGGCGAGTCCGACCGACTGCCTCCGCCCGTGTCAACGGCCTTCGAGGAAGGGTACGGGCATGGGCATTCTTCAAACCCTGCACCTATCCGGCGGCAGGGTTTTCTTGTAACCGCCCGGTCCTAGCTGCCTCCGCCTGCGAGGGCCAAATATGCAAGATGAGGATGCTCAGTATGGCAAACCCTCCCCTCGACAGGCTCCGCCTCTACGCGGCCGCCGCGGCTGCCCTAGTGCTTGCCGCGTGCAGCGCTCAGCCCGCCCAGCCAACAGCGCCGCCGGCGCCCTCCGCCGTCTTCCCGTACGCCGTACAGGACAGCCGGGGCAATGAGGTAGTCTTCGACTCCCCCCCGGATAGGATCATCGCCTTCGACTCGGCGGCTGTGGAAATCCTGTTCGCAATCGGCGAGGGCCATAGGGTTGTGGGCACTCACGACTTCGTGACGTATCCACCGGAAGCGGCCGGCGTGGCGAGGATAGGAGATGCCTTCAACTTCAGCATCGAGAAGGCCGTAGCCCTCAAGCCCGACTTGGTCTTCGTCTTCTTCGACAGCCCCATCGAGGACCTGGAGAGGGCGGGGCTGAAGGTGTTGTACGTCGAGTCGCTGAAGGATGAATTCATACAGATCGCCGACAACATCCGCACGTGGGGCCGAATTACCGGGGCTGCATCCGCCGCCGAGGAGGTTGCCGCCCGCTTTCAGGAGCGCGTCGCGGCCATTGAGAAGAAGATGGAAAATCGGGGTCGGGGGCCGTCGGCGCTCCAGGACGTAGGGGGGTTTTGGGCGCCAGGCCAAGACACGCTGATGGGCGAGGTGTTCGACCTGCTGAAGCTGCGAAACATTGCCCACGACGTGGAGGGCTACGCGCAGATAAGCCCAGAGGTCATCGTGGAGCGCGACCCTGCCGTGATCATCGCCGCCGACCCCGCGTCGATTACCGGAAACCCGGCGTTCCGGGACGTGACGGCCGTCACGGACGGCGCGGTGTTCAAGCTGTCCAGCGACGCGTTGTCCATTGCCGGGCCCAGGTTCATCGACGGGGTCGAGGAGCTTGCCGCCTTGATCTACCCCAATCTGTTCGAGTGAAGCCGCTACTGCCGCTCAGGAGAGAGGCTGCCGCGGACTCGGCGCCCGGAGCCGCTCAGCGCGTTCCGGGCGTCGAGTCCCTGCCTTCGTTCACCTACCCGTGGCGCAGGGTGCTGGCAGGGGTGGCCGTCCTGGCCGCCGTGGGCATTGTGTCGGCGGGGATAGGCCCCGTTGGGATACCGCCGCTGACGGCAGCCAAGATGTTGGCTTCCAGGCTCCCCGGCCTGGAAGTGGCTCAAACCTGGCCCGACTCGTGGGACACGATACTGTGGCAACTCAGGCTTCCCAGGATAGTCTTGGCGGGGGTCGTCGGGATGGCGCTGGCCGCGTCCGGCGCCGCCTACCAGGGGCTCTTCCGGAACCCCTTGGCCGACCCGTATCTCATCGGCGCCGCTGCCGGCGCCGGTTTGGGGGCCACTGCCGCCCTGGTTACCGGGGTCCCCACGAGCATCGGAGGGGTCAGCCTGTTGCCGGTGGCCGCCTTCACGGCTGCGGTGCTTACGGTCACCGCCGCCTACGCCATCTCCCGCTCACCCGTGGGGGCGCCGGGGCCGCCGTTGACCACACTGATCCTCGCCGGGGTAGCCATTTCTTCCCTAGCCGGCGCCGGGGCCGCGTTCCTGATGCTGCGGAGCGACCCCGATCTGAGGCCCGTCTTGAGCTGGCTCATGGGAGGCTTCATCTCTGCCGAGTGGAGCGACTGCCTGCTGATGCTACCTTACCTTGCAGTGGGCTTCTCCGTCGTGATGACCTATGCGTGGACACTCAACGTCATGCAACTCGGCGAAGGACACTCTCGTCAGCTTGGGGTAGACGTAGGCCGCGCGAAGCCGGCGCTTGTCGGGGCGGCGACCCTGATGACGGCCGCCGCCGTGTCGCTCAGCGGGATCATAGGCTTCGTGGGGCTCGTAGCGCCCCACGCGGTGCGGCTCGTCTGGGGGCCGGACCATCGGACGCTGCTCCCCGTGGCCGCCCTGACGGGCGGGGCCTTTCTCATATTGGCCGACGTCGCAGCGCGGACGCTGATTAGCCCCGCGGAGCTGCCCGTGGGCGTGGTCACCGCAGTCTGCGGGGCGCCATTCTTCCTGTATCTGCTGCGCCGCCGCAGGGCGCACGCCCTCTAGGAGGGGACGAATGCTATCGCTGCGGAACGTCTCCTTCGCGTACGGTGACGGCCTGGCGCTCGACGACGTGAGCCTCGACGTTGGGGAGGGTGAGGTGGTGGGACTGGTTGGCCCCAACGGCGCCGGCAAGAGCACAATGCTGAGCATCATATCCGGCGTGCTCCGCCCGTCCTCCGGTTCCATTACCCTCGACGGGGTGGACCTACTCTCCATGAAGATCAAGCACAGGGCGAAACGGGTGGCCGCGCTCCCTCAAGAGCCGATCTCGCCGCCCGGGTTCACCGTCTTAGACCTGGTGCTCATGGGCCGGAATCCCCACGTGGGACTCTTCCGGTGGGAGAGCCGCCGTGACGTCGAGGCAGCCGCCCGCGCCATGGAGATGACCCGTGTCCGGGGTCTAGCCCAACGCCCGCTCGACGCGCTGTCAGGGGGCGAGAGGCGCCGCGCCTTCACCGCAGCCGCCCTCGCCCAGGAGGCGCCCGTCCTGCTCCTCGACGAGCCCACGGCGAGCCTCGACCTTGCTCACCAGATCGGGATAATGGACCTGGTCAGCGAGCTGCGACAGGAGCGGGGGCGCGCGGTGCTGGCGGCCATCCACGACCTGACGCTCGCCGCGCAGTACTGCGACCGTCTGGTACTGCTCTCCGAGGGGCGCGTATGCGCCGACGGGAGGGCGGAGGAGGTGCTCTCTCCGGAGACCATCTCGCAGACATACGGCGCGGAGGTCTCTATCCTTCGTCACCCGGCCGGGGGCACGCCGGTCGTACTGCCCGTGCGGCCGCCTCGGTAGCCCACCGTTCACGAGGGCCCGGCTGTGACCTTGCGATCACGTCCAAGTCGATGCCGCCGCCAGCGATCCCCCGGAGGGTGTCTACGTACAGCCCATGTTCGGCGGCCCGCACCCTCTCGCGCAGCGAGTGAACGGTGTCGCCGGGGAGCACGGGCACCTTCCTGCTGGCTACGGGCGGTCCGTGGTCGTACAGATCGTCTACGAGGTGTACCGTAGCCCCTGTGACGCGCGCGCCCGCGCCCAGGACGGCCCGATGAACGGCGTCACCGTACATGCCGGCCCCTCCAAATCTGGGAAGCGGCGCCGGATGCACGTTCAGGATGCGCCATCTGTACGCGGCCAACGTTCTCGGGCCGATTCGCTTCATGTACCCGGAGAGGATGACGAGGTCCACCCCGTGCAGCCGCAGGATCTCAGCAATGGCCGCGTCACGCTCGCCCGGGTCGGGGTGCGTCACGCCGCTGACGTGACGGCGGGGGATGCCCTCACGCCGGGCCCGCTCCAAAGCCGTCGAACGCGAGTTGTTGCTGATTACCACCCTCGGCTCCGCATGGAGCCTACCGTCCCTGCAGGCGTCCACGATGGCCTGCATGTTCGTGCCTCCGTGCGATGACATGAACCCAAGCTGAAGCCCTCGCACGGCTGGACCCCGGCGCGTCACCGTCTACCCATCTCCTGTAGGAGTTGGGCAGCTTCCGTACTGACTCGCCCGTTGCCGAATTCGCCGAACCTGACCGCTCTGGCAAAGTCCGAGCGCGCCTCGGCCATTCGGCCCATGTCCCGGTAAATGCGCCCACGGAGCAGAAACGCCTCTGCAGCGGCGTGGAGGGCCTGAGGCAAGCCCATGGAGTCTGCGGAGGCGATGGCCGCGTCAGCTTGGGTTAGGGCTCCTTCGAGATTATCGCGGCGGTAGTTGCGTTCGGCAGCGTAGAGGTGTGTGTAGGCGTTGTCGGGCATGGTGGCTTCGGCCAACGATACAGCCGCAACGAGTAGGATGAGCAGGGTCGGCACGACCAACCACCGCCTCAGCGGTACGCCGGCGTCGGCTGCAACCGTCGGCGCTCCAAAGATGGTCTGAGCCACGAGCCGGAGCTTCGGAGAAAGGGCCCAACCCAGCGCGAACCCCGCCGCGAGGCCTCCCAGGTGCGCCCAGTTGTCTATCCCAGGCGTCACCAGTCCGTACGCCAAGTTTAGGCCCAGCAGCAGCACGAGGCCGTATAGGGTCCCCTGAGAGACTGTACCGAGTACGCGCCTCTGCGTTACGAGGAAGGCGGCAAGGGCTCCAACTACGCCGAAGATCGCCCCGCTCGCGCCGACCCCGATGGAGATCGAGTTGAGCAGGTAGCTGGCGGCGCTGCCGGATATACCCGACAGGATATAGATGGTCAGGAAGCTGACGCGGCCATACGCGCGCTCAACCTGCGGCCCGAATATGATCAGGCCTAACCCGTTGAACGCGAGGTGGGGTATGCCGGCGTGCAGGAACATCGCCGTGACGAGGCGCCAGTATTCGCCGCTTGCGATCAGCGGGCCGAACATCGCGCCGAAGTCCAGCAGCACGTCGGAGTCGCCGGCGCCTCCCGCCGCGGTGGTCAAAAGCCACATGATGACGTTCGCAGCCAGCAGGGCCCACGTGACGACGGGCCGGCGCTCTCCCCCGGAGCGCTTCGTCTCGTGCGGATGAGCGGGGTAGTCTCGGAAGCCGTGGTCCATCAAACCCCGGGTCCTCCGGTCACCGCCGGCCGGTTAGCCGCGTCCTCATCTTCGTCAACGACGTTATCACGTGGATCAGAGGGCTCGTCCTCCTGCCCACGATGACGCCCTGCGCAAGGGCGCGCTTGAACCCCTCCGGCGTGCCGTCGAAGTCCGGCATCTCAACGTAGGTACGCCCCAGTTCCATGGTCGTGTGGGCGTCGCTGACGCCGGACGTCAACAGCCCATGTTCGCGCGCAAAGTCCATCGCCTTCCGATCGTCGCCGCTCAGGTTGTTGCGCGCGTTGAACACCTCCACGACGTCGGCGTACCGGACGACCTGATCAAGCCCCCTGCGGCTTATCACCTCACCTCGGAACCTGTCGAATGGGTGCGGAATGGACACCAGCCCGCCTTGGCCCTTGATCCTGCGGGCTGTCTCGTCGATGGACAGCCCGGGCGGCACCGTCTCCGTCAGGAACAGGCCCGTCACCTCTCCCTCGGCGGTGCGCACCTCCTCGCCGACGATGACGAGGAAGGGGGCGATCTCTTTGACGGCCTTGGCGCCCTCGGTGGTGTTGTGATCGGTAACTGCTATGCAGCTAAGGCCGACCTTCAGGCACCTGGCAACCAGGCTCTCCGGGGAGACCAGGGAGTCGGGAGAGAAGCGAGTGTGCATGTGTAGGTCGGCTCTGAGCATGGCTCATTCCAGCGGTCTGTAGTTTCTCTCGGGCGGGAGGCGCATCTGCTCACCATACGTGGTCTCGATCTGGGTGATCCGGAGATCGGCCGCCGCGAGCATCTCGTTGCACATGCGCGCAAGGCGCATCCCGCGTTCGTACAACTTCGTCGCCTCGTCCAAGGGCAGGTCGCCCGCCTCTAAGACCTGCACCGTCTGCTCCAAGCGCGTCAACACTTCCTCGAAGGTGGGTTTCCGATCCTTTGCGCCGGAGCTCATCGCCTTCCCCCGGAAGCGCTTGTGCCTGTGCCATTGCCGTCCCTGCCCAAGTCTGGGCGTGTGGATACGACTTCGGCGCTGAATCCTCCCCGCGCCAGCGTCACGTCGATCCGGTCGCCCGGTGTTAGCTTCCGGGAGTCGGACACGACCCCGCCCACGGCGGCCTGTACGATAGCGAACCCCCTTCGCAGCGCGTCCTTGGGACTGAGGGCCTCCAAGCGCATGGTCAGGGAGGCGGTATGCTTCGCCCTAGCCTGAAAGTCGCGGTGCAGCTTGCCGGCAACCCCGCTCAGGAGGTCGTCGATTCGCTGCCGCAGGGCGCCGACGTCCGGCCGCCTGCGGTGGGCGCGGTCTCGATGATGCGATACGCGCGTCCGTAGGGTCTGCATCCTGTTGAAGAGGCTCTGGGCAGCGGCGCGCCTCCGCGTCTCCAGCGTGGCCCTCAGTTCGGAAACGTCGGGCGCCACCATCTCGGCTGCGGCCGACGGGGTGGGCGCCCGACGGTCCGCCACCATGTCGGCGATCGTGACGTCGGTCTCGTGGCCCACGCCGCACACTACCGGTGAGCGGCTTGCGAAGATGGCCCTGGCGACGCTCTCTTCGTTGAACGGCCAAAGGTCCTCCAAGGAGCCCCCGCCGCGGGCGAGGATGATTGCGTCGAGGCCATCGAGGCGGTTCAGAGCGCTCAAGGCGTCCACGATGCCCCGGGCCGCCCAGTTGCCCTGCACGGGCGTCGGCGCCAGTACCAACTCGACCAGAGGGTACCTGCGCCGCATCACCATCTGAATGTCGTGCCAAACAGCGCCGCTCGGCGAAGTGGCGACGCCGACGCGCTCGGGGAAACGGGGTAGAAGCCTCTTGCGGGACTCCTCGAACAGCCCCTGCTTTCGCAGCTTGAGCTTGAGCTGCTCCAGACGCATCTGAAGGTCTCCCACACCCTCGGGGCGCACGAGGTCAGCTACGAGCTGCATATCGCCGCGAGGCTCATAAATCGTCATTCGGCCGTGAGCGATCAGAGAGGAACCGCTCTCCAACATGTCGGCGCCCAGTCCGTCCCGGAACATGACGCACCGCAGGGCCGCGCCTCCGTCCCGCAGGTTGAAGTAGGAGTGCCCGCTCGCCGGACGGCGCAGATCAGTCACCTCACCGCGGACCCAGAGGTCCTGGAGGAGCACGTCGTGTTCGAGCACGTCCTTCAGGTACCGGGCGAGCTGGGAGACAGAGTATACGGCCACCTTACACCCTCGATAGGTATTCGCCGCTGCGGGTATCCACTCTGACGGTCTCTCCTATCTCGATGAACAACGGGACATGTACGAGCAGCCCCGTCTCCAGTGTGGCGGGCTTTGTGCCCCCATGCGCGGTGTTCCCCTTGAACCCCGGTTCCGTGTCGGATACCTTCAGGTCTACGGTCAAAGGCATCTCGGTGGCGATGGGGTCCCCGTCGTAGAAGATGACGTCGACGGTGGACTGTTCGACCATGTATTGGAGGGAGTTCTCGATCCTCCCCTTGTCAAGCGGGAACTGCTCGTAGGACTCTTGGTCCATGAAGTAGTAGAGGTCCCCATCCCGGTAGATGTACTGTGACTTGCGCCTGTCCACCGGGGCGGGCTTCAACTTCACGTCGTAACCCTGGAAGGTCCTGTCCATGACGCGCCCCGTTCGGAGAGACCTGAACCGTATCCTCATGACGGGGGCCCGCTGCTGCATCTTGCTGCGCTCATACTCGACGACGGCGTAGGGCTCGCCGTCAAGGTCTATGGGCATGCCCTTTCTCAGTTCCCCGTATCCTATTGTCATGGGCGATTCTCCGATCCCGTCGTATTCTTTCCGCCAGACCCCGACCCGGAGATCCACCGAGGGGCCCTCAAAGCACGCCTATGCAATATAACACCAATTGGGCATGAGACCGTAACCGCGTTCAGCCTCTGAGAGACCTGAAGGGGAAAGTTCAAGAGGGGTTCTCCCCTCTGGCAGGGGGTCTGGGGTGCAACGCGGCTTGCTGAACGCCGTGAGCATGGTTCTCCCCTCTGGCAGGGGGGTCTGGGCCCACCAGCCTATATTCATGTCCCCTACGGGTTCTCCCCCTGGCAGGGGGTCTGGGGTAGGCGCCTCCTTGGGAGCGCGGGCGTCTCGCCGTTCTCCTCTCTGACAGGGGTCTGGTGGCTGTGCCCCCAGTTACCAAGGGGCGGGCGGGTGGGAATCAAAGACGTCTGCTTTAGAGGATTTTCCCCGCAGCCTGCTAGATACGATTGCCTTGGGGACTGCTATGATGGGTAACAGGATGTGTCTCCCGATGGACGATGAACCGGAGTAACTCGAGGCTGGCTTGGGCCCTTCCCCCCGGCGGGGCGGCGTTGTTGGCGGCCATCCTGGTAGTGTCATGCTCGACCGTACCACCCGAGACGCCCGTCGCCCCCGACCCCGCCGCCGAGGCCTCGCCCACCGCAGCCGACAGCGGCAGCGAAGAGGTCACCGTGATCGTTGCCGCGACCGACCTGGCCACGGGGCGTAACAGGTTTGCCTTCGGGGTGCTCAACGCGGACGGGCCCATACGGACCCCCGAGGTGCGAGTGACGTTCTATCATCTCGACGGCGACCCGTCGAAGCCCGCCGGCCGAGACGCGGCCCGGTTCGTGAACTGGCCCTCGGCGCGCGCCGGCGTGTACGTCGTCGACGCGGCCTTCGCCGGGCCGGGCCGGTGGGGCGTGGTGGTTGAGGTCCCAGGGGCGGAGGGCAAGGCCCCTGCGATCGGTCAGAGCGGGTTCGTGGTGAAGGCGGAGAGTTCAGCGCCGGCCATAGGCGGCGTACCGCCTCCCATAGTCAACAAGACCGTGGCCGACGTATCCGATCTGGGAGAGCTTACGTCCGCCCCGAATCCGGACCCCGGCCTGTACGGCATGACGGTCGCGGACGCCCTTTCCAGCGGCAGGCCGACCCTGGTCGCCTTCGCAACACCTTTGTTCTGTTCGACGGCCACCTGCGGCCCACAGTTGGAGGTCGTCTCGGCGCTCAGGGAACGGCACGCGGATGACGTGAACTTCATCCACGTCGAGGTCTACGAGAACCCTCACGAGATGATGGGGGACTTCTCAGCGGGCAGGGTATCGCCGCACATGGAGCGGTGGGGGCTTCTGACCGAGCCCTTTACCTTCGTGCTCGACTCGGGCGGCAGGGTGGCGTCGAAGTTCGAAGGCTTCGCAACTGAGGAGGAGTTGGAAATGGCTCTCGCGGAAGTGCTGCCCGCCGGAGGTTGACCTTGATGCGCCTTGCCCTTCGCCGCCACATAGGCCGAGCCGCGCTTGCGGCGCTGTTGGCAGTCCTAACCCTCGCCGCGCCTTACGGCGCGGCGGCGCACGGCGAGGGCGCCGTTGTGTTCCAGGGAACGGAAGGACTTTTCGAAGTCACAGTCCGTGTCATCCCGGAAACGCCCACCGTCGGGCTCATCCACTTCACGATCACGCCCTTCGACCCCGAAACCAAGGCCCTGATACTGGAGGCGGAGGTAGACGTCACCGCAGTGGACCCGGAGGGCAACGAGGCTTACCGCGCCCGCGCGGTGAACTCGCCTATGGCCCTGGAGTATTACGACGCCAACATAACCATAGAATCCGCCGGCGTCTGGACGCTGCGCGTGGACGTGCTGCACGAAGACAGGGGCAGCGCCAGCTTCAGCTTGCCGCTGCCCGTGATCGGGCCTGCGCTGCCCGCCAGCGGAGCAGGCGGATACGTCTTCTTGGGGGTCATCGTGTTCCTGCTCGGGGGGGCCGTGTACCTGTGGTTCCGTACCAACAGGCTGGCGCGTCGAGCAGCAGGCGCGGTGTAAACGGGGCGTTCAGGTCCGGAAGATGTCCTTCCACCTCGACCTGAACGGCGAGACCGGACGCGGAAGCTCCCTGTATCGGGCCCACCGCGAGAAGGGCGGCAGCAGCCTCCCTAGCAAGAGCAGCGGCCACCGGAGCGCCCTGCCAATCAGATTAGCCGCCGCCAGCGTTCCGCTGTTGGACACCGACAGCCGCCACACCTTCATTAGAGCCGCCTCGGCGACCGGGGCATTCTTGTTGCGTCCCTCGGCCAGCTCCCGCCGAAGGTGCAACAACATACGCGGGATGTCGATTCGGACCGGGCACGCCTCGCGGCACGCGCCGCACAGACTCGACGCGTAAGGCAGGTCGCGCGAGTCGGGCAAATTCGTCAGCATCGGGGTTACGATAGCGCCGATGGGCCCCGAGTAGACCCAGCCGTAGGCGTGCCCGCCAACCTTCCTGTACACCGGGCACGCGTTCAGGCAGGCGCCGCACCGGATGCAGTTCAGCGCTTCCCGCATATGCGGGTCCGCCAAGATTCGCGAGCGCCCGTTATCGACTACGACCAGGTGGAACTGCTCCGGTCCGTCCTCGTCGCCGGGGCCTCTCGGGCCGTCAACCGTGGTCACGTAGGCCGAGAGCCGTTGGCCGGTGGCCGAACGGGTGAGCAGCCGGAGGAACATGGACATGTCCTCCAGGGTTGGCGCCACCTTCTCCATCCCCATGACCGCAACGTGTATCCGCGGCATCGAGGTACACATCCGGCCGTTGCCCTCGTTCGTCACCAGGACGAGGGTCCCAGTCTCGGCCACGACGAAGTTGGCCCCCGTGATGCCCATGTCGGCCTCGATGAACTTGTCTCGGAGCTGCCTCCTGGCTTCCGCGGTCAGCTCGGCGGTGTCCCATTCCCGCCCCTCCGCGCCGACGCCTCGATGGAGAAGCTCAGCCGCTCGATTCTTGGACATGTGAATAGCCGGAGCGATGATGTGATACGGGGTGTCGCCGGCGAGCTGAATCAGATACTCCCCCAAGTCCGTCTCGGTCACTTCGACCCCGGCTCCGGCCAGTAGGCGGTTGAGGTCCATCTCCTCAGAGAGCATCGACTTGCCCTTGATGACCCTCTTGACGCTCTCCCTCTCGGCGAGGTCGAGGATGTACCTGCTCGCCGCCTCGCCATCCTGCGCGAAGAACACGTTGCCGCCCGACTCCGTGACCCTAGCCTCGACTTGCTCCAGGTAGTAGTCCAAGTTGGCGATCGTGTGCGACTTTACCGCCTGCGCGCGGGTCCGCATCTCTTCCCAGCCGGGGGTCGCTTCCGCCGCCCTCTCGCGGGCTTTCGAGAAGCCCCCGTACAGGCCGCGAAGGCTGTCCTGGATTCTCGCGTCGGACAACGTTTTGGCCGCCGACTGGGTGAACTGCTTGGTGGTTGCTTCCATGCCTCTATCCCGGCGTGGCCGCTTCGTCCAGCAGCTGGGCAAGATGGACCGTCCTGATGGGCAGTCCCTGCGCCCTGAGTCCGCCCCCGATCTGCATCAGGCATGAGCTGTCGCACGCCGCCACAGCCCCCGCGCCGGTGCGCCGGATGTCGTCGATCTTGTCGGCAAGCATCGCGCCGGAGATGTCCGGGTACTTGACTGAGAAGAGGCCGCCGAAGCCGCAGCAGACATCGGGCTGCTCCATCTCGACCAGCTCGGCGCCCGGAGCTGAGCCGATCAGGGCGCGGGCCTGAGTAACCGCCCCCAATTCACGCCGCAGGTGGCAGCCCTCATGGTAGGTGACCTTCTCCGGCTCACGCCGGGGCCTGCCCCCGATCTCCGAGGCGTCCGTCACCTTCAGCACGTCGACGATGAACTCGGAGAGCTCGTAGACGCGCGGCGCAAGCTCCTTGGCGGCGTGAAGGGCGGCGGGCTCGTCGCGGAGCAGTTCGGCGTAGAAGACCCTCAACATGCTGGCGCAGGAGCCGGACGGGACCACGACGTGTTCCTTGCCTTCAAGCTGTCTGAGGAGCCGCCGAGCAAGCGGCTTGGCCTCGTTCCAGAACCCTGAGTTGAAGGCAGGCTGCCCGCAGCACGTCTGCCCGGGCGGGAAGTCGACGTCCACGCCCAAGCGGCGCAGCACCCTGACCGTGCTCTCGCCCACCTCAGGGAAGAACTGATCAACTATGCAGGAGACGAAGAGGGAGGCTTGCATCTATCGTCCACACCCCCAACCCGTCAGCGGGCGTCTCAGGTGATCAACCCTCGGACCATGAAGCCGAGGACCCATCCGAGGATGAAGGCGGGCCCGGCGGCGAAGAGCGCGCCCTCAGTAGCATCATTGGCCGGCCCATGAAGCCTGAGATACAGCACGAACCCGCCTAGCCCGATGGCCACAAGCCACACGGAGACGGCGGTGACGCCCAGGGACGCCCCTATGGCAAACCCCACGGCGCCCCATGCGTAGGGCGAATCGATTATGCGCAGAAGAGTCATCTGACAGCTACCCGGCAGGCTGCGGAATACGTGGTCTGCATCACAGCTTACAACGGGATCTCAGGTGATGGCAACACACCCCGCATGAGAAATGCCCTCAAGCTCCGGCGGCGGTCTGGTATACTTTCCTGTCGGAGATGGGACGCTAAGGAGAAGCTACAATACGACCATGACTGTTTGCGCTGTACTTGGGGGGCAGTGGGGCGACGAGGGCAAAGGGAAGATCGTCGACTTCCTGGCTGAAGAAGCCGACATAGTAGCCAGATTCTCCGGCGGGAACAACGCCGGCCACACGGTGATGAACCCCATGGGGACCTTCAAGCTCCACCTGGTGCCCTCGGGTATATTCTGGCCCGAATCCCTTGCGGTCATCGGGAACGGGGTCGTCGTAGACCCGGACGCCCTGGTCGAAGAGGTGGACGGGCTGGAGAACCGGGGCGTGGACCTGGACGGCCGGCTGCTCGTCAGCGAGCGAGCGCACCTCGTCATGCCGTATCACGTCGTACTGGACGAGCTCATAGACAGCGCGCGCGGCAGCCATGCCATCGGCACCACGGGCAAGGGCATCGGCCCGGCGTACACCGACAAGGCGGCCAGGACGGGGATCAGGGCCGCCGACCTCTCCGACATGGAGTCGCTCTACCCAAGGATCGAGCACGTCCTCAGCCACGCCAACGCCATCATCGAGAAGGTGTACGACGGGCAGCCGGTCTCTCTGGACGAGGTATTCGAGAAGTGCAAGACGTGGGCCGGCCGCCTCCGCCCCTATGTTGGGCCTGTCGAGCACGTCGTATACGACGCTATCAACGACGGCAAGACCGTCCTCCTGGAGGGTGCGCAGGGTGCGTTGCTGGACCTCGACCAGGGGACGTATCCGTACGTCACCTCATCGCATCCCACCATCGGAGGCGCTCAGACCGGATTGGGACTGCTGCCCCGGCACATCGAGACCATCTTGGGCGTGTTCAAGGCTTACAGCACGAGGGTGGGCAGCGGGCCGTTCGTCACCGAGATCCACGGAGAGGTCGGCGACCTCATACGTGAGCGAGCGCAGGAGTTCGGCACCACGACGGGCAGGCCGCGCAGGGTGGGTTGGTTCGACTCGGTGGCCGCACGGTACAGCGCCAGAATCAACGGCTATACCTCCTTGGTGCTGACTCGGCTGGACGTCCTGGACGACTTCGACTCCTTCAAGCTGTGTTCCTACTACGAGCTCGACGGGAAGCGAGTGTGGGACTTTCCCGGAAATGCCTCAGTCCTGGAGAGGTGCAAGCCGGTCTACGAGGACGTCCCCGGATGGGACAGCCCCACGGCCGGCGCCACCAACCTTGAAGACCTGCCGCCCGAGGCCCGCGCCTACGTCCGCCGCTTGGAGCAACTCGTGGAGACGCCGATCGACGTCATATCCACGGGCCCCGAGCGCCACGAGACGATCATGGTTCGCGACGTGCTCCGCCGGGGCCGATCACCCGCGGGGGCACAGGCAGGCTGAAACAGACGGGGAATCACCGGCTTACGGCTTCGCAAGCGCCGCCGCGTCGTGCAGTAACTCTCGGAAATCGACGAAGTTGGACCGACCGGAGATAATGCCTACGCTCCCGTCCCTCCTCAGAACCCCCACGGCCGCGCGCCGCCGGACGGCTCCGCTCCTCGCCATCGCCGCGGTGGTCCTCCTGTCCGCATGTGGGGGCGGCCCCTCGCAGGAAGAATACGACGCGCTGGCTGAAGAGCTCCAGTCGACCAAGAGGGACCTCAATACCGCGTTGTCGCGTCTGTCCGCTGAGGAATCGAGGGTCGCCGCGGCGCAGCGGCAGATCCAAGACATTCGGAAGCAGGCGGAAGAGGAAAGAGCCGAGGCCCTGCGGCAGGAGAGCGAAGGGCGCATCAGCCTCGCCCGGGCCCGACTCGAGGCGGTCCGGTTCGCACAGCGCAATACGGAGATGTACTCCCCGGAGTACCGCGACCAACCCATGGTCTGGGAGGTGGCGAGATCCTCGGAGGACCAGGAATTCTACTACGTCGTCCTGACCCACAAACCCTTCGCCGGTTTCACAGGCACCCCGGGGCAGGAGGAGTTCATCATCGACAAGACCGGCAAGATCGAGTTCCGGCAGGTGCTCAGCGACCCCCAGGTGCTCAGCAGCCCCGTCGAGGCCGCTTCTCCTTGAGCAGACGGCAGGGCGCGGCTGCCTCCCGCGTCCACAGACGCGCAGGGCTATTGACCGCCCTCGGAGCGGTGGAGGGCTTTACTGAGCACAGAGGCCCCCTCGGGATCGGTGCGCTCCAGCAAACGAATTACGGACCGGGCGGCCAGTTCCACGTTCTTGTCGAAGCGGGCAAGTATGCGCTCCAACCTGAACATGAACCACACCAGCACGGCGCCCAGCAGCCCGGCGTCGAGTATCCGCGTCAGATCGATGTCCATTCTCAAACCCCCCTCAGCACCAATTCCCTCGTCACGTATCTGCCGCCCTCGCCCACTGTCAGAGAGTGACCCTCTATGAAGAAGTCCTCGTCAATGCCCATGTCGCCGTAGCTGACGGTCACGCGGTCGGACAGGCCCCGATGCAGGATCAACAGCATGTTCGCCCGCGATCCGTTGGGCACGGTAACGCGGAGCACCGTCTTAGGTTCCCTCTTCCGGCTGAGCCTGTTCCCGGCCGTGGCCTGGGCCCGTGCAACCTCACGCGTCCAGCGGGCCTCTATCGTCTTGATGCGCTCCCCGTAGACCCTCTTGCTCGCCGAGTCCTCGGCCAGCGCCAGTACCGGATCGGCAAACTTGACCGCGTTGACTCCGCGCAGCTTCAGGAGGGTCAGGTAACCGGCTCTAGCGCCGAACTTGACACTGACCAGGGTGCCCAGGCCCTTGAAGTCCCTCGTATTGGGATGAGTAACCGTCAGCCCCGACGTAAGGTCACGCCCAAACCCGTTCCGCCGGCTGTTGGCCTGGTAATCCACCCGCGCGGCGGGCGGCGAGTAGCCGACCACAGTGTCGTAGGTGGTGCTCTCGGCCAGAAAGACCTTCGTCTCGCCTGCGGCGAATCGCGGCGTCTCCGATAGCGTCCACACCGTGCGGGCTCCCTCCACCGTATAGCTCTTTACCCGAACGAAAATCACGTTCTCCACGTTGGCGACGCCGTCGTCCCACGTCAGATCAGAGAAGTACGCCCCTGCTCCGCCGCTCCCGTCCCCGATGGCCGCCGCCGCCGAGGCGTGCGGGCCTGCCCGGTGACCGCGCCCCTCGAGGCGCCAATAGCCATGTCCGTCTACGTAGATGAATCCGTCCTCCTCGTCCTGCAGCCGGTATATCTCGTCGAGAGCCCTCACCCCCCACGTGGCCGGGCTGAAGGTGTGCGGGACCAGGCGCGACCCCGCGTCGAATTGCCGCCTTCCCGCGCCGACCCCCGCGTAGTCGAGAATGCCGCCCAGAATGTCGTCCGACCGCTGCGGAAACGCCGCCGACGCGTAGGTGTAGAGCGTCACCGCGCCCATACGCTCCATCTCGTCGAGGGCCCTGACGTAGCAGTACTGCTCTCCTCGGCCCGGCCTGGGTAGAATCGAGTCGACCCCCCCGTAGAACAGCGACGCCCAGCCGCCGAAACCCGCCCACGCGTGGGACGACTGCCCTCCTGAGAACAGCCCGTGACGGGTAGCCGTCACGTTGAACGCCGACTCCGCCTCCACCACCTCGTCGAGGCCCGCGAAGACCCGTATCGAGGCGCCATGCAAGTTGACTTGCAGGCCGCCGCGCACGCCGACGCCCCACGTCCTCGCGCCGGACGCAAGCATCCCGTCCGAGCCCGCCTCGACCTTTCGCACCTCTACCGCCGAGCCCGTGACGCGGACGTACAGGAAGTTGCGGGAGTCGGAGTAGCGGAAGCAGATCCCGCCGTGGAGCGTACCGACGCCTCCACGGGTAAAGTCGCAGCCTAACGAAGGGTTTGGGTCGCCGAAATCGACCGTGGCGACGCAATGCCCGGCCCCGCCGGCGCGGCTGGTGCGGACCCCTTTGCCCGTCGGGCCTATCTCGAACCCCCCGGAGTGCTCCGACCAAGAGAAGCCCGCGTCGTAGTCGGGCTTGTGCGCCGCGAGACGCCTCCCCGGAGTGTCCGAGAATCCGTCGAAGGGATACGCCGCACGGACCCACAGCTTGCGTCCAGGCTTCAGATTGCCCGCGAGCGGCGACCTGCCGTTCGGCGGGCTGTACTTGTGATCGCTGTTCCGAAGCTCCATCTCGACGCGGGCGGCCGGGATCCGATCAGTCAGCAGGTCTCGGCTGTGATCAAGGGTGAGGCCCAGCACGTCATCCGTGACGTCTTCGTTCGACCCCGTAAAGTCCCCGTCGTCGTTCCAGTCCACGCACACGCGCCACTCTGCCCGCGTCATCTGCCCTCGCCTTCCTCATGCCCACCGCGTCCCGGTCACGGACTGCCGACACCGCGTCTGCCATCCTCAGCCATCAGACGGCTGATCTGCTTCGCCAGCACCCGGAGCAACCTCTCGTCGGAGATGAGGTTGCGCCTGAGCGGCGCGGGGCCATACCCCCTGGCGGCCAGCCGCCGACGCACCGGACGCCCCGACGCGCTCGCTGTCAGAAGCGAAGCGGCCGCCCGGCCCATGCGGCCCTTGAGCTCCTCCAGAGTCTCTTTAGACCCCACCATCGCCGCCTACCTCAGCCCCAACGGACCCGCCCGTTTCGATCGCCTCCACGACCGAAAGGTAGACCGACGTCAACTCCACCACGTCGGCCGGCGTCTCCTGGAGCTGCTCCCACGTCCAGCCCGTCCTAGACATCAGGTCCACCTCCTCGAAAGCCTCCGGCACCCGCCCTTGCATCAGGCCTGCGAACAGCTTCATGGCCAGAGCGCCCTTGTCCCTACGGGTGCGTACCAGGTGCTCCATCGCCTCCGCGACTTCGGTCAGCACCGCCGCCACGTCGTCCGGATCCCTGTTCCGTACCGAGGCCGGGCAGACCGGCTCTTCGA
This sequence comes from uncultured Dehalococcoidia bacterium, assembly GCA_958296245.1. Lineage (GTDB taxonomy): Bacteria > Chloroflexota > Dehalococcoidia > Lucifugimonadales. The sequence goes on from OY282458.1 coordinate 28,307, forward strand.
AGCTCCACGCAGTCGTGAGCAGGACAAGCGCCGCGTCCGCAAGGTCGCTGTAGGACGCCTTCATCGGCGATCCCAGGCCGCGCCGGGCGGCCAGCTCCCGCAAGTGCCTCCACCGGGGCCGCCCCTCAACCTCCCACCAGCGCCCCGACGGCAACTCCACGCGCTTGAGGGTGTCGCTCATCCCTCCCCTCCCGTTATCACGTTCCGCGAGACGGCGCCCTCTACCTGTAGCGTCGCCAGCCACTCGACCAGGCTCCCAATCCGACTGCGAAGCTCGTAAGAGACCACCCAGCACCTGCCGGAATACCGCAGCCCGCCCGCACCCGTGCCGGAGGGGCCGTACTCGAAGGCCACCGCCGACCCGTGAGTCCGCAACGCCCCCAGCACCGCATCCGACCCGCGCTCAGCCGCGTCGTCGAACACCCCTCTCAACGCGATCGACACGTCCTCCAAGCCGGCGACGAAGGACACGGCGCTGTCCCCAAGGGCTGTCACCTCCGCGAGGCCGCGCCCGCCGGGAAGTCCCTCCACCTCCGTCAGGTAGGCTGACAGGTCGCGCCGCACTCCGCCCACGTCGTCTATCAGGAACCTGGATGCCCTCGAATCGAAGAATCCCACTACATCCACCCTCCAGGTGCATCGGGGGCGGATCTCGAACGGAAACATGCCGTCCGTCCGCCCATCCCGCTAGGCCAAGATGATAGAACATATGTACCGTTACTGTCAAGCTCTGCGCTTTAGTAAGCCGCGAAAATCTTAAGGGGTGTGCAGACAGGGACAGGGCCGGACGCCTCCCGTCCTTAGGGGTGTGCAGACAGGGACAGGGCCGGACGCCTCCCGTCCTTAGGGGTGTGCAGAGGGGGACAGAGCCGGACGCCTCCCGTCCTTAGGGGTGTGCAGACAGGGACAGGGCCGGGCGCCTCCCGTCCTTAGGGGTGTGCAGACAGGGACAGGGCCGGACGCCTCCCGTCCTTAGGGGTGTGCAGACAGGGACAGGGCCGGACGCCTCCCGTCCTTAGGGGTGTGCAGAGGGGCTACGCCCCTCGCCGGGTGCCTGAGGGTGTCCCTCAGAGATATAATCTATTCCCCTTCCCGGCCCGGGAAGGAAAGGCTGCAAAGATGACAACGCGAGGGGGTTGGGCCTGCAACGTGGTATTGCGCCCACGCCCTCCCGGTGGTACAAACAGACGCGGCGCCGCGCCCCCGGAGGTCGTCCCAATGTACGCACCCGATCAAGCCCCCTACAAGTTCAGTACCGCCATGTTCATTAACGAACTCCAAATGCCGTTGGAAGAAGCCCTGCCGACCGCCAAGGACATAGGCGTGGAATACGTCTGGTTCGCCTCCCTACCGGGCAGGCCCCCCGTGGCCGACATGTCTGACGCCGAGTTGGATCAGATAGCCGACAAGGTGGCTGCCAACGGCCTGCGTCTGATGATGATCAGCGCCGCCAGCCCCTTCAAGTTCATCCATCTGACCGATCTGGAGGCCGACAACCTCGCCGAGCACCCCCAGTTCCGAAAGGACCTCGACGACCTCGTCCGCTCCATGGAAATCGCCGCCCGACTCGGCGTCGGCGCCGTCTCGGCCTACAGCTTCGCCTGGCCGGGCGAGTACACCGCCGACAAGCCGACGTGGCCCATGCGCTGGTTGACCAGGGGCGGCGTCATCGCAGACGCGGACATGGAGAAGCTTGTCAAGGCCTTTTCCATGGTCGTCGAGCAGGCCGAAAGGCGCCAAATCGACGTCTCCGTCTCCATGATGCCTTGGAACTACACCAACACCACCGGCAACTTCCGCAGTCTGGCAGAGCGTCTCAACTCCCCCAGGCTGAAGGTCATGTGGGGCCCTGCCGACAACTACAACTGCGGCGAGTGGGACGTTGCCGAAGCCGGCTTCAACAACGTGCGCCCCTACCTGCACTCGCTCCACGTCAAGGACCTTCACGTCAACGACGGCCTGCGCAGGGACTTCGAATACCGCCCCCTCGGCGACGGGGACGTCGACTACCTCACCGTGCTGCGAAACCTCCGCGACCACCGCAGCGAGGCCATACTCTCCCTGGCGACCCACTTCCGGCCCCCCAGCGGCTCCGCCGAGGAGGCCATGCGCATCAACTACGACAGGCTCCAAGATCTCACCCGCCGGGTAGAGTCCGAGTAGCAGGAGGCCGTGTTGGGGAAACAGCTAAACATAGCCATAGTCGGCTGCGGCAACATCAGCGGATCCCACCTTCGCAACATGCTAAGGACCCCCGAAGTACGCGTCCGGGCAGCCATGGACATCCGCGAAGAAGCCGCCCGCGAACGCGCCGAGCAGGGCGAAATGCAGTACTGGACAACCGACCTCGACCAGGTGCTCTCCGACGATCAGGTGGACGCAGTGGCCATCTGCTCCACCCACCACACGCACGCCGCGCTCGCGGTCAGGGCCGCCGCGGCCGGAAAGCACGTCTTTGTCGAAAAGCCCCCGGCTATGACCATCGCCGAGGCGAGGAGGCTCCAGCGCACGGCGCACGAGACGGGCGTGCAGATGATGAGCGGATGGTGGTTCAAGCACTCCCCGGTAACCAAGAGGCTCCGGAGCGTGATCGAACGCCCATACTCGGTCCTCTTCACCCTGCGCATCCCCGGCGGCCGCGGCGAAGGGCCCGACGGCCCCGAAGGGCCCTACGGCAGCAACGGCATCCTGGACAACTCAGGATACAACCTGCATTGGATATGGCACGTGATGCGCTCGCAGCCCGTCGAAGTATACGCTCAGGGCTTCGATGGAAAGCCCACCAACTCCTGCACGACCTTGATCCGATTCGCCAACGGCGGCCTCGGCGTCTCGGTCTTCAGCACCATAGGCTCAGGCGGCATTCTCCCCAAACACTACGCCGAGGTCCACGCCGGCCCCGTCAGCGCCGCCACGACACGCTTCTACAACCTCGTCTTCGAGGGTACGGACGAGCCGGGCATCAAGGAGAACGACTACCACAACGGCTTCAACGAGGAGTTCGGGATGTTCGCCCGCCTCTGCCTCGAGGGAGGCCCAAACCCCATGGACATGTGGGAGTCATGCATCCCAACCATCCTGTTCGAGAAAGCCTTGGAGTCGATGCGCGCGCGCAGACCCGTACCCTTGGACCTGAAGAGTGAGTTGTTCCTCCCCGACGGAAAGCTTCCGGCGAGCGTCGCCAACTTCGGCGACACGTAGACCCGCCCCCGGCGCCCCACTCCGACCCATGCCGAGCAACTTCACAGTCCGACACGACGCCGTAGACCTGCCCACGGGCGCCACCGCACAGTCCAGGCGCCTGAAAGCCGCTTGGCGCGGCAGGCCGGTCGCGGCCTTCAGCCAGAGCGCCTACCGCCCATACGTATATCCCGTCCTCACCCCGGCCGGCGTCCCCGTCACGGGCGAGACCCCCATAGACCATCCGCACCACAACTCGATTACGGTCGGCGCGGATCACTTCGACTGCCGCTTCCAATACGCCGCCGACAGACTGGAAGACGGCACCTATAACTTCTACGTCAACGACGTGTTCCAAGGCCGCGCGCCAGGGCGCACGGTGGCGGTCTCCACCGACAGCCGCGAGGTCTCCCAGCGCCACCTCAGGGTCGTACAGACCGTACACTGGCAGGGCCCGGCCGAGTGGGGCGCGCCCGACAGACGCACGGTCGCCGTGGAGACCAGGACGATAGACGTCTACCCCCGCCGCGCCGCAAACGTCTTCGACGTGCGCTCCCAACTCTCGCCCACGGAGTGGGACGTCTCCATTGGCCCCACCAGGCACGCCTACTTCACCGTGCGCCTGGCCGACGGCATCCGCATCGACGACGGCGCGGACGTGCTGGACTCCAAGGGGCGCCGCCGCTCGGACGAGATAACCGGACAGACGGCGGACTGGGTGGACGTCTCAGGCCCCGCGCCCTACGGACACCGCGCAGGCGTAGCGGTCGCACCTCATCCTTCGGCGGCGGGTCACCCCTGGGCCGTCTACGACTGGGGGTCCATCGTCGTCAACCCGTTCTTGGATGACCGGTACGACCTGAAGGTGGGCAGCACCCTCGACGTTTCCATCCGGGTCATAGCCCACGACGGCGGCCCCGACGAGGCCGGCGTCGCCGAAATCGCAGCCGAACTCCTACCCTAAAGGCCTGGCAACCCCCGCCTCGTCCCGCGCCCCGCACGCGGTACGCCCAGCTATACCGAGAGCAGGACGCCGCTCAGGTGGCGGTCGTCCGTTGGTGCCGGCCTATGAAGCCTATGACGACGGCCTGCCGCTCCTTATCCCAGTCGAACCCTATGCGGATGGTGTGACGCGCGTCCTTGCTGTTGCCCTTGCCGACGTGCTCCCGCAGCCGGCGCGTCTCGCCGTCGACCTTGGTGACGTACCATTCCTTGTACATGCCCATCGTCACCTCGCTCTGGTGACTCGTGTAGGACCACCCGCAGGCTTCCCGGATCGACGAGTCGGGATCGGGCAGGCTGCCGTCGCCCCTGCGCGAGCGGCGGTAGGTGGTAGCCAGCCATTTCAGCGCTCCCAAGACCGCTTCCGGGTCCTCGAAGGGGTTGTTCCTGACCTCCGACCTCGAGTTCAGTTGAAACAGAAGCTCGCCGGTGAACAGGTCCCTGGCGAGATCCACGGCGGAAGCCACGTCACGGACTGGCGGAACCTCACCCTCACCGTCCTGGTCCATCCGCCCCCGCACCGCCTCCACGTAGGACAACCTCCAGCCCTCTTCCTTGTGGCGGCTCTCCTTCAGTTCTTCCTTGAGCGACCTCACCTCTTGCCGGAGGTCCTCATTCTCGTTCAAGAGCGCCCCGTCGGTCTGCCGGGCAACGGCCTCAGCCGGCTGACCCTCCTCGGCCTCCGCGCGCGCCGGCTCAGACCGAGGATCCCGCCCGCCGTCCGGCGGTCCCTCGACGTCCTGCTCAGCAGGCGTATCGCCGTCGGGAGTGTCCGTTTCGGACATGAGCCGGTCCACCTTGTCCATCAGCGCCAGGATGCGGGATTCGAAGGCCCGCCGCTCTTCCGCCCTGACAAGCTCCTGGCTTATCACAGGGGCGAGCTCGCGGACCGGGCGGTACTCATCCAAAGCGGATCCCAGTTCGTGGACTGAGTCCAGCGCCTGCGGAATCACGGACGCCGGGAGCCCGTCCGCCGACCACGAATCGGCGCCGCGCTCGAGATAGATCAGCTCCGGTGAAAACCTCTCAGCTAGATCGGCGATAGCACCGTCCAGCTCCCGCACACGCGCCAGGCTGCGCTCGGCCTCTTTCTCTTCGATGACCTTGGCCGCCGCAGTGATGAATTCCCTTGCCCCGGCCCATTCCTCCGCGTTGGCCGGCAGGCCTTTCATGCAGGCGAGCCATCCGGGGAAGTCCACGTACTGCTCGTCATCCTCGCCGTCTGAGCGATCTGGGACCTTGCCCGACGTGTAGCACAGCATCAAAGCCACGTCGTCTTTGTCGAATTCGCCGCACTTGTCGGCCAGGCCCTCCAACTCGCGTTCCCAATCATCGGGAGGCCACAGCCCCCTCAGCAGGCCCTCCTTGAAATTGGGATACTCTGCCGGCGCCCCTATACTCTCGAGATGCCCAACGACCGCGTCGTGAAGGTCTTTGTGTGACTCTGCCCACACCCTCAGTACCGCCCCGGCCAGCTTTTCCGAGCGGATCATCTCGTGCATAACGGGCTCCGCCAGGAACGAAGGAGGAGCCATGGCCGGATTCTTGGAGAACCCAGGGACGTCCCTCACGGCGCTGTTGATTGCTGCCGTGAGGGCCTGATGGGCCTGATCGGACATCTGATTCCGCGACTTGAGTACCCGCTCGACGACCGAGGAGTAGCGTTCTTCCCCCTGAGCGATTCTCGTCCACAGCACAATCAGAGTCAGCTGTGGCGCTGTGTCCGACGCTGTATCTGCCATCTGTTCAGTCCCTCTTCCGTGAGCCGATTTAGGACGGCGGCACGTGGCCTCTGGCAGATTCTACCCTGTGTCCTCGCCACAGGATAGCCACCCGAACGGACCGAAATTGTTCAGACCTCCGGCAGGGGGTCTGGGGGCTGTGCCCACAGTTACCAAGGGGCGGGCGGGAACCTAAAGACGCCCTGCTTTATCGGGGCTGCGCCAGTCCCTCACGGAGTCTGAACAGTTACAACGGCCCCCATCGGTATCGCAGGACGTTGCGAACATGGGAGTCCGGCCCTGCTCGACGAGCAAGACCGGAGCGGCCGCGGCGTTCTATGACGAGCCGCGCCTGCGCCGCCTACGGGCGATGCTGAGACGGGCTTGGGAGCGGCGCATCGAGGCAAGCTCGCGCTCCAAGTCCACGGCGGCGGGCGCCGACGTGAGGCGCTCTTGGGCGCGCCTCAAGGCCTCCTCAGCCCTCTGCTCGTCGATCTCCTCAGCGCGCTCGGCGGCGTCTGCCAAGATGGTCACCTTATCCGGCATCACCTCCAGGAAGCCGCCGCTCACCGCAATGTACGTCTCCTCTCCGTCGTTCCGCACCAGCACCTCGCCGGGCTTCAGCGACGTAAGCAACGGCGCGTGGTGCGGCAGCACCGCCAACTCCCCCTCCACCCCGGGCGCCACAACCACGTCCACCTCCTGAGAAGAGACCAACCGCTCCGCAGTAACGATCTCGAACAGCAGCTTGGCCAAAGCCTAGGCCTCCGCCCTCATCCGCTCGGCCTTCTCCACCGCCTCCTCGATGGCGCCCACCATGTAGAACGCCTGCTCCGGGAGGGCGTCGTGCTTGCCGTCCAGGATTTCTTGGAACCCCTTCACCGTGTCGCGCACCGGGACGTACCGGCCTTCCTGGCCCGTGAACTGCTCCGCCACGAAGAACGGCTGCGTCAGGAACCGCTGGATCTTCCGCGCCCGGGCCACCGTCTGCCTGTCCTCGTCCGAAAGCTCCTCCACGCCCAGTATCGCGATGATGTCCTGCAGGTCCTTGTAGCGCTGCAACACCTGCTGGACCCCTCTCGCCACCGCGTAGTGGTCTTGGCCCACTACCGACGGCTCCAGTATTCGGGACGACGACGAAAGCGGGTCCACCGCCGGGTAGAGCCCCTGCTCCACCAGGGCCCTGTCCAGGGAAACCACCGCGTCCAGGTGTCCGAAGGTAGTCACGATGCCCGGGTCCGTGTAGTCGTCCGCAGGCACGTAGATGGCCTGGAACGACGTTATGGAACCCGCTCCCGCGGACGTGATCCGCTCCTCCAAGTCCCCCATCTCGGTCGACAACGTCGGCTGGTAGCCCACCGCCGACGGCATCCTGCCCAGAAGCGCGGAGACCTCCATCCCGGCCAGAATGTACCTGTATATGTTGTCCACGAACAGCAGGACGTCCTGACTCCTGGTCTCCTTGAAGTACTCGGCCATCGTGACGCCCGTCATCCCGACGCGGGCCCTGATGCCCGGCGGCTCGTTCATCTGTCCGAAGACCAAGACGGTGCTCCCCAGCACTCCCGATTCCTGCATCTCGCGCCATAGGTCGTTGCCCTCGCGCGACCGCTCCCCCACGCCCGCGAAGACCGAGACCCCCTGATGCTCCGCTCCGATGTTGCGTATCAGCTCCTGGATGATGACCGTCTTACCGGTCCCGGCGCCCCCGTATGCGCCGACCTTCCCGCCCCGCGTGAACGGCGCGATCAGGTCCATAACCTTGATGCCCATCTCGAGCATCTCCACCTCGGTCGCCTGCTCGTGAAGCGGCGGGGGCTCCCGGTGTATGGGCCAACTCTCCGTGGACTCGACCTCCTCCAGGTTGTCTATCGTCTCCCCCAGGGCGTTGAATAGACGGCCCAGTGTGGGGTCGCCCACGGGAACGGAGATGGGACTGCCCGTATCCTCCGCCTCGTCGCCCCGCCTCAGGCCGTCCGTGGGCCCCAGGGCGAGACATCTCACCCAGTTGTTGCCGACGTGTTGCTCGACCTCCAGCACCAACCGCTGGCCGCCGATCTGAGTCTCCACCGCGTTGAAGATCGCCGGCATCTCCTCCGGCGGGAACTCCACGTCCACGACGGTGCCGATCACCTGTGTTATCTTCCCGGTCGCCATCTTGGTCTATCTCCCTGGCCTCTCCCTTTTCGGGGAGGGGATAGTGTGACCTGTCCGGGGGCGCCCCATACGGGCGTCCGCTAGCTCCCCGGCACAGGGGTTCATGCCTGTTGGCCTGCGCTTTCCGTCTGCTCGCTGCCGCAGTCCGGGCATTTCTTCTTGTAGGTGTACCATTCGTGATTGGTCATGCTCTTCTTGCAGCCGGCGCACACGACGGCCTCGTTCAGGTGTTCGCGCGTATGCCGCGCGAAGTGCTGCGCGAAATGCCAGACCACTATTGCGACTACTATGACGGCCAGAACGATGACGACGTATACCCATGCATCCATATCAGACTCCCTGCCTTCGGCGACTTCTACTGAGCGGTCGCTCGGTCACGCGCTGACGGCGGCCGCGCCGCCTACGATCTCCAGTAGCTCCTTGGTTATGGTCTCCTGGCGGGCCTTGTTCATCTCCAGTGTCAGGTCCACCACCATCTCGTTCGCGTTGTCGGTGGCGTTACGCATGGCCACCATGCGGGCCGACTGCTCGCTGGCCAACGACTCGAGCACCGCATGATACAGCTCCAGTTCGACGAACCTGGGCAGGATCTCCGAGAGCACCGCCTCGGCGGCCGGCTCGTATATGTACCCCACCGCCTCCTCCGGGCGCAGGTCCGCAGGCGCCACCGGTAGTAGAGGGCGCACGACCGGCGTCTGCACCGTAGTGCTCACAAAGTCTGCGTACGCAACGTACACGGCGTCCACCCGCTCTTGGGTGAAGTCATCTATCAGGATGCCTGCCGCGGGCGTAACGTCCAGTATGGACGGGCGGTCGCCCAAGTCGGTGAAGACCGCCTGCACCTCCTGGCCTGCCCGCACCATGAAGTCACGCCCCTTCCGGCCTATCGTGATGAGCCGGGTGCTTGCCTGCCGGTCGACTATGAACTGGGCTGCCGCCCGGTTGATCTTGCTGTGCAGCCCGCCGGTGAGGCCCCGGTCGGGCGTTATCAGCACCACGGTGACGTTGGCGGGCTCACGCCGCATCAGAAGCGGGTGCAGCGCCTCTTCCTCGCGCTCCTGGGCGGCCAGGTGGGACAGAAGCGACCGCAGGCGCTCGGAGTATGGCCGCCCCTGGAGCGCCATCTCCTGGGCGCGCCGCATCTTCGACGCGGCGATCATTGACATGGCCTTGGTTATCTTGGCCGTGTTCTCGACGCTCCTGATGCGCCGTCTTATCTCTCTAACGCTCGGCATACCGTAGCCTTGGCAACTATCTCAAGAGGGGAACACGTTCGCCCTGAGCGTGGCGAAGGGCACAATCCCCCAAGAATACGTAACGGCCTTCTTAATAGGGCACGCTCGCCTTGAACTCCGCGATCGCGTCCGTCAACGCCGTTTCAATCTCGTCGGTCAGGTTCTTCTCCTCGTCGATCTTGCCCAGTATCTCCGGGTGGTTGGACTCCATGAACCTGTGCAGCGCCTCCTCGAATGCGCCGACCTTGGTTATCTCGACGTCGTCCAGGTGGCCCCTGGCTAGGGCCGTGAGCACCGCGATCTCCTGGGGCAGCTTGAGCGGCGAGCTCTCGTTCTGCTTCAGCACCTCCACCGCACGCTGGCCCCGCTCGAGCTGGGCGCGGGTCGCCGCGTCGAGGTCCGCCGTGCCGAACTGCGCGAAGGCCGCCAGCTCCCGGTACTGCGCCAAGTCGAGGCGAAGGCTGCCCGCCACCGACTTCATCGCCTTGGTCTGGGCGGTGCCGCCCACGCGCGACACGGACAGGCCGGCGTTCACGGCGGGCCGGATGCCGGAGTTGAACAGCTCGGGCTCCAAGTATATCTGCCCGTCGGTTATCGATATGACGTTGGTGGGGATGTATGCTGATACGTCGCCGGCCAGCGTCTCGATGATCGGCAGCGCGGTCAGCGAGCCGCCGCCCAGGTCCTCGGACAGACGCGCCGCGCGCTCCAGCAACCGGCTGTGCAGGTAGAATACGTCGCCGGGGTACGCCTCGCGGCCCGGGGGTCGCCGCAGCAGCAGAGACATCTGCCGGTAAGCCCACGCGTGCTTGGAGAGGTCGTCGTAGACGATCAGCGCGTCCTTGCCCTGCCGCATGAAGTACTCGCCTATGGCGCACCCGGTGTACGGCGCCAGGTACTGCATGGGCGCCGAGTCAGCGGCGTTCGCCGCAACGACGACCGTGTGCTCCGTTGCCCCGTGCCGCTCCAGCAGCGCCACGGTCTGGGCGACCTTCCCAGCCCGCTGACCTATGGCGACGTATATGCACAGCAGGTCTCCGCCCTTCTGGTTGATTATCGTGTCCAGGCAGAGGGCCGTCTTCCCCGTGGCCCGGTCGCCGATGATCAGCTCCCGTTGGCCGCGCCCAACCGGCACCATCGAGTCGATGGCCTTCACCCCGGTCTGCACCGGGACGTTCACCTCTTGGCGGGCGGCCACTCCGGGCGCGATCACCTCTACCGCCGCGTTCTCCGTAGTCGCTATGCCCCCCTTCGCGTCCAGGGGCTCCCCCAGGGCGTTGACCACCCTGCCCAACATCGCGTCGCCAAGGGGTATCTCCATCACCCGCCCGGTGCCGCGCACCTCCGTGCCCTCCTTGACGCCCTCCGGGTTGCCCAGCACGACCGCGCCGACGCCGTCCTCCTCGAGGTTCAGGGCCATGCCGCTGGCGCCGCCCTCGAACTCCAAGAGCTCGTTGGCCCCCACGCCCGACAGCCCATGCACGCGCGCGATGCCGTCCCCCACCTCGATCACCACACCGACGTCGACCATCTTCAACTCTTGGCCGAACTCCTCGATCTGGCGCTTGATTACCGACGCTATGTCCTGCCCTCTGACTGCCATAAAATGCCTCCGATGGCCTGACGGCTCAATCCGCCGACGCCGGATCGGCGAGTTCCCGGCGCATCTCCCGGAGCTTCGCCCTGACGCTGCCGTCTATCACTCTGTCCCCGACCCGCGCGACGATGCCGCCGAGTATCTCAGGGCGCACGAGGGTGTGCAGCCGCACGCTCTTGCCCGCTGCCTTCTCCAATATCCCGGTGACCTTCTCCCGCTGCGCGTCGTCAAACGTCGCCGCCGACGTCACCTCCGCCGTTTCTATGCCCCGGCGGGCGTCTATCATGCGGGAGTACTCGTCCAGCACCGCCGGCGCGAGATGGGCGAGGTTCTTCGCCGCCAGCACGCACAACAGGTTCGCCGCCAACGGGTCCACCGCGTCCCCGACGGCCCTCCCGATAGCCTCCACCTTCCGAGCCATCGGGACCTGCGGCGCATCGAGGAGACCCGCCAATTCCCGGACCTCCATTGCGGCGGCCAGCGACCTCAGGTCCCCGGCCCAAGCGTCCAAGGCGTCACGCTCAACGGCGATCTGAAAGACCGCCTGCGCGTACCTCCTCGCTGAAGCGGCTTGCGGCATTCTTGACTACTCCCCGGACCTGCTGCCTGGGATACCGAATCGATCTCGGATCATCTCATGATACTGAGGACCCGTCATCCGACATTCGCACTAGCTGACAAATGCGCCTCCACTCGGTGGTGCCGACCGCCCTTGCGGAACCCAGCCCGCTCCAAGTAATGGAAATCATCTTTGGACCGATGACCTGCCGTGAGGCCGGCGGAGTCCCCCGACCGCCTGACCTCGTCATAGTCGGCCTCAAGGGAGATATATAGCCTCAGATGCTCGAAGCCACTACTGGCTAGATCAACGATCACCGTTTACTCCCTGAGCTTCGCCCGAAACGCAGAGTCGGACCCGTCGCCGGGTACGCAGCAGCTTCTACGAGCGCCCGCCGAGAATCGCGCTCTCATCGAGGACCTCCTCGATCAGCCGCCTATGAGACGCCTCGTCCACCGACTCCCCGACCACCCGCTCAGCCGCCGTGATCGCAAGCCCCGCGAACTGACCCCTCAGCTCCTCTATTGCCGCCGCCTTCTCCCTCCGTATATCCGCCGCCGCACGCGCACGCTGGGCCTCGATCTCCTGGCGAGCCTTCGCGAGCTCCTCTTCCCTGAACCGCTCCGCCACCTCTCGCGCCTGGGCGATCATGGCCTGGCCCTCCGCGCGCGCCGCACCCACCTGCTTCTCCATCTCCTCACGCGAGCGCTGAGCCTCTTCCCTCGCCGTCTGAGCAGTCTCCAGGCTCTCCTTGATCTTCGCCGAGCGCTGGTCCATCACGTTCAGCAGCGGCTTGTACAACAAGAAGTGCAAGATCAGGTACAGCGCCGTGAAGCTCACGATTGCCGTTACAAGGCCAGGAAGGTTTATTCCTAATGCTTCCATGCTACCACCACTTAAGACAAGGTACGGTGCGCCTCGTGGGCGCGCCGACCCGCTGCTCGCCGGCCGCTACCCGAGGAAGATGATTATGACCGCAACCACCAGCGCGTAGATGGCTATAGCCTCCGTGAACGCGATGGCTATGATCATGTTCAACTGAATCGGACGCGCTGCCTCCGGGTTGCGCCCCAGAGACTCCATCGCCTTGGCCGCCAACAACCCAATGCCCAGACCGGGCCCCAGCGCCCCCAAGCCTATCGCTAGGCCAGCGGCTATCGTCTTGATTACCTCTATATTCCCTTCGATCATCTCACGCTCCTTACGCTCTTGCTCGCCGCGTTTAGTCCAGCGCCCGCGCTCCGTTCCCGATCAATGCCCCTCACTGTCGTGGTGAATGGTGGCCGTGGCCGCGAATACCAACGTCAACATCGCAAAGATGAACGCCTGCACGAGCCCCACGAACAACTCCAGCCCCAGAAAGGGCACGATCCCAACGAGGGGCACCAAGAACGCCATCACGATCAGCAACACCTCTCCGGCAAAGATGTTCCCGAACAGACGGAAGGTGAAGCTGATGACGCGCGCTATCTCGCTCAGCCCCTCCAGCAGCCCTACGAACAGCATGATCGGCCCTTCGCGGAAATTGAAATACTTGCCTACGTGGGTAAACAGACCCAGCACGCTGACACCCCAATAATGCACCATGACCATGGCCACCAGGGCCAGGCCCAACGTCATGTTGATGTCCGTGTTCGCGCTCCTGAAGAACGGCACCAGCAGCCCCGCCCTCGGACGGGCGCCCTCCTCCATCTCCTCGTACTCGGCGCCGGTGATCTCCTCGTTCACCGACCCGAACGGCTGCACCGCCAAGAACCCATCCCCATCGAACACCGCCAGCTTCACATTGTCGAGGTCGGCATGTTCACCATCCTTCTCAGCCTTCTCCTCCGCGTGATGGATGACCTCCTCGGCAGACTCGAAGCGCCCTATGGTGCCGAAACCGGGCAGAATCCCCATCCAGTTCGCCGCCACGACGAACAGGAAGATCGTCATCACCAGCGGGAAGAATCGTCTGCCGCGCTCCGGCCCCGCAACCGTCTCACACGCGTTCAGAAAGACCTCCATGACCGCCTCTAGCGCCCCCTGAAGACGGCCCGGGACCTCCTTGAGGCGGCGTGTGCCAAGCCAGGAAATCACCGCCAGAACGACAATGGCCGACCACGCCGCGACCATCGTGTTCGTTATCCGGAAATCCCCGAAGAAGGGAATGTCGGCGATCTGAGGCGACGCCGTAATGGGCTCGGCGGCCAACTGTATATGGGCTATGGGAGCACCGATGAAGCCGCCCCCAAACGCCCCGCCGAGGGCGCCCCCCGCAAGTCCCGCAATGATCAGCGCAAGGGCCGCCGCCCCGATCAGCAGCACCTTCGGGCTGGACAACAACCTACCCACGGTCAGCCCGCCGGCCCCGCGCCGTCAGTGTCCGACGATATGATCGACTTCAGCATCCGGTACATGCCAAACAGAGCTGCCACAATACCCAGACCCAGACCCGCCAGCGTAAACAGGGGACTCGATCCCAGCCGGCCGTCCAGCCAAAGACCCCCAACCACGCCGCCGGAGATCGCCGCTGCTACGTACCAACCGACGCCCACTACCCAAAGTATTGTCCGCATCCACGCACGGCCCCCGTGGGTTTGTGGATTGTATCACAAGCGATTTTCAAGCGGCAATTTCCGCCGGCGGAGGTAACTGTTCAGACTCTGTGAGACCCCGAAGGGGAAAGTCCAGAGAGGGTTCTCCCCTCCGGCGGGGGTGTGGGGGCTGCGCCCCAGATACCAAGGGGCGGTCGGGATCGAAGACGTCTGCTTTATCGGGGCTACGCCAGTCGAAAAGGGGACCTCACGAAGTCTGAACAGTACGAACCCGGAAGCGTTTTCCCGCAGCCCTACAGGGCCTGATAGACTGGTCCTATGCATGGCGCCGCCTCTCGGGCTGATAGCCTGGCCTCACTGCTCCGCTGGCTGATGACGCGGAGGCTCCCGCGCAGCCTACGCCGCGACAACCAATCTCTCGGCGCGCGGCATGCAAAGGCCCGCGAGGCTGAGCGCATGTTGGAACGGCAACGGGCTCACGCCGAGCACAAGCACCGCGTCAACCTCAGCGCCCTGAAGTCGGGATTCGAGACCTGAGCATAGGGACGACAGCCCGCCGGTGCGGCGGGGATGCGCGAGCCGAGCCGCAGCAGCCGCGGCCCAGGCCCTACGACGACTTCACAAACGTGAATCCGAAGTCCGCTGCGGCGTACACCCCGCCCCACAGCTTGCGGCGCCCAACGTTGCCCACCGACGCCAGGCCGCCGTAGTCCACCTTCCCGCCCCAGCTGCTGTCCGCCTCCACCGCCGCCTCGATGCTGCCCGTACCCCGGGGATCCATGAACCCGCCCAGCGCCCGGAACGCCCCCATGCTGTCCCCAGGCCCCGTTAGGAGCACACCCCTGATCCTGCCCGAGAACCCGCTGCCCCCCAGCGTGCCCGCCGGCGCCCTGGATTCGAACAGCAACACGACCGCCGGAAACTCGCTCACCGAGGCCGGAGGGTGAGTCAGAACACGCAGACCCGCGACCGTGGACAGCCTGGACGACAGCCCCTCCAGAACGTCCTCCACCCCTCCGGACATCAGACCCCTACCCCCAACGCAAGCTTCCTGTACTGTCCCAGTATCAGGCGCACGTCTTCGTCCGGCCCAGCCCCCCTCTCCGGAGGAGCGGCAGCGCCGACGCTGCGCCTATGCAGACGCCCCGCCTGAAGTATGACCGCCTCCACGACGGGACCCGGATATTCGAACACCTCCACCGCCGCCCCCGCGTTGTGTGACGCCGCCCCCGTGCCGTTGACGCCGCGGACCACGGCAAGTTTACTCCCGCTGTAGCTCTGGACGTACATCTGCTCGGACTCGACCGACAGCGTCACCCCTGCCCCGATGCCGTCCCGATCCGAGACCGTAACGCTGGCCGCCGACGCATCTAGAACCCCGCTCACCGTCCCAGCCGACCGCCTCGCGTGACGCCACCATCCCCACTGTCCGCTGATCTGTACCGACCGCACGCCGGAGGGCCACCGACGCCCCTCACCGCGCGCGCCGCCGGACGCCGCAGAAGTGTACGGACGGGACGCCGGGTTCGCTGACGACGTCGGGTCGGCATTCGACGGCAGCAGCAGATACTCGCCCGGCCCCCATACGGTCTCGAAGAAGCCGTCCAGATCGTCGTCGGTCCTCACACCCCCGACATCGACGCTGATCAGGTCCGGAAGCAACAGGCGCTCCCCGCCGCCTCCGTCGAACCTTCGCGCAGCCTTGAAGACGTAGAAGTGGCGGTTGCAGTAACGGTCCACCATGCGGCTGACGCTCTCCAGAAGCGACAGCAGGCGGCTGTCGCCGCCATCGCCGGCGATGTCCATGACGCCCGAACCCTTGAAGACATCCAACGAGACGTATGAGTTTGTCATCCAACCCCCCGTTTCGCCGCGCCGGGGCAGACCCTGAATCCACCCCGGCGGCTCCCCTCTTACGCTACGCTACCCCGGTAATGTTGTACTGAAGGGCCGTGTGCGTAGCCGACGCGCGGGCCCCGCTGCGCTCCGTCAACGCATGACGGAAGCTGACCGTAACCACGGTCTGCCGCTTCTGCGTGTCCCGGTGAACGTCCACTGACAGATCGCGCCGGACCCCCTGCGCCCACTGCGTCCGGTTGAAGATCAGCAGCCTGCCTGTGTTCGACCCATTCCCCGCGTCGGTAATCTTGCCGTCCGTGTCGGCCAACCGCATCTGCTCCGACACGATCACCGGGATCCCCTCCACGGCGCCCAACATGCCCGTCAACACGGTGGCGTTGGGACCCAGCTTGTCCATGGTCCTGAACTGGCTGATCGACTGGGCCCGTATGAAAGTGTTCACGTCCATCACCCATACCAGCTCCGAGGGGCGCACCCCGTACTTGCCGAGCTTCGCCCTCACCTCGTTGAACATGTCGTCGGTAACGGCCCCGCCGTGATCGTTGGCCTGCCCCGTGTTGTCAGCCAACGGCAGATGCAATATCCCGTCGTAACCAACCAGCCAGTGCCCTTTGCCAGCCGTGCCGGCGCTGATCGTCGCACCGTCCGCGTTGATATTGTTCGTCAAGGTCCGATCGGCGTTCAAGATGATGTCGTCCAACGCCTCCGCCGCGTTCCTCACCAGACCCTCGCGTATCTCCGGCAGCATGGCAATGATCGCGTCCTCCTCCAAGGTGAAGGAGTAAGGGACCTGCCCCACCAACTCACGGGCCGTAAGCGTAGCCTTCCCGGTCGAAAGAGCCGTCGACGTGGCCGCCGCGTTCTCCGTGCCCGGATAGAAGCTCACGTCTCCCAACTGCCAGGGTATCTCGAACGGATTCGACGGCATCGAGAAGGTCGGAACGAGAGGGGCAACCAGCGTCCGCAGGTTCACGTCCGCCCACAACTCCCGCGACTCCAGGGTCGCCACCAACTCGTCTCCCGTCCCCGCCGTGGTGCTGTCCATCGCCGCCCGCGTCATCGACTGCAACACTGCGCGCGCAAAGCTCTCGTACTGACCCGTCGGCCTGCCGCCCACCGTGAACCACCGTCCCAAGCGCCCGGACGCCTCCTCGTAGGACTCCTGTATCGCCGAGGGAGTCACCGACTCGGCCAATGAGCGCCGCGCCGACTCGACCCGCTCGACCCACCCGGGCCCGAACGACTCCCGCCGCTGCGACCGCGCAAACCGCCTCAGGAGGCCCAGGTCCAGCACCCCCAACCCCGCGTAAGGCCCCTCCTTCACCGCCAGCGCCGCAGGTCCCTCCACCTGACCCGAGAGCGCCCTGCGGCGCACCTCGCGCTCCTTTTCCTGAAGCAGAGACACCTCACGCCCGATCCGATCCGCCTCCTCCCGGAGCAACCCGACCTCCTTCTCAACCGGAACGACACGCCCCCGCACGAACTCGTTGATCTCCGCCAACTCCTTCTTGACCGCCTCTACGTCTGTACTCGCCATATCAATTCCTCCTCTGGATCGTCGTCTCTTCGCCGTCCGCTCACCCGTATACCCAAGACCGTCACCCACGCCTGCATCCGTCATCCCCCGCCCACGTCAACATCTCCCGGAAAGCAGGAATCAGCCTCTCTGGGGAGTAGGGGGATCTCAACCCAGCCTGGAAAACCCACGCCGCACAGCCGCCGCCAGTTCGGCGATCTCCGCCATCTCACGGCCCCCGCACCCCCCGGCCTCCAAGCCCGCCGCCTCAACCACGAGCTCCTCGATCATCCGCGCCTGAGACTCGCGCAGCGCGTCCGGGTCCGCAGGCACCGCCACGATCGACCACTCCAGCAGGTCCGAGCGCGTATCCCGCCATCCCCCGCCATCCACGGGAACGCCCTCGAGAGGCATCCAGCTTATGGACGCCGCCCGCAGAAACCCCTTGTCCCAGGCATTCTTCACACGCTGAGCGAAAGCGTCCCCGCTCAAGAACTCGAAGTCTGCGACCAACTTCCCCGTGCCGTCCCTCGTCAACCCGCAGGTGCGCCCGATGGGCAACCCCCCGGACTCCGACCGGCCCGCGACGTCGTGCGCCCACATCACGACCGGGTTCCTCAGATACTTCTCCGTCGACAGCCCGCCGAAATCCAGGTCCGGCGGCTGTCTGACCCGCTCATTGGCGGCTATCGTCACCCTGTATAGGTTCTCCCCGAGCGCCTGCCGCCCCACTATGTCCACGTATGCCGACCTCACCTCGCGGCTCATCGAATGCCTCCTCGCACTCCCTACACCCCTCAACGCACCCTTCCAAGTCACCACAGACCCGCCGCCCGGCGCCGGACGTGAAGACGCCCCCGGCCGGGACCTTCACGGTCTCTGGCTCGGGGGCGTCTTCACCCTCAGCGTTAGGCAGCCCGCCGCCTAACATGCCGCAGAGCGTAGCACATAAGTTCTCTACCCGTCAACCCGCCACCTGTTCCAAACCGCCGAGCCTCCACGCATCGTGGCCCCCGCCGGAATGAGCTAGAATATCCGACGTAATGCAAACGCCCCGGAGAGGATCTGACGGCAACAGCGCGTACCGGGACGCCGGGGTGGACACGGCCCGCGCCCAAAGTGCGTTGCTGCCCCTGCTCGGAAGACTGCGGCGGACCTGGACCCGCGGCAACGTCGAGATCGACATTGGTCACTTCGCGAACGTTGTCGACCTCGGGGGCATCGGCGTGGCCATATCCACCGACGGCGTGGGCACCAAGACCGTCGTGGCCGACCTCTTAGGCCGGTACGACACGGTGGGGTTCGACTGCGTCGCGGTCAACGCCAACGACGTGATAGCCGTCGGCGCCGAGCCCAACGCCTTCGTTGACTACGTGGCAGTCCAGCGCGCCGACGAGGCCATGATGGACGAGATCGGCGCCGGCCTGAGCGAGGGCGCGGCGGCGGCGGGCGTGTCCGTCGTGGGAGGCGAGACCGCACAGCTCCCCGAACTGCTGCTCAGCGGCGAAGGAGGCAACGGGTTCGACCTGGCAGGCGCCTGCATAGGCACGGTGAGGCCAGGCGGAGCCATAACCGGGTCCCGCGTCGAGCCGGGTCAGGCCGTCGTGGGCCTCCGCAGCTCCGGCGTTCACTGCAACGGCCTGACGCTGGCGCGCAAGGTGTTCGGGATCACGCTGGAAGAGACCCGCGAGAGCAAACTCCTGGCGCTGATGGCCCACGCGGGCCCGCTGGGTTGCGCACTGGGCGAAGAGTTGCTCAGGCCGTCCCGCATATACGTTGACGACGTCATGGGGATGCTCGAGGCCGGGCTCGACGTGTGCGGCTTGGCGCACATATCAGGGGACGGGCTGCTGAACCTGCCGCGCCTGGACGCCGGCGTTGGCTACGTGATCGACTCCCTGCCGGAGCCCCAGCCCATCTTCCGTCTGATCCAAGAGCGCGGCGGCGTCCCGGACGAGGAGATGTACGAGGTCTTCAACATGGGCATAGGCTTTTGCGTCGTGCTGCCCGAGCGAGACGTGAGGGCAGCGATCGAGGTCGCGCGCGGCAACGGTACGGAGGCATACCGGATCGGGCATACCGTGCCGGACCCGGGCCGTACGGTCACACTGCCGGGCCTACGGCTCAGGGGCTGGCGCGGGAAGGGATTCGAGCGGGCCGGCTGATTCCTACCAACTCAGGCCCACGGCGGTGGTCAGAAACTCCATGAACGGCGCTGCCCTGCGGCACGAGTCCGCGTAAGCGTCGATGAAGTCCGCCGCGCAGGCGTCCTCCTCGGCGAACTGGACCGCGGCGACGAAGTCCTTCCGCTTCAGGTCCTCGATCATGGGGTGCTCCGGGTCGTAGCCCCTGGGCGCCCGCTTGAGTGAGTCACCCTCCATCTCGTAGGCAGCGGCGAACTCGCCGCTCGATACCGCCCGCTTCCACCGCTCCGGGTTGGTTGCGATGGCGTCCCGTATCTTTGCCAGCGACTCGGAGCTTGGGCGCCATAATCCCACTCCCGCGTACACCTCCCCGGGCTCGAGGTGCATGTAGTAGCCGGGCCCGTGGACCTCGCGCCCCATCTCGTGCCGGAAGTGCATGGCGGCCTGGGTCTTGTACGGGCTCTTGTCCCTGGAGAAGCGAACGTCCCGGTATATGCGGAATATAGACCCGCCGGTGGGCCTGGGGTCGGCCACGAAGTGAGGGTTGATCTCCCGCAGACAGCCCCTGAAGTCGGCTACGAAGTCCACCAGGGGATCCAGCACGAGGTCCCGATACCTGTCCCTGTTGGTCTGAAACCACTCCCGGTTGTTGTTGAGTTTCAGCTCCGCCAAGAACCCGAAGAACTCGCTGCTGAAATGCGCCTTCCCGTCCACGGCCCACCCCTCCTATGCTCTCCACTAACCACTGACCACTGACACGCAAGCCGGCTATGCTTCCCCCGTTACCAGGAAAACGGGTGATCCCGCCATCACCGACGGCGACATGCGCATGAAGATCACCACCCCGTCCGCCGGCGCCCGGACTTCTTCCACCACGCTCCCGTCGGGCGCTAGGACCTTGCCGAGCACGTCGCCGCAGGCGACGCGGTCGAGCACGTCCACCTCGCGCACCAGGTATCCCGCGGCGCTTGTAGTCAGTGAGCCGTCCACGTCGCCGCTGCCGCAGAGGTGATGAGTAGGTCCTTCACTCTCTACACGCCCGGCCAGGATGCCCATCGTCTTCATGACGTTCGTTACCCCGCGAACGTAGAGGGCCGCGCTCTCGGCATTGAGCCAGCCGCCCCCGGGGCATTCGGTGTAGAGCCAGGGGATCCCCTGCTCTCCCGCCCGGCTGACGGTGCGGCCTGGGGACAGCTCCGGGTGACCCCACACCACCGGCGCGCCAAACGCGAAAGCGGCGTCGCGCGACCTGCGCCCGGCGTCGGTGTCCGCGGCGTCGTAGCCGATGAGCGTTGGCATGTTCGAGTACGTGCCCGAGCTGTGCAGATCGATGACGAAGTCCGCGCGGTCGATGATGTCCCGGGCCACGCGATAGGCGATGCGCTCTGTGGGAGTGCCGCCCTCCTTGCCGGGGAATATGCGGGCGAGGTTCAGGCCGTCGATCGGGCTCACGCGGGTCCCCGACGCGAAAGCCGGGGGGTTGGTCTGAGACACTCCAATGAAGTCGCCGCTCATCACGGCGGGATCCAGCGACCCGTAGAGCCGGCGCACGGCATAAGGCCCCTCGTACTCGTCGCCGTGTACGCCGCCCAGTACCGCGATAGTAGGCCCCGGATTAGCTCCCCTTACGACGAGGACGGGCAGCCGGAGGACGTCCCCGCCCGTCAACTCGCAGACGTCGATCCGCTGGGCGCGCTTGCCGCCGGGTGCGATGGCATCGAGGTCGAAATGTTCCAGCGTGGACAACACGGCTAACGCGGCCTCCTAACCAGTGGACCGAAGCGTTGTAGATCCCGGCAGTAACTATAATCCCGCAGCATCCAGCCTGCAAGACGGCTGGGCGGCGGTAACTGTTCAGACTTCGTGAGGTCCCTTCGACTGGCGTAGCCACAGAGGTCTTTGATCCCCACCCACCCGCCTATTGGTAACTGGGGGCACAGCCCCAGACCCCCGCCAGAGGGGGAGAACCCTCTTCCTGGAGCGTGTTCAGGATGGGGGTTCCCCAGACCCCTGCCAGAAGGGAGAACCCCCCTCTGGACTTCCTCCCTCGGGTCTCACAGAGACTGAACAGTTTCGGGCGGCGGCATTCGCTGCTCGTACACCTACCCTCCTGGGGTATAATGAGGCCCCCAATGACCAGCGAGTTCCGTTCCCTTCCCAGCGTCAACGCCGTCCTATCGGACTGGCGGGTTCAGAAACTCGTCGACGAGTACTCCCACGGCGCGATGCTCGAACTGGTCCGGGCCAAGCTCCACGATGCCCGCGGGGTCATAGCCTGCGGGGGGGAGGCGCCGGGTCTGGACGACCTCGTGGCGGACGTCGCAGGCGACACCGCCTCGCTCTGGAGGCCGCGGCCCTCACAGGTCATAAACGCCACCGGCGTCGTGCTGCATACCAACTTGGGACGCGCTCCCCTGAGCGGGGAGGCGGTGGAGGCAGCCCGCCTTGCCGCCGCCGGCTACGCCGACCTCGAGTTGGACTTGGAGACAGGCCGACGCGGCTCCAGACAGGCCCAAGTCTCCCGCCTCCTGCGCCAGCTCACCGGCGCAGAGGCGGCCGTGGCCGTAAACAACAACGCGTCTGCCCTGCTGATCGGGCTCTCCGCCGTCGCCTCGGGCAAGGAGGTCATAGTCTCTCGAGGGGAGGCCATCGAGATCGGAGGGGGCTTCCGCATCCCAGACGTTATGAGGCAGAGCGGCGGCGCCCTCGTAGAGGTGGGCACGACCAACCGCACCTATGCCCGGGACTTCGAAGAGGCCATTACCGACGACACCGCCGCCATCCTGTCGGCCCACGCCAGCAACTTCCGGGTAACGGGGTTCACCCATTCGCCCACGATAGATGATCTGGCGGAGTTGGGCCGGCGGCGTGGCATCCCGGTCCTACACGACCTCGGCAGCGGCTGCTTGCTGGATACGACGCAGTTCGGGCTGGCCCGAGAACCCAGGCCCCAGGACAGCGTCGCCGCCGGCGTGTCGTTGTCCTTCTTCTCCGGAGACAAGCTGCTGGGCGGCCCACAGGCCGGGATAATCATCGGCGGCCGCAGCCTCGTAGATACGGTGTCACGACACCCGCTGGCCCGCGCCGTTCGAATAGACAAGCTCAGCCTCGCCTCCCTCGCCGCAACCTTGGCCCACTACCTGAAGGGAGAGGCGGTAGAGAAGATTCCCGTCTGGCGCATGATTGCAGAACCTCGAGATTCCCTCCGGGAGAGGGCATCCGATTGGGCCGCCCACCTGGGCGGCGGCGCCGCAGTGGCCGAAGGTCTATCCACCGTGGGCGGCGGCAGCCTCCCGGGCGAGACGCTCCCCACCTCCCTGCTGAGTCTGAGGGCTTCCAACGCCGCCGACCTCGCCTCACGTCTTAGACGCGCTTCACCACCGGTGATAGCCCGCGTCAAGGACGCTGCAGTCGTGTTGGACCCGCGAACGGTGCTCCACGACCAGGACGACGCGCTCCTCGCGGTGGTGCGCGGATGTCTGGCCGAGGGGTAGAAGATGCCCCGGAAGGTCAGCCGGTGACGCTCTTCGAGCACGAAGCCCTATCGCTGGCGGAGCGCCAAGCCCCTCTCGCGACCCGGATGCGTCCGCGCAGCTTCGACGAGCTCGTAGGGCAGGCGCACCTCATCGGGCCGGGCCGGGCTTTGCGAAAGAGCGTCGAGGCCGACCGCATCCCGTCCATGGTGCTCTGGGGCCCCCCGGGCAGCGGCAAGACGACCCTTGCCCGGCTCATCGCGTCGGTGAGCCGAGGCCATTTCAGCCCGGTGAGCGCGGTCGGCTCAGGCGTCGCCGACCTCCGCCGGGCAATCGAAGAGGCCCGGGACCGGCTCGGAATGCATGGCCGGCGCACCATACTATTCATCGACGAGATCCACCGGTTCAACAAGGCCCAGCAGGACGTCATTCTTCCCCACGTCGAAGACGGTACGGTCATCCTCATAGGCTCCACCACCGAGAACCCGTCCTTCGAGGTGAACTCGCCGTTGTTGTCCCGCTCCAGGGTCTTCAGGCTGAACGCTCTCACCGATGAGCAACTTGCGGAACTGCTGCTGCGCAGCGTGTCGGATCGGGAGCGGGGCCTGGGGGAGATGCGCCTCGAGGTCGACCCCGACGCGCTGAAGTCCCTCGCAGCCCTTTCCGGCGGCGACGCCCGCGTCGCGCTGAACGCCCTGGAGTTGGCGGCCGGAGCCGCGGACCCCGCCAAAGACGGACGTAGGCGCATCACGGTCGCCGTCGTCGAGGACGCCATGCAGCAGCGGGCGTTGCTGTACGACAGGGCGGGGGACCAGCACTACGACACCATCTCGGCGTTCATCAAGTCGCTGAGGGGTGCGGACCCTAACGCAGCCGTCTATTGGCTGGCTCGCATGATCGAAGCTGGCGAGGACCCGCAGTTCATCGCGCGGCGCCTCGTGATCCTTGCCGCTGAGGACGTCGGTCTGGCCGATCCGCAGGCGTTGCAAGTTGCGGTGGCCGCCCATCAGGCTGTCCGCCTCGTGGGCATGCCGGAAGGCCGCATACCCCTAGCCGAGGCGGCGGTCTACCTGGCCGCGGCGCCAAAGAGCAACGCGGCATACGCCGCCATAGACTCCGCGCTGGAGGACGTGCGAGCCACCGGCAGCGAACCCGTGCCCATGCACCTGCGCAACGCGGTAACGGGCCTGATGCGCGATATGGGCTACGGCAAGGGATATCGGTACGCCCACGACTACGAAGACCACTTCGCGCCGATGCAAAACCTCCCGGAGCGGCTTGAGGGCCGCCGCTACTATACCCCCACCGGCCAGGGCTATGAAGCCGAAGTCGCCGCCCGCCTCGCCAGATGGTGGGGCAGCTTCTATGCGGACGACCCCGACGTGAAGCCGCCCAACGGTACATGACCTCCCCCGGCGAGGCGAGTTTCGAGGGTCCCGGCTACTGAATAGGGGCGGGCTGAGGCTGTTTCCTCAGAACGTCACTCCCCGGGCGCCTGCCACCGTGTGAATATCCTTGTCCCCACGTCCGCTTAGGCAGAGCAGGATAGCCTGATCGCTCGAGAGCGTCGGCGCCAGCTTCGAGACGTAATATACGGCGTGGGCCGGCTCCAGGGCGGGGATGATGCCCTCCGTCCGGCACAGGAGGTCGAATCCCTCCAAGGACTCCTCGTCGGTGACCGCCTCGTAGGCGGCGCGCTCGACGTCCTTCAGATAGCTGTGCTCAGGGCCGACGCCCGGGTAGTCCAGGCCGGCTGATATGCTATGCGCCTCCATCACCTGGCCGTGCTCGTCCTGGAGCAGGTAGGACATGCTGCCGTGCAGCACGCCGACGCCGCCGCGGGTCAGCGTCGCGGCGTGCTCGGCGCCGTCTACGCCCGCGCCGCCCGCCTCCACTCCAACGAGACGCACCGCCTCATCGTCGACGAAGCCTTGGAACAGCCCCATGGCGTTGCTGCCGCCCCCCACGCACGCAACCGCGTAGTCCGGCAGCTTCCCAGCGGTCGCCAGCATCTGCCCGCGAGCCTCGCGGCCTATCACCGACTGGAAGTCCCTTACCATCGCGGGGTAGGGATGAGGCCCCACCACGCTGCCGATCAGGTAGTGAGTCCCCTCGACGTTGGTGACCCAGTCGCGGATGGCCTCATTGATGGCGTCCTTCAGCGTCCGGCTGCCGGACTCCACCGCGCGGACCTCCGCCCCCAGCAGGTTCATGCGGAACACGTTCAGCGACTGGCGCTCGATGTCCTCAGAGCCCATGTAGACGACGCACTCCTGCTTCAGCATGGCGCAGACCGTGGCGGCGGCGACGCCGTGCTGGCCGGCGCCGGTCTCGGCGATGATGCGGTCCTTGCCCATGCGCTCGGCCAGCAGGCCCTGGCCCAGCGCGTTGTTTATCTTGTGGGCGCCGGTATGAGCCAAGTCTTCGCGCTTGAGATATACTTGCGCGCCGCCGAGATCCCGGCTCAGGTTGGCGGCATGGTAGAGCGGGGTAGGCCGTCCTACGTACCGGGCGGAGAGCCTGCTTACCTCAGCCTGAAAGGCCGGGTCGGAACGCGCG
The DNA here is from genome assembly GCA_958296245.1 of uncultured Dehalococcoidia bacterium. GTDB lineage: Bacteria > Chloroflexota > Dehalococcoidia > Lucifugimonadales. The sequence continues at coordinate 53,847 of OY282458.1, forward strand.
GCCTCGTACGCCCCTTCCAACTCATCGAGGGCCGGCATCAGTACCTCGGGTACGAACTTGCCGCCAAACCTCCCGAACCGGCCCGCCGCGTCTGGCAAGGTAGCATTTCCTTTCATCACACGCCCCCTGTAGAAGGGTATGCCGGTCAAAGCCCGAACGCTTAACCGGCCCCGCCTGCATTATACCCTTGGCCCGTCACCGACCCGGTAGGTTGTGATAGTATCCCGACTCAGCAGGCTGCGGAAATGCGGGGTGCGCAGGGGGGGAGAGCCTCGCCGGGAGTCTGAGAGCCCCCCGAAGCGGTGTCCCTCAGAAAGACACAAAGTCCTTCCCCTTTCTGAACAGGACTGAATTGCAACGATGCCGAAGCAGGCCGTGAAGTTGGGCCTGCCGCGGCCGGAGGCTCACTGACCCCAATGTGGACGTTCGAAACGTTCCACATAGCCATGCTATCCACGGTCCTCGGCGTGGGCGCATACTTCGCGCCCACGATCATCGCAGGACTCAGACGCAAGAAGAACGCGGTAGCCATCTTCCTGCTGAATCTCCTGCTCGGCTGGACGATCATCGGCTGGATAGTTGCGTTGATCTGGTCGGTAACTCACGAGAGCCGGGACTGATCCGCGGCAAGGCCCAGGCCCCGTTACCCTCCTAACCCCGATTTGCCCTTGGCCGAAGAAACTGTTCAGACTCTGTAAGACCCGAAGAGGTTCTCCCCTCCGGCAAGGGGGCTGCGGGCGGGGTCGGGCGGGCGAAGGCGTCTTGCATCGTTCTCCCCCTCCGGCAGGGGGTCTGGGGGCTGTGCCCCCAGTTACCAAGGGGCGGGCGGGTGGGAATCAAAGAACGTCTGCTTTATCGGGGTTACGCCAGTCGAAAGGACCTCACGAAGTCTGACAGTTACCGGGCCGAATCTTGGTTTGACGTTGGCGGCGGGAGCCGCCTAGAATATCCCTGCACCTAAAGCAATATGGAGCGGCCAACATGCCACTGTACGAGTACACATGCCAGACCTGCCACAACACCTTTGAGAAGCTGCGGCCCGTGAGAGATATGGATGCCGACGCGCCCTGCACCGACTGCGGGAGCCCCTCGCTGCGTCAACTTTCGGTGTTCGCCGCCGTCACGGTCAGCGCAGGGGGGGAATCCAGCCCTATCGCGGGCGGCGGCGGGTGCTGCGGCGGTGGAGGCGGTGGAGGCTGCGCCTGCGCCGGGTAGCTCTCACCGGCAGCCGCGTACCTGCCAGCCTCCCGGCGGTGCGGGCAGCCCTAGCAGGCTTGGGGAATACGGGCGGAGCCTCTTTGCCGGGAGTCTGAGGGCGTCCCTCAGATATAGTCCATTCCCTTTCCTCGTCAGGAAGGGAGAAGGCTGCAAGGAAACCAGAAGCCGTTTGCCGCAGCCTGTTGGCCTCAGACCGGGGGGGGGGGGGACTGCCATGAAGATATACACCAAGACCGGAGACGCGGGGGAGACTAGCCTGCTCTTCGGTCCCCGAATCTCCAAGGCCGACCCACGGTGCGACGCATACGGCGCCGCCGATACGGCGGTCTCCGCAATGGGCTTGGCTAGGGCGCTCTGCGAGAACAGCCGCGTCAAGGCTCTGCTGCTGAAGGCCCAGCGGGACATGTTCGTAGTCGGCGCGGAGCTCGCGACGGCGCCATCCGGCCTGGACAGGCTGGAGAGCCGGTTCGGAGCCGTCTCGAACGAGATGGTCGAGTCTCTGGAACGGGCTATCGACGAGGTAGACGCCCAAGTCGAGCTGCCGAACGCCTTCCTGGTACCCGGAGGCTCGGCTGGGTCAGGCGCGCTGGACCTGGCGCGCTGCCTGGTGCGTGAGGCGGAGCGCAGGGTAGCGGCATTAGGCGCGGACCAGACCCCCAATCCTCACCTGCTGCAATATCTGAACCGGCTGTCCGACCTGCTGTTCATGCTGGCCCGGCTGGAGGACAAGGACCTGCCGTTCGACTTTACGAAAGAGGACTAGAGGAGATGCCGGCGGCTGCGATTCACCGGAGCAGGCCATATGCAAGGAGCCTAATGACCATACGGCATGGCCCGGCATCGCCCGGACCACGGCGAACTGGCGGCGGTCTTCTCCGGCGACCGTGAGGCGCACGTCTGCCCGCAGTGGGTCTGGGGGCTATGCCCCCAGTTACCAAGGGGCGGGCGGGTGGGGATCAAAGACCGTCTGCTTCATCGGGGCTTACGCCAGTCGAAAAGGACCTCACGAACTCTGAACAGTTACACTGCCCAGACTGAACGGCTACTGCACTAAGGGTATGCTACGATAACCGAGTCATGCGGACCCCCAAGATAGCAGTCGTCGATTACCAGGCCGGCAACCTGAGGAGCGTCCAAAAGGCGCTGGAGAGGTACGGGGCCGAAGCGGTGGTGACGAGCGGGGCCTCCGTCATCGGAGACGCCGACGCTCTGGTCTTCCCCGGTCAGGGCGCCAACGACTCGTCGATGCGGGCGCTGCGCGCCAGAACGCTGGTCGATCCCATCAGCCGTTTCATCGCCAGCGGCAGGCCCTTCCTCGGCGTGTGTCTGGGACTCCAGCTGCTGCTGGAGTCGTCCGACGAGGGCGTGGAGCCGGGCTTAGGCACACTGCCGGGGCGCGTGCGGGCGCTGCCCCGAGGGCTGAAGGTGCCCCACATGGGCTGGAATCAAGTGGAGTTCGTAAGGGAGCATCCCGTCTTCGAAGGCGTGCCGACGGGGTCGTATTTCTACTTCGTACATAGCTACTACGCCGACCCCGAGGACAAGGGGCTCGTCGCAGGCACCACGTCCTACGGCGTGGAGTTCTGCTCCGTGGTGGCGTACGAAAACGTCGTCGCTACTCAGTTCCACCCGGAGAAGAGCGGCGCTGCGGGGTTGAAACTATACGAGAACTTCGTCCACGCGGCGAGCTGGGGCTAGGCGCCGCCGGAGCATTATGGAAGTCATCCCGGCCATCGACATCAGGGGCGGCAGGTGCGTCCGGCTGTATCAGGGCGACTACCAGCGGGAAACCGTCTACTCCGACTCGCCGGTAGACGTGGCGGTGCATTGGGTCGAGTTGGGCGCGGCGCGTATACACGTCGTGGACCTGGACGCGGCAAGAGAGGGCGTCCCGGTCAATCATCAGACGGCCGGCGCCATCGCCGCCACCGTACCGGTGCCGGTCCAGCTCGGGGGAGGCTTGCGGAGCCTGGAGGCGGCCAGCCGTGCGGCGGCTCTGGGGCTTAGCCGCGTGGTCATCGGCACGGCGGCTGCAAGAGACACGGGCTTTGTGCAGAGGGTGTGCGAGGCCCTGGGACCCGAACGGGTTGTCGTGAGCATCGACGCGCGGGACGGATACGTGGCCCTCAACGGGTGGACCCAGACAACGCGGCTGCGCGTCCCGGATCTGCTGTATGGGCTGGAGACCGCCGGGGTCTGCCGATTCGTCTACACGGACATCTCCAAAGACGGCACTCTGACCGAGCCCAGTTGGGACGAGATCGTCAAGGTCCACGCGAGCACGAGCCTCAAAATGCTCGTTGCCGGAGGCGTCTCCTCAATCGACCACCTGCTCAGGCTCAGGGAAATCGGGGTCGAAGCTGCGATTGTAGGCAAAGCCGTTTATACTGGAGACGTGAGCCTGAGCGAGGCCGTCGCGGTCCTCGCCGGCGCAAGCTAGAACACTGACCCCGCAGAAGATGCCAACCAAGTTCGACCCCGCCAACATAGACCTGCTCCTGGGCAAAGGACGCCTGGATACGCACCGCCTCCTCTCCGTGATCCCGGTGCTCCCGCATCACGTCGTCGCGGACATCGGGTGCGGCCCGGGGTACTTCACCGTCCCGCTCGCCAAGTTCCTCTTCGACGGCAAGGTGTACGCCTTGGACGTCCAGAAGGAGATGATCGAGGCGGCCAAGGAGCGTGTGGCCTCGATCCGGCTGTCCAACGTCGAGTTCGTCGAGTCGGAGGAAAAGAAGGTGCCCCTGGAAGACGGCAGTCTCGACGGCGCGCTGCTGGCGTTCGTCCTCCAGGAGGCGGACAACCCGCGGACGCTCCTGAAGGAGGCGTTGCGGTGCCTGAGGACGACCGGCTGGCTTGCCGTGTTGGAGTGGCAGAAGAAGACGATGGATGAAGGGCCTCCGCTGACGCAGCGAATCGACGAGCAGAAGATGATGGACATGGCGGCGGAACTGGGGCTCCGCTTTACCGCCCGCCGCGACATCGACGGCAAGCAGTACCTGCTCCTACTGAGGAAGTAGGGTGCTCACCAAGCGCATAATCCCGTGCCTGGACATCGACGGGGGCAGGGTGGTCAAGGGAGTCAGCTTCGTCAACATCCGCGACGCAGGCGACCCGGCGGAACTGGCCGCCTTCTATGACAGCGAGGGCGCCGACGAGCTCGTATTCTTGGACATCACGGCCAGTTCGGATGGACGGGACATCATGATCGACATTGTGCGGCAGGTGTCCGAGCGGGTGTTCATCCCGCTGACGGTGGGAGGCGGCATACGCTCAGTGGAAGACGTGCGGCGTATGCTGGAAGCCGGGGCTGACAAGGTGTCCCTCAACACGGCCGCCGTGCACAACCCTCAGTTGGTCAAAGAAACGTCGGACTTCTTCGGCTCCCAATGCATAGTAGTGGCCATCGACTACAAAGCCACCGAGAAGATCGAGGGCGGCACGGCGCCGCCACTGATCGGCGATCTGCCGCTGGGGCCCGCTTCCAAGTGGGAGGTTTACACCCACGGGGGCCGCAAGCCCACCGGCGTGGATGCCGTGAGATGGGCGGAGCGGGCATCCGAACTGGGGGCCGGCGAGCTCTTGGTAACCAGCATGAACACGGACGGCCAGCAGAGCGGGTACGATCTGGAGTACACCCGCGAGGTGTCCGAGCAGGTAACGGTGCCGGTCATAGCCAGCGGCGGGGTCGGCAATCTGACCCACTTGGACGACGCGATCAAGATAGGCAAGGCGGACGCGGTGCTCGCGGCTAGCATCTTCCACTACGGCACGTACAGAATCTCGGAGGCCAAGGACTACCTTGGCAAGAGAGGCGTACCGGTCCGGCCCGTGCAGGTCCAGTAGGCTGCGGGGCCGAGAGGCTTTCCCCTTCCAGCAGGGGTCTGGAGGCTTGCGCCCCCAGTTACCAAGGGGCGGTGGGGATCAAAGACGCCTGCTTTATCGGGGCTACGCCAGTCGAAAAGCCTCACCAAGTCCGAACAGCTACCGGATATAAAATCTCTTCCTCTTCCTGGCAGGATGGGGGAATTAAGGAAGATCCGTGAAGGTTTCTTCCGCAGCCTGCTAGTGGGCCTGTAGGCGTTGCGGGGCCGTTTGGGGGAGGCCCACCAGGGGAGCCTGCGATGAGCGATACGGAAGACCGCGCGACCCCCATGGTCGCACTTGACGACAAGGGGTTGGCGCCGGCCATAGTCCAGCACGCCGAGACGGGCGACGTGCTCATGCTCGGCTACGTGAATCCCAGTTCGCTGGCCAAGACGCTGAAGGGCGGAACAGTCTGGTTCTATAGCCGCAGCAGGTCGGAGCTATGGCACAAGGGTGAGCAGTCCGGCAACTATCTCCGCGTCAGGGCGGCGTCCGTCGACTGTGACGGCGACGCGATTCTCCTAAAGGTGACCCCCGACGGGCCTACGTGCCACACCGGGAACCCCACCTGCTTCTTCACCCCGTTGGAAGGCGTCCCAGAGTACTCGAACCGAGACAGCGGCCCGGCCATCCTCGAGGAGCTTTTCTCCGTAATCCAGAGCCGCAAGCGCGCCCTGCCGGAGGACAGCTATACGGCTCAACTCCTCCGGCAGGGCGTCGACCGCGTCAGCCAGAAGGTCATCGAGGAGGCGGGAGAGACGGCCATAGCGGGGGTTAGGGGGGACGCGGACCGCCTCGCCGAGGAGGCCGCCGACCTGTTGTACCATACCCTAGTGCTGTTATCCGCCGCCGACGCAACGCCCGAGCAGGTCTGGGCCAGTTTGAGGAGACGTAGGCGGTAGCTGTTCCGGCCCCGGCGGCTATGAGAGCCCGAAGCGCCTCTTCAGCCGCTCCACCCGGCCCTCGGTGTCTACGATGCGCTGCTCACCCGTATAGAACGGATGGCACCGATTGCAGAGCTCCACTCTGAGCTGGGGCTTCGTGGACCCCGTCGTGAAGGTGCTCCCGCAGGAGCAGGTCACGACGGCGTTCGCATAGTACTGGGGATGTATCCCTGCCTTCATGCCTAACTCCCGATCTCGGGATAGACGCTGGCACGTTTCTTATCCCGCCGGACATGCTCGAACTTGACCGTCCCGTCGACCTTGGCGAAGAGGGTATGGTCCCTCCCCAAGCCGACGTTCCTGCCGGGTTCTATCCGGGTCCCGCGCTGGCGTACGATGATGGACCCGGCGGGGACCCACTCGCTGTCATACCGCTTCACGCCAAGCCGCTGCCCCTGGCTGTCCCGGCCATTCCTAGTGCTCCCGCCACCCTTCTTATGCGCCATTTGGGATCTCCTGCGCCGAAATAGCCGTCACCCTCAAGTCGGTGTACGGCTGCCGGTGTCCCCTTCTGCGCCGATACCGCGTCTTCCGTTTGTACTTGAAGACGACGGTCTTGCTGCCTCTACCTTCACCCACGGCTTGGGCCGTTACCACGACACCCTCGACCTTTGGAGTCCCCAGAACGACGTCCCCGTCCCTAGAGACCATGAGCACGTTGCTCAGCTCCACCAAGTCCCCCTCGTCGCAATCGATGGATTCGACGCGAAGCCTATCGCCGGGTTGGACCCAGTACTGTTTGCCGCCCGTCTCTACTATTGCGTAAGTCCCCACTGGAACTCTCCAAACTGGATGGCTGAGGCTACCTGTCAGCAGTCACGCAGAGGGCCCCAAGCATACCGGGGTCTCTCTTGCGAAATAGGCGCCGGCGACCTCAGTATATCATACCGGGTCGGGGAGCCGTGGGAGGCGTTGGCGCCCAGCCTCCGGGAGCCATGCCTGTCAAGGGGGGTAGGAACCTCTACGCCTTGCCTATCCGGAACACCGTCGTCCCACAGGTGGAGCAGGTCCCCTGAGTGGCCGGGCGGCCGTTCTTAAGTGTCGTGGCCTGGGGATTGCTGATCTCCTTCTTAGTCCTGCACTTGAAGCAATACGCCTCCATCAAACAGCCTCCTAAGGGAAGGTAGCTTGAAGATTACATCGTCCTCGCGGCCGGTGTCAATACGGAATAAGAATCAGGATTGTGAGGATGGAGCGGTACGGGTGATTCATGGGGTAACCCCTATACGTTGAGCGCTTGCGGAGTGGCTGGGGACTGGATTCGAGCTTCCGCCGGAATGATGGTTGTTCAAGGGTCTCCGGAGGGGGGGGGGATTTGGGGACCTTGCGTCACCTTGTATCACCTTGTGGTATGTATTACAGTAATCGTGACTCACCTTGAATGATGACCTGATGCATGGAGGATGGTTGTACAAGTGGAGACCTATAGCGACTTCCTTTTCGCGAGGCCGTCTTTCCTGGAGGGCGTGGCTCGGATATTCGACCTTGGCGATACCATGAATGAGTACAACGTTTCCGATACGGGCCAGGAGGCGGACGCGGCCGCGATACGGATGGACTGGACCGCCATCGGCCAGGATATCGGAGATGCCATGCAGGTGTTTGAGGAAAAAGAACGGGAAGCGCTTTCGTCTGCTGAGCCGGACTGATGAGCAGATGAAAGCGTCGCCGTCCCTCGAATCAGCCTGCCGTTCGGCAGGCTGATGTCGTTTCGCCGCAGAAGTCGGTCGAGATCAGTTCTGCTACCTGGCGTGGGCCTCTCCCCCCGCCGGGCGCGCTGCGTCAGTACGAAGAGACAGTCCCAGGGGCTGCGCGTAGAATTCTGGATATGGCCGAGAAGCAGTCCAACCATCGCATGCACATGGAGAAGACGGTCATAGGCGGGGACTCACGTAGGAGCTATCTGGGTCTGGCAGCGGCCTTCTTCCTATCTGCGATGATCATCGTTGGAGGCGTATATCTCATCGTCAATGGCCACGACTGGGCCGGAGGATTGCTCATAGGGTTGGATCTGGTCGGCTTGGCGGGTGTGTTCGTGTACGGCACCAATGCCCGCCGCGCTGAACGGGATCGAAAGGCCGAAAGAATGGCTCCGCCGCGTGAGCCTGTCCCAGATTAGTAGGCGGTGTCGTTTCATTAGGACGGCGCTACACCCATCCGTTCTCTGGTGCAGGCCGGAATCTTAGGGGTGGCGCGGGCGAGCCCCCCGCGTTCCCAGGGAGGCTCCTACTAATCTGGGACAGACTCCGCCTTCAATCCTGATTCAACTGAGACTAGCCGGGGACCGGTACGCGTCGAGCCCAGCGCCAAATCGAAGGGGCGCCCTCCGCCGCCCGTCGAGCGGCGTGGCTAGCTTGGCGTCTCACTGCTCACGAGGCCCACGCAGTTGCCCTCCGGGTCGGAGAACATCGCAAAAGTGACCATGCCGGGGATACTGGTTACGGGCACCACTATCTCCCCGCCGCGCTCCTCTGCCTCCTTCAGCTTTGCGTCGATCTCCTCAACCTCGACGTAGAACGTGACCGAGTTCGGCTCGCCGTTCGTCCCCGTGATACCGCCGCTGATCCCCTTGTCGGTATGGGTGTCGACCAAACCGTATCCCATCGGGTTCGACGCGTCGACGTGCCACCCGAACAGGTCAGCGTAATACTTGTGCAGCTTCTCGGAGCCGCTCGACCGAATCTCGAAATGTACAACCGGGTTGGGCATGTCCCACCCTCCTACACATCAGATTTGCGCCTCGTCGCGTGGCGCTATGGGTAGGCTAGCACTGAAGAACGTTTGTGTCAAGATTCCGCTTGCTGACGTGTTGACGGTATCTGTTCAGACCCTGTGAGACCCAACAAGGCTGCCCAATATAGGGGACCGCTGGATAGGGGCTGCATGATAGGGAGAATGCCCCCGTTCTTCCACCTCGGCCCGCGCTCCAGTAGAATGGCCGTACCCCGCAAGATGGCTCATGACTACCCCAGCAAGACGCCAATACCTCCGCATCAAGAAGGAGCATGAGGATGCCATCCTGCTGTTCAGGATGGGGGACTTCTACGAGACCTTCGACGACGACGCGCGCGTCGTATCGCGGGAGCTCGAGATCGCCCTGACCGCGAGGGAGATGGGGCGCGGGCACCGTGTGCCTCTCGCCGGGATCCCCTACCACTCCCTCGACTCCTACTTGGCGCGCCTGATAAAGAAGGGGTTCCGAGTCGCCATATGCGAGCAGACCAGCGACCCGGCGAAGTCTCGCGGTCTGGTCGACCGGGAGGTGGTGCGCGTCGTTACGCCCGGCACCGTCGTCGAGGACTCCATCTTGGAGCAGAAGGTCAACAACTACCTCGCGGCCGCTCTGGTGGACGGCGCAACGGCCGGCCTTGCGTACGTCGACATCACTACAAGCGAGTTCTACACGACGCATCTGCCCGCCGTCGACCTCCCCGCCGAACTGGGGAGACTTCTGCCCGCCGAGGTGCTGACGCCCGAGCTCGGGCAGGCCCCCGCCGAGCTGAGCGCCGCCGTAACTACGATGGAGGACCGCGCGTTTCACGTCGAGACCGCGCGCGAGGCGCTGCTCGACCACTTCGGCACGGCCTCCTTGGAGGCCTACGGATGCGAACATCTCCCCCTGGCAACTGCCGCCGCAGGCGCAATTATCGACTACCTGGGACGCCATAACAGGGAGGCGCTGGCTCAACTCACCACCCTTCGGACCTATTCGACCGCCTCCTACATGGTCTTGGACACTCAGACGAGGCGCAACCTGGATCTGTTCGAGAGCGGCCGGCAGGGCGACCGGAACGCGTCGCTATTCTCCGTTCTCGACCAGACCCGCACCTCCATGGGCGGGCGCCTACTCAGAACGTGGATCGGACAGCCGCTGCTGGACCTCGAAGACCTGCGGCGCAGGCAGGACGCGGTGGCGTGGTTCCACCGCAGCACGCTGAGACGAGGTCGCGTCACGTCCATTCTGGACTCCGTTTCCGACGTGGAGCGGCTCATCAACAGGGTGAGGAGCAACAGCGCTTCCCCAAGGGACCTGATTGCTCTCAAGCGCAGCCTCGAAGCGGCCCCCGATCTTAGGCTTGTGCTGGAGGAAGACGATGACTCGGAGCAGGTCGAGTGGCTTTCGCGGCAGATAGGCCGGGAATGGGAATCCGCCTCGCTGATCGGGGACGCGGTCGTCGACGACCCGCCCCTGACGGTGGGAGAGGGGCGGGTCATCCGCAAGGGCCACTCCCCAGAGCTCGACGACCTGCTGGGATCGACCAGAGGAGCGCAGGCCTACATCGCGGGGCTTCAGACCAAGGAGCGCGAGCGCACCGGCATCAAGACTCTTAAGGTCGGCTACAACAAGGTCTTCGGCTACTACATCGAGGTCAGCAAGTCCTACGTGGGCCAGGTTCCCGCCGAATACGTACGGCGGCAGACCCTCGTCGGCGGCGAGCGGTACATTACGCCCGAGATGAAGGAGTACGAGTCCCGGATACTGAACGCGCAGGAGAGCATAGAGGAACTCGAAGCGGCCCTGTTCCGGCAGGTGTGCCAGCAAGTTGCCCTCGAGGCGCCGGCGATCATCGAGACCGCCAAGGCATTCGCCATGATCGACGTCCTCGCCGGGATGGCCCAGGCCGCTGAGCTGAACAGCTACGTGAGGCCGGAGCTGAACGATGGGGATACGCTGGATATCGTCCAAGGCAGGCACCCTGTCGTGGAGAGGTCATTGCCGCCCGGCTCCTTCGTCCCAAACGATGCCCGGATGTCCACCACCGATGAGCAGATCATCGTCCTCACGGGCCCCAACATGGCCGGGAAGTCGACCTTCATACGCCAGGTGGCGGTCATCACGCTGATGGCGCAAACAGGCAGCTTCGTGCCCGCGGATTCGGCGGCGATAGGGTTGGTCGATAGGATATTCACGAGGGTGGGGCTGCAGGACGACCTCGCGGTTGGGCAGTCCACCTTCATGGTGGAGATGGTCGAGACGGCTGCCATACTCAACCACGCGACCACACGCTCCCTGGTCGTCCTCGATGAGATCGGACGCGGCACCAGCACCTACGACGGCCTGGCAATCGCCCGCTCCGTGGCCGAGTACATCCACAGCAACCCCAGGATGGGATGCAAGACGCTGTTCGCGACACACTACCACGAGCTCACTGAGCTCGCCGACTTCCTGCCCCGAGTGAGAAACTACAACGTGGCCGTATCGGACACCGGCGGCGGCGTGGTGTTCCTCAGAAGGATCGTGCCCGGCGGCGCCGACAGGAGCTACGGCGTCCACGTCGCCCGGCTCGCGGGGCTCCCCGAGGCTGTCACTGCCCGCGCGTCCGAGGTGCTCGGCCAGCTTGAGAACGGCGCCGAAGAGGGGCGCCGGAGCGACAGCCGCCGCGTCGCCGGCCCCGCCCCCAAGCAGCTTCAGCTCATCCCCACACACCCGGCCATCGACTCGCTGCTCAAGATGGACGTCGCTTCGATGACGCCCCTAGAGGCCATCAACAGACTCTTCGAGCTCCAAGAGCAGGCTAAGGAGTCCCGAGACATGCCCTAGCAGCCTCCACCCCCAATACCAAACTCGCTCCATAGCGGCGGGCGGCGGGTCGCCCCCCCCGTCGGTCGTAGGACGCAAACCCAATACTTATATATGGCCCTATCACGGCAATTCGGTATAAACTGCGGTGGAAACGGCGCCTCACCGAACAGCATCCAAAGGGGGATCGAATGACTGCCAAAGAGATCTACGCGGACACCTGGCTTTCCGGACAGCCGATCTACCTGACGGACATGGATAGCTGCCAGCCCGCCAACGCCCTCTCGCGAGACGCGCAGGACGGCCGCTGGAGGCTGATCGAGTACGAGACCGAAAACCTGGCCGGGGTGATGCTGCTCGCCGGGGAAGAGACCGCCGCCCCGGACGTCACGTACCCGGTGGGCGTGTCCGGTTGGCATGCCGTCTCGGTGGGCATGATGCCGCACTACGGCGGCCCTTCCCAGGTGCTGATTCGGACCAGCGGAAGCGACACCTTCACCACCCTCAGGGCCGCTGAGGACGAGAACAGTTCCCCCCACGAGATCGAGGCGCAGGAGGTCTTCTGGAGGGCCGTCGACCTGACGGGCCAAGACCTCGTCATAGGCCAGGCGCAGTACCGCCTTGCGGACGGCGGCGCGGGCGCTTTCGGTTCCAACGATTCCCAGGTCGTCTACCTCAAGCTGGTCCCGATGACGGACGAGGAGGCGGCCGCCCTTCAAGCCGACCGCGCCCGCACCGAGACACGCCGGATGTTCGCCCACAACGACGCTCACGGAGTCCACTTCGCCAACCGGCCCACCACCCCGGAGCACGTCCGCAGGCACGTCGAAGGGTACAGAGACACCGACTTCGGGCGCCTATGCTGGGAGGCGGGAGGGGGTGATCTCCTCCAGTACTTCAGCAACATCGGCAGGCGATCGACCTTCGACGGGCTGAACGACTTTGGGCGCCAAGGCTACCGCAAGCTGGCCGAGAGTTGGCGCGCGTTCCGTGACCAAGGGCTGGACCCTTTCCAAATCGCCCTCGACCACACCCACGAGATCGGTATGGAGTTCCACGCAGGCTATAGGGTGACCGGCTTCCACTACCCGCCTCCCCTGGACTACTTCAACCACGGCTCGTCCTTCTTCAAGTACCATCCCGAGCTCAGGAGCGTCGCCAAGGACGGGAGCGTGGGCCCGCGCGTCTCCTTCGCCTATCCGGAGTTGCGAAGGTACGTCGTGTCGGTGCTGCGCGAGATAGCCGGCTACGACGTGGACGGCATCAGCCTACTCTACAACAGGCGTCCGCCGTTCATGGATTACGAGCCGCCGCTCGTGGAAGGGTTCACGGCGGAGTTCGGCGAGGACCCGCGCCGGCTCGACGACGAGGACCCGCGATGGCTCGCCTTCCGGGCCCGCACGATGACCCAGTTCATGCGCGAGGTGCGCGAGGCCATGAACGACGAGGCCCGGAGCCAGGGCCGCCGGAAGATCGAGGTGTCGGCCATAGTATCCGGCAGGCAGGACGAGAACGAGCTCTGGGGCCTGGACTTGAAGACGTGGATCGACGAGGGGCTCGCGGACATGATCATCCCATATACCGCGGCTCCCAACCTGGAGAGCCGCGAGGAGTCGTGGACCGCCGCCGCCGATCTCGAATACTTCGCCTCCATGACCAAGGGATCCTCGTGCAGGCTGGCGGCAAGCATACTGCCAAGGGAGCAGGCCCCCGAGGAATACCGGCGCATGGCCGAGCTCATCTACGGCGCCGGCGTCGAAGAGGTCTTCTGCTGGGACTGCGACCCCGGCCGTTCCGAGAGCTTCCGCCGGCTCGGCCACAAGGAAGACGTCGCCGCGTGGGGTAAGGACGGGGAGCGGAGCTTGACGCCGCCCAGGATGACCATGCGCAAGATAGGCGGGTGGGACTTGTCCTACCGGACCCCGGGCTAACCCGGCCCGGGCTGTTCCGCCTCTATCCCCCAGGGGCGCGCGTCGATCCGTAGGGTGCGGTTTGCAACCGGTATGGAGACCCTGGCTCCCCCAAGGGCGTTGGATGCGTGGATGGCGAAGCCGATCTCCGTGGCCCTCCGCGTCTCCTCCACGTCGCAGGCGGTGCGCCCCCCGGTGCGGATCGCATTCACGAGATCGCGCACGATTGCGGGGCCCCTCGGCCAAGGCTCGTCGGATCTTGGCAGCTCGATCCTGCGCGGCTCATGGGTGAGCTCATTGGAACCCTCCCATAGGTAGGCTTCTTCGGCTTCATTGAGGATCTCCAACCGCCCTTCCGTGCCCAGCACGGTGAAGGCCCTGCGCCCTCCCTCCCGAATTATCGCCATGTTCACGCCGTTATCCAGGCCCACCCAGCCGCGCCCGTGCGGGTCTCCCTTCTGCCACTGCCAGTCTTGCCACTCCGACGGGTCGTCCACCAGCCCGCTTGCCCACACGGGCTCGGGGTCGCCCGCCATTGCCAGGGCAAGATCATAGAAGTGGCAGCCGTGATTGATCAGCTCGGTCACGCCGCACGCCAGTACCGCCGTGACCTCGCCGACCGCCCCGCCCCGAAGCATCTCAAACAGCGTACGGTACTGTTCGGACCACCTCTGTTCCGTGCCGAACGCGAATGGCGCGCCGGCGCTCCTTATCGCGCCCAGCATCCGGTCGGCCTCCTCCAAAGTCGCCGTAAGCTGCTTGTCGCAGACGATGCCCTTGACCCCGGACTGCGCCGCGGCGACGCCCTCATCGGCGTGAGTGGACTGGTGCGTTGCGATGCATACGATGTCAGGCTTGGCCCGGTCGAGCATCTCCTGGTAGTCGTCAAAGGGCTCGATCTCGCCCCACGTGTCCTTCCAGCAGCTCCGGAACCGCTCCCGGACCTCCGCCTTGAGGTCGTAGACGGCCACGGCAGCAGTATCGGCCACGCGGCTGAACCCGGTCGCCCAGTTGTGGGACCCGGGGTCCTGGGTAAGCTGACGATGAACGCCCGCGAAGGCAACTCTAAGGGTATCGCTGCCGGATGACATGTGAAAACCTCCCTCGCGTGGAATCCCTCGCAGCTACCAGAGAGTCATGGAGGCCCGGAACAGTGCCCGCAACTCGTCGGCGCCGGTCGGACGCGGCGCCAACTTGGTGACCCGGTGCTGCGGTAGGGTGCCCTCGACCAGCTTCTCGACGTCGTCCGGACCGTATCCCACGGCGCTCAGACCGTTGGGCGCGTCTAGGTGGCGGAGCAAGGCTACTATCGCGTCGGCCAGGACGTCCCCGGCATCCTCGGGGGTCGCGTCGGATACGTCGGCGCCCATCAGTTCCGCCGCGTACGCGTGCCGCTCGGGGCTCGCGGGGCCGGTGAAGCGGAAGACGGCCGGCGCGTTGAGAGCGACGGACATGCCGTGAGGAATTATGGGGAATGCGCCCGAGTACCCGGCCGGCGCGTAGGCGCGGACCATGCCGGACACCGGGTACGACATGCCGTGGGGCAGGTGGCAGCCGGCGTTGCCGAACCCGACGCCGGCGAACGTGGCGGCCAACAGCATCTGCGAGCGCGCCTCTTCGTCGTCGGGGTCGTGTACCGCCCTAACGATGTTGCGGGCCACCATCTCGACCGCGCGCACCGCCCACACGTCGCTGATGGGATTCGCCCCCTGGTACGTGGGGCGAAGCGAGGGGTGCCCCGGAGCCTCGCGGTCGTGGAAGGGCATGGCGGTGTAGGACTCCAAGCCGTGGCAGAGCACGTCGAGACCGCTGCAGGCAGCCGCCATCTTAGGGAGCGTTCGAGTGTTTTCCGGGTCCACCAGCCCGACGTCGGGACGCAGCGCCCGGTGGGCGATGCCTGTTTTGGCCTTCATCTCTAAGAGGTCGAAGATCGTCACGCCCGTAGTCTCGCTCCCCGTGCCGGCGGTGGTGGGGATGGCGATCAGCGGCGAAAGCGGCCCCGGTACAGGGCGCCCCTCCCCGATGGGTGCGTTGACGTAGGTTAGAAAGTCCGCAGGGTAGGTCGCGTAGAGGTTCGCTGCCTTGGCCGTGTCTATGCTGGAGCCGCCGCCCACGGCGACGTAGCCCTCAAAGCCCCCGGCGGACGCGAAGTCTATGGCCTCCTTGAACGAGAGGTCCGTCGGCTCGATTCGCACGCCCTCGAAGAGCACTGCGTCGATGCCCTCGGCTCGAAGGGCGGAGAGAGTCTTCTGAACAGGGTCGCCGGGCGCGAGGTTGGGATCGGTCACGACCATGACCCGGCCCGCGCCGCGCCGCCGCATCTCGTACCCGACCTCCGAGGTTATCCCCGGCCCGAACTTGATGCTGGAGGTGTCTATGGAGAAGGCCGTCTCACGATCCATGAGTCTTCATCTGCAAGAGGGTCGCCCGCCTGCTGCGGGGCCCGACAAATCGCGCTCTTCCCCATGGCGCTCTGATTCGAACGGAGTATGGTTCCCGAACCCGATGCGGAGATGCCGGCAGTTAGTTGCCAACCGAAAGACAGGTCACGGTGCGTTCCACACCGTCCAGCGTGTGGATCACGCTGGAGACCAAGTTCCCAACGGCGTTCAGGTCGGAGGCGCCTACCACGGCTATGATGTCGTAGGGACCCGTGACCGGATCGACGGTGTCGATACCCTCCACGTCCTTCAAGCGCGCCGCTACGGTCCGGGACTTGCCAACCGCCGTCTCGATAAGAATATAGGCTTTGGTCACTGCCTCGCCTCCTCTTGAGCTCCGCCTACAGCCCGCTCTACATCCTCATAGGTATGACGGAGCGATGGTATGTTATGGCCGTTCGGCATGTCAATTTTTACAATGTCAACGGTCTACGACGGCCCGGCGCGTGTGCAAGGGCTTATATTCCTTGGTCCAGCATGAGGGCGATGGGTGTGGCCGAGGAGCCGATTTGTCGTAACTGTTCAGACTCCGGCAGGGGGTCTGGGGGCTGTGCCCCCAGTTACCAAGGGGCGGACGGGTGGGGACCAAAGACGCCACCAAGTCGCGGCAGCGTCCGGCCCAATCCCCGCCCAGCGCGAATCTCGCCGGGTTTGTGATAGATTACCACTCGAACCCGATGGCCGGACCCTAGCCGTCGAGGGAAGCTTGGAGAGGTGGTTTGTCATGTCTGGGGAGTTCGCATTCTACGTCGACGTCCAGGTGCTCCCGGAGCACCGCGAAGCATTCGACCGACACATGGTCAAGCACTCCCGGCGAACCCTCGCCGATGAGGAGGGCTGCCTCGTATTCGAGGTATACACGCACCGCCACGACCACAACAGGTACGCCCTCTATGAAGTCTACGCCGATGAGGCCGCTCTCAAGGAGCACCAATACTCCAACCGCCTATGGAAATTCAGGCAGGCCACCGACCACATGATCTCCGAGCGCACCATCTATACCCTAGGGGCCCGCGAGGATGTCGAAAACTTCCCGGGCAGCGAGACCTAGGAGGCCGCGAATACGCGGGCGCAGAAGGGGAGTGGCCCTCTGAGGGCGTCCCTCAAGCTACAAATCTCTTCCCCTTCCCGTCCAGGGAAGGGGTCCGGGAAGGATGGTCGGAAAGGATTCTGACGCAGCGAGACCCTAGGAAGGACTGGGACGAGGAGGGCTATCCTGGCCGGAGCGGCCCCGGCGCGGCCAAGCCAGACCCCCTCGAAGGCCTCAACCCCAGGCAGCAGGAAGCAGTCGAAGCCACCGAAGGCCCCCTGCTCATAGTCGCCGGGCCGGGCAGCGGCAAGACCCGCGTCATCACACACCGGATCGCCCACCTCGTGGACGATCACGGCGTCCCCCCTCACCGCATCGCCGCCGTCACCTTCACCAACAAGGCCGCGCGCGAGATGCAGACCCGCCTCTTCGGCCTCAGCCCTGAAGACTCATCGGCCCTGCTCGGCTGGAGCAGGCGAGGGCAGGGGCTCACCGTTAGCACCTTCCACGCCTTCTGCTCCAGGCTGCTCAGACACGACGGAGACCGCATAGGGCTGGATAGGAACTTCGCCATCTACGATGACGTCGACCAGATAGCCGCCGTCAAGCGCGCAATGGACGAGGTCGGCGTGGACGCCAAGACGCTAAAGCCCAGGGCGGCGCTGTCGGGCATCTCCGGCGCCAAGAGCAAACTCATAGGCGTCGAGGGGTTCGGCCTGAGACGGGAGAGCTACGTTGAAGAGATCATCCACCGCGTCTACGAGCGGTACGAGGACATATTGTCTCAAGCGTCCGCGGTGGACTTCGACGACCTGCTGATGAAGACCTACGACCTGCTCCGCCGCTCCCCCGAAGTTGCGGCAATATACCAGGACCGCTACCTACACCTCATGATCGACGAGTTCCAGGACACCAACGTCGCCCAGTACGAAATAGCTAAGCTGATCGCCGACAGGCATAGGAACTTGTGCGTGGTCGGCGACCCGGACCAGTCCATCTACTCGTGGCGCAACGCCGACATCGGGAACATCCTCAGCTTCAGGAAAGACTTCCCGGACGGACGCCTGATCGCCCTGGAGGAAAACTACAGGTCCACCCAGACCATCTTGGACGCGGCCCAAGGGCTGATAGCCGCCAACCGCAACCGCGTAGAAAAGGATCTCTTCACCGAGAAGGGCCGCGGTAAGCCCATCGCCGTCGCCGAGGGATACAACGAGAGCGAAGAAGCCCGGCTGGTGGTCAATGAGGCCGCGAGGCTGGTCCGCGACGAGGGGTTCATGCAGCGGGACATGGCCGTCATGTACAGGGTGAACGCGCAGTCTAGGGCGATCGAGGAAGCCTGCGTGCGGCACGGGGTCCCGTACCAGCTTGTGGGCAGTACCCAGTTCTACCGGCGCCAGGAGATCAAGGACCTGACCGCATATCTCCGGCTCGGCGCCAACCCCCACGACGACGTCAGCCTCGCCCGAGTGGTGAACGTACCGGCGCGGCGCATCGGCGCGAGGACCGTGGAGGATCTGACGCGGGCGGCCCGCGAGGCTGGCAGCTCGATCTACACCGTCATAGACGCCATCGCCGGCGGACAGCCGCCGGTTGCGGTACGGGCCCGGCAGGCGAGATCCCTGTCCGAATTCCATGATCTGATCGAGGGTCTGAGTAAGGCGGCCCGCGAAAAGAGCCTCGTCGATCTGATCGACCTCGTGCTAGAACGGACCGGGTACGAACGCTATGCAGAGGAGCAGGACCGCGGCGAGGAACGCCTGGAGAACCTGCGCGAGTTCCGCAACTCGGCCCAGGATTTCCTGGACATGGAGGGCGGGGGAGACCTGACGGACTTCCTGGAAAGGATCAGCCTCGTCAGCGACGTGGACACCATGAACGAAGAATCTGACGCCATCACCCTGATCACCCTGCATCAGGCCAAGGGCCTCGAATATAGAGTGGTGTTCATGGTGGGCATGGAGGAGAACATCCTTCCCCACGTCCGGTCGATGGACGACGAGGAACAGATGGAGGAGGAACGCCGCCTCTGCTACGTCGGAATGACGCGCGCGAAGGAACGGCTATACCTTCTCAGAGCCTTCCGGCGAGCCTTCAGAGGCGGGCAGGGCCCCAGCGTACCCTCCCGCTTCTTGGGCGACGTCCCCAGGGAGCTCGTGACTCCCATGGACGTCGACTTTGCGCCGCCCCGTCCGACGGCGAAGAGCGCCCCGTCCGGGGAACCGGCCCCTGTCCGGACGGAGGCTGAGCCGCCTCTGGCGGCGGGAGACAAGGTTGAGCACGCGAAATTCGGGCCGGGGATCGTGGTGCAAACGAAACCGTCAGGCGGCGACCTACAAGTCACCGTGGCCTTCAAGGACGGACACGGCGTCAAGCGCCTGCTGCTCAGCTTCGCGCCTCTCGAAAAGGTGGGCGCGTGACCATCGAGTGCATGAGAGCCGCGCGCGGGGTCGAATCGGACCCGGCGCTCCACGACGTGGAACCGGGCGCGATTCGCCGGTTCGCCGAAGCGGTCGGCGACCCCAACCCGGTCTACAGGGACCGGAACGCGGCCCGCAGGGCCGGGTACGACGACATAATCGCGCCGCCGACCTTCCTGCGCTCGCTCACGCCCGACCCCGCCCGCAGGCCGTACTCGAGCCCGTACCCGGAAGTGCTCGACGGCGGGAGCGCGTGGCGATACCTCAAGCCGGTACAGGCCGGACAGCCCATCTCGGTAACGTCCAAGCTGGTCGACGTCAAAGAGCGCGAGGGACGCATCGGGCCGATGCTCATCGCTACAACCGAGCTGCGCTACACCGGGGCGGACGGCGGGTTGACGGCGGTGCAGCGCAGCACCCTCATCCACTACAAACCGGCAACGGAGGCTCCGGCCGGCGCAATCCCGCGGCGAGAGGGGCCTGCGGCGGTGGGCGCCCCTGGAAACGAGGCCATCGCCTTCGAGGAAGCCCAGGTTGGACAGCGGATCCCTCCCCTGGAGAAGACGCCCACCACCAGACAACTGGTCATGTACGCCGGGGCATCGGGTGACTTCTACGAGGTGCATTACGATCTGGCTTTCGCCAAGGAGACGGGCTTGCCTAACGTCATCGTCCACGGCGCCCTCAAGAACGCCTTCTTGGCGCAGATGCTGACGGACTGGGCCGGCGCGGGCTCCATAGAGGAGATGTCGGTGCGCTACGAAGGGATGGATGAGCCCGGCGCGCGGCTCCGGTGCATGGGCATGATCACCGGCAAGAAGGAGGGAGCGGCGGGGGGCCTCGTCAGTTGCCGCGTCTGGATCGAGAACGCGGCAGGCGGCGCCGCGACCAGCGGCTCCGCCGTCGTGAGGATGCCGAGGGGGGGATCGTGACACTGGTCTTGTGGGGAAGCTCGGATAGCTTCATAGATCCGACCCGGCCCGCGCCGCGTCACGAGGCGGACGAGGCATACGTATCCAAGGCGGCGGCGCACGGAGTGACGCGGCTGGCGCCCAGCGGCAGGCCGTCGGAACGGCTCGTAGAGGCCGCGCAGGAGCACGGGCTGGAGGTACACCCATACCTGGCGTTCAACTTCCACGGGGGGTTGGTGCTGTACCAGTGGTCCTTGGACTACATGACGCCCACGATGCACACCGCGGCCGCGCGCGCTGTGGCGGACGGCCACCGGCCCGTGTGGCGGACGCCCGCGCCTGTGGCCGCGAGCCAGTACGCAAACGAGCACCCCGACCAGTGGTCCCTGGGGCGCAACCGGAGCCGGGAGGCCCCTCCCGGCTGGCGTCTGACGATGAGTCTTGCGCACCCGGACGCGCGCGAGCACCTGGTCGGGCAGTACCTCGAGATGACGGAGACGAAGGGAACTTTGGGGGTACAGGTGGAGTTCGTGGACGCCAACGTGGACGAGACCGGCGCCGCCGACTCAGGCTACGAAGACCGGATGCTGGCCGAGTTCGAGGCACACAGCCGCCGCCGGGCGTTGCATATACCCAACGACGACCCGGAGTGGCTGAGCTTCAGGGCGGAATACGTCACCAAGTTCATGCGCGAGCTCCGGGAGGCAGTCAAGGCGCGGGACGCGGCCGCCCCGGTGACGGCCACGATGCTGGCCCGCGAACGGGACGGCTACGTGAAGGTGCTGCTGGACTGGGAGACGTGGGTGGCCGAAGGGCTGCTGGACGAGATGTACGTCTGGTTCAGGGCCACGAGCGACCTCGACGAGGTGGAGAGGCTGACGCGTGAAGCGGTAGAGGCGGCTGGCGGGCGTCTTCCGGTCATTGCCGAGTTGTCCTGCTACCACCCCGGGAGCCTGCAATGGCCGGACCCGCTGGTAGAGGCCGCGCGCCGCGCCTTGGGCGTCGGGGCCTCCGCGGTCGGCGTCTACGGCAGCGACGCCGTAGAACAACTCGACCTGTGGGACGCCATCAAGCGCATATCCCGCCTGCGCTGAGATGGCCGCGGCTCTCCTCTGCGGAGCAGCGCCGCGGCAACATATCAGTCCCGCTCTGTGGCCTTCTTGCCTTATACTTGGAGAGGAGACGGCGCAGAGTAGCCGTCGGCCAATAGGAGGCTGCGGGAATACGGGGGCACAGCCCCCTTTGCCAGGTGGCGGAGGGTGGCCCTCGATACAATCCCCTTCCTTAACAGGAGAAAGTACGGAAGGGGTCCTTCCGCAGTCCGATAGGGAATCTAACGCTGGGGAGGCGCCATCAATGAAGGACTTAGATATCACCGTATACGGGGCACTCTGGTGCCCCGACTGCCGGAGGGCAAAGCAGCTCCTGGACAGGCAACAGACGCCCTACAAGTGGGTGGACGTCTCCCAGGACACCGAGGGCATGCAGCGCGTGGAACAACTCAACGACGGCAAGCAGATCATCCCTACCATCGTGTTCGGGGACGGATCAATACTGGTCGAGCCGACCAACGCCGAGTTGGCAGCCAAGCTGAGAGAAGAATAGACCGCTGGCCCCATCCCGGCCTCGTACTGACGACACCCGGGAGATGACAGGCGCGGCGCGTCCCCTTCCAACGAGGGCTAGCCGAAGTCCTCCTCGAACAGCTTGACTTGCAAGCTTCCCTGGAAGCTGGAGGTGATCCAGAGCTCGCCCGGGCGCCGCTCGAATATCCGAGGATATGAGACGCGGGTCTCCCTGTTCACAGCGAAGACCTGGGGCTCGCTCCACGTCAGGCCGTCATCCTCGGTGAAGGATATGGATAGCTCCTCCCGGTGGCTGCTGGCCGGTACGTTGGAGGCTTGACCGGCTCGCCTGGTGAAGTAGGTCTTGCCGTGGGGATACAGCCGGTTCCAGACCAAGGCGATCCGGCCGCTCGCGAGCTTTGCAAGATACCCGGGCGCAGTGCTGGCGTCGAGTTCGGTGGGCCTGATGGTGCGCCACGAACGCCCGCCGTCCTCCGACAGCGCCTCCCAGAACCGGTCCCAGTTCGTCCGGAGCAACATCAGGACGCGCCCATCGCTGAGCTCCGCCACGGTGCCCTCGTCTGCGCCGTCGTGGTGCCCGTGCCCGCCAAGGTCGATGATGTTGCTGCGGGCCCAAGTCCTGCCCTGATCCGCCGACACGTAAGAGGGTGTCTCGTGGCGGCCGGGGCCGTATAGCAGAATCGGCACGGGGACGACTATGCCTCCGTCGGAGGTTTCTATGATATTGATCAGCGCCCCGCAGTAGCCGTCCAGTATCTGCTGACGGTCTATCCACGTCTCGCCGCCGTCCAGGCTGCGTATGGTCCAGACGTCGGCGCGTACGTTGGCGACGGGTTCCCCGGCCTCATCCACCCACCCCCACTTGAAGGTGCTCATGTCCGTGTACACGAAGACGAGCACGCCTTCCCTGGTGTGTAGCAGGACGCCCGAGCTCGGGACGCCGGGGGGCGGGCCGTCGTACAGCTTGCGTGGGGGCGACCATGACTTGCCATCGTCACCGCTGACGATGGCCGCGCCGTTCTCGACGGTCATGACCCGCTGCTCGTCCAGGTTCACGAACGGCCCAAGGAGATCCGGGGGCAGGTCGAGCGCCCCGCACTTGGGATGTATCCAGCGCCGCTCCTTCGAGATGTTCATCGTCATCACGTCCAATCTATCAGCCCGTGAAGTCGGATTCCTTCAGGCTGAATTTCATGGTCCCGGCGGCGACCCAGATCAGACCGGGGCTGTGCTCGAACATGGTTGGATAGCATGGGTGCGGGCGCACGTCCTTGGTGGCGACGATCTGCGGTTCCGTCCAAGACTGCGCTTCATCATCTGAGAAGGCGATGGACAGTTCGTCCCTGAACCAGCTTGCCTCGGCCTCCGAATACTGGCCGGACCTCCTGGGCGGCGGGGCGCCGTCGGAGGCTTGAAGCCGGTTCCAGACGAGGCACAGCCTGCCGCTGGCGAGGCGGAGTAGGTATCCCGGCGCGCTGCTGGCGTCCAGGGCCGTCTTTTGCAGGATGCGCCAGGAGCGGCCCTGGTCCGTGGAGAATGACTCCCAGAAGTAGTCGAAGTTGGTCCGGATGAGCATCAGCAAGCTGCCATTGGTCAGCTCGGCGATGGTGGCCTCCATAGCGCCGTCGTGGTGTCCGTTGCCCCCCATGTCGATGATGTTCGCGTGGGACCAGGTCAGGCCGTCGTCCTCGGACATGTACGACGTCATGGCGTGGCGGTCGGGGTTCCGGAGCAGGATCTGGACAGGCGCGAC
Source organism: uncultured Dehalococcoidia bacterium (assembly GCA_958296245.1). Taxonomy (GTDB): domain Bacteria; phylum Chloroflexota; class Dehalococcoidia; order Lucifugimonadales. Next base: position 77,448 of record OY282458.1, read on the forward strand.
GATTGTGCCGCGGCTCATCTGTATCATGGAGATCAACGCTCCGCAGTAGCCCTCCATGATCCGCTGGCGGTCGAGCCACGTCTTACCCCCATCCGGGCTGCGGATGGCCCAGACGTCCAGCTTTGCGTTCTGGTCGGCGCTCCTCGTCTCGTCGTTCCAGTTCCAGATGAACGAGCCCGTGTCGACGTAGATCATGACGATCCAGTCGTTCTGGGTGCGCAGCAGGAGGCCGCCGTCGGGAATTCCCGGCGGCGGCCCGGTGTAGACCGGGCCCTTCTCGCACCACGACTTCCCGTCGTCCTCGCTGACCATCACCGTGTTACCGGCGACGGTGAGGATATTGCCGTCAGCAAGGCGGACCATGCGGGCGTACACGTTTTCCGGCAGGTCCAGCCTCGAGCATCTCGGGTCCAGCGTACCGCTCGTTCCCATATGCGTCCCTCCTGCTAATTCACACGAAGTCCCGCTCTTGGATACTGGCTATAAAATTCCCCTGGTGTGTCGTGACCCATATCTCCCCCGGACGGCGCTCAAACACGCCTGGGTACGAAAGGCGGTAGGGGTCGCGGGCGATCACCTCGGGATCGGTCCAAGTCTTGCCGTCATCGTCGGAAAAGGCGACGGCAAGCTCCTGGCGGTGCCAGCTTGCCGGCACGTCGGAGTAGTGCCAAGCCCTGCGCGGGCCATGGCTCTCGCCCTTGGGGTAGAGCCGGTTCCACGTCAGGAAGAGACGGCCGCTTGCGAGCCTCGTCACGTAGCCCGGTGAGCTGCTGGCGTCGATGGTGGTGGGGCGAAACTCCAGCCAACTCAGGCCGTCATCCTCGGAGAATGCTTCCCAGAAGAAATCCCAGTTCGTGCGGATCAGCATCCAGAGTCGACCGTCCCGCAGTTCGACCAAGGTCGCCTCGTAAGAGCCGTCGTGGTGTCCGTCCCCGCCCAGGTCTATGACGTTGCTCACCCTCCACGTCACGCCGTCGTCTTTGGAGACATAGGTTGGGGTCACGTGGCGCCCGGGATCGTGCCACAGCTTCTGAACGGGGACGACGATGCTGCCGTTGCCGGTCTCTATCATGGTGATCAGGGCGCCGTTGAACCCTTCCATGATCATCTGGCGGTCGGTCCACGTCCGCCCCTCGTCGGTGCTCCTCGCGGTCCAAACGTTGCTGCGAACGTTCTCGGCCGGCCTGCGCGTACTGTCATCCCAGAACCAGAAGAAGTTGCTGTCGTCGACGTAGACCAAGACGATAACGCCGCTCTTAGTCCTGATAAGCAATCCCATAGAGGGCACGCCGGGCCCCGGCCCTTCGTAAATCGGATGCGGCGGCGACCACGTCTTGCCGTCGTCGTAGGATCTGCGTACCGCGCCATCCCTGACGGTCAGCAGGCCGCCGTCGCCCAACTCTACGAACGGGCCTATCAGCCCGTCCGGCATGTCCAGAACGGCGCACCTGGGGTCTACCCAACGGCTGGTCGGCGACCTATACACCTTCGGCCTCCTTCGGGCGACTGGGCTGCGATTAGGGGACGCCCCAGTCGGATTACTAAACGTCGCTGCGGCGTTAACGGTACCGACCGCGCGCTTGAACCTCCAGCACCACGTCGAGCCTATCGTTCCTGACGCCGTACATGTAATCGTAGAGATTGACGCAAGCGCCTATGTCCCACGGAGTGTACCAGACCGGGGCGCCGAGGGCAGTCGAGACAGGGCCGCCCACGTCGATGATGCCGTGCTCGGCGCTGAGGCTGCGAAGCTTCGCCCCGGGGATGTTGTCCACGGACGGCTCTCCTGTGTCGTTGCCGATCGCCTTGCGCCCGGTGTCGGTGATGATCACGCCCGGCTCGGGGAGACTGGACACGGAGCCGAGGACCCTTGCGGCCGGCTCGAAGCGGTTGCGGTGGCGCAGGTCGCTCAGCGCATATGACCCCGCTCGTACCTCCGTGACGCCCTCCACGTTTGCGGGGACGTGGCCGCGCCCTCCGCCGGCGCTGGCGGTTTCCACCTCCAACCCGTTCCGCTCCAGCTCGCGGCGCGCGTCCAGCAGCCTCTCCAACGAGGAGTCATCCTCGCCCGGGCCTGCCTCTCCCTCCGCGTCGTGGGTCATGAGCCCGGCCAAGTGCAGGCCGGGTGCCCGGGCAACCTGCGACGCTAGGTCCACGGCGGCCCGGCCCGGTTGGACGCCAGACCATCCACGTCCTGAATCCACGTTGATGAGAACGTGGAGGGTGACTTTCTGGGAAGCCGCGGCCTCCGAGAGGGAGCGAACGTTGCCGGCGTTGTCTGCGGCCACGGAAACTTTGGCGCGGCGCGCGAGCGCGCAGAGCCGCCCGATCTTGGACGGCGTGACCACCATGGAAGCCACGAGCAGGTCAGTGATCCCGTTGGAGGCGAACACCTCGGCTTGACCGACGGTCGCCGCGCTGACGCCCCCGACCGTACCCCCCGCAGCGAGCTGCACGTGTGCGATGGCGGGGCATCGGTGGGACTCGACGCAGGGCCGCAGCTTGACGGCGCCATCTCGGAAGGACGAGTGCATCGATTCGACGTTTCGGCCCAGCGCTTCAAGGTCGACGACCAGCGCCGGGGTGTCAAGCTCCTCGACGTGGGACCCCACTGGCTTGAATATAGGCCGCTGCATACGGGAACCCTATCTGCTCCATCGCGGGAGTGAGGCCGGGGCGCCCCCTAGCTTTGAGGCAGCCCGGAGCATAGCATACGATCTGTTCGTAGTCCACGACTGGCCCCCCGGGAGGCGCCGGGGGGTGGTGCTCGGGTCGCTCTATCACGTGCCCCGACGCTATAATTGACGACCAGAACCCTTGTGGCAGGGCCGCCCTCCGGAGGAGGTTTGATTTGAATCTGGAGAAGATGGAGCTTGGAGAGATCGGCTTGAGTGACGGCGAGAGCGTAGACAGCAGCGTCACCGACCGCGATCACAACGTCGTACTGCTGACCAACAAGCGAGTCGTCCAGGTCAGGGGCAAGAGCGGACGCCGGGAGGCTACGTTCATCTGCCTGGAAAACATCGATAGCGTCGATGTCTCCAGGGACCGCAAGGGCTATGGCGCCTACGTCTGGGGTGTAGCGGCGTTCTTGGTCGCAATTGGCATCTACGCCGTCTGGGACCATCCGGCTGGCAGGATAGCTGCCGCTCTGGCTGTCGCCGCCATGGGAGCCTTTCTGGTGGTCGACCACCTCATCACCCCCAAGAGCGTCACGACTACCTTCAGGGCCGGGTCGTCGATGCTCCAATGCTCCATGACGGGCTCGCGCGCACTGCGGGAAATGTACGTCCTAGTGAACAGCCTGTTCCGCCTCAAGCACCGCGAAGAGCCTGAGCCGCCCCGTATCTTCGCCCTCCGCTAGCAAGAGGGGTCCCTTGTCCGCGATTGATCGGCCAGGGCATCGCGTCCTGTCCCGGCAGGGGGGATGGGCGCTGTGCCCCCACTTACCAAGGGGCGGGCGGGGATCAAAAACGTCTGCCTTATCGCGGCTACGCCAGTCGAAAAGACCTCACGAAGTGAACTGTTCAGTCTCTGTGAGACCCGAAGGTAGGTTCTCCTGTCCGGCAGGGGGGATGGGGGCCGTGCCCCCACTTACCAAGGGGCGGGCGGGGATCAAAAACGTCTGCCTTATCGCGGCTACGCCAGTCGAAAAGACCTCACGAAGTGAACTGTTCAGTCTCTGTGAGACCCGAAGGTAGGTTCTCCTGTCCGGCAGGGGGGATGGGGGCCGTGCCCCCACTTACCAAGGGGCGGGCGGGGATCAAAAACGTCTGCCTTATCGCGGCTACGCCAGTCGAAAAGACCTCACGAAGTGAACTGTTCAGTCTCTGTGAGACCCGAAGGTAGGTTCTCCTGTCCCGGCAGGGGGGATGGGGGCCGTGCCCCCACTTACCAAGGGGCGGGCGGGGATCAAAAACGTCTGCCTCATCGCGGCCACGCCAGTTACAGCGAGTACAGTAGTTTGTCAAACGGTCACAAATGGTCATAGAATCAAAACGGGCGGGGTGTGGCGCAGCGGAAGCGCGCCTGGTTTGGGACCAGGAGGTCGCCGGTTCGATCCCGGCCGCCCCGACCAAGAGTAGCCGTCCGTCGCGGAGCGGGACATCAGACCACAGCTAATCGACCTTTCGAGCGAAACCCACCGGCGCGTCATCGTCGACCAGGTCGATGGCGTGTACTTGGGCCAACCCGACACCGTGCTGCTCAGGGATGGGAAGACCATGCTCGCGGCTTACCCCCTTGGACACGGCGGGCCCGACACGGTCTTGAAGAGGAGCGGCGACGGCGGCCTGACGTGGAGCGGCAGACTACCCGTCCCGGCTAACTTCCAAGGCAAACACAACGCGCCCTCCGTACACCGCGTTGTAGACCCTTCCGGCGTGGAGAGGCTGGTGCTGTTCGTCTCCCACCCCGCAATGGTCCGGTCTATCTCCGAGGACGACGGAGAGACTTGGACGCCGTTGGAGCCTCTGTTCGGCAGCGAAATGCGCGGGACGCCGGGCTACAAGGGCCACGCGCCCCCGAAGTCCGTCATTCCCACCCTTGGAGGGATGCGCTACGTTGCGGCCTACCATGACCACTACGAAGACGACGGCAAGCAGGTTGTGGAGACCATGCAGATAACGAGCGTCGACGGCGGCCTCAGTTGGTCGAAGCCGAGGGTGACGAGCAGGCACCCGGCGTACCCGGGCGCCGAGCCGTGCGAGCCGGCGCTCATCCACTCCCCCGACGGCGGCCAGATCCTCTGCCTCGCGCGAGAGAACTCACGCCGTTACAACTCCCTATGGATGGCGAGCAGCTACGAGGGAGAGACTTGGACGGAGATGCGGGAGCTCCCGTGGGAGCTGACGGGAGACCGGCACGTCGCCCGGTATGCGCCTGACGGCCGTTTGGTAGTGACCTTCCGAGACATGGCCCCCGGGAGCAGCACGTACGGAGATTTCGTGGCCTGGGTCGGGAGCTACGACGACGTAGCGGCAGGGAGGCTCGGACAATACCGCGTCCGGCTTCTCCAGAACCACGGGAGGCCCGGAGATACGGGATACGCGGGCCTCGATGTCCTGCCAGACGGTACGATGGTGTCCACCACCTACTGCGCCATCGAACCGGGGCAACAGCCCTTGGTCGTCAGCCTGAGGTTCACCTTGGAGGAAATAGACGAGGCAGCGAACCAGGGCTTTAGCTATGACGTTGGATGAGGTGATGAATCACAAGCGGCACGGCATTATGTTCCCCACGATGGTCGTCGGGAGTCTTCCGCGCCCTCAGTGGGTGCGCGACCTGATAGAGGACCGCAAGGCCGGACGAGTGAGCGAGGCCGAAGCGGACCGCCTCTTGGACGACGCGGTGCCGTCCGCCGTCCACATGCAGGAGCGGGCCGGGCTGGACTTCGTATCCGACGGCGAATGGCGCAGGGAGAGCTACGTCAAGGTGTTCGCCGACGCGGTGCGCGGCTTCGCCCACGACCTCATCGAGATCGATACCCCGCGCGGCAGCGGGCTGGCGTACCCTGCGGTCGTGTCGAAGCTCGAAGCCCGGCGCCCCATAGCGGCAGACGAGGCCCGCTTCCTGCGGGCCCGCACGGAACGCAAGGTCCTCGTAGCCGTACCATCTCCCTATACGATCGGGCGCCGGATGTGGAGCCCGTACCACTCGAGGCGGGCCTACCCCACCCCCGAGGCATTCATGGAGGCGTGCATCCCCATCATTCGCGGCGAGATCATGAAGCTGGCGAGTATCGGGGTGGACGCCATTCAGTTGGACGATCCCTGGCTGGCCCTCTTGGTGGACCCCGCCTACCGGGAGCGCGAGGGAATCACGGACGTGGATAGGGAGCTCGAACTCTCCGTCAGATGCGTGAACGAAGCCGTCAAGGGTGTCGCGGACGTGCATCTCTCGGTGCACGTGTGCCACGCGCACTACAACCGCCGGCACGCGACGCAGGGGCCGTATGATCTGATCATCGGCGCACTGGCCGGCATGAACGTCGACCGGTTCGCTATGGAGTACGCCACCCCCGACGCCGGCGGCGTCGAGTCCTTGAAGGGGTTCCCACCCGACAAGACGCTGGGGTTGGGCGTCATCGACCACACGGATCGGAATATCGAAGAGCCCGAAGATGTCGTCTCGCGTGTCGAGCGTGCGATGGAGTACGTGCCCAAAGAGCGCGTCACGCTCAACCCGGACTGCGGGTTCTCGCCGTCCAGCTCGAACCCGATGGACTTCGACGAAGCTTACCTGAAGCTTAGCAACATGTGCCGAGGCGCTTCCCTGCTCCGCGACAAGTACGGCGCGTGAGTACCCCGGCAGGCGGCGCCCTATGGTGCGCTAGGCCGACTGCTAATAGACGTCGAGCGTGAAGCCGCGTCCCTGCGGCGACTCTTTGAAGTCGAACACCGATTTTGAGAGCTGCTCGGCGAGCGCCTCGTCGATAAGCAGTACCGGCCTGTCCTCGTGCCTGACGACGTAGTCGTTGGTACGTTCGCCGTCGGTCACGATACCGAAGTCGCCGGCGCCCTGCCACAGCGGAGGCGTCGCCAATCTGAGATATTGCTGAGGCCCTAGGCGTGTGACGCTTGCGACCCTTATGAGCTCCTCGATAGCGGCGTCGGTTACAGTGACCATGACCCTCCGTTCATGGACACCCTCCGCCTACGCATCGCCTCGGGAAAGTCCCTCCAGCGTGGCAAGGGCTCGGGCAATACGCTGCCTCACCGACGCGGCTGACTCCTCGGTCCAGGAATAGAAGCCCTTACCGGACTTCAAGCCAAGGTCGCCCCGATCCACCATCTCTCGGAGGACGTCCGGCGTCCTTGCAGAACGATCGATCTCGGGGAATAGCTGATCGACTATGGCCGTAATCGTGTCCCACCCGGCGACGTCGAACACCTCCAAGGGGCCGGCGACCGAAAGCCGCCTCCCGAAGCTCGTCTTGACCACGGTATCGACGTCCTCGGCGCTGGCGATCCCCTGCTCCACGATGGAAACGGCCTCGCGCAGCAAGGCGAACTGCATCCGGTTGCCTATGAACCCCAACGACTCCTTGCGAAGCACGACTGGGCTCTTGCCAATCGCCGACAGTATGCCGCAGAGCGTATCGACGGTCTGTCCCGCCGTTTCGGGACCCGGAACAACCTCCACTAGGGGGAGGAGGTATGGGGGGTTCCACCAGTTGGCCACGACGATCTTGTCAGGCCGCTTCGTTCCCGGGGCAAGCTGGCTCGTCATGAACGATGACGTGTTGCTAGCCAGAATGGAGGAGCCCGCCGAAATCGCGTCCAACTGCTTGAATACGCCGCGCTTGAGCGAGAGGTCTTCGAAGACGGCCTCGATTACGAGGCCTGCCCCTGACACGGCCTTGTCGAGCGAGGACTCGGTATGAATCCGATCCATTGCCCGCTCCGCAGCATCGCTGCCGACTAGGCCCACGGTCTGGAGCATACCCAAGCTGGTCCGGATGTTTGCCGCCGCCCGGCGGAGCGCCTCCTCAGTCAGGTCGTTGAGCCAGACCTCGCGTCCGCCCAACGCAAACTGCAACGCGATGCCGTGCCCCATGAGGCCCGCCCCCACGACGGCGACCCGGCCTTTGTCCTCTGGCTGCATGAGATCTCCTTCCAAGCGGCCTTGCAATAGCACCATATCACACCGGCGAGGCGGGACGGCGCCCGCCCTCGCCGCAACGTGGCGGAGGCGGCGCCGATGCTATAATGAAGGCGCCGCGGCCGGCTGGCTCGCGGCCAGCGAAAGACGGCGAGGAACAGCGGATGAAACAGGAATTCGAGACCATGCAGATCCAAGCGCAGCCCATCCTGAGTATCCGCACTGCGGCCGCTAAGGACAGGCTCGGGGAAATCATGGGGCCTCTGTTCGGGGAAGTGTACGAATACATTCAACAGAGTGGGCAGACGCCGAGCGGTATGCCCTTCTCTATCTACTACTCCATGGACGGCGACTCGGTCGACCTCGAATGCGGGATGCCCGTAGCCCAGCCGATGGAGGGCATGGGCCGCATCGAGGCGGGCGAGCTCCCCGGCGGGACCGTGGCGGCAGTCACCCACGCGGGACCGTACGACGCCCTCCCGCAGACGTGGGCGGCGCTGACGGAGTGGATGTCCTCGCAGGGCCTCCAAGCTGCGGGAGCGCCCTGGGAGGTGTACGTTACCGACCCGACCGCTGAGCCCGATCAGTCCAAGTGGCGCACGGACATCTTCTTCCCCGTATGCTGATCGGCGTTTCCGGCCCTGGTCTTGACGAGACCGAATAACCCGGCGCCATGCGGCAAGCGCCGCCGCGTTCGCGGCGCATCTGCCGGATCACGCCGGTCAGGGCGGTTGATGGCCTATAATTCAGGCCGATACTGGACGGTGCGTGGGAAGCGGGAATGATAATTGCCGTCATAGGGGCCGGCAGTCCCTCCGAAGAGGTCTCCAGAATGGCCGAACAGGTCGGCGCGGAGCTTGCCATGCGCGGCGCTACGGTGATCTGCGGAGGTCTGGGCGGCGTCATGGAGGCGGTGTGCCGAGGCGCCAAGTCCAAGGGCGGCGCCACCGTCGGAGTACTGCCCGGCAGCGATCCGAACGAGGCCAACCCGTGGGTGGACGTCCCCATCTGCACGGGTCTGGGGCACGCTCGGAACGTCATCATCGTGAAGACCGGCAGGGCGGTGATCGCAGTGGGCGGCGCCTACGGCACGCTCTCGGAGATCGGCCACGCCCTCGCCGAACAGACGCCCGTCGTCGGCCTGAATACCTGGGAGCTCTCCCGAGGCGGCGTCGCCGAGTCGTCCATCCTCATGGCTGACGACCCTGCGGACGCCGTTGACAAGGCCATGAACGCCGCCCGCAGCCGGGCGGGAACCTCACCCGAAACCGGGCCAGGGTCATGAGCGGGATCGCCAACGTGGCCGCCCGCGAAGTCCTGGACTCGCGCGGGAACCCCACCGTGGAGGCCGAGGTGCTCCTTAGCGACGGCACGCGGGCGAGAGGCATCGCGCCCTCCGGCGCAAGCACCGGGGCGAACGAGGCCGTGGAGCTGCGGGACGGCGACCCTTCCCGATTCGGCGGGCGCGGCGTGCTCAGGGCCGTTGAGAACGTGCGCGACAGGATCGGCCCCGCATTGGCGGGGTTGTCGGTGCTGGACCAGGCCGCCGTCGACGGCGCCATGATCGATCTGGACGGCACGCCGGACAGATCCGGCCTGGGCGGCAACGCGATGGTCGCCGTGTCGATAGCAGCGGCGCGGGCGGCCTCGCGCAGCCGGCGAATGCCGCTCTACCGCTGCTTGGGCGACGGCCCGCCCACCCTGCCCATGCCGATGTTCAACGTGCTCAACGGCGGTAAGCACGCCGCCAGGTCCACGGACGTCCAGGAGTTCATGGTAGTCCCGAGCGGGCTGAGCTCGTTCAGGCATGCGCTCCGGGCCGGCGCGGAGATATATCACGCCTTGGGCAGCCTGCTGAAGGGCATGGGCCACGCCGGCACCGTAGGAGACGAGGGCGGCTTCGCGCCCAGCGGCATCTCGAACCGCGAGGCGCTGGAGATGGTCCTGCAGGCCATCGAAGACGCCGGTTACAGGCCCGGGGAGGACTGCTGGATAGCGGTCGACGTGGCCGCCTCGGAGCTGGTCGCCGAACCGGGCCGGTACGAGCTGCCGAGAGAGGGCAGCGCCTTCACCCCCGACGAACTGATCGAGACCTACGAGCGCTGGCGCCGCGACTTCCCCATCTCCAGCATCGAGGACGGGCTGGACGAAAGCGACTGGGCCGGCTGGGGCCGCATGACCGCACGGCTCGGAGAGAGCGTCCAGATAGTCGGCGACGATATATACGCGACGTCCCCCAACCTGATACGGAAGGGCATCCGCAACGGCTCCAGCAACGCCGTCTTGGTCAAGATGAACCAGATCGGAACAGTCACCGAGACCCTGGAGGCCATACGCCTCGCCAAGTCCGCCGGGTGGGGCGCCGTGATCAGCCACCGCTCCGGCGAGACCGAGGACACCACCGTGGCCGACCTCGCCGTCGGCGCCGCCGCCGGCCAGATCAAGGCGGGCGCACCCTCGCGCGGCGAGCGCACCGCCAAGTACAACCGCCTGCTGCGCATCGAAGAAGAGCTGGGCGGCGCCGGCCACGAAGCCTACGCCAAGCAGGGCGGGGCATAGCTCCATCAGGCGCTTGATTTTTGAGGTCTATGGAATCTGCCAATCTCTGACCCATCCAACGGCGAAGTGAACGGAACGGGCTGGCAGTTGCTATTGACCGCCAAACTGGCTATGTGTACACTCGGAATGTGGATATTCCCTGGTGTCCGTCCTTGAGGCGCACTCCAGGTGAGCATATATCTGTAAAACGGGATGCCTCTAGGGGCATCCCGTTTCCCTGCCTGGAGACAGGCCGTTGGCTAACCGCGTAGCGATCTTCATAGACGGCGCCTACCTCGACTACCTGCTCAAGGACGAGTTCGGTGGGGTTCGCATTGACTACAGCGCCCTGTCCCAGCATATGGCCGGTGATTCGGACATCCTGAGGACCTATTACTACCACTGCCCGCCGTATCAGGGCAACCCGCCCACGCAGGATGAGAGTGAACGGTACTCGACCCAACGTAGATTCTTCAACACATTGGATAAGCTGCCTCGGTACTCGGTGCGGCTAGGCCGTTTGGCCCGTCGACTCGATCATCGGGGAAGGCCGAGGTACGAACAGAAACGTGTAGACATTCTCCTAGGTGTGGACATGGTGCAGCTTGCTGCTAAGCAGAATATCCAAGAGGCTATACTGCTAGCAGGCGACAGTGACTTCATTCCCGCCGTGGCCGCAGCGAAGTCAGAGGGTGTGGTAATCAAATTGTTCCATGGGGAGCGACCCCACTCGGATCTGTGGCAGGAGACGGACGAAAGAACCCGGATCACTCAGGGCTTCATCGACTCTATCTTGCTACGTTCAGATTCGTAGACGCAAAGACCAGTCCGGCGGTCTGGTCCCTCTAGTGGCTACTGTGTATGTCGGCGCCCGCCTCGGCGCGCCTGCTGTATAATCGCATCGGCCATACATCCCTCTTGCGCAGGGGAGACATTAGCAGCCTGAGGGAAAATACGGGGGTGTGCGGAGGGGCGCAGCCCCTTTGCCGGGAGCCTGAGAGCCGCCCTGAGCCTGCTGCCGAAGGGCTGCCCTCAGATATAATCTATTCCCTTCCTGGACCAGGAAGGGAGGCTGCAAGGGAGCCGGAAGCGTTTCCCACCGCCTGCTGTTGGGCCATGAATGAGAGCCAACCACATATAGCCCCCAAGGGTCTCAGCAGCGAGAAGCTTCTGGACGTCTACCGTCGCATGGTGCTTTGCCGCACCTGCGACGAGAGGGTGTGGCTGCTCAACCGGCAGGGCAAGGCGGCCATCGTGGCCTCCTCCCAGGGGCACGAGGCGGCCCAGATCGGCAGCGTCGAGGCGATGCGGAAGGGCCGCGACCAGTTCTATACATACTACCGCGACCTGGGGGTGCTCTTCGCCCTCGGCATGACCCCCATGGACGTCATGCTGGGATTCACCGCCAGGGCCGGCGAGCCCCTGAGCGGAGCGCGGCAGTTCCCGGCCCACGGCGCCAGCCCGGAGTTGGGGATATTCAACCTGTCCAACGTCGTCGCCACCCAGATCCCCCAGGCGGTAGGCGCAGCCCTCGCGTTCAAGATGAGGGGCGAGGACGCGGTCGTCATCGTCTACTTCGGCGACGGCGCCTCCAGCGTTGGCGACTGCCACGAGGGGATGAACTTCGCCGCTATCCACAGGCTCCCGGTGATCTTCTTTTGCGAGAACAACAAGTACGCCATCTCCGTGCCGCTCGCCAAGCAGATGGCGGTGGACAGCGTCGCCGGCAGGGCCGAGGGCTACGGTATGCCCGGCATCGCCATCGACGGCTCGGACGTCGCGGCCGTCTACGAGGCCGCCTCGGAGGCCGCCGCCCGCGCGCGCCGTGGAGACGGCCCCACCGTGGTCGAGGCCATGGTTGAGCGATACCTTCCACACACCAGCGACGACGACGACTCCCGCTACAGGCCCGGGCCGGAGCTGGAGGAGGCGCGGAAACGCGACCCGCTCCCGCTGCTGAGGCAGAAGCTGATGGACTTGGGCGGCCTGACCGACGAGATGGACCGGAGCATCCGCGCCGACGCCGCGCGCCAGGTCGACGAAGCCACCGACTACGTGGAGTCCGCCCCGTACCCCGAGGCCGACGGCTTCCACGACCACGTATACGCGGAGGGACCGACATAGCGCTCAAGACGGTACTCGAGGCGGTACGCGACGCGATGCGCGAGGAGATAGCCCGCGACTCGCGGGTCTTCGTCATGGGCGAGGACATCGGCGCCAGGGGCGGCGTATTCCTCGCGACCGACGGCTTCGAGGCCGAGTTCGGAGAGGACAGGGTCATAGATACGCCGCTGGCCGAGTCGTCCATCGTCGGCATCGCGTTGGGCGCGGCCATGAACGGCATGAGGCCCATCGCCGAGATCCAGTTCGCCGACTTCATATTCCCCACCTTCAACCAGCTCCTCGGGGAGGCCGCCAGGGCGCGGTACGGGACCGAAGGCTCGGTCTCCGTCCCCATGGTGGTGCGCTCTCCTTACGGCGGCGGCGTACGCGGCGGCCTGTACCACTCCCAGAGCCCCGAGGCCTACTTCGCGCACACCCCCGGCCTGAAGGTCGTGACGCCGGCCACCCCATACGACGCCAAGGGGCTGCTCAAGAGCGCCATCCGCGACCGCGACCCGGTCGTATTCCTGGAGCACAAGCGCACCTACCGGCTCGTGCGCGGCGAGGTGCCGGAAGCGGAGTACACACTCCCCATCGGAAAGGCGGACGTAAAGCTGGAAGGCCGGGACCTCAGCGTAATAACCTACGGGCTGGTGCTGCACCATTGCATAGAGGCCGCCAGGGAACTGGCATCCGAGGGTATCCACGCCGAGGTCGTCGACCTCAGGTCGCTGCGACCGCTTGACGCCGCGGCCATCCTGGATTCGGCCAAGAAGACCGGCAAAGCCCTCATCGTGCACGAGGACACCCGGTTGGGCGGGATCGGCGGCGAGGTGGCGGCGATAATCGCCGAGGAGGCGTTCGACTACTTGGACGCGCCCATCATGCGGCTGACGGGCCCCGAGGTGCCGGCGATGCCATTCAGCCCCACTCTGGAAGCGGAGTTCATGCTGGACACCGCCAGGATCGCGGACGCCATGCGCCGCCTTGCGCGGTACTGACCATGAAGGTAGAGCTCCCCCACGTAGGAGAGTCCGTTACGGAAGCCATCATCGACCGGTGGCTGAAGAAGGTCGGCGACCGGGTGGAAAAGTACGACCCGCTGGCAGAGGTCGTTACCGATAAGGTGAACATGGAGATGCCGTCCCCGGCGTCGGGCGTCCTCACCCGAATACTGATAGAGGCCGGGCGGACCGTGCCGATGGGCACAGTCGTCGCCGAGATCGCGGCGGACGGTGAGCACGACCAAGCACCCGAGCCCGAAGCCCAAGCCGCCGCCCCGCTCGACACGACCGGCACCCTGCTCAAGGACGTCGCCCCCGTGGGTCCCACGGGATCCGGCGGGCCCGCGGCCGCCCCCGAGACGGCTCGGAAGCCGTCGGGGGCCAGGTACTCCCCCGCCGTCCGCCGCCTGGCAGCCGAGCACGGCGTCGAACTCGATCAGGTCGCCGGCACCGGGATGGCCGGCCGCGTCACCCGGAAGGACGTGCAGGACTTCATCGCGGCGCGCGGCTCTACGGCAGAAGCAGTCGAAGAGGCCCACCCGCCGGACGAGGAGCGCATCGCCCTTACGCCCATACGGCGAATGATCGCGGACAACATGGTCAGGAGCGCATCGGAGATCCCGGAGGCGTGGAGCGCCGTAGAGGCCGACGTTACCGGTCTCGTGCGCCTCAGAGAAGCAATCAAAGACAGCTTCAGAGAGCGCGAGGGCGTGGGTATGACGTACTTGCCGTTCATGCTGAAGGCCGTCGCCGAGTCGCTGAGGGCCAACCGGCTCGTCAATTCGACCTGGAGCGGCGACGCCATCATCCTGAAGCGGCGGGTTAACCTTGGCGTCGCCACCGCAACCACTGACGGGCTGCTGGTGCCGGTGGTCCACGACGCCGACAAGATGACGGTCGCCGATCTCGCCAGGTCCCTGGACGACCTGGCCGGAAGAGCCAGACGGGGGAAGCTCACGGTCCAAGACGTAGAGGGAGGCACGTTCACCGTCAACAACACCGGAGCGCTGGGATCGGTCATAGGCAAGGCCATCATCTTCCCGAAGCAGGCGGCCATACTGAACACCGAAGCCATCGTCAAGCGGCCGGTGGTCGTCGCCGACGCAATCGCCATCCGCTCCGTCATGAACCTCAGCCTCACCTTCGACCACCGCATCCTCGACGGCGCAGAGGCCGGCGCATTCCTGGCGGACGTCAAGCGCCGTCTGGAGGCCATCGGCCCGGATACCGGCGTGTGATCGGGACAGCCAGAAATCGCCCGGGGGGAAGCTCCATACCTCGCCGCCCCGACGTGCGTTCCGGATTCGCGCATCTGCTGCGGCTCGGACTGACCGACTACCCGGATGCGCTCGCTCTCCAACAGCGGCTGCACGCGCGCGTCGCGGACGGCGCCCTGGAGGGCGTGCTGATGCTCTTGGAACACCCCCACGTATACACGCTGGGGCGCAGGGGCCCCGACGAGCATATTCTGGCGCCGCCCGCGGAGCTCGACCGCCTTTCGGCGCAGGTCTACAGGACCAACCGCGGCGGCGAGGCTACCTACCACGGCCCCGGCCAGCTCGTCGGCTACCCCATCCTGAACCTGCGGTCCTGGGGAAGCGGCCCGCTGGAGTACGTCCGCACCCTGGAGCGGACGATCTCCGCCACGCTGGCGGACTTCGGGATCGCCGCCGAGAGCGAGGGCCGCCCGACAGGCGTCTGGACGGACGGGGCCAAGATCGCCGCCATCGGCGTGCGCGTCAGCAGAGGCGTCACCACCCACGGCTTCGCCCTAAACGTGTCGCCTGACCTGAGCTACTTCGATCACGTCATCCCGTGCGGCATCGAGGGGTGCAGGGTAACGTCGATGGCCGCCGAGGGCGCGGCGGCGGACGTCGACGCCGTGGCGTCCAGGCTGGCCGGCCGGTTCCGGCAATCCTTCGGAATCAGCCTAGCCCCCGCCCGCCTCGATCATCTCTCCGAAACGCTCTGAGCGCTCTAAGAGCCGGCCCTTCTAAGTAACTGGTCTATCAGCCTGCGGAAGATCATCTCCGAGCGCGCGCCGGACAGCTTGGAGCCGTTGATCATGAAGAACGGCGTACCCTTTGCCCCCGCGTCTACAGCGGCCTGAATGTGCTCCTGCACCAGCGAACGCTTGGAGCCGGACTCCAGACATTCACCGAACAGGTCGGTGTCGAGCTCCAACGCCTCCGCGTGCGCGAGCAGGCTGGGCGGGCCTATGGCGGACTGGTCCGCGTGCAGCGTGTTGTGGTACTCCCAGAACTTACCCTGGTCAGCGGCGCACTCCGCCGCTTCTGCCGCCTTGGGCGCCTGGGGGTGTATCGAGGCCAACGGGAAATGCAGTACGACAAAACGGAGCCTGTCCCCGTAGTGCTCCCGGAGCTTGCCGGCGGTCATGGCGTTGTGACGCGCGCAGAAAAGGCATTGATAGTCGGTGAACTCGACGAGTGTAACCGGAGCGTCGGCAGGGCCCAGCGCGGGACGCCCTTCGAGCGGCAGGCGCGCCATGGCCCGCTCCTCCAAGGAAGGAGCGTCCGAGTCCGTGGTAGGGACAGGGACGGGCGTTGCCGTAGGTAGTGACCCGCCCACGGTTGCGCCTGTCTCCGAGCCGGCCCCGGACGCCTGCTCCTCGTCTGGTGCGGTGTCGGCAGACCGTCCTGCGCACGCCGCCAGGAAGGTAACGACAATCATCAAACATATGCCGACTGAGACTTGCTTCAACATAGCATCCTAAACCATCCAACTGAGAGGAGCGGCGGTAGAAACGGCTCAGTTCATACGCGGCCCCGCCGCAGGCAGGCCGTCATCCACACGGCGCCTCCTTCAGAGTGTAGCAATAGACCGGCTCCTCCGACAACACCCCTCCCCGGCAGTCTCCCAGAGTAGGCGGGGCATTCGCCGCGTGTGGCGTGGGCAACAACTCTGGAGTCGGTGTGGGTGTCGGGTCGTCCGCGTGAGCGGGCGGAGCCGAATAAACAACGGTCAGGCCGGCTCCTCTACTTGGCACGGCATAAGTCTGTCCTACTAAGCAAAGCCTCATGAGCAGGTGAGATGTCTTTGCTCTTGCGCGTTGAATAAACCTTGCCCCGCGGATTGCTGATCAACTGCGGGTCCTTGAAGTCTTCCTGTAGTTCTCCATCGTTGGAATACAGGAGCCGTGCGCCGCTGACCTGGGCCAATGCTACAACATGCTCATCGTCTGATCTGCATGCTCCCCGGCTCTGCAAGTTCTCTGTTGCCCCGCTGACCTTTTCTTCATCCACTACTCTCAACCTCTCTGCAAGCATTGCTTCCCGCGCCCATTCCGAGAACCTGCCTACTCCAGAGAGTTCCTTACTCAGCCTGCCGCCGACGACCAGCCGGCCCTTTCCTGTGTTGATCCAGTCAAAGAACCTCTTCCCTGCCGGCGGTCTGTTGAGACCGAACACCTCGCCGGAGACGTTCGCGTCAACGATTGCGCACATTCTGTCTATAGTTGCCGGTTCTTACGGCTTCCACAGGGATCTGGCCACCTCTTCCATGAAAAAGCTGCGATAACCTTCGGGGGCGCCCACTATGTTCCCTTCCCCGTCTATTTTGAGCGAGTGAATCCGGACGTCCAAGTCGCCGCGCTCGAAATAGAGGATCGAAACGTCGTCAGGCTTCAACGGGGACTCTCCGTCGCGGACGTCCATGCGCACGCGGTCGATCAGGTGGTCGCTGTGCGTCTCGACCACCAGTTGGCGGGAACCGGCCACCTGGCAGAACAGGCTGCCGAGGGCGGCCTGCGCGCTGGGATGCAGATGTACCTCCGGTTGCTGAAGCAAGAATATATCCTGCCCGCTATCGCGCAGCAGTTCGGTTATCAAAGGCAGCGCCTGGCTGACCCCGTATCCCACGTCGATCAAGTTGCGTGCCGGCCCCTTCTTCCCACCTCCGAACTTTCTGATCTGCACTTGAAAAGGCTCGCTGCCTTTCCTCCCCAGCCGCTTGATGGATATCTCGTCGAAGAGGCCGGCCGACTTTCCAAAATCTTCGAGCCGCTTCTTGAGATCAGGCCATTCCTTACTCTTGGAAGACATTTCGGCTAGATACATGGGTACGTAGTCGCCTTCCGAGTCGAGCATGGGCGAGGAAGGATCGTAAGTGCGGCGAGGCTTGGAGCGGACCGGTGCGCTTGCGAAGGAGCGTACTGCACGAATGGAATGAGAAAGCTCTCGCAACGACTCACGATCCTTTGAGCTGAAGGCTGGAGAATCTTCAACAGGCACAAACCCAATCTCATGCGTCTGATCGTTCCCTTGAGTTTGGAATTCTTGCAGCAGAGAATAAAGATAGTATATTTCGACCTCATCTTCATCGATGAGCGGGACTCTGGTTCTTAGCGGAGCTTGTGCTTTCCAAGACCCTCTGGCGGTTCCGACTTCAATCACATATGTTTTATCAGATGCATACGATACGCCGACCCGCGTCTGCCCGTGGGAAATGCGGTGTGCCATGGGAACAGGCGCAGTGCCGCTCTGTCCGAAAACGAATTCAAGGTTGATAAGACGTCCACCTTCGGGGTTTAGGCTGAAGCTGAACCCTGCTTCGAACGTGTCCGCTCTGCCAACCCGGCCGCCTCTGTGGTGCGCAATCTCGTCGAAGCTTCCGAGATCGTAGGGAGCTTTCTTGAAGTCTGGATTCCTGAGGCTGTAGGTGAGTCCCGAGAGCACACGGATCATTGCCATGAAGGACGTCTTGCCGGTGCTGTTCTCGCCGACGAGCAGGGTAAGAGGCGCGAGGCGGGCGGTCTGTTTCTCGCGGAAGCACCGGTAGTTCTCGAGCGTAATCGAGTCCATTGCGGGGTTCACTCACCTACGTACATTGCCGGCAGGATAACACACGCCGCCGCATTCCGGCACAGGAGCCATTGTGCCGTGGGCCGCGTCATCTTCTCCCGGAAGGGCTATGACGACTCCATGACGGGCGTTAGCCGCCCACGCTGAACGAGTACAGCTTTGCCGACTGCAGGTAGAACTTGAGCCGTATCCTGCGGCCGCGGAGCTCGTCCAGAGAGATATTCCGACGCCAGGTGACCTTGTGCCTCACCGAGTCGCCGTCGAACAGGGCGCAATCCGGCCTGGAGAACCCGTCGTACTGAACGCCCGCCTCGTCGAGCACGGCGACCCGTACCGCGCCCCCGCGCGCCGCCGCGTTGATGCGGAGCGCCCCCCCGTCGCACCGGAACGGCTTGGTGAGCATGTACCCGACCTCATCGCCGCCGTCCAAGGATACGAAGCCGTCCAACCTGAGCTTGGCAAGGGCTATGGAGCCGCTGCGGCCGGTGATGCCGTGCTCGACCGCGCAGGTCGCGTAGTAGAACCACAGCTCGTCCCCGACCTGAACGGGCCCCCTGGCCGTGTAGACCTCGCCCGCGTCGATGCTGCCGGGAGGGCCGTTCGGTATGAACGGCTTCCTGCCCCCTATCCGCTCCCACGAGATGCCGTCGCGGCTGGCGGCGAGCTGGACGTCTATCGTGCCGTAGAACCTGATCTGCGGCTCCTCCACGGACGTGCGGTAGATGAATAGCTGGCCCAGATAGTGGCCCTCGTACTGGAACACCGGCATCCCGTAGAACTCCGTGCCGGGCGGGTCCTCCTCGTCCGGTACCAGCACGTCCTCGGGGTCGGTCCAGTTCACGAAGTCGTCGCTGACCGCCCGGCCTATGCGCCTGGTCCTGTTTCCCTCGTGCACCGACGGGCGGGCGTACGCTACGTACTTGTCGTGGTTCTCATCCCATCCCAACAGCATGTGCGAGTCGCTGGACCTCTGGATAACCGGGTTGCCCTCGTACTTCGTCCAGCGCAGCCCGTCGGGCGAGAACGCCACCGACACGCCGTCGCCCATGTTCGGGGTGCCCGACGGGTCGCGCGCCTCGAAGAACAGCGCTTTGTACAGCCGGGCCGGATCGGGGTCGCGTTCGTCTCTGATGACGTTGCCGAAGGCGGCATCTCTCAGCACGATGTTATTGTCCCTCGAGCCCTTGAACTCGACGAGGCCCAGGTTCGAGCGCTCCCAGAAGATGCCGTCCCTCGACGTGGCGTAGCCGATCGTGTACAGCAGGTTTGCGGCGTCGAATCCCGCCCACGGCCCGCTGTCAGCCGAGCCTATGGCCGGGATCCCCATGCCGGCGTAGCCCTGGTACCACATCCTGAACAGCCCGTCCCCGGGGTCGCGGGTCACCGTACCGTACAGGGTGACCCTGCCCTCCCAGGGGTAGATCGGGTCCAGTATGGGGTTGCCGGCGTACTTGGTCGGCTGGTTCAGCGTGCGGCAGAGGCCCCTCTTCTCCTCGATTATCCGGTCGTCTATGAATAGTTGCTTCTGTCCAGTCATTCTTTGACGCTCCCTTTCAGTTCCTGGGCCGGGTTACAAAGGCAGAGGTATCGTCCGCCGCTCTTGGGCGCTCCTGATCACGGCCTCGGTGAACTCCATGTACCTGACGCCGTCCTCGAAGGTCGTCTCGCCGACTGGGCGCTCGCCCCGTATCGCCCCGACGAAGTCCGCCGCCGCCCGGACGGGCTGCCACTTCTCCCGTGGTATGACCACCTCGGACATCGCGTCGTCCCCCCGGCGGCCCAACCACACCCCGGAGGATTCCGGCGTGCCGGGCGGGCTGAGCACGCATCGCACCGTTCCCTCCGACCCGAACACCCAAAGCTCGCTGGCCGGCGCGAACCCGGCCACCGTGCTCAACCGCATGTGCATCGTGGCCCGACCCGACAGCTCGGCGGTGATCTCCACGTGGTCCGGTACGTCGGTGACCATGCGCCTGCCCGAAGGGTCGTTCAGCAGCGGGTAGAACACCCTCGTAACCGCGGTCACGCTCGTGGCCGGGCCGAAGATACGCAACATGTCCTCGTACCGCATGGCGACCATCATGATGTTGAACCCGCTCATGCTCCTGTCGTAGCGCCACGGATAGGCAGGCGTCAGGTTGGCGAACCCCGACGCCTGCGTGAAGTCGGCGGCCAGGACCTCGCCTATCGAGCCGCCGACCAGATCGGCCAGCGTCTTTATGACGGCGGGGCTCGCCATGTAGCCGGGGTTGACCTGAGCGACCAGATCGGGCTTCCGTAGACTGGCCGCCAGCATCTCCCGCGCCTGGTCCGCGCTCATCGCCATGCGCGCCTCGGTCAGCACGTGCTTGCCCTTCTCCAGCGCCTGGAGGGTGATAGGGTGGTGCATGTAGGGCCACGTGCCTATCACCACGGCGTCTATGTCGGGGTCGTCGAGAAGCTGCGGCCACTTGTCGTAGACCCGTGGGATCCCATGCTCGCGCGCGGCGCGCTCGCTCGAATGACGGGTCCTGTTGGCAACGCCGAGTATCGAAACGCCCTCGATGTCCCTGAGACGCGGTATGTGGGAGTTCGCCGCGTTTGCGCCGGCCCCAATGAAACCCACCCTTACTCTATGTCGGGACAATCTCCTCACCTCCGGCAGCCGTCGTTGCGGGCGGCGGCGTGTTTCGCTCTACGCAGGCGGCGCGCGGCTCAGGCGGCCAAGTCGCTCTCTGAGTACGTGCTGCCTGCTATGTATCGGACGCCGTCGGCGTCGTGGAAGTAGTAGACGGTCAGTATTCGCCCGTCTCCGAGCTGGACGGACGCGGGATAGCCGAGGTCGTAGTGCAGGCCGTCATCCCTGATCACCAACTCGCGCTCCAGGTCCCACGTCTCGCCGTCGTCGCTGCTCATCACGGCCCTAACGCCGAACGGCTCGCGCCGGTAGCCGTAGGAGCACAGCAGCCGGCAGCTGCTCAACCTGAGCAGGTGGCACGGGAACCCCCAGACGGGAGACCGCCTCAAGCCGCTCCACGTCCAGCCCCCGTCCGAGGACGACGCCTGGAACAGAAAGCCATCGGCGTCCGGCGTGCGCATCATCGTCAGCAACCGGCCGCCGCCCAGGTCCAGTACGGGAGGCTCATGGAAGCCGATACGGTCGTGCGGGTCGCGCGCAACCGTGGTCGGCTCTCCCCATGAGCGCCCGCCGTCGCGGGACCTGAGGACGTGGTACGAGGCTGCGGCCTCACCCTGGAAGGCGCCGTAGATCGGCATGAGCCACGCGCCGTCGTCCAGCTCGACTATGGCCGTCTTCCCAACTAACGCCGCAAAGCCGAAGGATGGCAGCGTGACCGGCTCAGGCGCACTCCACGTACGGCCGTCGTCCGAGGAGCGAAACATGTACATACTGTCGAACAGCTCGGAGCCGAAGGGCTTGCCGGGCAGCATGGGACGTAGGAACCTGCTGCCGTTCAGCGCCGTGATCTGCTCGCCGGACTTTCCGAGGTCCCAACGGTGATTGAGAGCTATAAGCTCCCCCGACCTGAGCCGCGTTATCACCGGCATGTTGAGGTCCTGAGAGCCGTTCGAGGAGTCGATAACCGCGGGCGTGGACCAGGTGGCGCCGTCGTCACCGGAGCGGACGGCGACTACCCGCGACCCGGGGTCGAGGTGGTAGTGGCGCAGCGCCTCGTCCCGCCTGTGAGCAGGATCGCCGTGGCCGGGCCTCGCCGGGGCCTGCCGGAAGAGCGTGAGGAGGTCGCCGTTAGCCAGCCGGACGATGTCCGGGAAGGCGCTCTGGTAGTCCGTGCCCCTGAAAAGGGTGAAGTGCTCCAGCACGTCAGGCCTCTATCGTCTCGAAGCCAAGGGCGAGCAACGGCTCGATCATGCCCCTGATCCGGGGGTTCTCATGGCCCACCCACTTGTCGGAGGGGCGCAGGCTGAACGTCATCCGCTCGTAGGCCCGCCTCAGGAAGGCGACTTGCTCCTCACTCCTCGGCGCGGGCATCAGGGACAGCGCCAGCATCCGACGGCCCGCACCGCCGCCGAACGACGCGTGAGCCATCCCCTGGCTGAAGAATACGACGTCCCCCGGATCGGACTCGAGCGCCGCGCAAGGCACGTCCTCGGGGTCCAGGCCGAACGGCTTGGCCCGGCGGGGCCCGCCGAGCCTCCACATGAACTCCAAGCGGTCGCCCATCTCCTGCCGCTGCGACCCCGGTATGACGCGCAGGCATCCGGTGTCCGCCCGCACGGGGTCGAAGTAGAAGACCACCTTGATCGACTCGTAGTCCCAGGGCAGATGGTCGCCGTCCGTGCCTTGGAACCGGTCGCCGTGCCACTCCGTATCTCCGACGTACAAGTTCCCGTCGGAGCCTACCCAAACGAAGCCCTCGCCCAGAAGCTGCTGCAAGGGTAGGTAGATGCGATCGTCCGCCACGACGTCGGTGAGCAGCTTGCGCCTCTCTACGAACGGCTGCACCGACTGCCGCTGCCTGCCGTCGAACGGCTCGTACCCGCGGGCCTCCGCCAACACGTCGTCGAACTCGCCGGTGAGCCCCGCCATGTCGTCCGCCGAAAATATCTGCCGGCGCACCACGAACCCGAACGTCCTGAAATGCTCAACCTCATCCTGAGTCAGCATCCAATCATCTCCTTGCTCTAAGCTGTGTTGATTTTCCATGTAATGCCGAGTGCAGCGAGGAATCTAGTAGTCCAACATCATTGTGTTGATGAGATTCCCGCCCACCCGCCCTATGTGGAGGTGGGGGACGCCCCCACGCCCCCGGCGAGGGGATGCGCCCCTCTGCACACCCCGAGGGAGATTCCTCCTAGCCTTGTGAACGGAGCGCACCTCCGCGCTGTCATTCCGAACGGAGCGCAATATGAGTCGCTGTTCACTCATCCTCCATCACCACACCGGTAACCGTTGCCCTCAGCCAGAGGCCAAAGCCCACAGCCCCTCCCATAACCAATACAGGGAGAAGCAACAGAAATCCCTCAGCGCCGACTTGGGACAAGCCGACCAACACTAATCCACCAATTGCTCCGCCACATAACAAGCTGCCAGAGACGACCTTCTCGCGGCGGGTAATAAAACGTGTTCTTCTGAAATGTTCAACATTCGAAGCCTGCCGCGTGCGCTGTGTCTCTGCCTTGAACTGGGCCTGCGACACAGGCCGAGATGGTGGCTTTCGCTGTCTCGTCGAAATAAGTCGAGCATATCGCGCCCTGAACTCGCTATCGGTCTGCAATCCCTTGCGCTGGTTACAAGGTCGGCAGATCACTTGGAGGTTGTCAGTATCGTTGGACCCGCCGCGGACAATCGGAACCATATGGTCTATGTCAAGAGTACGCGCAGTCCGGCGGTACCCACAGTAGACGCAGGTATTGTCTTGACGCTTCATCAACTGCCGTTTCAGTCCCTTCGGCCACGCCATTCGCTTGGTAGGACGTATCCTGCGTTCATTGGATCGAGTGATAAGCATCAGCCAAATGAGCCAATCTGCTATCAGCAGCGAAACCAGCACAATCCACGTCCACACCTTTGCCAACGTGGAATTCATACTTCGTTCCTCGATATTATATGGCCCTGTCATGGCAATTCGTTATTAGTTCGGCTACGCCTTAGGCGCGAATGTACCCACTGAGGTCAGGTGATCGTACGCCGCTCCGGCGCAGTGCTCTATGCTTTCGCCCTCCAACGGCGACTGATGCACGGCGACTACCCCGTCGTAGCGCACCTCCGACAGCGCGGCCAGTATCTCCCCGAAGTCTATGGCGCCCGGCTCTCCGAACTGCGCGTCGTCGTACCTCACCCAGCCGGGATGCCAGCGCAGCGTGCGCTTGCCCCCGCCGTCCCACATCCTCGTGTTCTTCAGGTAGACGTAGCAGAGGTAAGGGGCGACCCGCCTGATAGTCTTCGGGCCGATGTCCTGGCGGCACCATACCCAATTGGTCGTCTCATACGTAAGGGCGAAGTTGCGCCGGTTGACCCGGCGGACGTACTCGATGGAGCCGTCCACGGTCTCGAACATGCTCTGACCGTGGGCCATGTGCGTGAGGGTGATCCCCCGCTCCAGCGCCTCGTCCGCCGCCCGCTGCACCCACTTCAGGTCGGACCAACTCAGTATGCAGACGCGCACCAGCTTGCAGCCGAAGTCATCCGCCACGTCGAGATGAGGGCCAATCTCGCGCAGCGCGAGCGGGCCCTGCGCGTTGTTCAACGGGACGTCGAAGTTGGCCGTGACCATCGTGGCCCGCAGCCCCAGGCGGTCCATGTGACGCTTGACCTCGAGCCGCTCGCCCCTCTCCGTATGAGTCCCTGCGATCGAGGCTCTCATGCAGACGCCGTGATAGCCGAGGTCAGCCGCCATCTCCAGAAACCGATCGGCGTCCATCAGCGGCTTCTTATCCGGTCCCTCCATCACCACCGCCGACAACGAGATGTCCATGCGCGCGCTCTAGCTGGCCCTCCTGATCCTGAGCCCCAAACCCTTGATTCGGACGCTCAGTCCCACGGATTCACCACCATCTGAAGCTGTGTGGTGGGTACGACCAGCGCCTCGAACGCCTGCTGTATGTCGTCCAGCGGCACGAAGCTGGCCTGGTTGACCATCGGCCCTATGTCGGCCTTCCCCGACGCGAGGAGGCCGAGCGCCGTCCTCCAGTCCTCGGAGTCGGTGCTGAACGTCGTGTTGAGACACACTTCACGCGCCATCCACTCCGAGGGCAGGACGGCGACCGGCTCCCACGCGATGGCCACCAACATCACCTGCCCCGATCTCCTGACCATGTTCAGGGCTTGGTCCAGGGTCGGCTTTGCAGCCGCAGCCTCGAACACCACGTCAGGGCCATGACCGGCGGTCAGGGCGACCATACGCTCGACGACGTCCTCGGAGGCGGGGTCTACGACCTCGTCCGCGCCCATCTCCAACGCGGCTTGTCTGCGCGCCTCGGTCGGCTCCGAGACGAACACCTTGCCCGCGCCGGCGGCCCTGGCCGCCTGCACGCACATCAGCCCGATGGGTCCGGCGCCCAACACGGCCACCAAGTCCCCGACCCTCATCGCCGACCGGCGCACCGCGCGCACGGCCACCGCCAGAGGCTCCGCCAGCGCCGCCTCCTGGTCGTTCACACCGTCCGGAACGGCCAGCGGCTCCCACTCCGGCATCAACACGTATTGGGCGTATCCGCGTCTGCGCTCGGAGGCGAAACCCGCCTTGGGGAAATTGAAACGCGGCTCTTGGCGCAGCGGAAAAGGCGACCCCGGAGGCGGCGGCCCCCCGCCTATCACACGGTCCCCCTCGCGCCAGCGAGATACGCCGCGGCCCACAGCCGAGATGACCCCGCTGTACTCGTGTCCCATCACCGTGCCCGGCTCGGCGACGTCGTACAGGAAAGCGTGTACGTCCGTACCGCAGATGGCGCAGTGCTTAACCCTGACAACGACCTCGCCGGCGCCCGGCTCGGGCGTCGGAATCTCCTCGACCTCGAGCCTCTGCTTCCCCCTGTAGACCGCTGCCCTCAATGTCGCTGACCTACCCCGGGCCCTCTACGGTGCGGACCCCGCTGTGGCGTTGCGAAACCTGTCCTCTCGCCTTCCGTTGCGCCAAGATACCATGAACACAGGCAGTTTGCGAACACACGCGCCGATGTCCCAGACCCGGACAGGGAAGTCCGGAGAGGTTCTCCCCTCAGGCAGGGGGTCTGGGGGCTGTGCCCCCAGTTACCAGCGGGCGGGTGGGGATCAAAAACGCCTGCTTTATCGGGGCTGCGCCAGTCGAAAGGACCTCCCCGGGTGTCCACGCCATTGACCGAGGTCCTTCGCCTCCATATAATTGCGCCCGCGTAGGGACGGTCCCGAAAGCCGCAGCCGGTAGGAGGGTGCGTTGGCAGAGCTCAGACCGAACAGGGTAAAGAACAAGATCCACAGCGGCCAAGTCGCTACCGTAGTCGGCGGGTATCAGACCCCTGACATCATCGACTTCATGGGGCCGATAGGCTTCGATGGCGTCTGGTTCGAGGGGGAACACGGCGGCGTCGACTACGGCGACATAGCCGACCTGACCAGGGCCTGCGACCTCTGGGGCATGACCTCCGTAGCGCGTGTCAACCTGAACCTGCCCGGCGTCATATACAGGACCCTCGACTGCGGCGCGCAGTCGATCTGCGTGCCGCACGTGAACACGGCGGCGGAAGCGCGGGCCGTGGTCGACGCGGGCAAGTTCGCGCCGATCGGGCACAGAGGGATGTTCGCCAGCCGCCAGGGCATCGGCATGGACGACTTCATTAGCGTTGCCAACGAACAGTCCATGCTCATCATTCTGATCGAGGACATCATCGCAATCGACAACTTGGACGAGATCCTGGAGGTCGATCACGTCGACGTCTTCTTCGTCGCGACCGGCGACCTCGCTCAGAGCATGGGACACCCGGGTCGGGTCGACCATCCTGAGGTCCTGGCGACCGCCAGGAAGGCAAACAGGAAGATCGTGGATGCGGGGAAGGTCGCCGGCGCTACGGTGAGCGAGGCCAACCTTCAGGCCGCCCTCGACATGGGCTGCC
The DNA here is from genome assembly GCA_958296245.1 of uncultured Dehalococcoidia bacterium. Classification (GTDB taxonomy): domain Bacteria; phylum Chloroflexota; class Dehalococcoidia; order Lucifugimonadales. The sequence continues at coordinate 104,062 of OY282458.1, forward strand.
GTTTCCTCCTCGCCCAGTGGCCTTCATGGGTCGCCTCGGGCGGGGGCGCCTTCTTGGAGAAGGTCTCCGCAGCCCAGTAGCAGTCACAGACCCCGCGCTCAAGGGAAGGGGCCGCTGACCGACATGCAAAGGTTCGACGGTAGAGTCGCCATCGTCACGGGCGCCGCTAGGGGCATAGGCCGCGGCGTGGCTCAGCTCCTGGGCGCCGAGGGCGCACGGATACTCATCGTCGATCAGGACGGCGCGACCGGGGAGGACGCGGCGGCTGAGCTAGCCGCACAGGGGATCGAGGTGCGGCTGGAGGTCGGCGACGTGGGCGACGACGACGCGGCGCCCCACAGCGTCGAACGGGCCCTCGATGCGTGGGGGAGGGTGGACATCCTGGTCAACAATGCCGGCATAGCCGGAATCGCAGCGCCGATTTGGGAGCAGTCCGCCGAGGAGATGGACCGCGTCTACAGGACCAACCTCAGGGGCGTATACCTGTTCACGCGCGCCGTAATACCGCACATGATGGAGCGGGGCTATGGCCGGATCGTCAACATCGCGTCCATCGCAGGCAAGGAGGGGAACCCGAACATGGTCCCCTACTCCTCCACCAAAGCCGGGGTCATCGGGCTGACGAAGTCGGTCGGCAAAGAGCTCGCCGGGACCGGTGTCAGAATCAACGCGGTAACCCCGGCGGTCATCATGACCCCTATCTTGGAGCAACTCACCCCGGAGCAGGTACAGTACCTGGTGCAGCGAATCCCCATGGGCCGTACCGGCGACGTCCGCGAGGTGGCGGCGCTGGTGGCCTGGCTCGCCTCGCCGGAGTGCTCGTTCAGCACGGGAGCCGTCTTCGACATCAGCGGCGGCCGGGCCACCTACTGACTCGGAAGGCGCCCCTATGCGGGCGGCGCCCCGCTCGATCCCGCGATAATCACCCGGCCCGCTCGGCTGCCTGAGACGGAGCGCTCCTCCGTCGTAGACCGAAGAGGCGGCGCAGATCCCCCGATTCCCAGGCCACCAGGGCATTGGTGGCGATGCCTATCGAGCTATACGTCCCGACCACCACGCCGATAATCAGGACCCAGAGGAAGACCCGGATCGTAGGCCCTCCGAACAGCAGCAGCGCCAACAACGTGAAGAGCAGAGTTAGGCTGGTGTTGATGGACCTTCCAAGGCTTTCTGAAATGCTGAGGTTGGCGTTCGCCGCCAGCGTCCTGTTGGGATGGAGAACGATATTCTCCCGTATCCGGTCGAATATCACGATGGTGTCGTTGACGCTATACCCGATAACGGTCAGCAACGCTATCAGGAACATCGTGTTCACCTCGACGTCGAGGAGCACCCCCAACGCGGCGAATATCCCTATCACGACCATGGAGTCGTGCGCCAAGGCCAATACTGCCGCTGCGCCGTACCGGAACGGGCTCGGGACGTTTCTGAACGCCCACCATAGATATAGGAAAACGCCCAGGGCTGCCATCACTACCGCCCAGAAGGCCGCGACCACGGTCTCCCTTGCCACCGCAGGCGAGACGAGGTCGAACGAGAGCACCTTGATCGGGTCTCCCAGGGCCTCGATCAGGTCCGCCGCCAGGGCGTCCCTTTCGGCGTCCGGCAGCGTCCTGGTCAGAATGAGGTAGCTGTCCTCGATGGGCGTCGCCGTGGCGTCCGAGTGTCCGAGCCGCTCCAATTGGCCGGCGACGTCCTCTGGGGTCACCTCCTGAGTGAACCGCAGCGAGATCGCGCTTCTGCCGTCCGGTTCCACCTCGGGAGCCACCGACTCCGCGCCCGGAGGCAAGGAGAGATCAGCGACAAGCCCATCGATCAGCAGGTTCTTAGCCTCCTCCTGAAGCTCCTTGGTGCGCACGAAGAAGACGCTGCCGCCCATCCTCTGGACTATCGAATCGGGTTGGCCCAGACTCGCTAGACTCAGCCTGAGGTCCTCCTGCTCCACCGGCGCGCTGAAGCTCAACGTCAGGGTCGAGCCGCCCGTGAAGTCGATACCCGGCTTTAGGCCGGGTGCTGTCGCCAGGAAACCGATCCCGGGCAGTATCACCAGCACAGACACGGCGAAGAACCAGAGCCTATGTCTAACGTAATTCACGATTCGGGCTCCTCAGGAAACGCTGCCCTCGGACGCCTGTTTAGGCAGGTCCGCACGGCCTCCGGGGACGAATATCGATAGCCTGCGCGCGAGGGGAGTGGCCGCCAACAGACGCAGCAGGGTGCGGCTGACCGTAATGGCGGAGAACAGGCTCACCGCCACTCCGATGGACAGGGTTATGGCGAAGCTCTGTACGACCGGCGCTCCGAGCGTGTCGGCGAACCAGAACAGGATGGCGCACGTGATGAGGGTAGACACGTTGCTGTCGCGGATGGCAGGCCACGCCCGGTTGAATCCGATGTTGACTGCGGACAAGAGCGTGCGGCCGCTGCGCAACTCCTCTTTCATCCGCTCGAAGATCAATATGTTCGCATCGACAGCCATGCCGATGGATAGGATGGCCGCCGAGATGCCGGCGAGGCGCAGCGTGACCGGCAGCCCCTTGAAGATAGCCAGCAGCATCATCGCGTAGAGTATCAAGGCCGTGGCGGCCACCACGCCCGCTGCGCGGTAGTACAACGCCATGAATAGAAGCACGAGGGCAAGCCCGATAAGGCCCGCTACGACGCTCTTGGAGAGCGAATCCGACCCGAGGATCGCATCGATGCTCTCCTCCTTGATGAGGGTGATTGGGATGGGCAGGCGGCCCGATTCGAGCAGCAGCGATATTTCGCGCACGCGCTCGAACGTGAAGTCCCGGCCCTCTATGAGGGCTGTACCGCCCAGGATGGGCTCGTTAACCGTCGGGGCGATCAACTCCTGATCATCGAGCACGATGGCGAGCAGGTCGGGGGTCCCGGCGATCTCGGACGTAAGCTCGCCGAATTTCCTGGTGCCCTCAGAGTTGAACTCGACGTTGACTATGGGCAATCCGGTGCCGTACCGTTGCCCTGGGTAGGCCCTCGCCAGGTCGTCGCCAGTCAGCCCAATATCCTCGTCGACCCTCCCCTGCACCTCCACGACGTTGACCTCCGTGCCGGGGGCGAATCTGGCCTGAGCATCCTCAGCCGTCAATGCCCCCAGACTGATTCTAAAGGTCGCGCTGTCACCCAAACGTTCGACGTACGGATCCTCGCCCAGCTGGATGACCTGCCCCCCCGGCAGCAGCGCTATAGGGACGTAGGGAACGAGGAGAGGAGCCTCGGCACTCCCCACCTCCGATATCCGTAGGTAATTGGGATACGGGGCGTCTGACCCTTCGATCGGATCCATGCTGACGCGCTGCCGGTCCAATACCTCGACGAACTTCCCTGCCGCCTCTTCGGTGAGTTCGAGCACCAGTACCGGCGCGGCGGCCTCGTCAGGCGTGGGCGTCTCGTCGGGCGCGGCGGTCTCGTCGGGCGTGGGCGTCTCGTCGGGCGCGGCGGTCTCGTCTGGCGTGGGCGTTGCGTCGGGCGCGACGGTCTCGTCAGGCGTGGGCGTTGCGTCGGGCGCGGCGGTCTCGTCGGGCGTGGGCGTTGCGTCGGGCGCGGGCGTTGCGTCGGGCGCGGCGGTCTCGTCGGGCGTGGGCGTTGCGTCGGGCGCGGCGGTCTCGTCGGGTGTGGGCGATGCGTCGGGCGCGGCGGTCTCGTCGGGTGTGGGCGATGCGTCAGGCGCGGCGGTCTCGTCGGGCGTGGGCGTCGGGGGTGCCTCCAACTCTATCTCCGCACTGACTATAGCGCCGTCCGATGTGCCGAATGTCTCGCCTTCGACATTCAGCATTCGATGCTTGAACTCCAGGGTAGCTGTCTCGCCGATCACGCGCTTGGCTCGCTCAAGGTCGTCTACGCCCGGCAACTGCACGAGTATCCTGTCTTCACCAATCTGTTGGATGATCGGCTCGCCCAATCCCGAGTTGTTAACACGCCTCTGGATCGTCCTTAGGAGCGCGTCCATCTGGTCGGCGGTCGGGGGCAGCCGTTCCCCCGTGTCGCGATCTTCCAGCGCTGCTTCGTACTCGAGATGGCTCCCTCCCTGGAGGTCCAAGCCAAGGCTCAGCCCCAGCAGGGTATCGCCTCCGCGTTGAAAGCCTCCTACCGAGATGGGGTTGACCGCCAGCATGGCGGCTGACACGACGGTCAGCACCACGATCACGATCAGGGTTCTGGCATACCTACGCAATGCAGGCCCCCTTACTCAGCCGGGAGCGCACCAGATCCAAGGCCTCTTCCCGCGACGATACCAGACGCTCTGCCTGGGCCTCGGACACGGCCTCCAGCAACTCGCCGAGCAATGGGCCAGGCTCCAAGCCGAACGCCTCCATGAGGTGGTTCCCGTCGATCAGCTTGGGAAGCTCGTTCACCTCCCCGGGTACGGTCCTGCCGGTGAGGACGTGGCCGACCACCCGGCAATGCTCTTGCCAGGCTGCCATGTCCAGATCAGGACCCCTTGCGCCCAGGTAGTCCGCCAAGTTCAGGTATAGCGTGCCCAAAGCTGCTTCGTCCAGGTCCCTATAGTACCTGTAGAGGGCGCGCCTCGAGGGGAGCTCACCGGGCGCGGCCATCTGGCTCGGCCTCAAATGATGCTCCACCAACGCCTTGACGTAGTCGGCGGTGCGCCGACTGAGGCGGAACCTTTCGGATATGCGGCCCGCAATCTCAGCTCCAGTCCTATGGTGGCCGAGGAACCTGATGCGCCCGGAGGGGTCCACCGTCTTGGTCGCGGGCTTGGCGACGTCGTGCAAGAGGGCGGCGAGCTTGAGCATCGTCAGCCGCCCCGTTCCGTCGCCGATTTCCTCGGCAAAGTAGGCGCCCATCCCGTCGAACCTTGGGACGGCGCATACGTCAGCCTCCGACGGCACGGGATCGCTCTGGAGGATACGCTCCAACTGGGCGACTGTTTCGATGCTGTGGTCGAAAACATCCCAGTGGTGCTCTTCGGGTTGGGTTACGCCCTTGGCGGCGGCGAGCTCCGGGACGATGCGGCACAGAAGGCCCAGGTCGTCGAGGAGTCGGAGGGAGGAGGCGGCGCCGGGTTCGGCCAGCATCTTCAGAAACTCATCTCGGACCCGCTCGGCGGCGACCCTTCCGACGAGGTGGGCATTGGCTCGAATCGCCCGCCGGGTTGCATCCTCGATGACGAACCCCAGCTGGGCGGCCAGCCTGGGAGCGCGCATCAGGCGCGCCGGGTCGGCGTCGAACACCGCGGGGGACACGGCGCGGACCACCCCGGCCGTCGTGTCGGCCATCCCGTCCAGCGGATCGATCACAGTCAGAGCGCTATCCGTGGGATGGAGCGCAACGGCCATTGCGTCCAAGGTGAAGTCGCGCCGTCTCAGATCGTCCTCGATCCCGCCCTCGATGGGGGCGACGTCTATCAGGGCTAGGTTGCCTCCCAGCGGCCGGACGACCCGAACGACGTCCCTCCGTTCGTCCAGGACGACGAGGCTCCCGCCGAGCCTACGGGCGAGCGCCGAGCCGGCAGCCCGGCTGTCGCCATGGACGGCGATGTCCAAGTCTCGAGTCTCCCTGCCGAGGATGGCGTCTCTCACGGCGCCCCCAACGAGGTACGCGCGGCCTCCCGCGTCAGCGAGGCTCTCCCGTAGAACGTGCACTGTTCGGAATATCTGGCGAGGTGCAAGCGTTTGCGCCGGCGGGTCGTCAGTCAGGGGGATCATGGGCAAGCACGTGCGGGCGCCAACCGGCCACCGCTGCGGCTTGTCGCAAATCAGGCTCCGGTTCGAGCTCGACAAGCTTTTGGTGACTCTTGAGGTGGTCAATGTACAGTATTCCATTGAGATGGTCGATCTCGTGCTCGAGCGCCTGGGCAAGCAGCCCATCCGCTCGGAAGTGGAAGGTACCTGAACGTCTGTCCAAGCCCTTCGCCCTTATCCATAGCGACCTGGTTATCCGGGCCATGTATCCGGGTATGCTCAGGCAGCCTTCCTCCACTTCCCTGTATCCCTCCCTATGCACTATCTTGGGATTGACGTATACCCTGGCGCCGGCCTCGTCCGGCAGCTGTATTACGATCACGCGCTGAAGGGCGCCTACCTGATTGGCAGCCAGTCCCACACCCCTAGCGCTCCTCAACGTTTCTACCATGTCGTCAGCCAGCCGTTGGACGCGCCTATCGATCAGGCGTACCCTCTTGGCCCTTCGGCGCAGGACGGTATGAGGGTACTCGATGATGGGTAATACGGCCAATTGAACCCTCGTCGCCTGCGCGGCCTGCGCGCGGCTGCGGGGGCGTGCTGCTCATTCTCCGTGAGATTATAGCCAGCGCCCGGTGAGGTGTAAAGGAAAATGTACACGTCGTAAGTGTTCAGACTCCGTGAGATCCTTTCCGGCTGGCGTAGCCCCGATAAGGCAGACGTCTTTGATCCCCAACCCGCCCGCCCCTTGATGACTGGGGGCACAGCCCCCAGACCCCCTGCCAGAGGGGAGAACCTCTCTGGACTTTCCCCTTCAGACTTCGTGGGTTCCCAACGATTGCGGCGTCCGGGCTCTGCCTGATATCCTTCCGCCGGTAGTCGGATCGGGCATGGGGGCGGTCTGCCGGCCCGAGTGGCAGCCGACCCGGCGAAGGTGGTTCGCCCATATCCGGCATCAACGGCGCAGCACGCCCGCCGCGGGTGGTCGTCAGGACGGGAAGCATCCCCGTATCCGCCGCTTAGATTATAGACGGAACGACGTAATGGCCGTTTCGTGGATTTGCAGCCGCGCCGCATTCCGAATGGCCCCGCACGGCGCGGCGTATCCTCAGCGCGAAAGCTCGCGGTTCGCCGGGAGGCCGACGTGAACATGTGGGAGGATACCCAGCCCCCCGGTCGCCTCCCGAGGATGAGCGCCAACGACAGCCCAATCCTCGGCGTCGCCGGCGGCTTGGCGGCGCACTACGGGGTCAGCGCCGCCCTCGTGAGGCTGGCGTTCGTCCTTGGGGCCTTCCTGTTCCTGGCGGGGCTGCTCGCGTACGTGGCGCTGGCGTTCGCAATGCCCTGGCCCGCCACGACGCCGCGCCCGGCGAGGGCTGCGTTCCTCATCGCGTCGGCGCCCATCGCGGCCCTGAGTCTGGCGAGCACCCTAGCCGCCGTCGTGGACGTGGAGGGGTTCTCCCTCTACTACCTGTGGGCGGCGGGCGCCATGTGGTGGGTCGCGTTGGGCTTCGTGCTGGCTGTGCTGTTCTTGGTGTCGAGGATGGACCTGTTCACGGGCGCCATGTCCGCCCTTGGCCTGGGCATAGTATGCCTGGCGGCCACGGGGGCGCTGAACCTTCTGACGGGGGTGGTGCTGTGAGCGCGTCGGAGGAACGGGGATCAGGGGCCGCCGCCTATTCGAGACGGGGGGCGGCAGATTCGCTTCCGGCGCAGCTTGCGCAGGCGGTCGCGCCGCCCGTTATCGCTGTTTGTAGTGGGTTCTCAGGCAGCGGGTGCAGACTCTGACCTTCTTCGACGTGCGCCCTTCGTAGAGGGTCATGTTCTGAACGTTTGCCGCCCACCGCCTCTTAGTGCGGCGTTTCGAGTAGCTAACGTTGTTGCCGGACTGCCCAGCCTTTTGACAAATCTCGCATCTTGCCATCGAAGCTTGACCTTGACTGAGAAATTGTAGCTTGGGTAGAATCGGTTGGCGCGCTGCTTGTGGGCACAGGCCCCAGCGTCCTCACCTTGGGGGCCAAGCAACAATATACCATATGGAGAGTTGGGGTCGCAACGCCGTTCCAACCATCCGGCGCCCTGTCGACAACCCTCCGGGTCGTAGCTGTTCGGACTTGGTGAGAAAATGCGGGGAATCGCCCTCCCTGTTGTCATTGCCATGAATATAGGTTGCGGGGAAGCTCTTCCGGCTGCCTTGCAGCCCTCCTTCCTGGTCAGGAATGGGGATAGACTTGTATCTGAGGGACACCCCTTCGGCAGGCTCAGGGCGGGGCTCTCAGACACCCGGCAGAGGGGCGGGTCCCCTCTGCACACCCCATACTCCGCCGGCGATGAGCAAGGCCGGAGCGGCGGCGGGCGGCGTATTCCGTCCGCGCCGCGCGTTTGGAAGGTGAAGACCGTTGCCCATCGGTGACAATATCGGCGGCGGGGACCTCAAGGCCATGTTCTCCGAGGCCGCGCGCCTGTTGTCCGCCAACGTCGACCCCGTGAACGCGCTGAACGTATTCCCCGTTCCCGACGGCGACACCGGCACCAACATGCACCTGACCATGGAGGCGGTCGTGGAGGCGGCCGGGCAGGTCGGCAGCGACTCTGCCGGGGAGGTGGCGTCCGCTATGGCGCGGGGCGCTCTCATGGGGGCCAGGGGCAACAGCGGCGTCATCCTTTCCCAATTCTTCAAGGGCCTTGGCTCCGGCCTGGGAACGGCTGCCGCGCTGGACGGGGATCGGCTGGCCGCCGCCCTGGAGGCGGGCCGCGAACAGGCCTACAAGGCCGTGGGTGAGCCGGTCGAAGGTACGATGCTGACGGTCATCAGGGCCGCCGCCCAAGCCGCTCGGAAGACGGCCAATTCCGGGGGCTCCCTCATCGAGGTCCTCGATTCCGTCAGCGCCGCGTCGCGGGAATCCGTAGCGTTGACTCCGACGATGCTCCCCGTTCTGCGGCAGGCGGGGGTGGTCGACGCAGGCGGGCACGGCTTGGCCATCATCCTAGAAGGGCTCAGGCGGGCAGCGGCTGGGGATGACGCTTCGCCCGATGAGGTGCCTCCGCCGGAGCCCGTCGGCGTGGGCGAGCACGAGGGGATGGTGAGCGGCGATTTCTTGGAGGCCGCCGAAGAGGAGATCTATGGGTATTGCACCCAGATCGTGGTGGAGGGGGAAAGCCTGGACGTCGACGGCATCAGGGAACGCGTCAGCGCCATGGGGCGGTCGGTGGTGGTGGTGGGCGACGACGCGATCGCAAACGTCCACGTCCACGCCGAGGACCCGGGGGCCGTGGTGAGCCTTGGCGTCTCTCTGGGGGTGTTGAGCCGCGTCAAGATCGAGAACATGGACTCTCAGCATACCGAGTACTCCGCCGCGCGTCGTTCCGAGCTGGAGGCGGGGCCGGCGGCCGGCCGGGTAGAGGTGCTGGCGGTATCATCGGGCGACGGCCTCCGGCACGTCTTCGAAAGCCTGGGAGCCGCCGCGGTCCTCGAGGGCGGCGATACTATGAATCCGAGTGTTCAGGACCTCGCCGACGCCGTGGAGGAGCTTGAGTCCTCGGCTGTCGTCCTGCTGCCCAACAACAAGAACATCGTGCCTGCGGCCAGGCAGGCAGCCGAGCTTGCCTCGAAGGACGTGGGCATCGTCCCGACGCAGTCCGTTCCGCACGGCATCGCCGCAATGCTGGCGTTCGACGCGCAGTCCGGCGTCGAGTCGAACGTCGAGCGGATGTCCGCAGCTACCGAGTCCGTACGATGCGGCAGTATTACTACTGCCGTGCGCGCCGCCACTCTCGATGGCCTCACCTTCGGGCAGGGTGATAAGATAGGGCTGCTGGACGGCAAACTGGTCGCCGCCGGGGATGACCTCTACAGGGTCCTCACGGCGACGGTGGCGAGGGCCGATCCGGAGAAGGACGGGATGGTTACGCTCTATTTCGGGGAATCTGTCTCCGAGGAGGCCGCCCGGGCGGCGGCGGACGTGCTGGAGGAGGAAATTAGCGGGGTGGAGGTGGATCTCGTAAGAGGAGGTCAACCCCACTACCACTTCCTGTTCTCGGTGGAGTAACAAGCTACGGAGATACAGGGTGCGCAAGGGGCGGAGTCCCTTTGCCGTGGAGGAGAATCATGACAGTCAAGGTAATCACCGACAGCACGTCAGACCTGCCCTCAGACCTAGCCGAGCGCCTCGGCATAGAACTCGTGCCCGCCAACGTCCACTTCGGGGACGAGACCTTCAAGGACGGCAGGGACTTGTCAGCGGATGAGTTCTACGAGCGTCTGGCCCACGGCGATACGTTCCCCAGAACGTCGCAACCGTCCCCGGGTGAGTTCATGGAGATCTACAAGAGGTTTGGCAAGGATGCCGACGCCATAGTCTCCATCCACGTCTCCTCCAAGCTGAGCGGCACCTACAATTCGGCTGTGCAGGGAGCGCAGGAGGCCGGCGACGGCTGTCCGATCGAGGTCGTCGACAGCCAACAAGCCTCGATGGGGCTCGGGATGGCGGCCATCGCGGCGGCGCGGGCCGCCAACGACGGCAGCCCGGTCGACGAGGTGGCCGCGACGGCGCGGGATGCGTCCAAACGCTCCGTATGCTTCCCTGCCCTCGACACCCTGGAGTACCTGGAGAAGGGGGGCCGCATCGGCAAGGCGCGCGCGATGCTCGGCGCGCTGCTCAGGGTCAAGCCCATCATAATAATCCGCGATGGGGAGGTGCAGGAGCTCGGTAAGGAGAGGACCTTGTCCAAGGCTCTTGCGCGTCTGGAACAGACCGCCCGGGACCTCGCGCCGGTAGAGGATCTGTCCGTCTTGTACAGCACGGCACAGGACGACGCCCTACGGTTGGCCCAGAACCTACAAGACCTGCTGCCGGACGGCAAAGAGCCCGTGATCGCCAGGATCGGCCCCGCCATAGGCGCCCACGTCGGCCCCGGGGCGGTCGGAATAGGCCTTCTCCGAGCCTCCCCTTGACGCCGGGACGCGGCGGCGGCGCGGGGTCGGGCTCGGACATTGCCCGCGGTCCCAGGGTCGCCAACGACGTCGACCCGCTGGACAGCCTTCGGAAGATCCTGCGGATGGAGGCAAACCAAGGCTTCCCGGACAAGACGGTTACCGGGGGCCTTGACAGCTTCCTAAGCCGGCGCGGCGCGGACTTAGCTCCGACGCTGGGCGCCCCTACCTCATACTCCAGTCTCACCCCGCCCCAGCGCGAGGAGTGGGCCAGCGGCGTCATGGCGCGCCTGGACGCCAAGCCGAACCAGGCCCAAACGCCCGCGCCCCGAAGGAAGAGCCTGAGACCGGCTTCCATCGGTTTGGGGGACAGCGTATACCGGCTGAAGTGGGTCACTGAGCGGACGCTTCCCCGCGCCAAGCTCGATCGGCTCGGCGTGAGTACCGTCAGCGATCTGATCTACCATCTGCCGAGCAGGCACCAAGACTTCGCCAACGTCCGCAAGGCGGCGGACCTGAAACCGGGCGAGGAACAGACCATCGTGGCGGAGGTGTGGGACGTCTCGGCCAACCGCGTCAGGCCGGACATGTGGTCGGTGCACGCCATTCTAAGCGACGATACGGGCAACATCAGGGCGACGTGGTTCCGGCGGGGGTATCGGAACAGGGAACCTATGATGGCGCACTCCCTCCGGCGCGGCGTCAAGATGGTGTTCAGCGGCAAGGTGGGATTCTTCAGAGGCGAGCGGGTGCTGGACGACCCGGAGTATGAGCCGCTGAAGGGTCAGGAATATCTGGTGCATACGGGCCGCCTCGTGCCCGTCTATCCCTCGGTAGAGAAGCTTCCCGTCCGCACGCTCAGGCGCGCCGTCAAGCAGGCGCTGGACGTGGGCCTTCCCCAGGTCGTCGACCACTTGCCTAAGGGCCGCAAAGACCGCATTGGGTTGATGGGCTTGGGGGCCGCGCTCGCGCAGGCGCACTATCCGGACTCCGAGGTTGACAGAATGGCCGCCCTGCGCCGGCTCGCGTTCGACGAGCTGCTGACCCTCCAATTAGCGGTGCTCCGCCGCAAGAGGGATTGGCAGCGTGAAGACCAGGGCGTGCCGCTCAGACCGAGCAGGGGGCATCTCGAGGCGTTCTTCGGGTCCCTACCGTTCGAGCTTACGCAGGCTCAGCGGAGGGTAATCGCGGACATCCTCGGCGACTTGGAGCAGTCCCGGCCCATGAGCCGCTTGCTCCAAGGGGACGTTGGGAGCGGCAAGACCGTCGTTGCGGCAGCGGCCCTGCTTTCGGCGGTGTTCGAGGGCTATCAGGGAGCGATTATCGCGCCCACCGAGATACTGGCCGAGCAGCACTACCTGACGCTGTCGCGTCTGCTCTCCGGAGGGGCCGACCCAGGCTTGGACGATGAGACGGTGTCGGTCCGAGTGGGCGATTTCCCCGCGCCGGTCACGATGGGGTTGTTGGTGGGCAGCCTCCCAGGTCGGCGCAAGGAGGAGATGCGCCGGCGCCTGGCTGACGGCGGCGTGGATTTGGTCGTCGGCACCCACGCGCTCATCCAAGAGGGGGTGGAGGCGCCCAGGCTGGCCGCGGCGGTCGTAGACGAGCAGCACCGGTTCGGCGTCATGCAGAGGGCGGCCCTGCGGAGCAAGGGGCGCCTTCCCCACGTGCTGGCGATGTCTGCTACGCCCATACCGAGGTCGTTGGCCCTCACTCTGTACGGTGAGCTGGACGTGTCGGTCCTCAACGAGATGCCACCCGGCAGACAACCGATCAGGACCAGGTGGATTCCGCCGGAGCAGCGCGCCGACACCTACGACTTCATCGCCCGGCATGTCGAAAGGGGCAGACAGGCGTTCGTCATCTGTCCCTTGGTGGAGGAGTCGGAGGTGATCCAGACGCGCGCGGCCATCGCCGAGCATGAGCGTCTTTCCCAGGAAGTCTTTCCGAAGCTGCGTCTTGGCCTGCTGCATGGAAGGATGGCGCTGCGCGAGAAGGAGATGGCGATGGAGGAGTTTCAGAATGGAGAGACGGACATCCTCGTGTCCACGCCGGTTGTGGAGGTTGGGATAGACGTGCCCAATGCTACGGTCATGCTAATCGACGGCGCCGATCGGTTCGGCCTCGCGCAGTTGCACCAGTTCAGGGGCAGAGTCGGGCGCGGGGAGCATCTGAGCCATTGCCTTCTACTGGCGGACGACGCGGGCGAAGACGCCCGCGAGCGGCTGAAGATCGTGGAGCGTGTGGGCGACGGCTTCGAGTTGGCCGAGGAGGACCTGCGCATACGGGGGCCGGGCGACTATCTGGGCACGCGCCAAAGCGGGCTCCCCGACCTCAAGGTGGCAAGTATTACGGACCACGACCTGCTTTTGCTGGCCCGTCAGGAGGCTGCAAGCATTTTGGACGCAGACCCCGAGCTGAGCGAGGACGAGCACGCGGCGCTTGCAAACCACCTCGCCGAGTCTACAAAGGGCCTCGTCGGCGAGATGAGCTAGTGTTCCCCTCGGCGCGGCGTTCTTGGGGCTATGGCTCTGTTGGCTTTGCGTTGAGCACGGCAGGTTGGGGGAAGTCTCAAACATCCGCGGGTTCTCCCTCTGGCAGGGTCTGCTGAGCAGCCCGACCAAGTGGTCGGCGGCGTGAGGTTCTCCCCTCTGGCAGGGGGTCTGGGGGCTGTGCCCCCAGTTACAAAGGGGCGGGCGGGCGGGATCAAAAACGTCTGCTCTGTCGGGGCTACGCCAGTCAAAGGCCCTCACGAAGTCTGAACAGTTACCATCCGCATAGACACTCTCAGGGGTTATAATCCTGTTGTCGGGCGCCTCTTAGGCCGGCCAAGTAAAATCAATGAGCCGCAGGAGGAGAGATGCGCGGGGCCGAGACGGTGAGTGAAGAAAGAGGACGCACCCGGGTGCGGCGCGTCCCGTGGGCCTTCGCGGACACCGCTCAGGCCTTCGCCCTGGTTGTCGCGGGCATGGTGATTTTGGTCTTTGGGGTCGTGATCATCCGAGGCGATAGGCCGGTGGGAGAGGCGCAAGCCGTAAACTCGCTGATGCTATTCATGGGCCCCGGACTTCTCGTGTTGGCCGTGTGGCTGTTTGGCGTCCGGCGGCACCGCGCGCCCTGGAGTTCCTTGGGCTTCGCACTACCCGGATCTCGTCGGAGCTACGTCTTCTCCGTGCTTGCGCTGCTGCTCAGCCTCGGCTTCGCCATGGTCTACACGGCGACGGTCACAGCCCTCGGCTTCGACGCGCTGATACCGCCCGCCATCCCCCCGGGTACGCTGGGAGACGGCGTATACCGCATCATCAACACGATGTCCGTCGGCATCCTGGGTCCCATAGCAGAGGAGACGTTCTTCCGGGGTTTCCTGCTGCCCGCCGGCGTCCCGTACGTAGGCGTCATCGCGGCGGTGATAGCCACGTCGGCGCTGTTCGCCGTCAGCCACCTGATGGTTGGCGTATTGATCCCGGTATTCGTGAGCGGGCTGCTCCTGTCTTGGCTGTACGTGAAAACGGGGTCCATCGTCCCTCCCGTCATCGCCCATTCTGCCCAGAATCTCCTGTTTCTAGCGGTCACTCCGTAGCCTTCGAGGGGGAACATGCCGAACCGGATCGACACGGGGTTGGGACTGGCGAGGTCAACGGGAAAGACGATCTTGGCGCCGTTCGTCACAGTCGGGTACCCGGACGTCGAGACGTCGGTAGAGGTGGCCGCCTCGGTGCTTCGCGCAGGGGCGGACCTGCTCGAGCTGGGCGTCCCCTTCAGCGACCCGCTGGCGGAGGGCCCTACGATCCAGAAGACGAGCCTCCGCGCGCTTCAGAACGGTGTGGACGTCGGGACCTGCTTGGAGGTGGTGCGCCGCCTTCGGGAGCAGTATCCAGAGGCGCCGATCGTCCTGATGGGGTACTACAACCCGTTCCTGCGGTACGGACTCTCGCGTTTCGCCTCCGACGCCGCCAGGGCAGGGGCCGACGGAGTAATCGTGCCCGATCTTCCCACCGAGGAGTCGCCCGACATGCGGGGGCGCTGCAAAGGGCAAGATATGCACTTGATACCCCTGCTTGCGCCCACCAGCACCGACCGGCGCATCGCGCTTGCGTGTACACACGCGGGGGGCTTCATATACTGCGTCAGCGTGACGGGGGTAACCGGGGCGCGCTCAGAGCTTCAAGAAGGAGTGAAGCAGTTGGTCGAGCGCATACGCCGCCACACCGGCCTACCGGTGCTGGTCGGCTTCGGGGTCTCGCGCCCGGAACATCTCCGCGAGATCGGCGGCTTCGCCGATGGCGCGGTCGTGGGGAGCGCGCTGATGGACGCCGTTGGCAGCGCGGCGCCGGATCGGGCCGCGGAGGCCGCGGCGGATTTCGTCCTGAGCCTGCGCGGCGGACCCGCTGCCCCGGCGCGGGCATCCTGATTCACGGAGCAGGTGTATGAGCATCCGCGGCATCAGAGGGGCCACGACGGCGGACACGAATACCAAGGAATCGATCTTGGAGGCGACTCAGGACCTGTTGGAGAAGCTGGTGGAGGCCAACGCCATCGACGTCGACGACGTCGCGTCGGCGCTCTTCACCACCACGGAAGACCTCAACGCCGGCTTCCCGGCGGAGGCCGCCCGCAGAATGGGATGGGAGTACGCGGCGCTCTTGGGCGCCCGCGAGGTGAGCGTCCCAGGAGCGCCGGAGCGTTGCATCCGCGTGCTTCTCTTGGTGAACACGGACAAACCGCCCCGCGACCTGAAGTTCGTCTACGCCCGGGGCGCCGCCGGCCTCCGCGCCATGAGTCCCGAAACGGGATGATGCCTGCGAGTGCGGCTGCGCCGCGCTCGCCTTGACGCTTCAAAACACGCCGTGCTAGTCTCTTCCCCGCGCCCGCCGACGGCATGACGCGCAGGGGTGGTGAAGACTGCCAGGAGTAACCGACAGAGGCGAGATGAGGATCCAGGCAGAGCTAGGCCAAACCCCGCCCGGCAGAGGCTCGGCGTTGACGGTAGGCGTGTTCGACGGGGTGCATCTTGGGCACCGGCGCCTGCTTTCCGAGCTGGTCGCCGAGGCGAGTAGGTCTGGCTTGGCGGCAGGCGTACTGACCTTCCGGAACCATCCGACCTCCGTGTTGAGGCCCGACTTCGACCTGAGGTACCTGACGACCCTGGAATCTCGCGTCCGGTTGCTGGAGTCGACGGGGGTCGACTACGTCATACCGGTCACCTTCGACGCCGAGCTTTCGAGGATGGGCGCGCCGTCGTTCATCTCGATGCTGCGAGAGCGGCTCGACATGAAGGCGCTTGTCGTGGGGCCGGACTTCGCGATGGGCCATAGGCGTGGAGGGACCACGGCGGCGCTGTCCGCTCTCGCGCCGGAGGCGGGCTTCGAGTTGAAGATCGTAGAGCCGCTTCACGACGCTTCCGGGCATCCCGTCAGAAGCTCGTCCGTCCGCGGCGCCCTGGCGGCGGGAGAGGTTCGCAGGGTCTCGGATCTTCTTGGGCGGCGGCTTGCGTTGAAGGGCAAGGTGGTTGCCGGGTACGGCCGCGGCGCTTCCCTGGGCTACCCCACCGCCAACCTGGAGACGCTCTCATGCCTTGCGCTCCCCGGCGACGGCGTCTATGCGGCGTGGGCAAGCATCGCCGGCCGGCGGTACATGTCGGCTACGAGCATCGGCGCGCGTCCCACCTTTGGGGAGGGCGGCAGGGCGGTGGAGGCGTTCATCCTCGACTACAACGAGGACATCTACGGGGGCGACGTCGAACTCGAGTTCGTCGACCGGCTCCGGGGCCAGATCGCGTTCGACTCCGTCGAGGCGCTTCAAGACCAGATGCGCGATGACGTGAACAGGGTCAGAGCCATTCTCACCGTCGGATGTGCGCTGCCGGTCTGAGACCTTGCGGCCATGACGGCGCCGACCGTCGGTTCGTGCGGCGCGTAGCCCCGGTTGACGAGAATGGCCTCCCCGAGGATCGGGGGGTAGGTCCACCTTGGCAACGGTATCTGAATCAGGGCATTTGGCGGGGCGGCTTTGACCCCGACGACAGGCAGCGGTTCCCGTCTTCCCGTCTGCTATAATGGCGTCGCCTGTACACGTGGGCGGCGGATCGTTCCGCCCATGACGTCGAGAGCCTCATCATACGCCGCATGATCGCTGCAAGATGACTGCACCAGACGGGGCCGCGCTGGAAGAGATTCTCAGGCGCGGCGTGGTCGAGATCATAGTCGAATCGGAGCTGGCCGAGCGCCTGCAGGAGGGCAAGCCTCTCCGGTTGAAGATGGGCTTCGACCCCAGCGCCCCCGATCTACACATGGGGCACGCGGTGGGCTTGCGGAAGCTCCGCCAGCTACAGGAGCTCGGCCACAAGGTCGTGGTCATCGTGGGGGACTGGACGGCGCAGATAGGGGACCCCAGCGGACAGTCCGTCATGCGCCCCATGCTCACCGCCGAGCAGGTCCAGCGCAACGCGGAGACCTACCTTGCCCAGTTCTCGAAGGTTGTCGACCTCGACCGCACCGAGATACGGATGCAGAGCGACTGGTTCGGGCCGTTCACTCTGACCGACGTCGTTGGTCTGACGAGCCGCTTCACGGTGGCCCAATTCCTGGCGCGCGACGACTTCGCGCAGCGGTTCAAGGCCAACCGACCCATAGCAATCACCGAGTTTCTCTATCCGCTGCTTCAGGCGTACGACTCGGTCGCCATCGAGTCGGACGTCGAGTTCGGGGGGACCGACCAGAAATTCAATCTGCTGGTAGGGCGGGACCTTCAAGAGAAGATGGGGCAACGTCCCCAGCAGTGCTTCCTAGTTCCGTTGATAGTCGGCACCGACGGGGTCCAGAAGATGAGCAGTAGCTTGGGCAACTACATCGGGATAGATGAGCCGCCCGGCGACATGTACGGCAAGGTCATGTCGCTTCCTGACAAGGTGACCTTGACGTACATGGAGAACCTGACCGACACCCCTGACCACGAGATGGAAGAGATCCGCCGGGGGGTGGACGAAGGCTCGGTGAATCCCATGGAGGTCAAGAAACGCCTAGCCCGCGAGCTTGTGACCCAGTTCCACGACGGGAAAGCCGCGCTGGCTGCGGAGCGACGCTTCGAGAGCACTGTGCAACGGCGCGAGGCCCCGGACGACATGGACGCCTTCAAGGCGTCAAGGCTTCGCGGCCGGGTCGCCGACTTCTTGGTCGATGCCAAGCTGGCCGCCAGCTCGGGCGAGGCGAAGAGATTGATCAACCAGAACGCGGTCCACAAGAACGGCGAGACCATCACGTCCAATATCGACGCCGCGGCCGCGCTGGCGATAGGCGACGTCGTACGGGTCGGAAGACGCCGTTACGTACGGGTCGTCTAGCTCGGCGAGCCCCGGGGACTGCCCCGGCTCTACGGCATTGCCGCCAGGGGGGCGCCCCTGTCCTGCATCAGATAGAAGGTCATCGACTGGAGCGACAGGACGGGATCAACGTTCCTGATCACGGTATCCGCCGGGACCTGGGGCGCGACGGGGGCATAGTTCAGGATTCCATGCACGCCGGCCTTGACGAGGCGGCCAATGACGGACTGCGCCTGAGCGGACGGTACGGCCACGATGCCGATGGAGATGCCCTTGGCCGCGACCGTTTCGTCTAAGCAGGACATCGGCTGGACAGCCAGCCCCCCCACGGTGGTGCCCATCTGCTCCGGGTCGCTGTCGAAGGCGGCGAGGATGTCGAAGCCTTCCGGGACGAATCCCGGGTAGTTTATGATGGCCTGGCCCAGCCTGCCAACGCCGACCAGGCAGGTGGGCCACTTCAGGTCGAGTCCTAGAATCCCTCGGAGCTTCTCCCGCAGGAACTTGACGTCGTAGCCGCGCCCCTGCTTGCCGAACCTGCCGAAGTAGCTCAGATCTTTCCTGATCTGCGCCGGGGTCATCTGAAGCAGAGCGCCGAGCTGATCGGAGCTGACCACGTTGTCGCCCCGGTGTAGGAGCTGGGAAAGCACTCGGACGTAGAGGGGGAGCCTTAGGACGACTACATCGGGGACCTCACCGGAGTTCACGTCGACTCCTTGGGCCTGAGCGGGACAACAGCGTTGCCGGCTCCTTAAGGCGGGGCCATTCTACCGGTCACGGCTTGGACCAGTCAACGGCCCGTACCGGTTGGGGACTGTTCAGGGTGATGAGGGCGAATGCCCTGCGGGTAACTGTTCAGGAGTGGAGGGGACCGCCCTCCCCTGTTTGTCATTCTGAGGAGCGCAGCTACGAAGAATCCAGAGCCCTTGCACCCGCGCCGGGCCGTCTGGGAATGAATCTCCCCAATAGCCGGCCTCAGATTCCTCACTCCGCTGGCGCTGCGTCCGGAATGACATGGGGGATGGCTGACGCTGCAGGGGACTGGGGAGGCTCTCACGGTTCAGCTGACTGGGCGCTAGTGTGGTGCGGCGGTCTGCGCCAGCTTGATGAAGCCCGCCTCGTCGAGCGTCTTGACGCCCAGTTTCAGGGCTTCTGACAGCTTCGACCCCGCGCCTTCACCAGCGATGAGGTAGTCGGTCTTCCGGCTGACGCTGCCGCTGACGGAGGCGCCCAGCTCCTTGAGCCTGTCTTCGACCTCCGACCGGCTAAATCTCTCCAACCGTCCGGTCACGACGAACCGCAAGCCGGTCAGGGGCTGCCCCGTCGGCTCGGCCGCGGCCTCGTCCATCAGGCGCACCCCGGCCTCCCGGAGCTTCTCTATGACTCTTCGGTTGGCCTCGTTGGCAAGGTAGTCGGCAACGCTGGAAGCGATCTTCGGCCCCACGGACGGGACCGCTAACAGGTCAGCCTCCGCAGCGTCGATGAGCGCGTCGACACTGCGGAATTGGCGCGACAGCGCCTCTGCCACCTCGCTGCCCACGTGGGTTATCCCCAGCCCAACCAGCACCCGGGACAGCGGCCTATCCTTGGATGCCTCGATTGCCTCCAGCAGATTCGAGACGCTCTTTTCTCCCATCCGCTCTATCTCAAGCATCTCCGCCCTCTTCGACGCCAGGCCGTACAGGTCCGCTACGTCTTGGATCAGCCCCTTCTCCAGCAGAGCGGCCACCTGCATGACGCCCAGGCCGTCGACGTCCATGGCGCCCCGGCTGATGAAGTGCTCCATGAGGCGCACCAGTTGCGCCGGGCATCCAGGGTTGCGGCAATACGACATCGCCTCGTCCTCGGGCTTGACTACCGGCCTCCCGCAGCTTGGACAGTCGGACGGCATGACGAAGGGCTGTTCGCCGCCTGTGCGCCTGCAGGCGAGCACCTTCACCACCTGCGGGATGACCTCCCCCGCGCGTTCCACCACCACCCAATCGCCGGTTCTTATATCCTTCGACCTGATGTAATCCTCGTTATGGAGCGTCGCCTGCTTGACCACCGCCCCCCCGACGTTCACAGGCTCCAGCGACGCGAACGGGTTCATGGTGCCGGTGCGTCCCACGTTCACGCTGATGCCGCGGACCTGCGTAATCTCCTGGGTCGCCGGGAACTTGTAGGCGATGGCCCAGCGAGGCTCACGTCCCACGACGCCCAGGTGCTGTTGATAGTCGAGGCGATCAACCTTGATTACCACGCCGTCGCATCCGTAGTCGAGGCCTTCCGCGCCCTCCACCCAATGGCGGTAGTAGTACATGGCCTCCTCGATCGAATGCACGAGGCGGTTGTTGGGATTGACCTTGAAACCCATGCTCTCAAGGTCGGAGAGTGTGTCCCAGTGCGTCTCGGGGGCAGGGCCGCCGGTATGGCCCAGGGAGTATATGAAGATGTCCAGCGGCCTCTTCGCAGTCTCCCTTGGGTCGAGCTGCCGAACCGAGCCGGCTGCCGTATTTCTTGGGTTCGCATATGCCGGCAGGCCTGCCGCCGCGCGCTGCTCATTGAAGCGATGGAACGCAGATTTAGGGAACAGCACCTCGCCGCGCGCCTCGAACTGCTCCGGCGCCCTGCCCATGACCCTTAGCGGCACGGACTTGATCGTTCGCAGGTTCCGGGTCACGTCCTCACCGACGGCGCCGTTGCCGCGTGTGGCGCCCCTGATCAGTACGCCGCTCTCGTAGGTGAGAGCGACGGCGAGGCCGTCGTACTTGAGCTCGCAGACCATGTCGAACCTGTCGGTCTCCAGTAGGCCCGCTACCCGCCGGTGCCAGGCTACCAACTCACCCTCGTTGAATGCATTGCCCAAGCTGAGCATCGGCGCGGGGTGGCGGACCTGTACGAAGCCCTCGGCGGGTTCGGCCCCGACTCGTTGGGTCGGGGAGTCCGGCGTGACGAGATCCGGGTGCGCATCCTCGATTTCGCGCAACTGACGGAACAGGGCGTCGTACCGGGCGTCGCTTATCTCCGGCCGGTCCAATACGTGGTAGAGGTGGTTGTGGCGGTTCAGCGCGTCGCGCAGCGACGCCGCTTCCGACTCTGTACAGGTATCAGCCATGCTCTATCCCAGTGGACCGAACATAGTATAAGGGAATAGGGATCGAATCGCGCCCGCCAAGGACTGTTTGACCGTGAAGCCCTCGTGTAGACGATTCATCCGAAGTGTAGATATACTCTTAAAGGCCCTGCGACACCTGCGGCGCGTGCGGGCGCACGCCGAAAACAGTTCCAGGACACGAGGAGAAGGTTGGCGCGTTCCGACGAATTCCTAGACTTTCTGGCGCTGCACCCGGCTCTGCAGGTCATCGGCAACACCCCTCTGACACGGCTGGACCTGCCGTTGGAAACGGGGGGCGCGGAGATCTACGCCAAGTGTGAGCATCTGAACCCTGGCGGCTCCATCAAGGACCGGCCCGTGCTGCGAATGCTGGCGGAGGCCATCCTATCGGGCGAGCTGACCAGGGACAAGGTAATCCTCGACGCCACGTCCGGAAACGCCGGAATCGCCTACGCCATGATAGGCGCGGTGCTGGGATACCAAGTCCAGCTTGTCATGCCCTCCAACGCCAGCGAGGAGCGCAAGAAGCGCCTGCGGGCGCACGGCGCGGAGATCGTCTTCACCGACCCGATGCTCGGCTATGACGAGACCCTGCGGGAGGTCCAGCGCAGATACGAGGCGGACCCGGAGCGGTACTTCTGGTGCGACCAGTACCGCAACCAGAACAACCCTCTGGCCCACTATGACACCACGGCCGCTGAGATCCTCGATCAGCTATCCGGGATTACGCACTTCGTCGCCGGGGTAGGCACCGGGGGCACGATTACGGGAGTGGGCCGCCGCCTCAAAGAGGCCGACCCGTCCATCCGAATCGTAGCAATCACCTTCGACGAGTGGCCGGGGGTCGAGGGCCTCAAGCCCCTTGGGGAGGGCCACTTCATCCCCCATACCTTCGATGAGAGCGTCGTAGACCGGACTGTTCACGTGGACATTGAAGACGCATACAAGATGTCCCGCCTGATGGCGTCCAACGGCATCTTCGCCGGCCAGTCGTCCGGCGCATATTTGCAGGGGGTCTACGAAGTCGCGCGGCAGGCCGGCGCCGGGCGTCTGGTAACCGTCCTCAACGACGTCGGCGAGCGCTACTTCAGCACCGGCATGTGGAACGCAGGGAAGGGGTAGGGATTCGCTCCTTGGCCGCCGCGCTCGGCTAACCGCCTGCTGAGCCGCTTCGGCCTACTACTCCTCCATCTCCGGGCTGTAGGCGCCGCGGCGGGCGGCAGCGGTGACGTAGGCCCGGTGGTAGAACGCCTTCCGGGTCCGCTCCTTGTTGGCCATGTTGCCGCTCCATGCCTTTAGCGGAGCGGCCTGGAGGCCTCGCCCGAACGAGAAGCTGAGCTCCCATGGTGCGCCTGCCTCGGCGGCATACCGGTTGAGCGCGTTGAGGTTGGCGGTTGCCTCGTCGTCTCCCTGCCCGCCGGACAGAAATACGATCCCCGGGACCGAGGCGGGCACAGCACGTTTCAGACAGACGACCGTCTTCTCCCCCACCTCTTCAGGCCCGGCCCTGCAGGCCGCGTCCTTACCGGAGAGCACCATGTTCGTCTTGAGCAAGGCGCCTTCCAGCACGACGCGGTGCGCCGCAAGATGGGCGTAGACCTCGCGCAACGCCGACTCGGTAGCCTCGAAGCATTGGGTTATGTCGTGGCTGCCGTCCATCAGCACTTCCGGCTCCACTATGGGCACGAGGCCGGCCTCCTGGCTGAGGGCGGCGAAGCGCGCCAGGGCGTGAGCGTTGACGTCGTTACAGTAGCGGCTGGGTATCCCCGGCCCGATGGCGTAGGTCGCGCGCCACTTGGTGAAGCGAGCGCCAAGGCCGGCGTACTCGGCCAGCCGTTCGCGGAGGCCGTCCAGTCCCTCGGTCACCTGCTCGCCGGGCGCTCCGGCCAGCGGCTTGACGCCGGTGTCCACCTTGATCCCCGGTATGATGCCCCTGTCTCGAATCACTTGCACCAGCGGAGCGCCGTCGGCGCCGTTCTGCCTGATCGTCTCGTCGTAGAGGATAATGCCGCTGATGAACTCGTTGACCCCCTCGGTCCGGAACAGCAGCTCTCGGTAGTTTCTCCGGTTCTCCTCCGTCGATTCCACGTTGATGCTATCGAACCGGCGCTTGATGGTGTTAGAGCTCTCGTCGGCGGCCAGTATTCCCTTCCCTGGAGCTACCAACTCGACTGCGGTCTCGGTAATCTGACTGGTGTTCATGGGGTTCCCTCCTTGCCGCCGGCGGGCGCACTGGCGCGGCTGCGCCGTCAGCCGCCTCTAATTATCGAAACGGTCTGTTCGACCTCTGCCCTGTTGCCCAAGATCAGCGGGGTGCGTTGGTGCAGCCGTTCGGGCTGGATGTCCAGGATGCGCTGCGTTGCCGAGTAGGCTGCTCCTCCGGCCTGCTCGGCAACGTAGGAGAGGGGGTTGGCTTCGTACATGAGGCGCAGCTTCCCCTCAGGGCTCCTGACGTCCCCGGGATACAGGAATATCCCCCCCTTGAGCAAGTTCCGGTGGAAGTCGGCCACCAGCGAACCTACGTACCGGAGGGAGTGGCTCCTCCGCAGGCGGGAAACGGCCTCCTGCGCGGGGGCGTCGAGCTTTCCGAAGTTGCCCTCGTTCGTGCTGTAGTACTCGCACTTCCCCGGGATTCTGATGCCGGGATGGGTCAACAGGAACTCCCCGGACTCCGGGTCCAGCGTGAAGCCGTCTACCCCTCCGGGCGCGGCTACGACCAACATCGTGCTCGAACCGTACACGACGTAGCAGGCAGCGGCCTGGTCACGTCCGGGGCGCAGCAGCACGGCGCCGGTAACGGGGTCTCCAGGCGGGCGGCGCCATATGCCGAAGATGGAGCCGATGGTGACGGCAACGTCTATGTTGGATGAGCCGTCCACGGGGTCCATCTGCACGACGTAGCGCCGTGACGCTCCGCTTCCTCCTATTACGGGGTTCTCAAGCTCCTCGCTGCCCACGGCGGCGACGTTCTCGGCCCCTATCAGGGTCTCCACGAAGATGTCTGATCCGGCGGCGTCCAGCTTCTGGACGGCCTCGCCCTGGACGTTGGTCTCCCCGGTGGCCCCCAGCACGCCGGCAAGGGCCGCCGCTTGGACCTGCCGCTGTACCATGCGGGCGCCCTCGGCGACGGCGCCGACAACTGCCCCGATCCCTTCGAGGGACTCGCTCCGGCCCCAAGACGCCTCCATGAAATCGCCGAGGGTGCGGGCGGTGGTAATGGGCATTGGTCAGCCTCCCTTGCGCCTTGATGCGATATGGTCCCGGAGCGCGTCCGGCGCTGACGGATGTATCGTACCACGCACGGCCCGCCGTGTCCGCTGCCAGACCTCGGATTCTCAGGGTTGGAGGCGCGGGGTACTCGGAGAGACCGCAGCACAGCGGTTCGCGGCCTGTCAATGGGAATTGGGTCGGGTCTGCCGCGCCTTCAGGTGCTGGACTACCCCGTCGGCCAGCGGCGGCCCGATATGACCCCGGCCTCGACCAGGGCGGCCTGGGCGGTCTTCTGCGCGCCGGGATCGACGATGCCGAAGCCTTTGAGCATCCGCGCGATGGGGACTTCAGACAATTCCGACGCTCCGGCACGTGCGCTGATGGGTCAGGAGCCCTTGGCCCCGGTGACGTCCCTGCGCAGGAAGAGCCAGAACGCAGCCGCGCTCGGCGCGGCTGTATACACCAGTATCACGAGAAACGACTGGAGGGCGTCCGGCTGCGCGGCGGAATCCACCCCGCTCGACACGTCCACGAGCGCGAAACTCATCCAATTGGTCACGCTCCCCCCGATCGTGAAGTCGGACAGGCTCTGGAGCCTGTCGACGACCTGGACGATGGGAGGGACGATCAGCTCGACGACGTAGTACCCGACGGACAGGGCGATTCCCATCGCGGAGGACTGTGTCAGCACCGCGAGGAACGTGCTCAGGGCTATGTATGGGGCCAGTGCGTAGACCGCCTTCACGAACGTCAGGGCCACGTCGGACCACCTCCCGGGGCCGGTGAGTCCGCCCTCTTCCGCCGGGGGGATGACGGCCGCGAGCAGGCTGGAGACGGCGGCGAAGGCGGACACGACGACGAGTCCGGCGGCGCCCGCGAGGATGAGCAGGACGAGCTTCGACGAGAGCAGCTGCCAGCGGCCCGCCCCCCTCGTCAGCGCCGTCCTCAGAGTGCCCCAGCCGTACTCGGAGCCCAGAGCCGACGCCGCGAGTAGGAGCTGCGGGAGGCCGTGAAGGATGAGGTACGGGAGGCGCTGGCAGATGTCATTTGATTACTTGACAGAACCGCGACTACCGTCGAACCAAAGCCGGCCTTCTCTGCGCCGCGCCGCTCCCTACGGGACGAACAGGGGGGCCGCCTCCGTGATCAGGCGGGTCTCCTCAGCGAGGCCTCTCCGCAGGTATCGAGGCAGCGAGAACATCCCCCGGTGCGTGATGCCGTCGAAGTGGCGCAGCTCGCGGTCCGTCCGCTCGGACAATCGGGAGTCTACGGCTCTGGGAGACAACGCGGTGGGGTCGGGCCCCAGCGAGCCTATCACGAAGCCCCAAGTAGAGCCGAATGACGGCGTGAACGCCTCATAGGGGTATGACGCCGGGAAGACGGCCCCAATGGTGTTGGCCACGACCGAGAAGCATTGGCTGAAGAAAGCCGGTCCCGTGGGGCCGGATTGCGCAGCCATCATCCCCGAGTCTTTTAACCTCCGCATGAGCAGGCGGTAGAACTCCGCCGTGTACAGCAGGTGGGCCGGCCCGCCTTCCAGCGGGTCCGGAACGTCGATGATCGCCACGTCGTAGCGTTCATCCGTCCGCTCCAAGTACCGGAGCGCGTCCAGGTGGCGCAGCTCCAGACGCGGGTCTTCAAAGGCGCCCTCGTGGTGGCCGCCAAGGTGCTCCTTGCACAGATCGACAACCTCGCGATCTATGTCGACCATGACCACGCGCTCGACAGAGTCGTAGGACAGCACCTCCCGGATGGTCGCGCCCTCGCCGCCGCCGGCGACGAAGACCGTACGCGGCTCAGGATGCGTAACCATGCTCGGCTGGACCAGCGACTCATGATAGACGAACTCGTCCAGCGCGGTGGATTGGGTCTTGCCGTCCAGTACCAACGAGCGGCCGAACAACGCCGTGTCCTGGACGATAACCGACTGGTAAGCGGTCCTGCCCTCGTAGATGACCCGCTCGACCCGCTCGCCCTGGACCAGGTCCGGCGTGATGTATTCGTAATGCCACCGCCCGCCGGGCGGCAGCCCTTCGGCAGAGCTCATAGGGGGGTGGATGCGACCGGCTCGCGAGCCGGGCCGCGCGCCACTTCTCTGATCTTCGGGCGGGAGGAGTGGAGGCGCTCGACCAGCACCTCGGCGGCCTTTCGGGGCCTGAACGCCGCTCCGCACGTGAAGATGTCGGCGGCTGCGTAGGCGTGTTCGGGCCAAGTATGGATGGAGAGGTGGGATTCCGATATGGCGACGATCCCGGTCACCCCACGGGGGCTGAATTTATGAAACGATTGGGCCACGATCGTGGCGCCCGCCTCAACGGCGGCCATGATCATTGCCCCTCTGATGTGCTGGACGTCGTCCAGAAGGCGTGCGTTGCACCCCGAAAGCTCGATGATCAGATGCGTCCCAAGGGTGTTCAATCACCTTTCCTCCTCAAGTAAACCGGTGATTCGCGGGCAGGTATTATACAACACAGCTACTCTCGACCCGCCGGGGGCGCCGACCGTCGATACCTCAAGAGGCCTCTCGATTCAGCCCTGAAGCGGGCCGCCGCCGAACACGCCGGCGGCGGTGGCCGCGGACATGGCCGCCGAGGCGTCCACCACGGGAGGCCCATTCTCCCTTAATACGACGCTGGCGCGCTGCCCCTGCGCCAAGGCAATCGTCCTCTCGCCGTCCAAGGCGATGGTGCATGGCCGGAGGTCTATGGGCGTAGGCTCATCCACCCGCATGTACGACCACCGCCGCACGGGCACCTCGGTCACGAGGCCAGGCGCTATGGGCGCCAAGACTGCCGCGCCGCCGCCGCCAATTCGTACGTGCAGGCTGGCGGCCTTGGAGCTAAGCCTTGCCCCTATCGCCGACAAGCCGATGGCGTCCGGACGCGGGCTGGCGAGGAACACCTCGTGCAGCGTGGAGGTGTCCCATATGGCTCTCGCGCCCACGAAGCGCTCGGACGACACCGCGACGTCGACCAGGGCTATATCCTGCTCCGTCTCCCCGACCCGCACCTCGAGGAATCTTGCCCGCCTGGCCACCTCGGCAATCTCCACCAGCCCCAGCGCGACTACCCCCGCAGCGAGTCCGGCCACAGTGCCTTCGACAACGGAAGGGAAGACGTTGTTCGTCCCCGTGGATACGGGGAGGATCGGGACTTCGCCGGACCCCTTGGCTACCGCGCGGTTAGTGCCGTCGCCGCCGAGGGTTACCAGGCAACCGACCCCCATGTCCGCCATGGCGCGGGCTGCTCTGGTGGAGTCGTAATCCCCGTTGAGGATAGGCATGTGTAGCAGGCGGACGTCCAGGTCGGGGAACCTGCCATCCGCGGCGCCCCGGCTCAGGCCCGCCGAGTCGGGCATCATGATGACCCGCTCGACGCCGGACGCCTCGATGCCGGACAGGACGCGGGTTAGTATATTGACCTTCTCATGGTTCGGGACGAAACGCCCCTGGGCGACCAGACGCCGTATGTCGCGGCCCGCCATGGGGTTGGCGACTATCCCGACCGCCGCCTGCCCCTCGCTCGCGCGAGCCGGCGCCCTCATGTCTTCAGCCATACTCACACCGTTACGGCCCCACAACGACGACGCCTCAGCGCAGGGGCGGGTCCGAAAACCCGACCTCTACAGGACTGCGAAGTTCGCTTCTGGCTTCCCTTGCCCTACCCTTCCTGACCGAGAAGGGGAATAGATTATATCTGAGGGACACCCATCAGTGCTCTCCCACACCGCCGCACGGCTCAGCCCGACGCCGAACTGTTCAGACTCTGTGAGACCCGAAGGGGTCCAGAGAGGTTCTCCCCTCTGGCAGAGGGTCTGGGGGCTGTGCCCCCAGTTACCAAGGGGCGGGCGGGTATCGTCTGCTTTATCGGGCTACGCCAGTCGAAAAAAACCGCGTCTTCCGGCGCAGGCCGGGATCTTAGGGTGGCGCGGGCGAGACGCCCCGCGCTCCCAGGAGGCGAGGAGGCGCCTTGGCCGTTGTAGCCGGGCGCGGTTCAGGATATAGTTGTTAGAGAAATGGTAGGCGGCGACAAGCTCAGGGCGGCGATGTCCAAGTTCCCCACGGGTGTAGCTCTGCTCACGACCCGGACGCACGATGGCGCAGTTCACGCCATGACGGCGAACTCGTTGACGTCCATATCCGCGGAGCCTCCGCTGGTGCTCGTGTCCGTTGGGCGCAGCCGAAACACGCACAAGTACATCCTGGACAGTGGCCGCTACGGTATCAGCGTGCTTTCCCGGGAGCACGAAGACGCGGCGCGCTACTATGCCGTTGACGAACAGGACCGGGTGGGGGGCGCTCCCCTGGAGTTAACGCTCAGCGCAACCGGGCTGCCGGTAGCGGGGGGGTGTGTATGCTTCCTCGGCTGCGAGGTGGTGGCCTCCCACGAGTACGGCGACCATACGGTATTCATCGGCGGGCTCATGGAAACCAGCCTGGGCGGCGGCGCCCCCTTGGTCTTTCACGACCGCCGGTATACCGGCCTGGAGGGCAGCAGCCCCTAGCGGGCTGCTGGAGAGTGCTTCCGGCTTCCTCGGGGGCCTTTCCCTTGTCTGAGGGAGCACCACCGGCGAGGCCCTTGCCCCTCTGCACACCCCAAGGTCGGCATCCTGCTAGCTGCTTGGAGCTTTCTCGCCCATGAGGAACGCTACCGATCCAAGGGCCATCTTCTTCACGGTGACGTTCCTCAAGCCTGCCGCGCCCATGAGTTCCGCCAACCTATTGGCGGTCATGAACCCCTGTACGGACTCCGGTAGATATGTATACGCTTCCCTCTCGCGGGCAAGCGCCGCCCCCAGCCGTGGAGTAACGTAGCGGAAGCAGAGGGGAAGCAGCCTGCTGGCCGGGCCCTTCCCGTCCAGTCGTACGATCTCCAGGAGCCCGACACGTCCGCCGGGCCTCACGACGCGGACCATCTCGCCGATGGCCTTGGGCGCGTCAATGAAATTGCGGACGCCAAAGCCCGCAACCGCGCAGGTGAACCGGTGGTCTGCAAAGGGTAGGTGGTGGGCGTCGCCCGCGAGGTAGTCGATCCGCTCTTGCAGTTGCTTGCGCTCGGCCTTTCTCCTGGCTGCCGCCAGCATCTCACGGGAGAAGTCGAGGCCCACGGCCCTGGTGACCCTTGGTAGCCGCGCCAGTTCGACCGCGAAGTCGCCGGTGCCGGTGGCAACGTCCAGCGCCGGACCTGTCAGGGAGCCGGCGGCCGCACGAGCCGCCGCGCGCCGCCACGCGTGGTGGCGTCCGGCGGTCATGGCAGTGTTCAGCAGATCGTAGCGTCCGGCGATCCGGGAAAACATGTCCCGGACGTACCGGGCGCGCTCCGGTCCCTTCAGATGGGCCAGGTGACACCTCCACGGGCTGGAAACGGCGGAGCTACGCGCCCCTCCGGCTCGTCCTGCGCCTCAGCTCCTCGATCGCCGCCGGCAGGGCGGGTAGGAGGTCGCCGGCCAGCATACCGGTGTCGCTCAGCTCGCGCCGCACCCTCTCCCCGGCCAGGCCGTGCAGGTAGACGCCAAGCGACGCCGCGTCTTTCAGGTCGAGGCCCTGGGCCAAGAGTCCGGCGATGACCCCTGCTAAGACGTCGCCGGTTCCCGCGGAGGCCAGGCCTGGATTCGCGAACGGGCTGATCGCGGCGCCTCCTTCCGGCGAGGCGACGACCGTATGAGCCCCCTTGAGAACGACTATCTTGTTCCACTTCGCCGCGCCGCGCTGTGCCGCGCCGATCCGGTCGTACTGTACGGCGGCTGCCGTCTCATTTGCCAGCCGCCCCATTTCGCCGGGATGCGGCGTTACGACTGCCTGCCGCAGCAGCCGCTCCCACCATCCAGGCTGTTGAGAGCGGGCCATGATGTTGAGGCCATCGGCATCGACCACCATGGGCGGCAGCCCGTGGCCTCCGTAGAGCAGCCTCTCAACCATTTTGGCCGTGCCTGCCTCCTGCCCGAGCCCGCAGCCAACGAGGATGGCGTGGTATTCGCCTGCTCTGTCCAGTATGACGTCGGCGGCGGTGGTCGAATGCGCCCCGGGGGAAGATTCGGGGAGCGGCAGGTACGTCGGCTCCGGGGAGCCTGAGGCGGCCTCGGCTCGGAGGCTCTCGGGCACTGCCAGCGTGACAAGCCCAGCCCCGGACCTCCCGGCTGCGGCTGCCGCGAGCCGGGCTGCCCCAACGTAGCGCCGCGAGCCCGTTACCAGCAATACGCGCCCGAATGTCCCCTTGTGCGCGTCGGCGGGGCGGTCCGGCAGGGCCGCCCCCGCCCATTCGCCGGTCATTAGCTCCAGATCGACGTCGTCAAGGCCGGCCGGGACCCCTATGTCCGCGACCTCGACACGACCGCAATACTTCCCGCCGGACCCCGTGTACTGCCCAACTTTGGGGTAGCCCAACGTCACCGTCACGTCTGCCGCGACACACTCCGGATCGACGCGGCCCGTGTCGGCGTCCAAGCCCGTGGGCAGGTCGAGGGCCAAGAGTTGAAGGCTTGGCCGCTCCATCCTGGCACGCGACAGCTCCCGCAACATCGTCCTCATCACGCCGGATATGGGCCGTGAGGGCCCCGTGCCGAGCAACGCGTCGACCACTATCCCGGCTCGTCTGAGGTCGTTTCTCAACCTCGTGGAGACGTCTCCGTCGGTCGCCGCAACAACCGGCGCGCCTCGATCCAATACCTGGCGGAGGTTGGAATCTCCCGACCGGGGGCGCGTCAAGTAGACGGTGACACGGCCTCCCCACGCCAACAGCCGCCGGGCTGCCACCAGTCCGTCGCCGCCGTTGTTCCCGGGGCCTGCGAGGATGACGACGTGCGCTCCGACGACCCGGCTCAGGCAGCGCCTCACGCTCCGGGCAACAGCCAAGCCGGCGTTCTCCATGAGTTGGCCCGTCGGGACGCCGGCTTGCTCCGAGCGCCCCTCGATGCGCCGCATCTGCTCCGAGGAAACGATCTTCATGTATCGGGCTGCATGTTCAGGGTTCCACGGGCCGGCGGGGGTTGGGATTCCGGGGCTGTTTCAACGTGCATTGCCGCTCCTCCGCGACGCGCTCACGTTATATTAGCAGGGTGCGGAAGGAGCCTTCCGTATTTTCCTTCGGCCCTCCTTCCTGTTCCAGGAAGGAGGGGATTTGTTATCTGAGGGACACCCTCAGACTCCCGGCAAAGGGGCTCCGCCCCTCTGCACTCCCCGTAATTGCACAGCGTCTGAGGGACACTTCAGACAGCCGCCAGGGGTTCGACCCTCTGCACTCCCCGTAACTGCGCAGGGTCTGGGGGATGCCTCAGATAGCCGCCAGGGGCTCCGCCCCTCTGCACTCCCCGTAATTGCGCAGGGTCTGAGGGATGCCTCAGATAGCCGCCAGAGGGTTCGACCCTCTGCACTCCCCGTAACTGCGCAGGGTCTGAGGGATGCCTCAGATAGCCGCCAGGGGTTCGACCCTCTGCACTCCCCGTAACTGCACAGCGTCTGAGGGATGCCTCAGATAGCCGCCAGAGGGTTCGACCCTCTGCACTCCCCGTAATTGCACAGGGTCTGAGGGATGCCCGCCAGAGGGGCTGGGCCTCTCTGGGTACGCCGTAATTCGGCAGCCTGCTAATAGTTGGCTTGGCGGCTCTCGGCTACCACGAAGGCTACGGCGTAGTCGCGGGAGTGGGATAGCGTGACGGCCATTTCCTCGATGCCGAGCCTCCGCGCGCGCGCCAAGGCCGAGCCGTGCAACTGGACTCTGGGCGGTCCTCCGCGTTTGCGTACCACCTCGACGTCCTTCCACCGGACCCCATGCGTCCCCGTGCCCAGCGCCTTCATGACCGCCTCCTTAGCGGCGAACCGGCTCGCCATCTGGGGAGCGCGCCCACGGCAGTATGCGATCTCGCCCTCGGTGTAGATCCTATGCAGGAACCGGCGACCGTACTGGTTGGCGACCCGTCGGATCCGGGCTATCTCGATGATGTCGACGCCGTTTACCAGCATTTGTCAGGCAGGGGGCGGTCCGACTCAGCAGTTGGGGGAAAGACCGGCGGCCTCCAATATGCCGGGCACCAGTCGCTCCCAGCCGATGGCCATCACGTGAACGCCGTTGCACATTGGCCGGAGCTCGCGGATGATCCGGGCCGACGTAGCGACGCTCCGCTCCTCCCTGTCCTCGGCGAGCTCCAGCTCGCTTATGATGCCGTCCGGCACCGTGACCCCGGGCAGGTTGTCGTTTAGATTTCGCGCCATCGCCGCAGACTTGAGGACGACGTGGCCCGCCATGACCGGCTTCCCAAACCGCTCAGCGGATCGTATGAACCGCTCGAAGGCGCTTGGGTCGTAGACCGCCTGACTCTGGAAGAAGACTGCGCCGGCCTCGATCTTCTGCTCCATACGGCTCAGTTCCTTGCTGAGGTCGGGCGCTCCCGGGTTGACCACGGCGCCGACGTAGAGGTCTGGAGCGCCCCTCAGGGCGTTGCCGGCGAGGTCCTCCCCCGACCGGAGGGCATTCGCGGCGCTTACGAGCTCCACCCCGCCGAGATCGAAGACGGGCTTGGTTTCGGGATGGTCGCCTGCGCCCGGCGGATCCCCGGTCATGCATAGCACGTTGGAGACGCCCAGAGCGGCTGCAGCTAGGAGCTCCGACTGCAGGGCCAGTCGGTTCCTATCGCGGCAAGTGATCTGCATGATGGGTTCCAGTCCGCGGTCTGCGAGCAGATGCGCCGCGGCGATGGGCGCCATGGTCATCAGCGAACTCGCAGAGTCGGTTATATTGAAGGCGTCGACGACGCCCCCCAGCATCTGCGCCTTATCGAGTAGAGGCTGAAGGTTCGTCCCCTTGGGTGGGTTGAGCTCGCACGTGATGAGGAATCTTCCCGAGTCCAGTCCTTCGGAGAGCTTGCTCATTTGGTTCGGACCTCCATGCCAGGGGGCGGCGGGATGAGGAGCCGAGCGTTATTATAGAGGGCGCTATGGTGAAATCAAAGCACAGGAGGAAGAAAGAGGTCCTCCCCTCTGACAGGGGGTCTGGGGGCTCTGCCCCCAGTTACCAAGGGGCGGGCGGGTGGGGATCAAAGTCGTCTGCTTTATCCGGGCTACGCCAGTCGAAAAGGACCTCACGAAGTCTGAACAGTTACCACAGGAGCACAGGAGAAGGCCTTGAGCGCGCAGCTAATTGACGGCAAGAAGATCGCCGCCGACGTGAGGGCGGAGGTGGCTGTGGGCGTGCAGGAGATGAAGGAGCGGTCCCGCGTGACGCCGGGGCTGGCCGTGGTGCTGGTGGGAGACGACCCCGCGTCGGCGGTATACGTTAGGAACAAGCAGCGCGCCGCCCTGGAGGTCGGGATGGATGCCCAAGACGTTCGCCTGCCCGGGGATACGTCCCAAGAGCAGTTGCTCGGGCACGTCGAGTCGCTCCAGTCCAGCCCCGGATTCCACGGCATCCTGGTCCAACTGCCCCTGCCTGACCATATCGACGAGCGGGCCGTACTCGACGCCCTAGACCCGTTGAAAGACGTGGACGGGCTTCACCCGGAGAACATGGGGCGGCTGGCCGGAGGCCGCCCCAGATTCGTGCCGGCGACTCCTCTGGGCATACAGCAGATGCTTGTCCGCACGGGCCGCGACCCCGACGGCAAGCGCGTGGTCATCTGTGGCCGCAGCGAGATCGTCGGCAAGCCGGTTGCGCTGCTTCTGATGCAACGCGCTTATGGCGCGAACGCCACCGTTACGGTCTGCCACACTCGCACACGCGGCCTCGCCGGCATCACCCGGCAGGCAGACATTCTGATCGCCGCCATCGGCAGCCCGGCGTCCATCACCGCCGACATGGTGAAGGAGGGGGTTACGGTGATCGACGTGGGCGTGAACCGCGTCGACGCGCCGGAGCGCAAGAGCGGCTACCGCCTGACCGGCGACGTCGACTTCGACGGCGTGTCAGAGAAGGCGGCGGCCATAACCCCGGTCCCCGGCGGGGTCGGCCCGATGACCATCGCCATGCTCTTGCACAACACGCTAACCGCCGCCCGTTTGGCCGTGAACGGGTGAACCTCCACCCTCCGCCTCGTACGCAGGGCAGCCGCGCCTGGGATGCGGACGGGGCGCCTTCCGGCTCTCTGAAGACCGGCGACTTCGACTACGATCTGCCGGAGGGTCTCATTGCTCAGACCCCGGTCGAGCCGCGGGACCATTCGCGTCTGATGGTGCTTTCCCGCCGGGACGGCGGCATCTCCCACCGCCGCTTCTACGATCTGCCGGACTATCTGCGACCGGGCGACGTGCTCGTATTCAACGACAGCCGGGTCTTTCCGGCGCGGGTCCACGGCCGCCGGGCCGGGACCGGAGGCAGGGTCGAGCTGCTCCTGCTGCATCGCGTCGAGGATGGAGTCTGGCGGGCGCTCGCGAGACCCGGGCGGCGGATGCGCGACGGCGCGGCCTTCGAGCTTTCCGGACCGGGGGGCAGCGTTGCAGGCCGCGTGCTGTGCGTCCACGGGGACGGCTCACGGACGGTGGCCGTGAGCGACGACGACGTGTTGATGAGCATAGGCGAGGTGCCCCTGCCTCCGTACGTGCGCAAGCCCTTGGAGGACGTGGAACGGTACCAGACGGTCTACTCGCGGGCGGCGGGCAGCGTCGCCGCTCCCACGGCGGGGCTCCA
Organism: uncultured Dehalococcoidia bacterium; assembly: GCA_958296245.1. GTDB lineage: Bacteria > Chloroflexota > Dehalococcoidia > Lucifugimonadales. The sequence goes on from OY282458.1 coordinate 138,896, forward strand.
CTTCACCCGCGAACTGCTCGACTGCGTCAGCGGCGTGGGGGTCGAGGTCGTCTTCGTGACGCTTCACGTCGGCTGGGGCACCTTCAGGCCCGTGCGCGGCGAGGACCCGGCGGGGCACGAGATGCACTCGGAGTACTGGAATCTGAGCGAGGCCGCCGCGCAGACGATAAACGAGGCCAAGCATCAGGGCCGCCGGGTCGTCTCGGTGGGCACCACCTCCGTCCGGCTCTTGGAGCACGCGGCGTTGTTCCAAGAGCAATCCGACGGCCGCTCCCGCCAGGTGGTGGGGGCGGGATCAGGCTGGACCGGGCTCTTCATATACCCCGGCTACCGCTTCCGCGCGGTGGACGCGCTGGTAACGAACTTCCACCTGCCGCGGTCCACGCTGCTCATGCTGACCAGCGCCCTCGCCGGCCGCAGCTATCTGTCTCGCGCCTACTCCGAGGCTATAGCGAACGGCTACCGCTTCTACAGCCTCGGAGACGCCATGCTGATCGTCTGAAGGGCCGCTCAACGCGGTGTTCGCATTACGCGCCGGCTATGCGAGCAATGTCTTCTCATCAACCCTCTCGGGGAGTGTCTGAGCCAAGCCTGGGTTCTCCCCTCCGGCAGGAGGTCTGGGGGGCTGTGCCCCCCAGTTGCAAAGGGGCGGGTGGGTGGTGATCAAAGACTTCTGCTTTATCGGGGCTACGCCAGTCGAAAAGGCCCTCACTAAGTCTGAACAGTTACGTCAACGCGGTTCCATTCGGCGCGCACGCGATGTGGTAGCATTGGGCCAAAGGCGTCCCTGCGAAACACATCTCGTATCCGAGGGCGGCGCCCTCAGAGGCTCCGGGAGGCGGCGTGATGACTCAGCTTAGCGTAGACCCTCAGGTGCAATTCGTCTTGGACAACATTGCGACGATAGTCGGCTCGGAGGGAGGCTCCCTAGAGTTCGTTGACCTCGACGGAGGACGGTTGACGGTGCGGTATACGGAGGGGCGAAACGATGAGTGCCCCGAGTGCGTACCCTCTCACGACATGGTGAGCCAGATCATGAAGACGTCTTTGGGGATGCACGCCCCCCACGTCACCGACTTGGAGTTGCTGTAGGCAGCGTCTCCAGGTACTTGACCCCCGATCCTGTGTTCAGCAGGAGCGATAGTTCGTCCGGGGCGACCGCCCCACTCGCGATCAGCTTCGAGAGCGCGGCTGCCGTAGCGGCGCCCTCTGGGCAGACGAAGACACCCTCCAGCGAGGACACCCTGCCCATCCAGTCGAGTATCTCTCCGTCCGACACGGTCACGGCGCCCCCGTTGCTGTCCCTCAGGGCCTTGAGGATGAGATAGTCGCCTATGGCGGAGGGCACCCTCATGCCTGCCGCCAGCGTCCGTGCGTTCTCCCAGGGCTCGGCGTGGTCCGCCCCGCCGTGGAAGGCTCTGACCAGGGGCGCGCAGCCCTCGGCCTGTACGCAGAACATTCGCGGGCGGGGCCCGTCGAGCAGTCCCAGGGCCTCCATTTCCTCTATGGCCTTCCATATGCCCACAATGCCCGTGCCCCCGCCGGTCGGGTAGACGATCACGTCCGGCATACGCCATCCCAGCTGCTCGGCGATCTCGTAGCCCATCGTCTTCTTGCCCTCGGCGCGGTACGGCTCCTGTAGCGTGGAGACGTCGAACAGGCCGCGCTCACGCGCCGCACGGCGTGACAACGCCCCGGCGTCGCTTATCAGCCCGTCGACGAGGGTGAGGTGCGCCCCCATGACCTGCGCCTCCTTCCGGTTGGCCTCCGGGGCGTCTGCGGGCATGAAGACGTGAGCTTCGAGGCCGGCTCTGGCGGCGTAGGCGGCAAGGGCGCCTCCCGCGTTGCCGGCGGACGGCATCGTCAATGCGGTCAGGCCCAATTCCCTGGCCTTAGAGACCGCCGCCGCCAGCCCGCGCGCCTTGAAGCTGGCCGTGGGGTTGATCCCCTCGTCCTTGATCAGGAGCGAGCGGCACCCGAGCGCACGCCCCAGACGCTCCGCCCTGATCAGCGGGGTGAATCCCTCGCCGAGGGTGACTACGTTCGACTCGTCGAGGACCGGCAGCACTTCGAAGTAGCGCCACATGTTCGGGGCGCGTCCGGCCAGCGCCTGGCGTGTCAGCCTTCTCTTTGCAGAGTCCAAGTCGTACCGTGCGTATAGCACTTTGCCGCAGCTTGGACACGTCCGGGCAGGCTCTGCGGCCTCAACGGCCTTGCCGCAGTTGGTGCATTCCAGGTGCGTTAGGTAGCTCTTCATCAGGTGAGACGTCTGAATAAGGATTTTGGGATCTAAATGTAGGCCTTTGCACGCCGGCCCGTCAACAAGGCGCTAATAGGGGCTGTTCAGACTCTGTGAGACCCGAAAGGGGAGTACGGAGAGGTTCTCCGGCAGGGGGTTGCCAGGGGATAGACGGGTTGGGGATCTAAAGACGTCTGGCTTTATCGGGGCTGCGCCAGTCGAAAAGGACCCACGAAGTCTGACCCGTTACCGGGTCGAGGGGATTATTGCATATCGTAGGGCGGTGGCTATAATAACGTGGCAGTAACGCGTCGCGCAGAGGAGCGCTATGGCTACGGCAATCACTCGGTGCTATGTCGACGAACATCCTAAGTGTGCTGAGCGGTTCGCACAGGCCAAGGAGATGTTCCCCAACGGCGTGACGCACGACGCTAGGAATCAGAGTCCCTTCCCTTACTACGTGAGCCACGCGATTGGCCCCCACAAGTGGGATATCGACGGTCAGCGCATCATCGACTACAAGACCGGCCACGGGGCTTTGATACTCGGTCACTCCCACCCGGACGTGGTTGCCGCCGTGACCGAACAGATGAACAGAGGGACCCACTTCAGCGCTTCCACCGACCTGGAGATTCGCTGGGCCGGGCTCGTCCAACAGCTTGTGCCCTGCGCCGAGAAGGTGCGGTTCCACAGCTCGGGCACCGAGGCTACCATGATGGCCATGCGCATGGCGCGGGCGTACACCGGCAAGTCCAAGATCGTCAAGTTCGAAGACCATTTCCACGGCTGGCATGACTATGCCATGCCGGGCCAGGCCTCGGGGTTGGGCGGTATACCCAAGGAGATCCTCAACACGGTGATCGTGCTGCCGCCCAATGACATCTCCGTTGTGGAGGAGACGCTTGCGAACGACGGCGACGTCGCCGGGGTCATCCTGGAGCCGACCGGGTCTCACATGGGCCAGCGCCCCATCCGTCCGAGCTTCCTTTCCGAGCTGCGGGAAGTGACCCGGCATTTTGGGGTCGTGCTGATCTTCGACGAGGTCGTGACCGGATTCCGCACGTCCAAGGGCGGCGCTCAGGGCTACTACGGCGTCACCCCGGACCTATCGTCCTTTGCCAAGATTCTCGCCGGAGGGTTGCCCGGGGGGGCGGTTGCCGGCAGGGCTGATCTGATCGACATGATCCAACTCCGAGAAGATGCCGAGTTCAACCAGAACCAGCGCATAAGCCACAACGGCACGTTCAACGCGAATCCGCTGTCGGCGGCTGCCGGAAGCACCGCGCTCAATCTGATAGCCACCACGCCGGTCAACGACGTGGCCGACGCCATGGCGTCCCGGCTCAAGAGGGGGCTCAACGAGATGCTGTCCCGGATGGAAGCCCCCGGCTGCGCCAGCGGCGTCTCGTCGGCCATATTCCTTAAGCTGGGCGTCGACCACGAGTGCGACGGGGAGGTGTGCATCATGTCGCCGGAGGACGAGCGAAAGGCCGAGGACGGGGCGCTAAAGGGCGCCCTCACAATGTCGATGTACACTCACGGCGTGGATTCAGGCCCCCGGTTCCTGCTCGGCGCCGCCCACTCTGAGCGCGACGTCGACGACACGGTTGAGGCTGCTGAGAGAGCCGTCCGCGATCTGCGGGACGAGGGGCTACTCTAGCAGGCTGCGGAAGGGTCCGCCCCTCAGCGAGGGCTGCCCCTCGGATGCCCGGGGTCTCTCTGCGCTCCACGCATTCCCGCCCTTGGTAACTTGGGGCACAGCCCCCAGACCCCCTGCCAGCGGCGGGCTTCCAGGCGTTCCGGTAAGCCCCGCCTGTCCGGGAGCGGCTCGGCACGGTTGCCGAGCGAACGGACTAACGGTCGTCTTGGGTCGGGGGGGCGGCCTCTGATAGCGGTTCACTGTCGGGGGAGCGTTGTCCGTGGCGGGCGATACGGCGCACGCCGGTTGCAACCAGCCGTTGCAGGTAGTCGACCTCCCTGTCCACCGAGGCTCTGAAGTGGGACGAGTACTCGCCCATCTTGCGGAACTTCTTGTAACGCTGCTCGACCAGCCTTCGTTTGCTCTTCGACTGGAGGTCGGCGAGCTCACGCAGGAGCGCCGCGTGCAACTGGTTAGACGCTTCGACGGGGTTGACGTGGGCGCCGCCCGTCGGCTCTTGGACCACCGAGTCCACTATTCGCATCTCCTTGCAGTCTTGGGCCGTAAGCCTGAGCGACTCTGCGACGTCGCCGGCCCGGGTCTTGTCTTGGTATATGAGGCTGGCGGCGTCCTCGGGCGCGATTACGGTGTAGACGGCGTTTTCCATCATCAGGACGCGGTTGGCCACGGCAAGGGGCAGGGCGCCCTCGCTTCCTCCCTCGCCGATGATCACGGCCAGCGACGGCGTTTCGACAGCGGCCATCTGCGCCATCGTCTCGGCAACGGTGTTGCCCAAGCCTCTCTGCTCGGCCTCTAGGCTGGTGTAGATGCCCCGTGTGTCCAACAGCGTTATGACGGGCAGATCGAACTTGAGGGCAATGCGTAGGGCGCGCTGGGCCTTTCGGAGCCCTTCGGGCCGCGTCCAGCCGTCCGCGTCGCCGCCGCTTCCGCCTCGCTGCTGTCCGATGATGACGACTGTCTGACCTCCGAGCCGGCCCAGGCCGATCACCATGGAGGGGTCGTCGCTGTCGAGCCGGTCGCCCCTGAGCTCCACGAAGTTCGTCAGAATGCGGTCGAAGTAGTCTCTGGCAGTGGGCCGCCCGGCATGGCGCGCGAGTTGGACGGTGTCCCAGGCGGAGGGCGCCGCTGCCGGCTCCAGCGTCTCGCGCTTGCGCCGCGCGGCCAACGTGTATTGGGGTCCTAGAAGATCGAGCAGCGCCGAGAGGCGCTCGCGCAGGCGCTCCCGGTCTACGATTCCGTCCAGCAGGCCATGGCTCAGATGGGATTCGGCGGTCTGCGCGCCCTCGGGCACCGGATCCGTGCCCCGCTCCCTTATGGAGCGTATGGGGGCGAACCCGACTATCGCGCCCGGCTCCGCCAGGATCACGTCGGCCAGATTGGCGAAGCTGGCGTAGGCCTGGCCTGTGGCCGGATTGGAGAGGACGGTTATGAAGGGTAGACCCTTGGCGCTGAGTTTTCCCGCGGCTATGGTGGTCTTGGCCATCTGCATCAGGGAGAGTATCCCTTCCTGGATGCGGGCGCCGCCACTGGTTACGACGCCGACGACGGGTCTGTCGCGCTTGGCCGCGTACTCGAAGGCCAGCGCAACCTTCTCCCCGACCACGCACCCCATGCTGCCGCCCATGAAGCCGAAGTCGAGCACTATGAGCACGACCGGGTTGCCGCCGATGGCCCCGGAGCCGGTGACCACTGCCTCCGTGAGGCCGGTGCGCCTCTGGTCGCGGAAGACGCGGTGCTTGTAGGGGACCCTGGAGGAGAAGGAGAGGGGATCGACGGACGTCACGGCCCGGTTGGTCTCGCGGAAGGCGCCCGGGTCGGCCAGGATGGCGATTCGCTCCCGCGCGGTAATGGAGTAGTGGAATCTGCAGGTTGGACAGACGCGGTAATGGGCAAAGGGCCCCGAGTCCGTCAGCGAAGATGCGCAGACGAAGCAGACGGCGCTAACGGACTCGTCCGTCTCTCGGTCCCGTTTGACGGCCGAACTGAGCATTCCAAGAACGTTCCGCACCACTTCAGCGCCTCCGGCTCGGCTGATGAGACAGGGTAGCCGACGCCCGGATGGCTTGCGCGAGTGGTCCGGCTACGCACCGCCGATTATAACATCTCGTGACTTGGAGCCGTCGCCGGGTCCAACGATGCCCTCTTCCTCGAGCTGGTCCATCAGCCTGGCGGCCCTGGGATACCCGATGCGGAGTTTGCGTTGCAATAGGGAGGTTGACAGCTTCTTCTGGGTGTAGGCCAGCTCAATCGCCTTGTCCAGCATCTCGTCGCGCTGCTCGTCCTCGTCGTCCTCGTCCTGCCCCTCCTCGCCCTCCGCGTCTCCTACGGAGTGCAGGTGGACCGGCGGGATGGGGCCTCTTGGCGTGGAGCGCCAGAAGTTTACGACGTCGTCCACTTCAGTGTCGGAGATATAGACCCCCTGGACCCTCTCGGGCCGAGCCGCGTCCACTGCCAGGTAGAGCATGTCGCCGCGTCCGAGCAGCCTTTCGGCGCCGGCCGAGTCTAGTATGGTGCGCGAGTCGATCTGGGAGGTCAGCCCGAAGGAGACCCTGCTGGGGAAATTGGCCTTGATCAGCCCGGTTATCACGTCCACCGAGGGCCTCTGGGTGGCGACTACCAAGTGGATGCCGGTTGCGCGCCCGAGCTGGGCCAAGCGGCACAGGGACTGTTCGACGTCGAACGACGCCGTCATCATCAGGTCGGCAAGCTCATCTATTGCGACGACCAAGTACGGCATCTTTTCAGAAGTCTTCTCGTTGAAGCTGCTGATATTGCGGACGCCTACGTCCTCCATGCGCCGGTATCTGTCCGACATCTCACGTATCAGCCCCTTCAGGAGACCCACGACTTGGTCTGTCTCGGTCACGACCGGGGTCAGCAGGTGGGGTATTCCGTTGTAGGGCGTGAGTTCCACGCGCTTCGGATCCACCAGCAGCAGCCGGACTTCTTCGGGGGTCCTTTCCATGAGCAGGCAAGAGACGACGGTGTTGATGAACACGCTCTTGCCGCTTCCGGTTGCTCCGGCGACGAGTAGATGCGGCATCTTCGCCAAGTCGACGACTACGGTTTCCCCACCGCTGCCCTTCCCAAAGGCGATGGGCAGCTTGGCAGATCCGCGCAGGGCCTTGAACTCGCGGGTCTGCATCAGATTTCGGAGAGTGACCAGGCTGGACCTGGGATTGGGGACTTCGATCCCCACGAGCGCTTTGCCCATTACCGGCGTTTCGATGCGCAGGCTGGGCGTTTTCAGGGCGAGGGATAGGTCCTTCTCCCTCGAGGTAATGCTGCCCACTTTGACGCGCGTCCTGGTCTCGACCCTGCTCATTATCGGCCTGCCGGCCTCGTCGCGCTTTGGGTTTCCGTCCTCGTCGGTCACCCTGACGTGCTTGTACTTGCGCACCCAACCGGGGGCCAAGCCGTACATCGTCACGGTCGGCCCCGGGCTGACCTCGCCGATCTCGACCTCAACCCCGTAGTCGGCGAGGGTCTCCGTAATGGTCTGGGCCGTGCCTGCCATCTCCTCGTGCGATATGCCGCCTTCGTTGGCGTCTACCAGCAGGCCCATGCTGGGCAGATCCCAAGCGGTTTCCGCCGAGGATTGCTCGATCACCTCCGGGGACTGTTCGATCACCTCCGGGGGTTGCTCGATCATCTCCGGGGGCTGCTCGATCACCTCGGCGGTGTCGGCAGCCTCTTGGTCAGGCTCGCCGGGATCGAGTATGGGGTCTTGGGCCTCACGCCCGTTGTGGTCCGGTTGGTCCTGCCAGAACCGGTTGCGCTTGATCGGTTGCGGCTGTGGCAGGCTAATGGCGGTAAGACCGCCGTTGCGGGCCGCCGGGGGGCTGATGACGTCGTCTTCAGGGTCGAATGCCTCGGTGACCGCGCTGACGGCCCGTTCAGGGCGTCCTTGGGGCAACGCGTGCGTCGTGGAGCCTGCGGGCAGGGGCTCGGTGTCGTCCCGGTCCTCGACGATGACCGCCGACGCGGCTTCGGGCGGCGTCATGAGGGAGACCTTCCGCGCAAGCGCGGCAGAGCCAACGTGTTCGGGCAGGGCCGGTATCTCGGGGGCCTGCGCTAGGGCCGGGGAGCCTCGGTGTTCGGGCAAGGCAGGCGTCTCGGCGGCTTGCGCGAGGGCCGGGGAAGCTCGGTGTTCGGGCAGGGCAGGCGTCTCGGCGGCTTGCGCTAAGGCCGGGGAGCCTCGGTGTTCGGGCAAGGCCTTGGCCTCGGGGGCCTGCGCTAGGGCCGGGGAGCCTCGGTGTTCGGGCAGGGCAGGCGTCTCGGGGGCCTGTGCTAGGGCGGGGGAGCCTCGGTGTTCAGGCAGGGCCGGCGTCTCAGCGGCCTGCGCTAGGGCCGGGGAGCCACGGTGTCCGGGCAGGGCCGGCGTCTCGGCGGCCTGCGCTAGGGCGGGGGAACGTTCGTCCTCTGTCTGCTCCGCATGTCCGGCGCTGCCGGTGCGTAGCTCTGTGTCGCCTAGTAGGATTCTCGATAGCACTCCGCCCGATCTGGGGGGCGACGGTGCAGTTACGGGCGGCGCCGGCGTGTATTCGGGCATCTCCGAGGGCTTGGGAGGCTCGGCGGGCGGCTCGCTCTGTGAGTTGGGAATCTCCGCTGAGGGTGTGGGGCGCTCCCTCTTCTTGAAGGCGCGCGACGCCAGGGAGGCGACGGCGCTTCCAACGATGGCAGAGAAGACGTAGACGTAGACGAGCCCCCGCGCGCCCCAGCCTGCCACCATCCATGCTCCCTTGGGGGAGACGATGACGCACGCGATGAGGAAGACTATCCCCACCCTTGCTATCTGGAATATCGTACCGGAGCCCGCGATAGCCTCGCCGAGAGCGCCCCCAAGGGTCCGCGAGTCGTACGTAGTGAAGGCTGACAGGATGCCGTCGTCCGGTTGGAAGAACGACAGGGCGCCGATCGCGGATAGCGTGAAGACCGCGGCGCCGATCCACAGCTTGAAGTGGCGCATTAGGCGCGGGTTCACGCCCAGCACGATGGCCGCGGCGGCCAGCCAGAGCCCCGCAGGCACGACCCCCAGACCGAGGGCGCCGCGGACCGTCTCGCTGGCGGCGACGACCGCGTTGCTCAACTCTGCTCGGCGCCAGTAACCCAAGCCGGCCGCGGCAGCCAGGGTAATTAGGACAGCCGCCAAGCCGTAGGGATTGGAGACGAGCTTACGCGAGAATCGTGCCAATGTTCCGAACATACTCCAGGCCACCCCTAAAGCGAGTGTGGGCTGCCTGTTGGGGCAGGCGGCCCCGTACACGGCAAGAGCCGGTCGGGCCGGGTTCCCTCTATACCGGGTCTATCTGGACGATTATCGTTGGACGCCGCCCGGTCTCCTCGTAGAGGAAGCTGGCGACGGCTTTGGAGACCTCAGCCCTTCTACTTCCCAAGTCTTGGCTGAAGTCTAAGTCTTGTTCTAGGACGGAATAGGCCATTTCTGCGGCGTTTTTGAAGAAGGCGTCGGAGTCATCCAGTTCGACCAAGCCCCTCGACGTCAGGGTGGGCAGTCGAACCGGCCTACCGGTGTGGCTGTCGATGGAGGCTGTGACTACCACAACCCCGTTGCGAGCTAGGCGGCGGCGTTGCTCGATCACGCCGCTGTCCATGCCCCAGACGTGGCGTCCATCCACGAAGATATGGCCGGCGGGCGCCGTGCCCGCGAGGCGTCCGAAGTCGCTCCTCAGTTCCAGCACGTCTCCATCCTCGAGCACGAAGACGTTCTCGGGAGCGACGCCCGTCGCTCGGGCCAGGTCCGCATGTGCTGCCAGGTGTCTATACTCGCCGTGGACCGGGACGAAGAATTGGGGTCTCACGAGGCTGAGCACCATTTTCAGTTCTTCGCGGCTGGCGTGGCCGTGCACGTGGACTGTGGCGGTGCGGCTGTGCAGCACGGTGGCGCCCTGCCGCACCAGATTATCTATGGTGCGCGCGACGAGGGTTTCATTTCCCGGGATCGGCGAGGCGGAGATCACTACCGTATCCCCTGGGACGACCTCTATGCCCTGGTGCTCTCGGTTCGCGATTCTCACGAGCGCTGACGTCGGCTCCCCCTGGGCTCCTGTGGCGAGTACGACGACCTCGTCGAGCGGCAGATTTTGGGCGTCGTTCAAGGACATGACCGTTCCGGCGGGTGCTTGCAGGTATCCCATGTTGGTCGCCATGCGGACGTTGTTGTTCATGCTCCGTCCGACGACGGCCACCTTCCGCCCGTGGCGGACTGCCGCATCGATGACCTGCTGCATGCGGGAGATCAGGGAGGCGAAGGTGGCCACCATGACGCGCCCTTCGGCTCTGGAGATGACCCTATCGAGCGCGTCGCCCACGACCTGCTCCGATTGGGTATAGCCCTCGATCTCGGCGTAAGTGGAGTCGGAGCACATGAGGATCACGCCTTCAGCCGCGAAGCGGGCGAGGGAGGCGAACTCGGATGGCCTGCCGTGCGCCGGGGTGTGGTCGATCTTGAAGTCGCCGGTATGCACGACGACCCCCAAGGGCGTGCGCACGGCGATCCCCATGGCGTCCGGTATCGAGTGGCACACGCGGAAGAACTCGATCCCGAAGCGGCCTATTCTGAGGGGAGAGTTCGGCTCTACCACGTTGAGCCGCGCATCGCGGATCTGGCCGTGCTCACGCAGCTTGACGGTGATCAGGCCGTGGGTAAGCCGCGAGGCGTAGACGGGCACGTCCAGTTCGGGCAGCACGTAGGGCAGGGCCCCGATGTGGTCCTCGTGGCCGTGGGTAATCAGTATGGCCTTCAGCTTGTGCCTGTTCTCTACCAGGTAGCTGATGTCGGGAATGACGAGGTCTACGCCCGGCATCCCCTCCTCCGGGAAGAGTATGCCTGCGTCGATGACGACCATCTCGCCATCGTACTCCAGGGCCATCATGTTCTTGCCTATTTCGCCGAGCCCGCCTAGGGGCACGACACGCAACGGGGTTTCAGACATTTGCAGTACTTCCAATCAGGGGTATTTAGGATGCGGTCCAGGCCGGCGGATACGGCGCCGGCTTATTTAGAGGAGGCTGAGTTGCTCCGACTGTTCGGCCTCCTCGGTACGTGAAGACGACAGGTCTTCCTGGAGTAGCAGGGCCAGGTTCCGGAAGTCCTGTTCGAGGGCGGAGCGGAGGTTGCCGTTCCGCAGGGCGGCGGCCGGGTGGTACATCGGGTAGACGGTGAGACCGTTCCAGGGTCTGGGCTTTCCGCGAGCCTTTCCGATGGGCTCGTCCGGGAAGAATTTTGAGAACGAATAGCGGCCCAGGGCCACTAAGACCCTTGGCGAGATCATCTCGATCTGTTCGTCCAAGAACGGCTTGCAGGCGGCTATTTCGCCTGGCAGGGGGTCTCGGTTGTTGGGTGGACGACACTTGACCATGTTGGTGATGTATACGTCCTTGCGGTCTAAGCCCACGGAGGCGAGCAGCTGATCTAGGAGTTGGCCGGCCGGCCCCACGAAGGGGCGGCCCTGCTGGTCTTCGTAGAAGCCGGGGCCTTCTCCCACGAATACGACGTCGGCGTTTCGGGAACCCTCACCCGGCACCGCGTTTGTCCGTTTTCGGGACAGTGTGCACCGGGTACAGGTGTTGACACGCTGTATCAGCGCGTCAAAGTCAGACATGGCAACCTCGCACAGTGTAACGGCTAGGTGAATCCTAACCCACGGTACCGCCTCAATCAAGGCGCTGTGGTCGTGGGAGTCTGGCGCTTCGTTCGGAATGACATTGGGAGAGTTCTCACGATTCGACTGATAGAGGCTAAACAGTTACTGGCGTCCCTCGGATATAATCCTAATCTGAAACTGTTCAGACTCTGTGAGACCAGAGAGGAAAATCCAGAAGAGGTTGTCTCCTCTGACAGGGGGTCTGGGGGCTGTGCCCCCAGTTACCAAGGGGCGGGCGGGTGGGATCTAAAGAGGCGTCTCCCCGCAGCCTGATAAAGTACCATCTACGCAGTGCAGGGAGGGTGTCATGCAAGTGTTCTGGCGACAGGCCCGCCGGGGCGAGCGCCTCGTGCTTATCATGGACGACGGGAGCGAACAGGAGATCGGCGGGGTCCGAGAAACGAAGCGCGGGTTCGATGCGTTCGCAAAGACCTTCGGATACGACCCTGGGCGGGCGGTCAAGGGCCTAGAGACCATGGACGAGGGGAAGCGTTTCGTCGAGTCGTTCAGCCCCTGGGAGATGTTCGGCGTCTACGAAGCGCAGGTAGACCCCGAGGTGAGGCCGGCCGAGACGTGATCGGGTTCATAGGCGGCACCGGTCCCGAAGGGCGCGGCCTGAGTCTCAGGTTCGCCATGGCGGGTGAGGACGTCCTCGTGGGGTCTCGGGACGCGGGGCGGGCCGTGGAGGCCGCCTCGAAGGTCGCGCGGCGGAAGGTCTCGGGAAAGGTGTCCGGGGCCCTCAACGTAGAGGTGGCCAGGCGGGCGGACCTCGTGTTCGTGACCGTGCCTTACGAGGGCCAGCGCGCGGCGCTGGAGGCCCTGAGAGGACATCTGGCAGGCAAGGTAGTGGTGGACGCAGTCGCGCCCGTCAGGTTCGAGGGGGGCGCGGCCCGCGCGGTCGCCGTGGCCTCCGGGTCCGCGGCGCAGGAAGCGCAGGCGCTGCTGCCGGAGTCCAACGTAGTCGCGGCGTTCCAGACCGTCAGCGCCCGCGACCTGCTGAATCCTACCGTTTCCATCGACTCGGACGTTGTAGTGTGTGCGGACGACGCTCACGCGAAGCGGCGGGTGATGGCGCTGGCGGAGACGATCCGAGGCGTCAGGGCAGTGGACGGGGGCGGACTAGCAAACGCGCGGTACGTCGAAGGCGTCACCGCACTGCTGCTGAACGTCAACCGCATCTACAAGGCGCGGGCCGCCATCAAGATCGTCGGGATATGAGGGGTCTCCTCCCGGCGCAGGGAGAAAGATTGAGGGTCATCACCCTTCTTGCGGGTCTGGCAATCGCCGCATCCATCCTGGGAGGCGCTGCGCCGGCGGCCGGCCACGCGCCGACGGCGGCGATCCGCGTGGTGTCCAGCGACCACGAGATAAGGTTCCCCTCCGAGATCGTGTTCAAGCTGATCGCCGAGGCCTCGGCCCCCATCACGCAGGTGACGCTCTACTACCGCCTGTCGGGCGGCGACGTGAGGATCTACGGTTACCCCGACTTCACGGCCGGCACTCGGGTAACGGCAGACTTCTCGCTCAAGACCGGCGGCGCAAACCACCTGCCGCCGGGCGTGGACGTCGAATACCACTACGAGATCGTCGACTCGGACGGGAACGTGATGGCGACGCCCACCGCAACGATCGAGTACAAGGACACGCGTTTCTCGTGGCGGCGGGTCGAGACGGGGAATCTCACCGTGCTGTACCACGACCTGCCGACGCCCCGCGTGGAGTCGGTTGCGGGCAGGGTCGCCGCGCGCCTTGAAGAGGTCAAGGCAACCTTCGGGCTAGAGTCGGCGCCTCCCTTGAAGGCGGTCCTCGTCAACGGGCGCCATGAGGCTCGGCAGGCGTTCCCTTTCGTCAGCGGTGCGGCTACGCGGGGACACTTCTTCGGCGGTTTCGCATACGACGAGTTCGACCTGTTCGTACTGGCGGGACTGTGGGAGGACGGAATGGTGCACGAGCTGGCGCACCTCCTACTGGACGAGGCCGTAAGCTCGCCGATGGGCATCGTACCGGACTGGTTGAACGAGGGGTTGGCAACCTACTTCGAGCGCGGAGCGGGGGACGGGCCTCTCCTCCTCAGGGCGGCCAAGAACGGGGACCTGCTGAGACTCCACGGCATGAACAGCGTCCCCGGGCGGCCCCACGACATAGCCCTCTTCTACGAGCAGTCCCGCAGCATAGTCGAACACATGCTCTCCGCCTACGGGCGTGAGAAGATGACCGCGCTGCTGAGCGCCATCGACGACGGCTTAGGCATCGACTCGGCCCTGCGCCGGGTGTACGGCTTCGAGCGCGGCGGGCTGGAGGCGAAGTGGGCGGCGCGCTACGGCGTCATCCTGCCGGAGAGGGCAGTCGTGGAGCAGAGGACGCCCCGTCACGCGGAAACGGCGGTCGACGCGCCTCTCGTGTTCGAGTCGCCGCTGAAGACAGAGCCCCCGGTACCCGCCGCCCCTGCCGCGGCGGAGCCTGCGCCCAGCGCGGCGGAAGCGCCTGCCCCGCAGAGCGCCTCCCGCGCCGAGCCATTGAACGCAGTAGGTCTGACCGCCGGCGCTGCGCTGCTGGCAGCCCTAGCGGCGTCCGTGGCGGTGGGCGCAGCCGTGGCGCGCCGCAGACGCGCCCGGTAGCCGGTCGCAGGAACTCCACGCTCCCGAGGCAGGCGCGCCCTTCGCCGGCGAATTATGCCCGATTCCGTCGTTGTCCCTCTCGCCCTCGTGACGCGGCAATTGGACCCAAGGGTCTGAGTTGGGCGTCAAACGGCGGCGTTAGCAGGCTTCTGCTAACGCTCTACCTTGAGCATACTCAGAAACGCCTCCTGCGGTATCTCCACCCGGCCGACGCGCTTCATTCGCCTCTTGCCCTCGGCTTGCCTCTCCAGAAGCTTGCGCTTCCGGGTCACGTCTCCCCCGTAGCACTTGGCTAGGACGTTCTTCCTGAGGGCCCTGATGGTCTCCCTGGCCATGATGCGGCTGCCGACGGCCGCCTGCACCGGCACCTCGAAGAGCTGGCGCGGTATCAGGTCCTTGAGACGCGAGACCAACTCCCTGCCCTTGGTGGAGGCGAGGTCGCGGTGGACTATGAGCGACAACGCGTCCACCGGCTCGCCGTTCACCAGAATGTCGAGCCTGACCAGCTTGTCGGCCCGGTATTCGGAGACGGAGTAGTCCATGGAAGCGTACCCTTGGGTCTTCGACTTTAGTTGGTCGTAGAAGTCGACGAGCATCTCCGACAAGGGCATGCGCAACTCGATGAGTACCCGGGGGGTGGCGGCCGGCCCCTGCAGGTCCCGCAACTGCGCCGAGCCGTTGCCGCTCCGGGTCCCGTCGGACAATCCCGCCTGTATGTATTCCATGCGAACGTACTCGCCCCGCCTGCCCTTGACCAGTTCGATGAGCACGCCGATGTAGGCCGATGGGGCTATGACCGTAAGGTCCACCCACGGCTCCTGTACCTCTGCCAGCCGGTCTTGGGGCGGGAGAGACGACGGGTTGTCTACGCCGTGCGTCTCGCCGTCCGTCGTGACGACTCTATAGGCGACGCTTGGCGAAGTGGCCAGCAGCGTCAACTCGTACTCGCGCTCCAGCCTCTCTTGGACCACGTCCATGTGCAGCAGTCCGAGGAATCCGCAGCGGAACCCCGATCCGAGCGCCGTCGAGCTTTCAGGCTCGAAGGTCAGGGCCGCGTCGTTGAGGCTAAGCTTCTCCAGCGAGTCGCGCAGGTCGCCGTAGTCCTCGCCGTCCGCCGGGTAGAGGCCCGCGAACACCATGGGCTTGAGCGGTCTATACCGGCTGAGCGGCTCGATAGCCCCGCCCCGGGCCAGGGTGATCGTGTCTCCGACAGGCGCTTCGCCCACCGCCTTCAGCCCGGTCGCGATGTAGCCAACCTGACCGGCGGCGAGAGCGTCGACGCGCGTCGGGCTCGG
Source organism: uncultured Dehalococcoidia bacterium (assembly GCA_958296245.1). Taxonomy (GTDB): domain Bacteria; phylum Chloroflexota; class Dehalococcoidia; order Lucifugimonadales. The sequence goes on from OY282458.1 coordinate 154,372, forward strand.
CCTGAAACAGCCGATCTCCAGTATGTCGCTCTCCGCTCCGGCGGCCATCACCCTCAGCCTGCTGTTGTGGCTGACCGAGCCGTCCACGACCCGAACGTAGGCGACTACGCCCTTATATGGATCGTACTTGGAGTCGAAGATGAGGGCCCGCAACGGCAGGGAGGCGTCGGCCCTTGGCGGCGGGACCCGATCGACGATGGCTTGCAACACAAGATCGACGCCGGTCCCGTCCTTGGCCGACGCGAAGACCATCTCTTCGCGGGTGAACCCGAATGCCTGCTCGACCTCCTGAGCGACCCGCTCGGGCTCGGCTGCGTCTAGGTCGATCTTGTTGACGACCGGGATGATCTCCAGGTCGTTTTCCAGCGCCAGGTAGACGTTAGCCAGCGTCTGAGCCTGGATGCCCTGCGCGGCGTCCACGACGAGGAGGGCGCCCTCACATGCCGCCAGGCTGCGGGACACCTCGTATGAGAAGTCGACGTGGCCGGGCGTGTCTATGAGGTTGAGCTGATACGTGACGCCGGAGGCGTCGTCGTATTCGAGGCGGACGGCCTGCGCCTTGATCGTGATCCCACGCTCACGTTCTAGGTCCATGGTGTCCAACACCTGCTCGACCATCTCGCGCGCCGTGAGGGCCCCGGTATGCTCCAGCAAGCGGTCGGCGAGTGTCGACTTGCCATGGTCGACGTGCGCGATGATGCAGAAGTTCCTGACCTGCTGCGGATCCATAGCTTCGATGGTAGCACAGCGCATTCCGTTCGGAGAACTACTACCGCAAGCGCGTGTCTCCTGTTCCCGGCGTGTGTCAGGAGGGGTTGGGGGAGGGCCCTTACAGGTTCGCAGGAATTGGGGGCGTTGAGAATACCTGGCCGCTCATTGAGGAATTGCGCGGCCAAGCTTGTAGCCGAGGAAGCTATACTCGCCCCATTGGTCGAAGTGCGCGTCGATCTCGCTCTCAGCGAGTCCGTACTGCTCCGAGCAGAAACGGCGGACCTCGGAGTCAACCGGCACCCTGCTGAAGTCGTGAAGCAGCATCGACGCGTGCCCCGCGGCATAGGGGCCGATGCCCCTGATACGCAGCAGGCCGGCGTAGCCGATCGCCTCTTCGCAGCCCCTGCCAGCCTCGTCCATCAGCCCGCGGTCAAGCAACGTCTGCGTAGCTTCGTAAAGAACGCGAGACCTGAACCCCATGCGGACACCGCCGACCAGTGCGTCGAGGCCCGCATCGAGGACCTGCTTGGGGTCCGGGAATAAGCCGCCGCCGACCTCATAGACCAACCCCTTTGACATACGGACCGTACCTGCCCACGACGTGTTGATCGTACAGACCGTCTTGGCGAAGTCCTCATAGAAGGTGCTGCAACGGAGGAATCGACCGCCGCCGGCCTCAATGCGCCTGGCTATGGCTGGGTCGATTCGCCGGGCAGTCTCCAGGGACGGCGCCGGGTCCCAACGGACCGAGAGCCAGCGCTCGACAATCGCCCGGGCCTCGTCTATACCCCGCTGATCGGATACGCCGTCAAGCTCTATGCGAAGCTCAGTCGGCCCCGTCTGGCCTACGGCTATGGCGGCGACGGCCCCCGAGGGGAGCCGGTCCGTGCGCGATAGACGCGCACGGCAGCTATCCCAATGCCATGGCGCGAGGTGGACCCATCCATGACTCTCAACGGTCGCGGTGATCGAGAGCTTGTGGGGAGAAGCGAATGTCAGGACGGTCTGCGGCATGGCTTTGGTGGAGACGCTGCGATGGTCCCAGCAGGCGGCAAGGGGGTTTCGCCCCTCTGCGCGCCTCGTATTTCCGCCTTACGTAGCTGTTGGTATCAATCCAGGCTTTGGGATGATTATTTTAGTGTATCCGAGCCGGTCAAAGTTCGGTATGGGTCCGACCGATGTGGTACCATGCCGTCCAGATTTCATGCAGCGGATTCCACGGATGGAGGGCTACGTACCATGGCGGCAACTCGGCGAGCGGAGGCTACCTGGGAAGGCGACCTGATAACCGGCAGCGGGATCGTTAGCGCCGTCAGTAGCCGCGGTTTCACGGACCTGCCGGTATCCTGGGCGGCCAGGACGGAGGAGCCGGGCGGCAAGACCAGCCCCGAGGAGCTCGTCGCCGCGGCTCACGCTTCCTGCTACTGCATGGCTCTCTCAGCCGGCCTCGGACGCGCGGGGACTCCGCCGAAGAGGTTGGAGGTAAGCGCAACGGTGACCTTCGAGCAGGTCACGGGCGGGTTCAAGGTCGCGTCGAGCGCTCTGACGGTACGGGGCGTCGTCCCTGGCGTCGACGACGCAGGGTTCCGTAAGGCCGCCGAGGCGGCGAAGGACGGCTGCCCCATCTCCGGGGCCCTCAAGGGCAACGTGGAGCTAAGCGTCGACGCCGCGCTTGCGTAAGCCCCATCCGTACGCCAGCGTTCGCGCCCTACAAATCGAGGCAGGGCGCGTTCGGGTTCCTATGGTAGACTGGCCTTATGGTAAGAGTTGTTACGCTGCTGGCATGGGTGCTTGTACTCGCGGTATCTGCCGCCTGTGCCAGAACGGATGAGGCCGACGACCTCGCAAGCAGGCAGGTTCGCCCTGACGTAACCGCCGCCGCGCCTGCCCCGACCAACACGGCCACCGCCGTACCCGACTCGCCCACCCCGACCAACACGGCCACCGCCGTACCCGACTCGCCCACCCCGACCAACACGGCCACCGCCGTACCCGACTCGCCCACCCCAACCAACACGGCCACCGCCGTACCCGACTCGCCCACCCCAACCAACACGGCCACCGCCGTACCCGACTCGCCTACACCGACCAACACGGCCACCGCCGTACCCGACTCGCCTACACCGACCAACACGGCCACCGCCGTGCCTAACACGCCCATACCCGACTCGCCTACTTCGGCCAACACGACCTCCGCCGCGCCTGACTCGCCTACCCCAACCAACACGGCCACCGCCGTGCCTAACACACCCACCCCAACCAACACGGCCACCGCCGTGCCTAACACGCCCACCCCGACCAACACGGCCACCGCCGTGCCTAACACACCCACCCCAACCAACACGGCCACCGCCGTGCCTAACACGCCCACCCCAACCAACACGGCCACCGCCGTGCCTAACACGCCTACCCCGACCAACACGGCCACCGCCGTGCCTGAGCCGACTATGGCCGCCGTATCGGTCGGCTCTGACGTCGGGGATACAGCCCCGGGATTTACGCTCGCGGCGGCGGCAGGACCCGAGGGGTCGCTGGAGTCCTACAGGGGCGACAAGAACGTGTTGCTGGTCTTCTATCGGGCGTTCTGGTGAACCTACTGCCGGGCTCAGCTCGTCGAGCTGACAGACGTTTACGGAGAGATCCAAGCCTCAAACGCGGAGGTTCTGGCGGTCAGCGTCGATAACCTTAGCGGCGCGGCCCGAGTGGTCGAGCAGTTGAACATCCCCTTCCCCATCCTGTACGACCCCTCGCGAGAAGTACCGGAGGCATACGGCGTCTACAATCTCTTGGGCGACCGTCTGGCCACGCCGTCCACGTTCATTGTGGATATGAACGGGGTCATCAAGTGGAAGTACGTCGGCAGCTCTATAGGCGACCGGGCCTCCATTCCCGAGCTCCTCGAGCAACTAGCAGATATAGAAGGGTGAGACGGGCGCCTCGGAGAGTGTACCGCCCTTTCTACTCCGGTGAGGGCTCCGCTCCTCTACACACCCCGTATTCCCGCAGCCTGTCTAGATTCCTCAGATGTTCCCCCTTCTGGCAGGGGGTTCGAGGGCTGTGCCCCCAGTTACCAAGGGGTGGGTGGGGATCGAAAGATGTCTGCTCTATCGGGGCTGCGCCAGTCGAAGAGGCCCCCACGAAGTCTGAACAGTAACGGAGCATCCATCCCCGTTGTCTGCGAAATGGCCGCCAAGCTATAATGAGCTACCGATACCCCAGACGAGGAGACCCGCATGGACGGCGACACGGCAATAGCAAGGATACTCAAGGCGGAAGGCGTCGAATGGATGGCATGCTTCCCGGCCCAGACGCTGATAGACAAGGCCGCCCAAGAAGGGATACGCCCCATCATGTGCAGGCAGGAACGCGCCGGCGTTAACATCGCCGACGGCTTCAGCCGCATCATGAACGGCAAGAAGATCGGGGTCTTCACGATGCAGCGCGGCCCCGGCGCCGAGAACGCCTTTGGCGGCGTGGCGCAGGCTTTCGCCGACTCGGTCCCTCTACTGCTCCTACCGGGGGGGCACGAACGGGCGAGGATCGGCGTGCCGCCGGGGTTCGATTCGGTGAGTCACTACGCCGGCGTCACCAAGTGGACGGGCCACGTCAACCTCGTGGAGCGCATACCCGAGATGATGGGCAGGGCCTTCAGCCAGCTCAAGCACGGCAGGCGCGGCCCCGTAATGCTGGAGATCCCCAGCGACGTGGCCGACCAGGAGTACCCCGGCCGCTTCCAGTACACGCCGGTTAGGGAACTCCGGTCGGGCGCCGACCCCGACGACGTCCGCGACCTGATCGCCGCCATGCTGAAGGCCGAGTGCCCCATCGTGAACGCGGGGCAAGGCGTCCTCTACGCCGAGGCCACAGGCGAACTCCTGGAGTTCGCCGAGCTGATCAACGTACCCGTACTGACGACCCTGGCGGGCAAGAGCGCCTTCCCGGAGAACCACCGCCTCGCCCTGGGTACGGGCGCCCACACGAGCACGTTGATGGTCGACCATTTCCTTAAGGAGACCGACTTCGTGCTGGGGATGGGCACCAGTTTCACCATATCCGGCTTCAATGCCCCGATGCCTCCGGGCGTGACGCTGGCCCATTCCACCAACTGCGCCGAAGACCTGAATAAAGACTACCGGGTCAGCCACGGCGCCGTGGGCGACGCCAAGGTCGTGCTTCGTCAGATGATCGAGGAGGTCAAACGTCAGGTGGGAGAGCATGGCCGCGGAGACGAAAAGGGGGTTGCCGCCGAGATCCGCAGGGTCAGGGCCGAGTTCATGGCGGAGTGGGGCCCCAGACTCGACTCCGACGAGGTGCCAATCAGCCCGTACAGGGTCATCAAGGAACTCTCCGGGGCCCTGGACGTACCGAACTCCATAGTCACCCATGACTCCGGGTATCCCCGCGACCAGATGGTGCCGTTCTGGGAGACGGTTTCCCCGAGAGGCTACCTCGGTTGGGGCAAATCGACGCAATTGGGGTACGGCCTCGGATTGGCGATCGGCGCCAAGCTCGCGGCGCCTGACAAGCAGGTCGTCAACGTCATGGGCGACGCCGCTTTCGGCATGGCCGGCATGGATGTCGAAACCGCCGTCCGCTCCGAGATCCCAATACTGACGGTCATCCTGAACAACGGGGTGATGACCCACTACCGGGACCATATGCCCTATGCGTCCGAGCGCTGGGGGAGCAACCGCCTGGGCGGCGACTACGCCAAGGTCGCGGAGGGGCTGGGCGCCTACGCCGAGAAGGTCGATACCCCTGACCAGGTCGGCCCCGCCCTCCGGCGCGGCCTAGACGCCAACGAGACCGGCCGGCCGGCCGTCCTAGAGTTGATCACCAAAGAGGAGGAGGCCGTCCCCAGTTTCTGGTAAGGCAGACCCGTCCCGGCAGGCGCGCTGCGAATGGTTTCTTGACACCCCCCGTCCGCGGCGGCTAGGATTCAAACTGAAGGTGATGCATCTTCACAGAGCACCGCATACCATCAAGCAGCTATGTCTGAACGCTACAAGAAGGAAATAGAGGACATCCTGGACCAGGCAGGCGACCTTGGGTCCGGCCCGCGGTCCAAGCCGGGATTGCTGAGGCTGCTGTGGACGCAGGCCGCCAGATCGGTCTCAGGCAAGCCTTGGTCCATCTCGCCGGGCAGGGTGATGATCGGGTCCGTCGGACTGCTGGTCGCTGCCCTACTGCTCCGCCCCGCCATACCGGGCGCCACCGGGGCGATGCTCTGGGCCGCGCTCTTGCTATTCATCCTCGGCTACGCGATGTTCTTCATGCGGGGGGCGAGGACCCCTGAAAAGCGCTGGCGGGGTCAGTCGCTCGAATACGGCGCTTCTTGGTGGGACAGGCTCCGCCGCCGCGTCAAGTAGACTGCGGCGCCGTGGCGGGCCGCAAGGCTCCATCCGGCAGGGCGGCCTGACGCATCACGCTGTATAGTCGCCGACCACGTTTTCTGATCTTGTCTGACGGGGAGGCGATGCGGTTACTTTCAACTTGTAGGTATACTCTTACTATTCGCCTAGGACGAATAATATAGTCTTCACGATGGAGCCAAGCATAGCCTTCGTCAGGTCTAATATAAGTAACACGAAAACGTGTTTCATTTCCAACATAGCCTTTTGCTAATTCCATTATGACATCGAACATTCTACAACCTTTTTCGCAATGGATTTCGAATATTTTCCTGTGAAGTACAAGAAGTAGGGGAAGAGTGAGGGGTCCACGCCATTCATTCTGCTTCTTTTTACGCCTATTACGCCTAGCAGTTGTGATTCCTGCCTTAATAAGTGCAATTTCATCTCGCCTGCTGACCTCATGAGTAAGAGCAGTGATGCCTACTGAAGGCATTACAAATGTAGGAATGCCCCCCATAGTCGAATGGTGATGGCAATACACCGTAGTTGTCGTCTCGAACACATACATTTTTATCACCATCCTCCCAGGGAGAGACTCTTGCCGTCAGACCCCGCGCCGGGGGTGGAGCCGTGCTCTAGTCTAGCACCCAGCGCGCCCCGGTCCAACCCATATAGCCAGACGGCAGAATGCCCCGCCCGTTGTCGTCAATCGGCAGCGCCGCCAGCAGGTCTCGCAACCTCTGACGGTCGGTCCAAGGCCGCTCGTCGTAGTGAGCCAGGTCAAAGATGTCCTGAAGCCAGTCCCAGTAGACGATAGCTACAGACACGCCGCGTTCGGGGGGCGCTACCAGAGCGGCCTTTGCCCTGAGCACCAAGGACCGGCGATCCTATATCGTCCGGATACTCCCCCGCACGTAGGCAGCGTCATCAGACGCGAGGAACGCCATGACTGCGGCCACGCCCCCGGGCGGCGAGAGGTTCGCCATCGTGTGCTCGTACGCCTCGCGGTCCCCGGTGTTGCGCAGCGACTCCTCGGTCGCCGCTACCTTCAACGGCGTGTCGAGCGCACCGGGCAGCACGTCATGGACCCTGATCCCGAACCTGGACAGATGGCTGTCCAAGGTCATGGCCAAGCCGTGCGACCCCCCTTTGCTCGCCCCGTAGGCGTAAGAGGAACTCCCTCCCAACACCCCTGCCACCGACGAGGTCAGCACGATGACGCCGCTCCGCTGCTCCTTCATGTACCGCGCCGCGTGCTTGCTCACCAAGTACGACCCTTTCACGTTCACGTCGATAACGGGGTCCCAGACCGTGTCGTCCACCTCGGTAATGTCCAGACCGGCGCCCTTCAGGATGCCTGCCAGGTGAAGGAGGACGTCGATACCCCCGCCCATCCAGTGGGCGGCCTCGTCCACTGCGGCGCTGACTCCGGCCTCCGCCGTCACGTCTACGTGCCAGTACCTGGCGTCGCCCCCATCCTCTTCTATCGCGGACAGCGTGGCGGAAGCTCTGACATCCTCGACGTCGAACACAGCTACACGGGCTCCCTCCGATGCGACCCGGATGGCCGTCGCCCTGCCGATTCCAGTCGCAGCGCCCGTCACCAAGATACGTTTTCCGTCAAGCCTCCCCATCTGTGCCTCCTTGGCTGTCACCCCACGTTATCCCGGCGCGCGCCGCGAACTCCCGGTACCTCGCCGCCGCGGCGGCGTAGCGGTCCGGCGGAAGATGTTCTACCAGCACGTGGCCCTCGGGGCAGACCTGCTGCATCCGGCGCAAGAACATCCCGTGGTCCAGCAGACCAGAGCCTATCTCGGCTTCCTCGAATCTCACCATGAGCTGTTCCACGACCCTGAAGTCCTTGGCGTGGGCTCCTATGGTCACGTCCCCAAGCAGGTCGAAGAACCCCCCAAGGAAACGCGGCATGTCGGATGCGTCGTCCAGGCTGTCCACGAAGTTCACAGGGTCCTGATTGAAACCCAGGGCCCGCACGCCGACCGCGTCGATGAACTCACGCACCCGCCGCGCGGAATAGAGCGGCGAGACGGCCCCGCCCTCAACCGCCACACGCACGCCTTCGTCCTCCGCCGTACGGCAGACCCTGCGAGCGCTGTCCGTCAGCCGATCGAATGCCTCCTGCTTCCTGTTCCCCGGGTGGGGCAGCCAAGCCCCTCGGGGGTTCAAGCTCCCGGGCCGGAGGTACGTATTGGGCGCCCCCAATCGCCGCGTCAACCCGCACATCCGCTTTGCGAACTCGATCGCGTATTCGCGCTCCCGCTCGTCGGGGCTGACCAGCCCGCCCCCGTAGGCGCCGTTAGTCTGACCTATCAGAAGACCGGCCTCTTCGAACGCGCCCTTCAGCCGGCCCACGTCCTCCCCGACCAGCGCCGCCGGGTCGTTCACCACTAGATTCAGTACCGAATAGCCCTCTAGGCGCGCCTCTTTCAGCGCGGCGGCAGTGATGTTTCGCCAATCGCCGGGTATTCGCCCCGCAGCCCCGAGTAACACAGTTCAGTTCCTGGTATCTGGTATCTGGTATCTGGTATCTGGTATCTGGTATCTGGTATCTGGTATCTGGTATCTGGTATCCGGTATCCGGTATCCGGTATCCGGTATCCGGTCAGATTCTATGCGGCGGATCGCGAGACCGCAACGGCCCACACCCATGAACGTCAATATACGAAATACAATTCCTGATACATATGGGGCGTGGCTTTATCCGTCCTATTTTTCATGAATTTTTACGATGGAAGTCGTGGTTTGTTACGCAAAGTTGACATATTCGCACCGAATCGGTAACATCCCAGGCGCACGCTGGCCGTTAGCATCAATCCAACACCGTTAGGAGGTCAACCATGCTTCCTCCCCTGACCCTCAGAGACGTGTCCAGGGATGACGTCGACCGCGTAAGCTGGTGGCTGGAAGACAGCGAGATATCTTCCCGCTGGTTCGGACACTACGCCTGTGGCGACCCGATACACCGCAGCTACGACCCACAGCAGATGCTGGAAGCGACGGAATGGGAGTGGACGCGCGTATTCGGGGACCCGCAAAGGCTCATCTACTCGATCTACACCGACGACGCCGAGCATATCGGCGAGGCCCAGATCCTGTTCGACGGCCGAGACGGCGCCGAACTCTCCCTGCTCATAGGAAGGAAAGACCTGTGGCACCACGGCTACGGGACCGCCACGATGCTCCGCCTACTCGACAGGGTGTTCGAAGACCTGCGGATGCGCAAGGCATGGGTCAACGTTCCCGACGGCAACGCGCCCGCGCTCGGGCTATTCATGAAGCTCGGCTTCGACGTGGAGAAGCCGAAGGAGCCATGCAGGCGGCCTGACGGGTCGTCGCTGCACGCCAGCATCCTCTCGATCACCTCGGAAGAGTACCTCAACCGCCAGCCGTCCTCCAATACCCGGACGGCGCATAGGACAGTCGTAACCATTACGGGACTACCCGGCAGCCGGTCCGAGGCCATCGCAAGAGACGCCGCAAGCGCGCTGGAGAGCCGGTACGTCGACGACGAACAGATCAGAGAGGCTCTCCGGGACAGGCTCCGGTGCTCATCCGGAGAGCTCGACGCGTTCGAGGCTAGTCACCGCTCCAGGTGGGGACGCGCGTTGGCCTCGATGGCCGTACCCGTCACAGGGGTAGCCGGATACGAAATGGGCCACTGGGCGCAGGCCAGCCAAGCGGCCGGCTACGAGTTCCTCGAAGACGGGCTCACGCTGAAACAGTACCTGAAAGCCCTCGGTGGAGTGATCAGAGGCATTGCCATCAACGGCCCTGCCGTGATGCACGGCCACGGCAGCCACCTGTTCGTTCCCGCCAGCGTTGAGGCGCTCAACGTGTTCATATCCGCCACCCCTGAATACAGACTCGCCCGGGTCCAATCGGACTACGGAGTCAAGGGGCGAGAGGCTCGTAAGTGGATGAAGCAGACGGACAAGCAGGCCAAGACCGTCTTCAAGAACCTCTTCGACTGCGACCTGCTCGACATGCAAAAGTACGATCTGACCATCAACGTCGACAAGACCTCACCGTCCAGGGCTGTAGAGGTCATCGTCGGCGCCCTGGAGGCCGCGGCTCCCGCCAGTCAGCAGCTCGACGGTGCTCTCCATCCTATACCGGAAATGACTTCGATATAGCCAACGGGGACCCGCCCTATCAGGTGTCTGAGAGACACCCTCAGACACAACCCCTTCCTCTTCCCTGCAAGGAAGGGGTTTTAAGAAAGGTGCGGAAGTGACCTTTCGCACCCATGCCGGCTATTCGGCGCGCCTGACCGCGTGCCCCCCGAATTGGCCGCGCATCGCGGCCAGCAGCTTTGCCCCGAAGGGAGAAGCCTGCCGCGACCTGAAGCGCGCCTGAAGCGACAACGCCATTACCGGCGCGGGCATCCCCAACGCGATGGACTCCTCCACCGCCCATCTACCCTCGCCAGAGTCCTCGACGTAGGCTTCTACAGAGTCGAGCCCGGGGTCCTCCTCCAACGCGGCCGCAGCCAGATCGAGCAACCATGACCTGACGACGCTGCCCGACCTCCACAGATCGGCGATTCGAGGCAGGTCGAGATCGAGCTCCGCCTTGGCCCGCATCAGCTCGAACCCCTCGGCGTAGGCTTGCATCATCCCGTATTCGATGCCGTTATGCACCATCTTGACGAAGTGACCGGCGCCGGCAGGGCCGACGTGGGCGTAGCCGCGCTCAGGCGACGGAGCCAACGTCCGCAGAAGCGGCTCTACCAGCTCGAAGTCTTCCCGCTCCCCGCCCACCATCAGGCAGTACCCCTCTCGGAGCCCCCAGACGCCGCCGCTCGTCCCGGCGTCCAGAAACCCGATCCCCTTCTCCTTCAGCTCCGAGGCCCGGCGCATACTCTCCTTGTAGTTGGAGTTGCCGCCGTCTACCACCATGTCACCCGGCGACAGATCTTCTGTCAGCGCGTCCACAGTGCACCGAGTCATGCCGCCCGCAGGCACCATCACCCAGACCACGCGGGGCGATCCAAGGCCAGCGGCCAGCTCCGAAAGGGATGAAGCCCCCCTCGCTCCCTGCCGCACGCAAGCCCGCACCGCCTCCTCTTGCCGGTCGAACACCACCAGGTCGTGCCCGCCCGACAACAGGCGCGCCGCCATATTACCGCCCATGCGCCCAAGCCCTATCATCCCCATCTCCATGGCCGTGCTCCTCCCCAAGATTCGTAACTGTTCAGAGTTCGTGAGGCCCTTTTCGACTGGCGTAGCCCCGATAAAGCAGACGGCTTTGATCCCACCCGCCCGCCCCTTGGTAACTGGGGGCACAGCCCCCAGACCCCCTGCCCAGAGGGGAAAACCGATGCGGGAGAACGTCCCCGTGTTCGCGCCCAGCCAGACCCCCTGAGGGGAGAACCCAGCCCAGCCCTGAAGTAGCTGGCGCCGGCCAGACCCCCTGCCCAGCGGGGAGAACTTCCCCTGGACTTCCCCCTTTGGGTCTCACGGAGTCTGAACAGTTACGACGATTCGTCTAACGACCACACAGCCGCCTCAAGCCACAGTACCACATGTCAGCCTGTACGGACGCGGGCGTATATGGGCCGCCAGTACCTCATCACGCCCCGGCGGCTGTGCGTGATATAATCCCGCACTCTTCTTACGGCCTTCCTCGCAAGGGGGTGTCCGCGTGGACGTGAGCGGCAGCGTGGCGATCGTGACCGGCGGAGGCCGGGGCATAGGCCGAGGCATAGTTCTGGCCCTGGCCCGCAACGGCGCGCACGTCGTGGTCGCCGACCTGAACCCCAACGATGCCGAGGCCGCCGCCCGTGAGGCGTCCGCCGCCCAGAGTAGATCCATGCCGGTCCGCGTGGACGTGACCGTCCAAGGATCGGTGGACGGCATGGTCGCGGACGTGCTGGCGCAGTTTGGCCGTGTCGACGTCTTGGTCAACAACGCCGGGGTAATAGCGGCCCCCGGTTGGGAAGAGCGCGACTCGCCCAGCGAGGAAGATTGGGACCTGATCTACGAAGTCAACGTCAAGGGGATGGCGCGGGTCACCGAGGCCGTCTCCCCGAACATGAAGGAGCGCCGCCGCGGCAAGATCGTCAACATCGCGTCGATCGCCGGCCGCCTGGGGACCCTCACCAGCGGCCCGTACGGCGCGTCGAAGGCCGGCGTCATCAACCTGACCCAGTACTGGGCCTTGGAGCTCGCGCCCTACGACATCAACGTAAACGCCGTCTGCCCCGGCCTGCTCTGGACGCCCATATGGGAGCGCATCGCGCTCCGCTATGGCCGCGACAAGGAGAAGTACCCCGGGCTGACCACCCGCCAGGTGTTCGAACGGACAGTCCGGGAACGCATCCCCTTGGGGCGGGAGCAGACTCCCGAGGACATCGGTAACGCCGTTGCGTTCCTGGCCTCCGACGCCGCCCGCAACATCACCGGCCAAGCCCTCAACGTCTCCGGCGGCTCCCACATGAATTGAAGCTGCCCCCGCGTCTGCCGATACGACGCAGGGCCGATGGACAAGGGCGCTCCGCCCTGGCCCTGCCAGGCCGTGGGAAGGCTGAGGCACACCCCTTCGGCAGGGCTCAGGGCAGAAGGACGCCGCCCCTCTGCGCCCCGCGTTTCCGCAGCCTGCTATAATTACCCCCAAGCGCCGGCGGACGGCGCCCGGCCCGCGCGGACGGGCCTCCCCTCCCCTAGCGGCGCCGAGGTGGTGGAATTGGTAGACACGCAGCGTTGAGGGCGCTGTGGCCGAATAGGCTGTAGGAGTTCGAGTCTCCTCCTCGGCACCACTCTTTTCTTTAAATATCCCCAGAATCGCCGCGTTGGCAGCATAAGGAGATTGAGGCCATGAACGTCGACCGGCAAGAGCTTCTCGACAAGGGCTACATCATCATCCGACAGTGCATCCCGCCGGACAGGCTGGACGAGCTGCGGGACAGCTTCGAAACCCTCGTCGACCGGCAGAGGGAGATATGGGCCCGGGACCGAGGGTCCGACGACCCGCCCGGAGGCGTCTGGGAGACGAGCGCGCAACCGCGCGTCTCTTTCGATGAGGTCGTCGACGCCCAGACGGCGAACACAGTCGGGTTCTGCCTGCACAGGAACACCCTCGGCGTCTCGCGTCAGCTCCTCACCGGCGACGAAGTGGGCGTCCACCAGATGCAGCTCATGTGCAACCCGGTCAGCGACCACCCCGGCGGCACGGGCTGGCACCGGGACACCAGCCCCGACTCCGACATCCCGCTCGAGGGGATCCAGCAGGACATGCTGCGCAACGGCCCCGGGTACGTCCAGTGGAACATCCCGATGTACGACGACAACGTCCTATGGGTCGTTCCCGGCAGCCACCGCGAGCCCGACACTCCCGAGCAGTTGGCGCAGCTCAAGGAGGACCGACTCGCACCGCCCCCCGGAGGCGTACCGGTGGAACTCCAGGCAGGCGACGGCGTCGTCTACCTCAACCACATGCTTCACTCCGGCAGCAACTACGGCGTCACCCTGCGCCGCACCATACACCTCGGCTACCAGTCCTTCGGCGGCCGGATGCTCCGATATTTCCACCTCTGGTGGAAGCCGGGCTTTGACGAAGGACTCCCCGGCGCTATCCGGGAGCCGTTCCAACGGTGGGGGCGGGCCATCGAGCGTCAACACGACCTGATCGAGGCGCTGTACCGCGGGATGCTCGACAAGGACGCCTCCCGGTTCAATGCCGCTCTCGACGCCCTACACTCCGGTGAGCAATGGAAGCTGGCGTGCCTCGTACTGCTCTGCAAGATAGCTCATGCCATCCGCTCGGCAGCGCCGACGAGCACGTCGCGCCCAAAGAACCAATACCTGTACGACGATATCGCACGGCGTTTCACGCCCGAAGAGATCGACGAGGTATGGAGCCGCTTCAAGCCCTTGGATGAGAGGCTCCAAGGCGAGCCTCATGAGGCCAGGCCGGGCGACGCCAGGACCATCACGCGCTATAGAACATACGAGATGCCGCCCGGCTACGGCGTGGAGGACTTCGTAAGCGGCTGGGCCGGCTAACGGGCGGCAGCCGGCGCAAGCCGTCTCCCGCAAGGAGACCCAAAATGCCCACGTACATCCAACTGCTGACTCTCACCGACGCGGGCCGCATCAAGGCCATGGAGGACCCGGGCAGCGTGTCGCGCGCGCAGGCGGAGTCCTCGGCGCCGGACGTCAAGGTCATGGGTCTCTACGGGGTGCTGGGCGAATGCGACTTCGTCAGCATCGTCGACGCTGAGGACAACGAAGCCATAGCGCGGTACTCACTCGAGCTCGGCGCCCGCGCGGGCGCTCACGTCACCACTATGCCCGCCATACCCATAGGCCGTTTCACCTCCAGACGCGGCGAAGACGAGCCGGGGGAAGAGACCGGCGTTGCCCTTCCCCTCTCCCAAGAGCTCCAGAAGTTGGAAGACAGCTTCTGACCCAGCCCCGGCGTGTCCGGCTCGCTCGCTTCCGACTGCCGCGACAGGCCGCCCACAATAGGCCGCGAACCACTTGGACAACCCCCTCGGCCCCTTCCTAGCCGGGACGGTTGCCGCCGCGCCTACTGCCCGGACAAGCTCATGACTCACCCAGGCGTAGAACGGCCCGGACGTCCTGCGCCAGAGCTTCGACCACGCCCGGATACGGTGCGCCAACGCCCGGAAGGGCGATGGCCGTAACGGAGATGCGGCCGTTTCTGATCGCCCAGACGTCCGTGCCGGGCGAAAGGTCGACGTCCGCCGCCTTGCCGTGCCTGATCCAATAGTGTGTACGGGAGCCGTCCCGCCCGATTTCTATATCCTCCACGTAGGCAATGGGGCCGAGGCTGGTTACGTCCAAGGGACATGCGCCGGGGTGGTCTTGATAAGGCGCGTTGACGTTTAGCAGCATGGGTTGGGTGATAGACCTGTCGCGTATGCTCCGCGCCAGCTCACGGGCAACCGAGGCGGAGAGGCCATACCGGACCTCACGCCCCGCCGTGTAGGTCGACGAAACGGCGATCGAGGGAATGCCTCCGAAGTATCCCTTCAACGCGCCCCCGACCGTGCCTGAGACCAGCACGTCCATGCCGATGTTCGCCCCGCGGTTTATTCCGGATACCACAAGGTCGAAAGCCCCATCGAAAAGGCTCTTGGCGGCCAACGCCACGCAGTCGGACGGCGTACCCTGTACCGCGTAGGCGTCCACACCCTCTATCGGGGACGGGAACCTCTCGGCCCGCAACACGGTCGTGAGCGTCATCGCGGTCCCGGTACCGCTCAGGTTGCGGTCCGGGGCGGCGACGTCAACCTCCCCGACCTCGCCCAAGGCCTCAGCCAGCTCCCATAGGCCCTCCGAATATACGCCGTCGTCGTTCGTTACTAATATCCTCAAGGACCGCCCCCAATGATGACGTTATCTATCAGGCGTGTTTCGCCAAAATAAGCCGCCAGGGACGCCAAAGCCGGCCGGTCGACCCGGTCGAGTTCCTGCAACGTGCAGGCGTCCGCAACGCTAACGTAGTCAATTCGAGCCAAGGGCTCCCGTTCGATGACCCCCCGAATTCGGCGCCTGACCGCCTCGGCGTCGGAGGTCCCCTGACAGACGAGCCTACGGCCCGCCTGCAGGGACCGGTAGAGAACCGGAGCCGCCCCGCGCTGCTCAGGGCTCAGGTAGACGTTGCGGCTACTGAGCGCCAACCCGTCCGGCTCGCGGACCGTGGGCACGACGACTATCTGCGCTCCTAGATTCAGGTCGGCGTTGAGCCGCTTGACCACAAGACATTGTTGAGCGTCCTTCTGACCGAAGTACGCCCTGTCCGGGCGCGTCATGGTCAGCAGCTTGCAAACCACGGTCGCCACTCCTCTGAAGTGCCCGGGGCGCGCCTTGCCCTCCAGTGGCGCGGCGACGCCCCCCACGTCCACGTAGGTGTCGAATCCGTCCGGGTACATCTCCCCGACCGCAGGCGCAAAGACCAAGTCGGCGCCCGCCTCTTCCAGCCTGGCTAGGTCGGCCTCCAAGTCCCTCGGATACGCGCCGAAGTCCCCGCCCGGCCCGAATTGGGTCGGGTTGACGAAGATGCTGACGGCGGCGGTGGCGTTGTCGGCGCGGGCCTGACGCACCAAGGCCGCGTGGCCCTCGTGCAGCGCCCCCATCGTAGGCGCCAGCCCGACCGGACGCTCGGAGAGCCTCACCTTACGGCGAAGCTCAGACGCCGTGACGGCTACGAACAAGTTACCCCGTACCGGTCGGACCGCCGCCTGCGCTCACGCCGCGCCGTGTGCTCCACAGCCTAAGCCTCGAGGAAGTTGCGGAGAATGTCCTTGCCGACACCCGTCATGATCGACTCCGGATGAAATTGAATCCCCTCGACGGGAGCGGTCTTGTGGCGAACACCCATGACCAGCCCGTTGTCAGTCCAAGCCGTTACCTCCAACTCGTCAGGCAGTCCGTCCCGGTACACCGCGAGCGAATGGTACCTGATCGCCTCGAACGGGTTGGGGAGGCCGGCGAACAGGCCCTTGCCGTCGTGGTGGATCACCGACGTCTTGCCGTGAACTATCTCTCCCGCAGGCCCGACCGCGCCCCCGTAAGCGTATCCCACGCACTGATGCCCAAGGCAGACCCCCAGGGTGGGTACAGACGCGCCGAAGTGCTGCACCACCTCGTTGGAGATGCCCGCCCTCTCCGGGGTGCACGGTCCGGGCGAGATGACTATCTTCTCCGGGCTCATGGCGTCGATCTCCTCGATGGTCATCTCGTCGTTGCGGACGACCTGCACCTCAGCGCCCAGTTCGCTCAGGTACTGGTAGAGGTTGTAGGTGAAGCTATCGTAGTTGTCTATGAGCAAGATCATG
Organism: uncultured Dehalococcoidia bacterium; assembly: GCA_958296245.1. Lineage (GTDB taxonomy): Bacteria > Chloroflexota > Dehalococcoidia > Lucifugimonadales. Next base: position 171,259 of record OY282458.1, read on the forward strand.
CTTCTCTGCTCCATTGCAGCCGGGCCGGTCACGTCAGCCCCGGGATCTTCAGCCCTCCCGTCAGAGCGCTCATCCGCTCATCGGCCATCTCCTGCGCCTTCTCCAGACCTTCGTTGACGGCCGCCAACACCAGATCTTGGAGCATGTCCACGTCGTCCGGGGAGACGGCCTCCGGGCTGATCTCTATGGACTCGACCCGCATCTTGCCGCTCACCGTCGCCTTCACCACACCCCCGCCGGACGAGGCCTCAACCGTCCTGCTCTCCAACTCGGCCTGCATCTTCACCATTTCCTTCTGCATCTGTTGGGCCTGCCGGATCATCTTCCTGTTCACTCTTGCCCTCCCTTTTCGTCCACTACCTGGGCGCCCAACGCCTGAGCCGCCCGCACCAAGTGACTCTTCTGCGCCGCACTCTGCCGGGGGCCGTTGCCCTGCTCGTCTACGAGGCAGACGACGGTCTCCACCGGGGTGTCCAAAGCATGAGATAGAGCTTCCTTCAACACCTTATGGCTCTCCGGGTCCTCGATCTCCTCCTCCATTCGCTCCTTGTGCGAGCGGTGGGAGAACTCCAGGCTGACCGTGCTGTCGGACACCTCGCGCCTGCGGCAGTCGCGAAGCAGGGCCCCGAGGTTGAAGCGCTTGCCCTTGTGTCGGCTCAGCGTCCGCAGCACCCCGGCCCACTTCTCCTCCGGCTTGGCGGCGGGCTCCGATGGCGCCGCAGGCCGAGGCCGTTCATACTCCCTGCGCGGCGGGGCGTCCCGCGGCGGGGTGGCCCGGGTCGGGGCGGCGCGGGCCGGCGCGGACGCGGGCCTATGCCGACGCTCAGGCTCCCGGACGACGGACGGCTCGACCTCAGGGGTCCGGCAGACCTCCACCGTTGCAAGCTCGAGCGGCAGCCTGGAGCCGTTGTCCCGCCGCGCGTCGGCAGCCGAGAAGGTCTTCAAGGCGTTGACGATCCGTCCCAGAGGCACGTCTTCCACCATCGAGGCGATGCGTGCGCTGGTCTCACCCGGATAGTCCAGCGAAACGCCGGCCCCGGACTTCGCCAGGAGTGCGCCGCGCAGGTACTCTGTGGCCCCGCGGTGGAGCTGAAGCAGGTCCCCTCCGTCCGACGCCACCGCGTCGATCAGCCTCAGCCCGTCCCCTGCCGACCTGCCGAGCAGGTGCCCGACGAGGTCGAGGGCGCGCTGGTACGTATCCAATTCGAGCATGCCCCGGACGTGCTCCGCGCGCAGGGGGGACCCATATGAGACCAGGGCCTGCTCCAGCAGATTCTCCGCATCCCGAAGGCTCCCGGCGGCCGTCCGCGCCAGAAGCGATAGGGCCTCATCGTCCGCTTCTACCCCCTCGTCGCGGCAGAGCTGCGCCAGGCGCACGGAAGCCGTATCCAACGGTATCCGGCGAAAGTCGAAGCGCTGGCACCTGGAAATTATCGTCAGCGGGACCTTGTGTACCTCCGTAGTCGCCAGCACGAATATCGCGTGATCCGGAGGCTCTTCCAAGGTCTTGAGCAGTGCGTTGAAGGCCGGCTCGGTCAGCATGTGTACCTCGTCCACGATGTAGACCTTATAACGAGCCTCGTTCGGGACGAAGTGCACCTTCTCACGCAGGCTGCGGATGTCGTCGATGCCGCGATTGCTGGCGGCGTCTATCTCCACCAAGTCGAGGGCGCGCCCCTCGGTGATCGCGGCGCACGCGCCGCACTTGTTGTCGGGCTCGCCGTCCTCGGGCGACAGGCAGTTCACGGCCTTAGCCAGAACGCGGGCGGTGCTGGTCTTCCCGGTCCCCCTTGGGCCACAGAACATGTACGCCTGCGCGGCCCGGCCCATCACCACCTGGTTGCGCAGCGTCCGAGCGACCGCCTCCTGGCCCACGACCTGGTCCAGACGCTGCGGACGCCACTTCCTGTAGAAGACCTCTGGCATGGTCTATTCGACCGCCGGGACGCACGCCCCGCCGTCCAGCCGGAGCGCGTCCAAGATAGCGCCCTCGACCTCTCTCATCGCTGCGGCTTCTTCCTCTTCCTCATGGTCGTGCCCCGCAAGGTGGACCAGCCCGTGGACTATCAGGGCTGCCAGTTCACGCTCCACGGAACGCCCCGCGCAGACGGCCTGTCTGTTGGCCTGTGGATAGGAGACGACCACCTCGCCGAGGCCGGGGCTCGCGCCCGGGGGCAGCACGAACCCCTCCACGCGCTCGAAAGGCGCCTCACCCTCGCCGTAGTATGCTCCCCAGTGCTCGAATGAAAATGAAAGAACGTCGGTGGGCTCTCCCACGCCCCGGTGTGCTCCGTTCAGCCCGGCTACGACCTCGTCGTCCGCAATGAACAGACTGGCCCCGTCCTCGTCCAGCATCTCCAGCGCCTTCCCAACAAGGCCGCGCAGCCACGCCTCCGATACAAGGGGCTCAAACCCGTCGTGGACGTGAACGTCCACGAGAGGTTGCCTCCGAGCCACCTCCTGTTCGGGGATTCGCATTCTGGTATTATACCCCCTGCCAAACAGCCAAGTGACCCCGCCCGGACGACTACCGTAACTGTTCAGCCTCCAAGCGAGCGGCGGCGGGGAATACGGGGCGCGCGGAGGGGCAGCCGGGTGTCTGAGAGCCTGCCTAAGGGGTTGCTCAGACTCGAATCACCCGCCTTCCTGAAAACCGAACCGGGCCAGACGGCGCGCCAACCCCTAAATCCTAAAGGAGCAGCGATGAACGAACTATCGATTCTCTGTTCAGGCAACCCCTACCCTTGGCCCTGGGGATACGGCTCTTCTTACGTGCTCAGGGTGGGCGAAGAACGCCTCATGTTCGACTGCGGCCCGGCGGCGACCGACAAGCTCGTAAAGATGGGCATGATGCCCTACGACGTCGACCACCTCTTCTTCACCCATCATCACTTCGACCACGACGTCGACTACCCCTGCTTCCTGTTGACGCGGTGGGACTCGGGGTCCGGGAAGGATAACCTGCTCCACGTCTACGGCCCCAAGCTAACCGAGCAGCTTACCGAACGCATCTTGGACGAAAACACGGGCGCGTTCGCTCACGACTGGATCGCGCGCATCAACCATCCCCTGAGCCTGGGGGCGTACACCAGCCGGGGCGGCGTTCTGCCGCGCAAACCCCCGGTGGTGGACGCCAGAGACGTGGGGCCGGGCCTGGTCGCGGCCAGCGCCGACTGGGAAGTCGTCAGCGCCCCCGCCGTCCACGTGGAGCCCTGGCTGGACTCGCTGGCCTACCGGGTGAACACCTCGTCGGGCAGCGTCGTATTCACAGGGGACACGGGGCCGTGCGAGTCCGTCACGACCCTGGCGGAAGGCGCGGACGTGCTGGTCATAAGCTGCCTCGGACGCCAGGAGGATATCGAAGGCACGCCGGAGGGCGTCTACATGTGCGGGACCACCAACGCCGCCAAGATGGCCGCCGCCGCCGGCGTCAAGAAGCTCGTGCTCGTACACAATGCCCTGATCGCACGGCACGGCAAGATGGAGCTGAGCATCGCCGACGTGGCCAAGGAGTTCGACGGAGAGATCATCTTCGGCGAGGAAATGCTGGCGGTGAAGCTCTAGCCGGCTGCGGTAATCGGGGCGGGCAGAGGGACACAGCCCCCTGACGAGTATCTGCAAGGTATCCCGCAGAACACAAGCCCCCCCGAACAGGAAGGGTATGAGAAGGATACGGGAGAATTCTCCCACGGCCTGCCAGGAACCGCGCCCTTGGCGCGCGGCCTCTGTAGAATAGCGGGGATCGCCAGGAAGGAACGACACAATGAAGAAATACCGCGCCGCTATCATCGGGCTAGGCCGCATGGGCAGCACCATCGACGACGAGGTTACGGACGTCGAGCGCCCCTTCTCCATCGCCTCTTCATGTCACGCCAGCGAGCGCCTGGAACTGGTGGCGGGCGCCGACCTCCTACTCGAAAGGCGCAACGCCTTCCGCGAGCGGTGGGGGGTCGAGGCCCTCTATGAAGACTACGCGGAGATGATCGACGAACAACGCCCTGACCTCGTCGCCGTCTGCACCACTGCAACCGGCCTGCAGAAGCCCGGAGACCGCGCCCCCTCGCCCGACTTCCGCGGCGACTCCCACGCCCAGACCGCCGTCGACGCCGCCAACGCGGGCGTGCCGATGCTCTTCGTGGAGAAGGCGATGGCCTGCTCGATGCATGCGGCGGACCAAGTGCTCGCCGCGTGCCTCGAACACGGCACCGTGTTCAATACCGGCGTCATGAGGCGGTTCAACCCGCTGTACCACGAGCTCAGAGCGATGATCGAACGCGGGGACGTAGGCGAGCCTCTCGCAGCCGTGCACCATGCACGCACGACCCTGATGCATGGCCACGTACACGCAATAGACACCCTCTCATACCTCCTGGGCGACCCAGGCATCGAATCGGTGCGCGGCGAGCTGCAACCGAGACACCTCACGATAGAGAACGACCGACTCGACGAGGACCCGTTCGCCACCTTCGAGATCGCATTTGCCGGCGGGGCCGTGGGCTTGGCCGTCCCGGCGGGAAACTGGGAGTTCGAGGTGATCGGCTCGGAGGGGTCGGTGCGCTCGCTCAACAATGGACGGGGGATGACGCGGCGGCGCGCCGGCAGCCAACCCTTCACCTGGGACGACGTGCCTGTCCCCGACGCCGACCCGTCCGGCTGGGGCCTCAACATCCTGGAGGACCTCGTCGACGCCTACGAGTCGGGCAGGCTGTCCCTGGGCAACGTTGAGGTGACGCACCACCTCACCGAAGCCTGCCTGGCTGTTGCGGAGAGCCACCGGCGCGGCGGGGCGTGGGTGCCGCTGCCCCTAGAGAACCGCGGCCTGTACGTGTTCCACGTATGACCACGGGACCCGCCCACTCCGCAGAGACGGAACAGGAGCTGATGCGAGGCCGGCGAATGGTGGCCGGCGCCATCGTCGTCGGCCACGCCATCAAGCACCTGTACAACTCAGGGCAATCGTCCCTGATCATGCCGGAGATAAGCAGAGACCTCAACCTGACTCGCGCTCAATTCGGGTCGCTCGCCTCGGTCGGCCAGGTGGCCTGGTGGTCGGCGACGATGGCGGCGGGCTACCTCGGCGACCGTTTCAGCAACCGCGCCGGCCTCATGATCGCCGTCTCGCTGTCTCTGATGGGCGGCGCCATGCTGCTGGCGGGGTTCGCCCCCACGTACGCCGCCATGCTGGCGGCCATGTTCCTGGCGGGCATCGGCCCCGCGATGTTCCATCCGCCGGCGATAGGGGAGCTGTCCCGCAGGTTCCCCGACCGCCGCGGGTTCGCCATCTCGCTCCACGGCATGGCCGCGAACTTGGGCGAGGTGCTCGGGGCGCCCACGGTCGCGGCGTTCCTCACTTTCATACTGTGGCGGGACATCATGAAGGCCAGCATGGTCCCCGCGATCATTGCCGCCGCCGCCGTCTGGATCCTCATACCGTCGCGGAAGGCCGAGATCGAGGCGGAGGTGACCTCCCTGCGCTCCTACTTCCTATCTCTGTTCGGCCTCCTGAGAAACAGGGTGCTCCTGCTCCTCATAGCCACGACGGCTCTACGCAGCGCCGGGGAAGCGGGGGTTTCCGGGTTCCTGCCGCTCTACCTGAGGGATGAGCTGGCCTACTCCGAGGCGGCAGTCGCCGTCATCCTGTCAGGAGCACAGATCGCCGGCATCGTATCGCAGCCGCTGATGGGATACCTCTCGGACAGGGCCGGGCGCAAGCCGGTGCTGGTCGCCGGCACCGGTCTGCTCATGCTGTCGGCGTTCGCGCTCAGGTTCGCCCGCCCAGGGGTGGAGCTCTTCATGTCGGTCCTAGTGAGGGGGGCGCTGTCGTTCTCGCTGCACCACATATTCATAGCGGCGGCGCTGGACGCGGCGCTGGGCGCTACGCAATCGACCGTCGTATCCCTGATCTATGGCAGCGGATTCCTGGGCACCCTCTCACCCTACGTGGCCGGCCTGGTGGCCGACGAGTACGGCATCAGAAGCGCGTTCGTCTACGGGGGCGTCGTCCTGGTAGTGCCCACGGTGATGCTGGCCTTGGCCAAGCTGAAGCGCCCTGACGTCGAGTCCGTAGACGCCGGCAAACCACCCCGCTGACGCAGCCGGAACGCGCGGCGGCATGATCCGGGGAATCACCCCCTCACGTCTTCGCTTCACCCGCGGTTACAATGCCGGCCCGTCCGCGTTATGCTATATGGGCGCACGCCGCTAACAGGCCGTGGAAGGGACCCGAAAGATTCCGCCGCAGCCTGATAATCCCGTACAGGAGGCCGCCCGTGAGCAGTGAGTTGAGATTGAAGAGATTGCGCGAAAGAATGGAGGAAGAAGATCTGGAGGCGATGTTGGTATCCAGCCCGGAGAACCGCCGTTACTTCTCCGGATTCGCCGGCTCCGCCGGGTACCTGCTGATCACCGCGTCGGACGCCGTGTTGGCAACGGACTTCCGGTACATCGAGCAGGCCGGCAGGCAGGCCCCGGGCTACAGGGTCGAGCGCATCGCGGGCAAGCTCGACTGGTTCCCCAAGCTCGTCGAGGCCGCCGGGGTCTCCAGAGTCGGCTTCGAAGCCGACGACGTGACGGTCGCCCAGCACGAGGGCTTGGTGAAGGCCTTGGACAAAGCCGACCTCTCAGGGAAGGTGTCGCTTACCGCCGCCTCCGGGAGCATAGGCCATCTGAGGGCGAGCAAATTCGAGGGCGAGCTCGATCTGCTGCTCCGAGCAATAGAGATTACCGACCGGGCCTTCGAAGAGGCCGCACTCATGGTACGGGCCGGAACGACCGAAGCCGAGGTGGCGTGGGTCATCGAAAAGTCGATGCGCGAGCAGGGCGCGGAGGAGCTTGCCTTCAATACCATCGTCGGCGCGGGACGCAACGGCGCCTTGCCCCACCATCGGGCCGACGAAACGGTTATTGAGGACGGCGACCCCGTGGTCATCGACATGGGGGCGAAGTATGAGGGTTACTGTGCCGACCTGACCCGCACCATCGTCGTCGGAGAGCCGGATGAGACCTTCAAGAGGATCTACGGAACGGTCCTGAAGGCCCAGCTCACCGCCGAGCAGATGGTCAAGCCGGGGATGACCGGCGCCGAGGTCGACGCCATCTCCAGAGACATAATAGGCGAGGCCGGCCACGGGGACCACTTCGGCCACGGACTCGGGCATGGCGTTGGGCTGGCAATCCACGAGGCCCCAACGCTTGGCCCGAATTCGGAAGACACACTCGAAAACGAAATGGTGTTCACCATAGAGCCTGGCATCTACCTGCCTGAGTGGGGAGGAGTCCGCATCGAGGACATAGTCATCCTCGAGAATGGCTGCGCCCGGATACTGAGCAAGGCCCCAAAGCTCGACCTCGGCTCCTAGCGCCCGGGCTCAGGGACTCCCGACGAGCAACCTCAAAGGTTGAGCCGGCCCGCTACGAGACCGGCGGCAGCCGGTGGGCCCACGGCATCGCCTCCTCGAAAGCAGCCGACGCAGCCACCACCGAGGACTCGTCCCCGTGCCGGCCCACGACGTGCAACCCTATGGGGAGCCCCTCCGAGGAGAGGCCGCAAGGCAGGCTGGCAGCCGGGTTGCCGACCATGTTTATCGGAAACGTGAACGGCGTGTAGCCCCAGAACCAGTGCGCCTCCCGATCCCCTATCTCCGTCGGGGGGGTGCCCACCGGGAACGCGGTCGTAGCGGTTGTCGGGCTGAGCAATAGATCGTACCGCTCGAACACGTCCGCGAACTGGGCCTTGAGCCGGTCGACGTATCCCACAGCCTTTGAGTACTCGATCCCCGAGACCCGGCCAGCCTTCTCGAACGACTCACGCCCGTACCACGTGAGCTGGTCGATGCGGCCTTCCACCAACTGGCCGAAGGTCGCGGCGACGTTGGTCGTGAACAGACTCCAGAACGAATCGAAGGGGTCTTCCAACGCGAGGTCGACCTCCTCGACCGCGCATCCCATGTCCTCGAAGACTCGGGCCGCCTTCCAGGACGCCTCCAGCACCTCGGAGTCCACCCCCGCGTAGCCGAAATCCGAACTCCAACCGATTCTGAGCCCGTCGACGCCCCGATCTGCGGCTGCCAGGTAGTCGTCCGGCTCGTCGCGGAGCGACGTCGGGTCCCCGGGGTGTCTGCCCGCAAGCACCTGTAGCAGCAGCGCCGAGTCCCGCACGGTCCTGCTCATCGGCCCCGACTGGCTGAACTGGTTGGCGACCTGTGCCGCCGCCCCGCCTACGAGCCGGGGCACCCGGCCTTGCGTCGGCTTGATGCCGTATACCCCGCAGAAGCTGGCCGGAATCCTGATCGACCCGCCGCCGTCGCTCCCGGAGGCCAGAGCGCACAGACCCGCCGCAACCGCGCCCCCCGCGCCGCCGCTGGAACCGCCCGTCGTGCGCGAAGTGTCCCAGGGGTTGCGGCAGTGGTCGCCCAGCAGATTCTCGTTGTGCCCCAGCAACCCCAACTCCGGGGTGTTGGTCTTGCCAAGCATGACCGCGCCGGCCCCTATGACCCGCCTCACCACCTCCGAATCGACGTCGGGCACCCGGTCCTCGAACAGCAGGGAACCGCTCGTGGTGCGGACGCCGCTCGTCATCTCGAGATCCTTGATCGACACCGGGACTCCGTGCAGAGGCCCCAGCTCGCCGCCGCCCATCACCGCATCCTCGGCGGCCTTGGCCGCCCGGAGCGCGTCCTCCGGCAGGACGGTCAGATAGCAGTTCAACTGCCGGTCGAGGCGCTCTATGCGGTCCAAGAAAGTCCTGACCGCCTCGACCGGCGAGACCTCCTTGTCGCGTATCAGAGTACGCAGCTCGGTAGCCGGTATGAAAGCCAACTCGGTATTCGTCATCTCTTCCTCCTATGCGTATGCGCCCTATGCGTATGCGCCGCCGGTCGGCGTAGCCCCTATAAAGCAGACGGCTTTGATTCCCACCCGCCCGCCCCTTGGTAACTGGGGGCACAGCCCCCAGACTCCCCTGACAGAGGGGAGAACCTTGCGAGCACGGCTCGGCCACCTCTGGACTGCCCCAGGCCACCCTGCCGAAGTGGAGAACTTCTCTGGACTTCCCCTCGGGTCTCACAGAGTCCGAACAGCTTCCCCTTACCCAGGGATTCGACCTCGGTTGGCCCGCACGGATATAATACACCTAGGCCCGCCCGTTCCGAGCGGCGGAGGGGCCGGCGATGCGGAGGTATGGACCCGCCCCGATGGCCAAAGTCAAGGTGATGTACTGGAAGGAGATCCCGGTACAGATCAAGGCGGAAGACGAGTGGGGAGAAGTCTCGATCATGCTGGACGACCGGTTCCAACAGGGCGTCGACTCCGTGTCGATGCTTGACGGCGGCACCAGCTCCGAGGACTACATGATGGGCTGGCAGTGGGGGCCGCCCGTCAACGTGCTCGGCGACGCCCGAGACTCCGCCCAGGAGATGGCGGAGCGCTTCAACGAGAGGTTCCCCCGCGACTTCGTCGCGCGAATACGCGACCTCCACCTCTCCGGCGACCGCGACCCCCGACCCGGCGCGATAGACCACTGGATTGACGATGACTCAGACGATCACGGCCCACGCGACGCTCCCTGAGCGCATTGCAGCCGGCGAGACCCTCATATCCGACGGCGCGACCGGCACCTGGCTGCAGGCGCACGGACTGGAGCCGGGAGGGTGCCCCGAGGAGTTCAACGCCACCCGTCCTGAGCTTGTGCGGCAGATGGCCCGCGAATACTTCGAAGCCGGCTCCGACATGGTGCTCACCGCTTCGTTCGGCGGCTCCAAATTCATGCTGGACAAGTACGGCCACGGGGGGCGTGTCCGCGAGCTGAACCGCCTCGCGGCAGAGCACGCCAAGAGCCAGGCCCCGGCGGGCCGCTTCGTGGCCGGCTCCGTCGGCCCCACGGGCGAGTTCCTACAGCCCCTCGGCGACGTCAGCGAGTCCGAAATGCTGGACGCCTTCGCCGAGCAGATAACCGCCCTCGAAGAGGGGGGCGCCGACGCCGTCGTCATCGAGACGATGTTCGCCATCGAGGAATCCAAGCTCGCCGTCAGGGCGGCTACGGAGAACACCGCGCTGACGGTGATAACGACGATGACCTTCAGCAAAGGCCCCCGAGGCTTCTTCACCATGATGGGCGTATCACCCGAGCGGGCCGCCCGCGACCTCGCGGAGGCCGGCGCCGACGTGGTGGGCGCCAACTGCGGCAACGGGATCGAGGCAATGATCGAGCTCGCGCGCCAGATGAGAAACGCGACCGACGCCCCGATGCTGGTCCACTCCAACGCCGGCATCCCGGAAATACGCCAGGGACAGATCGTCTACCCGGAGACGCCGGAATTCATGGCCCCGCGGTTCGAGGAGATGGCCGCCGGCGGCGTGAACATCATCGGCGGCTGCTGCGGCACGACGCCCAAGCACATCCGCGCCATCTCAGGATCACTGAGTAGATGACGGGAGATAGCAGATGACCGAGGCAGAGACACCACATATCCGCGCGGTCGACGTCATCGAGCGGTACGGGCGATGCTTGGAGCTTGTGACGATGGACCCCAACTTCCACGAGATTACCGTCGGCCTCTACGTGAAGGACGACGTGGCCACGGCGTGGACATTCAGCCGGATGCCCGGGGTCGAGGACAGGATCGCGCAGATACGCGGCCAACTCGTCAGGCTGGGCGGCATGGAGCCGGTGGAGGGTATGCGCAACCAGGCGAGGCTCCCGTGCGGGCAGATCCACGACCAACCCCTCCGGTTCCTGATCAGACAGGCCGTCGAGAAGCCGCCCGACCATGCCCCGCCGGAGGGCCGGGTCAAGGACCTCCGGTCGGGGCTGATGCTGGGATTCGAGGCTGAGGAGGACGGCCGCTGGGTATACCGCATCACGGCGGAAGGCGAGGCGCGCAACAAGTCGATGCGCCTCAGAGCCGCCACCAACGGCCTCGTGCGCTACGGCCAGATGCAGAAGGCCGGCGACGGCGCGAGCTTCGAATGCGGCTACCGGCACGACGCCCTAATCTCCCTCGTCCTCCCCTACGCCCGCAACGTGACCGGCACCCAGGACATGCTCGAGACCGACGCCCTGCGCGGCCAGATGACCACCGGCACCCTGGGCTTCAGCCCGCCGACGTAACAAGCATGGGGATACATGGCTACGAATCTCATATATGAAAACTTGACAACGGCGCTCCACGAAGCCGCCGACGCGCTCGCCGAAGGCGACTCGCAGCGCCGCGCCCTGAACGTGGGTAAGGCTGCCGGCCTCGTCCTCGCGGCGGATCTGCCCGGCATCGAGTCGGACGACCTGTTCGATAGGCTCTCCGATGCGTTCGAGAACGAGGATGCCGGCGCGCTCGACGAGATTCGCAAGTCCGTGGCTTGCCTTGCCGATAGTTGTGAAACGGACGACGCGGAGAGCGGCTCGCGGCGTTATCCCGCTTGGGACGAGTACGGCTCCGCGCTCAACGAGGCGCTAGAAGCCAGGAACGCGGGCGATAGTGTGCGCTACTCGCTTATGATTGGGCTCGTGTCGGGCATGATGTTCGAAGACGGCGGCCCCCGGTACGAGGATGAGACTATTCTCGCCAAGATTGTCAGGGGTTACGAGACCGACTCACCGGAGCTGCTCCAGGAGTCCCAACGCCGCATATCGTTCGGCATACGGATGACAGCGCCGATAGGAGCGGTTCCCGACGAAGAGTTGGACTCTCAGCTGAGCATGATACAGCGAGTGCAGAACTTCGGTCTGCGCATTGCGCGCGGCGGCGACGAGTCGGTCAGGCTGCCGACGTCCACGATAATCAACCAGGCATTGCTAAGGCAGGCACAAACGAGGAGGAAACCAGTGACTACGAAGCAAGAGTTGTCGACCATCAAGAGCGTTGACCTTAAAGATGTCTGGGAACACGAGGCGCGTAATTTTACCCCCTGGATCTCCGATCACATATCCGAGCTTGGGGAAGCTCTGGGGTTGGAGGAGCTCGAGTCGCGGGAAACTGAAGCGCCGGTAGGCGGTTTCAAGTTGGACATCCTAGCGCATGACATGGAACGTAAGCGACCCGTGATCATCGAGAATCAACTGGGCGAGACCGACCATTCCCACCTCGGCCAGCTGCTCACCTACGCGGCCGGCTATGAGGCGAACGTGGTCGTATGGATCGCGGGGAAGTTCAAGGACGAGCACAGGGAGGCTCTCGATCTGCTCAACCGGCGCACCGACGAAGAGACCGAATTCTTCGGTGTCGTCATCGAGGTCTGGAAGATCGACGGATCACGCCCGGCCCCGCACTTCAAAGTCGTATCAGCTCCGAACGATTGGCAAAAGACTAACAAGCAACCACCCAGCACATCCCCAAAGGGCGAACAGTTCCGCGCCTTTTGGCAAAGCTTGATGGTCAAACTGGGAGAAGAGCACAAAACGCACAAGGCGCCACCGGAAAACTGGTACTCTAGTTCCTCCGGCGTTTCCGGGGCCTCCTATATCTGCTTCGTCAGCGGAAAAGCTACTAAGGGAAAAGCCAGGGTAGAGCTCTATCTTGATAGCGACAAGACCAAGAACAAACAACGTTTTCACTCGCTGGAGAAGAGCAAAGAAGAAATCGAGTCCGCTATTGGGGGCGAGCTTAATTGGGAACGCTTGGATGATAAGATCGCTTGCCGCATATCGGCGGCGCGTGCGGGTTCCATTGGCGACGACGAAAAGACCCTGGAAGAGATACGCGGCTGGATGATAGAGAAAATGCGAGCGTTCAAGCGGGTGTTCGGCCCAAAGCTGGACGAATTGAAGGCAGCCGAGGCATCGCAGGAATGAGCGCTATGACACAGGCAGGCGAGGGCCCGTCCCTTGCCGTCGAGGACAGCGTCATTCACAGCGACCCTGAGATCATGAGTGGTACGCCCGTGTTCAAGAGGACTCGTCTGCTGGTTAAGAATCTGTTCGACTACTTGGCTGCGGGATATAGTCTGGACGTTTTCTTGGACCACTTCCCGACTGCAGATCGAGGCCAGGCCGTGAGGGCGCTTGAGATGGCGCGGGCGGCCCTGGAGAGAGACGCATATGAAACGCGGACAAGTCACGTACGTACCGGGCCGGTAACCCGAGATCTGCAATAGCCCCAAGGAGGCGCGCATGTTCGACCCAGACAAGATCGCCGCCGCTGTAATCACAGGCCACCACGAATACGACGTGGTGGGGCTCCAGACGCTCTTCAGAGGCATCCCCGAAATAGACGCCTACCCGCAGAACATGGAGGACTTCGTCACCGACACCGGCAACGCCCGAAGCCGGTACGACGTGGTGGCCTTCTACAACTACCATCTGCCGACGCCGGAAGCGGAGTTCGACGGCAGGATGAAGGCGGCCCTGGACGAACTCGGCGAGACAGGCCAAGGGATACTGGTGCTGCACCACGCCATCGTCGCGTTCACGGACTGGGGCCGCTGGGACGACGTATGCGGCATGACCGGCAGAAAGCCCACCGGCGGCGCCGCCGACCAACGGATGCGCGTCGAGGTCGCCAACCCCGGCCATCCCATAACCCGCGGCCTCGCCCCGTGGGAGATAATCGACGAGTTCTACACTATGGACGACCCCGGCGAGGGGAATGAAGTCCTGCTGACGACCGACCACCCAGGGAGTATGCGCGCCATCGCTTGGACCAGGACGTTCGGCAAGTCCCGCGTCCTCTGCTACCAGAACGGTCACGACGCCCAGGCCTTCACCAACCCCAACTTCCGCACCGTATTGGGCCGCGGCCTCCAATGGCTGGCTGGCAGGATATGATCTAACAGTCATGCGCGCCTGTAGCCGCTGATGCCGGCAGTGTCGAAGCCCTGGGAGACTTGAAACGCGGAGAGAGCTTCCGCGTCCAGGCCGAATAACAAGGAGGCGTCCCATGCCACCCACCGAGACCATGACCCCCCGCGAGCGGGTGATGAGCGCCTTGGCCGGAGGACCCGTGGACCGGCCCCCTGTCTCCAACCCGACCAACGTCGCCACCGTCGAGCTCATGGACATGGTCGACGCCCCGTTCCCCGACGCCTGTAGAGTCCCGGAGCTGAACGCCCGACTGGCCGCCACCGGCTACACCGAACTGGGCTTCGACTCCATCATGCCGTACTTCACCATCATCCAGGAGTCGTCCGCCCTGGGCTGCGAGATGCAGTGGGAACAGAAGGACAACTGGCCCACCGTGCGGATGAGCAACCCCATCTGGAAGGGGCCCGAAGACGTCAAGATACCCCCAGGCTTCCTGGAGCACCCCGACGCCGTCACCGTTACACGATCCATAGAGATGCTCAAGAAGGACTACGGCAGCCAGGTGGCCGTCATCGGCAAGACCATGGGGCCTTGGACCCTCGCCTACCACGTCTTCGGGGTCGAGCCCTTCCTCCTGATGACCATCGACGACCCGGACATGACCATGCGATGCCTTGACGCCCTCAAGGAGATCTCGGTGCTGTTCGGCCAAGCCCAGATCGACGCCGGGGCCGACGCCCTCACGTTCCCCGACCACGCGACCGGCGACCTCGTCAGCGGCGAGTACTACAGGCGCTTCCTCCTGGAGATACACCGGGAAATGGTCGAGCGCCTGCCCGTGCCGCTGATCCTCCACATCTGCGGCAACACACTCGACCGCATGGGATACATCGCCCAGAGCAACATGGCCGCCTTCCACTTCGACTCCAAGAACGACCCCGCGCTGGCTATGGAAGCGGTGGCCGGAGGGATCAGACTCGTAGGCAACGTCAACAACCCGGAGACACTTTACGCCCGCGGTCCGGCCGAGGTGCGCGCCGAGGTCTACCGGTGCCTGGAAGCCGGCGTGCAGTTGATCGCGCCCGAATGCGCCATCCCCTTGGCCTCCAAGCTGGAAAACCTGCTGGAGATACCCAAAGCCGTGCGGGACTGGTGCGATGAACGCCGCCCCGGGCCATCCCCGGGACAACCGCCTGCATGATGCCCCCGGCTCTCGGGCCGCTGCACGACCACCCCAACGGCATGACATGATCCATCCAGCTACGCGGTCGGAAACAGCCCCTGAACGGAGGGTCTGATGCCCAGAGTCATAGAATCTCCGGAACAGTTCACCGCCATCGGCGAGAACATACACGCAACGAGGGTCGTCCTCCGCAACGGCCGCCGGGCCGTGACCCTAGAAGACGGCGGCGAGGCCGTCCCGTTCAGGGACGAGTCGGGGAAGCGCCGCACCCTCACCGTTCCCGACTGGTTCAAGCAGACTCAACCATACGCGCAGGGGCAGATCAAGCACGTCCTGATCGCCATGATGAAGGGCATCAGCGACGACCCCGCAGAGCGCGGCGAAGGCGCAGCATATATACGGGCCGAGGCGGCCCGCCAAATCAGCAACGGCGCACACTACCTGGATCTCAACGTCGACGAGGTCCACTACGACGTCGAGGTACAGAAGCGCGCCATGCGGTGGACCGTCCGGACCGTCCAGGAAGTGTCCGCCGTGCCCCCGTGCGTCGACTCCTCCCTCTCGGAGATCATCGCCGCCGGCCTAGAGGCCTACGACGGCCGGGCGGGCAGGCCCCTGCTGAACTCGGTGGCCTTCGAGAGGCTGGACTGCCTTGACCTTGCCCGCAGCCACAACGCCCGAATCAAGGTCATGGCCACCGGCCCGGAGGGGATGCCCGCCGACGCGGACGACAGGGTCAAGAACGTAAACGGCATACTGGAGCACGTCCGGGCCAAGAACATCCCCTTGGACGACGTGTTCGTAGACGGGATCGTCTTCCTGATCTCGGTGGACTCCCAGAACGTCAACCACTATCTCGACGCCGTGCGGATGCTCAGGGAGACCTACGGGACCGACCTTCACATAGGCGGCGGGCTCAGCAACGTCTCGTTCGGCATGCCGAAGCGGCGCCTCATCAACCAGGCATTCATACATCTGGCGCTGGAAGCAGGCATCGACAGCGGCATACTGGACCCGATCCAGACCAAAATAGCGTCAGCGCTCGCGCTGGACACGAGCTCGGAGGCCGTCCGCCTTGCTATGGACATGTTGCTGGGCCGCGACGACTTCTGTATGCAATTCATCCAAGCCTTCCGCGACGGCCGCTTGGACTAGCAGCGCCCAACCCCACACCCCATATCCCGACGGCCACCCATCAGTCTGCGCGGAAATACAAGGCGCCCCGAGAAGGCGCAATCCCCTCTGCCAAACCCAGCAGCCAGGCGTTGCCCCCGCCTTCTCGAAGAGGTCTCCCTTCTGTCAGGGGGTCTGGGGGACTGCGCCCCCAGCTACCAAGGGGCGGGTGGGGATCAAAGGCGTCTGCTTTATCGGGGCTGCGCCAGTCGAAGAGGAACTCACGAACTCTGAACAAGTTACGACGCGCCCACCCGCTGGCAGGAGGGTGGGCATGGGGGTAGAATGTCCGCGCAGACCGCCCGCATCAATACAGGGGGTGCCGGACATGTTCACCAACAACTGCCTGACCAGGATCCGGAACGGCGAGAAGGCGCTGGGCCTGGCGATGTCCGACCCGTCGGCGGAGTTGGTCGAGCTTGCAGGACGTATCGGCCTCGACTTCGTGGGCTTCGACGGCCAGCACGCGCCCATTACGCCGGAGCGGGTGGGCGTGCTGTGCAGGGTCGCAATCGGCTTCGGCTTGACGCCCGTCATGCGGGTTCCAGACGGACGGGAGAGCACGATTTTGAGCTATCTGGACCGGGGCATACGGCAGATTACGGTGCCCAACCTACAGACCAGGGAGGAGGCTGAGGCGCTGGTCAAGTACTCGTTCTTCGCCCCGCTGGGGCTGCGCAGCGCGACGAGCTTGGCCATGGTGTTCCACCAGGAGGGCAGCCGGAGGGCGGACCTGATGGCCGACGTAAACGCCAACGTGGTCGTAGTCCCGCAGATCGAGAGCGCGGCCTGCGTCGACAACCTCGACGACATCCTTCAGGTCGAGGGCCTCCACTACTTCGCCGAAGGCAGGGAGGACATGGCCCAGTCTCTGGGCATCCCCGGAGGACACGCCGACGCCAGGGTGGACGAGGCCTACCGGAAGGCCAGGTCGAAGCTCAAGGCCGCCGGCAAGGAGATGTGGAACGACCACGTGGAGACGATAGACGTCGTTCAGTTGGTGCGCGGCGCCGCCGAAGGTCTGCTTCGCAGGCACAACCGCGAACCCCGGATGCGCTGGTAGCGCCGCCCGCAGGGCGCGAGGCGTCTGCGAATCGGGCAGGCGAGCCGCGCGGGCGGGGAATATGGAGGGCCCTCGTGCAAATCTGCGACTTCGCCAACTCGTATATCAGGTGGGTGGTGGAGCCCGACCCGTCTGACAAACGCCGTCCGGGACATATGCCGTGGGGCAACAGCGCCCGGATCCAACTGGACGCCCGGTGCGAGGTCGTCGACCAGGCGACCGGCAGGTCTGAAGAGTTCTTCCTCATCACCCCGTGCCGCACCGAGTGGATGTACCGCGAGGACGCTCTGTTCCAAGTTCCCAATCGCGAGTACGTAGGCGCGTGGTCCCGAACCGAGGCCATCGGCTTAGGCTCCATGACGAAGAGGGTTGGACAGAGAGAGAGCAGCCTCGCCATCTCGATCCAGGACAGCTTCACCGGCTTCGATCTGACCGTCCGGCGCTTCCCCCGCCAGCGAAGGCTCGCGGACGACGCGGACGTCGTACGGGCTACCGTCGACAACCTTCCGCTCGTGGGCGTCACCGAGCTTGACGACGGGGCCGCAGGGGCGCGGGTGGTCATGGAGTACCCGATCAAGACCATGAACATCCACCCTGAGAGAATACGGTATCAGGTGGACACGGGTCCGCTGCTCTTCGTCGACTCCGGTATCGCCTCCGAGCGAGCTATCGAGCGCTTGCGGATGGCCTTCGTCTGCTACAACGGCCCCGGCGTGGCCGAGTTCGTGCTGAGGACGAGCACCGGCGCCGGGGACCTCTCCGTGGACGATTACACGGAGGTGCGCCGCCTCGACGTGAGGAACACCCTCTACGCCGCCGAGCCGGCGTAGCGCGATAACGCGAGGGGCCGGGGCCCATCCGTCGGCGCGCGCCGCCGGCCGGCTACGCGACCGTCTCGACGGCGCCGGAGCGGGCGGAGGTTAGGGCCGCCTGAACGGTCGCGCTGATCGCGCGTCCGGCCCTGGCGTCCAACATAGTGTCCCCGTCCGTATCGATCGCGCGGGCGAAGTCCTCCATGAGCAGGAAATCGTTGTCGTTGGCCACGCGCACGCCGCTGAAGCTCGGCGCGCCGTCGGCTTTGTACCCGACGCCGACCTCAGGCAACGCCTCGTTTACGACGAGGGCCCCCTGGGAGCCCAGGACGTGTATCTTGATCCCCGCTCCGTCCGGGTGGCCCGCGGCGCCGATCCGGCCGATGCACAGCGACCCCACCAGGCCGCGCTCCATCTCCAGAGTGACCGTCGCGAGGTCCTCCACGCCGTTGTCGACGTTAACTTGGTGGAAATGCGCCGTCGTCCGTGCGAAGACTCGCTCCACCTCGGCGCCCATCAACATGCGGATGTAGGCGAGCGGATATATGCCTTCGATCTTGAGCTCTCCCATCGGCTCGACCCCCACCCCGCCATCCCTTCCGGATACGTGAGCCGATCTCTGGTACTCCTCCCAGTCGATGGGGGGGTCGCCCAGCCTGCGCGACCCCTTGGGAGGCCCCGCGTCGGACGCAAAGTAGAAATCGACGTGGACCGAGTACGGAACGCCGCCGACGCCGCGCATGATGCTATCTTTGGCCTGGCGTACGGATCGCCACCCGTTGCGGTTCCACATCATGAACTTGACCTTGTTCCGTTCCACAGCCTCCACCACGCGGTCGCACTCGGACACCTTGGTGGACATGGGCTTGTCCTGCACGACGTGCAGGCCGGCGGCGGCGGCGCGCACGCTCAGATCGCAGTGGCGTTCGGCCTGAGAACTGACTACCGCCACCTCCGCGCCGTACCGGCTGAGCGCCCTATCCACGTCGCGGACGTACGGGACGCCGAGCTGCCCGGCCAGGACGTCGTTGCGCTCATGCACCCACTGAGGCTGGTCCGGGTCGTCGGCAACGACGACGGGATCGAACCTGGGGTGCGCAGCGACGCCAATCGGCACGTAGTCGTGCTTGACCACACTCAGCACGGCGACGCGGAACTTCTTAGACCGGCTCATATCGGTTCTCCGTCAGGCGGGCCGCGCGGCCCGAGGCCATCGACTCCCGGGCCGCCTCAGCCACCATGATGGCCGCCAAGCCGTCTCTGCCCGTATTATCCGGCTCCCGGTCCTCTTGTATCGAATCTACGAACTCTTGGAGCAGCGCGAGGCCGTGGCCGCAGCCGTACCCGGTCCGCGTCGCAGCCGGCAACCCGCCCCGGTACGCCAGGTTCACGTTGTGGGCGTCGTCGCCGTGCACGCCCCCACCGGAGCCGATCAGCGACACCGACGTGTAGCCGTCCCCGGGCGGCAGCGTCGCGGCGTAGTCGATGAGCGCCATACCGCCGCCAGGGAATCCCAGGTGGAGTTGTACGAAGTCCGGCCGGTCGCCGGTCGGGTTGCCCAACCGCCGCCCCACGCCGTAGATCGTCGCCGCGCGCGCGCCGAAGAGCCAGTGGCTGAGGTCGATCTCGCCGACCAGGTCAGCGAGGGACAGCCCGTGCGCGCCGCACTCACCCGCAGCGGCCCATCGGTGTACGCGCAGCAATCCCGGGCTCCCCAGCCTGCCATCGTCCAGGCTCTCCTTGATGAGCTGCTCCCTGGGCATGTGCCTGGATGGGTTGGCCACCATCAGGCGGACCCCGGACGCCTCACAGGCCGCAACGGCCTCCTGAGCCTCCGGGGCCGAAAGGCCCAGAGGCGGGGCGGCCATGACGTGCTTCCCCGCCTCCGCGGTCTTCTTGATCAGCCGCGCGCGCGCGCCTGGGTCGGACCTGACGAACACCGCGTCCACGTCGTCCCCGTGGCTGTCGAGGAGGTCGTCGATGCTCCGGGCCGCGGACGCGCCCAGCGCTATAGCCGAGTCGTGGGCCGTCCTCTTGTCCTCGTCCACGACCGCCGCGATCACGCCGCCCTTGAGGCGGCTCATGGCCGCCTCTATTTCCGACAGGTCCCGGCAGCCAACTACTGCAAGACGGACCACGCGCCGCACCTCCGGGCCGGTTGGGGATCCAACTCTGAAGCCGTCACTATTATCTGCGAACTGCCGATCATTGCAACCCCAACCCGCCGGGAGCAGT
This sequence comes from uncultured Dehalococcoidia bacterium, assembly GCA_958296245.1. Taxonomy (GTDB): domain Bacteria; phylum Chloroflexota; class Dehalococcoidia; order Lucifugimonadales. Next base: position 191,457 of record OY282458.1, read on the forward strand.
GTACGGCATCTATCTGAACGAGACCACAAGTTGATTCGCAGGACGAAGATGTTAAAGCAAGGGCGAGGGTCTACGATGGTCAGCGGCGTTGGCGTGCTTGCTGAGAATGGTATGGACATAGTACGCCAACACGTGCTTAGAATTGGGCATCCGTTTTTGACGCTAACCCGATTACGAAGTAACATGCGGCTCGTCAATACTTCTAGTTCCTCGGTCCCCGGGAATGCGTATCCCGAACGTTAGCCGCCTCGATGGAGAATCCCCAATGATGCCGCCATACCGTATTGCTAGGAGACTCGCTCTCTGCCTTCTGGCGCTGCTCTCGCTCCCTGCGTGCAACGGCTCCGCGCCGGAACCTCCCACGGCGGCGCCGACCGCTGCACCCGTAGAAGCTGCGAGTGAAGAGAACGAAGAGAGGGTCTTGACCATGCGTTACTGGCAGGCTCCTTCTCTGCCTGGCCCGTACCTTTCGGCGGGCGACAAAGACCGGGACGCAGGCGCAATCACCCTCGAACCCCTGGCCGTCCACGACCCGGACGGCAACATCGTGCCGAGGCTGGCCGCTGAGGTCCCGACTCTCGAGAACAGCGGGTTGTCGCCCGACCTGATGTCGATGACGTGGAAGCTGAAAGACGGCCTGAAGTGGTCGGATGGCAGCGACGTGACGGCCGATGACGTGGTGTTTACCTGGCGTTACTGCGTAGACGAGGAGACCGGCTGCACCGCTGCCAGCGCGTTCACCGGCATAGAGTCCGTCGAATCTCTCGACCGTCTGACCGCCCGGATCAGCTTCGAGGCGCCGACGCCCTACCCGTATAACGCTTTCGTCGGCGCCGGTTCGCCCATCATAAGCCGGGGGCAATTCGGCGGCTGCGTCGGCAAGGCGGCTGCGACCTGCAACACGCAGAACACAGCCCCCCTCGGGACCGGGCCTTATCGCATCATCCGCTTTGAGGCAGGCAAAGAAGCAGTGTTCGAGCGTAACCCGTTCTACAGGGGAGACACGCCCTACTTCGACAGGGTGCTCCTCAGAGGAGGAGGCGATGCGGTTTCGGCTGCCCGCGCCGTTCTGGAGGAGGGCGAAGCGGATTACGCCTGGAATCTGCAGGTGAAGCCGGAGATTCTGGCAGAGATGGAGGTGGCCGGACTGGGCAAGGTCGTCTCCGCGTTCGGCAGCCAGGTGGAGCGCGTAGTCGTCAACCAGACCAACCCCGACCCCGACCTGGGCAACGACCGCTCCGAATACCTGGACGGGCGGAATCCCCATCCGTTCCTGACATTCGCGCCGATCCCTCAGGCCATGTCGATGTCGATCGACCGCAGCGCCATCGCCGGACAGCTCTACGGCTTTGCAGGCGAGCCGGCCTGCAACGTGATCGTCGGCCCCAAGGATTACGTCTCAACTGCGAACGATGGATGCCTTTCCCAGGACGTCGACGGCGCCAACCGGCTGCTGGACGAGCGCGGAGTCGTCGACACCGACGGCGACGGCGTCCGCGAATACAACGGGATGCCTCTACTGATTACCTTCCAGACGACGGCCAACGCCATCCGGCAAGACACCCAGGCATTGATTCGGGATTGGTGGCGCATGATCGGCATCGACACCAAGCTGATACAGCACGATGCCGGCGCCTTCTTCGGGGGAGATCCGGCCGTTGTCGAGGGAGCGTCCTATCGCAGGTTCTTCGCGGACGTGCAGATGTACACCACAAGCTCCGGCGTAGACCCCCAACACTACCTGTCCGGTCAGACGTGCGGCCATATCCAAAAGCGGGACAACAACTGGTCCGGCGACAACACCTCCCGCTCCTGCAACCCGGAGTACGAGAGGCTCGTTGCCCGTCTGGCCCAGACCAAGCCGGGGCCGGAGCGTGAGGCGCTGGTCAAGCAGCTCAACGACATTCAAGTGCAGAGCTATTATGCAATTCCGCTGGTCAACCGGGGAATCGTTTACGCATACCTGACCACCCTGCGAGGGGTGCGGCCGAACGGCTGGGACAGCAGTCTGTGGAACATTGCCGAGTGGAGCCGCTAGCGCCGATTCCCCGGTGATAGCCTCCCATTCTTGGTTAGAGAATGGGAATTAGGACGGAGAGGACCCCGCAACCTGCTATAGCACCCCCGGGAATCCTGCGCCCACGGCGGACCCATTGGCCGAATCCAATGCCGCGCCTGATGCGGCGGTTGCCGGACCGGCAAGCTTGACAGAGGGGATGGCGTCCATCTCTCCATCCGACTCGCTCACGCCCGTCGCCACCAACGTGACCTTCACCTTCCTGCGCCACCAGGTCTTCTGAGTGACCCCGAACACGACGCGAGTGCTGACCCTGGTAGCGTCCCGGACGATGCCGGCTACTTCATGGACTTGGCCAAGTGTGAGGTCCCTACCACCCATGACGTTGAACAGCACGCCGGAAGCGCCGCAAAGCGGAGCGCCGAATAGTGGGTTCGATATGGCGGCGCGAGCCGCGTCCTGCGCCGCTGACTTGCCCCTGCCCTCGCCGAGCGCCATGAACGACGCCCCCCCTCCAACCATCACGGACTTGACGTCCGCAAAGTCGACGTTGACGAGGCCCGGAAGCGTCACGAGCTCGGCGATGCCTTGAACGCCCTGCCTGAGCACCTCGTCGGCGAGCTTGAACGCCTTGTCTAGGGACAGCCTCACGTCCAGCGCGGCGGTTAGCCGGTCGTTGTCCACCGTTATCAGCGTGTCCGCCTTCTGACCGAGCAGCTTCAGCCCCCGGGCCCCGGCCTCGCCCCGAGATCCGCCCTCGAAGTCGAACGGTAGGGTCGCTACCGCGACCGTCAAGGCCCCCTGCTTCTTGGCGACCTCCGCAACGACAGGAGCCGCGCCGGTGCCGGTGCCTCCGCCCATGCCCGCAGTGACGAACACCAGATCGGCCCCCTCCAGGAGCTGAGCGACCTGGTCCTGGCTCTCGCGCACAGCCTTCCGGCCTACCTCAGCATTCCCTCCCGACCCCATCCCGCACGTGGCCAACTGTCCGATGGCGAGGGTCTCGACCTTCTTGAGCCGCCTCAGGGCTTGGACGTCCGTGTTGACCGCCAGAAGTTCCGCCCCCTCGATCTTTTCCTCTGCCATCCTCTGCACCGCGTTACCACCGGCCCCCCCTACGCCGACCACCTTGATCTTCACGCTTTGCGCATGTTTTCGCATGTCACCTTCTCCACCTCATCCGGCGTCGCTTACGCCGGATGGCTCGTTTTGGAGTCGTGGCTAGGCTCCGCCGTTCGACGGATGGGTCACGCGGCCTCACCGGGCACGCCCAGGAAGTAGTATGGCACCAACCACTTGCCGGACATCCCCATATCTACCAGGGCCCGCCGCGCCAGCACCCCCTTGACGACCCCCATCGCGCCGTACCGCGGCCCTCCGGCGATCCTGCCGACGTACTCCACTTCGGCGCCGGGCGACAGCCTAGACCGCGAGACTGGCGCCCAGCGCCGCCAAGGCATTCCCGGCATCCTGAGCTGTGCTGAGGGTTGCGTCATCCCCGCTCCTCCTATCTGGTATTAGAACACAATAGAACAGTACACAAGTTCTTGTCAAGCCCTACGAACTGTTCGAATCTGTCAGTATGCGCCTCCTGGGGAGCGTGGGCGTCTCGCCCGCGCCAACCCCTCAGATTCCTCACTCCGCCGGCGATGCGTTCGGGATGACAATTTGGGAGCGGCGGCTGGCGCTGCGGGGAATTGGGGAGGCTCTCACGATTCAACTGATGGAGGCTGAACAGTTACGGGGGCTCATGTCGCGTTTGCGGCCACCGGAGGAGGGGAGTTCCTCAGGTGTCCGTCACACTCTGCAAGCGGCGCCACACCTTCGACGCAATGGGCGCAGCGCCTCTACCGGCTGTTTGCCTATGCTCCGCAGATGACCCCATGCCATCCCTGCCTGACCCTAGAGGCGGCTCAAGCTAGGGATGGATTAAAGAGAGCTTCCGCAGCCCTTCTAGGCCAAGGGAAGCACGCGGGCGGGGTTGTGGATGAGGATGTCGTCCAGCTCGGCGGACGTGAAGCCCTTCTTACGCAGGCGTGGGACTATGTTCTCCAGAATGTGGGCGTAGCCGTGGCCGCCGTAGGCCGCCAGCCGGTGCTTGGCAAAGACGTCGTGCGCTAGGACGATACGCTCGCCGTAGCCCTCGTCGACCAGCAGGCGGACGTAGGCCATCCGCTGGGCGTCCGTGATCATATCCAGGTCCGACAGGGGATAGTTGGATATCTCCCACCCGAACAGGTCGTACTCCAAATAGCACCCGGTGGACGCCAGGTCGAGCAGTGCGACCTCGTCCCGCACCGTCCTATCGAGGTGACTCATGATGACCCGGCCCGTACAGGCGCCGGCGTCGGCAAGCACCTCGATTATCTCGGCGGGTGCGGCCTCGTTGCGGCCGGGGTGGATCAGGATGGCTGCTCCGGCCCGCTGCTGAGCCTGGGCCCCCGCCCGCAACACCTTGCGCTCGTTGTCCTGCAGAGGCCACGAGCAGCCCAGCTCGCCAATGATCCCGGCTCTGACGCCGGTCGCCCCCACCCCCTCGGTGACCTCCGCAACCATCTGGTCTGCCAGTTCGTCCTCACTCTTCGCGTCCACGTCGGCCCCGTGGGTGTCGCCCACGTAGTACCCGGCTCCCATGACGACGTTGACCCCGGTGGCGCGGGCGATGCGCGCTAGGCCGAGCGGGTCGCGGCCTATCCCTATGGTCGTAGCGTCTACTATGGTCCCTCCCCCCGCGTGCCTGAAGAGTCCCACTTCGTCGATGGCCGTGTCCACGTCGCCGACCAGGAGGTTGTCCCGGTTGCTGAAGAGGTTGTACCGGACCCACCCCAGATTCTGCATGGTCAGGGGGGCGTACGCCTTGGGGAAGTCCGACGCCTCAGTTGGAGGGGTGAACATGCATCTGAAGTCGATGAGCAGATGCTCGTGCGTGCTCGTCGGGCCGAGCTCCGCAGGGTCGATTGCCCCTAAGACTGTCTGTACCAAGCCGGTCATCTCGTTGGACATCGTTGTCTCCCTCTAGGAGGTATAGGCTGATGCGGCGCGTAGAGTCACGCCATGCGCCGGAACGGCGCGTAGACGATCGCAAAAATTAGGGTGAAGGCTGTTAGCAGCATACCACTCAGGAGCAGCGCGTTGGCGGTGCCCACCGACTCGATCTCCGCCAGGGCCCCGAACGGCATGGCGCTCAATGGCATGAGCCCGAAGGTCATCATCGCTATGCTCATGACCCTCCCCCGCATCTCCGGGGAGGAGTAGAACTGGAGCAGGGTCATGTTGAGCGACATGAAGATCGAGCTGCAGAGGCCGGTCGCCAGAAGCAGCGGAACGGCGGCGGCGTAGGATGTCGTCTTGGCAAACCCACCCAGCGATAAGCCCCACAGGGCGCACGTGATCAGCAGAAGCATTCCCCTTCTGTTGAAGTTGCGGGCCCCGGCCAAGAGCAGCGTGCCGGCAAGCGCTCCGGCGCCCATGGCCATCATGAGGTATCCGAGGTTGTCCGGCCCGACGTCCAGAGCTTCTCTGGCCCACGCGGGAAGAAGGGCGTAATAGGACATTCCGAACATGACAGGCATGAACGCCATGACGATGAGCCCCAGCAGCACCGGGTTGCCGGCTGCGTAGCTGAGGCCCGCCCTTATGTCGCCGACCATCCCGACGCCCGAAGGGGCCCGGGGCGCCGGCCGCACGCGCAGCATCGCCGTGGTAAGCACCGCCAGCAGGTACATGCCGGCCACGAGGTAGAACACGCCCGACGTGCCGATGTAGATGATGAGCACGCCTGCCACCGCCGGGCCCAGCACGCGGGTCAGGTTCATCCCGGAATTGGCCATCGCTATGGCGTTCATCAGCCTGCTCTCGGGGACGATGTCCGAGATGAGGACCTGCCGACTGGGCATGTTGACGGCCATCGTGGAGCCGTTTATGAAGCCGGTCGCCATCAGGTGCCAGAAGGTGATGTGTCCGGTCAGGTCGAGGGTTGCGACGCCGGCCGTCACGACCACGGTCACGGTCTGACCGACGATCAGCATGTGCTTGCGCGGGATCCTGTCGGCCAGGGCGCCCCCAAACGGTGATACCAGGATTACGGGTAGAGCGAATGATCCCATGACCATAGACAACGCCAATGGAGAGTCGTCTACTAGGCGGAGAACCAACCAGGCCCTGGCCACCATCTGCATGTTCAGGCCCATGAAGAAGGCCAGCGTGCCGAGCCACAGCCAGCGGTAGTCGCGGAGGGCGAAGAGGTCCAGGAGTCTGAGTCCCGAGACCCTCTTCTTCACCGACGCGATGCGCCCGGCGGGTGGCTGGGCGACCGCCGGCTCGCGTGTCAAAGTCTGCTGGCCCAAAGTCGCTCCTCGTACCGGGCAACGCGCCTCGCCCGCCGGCGAAAGCCTACACCCCGCCAACTAACCCGTCAACGCAGCGTGGATGCCGTAGATGTTCAATGATTATGTCAGGGGGCAAGTGTTCAGTCTCCACGAGCCGAACCGTGAGAGCCTCCCAAATCTGTCATTCCGAACGCAGCGTCAGCGGAGTGAGGAATCTGACGGGCGAGACTGGCGTTGAACCAGAATCACTCGTTACTGTTCAGACTCTGTGAGACCCGAAGGAGGAAGTCCAGAGAGGTTCTTCCCCTCTGGCGGGGGACTGGGGGCTGTGCCCCCAGTTCCAAGGGTCGGGCGGGTGGGGATCAAAGACCTGCTTTATCAGGGCTGCGCCAGTCGAAAGGGACCTCACGAAGTCTGAACAGTTTACATAGGTTGATGGAAGGAAGTACTGAACGCAGGGAGGCGTGTATAATCGGCTGAACCACCCATGATCGTCGACGTACACACGCATCTGCCGACCCACGGGACCGAAGTCCCCGCGCGTGAGGCGGTCGTGGACCGCGTCATGCGGCCTGACCGCCCCGTGACCCTGACCAACAGCGCCGAGGACTACCTGCGCGATATGGAGCCTGTGGACCGGGCGTTCGTATTCGGGATAGCGCGCGGCCCGGCAGGCCCCCGGACCTTCGACGGCATGCTGCCGGCGGCGGAGGTCAACGACGCCGCGGCGGCGGTGGCGGCGCGCCGCCCAGACAAGCTAATCGGCTTCATGTCGGTGCATCCCGAGGAACCCGGCGTACTGGACGAGATGGAGCGGTGCGTCCACGATCTGGGGCTGCGAGGGATCAAACTCGGCGCAAATTATCAGAATTACGCCCCTATGGGTCAGCCGGCTAAGCGGGTGTACGAGGCGGCCCAGCGCCTCGGGCTGCCCGTGGTGTTCCACCAAGGCACGTCGCCCTTCCAGAACGCGCCCCTCCGGTATGCGCATCCCCTGGTGTCCGACGACATTGCGATGGCGTATCCCGACCTGAGGATGGTGCTGGCGCACCTGGGCCACCCCTGGCACGCCGACACCCTCATGGTGGTGCGCAAGCACGCCAACGTATACGCGGACGTGTCGGGGCTGCTCTACCGGCCCTGGTCAACCTACAACGCCCTGAGGCTGGCCTACGAGTGGGGCGTCACCCACAAGCTCCTGTTTGCGTCCGACTGGCCGGTTACGACGCCGCGGGAAACGATCGACTACCTGCGAGGCTTCAATCGATTCGCGCGAAAGCACCACCTGCCCGAGGTAAGCGACGAACAGCTTGACGCGATCGTCCGGCGCGACTCGCTGAGCCTGCTGGGACTGGGGTAAACCCCCTTCCCGCGCCCCGCTACCAGGAGGGGGCGTTGTCGCGGTAGCGGTTGTTGGTGAGGCGGCTCTGGTGCGCGCCGTCCGCGTCCATCACGAAGATCTCGGAATCGGCGTCTCCGTAGGAGACGAACGCTATCTGGCGCCCGTCCGGAGACCAGACCGGCTCGTCGTCCCGTATCTTGTTGCTGGTAAGCCTAACCAGCGTGCTCTCCAGATCCACGGCGTAGACCTCGGGGTTGCCGTCCATCTCCGACACGAACAGCACCTGCCGTCCGTCCGGAGACCATGAGATCTGGTACTCAGACGCCTCGTTGTCGGTCAACTGCCGGGGCTCGGTGCCATCGGCGTTCATCACGAACAGGTCCACGCCGCCGTTCCGCTTCGACAGAAAGGCGATCATACGCGAGTCCGGAGACCAGACCGGGCTCGTGTCCGACGTGTCCGTCAACCTGAACTCGTTGACCCCGTCCGGATTCCGTATGTATATGCCCCTTTGGTCGCCTTCCTCAGCGGCGAACACGACCGATTCTCCGTCGTGAGACCAGTTGCCCACTCCCACGGACGGGACGGAGCTCAGCTTCATGGGCTCAGACCCATCGACGCCCACGACGTAGATATTACTCTCGCCGTCCAGCTCCTGCACGTAGGCGATGCGCTTGCTGTCCGGGTCCCAACGGGGCATCGAGCGCCGGCCCGGTCCGGGCGTGAGCCGCTGACGCTCCGTCCCGTCGGCCCGCATCACTTCGAGCGTGACGTCGCTGCCCTCAACCGCCAGGAACGCAACCCACCTGCCGTTCGGCGACACCGCGGGGCCGTACTCGTCCTGCGGCGTGTTCGTGATATTCGTCTCCCCCCCTCCCCTGTCCACCGAGTACAGTTCCCGGTTGCCGTCCCTGTCCGAGGTGAACACGATGGCGCCCCCACTGCTCGAGCCGCACGCGGCGGCCGCCAACATGAGAAGCAGGCCCCCCAGCAAAACGAGCGAGCCCTCGACTCGACGTCCCGGAGACGTGGCGATCTGTTTCATCTTCCCCAACCTCGGTTGGATTCCCGGAGCGGCGCCATGACAACCCCGTTCCGGCACCCTAGAACTCTAACCGAATCGGCCAGTCTGCCTCCAAGACAAAACATGGTTATATTATTGGACCTTTGCTAGTCGAATGGACAAATTATCGCTCTCCCACAGACCGGGGTACAATCCCCAGAGCCTCGGAGGCGCCCATGCCCCAGTTGGCCGTGGACCCATATCTGTCCCTCTTCTTCATTGGCCTCTTGGCCCCGGCGATCGGTCCTCTCATCATCGCGGCTGCCGACAGGCTCCACCCCCCGCCGCCGCCGAGTGACGCCCGCAGGCGGTGCAGCCGAAATCACAGCCGCCGGTTCGTCACCGCGCAGATGCGCAGGTGCGCCGCCTGCGGCTCCCTCCCTCCGGCCCACCTGATCGCCGTCGAGCTCATCAGCTCCGCCTCGCTCATCGTCGTCTACGCCGTGGCTGGCTTGACCGTGCAATTCGCGGCGCTGCTCGCGGCCGTCTCACTGCTCATCGCCATTGCGGTCATCGACTTGGAGCAAAGGTTGGTCCCGAACCGCGCGGTCCTGTACGGGGTTGCCTTTGGCCTGCTCGCGGCCCCATTCTGGACGGAATTGGGCACGACTAGGAGCTTCTTGGGCGGCGCGGGCCTGTTCGGTTCCCTCGCCAACTCGATGCTGGCGGCGGCGGGCGCGGGCCTGTTCGCACTTGCCGTCTACCTCATTAGCCCCCGGTCCATCGGCGGCGGCGACGTCAAGTACGCGTTCCTACTGGGGCTCCTGCTCGGATACCCCGGTATCCTGGCCGCCGGGCTCGTCACGGCCCTGGCAGGCGGCGCGTGGGCGGTCTACCTGCTGACTGCGCGCCGCGAAATCGCCGGATATCAAGTCCCCTACGGCGTATTCATGTCCGCCGGCGCCATTCCGGCTCTGCTCTGGGGAGGATGGATGTTCGACGCATATCTTGGGCTGATACGCCCCGGCTGACGTGAACCGGTGATATGCTATCTCCCAGCCCGGCGGGGCTTGCAGACCACCGGCGCATGGAGGCACGCGATGAGATTGATACTGATCGGATGCGAATACGCTGGCACGACCACCTTGGCCCGCGCTGTCTTCGGGTGGGTCAAGGCCAACCTCGACGGAGACATGGTGCCGTTCCATGATCATTGGAAGATGCCGTTCACCTCAGGGCACCAGGAGCACGACCCGCCGCTGGCCCCCACCGTGCAGGAGCAAGAACAGGTGCTGGCCCTCAGCCCGAAGCTGAAAGAGATGTACAACAGGTACAGCCTCTACTACCATATCCAACCCGGCTCGTTCAGGGTCCCCGACTTCATGGCCGTCGGTCTCCACATAGAGGAGGCAATATACGGTCCGCTGTACTGGGGCTACGGCATAAAGGGCCCCTGGCCCATCGGCGTCGAGCGGAGGATCATCCAAGACCTCGTGGAGAAGGATATGCTGGCTCATGCCCCGGACATGGTCCTAGCCCTCGTCAAGGCGTCCCCCGAGGTCATCGCGCGCCGGATGACCGAGAACCCCCATCCCCGCCAGCTTGTGCCCAAGGAGGACGTCGAGATGGTCTCCTCCAGGTTCGAAGAGGAGTTCGAGCGGTCCGCGATCGCCAACAAGCTAACGGTGGACACGAGCTCCGATACCGTCGACCAGAGCCTCGCAAGCCTGCTGAAGCAGTACGACCCGTTCCTGAGCGACGCGGACAAGCTCCGTATCGTCGTCAAGAAGATGAAGGACCGGGGCGAATGGCCTCTGCTTGGGTGAAGCCCGGCAGCCGCAGAGGCGGCCCGCCCTAGTCCGCCGGCTCTTCCTCTGCCAGCACCCGCCGCACGTAGAGCACCCGCTGAATTGTAGTCAGCGAAGTCAGCAGCGCGACCGCGGCCAGCACCACGAGGACCGCAGGGGGCCACCACTGGCCGATGATCACGGCGCCCCCCAGTGCGGCCACACGCTCGGGCCGCGTCATTACGCCGCCCGTCCAGTGCGCCCCCAGACCCTCCGCCCGCGCCCTGACGTAGCTGACCATCATGGACCCCACCATCGACGCGAACGTCAGCACGGCCCCCGCCGTCGATGACTCGTTGAGGTAGAAGACCAGCAGGCCCAACAGTACGACCGCCTCCGACACCCGGTCGGCGGTCGAGTCCAGCAGGGCCCCAAACTTGGAGGCGCGCCCCGTCAACCGCGCCACCGCCCCATCGAACAGATCCAGCGTCCCGGCTGCCAGGAGGACGGCGCCGCCGAGCGCCAGGCTGCCCGTGCCCAAGAGGTACGCGCTCACGCAGGCGGCGAGTAGCCCCGCCAGAGTGATGGCGTTGGGACTGACCCCAAGCGCAGCCAGGAAGCGGGCTACCGGCACTTCCACGTAGGTGTGGAGCAGACGCCGCGCCGCCGCCCGGCCCATCACGCGGCGAGTCCGTCGGCGCGCGGGCCGTGATGGTAAGGCGGCACGTCAGCGAAGCGCGCCGGCGCGGGTCGCCTCGATGCACTCCACGTAGTAGTCCATGACCTCGCCCGCCACCTTCTCCCAGCGGAACCGCTGCGCCCTCTCGTAGCCATTGGCGGCTAGGGACTTCCTCAGCCCGGGGTCGTGAATGAGACGCTCGATCGCGTTGGCCAGCGCCTCGTCATCCTTCGGGGGCGCCAGCAACCCCTCCCGGCCATCGGTCATGACGCTCGCATGGCCCTCTATGGAGGTGGCCACGATGGGCTTCCCGGCGGCCATAGCCTCCAGCAGCACCACGCCGAAGCTCTCCCGGCCCGTGGCCGGCGAGCAGTATATGTCGGCGCTCCTGTAGTACCTGACCTTGTCCTCCTCCGACACCCCCCCGACGAACATCACGTCCCGGAGGTTGCGCTCGCTCATGATACGGTACGAGTCGTCGTCCGGCTTCCCGGGGCCCACGACGATCAGCCTCAGGTTCGGCCAGTTCCACTTCAGCCTGCTGAAGGCCGACAAGAGGTACTTGAGGCCCTTGCGCTTCTCCAAGCGGCCCAGGAAGAGCAGGTTGATCATCCCGTCCCGCAGGTGCGGGAACGGCCCCGCGCCGTCGACGAACTGATCCATCCGGATGCCGTTGGGGATGACGCGGTAGTCCCCAGGGAAATGCTGATTGATGAAATCTCTGGCAGGCTCGGACACGGCTATGAGGCCGTGCAGCCGCCGGAAGTAGGGGTTCGTCAGCACGGCGCCCCCCATACGGAAGAAATGGGAGGAGCTCCGGTAGGAGTGGAAGGTGCCGACGTTCACCGTTTCGGAGACGCTTATGGTGTTCAACGGAACGAACCCGGAAAAGGGCTCGTGCAGATGGATGATGTCGAACGCTTCCCTGTTCAGGAACCGCTTTATCCGGGGACTTAGCCAGACGGAAATAGACACGCGCGCGATGGAGCCGTTGCTTGGTATGGGCACCGGCTTGCCCATGGGGACGAAGTTTTCCGGCACCCGCTCCATGTCTGAACAGGGACCGGTGACCAACACCTCGTGCCCGGCCGCCTCCAACTGGCTCGAGAGGTTCCGTATGTGATCCGTCACCCCTCCGTGAAACGAGTAGTCGAAGGCTGAAACGAGCGCTATCTTCATGGTGTGCCGGCGCGGCGCCCCTTGCTATCGGGCCGGCCCGCGTTCCATGGAGTAGGGCTGCCAGCGGCGCAGGCCCGACCGCTCCAGCACCGACGGATTCACGCACGCCATGGGCCAGCGGCCCGTGAGCACGAGCGCGACCTCGCGCCCCACGCGGCGGCGCCGTTGAGGATCGAACCTCGACGAAGCCGACGCGACGTGCGCCGTCAGGACCACGTTCTCCATATGGAGCAGCGGGTTCTCCGGGTCGGGGGGCTCCTGCTCCAGAACGTCGAGACCCGCGCCCGCTATCCACTTCTGCTCCAGGGCCCGTATGAGAGCCTGCTCGTCTACGGTCGAACCCCTCCCGTTGTTGATGAACAGCGCGTCCGGCCTCATCATCTTGAAGTGTTCTTCGCGCAGCATGTGATGGGTCTCATCGGTGCCGGGCGCGTGCATCGAAACGATGTCCGATCCCTCCAGGAGCTCCGACAACCCCACGGGTTCGACGCCATGCTCGGACATGACCAACTCCTCGACGTAAGGATCGTATGCCGTTACGTGCAGCCCGAACGGCGCGGCGCGCTTCGCCACGGCCCTCGCCACGTGTCCGAAGGATATCAACCCCAGCGTCCGGCCCATGAGCCGCGGAAAGCCGTAGAGGTACTGCCTGCCCTCGGACCATCGGTTCTCCCGGACCATCTTGTCCATGAGGGTCAGCCGCCGGTACGTGCCCAGTATCATGGTCATGGTGTGGTCGGCCACCTCCTCGATGAAGGTGTCGGGCACGTTGGTTACGGGAATGCCGCGCTCGGTGGCCCTGGAGATGTCGATGCCGTCCGTACCGACGCTGCCCACGGCGATCACCTTGCACCTCTCGAGTCCGTCGATCACGGCGGAGGTCAGGTTGTGGCCGGAGATAATCGCGTCGGCGTCTGCCGCCTCCCGCAGGAAAGCGGCCTCGGTCTCGTCGTCGCCGACGACGATCTCGGCGCCGATCGGCGCCAGCGCCTCCAGCTCCGGCGCGTAGGCAGCCTCCACAGGCTGGTCTACGGCCCCTTGCGGCCTGGACGTGACCACCTTGAACTTCGCCACCGCTGGCCTCCTTGCTCAATGCGCCGGTAAGCCCGCTCAGCCTCCAACTCGGGCCGCAGGCCAGCTATAGAATAAAGCAGGGCGCCGCCCGTGTCCACCGCGCAGCAACCCCCCGCGCCGCGCGCGCAGAGGGCCAGCCTGTGCTCCGGCGAACAAGTTTGCCCCCCCCCCAACATGTGGGGATATGGGACGGCGAAACTGTTCAGGCTAGGCCTCAGATCCCTCACTCCGCTGGCGCTGCGTTCGGAATGACAGGTTGGGGCAGTTGGCGCTGCGGAAATTTGGGAGACTCACGATTCGACTCATGGAGACTGAACAGGTGCCCATTTTCTCGAAACTGCTCAGACTCCGTGAGGCCCGAAAGGGGGAGTCCAGAGAGGTTTTTTTCTCCTCTGGCAGGGGCGCACTAGCTTGACATCCGGACGGCGCAGCACTTAGCCTATCGGCATCGGCCATGACGGAGACGAGTATCGGGGCGGTCGGCCGCTTTAGCGAGTCTGATCCGGTGAAAGCAGATGCGAGCCTGCCCCGAGAAGATCCCTCCCGAGCCGCGGACCAAACGGGCGCTCCCCCGCGGGTGCCCCCAGTAGGACCCGCCGGGTTCGCCCCACGTTAGAGGGGCGGGGGGTATGTCGGTATCCCCAATAGAGCGTCCCGGCGCGCGACGCCGGGGAATTAAGGGTGGTAACGCGGGCAGCTTGAGCCCGTCCCTGTTGTGGGACGGGCTTTTTTTGTTTGGGGCGTACGGCTCGCCGGATAGCCCTAAATATGCCGCCTCTGCGCCGCCCCTCGCTCTCGAACGCGAAGAGTCGCCGCGAGCGACGGGGCGGCCTGCCTGCCGAAAGCGAAGGGCAGGACCGCGAGAAGGGGAGAATGATGTTTGAGCCTGTGCCGTCCAAGGTCGATTTCGTTCAGATGGAGCGGGATACCCTCAAGTGGTGGGAGGAGCAGGACATCCTCACGAAGTACCTCCACGCCAACGACGACTCCGCAACCACCTTCTCCTTCATCGACGGCCCAATCACGGCTAACAACCCGATGGGCGTTCACCATGCCTGGGGGCGGACCTACAAGGACGTATTCCAGCGCTACAAGACCATGAGGGGATTCAAGCAGCGCTACCAGAACGGTTTCGACGGCCAGGGCCTGTGGATCGAGGTGGAGGTGGAGAAGGAACTGAAACTCAACGACAAGCGCGAGATCGAGGACTTCGGCATCGACAAGTTCGTCGAGCTCTGCAAGGAGCGCGTCAGAAGGTTCGCCGCGCAACAGACGGAGCAATCAATCCGGCTGGGCTACTGGATGGAGTGGGACAATTCATACCACACCATGTCCGATGAGAACAATTATACGATCTGGCGCTTCCTGAAGGTCTGCCACGAGCGGGGATGGATCTACGAAGGGACAGACGTGATGCCGTGGTGCCCGCGGTGCGGCACCGGCCTTTCTGAGCATGAGATCGTCACCGAGGGTTACCAGGAGATCGTCCACCCCGGCCTATACGTCAGATTCCCGCTGATCGGCCGCGAAAACGAGGCGCTCCTTGTGTGGACGACCACCCCCTGGACGCTGGCCGCCAATACGGCGGCCTACGTACACCCGGATCTCACCTACGCCAAGGCCCGCACCGAGAACGGCGAAGTCCTCTACCTCCTCAAGTCGCGGCTGTCCGAACTGGGAGCCGGCCATGACGTGCTGGAGGAGATGCCGGGCGCCGACCTGGTGGGGCTGCGGTACAAGGGACCCTTCGACGAACTGCCGGTCCAGGAAGGCGTCGACCACAGGGTCGTAGCGTGGAAGGAGGTCAAGGAGTCTGAGGGGACGGGAATCGTCCACACCGCCCCCGGCGCGGGCAAGGAGGACTTCGAGATAAGCAAGAGGGAAGGGCTGGCGGTTATCGCCCCCCTCGACGACTTCGGGGCCTTCGTAGACGGCTTCGACTGGCTCACGGGCAAGAGCGTCTTCGAGGTCAACGAGCTCATCTACGACAGCCTGCGCGAGAAGGGCATCCTCCACCGCATCGAGCAGTACCCCCACCGGTACCCCGTCTGCTGGCGCTGCGGTACGGAGCTCGTATTCCGGCTGGTGGACGAATGGTTCATTTCGATGAGCGAACTGCGCTCGATGATCGCCGAAGTAGCCAAGAAGGTCACCTGGATCCCGTCGTTCGGTCTGGGCCGCGAGCTCGACTGGTTGCGCAACATGGACGACTGGATGATCTCCAAGAAGCGATTCTGGGGACTGGCGCTGCCGATCTTCAAGTGCGAATGCGGACATTTCGAAGTGGTCGGCAGCGAGACCGAGTTGAAGGAGCGGGCCGTCGAGGGGTTGGAGCAGTTCGAAGGCCACTCCCCGCACCGGCCCTGGATAGACGCGATCAGAATCGAGTGCAGCCGGTGCGGAGAAAGGGTTGCGCGGATAAAGGACGTGGGCAACCCCTGGCTGGACGCCGGGATAGTGCCCTTCTCGACCTTGGGCTACCGGCACGACCGCGCCTATTGGCGCCAGTGGTTCCCGGGCGACCTGATCACCGAGAGCTTCCCGGGCCAATTCCGAAACTGGTTCTACTCGCTGTTGACCATGAGCACCGTCCTGGAAAACGCCGAGCCGACCCGCGCCATTCACAGCTACGCCCTCATGCGCGACGAGAAGGGCGAGGAGATGCACAAGAGCAAGGGCAACGCCATCTGGTTCGAGGACGCCGCCGAGCGGATGGGCGTAGACGCCATGCGCTGGGTCTACTGCCTCCACAACCCGGCCTCCAACCTGAACTTTGGGTTCGGCGTCGCAGACGAGGCGCGAAGGCGCTTCATGATCACGCTGTGGAACGTCTACTCCTTCTTCATCACCTACGCCAACATCGACGAGTTCGACCCCCGCAACCCGGCGCCCCCTGTCGAAGACAGGCCGGACTTGGACAGATGGATCATCTCGGAGCTCAACTCACTGGTCCGCGACGTGACCCGGAGCTTGGACGCTTACGCCACCGACCCGGCCTGCAGAGCCGCGGAGAGGTTCGTCGACTACCTCTCCAACTGGTACGTGCGCCGCAGCAGACGCCGGTTCTGGAAGAGCGCCGCCGACGAGGACAAGCTCTCGGCCCACGCCACCTTGTACGAATGCTTGGTGACCCTGAACAAGCTGCTGGCGCCGGTCATGCCGTTCCTGACCGAGTCGATCCACCGGAACTTGGAGCGGCGCCCCGGCGCCGCCGAGAGCGTTCACCTGGAAGCGTGGCCCAAGGAGAACCCCTCGCACGTCGACCCCGCCCTGTCCGACGCGGCGCGGCTCGCCATGCGTCTGTCCAGCCTCGGCAGGTCTGCCCGCAGCAAGACCGGATTGAAGGTCCGCCAGCCGCTCCAAAAGCTCCTCGTGGGGCTCCGGTCGAAGAACGAGGCGTCGGCGCTGGAAGCCGTCTCCGTACAGCTGCTCGAAGAGCTCAACGTCAAGGAGGTGGAGGTCATGGGGCCGGAGACGGAGGTGTCGAGCTTCGAGGTGAGAGCGGACATGGCCCGCGTGGGCCCGAAGTACGGGCGGGATACCCCGAAGGTGCTCTCGGCGCTGTCCGATGCGGACCCAACCGAGGTCTCTGCCCTGGTGTCGTCGGGCCGCCCCGTACCGCTGGGCCCGTATCTCCTCGGCCCCGAGGAGGTGGTGGTCAATGCCTCCGACAAGGAGGGCTATTCGGTCGCCTCGGAGGCGGGGTACACCGTGGCCGTGACCACGAACGTGACCGAGGAACTGGCCTCCGAGGGCAGCGCGAGAGAGATCGTCCACCGCATCCAGAACATGCGCCGCTCGGCGGGCTTCGACATATCCGACCGCATAGAGACGTTCTATCGGGGCGGAGCCGCCGCGGAGGCTGTCTTCGAGGCTCACGACGGCTACATTCGTCAGGAGACCCTCTCGGACGTCCTGACCCGTGGGGAGTCTCCGGCGGCCTACACCGAGTCGCACGACTTGGGCGGCGCTGAGGTGACCATCGGGGTCCGCAGACTCTGAGGCCGCCTGCGGGGCGGAGCGCTGCCGCTATGCGCAGCCCCCGGCAGCCTGCCGGAGTTAAGGGGAGCGCGCGGCGGGCCTGCCTTGCAGGCCCTAGAACGGCCTATGCCGATTCACTATCGGCATTCGGCGGTCCCGCCCGAAGCTTCGAGGCGTTATCTTCACCCCGGGCGGTGACTGCCGGCGCTTGTGCTCGCTCCGGTCCACCAGGTCCACGACGAGCTTTACGACGTCCTCCTCGAACCCTGACGCCACTATTCCGTCAAAGCTCCTGTCCTCTTCCACGTAGGCCTTGAGTATCCGGTCCAGCACCTCGTAGGGCGGCAAGCTATCCTGGTCTTTCTGGTCCGGGCGCAGCTCGGCGCTGGGAGGCTTTTCCATGACCGCCTGAGGGATGAGCGGCCCGCCGCCCGCCGCGTTGCGGTGCTCGGCCAGCTCGTACACCATCGTCTTGGGCACGTCCTTGATGACTCCGTACCCCCCCGCCATGTCGCCGTAGATGGTTGCGTAACCGACCGCCATCTCGCTCTTGTTGCCGGTGGTCAAAACCATCCAGTCCATCTTGTTCGAAAGCGCCATGACGAGGTTGCCGCGTATGCGGGACTGGAGGTTCTCTTCGGCCTCGTTCGGCTCCATCCCGTCGAAGTGCGGCGCAAGGGCATCGAGGAACGCGGTGAATTGCGCTTCGATCGGCAGACTGATCAACCTGATGCCGAGGTTCCCCGCCAAGTCCTTCGCGTCGTCTACGCTGCCCTCCGAAGAGTAGCGCGACGGCATCGACACGCCCACTACGTTCTCGGGGCCGAGCGCGTCCGCTGCAATCGTTGCCACCAGGCTGGAGTCGATGCCCCCGGACAGAGCGACTACGACCTTCGCGAAGCCGCACTTGCGAACGTAATCCCTCGTCCCCGTGACCAACGCCTGGTAGACCTCCCCGGCAGCGCCGTAGCGGGCCGGCGGCCGGCGCGGAGGCAGGTCGGGCAGCGGCCTCGGCGTGTGCGCGGAGACCGGAAGCACCCTCGGCGGTCCCAGCCCGTCGGGTACGCCGGGCTTCTCTCTGCGCAATCTGGGACCGCTGAGCCTGGAACGCTGCACCGCGTCGACGTCCAGGTCTACGGTGATCAACTCCTCCTGAAACTGTGCCCCGCGCGCCGCGGCCTCTCCGGCGGGGCCGAAGACGACGCTCCCGCCGTCGAACACGAGCTCATCCTGTCCGCCTACGAGATTCACGTAGGCCACGTACACCCCGTTGTCCGCAGCCCGCGTCGCAAGCATCTTCTCCCGGTGGGCGCGTTTGCCGGCGTGGAACGGCGAGCCGTTGATGTTCACGATCAGCTCTGCGCCGCTGTCCCTCTGCACGACCGCCGGCCCGGCCGCGTACCAGATGTCCTCGCAGATGTTGACCCCGACGTAGACGCCGTTGACGACGTAGACGGGACACCCGGACCCTGCCTTGAAGTATCGCTCCTCGTCGAAGACGCCGTAGTTCGGGAGGTATATCTTGTGGTATACGTCCACCAACCGGCCGTCGTGGGCCACGGCGGCGGCGTTATACACGTCCTTGGCGGCGTCGACGAAACCGACGACGACGGATATCCCCGACGAAGCCCGTACCACTTCGCGCATCTTGCGCATGTTCTCTTCGAGGAACTGAGGCTTGAGGAGGAGGTCCTCAGGAGGGTAACCGGTGACCGCAAGCTCGGGGAACGCCACCACGTCGGCCCGGAGCGCTCGCGCGCGCTCGACGTACCTAAGTATCTTGGCGGTGTTTCCTTCCAGATCGCCCACGGCGGGGTTGATCTGGGCCAGAGCGAGACGGAAGGTACGCATCGGATCGACGCTCAGGCGGGCCGGCAATTCGGGAAGCGCGGCCCGACACGGCTGTAACGGTCCATGGTTAGGCGCCCGCCGCGTAGCTCCAAGGAGCCGCCGCCAGTGAGTCGTAGAGCTCCGACGCCCCGCGGGCCGCCGAATCCCATCCCATCTTCGACGCCTCGGCCTCGGCGGCGGCCCCCATGCTGGCTTGGAGGCCAGGGTTGGACAACAGCATCTCTATGCGCTGGGCGTAGGGTTCCGGGCACTGCCAGGGGATCAGGTACCCGGTCACGCTATCCCTGACGAAGGTCCTGGGGCCTCCCACCCTGGAGGCTATGACCGGGACCCCGCACGCCATCGCCTCCAAGGCCACGAGCCCAAAGCTCTCGTAGTAGGACGCCAGCACGAAGACGTCGGCTGCGCTGTAGTAGGTGGGCAACTCGGTCTGGTCGACCTTCCCCGTGAACGTGACGGCGCGGCCGATCCCCACCTCGGAAGCAACCTGTCTGAGCCGTTCCACCTCCGGGTCGGACGATGGGCTTCCGCCCACGATAAGGAGCCTCACGTCCGATATATCCTCCAGCTTGGCCGCCGCCCTTATCAGTATATCGATCCCCTTGAGCGGCTCGATGCGGCCAACCGAGAGGATGACCTTGCTCTCCGCGATGCCGAGGGCCGCCCGCGCCGCCTGAGGGTCCATCCGCCGGAACAGCTTCGTGTCGACGCCCGGAGCGATCACGTGGGCACGACCGGCGGGGACGCCGTACAGGTGGGCGAGGTCGTCGCGCTCCTGGCGCGTGGAAGCGACTATGGCGTCCACGCCGCCGGCGATCGCGGTTTCGGTGCAGGCCCTGAGCTCGGACTCTCGTTCCCCGACGCGGGATTGCATCTTCTTCCGGGACAGGGTATGGAAGGTCGCCACGTGGGGGACGCCCCACTCGTCGGCAAGGGTCAGACCCGCCGCTCCCGACAACCAGTAGTGGGAGTGTACTACGTCGTAGGCGAGATCCTCCGAACGCCGAAACGCGTACAGCTTATCGAGGAATTCCGGGATGTCCCGGTGGGCGTCCCCCTTGGGCCGGTCGTAAGGCCCCGCCTTCAGGTGGACCACCCTGGCGTTCTCGCCGAGGCTCATCACCTGCTCGTCCCTTGGGTCGTGCCACCGGGTGTATACGTCGACGCGGCGCCCCATCTCGCCAAGGGCGCGCGCGGTCTGGAGAACGTAGACGTTCATGCCGCCGGTGTCCCTCTCTCCGAGGCGCGCCACCGGGCAGCCGTGCAGGCTCAGCATGGCGACTCTGTTCATATGGAGCTCCAATAAAGAAACGGCGGGAGGGAATTGGATGAAACGGCGTCGGCAAGCCCCCCTACCGGCGCATGGTCACCCGGAACACCCGCCGTTCCTTGCCTCCGAGGTCGTACTTGTAACGCTCCCCTCCCCTGAGGAAGTCGAAAGAGCGCTTGCCGGCCTCAATCGCCTGCTTGATGGCCAACGCCGTATTTAGCAGGCCGACGCTCAGTCTGGAATAGCCCAGATCGTAGCCGTTATTGTACAGCAAATAGGAGTCCATGTAGTCGAAGCAGATGCAACCGGCGATCCTGACGGCGTTCAACTCGAGGAAGGCCAGCTTGAAATGGCCGCTGGCGCTCAGTTCGACCGCGGCCTCCGTGAAAAACTGCTCACGCTCCGCCGTCATGAAGTCCTTCTTGTCGGGCCGGCTGCCGCGGTGCAGCCGGAAGAAGTCCGACATGTCGCCTGATAGGGTGGCGGGGTCCTGATAGACCTGCTGCGCGAAGGCGCCTGAGGCGTCCAGGCGCCGCAGCTTCCGCCGCAACTCGTGCCTGTTCTTCTTTCGCAGCGAGGCGACGAAGGCGTCCCACGTGCTGGGGAGGGATGCAACCGGGGCTACGTCCTCCACCTCCACCTTGACGGTATAGCCCCACTTCTCCCCCTGAGGCGGGATATATTGGAGGGTCGGGGAGGATTCCGGCACGGACTGCAACTCGATCCGGGATGGCTGCCTGTTCAGGTATTCGAACAGCGCCGGGTAGAAGGCCTCTTCACTCCCTTGACGGACGAGGAAGTCGTTGTAGTCGCAGACGTCGGTGTCTCCGATGAAGTGGAGGACGCCGCCGGTCTCCCTGAGGGGCGCGATTCCAAGCAGGGAGCCGTTGCTCCTCACCGACAGCAATCGGAGCTCGGAGCTGCGCCCGAAGCTCTCCCACCATATCCTATGCCACACGGGGGTTACGAATACGGTGTTGGTGGAGCAGAAGGGGAGGAGACCCTCCCATTCTTCCCGCAGACCGTCGAAATCGTGCAGGCTGATGTCTGGGCGCACCCTTAGACTATCTCCAGCAGGGCGTTGAATTCGTCCATCCTCGCCCGCTGCGTCAGGACCCCTCGGCTTGCGGAGGTCACGACGACGGCGCCGGGCTTCCTTGCGCCGCGGATAGCGACGCATAGGTGCTCGGCGCGGAGCACGACGGCAACCCCCGCGGGTTTGGCCGCCCCGTCTATGGCGTCCGCGAGCTGCCCGGTCAGCCGTTCCTGGAGTTGGGGGCGCCTCGCCAGCACGTCCAGCGCCCTGGCGAGCTTGCTGATCCCGACCACCCGGCCATCCGGCACGTAGCCTATGTCAGCACTGCCGTAGAAGGGGAGGAAGTGGTGCTCGCATATCGAGAAGAAATGGATGTCCTTCAGGACGACGATACCCTCGTGTTCTTCCTCGAAGCCCGTCTCCAGCAGGTCGGTGGGATCCTCCCCGATACCGGAGAAGAGTTCGCCGTACATCCGGGCGACGCGGTCAGGGGTGCCCCTGAGGCCGTCCCTGCCCGGATCATCGCCGATGGCGCAGAGGATGGAGGCTACGGCCTCCCTGATTCTGCCCTCGTCTACCAAGTGCGCATCCTCACCGCGCCGGCTTGGGAAGGGGCCCGTGGTCGTCTTCGCACGGGGTGGTAGAGGCGTACCCACGATTGGGCCCTTGGGCGGGAGCGCGGAGGCGCGCGGCAACGATCATCAACCAACCGTCAACCTAACACATCGTACTCTGTCCGGCAACCTGCGGAGAGGTGACGAAAGGTGACGAAAACTGTTCAGTCTTCGTGAGGATTGGCGTAGCCCCGATGAAGCAGTCGGCTTTGATCCCCACCCGCCCGCCCCTTGGTTAACCGGGGGCACAGCCCCCAGACCCCCTGCCGGAGGGGAGAATCCTCTCTGGGACTTCCCCCTTCAGGTCTCACAGAGACTGAGGAAGTGAGTTCGCGGCGGAGTTCGAGCGTGAGTGTGAGCGGCGCGGGGTGAGGCTGTTCGTGCTGCCCCCGCGCTCACCTAAGCTCAATGGTCACGTCGAGCGTGCACAGCGCACTCACACCGAGGAGTTCCACGAGATATACGACGGAGACCTCGAAGTACCGCGCACTGCGTCAGTGGGAGCAGGTCTACAACACCGTGCGCCCTCACCAGTCCCTGGGATACCCGACCCCCAGCGAGTACCTGAGACGGACCGGGCTATCATCGGAAAGGAGGTGATGTGTACGGGATGTACTGAACGAGTATAGAGGTTTGACACCCGTCGGGCGGAGTGACTAGACTACCGCGATCACCCGCGTCACCGGCCTATAAATTGCGAGAATCTCCATTGGCTGCCTACCTAGCGGAGGCCGTGAGCTCCGGCAAACCGCCGAGCCCGGGCTTCGTTGCCTACTTGGCGTCCTTGGAGCGGATCGGCGCGGTGTCGCCGGAAGTGGCGAGGGCCATCGTTTCGGAGGTAGCCGACCAGCGCCGGAACCTCAAGATGATCGCCAGCGAGAACTACTCGTCGCTGGCCGTCCAACTCGCCCAAGGGAACCTGCTCACCGACAAGTACGCCGAGGGGGTGCCGCGCCACCGCTTCTACGCCGGCTGCGATAACGTCGACGCCATCGAGGAGCGCGCGGCAGCCTTGGCGCGCTCCCTGTTCGGCGCCGATCACTCCTACGTTCAGCCGCATTCGGGCGCGGACGCCAACCTGGTCGCCTACTGGGCGATACTGTCGGCCCGCGTGCAGGCGCCGTTCATGGAGCGGATGGGGCGGACGGACCCTTCGGCGCTCAGCAGCGGGGAATGGCGCGAGCTGCGGGCTGCGATGGGCAACCAGCGGCTCCTGGGGATGGACCTATACGCCGGCGGGCACCTTACGCACGGGTACCGGCATAACGTCTCGGGCCGCATGTTCGACGCTGCATCCTATGGCGTGGACCCGGAGACGAAGTTGCTGGACTACGACAGGATACGGGAGCAGGCCAGGGAGTTCAGGCCCCTGATCCTTCTGGCCGGATACAGCGCGTATTCCAGACGCATAGACTTTGCGGCGTTCCGGGAGATAGCTGACGAGGTCGGCGCGGTGTTCATGGTGGACATGGCGCACTTTGCGGGCCTGGTGGCCGGCAGGGTCTTCCAGGGAGACCACGACCCGGTGGCCCACGCCGACGTCGTAACGACCACGACCCATAAGACGCTGCGCGGCCCGCGGGGGGGGATGGTGCTTTGCCGGGAGGAGTTTGCCGAGCAGGTCAATAAGGGGTGCCCCCTAGTGCTTGGGGGGCCGCTGCCCCACGTCATGGCGGCCAAGGCCGTGGCCCTTCAGGAAGCGAGCACCCAGGGGTTCAGGGAATATGCCGCAGGCGTCGTGTCGAATGCCTCTGCATTGGCCGGCTACTGCTTGGAGGAGGGGATGGACGTGCTGACGGGCGGCAGCGACAACCACCTGATGCTGCTGGACGTGACTCCGTTCGGCTTGACGGGGCGCCAGGCGGAGGCGGCGGTGCGCGGGGCCCGAGTCACCCTGAACCGCAATACCCTGCCATTCGACCCCAACGGGCCCTGGTACGCCAGCGGCCTGCGCCTGGGGACCCCCGCCCTGACGACGTTGGGTATGGGGAAGGATGAGATGAGGGAGGTTGCGTCGATCCTGAAGCTGGTGCTCGCCGGCACGCGAGCCGCGGTCATCGCCAAGGGTAGAAGCGCCGGTCAGTTCAGCAAGGCCCGCTACACCACGGACGTCTCGGCGCTGCGCGAGGCCCGAGACCGGGTAGCGGGCCTGCTGAGTCGTTACCCCGTGTACCCCGAACTGGACGTCGAATACCTTCAGCGCGTCTTCGGATAGCCGTTGGGGCCGCTGGCAACGGCCTGCTAGTCCAACCCCATGGCCTTGAGGGCTGCGGCGGCGGCGGCCTGCTCGGCCCACCCCTTGCGCGTCCCGGAACCCCTTCCCGCAACCATCCCGTCCACCAGCACGTCGGCGGTGAATTCGCGGGCGTGATCCTTGCCGGAGACGCGGACCACCTCGTAAGCAGGCGGCGCGAGGCCCCGCGACTGCACCGCCTCCTGAAGTGTGGACTTCGGGCTCTTGGCGAGTCCGGCAGTGCCGGCCTCGGCCAGGTCTCCCCCCATCTGGGCGGCGACGAACAGACGGACGGCATCGTAACCCTGGTCCAAGAAGAGGGCGCCCGCCACCGCTTCCAGCGCCCCGGCGAGATTGGAGTCCCGGCGGCGGCCGCCGCCTTCCTCTTCACCCTTGCCGAGGCAGAGGTAGTCGCCGAGGCGCAGGCGCCGAGCCAACGCGGCCAGGGCGGCGCCGCGCACCAAGGAGGTCCTGGCTTGGGTCAGCTCGCCCTCAGACCACCCAGGGCGCATCTCGTAGAGTTCCCGGGCCACCACTAAGCCGATGACCGCGTCGCCCAAGAACTCGAGGCGTTCGTTGGATTGCGGCGGGGCGCCCGGATTCTCGTTGGCAAACGAGCTGTGAGTCAGCGCCAGTCTGAGGAGTCGTTTGTCGCTGAACGCAACCCCTAGTTCGCGCTCCAAGCTTTCCGTCCACTGCTGCCCGGCGCAGGCCTCCGTCGGCGCAGTCTCCAAAAGCGTAACCTCCCCGGTCTTTGCGGTGTCCCGATTCCGTACCTTCCGTAACCCGTTCCGACTTCGTGAGGCCTCTTCGAGTGGCGTAGCCCCCGATAAAAGCAGACGCCTTTAATTCCCACCCGCCCGCCCCTTGGTAACCGGGGCACAGCCCCCAGACCCCCAGAGGGGAGGACCTCAGGCTCCCGGCAACGGGAAACTGCGCCCTCTCACACCCCTGTAATTCCGCAGCCTGCTAGAACTCCCTGCCAACGCAGCCGCACTAGCTCCGGGGGATGCTCGGCAGGGGCGAGCGTCCGGCCCGCTACTCCGGCAGGTCGGACTCGACCCCTTCCTCCAGCTCTACCTCCAGGGTCCTGAGTACCCGGCCCACCATGGTGTAGTAGCCCACCAGGACGATTAGGTCGACGGTCTGGCGGGGCCCCAGCAGGTGCTCGACGGCCTGGAAGGTGCGGTCCGTCAGGGCGCCGGTCCCGGTTATCTCCCTGGCAGCCTGGATGAATATGCCCTCCTTGGCCGGAAGGCCCATTGGCCCTTTGCCGCTTCGGATAGCCTCGATGACCTCCTCGCGCACCCCTGCTTGGCGCGCGACCGCCGCATGGTGCGCCCATTCGTAGTGGATGCCCAACTCGCGCGCCGTGCTCAGGATCGCCGTCTCTCTGGCGGCGTCGCTCAGGGGGCAGCGGTAGCGTATGTACTCCCCCAGCGCGGCGACCCTCTCGGCGGCCTCGGGGCTGTTCAGGAGGGCGCGGAACAGGTTGGGCATACCTCCTCGCGTCTCCCGGATGTGGTCGTGAATCGGGTGGGCTTCCGCCGGCAGGTCCTGCCTGGACATGAGCGGCAATCTTGCCATGATTCGTCCTCCTTACGTCTACCCTTGCATCGGCGCCGCCCGGGACACTCGCCCCGAGACAGCGGCGGCGAGAGACCGCCCAAGCCGGTCCAGCTTAGGGCTCACCGTGACCTCGTATCTGGCCGGAGAGCGTATCTTACCGTACCTGCCGGGCAGCGCCGCAAACTCCCGGGCGAAGCGGGACCTCAGCTCAGCGAGAGACGACGGCTCGGACGTTCTCCTTCCGTCCGCCATCAGCCCATGGAGCAGAGGCTCGCAGCCCTCCGGCGCGGGTTCGTCCGCCGCCGCGATCACGTCCCCTGAGTAGCTGCCGCCGCCGCCCCGCGACCGGTACACCTGCTTGGGCCCCGGCAGGTTTGATTTCCCGTGGCTCAGCTTCAAAGTCGGTCGGCCGCCATACTCGGCAAGCTTGTATACGCAGTCGGTCCAGGGCGCGTCCGCGGACACGCCCACCTTGGTCCCGACCCCGAAGCCGTCGATGGGCGCGCCGGCGGTCAGCAGGTCGTCTATGGCGAACTCGTCGAGGCTGCCGCTGGCGAGTATCCGGACCTCGCCGAGCCCGGCCTCGTCCAGAAGCCGGCGCGCCTTCTTCGCCAGACCGAGCAGGTCGCCGCTGTCAAGCCTCACGGCGCGCAGGGAGTGGCCCATCTTCGCCATCTCTCCCGCGACGGTGATGGCGTTCCGCACACCCGACAGCGTGTCGTAGGTGTCCACCAGCAGGGTCGTCGCCTCCGGGAATGTCTCAGCGTATGCGCGGAACGCCTCCGTCTCGCTCCCGAAGCTGGTCACGAAAGAGTGCGCCATGGTGCCGAAGGTTGGTATGCCGTGGCGTTTCCCGGCGAGAACGTTGCTGGTCCCGGCATATCCGGCCATGTACCCGACCCTCGCCATGACGTCCGCCGCTTCCGCTCCCTGCGTCCGGCGGGCCGAGAAGTCTACGACCTCGCGGCCTCGCGCCGCCGCGACGACCCGCGCGGCCTTGCTTGCAAGGATGCAGTGCAGGTTGATCAGATTGATCAAGCCCGTCTCGACGATCTGGCCCTCTATCACCGGGGCCGTAACCTCGATGACCGGCTCGTCCGCGAAGAAGATGCTCCCCTCGCGCATCCCCCTGACGCTTCCCGTGAACCGGACGCCCGAGAGGAAGTCCAAGAAATCGGGACCGAAGCTGCCCGTAGAGCGGAGGTAATCCACGTCCTCTTGGGGGAACCGCACGTCCTGCAGGCGGTCGAGCGCGTCCTCGATGCCGGCGGCGACGAAGTATCCGCGGTCCGGTGGATGCGTGCGGATGAACAGGCTGAACGTGGCCTCGGCCGTGACGCCGCTTCTCCAGTAGGCCTCTGCCATAGTCAGCTGGTACAGGTCGGTGAACAGGGCGGGGGAGTTGTCGGGCTTGCCGGCCATTCTGGAGGGATTGGGGTTCACTGCCTCCTCAGCCTGATGGGGCAGCGGAAGGCTGGCGCAGAACGGCGCCTAGTCTTCCTTCCAGAAGCGCTCCTCTTCGACGGTGAAGCCCCTTGGCGCCATGCGGTCCTTGACCTCTTCTATCATTCCGGGGTGGCCGCACGCGTAGACCAAGGTATCCTCCGGGCTCAGGCCGTACTTCTCGGCATACTTCTCCACGATGGTGTTCACACGGCCCTTCTCACCGCTCCACCCGTCGTTGCGCTCCTCGTCGGGTCGGCTGATGGTGGGCACGAAGGAGACCAGATCGGGGAGGTCGGATGCAAGCCTCTTCAGCTCCTCGTCGTAGACGAACTCATCCGCGTAGCTGGCCCCCATGAGGACGTAGAACCGGTGGCCGCTGGCCTTACGGTGCAGGTAGTCCCTGAGGTAGCTGACGTATGGCACGACGCCTGTTACGGTCGATACGAGCAGGTGGTTCGGGTACTTTGGCTTGAACGTGAAGATGCCCTTGGCGCGCGGTCTGATGGAGAGTACGTCCCCGGGCCCAAGCTCCCACAGGAGCGGCGTCAACACGCCGTCGGGCAGCGGCACCAGCTCCACGAACAGCTCCAGCGTCTCCTCGTGCGGGGCCGACACGATGGAGTAGGCGCGCTCGATGCCGTCCCTGCCGATGGTGCAGTACTGGCCCGCCTTGAAGGAGAAGCCTTCCGGCTTCTCGATCCACATCAACATCAGGTCGTCCGTGATGTCTCTGCGCTCGATGATCCTGGACTCGGCCAGCTTGGGCTTTGGCGGTCTGCGTCGTCTGATCGTGGTCAACGTCTGTTCACCTCTTGGCGGGGTATCGAAGCCCGCCCCTCAACCTCACGGGGCTGCGGAAGAACTTCCTTTGCTTCCCTCCAACCCCCTTCACGGCCAGGGGAATGATTCCGGGGACACCCTCGTAATTTCAGCAGCCTGCTCATATGTCATCGACCCACTATCGACCGACCTCAGCCGCGAGATCGTCGAGAGTATAGCCTTCCTTCCGTACCCTCAGATCGAGATACAGGACGGCGCTCCCTATCGCCATGATGGGCATGATGACCACGACGGCGGCGCCGATTAGGATGAAGCCGACGCCGCTGTACGCAATTATTGAGGAGACTGCGACCACCAGAGCGGCGGCGGCCATAAAGCAGGCTGCCGCCAAGAGGAGGAAGACGACGAATATCCCAAAGACCCGCCACCAACTGCCCTTGACCAGCTCGTAGGACCTGCTCAGAGAGTCGAGGTTGCGCTTCCCTTCGATCATTATCGCCTCGGCGTGGAAGCTCCAGACTATCAGAATGAAGAAGAGCAACGGAATGCCGACCAGCACGATGGACAGGACGCCGGCCCCGATGAGGGCGAGGAGGTACACCAGGAAGGCGAATACAAGCGAGATCACCCTCTCGAACGCCCGCGTGTAGGCCGACGCTATGTCCCACTCTTGCCCCAGCGCCTCCCTGGCGGCGGCGTATACCGTGGCCCCGGCCGCCACCGCTGAGAGAAGTACGCCAAGCGCGGTAAGCACCAACGACGCCGGTCCTTGAATCAGTCCCGCGATTGTTGCAGGGATCTGCGGCACCAGCGCGATGCCTATGAAACCCACGAAGGCCCGGGAGGAGGACAGGTAGATCGAAAACGTGGCGTTCAGGATGTCTCCGAGGGACCGCGGCGGAAGCCCCCCCGACGTCGAGCCAGCCCCGCCTTCCGGCTGGGGCGCGCCCTTAAGGGAGGCCCCGCACCCGGCGCAGAACCGGGCATCGGGTGCGTTCTCCTGTCCGCAGACCGCGCAGCTATTCTGAGGCGTCATGCTCCGTCCCTGCTCGGGGTTGTGCGCCTGCATGAGGCTATCTAGCCTGCCGCGGACGCGGAGACCGGTTCGACCCGTACCGGCGTCATGGGCAGACTTGGCGCCGTCAGCATCGGGTCCGCGGCCTTCGAGACGTCCAACTCGGCGGCCAGGCTTCCAAATAGCTGCGTCGTCGAGGCCAGCCCTTCGAACAGGCCCGAAAGCTTGGCCACTGCCCGCATGCGGCCCTGGCGCCAGACCAAGTCGACCGAATCGCCGTCGACGACGCCAAGGCCATGGGCGTCGTCGGGGTGCAGCTCGACCACCTCATCGCGCCGAACCGCGTTGCGCCTGCCGACCTTCTCTATCTCCAGGCTCCCGCCGGCGTCGTATAGGATACGCCCCTGCGCCAGTAGCAAGGGGTACTCTTCGTCCTCGTGCGGAGACGGCTCCGGCAGGGTCATGGCGGCCAGCTTCCCCCCCTTTCCGTTAGCGGCGGGCTCAAGTGTGTTGGTGTCGGCCATGTCGGCCGCCAAGCAGGGCCACTGAAGCCCCCCCGCCTCTAGGCGCTGGTACGTCACCCCTCCGTATTGCGTCACGAGATCGTTGATCTCGTCGAAGACGGCCTCGGAGCTCTCGTAGGAGAAGCCCGCGACCCCCATCTCCGAGGCGATGCGGCTCAGGGTCCGCCATTCAGTCTCCTCGTCGCCTCTGGGGCCGAGCGCCGGCCTCAGCATCTGGACGCGGCGCTCCATGTTCGTATACGTGCCGTGCTTTTCCGCGAACGTCGCCAGCGGCAGGACGGCGTCGGCGCGCGCGGCGGCCTCGCCTGCGAACGTGTCCATCACGACCAGGTATTCCAACTCATCGAGTGCGTCTAGGAAGCCTCCCATCTCAGCGCTGGTGAAGCTGGGGCTGTCTCCGATCAGCACCAACGCCCTTATCCTGCCGGCGCGTATGGCTGGGCCGAGCTCCCTGAGACCCAGCCCTCCGGCAGCCGGGACGTCGGCGCCCCACGAGCGCCGAACGGCGTCCGAGTCGGAAAGCGCGCGGTAACCGGGGAGGTGCCCGGGGGCGCACCCGACGTCCTTGGACCCCTGCTCGTTGGCCCCAAGGTAGAGCGGGAAGACCCCCGCGCCGGGGCGGCCCACGCTCCCCGTCACGAGAGCCAGGTTGACTATCGCACGGACGCAGTCTTCCCTCAGGTGAGGCTTCATCGTCTCCAGGGCGTACAGGAACGACGCCGGCCCGTTGGCGGCCAGCAGCCGCGCGGCTGCCTGGATCTGCTCCTTCGGGACCGCCGTTAGGGCGGAGACTTTGACGAGGTCGAACCCCCACAGGCTGTTCTTGAGGACCTGGACGTTTTCGCACTGCTCGTCCAAGAATTGGTGGTCGTCCAGGGACTCGTCGACGATGACCCTGATCATCCCGCCTATCAACGCCGTTTCGGTACCCGGGACTGGCCGCAGCCACGTGTTGGCGTATCTGGTAAGCTCGGTCTGCCGTTGGTCGATCACGATCAGCTCGGCGCCTGACCTCACCGCCCTCTTGACGACGGCGGCGGCTACGTTCTGCTCCTCGGTCGCGTTGCTGGACACCACGAGGAAGCACCGGGAGGACCCCATGCCCTGTATGGAGCCTGTCGCCGCCTCGTAGCCCAGCATGTCCTGCAGGGGCCGCGCCAATTCGGGCCGCAGGTTGGACGAGACGTCCACGTTATTCGACCCCATGACGGCCCTGGCGAATTTCTGAGCGACGTAGTTGTCTTCGTTGGTGCCGCGAGGCGAGGCGATCAGGGCGAACCGCTCCCCGTCGACCTCCTTCAGCCTAGTTGAGATCGAATCGACGGCCTCGGCCCACGTCGCATCTTCGAGCTTGCCGTCCACCCTCAGCATCGGCTTGCGCAGCCGTTCCTTCCGGTTTACGAACTCCAGGCCGAACTTGCCCTTGAAGCATACCTGCCCGCGGTTCGCCGCGGCGTGGACGTCCGGCCCGGTCCTGATGAGGCGGTTCCGTTTGTCCACCTCCAGGTAGACCTGGCAGCCCACCGGGCAATGGGGGCATATGCTCTTGACCTTCTTCACGGCCTTGTCCCACTTGTGACTGCGCTCGACCAGAGCCCCGGTGGGGCAAATGTCTATGCAGGCGCCGCAGAACTCGCAGCCCGACTCGAGAAGCGACGCCCCCCTGGACGTCCCTATGAGGTTGCGCCCGGCGCGCTCGGTGAACGTCAGGGCGTTGTCGCCTCTGACCTCGTCGCAGACCCGCACGCAGCGCCCGCACACTATGCACAGATTGAGGTCCATCTCCCAGAACGGGTCCTCTATCCGCTGAGGCAGTTGGCGGTTGTTGTAGGTGAGCGGCGTGTCCATGTCCATCTCGAGGAACCGGACGGTGTCCTTGAGCTCGCACCGCTCGTTCTTGGGGCACGTGACGCACCTGTCGTTGACCGACACGTGTCTGAGGCATATGTCGGAGGGGCCGCACAGATCGACCCGGTGGCAGGTCAAACATCCGTGGGGATGCTCCGAGAGCAGCATGTCCATGATGCCCCTGCGCAGCTCTACGGTACCGGCGCCGACGGTGGTAACGACCATACCGTCCGCCGCCGGGGTGGTGCAGGAGGCGGGGGTGCCGCGCTGCCCCTCGATCTCGACCACGCACATCCGGCACGCGCCGAAGGACTTCATGCCGGGGTAGTAGCACAGATAAGGTATATATACGCCGGCGTCTATGGCCGCCTGGAGCACGTTGGTGTTCGGGCTCGTCGTGACCTCTACGCCGTCGACCGTCAAGGTTATCTGATCAGCCATAGCCCCCCACTCCGGCGCCGCCTCCGGCGGCGGGCGTTCATTGCGCCGATTTCACGCATGAAGCTACGGCGCGGCTGACGCCGCTGCCGGGCGGCGGAGCTCGTCGGCGAAGGGCCTCATGTTCCTCGGCGTTAGCTTTGGCATTGGACATCTCCCGGCCGGACACCGCTTCTCCTCTATGTGGGCGCGAAAGTCGGCCTCGAAGTGGGTCAGGGCCGACTTGATCGGGTTGAACCCGAGCTGACCGTGACCGCAGAGAGAGCCCGCCTGCATCGTCTGACCCACCGTCTCCATCAACCCGAGATCCGAGACCCGCCCCTCCAGGTTGGCGATGCGCTCCACGACCTCGAGCAGGTGCGTCATGCCCAGCCTGCACGGGAAGCACTTGCCGCAGGACTCGTACTGGCAGAAGGCGACCAGTATCCTGGTCACGTCGACCGGGCACGCCGTGTCGTCGGCCACGATCACCCCGCCCGAACCCAGGATCGCCCCGGCCTCCGACATCTCCTCGAAGTCCAGATGGATGTCAAGGCCGTCGGCGCCCAGCACCCCGCCGAGCGGCCCCCCGGTCTGCAGCAGCCTCAACGAACGCCCCTCAGGGACTCCGCCGCCGATCTCGTCGACGATCTGGCGTAGGGTAACCCCCATCGGCACCTCGTAGAGCCCCGGACGCCGCACGGCGCCGCTGAGGCAGATGATCGCGGTGCCCGTGCTGCGGTTGACGCCCAATGAGGAGAACCACCCACTCCCGCGGGAGATGATCTCCGGGGCATACGCCAGGCTCTTGACGTTGTTGATGTTGCTGGGCTTGCCCCAGACCCCCGCCGCAGCGGGGAAGGGCGGACGGGACCTCGGCATCGAGCGGTTGCCTTCAATCGACTCCATCAACGCCGTCTCCTCGCCGGCCACGTAGGACTCGCCGGTGAGCGACACCTCGACGTCGAAGGAGAAGTCCGAGCCGAGGATGTTCCTCCCCAGCAAGCCGGCCCCGTAGGCCTGCTCTATCGCCTCCTCGGTGCGGACTATCGGCCCGTCGTGCCCGTGGCGTATGAAGACGAAGCCGTTCGACGCCCCCGTGGCGTAGCCCGCAATGGTCATACCCTCCAGCAGAGTATAAGGGTCGCTTTCGAGTATGCCCTTGTCGTTGTAGGCCCCGGGGTCGCCCTCCTCGCAGTTGCACAGGATGTACTTCGGCGGGCCGGGGGAGCGGACCAGGAAGCTCCACTTGACCCCGGTGGGGAACGCCGCCCCGCCCCGTCCCCGCAGGCCGGAGTCCGTGACCTCCTTGATCACGCCGCCCGCGTCCATGTCGAACAGGGCCTTGTTCAGCCCCGCGTATCCGCCGTTGGCGACGTACTGCAACACGTCGCCGGGCGCGATGGAGCCGGCGTTGCGCAGCGCGATCCGCTCCTGAAGCCTCATGCCGGGCAGGTCGTTCAGGTCGGGGACGCCGTCAATCGGGGCGTCGCCCAAGTAGCCCAAGGGCTCGCGGCCGCGCACCGCGCCCGATAGCAGGTAGCCGTCGATGAGCGCCGGGACGTCGCCGGGCGCCACGTTGTCGAAGAAGAGGCGGGAGCTTCCAGGCCTGAGGATGTCCACGAGAGGCTCCGCGAAGCAGAGCCCCAGGCAGCCGACCTCGGCGACGTTCGCCTCTGCGCCCCGGGCGGCGAGCTCGGCGCGGAGCGCGCCGAGTACCTCGGATGCCCCTGCCGCGTGGCCGCACATCGCCGCGCCAACCCTGATCCACGGCCTATCGCCGGCAACCAGGCTCTGCCAGTGCTCATCCGCTCTCTGCTTGAGATCGCTATAGGAAGACATCTTTAACGTTGCGGCGCTGCGGCCGGCTCATCGCTCCATGAGCGCGCCGACCGCCTCCCCGGCCGTCTCCGCCGTGACACGGCCCTTGAGATGGTGGTCGACGCTCATCACCGGCGCCTGTGAGCAGGCGCCAAGACACGTATTGTACTTCAAGGTAACTCTATTGTCGGCGGTCTCGCCCTCGCCGGTCAGGCCAAGCTCCCGTTGAACCCGCAACAGGACGTCGGTGGCGCCCGCCAGATGGCAGGTCGGGCCCCAGCAGACCTCCACTATGCGCCCGGCGGGCGGGGTGAATCGGAAGTTCGTATAGAAGGACGCCACGCCCCATACGTCGTTGATGCTCGCCTCGGCGTACGCGGCCACTTCCTCGATCGCCTCCTCCGGTAGATAGCCAAGCTCATCGTGGGCAGCTAGAAGGGACGATAGAACGGTTACGGTGGGTCTTTTCTGGCTGTCCAGCGAGCGCCGGACACGCTCGCGGAGCCTGTCGCTGTCCGATGTCAATAGCGCACCAACGCAATGGTTCTCAGGGCGCTCCAATCATAGCACAGGCCCAAAACGCCCAACAACAGAGTAACTGTTCAGAGTTCGTGAGGTCTTTTCCGAACGGTTCGTCCCCAGGGGGACCGTACCGGCTCCCCGGCGGCCCATGCGGGTTCATCGCCGCGCCCGGTCGGCGCGCCGCATGCGGTCGAGCTGGTCGAGGCCCTTGCGCGTGTCGGACGCTATTCTGGCTTTGTCGGACCTGGAAACCCGGTACTTGAAGAGCCAGTAGGTGAACTCCTTGGACTCCGACATCGACATAGAGCGCTTGGGTGCGTGGCCTCGGCTCCGCCGGAAGGCGTCCAGCAGGACGCTCTTGGCGGAGCCGTACAGCTTACGGAAGGCGTCCTCGGAGTAGTCGCCGGCCCCCTGGAGCCCATTGCTGAGACGGCGCTTCTGCACCTCCAGCTCTACCGCGAGTTGGAGCGCCTCCTCCACCGTCACGCCGTAATAGTAGTTCAGGTACGCGCGGTACTTATCGACGCCGAGCATGTCCTTGATCCGGGCGGTGTCGAACCTGGGTGGAAAGCGCCCCTGGAACAGCAGCGCCTCCCTGTCGGCGTCCGACATCAGGCCGTCCGCCTCCGAGCACAGGCGCTCGGCGAGAAGGAGCCAGTCGAACGCCTCGCCGCCGATCAGGTAGGTATTCGTCCTGCCGTTATCCGACTCCTGGGGGGCCGTCCACTGGGCCATCGCCTCCAGCAGGGCGGTGGGCCAGTTCTGCCCCGCCTCCAGGGCGCGGCGGAACTGACCCACCGCCGGAGGCCCAGCGCTCTGACGCCCCTCCTCGGCGGCGCTATCCACCGGACGACACCGAGGCCGTCAGCCGCGCCGCGTGGAGAATCTTCTCCGCGCTCTTCCTTCCCATGCCGGGCAGACCCTCCGCGCGCCCGTCCTCGATGGCTTGCACCAGCTCCTCGGCGCTGGTCACGCCCAGTTCGCGCCAGAGGCGGCCCGCTGTCTTTGGCCCCACGCCGGGCAGGCGCATCAGCCCGATGATGCCGCCGGGGATCCCGGCCATCAGTCGGTCCCTGTATTCGAGCCCGCCCGTCGTGACCATCTCCGCCGCCTTCTTGGCGATGGCCTGGCCAACCCCCGGCAGCTCCTTCAGGTCGCGGCCTTGGCTGACCATCTCCCTGACCTCCACCTCCAGCGCCCCGATGACCCTTGCGGCCCGCCGGTACGCGGCAATGGCGTACGACGCGCCCTCCCCCCTCATCTCCAGCAGCCCCGCTACGTCGAGGAACGCTTCGGCTATCTCCGAGTTGTTCATTCCCTCCGGCGTCTGCCGGGCGGGCGTCACGCGAGATGGCATCTCTTGTACTTTTTGCCGCTGCCGCAGGGGCAAGGCTCGTTGCGGCCCACCTTGCGCCCCCCCGCGGCCCCGGCCTCCGCGGCCCGGCCTACGACCTTCGTCATGACACTCTTGCCGCCGCTCGGTCGGCGTCCCCTGCCGCTGCCGTTCTTGCCCCTGCCGTTCTGTCCGCTCCCGACGCTGACGTGGTATATGGTGTGTACGATGTCGTGCTGGATGCGGTCGAGGAGGTTCTGGAACTGGTCGTGGCCCTCCTTCTTGTACATGACCAGGGGATCGCGCTGGCCGTAGGCGTAGAGGCCGATACCCTGGCGCAGGTTCTCCATTGCGGTTAGGTGATGCACCCAGTGAGAGTCGATGACCCTCAGCATTAGCTCGCGCTCGAAGGAGCGCATGACCTCCGGGGTGAGCGCCGTCTCCTGCGCCTCGTAGGCGGATTTCGCGAGGCCCAGCAACTCGCCCTCGATCTCCTCGCGGCTCCGCTGCACGAGCCGGGCGGGATCGGAAAGCGCGGGTCCCAACGGGAAGACGGATTGCAGCTCGCCGATCAGGCCTTCGGCGTCCCACTGTTCGGGCGGCGAGTCGGTCAGGTAGCGGTCCAGAGTCCCCTTCAGCTCCTGATCGACCATCGACCGGATATTCTCCCGGAGGTCGCCGCCGCTCAGCACCTTGTCCCGCTCCTTGTAGATGACCTCGCGGTGGGTATTGACCACGTCGTCATAGTCGACCAGGTGCTTGCGTATGTCGAAGTGGTAGGCCTCCACCTTGACCTGGGCGTTCTCGACGGATTTGCTGACCACCTTGTTCTCGATGGGCGTGCCCTCGTCCAGCCCGGCCCAGTCCATGACGGACTTGATCTTGTCACCGCCGAATCGGCGCATGAGCTCGTCGTTCAGCGCGACGAAGAAGCGCGAGCTTCCCGGGTCTCCTTGCCGCCCCGCCCGCCCGCGCAACTGGTTGTCTATTCTTCGCGCCTCGTGCCTCTCGGTGCCGATGATGTGGAGACCCCCCAGGTCGATCACCTTCCTGTTGTCCTCTTCCCACTCCTCCCGGGACACCTCGATCATGGCCTCCGGGTTGCCCCCCAAGATGATGTCGGTGCCGCGCCCGGCCATGTTGGTGGCGACGGTCACGGCCCCGGGCCGTCCGGCCTGGGCGACGATGACAGCCTCGCTCTCGTGCTGCTTGGCGTTCAGCACCTCGTGAGCGATCCCGCGCCGCCTGAGCTTCTCGCTCAGCAGTTCTGACTTGGTTATGTCCGTCGTGCCTACCAGCACGGGCCGGCCCGCTTCGTGCTGCTCCTCGATCTCCCGAACGACCGCCTCGTACTTCGCCGCCTCGTCCTTGTAGACGTGGTCCGTAAGGTCTGAGCGCGCCATCGGCAGGTTGGTGGGCGCCTCGACGACTTCGAGCTTGTAAATCTTCCAGAACTCCTCGGCCTCCGTGGCCGCCGTACCGGTCATCCCGGCCAGCTTGGCGTACATCCGGAAGTAGTTCTGGAGGGTGATGGTCGCGTAGGTTACGGACTCCCGCTGCACCCTCAGCCGCTCCTTCGCCTCAAGCGCTTGGTGCAGCCCGTCGGAGTAGCGCCTGCCAGGCATCAGCCGCCCCGTGAACTCGTCGACGATGACCACCTCGCCGTCGCGGACTACGTACTCCTCGTCCCGCGTGAACAGCGCCTCCGCCTTCAGGGCGTTCTCTATGAAGTGCACCAGCCGGACGTTCTCAGGGGCGTAGAGATTGCCGACCCTCAGCAGTTCCTCGACCTTGCTGACGCCCTCGCCGGTCAGCGAGACCGACTTGTGCTTTTCGTCGACCGTGTATTCGGCGCCCAGGCTGAGGCTGCGGGGAATCCGCGAGTATTGGGAATACTCCTTCCCGGTCTCCTGCGCCGGCCCGCTTATTATGAGGGGCGTCCTGGCTTCGTCTATCAGGATGTTGTCCACCTCGTCGACGATCCCGTACGCAAGGTCGCGTTGTACGCGCTGCGACAGGTCTATCACCATGTTGTCGCGCAGGTAGTCGAAGCCGAATTCGTTATTGGTCCCGTAGGTAACGTCCGCCTGGTACGCGTCGCGGCGAGACGCGGCGCGCAGGCGTTCCATCCCTCGGTCGCCGCGGCCTCCGGCGTCGTAGAGATAGGCGCTCTCGTGCTGGAGCGCCCCCACCGTCAGCCCGAGCATGTCGTAGACCGCACCCATCCATTGGGCGTCGCGCCGCGCCAGGTAGTCGTTGACGGTGACGACGTGGACCCCGCCGCCCGAAAGCGCGTTCAGATACGCCGGGAGCGTGGCGACGAGGGTCTTGCCCTCTCCGGTCTTCATCTCGGCGATCTTGCCCTCGTGGAGCACGATGCCGCCGATCAACTGTACGTCGAAGTGCCTCTGCCCCAGGGCCCGCGTGGCCGCCTGCCTCACCGCGGCGAATGCCTCAGGCAAAATGCCGCCCAGGGCTTCACCGTCCGCGTTGCGAGCCTTCAGCTCCGCCGTCTTGGCGCGCAGCCCGGCGTCGGAGAGGCGCTCGAACGACGGGTCGAGCTCGTTGATCTCGTCGACGATGGGGCGGAGCCTTTTGACGGCTCGCTCGTTCGAACCCCCCATCAGTTTGGCCAAGGCGCCAAGCAACGTCTTAAAAACCCCTCGCGCAGGCTTGCCTATATTGTACCGTACTCGCGCCGTCCGCCGGCCACCGAACCGTTGCCGCCATGACGCCGAGCGTGCAGAGGACCCAAGCCGGCACGCCCAAACGTCCCTTCAGTCCGTGAGGCCCGAATGGGGAAGTCCAGAGAGGTTTTCCCCTCTGGCAGGGGGTCCGGGGTTATACCCGTGTCGTCATCAGAGGAAACCCCACTGGTTTCCCCTCCGGCAGGGGGTCTGGGGGCTGTGCCCCCAGTTACCAAGGGGCGGGCGGGTGGGGATCTAAAGACCTGCTTCATCGGGGCTGCGCCAGTCGAAAACGTCGTCCGCCACCTCGAACGGTTGCCCGAGGCCTGCTTCTGAAATGCGTAGTTGCTACAATGCCCTGCAAGGTGCTTCGATTCGCAGCGCCAATCCGCAGAACCCCTCACCAGGCATCTAATGGGCGTCCCTCAGACATAAAACCCCTTCCTGATCAGGAAGGGGCCCATCCGATAGGCTGAACATGGATAGCTGAACATGGATAGAGGGCTCGACGTCGAAAAGGTCCGGCGCAGGCTGGCAGGCAGGATGATCGGCAACGCCGTCGCCCACCACCTGCTGCTTACCTCGACCATGGACGAGGCGCGCAGGCTGGCCGAGGGCGGGATCTCCGAGGGCGCCGTCGTGGTGGCCGAGGAGCAGACCGGAGGCAGGGGGCGCTTCGACCGTAGCTGGATTTCGCCTCCGGGGTGCGGCCTCACCTTCTCGGTGGTGCTGAGGCCCGCAGGCTGCCGGCTCCACTACGTGAACATGGCCGCCGCCCTCGCCGTACGCAGCGCCGCCGCCGACCTGACGGGGCTGGCCCCTACCATAAAGTGGCCCAACGACGTCCGGATAGGCGGCAAGAAGATAGCCGGCATCCTCGTGGAGGCGGCCCTGGGGGGCGCCTCGGGGCACGCGATCGTCGGCGTTGGGCTGAACGTCAGCATGGACGCCTCCAAGGTCCCGGGCATCGAGCAGACCGCCACGAGCCTGGCCGCGGAGATGGGCGGGTACCTGGACCGGGCCGAAGTGATGATAGCCGTGCTGGAGAGACTGGACGAAGCGTACCGCCTCCCCGGTCCGGTCCTGCTCGACAGGTGGAGGGGCGCCCTGGACACCCTGGGGCGGCGTGTGCGCGTGCAGTCGGGGGGGCGTTCGCTGGAGGGCGAAGCCGTCGGCGTCGACGATCGGGGCAGCCTGCTCCTCCTGCCCCGTTGCGGCCCCGCCGTAACGCTGACCGCTGGTGAGGTGACCCTCCAGGCGTCCGCGCCCGGCGCGGGGGCGGAGAGATGGTAACCGCTGCGGCCCCGCGCGTCATGGAGGCCGGCTACGCAGGCAAACTGATGGTCAACGGCATCAGTGCGGCCCCGCGCGTCATGGAGGCCGGCTCGCCGTACCCCGCGCCGGACGAGCGCGCGGTAGTTCGCCTTTGGAGCAACGCGCACAACCTGTCGGAGGGTCTCAGGACCGAGGACGGCCGCCGCTTCCGCGTCCTCTATCCCGGCAGGCCGGGAGGCGGTCCGGGCCCGGACTTCCGGGACGCCGTGCTCCAGACCGAGTCCGGGGCGACCGTGCGGGGCGACGTCGAGGTGCACGTCGAGGAGTCGGGCTGGAGGGCCCACCGCCATCACGTGGACCCCGGCTACAACGGCGTCGTGCTTCACCTCGTGCTCCACACCGCGGGTCGGAAAACCACCCCGCAGGAGTCGGGCGCAGCGGCGCCGGTCGTCAGGCTATCGGAAGAGGCGCGCGAAGACGGCCACGGCCCGCTGCCCGAGCCGTTCGCCGCCCTCCTCGGCGGCGAGTCCACCGGGGACGCGCTCGACGAGGCGGGCGATCGGCGGTTCATGGCGAGGAGCGCCGGCTTCCGGGCCGAGTTGGAGCGTTCGCCGCCCGACGAGGTGGCGTACCGCGCCGTCATGGAGGCCCTCGGCTACGCCGCCAACCGCAAGCCCTTCAGGGAGTTGGCGCGCCTGGTCCCGTTCGGCGTGCTGGCGTCTATGCGTGGAGAGCCGCCCGCAACGCGCCTGCTGGCCCTGGAGGCGATGCTGATACGAGGGTCCGGGCTGCTGCCGTCGATCGACTCGCCCGCGCGCGTCCGGCGCCTCCGGACGGTGTTGAAGAACATCCCGCCGGCCCCCTCGATGCCGCCCGGCAGGTGGCGGATGGCCGGGATGAGGCCGGCCAACCACCCCCTGAGGAGGATGACCGGCGCAGCCCACGTCCTGGACGGCCACCTGGAGCGCGGGGTCATGCGCGGCTTGGCTGCGGCTGCGGCCCTCGGGGGCCGCTCGCTGGAGGCCGCGCTCACCGTGAAGCCCTACGTCGGCGTTGGCCGCGCCAGGGAGATCTCGGTGACGGCGGCCCTTCCCCTGCTCCACTCCTGGGCTGGCCTCAGGCGCGACCGGGGCCTCGAAGCGCTCTGCCTGGAGGCCTACAGGGGGTTCCCAAAGCTGCAGGACAACGCGGTCACTCGGGAGATGGCCAAGCTGCTCTTGGGGGCGGGCTATTCCCCTGGACGGTTGGGGGCCAGAAGGCACCAGGGCCTCATGCAGATATACAAGGAGGCCACCGCCGGCGCTCAGGCCGGCCGCCGGCCTACCGCCCCTCCAGGATAGCGCGCACCTCCTCGGCGGAACTCAGGTCGCCCTCCTCCTGGTATATCTCCAGCGCCTTGGAGAAGTCGGCGACGGCGTCGGCGACGTCCCCCCTGGACAGGTGGACCATCCCCCTGCTCCTGAGGGCGGCGGCGTAGTCGGGCCTGATCTCGATAGCCTTGTCCAGGTCCTCCAGCGCCACGTCCACCTGCTCGTCGCGGTAGAGGGCGAGACCCCTTCCGAAATAGGCCGACGCGAGATCGGGGAGCAGCCGGATGACTATGTTGAACTGGGCGATCGCTTCCTCGTAGCGCCCATTGCTCAACAGCGCCATGGCATTGGTGTACCTGAAGAGCACGCGCGTGGGATCGGGAGTGGCGGTGGGCTCCGGCGTCGGCTCCGGGGTCGGCGTGGGGGGCGTTGGGGTGGCCGTCGCCGTCGGGACCGGCGTCGGAGTCGGGTCCGCGGCGCCGGCGCAGGCCGGAAGCAGCAGCGCGGCGGCGGTTAGCAGTGCGAGCCTCAGCAGGGTCTTCGTCGTCATGCCTCCACTCCGTGGCCGGGCGTAAGCATACCATACCGCCCTGACGGGCCGTCCCGCCTCGATAGGGATTACGAAGGGGCGCGGGCCCCGGTTTCGGACGGCGGCGCGCCCATCGGTTAGAATGGCCTTGGGCCCTGCACCGCGCCCATAGCCTCAGCGAGGAGGACCGACGTGATCAGAAGCCTCGACGGTATCGCGCCTCGGATACACCCAACCGCGTTCGTTAGCGAGACCGCCTACGTGGTGGGCGACGTCGAGATCGGCGAGCGCTCGAGCGTGTGGCCCGGCGCCGTGATCCGCGCGGACAACGGCAGGATAGTCATAGGCCCCGATACCTGCATCCAAGACAACTCGGTCGTTCATGGCGACGATGACGTCGCTATCGGCGCCAACGTGGTCATCGGGCACAGGGTGATCTGCCACGCGGGGTACGTCGGCGACGGCGCCCTCATCGGCAACGGCGCCGTGGTCAACGACGGCGTGCGTATAGGCGAGGGCAGCCTGATAGCGTCCGGGGCCATGGTGATCGAGCGGATGGAGATACCGCCCGGATCGATGGTGCTGGGGGTGCCGGCAAAGGTCAGGGGGGAGGTCGCCGAGCGCCATTCGGATCTGATACGCCGCACCGCCGCCCACTACGTGGCGAAGGGGAAGAGGTACAAGGCCCAAGGGGGCTTGGAGTAGCTGCGGCCTACGCCATCCACTCCCGTACCAGTCCGGGGTAGGGAGACGCCATCTCCTGCAAGGCCTCGTGGGAGACGTAGGCGTACGTGCCCAGGGCCGAGGCCGCCGTGCGGCGGCCGGGGAGGTATATAGCCGCCCGCGCCTCTAGGAAGCCGCGGCTGGCCCCGGCCTTGACCGCCTCCGCCGTGACCTCGATGCCCACGGGTATCGGCAGCCGGAACCGGACCTCCATTCGCGCGGTCATCGTCCACCTGCCCTCCAGCA
This sequence comes from uncultured Dehalococcoidia bacterium, assembly GCA_958296245.1. GTDB lineage: Bacteria > Chloroflexota > Dehalococcoidia > Lucifugimonadales. The sequence goes on from OY282458.1 coordinate 233,896, forward strand.
GCGATACCCTGCTCATCACCTCGTCCAGCAGGGAGCCGGCGACGCCGCCGTGCAGGTATCCCGGATACCCCTGGTACTCCTCCGAGGCCGTGAAGGAAGTGGAGACCCTGCCGTCGTCCGCCTCGAAGCGCAGCTTCAGCCCCCACGGGTTGCGCGGGCCGCAGGCAAAGCACAGCCCGTAGTCGGTCTCGTCGTTTAGCGACAGTCCCTGCCGTGTCATACTCAGCCGCGAACAGTGAGAGCCTGCGCCGACGGCGCACGGTCCTTCCCAAGGTCCGTCACTGTCATGCTGAGCGAAGCCGAAGCATCTGTCGCGCCGCGTGCTCAGACATTATCTGAGTACCTAACACCCTGACTTTGAAATGGCCCTGCGTCGGCGCACGGTCCGGTTGCGGATTCTATCACGCCCGAACCGGAGGCCGCCTGAGCGCGAATCGTTAAGGAAGCGCGTGCGGTTGGTGCCGAAGGTGGGAGTCGAACCCACACGGGGTTTAAGCCCCAACGGTTTTTGAGACCGCCGCGTCTACCGTTCCGCCACTTCGGCAGGGGCGCCGCCTTTCGAGGCTACCACCAGCCCCGGGGACGGTCAAGGACGTACGATACACGTGTAGATGTTCGGTCTTCGTGAGGTCTTCTCGACTGGCGTAATCCCGATAGAGCAGACGTCTTTAGATTCCCACCCGCCCGCCCCTTGGTAACTGGGGGCAAGCCCCCAGCCCCCCTGTCAGAAGGGAGAATCTCCTCGACCTCCCCTTTTGCGGGTCTCACAGAGCCTGAACAGTTCCGATACACACCCTGACGTAACTGTTCGGTCTTCGTGAGGTCTTCTCGACTGGCGTAATCCCGATAGAGCAGACGTCTTTAGATTCCCACCCGCCCGCCCCTTGGTAACTGGGGGCAAGCCCCCCAGCCCCCCTGTCAGAAGGGAGAATCTCCTCGACTCCCCCCTTTCGGGTCTCACAGAGCCTGAACAGTTTCCGATACACACCCTGACGTAACTGTTCGGTCTTCGTGAGATACTTCTCGACCGGCGTAGCCCCGGTAGAGCAGACGTCTTAAGATCCCAACCCGCCCCTTGGTAACTGGGGGCACAGCCCCCAGCCCCCCTGTCAGAAGGGAGAATCTCCTCGACTCCCCCCCTCGGGTCTCACAGAGCCTGAACAGTTTCCGATGCTTTCCGATACACACGCTTGTTGACAATACTCAGGGTTGTATGGTAGGGTACTTCGGTCGCCTTATGTTCCATCACTGTTGCCTTTTCCCTTTCACCGGGCCGCGCCTTGGGTGGCGTGCGCCTTCTCTTGGGTCCTCTACACTACAACGAGCCTTCTAGGTCGAAGCCTCACGGCTTCAGGAGCGTAGCAACGTATGGCATCTACTGCCGCGCGAGTCACGAATGGTTCGAACAGAGCCGAGCACACGTACGCTAGGGCCCCTCGGGTTCTCGACGTACCCAACCTCATCCAGGTACAGATCGACTCCTTCGAGTGGTTCAAGTCGGAAGGTCTGAAGGAGCTCTTCGAAGAGATAACCCCCATCGAGGACTTCCCCGGCGGGCGTTTCGAGTTGAGCTTCTTAGAGCACAGGTTCGAAAAGCCGCCGTACACGGAGGACGAATGCCGGGAGCGTGAGTCCACCTATTCGGCGCCGTTGCACGTTACCGTAGAGCTTCATACCAAGGCGCCCGGCCCTGCCGAGGGAGAGAGGAAGCTACAGGACCTGTTCATCGGCGACATCCCCATGATGACGTCGACCGGGACGTTCGTAATCAATGGGGCCGAGCGGGTTGTGGTGAGCCAGCTCGTGCGGTCCCCCGGCGTCTACTTCACGACGAGCGCGGACACGACCACCGGCCGCCTGCTGGCCTCCGCCAAGCTCATTCCCTACCGCGGGGCTTGGATGGAGTTCGAGTCCAGCAACAGGGACGTCATATCCGTAAAGGTGGACCGCAAGCGTAAGAGCCCCGTGAGCATGTTGCTCAGGGCGCTGGGATACGCGACCGATCAGGAGATCGCGGAGCTGTTCGAGGACATAGACGTAGACCCCGATCACCAGTACGTCAAGGCGACCATCGATAAGGACACCCCGGTCGCGGACCAGGAGGAGGCTCTACTCGAGTTCTACCGCCGACTGCGGCCCGGAGAGCCTCCCAGTAAAGACAACGCCAAGAACCTGCTCGAAAACCTGTTCTTCAACCCGCGCAGGTACGACCTGGGTCGGGTGGGGCGGTACAAGCTGAATCGCAGCCTCGGCCTCGACATCGGCCCTGAGGACCGTACGCTGTCGCCGAAAGACATCATCAGCTTGCTGCGCGCAATGATCCTCATCAACAGGGGCGAGCGCGAGGCGGATGACATAGACCACTTGGGCAACCGGCGCGTGAGGGCGGTCGGAGAGCTCATCCAGAACCAGGTCCGGATCGGTCTGCTGAGGATGGAACGCGTGATAAAGGAGCGCATGACCACTCAGATGGACCCGGGGACGACCACTCCGGCGGCGCTGATCAACATAAGGCCGGTGGTGGCTGCCGTAAGAGAGTTCTTCGGCGGGTCCCAGCTCTCGCAATTCATGGACCAGACCAACCCACTGGCGGAGTTGACTCACAAGCGGAGGTTATCGGCTCTGGGGCCGGGCGGCCTGTCCAGAGAGCGGGCCGGGTTTGACGTCCGGGACGTTCATTTCTCGCATTACGGCAGGATATGCCCGATCGAGACGCCGGAAGGCCCGAACATCGGCCTGCTGGGGTCTATGGCTACCTATGCCCGCACCAACGAGTACGGCTTCATAGAGACGCCGTACCGCACGGTATCCAAGGAGATCGGCAGCGGCGACCCTAGCCTTGTGGGCCGCCGCGTCAGCGAGACGGTCAAGGACGAGAGCGGCAGGTCGATACTCAATGCAGGCGGCCTCGTGTCCAAAGGCATACGTACCCGAATATCCAAGCTTCCTGAGCAGACGATACAGGTGGCGCCGTACGTGTCGTCGAACCGCGAGGACATCGTATACCTGTCCGCCGACGAGGAAGAGCGCGTGCGGGTGGCGCAGGCCAACTCCCTACTGGACGCCCAAGGGCAGTTCTTGGACGATAGAGTGGAGACGCGGCACGGGGATTCCGTGTACATGGAGAGCCCGGAGAACATCGAATACATGGACGTGTCTCCGATGCAGCTCGTCAGCGTATCGACCGCGCTGATACCGTTCCTCGAGCACGACGACGCCAACCGGGCGCTGATGGGCTCGAACATGCAGCGCCAAGCGGTGCCGTTGCTGCGGCCGGACCCGCCCCTGGTGGGCACCGGAATGGAGCACCAGGTGGCGCGAGACAGCGGCCAAGTCGTCGTGTCCAAGGCCTCCGGGGTTGTCACCGAGGTATCGGGCCAGAGGGTGACAGTCACCACCGGCGACGACAAGAATGAGGTCCACAAGCTGCAGAAGTTCGTTCGCAGCAACCAGGGCACGTGCATCAACCAGCGTCCCATCGTGAGGCAGGGCGACTTGGTGAAGACCGGGGACATACTGGCAGACAGTTCGTCCACCGCGTTTGGAGAGCTCGCGCTTGGACAGAATACGTTAGTGGCCTTCATGAGCTGGGAGGGCTACAACTTCGAGGACGCGATCATCATCAGTGAAAGGCTGGTCAAGGAAGATCGGTTTACTTCGATCCACATCGAGAAGCACGAGGTGGAGTCAAGAGACACGAAGCTCGGGCCGGAAGAGATCACGCGCGACATCCCTAACGTCGGTGAGGAGAGCCTCCGCAATCTGGACGAGGAAGGGATAGTCAGGATAGGGGCAGAGGTAAGCCCCGGCGACATCCTGGTGGGTAAGATCACCCCGAAGGGGGAGACCGAGCTGAGCGCCGAGGAGAAGTTGCTGAGGGCGATCTTCGGAGAGAAGGCCAGGGACGTCAAGGATACGTCTCTCCGCGTGCCCCACGGCGAGCGGGGGAAGGTGATCGAGATCAGGGTCCTCAGCAAGGCCAACAACGACGAACTGCCCCCCGGCGTCAACAAGCTTGTAAGGCTCTGGGTAGCGCAGACGCGCAAGATCGCCGAGGGCGACAAGATGGCGGGACGGCACGGGAACAAGGGGGTAATCTCCCGAATTCTGCCCGAGGAGGACATCCCGTTCCTTCCCGACGGAACGCCCCTGGACATCATCCTGAACCCCATAGGCGTACCGTCTCGTATGAACCTCGGCCAGGTCCTCGAGACACACCTTGGCATGGCGGCAAAGACGCTGGGGTTTCGGGCGGTCACCCCGGTATTCGACGGGGCGCGGGACGTATCCGTCGAGGACGCCTTGGCGCTTTCGTGGATCATCGAGAAGTCGGGGGCGGTGGACCCGAGGCCGTTAGAAGGCACGGGCCAATCGCTCATCGACCTAGGCATCGTTCGGGCTTGGCTCGGCGAACGGGGATACGATTACGACCAACTGTTCAACTCCCAAGCACCGGGTGAGGCGTCGGATGCCGGGCTCCGTATCTGGTTCCAGGAGGAGAGGGGGCTGGACGTTTCGGACAAATCGACGGGGGAGCTCAGGGACGAGATGCTCAGACTGAACCGAGAGGAGCAGGTGGCTGCCCCGGTGCTGGGCAAGTCCATCCTGTACGACGGTCGAACGGGTGAGCCGTTCGACCAGCCGATCACGGTAGGCTACATCTACATGATGAAGCTCATGCACCTAGTGGAAGACAAGATCCACTCGCGGTCGACCGGCCCTTACTCGCTGATCACGCAACAGCCACTGGGCGGCAAGGCGCAGTTCGGAGGCCAGAGGTTCGGCGAGATGGAGGTGTGGGCGCTGGAGGCGTACAGCGCTGCCTATAACCTCCAAGAGATGTTGACCGTCAAGTCCGACGACGTCGTCGGGAGGGTCAAGACGTACGAGGCCATCGTAAAGGGTGAGGACATCGTTCAGCCGGGCATCCCGGAGTCCTTCCACGTCCTGCTGAAGGAGCTCCAGAGCCTTGGGCTGTCCGTAGAGCTGCTGTACGAAGAGCCCGACCACCTCGCCCTTGCGGAAGGCGCGGTGGGGGACGGCAACGGCGGCGTGCAGCGCCTGGGAGATGGTGCGGGGTTCGGTGGGCTTGGGGAGGATGCCCCAGTGGTCCAGCTCCCAACGGTGCTCGAAAGTTAGAAATGGCGCAGGGGGCTAGGCCGCCGGTGACGAGGGGCGGCACGGCCCGAGGGGAGCATCCGGCCTGAGCCTGCCGGCCAAGCCGGTTCGGTATCCAACGAGTCTGACAGGAGAATGCCACATGGCCCAAAGCGGCAACGACTTCAACGCAGTACGTATTTCCCTGGCGTCGCCCGACCAGATAAAGACGTGGTCATATGGTGAGGTCACCAAGCCGGAGACCATCAACTACAGGACGCTGAGGCCGGAGAAGGACGGCTTGTTCTGCGAGCGCATCTTCGGTCCGACGAAGGACTGGGAGTGCTACTGCGGCAAGTACAAGAAGATCCGGTACAAGGGAGTGGTCTGCGACCGGTGCGGCGTAGAGGTGGCCCGCTCAAAGGTGCGCCGCGAGCGGATGGGCCGGATAACCCTTGCGGCCCCGGTGGCGCACATCTGGTTCTCGAAGGGCACGCCGAGCCGCCTCGGCCTTCTGTTGGGCCTGTCTCCCAGGAACCTCGAGAAGGTCGTCTACTTCGCTCAGTACCTGGTGAACCAGGTCGACGAGGACCTGCGCCAAGCGTCGATTCAACGCCTCAAGTCGGAGCTGGACGAGGGCCTGGCGCAGTTGGAGGAAGAGGCCCAGGCAAGGATCGAAGGGCTTCAATCCGGCGGAACGGCTGCTTCCGAGAGCGAGGATGCCGGAGCCGATGCCGATAAATCTACAGCGGCTGAGGACCCCTCGGAGGAGGTCGACGCGGCGGCCGTAGCGCAGATCAACGAACAGCTTGAAAAGGACAAAGACGAGTACGAGACGGGGATTACCTCGCAGATAGAGGACCTCGAGGAGTTACACGTCGGCTTGCTGTTGACCGAAAGCCGATACCGGCAGCTCCGCGAGCGCAGCGGGGAGGTGTTCCGCGCCGGCATGGGCGCGGAGGCCGTCTTGGAGTTACTGAAGGAACTGGACCTCGACCAGAAGCGCAACGCCCTGCAGGAAGAGGTCAGGTCTATGTCGGGGCAACGCCGCAAGAAGGCCAGCAAGATGCTCCGCGTAGTGGAAGCGTTCCGGACGAGCGGAAACAAGCCGGAATGGATGGTGCTTACGGTTCTGCCGGTCCTGCCGCCTGAGCTGAGGCCCATGGTCCAGTTGGACGGGGGTAGATTCGCAACGAGCGACTTGAACGACCTCTACCGGCGGGTGATCAACCGAAACAACCGGCTCAAGAGGCTGATCGAGTTGCAGGCGCCGGAGGTCATCGTGCGCAACGAGAAGCGCATGCTTCAGGAGGCTGTCGACGCGCTGATTGACAACGGCCGCCGAGGCAGGGCAGTTTCCGGCAGCCACAACCACAAGCTCAAGTCACTGTCTGATCTGTTGCGGGGCAAGCAGGGCCGGTTCCGTCAGAACCTGTTGGGCAAGCGCGTAGATTACAGCGGCCGCTCGGTGATCACGGTGGGGCCGGACCTCAAGCTGTTCGAATGCGGACTCCCCCGCCGGATGGCGCTGGAGCTCTTCAAGCCGTTCGTGATGAACCGGCTGGCGCTGGAGGGTCACGCCCACAACATCAAGAGCGCCAAGCGCATGGCTGAGCGCGCCCGGCCGGAGGTCTGGGACATTCTGGAGGACGTGGTCAAGGATAGGCCTGTGCTGCTCAACCGCGCTCCGACCCTGCACCGGCTCGGCATCCAGGCATTCAAGCCCAGGCTGGTCGACGGAGGGGCCATACAGGTCCACCCGCTCGTATGCGCGGCTTTCAACGCCGACTTCGACGGAGACCAGATGGCCGTCCACGTTCCGTTGTCGCGCGGGGCGGTGCGAGAAGCGAACAAGATCATGCTGAGCACCTTCAACATGCTGTCCCCGAGCTCGGGCGAGCCCATCGTAGCCCCGACACAGGACATGATATTGGGCTGCTACTACATGACGATGGTGAAGGAAGACGCGCCAGGGACCGGGCGGAGGTTCTCGAGCTTCGAGGACGCGCGCTTGGAGTACGATCTCGGGAACATTCACCCGAGGGCGCTCATCAAGGTGCGCCACAGCACGCAGGACGGCTCCGAATGGATCGACACCACGGCCGGGCGGATCATCTTCAATGAGGCGCTGCCCGACGAGCTGGGCTTTAGGAACGCAGAGCTCGACAAATCGGCCCTCAAGGACATCACCGCCGAGTGCTATAGGGTGTTGGGCAACGAGAAGACGATGGAGGTGCTGGACGCCATAAAGGATCTGGGCTTCCGCTACGCATCCAAGTCGGGCATAACGATCGCTATCAACGACATCGAGGTGTCTCCTGAGAAGAAAGTCATCATAGGCGACGCCGAGCGCGCCGTCGACACTCTGGAGCAGCAGTACATGGACGGCTTGATCACTGAAGACGAGAGATACCGGAACGCGGTCCAGATATGGACGGGCGCCAGCGACAACCTTACCAACGTCATCGAAGAGAACCTGCGCAACTACGGCGGTATCTACCTGATGGCCACGTCCGGCGCCAAGGGCAACATCGCCCAGATCAAGCAGATGGCCGGCATGAGGGGGTTGATGTCGGACCCAAGGGGGCGAATCATAGACCGGCCGATCAAGTCGAGCTTCCGGGAAGGGCTCAGCGTGCTCGAGTACTTCCTCTCGACCCACGGGGCCCGCAAGGGACAGGCAGACACGGCGCTCAGAACAGCGGACAGCGGGTACTTGACCCGCCGCCTCATCGACGTCGCCCAAGAGGTGACGATCGCGACGGATGATTGCGGGACGGAGACGGGCCTATGGATCCAGAACGACCCCGACGCCCCGTTGGCGACCCCGTTCGAGGAGCGCGTCGCCAGTCGGCTTGCAGCGGTGCCGGTCGCCCACCCGGAAACGGGCGAGATCCTGGTCGATCGCAACGAGGCGATCACCGAGGCCAGCGGCAAGGCCCTCCGCGAAGCGGGTGTGAGCGGCGCAACCGTCCGATCCCCGATGACCTGTGAGGCCCAAAGGGGCGTGTGCGGCAACTGCTACGGGGACTCGCTGGCGACGTGGTCTCCGGTAATAATGGGCGAAGCGGTGGGGATCATCGCAGCCCAGAGCATCGGCGAGCCGGGCACGCAGCTCACTATGCGCACCTTCCACACAGGGGGCATCGCGGGCATCGACATCACGAGCGGCCTGCCCCGGGTCGAGGAGCTCTTCGAGGCCCGATCGCCCAAAGGGGAGGCGGTGCTATCGGAGATAGAAGGCATTGTCGAGGTGAAGGAGGCCCTGGACGGACGCACCATCGAGGTCGTGAGCAAAGAGGAGTATACGGACGAGTACCCCGTACCCGAGGGCTTCAAGGTACTGGTGGCCGAGGGTGACGAGGTGGTCATCGGCGCCCATCTCGCGGCGCCGGAGGATGCGGAGGACAGCGGCGGGGACGGTGAGGCGGCCATCCGTCCGGCAGAGGTCGCCGCTCGGGTGTCCGGCAAAGTCCACGTAGGCGACGGGGCGATAAGCGTGGAGTGGAAGGACGAGGATCGGCGCGAGTACGTAATCCCGGCCGCAGCGCACGTCACCGTCAAGACAGGCGATCACGTGGCAGCCGGCGCGGCCCTGACCGCGGGCCCCAAGAATCCGCAGCAGATACTGAGGATCCAGGGCCGGGAAGCCGTGCAGAAGTACCTGATCGACGAAGTGCAAATGGTGTACCGCTCGCAGGGGGTCGCCATACACAATAAGCACATCGAGGTGATAGTGTCGCAGATGCTGGGGAAGGTCCGAATCGACGCTCCCGGCGACACCGATCTGCTGCCGGGCGAGTTCGTAGACAACCACAAGTACGACGAGATCAACGCGGGAATCCTTGCGGAGGGCGGCGAGCCCGCAACGGCCGGCCCCATCCTGCTGGGCATTACCCGGGCGTCGCTCAATATGGAGAGCTTCCTGGCATCCGCCTCATTCCAGGAGACGACGCGAGTCCTTACCGAGTCTGCCATCAACGGCGAAGTCGACCATCTTAGGGGACTGAAGGAAAACGTCATCATCGGACGGCTGATCCCGGCGCGGCTCGACGTGTCCGAGGGGGGCAGGGAACGCCTCGGCCTGGAAGAGACCGAGACGCTGGAGCCAGTTGGCGTGCTGCCCGAAGCCATAGACCAGCCTTCCATCTTCCGATCGGAAGACGACGGAATAGGGATGCTCTGAACGGCTCCGCACCGGCAGTCTGCGGGAAATACGGGCGCGCGCAGAGGGGCGGATCCCCTTTGACGGAGTTCTGAGGATAGCCCTCGGATACAAGCCCGTGACCCCTTCCTGACAGGAACAGGAAGGGGTCACGGGCCCGGAGCGAAGACGTGACAGCCCGGGGACGGGACCGAAGTTTGGCAGCCCGTCGCCTCCAGGGCGCCGCTCTCCTGGTCGATCCGGAACGTGACCACTGTGTCCGTGTGTTGATTACCGACGACCAGATACCGCCCCGTTGGGTCGATGGCGAAGTTGCGCGGGGAGCTGCCCCGGGTATGTTCGTTGCCTGCATGTTCCAGCTTCCCGGTGCGCCCGTCTATCCGGTACGCGGCGATGCTATCGTGGCCGCGGTTGGAGGCGTAGAGGAACCTTCCTGAAGGGTGGACGTGCAGGTCGGCCGGGTGGTTCGTTCCGCCGAAGCCCGGCGGTATGGTGGCAAGGGTCTGAAGTTCTGTGAGAACCCCGGCCCGATCGTCGTAGGCGAACGCGGTAACCGTCGAATCCAGTTCGTTGACCACGTACGCGCGCCTTCCGCTGGGATGGAAGTCGAAGTGCCTGGGCCCGGCTCCGGGCGCAGTCGTCACCCAAGGCGCGGGGTTTGGCGAGACCCTGCCGGACGCCGCGTCGAGACCGTAGACCATCACCTTGTCCAGCCCGAGGTCCGGCGCGAGGGCGTGGTTGTTCCCGGGGTCGACGAAGAACGAGTGCGGGTGGGGTTCTTGCTGCCGGTCGGGGTTTACGCCGGAGCCTTCGTGCCGGATGCCGGCCGTCGGCTCGCCCACGCTGCCGTCGTCGTTCAGGGAGAAGACGGCGATACTGCCTCCGCCGTAGTTGGCAACGAGCAGGAGCCGCGCCGTCTTGTCGAGGCTGAGGTGACACGGCAGACCCCCTCCCGACGCAACCCGGTTCAGGAGGGTAAGCCTGTCCGTCCGAGGGTCGACTCGGAACGCGCTAACGGCCCCCCCGGGATGCTCGGCCCTGTTCCAAACCTCGTGGACACTGTATAGCAACCTCCCGTTGGGGTGGAAGGCGAGGAAGCAAGGATTGTCGGGTACGCGGTCCGATCCCGTCACTTCCAGGCCGCCTGTGGCTGCGTCGAGGCGCAGAGTGTATATGCCCTCGCTCGCGCCGGTCGGGTGCTTGTCCCCGTGCTCCTGAGTGTAGGTACCAACGTACATCGTTAGCGAACCGGCTTGTGTACTCATGCTTCCTCCTTCGGCCGAACATTCTTCGGCAACGCGCTTAGTGTGCCCCGGGGCGGCCATGCGCGTCAAATACCAAGTGCCGCCCCGATCTGGTGTGCCGCGTCTCGTACGGCGAGTTTACCCCAAACGGTCATCTCTCCCTCTCCGACATGGGGTCTGGGGCTGTGCCCCAGTTACCAGGGGCGGGTGGGTGGACCTTAAAGATGTCTGCTTTATCGGGGCTGCGCCAGTCGAAGATGGCCTCACGAAGTCTGAACAGTCATAGCTTGACGGGGGCCTGCCCGCTGTCCGTCTGATATAATTGAACCCAGCCTCACGTAGGAGCTCCGGTTGAAGATAACTCAAGAAGAGATGGTAGAGCGCCAAACGGTGCTCCACGTCGAGCTTGAGGACGAGGATCTCGAACCCTATCTACAGCGCGTATACCGCAGGGTCGCCCAGCGGGCCGCGATACCGGGGTTCCGCAAAGGCAAGGCTCCCCGCGCCGTAGTGGAGCGGTTCCTAGGCCCCGGAGGTCTTCTTCATGAATCGCTCGGCGACGCCGTCCCCGCCCTTGCCGACCAGGCCGTATCCGCCCGTCAGCTCGAACCCGTCGTTCCGCCTCACTTGGAGGTGGTCGATACTGAGCCCGTTACCATCAAAGTCACCGTAGCGGCCAAGCCCGGCATAGACTTGGGCGAATACGGCAGCATCCGGCTGGAGGAGGACGAGATCGAGGTTGAGGATGAGCACGTCGAGGAAGCCATCCGGAACATGCAGCAGGATTCGGGCTCCTGGGAGCCGGTCGAACGCCCGGTCAAGCCGGGGGACATGGTGACTCTCGACGTCACCGGGACCGTGGAGGGGCGCGTCGTCTTGGAAGAGAAGGACACCGTCTACAATGCCGAAGACGGCAGCAGCATCCCCTTTCCGGGGTTCTCAGAGAACCTCGTGGAAGCTGTGGCAGGGCGCCCCAGGGAGTTCTCCATTGCCATTCCGGAGGACTACGCAGACGTAAGCCTGGCCGGGAAGTCCTGCGACTTTACGGTTACTGTCAGCGAAATCAAGGAGCAGCGGCTCCCGGACCTGGATGACGAGTTCGCCAAGGGCGCCGGGGACGGTTACGAGTCCATGGCCCAGCTTCGCGAGGCCGTCGAAAGAGACCTGAGGACGAGAGCGGAAGAGGCGGGGAAGAGCCGGTACAGGCAGCGAGCCGTAGAGGCTCTGCTCGAAACGGCGACTGTGGAGATGGCCCCGCTCCACGTAGAACATGAGCACCGGCACGCTGCGTACAACCGGGCCCGCTTCGTGCAGAGCCTCAACTTGCAGTATGACGACTACCTCCGCTATAGAGGCAAGACGAGGGAGGAAGATGAAGAGGAGATACGCGAGGCGGCCATGCGTCACTTGACGCAGTCCTACGCCATCCGGGAGCTGGCGGAGAAGGAAGGCATAGAGGTCAGCGACGACGAGATAGACGACAAGCTCCAAGAGGCGTTGGACTCGGGAGGCGAAGCCGTGGCGCAACTCCGTGAAGCTCCGGACCAAGAACGAGTACGCGAGTCCGTACGCGCCTCGCTCCAGGAAGACAAGGCTATCGACCTACTTACAACTATCGCGCGGGGGGAGGCGCCGGAAGAGAGGCCGTCTGAGGAACAGGGCGAGGCGGCGTTAGATGAGACGGCGCCGGAAGAAAAGACTGGATGACGGCAGAACCCCGTTGGTGGGATGTTGAGAACTCCAAGGAGGAGGCAGTGAAGTTGACGACCCGTCCTGAAAACCTGATCCCTATGGTGGTTGAGAGCGGCGCCCGCGGGGAGAGGGCCTATGATATCTACTCGCTGCTGCTGAAGGAGCGCATCATCTTCCTCGGGACCCCCATCTCCGACCCGGTGTCCAACGCGATAATCGCCCAACTGCTCTTCCTCGACAGAGAGGACCCCGAGAGAGACATCCACTTCTACATCAATTCGCCGGGCGGCGTCATCACCTCGGGCCTGGCTATCTACGACACGATGCAGCTCATCCGACCCGCCGTGTCCACTATATGCATAGGCATGGCTGCCAGCATGGCGACGGTATTGCTCTGCGCGGGCGCGCCCCGCAAGCGCTTTGCCCTCCCCAATGCGACAGTGCACATGCATCAGCCGATCTCCGGCGCACAGGGGCAGGCTTCCGACATAGAGATCCACGCCCGCGAGATACTGAGGATGCAGGACAAGATGAGGCAGATCATCTCCGGCCACACCGGACAACCGTATGAAAAGGTCGCCAGGGACACCGACCGCGACTATTATCTGAGTGCCGAAGAGGCTAGGGAATACGGACTGGTGGACGACGTTCTCTCTGCCTCGAAAGAGGAAGCCACTGCCGGGGCGTCATCCTGAGCTTAGGCAAACCCCGCTCAAACGGTATAGCAGGCTTACGGGTACGGAGGGCAGACCCTGTGAGACCCGGCGGGAAAGTCCGGAGGTTCTCCCCTTCTGGGCAGGGGGCTGGTATGCAGGCGAGACGCCTGCGCTCCAGGCCGGAGGTTCTCCCCTTCTCGGCAGGGGGGCTGGTATGCAGGCGAGACGCCTGCGCTCCAGGCCGGAGGTTCTCCCCTTCTCGGCAGGGGGGCTGGTATGCAGGCGAGACGCCTGCGCTCCAGGCCGGAGGTTCTCCCCTTCTCGGCAAGGGGGTCTGGTATGCAGGCGAGACGCCTGCGCTCCAGGCCAGAGGTTCTCCCCTACGGCAGGGGGTATGGGGGCTGTGCCCCCGGTTACCAAGGAGCGGGCGGGATCAAAGACATCGAGGCTACGCCAGTCGAAAAGGACCTCACGGACTCTGAACTGTTACGTAAAAGTACGAAAGAGTTCTTCCGCAGCCTGATAGAATAATAATGACGCGCCACGAAGACCACCGCAGGCCGGGCCCGATGGCCGTACTGCGAAGAGGACGGCGAGAGGGCTAAATGCCTGCACCGCGAGGCGAGCAGAGCAACAACTATACCTGTTCGTTCTGCAGCAAGGCGCAAAACCAGGTCAAACGCCTGATCGCCGGGCCTGACCGGGTCTTCATCTGCGACGAATGCGTCGGGCTGTGCGGTCAGATCATCTCCGAGGAGAGCCCCACCCCACTACACGACGCCAGCCGCCTGATGGCAAAGGGCATCAGCCCTAAGTGGCTCTATAACAAGCTCGACGAGTACGTTATCGGCCAAGAGCGGGCCAAGAAGGTCCTCAGCGTCGCAGTCTACAATCACTACAAACGCGTCTGGTCCAAACAGCGCTATTCCGACGTGGAGCTCCAGAAGGCCAATATCCTACTCCTTGGCCCTGCGGGCTCCGGTAAGACGCTGCTGGCCCAGACGCTGGCCAAGATCCTCGACGTCCCATTCGCAATAGCCGACGCCACGTCGCTGACCGAGGCGGGGTACGTCGGCGAAGACGTGGAGAACATCCTCCTCCAGCTGATCCAAGCCGCCGACTTCGATATCTCGCGCGCCGAGCAGGGCATCATCTACATCGACGAGATCGACAAGATCGCCCGCAAGAACCCCAACCCGTCCATCACGCGCGACGTGTCCGGGGAGGGGGTGCAGCAGGCGTTGCTGAAGATAGTGGAGGGCTGCGTCGCAAACGTGCCGCCCCAGGGCGGGCGCAAGCACCCCCACCAAGACTTCCTTCAGATACATACCGACAACATCCTGTTCATGTGCGGAGGGGCGTTCGAGGGCCTGAGCGAGATGACGGAGTGGCGGCTCTCCAAGGACAAGGCAACCATCGGATTCCAGGCCAACGCCTCCAAGCCGCCCAACGCCGAAACCAACGGCCATTTCCTCAATCAAGTCACCTCGGACGACCTGCTCAAGTATGGATTCATCCCCGAGTTCGTGGGCCGGCTCCCGGTAGTAGTCAGCCTCGACGGCTTGGACAGAGAAGCCCTGGTGCGTGTCCTTACCGAACCCAAGAACGCAGTCGTGCGGCAGTACCAGGAGCTCTTCAGGATGGACAGCGTCGAGCTGGCGCTCACGGATAGGGCGCTCGAAGCGGCGGCGGATGAGGCTCTCAAGCAGGGTACCGGCGCCCGGGGGCTGCGCTCCATCTTGGAGCGGGCCCTGCTCGACGTGATGTACGAGTTGCCCACGCTGAACGACATCGCCCGCTGCGATGTCGACGCGGACGCAATACTTGGAGCCGAAGACGTCCTGCTCTCGACCTCGACCGGCAAGGCGCTGAAGATGCCGTCGCGAGCGAAGAAGTCAGCCTGACCCGCTTCCGGGATTCGGCCCGAGCCCTACGCAGCCACTGGCCTACTCCTCGACACGGCGGCCTCGAATGGGCGCGCCGCGCATGACGCAGCGGCAGGACAGCGCGGCGCGGTCGTATCCCCAGGAGCATTGCCCCTCCGATGAAGATTCACCTCGTAGACGCCACGTACGAATTGTTCCGGGCGCACTTCGGGTCCCCTCCGGCCGCGGCGCCGGACGGACGCCCGACCGGCGCCGTCCGAGGCTTCATACAGACCATGTTAGCCCTGCTGGCGCAGCCCGGCGTCACCCACGTAGCGTGCGCGTTCGACCACGTCATCGAATCGTTCCGCAACGACCTGTTCGACGGTTACAAAGACGGCTCCGGGGTCCCGCAGGTCCTGGCGGAGCAGTTCGATACCGCCGAGGAGGCCGCCGCGGCTTTGGGGTTGGTCGTCTGGCCAATGGTCGAATTCGAGGCCGACGACGCCATAGCCACGGCGGTCCATAGGTGGAAGGACCATCCGGAGGTAGACCAGATCGTTATCTGCTCGCCCGACAAGGACATGACCCAGCTCGTCCAGGGCGACAAGGTGGTGTGTCTGGATCGACGGCGCGGCTTGGTCGTCAACGAAGACGCCGTTGTGAACAAGTTCGGCGTCCCGCCGGAGTCCATCCCTGACTACCTGGCCCTTGTAGGCGACTCCGCCGACGGCATACCGGGAGTCCCGCGTTGGGGAGCCAAGTCGACGGCGCAAGTGCTGGCTAGGTACGCGCACGTCGAGTCGGTGCCCGAAGATGCGGCGGACTGGGACGTGTCGCCCCGAGGCGCTGCGTCTATGGCGAGGCAGTTGACCCAGCGGCTCCGCGAGGCCCTTCTCTACCGGAGCTTGGCGACGCTGCGCGCGGACGTGCCTCTCACCGAGTCCCTCGACGACCTTCGCTGGGAAGGTGTGCCGCGTCGTCGCTACACCGACCTTTGCCGCCGCCTTGGTCTGCTTCGCCTGCTGGACGCCCCAGCCAGATGGTCGGAATGACCGCGTAGCATTGTCATGGCGTGAGATATAGTTCTAGACTATATCTCTCACACCATTCTGGGCCTGGTGGAGCACCGCAGTGAAGTTGCAATGGGATTTGATTCAGCCTGACAATCTGCGGCGCGCCCTGACCGCGCGCTATCAGAACATAAGTACAGGGAGGGGGGAAATTCCTTCTTCCCGGTTGCGCAACGGGCTGTTCGCCCTATTCGTCGCCGGCGTCTTGGCCTACAGCGCCGGGTTCGCCTGGTACATGCTGGCCCGCTTCGACCTTATCAACCTCATCCGCGACGTCAACGGCGACGACTCCTTCTATTACTTCCAGATTGCATATAACCTCGCCTCGGGGAACTTCTCCACCTTCGACGGCGGCATCACCCAGACGAACGGCTACCATCCCATCTGGTTGCTGCTGATCACGCCCTTCTACTGGGTGTTCGACAAGGAAGCGGCGCTGTTCGGCATCAAGGCGTTTGAGATCATGCTCATCGCAGGCGGGGCGGCGCTGGTCGCCGTGGCCGCCCGGCTGGCGCGCCTGCCTTGGATTCTGCTGTTCGCCGCGCTGCCGCTGCTCTACCAGTACCACGGCTTATTTCTTGGACTGGAAGCGGCCGCCGCACTGTTCATGTTGGGGCTGTTCTTCTTGGCCGTGATGCTCTACGCGCGGGACCCGGCGCGGTGGAAGTGGCCGCTGGCCGCCGCCGCCTTTGCCCTGCCCTGGGTGCGCCTGGAGTACGTAGCCATATCGCTGGCGGTGACAGCGGCGCTCGGTCTCATATGGTGGTCGAGGCGGGGGGAATCACCCTCACCCGTCGAGGGAGAGGGGGCAGCTTCCTTCTCATCGCGGGAGTCACCCTCACCCCAGCCCTCTCCCTTGAAGGGAGAGGGGGCAAGGCTTGGCGCCCTATCTGCGCTGGACGCTGTGGTTCCGCTGCTGGGCGCGGTCGGCGGCATCCTGGTGTACTTCGCATACAACGGGCTGGTGTTCGGAGGCGTGACGCCGGTGAGCGGCGCAACCAAGCAGATGTGGTCGCAAGCCCGGTGGGATAACGAAGGCGGATACAGCTTCGTTCAGAACTTCCGGGATGTCTTGCAGATTCCCGTCTTCGACTACGAGCTGCTGGCCGCGCTGGAGGTCTGCGCCTACGTCGTTCTGGTCTGGTGGCTCGCCCGCCGTTCCAAGAACCGGAAGGACTGGCTGCTGTTTGCCTTTCTGGTCTGCGTGTTCGGCCTGGCGGTCGGCCACCTCGCCAAGTTCGCGCAGACCGTCCTCACCATACACCCTGTCTATGGGAGCTATGTCTGGTACTTCGTCCCGGCGTACCTGATGATGGCGCTCATCATTCCCGTAAGGTGCTATATCGCTATCCACTTCATCCGCCGTTTCATCGGATCGAGGTGGCCATGGGCAGCCAACATTCTGAGCGTGGGCATCGTGGTTGTCGGAGCGTACTTCCTGCTTGCGAATGCGGACTTCATGGGGCCATTCCGGTATGCTGACCGGGCAAGCGAGTCAACCAGCCGCGAATGGGAGGTTACTTCTCATATGGGTGTGCAGGTTATGGACCACGTGCTGCCCGATGGCAGCGTGGTAGGGTCGTGGTCCGCTGGCGTCATCGGGTACTTCTCGCGCTTTCCGGTGGTGAACCTAGACGGTCTGGTCAACTCCTACGACTACGCTCAAAGGGAAGGAAGCGACACCACCACGTTCCACCGGCGTTACGGGATTACCCACTTCGCCGACGTCTGGCCCGTCATTCAGGACGTGGACGCGATGCTGTTCGAAGGGCCGCCGTATCACCACTCTCGCCATGGTGAGCTCCAATTCAATATCGGGCTCGCCGAGCCGCCGGAGACGTCATCGGACGGGAACAATCGTTCCGACTGGTTCTGGGAACGGATGGAGCCGCACTTCGACTATCAATCGGGCGATGTCGGAGTGATCGTGGACGGACGGATGGCGCAGGCGTTCGCCAGAGATTGCGCGCCGGACGAGCTGGCAGTGTGGTCATGGACTGGCGCGGCTGAACCGTTCCCCAAAGCCTGGACGCAAACGAAGACGGGGCTGTGCGTGGACGCGCTCGTGCTGCCCCGCGACGCCTCCCCTCCGGTGCGGGCGGATGCGATGACGGCCGGCGATTACTTGGCAGACTTGGTCGGAGACCGCGAACCGGTAATCCGCTCCGACTGGGACGTGTATCTCAGCGAGAACCAGCTGTCGTACGTGAAGGAGACGTGCGCCCCGGCGGATACGGAGGCGTGGTTCTTCCTGGCCCTGTGGCCGGTGGACGTGAACGACCTCCCCGACCGGCGCCGGCAGCACGGCTTCGACAACCTGGACTTCCGCTTCGACCAGCGCGGCGTGATATTCGATGGGAGATGTATGGCGGCGGCGGCTCTCCCTGAGTATGACATTGCCCGCATCAGCACCGGCCAAGTACGTGTTGTGGACGGCGGTTACAACCACCTCTGGGAGGGGGAGATACGGCTCAATGAGTAGCGGCCCAAGCGCAGCGATGAAGGGACCGACGTCGAGCGGGCCGCTAAAGGGCACATCCCTCAGTCTCATTCTGGCCTGCCTGCCCTGGCTGGCGCTGTTGGCCTGGCTGGCCTCGGTGTCGTGGTTCCTGACCGACGACGCCTTCATCAGCTTCCGCTACGTCCGCAACCTGCTGGAGGGCCACGGCCTGGTCTTCAACCCCGGCGAGCGGGTGGAAGGCTACTCCAACTTCCTGTGGGTGCTGGAGCTGGCCGCCATCTGGCGGGCGCTGGGCGCGGCCCCGGAGGACGCGGCGCCGTGGCTGTCGGTGGCCTTCACCGCCGGAACAGTCGGGGCGCTGGCATGGTGGGTCTATCGCCTGCCCTCGCTGCGAAACAGAGGACTGGTCGGCTGGATGGCCTTGGGGTTGGTGTGCAGCAGCGCGACTTTCGCGGTGTGGACCTCGGGCGGCGGGCTGGAAACGCGGCAATTCACATTCTTCATCGTAGTGGCCGTCGTCTGCCTGAGCCTCTACCGCGACAGGCGTGCCGGCCTGCTGGCGGCGTCGTTCAGCCTGGCCGGTGCGGCCCTGACCCGACCGGAAGGCCCATTGATTGCCGTGTGCTGCTTCGGCTGGTTCGCGGCGCAGCGGATGGTCGACGCCAAGGGGATGCGGGTGAGCTGGCGCGAGCTGACGTATCTGGCGGCGCCCTTCGTCATCGTAGTGGCGGCCCACTTTCTGTTCCGCTTCGCCTACTACGGCGAGTGGCTGCCCAACACCTACTACGCCAAGCACGTCAGACCATGGTACGAGTCGGGCTTCCGCTACCTGTGGTCGGCGGCGCTGGAGACGGGGCTGTACCTTCTGATTCCACTGGCTTGGGCCGCTCTGCGGCATCGGTGGCGGGACACCCGCGACGGGACTTATGCCCTGGTGCTGCTGCTGATCGCCGTCCACATGGCATACGTGATGCGGATTGGCGGCGACCATTTCGAGTATCGCCCGCTGGACTTCTACTGGCCGCTGCTGGCGCTGCCGGCTGCTGGGGGGATTGCCTGCATCGGCTCGCGGATCGCCGCCTTCGATTGGCGGCGCATACCCCACTCCCACCGACTCCGGCGACCGGGAGCAAGGACTTGCGCGCTCATCCTGTTCATCCCCGTCATCTTCTACTGCGGCGCCATACAGGCAGCGCTATTCTTCGAGGGCGCCAGGATTGACAAACGAATCTGGAGACTTCACATAGAGCTCGACGAGCGCAACGCCCGCTGGCTGCTGGCCGCGCCGGGGATGTCGGCGTTGACCGCTATCTCCAACGACCTGCGCCGTCAGTCTGTCGAGCAGGATGTCGCTTCACCATTCGCGGAACACCGCGAGTTCGCCAACGAGCAGATGCGCTGGTGGCAGCCCTACGAGAATATGGAGCGGGGAGTGATTCCTGAAGACGCGCTGATGGCAGGCGGAGGTCTCGGCAGGTTCTATTACCTGCCGGATCTGAAAGTCATCGACATCTTCGGCTTGACCGATGCGACCGTGGCGCGCAATCCTGTCACAATGCCCAACCACCAGCGCGCAATCGCCCACGATCGCCAACCGCCGCCCGGATACATAGTGGAGCGCGGCGTCAACTTTACAGTGCATCCTGCGGCCTCCAGCGAAGCCGAGGCTCTCGACCGAGGTCAGTACGCCGTGAAGGTCGGCCCCGGCCTGTGGATGCCCTTCGACTCCTTCGACCATGATTGGGTCGCGGCGAGCTTCGCCGGACACGACTTGCGGAGGGCCGTTGCAGAGCCGGTGGGCGATTACATGGCAAGACTGATCAGAGACAGCGAGCCGGTGATTCGCTCCACCTTCGACGTATATCTCAGCGAAAACACGCTGACCTACGTCAAGGAGACGTGCGCCCGCGCCGACACGGAGGCGTGGTTCTTCCTCGCCCTGTACCCGGTTGACGTGAACGACCTGCCCGACCATCGCCGGCAGCATGGCTTCGACAATCTGGACTTCAATTTCTACGGGAGCGGCTTGATGTTCGACGGGAGCGGCGTGATATTCGACGGGATATGTATGGTGACGGCGGCTCTCCCTGAGTATGACATTGCCCGCATCTTTACCGGCCAAGTACGTGTTGTGGAAGGCGGTTTCAACCACCTCTGGGAGGGGGAGATACGCCTTGAGCAGTAACCGCCGCGGCCTGCGGGGATTCGCGCTGAATCTGTGGCGCGCCGTCAGGGCGCGCCATCAGAACATAAGTACGTGGGGGGGGGTATTTTCTCCCTACCCGTTCTCCGGAACGGCTGCTCCTTGCGGCGTTCGTGTGCCTGCTCGTAGTGGCGGCGGGTCTGCGCTTCTATAACCTGCCGGAGGGATCCGTATCGCATGACGAAGCGGTTGCCGCCAATAATTCGAGGGGCGCGCTCTCGGAGGTAGTCTCCAATACCCGCCATCGCAACTCCTCGCCTATCCTGTATCCCTTGGCGCTGTGGGCGGTCCAGAAAGTGGATGTCTCCGCCTTCAGCGTCCGCGTTCTGCCGGCGGCGTCCAGCGTTCTGACCGTGGCGGCCTTGCTCTTCCTGCTCCCTCGCGCCGGGGTTGCCCGGTGGGCCGCGTTTCTGGCGGCTCTGCTGGCGACTCTTTCGATTGCCGCCATAGAGCACGCCCAGGATGCGCGGGAATACTCCATCGACGCGCTGTTGGCCGTGCTGATGGTAGCGGGGCTGCTGTGGTATCTGCGGGACGGCAGGAAGGCCCTGCTCTGCGTTGCGCTGTTCCTAGCGCCGTTGCTCCAGTACGGCTTGGTCCTGTTCGGCGCCGCTGTCATTGGCGCCGCTATCGTTCTACCTCCTCCCTCGACCTTGGCGGCGCCGGAACAGGATTCATACATAAGCCGGATTCGCAATTGGCTCGAGCGGCGCATCGCTCTGGTCTTGCCCGCGGCGTGCTTTCTGGCTGGGTGCGCCATAAGCTACGCGGTTACTTTGCGCTATCAGTGGTGGGAAGGGGGCTGGGGCTATCTATCGGCGTCTTACTATCAGGGAGGATTCGATGCGCCCGCGATCTTCGAGTTTTCGATTGATGGGATTCGGAGGTTATTGACGCTTCATTTGCCGGAAGCCGTTGCCGTATTGGCGGTTGGGGCATTGGCCCTTATGCTGATGGCATCCCTGAAGAGGCGGCGATTCGATGCCATTGCAATCTTGGCCCTGCTTGCCGTTGGCATCGCCCTTTTCGCCGCCCTGCTGACTCTGTATCCCCTGGGCGGGATTCGCCACAACCTCTATCTGGGGCCGGTCATCTTTCTGGCGGCCGGCGTCTCCATCCATTGGACGGCGGATAGTCTGGCCGCGCTCACGCGCCGGGCGTGGCTGGCTCCGGCGCTGGCCGTTGCGGCGGCTGGCACAATAGCCTTGGCCGGGGTGGGCGCGATGAGGCAGGACAGTCCGTATGTGCAAGGCTGGTATGAGAAAGGCTACAACGCCAAGGCCGTTCTCGCCTTTCTGGAAGAGAATGTGGAAGAAGGAGACATGGTTTACGCAAACATGTGGACAGCCCCTTCTATGAAGTTCTATCAGGATGTGAAACCGAGCAACTACCACTATGCAAAGGTAGAATGCTGGAGGGATTTCGGAGAGTGTATCCGGGAAATGCTTCGGTTAGCCGTCTCGCGCCCCAATGTTCCAGATAGAATCTTCTTGGTCCACGGCAACAAATCAATACTGGAGGAGTTGGGGCTGCTGGGAGAGCTAATTTCAGTTGAGCTTGTCACTGACGGAGATTTCAATGTCTCTCTGATTGCGAACGTCAAAGAGTCCATCGAATCGGCTTACAAGACGTTCGTATCCGCCTACGAGGCGGTTGTATCCGGCGAACCGGTAATCCGCTCCGACTGGGACGTGTATCTCAGCGAAGACACGCTGGTCTACGTCAGGGAGCCGTGCGCCCCGGCCGACACGGAGGCGTGGTTCTTCCTGGCCCTGTACCCGGTTGACGTGAACGACCTTCCCGACGATAGCAAGCGGTACGGCTTCGACAACCTGGACTTCAAGTTCGACGAGCGCGGCGTGATATTCGACGGGATATGCATGGCGACGGCGGCTCTCCCTGAGTATGATATTGACCGCGTTAGCACGGGCCAGTACGTGCCCGCGGAAGACGGTTACCACCACTTCTGGGAGGGGGAGATACGGCTTGGGGAGTAGTCGAAGGGCCGTATTGGACCCGCACGTCTACCCGACAAGGCTACGTTGAAGCAGTAGCAGGCCGTCTGAGCGTCTGAGGTGTGGCGCTGGCAGGCCTCGGCCTCTATAATTCAACCAACCCCCCACGCCTAGCGACGTCGGAGCGACAACCGGTGGGTGAGTTGATAGAAGACATGCCGTCAATCCTGCTGGCAATAGCCGCCGGATACCTACTCGGGTCGATTCCGCTCGCCGACCTCATCGCCCGGAGGCACGGGGTGGACATCTTCTCGGCAGGCTCAGGCCTAGCCGGCGCGTCCAATATCCTCCGGACGGTTGGCCGGGTCCCGGCCGTGATAGTCTTCGCCGGGGACGTGGGCAAGGGCGTGCTCGCCGTGGTAGTGGCCCGCTACCTTGGGGTAGAGAGTCCGTGGCTGCTGCTCCCGGCCGGCGCGTCGGTGGTGGGCCACTGGCGCCCGGTGTTCAACGGATTCCGTGGAGGCGATGGGCTCGCAACCCTCGGGGGCATCATCGTTGGGATGTTCCCGGTGTTAGGGACGATCAGCGTCGCCGTCGCGTTGCTGGTGGCCCTGGGCGCTCAGCGCCTGCCATTCAGTTCGCTGTTCAGCATCGTGTTCGGCTACAGCACCCTGGTGGGGCTGAGCTTGGCGTACGACGACTACAGCGCCATAGTGGGGCTGAGCCTGGCGTACGACGGCGACACCGCGTCGGTGCTCGGCTTGGGAGGGGTTGCGGGTCTGGTCTTGGCCCACGCCCTGCTAGGTCACCGGAGGCGGCGGCAGGGCGCCGCCTGGGGGGATGCCCGCGGCGACCCGGAATGGGGCGAGGCCGGGGAAGGCGAGGCCAGGGACACCGAGGGCGCCGCGGGAGGTCGTTAGCCGCCTGCTACTGTATGCCGATGCAAGTGGTGGTGCGCAGAACGCCTTGCACCGGGTGTATGGAGGCGGCCACCGTATTGCTGATAGCGTTCAGGTCCTCCCCGACGATCACCGCCAAGACGTCGTAGGGCCCGGTGACGCGAGAAGCCTCTCTCACGCCCGGGTCGTCCTTGAGCTTCTCAACGAGGCCCCTAGAATGTCCCGCGGACATCTCGATTAGCACATAAGCCGTGACCACGCGATACCTCCGTGTCCCAGTGGGCGATAGGCCTCTCAGCATACCCTGTCGGGCCGTAGAGGGACAAGGCCATGTCCCCGTCGTCAGGGCCTTTCCAAAGTCTTGGAGCCCAGCGGCCCAACGCCTTTGTAGTGCGCTGGGGAATCCCGGTACCCCCAGTAGCTTGCCTCACGCCCCGGCGCGCCATAGACTATGTTGAGAGTGAGCACCGGCGGGGGTGGATTCTTATGGACTCCTTCTGTGAGCGGCTGTCGCGCGCCGTCGACGCCAATAGGAGCCTGCTCTGCGTGGGCCTCGATCCCGACCCTGCACTGCTGCCGACTCCGGACGTCGCCGGGTTCAACCGCGCAATCGTCGACGCTACCAAGGACCTCGTGTGCGGCTACAAGCCCAACCTGAGCTTCTACGAGGCCCTCGGTGTGGACGGGCTGCGGGCGCTGGGAGAGACCTTAGACCACATCCGCAAGTCCGCTCCGGCGGCGGTCGTCATCGGTGACGCGAAACGCGGGGACATCGCCTCTTCCAACGCAATGTACGCCCGCTCCCTGTTCGACGTATGGGGGTTCGACGCAGCCACGGTGAACGCATACACAGGGGGCGAATCGCTGGCGCCCTTTCTCGAATACGGGGACCGGGGCGTGTTCGTCCTGTGCCGGTCGTCGAACCCCGGCGCGGGTGACCTGCAGGACCTGCAGGTCGCCGGGGGGCGGCAAGTCTACGAGGTGGTCGCCGAGCGGGCGGCGGCCTGGAACGGGCGGGGCAACGTTGGGCTTGTCGTGGGAGCAACATACCCCGATCAGCTCAGCCGGGTGCGCACGCTGTGCCCAGGGCTTCCGGTCTTGCTGCCTGGGGTCGGCGCCCAGCGCGGCGAACTACGGGCGGCGGTGCGGGCCGGCGTCGACCCCTGCGGCAGGGGGTTGATCGTGAGCAGCTCCAGGGGCATCCTCTACGCCTCCGCGGGGAGGGACTTCGCCGCCGCCGCAAGGGGCGCGGCGGAGCGTCTGCGCAACGAGATCAACGACACCCTGGAGCAGGACGGCATGGGCCTATGACCCAGCTCGGGTTGGGGGACGTCGTCAGGCTGAAGAAGAGCCACCCGTGCGGGGGGGTCGAGTGGGAGGTGGTGCGCGTGGGCGCGGACATCAGGGTCAGATGTACAACCTGCGACCGCCGGGTGATGATGCCCCGGTCCGCCTTGGAGAAGCGCCTCAAGGCAGTGTCCAGCAGGCGTCCGGCGGTCTGACGGCCGCCCCCCGCCGCGCGCCCCTGCCCGGAAATTCCGGGGCCGTCCCCAAGTTTGACATGCCGTTGGGCCGCACTTAGAATGAAATCCGGTGAATGAAATCCGGTGATGGGAGGGATTGCCATGCAGCAGATGGACATCGACAGCATCAGGGTTAGTCTCGTCAACTACCAGCGGGTGGTCATCCTCCGGGCCAAAGGGTCCAATCGCTGCCTGCCCATCTGGATCGGACCTGCCGAGGCGGATTCCATTACCATGAGGCTCCGGAACGAGGAAGTGCCCCGGCCTATGACGCATGACTTGGTCCAGTCGATCATATCCAGCTTGGGCGCCTCGATTGGCCGCATCATCGTATCCGACTTGAGCAACGACACCTTCTACGCGAAGATCATCATCCAGTGCAACGGCTCTCAGATCGAGATCGACTCGCGGCCCAGCGACGCCATCGCGCTGGCCGTCCGGGCCGACGCGCCCATCTACGCCGACGACACGGTGGTGGAGATGGCCGGCGTGGATGTAGACGAGGATACGGGCAAGCCCGTATCCCCCGACGCCGACGCCGAGCGTGAGGACCGCGGCATGAACGAAGACGAGCTGAAGCGCCTGTCGGCCTTCACCGAGTTCATCTCAGAGCTGGACGTCGACGACATCGGACAGGGCAAGAAGCCCCCTCACAGTCACGGGGCAGCGTAGTCCCGCCACCCTCCGTCATCGGTACGGCATCCCGCCCGAAGTCCAGCAGACTGAGGGCCAGTTCCCCTTTGCCGGGAGCCCCGTATCCCTCCAGGCACAACTCCCTCCCTGTCTGAGGGATGGGATTCCGTCGGCGGCCTGCTATGCAGATGCGGCAGTTGCCGCGGCGTGCTGCTCGTCCGCGTGGTAGGAGCTCCTGACCAGCGGCCCCGATGCTACGTGGCGGAACCCGAGATCCTTCGCCTGCGCCGCAAGGGCCTCGAAGTCCTCGGGCGTATACCACTTCGCCAAGGGCGCGTGCTTGGCCGAGGGGCGCAGGTACTGCCCGATCGTGAGCAGGTCGCAGTCCACCGCCCGCAGGTCCCGCATCGTGTCGACTATCTCGTCCCAGGTCTCCCCCAGACCGACCATCATCCCCGACTTGGTCACAGCGGCCGGGTCTATGGCCTTGGCCTTGGACAGCAGCGCGAGCGACTGCCCGTAGTCGCCCTTGGGTCTGACCCGCTTGAATACCCTGGGCGCCGTCTCGATGTTGTGGTTGAGCGTATCGGGCCGCTCAGCCATCACGGCGGCCAGCGCGTCCCAGTTGCCGCAGAAGTCCGGTATCAGCACCTCGACCTTGCACTCTGGCAGGCGCTTCCTGATCTGCTTGATGCACTGGGCGAAGATGAAGGCGCCGCCGTCGGGAAGGTCGTCCCGATTGACCGCCGTGATGACGGCGTACTTCAAGCCCATGCTCGCCACGCTCTCAGCAAGGCGCCTGGGCTCGTCAAGGTCAAGTCCGACGGGCCGCCCTGAGGTGACGGCACAGTAAGCGCATGCCCTGGTGCAGATGTCGCCGAGTATCATGAACGTCGCCGTGCGGCGCTCCCAACAGCCGCCGATGTTGGGGCAGCGCGCCTCCTCGCATACGGTATGCAGCCGGCTGCCCCTGACGAGCTCTCGCAGCTCAAGGTAGTTCGGGCCTCCCGGCATCCGTACCTTCATCCACCGGGGCAACCGCCTCTGGGGTTGGGTTCCGTCCACTCTCTCGTTCAGCGCAACGATTCGGGATCACCTCTCTCGTCGGATAGGCGCTGGCTAGGATATGCCGGGCCGGAGCCTTTTTCAACCCGGCGCTGGGTAACTGTAACCTCTCTGAACTTCCCCCGGGTCTCACAGAGCCTGAACAGTTCCACCGGTGGCCCCACCCTGACGTTGATGTTAGTATTCTACGCGATGATCCACGACGGGCGCGCCTACTGCTTACCCGACCTGCGCGGCAACGCGGGGTCCGCCGACGCGGAACAGTTCCGCAGACACCCGCAACTCGGCATAGCGGCTCACTTCCAGCCCGCTTGGCGCTCCGCGGACAGGCGGCCCGCCGACAACAGCAATCTCACTGACCCCGTGCGGCTCGCCCGCGACTGACACACAGGAGGATCCCAATGGCCACCGATAAAATGAAGGTTATGATAGTAGGGGCCCATCCCTCCGACCCATTCGCCAACGTGGGCGGCACCGTCGCCAAGCACGTCAAGCGCGGCGACGACGTGACCCTCGTCACCCTCACCTACGGGTTGGAGGTCCACACGGAGTACCTGATCGGCCGGCCCGAGGCAGAGATACGGGACACGGTGCGGCAGAAGGCCATGGAGGCGGCGGCCATCGTCGGCGTCGAGGACTTCCGGTTCCTGGACTTCGGCGACACCCCGCTCGTCGCCACCAGGGAGAACCTGCTCGTGCTGGGAGAGCTGATACAGGGCGTCCGCCCCGACGTACTGATCAGCGCCCACTACCCGTTCAGGGAGACCCAACAGGGAGGCGACCACGGAGTCGCCGCCCGCATGGTCGAAACGGCGCCGTCGTGGAGGTACCACAACGGCAAGGAGCCCCACAGACCCAAGTCGATCTGGTTCCCGTACACGGACAACCTGCTCGCCTTGAGGCATCCCCTCTACAGGGTCCCCGACACCTACGTGAACATCGCCGACACGCTCGACCAGAAGATCGAGGCCTGCATCGCCACGTGGAATCTCCCGCCGGAGAAGCACGCCGGCATCGGCGACCTGCTCCGGGGGATGGCCGCCGAGCACGGGCGCGCCGCCGGCATCGAGTACGCAGAGCCGTTCGAGAGCCCTTGGCTGGAGCGCACCGCCGTGGAGTACCTGAGCTGAGGCCGGGAGATAGCATCGGAGCGGCTTCGTAGAAGGGCGGTCCAACTTCAGACTCTGTGAGGTTCTCCCCTCTGGCATGGGGTCTGAACGGGTGGGGACGCTGCTTTATCGGGGCTGCGCCAGTCGAAAAGGACCTCACGAACTCTGGACCGTTACGGGCGGTTCTGATGCTTGCGCGGGCCAGGTGCTCATGGTACGGTTGATCAACCGTGCCGTTTATGCGCAATCATGTCACTTTTTGTCTGGCATGGCATCTATGGAAGTACTGACGAAGATTACAGATGGCGGCAGGGTCGTCGTGCCCTCGGCATTCCGCAAGGCGCTTGGCCTCAGTCCCGGGGACGCCGTGCTCATGGTGTTGGAGAACGAGGAGGTGCGGCTGCTGACCCCGGACCGTGCGATACGCAGGGCGCAGGAAATCGTCCGTCAGTATGTACGGGAGGGCCGGAGCTTGGCGGATGAGCTCATCGAGGAGCGGCGCGAGGAGGCTTCCGCGTGAGCGAGGTCGTCCTAGACGCCTCGGCGATGCTGGCGCTCGTGAACGGCGAGGCGGGCAGCGAGCGGGTGGCGCCGATGATTCCGCGAGCCATCATGAGCGCCGTGAACGCGGCGGAGGTCACCGGGAAGCTGGCTGACGCGGGCCTGCCGGAGGATTCGATAAGGGCGGTCGTGGGCGGGTTGGGCGTCCGCATAGTAGCTTTCGAGGACGTGCAGGCGTTCGAGGTGGGGCTGTTGCGCTGCCGGTTGGCTAGGTCCGGTCTCTCGCTGGCGGACCTATGCTGTCTTACGCTGGCCCGCAGGCTGGGCGCGCCTGCGGTAACGGCAGACACGGCCTGGCAAGACGTCGACGCCGGCGTGGAGATAGTCACGATACGCTGAGCGCCGCGCCGGGCTCGGGAATCCAGGCCCGCCGGATATTTTTTGTCACGACGCGGAATCCCCCGCCGGAGAAGCACGGCGGCATCGCGGCCTGTTCCACGGGATGGCCGCCGAGCACGGGCGCATCGGTTAGGCCGCGAACTTGAAGTGGCGGCTTGTCATGGCTAGGCCGAGCTAGGCGGCCCCCGCCTGCTGGAGCGCTTGGCCTACTATGTCCACGCCCACCGATTCGCTCCACGCGGCCAGCAGGTGGTTGGAGACCGGCCCCGGCTTGCCGTCGCCTATCTTGCGCCCGTCCACCCGGGTTACGGGCAGGACGCAGAAGCTCGTGCTGGCGAAGAAGGCCTCGTCGGCGGTGTAGACGTCGTAGGGCTGGAGGTCCTCCTCGCTCACTGGGACGTCGAGCCGCCCGGCTAGGTCGAACACCGTAGCCCTGGAGACCCCCTGGAGAATGGCCGTGTCCGTGGGCGTCCTGATCACGCCGTCCGTGACGATGAAGACGTTATAGCCGGACCCCTCCGTGAGGCTTCCCGCGGCGTCCCTCAGTATGGGCCACGCGCCCGGGTCGCGGTCGTTGGCCTCCAACTCGGCGAGGTTGAAGTTCATCCTGCTGTAGTGCTTGACCTTTGGGTCGAGGGCCTCGGGCTCATAGCTGCGAGCCTTGGTTATGGCGCCGTGGGCGCCTGTGCCGTAGTAGTGAGCGTACTTGTCGAAGACTATCGGGGTGACCCTCACGCAGACGGTCGGGGGGCCGGCGTCCCACGCGTACCTGCCGGGCCCCCGCGTCACGAACTGGTGGACGTTGACGTCCCCGCCCGGCGGGCGGAGCGGCTCGTTGCGCCGGATCGCCTCCTCGCTGATCTCGACCATCTCGTCGGCGGTGACGTCCGGCTCTATGCGGACGTACTTCAGCGACCTGTACAGGCGGTCAACGTGCTCCCTCATGCGGAAGCTCTTGCCGTCGAAGGTGCGCTCGACGTCGAAGACTACGTCCCCTACCAGGAAGCCCCTATCGAGGGGGTCTATCCTCACGCCGCCCGCCGGCACCCATTCCCCGTTGAAGTAAGCCGTATACTCAGCCATCGGTTGCCCTCCGCCGAGCCGTCACACGTTAGCCGCGAACCTGAGCGCCTGGTCGACGACGTCTATTCCCACAGCCTCGCTCCAGGCAGCGAGCAGGTTCTTGGTCATGGGGCCGGGGCGGCCGTCGCCGATGGGCCGCTTGTCCACGTAGGTGACGGGCAGTATCGAGAACGGCGTGCTGCTGAAGAAGCACTCGTCGGCCGTATAGACGTCGTAGGGCTGCAGGTCCTCCTCGGAGGCGGGGACCTCGAGCTGCTTAGCCAGGTCCAGCACCATGTCCCGGGAGATGCCGGCAAGGATGGCCGTATCGGTGGGCGTCCTGATCACGCCGTCCGTGACGATGAAGACGTTGTAGCCGGACCCTTCCGTTATGTTGCCGTCCTTGTCGGTGAGGATGGGCCACGAGCCGGGGTCGAGATCGTTGGCCTCGACCTCGGCCAGGCTCATGTTGAGCCTGCTGAGGTGCTTGACCTTCGGGTCGAGCGCCGCCGGCTCGTAGCTCCGCGTCCTGGTTATCACCCCGTGCATGCCCTTGGCGTAGTGGGGGGCGAACATGTCATAGCCCGCGAGACTGTACTTGATGTACACGTTGGGCGGACCCGCGCCCCACGCCCTCGGGCCGCCGGCGCCCCTGGTGATGATGTGGACTATGTTCATGTCCTGCCCTTCAGGCCTCAGGTGCTCGTTGCGCCGGATGCCCTCTTCGGACAGGTCGTACATCTCCTGCTCGGTCAGGCCGGGATCGACGCGCACGTACTTGAGCGACTTGTAGAGCCGGCGGACATGTTCCCTCATGCGGAAGCTCTTGCCGTTGAACGTGCGCTCCACGTCGGTCACCTGGTCGCCGAGGACAGTCCCACGGTCGGAGGGGTCAGGCGCAATCCGGCTCATCGGGAGCCACTTGCCGTTGTGATAGCCAACAAACTCGTCCATTTTTGCCGCCTCCCGGATCCCAAAGGGTTATGGTGCGCGGGATTATAACAGGTAGGACACGCCGTTGAAGCCGATTCTCGACCCCGCCGCGGCTCCGGGTGCAGCGTCCCCAGCGCGTCGAGTCAACCCGGAAGCGGAGCAGCGCCGGGAGGGCGTGCCGCAGGATGCCGCCGTGGGGGACCGTTACAGATGGGAGGCGTCATTGAAGCGGTTGATCCGCCACAGCCTCGAGTTCATCAGCGCGCCGCCACCCTCGCCCCAGCGCGTCGAGTCGATCTGGAAGTCGAAGATCGCCGTATTGCCGACGTCGATTCCCCAGTACCTTGGGGTGCCGAGCAGCGCCGAGAGCACGTGCTTCAGGATGCCGCCGTGAGAGACCATCAGGACCACCGCGTCGTCATCGTGGTCACGCAAGACGGTCTGGACGACGCGCTCGCCTCGTTCTCTGCGCTCCCTGAGCGGCTCGGCGCCAGGGATGCTGCTCGTCCCACGCTCCTCCAAGTCGAGACCGGGGTATTGCCGCCTCGCCTCGTCCAAAGTGAGGCCCTCGACTATGCCCATGCCTATCTCCATCAGGTCGTCCCACTTCACAGGCTCCACTGCCCACAACCCGGCCATCGCCGACGCCGTGTCCAGGCACCGCTGGAGAGGGCTACAGTAGAAGTTCGTCGGCGCGAACCCCTCAGAGTCGAATCTGCCCCTCAGCGCCGCCGCCTGTTCCCACCCGGTCGGCGAGAGGCCGAACGCCGGAGGCGGCGTCTGCCCTTGGAATCTGTATTCGACGTTCGCATACGTCTCGGCATGACGCACGAAGACCAACCTCACTGCGGGGCCTCCGGGTAGTAGCCATATGATTCCAACCGCTCCCGGGCCGTCCGGCGCTCAGCGTCGGTGAAGAGGCCCCGCCACCTTTCCCGCAGGACGAGGGCCTCCACGGAGAGGTCTAGTCGTCCGAGCTCCCAAAGCCTGGTCATTCCCGCCTGGGGTTCCGGCGTGCTGAGCAATCGCCTAGCGGTCTCCAACCCGCAGTGCTCCCCTAGCATTTGCACAAGATACGTAGGCCGGTAGCCGATCTTGGCGGCGTTTGGATATATGGCGGCCATCGCCTGATCGAACCCGCCTTCCAGCCCCCGTGTCACCTGCCCCCTCCACGCTCGGCGGTCTCACTGGCCGGAAAGACCCCGCCGGCCTCGTCGGCCTCCAGGAGCGCCGCGAACTCGTAGCCTCGTCTCCGTATCTCCTCGCTGCCGCCCTCGCGCCGGTCCAGTATGCACAGCACCCCGACGACCTCACCCCCCTCCGCCTCCACCGCGTCGATGGCGTGGAGCAAGCTTCCCCCCGTCGTGCACGCGTCGTCAACCACGGCCACCCTCTCCCCGCGCGCCGGCGGCCCCTCGATGAGCCGGCCGCGCCCGTGGCCCTTAGCCGCCCCGCGGACGATCATCGCGTTGACGGGAGTCCCTTGGACGTGGCTCAACACCGCAACGGACGCCACTATCGGGTCGGCCCCGAGCGTGGGCCCGGCTATGGCCCCGGCGCCGAGGTCCAACGCCATGTGCAGCATGGCACTCCCGATAAGGTGACTCCCCTCGGGGTCGAGGGTGAGCAGCCTGCCGTCGAAGTAGAAGCTGCTCGTGCGGCCCGACGAGAGGGTGAAGCAGCCGAACGTGAGCGCCCTCTTCGAGGTAGCCAGCCTCAGGACAGCTTCCCCGTAGTCAGTCATCCGCGTAGAGTCCATTAGCGACGATATATTCGTTCACGGCGTCGGGGACCATGTAGCGAACCGTCCGTCCGCTGCGCACCCGCCTCCGCACGTCGGTGGCGCTCACGCCTATCGGAGGGCACTCCACAGCCGCGCACCTCCCAACACCCTCCAGGGAAGGAGGCATCCGTCCAGCCGTCCCCGGGCGCGCCACCACGGCGACGGTTGCGAGCTGGAGTATCCGGCGAGGTCTGCGCCATCGGTCGAGATCCGAGACCGCGTCTCCCCCAACGACCAAGTATAGTTCCGCCTTGATCCTGCCTGCAACCTCCTCCAGCGTGTCCACCGTGTATGTTGGCCCCTCGCGCTCCAACTCCATCGGGGAGGCCTCGAAGCAACGGTTCCCCCGGATCGCCAAGTCCACCATCCTAGCGCGGTGGCGCGCCTCCGTTACGTGCGTTCCCGCCTTGAGCCAAGGTCGGCCGGCCGGCATGAACATCACCTTGTCCAAGCGGAGTTGCTCCCTGGCGCGCTCCGCGGCCACGAGATGGCCTACGTGGATCGGATCGAAGGTGCCGCCGAAGACGCCTACCCTCAACTATTCCCACTCCCACCCTACCGGGCCTACGCGCGCTCTGTCGCCGGTGGAGATGCCTGCCCTCTCCAACGCTGCTACCACACCTTGCCTCCTGAACTGGTCCATGAGCTGCAGCATCGCGGCTCCGTCCCGTTGATCGGCCATCGCCGCGAGCCGCTCTGCCGGCCTATACTGCACCCGGTATACATTCCCACTGCGCGTCACCCTCGGACGCTGTCGGGGCTTATGCGGCCTCAGGACGGGGGGAGATCCCGACCCGGACGCCTCAGGCGCCTCAGCGCGCAACCCTGCCAGCGCCGCGGCCACGTCTCCGAGGAGCTCATCCACACCCTCCCCCGTGGCCGCGGAGATGCCGTGTACTCTGGTCCCCGGCCGCACTGACTGCACCTCCCCGACCCGCGCAGCCGCTTCAGGCAGATCGATCTTGGTTACGGCTACGACCTCGGCCTTGCGCTCCAGTCCTCCCCCGTAGCGCCTGACCTCATCCCTCACCTGCAAGTACGCGTCCATTGGAGCCGGCACGGTCCCATCCACCAAGTGGACCAGAACCCTGGTACGCTCAGCGTGCCTCAGGAACTGGTGCCCAAGTCCAACGCCCCTGTGCGCTCCCTCGACGAGCCCGGGGACATCCACCATCACGAAGCTCAAGTCGCGCCAGCCCACGACACCCAGCACAGGCTCCAACGTGCTGAATGGGTAGCTCGCAACCCTTGGACGCGCCGAACTGACGCGCGCCAGCAGGGTCGACTTGCCCGCGTTCGGCGCTCCTACGATCCCCACGTCGGCCAAGAGCTTCAATTCAAGACGGATACTCCGCTGCTCCCCGGGATCTCCCTCCTCAGAGAGGAGCGGGAACCGATTCACCGCAGTGGCGAAGCTTGCGTTCCCCCTCCCGCCTCGGCCGCCGGCAGCAACGACTACCTCAGCTCCGGGCGTCAGCATGTCCGATATCTTCTTGTCCGCCGCCCAAACCTCAGTCCCAACCGGCACAGACACGTCAACGTCGCTCCCATCTCCCCCACGGCGCTTACGCCCCGTACCGGGCCCCCCGTCACCTGCATTTATCTGCTTCCTGTATCCCAGCGGCAGCAGGGTTGTCTCCGCAGGTGAGCATACTAGGCGGACGGATCCCCCGTGTCCTCCGTCCCCCCCATCAGGCCCGCCTCGGGGAGTGAACTTCTCCCGTCTACCAGAGACAGTTCCATTCCCGCCGGCTCCTCCCCGTACTATTATGGTTACTGAATCAATCACGGAACCGAGTTAGAAGAACCTTTTTTCCAGTAGTAGTAATAGGGTGGTCGGTGGGTTGTATAACTGCGGGGGATCCCATGCCGGACTCTGCCTCGCTGTACGGTTGGTTGTTGGGTTGCTGTACGGCGGGTGTTGGATAACTGGAAATCGTTGCCGTTGTGGTCTGGGGTCGGCTGGGTTTATCGAACAAGCGGGTAGGTTATCGAACAGAATGATGCGACTTATCGAACAGAATGGCGACAGGACGGCTCTTCTGTCGTTCCCTAGAGGGCGTTCTTGATGGCCGCGATGTCTTGTCTGAGTCGGCCATCCTTGTCGAGTTGGCTGCTGATCTTGTGGTGGCCGTGTAGGATCGTGGATCGGCTCTTGTCGCCGAGGAGCGCTCCGATGGTGCTTAGGGAGAGCCCGGCTTCCTCCCTGAGTAGGTAGATGGCGACGTGGCGCGTTCTTACCGTCTTCTTGTCCCGCTGGCGGCCGGCGATGGTGTCTACGTCAGTTGAGAAGTAGTCGGACACTGCGGCGATGATTGACTCGTCGGAGACCTTCTTGCTTGCTGATCCAGGCAAGTCCGCGATCGCCTTATCGACGAGGTCGACGGTGATCGGCTCGTTGGTCAGTTGCGAGTACGCTATGACTCGGTTCAGCGCCCCCTCCAGCTCACGTATGTTCTTGTGGAAGCGCTGGGCTAGGTCCTCGAGGACTTTGGGCTGCAGCTCGTAGCCTCCCAGGTCAGCCTTCTTCTTGAGGATGGCGAGCCGGGTCTCTAGGCCGGGGGGCTGGATGTCGGCGACGAGCCCACCCTCAAGGCGGGACTGGACCCGGCTCTCCAAGAGCGTGAGTTCGGACACGGGCCGATCGCTGGTTATGACAATCTGGCGGCCGGACATGTGGAGAGAGTTGAAGGTGTGGAAGAAGCCTTCCTGCGTCTGCTCCTTGCCGATGATGAACTGAATGTCGTCCAAGAGCAGCATATCCACTGAGCGGTAGCTGGTCCGGAACTCATCGGCCCGTGCTTCGCGGATCGACGAGATGTACTGGCTGGTGAACTCCTCGGTTGTCAGGTAGACCGGCTCCAGTCCCATCGCGGCCGCTGCGTGGCCGATTGCGTGGAGGAGATGAGTCTTCCCGAGGCCGACGCGGGAATAGAGGAAGAGCGGGTTATAGCTGGATCCCGGATTTTCGGACACCGCACGGGCGGCGGCATGGGCCAAGTCATTCGACTTGCCCACGACGAAGGAGTTGAAGATGAACTTCGGATTCAGAGTGGGGACCCCGTGGGAGGTCCCGTTGACGGAGGGGCGCGATGCCCCGTTTTCGGAGACCGCAGCCGGCGCGGGTGAGGCAGCCGGCGGCGTGAGGGGGCCTATGGTGAAGCGCACCTCCGCGTTGCGGCCAATGACCCGCTGTACTGCCCGGGCGATGGTGGAGTACAGCCGCCTTTCCAGCATCTCGGCGACGAACGGATTGGCTACGCCCACCACGAGCTCGTTGCCGCTGCACGATAGCCCGACGGTGCCCTTCAACCAGGTCTCGTAGCAAGGCCGGGTCACCTCTAATTGTAGCTCCCCGAGGACGGCGTCCCAGGAACCGCGGGCGTCATAAGTCGTCAAGAGGCAACTCTCCCAAAAGTCATGGTCGGCTGGGCGGCGTATGCCTTTGCTGAGGACGCCGTGCCCGGCAGAGTCAGATTCTAGCACGGGGCTTGCTGGGGAAAGCAAGCCTTGAGGCCAGAACTTTTCGGGGCTTTTTGGACAGAGGTTGTATGGGCCGGGAACGCCTGTATACAGCGGCTTAGAGGCATGCGGCGCAAGGCGGCCCAGTGTAGGATAGCGACGGATAATTCATGAGTTGGCTAGTCGTGAAGGTAGTCCCAAAGGTCATCGAAGGCGGTGCCGCTGAGAGGGTCGTCGGCCAGCGCGGACGCGGCTGCTCCGCCGCCGCCCTCCGTGGAGAGAATGGCCGCGGCTGCCGACAGGCCCCGCCGGAGTTGGGACGCGGTGACGCCGATTTCGGACGGGCGGCGGCGCACCATGCACGTGTCGAGCCATGAGGGGAGCACCGACGACCTGCCCTCGCAGAACCAAGCCACGCACTGGGCGCCGAGGGCCACCAGCTCGCCGTGTACCCAGTTGGAGCCGTTGGCCTCCTCGGTGGCGATGGCGAAGGGGTGGTCGGCCATGGGAGCTGCCGGGTGCCGGAGGAGCAGCGCGTCGCGCTCTTGGATCGCGTTGACGATCAGATCTATGCCGGCGGGGGTGAGAGACCCGTCGGCCGTCAGGGTAGCGGGGAACTTCGTCAGGATCCTCCCGAAGCTCGCCAGCATAGGCGCTGCAGCGGTCTCGTCGAAGACGGGGCCGACGCCGGCAGCGGCGTTGCGGCGCCACTCAGCGATGCCGGAATATCCGCAAAGCACGTCTCCAAGGCCGGCCGTGTTCAAGTGCTGGGGCGCTTGGAGCACGATTTCGTAGTCCACGATGATATCTTCGAAATCGATCCAAGGCCAATTGCTCACGGATCCGACGATCTTCCGCCCGTCCCAACGGGCGAAGAATCCGTGGATGATGGCCCCGGTGGAGACGATGGTGGGAGCCGCTATCAGGGGCTTCCCCTTCTTCAGGGCGACGTACTTCGCCGCGTCGAGGGCGACACCCCCGCCAAGGCCTACCACCAGGTCGCTGTCGGGCAGCCCCTCGGCGAGATCGTCCAGGTGGCCCCAGTCGAGCCAGCGGGCGTAGGCAGCGCCGTCGGGACTCCGCGCCAAGTGCCCCTTGGCGGCTCGGTAGGCGCTCGGGGTCGTAACCACAACGTAGCTGCGCCAACCCGCGCTGGCAGCCCGCAGCAGGCCGCTCCCTAACCGGATTTCGTAGCCTGAGGCGGGCGTGGCCGAGGCCGCCCCGCTCCATCCTCCTCTGGGGATGCCCCGGATCGACGCGCTCATCCCTCCGGACCTACCCTCCGGCGCCGTGGGAATGGGCTTGAACTGAGCATCACCTCTGAAGGTCTGGCCCGCCAAGCTCGGGCAGCACCACCGACAATGGCTCCTCGCCTTTGTCGACCCGTGCGGCGTTCTGGACTGCGAAGGCGAGGCTCCGGTCGTTCGCCTCTTTAGCGAACGACGCAAGGTGCGGAGTGACGGCCACGTTCTCCATGTGCAGCAGTGGGTTGCCGGGGTCTGTCGGCTCCTGTTCGAGAACGTCGAGCCCCGCGCCCGCAATCTTGCCCTCTGTCAGGGCCTCGATCAGCGCCGCCTCGTCTATCACGGGGCCGCGGCCGACGTTGATGAGGAAGGCGGTCGGCTGCATCAAGCCCAACTCGCGGGCGCCGATCAGGCGCCTAGTGCGCTCCGTGAGGGGTACGTGGATGGTGACGACGTCGGAGGTCATGAGGAGCTCGTCTAGGGCCAGCCGGGCAACCCCTAGGGTGCGCTCCAACTCGCCGGGTCGTGGGGCCGCGTCGTAGTAGTAGAGGGTGCAGTCGAACCCGCGCAGGCGCTTGGCCACCTCCTGTCCGATCCGGCCCAGCCCGACGATCCCCACTGCCTTGCCGGTCAGCTCGCGCGCTGACGAAGACCACTTCTGGAGGTCGCTACTCCACCGCCCCGCGTTGACTGAGGCGAACTGGATATCCAGCTTCCGGCATACCGTGAGCATGAGCGCCACGGTATGCTCGGACACTGCAACGGCGTTGCCGCCGCCCCCGTTGGCGACCCGCACGCCCATCTCCGCAAGCGCTCCTACGTCGATGCGGTCGGTCCCGGCGCTGCCGACCTGCACCAACTTGAGTGATGGGACGAGCCTAGCCAGTCCGACCAAGTCTTCCGCACCCGAGCTGATAACGGCCGCGGCGCCCTTCATCCGCTTGGCCTGCTCGCCAAGCGATTGGGTCGAATCTACCCAGACCATATCGACGTCGGCGGGCGCGTTGGCGCGGAATTGGGGCATGCGCTGTTCATCGGCGGTCAGTACGAACACGGTGGTGGTCAATTTCGAGACCTCCGGGATAGAGGGTGATCAGTGCTCCATGATCAGACCGCCGTCGATGTTTATCGACTGGCCGCTGATCCACGATGACCCCTCGGTGCACAAATAGGCGATGAGGTCCGCCACCTCCTCGGGACCGCCATTGCGGCCCAAGGCGGTCCTCTCAGCGAGGCGCTGCCATTCGTCGGAACGGCCGAACCCGTCCATGCGGGCGGTATCCACGGCGCCGGGACAGACACAGTTGACGTTGACGGCGTGCGGTCCGAGCTCGCGCGCCATCGTCTGGGTCATGCCGACCATGGCGAAGTTGGCGGCGCAGTACGCCATCGCGTTGGCGCCGCCGCGCTTACCCGCCACCGACGCGATGTTGACGATCTTGCCGCCCTGCCCCTGCTCGATGAGTACCTTAGCGACGGCCCGGCTGCAAAGGAACGATCCCATCACCTTTACGGCAAGCACCCTCTCGAAGATCCCCGGGTCCACTTCCACCATGGGGACCCGGTCAGCGCCTATGGCCATGGCCGCGTTGTTTACGAGGATGTCGACGCGCCCGAGCTCGGTGAGCGTCCGGGACACTACGTCCGCGACCTGGCCGTCATTGGTAACGTCCAGGGTTGCGGTGATGGCGCGGCGGCCCAGCTCCCGCACCTGGTCTGCCGTGCTTTCGACGTCCCTCCAGCCGACCTCCTTCTCGTCGTCCGGGAACGTGGCGGGGTCTCTGCCCGTCCCGGTGACTACTAAGTCGGCCCCTAGTCGGGCCAGCGCCAGCGCCGCCGAGTTGCCTATACTGCGGCGCCTTCCCGCTGCGGTTACGATGGCCACCTTGCCGTCAAGCTCGCCCATTGCGTCCTCCCGTGCATTCCATCAGGCTGCGGAAGCAACCCCTCTTGACGATTCTCCGGGACCCCTTCCTGTCAAGGAAGGGAGGGATTGTAACTGTTCAGACTTCGTGAGGTCCTTTTCGACTGGCGCAGCCCCGATAAAGCGGACGTTTTGATCCCCACCCGCCCCTTGGTAACTGGGGGCACAGCCCCCCCCTGCCGGAGGTCAAGCTGCCGGCAAAGGGACTTCGCCCCTCTGCACATCCCGGGGCCCCGCAGCTTGCTTAGGTCCCTGCTCGGCCAAGAATATCACAAGCCGCGCATGTTGCGGCACTAGACTGCCAGCGTCCGCGCGAACCCGCTCGGGCAGCCCGACCCTTGCAGAAGAACACCTAACCCTCGGCCAGAGGGATATTGCTCACCGGCCTTATATGGCTGCCGTGCTTTCTATTTAGAAAGTCCTTGGGCGAAAGCCTTCAATCCGCCGGAACAGACGCCCGATTTTCGTTTGTGCGCCTCTTGTACATCAGCGTGAACAGGCACTAGCCCGGACGGGCGGGCGCCTTCTCGGGCGATGGTTGGGCCGCCGCCCGCTCCTCGGCGGCCGCCTCGGTCTCCCGCGCCCCGGAGGCTGACTTAGCCGCCTCGATGCTGGCGCGCAAGGCCTCCATGAGATCGGAGACCTTGCCCTTGACGGGAGCAGGCGCCGCGAAATCAGGCTCGCGGGACTCCATCTTGGCCTCTATGACCTTCTCCAGAGCGGCGCGGTACTCGTCCCGGTGCTGCTCCGGCTCGAATCTCCCGGCAAGCTGGTCTATGAGCATGTTCGCCATGGCCAACTCTTGGTCGCTTATGGTTACCTCCGCCTCGGGTAGATTCAGCTCGTCTGTGGACCTGATCTCGTCCGGCCAGAACATCGTCGACATGACGATCCCGTTGTTCACGGGCCGGAGGCTGCATAAAAGCTCTTTCTGCCTCAGGGAAACCTTGGCGATTGCCACTCGCCGGCTGGCTTCCAGCGCCTTCTTGAGCAGGTAGTAGGGCTTCTCCCCGACCTTATCGGGCTCCAGTACGTAGCTCTTCTCGTAGTAAACGGGGTCGATGTCGGCGAGGTCGATGAAGCGGGTGACTTCGATCGTGTGCCGGGACGCGACGGGCAGGTCCCCGAAGTCGGACGCCGCCATGACGAGGTATTGGCCCTTGGCAGCCTCGAATCCCTTGACCACGTCGGCCAGCTCGACGAACTCCTCGTGTTCGGGGCACCAGCGGCGGTGCCTCAGCCGCGTGTGGCAGGAGTTGTGCAGCGTGACGAACGCAATGTCCTTGCTGTT
Source organism: uncultured Dehalococcoidia bacterium (assembly GCA_958296245.1). Classification (GTDB taxonomy): domain Bacteria; phylum Chloroflexota; class Dehalococcoidia; order Lucifugimonadales. The sequence goes on from OY282458.1 coordinate 274,135, forward strand.
CGTGGCCGGGTATAGCTTGATGGGAATCGCCACCATGCCGAAGCTGATGGAACCCTTCCAGATGGACCTTGGCATCGTACACCTCCGGGTGCGCTCAGCAGCGTTGCCCCTCCGGCGCGCCCATCTCGGCGGCGCGCCTTCCCTGCACCGAGTCCCCGCACAACTCTACATTCTATCGGAGCGAGCCAGGCCAGGAGGGGGCGTCCTCAACCCTGCAGTCGTCCGCCGGCTTGTCCTCCCGCAGCCCCAAGTACACGGGGTAGCGGAGATGGCCGTTTGGGGTAAACTCGCCGTACGAGACGCGGCACACCAGATCGGGGCGGCACCAGTACGCGAGCCTGTCCTGGGGGGGTGGTGTCTCGAAGGGGCACCCCTTGCTGACGAGCCCCTGCAGCAGGGAGTGGACGGCGCGGGCCTCGTCGTCAGGGAAGCCCTCGCTGACACGCCCGGCGTACCGCAGCTGCCGGCCCGGATCGTAGAGGCCCAGTATCAGGGAGACGAACGGCCGGGCGCCGCCGTCGAAGTCGTACCCGGCGATCACGAACTCGCATTCCCTGAGCCGCTTGATCTTCTGCCAACTGGAGCTGCGCGCGCCGGGAAGGTACGGACTGGCCTTTTCCTTGGCCATGACGCCCTCGAGGCCGTGCTCACAGGTGGCGTCGAAGAACGCCTTGCCGTCGCCCTCGATGAACTCGGATGCTTGGGCGACGTCGTTACCCTCTAGGACGCTGGCGAGCAGGCGCTTGCGCTCGATCAGGCGATGCCCGATCAGCGGCCTGCCGCCCACGAACAGCGCGTCGAAGGCGATGTAATGCACCCGCGGGTGCGCGGCGTTCCCCCGGAGACGCTCCCTTAACAAGGAGTAGCTCGGTCTGCCGTCTGCGTCTAGGCAGACCAGTTCGCCGTCGAGCACGGTCCGATCGGCGGCGACGGCCTGAGGCAACCCGCGTAGATCCGGAAACCGCTTGGTGAGGTCCTTCAGGTTCCGCGCCTGCAGGCGCAGCCTGCCGCCCTCGAGGAAGGCCAGCGCGCGCATGCCGTCCCACTTGAGCTCGAAGATATGGGCGGGGGAATCGAAGGGCCGCCGCGTGAGGCGGGCCAGCATGGGCCGGATGGTAGCAGGCAACCCCTTCGCCATCGTGGTGGGACTATTCAAGCAGCAGACCCCACTTCCCGCTGAGTTTTAGTGCAATGTTACGGCGGAAACGTTACGGTTCGCAAGTGTTAGGAAGCAGACAGGACCACGAGGGTAGTTTGCTCTACATATACATATGGGGGGAAGCTGTTCAGCCCCTGTTAGACCCAAGGGGAAGTCCAAGAGGTTCTTCACTCGTCTGAACAGTTCCCTAGGTGGGGTTCGCTTGACGGGCGCAAGATGTAGTGGTAACTTCTGCATTCCGGCACGATAAATTGTGGTTGGTCGCGTCTCCAGGTGCCCTGAAGGCTTCTGGAAGTACGGGGTGTGCAGATGCGTCTCTGGCAGATATAAGTTACTTCCCCTTCCTGACTGGGAGGGCCGGCGGTGACGGTCCAAGAGGTTTCCCCGCAGCCTGCCGATGCTGTGTCCGTTCTGTAGACACGACGATTCGAAGGTTATCGATTCGAGGGACTCGGCGGGCAGCATCCGCCGGAGGCGGGAGTGCGCCAATTGCGGCCGGCGCTTCACAACCTACGAGCGGGCCGAGGCCAGGTCTCTGCGGGTTATCAAGCAGGACGGCCGGCGAGAGGAGTTCAGCCGGGGAAAGCTTCTGGCCAGCCTGGCCAAGGCCTGTGCGAAGCGTCCGCTTCCAACAGGGACACTCGAAAAGATAGCAGAGGATATAGAGACACATCTCATGGACACCGGCAGGTCGGAAGTCTCGACGAGGGTGGTCGGCGAGTCGGCGGTGGAGCGCCTCAGGGATCTTGACCCTGTAGCCTACATCCGGTTTGTCAGCGTGTACCGAGATTTTCAGGACATAGAAGTGTTCAAAGAGACCATCGAGGCCCTGCTCAGTTCGGAAGAACCCAGAGAGGCCAGCAGTCAACTCGCCCTACTGCCGGAGGACACGACCATCCCCCGCCGGCCGGCCAGACGCCGCAGGCGCAGGCCCTCGCCCTACCAGGCCAACAGACCATAAGTTCTTGGATATATGTTATGTTACCTAGTGTCGAGACACTAGGCAGCCACGGGCGAGCGGGATCCCATAATCCCACAGGAGTAGGCGGATGTTGAAGCAGAGCACCAACGGGGCCGGCGCCCGGACCGCCGGCAGCAGGGTAGATATCTCCGGTAACGCCAAGGTCGTCTTGGAGAAGCGCTATCTGCGCAAGGACCGTGACGGAAGGATAGTCGAGGCGCCGGAGCAGATGTTCCGGCGGGTCGCCGCCGCAGTGGCCCACCCCGAGCGCGTCTACGGCTCCTCCCCCGGCTCTGCCCAGGACTGGGAGGACCGTTTCTACGACGTCATGGCCCGGCTGGAGTTCCTCCCCAATTCCCCCACACTGATGAATGCCGGCATCAACCAGGACGACGGCACGGGGAGCGGCACGCTGTCGGCCTGCTTCGTCATGGGTCTCGATGACTCCATGGACGGGATCATGACGACGGCCAAGGAGATGGCCATGGTGCAGAAGTTCGGGGGCGGCACCGGCTTCGCTCTTTCGCCCATACGCCCGCAGGGGTCCCACATCCAGACGACCCACGGCAAGGCCTGCGGCCCCATATCCGTGCTAAAGCACCTCTCCTCTGTCTCCAAGTTGGTGACTCAGGGCGGCAAGCGCGACGGCGCCAACATGGCCGTCATGGACATCCACCACCCCGACATCCTGGAGTTCATCGACTGCAAGAAGGTCGAGGGGGAGATTCACAACTTCAACATATCGGTCGGCGCCACCCACGAGTTCATGGAGGCCGTCAGGGCCGGAACGAGCTATCCCCTCAGATTCCGAGAAGACCCTGCCGACCCCCTCTCGCCGGTGGTGGAGGCGGGCTGCCTAGACGCCAAGGAGGTCTTCGACAAGATAGTCCATGGCGCGTGGCGCAACGGCGAGCCCGGGATGATCTTCCTCGATTGGGTGAACCACAAGAACCCCACCCCCCATATCGGCCCCATGACCGCCACGAACCCGTGCGGCGAGCAGCCGCTGCTCCCCTACGAGTCGTGCAACCTGGGGTCCATCAATCTGGAGAGGCTCGTCGTGGAGACGGGCGGCCAAGTCGACGTCGACTGGGAGCGCCTGGGGCAGGTCGTCCGCGTCACGACGCGGTTCCTCGACAACGTCATCGACGCCAACTCCTACTCGGTGGACAAGATAGAGCAGATGACCCGCAGTACCCGGAAGATCGGTCTGGGGGTCATGGGCTTCGCGGACCTGCTGGTCAAGTTGCGCATCCCGTACGACTCCGAGGAGGGGCTGGACCTGGGGCGCAGGATCATGCAGTTCATCCGCAGCGAGGCCGATGGGGCGTCGGTCGAGCTGGCGGAAGAGCGCGGCGTCTTCCCCGCCTTCTCCGGCAGCATCTACGACGCGCCGGGCCAGCCCAGGATGCGCAACGCCTGCCGCCTAACCGTGGCGCCTACCGGCACCATCTCCATGATCGCCGACTGCTCCAGCGGCATCGAGCCGCTCTTCGCCCTTTGCTACCACAAGCACAGCATCTTGGAGGGCGAGAGCCTGCTGTACGTCAACAAGGAGTTTGAAGATGCGGCGCGGGAGGGTGGATTCTACAGCGAGGACCTGATGCGGTTTCTGGCCGATGGCGGCTCCCTGCAGGAGCGCGGCGACGTGCCCGAGTGGGCCAGACGGGTATTCGTCACGTCGGCCGACATCTCCCCGGAAATGCACGTCCGTATGCAGGGTGTCTTCCAGGAGAGCGTCGACGCCGCCATATCCAAGACCATCAACTTCCCCAACAGCGCCACCGAGGAGGACGTCAGGAGCGCCTACGTGCTCGCCTGGGAGCTGGCTTGCAAAGGCATCACCGTATACCGCGCCGGCAGCCGGGAGGCCGAAGTGCTGACCGCCGGCGCAGACGACGAGGCGGGGGAGTCCGTCGAGGAACCCGCGAGCCCCCAGCGGCCGGTGCTGGTCGAGCGCCAGCGGCCATCGGTTATTCGCGGCGTCACCGAGCGTGTCAGAACCGCACACGGCAACTTGTTCGTCACCGTCAACGTGGACGAGGAGGGCCAGCCCTTCGAGGTCTTCGCGACTCTGGGCAAGGCAGGCAGCACCGAATCGGCCCACCTAGAGGCGGTCTCACGACTGGTGACTATGGCGCTGCGGGCCGGCGTCGACCCGGACGAGGTCACCTCCCACCTCAGGGGCATCACCGATGAGCCCGTCTGGGACGACGGGACGCTGATCAGGTCGGCCCCGGACGCCGTTGCGTTGGTGCTGGGCCGCCACCTCGCCGACGCCGGTGACGATGCTCAGCCCCTCAAGGGGGTTGCTGCCCCGGGCCGGTCCGTCCAGCCGGCGATGTTCTCGGCGAGCACGTTCGGCGCGAAGGGCGCCAACGGCCGCGCCGCCATATCGACCGGCCCCCGGTGCCCAGACTGCGGCGCCGCCTCGCTGGTGTACCAGGAAGGCTGCAAGCGCTGCCCCGAGTGCGGCTTCAATAAGTGTGAGTAGCAGACGTCTTTGATTCCCGCCCGGCCCTGGTAACTTGGGGGCACAGCCCCCCTGCGAGAGGGGATCCCCTCACAGAGTCTGAACAGTTACGCGAGTAGGGGTTAAGCTCATACCCCGAGACGGCGGGCCGCGGCGACACCAACGCCTTGCTGGATATTCTTGTCCAGAGCGGCTGGCGCGGCAGGTAGCGGCGTCTTCGATTCCCACCCGCCCGCCCCTTGGTAACTGGGGGCACAGCCCCCCTGCGAGAGGGGATCCCCTCACAGAGACTGAACAGTTACGCGAGTAGGGGTAAGCTCATACCCCGAGACGGCGGGCGGGCGCGGCGACACCAACGCCTTGCTGGATATTCTTGTCCAGAGCGGCTGGCGCGGCAGGTAGCGGCGGCTTTGATTCCCGCCCGCCCCTTGGTACTTGGGGGCACAGCCCCCAGCCCCCCTGCGAGAGGGGATCCCCTCACAGAGTCTGAATAGTTACGCGAGTAGGGGTAAGCTCATACCCCGAGACGGCGGGCGCGGCGACACCAACGCCTTGCTGGACATCCTTGTCCGGAGCGCTGGCGCGGCAGGTAGCGGGAAGGCTACTTGAAGAGAGGGGCTGGGCGCTCTATTAGCTGCTGGAGCCTGCGCAGGAAGCTCGCTGCCACGGCTCCGTCTATCACTTGGTGGTCCACGGTGAGGCTTACGGTCATCATCTCTCTCACGACGACCTCGCCCTTCCGGACCACCGGCTTATCCACCGAACGCCCGACGCCGAGGATGGCGCTCTGGCCTGCGTTCAGGATGGGGGTGAAGCCGTCCACGCTGCCCAGGACGCTGATGGTGAAGGTGCCGCCGGCCACTTCGTCGGGCGACAGCGCGCCGCGCCTGGCCCTGTCTGCCAACTCCGTCGTCTCCTCCGCCAGCGCCTGAAGGCCCTTGCTCTCCACGCCGCGCACGACCGGTACGATGAGCCCTTCCCTGAGAGACACCGCCACGCCTATGTCTATCCGTTCGAACCGCAGTATCGCGTCCCCGGACAGGACCGTGTTGAGCCGGGGGTTGCTGCCGAGCGCCCCGGCGCAGGCCTTCATTATCACGTGCGCGATGCCGATGGTCGCTTCCCCGTCGGCGGACGCCTCCTTGCGGAGGGCTTGAGCGTCGGTCACGTCCAACTCCAGGAAGAAGGACAGTTGAGCGGTACCTGCAAGGCTGCCCTTCATGTGGCCGGCTATCGACTTGCGCATGCCCGCCAGCGGGGTCGTCTCGGACGGCTCAGGCAGCCCCGGAGGCAATGCCGGTGCGGCCGTCTCCTTCTGCTGTCCCTCGAAGGCGCGAACGTCGGCCTCGACGACCCTGCCGCCCGGTCCGGTGGGGGTGATCTTAGAAATGTCCACGTCGAGCTTGGCCGCCAGCCTGCGGGCCCCGGGGGTGGAGCGCACGGCAGAACCGGCAGGTCTGCCGGGGTCGGCCCGCCTCCGGGCCGCACGCCGGGGAGGAGGCGCGGCTGAGGCCTGTCTCTGCGGCGCCTCGGGGACGGCCTCACCGTCGGCCAGCAGGTATCCCAGCAGCCCGTCTACGGGAACGACGGCCCCCTCCGCCACCAGCGGGTGGAACAGGCCTGCGCCGGTGGCCTCGAGATCGTAGTTGATCTTCTCGGTCTCTATCTCGGCGATGACCTCGCCCTGAGACACGGCTTCGCCCGCCGCCTTAGCCCAGCGGGAAACGGTACCCTCTGACATCACCATGCCGAGCTTGGGCATCACGATCTCGACGGCCAATTGAATCTCCTATTCGAGGATGGAAAACGCGGCCTCTACGACCTTCTCTTTGGTTGGTATGTACAGGGCCTCTAGGGGTCGGCTGTACGGCACCGGCGTGTGCGGCGCAGTGACGCGGCGGGGCGGGGCGTCCAGGTAGTCGAACGCCTGCTCCGCTACCAGGGCGGAGATGTCGCTGGCGACGCTGCACCGTGGGTAGTCCTCGTCCACGATGACGATCTTCCGCGTCTTCTGGACCGAGCTCAGGATCGTCTCTTCATCCATGGGCGAAACCGACAGCAGGTCGACGACCTCCGCCGAATATCCCTGCTCCTCCAGCTCCGCCGCGGCCTCGTGGCAAACGCCTGTCGTGTAGCCGATTCCCAGCAGCGTCACGTCGGATCCCTCCGTGGTAACGCGGGCCTTGCCGATGGGCCACTCATAGGGATCTTCCGGCACGTGCCCCTCGCCGGGCAGCCGTCCCTCCGTGACTCCCCTGCCCATGAGCAGCATGTTGTTGAAGATCAGGACGGGGTCGTCGTCGCGGATGGCGGCTATGAACAGGCCCTTGGCCGAGTATGGGTCGGAGGGGACCACGCACTTGAGCCCGGGGTAGTGGGCGAACACGGAATAGAGGGTCTCCGAATGCTGGGCGGCTGAGTTCGTGCCGGATCCGGTGGCGGTCATGATAGTCAGCGGCAGCTTCACCTTGCCGCCGAACATGTAGTGCATCTTGGCGGCGTTGTTGAGTATCTGGTCCGCGCACACCCCCAGAAACCCAACGAACATCAACTCGACGACCGGCCTCATCCCGGAGGCTGCGGCCCCGACCGCGGCGCCTATGAATCCGGCCTCGGATATGGGCGTGTCGCGCACCCGCTCAGGGCCGAATTGTCCGTATAGGCCCTTGCTGAGCTTGAACACCCCCCCCCAGGCGTCCTCCATGCCCGGGCGCCCCGGGGCGCCCGCGATGTCCTCGCCCATCATGAAGACCGCGGGGTCGCGCTCCATCTCCTGCCTGAGGGCCTCGTTCACGGCCCGTACGTACGTAAGCTGCCTGACGGCCTCATGTGCTTGGACCATTTTCTTCTTCCCTCACCTCGATCCCCTCCGCGCGGAGAGGAGAATAGGGGCCTCTATCTTGCGCCGGCCGCCCACGCTCCGTGGATACTGTCGCGTCGCGGCGGCCCTGCATAAGATACCACATCACCCCCGCCTCCGACTCTCAGGGGGGCGAACGTAACTGTTCAGAGTTGGAGAGGTCCTTTTCGACTGGCGTAACCCCGATAAAGCATACGTCTTAGATTCCCACCCGCCCCTTGGGTAACTGGGGGCAAGCCCCCCAGCCGGAGGGGAGGGTTGGATTTCCCCCATCCGGGTCTCACAGAGACTGAACGGTTACGCCGAACAGGTTCTGGACAGGCAGGGCGCCAGGGTTAGCTTGACGTTGGTCAATGCTTCTGCCCCCCTAAGCCAAGCGCCGATGGGGAGGCGATTCGGTGCGCAACAGCAAGGCCGCTGTGGCTTCTGCTCCATCCGGGGGCGCGGGGCTAGGTGACGCGGAGGATCTTGTAGCGCTGCTTGCCCCTGGGCGTCGACACTTCGACTTCCTCTCCGGGGATTTTGTCTATCAGCGCTTGGCCCACGGGGGAGGCGCCTGAGATCTTGCTCTCCCGGGGATTGGCCTCCAGGGCGCTGACCACGGTGTACCTTACCTCCCTGCCGGAGGTGAGGTCCTCCAGCTTCACCTGCGAGCCTATTCTGACTGCCTCGCCTTGGCCTTGGACTGCGGGGTCTACTATTACGGCTATCTCCAGGATGCGCTCTATCTCCCGTATCCTGGACTCGACCAAGCCGAGATGCTCCCTAGCCGCCTCCAGAGGGGCGTTCTCCCTCACGTCCTTGTCGGCTGCCGCGCGTCGGATCTCCTGGGCGATAGGCCCCCTCTGGGCCCGTTTCTCCTCCAGCTCTTCAAGGAGTTGACCGTGGGCCTCGGGGCTCAGCACCTCCCGTTCCGGCTCCTGCCGCACAGCGCGCTTGGACTTTGCGGCGGTCCTAGGAACGCGCAGGTGTTGAGCGAGCTTGACCTCGGTGAGACCGTTCTTCTGTGCGAACGACAGGAACCGCTTCACCTCCTGGATCCGTTCCACGGCCCGGTCTCCGCCCCCCAAGCCCATCGTGTCATGGCCGAACTGGTCTATCTCGGAGGGCTTCAGCTCCTTCATGAGCCTGTCGCCGCCTGCCCACCGGGCAAACCTCATTACGTGCTGCTGTTTCGAACCGTGGTCTTTTTTCTTGAGGCTGTTCAGGTAGAGGCCAACGGCGTCGACGAGCGAAACCGGCCCGCTGAGAGTAGATTCCATATTCTCCTCTTCGATAGTATGCCTGCGCCGGCGGCCGTCCCGCCGGTCCATCCCATGCGTCACGGAGTGGCCCGGGGCTGGGCAGCCGTCCCGGAGGCCTCAGGAGGTCCTCGTCTTGCGGAAGGAGTTCTTGACGGATATCTTGTCGCCCTGGAAGGTGAAGATGTCACAGCCGCGTACCTCGATCGCGTTGCCGTCCGGCCCCGTTGCTTTGAATGTCCACTCGGAGGCTCCGCGGTCGCCAGCCACGAAGTGGCTATCGTCCACCCACTGACCGTCCGGAAACAGGTCCAGCACCTTCTTGTACCCTTCCCGCACCTGTTCGCGCCCCACGAAACGGGCGCCGTCAATGTCTGGGCCGATGGAGAGCTGGAACATGCAGTCGTCCGACATGAATGACATGAGGTCGTCGAGGTCGTGTCTGGTCCATGCGTCCGCGAACTTTGCCAGCGTCTCCACCGTCACTTGATTCTCTACGCTCGTGCTCATCGACATTCCTCCTTTGGATAGGCTGCGGGAGCTTCCTTGCAGCCATCCCTTCCCGGTCAGGAAGGGGAATTAGACTAAATCCGAGGCATACCCTCAGACTCCCGGCGAGGGGCTTAGGCCCCTCTGCTCACCCCGTAATTGGGCTAGAACATGGTCAGGTAGCGGTCGATCTCCCACTGGGAGACCCGGCTGTGGTACTCGCGCCACTCAGCCTCTTTCAGGTTCACGAACTCGTCGTAGATGGGGCCAAGCGCTCCTTGGACGACCTCGTCATTGCGGAGCTCGACCAGCGCCTCGGCCAGGGTCTGGGGCAGCTGCCGGATGCCCCTGCGCCGTATCTCCTCCAGGCCCAGATCGTACAGGTTCCCCAGGTTGGGCTCGCCGGGGTCTAGCTTGCGCCGCACACCGTCGAGGCCGGCCGAGAGGTACGCCGCCATGGCCAAGTACGGGTTGCACGCGGCCGAAACGGTGCGGTCCTCGAGGTGGCCGGGCCCCGCGGTGCGAATCATCTGGGTCCTGTTGTTGTCGCCGTAGGAGACGAAGGCAGGCGTCCACGTGAACCCCGACCTGGTGCCGGTCAGGCCGGCGCCCACCTGCAGCCGCTTGTAGCAGTTGACCGTCGGCGAGTTGACGGCGCATAGGGCGGGGGCGTGCTCGAAGACGCCGCCGATGAAGTGGTACGCGAACTCCGAGAGGCCAAGGCCCTTCCTGTCGTCCTCGTCCAGGAAGAGATTGTCGCCGGAATCGGCGTCAGCGACGTGGAAGTGGATGTGCCCCCCGCTCCCGGTCCGGTCCGCGAACGGCTTGGCCATGTGGGTGGCGACGGCGCCGCGCCGCTGTGCGTACTGGCTCGTCATCATCTTGAAGAAGGTGTACCTGTCCGCCGTCGTCAGGGCGTCGCTGTAGACGAAGTTGACCTCGTATTGGCCGTTCGCGTCCTCGTGGTCCGACTGGTACACGTCCCAGCCGATACGGGCCATGCCGTCCATCAGGTCCCTCAGGTAGTCCATTACGTTCGCAATGCCCTTGAAGTCGTAGCAAGGCTTCTCGAGCGTATCGACGTCGTTCGGGTCCCACACCGAAAGGGAGCCGTCCGCGTTCTTCGTTACCAAGAAGTGCTCCGGCTCGATGCCGACGTTGAAGACGTAACCCTCGTGTCTGGCGGAGGACAGCACCCGCTTGAGGTTGAGCCTGGGACAGTACACGTGGGGAGCGTCGTCCACGTAGAGGTCGGACGCGAAGCGGGCCAAGCCCTCCGTCCACGGCGCGACGCTGTAGGAGTCCAAGTCGACCCGGGCCATCATGTCGTGAGAGTGCGGCCCCTGCCCCAGCCCCTGCACCGCCGCCCCGCCGAACCCCGCGCCTTCGCCTGCAACGTCGTCGAGGTGGGACGCGGGCACCATCTTGACCTTGGGCGCCCCGTGTATGTCGACGAACTGGACGAGCAGGTATTGGACCCCGTCGTCCCGGATGCGTTGTCGGGCCTGTTCCAAGGTGTCCATCGCGGTCTCCTGAGGCTGTCCCATGAGCATACGTTCGGGGTGACAACTATAGCATCGGGTATATAGGGCCGCAACCGCCGCAGCGCCAGCGGCCGCCCTCGGGGTGTCATTCCGAACGCAGCGCCGGCGGAGTGAGGAACTGAGGCCTCTGGACAGTTACGCGCCCCTGTGAAGGAGGCCGCGGCGGACGCTTGGGCATCGCGGGTGACGCTCACAGCATCGCCTCGTTGAGGTCCACGCCGAAGCCGGGCCTGTCCGGCGGCGTCAAATAGCCGTCAACGGCCCGCGGCTCGCCCAGCCATAGCTCGTCTGTGGGCGGCGTCCACCGCTCCGGGTGGGTCTCGGCCAGGTCGTCACAATCCGTGGCCGCGATGAAGTGCAGCCCCCATATCTCGCCGCCTCGGTGCGGCGCCACCGGCGCCCCGTGCGACTTGGCCAGATCGAGAATGCGGAGACCTTCGGTAATGCCGCCGCACCACGTGATGTCCGGCTGCCAGATGTCCAGAGCGCCGGCCTCGGCCACTGCCTCGAAGCCGAAGCGGGTGAACTCATGCTCCCCGCCGGCAACGTTGATGGGCTTGATCAAAGGCCGCACCGCCGCCTGCTCCCGCAGCAGGTCCGGCGTCAGGATGTCCTCGAACCAGTAGACGTCCAGCCCGGCCACCGCCTCAGCCATCCGGACGGTCGCCGCCGCATCCCAGGCCATGTAACAGTCGGTCATGATGAGCCCGTCTTCCCCGAACACGCTCCGTGACCGTGCCGCCGCTGCAACGGTCTTCCTCACGTCCTCCTCCGTGCCTCCGCGTCCGGGTGCGAACTTGTTGGCCGTGTATCCCATGTCTCGGTAGCGCTCCATGTTCATGCCGGTGGCGTAGGCTCTGACCTTCCGCTTCCTGATCCCCCCCAGCAGCTCGTACACCGGCTCGCCCCGCGCCCTGCCGAGGAGGTCCCAGAGCGCCAGGTCGACGCCGCTTATAGCCATGACCGGGATGCCCTTGCGTCCGTAAGGAAGCGACCTAGCGTACATGAGGTCCCATAACCCTCTGACGTCGTCGGTGGACTCGACAACGCGCCCGAGCAGCAGTTCACGCAGGTGGCTGTTGACGATCTGGCAGGACGGCGCGCCGCCGCCGCCGTACCCGAGACCCCACGCGCCCGTGTCGGTCTCTACCCGGACGACTATCTGCCAAAAGTGCGATTGCCAGGCTCCTTTGGGCCGCCGCGTCCACTTGGGGTAGACAGCCCTCACGTCGGTTATCCTCATACCGTGCGCTCCACGGGCCGGTTGCCGTAGGGACATTTGTGATGGATAAGAGAGTGCGTTTGCAAAGTAAGCCCCCCTAAGTTAGTGGCCCAACATCATTGTATGAGCATTCCCGCCCACCCGCCCTATGTGGAGGTGGGGGACACCCCCACGCCCCCGGCGAGGGGCTGCGCCCCTCTGCACAACCCCCCGAGGGTGAACACAGGCAGCCACCAACAGGCTATGTGCGAGGGGCTGCGCCCCTCTGCACAACCCCCGAGGGTGAACACAGGCAGCCACCAACAGGCTATGTGCGAGGGGCTGCGCCCCTCTGCACAACCCCCGAGGGTGAACACAGGCAGCCACCAACAGGCTATGTGCGAGGGGCTGCGCCCCCTCTGCACACCCCCCGAGGGTGAACACAGGCAGCCACCAACAGGCTATGTGCGAGGGGCTGCGCTCCTCTGCACACCCCCCGGGGAGAATCCTCCTGGTATCGAGACCGGCAGCGCACCGCCTGCTCCACGAAGGCGGCCGGCAGCAGCATGGGCCTCGAGGCTGCTAAGTCACGCCGGCACTGATGCTATCATGTCCGCTCAGCAACAGCCGGAGGACGTGAGGAATGCCCATAATCGACGGTGGGTCAGCGCCTGATGCGCTTCTCGACCTATGATCTGCCCTTGGTGCAGTCACCGGAATCTGCCGCGAGCGGAGCTTTGCGGCGATTGCGGCCGCGACCTCAGGGCCGACGCCGTCTGCGCTTCATGCTCGACCCCGAACCCCGCCGACCATAGGTTCTGCGACGCCTGCGGCTCGGCGCTGATCGGGCAGCCGGGCTGCACCCCGGTAGGGAATTTGCCAGCAGCGGAGGGGCCGCCTCCCCCCACGACTCGATCCGCCGCCGCACAGGCGCCCGTAAGGCGGAATCCATCCGTCGGATGGCCCAAGTTCCTGGGGCTGCCCGAACCTGGCATAGTCTGGGACCAGCCGGCGCCGAGGTTGCGCTGGTCATGGGGCGGCATCCCGGCTTGGGCCGCCCGGAACAGGGTCGAGTTGGCAGTGGTCGTATTGCTGACCATCGCGGCTGGGGCCATACGCATCTATCGCGTGACGGAGGCGCCGGGGGGGCTGCATGGGGACGAGGCGCTGACCGGCTTGGATGCCCTGCGCGTAGTCAGGGAGGGCTGGATAGGGCCATACGTTGACAGCGCCCTCGGGCAGACGTCCGGGCCGCTCTACCTCACGGCGCTGGTCTTTGCACTGTCAGGGCCCACAGCGTTCACGCTGCATCTGTCGATGGCTTTGTTCGGTGCCGTTACCATCCCGGCCACCTATTTCCTGGCGCGAATCGGCTTCGGTCGCTGGGTGGCGCTGTTTGCCGCCGCAGCCCTCACCTTCTCGTATTGGCACGTCTTCTATAGCAGGGCTGCATTCATGCTGATCGCGATGCCTCTGATGACCGCTTTGGCGGCGGCGGCCATCCTGATCGCCCTGAGGTCGTCGACGCGCTGGGCCTGGCTTCTTGCCGGAGTGCTGCTCGGTTTGGGCGTACATTCGTACAACGGCTATCTCATGTTCCTAGCGATAGTCGCCGTTCTCTTCGGCGTGGTGTTGGTCCTTGGGAGGGATAATCTGAAGCCTTATGCGGCGGGAATCGCAATCCTCGCCATTGGATCCGTCGCCGCGGCGTTTCCGCTGATCCATTTCGCCTACTCCGATCCCGGATCCTACGCCCAACGTTTTCTAATCGCTTCTGTCCACCGTGAGCCGAAGCTCCAAGCCGCGCAGACCGTGGGGGAGAGATTCGAGTATTTCGCTGGCCGTGTATGGGATGCGGCGATTCTGCCGCTGCATCACCCCGATATCGACTTCGTAGACGGCCTGGGAGGCAGAGGCGCCATGGACCCTATCCTCGGGTTGTTGGCGTACGCCGGGTTCGCTATTGCAGTTGCGAAATGGCGCAGTCCGCCGCACCTCTTGTTGGCGCTGGCCTTCGTGTTTGGGCTGGGCGTGCTGCTTCTTGGAAGGGAGAACGTGGGGGAGCTTCGCCGTTCGTTCATCATCGTCCCGTTCGTATATATATTGGCGGGCGTGGCCGTGGTCGCAGGCGGGCGGTTGGCTGCCCGGTCTCTCGGCGTCAGGGGGAAGCAGTTGGCGTATGCCGGGGGAGCGGTGGTCCTCGTAGCGGCGGCGTCCCTGAACGTGTGGACGTACTTCGGTGGGGTAGTACGGGAAGAGCACATGGGCTGGGTCTATGCCTCGGACCTGGTGGACGCCCTCGATTCCGCTCACGAGCTGGGCGACCCGGGGAGAGTCTACTTCTACTCGGAGCGCTGGCCGTATGACTACGAGACCAGGCTATTCCTGTATCCCGATACGCCGGGGACAGACCGTTCCAGGGAGTTCGGCGAATACTCGCTGGATAGACTTGATGAAGGGCCGGCGACGTACGTCCTGCTTCCGCCGTATGCAGAGGAGATCGACGCACTTCGGGAGAAGTACCCAGGAGGCGAAGCCGTCGAGGAGTACGGCAAGGACGGCGTCATGCGGTACGGCATCTACCGCCTACCGTAGACGCCGGGGCCGGTCTCGCAGGGTAGAGCTACGAGGGTGTTCGGCCGCTTGTTGTGGGGTGGAGGCGGGTATACACTGGGCCGGCTGGGCAAGGAGGGCGGGGTGATCAGCGAAAGCGCCGGATCGGTTCGCGAAGCGGCTCTCAAGTATCTGTGGATGCACAACCGGAGTTGGGTCCAGACCGGCGAGGAAGGTGGGCCGCGGGTCATCACCGGGGGCGATGGAGTCAAGGTCGTCGACTCCGAGGGCCGGACGTGGATCGACGTAAATGGGGGCTACAACTCCGTGAACGTCGGCTACGGGCGCTCCGAGATCGCCTGCGCCGCGTACGACCAGATGCGCCGCATCGCCTTCTACCCCGTCGGGACGGCAATCCCGCCTACCGTCGAACTCTGCGAGAGGCTGGCCGGAATAACGCCCGGCACGCTGTCGCGCGTATTCCCCGTTAGCGGCGGCTCTGAGGCAAACGAGACGGCCCTGAAGATTGCGCGCGCGCACGCCCGCCGCATAGGCGAGCCCGGCAGATACAAGGTCATCAGCCGTGAAGGCTCCTACCATGGCGCGACCGGGGGTGTGCTGTGGCTCGGCAGCTCTGCCGTCTACAGGAGGCAAGACTTCGAGCCAGCCTACCCGGGGATGGTATATGCCCCCCAACCCAATCCATACCGTTGCCCCCTGGGCGGTAGGACCCCTTCCGAGTGTGCGGAGCGGTGCGCGCGGGCCGTGGAAGACCTAATCCTCTTCCATGGGCCCGAGACGGTACTGGCTTTCATAGGCGAGCCCGTTGCAATCCCAACGGGAGCCGCTGTCCCCGGCGATGAGTACTGGCCGATGATCCGCGACATATGCAGCCGGTACGGCGTGCTTTTGATCGACGACGAGGTCATTTGCGGGTTTGGTAGGACGGGTAGGTGGTTCGGCATCGAACATTGGGACGTGGCGCCGGACATCATGACCATGTCCAAGGGCATATCAAGCAGCTACCTGCCCCTGGGCGCCGCCGTAGTCAGTAGAGAGGTGGCGGACCTGTTCGTGGGCAAGGACAGGAGCCTAGCTCACGTCTTCACGTCGGCGGGGCATCCCGTCGCCGCGGCAGCGGGCCTGAAGAACATCGACGTCATCGAGTCGGAGGGCCTTGTCCAGAACGCGGCTGAGGTCGGGGCATACCTCAAGGACCAGTTGGAGGGGATGAAGGCTGACCATCCGATCATCGGCGACGTTCGCGGGTTGGGTCTCCTTGCGGCTGTGGAGCTCGTGGGCGACCGGAAGACCAAAGCCAGGCTGGAAGACCAAGACAGGGTATGCGAGCGGCTCAGCGAGAAGTTCGAGGAGCGCGGGTTGCTGCTGCGTTCTTCCCGAGGACTGATCGCCATGGGGCCGCCCCTCTGCATTACCAGGGCCGAGGTAGACGAGATCGTTCACGCAGTCGACGTCTCTCTGTGGGAGGTCGAGGGAGAACTCGGCTTCCCCGGCAATGTCTAAACCGAATCGTGAGACCGGCCCTGAGGCGGCGATGATGCAACACGTGGACACCGAATCGCTGCGGCGCTCCGCTTTCGAGCACCTCTGGATGCACAACGCCGACTGGGCGCAGGTCGCGGAAGAGGGCGGGCCGCTCATCATGGTCGCCGGCGACGGGGTGAGGGTAACCGACTCCGCAGGGGTGACGTGGTTGGACGCTCACGGCGGTTACGCGTCCGTCAACGTCGGGTATGGGCGGACCGAGATCGCGGATGCCGCGCTCGAGCAGATGAAGCGGCTCGCGTACTTTCCTCAGGGCGCAACCACCGAGGCGTTGGTCTGGCTCGCCCGGAAACTTGCCGAGATCTCCCCCGGAAGTCTGGAGCGTACCTGGCCGGTTACGGGCGGCTCCGAGGCTAACGAAACGGCGGTCAAGATGGCGCGCGCCTACCACAGGCGCAATGGGGAGGCGGGGCGGTACAAGGTCATCAGCCGTAAGGGCTCCTACCACGGCGCCACCGGCGGCGTGCTCTGGATGGGTGGAGGCCCGGGCCGCCGGCCGGACTTCGAGCCCGCCTACCCCGGCATGGTCTACGCCCCTCACCCGGGACACTACCGCTGCGAACTGGGCGGCCGGGACCCGTCCGAGTGTGCGTTGCTCTGCGCGAAGGCCATAGAGGACCTGATCATCCTGCACAAGCCCGAGACGGTCGCCGCCGTGATCGGGGAGCCTGCCGCCAGTGGAAGCTTGGTGCCGAGCGGCGAATACTGGCCCGCGGTGCGCGACATATGCAACCGGTACGGGGTCATCTTGATCGCGGACGAGGTGGTGTGCGGGTTCGGTAGGACGGGCAAATGGTTCGGGATGGAACATTGGGGCGTCGTGCCGGACATAATGACCGTAGCTAAGGGGATGACCAGCAGCTACCTACCTATGGGAGCGGCGATCGTAAAGAGGGAGGTTGCAGGCGCATTCGCCGGCGAGGCCGACCTGTTCAGCCAGGCCCTGACCTTCGGAGGGCACCCGGTCGCTGCCGCGGCGGCGCTCGAGAACATCAGAGTCATCGAGCGTGAAGGCTTGGTGAGCCGATCCGCGGAGATGGGGTCATACCTGCTCGAGGGGCTCACTGCTCTGATGGGGAAGCACTCGATAATAGGCCACGTCGGGGGGCTTGGACTGCTCATCGGCATGGAGTTGGTCAAGGACCGGAGCGCGAAAGAGCCGTTTCCCCCCGAAGCCCAAGTCGAAGACATGCTGCGGAGGAAGTTCCGAGACCGGCGGATAATCTTGGTCTGCGGGCCGTCCGGCTTCAAGCTCTGCCCGCCTCTGTGCATTACGCGGGATGACGCGGACCAACTGACGACGGCCGTCGACGAGGTCCTTGGCGAGCTTGCGAGCGAATTGGCTGGTATGATCAGCTAGCCGGCCGTTTTCGTCCAAGCCGCCGTTAACCCTCTCCGGCGCGACAGACCGCGCCGGAGACATATATAACCCGAACAGGAATTAGTAATGCCCATCTTCAAGTCATCGACGGAATCCGAGAGCAGACCTGATAACCACCAAGCGCCTCCGAGGGTGGCAATCTTCATAGACGGGAGCAACCTCTATCACAGCCTGACTGAGAACTGCAAACGCTACGATGTTGACTTCGGCGCCTTTGCCGCCAAGCTCATCGGAGACAGGCAGCTCTTCCGCACCTACTACTACAACGTCTTGCGCGACCAGGAGAGGAACCCACAAGCGTACCAGGACCAGCAGCGGTTCCTGAATGCGCTGGGCAATACGCCCTACCTGGAAGTCCGGCTAGGCACGTCCAAGATGAGGGGCGACGTCTCGGTCGAGAAGGGCGTCGACATCATGATCGCAACCGACATGCTGCGCATGGCCTGGCGTGACACCTATGACGTGGCGGTGCTGGTAACGGGGGACGGCGACTTCGCCTACGCGGCGCAGGCGGTCAAAGACCTGGGCAAGCACGTGCAGATTGCGGCGTTCCAGGCCAATTTGGCCCTGGAGTTGGCCCACGTCGCCGACGAACGCGAGGTGCTTACGCCGGGGTACTTTGATGACCTGTGGAGCCGGCGCCGGGGCGCTGAAACGCGCCCCAATGGGGACGGCCAACGCCGGGCGTGGCACTTCCCCCGGCTCCGCAACGACCGGTCATAGCTGAGGGACCCCTCAGAACTCGGTCAGAAGGCGTCGTCTGCGGTGGATATTGCGTCCAAGTCCGCCCTGGTGTAAGAGCCGAGGCTCCGGAAGTCGAAGTCCGTATAGTTCTTGATCCATCGCATGGCGACCTTACAAGCCTTGCGGTAGCGCTCTTCCTGAGCGGCCGGATCCGAACCGGCGCCGCCCCCGGCTTCGGACTTCCTGATGGCCAGGATACTCTCCAACTCTTCATGAATCAGACGCTTGACCAAGGGGAAGTCGTGGGATTCGCCTGTCTGTGCGTCTACCGTGCCGTGCAGGACGCGCTGCGCGATTTGCGCTACGGACATCCTGCCTGTGGCCAGGTCTTCCATCAGCGGACCGTGCAGCCCGGGGTTGCCTTCCTGGCTGTCGATGCCCTTGGCGCCGCGGCCGTTTAGCCATCCTTCGAGGTACTCGATGACCATTCTCACGTTGCGCCGGGTTCCGTCGACGGTGATGGGGCCGTCCGGCACCTCGACCTTGACGGGGTAGTTGTCCGGCTCGCTCATTTCGGGCGTCGGCTCCCATCCGGATCCTCTCAGCTCTTTGAATGGATCGGCGGCGGTCTTCATGTGGAAGATGTGCGCCACCCAGCCCCTGAGGAATCCCTGCCGCGCCTCCCACTCCTTGTCGGCGCGAATGGAGGCGCGGGCAGCGTCGTTGACCTCTTCGTTCCTCGACGGCAGCGCGGTTGCCATGCCTCCGATGGGCACGGCGCCGCGCTTCAGGCATACGGCGACCAGCCGCCTGAAGATGTTGGCGATGAAGTCGGTGGTCTTGACGTCTACCCCAAACCGGTCCGGCCATACGTAGTCCGGGTCTGCCATGACGAATTCGAAGATGCTCGCCTTGAAGTCCCACCTCGCGGCGTTTAGGCCGGCTGCATACGGTCCGAGGGCGTACAGCATCTCCTCCATCTGGTAGGCGGCCGGGAGAGACTCCACCAAGGGGATGGCCCTGATTACTGCGCCGGGCGGCGCCGGCAGGCGTTCCAGGCTGAAATCGAAGAACTCCCTCCAGAAGCCGGCCTCCTCCGCCGATTCGAGCTTCGGCAGGTAGAAATAGACCCCCTGGCCTCGCCTCATCTGTGCCAGGCCGGCATGGAACAGCGTCAGCGCGGTTCCCAGGATGGCCGCCGGGACAGGCTGGCCGTCGATGGTGACGTCGGGTTCGTCCAAGTGGATGCCGCGTTCGCGGTGCATGAAGAAGGGCAGGTCCCCTGACTGTACCGTGTAATGGCGCTCTCGGCGTTGGTCGAAGTAGTCGAGGGACCCCTCGACGGCAGCAAGCCTATTGCGGGCAGCGGTCACGGTGTCTACGAAGCGGTGGCCGGCGGCGTCCTCGTCGTCGTCCAAGTCGCCCTCAGCCCGGACGCCCCCGGGGCCGGGGTTCAGGGCATTGATGAACATGTTGGTGATCGATGCGGGGCCGGTGATCTCGATGCCTGGCCGACGCAGGTCCTCCGGGACAGGCGGCACCTTCCAACCCCCGGTGTTGGCTTCGGACTCGGGTAGGTGCGACGGCAACTCCCCCTTGCTCAGGGCCCTGGCCAGGACCTCGGCGCGCTTCAGTCTCAGGGCATGTATGACCGGTGTGAATCTGTCGTGCAGGGCGGCCAGGTACTCTATGAAGCCTGCCGTGAAGAGATCTTGCGCCCCCGGCGCCGGCTCGTAGGTAACCCTTTCGGTTGCGGCCATTGACGTCCTCCGATAACTGGCTGGAAACAGGCCATATGTTAACACGGCGTGCGGGTCGCAACTTTCGTCATCGACCTACGGGGCCGCCGTTCCGCGAGGCGGTCCAGACCCTGTGAGACCTGAAAGGGAAGTCCGGAGGCTTCCCTCTGGGCAGGGGGTCTGGGAGCAGGCGAGACGCCTGCGCTCCAGGCCGGAGGTTCTCCCCTCTGGGCAGGAGGGGGTTTGGGAGCAGGCGAGACGCCTGCGCTCCAGGCCGGAGGTTCTCCCCTCCGGCGGGGGGTCTGGGAGCAGGCGAGACGCCTGCGCTCCAGGCCGGAAGTTCTCCCCTCCGGCGGGGGTCTGGGGGCTGTGCCCCCAGTTACCAAGGGGCGGGTGGGGATCAAAGACCGTCGCTGCGCCGTGTTGCGGGCGAAGGAGCGGGGCGGCTATAGTTAACCAACTGATCGATTAGGAGGTTCCCCGCATGGGGAGGCCGTGGATGAGCGGCTTGGTCCGCGCCCAGGTGGAGGCGCTCCACGGCAGCGGAGCGCGCTTTGCCCTCTGCGTTACGGGAGGCGGAGCGAGGGCCGTCTCCTGGCTGATAGGCCTCCCCGGCGCTTCTCGGAGTGTCCTCGAGATACAGATACCTTACTCACCGGAAGCCCTCGATGCGTATCTGGGACATAGAGTTGATAACGCGGTTGCGCCCGAGACGGCTGCCGACATGGCCAGGACGGCTTACCGCCGGGCCCAACGGCTGGCCCAAGCCGGGGACACAGCCGCAGGCATCGGATGTACGGCCGGCATCGCCACCGACAGGCCGAAGCGCGGCGAGCACCGGTGCCACGTGGCTGTCTGCTCCGGATCCGGCGTGACCACGTACAGCCTGCGCTTTGTGAAGGGGTTGAGAGACCGCGATGGGGAGGACGATCTGGTCAGCCGCCTCGTCCTGCGCGCGGCTGCGGAAGGCGTTGGGGCTCCTTCCAGCGTCGAGCTGGCCTTGGACTATGGGGACGTGCTGGAGGTGACCCTCGAGAATGCTGCCGTCTTGGTGGAAGCATTGTCGCGGGGCTGTGCTCGAAGCGCCGCCGTAACCGCCGCCGGCAGGATATTCGCCGACCGTCCGGTCGCTGGCGGGGTGCTTGCCGGGTCGTTCGACCCCTTGCACGCCGGCCATGAAGGGCTGGCCGTCACCGCGGCCCGCCTCCTCGGCCAGCCCGTTACCTTCGAGCTGTCGATGACCAACGTGGACAAGCCCGCGCTCGATCTCGCAGAGGTGCGGCGCAGGATAAGCCAGTTTGCCGGCAAATACGACGTCGTGGTCACGAGGGCCACGCGGTTTTCGGACAAGGCGAGGCTTTTCCCCGGCTGCACCTTCGTAGTGGGCTGGGATACCGCCGTCAGACTGGTGTCCCCGCAGTATTACGAAGGGGACCCTTCCCGGATGACCCGGGCGCTGAACGAGATACGAAGCTTCGAGTGCCGGTTCTTGGTGGCGGGCCGCGCCGGGCCGCGCCGGTTCCATGCGCCCTCTGAGATCGAGGCGCCGCCAGGGTTCGAGTCGATGTTCTCGCCCATACCGGCTTCGGACTTCAGAAGGGACGTTTCGTCCACTGAGATCCGCGTTGCAGCCGGAAGTCCCTGAGGTACTTGCACCCCAATGAGCTTTAGAGACGTCCGAGAGTTCGTTTCGTTCCTCGAGGACAGGGGCGACCTTCATCGCATCAAGGCTCCGGTCAGCCGCGACCTGGAGATGGCCGAGATCGCCGACCGCGTGGTGAAGTCCGGCGGGCCGGCGCTCTATTTCGAGAACGTGGAGGGCTTCGACGTACCGGTGGTCATGAACCTATTCGGCTCTGAGCAAAGGGTCGCGTGGGCCCTGGGCGTCGACAAGCTGGACGACCTTGCTGAGAGGACGCGAGACCTGCTGGGCATACTGCGGCAGGGCCCGCCGGCCGGTCTGGGCGACAAGCTCCGCGCGCTTGGCAAACTGGCGGGCGTCGCCAGGGCGCAGCCCAAGACGGTGTCGCGAGGCCCTTGCCAGGAGGTGGTCGTCACCGGAGACGACGTCGACCTGAACAGCCTGCCGGTCATCAAGTGCTGGCCGATGGACGCAGGCCGGTTCGTCACGCTGCCCCTGGTGATAAGCCGTGACCCGGGCACCGGCCGGCGCAACGTGGGCACGTACCGGATGCAGGTCTTCGACGGCAAGACGACGGGGATGCACTGGCAGACGCACAAGGTGGGAGCCAATCACTACAGGGAAAGCGAGCGGCGGGGCCGTGAGCGGCTCGAGGTGGCGGTAGCCATCGGCGCCGATCCTGCGACGATGTGGGCCGGCTCGCTGCCCGTGCCGCCCGAGATCGATGAGATCATGGTCTCGGGGGTGCTCAGAGGCCGCCCGGTTGAGATGGTCAAGTGCAAGACCGTCGACCTCGAAGCGCCCGCACGTTCGGAGTTCGTATTGGAGGGGTACGTCACGCCGGGGGAGCTGCGGAGCGAGGGGCCGTTCGGCGACCATACCGGCTACTACTCGGCAGCCGACGATTACCCGGTGCTTCACCTCACCGCCATAACGCACCGCCGGAGCCCCATATACGCGACGACGGTTGTCGGGAGGCCGCCGTCGGAAGACTACTTCATGGGCAAGGCCAGCGAACGGCTCATGCTCCCCGCCCTCCAGCTCACGCTCCCGGAGGTCGTGGACGTGAACTTCCCCGCCGAGGGCATCTTCCATAACCTGCTGCTGGTGTCCATCAGGAAGGAGTACCCCGGCCACGCCAGGAAGGTGATGTTTGCGCTGTGGGGCCTTGGTCTGCTGATGCTCACCAAGACCATCATCGTCGTCGATCATGACGTCGACGTACAGGACCTGTCCGAGGTGGCGTGGCGGGTGACGGCCAACATAGACCCTTCCCGCGACGTCGTCTTCGCGGATGGACCGGTGGACGACTTGGACCACGCCTCCCCGTCGCCCAAGTTCGGGAGCAAGATGGGCATCGACGCTACGGCAAAGGGCCCCATGGACGGGCGGACGAGGGAGTGGCCGCCCCTCATTGAGATGACGGACGAGGTCAAGGCCTTGGTGGACTCCAAGTGGAGCGAGTACGGGATCTAGGCCGGGCCGAGCCCCGCCCGCTGCTGCAGCGGCTACGGCTCTTCCCTGGGGCCGTGCGTCTCCAGGAGACGGCGTTCGCCCTGCCGTTTGCGTATTCCGGCATGGTCTTGGCGGCCGGAGGGCTGCCTGCGTGGGGCGAGTTCATCTGGATCACGGTGGCCATGGTGAGCGCGCGGACGCTGGGCATGTCGGCCAACCGTCTCATCGACCGCCGCCTCGACGCCCTGAACCCCCGCACGGCCCAGCGTCACCTTCCCGCCGGCCTGCTGGGCGCGTCCGACGTGGCGGCGCTGGCGCTGGCGGCCGCCGCGATCTTCTTCTTCGCGGCGTGGAGGCTCAACACCCTGGCCCTCGCACTGGCGCCCGTGGCCGCAGCCTATCTCGTGCTCTACCCGTACGCCAAGCGTTTCACCTGGACGGCCAGCGTCCTGTTGGGCTGGGCCCTAGCCATCGCCCCGTCGGCGGCGTGGATAGGCGTGCGCGGCAGCCTGGGTTGGGAGCCGGTGTTGCTGTCGACCGCCGTCGCCATGTGGGCGGGAAGCTTCGACATCCTGTACCACGCCCAAGACGTGGGGGCGTATGAGCGCAACGGGCTGCACTCCGTGGCGCGTAGGTTCGGCCTAAAGGCGGCGTTCCGATGGTCGAAGGTGATGGACACCCTCGCAGCCGCGTTCCTCGCCGCCGCCGGCATCGCCCTGGGCCTGAGCTACCCCTACTACGTGGGGTGCGCCGTTGCGGCGGGGCTGATGGCCTACAAGTACCGGATGGTATCCCCGGACGACCTCTCCCGCATGGACGCGGCGTTCTTCCGTGTGAACGCCTACGTTTCGGCAACCGTGTTCGTCTCGGTGCTGGCGTCGCTGCTCGTGTCCGGGTAGGGAGACTGTGATGGGTGGGATCACAGTCCCCCCTAGATGTTTCGATGAAGCCAGCCCCAGCCGCAACACACCGCGTTCAGGTTATACCAGTTGGCTGTGATGGCGCCGCAAACCACAGGGCCACCGCAACCTATGGCTGTTCCAGATAGAAAATTCTGGCAGCCTGATATGCGGAGTGCCAAGCCTGATTGTCCTTACCGGTGCGGTTTGCGTTCTGGTAGTTGGTGATCGACTGCCTAACCGATCCTTTGAATATCTGGTCGGCCAACCCGTCGGCGATTAGCTCCTGTGGCTTGAGGTGCTTGCCCCAAATCCAGTCGCCGTTATCCTCTTCAAGCATGGCGCGGAAGGACGCCAGGATCGGATAGATGTAACCGGTGGGAATGTCGTAGCCTGTGGTTTTACCAATGAAAGGTAGGTCCTTGTGCCTCTTCAGTACCTTTACCCCAGACAGCCTCCCAAACTTCCCGCCAGTCGCATTGTACTGATCGGGCAGATAGTACTGGATGCTGTCCCACATCTCCAAGATGTCAGGGGCAATCCTGAGCAGTTTCTTGTACTTTGCGGAGTGCTCGTCGGACGCGAACCTCTTCAGGCAGGTTTCCTTGCCTGAGTATGTGGCTATCGGATGATTGTTGTCCGAGAACGAGCCCTTGTCCAGAGCCGTCAGCATACCTATCACTTCTCGGACATCTTGCTCTCCACCTTCGTTTTCTTTCCAGCTTATGAGATCCGTCCTTCCTCTTCCGATGGCATTCTTCAGATCGTCAAAGCGCCCCTCGAGGTTCATCAGACTCTTCGAGGCGACTTGCTTGGAGGTGTTACGAGCATCTACAACGTTCGGAATGTCCTCCTGATCGAGACCTGTGAAAATCTCCAGGTTGCAGTAGCCCTCCAGACTGGCCTGTTCACCATTGGAGACCTGCTTGAGTTGGTCGAGAATGACATGCAACGTGTGCCCGCCATCCAACACGCCATTGAATTCGCGATCCTTGAAGACTAGAGTTAACTCCTTGGCCTTGTTGTTCCATTCGATCTGGGAAGCGACTATGGTCAGTCCACGATTGTATTCGGCGAACCATTCCGGACGGTCGATCAGGGTCTGTCGAATCGCCTTTGGCACACGACCCTTGATAGTAGACTCGCGGGCGTTAACATCAAGCCACTCTTCCCACCGCAGAGGTATCTGCGAAATGGGAACGACACTGTAGTAGCGTCGGAGGCCGGACTTACTAACAGGTACGAAGAGGCGGGAGAAAGACTCGGCGGTGAGGACAAAGGTACTCGAGAGCATGGTTGCTCCTATCCGGCGCTGTTCTTGCGACCGGGGAGGCTGACGCCCCAACCACATAAGCCACGTTGGACTTGATGCGGCTTCGATGCTTTCGCAATCGACTCCAACGGCGCCACCTTACCATAGGATCGAGATGGTGTCAGCGGGGGATACGGCCCTCTCGATGCGATTGTCGTGCGGATGGGGTAGCTGGGGGCTTGATGCCGGCTTACACTAAAGGCTGGGGAGATAACATGGACGCAACGAATAGCGTGAACGGCGGTCGTCCGGTCGTCATTGGCGTCACGGGGGCCAGCGGCTCCCTGCTGGCGCGGGCTGTGATAGACCAGCTTCTCCAAATGCGGGTGCCGGTGATCGCCACCGCCTCTTCCGCTGCCAAGATGGTATGGCGCGAGGAGATGGACGAGTCCTTCGGGGTCGCGCTGGAGCGGTGGGTGGACGGCGGGCCGTTCACCTACTACCCGAGCGGCGATCTGGCAGCCCCGATCGCCAGCGGCACCTTCCCGGTTCGCGGCATGGCTATCGTGCCGTGCAGCATGGCGACTGCCGCCGCGGTCGCCCACGGCTTCTCGGACAACCTGATAAGGCGGGCAGCCGACGTCGCCCTGAAGGAGCGCCGGCCCTTGATATTGGTTCCCCGCGAGTCTCCGCTGAGCGCCCTGCACCTCGAAAACCTGGCTGCCGCCGCCCGCCTGGGCGCCACCGTGATACCCCCCGAGCCCGCCTTCTACCTGGAACAGGAGACGATGGGCGAGATGGCGGCCTTCGTAACCCAGAGGGTGTTGCTCGCGTTGGGAGTGGTGGACTCCCTGCCGGAGGCAATGCAGTACCGCCCTTGGGGCGAGTAGCCCACCCGCGCGTCGGCGTGTTTCCGTGCGGCCTTCGGGTCAGTCCCGGAGGCCGGCCAGGATGGCCTCCGCCAACTCCATCGTCTTGACCGCCTCGTCGAGGTTGGCCGCCGGAAGCCCTACGGGCCGGTCTTCCTTGATGCAGTCCACGAAAAATCGGGCCTGCGCCGTCGTGTCGCTGCCCCTGCCGTCAGCCGTCAGGCGGATGCGGTCGCCGTCCGCCACCACGTCGGCCTCGGTTATCCCCTCCACGTAGGCGGAGATGTTCCGCCCGTGTATCTCGTAGCGCTGGAGGCGGGCGTCGGTGGTGTAGTTGGCAGTGATCTGGGCGACACACCCATTCTCGAACAGGACAAGCGCCGCGTGCACGTCCTTGTATGGCGAGATGGTGCGGCGGACGATGCCGTGAACTTCCGCCACGTCACAGGAGCCGGCGATAGCTCTAACCAGGTCGATGGAGTGGATGGGCGTCTCGAAGATCATGTTGTCCATGACCTCCTCCGGGAACCGCCCGGTCTGGGCCAACTGCGTAATGCTCTTGTGGAATTCGCCGACGATCTGAGTCACAGGCCCGCGCGCCTCTATCATCTCGCGGACCTCCACGATGATGGGGTGGAACCGCCTCTGCCAGCCGACCATAGCCTTGGCCCCCGTACGCGCCGCGGCGTCGCGCAGAGAGACCGTCTCGGCGGCGCTCATGCCGGGCGGCTTCTCGACGAGGGTATGAAACCCCCGCTCCAGTATCGGCAGGGCAACCCTGCCGTTGAGGTGCGCCGGCACCGCGACGACCACCCCGTCGGGAGCCTCGGCGTCCAGCATTTCGTCCACGTTCCCATAGCGCCCCTGCACGTCCATTTCGTCCGCGGCGGCGCCGCGCAAGCCCTCGTCGAGGTCGCACACGGCCGCCAGCTCGACGCCCTCGAGCCCGGCGAAGGCGGACACGTGCCCCCTGCCGCGGCCCCCGCATCCGACGACGGCGATCCTGATGTTTCGCAATGTTCGCCCCCTGACGTGGCCGGTCTCCCCCAGCTGGGGGACCGCCTTGTAATATCCCGGAAGCGCCGCGTCATAAGAGCGGCAGGCACAGCCCGGCTGGCGAAGATGGTATCATCTTCGCTGTAGGAGGGGATCCCTGTGAAGTTCGGTTTGTCCGCCACCTTTGCCCTGGCCCTCGGCGCGCCGCCGGAGGAGCAGGGGGCATATGCTTGTCGGCTTGCGAGTCTCTGCGAGGAGGTTGGCCTGGATTCGATCTGGTTCGCCGACAGGACGGTCTACCCTGTCGACCTGGCTGAGCGGTACCCCGACAGGTGGGGCCCCGGAAAGTCGGACCCGGGGGGCCAGAACGTGCTGGAACCCGTAACCGCGCTCAGCTTCATAGCGGCCCGGACGCAGAAGATCACGTTGGGCTTCAGCGTCCTCATTCTACCGTTCAGACACCCCGTCTTGAACGCCAAGATGGTCACGACGCTGGACGTCCTGTCCGGCGGGCGGGTGGTCTTCGGGGGCGGACTGGGTTGGATGCGCGAGGAGTTCGAGGCCATGGGCGCCGACTTCGCGGAACGTGGGAGGGTGACGGACGAGCATCTAGAGATGTTCAAGGCGCTGTGTACCCAGGAGACAGCGAGTTACAGCGGCCGCCACTTCGGCATCTCGGGGAAGACCTTCTACCCGAAGCCGGTCCAGAGGCCGCATCCCCCCATCTGGATAGGCGGCAGCAGCCGGGCGGCGATGCGTCGGGCGGCCAGACTCGGCGACGTCTGGTTCCCCATAGGGGTCGCCCCCGATGATCTGGCCGCCCGGCTGCCGGCGCTGCGGCGGATGTGCGAGGACAACGGCCGCCCGCCGGGCTCGGTTGGGGTGGCAATGGGTCTCTCCCTCGAGCTGGACAGGCCCCGAACAGATGGGGCGGGAGTCCGCGCCCCGCTGTCCGGATCGAGCACGGAGATACGGGACGACCTGCGGAGATACCGCGACGCCGGCGTCGATCACGCGGTCTTTTCGATACCGTCGCGCGACTGGAGCCACACGGAAGACTCCATCAGGCGGCTTGCCGAGGAGATTGCTCCGTCCGTCTGAATAGCTCGACTGGGGGGCTTTGTGTACGACTTCCATACGCACACGTTCTTGAGCGACGGGGTGTTGTCGCCCGTAGAGTTGATAAGGCGCGCCCACGTCAAGGGCTACCGCGTGATGGCCATCACCGACCACGTTGGGCCCGGCAACCTCGAGATGGTCCTGAACGTGCTCATAGCGGACTGCAAGGCGGCTTCGCGGCGGTGGGACATCCTGGCCCTTCCGGGCGTGGAGATCACCCACTGCCCGAAAGAAGACATCGACCGGCTGGCCGGAGAGGCCAAATCCCTGGGCGCGGCGGTGGTCAACGTACATGGGGAGACCGTTGTAGAGCCGGTGGAGCCCGGCACCAACTTCGCTGCGGTGCGCTCGGAACACGTCGACGTTCTCGCCCATCCTGGGCTCATCTCGACCGAGGAGGCGGCTATCGCCGCGCGCAACGGCGTGTTCTTGGAGGTGTCCGCCCGGCGGGGCCACTCCTTCGCTAACGGCCACGTGGTCAGGACGGCGATGGAGGCGGGGGCGCACATGGTGCTCGACTCCGACGCGCACGCGCCGGAAGACCTGCTGACGCGCGATTTCGCGCTGGCGGTCGCCCTGGGTTCGGGGCTAAACGACGAGGAGGCCGCCGCCCTGCTGGACCGCGAGCCGATGGGCCTGCTCAGGAGGATAGGGGCGGCGTAGGACGGTCCACCCGCCGGTTCGGAGCGGGGCCGCCGGCCCCGCCTAGTACGTTCAGCCAAAGCCCCCGTAACCCACCGTTACGAGCTCGCCCTCCACGGTCACCGGCGTGGTGCGTCCGCCGCCGGTTAGCTCCTCGACCTTGGCCCACTGCTCCGGGTGCAGGGCCAAGTTGACCTCGTCGTATTCGACCCCGCCCGAATCGAGATCGGCCTTCAGTGCATCCGAGTAACCGCAGTCGGGGTGTGTGTAAACGACAACCTTCTCGGCCAAGGCTTACTCTCCTATCAGGCTACGGGAGAACCCTTCCCTACAATTTACATCTGGGGCGGCGCCCTCAGACTCCCGGCAAAGGGATGGAACGTTGGGTTGATCTCCCGGTCGGGCAACTCGCTTGTATGATACCGTGCGGGCTATATTACTTCCACCCGGATTATCGCGTGCTTAACTAGAGGCGCTTCAGACCTCTGCCGGCGTGCCGCGTTGGGCGTTCAACCCGCTAAAGGCTGGGAGGTTGACATGGAGAGAGTTCGGATCGGCGTCGTGGGCTGCGGGGCCATTGCGCAGGTGCAACACCTGCCGTTCCTGCTTGATCTGGCCGAGGAATTCCAGGTGGTCGTGGTCTGCGACGTATCGCCTGCGCTGGCCGAGTACGCCGCGCAGCGGTTCCACGTTCCCAAGCGCGTGACCGACTACCGGGACGTTCTGAGCTCCGACGTAGACGCTGTCCTGCTGTGCCACACCGATCCCAAGACCGAGGCGGCCGTGGCGGCTCTGAACGCGGGCAAGCACCTCTTCATCGAGAAGCCTATGTGCTACTCGATAGAGGAAGCGGATGAGATAGCCGCTGCGGCCCGCGGGTCGGGTCTGGTTGCACAGGTGGGGTACGTGAAGCTCTACGAGCCTGCCTACCAGGCCGCCCGGGTCGAGGTAGCGGCCATGGACGACGTGCGGTTCGTTCAGGTCAACCACCTCCACCCCGACAACTCCCTGCATGTTGGTCAGTTCCGCACGAGGAGGTTCGATGACGTCCCCCGGCACGTCGTCGAGAGGGCCGCTCAGGCGCGGGAGAAGGCCGTTCGAGACGCCATAGGCGACGCGGCGCCCGACGTGCGGCGCAGCTTCGACATCGTGTCGGGCAGCATGATCCACGACCTCTACGGGCTGCGCGAAATGTTCGGCAACCCCAGCAGGGTCGTCAGCACCAATACGTGGGCCGGCGGAAGCGCAATCAGTACTACGCTGGAGTACCCGCAGGGGCACAGTTGCGTGGCGACCTGGGTGGACCTGCCCGACCTCTGGGACTTCAAGGAGACGCTGGAGGTGTACGGCAGCACGAAGCGCGTCGTCGTCTCCTACGGCACAGGCTTTTCCAGGGTCGTCTCGACGCTCACCATCCATGAGGTCGACGCCGGGGGCGCTGCCGTGAGACGCGAGCCCGCCATGAGCTGGGAGAGTCCGTTCCGGCGCGAGCTGCGCCACTTCCACGACTGCATCGTGAACGGCGCGGCTCCGCTATCCCCGGTGTCGTCCGCGCGCGATGACGTCAGCCTGATCATCGACGTCGTGCGCGCCTACGCGGACGCCGGCCCTATCACTGTTCAGACTCTGTGAGGTCCGGAGGGGAGTCCGGAGGGGTTCTCCCTTCTGGCCGGGGGCTTTGCCCCAGTTTCCAAGGGGTGGGCGGTTGTCCATCTCCATCGAGCTATGGGGGCATTGCCCGACACGGCGTCTTGCCTTCCATAGCCTGAGGAGCTACGGGAAGGCGAGATAGGCTCACCCGCCTGATGCGGGCGGTTCGGCGTCACCGTCAAGCCTCGGGTTAGTCAGAGCGAAGCGGTATAGGTCGATTGTGCGTGGAGCCGGTGATAGAGTCCTCTCTTTGCCAGCAACTCGTCGTGCGCGCCCTGCTCGACGATGCGGCCTTCTTCCAAGACCACGATGCGGTCCGCGTTGCGCACCGTGGACAGGCGGTGGGCGATGACGATGGAGGTCCGGTCTCGCAGCAGTTCCCCAAGGGCTTGCTGAATACGCAACTCCGTCTCCGTGTCGACGTTGGCCGTTGCCTCGTCGAGTATCAGGACCCGGGGGGCCCGCGCCAGCGCCCGCGCGAAGCTGATCAACTGGCGCTGTCCGACGCTCAGGTTGCCGCCGCGCTCGTCCAGCTCGGTGTCGTAGCCGTCCTTCATCCGCACGATGAACTCATGCGCCCCCACGGCCTTTGCCGCGTCGACGA
Source organism: uncultured Dehalococcoidia bacterium (assembly GCA_958296245.1). Taxonomy (GTDB): domain Bacteria; phylum Chloroflexota; class Dehalococcoidia; order Lucifugimonadales. The sequence goes on from OY282458.1 coordinate 305,114, forward strand.
CCACCGAATCGGTCAGGTCGGTCCGGTTGTAACGGATGTTCTCGCTTACTGTGGCGGAGAAGAGGAAGGGCTCCTGTGGCACCATGCCGATCTGCCGGGAGAGCGACTCCGGCCTGAGATCACGTACGTCGTACCCGTCAATGGAGACGCGCCCTTCGGTGACATCGTAGAGGCGCATCAGCAGCGACACGAAGGTCGTCTTGCCCGCGCCGGTAGGCCCGACGAGCGCCACTGTCTCCCCTGGCTCGACGTCCAGGCTGACCTCACGCAGCACCGGACTTTCCGTATCGTAGTGGAAGCTGACGTTCTCATACCGCACCCCCCCTGCCGCTGGCGGCAGGGCAACCGCACCCGGCGCGGACGCAACTTCCGGCCTGACGTCTAGGAGCTCGAATACCCGGTCGGCCGCCACCAACGACCCGGTGAGGTGGCCAAAGTCGCCGGTCAGGTCGCGAATGGGCTCGAACAGCCGCTCTGCGTACAACGCGAAGGCGACGAGCAGCCCAACCTCCTGCGACACCCCAATCATTCGTCCGCCGACCAAGACGATTAGAGCGATCGCAAGCACCCTGAGCAGCTCGACCGACGGCCACAGCCCGTACCGGTAGCGAGCCGACTTCAGGCTGGCATCGAGGTTCTCCCTGTTCACACTCTGGAAGCCGCGAATGTTCTGCTGCTGCCGGTTGAGGCTCTGCACGACCCGTATGCCCGCAATGTTCTCCTGGACGCTGGAGTTCACGCCGGCGATGGTCTCCCTCGCCCTTCGTATGGGCTGCTGGGCGAACCGGCGCCAGAATAGCAGGCTGGGAATCAGCACGGCGACGAGGGCCAGCGTGACCGCCGCGAGCAGCACGTCCATGGCGAGCATCGCCCCGGCGATGCCGACCACGCTCACGAAGCTGGCCAGCGACAGCACAAGCACGGACAGCGACTCTTCCAGCTGCTGCACGTCGTTCTGGACCCGCGACATGATCCTGCCCACCTGGTTGCGGTCGTAGAAAGACATCGACAGGCCCTGGGCGTGCTCGAAGAGGCGGGTACGAATGTCGAATAGCACCCACTGGCCGACCTTCACCATGGTCCGGGTATGGACCACGCCCATGGCGAACCGGACGACCGCAACGAGGCCGAAGAGCCCCACTACGGCGGCGAGGCCGTCGAAAGTGCCCTCGTCCGACATCACCTGTCCGTCGATCGCGAGCCTGATCGTCCAGGGCAACGCTACGACAGCGCCGCTGTACGCGAACATCGTGACGATCGCCAGGGCGACCCGACCGCGGTACGGAAGAGCGTAACGCGCCAGCCGGATCAACGTCCGCCAGTAGCGGGTCTGGCGCTCCTCCCCCAGGTCGAGGCGCGTCCCACCGCCCGCCGCCTGCTTCACCCGTGCGGCCATCGGATACGACCTCGCATCTCATCGGCCGGGCGGAGCTGGAGGTCGTGTATTCTGCGATAGAAGCCGTTCATCCGCATCAGGTCGTCGTGAGAGCCCTGCTCGACTACCCTGCCTTGGTCGAGCACCAGGACCATATCCGCGCTTCGCACCGTAGACAGCCTGTGTGCGATGACAAAGGACGTTCTGTCCCGCATCACGTCCGCCATCGCCCGGTGTATCAGCGCCTCTGTGGCGGTGTCGACGCTGGACGTGGAGTCGTCCAGAACCAGGATAGGGGTATCCAAGAGGATCGTGCGGGCGATGGCGACCCTCTGCCGCTGTCCCCCGGAAAGGGTGACGCCGCGCTCGCCCACCCACGTATCGTAACCGTCCGGCAGGCCCTCGATGAACCCGTGAAGCTGCGCGGCCTTCGCCGCCCTCTCCACGTCGTCCATGGACGCGTGGTCGACCCCGTAGGCGATGTTGTCCCGTATCGTCGCCGAGAAGGCGAACGCGTCCTGGAGGACTATGCCGACGCTGCGCCGCAGCGAATCGAGGGTGACGTCGCGGACGTCCACGCCGTCGATGAGGACCCTGCCTGTCGAGGTGTCGTAGAAGCGGGGCAGCAGGTGCGCAATCGTGCTCTTGCCGGAGCCCGGGCCGCCAACGATGGCCGCCGACTGACCGGGCTGAAGCTCGAAGCTCACGTCGTGCAGTGCCGGGACGTCCTCGCCGTATTCGAAGGACACAGAATCGAACGTGACGCGGCCCCTGGGGGACAGGTCCCGGGCATTCTCAGAAACGCCGAGCGGGGATTGCGCGTCCAGTATCTCGAATACCCGCTCGCCCGCAGCGGCGGCCCTGGAGAAGAGTTGCACCATCCGCTCCATCGTTCCAATAGACGCCGACAGCAACACCATGTACAGCACGAACGACGCCAGCGCGCCCGGTGTCATCGTTCCCTGCTGCACCTGCCACCCGCCGAACAGCAGTGTTCCCGCTATGACGATGGCGAACAGGAACGTCAGGACGGCGTCCCTGGTGACGAAGAGCTGGTCGGCGACGATGAAGTTGGCGGCGGCAGCCCCCGCCCGCTCTCTGAACCTCTCCGCCTCGTAGTCTCGCGCGCCCAGCACCTTGACCGTCCTCATCCCGGTCATCGATTCGTGGGCCACGGCGTTCATGCGTCCGGTCTCCCGCAACGCCTCCCTGTAGACCACGTATAGGCGGAAGGCCAACCTGATTCCAAGCGCCGCGATCAGGGCGAAGCAGACTAGGACGACGAGCCCCAGGCGCCACTCAATGCCTATCATCAGGACAATCGGGACGGTGTAGAGGACAACCACGGCTACCAGATGGAGCGAGGTCGAAGTGAACCATGACATGACCCCGATGTCGACCGTGGCCCTCGACATCAGGTCTCCGGTCTTCTGACGGTCGTAGAACCCGAAGTTGAGACCCTGTAGTTTGTCGAAAAAGTCGTTCCTCAGCCGGTACTCAGTCACCCTGCCAACCTTCTCCGCCAGGTAGAGGGCGAAGTAGTCCAGGACGGCCCTGAATACGCCGGCCAGCGCGATCTGGCCGGCGATCAGAAGAAGCTCATGCCCGCCGCCGGTCAGCGCCTCGTCGATGGCGTCGCCGGCGAGACGCGGAATCAGCGCGAGCGGCACTACCGAGGCGGCCATCACGACGGCCGTCCCGAGGTAGAGCGCCCTGCGCTCCATTGCGTACTTGACCAGCCGGAGTAGGTTCCTCACTACGTGTCGTTGAGCGCGTCCCCGTGCTTCCCACTATAGGGGCGGAAGCCCGCTACCCTCCTGTGGTACTATGGATTTGTAGCTATGCTGGGCCACAGCACAAACATGGGATGGCGACTGCCGCTTGTCAAGTCGGCGCACAGAGGAGGATCTCCCACCCGTCCCTGATGTCCGAACTGGAGACATGGTGAGACACAAATGCCCGAGATCCTCGTAGAGACCCACGACCTTACAAAACGCTACGGCAGCACTAAGAGCTCCGGTAGCGTGCTTGCCGTCAACAACCTCGACATGAGCGTCGAAGAGGGCGAGATATACGGCTTTCTGGGGCCCAACGGCTCTGGCAAGACCACCACGATCCTGATGCTGTTGGGTTTGACCGAGCCGACCTCGGGCTACGCCCGGGTGACCGGGCTGGATCCTCTGCACGACTCCCTAGAGGTCAAGCGCAACGTCGGCTACCTCCCGGAGAACGTCGGGTTCTACGACGACATGACCGGCCGCCAGAACATGCGCTATACCAGCCAACTCAACTGGATCCCGAAACGCGAGGCGGACGACCGGATCGACTGGTTGCTGGGGCTCGTCGGGCTGTCGGAGGCAGCGGACAGAGCCGTGGCCGGCTATTCTAGGGGCATGCGGCAGAGGCTGGGCATCGCCGACACGCTGCTCAAGCAGCCGAGGGTGGCGTTCCTCGACGACCCGACAATCGGCCTGGACCCCGAAGGCATTCGTGAGCTCCTCGACATTATCGTTGGGATGGCCAGGGACCTGTCGATCACCGTGTTCCTATCCTCGCATATCCTCCAGCAGGTCCAGCGGATATGCTCGCGCGTCGGCATCATGTTCAGGGGCAGCCTGGTGGCGGAGGGCACCGTGGCGGAGCTGAGTGAGGCCGGCAGCGGCGAAGGGAGCGTCAGGCTGGAGGTGGAGGCGTCGGGCAACACCGACTCCCTCGCGGAGTCCCTGAGGGAGGTCCCGGGGGTCATTGGCGTTACCGTCAGGGGAGGAGAGGTCGCTTTGGACTGCGTCGGGGACGTGAGGGGGGCGGTGGCCAGCAAGGTCATCGACGGCGGGATGGAGTTGCGCCGTCTCGTGACCGTCGACAGGACGCTGGAAGACATCTACATGTACTATTTCCGGCAGGCCGAGGCCGCCGCAGTGGAGTCGGAGGCCTCATGATACCCGTATTCTGGAAGGAGCTGTCCGACCACTTCGGCAAGCGGCGCTTCGTCATCCTCTTGGGATTGATACTGTTCGCGTCGACGTGGGCGGGCTTCGTCGCGGTAAGGTCGCTGCCAGAGCTTGCGGGCGAGGTCCCGCCGGACCTCGTGTTCCTGCAGCTATTCACCGGCAGCAGCGGCGCTATCCCGCCCTTCCTCTTCTTCCTCAGCTTCTTTGGCCCATTGATTGGGATAACCTTGGGGTTCGACGCAATCAATTCGGAGCGCTCGCAGGGGACGCTGTCGCGCGTCCTGTCGCAGCCTCTCTACCGCGACTCCCTGTTCAACGGCAAGTTCTTGGCCGGACTGACTACCATCACCGTGGTCCAGGTCAGCATCGTGGTGATAGTGGTAGGCATAGGGATGTTCATCTTGGGCTTCGGGCCCACGTTGGATTTCTCCCTCCGCATCGCCGTATTCACCCTGGCATCCGTCATCTACATGGCCTTCTGGCTGGCGATTGCCATGCTCTGCTCGGTATGGTTCAACCAGGCCGTCAGCTCGGCCATGACGAGCTTGGCCCTGTGGCTCTTCTTCGGATTCATCATGCTGATGGTGGCCGGCGCGGTTTCGGATGCCCTGGTGTCCAACCCACAGACGACCGAGGAGGCTATCGAGAGGGTACGGGTCGAGCGGATGGCGAGGCGCCTTTCGCCTGTGACCCTGTTCCAGGAGGCCACGGTTACGATCCTGACGCCCACGATCAGAAGCTTGGGGCCGGCGCTGGTCCAGGAGGGGTCGCGGCTGGAGCGGCTCAGGCCGTTGCCGTTGAGCCAGAGCCTCAATCTGGTCTGGCCCCACCTCACAGCCATACTGGCGTTGGCGGCTGCGTGCTTCGGGATCTCCTACGCGCGCTTCCTGCGCGAGGAGATCCGCTCGTAAGCTGGGGGGCCTGGGCAGGCCATTGCCCCTGAGAGGTTGCGCAGGCCCGCCCATCACTTGGCGCCCTCCGGCAGGGAGGCGGCGTGCCACTTGCACGCCTCGTTGTGCTCGCTGACGTACTCGTAGGCGGTCGCGGCCGCCAGCGCCCCTTGCGCCGCTGCGGTGATCGTCTGCTTCAGCTCGCCCGACGCGTCCGTCACGTCGCCGGCGGCAAAGACGCCGGGCACGTTGGTTCGCATCCGCCTGTCCACGACGACCTCGTCCCTCTCGTTCAGGGCCACGCCCAGTTGCACCGCCAGTTCGGCCCGGGGGTCGGCGCCGATCTCCAGGAAAATTCCGTGCACGTCCAGCTCAGTGGAGCCATCCCGCTCCCGGTCCAGCATGATGCTCGATAGGCCGTCGCCGCCCTGAAGGGCGACGACGTTGGTGTCGAACAGCATCTCCGCGTTACCGGCCTCTTCGAGTGCCCGCAAGTTCGCCGGCTCCGGGCGGGTGAACCGCGAGCCACGGTATATTACGTAGACCTTCCGCGCGTACCTCGTCAGCAGCACCGCGCCCTTGACGGCGGCGTCTCCGCCTCCCACCACGGCGACCACGTTGCCCCGGTGCAGCGGCGCGTCGCAGGTCGAGCAGAACGATACGCCCTTGCCCGTCCACTCCTCCTCGTGCTCCAGGCCGAGCTTGCGGCGTTCCCTCCCCACGGCCAGCAGTACGCTGGAGCCGGCGTACGCCTCCCCGCTGAAGGTCCTCGCGGTGTAGTGGCCGTCGACGCTCTCTAGGCCCACCACCTTGTCGTCGAGCACGGGCACCTCGTACTTGTCGGCCTGCTCTCTGAACTTCAGCATCAGGTCGAAGCCGTCGATCTCCGGGTAGCCGGGGTAGTTCTCGATAACCCCGCCTGTGGCCGTCTCGCCGCCGAAGGTCTCGCCGATCACAACCGGCCTGATCTGGTACCGCGCCGCGTACAGCGCGGCGGCGAAGGCCGCTGCCCCCTGTCCGACTATCAGTACGTCGTAGGCGTTGGCCGTGCACATGTGGGCCCTCCTGGGTGTGGTGACTCTGCCTATTGGGATTCGCCGGCGCGGGGTGCGGTTAGCGGGGGCGCGGGGTCAGTGGTAGAAGCGGCCGGAGTCGACGACCACCGTCTGGCCGGTGGTCGTGTCGCTGCGGCATAGGGTGACCACCTGGTCTGCGACGTCGTCCTTGTCGGCCGGCCGTTTCAGCGCGGACGCCTCCTGCGCCTTCTTCCGGTAGGCCGTCGCCAGGTTCGCCGTCGCCCTGGTGCCCTCGATGTAGCCCGGCGCGACACAGTTGACCAGGACGTCGGGGGCGAGACCCAGCGCCATGCAGCGCGTCAGGTGGATGAGGCCGGCCTTGGACACCGCGTACGCGATGGAGGACCCCATTGGCCCCAATCCGGCGATGGAGGCGATGTTGACGATGCGGCCCGCTCCGCCGCGCCTCATCGGCCCGGCGACCGCCTTGATGCACAGCATGGGGCCGGTCAGGTTGGTGTCGAGTATCTTGTTCCACTCCTCGTAGTTGAGGGCGTCCAGATCGCTGAAGGGGATCCACTTGTTGTAGGCAGCGTCGTTGATCAGGATGTCGATGCGGCCAAATCTGTCGAGGACTGCGGCGACCATTGCCTCGACCTGTTCGGGAGCCGTGACGTCGCACTGGAACGCGTCGGCTTGGACGCCTGTCATCCGGAGTTCGACGGCTACCCCGCGGGCCTGGTCCTCGCTGACGTTGTATACGACGGCCACGTTGGCGCCCTCCCGCGCCAACGCGCGGCAGATGCGCTGTCCGAGTCCGCCGTTGCCGCCCGTCACGATAGCGGTGGCCCCCGTCAGGTCCATGTCAGCCGCCGGGTCCCTCTTCCCTCAGGGATCTGCCGAACTCTATGCGATTCAACATGTTCAGCAATGCCCTCACCCTGCTCAACTGATGCTCCAAGTCCTTGAGAGGCACCGAGTCCACGTAGTAGTTCTTGTGCAGGCCGTTGGCGACATAGAAGAGGTCTCGCAAGAGCTGCGGCTCTCGCGTCTCATTAGCGAGGCGCTCCACGATCCCGTAGACTTGCTGATGTGTGTCGTACTTCCAGCCCCGACGGCTGGCGATCGCCTTCAACCTGTGCGCGACGGCTCCCCACGCCTTCTCGGAAGCCTGCAGCCTGTCACCCTCCGCAAGCTCTCGTTCGGCGTGCTCCATCAGCCGCCGGCCGTGGACGTCGTGGCTTTCTATGGGGATGGAGGCGGGCTGCGCCATTGGGGTCCTCGCCGGTCAGCCGCCGGCTACCGCCGGCACGATGCTGATCTCGTTCCCCGACCCGGTGGCAGTCGTCAGGCCGTCGAGGAAGCGCACGTCCTCGCCGTCGACGTAGACGTTCACGAAGGTGCGTAGCTCGCCGCTATCGTCGCACAGACGCGCCTTGATGCCGGGATACTCGCCCTCCAAGAAGGCGACCACTTCGCCGAGGTTCTGCCCCTCGGCCTCCACCTTGTCCTGTCCGCCCGTGAGCCTCCTCAGCGGGGTGGGTATTCGTACGGTAACGCTCATGGTGCGGTCCTCCAGTCTTGGCGCAATTCCGGCAGCCGCCGGCGTCGATTATCTCATACTCGGTGGGCGCGCACAGCCGCGCAGGGCGTGCTACCGTCCGTCCAAGGCTGCCTGGAGCGACCCGTAGTCAGGCGCCGTGCGCACCAGATCGACCTGGTCCTCGACTATCTCCAGGGTCTTCAAGCCGTTGCCCGTGATGAAGGCGACGGTCACCTCGTCGTGCTTGATCTTGCCCATCTCCACAAGGCGCTTCAGGCCCGAGATTACGACTCCGCCTGCGCCCTCGGTGAACAGTCCCTCGGTTTCCGCCAGCAACTTGATGCCCTCCGCGACCTCCTCCTCTTCCACCGCGACGGCGGTCCCGTCCGTCTGTCTCAGCACCTGAAGCGAATACGGCCCCGCGGCAGGATTGCCGATCGCCAGCGACTTGGCGACCGTGTTGGGCCGCACCGGGCGCACCTGGAGATTGCCGCTCTGGAAAGCCTCTACGATCGGGGAGCAGCCCGCAGCCTGGGCTAGGTGCATGCGCGTCGCCGGAGTTTCGATCAGCCCGACGTCGCCCATCTCCTCAAGGCCCTTCCATATCTTAGTGTGGAGTTCGCCCGATGCGGCTGGGGCCACGCAGTGGTCGGGCGCCCGCCATCCCAGCTGTTCTGCAGCCTCGTAGCCGAGGGTCTTGCTTCCTTCTGCGTAGAAGGGGCGCATGTTGATGTTCACGAAGGCCCAGGGCAGGTTGTCGGCCAGCTCGCTGCATAGCCGGTTGACCTGATCGTAGCTGCCGTCCACGGCCACCATGGTGGGCCCGTATATTGACGCCTGCACGATCTTCCCTCTCTCCAGATCGGACGGGAAGAAGACGAGGGTCTTCATGCCCGCCTTGGCGCCGTGGGCAGCTACCGCGCCCATGAGATTGCCGGTGGACGGGCAGGCAAGGGTATTGAACTCGAACTCCAAGGCCTTGGTGACGGTGACGGTAACGGGCCTGTCCTTGAAGGAGAAGGTGGGGTTTACGCCGTCATTCTTGACGTAGAGTTTGTCGAGGCCAAGGACACGCCCCAGATTCTTGGCGTGAATTAGAGGTGTGAATCCGGTCCCCAGGTCCACGGCCGACTCCGCGTCGACCGGAAGGAAATCGTGGTACCGCCACATCGTGTGAGGGCCGTCCTGGATGCTCCTCCTGGTGACGGTCCTGGCGATGGAGTCGTAATCGTAGCTGATCTCCAGAGGGCCGAAGCACAGTTCACAGACGTTGAGGGGTTCAACCGGGTACTCTTTGCCGCACTCGCGGCAGCGCATGCTCTTGACGTGCGACAACTGGCGGCCCTCCACTTTGGAGAAGGGTGATTGCTTGTACGGCCGGCGTCCTGCACGGATGCCGCGCCGAATGCTTGAGATGGTAGCAATCGCAAATCTGGAGTGTCAAGGAAAATGTACTCGTTCCGTACACATTACCTGCTTTCTGCATGCCGCCGCGCATGGCGCTCGAAAAGGACCTCACGAAGTCTGAACGAACCGCCGCTTGACACGCGCCTTTTCAGCGTGCTATGTTGTTCGGAACATGCGTACTCATAGCTTCCGGGCGCTCTAGCGGGCTGCGGAATTGCGGGGTGGGCAGAGAGACGGAGCCCCTTTGCCGGAAGCCTCAGGGCGCCCCTCGGATATAAGACCTCTTCCCCTTCCCTGACCAGCGGGGTGGGCTGCGAGGAAGCCAGAAGCGTTTTCCTTGCAGCCCGCTAGGGGTGCGGGGATGAACAAGAACGTCGAGGAAAAAGAAAGGGTGGTGCAGTGAGCAAGAAGCTTTCGGACAAGCAGCAGAGGATATTGGAGTTCATTGGCGAATTCATGGATGAGCGGCAGTTCCCTCCAACGGTGAGGGACATACAAGCAGGGTGCAGCATAAGCTCGACCTCGGTAGTGGATTACAATCTGCGCATCCTTCAGAGGGAAGGTTATATAAAGCGGCAAGCCGATGTCTCCCGAGGCATCGGCCTGCTCGACGGCGGCTTCACCAGCAGGCGCGACCTGGTCCACGTGCCCATCCTCGGCAACATCGCTGCCGGAGAGCCGCTTCAAATCCCCCCGTCCGACACCTGGAAGGCCGTGGAGATAGATAGCGTCGACCTGCCGTCCTTCATGACCGGGGACAAGCCGGAAGTGTTTGCCCTCAGGGTCAAAGGGGAGTCGATGATCGACGCGCTGGTAGCGGACGGCGACCTCGTGCTCATGGAGCCCGTCAGCCGCCCTGAGAACGGCGACATGGTGGCGGCCTTCCTCACGGACAGCGAAGAGGTCACGCTAAAGCACTTCCAGATGCAGAACGGAACGGTTACCCTCCACCCCGCCAACAGCTCTATGGCTCCCATGAAGGTCCCCGCCGAGAAGGTTTCGGTCCAAGGCAGGGTCGTAGGTGTAGTCAGGACGTTGTGACCGGCGCGGCGCCGCCCGTCCGTTTGGCTGCCCGGCCAGGATTCGAACCTGGGTCAAGGGATCCAAAGTCCCGTGTGCTACCACTACACCACCGGGCATACTGCTGTGAAGCGGGGCCCGCCTGTGCCTCTCTGCCCAGCCGGCAGACCAGCCGTCTCCACTCTAGGAGTAGGGCGCAGCCGCCGGCGTACTCGCCCCTGACCTCGTGGAGGTTGACGGTCCATTCGCTCCGAAGACGAGCGGCGTGAGGGTGGTACCCTCTCCGCTCCGCCGCGTCGGCTATCAAAGCCGACTCACCTACTATACCGCAAGGTTCGCCTGACCGCATCGCGCCGCCCCGCCCGTGCGCCCACCAAGCCCGTGCAGATCCGTAACCTGCCCCGATGCATGTATACTGGAACCGGCATATCCACAGGCCGCCACCCCGGGAAGTAGAGGTGCTTGGCGCTCACACGACATGACAGCCGGATGATCGAAAAAACCCGCCCCAACGTCCTCCTCATCCAGTCGGATCAACACTGCGCCGCGGTGACGGGCTGCTATGGCGATCCACTCGTGAGGACACCCAACCTGGACAGGCTGGCAGCTCGCGGCGTGGTCATGGACAGCGCCTACTGTGCGTCTCCGATATGCGTCCCCTCCCGCAGCTCACTGCTCACGGGGCGGTTCCCTTTCGAGAACCGCGTCTGGACGAACATGCACGTACTCGATTCAGCCATTCCGACCTTGGCTCACGCCATGGGCGCTGCCGGGTACCGCCCTGTCCAAGTGGGTCGGATGCACTTCAACGGCCCCGACCAACTGCACGGATACGCCGAGCGATACGTCGGCGACCATGGCCCCAACTACTGCGGCGGCTCGCCGCTGGACTACGGCCCGCTCGATGGCACCGCAGGGCCGCGTCGGGTCAGCCTCCGAAAATCCGGCCACGGGCAGAGCGCCTATGAGGTCCATGACGAGCACGTCATACGCTCGGCGGTGGACCTCATAGACGGAATCGGCTCCCGCAACCGGGCGGGTGAGCAGGCCGAGCCTTTCTCCCTCTCGTTGGGCCTCATGCTGCCTCATCAGCCCTATGTCGCGCGGAGGCAGGACTACGACCTGTACAGGGGCGCCGTGCCGATGCCAAGCCGCCCCGAGCCCTTCGGAGAAGCTCTACACCCATACTTGAGGTGGTGGCGTGAGCAGTGCGGCATTGTTGACGTTACGCGCGACGAGGTGCTGCGAGCGCGGACGGCATACTGGGCGCTCGTGACCCGAATGGACGCCATGATCGGCGAGGTACTGGACGCACTGGAGCGCAACGGCCTGAGCGGCAATACCCTTGTGGGCTACACCTCGGACCACGGCGACCTTGTCGGAGAGCATGGCCTCTGGTGGAAGCAGACCTTCTACGAGGAGTCCGTAAGGGTGCCAATGGTGCTGTCGTGGCCGGGCGTCCTGCCCCAAGGCAGCCGCTGCGGCCGTGTGGTAAGCCACGTGGACTTCAACGCCACGATCCTAGACGCAATCGACGCGCCGGCGCTGCCGCGCTCCCGAGGGCGCAGCTTCCTCCGCCTCTTGCAGGAGCCCGGCTCGATACCCTGGGACGACTCCGCGTTCTCCGAGTACTGCACCGACTCTTCCTCCGAGGCGCTGGTCGGCGGCCTGCGCGCGCCCATGCCGGATGCCGGCCTCCACGGCTGGCGGCATCGTATGCTGCGGCGCGGCGACTGGAAGCTGGTCTACTACCGAGGCATGGTTCCCCAACTCTTCAACCTGAAGGAAGACCCCGGCGAACTGGACGACTTGGCGTCCGACCCCGGTTACCGGGGCATACGCAACGAGCTGACCCTCGATGTGCTGGAGGAATGGGACCCGGAGGCGGTCGCTTTGGAGATGGCGGCGATTCAACGGGACCAACAGGTACTGGAACCGTGGGCGAGGAACGTGCATCCTCCGGACCTGTACAGATGGAGCCTGCGCCCGGAGATGAACTACCTGGACCCCGGAGGAGATTGTGGACACTAGCAGACCGCTGAAACATGGGTGTGCAGAGATATGGGAGTGATCGGCCCCGAGCGCGTAGCCGTGCTCAGTGCGGCCCGGACGCCCATCGGGAAGCTGGGAGGCTCGCTTTCTGAGGTCGCTGCCCCGGCCCTGGGCGCCGCAGCCATCAGGGCCGCCGTGACCAGGGCCGGGGTCCCGCCCGACGCCGTCGAGTACGTCATCATGGGCAACGTCTTGGGCGCTGGGCTCGGCCAAGCCCCGGCGAGGCAGGCGGGAATTGACGGCGGCATCCCGGAAACGACGTCGGCGCTTACAGTGAATAAGGTCTGCGCTTCCGGCATGGCCGCCGCGGCGCTCGCCTCGTCGTTGATTAGGTCTCATGACGCCCGGCTCATTGTGGCCGGCGGCATGGAGAGCATGAGCCGGGCCCCCCACCTCCTGAAGGGCAGCCGCGCCGGCAAGCGCCTCGGAACCTGGGAGATGGTCGACGCCATGGTCCACGATGGTCTCTGGTGCTGCTTCAACGACTGCCACATGGGACACATAGCGGAACAGACCGCCGCCAAGTTCGGCGTCACCAGGGAGGAGCAGGACAGCTTCGCCGCCGCGAGCAACAGGAAGGCGGCGGCTGCCTCCCTCGGCGGGAACGGCGAGATCGCCCCTGTAGTAGTGGAGCGCAGGGCAGGCCCGGCCACCGTGGACCGGGACGAAGGCCCGCGCGCCGACGCCTCGCCCGGCGAGCTTGTCGGACTGAAGGCGGCGTTCCCTCCGGGCGAGACGGTGACGGCGGGCAACTCCTCCCAGATTTCGGACGGCGCCGCCGCGTTGGTGGTGGGAAGCGAACGGCGCGCCCTCTCCCTCGGCGTGGAACCCATCGCCTTCATCGAGGACCACGTACTGGTCGCCACGGAGCCCGCGCAACTGTTCGAAGCGCCGGCCGAGGCCATCGGCAGGCTGCTGCGCCGCGCAGGGCTTACCCTGGACGACGTCGACCTGCTGGAGGTCAACGAGGCTTTCTCGGCGCAGGTCGTCGCCAACAGCCGCGTCCTGAGGTGGGACTGGAGCAAGGTCAACGTCAGGGGCGGCGCCGTGGCCCTTGGGCACCCCATAGGCGCCAGCGGAGCGCGAGTGCTGGTGACACTGATCTACTCCCTCATGGAAAAGGGGCTCAAGAGCGGCATTGCTGCGGTCTGCCACGGCGGGGGCGGCGCGGCGGCCATGCGGATCAGCATTCCCTGAGCCGGCGTCCGGCCCTTCCTTCCTCGCCCCAATCCGCACATTTCGTACCTTCACTTGCGTTGAACGCGCCGCTCCTGAGGTGATATATCCACCTAAGGGGCATGTTCCGCCCCCAGTCACACACTGAAGGGTTCGTTCAATGAGAGATTGGAAACTTGCCCTGTTCGTCTTGGCCGTGCCGGTGGTGATAGTCGCCGTGTCTTGCCGGACCGACACCGTCATCAAGGAGGTGCCGGTAGAGAAGACGGTGTTTGTCGATAGGCACGTAATCAGAGAGGTCCCCCGCGATAGGGTGGTCACCATCGAGAAGGAAGTCATTAGACAAGTACCGGTGGAGCACGTCGTGACCCTCCAAAATGACGTGGTCCTCGGGGTCGGCGGCACGGTGTCGGAAGATGATCGGAAGGTCCTTGGGGTGCGGGTGGCGTCTCTGCCTGCCGGCTTCTCGCCCTTCAATGGCGCGGGGACCCCCACTCAGGACGTGTTGCACCACGTAGCCTCGCGTCTGGTCGCCGCCGACCCCATCGAGCTCGGATGGGAACCCGACCTGGCTGCCCGGTGGGAGGTCAGCGCGAACGGCGCCGAGTGGACATTCCACCTCAGGAAGGGCGCAACCTTCCACGACGGCAGACCCGTTACCGCTGACGACGTGGCCTATTCTCTGACCCAGTACGTGCGCGCCGGGGGCCGGTTCGCCGGACTGGCCGCCATTGATGGCGCCGAGGACTTCCAGAGCGGACGCGCCCGGGACGTGGAGGGGATAGTATCGGTCGACGACAGCACCCTCGTGCTGCGTACGCGGCCGACCTCCGCGCTGATGGACGCGCTCTGGCAGGCGCACGTCCTGCCCGAGCACGCCGTCGACGGCGCGCCGGCGGACGCGTTGGAACAGCACCCGTTCTTTAGCGGTCAGATGGTAGGGTCAGGCCCCTACGTGTTGGCGCCGCGCGAGTACGACAACGTCATAGAGTTGCAGGCCAACCCCGACTACTACTTGGGCGCCCCCGAGATAGACCGCAAGCTGATGTTCGCCATCGAGGCCCCCTACGCCGCCCTGGACGCCTTCCGAAGGGGAGTCGTTGACGTCAACAGGGCAGGCAGGCTCGACCCCGGCCATTTCAAAGCGCTGCTCCATGACCCAATGTTCGAGGTGGCCGCCGTTGGCGGCGCCCTCAGCGCGGGCTACGCGTTCAACACCCAAGGCGACCTCTTCGGCGACCCCAAGCGGCGGCAGGCCCTTATGCTCGGATTGGACAGGGCGGGCCTGATCGAAAGACATCTCGGCGGCATGGGAGAGGCCTACAACAGCATCGCCTTTCTTTCGTTCCATCGAACCCCTGAGACCGACCGCATGTACCCCTACGACACACAGGGCGCGAAACATCTGCTGGACGAGTCCGGCTGGCAATCCGACTGGAGCGTGACCGTGAAGACGCCCGCCTACGTCGTCGCCCCCGACGGCGCCTCGGACCAGATCGAGGCGGAGCGGCGGATGCTCTTGGAGGCGGGGTTGAAGCTCGAGTACGAGATTATGGACGTGCCCAGTTGGATCGGGGCCTACTATGGCGGCAGCTACGACCTCGTGCGAGCCGGCGGCTGGACGCCCTTCGTCGATTCGGGTATGTATCTGCAGTTCCACTCGCAGGGAGCCAATCCGAACGGCTACGCCCACCCGGAGTTGGACGGCCTGATGGACAAGGCCCTGACGACCTCCCGGTCAGAGGACAGACGGCCCATAGGCAGCCGGATCAGCGATGACCTCGCACGCGGCCTGCCTGTAGCGCCGATAAACGTTGCCGCGACGCTGCACGCCTACGCGGCTGACGTGCACGTACCGGGCTTCGACACCCCTGGCAGGCGCGCCGCCCCCGATGCGGACGGCCTGGGCGGCGTGTACGTCCAACCCCTTTTCCGCTCGGATGCCCACTGGTGGTGGCGCCTCGAACGCTGGACGATAGAGGAGTAGCAGACCCCGCTCGGCGCGGACGTTAGGGCGGGGTCAGCAAGCCCCCGATTTCTTCCAGAACTGCCCCAGGCTATCGGCGGGCTGCCAGCCCAGGAGCCGCTTCGCCTTCTCGTTGCTGAACTTGCCGTGCGGCAGATCGGCCAGGATGAGGAACACCTCGCATCTGGACGGGAGGGTGGCCGGATCCGTTTCGAGAGCGGCGCTGAAGGCGTTGGCCGCGTCCTGCCAGGATACCGAGTACGGGGTGAAGTCCTGCCCGTCGGCTGAGTGGTCGTCTGCCTCCCTGAAGTTGTAGAACAAGAGCGTGACGACCGAGATTTCGTGGACCTCGGTGAACACCCTGCAGATCTCCTGCCCCAGAGACTTCGTTAGAGCGTATAAGCCGGTGCCGGACTGGGAAGGGACGTCGGCCGCGATGCCGTGATCGAAGAGTTCGTATGAAGGCCCGGTGATGGTGAAGTGAGGACCCGTATTGATCACTCGACTGATCCCGTGCTCGACCGCCGCCCTCATTACGTTGTAGCAACCCCTGGCGCTGACGTCGAAGGCAAGCTGGGGGTCGTGCCTAAGCACGGAGAGATTGACGATGGCGTCCATCCCCTTGGCGGCGGTGATGACCTGGTCGAGGTCTCCGGCGTCTACTCGCAAATACTCGTGCTCCGTCTCAGGAGACTCGCCGATATCCGTCAGGCGGAGCTTGTGCTTCGCCTCGAGCGCCCTTACGACGTGCGGGCCCAACATCCCGGCTGCGCCTAGAACCAATACGTTCACTGTAACCCTCCAGGAGCCCGCCGCAGGGGCCGTCCGGCGCACATT
Source organism: uncultured Dehalococcoidia bacterium (assembly GCA_958296245.1). Taxonomy (GTDB): domain Bacteria; phylum Chloroflexota; class Dehalococcoidia; order Lucifugimonadales. Next base: position 321,347 of record OY282458.1, read on the forward strand.
CTATGTGTGCCCGGTACGGCTCCGCAAGAAAAGCAGACGTCTTTGATCCCCAACCCGCCCGCCCCTTGGTAACTGGGGGCATAGCCCCCAGACCCCTGCCAGGATGGGAGAGCGCACCCACACCGAGGGGTTCTGTGAGATATACGACGGAGACTTGGCATTACTGATTGAACGAGTACAATGTGTTATTGACGAGTAGAGTTGCAGAGTAAACTTAGTCGGGGGGCTTGCCATGTTTAAGCTTATCCGATTCGGCGCGATTGTTTTTTCTCTGACGCTGGCGTTGGCACTTGTGTGCGGCAGCGTATTCGCCAATGCCTACGACTACGACTGGATCCCGGAGAACGCAGCTTGGATTTCACGTGCGCCCATAGCCGGGGATGACAACGACGCTGGGGATGATGACGAAGGCGACGATGACGACGGTATAGACACCCCGTACACGGACTACGACGGCGTAGACACGCCTCCGACCGACGACGACGGCATTGATACGCCCACCCCGACCGATGATGACGGTATAGACACCCCGTACACGGACTACGACGGCATAGACACGCCTCCGACCGACGACGACGGCATTGATACGCCCACCCCGACCGATGATGACGGTATAGACACCCCGTACACGGACTACGACGGCGTAGACACGCCTCCGACCGACGACGACGGCATTGATACGCCCACCCCGACCGATGATGACGGTATAGACACCCCGTACACGGACTACGACGGCACGGACTCTGACGGCGTAGACACGCCTCCGCCTACCGACAACGACGGCACTGACTCTGACGGCGTAGACACGCCTCCGCCTACCGACAGCGACGGCACGGACTCTGACGGCGTAGACACGCCTCCGCCTACCGACAGCGACGGCACGGACTCCGACGATGATGACGATAGCGACGACGACAGCGACTGAGGCAACAGGCTCTTCACCGACGACGGCATCGCTATACCCGGAAGTCGATTTCCCTGAAGACCTCGGCTTGCGTGAGCTACCAATGCTCTTCGATGCAGAGTGGGTCCGGTGGGCGTATCATCAGCAGTTTGGAGCGCAGAATACCGATCCTCATCGAATTCGCATCCGTCAGTTCAGTCATAGCCTAGGCAGGGCCGCTATCGTTGGCTATGAGGTGGAATGGCAGCCCGACGAATACATCCCTTCAGAGTATTTCGGAGTCAAGGTTGAGCGCGACAAGCCTATCGAATTGTTTCGGTACCCAGACGACCATCATCTGCCGGGGTTAAGTGAAGCAGCTCGGCCCGACACTGTCCACAAGCTCCTGAAAAGACATGTGTTAGCGATGCCCCACCGACGTGTGGGTGTTGAACTGATCCGCTATAGACCTGCTAGCCGCGCCGTATTGTGTCACAGTGTGGGCAGAGTCCGATTCTATGCCCGAGTCATGCGGCCCCATGCAGTCGCGCCATTGCTGACGGCCCAAGAGCTAATCGGGCAGTCCGGTTTCGTTTTGCCTCGGCTTGCCGGGTACTGGACGGAAGGAGGGATCGTGTGGCTGTCGGAAATACCAGGCAAAAACCTGCGCCAGCGCATACGAGTTGGCGAGTTGCCGGACCCCAGCCTGCTTCTCGACGGTCTTCAGACCCTGTGGAGTGCGCCGCACGTGCCCGACGGCGCCCGTCCTTTCAACCTGTCTAGGGCATATCGACGGGCTAAACGGAGCTTCACACACAACCTGCGCGATGGCGGTCCCGCTCTACGCAGTCTGAATGACGCTACCAAGTACTTGGACCCGTTTGTCCAATCATGGCGTCCAACCAGCGTTGCGCATAACGACTTCTACGATGACCAGATGTTGGTTCTGCGCGACGGCAGAATTGCGCTCGTGGACTTTGAGGAAACAGGCCCAGGTGATCCGATGCTGGACGTGGGCAACTTCTTGGCGCATCTGCGATGGTCGTCCTGCTTTGGACGCAAGGGAGGAAGGGATGGAAGCGGCGCATTTTACCAGCAATTCCGGCGCGCCTCGCTTGACCGTTCCCGCTGGATCGAAAGGGATCTTGCCTTTCGCGAAGCCGTCTGTCTCTTCAGGATATGCACCAACACAATCCGCCGCCCACAAGGGAACTGGCGCAGCAGATTGGAAGCGGGTCTATCCCTAGTGAACGAAACCTTGGGATGAAGTGCTTCCGCCGCGGGCTGGGGGCCGTCTGACCGATTCCCTATATCAGGACCCTCCCACCGAAAAGTTCGTAGTATGGTACATGCTCCCCCACCAAGTTCATCCCCCGCAATGAGGCGTTCATCCTATCAAGACCTGGGGAATCATGAACGAAAATACCCGAAATTGCCGCCTTAAATCCATTGATTGGACCCCGATTTAGGGACTAGAATATAACCGTGCGGGCCGATGAGGCTGGAGGCGCTGGCAGCAGCGCCCGGTTGTCGGTCTGCCTGTATGGGTATCCTTCTGCGCATAGCCGGGTTGACCCTCCGCCACAAATGGCGGTTGGCGGGCGCTTATGTCTGCATGGTGGGCGCGACCCTGGCTTACCTTGCGCTCCCGCGCCTCTTTGGGGAGGCCGTCGACGAAGTCGCCGTGGTATTCGAAGGCGGCTCCATCTCAGAATCTGCCGTCGTGGCCATCGTGGCCGCGATCCTGGGGTTCAGCGCGGCCCGGGGCATCCTCTCTTTCGGACAAACATACCTCGGCGAGGCGCTGGGTCAGACCGTCGTCTACCACCTCCGGAACAGGTTCTACGGCCACGTGCAGGACCTTAGCTTCGCCGTCCACGACCGCCAGCACACCGGGAATCTGATGTCGAGAGCCATAACCGACATCGAGGCCATCCGGATGTTCTGCAACGCGGGCCTGATCCGCTCGCCCTACTACGTGATCATGTTCGTAGTCGTGTCTGCCCTCCTCCTTCGGCTGGACTGGAAGCTTGGCCTGGTCAGCATCAGCTTTCTGCCCGTCATGGCCGTCCTGATCGGAATCGTTCACGCCCACATGCGCCGGATATGGCTCAACGTCCAGGAGGACATGGGCGAGTTGAGCACCATCTTGCAGGAGAGCATGACAGGCGTCCGAGTAGTCAAGGCGTTCGCAGCCGAAGAGCACGAGCAGAGGAAGTACGAGGCCAAGAGCCTGGACGTAGCCGCGGACATGATAAGGGCAACGCGCCTGCAGGCCCTGAACATGTCGCTCATGGTCTTCGCCTTCCTCATCGCCACCGGGATTATCCTGTGGTACGGCGGCGGGCGGGTAATCGACGGACAGTTGACGTGGGGCCAGCTAGCCCAGTTCCTCTTCTACCTCCAGATACTGACGCTCCCCATCCGGCAGGCCGGGATGATGGTGAGCACGGTTGCCCGCGCCATCTCCGCCGGTCAGCGCCTGTTCGAGGTGCTGGACCTGAAGTCGCCGGTCCAACAGCGGCCAGGCGCCTCGGCCCTGCCCAGATCCACGGGCCGCGTCCGCTTCGAGAATGTCAGCTTCGCCTACCAGGACGGGACGAACGTGCTCGAGAACATCAGCATCGACGCCAGACCCGGGGAGGCCGTCGCGCTGCTGGGCGCGCCGGGCAGCGGGAAGAGCACCGCCGTTCACCTGATACCCCGCTTCTACGACGTAACGGGAGGGCGCGTTACCATAGACGGCCGCGACGTGCGGGACTGCACCCTGGAATCCCTGCGCCGGAACGTCGGCATAGTCCAACAAGACGTCTTCTTGTTCACCGCTACCCTTCGGGAGAACATCGCGTACGGACGCGAGGACGCAACCATGGAGGATGTCGTCGAGGCGGCGCGGGTCGCCCAGATGGACGACTTCATACAGGGGCTGAGCAACGGCTACGAGACGGTAGTGGGGGAACGCGGCTCAACGCTGTCGGGAGGGCAGCGCCAGCGGCTTTCGATCGCCCGCGCCGTCCTGCTCGACCCTCCCATACTGATCCTCGACGACTCCACGTCCAGCGTGGACGCCACCACGGAGGAACGCATCCGCAAGGCGATGGAGGCCGTGATGCGCGGGCGCACCACCTTCGTAATCGCCCATAGGCTCAGCACCGTCCATCGAGCGGACCAGATACTGGTCCTCGACGACGGCAAGGTCGTCGAGCGAGGGGTGCATACAGAGCTGCTGGACCTGGGAGGCCACTACCGGCAGATATACGACCTTCAGTTGCGGCCACAGGAAGACATCATGCTCGACTTCGATATCCCTGCCGCGGCGGTCAGCGGGGGCGTCGAACGATGATGGGCGGTCTCGGGGGCATGATGAGGTCCGACGGTTCCAACGCCCAGGAAGAGGCGTTCGGCAGCGTCTACAACCCCAGGGTCATCCGCAGGATGATCCCATACGTCACCAGGCAAAAGCGCCTCGCGGCCTTGGCCGTCGTCTCCATGCTGATATACACAGTGACCGCCGCCGCCGTCCCCTGGATCGTCAAGGTCGCCATCGACGATTACATCCGCGCCGGCGACTTCACCGGCCTGACTTGGGTGGTCGGCGTGTTCATCGCCAACGCCACCCTGAGTTGGGGCGCGAACTTTGCCATGGACCTGAGCCTGGCGCGCGCGGGCCAGAACATGCTCCACCAGCTCCGCAACGACCTGTTCAAGCACCTGCACAGGCAGTCGGTCTCTTTCTACGACCGGACCGAGGTCGGGCGGGTCATGTCGCGCGTGCTGGGCGACGTCTATCAGCTCCAGCAACTCCTTGAAGTTGCGGTCATCACCTTGGGCGACCTCTTGGGATTGGTCTGGATCGTCGCCGCGCTGATGCTGATGAGCGTCGAACTGGGCCTGATCTCGCTGGCCGCCATTCCCCTGCTCGTGATCGTGATGGCGCTATGGCAGCCCCTGGCTAGGAAGGCCTTCATACGCGTCAGGAACGCAGTCGCCATCGTCAACGGGTCTCTCAACGAGAACATCGCCGGCGTCCGCGTGGTCCAGGCGATGAACCGGCAGGAGAAGAATCTCAGGAACTTCGACGCCCTGAACCTGGAGAACTACAGGTCGAATCTGTACGCCGGCCGGCTCTCCGCCGGCGTATTGCCGCCCGTCGACACCTTCACCGCGCTGTCCATAGGCCTAGCGATCTTCTTCGGAGCCCGCCTCGTGTCGAGTGAGGCGCTCGCCGTGGGCGCGCTGGTCGCTTTCATCATGTACATCCAGCGCTTCTTCGACCCCATCCGGAACCTCACTATGCAATACACCATGCTACAGCGCGCCATGGCTTCCGGCATACGCATCTTCGAGCTGCTGGACACCAAGCCGGACCTGGCCGACGCGCCCGGCGCAAAGGACCTGCCCAGACTGAAAGGCGGCATAGAGCTGCGCGGCGTCAGCTTCGGATACTCCCCGGCCGAGGACGTGATCAAAGGGGTGACGATGCGCGCCGAGCCCGGCCAGACAGTGGCGATCGTAGGCCCCACCGGCGCGGGGAAGACGACCCTCGTCTCCCTCATGGCGCGCTTCTACGACGTGGAGCGGGGCCGAGGCGCCGTCCTGGTAGACGGCAACGACGTCCGCGACTTCACCCGCAAATCCCTTGCCGACCAGATGAGTATGGTGCTCCAAGAGCCGTTCCTGTTCTCCGGTACGGTCCGAGCGAACATCAAGTACAGTCATTCCGGCGCGTCGGACGCCCAGATGACGGCGGCTTCCCGAGCCGTCGGAGCGCACGACTTCATCATGAAGCTGGAGGATGGATACGACACCTACCTGCACGAGCGCGGCGCCAACCTGAGCATAGGCCAGCGCCAACTCATCAGCTTCGCGCGCGCCATCGTAGCCGCACCCCGCGTGCTGATCCTGGACGAGGCTACCGCTAACATCGACAGCTACACGGAAGCCCTCATACAGCAGGCGCTGCAACGCCTCCTGCGCGGGCGTACGGCCATCGTCATCGCTCACCGCCTATCCACCATTCGCAGCGCCGACAAGATCGTCGTGCTCAACCGGGGCGAGGTGGTGGAGACCGGCACTCACGACGAGCTCATGGCCGGCGATGGGCTATACACTCACCTGTATCAGATGAACTACGCCGCCATGGAGGAGACCCTCTCCGCACCCGGCGCGGCCACCCTGCTTAGATAAACGGAGCGGCGAAAGCGCCCCCGTCACGATGCGGAGGCGCGCCCCTCAGCCGTCATGCCCACTGCGAGATCCGCAGGCCCACCCAGACCGCCGCGAGACCGAGAGCAAGTTGGAGGCCAACGTTCGCAATGCCCGTGAGCGTGTCCCCGTTCCGGAGCAGGGCGACCGTCTCGTATCCAAAGGCGGAGTAGGTGGTGAACCCGCCCAGCACGCCGACGATCAAGAATGCTCGGGTCTGCGCGTTCAGCGCTTCTCGTGTCTCGGCCAGTCCGGCCAGAGCGCCGATCAGCAGGCAGCCTGCGACGTTCACCAGCAACGTTCCCAGAGGGAAGGAAGAGCTCCCCGCCAGCCCCTGGGCCCATGTCCCAACGACGTAGCGCGCAACGGCTCCTACGAGCCCGCCGGCCCCGACGATTAGGAGGGTCATCCACAAGTCCCGTCACCGCAGCGGATTTTTCGTCCATGCGCCAACCTGAGGCATGGTACCATAGCTCGCCAAAACTCTAACCGCCGCAGCGCACCCCGTCCAATGGCCTGCCGGATCGAGAGCCGAGGGGGGGGCGCTAGGCCGACCCCAGATTGCTCAGAGATTGCGCCGTCCAATGGCCTGCCGTATCGAGAGCCGAGGGGGGTACTGTCACCTTGCAGGGCATTCTCAACCGAGAAACCGTTCAGACTTGGTGTGGAGTTGTTTCCTCGCCTGCTTTGTTATTCTGAGGAGCGCAGCGACGAATCTAAAGTCCTTGCACACGCGCCGGGCCGTCATTCTGAGGAGCGCGGCAGATTCCGAACGCAGCGTCAGCGGAGTGAGGGATGACAATTTGGAGGTCCTGGGAGGGTTTGTGTCGTAAGAGAGTGGTGAAGTCTGGGCCGGACCTGAATAGCGCGATTAGAGGGGGTCCATGCTTTGGAGGCTTCGATGTTCTTGGCCTGTGATAGCCTCGTGAAATGGTGTACGTACAAGCGTCTTCGGATGTTCCGGGATCGAGACGGCCGCCGCCCCGTCGTAGAGTGAAGCGGCCCGGTGCGCTGAGAGAGGTGTACGACCGCCTGCTCGCCCGCTTCGGGCCTCAGAGGTGGTGGCCCGCCGAGACCCGGTTCGAGGTCATGGTGGGGGCGGTGCTCACACAGGCGACGGCGTGGGGCAACGTCGAAAAAGCCATAGCAAGGCTCAAGTCGGCAGGCGCGCTGTCCCCCGAAGGGATCCGGCGCCTGCCGGTGGACGAGTTGGCGCATCTCGTCTATCCCTCGGGCTACTACAACGCCAAGGCCCGCAAGCTGAAGGCCTTGGCCGCGTACGTGGGGGAGGCCTACGGGGACGACATTGACGTGATGGGCCGCTCCGACACCCTCGCCCTGAGGGAGGAGATGCTGGGGATTCACGGCATCGGCGAGGAGACCGCGGACGACATCTTACTCTACGCCCTGGGGAAGCCGGTGTTCGTGATAGACGCCTACACGAAGAGGATATTCCACCGCCTCGGCTTGGCGCCCGAGCGCGGCCCGTACTTCGAGTACAGCGCCCTCTTCACCGACAATCTGCCTCACGACGCGGAGATGTTCGGCGAATACCACGCCCTCATAGTCAGATTGGGTGTGGAGTACTGCAAGAAGACCCCCGCTTGCGCCGGGTGCTGCCTGCTGGACATCTGCCCTGCCGGCAGAAGCCAAGCCGTAGATTGACGGAAGGGCGGCGCCCCGACGTCGAGTGGACTTGAGCGGCGAACCTCAGAGCCGGGATACTAGGTCCCCGGCGCGGATCTTGCCGGACCGGACGACCTTCGTGTTGACTCCGCGGAGCCTCAGATCGCGTCCCTCCGGCGTGCTGATGAACCGCAGCGCGTCTCTGCCGTAGCGCGCGGCGAACTTGGCGCAGCCCGTGTGCTCCTTCTCCGAGACTTCTATGACCGCCGAGCCGATGGACAGGCGGGCTCCCGGCGGCAGGCTATCGACGCTCACGTCCAGGTCGATGACGAGTTGGTCGCCCGAAAGCTGCCACCGCTCTTCGGACCGGGCTAGCAGCGCGAGCAGCCGCGCGTTGATGATGGTTATCTGCGCGTCGGGATTCGCTCTGCCGTCGGGGGCCGAGGCGCTTCCTCTGCTCTTCCAGTTGTCACCTACCAGACCCTCGGCGACGTCCAACTCGGCTTCGGTTACGACCTCACGCCGGTCCACCTCCGGCCGGCGTACGATCATCAGGAGGGGGCCGTTGTTTGCCGGAGATCGAAGGATATGGCCCAGTCCCGTTTCTAGCTGTTCGGTCGTCAGATGCGCCGGGGCGTCCGGTGAATGCTCCATAGTTCGACTCCGTTGGCAGTCTGCGGGGCGGCGTGTCTCCCCTTCGGCAGGCTCAGGGCAGGCTCTCAGGCTCCCGGCGGGGCCGTTACTCCTCTGCAAGCCGCAGCCTGCTATGCTCATGGCTCAGGCATCCTATCACATCGAGGGGCGGTCATCGGCGGTCTGGCTCCAGGACGCCGACGCTGGAGCTCTTGATAATCAGGTAGACCCGCTGGCGCGGCTCGATGCCGAGGCTCTCTTTCGCCAGCGGCGTGATCTCGACCACCACTCTGACCCCCACGTCCACGTAGACGATCACCCTCGCTCCCCGCGCGTGGACCTCCTCGACTGTGCCGGCCACGACGTTGCGCGCGCTTATCCTCGCCGGCACGTCGAGAGCTAGGATGATGTCCCCGGCCCTGATCGAGACCGTAACCGTGGAGCCCGGCGCGGCTGTGACGCCGGGCGCGAACAGATCGACGCCGCCCAGGCGGAGGGTTGCCAGGCCGTGCGGCGCGTCGACGTGCGTCACGGTGGCCTCTAGGAGGTTCTCGAGGCTCCCGTAGTCGGCCAGCGCGCCGACGGCCGGGTGGACAAGAACCGACCCGGTTGGCCCGTAGGCCGCGGCGGCGCCGTCGGAGAGGACGAGCACGTTGTCCGTGAGGGCCAGCGCCTCGGACATGGAGTGGGACACGTAGATCATGGGGGTGCCGAGTTCGGCCCGGATGCTCTTGAGATAGCGGATTATGAGCCCTTTGAAGGCGGCGTCCAGCGAGGCCAGCGGTTCGTCGAGCAGCAGCATCCTGGGAGATACAGCCAGCGCTCTCGCTATGGCGACACGTTGCCTCTCGCCTCCCGAAAGGTCCGCCACGCTGCGGCGCAACAGCCCGGAGAGTTGCAGTAGGGCGATGAGACGGTCGGGATCCAACCTGCGGTGTTCCTTCGGCGTGAGCTTATAGCCGTACAGGATGTTGCCCAAAACGTCGAGATGGGGAAAGAGGGCCGCGTCTTGGAATACGTACCCGAAACGTCGGCGCTCCGGGGGGGCGTTGCGCTGCGGCGACGACGAATAGAGCGTCTCGCCGTTGAACTCGATCAGCCCGGAGTCAGGCGTCCTCAGTCCGGCGAGGCAGTTTAGGAGGGTCGTCTTGCCGCTGCCCGACCGTCCAAAGACAGCGGTTATCCCTGAGTCGAAGGCGGCGCGGCAGTTGAGGAGAAATCCACGGTAGCGCTTGACGACGTCGAAGCTTAACAGCGTCACGGACGGCCCCTCATCCGGACTCACGGGGCGCGCGGCGCAGCAGCCAGTTGTGCGCCAGCAAGGTGGCGGCCGCCAGGGCGATCGAGACGCCGACCAAGGCGCCTGCTCTGAAGTCGTCCCGCACCTGAATGCTGGTGTAGATGGCCAGCGGGAGGGTCTGCGTCTTCCCGGGGATGTTGCCCGCCACGGTAATGGTCGCTCCAAACTCGCTCAATGCCCTCACGAACCCCAGGAGCAGGCCGGCCAGTATCCCCCGGTACGCGAGCGGAACGGTAACGGTAAAGAATACCCGGAGGGGACCCGCGCCGAGGCTGCGGGCGGACATCTCCAATCGCTCGTCCACGCCTGCCATGGCTACCATGGCCGCCCTGACGACGAGCGGGAAGGACACAATCGCCGCGGCGGCGGCGGCGGCGACCCAGGTGAAGACGATGTCCATCCCCAGAAGCCGGCCGAGCGGGCCTTCCCGGCCCAGGGCTAGTAGTAATAAGAACCCAACCGTCACGGGCGGCACGGCAAGGGGCATAGAAACGAGCACGTCGATCAGTGTCCCGCCTCGGACGCGCTTCTTTACGAGCAGCCAGCTGACGGCCAGGGCCAGGGGAAGGTTCATCGCCGTGGCGACGAGCCCCACCCTGAGGGTGAGCAGCAATATCGAGATGTCGGCGGTGGACATCGTGACCCTTATTCGGCGGGATCGAACCCGTGGGCTCGAAACAGGGAGGCGGCTTCCTCGCTGACCAGGAGTTCGACGAACCGTCGGGCCTCCTCGCGGATTCCCGATCCCAGCATCACGGCTGCGGGGTAGACGACGGGGCCGTAGCTGCCGGGCGGCACTATGTCCAGTGCGGCGAGTGCGCGGCTGCCGCTCGGGACGTCGGTCCGGTAGACCATGGCCGCGTCCGCGTTGCCCGACTCCACGAACGCCAGGGCCGATCTGACGTCGGATGCGAAGGCCAGACGGTTGTATAGAGCCTCCCAGATTCCCCGCGCCTGCAGCGCCTCCCGGGCGTAGCGCCCCGCTGGGGCAAGGTTGGGGTCCGCGACGGCCAGCCTGCTTACGCCGGGCCCTGCCAGGTCCTCGAACGACTCAATACCGGGAGCGTTAGGGCTTCGGACGGCCACCGTCAGGCTGTTCGAGAGCACTGCGGCAGAGTGTCCGATCAGGCCGCGTTCGTCAAGGAATGCCATCGGCGCCTCGCCCGCCGCGATGAATACGTCGGCCGGCGCCCCGCTTGCGATCTGTTGGGCCAGGGCCTGGGACCCCCCGAAGCTGAAGGACACCCTGGCGCCGCTGCCGGCTTCATACAGGTCTCCGACGTCGGGCAACACGCCCTGGAGGCTGGCGGCAGAGAACACCAGTAGCTCGCCCGAGCCCGGCTCTTCACGCTGGCCGCAGGCGGGAAGGGCTGCTGCTGCGAGTATGAATGCGAGGGTCAACAGTACCCGTGCGCGTAGCGCGTCTCCCAAGTACTTCTCCCACCTAGCCGACGTCCATGCCTGGGATTATGGGGCCCATGCGCTGCCTCAGTCAATTGAAGGCCCCGGCCCGCCGCGGGCGGTGAGGGGAGTCCAAGGCCATCCCGGCCGAGTAGCGGGAACTGTTCAGACTCTGTGAGACCCGAAAGGGGAAGTCCAGAGAGGTTCTCCCCTCTCCGGCAGGGGTCTGGGGGCTGTGCCCCCAGCTACCAAGGGTCGGGAGGGTGGGGATCAAAGCCGTCTGCTTTATCGAGGCTACGGCTACAAAAGTCGAAAATGACCTCACAAAGTCTTGAACATTTACAAAATATCGGGTTGCATTTGACCTAACGGCGACAGTATTGTTGGGTTGTCGCCGTAGGAACCCGGAAAGGAGCGTGGTCACTTGAGCAGTTCAAAGAGCTCGAATGCTATCGCAGACAGCAAAGAGACTGACAGCGTAATCAAGAGGATCAAAGACCACATCCAGGGTAAGACTCTGGGTGGGCTCGTCGCGTTGGTGCCGCTAATCGTAACCGCAATCGTAATCGGGCTCATCATTGGTTACGCCGATGGGGTCGTGCGGCAGTTGCCGTTCGTCGACGGCCAACCGTGGGATTTCTACGGGATCGGGTTGATCGTTGGAGCCGTCATCTTCTACATCGTGGGCATGTTGACCTCCGTGCGGCCCGGGCGTAAGACGATAGACCTGATGACTACCGTGGTCAGCAACATCCCGGTCGTCGGGACGGTATACGGGGCAACACTACAGGCTACTACGTCCCTCAGCGCCCACTACCACTTTACCCGCGTGGTCTTCGTGGAGTGGCCGCGTGAGGGGATGATTGCGATGGGGTTCGTAACGGGTCGGGCGCGCTCGTCCGAAACGGGCGATACTCTGGTAGTCGTGTACATCCCGACCGTTCCCAACCCCACGTCTGGGAACATGGCCCTCGTCATCGAGGACGACGTGGTGGAGACCGACATTAGCGTGGAGGACGCCATGAAGCTGGTGTTCTCGGGGGGCATAGTGCTTCCCGAAGCGGTCTCTTTGGCCAGGGTGCCAAGGGAGCAGCAGAAGGACTTCGAGCTAATCGGCCGGTTTCAGACCGACTCCGAGTAGCGGGGCCTTGCGGTGCGCCCGCCGGCTCGGCAAGGGGTCACGCGGGGGACTCGGCGGGGTTCGCTCCCTGCCCCTGAGTTGCCGATAGGGCAGGTTCGCCCTCCTCGTGTTCGAGCGGTGCGCCCCCGGCCGGCTCCGGCGGCAGCCTCAGGAGCATTTCGGTGTACTCGCCAGGCTCGGAGGTGGTCTTGATCGTGCCGCCATGCTCGCGGATGATGTCGTTGGTGAGAGCAAGGCCTAGCCCCGTGCCTCGGTCGGTCGGCTTGGTCGTGAAGAAGGGGTTGAATATCCGGTCGGCGATTTCCGGGGGTATCCCGTCCCCGTTGTCTCGGATGCTGACCTCTACGGTGTCCTTGTCCCGCCGAGTGGATATCGACAACGTCGGCATGTAGGAACTGTCTCCTGCTTCGGCGCGCGCGCGCCGTTTCTCGTCGGTTGCGTCGCAGGCGTTCGCGATGATGTTCAGGAATGCGCGTCCGATGTCCCGTGGGATGACGTTGATCTCCCCTATATCCTGGTCCAGGTCGTAAACGATGTCGAGCTGGAAGCTCGGATCGCCTGCCCGCGCGCTGTGGTAGGCCAACCGGGAGTGTTCTTCGATCAGCGAGTTGACGTCGGTGAGCCGGTAGTCGCTTGATTCCCGCCCCATCATCAACATGTCCTGAACGATCCGATTGGCGCGCTCGCCGTGTGAATGTATGCGGTCCAAGTTGCTGGTGAGGTCGTCGGAGATCTCCTGTACGAGGTCCCGCTGGTCCTCGCTCAGGCTCTCTGCGGACTCTTCCAGGACCTCCCGGAGTTCCGTCAGGAGCTCTCCCGAGGCTTCGGAGAAGTTCTTGACGAAATTGAGGGGATTCTTGATTTCGTGTGCAACGCCGGCGGTGAGCTCGCCAAGCGCGGCAAGCTTTTCGCGCATGACGATCTGGTCCTGCGCTTGGCGAAGCTCTGTAAGCACGCTCTCCAACTGCGCGTTCTTGCCCTGGAGCTCCTCCGCCAGTTGTTCGACCAAGTTGAGGCGCTGGACCTCAAGGGCGTGACGGCGGAACACCTCGAGGGCTGCGGCCATGTCCGCCACCTCGTCGCGGCCGCCGATCTCGACCCGAGCTTCCAGATCGCCGCCCGCCATGCGACGCATCCAGTCCGACAGCATCTGAAGGCGGCGGAGCAGGACGCGCCCTACGAAGAGCCAGGCGATGAGCAGGGCGCCGCCTATGCTGACAGCGCTAATAGCCAGCAGCAACGTGCGGCCGGTCAGGATCGCCTGCGTGGAGGCCTGCGTGGCGTCCTGCGCGCTGGCGCGGGCCGTGCTCACAAGCGCGTCGACCTCGCTGACCAGGTCGAGGGCGATGCCGCGGTTGAGCGCAAGCAGGTCCTGCTGGTCCTGGATGAGCTGGAGCCTCTGCTCCAGCAGGTCGAAGCCGTTGTCCTCTCCGACGCCCAGCTCGTTCAGCCGGTCTATGAGCGGCTTGACGGTGGTGCGCAGGGGGGACTCCGCGAGCGCTGACACGTTCCGCTCGATGCTGCCTGCGGCGGACTCGAAGCGCTCCCGCAGGGGTTCGAGCAACGGAGCGGAGGGGATGGAGAAGGCGCTCTCCAACAACTGGTTCGCTGTGGTGGCGGCTGCGTGCAGCCCGGCAAGGTTGCGGTAGCGGGCGAGTTCGTCCTCGGAGAAGTGTTGCTCGCGGGCGGCTGGCAGCGCCCCCAAGTCTTCGTAGCCGGTCATGGTATAGAAGAGCTGGTCGTCGACCACTGGGACCATGATGTCGTCCGTCCGGACGCGCAACGCCGCAAGCTCCGCCCGCAGTCCCGTCCTGCGAACGTTCAGCTCGAAGAGCTCGGACATGTCGCTCCTGATGGCGTCGATGTTAGCGATCAGCGTATCGACCTGGGCGCGGATGCGCCCGGAGCGATCTGCGCCGCTGCCCTGCTGTTCGGCCTCCTCCTCTTGTCCCAGCACCCCCCCGAGTCCGGGTAGCGCTCTGGCCTGATCGATGATCGACCGCTGCTGTGGCCTCAAATCGACCCCAAGCAGGACTGTCAGGTGCCCTTCGAGAGCCTCGCGCGCCTCGTCGATACTCGCCGAGACACGGGCGAGCTCACCGGGCGTCGAGGTCGTGATCAGGCGTGGGCCGGCGTCCGCCAGCGTGCCGCTGTGCTGAGCGATCCCGAACGCGGCCACGACCTCGGGGATGTTGCTCTCGTTCACCTGGCTCTGAGCGTCGCTCACGCTATTGAACGAAAACCAGCCGACTACGCTCGCCGCCACCGTGAGGGCCACGGCCCCCCCGATGCCCAGATAGAGCTGCGTGGAGAGCCGGAAGCCGCTTTCCAGCAGGCGTTTGAAGGGTCGAGCCATCAGTCGAGCCATCAATGCTGAGGGACTCCCCATGATCTAGTCATCGCTCAGTACTTCTACCGGATGGTATTTGCCGTCCTCGCCGATCACGGTCAGGAAGACCGAGTCCGACCCCTGGTTGTCGCCGATGCCGTAGCGCAATCTGAACCCGTCTATGTCCACGTCTCCGGCGCCGCCCAGGATATCGAGGAAGCAGGCTCGGTCGACGTCTCGGCCGCATCTGTCGAGGCCGGCTACGGCGAGGCGGCCCGCCAAGTAGCCCTCGAAGGAGACGAAGCCCGGGTCCGCGCCGGGGTCGTAAGCAGCGAGGGCGCTCAGGTATGAGGAGACGACGGGTGTCGAGTCGTCCGTTGGGAAGGGCACCACTTGAGTGACGTAGACCCCGGCCCCGCCGGCGCCGAGCTCCCTTGCCAACGCGTTGCTCCCCACGAAGGACACGGTCATGAATATGGGGTCCAGTCCCGTATGACGCGCCCAGGCGATTAGCGCCGCAACGGGCTCGTAGGCCCCGATCATGATCACCGCTTCGGGGGAGCCTTGGTTCAGATCGAGCAGCGCCGTCTTGACGGCTGTCGTATTCCGCGGATACAGCCCGATGGACACCGGCTCCATGGCGCGCCGGTCGAGAGCCAGCCGGACCCCCCGCCACCCTGCGCGCCCGAAGGAGTCGTCCTGGTACAGCACGGCGATGCGATCTATTCCCAGGTCGGTGGTCAGCCGGGCCACCATCTCCTCGGTCTCCTGGTAGTAGGAGGCGCGTAGGTTGATGATATTGCTCCAAGACGGGTCGCGCAGGAACTCTGCGCCGGTGAAGGGAGCGATGAACGGGATGCCTGCGTCCGCGGCGACGGGGGTGGCCGAGCGCGAAGTCGGGGTGCCGACTTCGCCTATCAGAGCGAACACCTCGTCCTCTTGGATGAGCTGGATGGTGTTGGTGACCGCGGCTTCAGGCTCGTAGGCGTCGTCGCGGAATTTGAGCTCCAGGTTCCGGCCGTGAACGCCTCCTGCGGCGTTCGCCTCATGGAAGGCGGCCATGATACCGAGCTTCATATTCGTGCCGAGCGCCTGTGCGGGACCGGTGAAGGCTGCCGACTGGCCGAATACGATACGGTCGTCGAAAACGCCCGGTGTCCCCTCCGGTACCATCGCCTCAGTCTCCGGCGCAGCCTCCGGGGTCGGGGTGGCGGTCTCTTCGCTGCCGCCGCGACCGCATCCGGCAATCGTGAAGAGGGCCGCGGCTATGGCAAGGGCAGCGGCCCCCCCGATCCCAGGCGTGAACATCAGGGCCTTCGGCAGACGTGATGCCCGGTTCATTCAGGCCCTTCGCTTGGTGAGAGCCAAGTGATTTCTGCCCTGCGCCCTGCGGTAGCTTATCTCGTCCATCATCGTCCGCACGAGATGGACGCCCAAGCCGCCAATCGGGCGGTCTTCGATCGAAGACGTCAGATCTGGAGGAGGAGCGTCATTCAGCGGGTCGAACGGGGTCCCGTCGTCGGAGATGTGGATCGTGAGCACGTCCGGCTCGGAGGTCACGGTGACCTCGAGCTCGGGGAGCTTGTCGTCGCGTCCGTGATTGGCGACGTTGAGCCCAAGCTCCTCGATGACGAGCTTTACCCGAAAGACCAGATCGGGCGGCCAGCCCTCCCGCATCCCCAGCTCTTCTATGGCATTCAGGATGCGTTCAAGCGCCTCTGGGCTGATTTCTTCTTTCAGCGATAGCTTCGCACTCAGGGGGTCAACCAGCCTCGCTGCGCCGCAGCGTCACGCAAGTAATGTCGTCGGACTGTGGGTTGCTGCCCACGAAATCGCGAACGGCCTTGAAGACGGCCTGATTGGCTTGCTCGGAGTCCGTGGGCGGGTTACCCGTAAAGACTTCGCGGAGTCGCTCGGCCCCGAACTCCTCATCCTCGTTGTTCATGGCCTCGGTGACGCCGTCTGTGTAGAGAATGACGGTGTCGCCCGGTTCGAGGAGTATCTCCTCGTGGCGGTATTGGATGCCCGGCGCAACTCCAAGCGCGACGCCGCCAGTCATTGGAGCCAGGACCGAGCTCCCATCCGGTCTGACCACAAGAGGGGGGTCGTGGCCGCCGGTCGCATAGGAGAGCACGCCGCTCTCCGGATCGTAGATCGCATAGAGGACCGTGACGAACATTGCGGCATCGTTGTCCTCGTTGAGGAGTTCGTTGACCTCGGTCAGCACCTCACCGGCGTCCTGGCTGCCGATGGCCGCGCCCTTCATTAGGGTGCGGCTGGACATCATGAAGAGGGCCGCGGGCACACCCTTGTCGGAGACATCCGCGATGGCTAGGCCGACGCGGCGGTTGTCCAAGAGGATGACGTCGTAGAAGTCGCCCCCGACGTTGCGTGCGGGTTCCATGTTGGCGAATATCTGATAGCCAGGGTCCGTGGGGAAGATCGTGGGAAGAATCGACTGCTGCATCTTGCTCGCGACGTCGAGCTCGTTTTGCAGCGCGACCAGCTGGTCGCGTGAGGACAGAGCCTCGCGCCACTCCTCGAGGTGGCGCAGCGTGCGGTCAATGGTGACGCGCAAGTCCTCGAAGTCGAGGGGTTTCGTGACGAAGTCGAACGCCCCCCGGTTCATCGCCGTTCGAATGTTCTTCATGTCGCCGTAGGCTGATATGATCACCGAACGTATTTCGGGATCTACTTGGGGTATCTGCTGGAGCAGCGTCAGGCCGTCCATCTGGGGCATGTTGATGTCCGAGACGACCATGTCGATGTCCTCGTTTTTCCTCAGCAGTTCGAGGGCTTCGACGCCGTTGTGTGCGAAGGCGAAGGCGTACTTGCCTGCTCTGACGTCGCGCCGCATGCGCTGCCGCATCAGCGGCTCGAGGTCAGGCTCATCGTCCACTACGAGGATCTTGTATCGTTTATTGCGTTCCATTCAACGGCCCTCGCGTTATAGTCTTAGCTTCCGGTTACGCGGGCCGGCAACCGCGCTCGCTTGGTCAGGCGCCAAGCGCGGCGATCGCCTCGTCCCTCGAAGAATGCACAGGGAGTATCTGGTCGAAGCCGCTTATCTGGAACACCTCACGGACAGGGCCCGTCAGTGAACATACTGCCAGTTCCGTGTCCTTCCCCCGGAGCGACTTGGCGGTCAACAGAATCGCCCTGAGGCCCGCGCTGCTGATGTAGGTGAGGTTTACGAGATCAATGATCACGGCACGGTCGCTCTCGTCGATCGCGTCTTCCAACGCACGCTGGAACTGAGAGGCATTGGTGCCGTCGATGCGACCGTCGGTTGTTGCGATCATGGTGGCGTGTTCACGAGTAATCATCAATTCCACTGGACTGCCTCCCTAAAAATGGCGCTGCTGCCTACGACTCGTGCGAGCTATATACTCTTCCTCATCCTGGAGGAGACGCGCTTGGCGCCAGCAACGCCGCGATCGGTAGGGCTGGCCATGCAGATACCCCGGCGAGCCCTGCCTATGGCTCCATCTACCGCCTGCCATTCCCAGTCTCCCGTTTTCTCCGCCTGCGCTCTTCCCCACTATGCTGTTGGGGGAACTATGCAAGTCGGCCTCGAAGCCGGTCAACGTACTTAATGGGTTGGGATTCTGAGACAGTTCTAACAGCCACCGCAGCACCCTCGATACGGGACTGTGCTTACCTGCTGCATGTAAACCCTCTCCCACCACACCCCTGGGCACGGCCACCCTAGGCCGGATAATGCCGCAACCCGGAGTTCGTAGAGCCATTATCTCGAAAGCCAAGCGAATGTCAAGACGCCTGGGTATTGTAACTGTTCAGAGTTGGTGAGACGGATACAGTCCCGCCTGCTCATCTTGGCCCACGTCGAAGTCCAAGAACGGCTCGACGGCAGCATCGTTGTCCAATGCCAGGGCAGAACCCTGGCCCCACGGCAGGCCCCAGACGGCCCCGCCGTACTCAGAGCGGCGCCCGGCGTCGGGCCTGCGCTCAAGTAGCGGACTCCAGCATTTTCGCCTCAACCGAACTTGGGGAGTTGATTCCGGCTGACACTATGTACTGCATCGCTTCAGACGACGACCAATTAAGCGACTCGACCTCGCTCATGGGGACTTGCACCAGCCAGCCGGATTGAGGCATGGGTGTCGAAGGCATGTAAACTACGCCGTACTGTGTCCCTTGGCCGTCGTCGACGATGCTCATCAAGAAGCCCACTGCCCACGCTCCGCGGCGCGGGTACTCCACTCGGACCACCGTATCGAAGCCGGTGGGGGTATCAGACGGCTCCGAGCCGGGGATGAGCTTTTTCGTGGTGCCGTAGATAGAGCCTATGCCCGGCACGGCGGATATGCCCCGCTCTATGAGATAGCCGAGTGTTTTGAATATCGCACTGGAGCTCAAGACGCCTACCACGAACAACGCTAGGATGATGATGCCGAAGCTCAGCCCCGGTATCTCCCTGCCGAAGGCTACCGAGATGAGGGGCTGCAACAGGCGGTCCATGGTCTTGTACGCGAACTGGACCAACCAGAAGGTGACTATCAGCGGCAGGAGGAGAATAGCCCCCTGTGCGAGTTTCTTGACCACTCCGCCCGCCAGTCGCTTACGGAAGGTTTCAGGCTGCGCGTTTGTCGCCAAGGGGGATCTCCTCTTTACTCATGGCCTTCGGTTATCCGGGTTCGCGGCGCGCCCACCGTCGGTTCCCGATTTGCGGGGCCGGGAATCGTCATTGCAGGGGCCTGCCGGAGCAGGCGAGACGCCTGCGCTCCCAGGATGACGGGAATCGTCATCGAAGGGGCCTGCCTCTTGTTGCTCAGGGACCGCTTCGTGGCGCAAGAGTATATCAATCCTTTGATACAGTCTACTCAGATCAACCGTCTGTAACTGTTCAGACTGAGGATTCTCCCCTCCGGCAGGGGGTCCGGGGGCTGTCACGGTATATAGAAACGTGCCGTAGTCGGGTGGTATCATGTGGGCGCCCGACTACGGCGGGCGTAAGAGATACGACATAGGGAGGGTGTGTCATGAGGATGTACATCGCCGGGGAGTGGGTGGACAGAGACGACAAGATCCCGGTTATCAACCCCTACAGCGGGGAGACGGTAGATACGGTGCCGCGCGCAGGGGTCGAGGACGTCGACTCGGCGGTGGCGAGCGCCGAGCGCGGCGCGGCCGTGATGCGCGGTCTGTCAGGCTATGACCGCTACGCCATGCTCAAGAAGGCCGCCGACCTGATGGAGGAGCGGCTGGAAGACTTCGCCAAGACCCTCACCATGGAGGAGGGGAAGGTCATAGGCGAGTCCCGTATGGAGGTGTCCAGGGCCGTACAGACCATGACGGGCTCGGCGGAGGAGGCCAAGCGTCTCTACGGAGAGACGATACCGCTGGACGGCGCCCCCAGCTGGACGGGGCAGATTGGGTTCACCCTGCGGGTGCCGTGCGGCGTGGTCGCCGCCATCAGCCCGTTCAACTTCCCGCTCAACTTGGTGTGCCACAAAGTGGGACCGGCGCTCGCGGCGGGCAACTCCGTCGTCATCAAGCCGGCGACCGACACGCCGTTGGTCGCGCTCAAGCTGACCGAGGCCCTGCTCGACGCCGGCGTACCCGTCGAGGCGGTCCAGTGCATAACCGGCTCCGGCGGCTCCATAGGCGACGCCCTAGTCGGCGACCCACGGGTACGCAAGGTGACCTTTACCGGCAGCCGCGACGTGGGCGAACACATCTGCCGTACCGCCGGGCTCAAGAAGGTGACAATGGAGCTTGGCTCCAACTCGCCCCTCATAGTCATGCCGGACGCGGACATGGATAAGGTCGTGGCGGCCACGGTCAGCAGCGGATTCTCCAACGCCGGGCAGGTCTGCATCTCGGCCCAGCGCATCATCACGAGCCGCGACGTCTACGGCGACTATCTCGACGCCCTGACGGAGGGAGTCGAGGCTATCAGCACCGGAGACCCCCTCGACGAGAGCGTCAAGATGGGGCCGATGGTGCGCGCCCAAGACGCAGCGAGGGTGAATGAGTGGATCAACGAGGCCGAGTCCGGCGGCGCCAGGACCCTCGTCGGCGGCGGCTACTCCGGCGCAGTGCATCAGCCCACAGTCGTCGCGGACGTCAGCCCGGAGATGCGGATATCCTGCGACGAACTGTTCGGGCCGGCTGTGGCCGTAACCCCCTTCTCGGATATCGACGAGGCCATCGGCATGGCCAACGACTCCAACTACGGGCTCAGCGCCGGGATATTCACCCAGAACATAGACTGGGCCATGAGGTTCGCCAGGGAGGTCGATTCGGGCAACCTGATGATCAACTCCGGTCCGCAGTGGCGCGCCGACCTGATGCCTTACGGCGGCCTCAAGGACAGCGGCATGGGCAAGGAAGGGCCGAAGTACGCCGTGGAGGAGATGACCGAGTTGAAGTTGGTCATCTACCACCCATAGCCTGCCCCGCCTAGAACTCGCCGCGCAGCGCCTGCCCTGACAGCGTGCCGGTGCAGCGCTCGTGGTCGACGGCGACCTGGCCGTTCACGAGCACGAAGGGGATCCCGACCGGATACGACGACGGGTCGTCGTATGTGGCCGTGTCCGTTATCCGGGTCTGGTCGAACACCGCGACGTCCGCGTAATATCCTTCCCGGATCCTTCCCCGCCCAGCCAGCCCGAAGCGGCGGGCCGGGTTGTCCGTCATCCGCTGCACCATCGCCTCCAAGGTCATGACCGGGTGCAGCCGCCGCAGCCTCCCGAGGAGGCGTGGGAAGGTGCCGTAGGCCCTGGGGTGGGGCCGTGAGTGGGCGGAGATCGAGTCGCTCCCGACCATGTAGTCGGGGCGCGAAAGCAGTTCCACCGCGTCCCGGCTGACTTGGCCCCAGCCGCTCAGGTCCGAAGGGGGGGCGATGAGGAAGCCCACAGTCAGTTCTTCCTCCAGCAGGATCGAGCAGATGGCCTCCCCGGGCGTCGAGGCGCGTTCGCTCGCCGCCTCCAAGAACGTCTTGCCCTCCAGGTGGCGGTTCTCCTCCGACGGCAGATGGGTGAACACGCCGTCGCCGAGCAGGCCGCCGCCGTGTTTCTCGTCTATCCGCGCTGCGATTGCCCGCCGCTCCTCGGGGTCGCGCAGCCTCTCCATGATCGCCGCCGGCCCGCCCTCGTTCGCCTCGCTGGACAGGAACATCATGGGGTAGCCGCTGCCCGTCGGGTACGGGTACAGCTCCAGCGTGCAGTCCACACCCTCGGCCTTCGCCCGGTCGATCTCCTCCACGCGCTGCTCTATCTGGCCGGCGTTCTCGATGCTCGTGCGGTGATGGGAGAAGTGGACCTTGACCCCGGATCGCCGGCCTATCTCCAGCGCCTCCGTGATGCCCCCGCCTCCGAAGCCTCGTTCCGTGTGTACGTCCCTGAGATGGGTGACGTATACTCCGTCGAACTCCGCCACAACCTTGCAGAGCTCGACCAGCTCCTCGGTGTCGCTCCAAGCGTTTGGGAAGTAGGACATCCCCGTAGAGAGGCCGATAGCCCCCTGTTCCATCCCGTCCCAAACGAGGATCTTTGCCGCCTCCAGATCGCCGCCCCGGAGCGGCCTGTCGTGGAATCCGACCGTCTGGAGCCGCACCGCGCCGTGAGGCACGGGGTAGGCTACGTTGATCGCGCACCTTTCATGGTAGCTGCGTAGGAACGCGTCCACGGACTCAGTGTCGATCTCCTCAGGCGGCAGGCCGTATACCCCGGAAAGGTACTGGCGGTTGATCAGGTAGTTCTCCCGGGAGAGGGGCGCGTACGACAACCCGTCCTGCCCGAGAATCTCGGTGGTAATGCCTTGGCGCAGGCCGTTGGCGTGCTGCGGGTCCAGCAGCAGAGCGCCGTCCGAGTGGGCATGCGTATCGATGAAGCCGGGCGAGACCGTCAGGCCGGCCGCGTCGATTATGCGCGCCGCGGAGCCGCCCTTCGCGGCGCCGGAGAGGTCTCCGACGGCTGCGATCCGCCCGCCCCTGACGCCAACGTCGCCGCGAAAGCCCGGCCCCCCTGCGCCATCGACCACGGTCCCCCCGGTTATCAGTACGTCAAACATGGCAGTAGCTCCTGACAACATTGGAAGGCGTCTTCCTGTCTTTACGCCGTCGTCCACGCCCACCCCAAGATGACCGTGATACTACGAATCCTTGCCGGCGCTGTCAATCTCACGGGCGGCCTGTCAGCTTTCCCAACCCTACCTATTGGAACGAGCGGCGTGACGGACCGCTTCTTGGTACTGTTGACCCTCGCCGAGGGCGTGTAATAGACTCGCTCTAGTTCATCACTCTGCAAGGCCCGTTTTGCCTCCTGCGAAGACCTCTACGAAGCCCCGCAAGTCCGGCGTCTCGGAACGGCGGCTCTCCATGGCCACCGAGAACTACCTGTTGTCCATATTCCAACTGGAGGAGCAGGGGCAGCGGATCACGCCGACTCAGCTTGCCGAACAGTTGCGGCGGCTACCTGTAGGCGAGGGTCTGGGCACCTCGATGGCCTCGGTCAGCGGTATGCTCCGAAGAATGGCCCGGGAGAGCCTCGTTGAGATGACCCCGGACAAAGAGGTCGTGCTGACCAAGACCGGGAGGAGCGCTGCTGAAAGCATTGTCAGGCGGCACCGGCTGGCCGAGCGGATGGTCGTTGACCTGCTGGGGCTTGAGCTGCACAGGTCGCACGTGGAGGCCCACCGCCTCGAGCACGCTATCTCCCCCGACCTCGAAGAGAAGATTAGGGAGCGTCTCAGCAATCCTGCCACCTGTCCGTTCGGCCATCCCATACCCGGCAGCGGCTACTCCCCCGCCAAGGACGCGATCCGGTTGAACACCGCCAAAGAGGGACAGCGCGTCTACGTGGACCGCGTGCCCGAGGACGATCAGGATCTCCTAGAGTACCTCGTCGCCAATGAACTCATCCCGGGGGCGGCCCTGGACCTTCTTGAGGCCGCGCCGTACCGCGGCGTGATCAAGGCCCTCTGCAACGGCAACGAGGTTGTGGTCGGGTATGAGGTCGCCGAGAGGATATGGGTCCGGGGCTCCGCCTAGACGGCGCCCCTCATCTCTGGGACCGGATATAGATCGCCAGCCACCACCGCTCCTCCGGCGTCAGGAGGCGGGAAAACTCCGGCATCGGCGACGACACCGCCCTAGCCGATCCCCGCTCCACCGCCAGGCAGTCTGACCGCAGGAAGCCGGCGAACTCCTCGCATGACCGCTGGGACGACCGCTCCGATGCATCCCTCTGGGCCTGTCCTTGGCGTCCGCCATCGGAGATGAACCCGAACAGCTCTCCCTCGCCGGAGTCCTGCGTCAGATCCGCGGTCAGGTCCGCAGGCACAGGGCCGACCTTCTGCTCCGTCATCTTGTCGGTCATCATGCTTTCGCCCCGCATGGCGCTGCCGTGGCAGACCGCGCAGTTCACCTCGAAGAGGTGCGCCGCCCGGTCGGGGTCATATGACGCTCGAACCTCACCGGGCGCTTCAAGCTCCTGGTACTGCTCTCCTGCGTAGACCATCTCCCTCCCCGTGCGGGGTACCGAGTCCGGGGGTGGGAACAGCCGCGGCCCTTCCTGGGACCTGTAGGACGGCTGATAGTGCATCTCGGTGAATATCTGGACCTTGTTCGATCCGGTCTCCGGGAATGCCGGCATCTTGAACTTGACGATCCCTTGCACCTCCGCATCTCCGGTCCTGAGATTGCCGCACGAGATGGCCGCAGCCGCTATGAAGACGAGCAGCAGCGCGCCCCAGACGCGGCGTTTCAGTCGGTCAACCTTAGGTGGGTCTAGCGACATCGACTAGCCTTTCTCCCATCCCCTCTTGACCTCTTCGGCCCCGGCCGCCTTCAGCGCCTCCTCCGCAGGTCCCATCTTCCCGGCCTCACCGGTGACCGCCACCCCGATGTACCCCTCCGTAATCCGTGTGTCGTAGGCGCCCATGAACGTACGCGGCAGCCTGGATTCGAAGATGATGCCGAAAATCGTGAACAGGATGGCCCCCAATAGCGTCCCCTCATACATCACGATGGCCATTGGGGGGATCGAGAGTATCGGCTTGCCGCCGGTCACTAGCGGGAATGAGAGCTGAGTGCCCACGGTCAGCACCAGACCGACGATGAAGCCCGACGCAGCCCCGATGAGCGGGAACCGGTACAGCTTATGCACCGGCTCCGCCTCCCCGAAGGTGCCCTCCGGGTACGGCGTTCCCGTCAGGATCTCGTATTCGCTCTCTGAAAAGCCAGCCGCCTTCAACCCATCCATGGCGTTGGCGGCTGCGTCCTCGTCGACGTACAGCCCTATGATGCTCCTTTGCGAAAGAATGCCGCCGGAGTTCTCTGTCATGACAGCACCCACCCCTCCCTTTGCTATTCTCGAATCGAGGCGGCGACCTTGCGCCTGCCTATCTTAATCTCTTCACGCCCAACCATGCCCTCCTTGATGTCGAAGAGCGGGATCAACGGGAATATCCTGGCGAAGATCAGCAAGCCGAGCAGCACCCATGCGAAGGTGGCGGCCACCATGAGGATCTCGATGATGCTGGGATGGTACGTGCCCCAGTCGAAGACCAGCGGCTGACGGCGAAGCAGCCCGGGTATGATGATGATGAACCTCTCCAACCACATGCCCACGTTGACCGAAAGCGTGGTGACGAACATCCAGAACATGCTGCGCCGGACGTTCTTGAGCAGCCACATCGGCACGGGGAAGAAGAAGGCCGTAATGAGGAACACTACGAACAATATGCTCCACGGATACTGAAAGACTTGGAGGTCCCGCATCGCCAGCTCCGGGCCCTCCAACGTGTACATGGCGAACACGAACTCCAAGAAGAAGAAGAAGAACCACGTGGTCCCTACGACGATCAGCAGCCGGCCGATGGCGTCGAAGTGGTCGGGCCGCAGGTATCGGTCCCAGCCCCACAACCACACCATAGCGACCATCACCGTCGCCACCGCGGCGACGCCCGAGTGGATCGCCCCGATTATGAAGTAAGGCGCGAAGATCGTCGAATGCCAGCCCTCCGCCCCGATGTTCACCGCAAAGTCCCAAGACACGATGCTGTGGACCGACACGAACACCGGCAGTACCAGCGCCGAGAGCAGGATGCCCGCGACAGCCTGGAGTTTCCACTGCCTCGGACTCCCGCGCCATCCCAGGCTGAGCACGCTGTAGAATCCGCTCTTCCAGCCCGATAGCCTATCCCTCAGGATGGCCAGGTCCGGGATCAGGGCGACGTAAATGAAGAGCGAACTGGCCGTAAGGTACGTCAGTATCGCGCTCGGGTCCCATACGAACGGCGAACGAATGTTGGGCCAGATGCCCCTGGCGAAGTCCCACGGCATGATCCACGGGATTGGGAACCCCGCCCTCCAGGGACGCCCCTCATGAACCAGCGGCGCCGAGAGCAACGCCGCTATCAGGGAGAAGACGGTCAGCACCTCGGCCGCCCTCGTCACCGGGCGCCGCCACTCGGCCTGAGTCAGGCGGAGAATCGCGGAGATCATGATCCCCGCGTGACTGATGCCGATCCAGAATACGAAGCTGACCAGGTACACCCCCCACATTACCGGGCGGTTCAGACCGGTCACCCCCAACCCCTTGTTCAGCAGGTAACCGAAGGCGGCCGCCCCGATCAGAAACACGACTAAGAGAACCAATACCGCCGGCAGCCACCACTTGGGGGACTTCAGTACGCCGCTGAGGAGATCCCGGTTGATCTCCTTCTGAGTCAGCTGAATGTGTTCTTGCATGGGCCTGTAACCATCGCTCCCGGTCGGGTAGTCAGTCCTTCTTCCCCAGCACCAGCACCTCGGTCCTGTGGAACGGCTTGTGGATCTTGTACAACAGCGCCTCTTTTTGCTCCCAGATGTTTATCACAGGGATGACCCTAGTGCTCATTAGATACACTAACGCCACGCCGCCAAGGGCGCCCACCCAGAGGAGCACGTCGGCGAGATCGGGCAGATTGGCAGGCGGCAAGGGCAAGTGCATCTCGTGCTTGTCCTCCGCGCCGGCTACGGTGTACGCCGAGACGTATATCCTGATCCGGTCGAATAAGGTCCCTATGAGCACCCCAGTAGCTACCAGCGTGGGCCCCCAGATGCTCTTGCGAACGGGATTCCACACCATCATGAAGAGGGGCGCGACGAAGTTCAGGACGAAGGCGGTCACGAAGGCAGGCATGTAGGGGCCTACCATCATCAGATCCAGCACCGCCTCCTCGTTCGGCTTCTTGCCGTACCAGAGAATGATGAAGCTGGAGAACCAGAACCAGAACCAGAGGAGCGACAGGGCGAACAACAGCTTGCCCAAACCCCAGAACTGGTCCAGCTCGATGTAGTCCCCAAACCCGCAGAACCGCCGGAGCAGGAACATGACCACCAGTACGGTCGCTACCCCGGCCTGGAGCGAGTTGGCGGCGTGTGTCGCCGGGAACAGGGCGTCGATCCACCCCGGGACCAACGACATGCCGAATTCTACGGAGAAGGCGAAGTGCGTGAAGACGAGCATCATGAAGTAGAAGGCGCCGAGAATGCCCAGGCGGTGATACTGCGTGAACCACTGCCTCGATGTCCCGTGCCAGCCGTTGGCGAGCTTTGCGAAGATCCGGCGGCGGCGGCCGCCGGAGTTGTCGCGGATGGACGCCAGATCCGGCAGCGAGGAGACCCAGAGTAGGGCGCAGCCGACCACCGCCAAGGCCGTCATCGAGATGGTTGTCACGATATGCGGCATGTGCGCCGGCATTGACCTGACCTCGCCGAAGAACCACAGGCTGCGCCGTCCGTCTCCCAGGTCCGGGAGAACCCACACGAGCGGGATGAACAAGATGAGATTCAGCACCCCGACAACGCCGAAAATCTCGGCTGCGCGGGATATGGGCCGGCGCCAGTGGGCCTTGGCCAGCCTTGGGGCGATGGCGACCATGGGCGCAGCCTGAGCGGTCGTGAGCAGAAAGGCGACCAGCGCGGCATAGTATCCCCAGGGATCAGTCTTCTCGATGCCGTCTCCAAGCCTAATGACGAAGCCGATGACCCCCAGCGCCAGCAGCGCCGCCGACCCTCCGGCAGCCCACCAGAAGAGGCGGCTGGCCGGGCGCGTCCGCTCCAGCAGGTCCCGCGACACCTCCACTGGCCCGCTCACGGCGGTGTGCCCATCGTCGGCGGAGCCGCTACGCATGGGTGGGTCCCGAGGCGTGCTCGTCAACCTTCTTCAGGTAGATCACGTTGGGGCCCGTGCCGAGACTGCCCAAGAGGTGGTAACCCCTGCCATCTTCCGACATCTCCTTCTCCTTGAGCTTGCTCACTCTGCTGTCGGGGTCCATGACGTCGCCGAACACCAGCGTGTCCGTCGGGCAGGCGTTGACGCACGCCGGGTTGAGGCCGCGGTCGCCGTCCTCGACCTTGCGCCCGTCCCTCTTGGCCTCACGTCCCGTGCGCCGGATGCGTTGGATGCAGAAGGTGCACTTCTCCATGATCCCGCGGCTGCGAACGGTAACGTCCGGGTTGAGCTGGTTCTGAAGGCTCTCCGGCCATTCCGGCTCCCAGAAGTTGAAGTACCTGACCTGGTAGGGGCAGTTGTTCACGCAGAGCCTCGAGCCGATGCAGCGGTTGTACACTTGGACGTTCAGCCCCTCGCTGTTGTGGTAGGTGGCGTACACCGGGCAAACCGGTTCGCACGGGGCGTCGTCGCAATGTTGGCAAAAGATCGGTATGAACCGCGCCTTCACGTCCGGGAACTCTCCCTCCCAGTAACGCTCGATGCGGATCCACTCCATCGCGCGCCGCTGGTTGAACAGCGGCTCGTCGCTTATGGGGATGTTATTCTCGGACTGGCAGGCGATCACGCAGGCCTGGCACCCGATGCACCTGTCAACGTCGACTGTCATGGCCCATTTTTGCCGGCCTTCCATAGCTTCTCCCTGCCCTTACCTGTCGCGCTGCGCCAACGGGATTATGAGGCGGTGCTCGTCGACGGCCAGGTCCGGCTTCGAGTTCTCCATCTTCGGGAGCCTCTCCCACCGGCCCGTCTTAGTGACCTTTACCCGGTTCGCCGCCCATGCCAGCGACCCCGCCGCGTCCGTTAGGCTTGGCGAGAGGACCGACAGCACGTTGGCGCCCCTCCCCTCGGCGTATCTGCCCCCTGCGCGATGACCTTGGCCTATCGGTACCGCCACCACCTCCGGGGATATGCCGGGATGGGGATAGGCCAACGCCTCGATGGAGCCGTGGGCAGTCTCCAGCCGAACGACGTCCCCCTCTTCGATGTCCATCTCCCGCGCTTTCTTCAAGTTGATCTCCGCCCACGTCCGCCAAGTGGCGGTCGAGAGAGGGTCGGGCGTAGCCTGCAACCACGGCAGGTGAGCGCCGCGCCCATCCGTGAGCGACGCAGACGCAAAGGGGGCGAGGTAGAACGTGCCCTCACCCTCCGGCCCGCTGAACTGGGGAATCTCTGCCTCCGCAGGCAGCGGCGGCGGCGGCGGAATGGGGCCGTCGTGCTTCGCCCCGGTGTCCCACCACCCGCCGTGGCGGAGAAGGCCGTTCCAGAAAGCCGGGAAGCTCGAATAGGTCGAGAACGGCGCCGAACCCCGACCCATCAGTTGCCTGGAACCCTCCTTGACCACGTCCATGAAGGTGGCGCCCGGAATCTCCAGATCCAGTTCGAGCAGATGGGCCAAGCTCAACAGGATGTCCCCGAATCCCTTGGTCCCCAGATGCACCCCCCGCTGCTCGAAGAACGGCCGCACCACCGGCTGTTGGTATCCCACAACCTGGTGCCCCGGCCCCGGGTCCGGGACGTCGCTGCCCCAGTCCTCGAGCGGGGCGTGGCTGGGCAGTACCAAGTCGGCCATGGCCGTCGTATCATCCATCCGGCTTGAAAAGCTGAATATGAAAGGCACGTCATAGGACGCCGCGCGGAAGCCCAACGCCTCCGGCAGCCCGTACATCGGGTCCGCCCCGCGGACCAAGAGCGCCCGGACACGTCCGCCGCGCATGTCGCCCGCGAGATTGCGCCAATCCTCGAAGGAGGCAACGGCGGGTCTGGACGGGACGCCTTCCAGAGGGGGCGGAGGGTTCGGGATCACCCCCCCCGGCTTCCCAACGTTCCCCACGATCCTGTTCAGGGAATAGACCGCATTCAGAGTGAACAGTCCATTGGTATGCGCTCCCGCCGGACCGCCGCCTATGGCCAGGCTGGGTTGATGATGGACGAAATCGCTGGCGGTCCGACGTATTGTCTCAGCCATCCTCTCCGCAGAGACCGCCCCGGAGATTGCGCCGGCTACGAGATCCGGGGCGAACGCGCCCAGGCGGCTGTCGTCGCCGTCTGTCAGCGCTCGTATCCCGGCCTCGTCCGCGAGCCTCCGCAGGGCGGGATCGGAGACGATGACTTGGGCGATGCTCAGTGCGAGCAATCCCTCGCGACCCGGGTTGACGTGTATCCATTCGTCAGCATTGGCGGCGGACATCGACAGCCGGGAATCGACTTGGACGAACGTGCCCCTCTCCATCCCGCCCTGCCGAAGCTGCCCGAAACCCCTCGCATACCGCACCGGCGAGACCCACGTGTTCAGGAAGTCCGCGCCGAACGACAACAGGTAGCTGGCGTTCTCTATGTCGAAGTCCGGCATCCGTTCTTGGCCGAACACCTGCTCGATGGATGCCCGCAAGGTAGTCCGCTCAAGCGGTTCGTATGGGACGTGCCTGGCGCCGTACTTGGAGGCGAACCGCTCCGCGACCATCCCTAGGTGCGCGCTGAGCGGCTCGGTGACCATCACGACCTGTTCAGGGTCGGCGGTCTCGCTGAGCTGGTGGGCCAGCCGGGTGATGGCGTCCGTCCAGCTGACCTCTTCCCACTGCCCGGCTCCTCGCTCGCCGGTCCTGAGCAGCGGCGCGCTAATACGGTCAGGGTCGTAGAGAGACTGTAGACCCGCCTCGCATCGGGCGCTGTGCTTGCCCATGTTTACGGGGTAATCGACGTTGCCCTCGACCTTCTTGGCGCGACCCTCGATAACCCTGACGACGACCCCCTCCCCGGTGGGACACTGGCGGCAGACCGTCGCGTACCAGTTATCAACGCCGCTAACCAGGTCCTCGGGCATCTGAAGAGGCGCCTCGACCAACAACTCCTCCTCCGGGACCCCGCACGCCTGGAACAGCACGGCCCCGGCGGCAGAGCCGCCAAGCACACCCAAGAACTGCCTTCTGCTAAGCTTTTTGAGACCCATGCCCCGTTCGCAGTATCAGTAATGGCACGTCGTGCAGTCCGTAGGTGCGTTGTTGTCGCGGTGGCAGTTGACGCAGTCAGCCATCTTCAGCGGCCGTACCTGCTTGACCTTCGGCATACTGGCGACGTCTCCGTGACATATCGCGCACACCTGGGATCCCGCAACTTCGATGGTCTCGCCCACGGCGGCGTCGACGTCTATCCTCCTGGCCTCGTCGAGCCTGATCTCCGTCTCCCGGTCACGTAGCGCTTCGACGATCTTTTTCGAGCCCGAGAACGCCCGGATGTGGGCCTCGTGTACGAATTGGACGTGATCGGGCACCCTGTGGACGCGCACCCAGTTCAAAGCTCTGCCGGTCTCCGCGAAGTCCCGCAGCGTCTCGACGCCTTCGATCCCGCTGCCCACCGCTTGGTGGCAGGTCATGCACAGCCCCACGGCGGGGATGGATGCAGGGGCTTCCTCAGTCACCGTCCTGTGACAGAAGGTACAGTCGAGCCCCACCTCATTGACGTGGACCGTGTGCGGGAATGCTATCGGCTGGTCTGGTCCTTCGCTGAAGCCGAACACGGGCAGGCCAAACCACGCCGTGACGACGAAGACGCCCAGCGCGACGACTCCGGCCATCACCGCCAGGCCAATCAGACCAATCAGGCCGAACAGCACTACGTGCTTCTTCTTCGGCCTATATAGCTCAGCGTCCCCTTTTAGCATGGCCCGGCTATCCTCATCTGGGCGGCATTGCGGTCTCCCGCCGGGCAGACGGTTTCCCACTGCCTCCCATTAATCTGACCTATATCCAGTAGCTACTCCAGAACCTCTCCAAGACGGAGGCGTCCTCGATCACACGTATGAATACCACGGCCGCCGCGGCCGCCGCGGCTACCGCAATAGCATAGAAGAACGGCCTCACCCTCTGGGCGCCGCTCGGCAGATGCGCCGTCGCCACGAGGGAGGGGATCAAGATGTGGCCGACCATCATGTTGGCCCCAAAGAACACGACCAAGGCGACTACGATCCAAAGGTTCGACAGCATGGAGCCGATGTCGCTCCATTCGGATCCGGACAGCGCCGCTGGATCCATAAGACTACACGCCCCTCAGATTCCTGAACTGGGCGCACGAAGACGCCCCCGAAAACTTCGTGAAAGCTATCACTCTCCCAATATGAGTGTCAAGGGTAAATCGCCCGTTGACGGCCTATGAACAGGCCGACGGATGGGGTACCGAACGCGAGGAGGCGGCAGAGAGCTTCGAAACAGGCCAGCCGGGGGGCACGGTGTTCAGCCAAGCCTCGCTTGGGCCTCGGCGTGAACTCCTCGATTTCGTGTAGCATAGCAGGCTGCCGGGTGGAAACTGTTCGGACTCTGTGAGACCTGGAAGTCCAAAGGGCAGGGGGTCTGGGCTAGGCCGTGTCCCTTCAAACTTTGCGCCGCCTCGGTTCCCCTCCGGCAAGGGGGTCTGGGGGCCGTGCCCCCAGTTATCAAGGGGCGGCGGGTGAATCTAAAGACGTCTGCTTTATCGGGTTACGCCAGTCGAAACAGACAAACGGAGAAGGTTAAATGATCGGGGTACTCACTCACCACTGGGCCCGCGAAGACAAGATAGACGAGGCGAGAAGGCTGTTGGACGGCAACGGACTCGCCCAGAGCAAAGCCCCCGGCTTCGTGAGCAGGCACACTCTCTACGCCCTCGACGACCCTGCGCAGATTACGTCCCTGGTGCTCTGGGACGATAACCAAATATATGAACAGTGGCGAGCCAGCCCCCAGAGGGCTGGGGCCATGGCCGGCGCAGAGGCGCTCTGGGCCAGGCCGCCTGAGTCTCAGCGGTTCGAGGTTGCCGGCGCTCCCGCTGCGTAGACCGGCTACCTCCCCCCGGGGTCCCCTTCCCTCAGGGGCGACGTGAACGCCAACCCCGCGTCGTCGAGCGGCCCGGACAGGTCCTCGCTTGGCGGCTTCTCGCCGTTCTCCACCCACGCAATCAGATCATCCAGAGCCGCCCACACCTCCGCGCGGGTGAAGCCGCAGTGGACGGCTGACCTGATCGCCCTCTGAGACACCATGCCCCCGTTCCCTGCCTCCTTGGCCAGAGCGCCGAACCGCAGCATCGAGCTGATGGGAACGAACCCGTCGCCCGTGGTGTGCATCATCAGGAGAGGAACGGGTACGGCGCCGGCGAGGGAGTAGCCGGGCTCGACTCTCGCCGCCGGGTCACCCCTCACTCTGATGACCTGCGCGTTTACTTGCTCCGACTCTATCCCCAGCTCGGGAACGCCGGGGTAGACGGTCTTTGTATTATCGAATACCCGGCCTAGCGGGATCAGTTCCTCGGGGATGCTCAGGAGGGCAAAGTTGAGGCGGAGCCGCGCTTCGAACCCCTCATGGCGGAACGGCCTGGCTCCGCCTGTCAGCGCCTTGATCAAGCTCTCGAACACGCGCAGGGCGTCAGGGTCAGCCTCCAGCGCCGGAAGGATGCTCAGGGCCGCCAGCTCGGAAACCGCCCCGGCATCCGCCTGCTCGTCCCCACTCACGCCCGCAGCGAAGGCGCCCAACACGGCGTAGTGGCCCAGAAAATCTATCATCTCAGCCCCGTTAGTGGCGCAGGCGGCCAGCGCGCCGTCGTAGCGCTCCGGGTAGAGCTCCAAGGACAGCAGCGCCGCGTTGCCTCCCATGGAAAAGCCTGCTACGTAGGTATACACCGGAGGGCCGAACAGCCCTATGAACAGGTCGTGGAGGCCGGCCGTTTCGACAGCAGCTTCGTATGGTACGAATCCGTTGGAACTGAAGGACGACGACGCCCACGCGTAGCCATTCTCGATGAGAAGCTCGCGCATGGGAGGCGGGTCGGGCGCTAAGTCCGGCGCGAAGTTGCGGAACCCGTGCGCCCACATTATCAGCCGCCCATTCCAATTATCCGGCGTCTCTATCCGGTAGACCGTCCCGTTCAACTCCCCATATGAGGCCTGGGCTCCATCAAGCGCCGCAAACGACGGATCAGTAAGGCGGTACCGGCCCGGCTCGTCCGCGGCCCTCTCCCCGAAGACGAGCGCAACCCGCGAGACCATGCCGCCGCTAACGACCACTTCGGCTTCACCCCGCATGTTGCCGAGCGCGGCGCTGGCCATCGAGATGCGGGCAGTGGCCCTATCCCCTTCGACGATGGACTCCGAGACATCCACGTCTACCTCTCCCAGCAGCAGGGGCAGTTGTCGGAGCACGCGCTCTTTGCCGGGCAGCCTTATGAAACCCAGCGTGACCACGACGTCGTCCGCCAGCAACGCAGCCATCGCCTCGACGTCAACGGCGCCGAGCGCCGCCATGAAGGCTTCTACGACGCGCCGCGTTTCGGCTGCGCCGTCGGGCGAAGGTGTCGGGTCTGCGGTGGGTGCCGGCGTCGGCGTATGCGTAGGGGCAGGTAGTGGAGTAGGGGTGTGCGCGGTCGTTGGGACCGGAGTTAGAGTTGGCGCCGGCAGTGGAGTAGTGGCGGGTGGTGGAGTAGTGGTGTGCGCGGTCGTTAGAGCGTGTGCCGCGCCCGGAGATGACCGGGGCGCAGTAGTAGGAGTTGCCGTCGGGTCAGCCGCCGAGCCGCACGCGGCCGCGAGGAAGGCCGAGAGCGCCAGCAGCCACGCGGCGACTGTAGGGACCCGGGCCTTATCGCCGGTCACCTGCCCTCCGCGCGTTTATCTCGATTAGGGTTAGTAGTCATGATAAGATGGCTTCGGCTAACCACGACTCGTTACAAAGATGTTTTGCCTGCCGCTCTACTTAAAGATGCAGGCCATAGCATATCTGCACCGCGTGCTCCGGTGACAAAACCCCATCTCCCCTTCGAAGGCGAAGCAATTGATTGAGAGAACGTCGAGCTCTCCGACCATCAGTAACGTGGTCTCAACCCGAGTCCCATCTTCCAGGATTATGCGGCGGCGATCACTGGCGTCAACTTGCGCCCTACTGCGCCAGGTATCCCCGGCCTAGAATTGCCCCGCGGCCTACGGACCCATAAGGAAATTCCACCCCGATGACCCAGACCATAGCGGATATCCCCAAAGCCTACGACCCCAAAGCCGCGGAGCGGCGCATCTACCGCACGTGGATGGAGGGCGGCTACTTCACGCCCGCGATAGACCACCGCAAAGAGCCTTACACCATCATCATGCCGCCGCCCAACGTCACCGGCGAGCTGCACATGGGACACGCGCTCACGGCTGCGCTAGAAGACCTGATGACGCGCTGGCATCGGATGCTGGGCGAGCCCACCCTATACCTGCCCGGCACCGACCACGCCGGAATAGCGACGCAGGTTGTCGTCGAGCGGATGCTGGCCGGGGACGGCGTGTCTCGGCATGAGCTGGGGCGGGAGAAGTTCGTCCAGACGGTCTGGCAGTGGGTCGAGGAGTACGGCGACAGGATATACGAGCAGACAAAGAGGCTCGGCGCGTCCTGCGACTGGTCGCGGCGGGCGTTCACGCTGGACGACGGCCCCAGCCTGGCGGTGCGCACCGCCTTCGTCAACCTCTACCGGAAGGGCCTCATCTACCGCGGAGAGCGCATCGTCAACTGGTGCCCCCGCTGCGCCACCGCCCTTTCCGATCTGGAGGTCAGGCACCAGGACGAGAGCGCCGCCCTCTACCATATCCGGTACGGCCTCACGGACGGCGGCGGCGTCACGATCGCCACCACGAGGCCCGAAACCCTGCTGGGAGATACGGCGGTGGCCGTGAACCCCGCGGATGAACGGTACGCCGGCCTCGTGGGCCGCGACGCCGTGCTCCCGGTACTGGGGCGCATCATCCCCATCATCGCTGATGAGGCAGTCTCCACCGAATTCGGCACCGGCGCCCTGAAGGTCACCCCCGGCCACGACCACAACGACTTTGAGATCGGCGAGAGGCACCGCCTCCCCACGATCAACATCATGCACCCCGACGGTACGCTGAACGAGCACGCAGGCCGCTACCAAGGCACGGACAGGCTGACCGCGCGCAAGGAGATCGTCGAAGAGCTGGAGCGCAACGGCCTCATGCAGCGGATCGAACCGTACCGCCACTCGGTCGGACACTGCGACCGCTGCCAAGAGGTCGTCGAGCCGATGATCAGCAAGCAGTGGTACATGAAGATGAAGCCGCTCGCCGAGCCGGCCATCGAGGCGGTGCGGAGCGGCGAGGTCCGGATCGTCCCCGAACGCTTCACAAAGGTCTACTACAACTGGATGGAGAACATCCGGGATTGGTGCGTCAGCCGTCAACTGTGGTGGGGCCACCGCATCCCCGTATGGTACTGCGGCGCCTGCGACGGCATCACCGCGGAGATCGAGGACCCGGACGCCTGCGCCGATTGCGGCTCCTCGGATCTCACGCGCGACCCGGACGTCCTGGACACCTGGTTCAGTTCCGCCCTGTGGCCCCACTCGACCCTGGGATGGCCCGGCGACACCGAGGACATGGGGTACTTCTACCCCACGTCCGACATGGAGACGGGGCACGATATCCTGTTCTTCTGGGTCGCGCGCATGATGATGATGGGCATTGAGAATACCGGCAGGCCGCCCTTCCATACCATCTACCTCCACGGGCTGGTGCGCGATCCCGAAGGCGTCAAGATGAGCAAGTCCAAGGGCAACGTCATGGACCCCCTGGAACTCATAGACCTATACGGCGCCGACGCCCTGCGGTTTGCCCTCACCACCGGCAACTCGCCCGGCAACGACATGCGCCTCAACGAAGCCCGCATGGAGGCCGCGCGCAACTTCGCCAACAAGCTGTGGAACGCAGCCAGATTCGTCATGACCAACCTCGCTGCCGGACCCGCCTACCCCTGGCCCCCCAGGCCCGCCCACCTCCATGACCGCTGGATCGTCAGCAGGCTCAACGGGGTTGCCGCCGACGTCCAACGCCACATGCGGGCGTACCAGTTCGGAGAGGCGCAACGGACCATCCATGACTTCCTATGGGGCGAATACTGCGATTGGTATCTGGAGATGTCGAAGATCAGGCTCCGCTCCGGGGAGCCCGGCGCCGAGTCGCCCCTCCCCGTCATGGCCTCCGTCCTCGAGGAGACCCTGCGGCTACTGCACCCGTTCATGCCATTCATCACCGAGGAGATATGGCAGAAGCTGGCCGCCTACCTGCCCGCGGACCCTGATCGGACCGACGCCCTCATCACGGCCCGGTACCCGGAGCCCGACCCGAGCCGGACCGATGAGGACGCCGAGGCCGAAGTCGGAGCGGTGATCGAGCTTGTCAGGGCGATCCGAAACGTTCGCGCCGAGTTCAGAATAGACCGCAACCAACCCCTGGGGGCAGTGGTGGACGGCGAGGAGATGTCGCGGGTGGCCGCCGCCGAGTCGGCCGTCATTCAGCGGCTCGCCGGTGTCGCCCCCCTGAAGATCGGACGCGGCGCAGCGCCCCCGTCCGCGGACGAGGTCTCCGTGGTGCTGACCAAAGGGGCGGTGGCGGTGCCCCTGGGCGGACTGGTGGACTTGGAGCGTGAGAAGAAGAGGCTTGCGGACGAGATGAACGGCATCGACGGCAACTTGGAAAAGCTGGCCAAGCGCCTCCAGGACGAGAGGTTCCTAGAACGGGCGCCCCAAGAGGTCGTCGAACGCGAGCGCGGACGGCTCACTACCCTGAAAGCCCGCCGCAGCCGCGTAGAAGAGGTGCTCTCCCGTCTCTCGGCTTAAGTTCTCGGAATTCCTTTGCATCGCTCACCCTCCGCAGGCTGTCGCGCCGCGTGCTCAGACCTAATTATCTGAGTCCTAACACCCTGACTTTGGAAAGGCCCTGGGCCGTAGGCGACAATGATTGATGCGCGCCTCGGGCTTTAGTAAGGTCGCTCTGCATGAATAAGCAAGAAGACTTCCAGAACCGGGCATTGGCCCATCTCCTTACCGAGCAGGGAGTCCCGGCGGACTTCGAGCAGCGGGCCGGGCACAGGCGTATGGACGTCGTCGCGGACGTGGAGGGGCTGCGCGTCGTCCTGGAGGCGGAGACCGGGTTCCACCGCAAGGCGCAGGCAATCAAGGACGCCGACGCCCGCCTGCGTCAGAGACTTGCCACCGTGGTGTTCGCCGTCTGCTACCCCGACGGCGTCACCGAGAGCAACTTGGCCGAGGCCACACTGACTTGGACGGTCCGCGTAAAGGCAGGGGAGCCGTCCGGCGAATGGTCCACAGGCGGGGTGACACAGCTCGCGCAGGCGGTCCAGCAGGCGCCGCGCTCGCTGAGCGGCGCGGACGTGGCGGCACGGATACTCTCGGACGGTCTGGACGAGGTAGTGGCAGGGCTGAAAACGCCCGTCCGCCGGGCGCTGGCGCGAGCCCTTGACCTCCCCGCCACCAAGCCCAAACGTGGAGAACGGAGCGACAGCTACTTCGTAGCCGCCAAGCGCGGGATGCTGGTGGTGGCTACCGCGATGCTGTTCCATCACCGCGTGCAGAGCTACCTGCCGGACGAGCCTCCCGACGGTTACGACGGGGACTGGCCGCCAGCCAGCGCAACGACGTGCGCCGAGCAGGAGGCCGTGATCAATGCCTACCGCGAGGCGTGGCGCGGCATTCTAGCGGTGGATTACCGCCCGGTCTTCGAGACCGGGCGGGCGGCGTTGGCGGCGATCTCGGCAGACCCGGACACCGCCCAAGCCGTGCGTCGTCTGTCCGAGGTGGTGGCCAGGGTCTCGGAGCGGGTGACCGGCCTGCGCCACGACCTGCTGGGGCGCATCTTCCACCGGGTGCTGGATACCGCCCGCTACGACGGCTCCTTCTACACCTCCACCGCCGCCGCGGTGCTGCTGGCGTCGCTGGCCCTACGCGAGCAGGACGCCAACTGGTCCGACCCCAACGCCGTCGCCGCCCTCCGTATCTGCGACCCCGCCTGCGGCACAGGGACGCTGCTCATGGCAGCCGCCGAACGTATCCGCGACCTGCGCAACGCCGCCGGACCCGGCGACCCCGAGGATGAAGAGGCCCTCGGCTTGGCGCTGGTCGAAGACGTTCTCTGGGGATACGACGTCAACTTGACCGCGACCCACATGGCGGCCAGCACCCTGGGCATGCTCTCTCCCACCACCAGGTTCAGCCGCATGAACATCCACCGGGCGCTTCTGGGCGTGTTCGACGGCGTGCCCTACCTCGGGTCTCTGGACTTCCTCTCAGGTCAGGCACGGCTCGCCGCCTGGCCGTCCGCCGCTCAGCAGGTGGACACCGAGCGGGGAATGGCGGAGCCGCCCCCGCCGATGGACCTCGTGATCATGAATCCGCCATTCACCCGCGACAGCCTGCGCCATGACCAGTTCACCCGCGAAGACGAGCTTGCTGTCAAGAACCGTGAGAAAGCAGTGCTGGGAGGCCTTTCCAGGCAGGATAATGTTCTTCTGAATTCCTCTGGCGGCGATTTGGTGATTGCCGAGTCCGAGCAAGCTGCTGCCCGCCTCCATTCCTCTGGTGGGGCTTTTACCGTTCTGACCGAGAAATTGCTCAAGCCCCACGCCGGCGCCTTGGCGCTCGTTCTCCCTTCAGTAGTCCCCACCGCTCCGGGCAATCTGGCTTTGCGCAAGTATCTGGCCCAGCGGTTCCACATAGACACCATCGTCAGCTCCCACGACCCGTCCCGCATCTTCTTTTCGGAGAACACCAGCATCGGCGAGGTGCTGTTGGTCTGCCGGCGGTGGAGCGGGAGCGGGCCGAAGCCTCAAACGCGGGTGGTCAATCTGGCGCGGAACCCGGCGACGCCGCTGGAAGCGCTGGACGCCGCAGCAAGGATCGAGCGGTCAGACGGGGGGGGGGGGGGGGGACTTCACCGTTCAGCGGGTGGACTCCAGCCGTATCGAGCGCGGCGACTGGTTCGCCGTCAACTTCCTGTCGCCGTTCCTAGTGGAAGCCTACCGGACGCTCAGCGAGACAGATCCGGGGGCAGTCCCCACAGTCCCGTTGAGCGATCTGGCCGACGTCGGCCCGGAGGGGCGGGGGATACGAGGCACCTACACGCGCTCGGACACGCCGACCCGGGAGGGTCGGCGGGCGCTCTGGTATCACAAGACGGGCATCACGCAGTCGATGCGGGCGCAGACCGACGTCTACGTCGAACCCAAGCCTTCCAAGCGGCGCCTCGCAGACAGATACTGGGGGCAGCGCAGCGAGCTGTTGCTGCCGCACCGTCTCTGGCTTCCCCTGGCGCGAGTCGCAGCGGTAATGCTGCCGGAGCGGGCCGTCGGCTCGATTTGGACGCCCTGCCGCCCCCACGACCCGGACATAGCCAAGGCCGTGTGCCTGTACCTGAACTCCACCCCCGGCCTGCTGTCCCTGCTGGGCACGCGCGGCAACCGGAAACCGTCGTACCCGTCCTTCTCGCTGGACACGCTGCGGTCCCTGCCGCTGCCCAACTTCGGCGCGCTGGGCAGCGTCGAACGTGACCTGCTAAGCAGTTGGTTCGACTGGCTGCAAGACGAAGTGCTGCTACCCTTCCCGCAGATGCACGATGACCCGGTGCGCCTCCGGATCGACGAGGCGGTAGCCAAGGCGTTGGGCCTCGACGACGAATGGGTTGCCACGATACGGCGGGAGCTGGCGCGGGAACCTTCTGTTACGGACGGCGGCTGACAAGAAGCCAGCGGCGATTACAAGGACTCGCCGGCGCGTTGACCGCCGCTATGGCCGGGCCTATAATGGCTGCGCTCGGAGGCAGCATGAGACTCCAGATCGAAGGAAACCCCGACTACGGCCATCTTCGCGTCGGATTGACACCCGGGGAGAGCTTTCTCGCTGAGGGCGGCTCGATGACGTGGATGGACACGAGGGTGGACGTGCGGGCCCGTCTGCTCGGCGGATTCCTCCGCGCCCTGGTCCGCAAGGTGACCGGGGGCGAGTCGCTGTTCGTCGGCGAGTATGCCGCCGCCCGTGGCGGCGAGGCCGTCTTCTCGCCCTCCCGGCCCGGCATGGTCGTCCAGCGCACCATGAACGGAGATTCCATTACGTTGACCGCAGGCTCGTTCTTTGCCTGCACGCCGGGTATCGACTTGCGCACTAAGTTCGGGGGTCTGCGGT
The DNA here is from genome assembly GCA_958296245.1 of uncultured Dehalococcoidia bacterium. Classification (GTDB taxonomy): domain Bacteria; phylum Chloroflexota; class Dehalococcoidia; order Lucifugimonadales. The sequence continues at coordinate 362,093 of OY282458.1, forward strand.
CGCTCTTTTCGGGCGAGGGCCTCTTCTTCATGGAGTGCAGCGGCGCCGGCGAGTTGTTCTTCAACTCGTTCGGCGGCATCGTCGAGAAGGAGATTGACGGCTCATTCATCGTCGATACCAGCCACGTGGTCGCGTGGGAGCCTGGCCTCAGCTACTCCATCCGAGGGATGGGCGGCATCAAGAGCACGTTGCTCTCCGGGGAGGGGCTCGTGATGGAGTTCTCCGGTAGGGGCAAGCTATATCTCCAGACTCGGACGGCAACCGGGGTCGCCTCCTGGCTGACCCCGTTCACGGCGTAGGCGGTTGGGATGCAGGTAGAAGCAGCACGGAGGGGAGCGTTTGGATGGGCCTTAGTGAGGCTCGATCCAGGGGAGCGGTTCATCTCCGAGGCGGGTTCGATGTTCAGGGTCTCCGGCAACGTTGACATCGACGTCACGACACGGAGCCGGGGCACGGGCGGCCTGCTATCCGGGATCAAGCGTATGATCGCAGGCGAGAACTTCTTCTTTTCGACCTTCACCGTCACCGACGGGGCCCCGGCTGAGGTGGGACTTGCGCCCAAACTCCAAGGGGAGGTGGCGGTCATCGAGTGCGACGGGCGGCGCAAGTGGGTCTGCGCGGGCGGGAGCTACTTGGGATCGTCCCCTGAGTTGAACATAGACACGCAGTTCCAAGGGATCCGCGGGGTACTCTCCGGCGAATCACTCTCCTTCCTGTCGGTGGAGGGCGCCGGCCCTCTGATCGTCAACGCCTTTGGGAAGATGACGGAGATAGACGTTTCCGGCGAACTCACCGTCGACACCGGTCACGTGGTCGCGTTCGAGGACTCGCTGACGTACTCGATAGGCAAGGCCGGGGGTAGCTGGGTCCAGTCGTTCTTGACGTCTGAGGGGCTGACTCTCAAGTTCTCGGGTCGCGGGCGCCTGTACGTGCAGAGCCACAACCCGGACGAGTTCGGCAAGTCCATCGGCCCGCTACTGCCGCCGCGGAGGACCTGATGGAATACGCGATCGAGGCGCAGCCCAGCTACAGCCTCCTCGAAGTGACCTTGGATCCCGGCGAGCAGATCGTCGCCGAGGCCGGCGCTATGACGTGGATGGACCCCAACGTGAATGTCGAAACCTCGGTGCGCGGCGGCCTGCTCGCAGGCGTCAAGCGGTCTCTCCTGAGCGGGGAGAGCTTCTTTCAGAACACCTACACGGCCCATGAAAAGCCCGCCACGATCGGGTTGGGACCCGGCCAGCCGGGGGACATCCGCGCGTACGAGATGCAAGGCGAGGAACTCCTCCTCGAGCGCGGGGCATATCTGGCGTCCACAACCGGCGTCGAGACCAACTCCGATTTCCAAGGACTCAGGGGTCTCTTCAACGAGGGTCTCTTCGTCCTGAAGCTATCGGGCAACGGGCTGGTCTTCTTCAACGCCTACGGGGACATCGAGGAGATCGCCGTCGACGGCTCTTACGTGATCGACAACGGCCATGCGGTTGCCTGGGAGCCCTCGCTGGAGTACCGGTTGACCCGCGCCGGGCGCGTACGGTCCTTCCTCTTCTCCGACCAGATCATCATGGAGTTCTCCGGGCGCGGCAAACTCTGGGTCCAGTCCCGCAACCCTCGCTCACTGGCCGACTGGGTCTTCCCATTCCGCCCAACCCAGTCCGATTCCGATTCCGACTCCGGCTGATGAACGCGGCGGGCGCTATGATTCCCGTTACGGCGGCGGACGGGTGCGGGCATTCGCCAGGGTCCCTCTCGCAGGCCGTTTAAGACGCCGTATTGGCCTTCTGTCGGCGGACGGGCGGGCGCCCGGCCCCCAACCCTACGCGGCGGAGTCCTCCAGCAACATGCGCGCCGCGCGCCGGCCGGCCCTGACGCTGTAGCTGGTCCCCCGGTCCTCGGGGTATATCTGCGTCGTGTTGGCAAGATAGAGGCCGCGCAGCGGCGTCCGGTGATCGGGAATGCGGGACGAGTAGTTCACGCCTATGACCGGCTGAGCCGCCTCGACCCGGTGGTAGAAGCTATTCCGTATCCAGGAAGGGTCGAAGTCGGGGTTGACCTTCCGCAGATGCGGAACATACTCGTCCAGCAACTCCTGGTGGCTCAGGCCGTAGAGGCGATCGGCAGGCGTCAGGTAGTTCGTCAGATAGACTATGTGCTTGCCCCCGTAGTGCTCAGGCCCGATCATATTGGTATGCTCGATGACCCCGACGAACGGGATGGACCTGTCGGCGACGTTGAGCCAATAGACTCGGGAGAGGGGACGGTCCAGCACCAAAATTATCAACACAGCCGCCATGTACTCGGCGCCCGAGAGGCGCGCGGTATAGTCGTCCGGAAGAGACGGGGCCAGCCGGCGCAGGATGTACGAGGGAGTTGTCGCTATTATGGCGTCGAAGGACTCCACGGCGCTGCGCCCCCCCACCGGGGGCCCCGCAGGCTCAGGCTCCGGCGCGTTGAGAGCCTGGGGCGACTCCCACGTCGACGGCCTGGACTCCACGCGCAGGCCGGACGCCCGGCCCCCCTCCACCACGATCCCGGTTACCGCGCTGGAGGTGTGAATCCGCCCTCCGCGCTCCTCGATCTCCACGCGGAGCTTCTCGAAGATCTCGCTGAAGCTCCCGGCCGGGTACCCCAACACCTCACGCGACATACCCCTGTCCCTGGAGGCGAACCTGGTATGCACCTTGCCCCACACCCAGGCCATCCCCACGTCCCGGAAGTGTTCCCCGAACTTCCCGCGCAGCATTGGCTCCCAGAAGGCGCCGTACGCGCCCCGCCCCGCCTTCCTGCGCAGCCAGTGGGAGGCAGTATGAGGCTCCAGGGCCCGCCAGTCCTTGATCCTCCTGAGGCGCAGCGTGGACAGCCCCAGGCGCAGCCGGTCCAGTAGGCTGATCGGCCTGAACCGCAGCAGGTCCAACGGGGTGACGAAGTCGTAGATACGCCCGTCGACCAAGGTGCCGACGGAGGACGGCGCCCATCTCACCCGATCCGCCAGGCCGATCTCCCCCGCAAGATCCAGAATGTCGGTGTCAGTCGTGAATAGGTGGTGGTATCCACGCTCCAACTGTGCGCCGCCTACGTCAAACGTCGAGGCCTGCCCGCCCAGGAAGGGCGCCCTCTCGTGGACGACGACGCTGTGACCCTGATCGGCCAGGTCATAGGCAGCCGCCAATCCTGCGGCGCCGCCCCCTATGACGCCGGCCCTCATAGCCCGCCCTCCGGCCTATCACGGCCGCCCTGCGCGCCTTCCTCCAACCGCTCCCCCCCCGCCCGGGCCAGGGCGCCCAAGGACAGATGGTGCCACCACAGCAGCGCCTGCCCCTGCACGATCATCGGCAGTATGAGCGCCGCGTGCGTCAGGGCCGCGAACCCCCCGGCCAGCGTCCTGTCCACGGCTCCCAGAGGCAACAACACCATAGTCTCCCTAGCCGCCAACTCGAAGATACCCACCCCGCCGGGGGTGGCAGGCACGGAACCCCATATGTTCGCGATAGCCATCACCAACACCATGGCCGCGGCCATCTCGACCGGCCCCTCGTACAGATCCTGCATCCGGAGCGATTGCCCTATGAGGTAGAAGAGCCCAACCTCGAAGAGCCATATCGGGACCGAAAGCGCCAGGAGCAGCACGATGACGCCGGGGCGCTGCAACGGGACCAGCCCGCGCAAGAGCATGTCCACCAAGCCCAGCAGGCGCGCCTCTAACCTCTGCGGCAGCAACCTAATCGCAGACGCCGACACGGACCGGGACCGGTCGGGCCGGTGGGCAATAAAGATAAGGGCCCCGAACGCACCTATGAAGGGCGCTGCCATGACGGCCGCCAGAAGCGGCCAAGGCAGGCTGTACCGCTCCTCTAAGCTGTTGGCCAGCCCTCCCAGGGGTACGAACAACACGGTCGCCGAGATGAACAGGAGCAGCGTCAGGGCGTCGAGGACACGCTCGACGAATATCGTCATCAGGGACGCGGCCTTGCTCACGCCTTCGCGCTCCCCCACCAGGTGCGCCCTTACCAACTCGCCCATCCGCAAGGGCAGCAAGTTGTTGGCCATGTATCCAACCACCACCACCGGGTAGAGCCGGACTGTGGGAACGCTCTTCATGTGCGCCAGCAACATGCGCCAGCGGAGGCTGCGGAACAAGAGCGCGCCCTGGTACATGGCGATTGCGGGAACAACGAACGCGTAGTCCGCACCCCGCATGGCGTCGAGCATCCCTTTAGCGTCGACCGTCAGGAAGAACAGCGCAAGCAACACCGCGCTGATACCCAGCCCAACCCAATACTTGGCGAGGTTGCTCAACCGGAGGCTCCCTCTCCTAGACCGACACACTGCGGCAATGGCGGATTTTGCATCAGTCCGGGGGCGTGAACCCCGACGGGAGACCGTCGGAGAAGTACGCGTAGGAGTCCTCACTGCATGCGTCGCAGGCGGGGGCCTTGCGGTGCAGGAAGTAGTCCATCGCCATACGCCAATCGCTCAAGTCGAAGATGGCGCCGAGGAACCCGCCCAGCGTGGACCCCTTGTAGGTCTCGGGGAACCACCGCCGATGCCTGATGCGGACGACGTGGGGAAGGCTCCCGTCGAGAGCCGCGTCGATCTTGCTCCTGTTCCGCGAATGCACAAGCACCAACTGAGACTCCGGGGTCCCGGCCTCCCTATTTCCGTCGTACACGACGTAACGCACGTTGCCGTAGTCCCTGAAGTACCAGCGCCACGGCCACGCAAACCCACTGGTCTGGTCTATGGTGATGGCGATGGCCTTCTCATCGTCTACGGCAGACTCCAAGTGCCGCACGAGGCCGGTAACGTCCGGCGACGTCTGCGTGTACACCGCGAGCTCGGCGGGGGAAGCGCCGTTCTCGTAGCTCAGCATCCAGCCGGAGCGGATGCTGAGCGCCAGCAGGAGCACGGCCAGAGAGGCTGCCGCCGGAACGGCGAACCTCACCCTACCCAACCTCCGTACCAGACCAACCCCCAACGCCGCCGCCGCCGCGAGGGCCACTAGAAGCCCCCCCAGTATGAGAGCGTCCGACGTCCTGTCAAGATCGAACTCGACGAACGCCGCGCTCCAAGCCGGCAGGATGAAGGCGGGGACCCAGAGCAGCACGAGGACCCCTCCCCGGAGCGGAACGTGACGCTGCCGTACCATCTGCGCCGCGTCGCCGAGGAACTTCCCCGTCAAGATTATCATTGGCAGAGTAAGGTTGACCAGAAGCCACGGCATCTTCTCGCTGGCGATCGTGTGAAGGATGAACGCCCCAGCCGCCCAGAACACCAAGAATCCGCCGAACGTGTCCCTTCGCCTGATATAGAAGACGCTCGCCGCGGCGGCAAAGAGCAACGGCAGAACCTCGTAGACCGACGCGATCATCAGGTAGTAGTACCAGGGCTGAGCGCCGCGCGCCACGTCTTGCTGGGCTATCCAGTAGCCCAGCGATTGCCACAAACCGGAGCCCGCACCGCCTAGATTGGTGAAGAAGGTGGTCTGGAATACCACCCAGATCGCCCAGAAGATGAGGGCGCACCGCCACCAGTACGTCCTGTTCCACTTGAAGCCGGACAGCACGGCCAAGCCGGTCAGGGCGGCGGTGACGAACACGGCGATGACGACCCCGCCGCGCGAGGGCGCCCCAATCGGGCCGGGGCCCCCTACGGGGCTCGCCAACGTCAGGCCGGACCAGCTGAGCAGGGGCGTGCTCTGCAGGATGCCGACCGCCGCCGACCACAGAGGCAACGACAGCGTGACCATTAGGATCAGGAAACCCGCCTCGCGGGACACGCCGGTGAACCTCAGCATCCCTTTGAGGTTCGACCACATGCCTGCGGAGGCTCTGGCAAGCGCCGCGGGCGGAGCGACCTCCTCCGCTGTTATACCCCTCACGACCGCGGGCCAGTTTCTGACCGTGACGACCGCTGCCAAGTAGGCGCTCAGGACGACCACGAGCATATACGACGTCTCCTTTGTCGTGAACGCCAAAGCCAAGAGGCCCGCCGCGAAATACAGATACCTGGGCTTGCCCTCGTCTACGTACCGCCACATCGAAATGACCAAGCCCAGGGTCCAGAGCGCCATGATGACGTCGTTCCGAGCGAACCTGCTGAAGTAGAGCAGGGTGGGAGAAAAGGCGAGCATCACCGAGGCGAGCAGGGCGCCAATCCGGCCCAATCTGGCCCGGAAGAAGATCGGCAACGCCACCAAGGCTGTCCCGGCCGCCGCGGAGACTAGCCTAGCGGTGTAGTCGCTGTCCCCCAGCACGTAGAAGACCCCGGCGATGGCCTCCATCTGGAACGGCCCGTGCATCATCGGGTCGTGAGCGTAGCCCTGGCCGGAGTAGAGGTTCCAGGCGTACTGCGCGTGGAGACTTTCGTCGTGGTGCAACGCCCTGGACCCGAGGTCCCACAACCTCATCACGGCAGCGGCAGCAAGAAGGACGCAGTAGGACGCCGGCTCCCACCACGGGCCCCGTATCCGGCCTATCGACTTGAGTGACGCGGTATTCATCCAGTCCTGAAGCCGCCGCCCTCCGGCGGGCGGCGGAAGAATCCTTACTGACGACCCTTCGGCCCTCTTCCTGATTTTAGGGAGATGGATTATATCTAAGGGACACCCTCAGACTCCCGACAGGGGGGCTGCCCCCCTGCATACTACGCATTCCCGCCTCCTCTTGGTTTACGAGAAACGGCGGCGCCAAGAATCTCTCCCAAGAGGTCGGGGACCTCCGGCTCTCCTACAATAACCTTACCACGGCCAATGACGGCGCCGTGACACGCGGACCCTCGGCGGCAGGGCATTCTTGACATGGCCTCCGTTTGCCTCTAACTTGTGGGCAGGTTCGCATGTCAAGATCATCTCTCTATCCACCTCCCGCCAGGCCCGTCGCCATGGGCGCCAATGGAATGGTGTCCTCGGCGCACCCGCTTGCCTCCCAAGCGGGTCTCTCGGTCCTGATCGACGGCGGGAACGCATTCGACGCGGCAGTGGCGACCGCCGCCGCGCTCAACGTGGTGGAACCCTACATGTCGGGCGTGGGCGGCATCGGCCTAGCGCTGGCATACGTGGCAAAGGAGGGTCGGATCAGGGCGCTGAACTTCTCGGGCAGGGCGCCGCTGGCCGCCGTTCCCGAGGCCTTCACCAACGAGACCAAGGGGGACGGCATCCTGGCGGCCATGGTGCCGGGCAACGTGGCCGGCTGGCTAACCCTTCACGAGAGCTACGGCACGCTGGAACGCGGGCGGCTATTCGCCCCGGCCATCGGATACGCCGAGAGCGGATTCCCGGTCACGTACATAAATAGCGCGATAATAGCGGAGACGGCGGACACGCTGCTAAAGTTCCCCGGCTCCGCCTCGATCATCCTGGACGAGAGCGGCCGCGCTCCCGCCCCCGGCTCCCGTCTACGGATGCCGCAGCTCGCCGCCACGCTCCGGGAGGTCGCCGCCGGAGGCGCTGAGACGTTCTATCGCGGCGATCTGGCGCGCCGCATCGTAGACGGCGCCCGCGAGCTGGGCGGCCTCTATTCCTACGAGGACTTCGCCGGGTATCAATGCGAGTGGCAGGAACCCATCAGCATCGGCTATCGCGGCTACGAAGTCTATACAACGCCCCCCAATAGCAGCGGGTTCCAAGTATTGCAGACCCTCAAGCTGATGGAGACGGCCGGACCGGCTGAGATAGTGTTCCAGCACCCGGACACCGTGCATCTGATGCTGGAGGCCGTGAAGCTCTGCGTTACTGACCGCATCGAGTACGCGGGCGACCCGGATTACGTCACCGCGCCTCTGCAAAGGCTCCTTTCGGAAGCCTACGCCCGCCGGCAGAGGGACCGCATCGACACCTCCCGCGCAGCCCCCGTGCGGGGTGAGCGGTACAGCGAAGAGCGCGCCATCGGGGCCCTCGAGCCGGGAAGCCCTGAAGAGTTCGACGGCGGCATGACGACCCACTTCGCGGCGGCCGACCGCGACGGCAACGTCGTCACCATCACGCAGACCCTCGGGGGCGGGTTCGGGTCGGGGGCGGCAGTGGGTGGTACAGGTGTCTTCCTCAACAATATGGCGAGCTACTTCGAACTGGAAGAGGGGAGCCCCAACCGCATCGGCCCCGGCAAGCGGGTCGACTTCGTCGTCGCTCCGACCCAGACCCTGCGCGGCGGCGATCTTCTGTTGAGCATGGGTACGCCTGGCAGTTGGGGAATCCTCCAGACCACGCCGCAGTTCGTCTCCAACGTGCTCGATCTCGGTATGGACGTACAACAGGCTATCGAAGCCCCACGCTTCCGTTACTTCAACGGACTGCAGGTCAAGATGGAGGAGCGGTTCCCCCTGCACCTCAGACGCGAGTTGGAGAGGCGGGGGCATCGGGTCGAGGTGATCGAAGCATGGTCTAGGGTCGTGGGCGGGGCTCAAGCCATCATGGTCGATCGGAAGCGAGGCGCTTTTCAGGGCGGGGCCGACCCGAGACGCGACGGCTACGCCCTCGGGTGGTAATAGCGGTCGATCCCCCCGCCCGGAGGGAGCGCGGCGTATGGGCAAGGCAGGCGCCAAGGTATTCGTGACCCGGCGGAGGGTCCCGGAAGCGATCGACCTGCTGGGCAGGCACTTCGACGTGGAGGTGTGGGGCCCCAACAGCCCGCCGCCGCGCGGCGTGCTGATCGAGAAGGCCTCAGAGTGCGGCGGTCTATTGACCGAAGCCGACGACAAGGTGGACGCGGGCGTCATCGAGGCGGCGGCTTCTCTCAAGGTCGTGGCCAACCGAGGCGTGGGCGTAGACAACATCGACGTGCCCGCCGCCACGCGGCGGGGCGTTATGGTGGGCAATACGCCGGGGATCCTGCAAGAGTCGTGCGCCGACTTCACGTTCGCGCTGATGCTCGCTGCCGCCCGCGGGGTCGTGCGCGCGGACCGGCAGGTGCAAGCCGGAAACTGGACGCGCTTCGATCCCATGCCATACGTCGGACACGACGTCCACGGCAAGACCCTGGGGATCGTGGGCTTCGGAGCGATAGGCGAGGCCGTGGCCCGCCGGGCCCAGGGCTTCGGCATGACGGTGCTCTACTACTCCAGGACCAGAAAGCCGCAGGCGGAGGACACACACGGAGTACGATGGGTCCCCGATCTGAAGGAGCTAATGCGAGCCGCCGACTTCGTTTCGGTGCACGTGCCGCTCACCGGCGAGACCCGCGGAATCGTCGGCGCGGCGGAGCTGGCGGAGATGAAGCCCCACGCCTTCTTGATAAACACGTCCCGGGGGCCAACGGTGGACTCGAAAGCCCTATACGACGCGCTGTCCGGCGGGTCCATCGCAGGCGCGGCCCTGGACGTGACCGACCCCGAGCCGCTCCCCCTAGACGACCCGCTGATGACGCTTCCCAACGTCGTTATCACGCCGCACATAGCCCCCGCGAGCGGGACCACCATAACGCGCATGGGCCTGATGGCCGCCCGCAACATCATCGCGGCCCTCACGGGGGGACCCATGCCGTCCTGCCTCAACCCCGAGGCCGCCGCCGGGCGCGCCCGGTGAGGTCATTGTCCCTCCACGGCTGCCGCAGGAACGACTGCAACCCCCATCCGCCATCGTCCGTAAGCATAGATAGCGCGTAGGGACAGGCTGCAATGCCGCCGCAAGAACGGGTGCTTCCTCTATTTCCCCTCAACGTGGTGCTGTTCCCCGGAGCGCCGCTGCCGCTTCACGTATTCGAGGAGCGGTACAAGCTGATGGTGCAGCATTGCCTCGATTCCGACTCGTTGTTCGGCGTCGCGCTGATCAGGTCGGGCATGGAAGTCGGCGAGCCGGCCGTACCGTACGACGTGGGCGCCATCGCCCGCATCACCGGGGTGCGAAGGCTGGACGACGGAAGGATGCTGCTCAGCAACATGGGAGAGCAACGCTTCCGCGTCCTGGAGATAGTGGAGTTGCGGCCCTACGTCCGGGCGTTGGTGACGCCGCTGGAAGAAGATGCCCGCGCCGCTCTCGATCCCGGCCTGAAGGAAAGGGCGCGGGTCGTCATGACCGAGCATCTGCGCTTGCTGTTGGGCGTCCGGGGCGGTTGGGTGAACGAGCCCAAGCTGCCGGACGACCCCGGCCCGCTGTCATACTTCGTCTGCGCTTCGCTCCAAGCAGCCCCCGGAGAGAAGCAAGCCCTGTTGGAGAACGACTCACCCACAGATCGGCTGCGCCAAGCGTTGGACCTCGTCGAGCGCGACCTGCCCGCCCTCAGGGAGTACGTCGCCCGCGAGGCTGCCAACCGCATCAACTCACAGTAGCCGCCCCAGACCGTTATCGCCGAGAAACAGGGCTCGTGGCAGCGCCTCACCCCGCCGCAGAACGCATAGAGGAGGGCGCGGACCACCCACTCCCGATCCTCAGATGAGGCCGTATTCGCGTAGGAAGCCTGCCAGCGCTTCTTCCTGCTCCGGTGTGACCCTGTCCACCAGGGGCAGGCGCACGGGGCCGCCGGCGAGACCGCGCATCTCCATGGCGCGCTTGGTCAGCAGCGTCGAGTAGTTGTCGTACATGAAGTCCAGGAACTCGCCGACCTCACGCATCGTCTCAAGCACGCCGGCGTAGTCTCCCGCCATGCCGGCGCGGTGCATCCGGAGCGGCAGTTCCGGCCAGAAGTTGGCGATCATCGACACTATGCCCTTGCCGCCGACCATGTAGGTGTACGCGGCCGTGTACTCGCCGCCGCCGCCGATGCAGACAACCTTGCCGCCCAGGCGCCGGAGGTAGCGCTCCGTACGTATCATGTCGAGGCCGGCGTCCTTGAGGCCGACGGCGTTAGCCGCCGATCCCAGGAGGTCGATCAGCTCCCCGGCGGTGACGTCGAGGTGGTGCCAGTCCGGCAGGTAGTAGAAGAGGATACCGACGTCGACCGCGTCGCTGACGGCCGTCAGGTGGGCCTTGGCGCTGGCAAGGCTCGCCGGGAAGTATGACGGGGGCGGGACCAGGATGCCGTCCACTCCCGCATCGGCGGACCAGCGGGCCATCTCGACGACGCCGCGGGTCGAGTTGCCCCCGCAGCCCGCGATAACCACCGCCCCCGTCCCCTTCGTCTCCTCGAGCACAGCGGTAATTACGCGCTTCTGCTCCTCGGCGCTCAGGTTGGGAAACTCGCCCGTCGAGCCCAGCGGCGTCAGGTGCGTAATGCCCGAATCGAGCAGGAAGCGCACGTTGCGGCGCAGGCCGGCCTCGTCGATCTCGAAGTCCGGCGTGAACGGCGTCACGGGGTAGGCGTGCACGCCGGGGAGCCGCGACCTCAGCTCCTCCGGGGACGGAGGCGCGGCCATGCTACCGGTAGCGCGGCGCGACGGCGAAGACTATCGTCGCCGGCTCGGTCGCCTCGTTGACGTAGCGGTGCGGCGTGCCTTCGGGGACGTAAGCCGCGTCCAGGGCATCCAGGTCGAAGATCTGCCGGCTCTCCGGCAGGAAGACGTGGGCGGCTCCTTTGGCGACGAACGCGACCTCGTCTCCGGGGTGCGTCTCGGGATCGGAGACCATGCCTGGCAGCAGCGTGAACGTACCCACCGTCAGCCGCTCCGTCGACACGAAGAGAGAGGCCCGCACCGGCGTCTTCACGCCCTGGATGACGTGCAGCCAGTCCCGCGGGGGCAGCGCCTTGATCACCTCCGTCTCCCTCGCCTCGGCTGCGTTCCAGGGCCAGCCGCCCAGCAGCTCGTAGCGTCCGCCCACGGGCGCGTCGAACGGGGGCGCGGCCCGGCCCAGGGTCTCCGCGTCGGTCAGGTCGTCGGGCAGGGGCGCGAAGCCGGCGACGATCAGCACCTGCTCGGTCCCGAAGTTGTAGCCGTAGTGCCAAGTGTGCCGCCGGAAGTGGAGCGCCTCTCCTTGGTTGACGACCTGCACCTCCCCGGTCGCCGGGTTGTGGAACGTCAGGCTGCCTTGGAGAATGTAGTAGCCCTCGTCGGCGTCGTAGAAGGACTTGTGCGTCTCGGAGTGGATCCATCTCGCGCCGGGCGCCAGCGAGAAGAGCGACAGGATCAGCTTGTCGCTGTTCCGGTAGTACCAGTCCACCACGTGCCCGGACTCGTCGTCGCCCCAGATGTACCGCTCCACGTCCGCGTGGCGCAGCCGCCGGGGCTCGTAGGTGTACTTATGTCGTTCGTCAGTCATGCTTGACCTCTCTATGGACGCGGGCCCATGCGTCGCTGTGTGCGTGAAGGCAAGGCTGGGTATACGGGGACGCGGGCCGGAGGCGGCTGGCGTCAGTTGGGGTAGACGATGACACCGCGGCCGTCTTCGCCGCTGGCGAGGGCGTCGAAGCCCTCGTTGATCTCGTCCAGCGCGTACTCCCGCGTGATCAGGCCATCGACGTCGATGCGGCCCTTCAGGTAGAGGTCCACGAGCTTGCCGAAGGTCTCGTGGGGGCTGGCCATGCCGTAGTAGGCGCCCAGCAGCGACTTCTGGTTTCTGATGAAGTCGACCATGTCCACGGGGGCGGACTCGCCCAGCGGCCCCAGGCCGATCATCACGCCGGCGCCGCCCTTGCGGACCGCCTTGACCGCGTCAGACATCACCTGGGGGCTGCCGAAGCTGTCGAATGCGAGGTCCACCCCGCCGCCGGTCAGCTCCCGGATCGCCTCCACTGCGTCGACCTCCCTCGCGTTGATCACGTCCGTGGCGCCGAACCTGTAGCTGAACTCCAGCTTATGGTCGAGTATGTCCACAGCGATGATCTTGCTCGCGTTGAGCAGGCGGGCGCCCTGGATCACGTTGAGCCCGACGCCGCCGCATCCGAAGACGGCGACCGTCATGCCAACGCGCGCCTCGGGGTTGTTTATGACGGAGCCCACCCCGGTCGTCACGCAGCACCCGATCAGCGCGGCCACGGGCATCGGCACCTCGCTCGGTATGGGGTAGCATGACTGTTGCGGCATCACGGCGTAGTCGCTGAAGGCGCCCATCTTGTGCATCTGGTGGATGCCCTGCTCGCCGTCGTGGAGGCGGAGGGTGCCGTCGAACTGGAGCGTCGGCGCAGCCTGGTGGGTCTCGCATAGCTGGGGCTTGCCGCTGCGGCAGACCCGGCAGTGGCCGCAGTTGGGCACGAACGAGAGGATGCAGCGGTCGCCGGGCCTCACCGTCGTGACGCCCTCGCCGGTCTCGACCACCGTGCCGCCCGCCTCGTGTCCCAGCACGAGCGGGAGCGGCATCTTCGCGGTGCCGACCATGAAGTGATGGTCGCTGGCGCAGAGGCCGGCGGCGCCCATCCTGACCAGCACCTCGCCGGCCTTGGGCGGCTCCTGCTCCAGCTCCCGCACCTGGAGCGGTCGGTGAGGCTCATAGAGTACGGCCGCTCTCAACTGCCTGTCCCCTTCAATGCAATAGGCCCCCGAGGTGACGGGGTGACGCGCCTTGGCGCGGGGCTATGGCCTTACAGCTCCTTGCCGTATGGGCACATATCCGCATTGCCCATGTCGTACAGGTCGCTGCCGGCGTCAAAGCCCTTCGAGTGACCGCTGCCTCCGGTGGTAGATACGTCGACCGTGCCCCCCGGGTCGGTCTCGCTAGATGCGTCGATAGCAATGGCCTCGGAAGCAGGCGCACCCGTCGAAAGTTCGACGCTCGCCGCAGATCCCTCAACCTCATGGGCGGGCGCCCAAAGGGACCCGAGCACGTACGCGCCCCCAATCGCTGCCAGAACAAACGCCGCCGAGAGGACCAATACCACCCGCTTCATTTTACAGCCTCCTGGCTATGCGCCCTCGATCCGTGTCATCCGTGTCATCCGTGTCGAGAATAGCCCCCGGCCCGCCCTTTGTCAAACGGCAGTACGCCCGGTTTCATCATGAGAGACGACGATAGATGCGCTACTGTCATCAATCTCCCAGCGTAACGGCGTCAGGAGCATGGAGACCGGCCAATTCGCTCCTGGGGAAGGGGGATATTATATCCCGAGGGGCATCCTCAGACTCCCGGCGCGGGGCTGTGAGGCTCCGCGCAATCCGTATTTCCTCAGCCTGATAGAATCAGTCTGAACGCAGAGTCGACCCCCGCCCCGAGGCCTGCCGGAAGGAGTTTCACATGACGACCTTGCTATGTCACGAAGACGCTTACGTGAGGGATTTCGACGCGGCCGTCTTGGAGAAGATCGGCGGCGGCGTGGCGCTCGACCGGACGGCCTTCTACCCCGGGGGCGGCGGACAGCCGCCCGACACGGGTACGCTCAGGTCGGGTGAGCGGGAATGGAAGGTGAAGAAGCTGTCGAGGTCTGGGGGCAAGCTGGTGCATGAACTCGACTCCGAGCCGCCCGCCGCGGGCGAGGCGGTCCACGGCGCCATAGACTGGGAGCGGCGCTACGAACTGATGCGCACCCACACCGCGTTGCACATCCTGTGCGGGGTGGTATGGCGCGACTACGGCGCCAAGGTGACGGGCGGGAATATGAAGCCGCTCTCGGCGCGGATGGACTTCGAGTTGGCGAGCATGTCGGCGGGCTTCGCTAGGGAGGTCGAGGAGCGGATCAACGCCGAGGTAGGCGCGGCCCGGCCCGTGCACATACGCACCCTGCCACGCCGGGAGGCGTTCGAGATCCCCGACCTGATCCGCACTAAGATCAACCTGCTCCCCGAGGCGATCTCGGAGGTGCGGATCGTCGACATAGACGGCCTGGACATACAGGCGGACGGCGGGACCCACGTCGCCAACACGCGGGAGGTAGGAACAATCAGGGTGTTGGGCCACGAGAGCAAAGGACGCATCAACAAGCGCCTGCGCATAGCGGTCGAATAAGCGTGCTCGTCGGGGACCGGTGCGGCGGGTTCGTCGGAGGCGCCGCGAAGCCGTTCCGACAAGCCCTCCGGAGAGCTGCGTGATTTCCCGCCTGGGTTGTGACTGCGGGCCGGTTTGGGGCGCTTCAGCCGCCGAGCCCGACAAGTTGGCGGGGGTTGGTCTTGACGAGGGTTTCAACTTCCGCCGGCGTCAGGCCGGCGTCTAGGAGCCCGGCGATGGCCATGCGCATGCCCTCCGCCGGCGGGGGGTTGACGAGCTGGCCGAAGTCCGTCGTTACGACGCAGCGCCGCGACCCAAGGGCCCTGACCGTCTCGACGACGGCGCCCAGCGTCATCAGCCTGAACGATGGCATGCACGCCAGCATCGTCAGTTCGACGAGGGCGCCCGCGGCGGTCATCCGGGCCATCTCGTCCCGGCCGGCGGTCAACGCTGGGTGCGTGGCCAACATGCGCTCCACCCCGGCCTCGGCAGCCGCGATGAAGAGGGAGACCGTCTCGCCGGGCGCGAGGTGGCCTGACGCCAACACCATGCCGTTGCACCTGACGACCTCGATTACGTCGTGGACTTCCGGCTTCAGCCGGCCTGTCTCGTTCAGGACGCGGATCCCAGGGCCGAGGCCCTGCCGCCTCATGAAGAAGTCCGCGTCGTAGGTGGGCATCCACACGACCCCGGCGCCCATTGCGGCGGAGGCCTCCACTGCTTCGGGGTTGATCCCCCCGACCTGCCGGTTCAGCGCGACGGCGCCCATGACGTTCAGGCCCGGGTAGACGCGGCTCAGGGAGTGGGCCAGCGGAGCGGTGGGGTAGTGGTGAGACTTGAGCACGAAGCCCGCCATCTCGGCCTCGTGGGCGTGGCGGCCCGCGTCCAAGGCGTCGACGCGCCTCTCCTGGCCTGGATCGGGCCCGGCGTGGACGTGGAGGTCGAACGAGCCTCGGAGTATCTCGGCTATCCGGTCGTTCATGGACGCAGAGAAGCGCCCAGTCTGAGGCCGCCCTGGATGGCCTCGACTTCGCACAACTCTTCTTCGGTGAGCCTCCAGTCGCCTGCTAGGGCGTTGTCCGGCACCTGCTCCGGCTTCCTGCAGCCGACGATCGCCGTGGTGACGGCCGGGTTTGCCAGCACCCAGGCGATGGCGAGCTGGGGCAACGTCCTGCCGTGGTCGGCGGCCCACTCCGACAGATTCCGGATGACGTCGTAGACCTGCTGGTCCTGGAAATGGCTCCAGCCGGCCCGCTCGTCGTCCTTTGCGAACTGGTGCCCCGGCTTGTACCTGCCTCCCAGCATCCCCTTGGCCATGACCGAGTAGGCCATCACGCCGACGCCATTTTGAAGGCAGTAGGGCAGGATGGATTCCTCCGATTCTCTGAAGAGCATACTGTAACGGGGCTGGGAGCTATGGACCGGGCCGCACTGCTGGGCCTCGCGCATCTGGTCCGCGTCGAAGTTGGAGACCCCGACGTACTTGAGCTTGCCGGCGTCCCGCTGGCGCAGCATCTCCGCCATAGTGTCTTCGATGGGCCATTCGGATGAGGGCGCGTGGACCTGGTAGAGGTCCACGCGGTCCGTGCGCAGGCTCCTCAGGCTGTTGTCGATCGCCTCGCGGATGTGCTCGGGGGAGTTGTTCCCGCCCGATACCTTCGTGGCCAGAAAGACCTCGTCTCGGCGCCCCTCTATAGCCTTGCCCACGCGGGACTCGCTGACGCCGTACCCCTCCGCGGTGTCGAGGAAGGTGATCCCCTGGTCGATGCAGGCGCGCACCGTGGCGACGGCCTGCTCCTCCGGCACGGCGCTGAAAGCGCCTCCCAGCGGCCACGTACCGAGGCAGATGGCCGCCACCTGTGGCCCGTCCTTACCCAAACTTCGAGTCTCCATTTAGATATGCCCTCCTCCGGCGCGCCTCGCGCGGTGCTGGCGCATTAGGCAATCGTCTACTACGACGAGAAGGCCGGCCTCGCGCGCCCTGACGGCTGATTCCTCGTCACTAACCCCGTCCTGCATCCAAATGTACTTCGCGCCCACTTCCACGGCGTCGTTCACGATCGGGCCAACGAGTTCCGAGCGCCTGAATATCTGCACCAAGTCCACCCTTTCAGGTACGTCCTCCAAGGCGGGATAGCTCTTCTCTCCGAGCGCTTCGTGGATATTCGGGTTCACCGGGATTATGCGGTAGCCGCTCTGTTGCAGGTATCCGGACACGAAGTGGCTGGGGCGCGCCGGGTCCGGAGAGAGCCCCACGACCGCGATCGTGCGCGTCTCGGCCAGTATCTCGTCGATCTCGTCCAAACCCCGATTCCCGTCCGGTCGAGCACGGGGGGCAGGCCTTGCGCGGGGACGACGAGGGGGATGTTGCCCCGCTCCGTCACGACCATGCTTGCGACGGCCAACTCCGCACCCGTTACGGTGGCGTATTATACCAGCATGGCCCCATGACCGTATCCGCGCGGCGCCGGCGGTCCGGCGCCGTGGGCTAGAATAGCCCCGGCATGATGAAGGTCAAACGTCCGGCGTGGCTGACAGGCTTGGCCGCCCGCGACCCTCTCGCGGCGTTGGCGCTGGCCGCCGTCATAGGGTTGGCGCTGGCCCTCCGGCTCTATGGGCTCGATTGGGACCGGGGGTACTCGTTCACCCCTCATCCCGATGAGCGCGCCATCCTGATGACGGTGGGCGAGATGGGCGCGCCGTCCATCTCCACGTTTTTCGACGCGGACGCCAGCCCATGGAATCCGCGTCGGTTCGACTACGGCAGCGTCCCGTTCTACCTGCTCAAGGCGGTGCAACTGCTGCACTCGGCGTTGCCGCTTGACGCCCTTCACGACCTGAGAGTCACCGGGCGGGCCATATCGGGCCTTGCCGACACGTGCACGGTGGCGCTCGTGTACCTTCTGGGGAGCCGGATATATGGCCGAAGGGAGGGGCTGCTGGCCGCGGCCCTGGTCGCCACGGCGGTAATTCACGTCCAGCTCAGCCACTTCTATGCTACGGACATACTTCTTGCGCTGTTCTCCGTAGCGACGCTCTGCGCGTTGCTGGGGGTGGCCAGGACGGGCAGCGTGCGCCTATCGGCGCTTGCGGGCGTGTTCGTCGGTCTGGGTATGTCCACCAAGATCAGCCAGGCGCCGATATACCTGGCGTTCGCAACCGCTCACCTGATGTACCTGTTTGCCGCAACCCACGCCGGGCCGGGCAGCCGCTCGGGTGAGCCGGATCAGAGCGGGACCAGGGAGCGGTTGCGGACAGCCGTCACCGGCCTGATAACGGGCCTTGCGGTATCGGTAGCTACGTTCGCAATCGCCGAACCCTACGCGTTCTTGGACTGGCAGCGCTTCATGGCTAACGTCGTGGAGCAGTCGGAGATGGTGCAACGGATCCGGGACTACGTATACACCCTCCAGTACGTCGATACCCCGGCCTACTGGTATCAGGTCCAGCAACTTGCAACGTGGGGTCTGGGTTGGCCGTTGGGGATCGCCGCGTGGGGGGGGCTGCTCTACGCGGCGCTGAGGGGGATGCGGCTCGGCGCCGGCCTGGTCTACTTGGCCGCGGGGTGGGGGGCGCCGGCTGCCATTCTGCTGTATTCCTCCGGCATGGGAGCCATCATTCTGGCGTCTCTGATCGCACTTGCGGCCCTGCTAGCCACTCTACCCCTGCGGTCCCCGCAGTCCAGGGCGTGCGTGCTGCTGCTTTCCTGGGTTGTCCCCTATCTCCTGATCGTCGGCGCATTCGAGGTCAAGTTCCTGCGCTACATGATCCCGGTTGTCCCGTTCCTGGTACTGTTCGGCGCCAGGATGGCATTCGCGCTGTGGGACAGGCTGACCCCGGGTCGGCCCGCGCTCAGCCTGTTGCTGGCACTGGGGCTCGCCGCACTGGTCGGCGCGACGGGGTTCTATGGCGCAGCTTACGCGTCCACGTACCGACAGCCGCATACCGCCGTACGCGCGGCCCAGTGGATCAACAGCCACGCGCCCGAGGGGGCGGTGCTCCTCAAGGAGCACTGGGAAGAGAGCCTCCCCAACCTTGGCCGGTACGAGGTCAGGGAGTTGCCGATGTACGAGCGTGACGACCGGGGAAAGATCGAGCGTCTCGCCGAGGAGCTGGCGGGAGCGGACTACGTCGTCTTCTACAGCAACCGCCTCTACGGCACCATCCCCCGCCTTCCCGAACGTTACCCGCTGAGCGGCGAATACTACAGGCTCCTCTTCTCCGGCGGGCTTGGGTACGAGTTGGCGCGCGTGGAGACCGGCTACCCTCAGTTGGCCGGGGTCGCCTTCGTGCATGACACCCTGGGCAGACCGGGCCTCCCGTATACCGAGCTACCGGCTGGGGCCGCGCTGCCCATACGACTGGGCTTTGCCGACGAGAGCTTCTCCGTGTACGACCACCCGGTGGTGCTGGTGCTGGAGAATACCGCCCGATACGGCGCGGACTCCATCAGGCGCCGCATCGAGGGTTCGTACGCGGTCGGCGTGGAGGCGTCCGGCGGGCCGCCCGGGCCGATGCTGACCGCGGGCGAGGTCGAGGCGCAGCGCGCCGGGGGGACGTGGACGGCCATCGTCCGGCCCGGGATCTTGGCCGATAGGTGGCCGGTTGCGGCCTGGCTCTTACTGATCCAGGGCGTGGGAATACTGACGCTGCCGATTGCGTTCGCGGTGCTCAGCCCGCTGGCGGACAGGGGCTATCTGCTCGCCAAGCCTCTTGGGCTCCTGTTGGTTGGCCTGGCGGTCTGGCTTCTCGCCAGCCTGCGGTGGGTCTCGTTCTCCGCCGACAGCGTGGCGCTGTGCCTGGCCGTGCTGTTCGCCGTCTCAACGGCCTTGATGGTAATGCGGCGCAGGGAGATCGTCGGGATGGTCGCCAGGCATTGGAAAGCGCTGCTCTTGGCCGAGGCCGTCTTCCTGGTGGCGTTCCTGTCGCTGGTTGCGCTGCGCATGGCGAACCCCGACCTGTGGCACCCCTTCCGAGGCGGGGAGAAGCCCATGGACTTCGCCTACCTCAACGCAGTGGTCCGCTCATCATACATGCCACCCTACGACCCGTGGTTCAGCGGCGGCTTCATCAACTACTACTACTGGGGCCAGTTTCTCGTCGCAACTCTGGTCAGGGCCACGGGCATAGATACGGCCGTAGCGTACAATCTGGCTGTTCCGACATTCTTCGCCATGACCGTAGGCGGCGCCTATTCGGTCGTCTACAACCTGGCTGAGGCTACCCGCAGGGGCGGGACCCCGGCGTCTCGATGGCCTTCGGCGCTCGCTGGGATAACCGGGGCCATCTTCGTCGCCGTGCTGGGCAACCTCGACGGGGCGGCGCAGGTTGCCCAGGGGGTCTGGAGGGCCTTGCTTAGGAACATGCCCTTCGGAGAGTTCGACTTCTGGCGGAGCAGCCGGATGATGGGGCCGGACCCGCCGGGCCACGAGATCACCGAATTCCCGTTCTTCACTTTCCTGTTGGCCGATCTGCACGCGCACCTGACGTCGATGCCGTTCACCCTATTGGCGGTTGGCATCGCTCTGGCAGTGGTGCTCGGCGCCTTCCGGAGCGGCTCCCGAACGCGATGGGACGCGGGCCACGCCGCGAGGCTGTTGTTCCTCGGCCTCACGGTGGGGGCCCTCAGGGTCCTGAACACGTGGGACTTCCCGACCTACGCGGCGCTCTCGGTGGGAGCCGTACTGCTTGCCGAGTACTTCGCGCACGGCGGGTGGGGGCTCGCCGTACTGGGGCGGGCGGCAATGGGGGCCGGGTTAGCCATGATCGTAGGGTTCGCCGCGTTCGCGCCATACCACGTCAGGTACGAGGCGTTCTTCTCCAGCATCGAGGAGACCACCAACACGACCGTCTTATGGCAGTTCCTCGGAATTCACGGCCTGTTCATCTTCATCATAGGGTCATTTCTGGCATACCAGCTCCGGGGCTGGTGGCTCCCCGCGCTTGCGTGGGTGTGGAGGCGGGTTGGCGGTCGCCCGTCGCAGGCCGCCGCAAGACGCGCATGGGCGGCGGGAATCGGCGCCCTCCTCGCCGCCGCCGCCGCCTTGGTGGTGGCGGCAGGATGGACCGGCAGCACGATACCCTTCCTGGCCGCGCTGGCCGTGCCCATCGCCGTGGTCGGCGCGGACGCCATGCGCCGAGGGTCGCCGGACGGGGCCGCGCTGGCCTTTGCGGCTATGGCAATGCTGATCGCCGTCCTCTTGGCGGTGGGCCTGGACGTCTTCCGCGTGGAGGGAGACGTGGACCGCATGAACAGCGTGTTCAAGTTCTACCTACACGTCTGGGTCCTCCTGGCGCTGGCGGCGGCATATCTGCTCTGGCGTATGCGGTACGGCTGGGGGATCCGGTTGCCGCGCGGCTGGCCCAGGGGCGTATGGACGGGCAGCCTCCTCGTTCTGCTGGCCGCCGCCGCCGTGTACCCCGTGCTCGGGACGCGGGACCGCCTGCGCGACCGGTTCGACGGCGCCGCAACCCCCCTGACGCTGAACGGCGCCGCATTCATGGAGGACGCCGTGTACTGGGACCAGGGCGGGTTGATCGCGCTTTCCGACGACCTGCAGGCGATAGAGTGGCTCAAGGGCGCCGCCGGCGGGCGGGCGAACGTAGAGGGGTCCCCCGTCGTGCTCGAAGCGCAGACGCCTTCTTACAGATGGGGCGGGCGGGTCTCAGTGTACACGGGGCTGCCTGGGATACTCGGCTGGAGCTGGCACCAGACGCAGCAGAGATGGGACTACCGCTCTGAGGTGGCGCGGCGGATCGAGGACGTGGACAGGGTGTACGAGACCGCGAGCCGCGATGAGGCCCTGGAGATACTGAGGCGCTACGGCGTCGAGTACGTCTACGTTGGGGAGGTGGAGCGGCTCTACTACCCCGAAAGCGGCCTCGCCAAGTTCGAAGACGGCCTCGGCGGCGCACTGGACCGCGTGTACGACAACGCCGGGGTGACGATCTACCGCCTCAGGCCCGGCTAGCAGGCTGCGGGAAACGCTTCCGACCTCCCCGCTCGCCGCAGCCGGCGCAACGCAAGCAGACCGGCGTGTTATATTTGAAGTTGACTTCCAGAGACTGTTCAGACTCTGTGAAACCCGAGGGGGTCTAGGAGATTCTCCTTCTGGCAGGGGGTCTGGGGGCTGTGCACCCAGTTACGACTTCCAACTGACGCGGTAGATGGCGTCCGATGCTGACTAAGCTCACAATCCGCAATTTCAAGCGCTTCGGCTCGGTCGAGGTCGAGCTCGGGAACCCCGTAGCGTTTATCGGTCCCAACAACTCGGGGAAGACCTCGGCCATGCAGGCGTTGGCGCTTTGGGACGTCGGCCTCAAGCGCTGGAACGAGAAGCACTCCGGCAGGAGCGCACCCGGGAAGCGCCCCGGCGTCACCGTCAACCGCCGCGACCTGGTCGCAATCCCCGTCCCCAACGCAAGGCTCCTGTGGCATGGCCTCCGCGTGCGGGACATTCTCAGGTCGAATGGGAAGCAGCAGACCCGGAACATGCGGATCGACGTCGTAGTAGAAGGCGTTTCCAAAGGCAAGCGGTGGACCTGCGGGCTGGAGTTCGACTACGCGAACGAGGAGTCGTTCTACTGCCGCCCGCTGCGTCTGGATGAAGGCAGAATGCCGATTCCACCGGAGGCCGGGGACGTGCAGGTCGCATTCCTCCCCCCCATGTCCGGCTTGGCGGCCACCGAGACACGCCTCGACCAAGGCGCGGTGAGCGTGCGGGTGGGCGAAGGGCGCACGGCCGAGGTGCTGCGCAACCTCTGCTTCCGTATTCACGAGGAACAGCCGGAGAATTGGGAAAAGCTGGCGTCGCACGTCCAAGACCTGTTCGGGGCTAACCTCGACCCGCCCCGCTACGTGGAGGAACGGGGCGAGATTGCGATGAGCTACCGGGAGCGCGGCGTTACGCTCGACCTCTCCTCCGGCGGGCGCGGACTACAGCAGACGATGCTGGTCTTGGCGTACATGTACGCCAATCCGGGGGCGGTGCTCCTGCTGGACGAGCCGGACGCGCACTTGGAGATACTCCGGCAGCGCCAGACATACCGGTTGATCGCGGAGGCGGCCTCCGAGAGCGGAAGCCAGATCATCGCGGCTAGCCATTCCGAGGTGATATTGAACGAGGCCGCGGACAGGGACATGGTGGTCGCATTCGTGGGGCGCCCGCACCGCATCGACGGCCGGGGAAGCCAGGTGCTGAAGGCGCTCAGGGAGATCGGCTTCGAGCACTACTACCAGGCGGAGCAGACGGGCTGGGTCCTCTATCTGGAGGGCTCGACTGACTTGGCCGTATTGCAGGCGTTTGCCCGCCGTATCGGCCACTGCGAGGCGGCCCGCGCGCTGGAGCGGCCCTTCGTGCATTACGTCGGGAATACCGCGGCGGCAGCGTTGAGCCACTACCACGGCCTCAGGGAAGCGCTCCCGGACCTGAAGGGGGCGGCGCTCTTCGACCGCAGCGACGCCGGAACGCCGGCAACCAGCCAGGTTGTGTGTCTAGTCTGGAGGCGCCGTGAGATCGAGAACTACCTATGTTCCCAGGCGACGTTGGAGGCTTACGCGCGGGCATCTGCGGTAGCAGACGTTCCCGAACCTCTGTTTGCGGTAGCCGAAGCCGGCCGGCGGTTGGACGCGATGCGAGAGGCTGTTGCCGAGGTGCGGGACGCTATGAGAACCCTGGACAAGGGATCCCCATGGGACGCTGACGCCAAGGTGAGCGACGACTTCCTGGCGCCTCTCTTCCGCGCCTACTTCGAGAAGCTGGACCTGCCGAACCTGATGAACAAGAAGAACTTCTACGAACTGGCTGAGCACGTACCCGAGGATGAAATCGACCCCGAGGTTGGCGAGAAACTGGACGCGATCGCGCGTGTTGCGAGGAGCGCGAGTCCCGGCGTGAGCGAGTATTGAGCCTCTCGCAGGCCGTGGGTCAAGCCTTCCTCCGCGCTAACCGTTCAGCCTCTATGAATTGAACCGGGCCGCTCCACTCCTCGACGGCCCGGCGCATATGCAAGGACTTAGGATTCTTCGTCGCTGAGCTCCTCAGAATGACAAACGGAGGAGCGCGCCCCTGCACCCCTCACCAAGTCTGAACAGTTACCCTCTGGGCTGCCGTCTGCCCCGAAACGCGTCCGGGGGGCTGATATAATCGGCCCCGCATGTACCCCGGCCATCAAAACCGTCAGCCCCGCCGCCAAAGTACCCCCTTCCACGGCTGGCGATTCGCAGCGATAGGCGCGACCATGAACGGCCTCATCGCCGGCCTCTACGGCAGGGGTTTCAGCGTCTACTTCCTCGCCCTGGCCAACGACCTCAGGCTCAGCCACGCCTCAACGTCCTTGGTCTTCGGTCTGTCGGCGCTGGAGAGCGGCCTGCAGAGTCCTATCACCGGGTACTTCACGGACAAGTGGGGCCCCAGGATCATGATGGTGATCGGGGCTGTGCTGGCCGGCGTCGGCTTCCTTCTGCTCCCGCTCGCCAACAGCTACGCCATGTTCCTTCTAATCTTCATAGGCGTCCTCTCGCTGGGAGTCAACGCGGGGTTCCACAACGGCTCGGCGGCCATAGTCACCCGGTGGTTCATCCGCAACCGCGGGACGGCCTTCGGCGTCATCTCGATAGGCATTGCCGTCGGCGGCAGCGTTCTGACGCCGGTCGTTGCCTACATCGTCATCAACTACGATTGGCGGGCAGCGTCGGTCGCGTCGGGCATTATGATATTGCTGGTAGGCGTCCCCCTGTCGGCTCTGGTACGGAACTCCCCGGAAGACCTCGGCCAGACGCCCGACGGCGACGGCGGCCCCGGCTCGCGCCGCCGCAGGCAGACCCCATCCGAATACGGGGTGCGGGAAGCGATTCGGACGTGGTCGTACTGGCTGCTGGCGGTCGGCATGACCCTGAGAATAGCGGCGGGCAGCGGCATCATAGTGCATATAGTGCCGTTGATGGTCTGGAAGGGTCTGGGCGAGGGTTCGGGCGGGGTGGTGATTGCGTCCAGCTCGCTGGCGGCAATCGTGACGCGCTTCTTCATGGGCTGGCTGGGAGACCGTTGGTCGAAACGCAAGCTGGTAGTCGCCGCCATGCTGGTCGGCGCGGGCAGCCTGATCTTCCTGCTATACGCGCCGGGCAAGCTGCCTCTGATGATCGCGTTCGGCGTCATGCTCTCGATAACGGACGGGGGCGCAGGGCTGACCTGGGCCATGATAGGCGACTATTTCGGGCGCTCGTTCTACGCGACTCTCAGAGGAGGCATCAATACGATGGTGAGCCTCGGAGCGCTGGCAGCCCCTGTCGCCGCGGGCAGGGCTTTCGACGTTACGGGGAGCTACTTCTGGGTCCTCGTCTCCTTTGCCGTAATATACGCCCTGGCAGCTGCCGTCTTCCTGGTCCTCCGAGGCCCGCAGCGCTTGGGAGACGGGGGTTGAAGGCGGGCTAAAGCCCCACCGGGGGATAGGACAGCGCACTGTTGAACCCCCCATGTTATACTTGTCCCGGCTGACGCCCAAACGAATTGAGCCCTTCCACTTGTCGGGGCATCTCAAAATTGGAGGTGTGAATTGGTGAATAGGCCTAAATGGCAATTTCCCCGGAATGAAGCCAATGAAAACGAAGGCCCTCATGATGTGGGTGTTACGCACTTTATGGCCAATAGAGAAGAGAGCATAATCAGGGAAACCATTCAGAACTCGCTGGACGCACAGTCCGATCCTAATCGACCCGTAGAGGTGGAATTCAAGATCGATAGTATTCCCACCTCTACCTTTGACGCCTCAGAGCTTGCCGACGCACTCCGCGCAGCAGCAGATTCACCACACAACAACGACAAGGAATACGAGGAGCAATTCAACAGGGCGCACCGGTTACTCAGACGTAATGAGGAAGGGTCCTTAGACATCCTGAAGATAACTGACAGTAACACAACGGGAGCTGATGATGAACCTCGACCAAATGGAGCACCTAGCAAGTGGGAAGCGCTAACCAAAGGTACTGGCTCAAATGAGAAGGATCAGCGTGATGCAGCCGGTTCTTACGGCCTGGGAAAGTTTGCCGCCTTTGCTGTGACGGATCTTAGAACAGTCCTATATTCAGTGGCATATAAGTCTAACTCGCAGTTGCACCGTAGGTTCCAAGGTAAGGCTATCCTGGTGTCTCATGAGAGAGGAGGTAGACGTTTCCGAAGAATTGGTTATCTTGGCGCGGCAGACTTTTGGCCTCTAAAAGATTCGGAAGTGCCTCGTCCTTTCAGGCTACAAGCCCCTGGCACTGCGCTATATATTCTTGGCTACGAGGCAAAGAGTGGCTGGAAACAAACCGGAGTAAATGCAGCGATAAAGCACTTCTTCCACGCCGTCGTTCATGGCAAATTAAAGGTAGCCTTCGACATGGACGATGTTAAGGAGGTGGCTGCTGACAACGTATTAGACCTTGCTACTTCAAACAAGGTTGACGAAAAGACGTCCAGATTTGTCAAAGTTTCTGGCTTAGAGCCAGTTGGACATACTGCGATCAATGGAATAGGTAAGGTATCCTTACGCATTCAGATATATGAAGACTCACCGGGTAGAAGGGAGATTGCCCTCATAAGAGACGCCGGTATGATGATCACCGACAATGCCAAGGATATGAATATACGCGGGCTTGGGCGTTTCCCACAGCATTGGAAAGGATTCACAGCCATAATAGAATGCCTCTCTTTTGGGAAACCATCTCTGTTACGGGACTCCGAGTCGCCCCAGCACAACAAAATCTCGCTGGACTACATAGTAGACCCAACCCGAAAGACTGAAGCAAAACAGCGCCTTGCTGAATTGGGCCAATGGTGCTACGGGCGTATCGCTGAACTAGCTGAACCTGTACTGTCCGAGACAGAAAATGCCCAAGAAGTGGCGCAATACTTGCATGTGGAAGACGAGGGAGAGCAGGGAAAGCGAGGCAATGCCAGAGGTGAACATGACCGCGAAGGCGTAACAGTAACGTCGCCCTACCAGTCCAATCAGGCGCCGCCGCACATTCGACTACGGGGAAGCAGGTCTCGCGCGCGTGTAGTCACGCCTGGATCTGGAACGGCCAGCGGAGGCTCCGACGGCCCTGTTAACCCCGAGCCACCTAGTCGCTCTGGACCTAGGCGGCCGCGTACCGTTACACCCGTACCAACAAGCATTTGCCCATCAACGTTTTCGTACCGGAGGCCGGAGCCCCACGCATTCCGTTATCGTTGCGTTCGATGACCCTGGCGAATCGCTCCAAGATGTTCGGCTAATCGCGGTGGGGGAGGATGGACAAGATGTGCCAGTGGGTATCCGCGAGGCCTACGCAGGAGATGTCAAACTTGATGTGAATGGGGACAAGATTGCACTGTTGGATATCAAAGACGCCACTCGCTGGACTGTAGAGTTCTCTACCCGCGAGCCGGTTGCAGGTAGGACATACTATCTCAGGGGAACGGCCAAATAAAAATGAAGTATGAAGCCAAGCGCAATTACCTTTACCCTGTGCTTCGTCCGAACTCGGACGACTACAATGATGCAAAGTTGTCAACATTTGTTCAGACAAGTGTTGACGGACAAGATATACGTGTTACCGTCTCCTTTAAAATAGGTGAGCCATCCATACGACAGCAGATCACTACTGGGGACGCACGTTGCATCGCCATGTTGTACTGTCGAGAGACCCTGCATAGGGAAACGCTGATCGCTCCCCCAGGAGAGCTTGAGTTGGAAGAGGTGATTCCATCTCAACTACTTGTCAACGACGTGGAAGTGAACCCGGCTATTGTTGCCTTCAATAGCGTCGACCATCCTACCCGCACAGCCCACAGAGAATACGGCGGCGAAGCGATATACATCGGTAGATGGCAACCATTGGCGACCGATCAGACATGGCGGTTTAAGGCCAATGCAGTCCGGCGGCCAACGAAGAGTATCTTCAATCTTTCCCCAGACAACGATCTACCGCTTGACTTGTTCGATGTCGATGTGGACCCAAGTCAACGATACCTTACTATAAGAGCCAACGAACAGACGTTAGAGCAATTCAAGGGTATACGTTCAAAGGAATACTTGACTATACCGTCGGTGTACATGAACGCGTTGTGTGAGGCTTTGTCACAGCTAAAGCAGACTGGTATAGACAACGCAGAATCCATTAGCGGAGGATGGGTGGATTGTATTATAACTAACCTAAGAGAACACGGTATTAGGCTAGGCGATCCTGAACAACAAAATGGCAGCCACACCGTCTTTCATGCAGCCCAACTGCTGTTAGAGAAACCCTTAGGCAAACTGATCCAACGGGATGGCTGGGACAATGATATGGAGCAAGGGCTATGATCGAGATAGTCAACGAAAGTGGATACAAGGCGTTACGGACTCTCGCCCACCGATGTCCAGATCTTTTCATTTCTCCAGACCCGAATAGATTGCGTGATGAGGTGATTGGTGAGGCCGGCACGGAGGAGGTTTGGCGAGAACCGCTAAAAGTGGAAACCTCGCTGGAGCCGCTAAACGACGTGTCTGAGCAAGGCCCAGACACCGATGCCCGTTACTCCAAGATCGTACGTGAAGCGCTAGCTGGCATTTCCCTTATCCAAGTCGTTGATGAGCTGCTATGGGCGTCTATCAACTGCTTTGCCATTGCGCGCTACGTGCCAAAGCGATGGGCAACAAGCAGTATAATCCAACGCGACCCCAGGGCTTTTGTAGATAGACATTGGCTAAAAGGAGGCCCAGACGGTCGTCAATCCAATGCTGCGGCTAGGTTGTGGTGGCTAGGCGAAATCTCCAAACGTGTCGCCCGACATTCTAAGTACACCCCTGACCGATTGCTCGACGCCATGGCAAACAATGTAAATCTGTACCATCAGACCCTCGACCGCCGATACCTCATCGCAAACCCTAAGCTGGTTGCCGCTATATACGAATGTGCACTCGACGGCAACGATCACTTATTTCAGACGCAGTACGCTAACCAATTGTTCAAGTCTCTCAACGTTCGAGCAGGGGCACAGGCATTCGACTTGATGGACATTGACGAGCTACGGTCGGTCGTTGAGGATGCCATACCCCCAAAAGAGTGAGCCACCGCTCGAGGCCGAACACCCCACCCGCGATGCGGGTGATCAGCCTCGGCGGTGGCGTACAGAGCACAGTAATGTGCTTGCTTGCTGAACAAAACGCTTTCGGGATCAAGCCTGATTACGCCGTATTTGCCGATACGAAGTGGGAGCCACAGTCAGTGTATGACAACATCAAGTGGCTCCAGTCCCAAGTATCCTTCCCAATCATCACAACCAGCAACGGGAGGAGTCTGCGTCAGGATGTGGTCGACGGCGTGAACGCTCAGGGTGCCCCCTGGATGACTCTACCGGTGTACCTGTCCGACACCAACGGGGGATCTGACGGCATAAACTGGCGCCAGTGCACTAAGAATTACAAACTGGATCCGATCCGTAGAACCATTCAGGAACTTCTAGGAGTACGTCCACGACAGAACCTTTCCTCCGAAACACACGTTGAAATGTGGCTGGGGATCACCGAAGACGAAGCTCTGCGAGTCAAACCCAGTCGCAACTGGTGGATTAGCAACCGCTATCCGCTAATAGACGACCTCCCATTGACACGGGAGCAGTGCCAAGAGTGGTTTGCAGAACATTATCCTGGGCGAAATCTCACTAGGAGTGCTTGCGTAGGTTGCCCGTTTCGCAGCTCCCCGAGTTGGCTTGACGTCAAGAGAAGTGAACCCGCTCTCTACTCGGAAGTCGTGGAGATAGATGCACTACTCCGATCGGAGGAGCACAATTCGAGACGAATGTTTAGGAAGCGCGCCTACCTGCACCACCGGCGCATACCGCTTGAAGATGCTCTACGGCTTGACGAAATTGAACTGCAAGAGAACAATCCGTTCATCAATGAGTGTGAGGGGCATTGTGGATTGTGATCACCCTGTGAGGAGGTGAGCCGATGCCCATGCACAATCCGCCCCATCCCGGCGAGATAGTGAGGCAGGAGTGCCTTGAGCCGCTGGGCCTGCAATTAGCCGCCGTCTTCCTGGTCCTCCGAGGCCCGCAGCGCTTGGGAGACGGGGGCTGAAGGCAGGCTAAGCGCACCTGGGGCCGCCTGCTTCCGCGCACAATCGACTGGCCCTTGAGAGCGACCCTCAACGACGTCTGCTCGTATGAGAATCGTTCTACAGGAGTGGTCTCTCCGCAGCCTACACGTCCGACCGGTCTTTGCTCTGAGCCGCGAACTGCTCCTGGAATAGCCGCCGGTACAGATCACACCTGTCAAGCAACTCGTCATGGCGGCCCGCATCCACAAGTCGGCCTTCGTCTAAGACCAATACCACGTCCGCCGAAAGGATGGTCGAAAGTCTGTGAGCAATCACGACCGTCGTGGACTCCCTCAAGAGGGGCATCAGAGCCTCTCGTATCGCACGCTCCGTAACAGAGTCCAACGAAGATGTAGGTTCATCCATTATCAGGACACTGGGTCGTTTCAGAGCCACCCTCGCAATGGCAAGCCTCTGTCTTTCTCCACCAGACAGTCTGTACCCGAATTCACCCAACATGCTGTCGTAGCCGTGTGGTAGTTTCTCCACAAGTTCGTGCAGTTGGGCGGCTTTGCAGGAAGCTATCAACTCTTCGTCGTCGGCATCGGGCTTTGCGACAAGCATGTTTTCTTTAACGGTCGCATTGAAGACTATATTCTCCTGCGGCACGACGCCGACATGTTGGCGAAGGGATGCCAGACGAACGTTGCGCAGGTCGTGTCTGTCGATTTCAATGCAACCCGAGGTGGGATCGTAGAATCGGAGCATCAAGTAGGTGACAGTAGTCTTTCCCGAGCCGCTAGGACCGACCAACGCTATGAGTTGTCCGGCTGGGATCTGGAAAGACAAGTCCTTGAGTATGGGCGTTCCGGTCTCATACTCAAAAGAGACATCCTTAAAGGAGACGTGCCCCTGGATACTAGACAGGTCTACGGCATCCTCGGAGTCTTCTATTTCCGGCGTGAGGTCCAGCCATGCGAATACCCTTCGGAATGGAGCCAGCGACCCCATGAAGTTGGCGTTCAGGTTAGCCAGAGAAGATACGTGCGATGCCAGCATCGCGGACAACCCTATGTAGGCGGTCAACTTGCCTAAGCTAAAGTCTCCGTCGATAACCTTCGATCCTCCGTAAATATAGATGATGGCGGCGATGAGAATCGGGAAGACCACTAGCGTAATATGGACGCTCTGCATGGTCATGCTCTGCGCGACAGACAACTTCAACAATTCTGACGCTCCGTCGGCAAATCGCTTCGAGTTGAGTCTTTTGTCGTAGCCAAGTCCATTGATCAGCATGAAGCCATTTATATTGAGTCTCTCGAAAGTAAAGGCGACCAGACGATCGAGGTGGGAGAGCAGCCTGCCCTCGATCTTCTGGTTCCGTTGACCTAGGAAGATGCTGGCGCCAAGAATCAATGGCAACACCGATACGCACAGTAGAGCGAGCGTCCAGCTCCATATGAACATGAACACTAGAGCGCTGATCAGTAGCACGACAGCGCCGAAGACGTCGTAGAAAGCAACGCCTACAGTAGCTTGAATGCTCGATGTGTCATTCCACATCCTGGACGATATCGCTCCTGAGCTGGTCCGCACGAAGAAACCATGGGACTGACGCTGCAGCGACTCGAATAGCATCACACGTACAGAACGGACCACACGTTCACCCGCGAGCGCAAGACAATAGCTTCTCAGGGCCTCTAGCAGCAGGATGCACAGCGCGAGGCCCAACATGCTCCCGGCGAGGATGATTAAGAGACGTCTGTCCCCGCCTATGATCGCCCGGTCGATTATCAGGCTCACCAGTACGGGCTGTGCCAGCCACAAGAGCGCCACTGCCAGGCCCATGATAGAACCGACCAGCAGAACCCGCCAATGGCAAGCCACTATTCTCAGGACGCGGGATACGGTTGGCCAACTTGGGTGTCCGTCACGGCTCCCTAGCCTACCGTGCAGGCCGTCATCGGACGATGTCATTTTATTACCGCACGCATGCACGAGATTGAAGGAAGTCCATCACGTATCTGGACGACAATCGGCGTGTCCTGATAGAGAGGAGTGACAATCATGTCAATCGCACCATAAACTAAGCCCAACACGGATGTGAGCCTCAGAATCAACTCTTCAACATCCGAGGGGAGGTCCATACGCCTCCATTCTCAGCTTATCATAATGGCTGCCGGCAGCCGCTAAGGGATACCTTGTCTATTGACAAGCGACAGCCGACACGGTAGTATGCCGACGTGATCTTATCGTTCAAGCATCATGGGCTGCGGGCACTCTACGAAGGGCGCGGGCCGCGTCGAGTCGCCCCTGAACACGTTGGAAAGCTGACTCGTATTCTTGCCGTACTCGACCAAAGCCATGCTCCCAAGGATATGGATTTGCCCGGGTTACGGCTGCATATGCTCGTTGGAGAATTGAGGGGCCGCTACGCCGTCTCCGTATCGGGGAATTGGCGGGTGACTTTCAGGTTCGAGGGCAGTCATGCCGTCGACGTCGATTACGTAGACCACCACTGAGGAGGTGAGCCGATGCCCATGCACAATCCGCCCCATCCCGGCGAGATAGTGAGGCAGGAGTGCCTTGAGCCGCTGGGCCTGACAGTCACGCGTGCGGCCCGAGGGCTGGGGGTAACCCGGCAGGCGCTGTCCGACCTCGTGAACGGGCAGTCCGGCGTATCGGTCGAGATGGCTCTTCGGCTGTCCAAGGCGTTCGGCTCTACGCCGAGGACCTGGCTCGGAATGCAGATGGCCTACGACCTATGGCGCGCCAGTGAACGAGCCGAGCATATCGAGGTGGAGAGCTTCACGGCGTCCAACCCGGCGTAGAGGCACGGTCGGCATTGAGACGGCACTGCGGGGCCTCTTACATTACTCAACTATCGGCGCCGACTGTGCTATGCCACTCAGCAACGGGACAGACCCACAAATACGTCTGGATACTGAGAAGACCATTGGCTGGGCGGACATGCCCATGGAGTCTCCTATGGTAGAGGTGTTGTACGATGAGGCAGTATTACGAGCGTGCGATGACCCACTTGGGCTTGAGGCCCATGGCAAAGTTCTTGTACGATGAGGACGTATTACCTTCGGTAATTAAGTTGGCTAAAAGTGCAAGATCGCAGCTTGTCCTAGTTTCTCCCTACAACGACTTCTCCGTGAACTTGCATGACGTTGTTGTGCAGATGGCCAAGCGCGTCTGTGTCACCGCCGTGTGTCGCAGCGATCGGAAACAGAAAGAAAAGGAGCATCTCGATTGGTTGATCGGCCTCGGAGTCCGGGTATATCTGGTAAAACGGCTCCACTCCAAGATATACCTGAATGAGTCACAAGCCATCGTCACGTCAATGAACTTGCTCAAAGAATCCGCAGTAGACTCAAAGGAGGTCGCGCTGCGCGTCCAGGGCACCGAAGAGATCAAAGAGATCAACAATTACATCAGCCGCTTGCTAGCTAACGCAGAGCCCTACTCAGGGTATTGCATCAGGTGTGGGAACGGCATCTCCTTCGAACCAGAGCGGCCACTATGTGGCGATTGTTATAAAAAGTGGGCCCACTACAGAAACCCCGACTATCCGGAACGACACTGCCATCGCTGTGGCCTCAAGTCGCGAACCTCCCTTGCCAAACCACAGTGCCTCGAATGCTTCAAGGAGACACGTTAAGAGCGTGTCTCCGAGGGTGTTGCCCCGCCAACCTGTCATTCCGAGCGCAGGGAGGAATCTAGGGACCTTGCCCTACAGACGACGTTGTCTTGCGAGCAGCGGCTTTAGATTCCTCACTCTGCTGCGCTCCGTTCGGAATGACAGTGCGCCTAGCGCTCTCCGTTCACAAGACCAAGGCCGCGCCCTCAACAGCCGAATAGTGCAACGAACTTCAGAGTCACGATACTAGCAGGACCCTATGCGCTGCCGGACAGGTACGTCCCCATGGGCTCTACGCTGTAGTCGGCGGAGCCGTTGGAGAGGCTCTCGACCGCTGCGCGGGCGGTGTCTAGGGACGTGAAGCAGGGGATGCGGCGCTCGGTGGCGGCCCGCCTTATCTTGAAGCCGTCTTGGAGCGCCTCGCGGTCGAACGTGACCGTGTTGATGACGGCGTCCACGGTGCCGTCCGTGATGACGTCCACCACGTTGGGGTGCCCTTCGGAGAGCCGTTTGGGGACGGAGACGACCTCCATTCCCAGGGCGCGTATCATCTCCGCGGTGCCTCCCGTGGCGTATAGGCCATAGCCTGCCGCGTCGAGGGCGCGGGCTATCTCTATAGACTCGGCCTTGTTCCGATCGGCGATGCTGAGGAGGATCGACCCTCTGGGGGGCAGCACGAGCCCGGCGGCCGCCAGCGCCTTGGCCGCGGCGGGCCTGAATTCGTAGTCGATGCCCATCACCTCGCCGGTGGACTTCATCTCAGGCCCCAGGTAGGTGTCCACGCCGGCCAGCTTCGACATGGAGAAGACGGGCGCCTTGACGCCCACGACCTTCTGCTTCTCCCACAGGCCGCCGGAGTAGCCCTGCTCGGCGAGGCTCCGGCCCAGCATGGCGTTCACCGCAAGGCGGACCATCGGGACGCCGGTCACCTTGGATATGAAGGGTATCGTGCGGCTGGAGCGCGGGTTCACCTCCAGCACGTAGACCTCGGTCTTGACCGCGCCGCCCGCGTTCAGGGGGGTCCGGTAGGCCGGCCCTCCCAGCACGACGTATTGGATGTTCATGAGGCCGCGCACCTGGAGTGCGAGCCCGATGCGGGTCGTATAGTCGACGACGGTGTTGACCTCCTCCTTCGTCATGGTGAGGCCGGGATAGATGGCCATCGAGTCGCCGCTGTGTACGCCGGCCCGTTCCACGTGCTCCATCATCCCCGGTATCAGCACCGATTCCCCGTCGCAGACGGCGTCCACCTCGACCTCCCTGCCCTCGAAGTACTTGTCGATCAGGACACGGCGCCCCTCTCCCGCCGCGAACGCGTTGGAGATGAACCTGATCAACTCGGTGGGGTTGCGGACGATCTCCATTGCCCTGCCGCCCAGCACGTAGCTGGGCCTGACGAGCACCGGGTATCCCACGTCGTCCGCCACGGACAGGGCCTGCTCTATGCTCGCGACGGCTGCGCCCGGGGGGTTCGGGATGCCGACGCGGGCCAGGAAGTCCTCGAATAGCTGCCGGTCGGACGCGGTGTCGATGGACTGGGCGGTGGACCCCAGGATGGGGAGGCCTGCCCTGTCCATGGACTGGGACAGGTTTATCGCGGTCTGCCCGCCGAACTGGACCATCGTGGGAGGGTATCCCTCCCCCTCTCCACGGT
Organism: uncultured Dehalococcoidia bacterium; assembly: GCA_958296245.1. Taxonomy (GTDB): domain Bacteria; phylum Chloroflexota; class Dehalococcoidia; order Lucifugimonadales. The sequence goes on from OY282458.1 coordinate 397,155, forward strand.
CCGGGAGCGCCTCGTTCTCGATGACGTCGCGCACGCTCTCGTCGTCGAGCGGCTCGAAGTAGAGGCGGTCGCTGGTGTCGAAGTCGGTGGAGACCGTCTCCGGGTTGGAGTTGATCATGACGCTCTTGATGCCCGCGTCCCGGAGCGCCCATGCGGCATGCACCGAGCAGTAGTCGAACTCGATACCCTGTCCGATGCGGATGGGGCCGCTGCCCACCACGACGGCCTTGGGTTCCGTCAGCGGCTCTGCCTCGTTCTCCTGCTCGTAGGTGCTATAGAAGTAGGGGGTCACGGCTTCGAACTCGGCGGCGCACGTGTCGACCATCTTGTAGACGGGCCTCATGCCCAGGTCTTGGCGCAGCGACCGCACCTCCTCGGACGTCCTGTCCGTGAGCTTGCCTATCTTTTCGTCCGGAAAGCCAAGCCGCTTGGCCCTGCGCAGCAGCGCGGGCGTGAGGTTCCGGGAGAGCAGCGCTGCTTCCATGGAGGCGATTGTGCCGAACGCTCGCGTGAACCACGGGTCGATGCCGGTCAACCGGGAGATGCGCTCCGGCGCCGCGCCGCGCCTGAGGGCCATCAGCAGCGCCCACAGCCTCTCGTCGTTGGGATGAAGCGGCGCCCTGGACCAGGCTGGCGCGTCCTCTCCTTCCTCGCCGCCGGCCGCGAGCCAGTCCGGGTCTTCCCAGAGCAGGGAGCGGTTGGTGATCTCCAGGGAGCGCACCGCCTTTTGGAAGGCCGCCTCGAACGAGCGGTCGATGGCCATCACCTCGCCGGTGGCCTTCATCTGCGTGCCGATCAGCCGGTCTCCGCCGGGGAACTTGTCGAAGGGCCAGCGCGGTATCTTCACCACGCAGTAGTCGAGCGCCGGCTCGAAGGCCGCCAGCGTCTGCTGCGTGACCGCGTTGGGTATCTCGTCCAGCCGCTTCCCGACGGCGATCTTCGCCGCCACGCGGGCGATGGGGTAGCCGGTCGCCTTGGACGCCAGGGCGGAACTGCGGCTGACGCGGGGGTTGACCTCGATCACGTAGTAGGGGCTTTCGGCGCGGCCCCGCCCGGGGAGGGACTCGGCTACCACGTCCCCCGGCTCCAGCGCCAGTTGGACGTTGCAGCCGCCCTCGATGCCCAGGGCGCGGATGATCCGCAGGCTCGCCGACCGGAGCATCTGGTACTCCTTGTCGGACAGCGTCTGGCTGGGCGCGACGACGATGCTGTCCCCGGTGTGGACCCCCATCGGGTCGATGTTCTCCATGTTGCACACGGTGATGCAGGTGTCGGCGGCGTCGCGCATCACCTCGTACTCGACCTCCTTCCAGCCCACCAACGACCTCTCGATGAGCACCTGGCCGATGGGACTGGCGGCGAGTCCGCCCGCAACGATCGTTTCGAACTCCTCCCGGGTGTCGGCGATGCCGCCGCCGGTGCCGCCGAGGGTATAGGCGGGCCTGACGACGAGGGGCAGCCCCAGCTCCTCGGCGGCCTCAGCCGCCTTGTCCATGGAGCTCACCGTTGCGCTGGGAGGCGCGGGTTCGCCGATGTTCATCAATAGCTGGCGGAAACGGTCCCTGTCCTCCGCGTTTCGTATCGCCTCCAGCGGCGTGCCGAGCAGGCGCACGTCGTACCGGTCGAGAACCCCGGCATCCGCAAGATCGACGGCCAGGTTGAGCCCGGTCTGGCCGCCCAGCGTCGGCAGCACCCCGTCCGGCCGCTCGGACTCGATGATCCGGGTCAGCACCTCCACGGTCAGGGGCTCGATGTACACTACGTCCGCTATGCCCTCGTCCGTCATGATGGTTGCCGGATTCGAGTTGACCAACACCGTGGTGACGCCCTCCTCGCGCAGCGCCTTGCACGCCTGCGTCCCGGCGTAGTCGAACTCCGCCGCTTGCCCGATGACGATTGGCCCGGAGCCGATTACGAGGACCTTGGAGGGTTTGGGGAAGGCTCTCAATGCTAGGCGCCCACGACGTACTTGTAGGATGCCTCGAACAGCTCGTCAAGCCGGTCCGAGTCGAAGCTGGTATCCGTGATCTTCACGTAGTAATGATTGTCGTGCCAAGAGCCCTGCAGATCCTGAGGAACATCGATACTGAGTTCCTCGGGTGGTCCAGGCAGCCTGAACCACAGATGGAAGCCGTCGCCGGTCCCTAATGACGACAACCCAACTACATTCCACCTCCCAGACTTGAACGGGATGTAGCTATTCCTGAATAAAGGCTTCAGAGGCCAACCCTTGGACTGGATCTTCCCTCGTACGTTGTTGAACAGTGCCTTCCCCAGCTCCACTTGCTGGCTGCTCCAGCCTAAGCGCTCTCGATAATTGTCCCACGTCCATCCTTCTGGTGGACTTGCGCCGGGCGGTGCCCCCGGCGTAGGGAGTTGGTTGACGACGACGAAACTGTCCCCTTTATCCTTGAATCTGCGGATTTCGACGAAGTTGAATTCAAAAGCGTCCACTACGTACTGAGAAAGCTCCACCAGGTTACCGAGAATCTCCGGAGCGACGACAATTATCCGAATGGAGTCAAACTTCACGTCGGCCTCAGCGACGTCATGCCGCTGCAAGAAGAGCCGAACGCTGTCCTGATTGACCTTTGCCCAACTCGCATATCTGAGCGCCTGAAGGAGTACGTCGACGCCGGCCGGCACGTTCTTCAGTTCAACGATGACGAGGCGGCCCTGGGACCTGTCAACGGCCATGATGTCGAGGCGGCCGTCATCGGTATACACTTGTCGTGCGACGCTTTCGATGCCTTCGCCCAATAGCTGTGGGTTGTCGAAGACGAAACTCTCAAGGTCATTAACCTCGTCTGCAAACGGTTCTTCTTGCACAGGGACTCCCCCGTCGGTCGTAAGTCGAAACAAGTCTGGCATCGGTCCTTATCCCTCCATCACCCCAACTGCTGTTTCAAATAGGCGGTCAAAGCATGGTATCACGGCGAGGAGGCGCGCTAGACCTGATACTGTCCGACTTCGCGGAGCAGCCGGGCTTCGTGTGCGAGGCCATCTGATGCTGCCCCGCGGCAAGGGCAACTCGAGCCGGCGGTGTCGTTTCAGTAGGAACGGAGATAGCCATGTGCAGAAGCATAAAGACGCTGCGTAGAAAGGACGGCCCGGCGGACTCCGGCGAGGTACGCGCCGCGGCTTTGCAGTACGTGCGGAAGGTCAGCGGATACCGTGAGCCTTCGCGCGTCAACGCGCCAGCGTTCTACGCCGCCGTGGACGACGTAACTGAGGCCTCCGAGCGCCTGCTTGCCTCGCTGCGGCCCGGGGCGCGGGCGTAGCCCGCCCGGAGCCGTAGGCGCTCGGAGCATCTCGGACCCACTGGGACCGGTGGAGCTCCCCTGTTCAGGGACTGAGGGGCTTGTATCTGAGGGACACCCCTTCGGCAGGCTCCCAGACTCCGGGCAGAAGGGGGTTGCCCTTCTGCACACCCCTAACGGCGCGCCGCCGGGTGTATCATTGCGGGAGGCTTGGCGGGGCCAGCCGCAATCTGCTGAACGGGGAGAGGGCATTGACTACAAACTCTGCCGACATGTTCGCCGATACGTGGTTGACTGCCGAGCCGGTGTACCTGACCGACATGGGACGGTGCGAGCCGGCGGAGGCGGCGTCCGACTGGGCGGTCAGGGGAAGATGGCGGAAGCTGGACTACGAGGCTGAAGGCCTCTCCGGCGTCATGCTGCTGGCCGGACCGGAGCAGACGGCGCCAGAGATACGCTACGACCTGGGCGCCTCCGGGTGGCATTCGATCTCCGTAGGCGTCTACACTCGGATGGAGCCTCCCGTCGACCTGCTCGTCCGCATGGACGACGAGGAGACCTTCTCCCGTCTTAGCTACCCGGCGGGAGACCGGCCCCGCGAAGAGGGGATCGGGGAGCTGTTCTGGAAGGTCGCCGACATGACGGACCGGAAGTTGGTGGTGCGCCAGATCGCGGTGAGGGTGGGAGAGGGAGAGGGGCCGGGCGCGCACCGGTGCATGAACGCCAGCATCGCCTACGTCAAGCTGACGGCGCTGTCCGATGGCGAGGTCCATGCCCTGCTGGAGGATCGGCAACGCACGGACACCCGGCGGCTGTTCGCTCACAACGACGCTCATGGCTTCCACTTCAGTTTGAGGGTTACGACTGCTGAGCAGATCAGACGTGAGATCGAGCCGTTCCGGGACTCCGACTTCTCCCGTCTGTACTGGGAGTCGGGCGGCGGCGACAACGTCTACTACTTCAGCAAGATCGCTTCCATCCCGACCAACGACAGCGTGACCGCGTTCCCCAGGCACGGCGACCGGATGCACGCGGAGAGCTGGAGGGCGCTCCGCGACCAGGGCATCGACCCGTTCCGGGTCGCGTTGGACTACGCGCACGAGATCGGCCTGGAGTTTCACGCAAGCTGGCGCGTCGCCGGCTTTCACGCTCCGCCCATGGACTTGGAGAACTCCAAGTCTCCGCTGTACCGGTTCCGCCCCGATCTTCGAGGAGCGGACCGCCGCGGTAACCCCACCCCCCGTATATCGTTCACCTACCCGGAGACACGCCGGTTTGTAATATCGCTGCTGCGCGAGATGGCTGAGTACGGCGTGGACGGGGTATGCCTGCTGTACAACCGCAGGCCTCCGGTCGTGGAGTACGAGCCGCCGCTGGTGGATGGCTTCCGGAAGGAGTACGGTTTGGACCCCAGGGGGCTAGACGAGGATGACGCAAGGTGGCTGTCCTACCGGGCCCGCGTCCTTACGCAGTTCCACCGGGAGATCCGCAAGTCGATGGACGAGGCGGCGGAGGCGATGGGTCGAGGCGAGCGCATAGAGGTCTCCGCGGTGGTGATGTCCAGCGAGAAGGAGAATCTCCAGAACGGGTTGGACCTGCGGGAGTGGGTAGGAGAGGGGCTAGTGGATACGATAATCCCCCACAGCTCCGCGCCCAACCTCGACAGCATGGTGGAGACCTGGGTGGAGACGCGGGACGCGGAGTGGTTTCTGTCGCTGACCCGGGGCACGCCGTGCAAGCTGGCCCTGAACCTGATGCCGAGGGACTCGAGCGCCGAGTCGTACCGCAGGCGCGCCGCCGCCCTCTACGGCGCGGGGGTGGAGCATTTCTTCTTCTGGGACTGCGTACACGGCAGCCGCATCACTAACGCCCCCAACTGGAGCGCTCTCAAGCGGCTGGGCCACGCCGGGGAGGTGCGCTCGTGGGCGGAGTCCGGAGGGCGCGGCTTGGGGTCTGCGCCGACGGCGCTTAAACGGCTTGGCGACTGGGACCTGTCCTACGTGACGCCGGGATAGGGGTTCCTAGCTCGGCGGCCCGCTCATCTCAGGGCGGCGAGCGCCTGACCCTCAGATAGGCCGACGACCACGACCGTCTTATCCCTTGCTCTTCCGCCCGCCACGATTTGTATCCGGGTCTTGCTCACGCCCAAGCGCTTGGCCAGCAGCTTGACCATCGCCGCGTTGGCCTTGCCGTCTTCGGGCGGCGCCGTTACGTGTACTCTAACCGCGCCGTCCGGGGTGAGCGCGGCGGCGTTGCGCCCCGCCCGTGGGAGTACCCTGACCTTTAGTAGGCTGCGTAAGATGGTCTTCCTTCCTATCGAGAATCCTATCGCCCGGTGTGGGAGTGTCTTGGCCTTATCAGGCTACGGAAGAACCCTTCAGTAATCTGTCAGCTAGGCGTCGGCCATTGCACGCTCGCAGGTTGGGCCGCCGCAGCCGGGTCTTCCGTTGGGGCGGGATCCCGGTAGTAGGACGTCAGGTTGTACAGGACGACGAGGAGGAAGACTGCTACTAAGAAAGCGGCCTGGAAGGGGCGGGCCACGCGGGCTTCCATCCAGCCCAACAGCCAGTGGAGCGCGAATCCCGCGTACGCGAAGACGGCAGGGGCAGCGGCGAACAGGCGACTATCCCAGCCCTGCGAGACGGTCAGGCCGCCCGCGGCGACGGCGCTGGCGAAGAGCGCCCAGAGCATCAGGCGCCGCCGGTCGCCCAGTCCCCTAAGCCCGACGAGCAGCCCGGTGGCCGCCAGTAAGCCCGTTGCCGGGTCCAGCCGCCGCGAACCCTCCACGGACCAGAGCAGGCCGCGCGCAGCGCTCACTATGCTTCCGAGGGCGTGGCGGCTCTGCTCCGTGAAGCCGTTGGCCTCCTGGTACTGCGGTGACCTCGATATCCAGACCTCCCCGGCATGGCTCCAGACGTCCCCGGCGTTGAGCGTCAGCGCCGCCAGATACGGCGCCAGGACCAGGGCCGCGACTATGAGAAACGTGCGTGCGCCGCGCGCCGTCTCGGCGGGCGGGTCGTCCGCGAAGAGGAGCTCGCGGGCCCAAAACAGGGCGACTGCCGCTGAGAAGATGAAGAAGGCATTGTGAAGATACGCGCTTGCTCCGAAGGCGACCGCAGCGAGCGCTAATAACCAGAGCCTTGCCTTGGGCCGTCCGCCTTCGGCCATGCCTGCAAGCAGCGCGACGGTCCCCAGGAGCTCCAGGAGGAGGAATCCCACCATGGGCAGGGCGCGGCTGCTATATTCGAGGTGCCAGGCGCTGAAGGCGAGCATTATAGTGGCAAACAGCGCCGACCTGCGGTCGAAGACCAGCAGACACATTACGTAGAACGCCGCCAGCGCCGCCACTCCCAGCGCCGCCGATAACATGCGGGCGGCTGCCGGGGAGCTTCCTGACAGCTTCATCCATCCGCTCAGGATATACGGGTAGCCGGCGGGCTGTCCCGTCGATTCCGCCCACAGCCCCGCGGGGAAGCCGCGCACGGCTTCCGCGGCCGCGTCTAGGAAGGCGGTTTCCGCCGGCTGAAGCTCTATGGAGTCGATACTGAAGACCCGGATGAGGGCGGCCGCCGCCAGCGCCACTGCCGCCGCTGCCACCCAGCCGTCCCACGCGGGGCGGCTGAGGGTGGGCGCTGCGGAGGGGATTGAGGCCAGTGAGTGGCCGCAGTGGCCGCAGAAGGAGGCCGTTTGCCGGTTGTCGGCGCCGCAGCGGGGGCAAGCCGGTGGCAGAGTGTCCTCCCTAGGCGTGGGCCATGGCGCCGCCGTCCACGTACACCATTTGCCCGGTGACGAAATCCGACGCGTCGGAGGACAGGTATACCAGAAGGCCGCAGAGGTCCGAGGGGCGCCCTCTCCGCTTCGAGGGGATGAATCGCACGAGAAGCTCCCGCCCGGCCTCCTCCGCGGGCGTCTCGGCGCTCAGCCACCCGGCCCCGATGCCGTTGACGCGCACGTTGTCCCTGGCCCACTCGAGACCCAGAGCGGCGGTTAGCTGCTTGACGGCCCCTTGGGCGGCGCAGGCTGCGGCCGAGTTGACAAGGCCGCGCTCGGCCAGACCCGACGCGATGTTGATGACGCGGCCGCCCCCCTGCGCGAGCATATGCCTCCCCACGGCCCTGCAGAGCAAGAAGGTTGACCTTACGTTGAGACGCATAACGGCGTCCCACTCCGCATCGGTCGTCTCCACCAACGGCTTCCCGAAATCGACGCGGGCGTTGTTTACCAGGATGTCTATTCTGTCGAACCTAGCCGTCACCTCGGCGACTACTCGATCTACGTCCTCGGAGCCTGTCAGGACGGATTCGATGACCAAGGCCTCTCGCCCCGCCGCGCGGACCGAGCGCGCCGCGTCGTGTACGTCGGAGCCTGCATGGCCGGCGAGCGCCACGTCCGCCCCGGCTTCGGCCAGCGCCGCCGCGAAGTGGGGGGTCCATCCCCTGCGGTCGCCTGTTACCAGGGCAATTCTGCCCGTCAGGTCCCACCCGCTACGCGCCGCCATCGTGCTCCATGTCCAGCGGGACGAGAGGCGCGTGGCCCGTGGGAGCGTATCCGCCGGCCAGTGCTCCTCCGTCTATGGCGAACGTAGCGCCGTTCATGTAGTCGGACGCCGAGGAAGCGAGCAGCACGATTGCCGGGCCTATCTCCTGCGGCCGTCCCGTCCTCCCTATCGGGATGAGGTCTCCCGACGGCAGCGTCTCCCTCGACGCATTCACGCCCTCGGTAGGAAACAGGCCGGGAACAAGGCAATTGCTGGTAACGCCGTACCGGCCGAGGCTGGTAGCCAGTGTGCGGGTAAGTTGGACCAGAGCGCCCTTGGCGCAGGCGTACATGTAGTTGTCTCGGCCTCCGCGCAGCCCGAAGCCGGACGAGATGTTTATGATCTTACCCTCACCACGGCCCGACATGTGCTTGGCAACCGCTCGGGAGCAATAGAACGCCCCCGTCAGGTTGGCGTCCAGCACCCGGTGCCACTCCTGGTCGTCGATGTCCCAGATGGGCGCCCCCCCTTGGTCCCGGACCATGCCCGCATTGTTCACCAGCACGTCCACCTTGCCCAGTTCGTCTATCGTTCGCGCCATTAGGCGGTCTACCCGGTGGGAGTCGGTGACGTCCGTCGGTATTGCCAGAGCGCGCGCACCCGATGCGGCGGCAAGCCTCGCAACGTCGGTTATGGGCCCTTCCCGGCGTCCGGCGGCGACCACGGCGGCGCCGGCCCCGGCCAGCGCGAGGACCATCTCACGTCCCAGACCCGTGCCGCCTCCGGTGACGATGGCGACGCGGTCATCCAGGTCGAGGTGATCGAGCATCCCTGGCCTCACCCCCTGTTCGTGTTGGTCCGGCCTTGCCGGATATGCGACCTGGAGCGCCGGCGTGAATCGAGCCATTTCCGCTTCTGGCAGCGGCGGGTCTTCTCGTCGGGGGGCGCGAACCTGCGATGGAATGATGTCCGGAGCGCCTCGAACTCACCGTTGACGATTGCCTGTCTCATGTCGGACATTAGCCTTAGCACGAATTGCAGGTTGTGTATCGTAGCCAGCCGGTACGCCAGTATCTCCTTCGCCCGGAACAGGTGGTGCAGGTAAGCGGCCGAGAAGTTGGAGCAAGTGTAGCAGGTGCAGCAGGGGTCGACCGGCTGCTCTTGGGTCCTGAACGGGCTCGTGTCCACGTTCACCCTGCCGCTGCTGACGAACAGGGCGCCGTTGCGGGCGATGCGCGTCGGCAGCACGCAGTCGAACATGTCGACGCCCCGCGCGACGCATTCGACCAGGTCTTCCGGCGACCCGACCCCCATCAAGTATCTGGGTGAGTCCTCGGGGAGCAGGCCGGCCGTGAGCCCGGCAACGTGATGCATTTCGGACTTGGGCTCGCCCACGCTCAGGCCGCCGATGGCGTAGCCGGGGAATCCGATGGCCGCGATTTCCCCAACTGACCGCTCGCGTAGGTCCGGGTCGAGGCCGCCTTGGACTATCCCGAACAGCATCTGCCCGGCCCTTGTATGCGCCGCCTTCGAGCGCTCGGCCCACCGCGTGGTCTGTCGGGCGGCAGCATCCACGGACTGGCGTCCGTCCGTCGCGGGCGGGCAGACGTCGAGGGGCATGATTATGTCAGCGCCCAATCCCTGTTGGTGCTCCACCGCCGCTTCAGGCGTGAACGTGTGCGTGCTGCCGTCGACGTGGGACTTGAAGACGATGGCGTCCTCCGTGATCTTTCTGAGGTGCTTCAAGCTGAAGCCCTGGAAGCCGCCGCTGTCCGTCAATATGGGGGCGTCCCAACCCATGAAGCCGTGCAGCCCGCCTAGCCGTTCTATCACGTTGACCCCGGGGCGCAGGTAGAGGTGGTAGGTGTTGCCCAGCACGATGCCGGCGCCCATGTCCCGGAGGTCGCGGGTGTCTACCGCCTTGACGGAACCTTGTGTGGCGACCGGCATGAAGGCCGGGGTCTGAAGGGGGCCGTGGGTGGTGTGCAGTATCCCCGCCCGTGCGCGGCCATCCGTCGCCGCAATGCCAAACACACTCATAGCGTCCGCTACGATTGGAATAGGGCTTGGATCAGCAGCCGCAGGCCTATGACTACAAGCACCAGCGCCAGCAACTTGATGATCCAGCTTGCCCGGACGGTGGCCGCCAACTTTGCGCCTATCTGCCCGCCGACCACCATTCCGACGCCCACCCAGAAGACCATAGGATACCAGTTCACGTTGTGAAGGGATGCATGCACCGCAGCGCCTGCCGTGGCGTAGAAGGCCATTGCGAACATTGACGTGGCGACGGCCACGCGGGCCGGGAACCCGAAGGCCGCCACGAGCACCGGGGTCCGAATGTATCCGCCTCCGGTGCCGAAGAGCGCCGACACGAACCCGAGCGCCGCGTTGAATGCGGCGGCCAGCGGCTCGCTGTACTCGTATTCGAAGACTTGGCCCTTCTCCGCTTCGATGCGGCGCTTGACCACTCCAAGACGTACCATACTTCTAGGCGCGGCGCGCTCCGGCTCACCGTACCCGGCAGTGAGTAGCCGCACGGCAAGGCCGAGGATCAGCAGGCCAAGCAGGACCCGGTATACGCCGCCTGCCAGCGACTCGACCACGAAGGGGGCGAGAGTCGAGCCGGGTATGGCAGCCAAGCCGAGTAGTAAGCCCCCTCGCCGGTCGACGAGTCCCTTTAGGAGGTAGGAGGGCGAGCTCGTGATGGCGTTGAGAGCTACCAGGGTCAACGACGTCCCGGCTACGATGGGCGGCTCCGTGTCGGTGAGGATTAAGAGTAGGGGCACCAGAACGACGCCCCCGCCGGCGCCGACGGCTGCGCCAAAGGCCCCCGTGCTCAGTCCAAGAAGCGTTAGCCACGGCCAGCTCACGCTTCACGGTTCCCGCTCAGGACGACGTCGAGGGCTTCATCGACGAGATCCGGGGGGACGTCCGCGCGGGTAACGGCCCTGCCGATACCGTCCAGCAGCACCCACCGCACCGAGCCCGCCGTGGTCTTCTTGTCCATGGACATGGCGTTGCGTATCGCCTCCCGGTCCAACCCGCCGGCGGATACGGGTAGGCCGTATGAGGTCAGGACGGTCCGCTGGCGCTCCACCTCTGCGCCTGTCAGCGTGCCCATGCCCATGCTGAGGTGCGCGGCAGCCGTCATGCCGAGGCTTACGGCCTCGCCGTGCAGGAACCGCGAGTAGCCGGTGGCCGCCTCGATGGCGTGTCCGACGGTATGCCCGTAGTTCAGCAGAACACGCACGCCCAAGGTCTCCCTCTCGTCCGATGATACGGCGTCGGCCTTGATCGCCGCGCTCCGCCGGATCAAGTCCGTCGCCACCGTCGGATCCAACGCCATGACCGCTTCCCTCTCCTCCTCGAACCGGCGGAACAAGCCTTCGTCCATGATCAGCCCGTGCTTGATGGCCTCCGCCCACCCCGACCTGAGCTCGCGGTCAGGCAGCGACGCCAGGGTCTCGACGTCGGAGAGCACGAGTTTGGGTTGGTAGAAAGCCCCGACGAGGTTCTTACCCTGCGGCAGGTCCACAGCCGTCTTGCCGCCGATGGAGGCGTCCATCATAGCCAGCATCGTGGTGGGGACCTGTGCGAAGGCGATGCCTCTCAAGTAGGTGGCGGCGACGAACCCGGCGAGGTCCCCAACTATCCCGCCCCCCACGGCCAGCACCATGTGCCCCCTCTCGGCCCTGAGCCCGGCCAGCCAGCCGTAGAGGGTGTTCGCCATCTCTAGCGTCTTGCTCCTCTCGCCGGGGGGGAGCGTGAAGATGTGCGCCGGAATGCCGCCGGCCTCCAGCGCGATTTGGGCGTTCCGGCCATGCCGATAGGCGCCGCGGTCGGTGATGACGTAGGCGGCGCCTGGCGAGGCTGCCTCCTTGACCCGCTCCGGCAGCTCGCCGAGTGTCCCCCAGCCGACCCAGATCGGGTAGTCTCCCGAGGAGGTGCGCACGGTTGCGGCAAGGTCGCCGCGCACGTGGGTGGAAGCCGCGCTCCGCCGTGACGTCATCCCCCACGCCTCGACGACCTGATCCGCAGCCTCCCGCGGGGTCAACGCGTCGGTATGCACGGTCCAGTGGGCAAGGGCGTAGCAGCCCTGCCGCTGTGACTTCAGGGAACGGATGCGGTCCAGTACGCCGCCGCCCAGCAATGGCCGGACCTCCGGCTCCTCAGCGACGCGATCCTGGGCATTGAGCCGGCTCCGTATCGTTTCGGGCCTCGCCTCGAGACAGACGACGAGCCCCGCCGCTTCCATGAGCCGGCGGTTGGACTCGTCCATGACGACGCCTCCGCCGGTCGAGACGACCTGCATTTCGCGCCGGCACGCCTCGGCGAGGCTCCGGCGCTCCAGTTCGCGGAACCGCGCCTCCGAATCATCCCGGAAGATGGCGTCGATACTCTTTCCAGCCGCGCGGACGATTTCCGCGTCCGTGTCGACGTAGCGCCAGCCCAGCCGGCGGGCAACTTCACGGCCCACGGTGGACTTGCCGGTACCCGAGAAACCCGTAAGGAAGATGTTGTGCAGTTGCTGTTTGGAAACCATCTCAAGAGCCTGGCGGCCCTACGTACTTTGAGGCGAGGATTAGCCGAGGCTGACGTGATTGCACGACGATACCGGTAGTGCTTGGGAAGTGGTGTTCACGCATCACGGAAAAGGGGCCTCATCCTACTTCCGGGCTTCCTGGGACGCCAGGGCCTCTTGGGAGGCGCGGTACATTACGCCCACCGGTGGGGATTTCCGCGTCCATAGCTCGAAGGCGGCTGCCCCCTGCAGGACCAGCATCCACAGGCCGCCCAGCGCCTGCGCGCCCGCCCTCTTCGCCGCCGCCAGAAGGGGGGTCTCTGCCGGGGTGTACACCATATCGTAGACTAGGGAGCCGGGCTTTATCAGTTGCACGTCGAAGGGCGCGGCGCCCTCGTCGGGTCCGTGCCTCATGCCGATGGAGGTCGCGTTGACGATCAGATCGGCGTTGCGGACGGTCGCAGCCAGGGCCGGGTCCTGCATTGCCATTGCGCTCACGGAGCCGCCGCCTGGCGAAACCGCGCCCGCAAGGGACTGGGCTCGGGCTAGGGTCCGGTTGGCGATGGTCAGCGGCGTCACGCCCTCCCGCGCGAGTCCGAAGGCCGCTGCCCTCGCTGCTCCGCCGGCGCCCAGCAGGAGCGCAGAACTGCCCCTGGGTTCGAATCCGGCCTTCTCCTTCAGACTGGTCATGAACCCGTAGGCGTCGGTATTGTATCCCATCAGCGTGGAGCCGTCCTTGACTACGGTATTGACTGCGCCTATGGACGCTGCCCACGGGTCGACTCCGTCCAGGTGGAGCAGGGCGGTTTCCTTGTACGGGATGGTGACGTTGGCGCCGAGGAACTCGCCGCCGCGCAATCCGTTCAGCGCCTCCGGCAGCCGCCGGGGCGGGACGGGCATGGTCGTGTATTCCGCCGGCAGCGCGAGGTGGTCGAGAGCGGCCTGCTGGAAAGCCGGGGAGATGGAGTGCCCCAGGGGATACCCTATGAGCACCAGCCGCTGTTTACGACGAGACACAGGGACGCGCCAAGGGTTCAGCGGCTCATGACCGGCGAGAGTCAATGTAGGACTGTAGGATCACTGCCGCCGCCGCTGCGTCGAGGCGCCCTCGCTCCTTGGGCCGTTTGCCGCCTGCCTCGGCGATGAGGCGCCCAGCCTCCAAGGTAGAGTAGCGTTCGTCGACCGCTTCCACGGGTATATCGGTCTCTGCGGCCAGCTTTGCAGCGAAGCGCGCGACCTTTTGGGCCTGCGGGCCCATTGCTCCCGATAGAGAAATTGGCATACCTACGACGATCTGCTCTACCTGCTGCTCTGAAGCCGCCGCCAGAATCGTCTCGATGTCGCGGGCGTGGCTGGTGTGTCCGATCGTCGTCAATGGGGTCGCCAGCGACTCCCCGGAGTCGCACGTAGCGAGACCTATGCGCCTGTCGCCCACGTCCAACGCCAACATTCTCAACGGCCTTCCGCCCTCTCACGCACCAAATGATGCACCATGCCGAGGGCCTCGTCCAGCGCGTCCGCGCGGCGTCCGCCGGCTTGGGCCATGTCCGGCCGCCCGCCGCCGCCGCCGCCGATGGCCTTGGCCGCTCGCTTGACGATGTCCGACGCGTTGTGGCCCCTGGCGACTAGGTCCGGGGTTACCATAGCTACCAGGGCGGGCCGCTCGTCAACCACGGCGCCCAGCACCACCACGCCGCTGACGAGCTTGTCCCTCAGCCAGTCTCCCATGTCGCGCAGAGCGTCCACGTTGGACGCCTCTACGCTGCGCGCGATTACGGCGACGCCGTCGACGTCCTGCTTTAGGTCCAACAGGCCGTGCGCCGATTGGGCCGACACGCGCCGCTCCAACATTTCGTTCGCTCTGCGGGCCGCGTCTAGATCGTCCAGCAGGCCCTTCACCCGGTCTTCGACGCCTTCGACGCCGGTGTTCAGCAGGGCCGCGACGGTCGATTGGGCCGAGAACCGGTCCCTGACCACTCGTTCGGCGCCCCGGCCGCTGACGGCCTCTATTCGTCTGAGCCCGGACCCGATGCTGGACTCGCCGAGGACGTATACGGCGCCCAGTTCGCCGGTCCGCCTGACGTGAGTACCGCCGCAGACCTCGAAACTAAAGGTTGCGCCATTGGCGATCTCCACCAGTCGGACGGTGTCGTCATACTTATCGCCAAAGAAGGCCAGCGCGCCGCGCTCCATAGCGCGGGCGTAGGTGTCCTCGCTCTTGTGTATGGTGACGTTCTCCCTGATCTTCTCGTTCACGAGGTACTGCGCCTGTTCCAACTCCTCGCCGGTTACGGCCTCTCCGTGGCTGAAGTCGAACCTCAGCCGGTCGGGAGCGACAAGGGACCCCGCCTGCCTCACGTGCGGGCCGAGCACCTGGCGCAGGGCCGCGTGCAGCATGTGGGTGGCCGTATGGTTCCGGGCGGTGTCCTGCCTGCGAACGGGGTCTGCGTGCGCGTCCACCGTATCCCCAACTGCAACCGCGCCCTGCGAGACTTTGCCGAAATGGGCTATGAGCCCGGGCATCACGGTCTGCGTGTCGTGGACGTCTATCCTGCCGCCTGGCCCTGCCAGCACGCCGGCGTCTCCGACCTGTCCGCCGCCTTCGGGATAGAACGGGGTTTCCAACAGGACCACGTCGACGCTTGCGCCATCAGTGACGTGGTCGACTATCCGGTCCTCTGAAATCAGGCCGACCACGACGGAACCGGCGGCGACGGCATCATGGCCCAAGAAGGCCGTCGAGCCGACGCCCAATCCCTCGTACAGCCTGATTCTGGCACGGTCTCCGCCGAAGCGGGCAGCAGCCCTGCCGCGCTGGCGTTGAGCCTCCATCTCGCGCTCGAACCCTTCGACGTCGACCTCCAAGCCCCGCTCGCGGGCGATCTCCTGCGTGATCTCCACCGGGAAGCCGTGTGTGTCCCACAGGCGGAAGACGAGATCTCCGGGGACCTCTCCGCCTTCATCGAGCGCGTCGCTCAACACCGCGTAGCCGCTCTTGAATGCCTGCTGGAATCTCTTCTCCTCCAGGTCTAGCACAGTGAGCACGAACTCCCGGTGGTCTCGCAGCTCACGGTACGCCGAGCCCATCCTATTGATGACGACGCGGGCTATTTCGCCCAAAAACGGATCATCGAGGCCCAGCCGTCTGCCGAACCGGATGGCCCTCCTTACGACGCGGCGCAGCACGTATCCGCGCCCCTCGTTGGCTGGCACGACGCCGTCGGCAATCAGAAAAGCCGCGCTGCGCGCGTGCTCGGCAACAACCCGCATCGCGTAGTCGTCGTTGTGGTCGGCGCCGTACTCTTTATCCGCGACGTCCTCGACCCGCTCTATCAGCGGCTTGAACAGGTCGGTGTCGTAGATGTCGCGGGCGTCCTGCAGCACGACCGCCAGCCGCTCCAGACCCATCCCGGTGTCGATGCCGGTAGAAGGCAGCAGCGTCCGCGCCCCGTCCAAGTGGTGGTAGAACTGCATGAACACAAGGTTCCAGAGCTCGACGAAACGGTCGCACGCGTCTTCGGAGCCGGGCAACGTATTGGCGCAGTTGGGCCCGCAATCCGGCTTCAGACATCCCCGCCCGGGGCCGAAGTCGTAGTGGAGCTCGGCACAGGGCCCGGTAGGCCCCTCGAGTCCGGCGGGACCCCACCAGTTATCTTCGTCTCCGAACCGGGATATCCGCTCGGCGGGGATGCCCGCCTGCTGCCATAGCTCGAAGGTCTCGTCGTCCGAATGGTGCACCGTGGCGGAGAACCGCTCCCGGGGCAGGCCCATCACCTCTGTGAGGCATTCCAGCGCATAATGGACGGCGCCTTCCTTGAAGTAGTCGCCTATGCTGAAGTTCCCGAGCATCTCGAACATCGTTAGGTGAGTCGCGTCGCCGACCTCGTCGATGTCCACCGCGCGGAATGACTTCTGCGAACTGCTCAGCCTTCGGTTAGGGGGCGTCGACTCGCCGGCGAAATAGGGTTTGAACTGCACCATGCCGGCGGTGGTAAGCAGCAAGGTCGGGTCGCCGACCGGGATTAGGGATGAACTGGCTGTGCGAAGGTGGCCCTTGGACTCGAAATAGCTCAGGAAAGACTCTCGGATCTCGTCGCTGTTCATATCTCTCACCGAAATTGGCGGGTCAGGATGATGCAGCAATCATAGCATCTCATCGGGAACAGCATCGCGGCGGCAATGATGAACAGGGGAGGGCGGGCCCCTGCGTCTCTCGCCAAGTCCGGCAGTTGCTCACGGTGATACCATAGCCTTCATGCGCTCCCGGCTGCTTGCCTTCCGCCGTCTGCACTACGGCTGGGTCATAGTGGCTATCCTCTTCTTAGGCGCAGGGCTGAACATAGGCGCAGGCACCTATGCGTTCGGCCTTTTCGTCGAGCCCCTAGAGAACACCTTCGGCTGGTCTCGCTCAGCCGTGAGCGCCTCACTGTCCTTCGCGGCCATAGGCTCTCTGACCTCTCCTCTGCTGGGCCGGTTCATGGACAGGCACGGGGCGAGGCCGGTCTTCATCGCGTCGCTCCTAGTGATGGGGACCAGCTTCCTGCTACGTCCGCTGATGGGGGAGCTGTGGCACTGGTACGCGCTGAGCTTCCTCCAGTTCGTATTCTCGCCCGGGGCCAGCCCGCTGCCCATCGGTAGGCTGGTGGCCATATGGTTCCCCCGAAGCCGCGGCAGGGTGATGGGCATGACCATAATGGGGAACAACTTCGGCGGGGCCACGGTGCCGATAGTCACGTGGCTGGTGATCGTGAACGCCTCGTGGGAGGCGGCCTACGTCGTCTACGCGGCCATAGCGGGCTCAATCGCACTGCTTGGGCTATCCCTGGTGCACGAGGGCCGCCCCGGCGGCGTCGACGCGGCGGCGCCGCCGGGCCGCGCAGCGCCCCCGGGCGCCGCCCTTACGGGCTGGACGGTCGGCGAGGCGCTGCGCACGCCGACCTTCTACGCGATAACGGTCGCCACAACGCTGGCGATGTTCACCTACAGTGGGGTCTTGCCCTGGGTCAGCGCCCATCTGGCTAACGAGGGGATGTCGGCGGAGCTTGCGGCGCGCGCCATGACGGTGGTCGCGCTGGCGGGCATGACGGGGAAGGCGGTCTTCGGGTCCCTGGCGGATCGGATAACGGCGCGCCGTGCGATGATGCTGTCCTTGACCGGCCAGGTGGTCTTCATACTGCTGATGGTCGCCTATCCGACGCCCCCGCTGATATGGCTGGCCGTGCCGCTGTTCGGCCTGTCGATGGGCGCATTCGGGGTACTGGTAACTCTGATCGCCCAAGAGGCGTTCGGGGTGAAGTTCTTCGGCAGCATCTCCGGTCTCATCAACATGCCGTCGGTAACGTCGCTGGTAGCGGGGCCGCTGATCGCCGGGGTCTCTTTCGATCTGTCGAACAGCTACGGCCCCGGCTTTCTAGCCGTAGCCGCCATGTTCGTGGTCGCGATTATCGCCCTTACGCAGGCTAAGCCGGCTGCGCGGCCGTCGTAGGGGCTGATACACGCCAATGACGGGAAGCGAGGTCTTGGGTGCGACGATAGCATGGCCCTGGTTTTCCCAGTGTAGGCTGGTCGAACCGGATTGAGCCTTCCTGATACAATTCATGGCGCCGGGGGCGTCCGTGCAGGCGGTGCGGTTTCGGAGTTGCCGGGGGCCGGAGCGTAAGGAGAGAGCCGATGAGAATCGCAGTTCTGGGAGTCGGAGCCATAGGCGGCGTGATTGGCGCCTACCTGACCAGGGCAGGCCGCGACGTCACGCTTATCGACACGTGGCCGGCCAACGTCGAGCGAATCAGGTCTGAGGGTCTCAGCGTCGCCGCAGTAGAAGAGGAATTCACCGTCAAGCCCGAGGCCCTGCATTTGGGCGAGGTGTCGGCGGCCCGACGGTCGTTCGACGCCATCGTGCTGGCGGTCAAGTCCTACGACACGAAGTGGGCCGCCACGTTCGCGGAGCCCTACCTGGCGCCCGGCGGATTCATCGTGTCGGCCCAGAATAGCATCAACGAAGAGACCATCGCCGGAGCCGTTGGATGGTCTCGCGTCGTGGGTTGCGTCGTGACTCTTGGCGCCGGGATGTACGAGCCGGGCCGCGTGAACCGGACCAGCGACATGAACAGGCATTCGTTCACCCTGGGTGAGCCCAGCGGGCGGACGACGGAGCGGCTGGAGCGGATTGCCGAGGTCATGGCGGCAGGGGGGCCTACTAAGACCACGACCAACCTATGGGGCGAACGGTGGGCCAAGCTGGCCACCAACTCCATGAGTAACGCGCTGGCCGGCCTCACCGGCCTAAAGTCGGCAGACCTGCGGCGCAACTCGAGGACGCGCGAGGTGGCTATCCACGTCGCAGCGGAGCTCGTGGCCGTGGCGGGGGCGCTCGGCGTCAGCGTCGAGCCGATTCAGGGCATCCCCGCGCATCTCTACGCCGAGGCGCTGACGGACGGCGAGGTGCGAGAGAATATCGAGGGGAAGATGACCGAGTACGGCGCGACCCTGCGCGAGGGGCGCCCGTCGTTGGCGCAGGACATCATGAAGGGCCGCAAGACCGAGGTGGACTACCTCAATGGTTACGTGGCCGCGCAGGGCAAGGACGCCGGGGCGCCCACCCCCATGAACCAGGCGATTCTCGACCTCACCAAACGCGTGGAATCCGGCGAGATCCCTCCGTCCCTGGATAATCTCAGGCTTTTAAGCACGTGAGCCTCCGCTCTGCACACCCGTATTCTCGCAGCCTGTTTAGACTCCTCACTCCGCTGGCGCTGCGTTCGGAATGACAATTTGGTGCTGCGGCGAATTTGGGGAGGGCCTCACGATTCGACTCATGGAGACCGAACAGTTTAGAGGGTAGCGGAAACTGTTCAGTCTCTGTGAGACCCGAAGGGGAAGTCCAGAGAGGTTCTCCCCTCCGGCAGGGGGTCTGGGGGACGGCGAACGCCGCGACCAGGGCGGCGAACGGGTTCCCCCCTCTGGCAGGGGTCTGGGCGACGCGTCCCATCTGTATGGTTCCCCACGGCGGGTTCTCTCCTCTGGCAGGGGTCTGGGGGCTGTGCCCCCAGTTACAAAGGGGCGGGCGGGTTGGGGATCAAAAGACGTCTGATTTATTGGGGCTACGCCAGTCGAAAAGAACCTCACGAACTCTGAACAGTTACGGGTAGCGTCATTGACTGGCAGGATGGGGTTGATGTAGGTTGCGCTCAGCAAAAGTCTGTAGTGAGGCGCATACAGTGACTAGACCCGGCCTCATAGTCCATCCGGACACCCCTTTCCCCATCGGCGTCGAGTACTACCGCGCACCCGCCCCCAAACAAGAGTACTGGGACGGGGACTTCGCAAGGCTCAGCGCCGCCGGCTTCCGGATAGTCCGAAGCGCCTCCTACTGGAACTGGATGGAGCCGCGCCCCGGACAGTACGAACTGGAAGACGTCGATCTGCTGTTCGACCTCGCGGAGAAGCACAACCTCTACGTCTGGCTCGACGTCATGCTGGGAACGCACGGCGCGGGGCCGGAGTGGCTGACACGCGAGCATCCTGACATAGTCGTGGTCAACCGGGAGGGCCAGCGCATCGTGCATGACGCGCATCCCGCATACCCGCAGGGCGCATGCATACACTGCTACGACCATCCGGCATGGCGCGAGTACGGCGGCGCGCTCCTCCGTCACGTCGTGAACCGGTACAAGGACCGGCCCAACCTGCTCGTCTGGGGCCTGTGGGACGGGGTGAACCTCTCGTCGGCCTGGAGCTCGATGGGGCTCGGCTACCCGTGCTATTGCGACAACACCTTGGCCAAGTACAAGTCGTGGCTGCGGGACAGGTTCACCTTGGACGACCTCAACGACCGCCTGTCACGGCGCTACAGGCGCTGGGAGGACGTCGAGGCGCCCCGCTCCAACAACGCGGTGGTCGAGATGCTATTGTACAGGCGCTTCCACTACGAGAACCTTGCGGAACAGCTAGGGTGGATGGTCCAGGAGACAGCCGCCTTAGACCCGGGCCGCGAGGTGCGCTCGCACGGCGGGTGGTCGCCCAGGCCGTGGGACGAGATATGCGCTCCCCAGGTGGATAGCTGGGGCATGTCGATGCCGTCCGCCAACTTGATGAACCCGCCGGACCGCAACAAGGCGGCGGACCGGGCCTTTGCGTTCGAGTGGTCGCGCGCCATTGGCCGCGGCGGCCGATGGTGGAACGAGGAGATATACGCCGGAATGAGCCCCGGCGGCGTGACCTGGAAGAAGCAATCGGACCCGCGCGCCCTCACCATGTTGCTTTGGATGACCCTCGCGCACGGAGCGGCGGGTTCCATGTTCTGGCAGTACCGCCCAGAGTACATGAGCTTCGAGTCCCCGGGTTACAACCTCGTCGCCCCCGACGGAGAGCCCACCGCCCGGTTCGAGGCGGTGGCCGAAGCCATCGGCCAGATCGACGGCCTGTCGGAGCACCTGCCTTTCTCCTACCCGCCCGCCGAGGTCGCCGTGGCAAATCACCAGGCCTCCCAGGAGCTGTTCGGCTACAACGGCGAGGACGAACGGTTCGTCGCCGATCTGAGGGGCGTCTTCAGGACCCTGTGGACCGGGGGGGTCCCCACCGACCTTACGACCCCCGCGATGGACTGGTCCAAGTACCGGCTCGTCTTCCTGCCCAACGTGACGCTGATGGAGGACGCGGTCAGGGAACGCATCGAACGCACACTCTCGGATAGCCCGGGCACGCGGCTCGTGGCCGAGGGCAGTTTCGGCATGTACTCCCCGGACGGTCAGACGAGCTACCGGCCTCCCGAAGGGCTGGCCGACCTGCTCGGGGTGCGCGTGGCCGACGTCGACGCCCTGACCGGCGAAGACGTCGCGGCAGGGCGCAACCTGCTGGAGACGGACTACGGCACGGTGAGGCTCACCTCGCCGTGCGGATACGTCAAGCTCCGGCCCTCGAACGGGTCATCTCGTCGGGCCGCCGCCCTGAACGGGAGCACGGTTGCGGTATCCGCCGCGGACGGGCGGTTCACGTGGTTCGGCCTGACCCTATCGGCCGGCTTCGAGGACACTGGCTGCCCGGCGGTTGTCGACGGCTTGCTCGCCCGCGCCGGCGTGCGTAGGCCCGTCGAGGTCGACTGCGGCGACGTGGTGCCGCTGGTCCGAATGTCACGCGCCGGCGGGCGGCTGGTCTTCCTCTTCAACCTCGGGCTCACCGCTGCCGACGTCCGCGTGTCGACGACCTGGCAGACCGGGAAAGCTACCGACTTGCTGAGCGGAGCGGCGCTGCAAACGTCGGAGGGAGCCGTGAGGACGCGCGTCGAGGCGTGGCGGGTCTCGGTGCTGCACTTCGCGTGAGCGTGTCCCATGCCGGAGGCGCCTGAACTCGAAGTCGCCAGGGAGTTCCTCGCCGAACGCATCACCGGCCAAAGCATCGCGCACGCCGAGGTGATCAAACCCAGCGTACTGCGCCCCCTGGCGGCAGCCCTCGTCCCAGACGTCGTCGGACGCACCGTCGCCGGCTTGGAGCGCCGGGGGAAGTTCCTGCTCTTACGACTGTCCGATGACAGGGCGCTGGTGGTGAACCCCATGCTGACGGGCGGGTTCCAGTACTGCCCTCCGTCGGAGCGCCTGTTCAAGAAGACCTGCTTGCTGTTCGGGCTATCCAACGGGCGGCAGCTCCGCTACCTGGACGACAGGCAGATGGGACGGGTCTACTACGTCAGGGGGAGCCGGATCGATGAGGTGCCTCAGATCGCGGCGCAGGGGCCGGACGTCCTGACTCCAATGGCCCTGGAGGAGTTCCGGCAACGGCTGCGCGGGTTCCGCGGCGAGATAAAAGGCGTGCTGACCCGAGGCAGGGTGGTTTCCGGCATAGGCAACGCGTACGCGGACGAGATCCTATTCGAGGCTAGGATATACCCCTACAGGAAGTGCGGCCAACTCACGGAGGACGAGACCCGCCGGCTGCACGCCGCGGCCCGGAGTGTGGCCGCGGAGGCGGTCAAAGCCGTGCGGGAGCGGACGGGAGACCGTATCCACGTCAAGAACCGGGACTTTCTGAAGGTACACAACAGGGGCGGCGAGCCGTGCCCCCGCTGCGACGGCAGGATCAGTGAGGTCACTGCCAATAGGCGCATCACCAGCTATTGCCGCCGGTGCCAGCCGGGGTTGCTGGTGATGCCCACCCTCACGGGGAGATGACTTGTCAGGCGGGCCTATCCGACGGCCTGTGAATCAGCTCGAAGCGTACCTTGCCCATTTCGACGAGCTCGCGGACCCGCGCCTCCCTGCGCGTGAGCCTTGCGGTCTTGCCCGCCTTGACTTCCATAATGACGATCTCGGTGGGGTCATCCTGCGATAGGCCGGGGAATACGATAAGGTCGATCGGGCTCCCTATGAAGCGCGCCTCCGTCGGGTCGTAGTTGAACTCCGGGAGATAGGGCGTCATCTGCTCCGTGAAGCGGCCGCCCAACACCGCCCTGCTCTGGTCGATAGCCTGCCGGCGGGACTCCGCTATGCGGCGGGACGCGCCGGCCATGCTTCTCACGAGAAGGTACGCCAGAAGAACCACCGCTGCCGACAGTGCGACGATGATGGCGATCTCCATAGGCTTCCACCTCCTTCACCCCGCTTGCCGGATGACCCCGAAGCGGTCGCGGATCAGCTTTTATCGTACCGGAACCGCCCGCGGGCCAGGAAGAGGAGCACCGTTAGCACGATGGCGGCGAGGCCAAGGGGGGCGTTGCCGGTTATGGCCGCGGCGACGAACATGATCACCGCCGCTAGAAACAGCGCCAAGAAGACCCAATAGAGCTTCACGTAACCCTCCCTGCCGGAGACGGACGCGCCCCTTCCAACCCTTGCTGTCAGGCCACGTGGTGCCCAGGGAGGGAATCGAACCCCCACTCCCTCATCGGGAAGCGGATTTTAAGTCCGCCGCGTCTACCGTTTCGCCACCTGGGCCCCAATGCTTCCCGGTCAGTCTACCAAGCTTTGCAAACCTCCATGCCGAGGCTGTGGCCGTGATGGGCGAGCGCCGTTGGGTTTCCGCCTACTGCGCCAGCAATGACGGCGACAGGCAGCTTAGCTTTGCCTCCACGCTTCCCTGGCGTTCGTCTCACCAACCCTGAGCGGTTACGGTCAGCTTGACACTCTAGGCTGGCGCCAATTAACATGATGCTTAGGGAGCCTAAGCTTAACAGACAAGGAGGTGAGAGCGTGGACATCGCAATCGCCGTCCTTACCGGCCTCGGTGGTTTCCTAATAGGGGTACTGGGTGGTTATTTCGGTCGGAAGATAGTCCTGAACAGGCGGTATGGAGCTGCCAGAGACGTTGCGGCTGAGGTCTTGGAGGAAGCTGAAGGGCAGCGGAGAAGCCTGCTGCTGGAGGCAAAGGAAGAGGCGCTAAAGGTCCGGTCAGCCGCGCAGACTGACCTCTTAGCCGCGCAGACTGACCTCAAGGAGCAACGCGCCGAGTTCAAGCGCCAAGAGCGTCGGCTCGCAAACCGAGAGGAGGTCGTCGACCGTCGCGAGGACAATCTTGACCGCCGCGCGAACAACTTGGACCGCCGCGAGCAAGGTCTCGGGGAGAGGCAGAAGAGTATCGACAACCTTCATGCGGAGCTTGAGCAAGAGCAAAGCAGGGTTGAAGAAAACCTCGAACGCATAGCGGGCCTCTCCATGAGCGAAGCCAAAGCTGAGCTCGTGGTCAGCGCCGAGCAGGAGATCGAGCACGAGCTCGCGGTTCGCTACCGCGACGCGGAGGAGCGGATCAAGGGGGAGGCCAACGACAGGGCGATCAACGTCATTGCACAGGCCGCCCAGCGTCTCGCCTCCGACGTCGTGTCCGACGTCACGTTAACCACCGTGCCCCTGCCGAGTGACGACATGAAGGGTCGTCTCATAGGCCGGGAAGGGCGAAACATAAGAGCAATCGAGAAGGCTACCGGGGTCGATCTGATTATCGACGACACCCCCGAGGCAGTTACGCTTTCTTGCTTCGACCCCATTCGCCGCGAGGTGGCTCGCTTGGCGCTTGGGAAGCTCATCAAGGACGGCAGGATACAGCCGTCCAGAGTCGAGGAGACGGTCGCCAAGACGCAACGCGAATTGGAGGATGAGATCCGGAAGGTCGGGGAGCATACGGTTCTCGACGTTGGCGTCCGGGGCGTGAATACCGAGCTCGCCAAGCTGCTGGGTCGTCTCAAGTACCGGTTCAGCTACGGCGAAAACGTACTGATGCACAGTATTGAGGTAGCCCACATAGCCGCGGGGATAGCCGCCGAGATCGGCGCCGACGTCAAGGTCGCCAAGTTGGGCGGTCTGCTGCACGACGTCGGCAAGGCCCTTACCCACGAGGTAGAGGGCCCGCACGCCGAGATCGGCGCCGACGTGGCCGCCAAGAACAACGTCAGGCCGCGTGTCTGTGCGGCGATCAGGGAACACCACGACGACGACCACAGCAGCCCGGAGTCTTTCATCGTAGCGGCGGCCGATGCGATCAGCGCGGCCAGACCCGGGGCCAGAAGGGATACCGTAGAGCACTACATGAAGCGGCTCGAGGCGCTGGAAGAGGTCGCGAACTCGTTCGATGGAGTTGAGAAGTGCTTTGCGTTGCAGGCCGGCCGCGAGGTTAGGATCATGGTCAAGCCCCAGGACGTAGACGACGTCGCGGCCAATCAGATGGCCAGGGACATCGTCAGGAAGATCGAGGATACGCTGGCCTATCCGGGCCAGATACAGGTGACGGTAATCAGGGAGAGCCGGGCCGTAGAGTATGCCCGGTGATCCCCTCCGGGGGGGCTTGCGCCCGCGCCAGACCCCCCGGAGCTCCTCCTCCACAGTAACCTTGGTCAGCGCTCCGGGCCCCTCCCGCTTACTTGTAAGCCGCCTAGACGTCTCTTTCGGAGCGCCGTAGCGGTGCGCGTATTGGCCATCGGCGACGTATTCGGGAGGCCCGGCCGAGACGCCGTCCGCGCGCTGGTGCCGGATCTCCGCCGCGACCTGGGCATCGACTTCGTGATTGCCAATGGCGAGAACGCCGCCGGAGGACGGGGCATCACCTCGGCGATTGCCAATGAACTGTTGGACGTCGGGGTGGACGTCATCACCTCCGGGAACCACATCTGGGACCAACAAGAGATCATCCCGCACCTGAGCGGCGATCTACCCCTGCTGAGGCCATTGAACTATCCGCCCTCGACGCCGGGCCGAGGTTATCTGATAGCAGACCGTCTCATGGTGGTGAATCTGATAGGCAGGGTCTTCGTGGGGACCTTCGACTGCCCGTTCCGGGCGATGGACGACCTGCTCGAGTCGATAGGCAAGCCGCCGCCCGTCGTCGTAGTAGACCTCCACGCCGAGGCGACCTCCGAGAAGGTAGCTATGGCATGGTACCTCGATGGCCGCGTGTCTGCGGTCTTCGGCACCCATACCCACGTGCCGACGGCCGACGCCCGCCTGCTTCCAAAGGGCACCGCGTACGTGAGCGACCTTGGGATGGTCGGCCCCTTGAATTCGGTAATCGGAGCGAACCCCGAGGATGCGTTGACGCGGTTCTTGGACCAGACGCCGCACCGCCTGACCGTCGCCAAAGGGGGGCCGGTGCGCTTCAACAGTGTCATGATCAACATCGATGACGTCTCCGGCAGGGCCATAGACATCGCCCGAGTCGACAGGGAGACGCCCTGAGAATGGCGCGGGTCGACCTCCACCTCCACACGACGTTCTCCGACGGTAAGCTGACCCCCGCCGAACTGGTGAATCTCTGCTACCGGCGGGGTCTGAGGGTAATTTCGGTAAGCGACCACGACTCCACGGAGGGGCTGCCGGAGGCACTCGAAGCCGCTGAGGAACTTGGCGAAATGAGAATCATCCCGGGGGTGGAGCTCAGCACGGACATACCCGGGGCCGAGGTGCATCTGTTGGGATACTTCCTGGACTGGTCCTCCCCTGGGCTGCGGGATACGCTCAGGCGGTTCCGTGAAGGGCGCGAGGACCGGGCGGAGAGGATGGTGGAGCGCCTAGACGCCCTTGGGGTCCACCTGGACTTCGAGCGTGTCAAGGAGGTCTCCGGCGGCGGCGCGATAGGTAGGCCGCACATAGCGCAGGTGATGGTCGAGAAGGGTTACGTCCGGTACCCGCGTGACGCGTTCGACAAGTACCTTGGCCGTGGGGGGGAGGCATACGTCGAGCGCTCCAAGATGACGCCGCGCCAGGCGATAGGACTGATCCTGACCTACGGAGGCGTCCCTGTGATGGCGCACCCGACCTACTCCTCGGCAAAGTCCGGACGTGAGGGTTTGAAGGACGTTGAGGGCATCCTACTAGACCTGAAGCGGGTCGGCCTCGCGGGCGTGGAAGTGTACTACGGCGACTATACTCCAGAGCAGGTTGCCGGCCTGAGGGAAACAGCCGACGGCCTGGGACTGATCCCCTGCGGCGGCAGCGACTACCACGCCTCCGGCGACCCCGGCGAGCCTGAGCCCGGGTCCGTGGGACCTCCGGCGTGGGTCGTAGAGAAGCTCGAAGAGGTGAGGCCGCAGGGAGCAGACCCGCCGGCGCCGTCTCCCGGTAGGTCTTGCCCATGACTGGGGCCGTCCTCAGCTCCGGGGTACTGCCGCGCACCGGGTGCGGAGCGGGCTTGCAACGGAAGCGGCGGACGGGCGATGGACGGCGCCGCCGTGCTTGAAGCAGCAGCCCTCATAGTTGGCGCTTACCTGTGGGGCGCGATCCCGTCTACCTACCTGTTCGCCCGGTATCGCAGGGGTGTAGACCTCCGCGACTTCGGCTCGGGTAACGTAGGGGCGTCGAACCTGGCTGTTCTGGCCGGATACCCGACCGCCTTGGCTTTGGGCGCTTTCGACGCGCTCGGCAAGGGGACTCTGCCCGTGCTGTTGACCAGGGAGCCGCTCGATCAGAGCTTGTACGTCCAAGGAGCGGTGGGAGTCGCCGCCGTAATAGGTCACAACTGGTCGCCGTACATCCGGTTCACGGGGGGCAGGGGTATCTCTACCGCCCTCGGAGTCGCGGCCGGGCTCTGGATGTGGAGAGAGCTTCTCATCGAGATCTTCCTAATAGGGTTCGTCGGGCGCGTGATCTTCAAGGACGCGGGGCTATGGACCCTGATCGCGGTGCTGGTCACGCCTATATTGGCCTACGTCTGGCAGCCGCCCGAGCTGGTGTACGCGGTTTCGTGCTTGGCCGTAATTCTGGTGCTCAAGCGCCTGACTGCGAACTGGACCTTGCCCGAGCAAGGTCCAGTTCGCAGGGTTATGATGACGAGGCTGCTGTGGGACAGGGACGTCGGGCGCAAAGAGGAGTGGACTACCAGACGCCCGCCGGACGGGAAGACCGAAGTGGAAAGAGTAGGTACTTGACCGGGGGCTCGCGTGGCGAATCAGGCATACTGTGTCAAACATTCGGATACCGTTACGAACCTGAGGTGCGGCAGGTGCGAGAACCCCATGTGTACGCAATGCATGGTTTCGACCCCGGTGGGGTTCCGATGCCGGGATTGCGCGCAGATGCGGCGCTCGCCCGTCTACGACGTATCGGCGGCGCTCCTCGCTAGAGCCCTGGGCGCCAGTCTGGGCATCGGGGCCGCCGCGGGCGTCCTTCTGGCCTTGCTGGGGTTCGCCGTGACCAGTTACCTGGCCGGCATCTTACTGGCCGGGCTGGGGCTGGCGCTTGGGGAAAGCGTCAGCTGGGCAGCCAACCGCAAGAGGGGGCGCACTCTCCAGTACGTGGCCGCTGCAGGGGTGGCGGCGGCCTTGGCGGCGATGGTAGTCGCAAACGGGTTTAGGTTCGGCGTATACCTGGACGTTTTCCACATCCTCGGCGCGGGCGCCGGCATATACTTGGCTGCCTCTCGACTACGATAAGACGACCGCGTGAAGTGACGCAGCGACTCGTTACTATGTGGGCCAGTGTGCTATAGTATCCGTAGGATGAGCGGGAGGCTTCGCATGACTACCGAGAGTGATGCCCGCGTTAGAATCTCGATAGACGCGCCCCTTGTGCCCTTCGGTCAGTTTCAGATCCGCGTCACGGAACCGGGTAAGCAAGCTGAGCCTACTGACGCTGTACGAAGGCGCCTCAAGGCCGCACCGTACAGCCTTCCGTCCAGTACCGGGGACGTACACCGGCGGGTGTTCACCCAAGGCGCTTCTGCCTGACGAACCGTTACCGTACCTGCCTCCAGACTCCTCCAATCCAACGAGCGTGCGATCCTTGGGCGGGAGCTTGCCGCGCAATTTCTGATTCCACCATACGCTGTAGCTCTGGCAGGGCCTGCTCCAACATCCGCTGAATGACCTGCTGAAGCTCTGCCGGTATGTCTTGGGGCTGGATTGAAGCGGGCAGATTCAGAGGCATGCTGATATTCAGATTCAGAGGATTGGGAGCCTGTCGAATGCGCTGGAGTTGTATCTTCCCGCAGAACTGGTGGCTAGCGTCTCTCGATTCCATGAATACGCCCACGGCGTCCGACTCTTCATAGAAATTTGTGGCATTGTCTGGAAAG
This sequence comes from uncultured Dehalococcoidia bacterium, assembly GCA_958296245.1. GTDB lineage: Bacteria > Chloroflexota > Dehalococcoidia > Lucifugimonadales. The sequence goes on from OY282458.1 coordinate 425,902, forward strand.
TAGCCCTCCGGGTCAGCAGTTGTACCCAGCTTCAGCGCGGCTTCATAATCAAGGTACAGTTGCCACACTAGAGACTCCAATGAAGGTTCCATCCGCTCAGCCCTCAGACCTAGTTCGGCAGCCTCGTTTACTCCAATCCCATGACCGTGCGCGTACATCTTCTCAGTCAACGCCTCCGAGATGGCATCTATAGATGCTTCAGGGTACGGAGGATTGACTAGGGAGAGTAGCTTTCGAGCGACCAGACGAATGTGTGAGTAGGTGCGCTCTAGTCTACCGAGTAGAGTCGGCGTCAGATGCTCCGCCAAGACCTTGACAGTTTCTGCCAACGGTGCCTGGTCGGAGATTCCGGCACGCCTAGTGAGGAAAGTCACGTAAGCAGCCACGTCTTCTACCCCTGGGTCTGGGATTAGAAATGGATTGCCAAGAGCGCCCGGCTGTATCTGCAGTGATGGGTCAATGGGGCCCAACTCACTCATCGGCGACATCAGTATCTTGTCCGCGCCCAAAGCGATCATCGTTCCGGCGCTGTATGCCCTAAAGGGTATGGTCACAGCGAGTTCGCTGCTGAATTGCCTGATCTTGGTGACTATCTTCCATGGGGTCTCCACGGCCCCACCACGCGTGTACAGGATGAGATCAATTTTCTGAGGCTTACCGTTTGATGACGAATCCTCTGCAATGCTCAGCAGGTGATCGTACAAGGGGCGCAACGCGTCATCCGCTATACTCGTCCCTGCTATCTGACGGTCCCCATAGAACAGGGTGATGACTCGGGCCCCTCGGGCCTTCTCGATTCCCCTGATCAATTCTACTCGTTCCATCTCTGGCATCAGACAATCCTCATACAGCTGTCTAGGTTCAGAACAGAGCAGTTACGCAGTTAAGCCCGCCAAGATCTGGCGGGACTCAATCCCCGTGTAATCCAGTGTATCATCCTCTGGTTCGATTGAGGCCCGCGTCCTGGTCATCGGTTTGTCGCGCCGGTGATGAACACGGGAGATCCCCTCTTTGAAATGATCTTTGACCTCTCCATTTCTAGAGGCGACTTTCCCCTTTCACGAATCTCCAGCAATTCCTATGCTCTTTGCAACAGTCCTCTGTCAACCAACGAAGCCCGCGTTGACAGAATTCGTAGCGTTGGGTAGCATTTAATGCGGTAACCCCTGACAGGCTGGGTAATGGACCTGCTTGACGGCAAGATAGTCGAAGTGCTCAGAAGGGACGGGCGGGCCTCCAACGCGGGGATCGCCAGGGAAGTGGGCGTCAGCGAGGGGACGGTTCGGCGCAGGCTGAAACGCCTTGTGGATGACGAGCTCATTCAGGTGATAGCCCTGCCGGATCCAAGCAAGATGGGCTACGAGTCCCAGGCCCTGATCGGCGTCCACGTGGACCCGGACAAGATAGACTTGGTGGCCAACGGTCTGGAGGAACTGGAGGAGGTCAGTTGGGTGGCGGTAACTACCGGCTCCTTCGATGTATTCGTCTGGGTAACGCTGCCCTCTTCCGAGGCCCTTGGCGTGTTCCTGAGGACCAAGCTGGGCGTCGTGCCGGGCGTCAGGCGCACCGAGACCTTCGTCAACCTTGCCCTTAGGAAGCGCAGCCATACCGTCCTCGCTTAGCGCCGCTTCAAGATGAACTCCGATGGGTCCGGGCCGCCGGCGGCCGCTCGCCGTTCCCGCCGCGACGGCCTAGAGGGACGCTCACCTTGACTACGGAATCCGTATCTGCACGCGGATGGGCCTGGGTGGGGGCGTCCATGGCCGTGGGGGCGGCAGCCGTCGTCCTCGCTGTCTCCGGGACTCACCTAAACCCCGTCGTCATGGCGGTACTCCTCGGCGCGGGCATAGTGGGCGGCGCCTTCCTGCTGTCGTGGGCGGCGGAGGCGGCCCAGATCGACGTCTCGGCCTCGCTGGCCATCGCCGTCCTGGCCCTAGTGGCAATACTCCCGGAGTACTCCATAGAGGCTGTGCTCGCCTGGAAGGCAGGCGCGTCCTTCGACCCGTCCACCAACGTGGTCACTCCCGAGATGAACAGGGTGGCCGCAAACGTCACCGGCGCCAACCGGCTGCTCATCGGCATAGGGTGGTCGCTGGTGTTCCTGATCTACTATCTGCGGCGCCGACGGCCTCTGGACATGCGGGGCTCCATGTCCTTAGAGATCAGGACACTGACCGTCGCAACGCTTCTCTCGTTCTTGGTGTTTGCAATGAGCCAGGTTCACGTGATATTGGCTGCCGTCATGATAGCCGTATACCTGTTCTATCTATGGCTAAGCTCCACGCAGGAGTCGGAGGAGCCGCACCTCATCGGGGTCTCCTTGCTCATAGGAAGACTCCCGGATGCACAGCGGCGGATGGTGTTGGCCGTGCTCTTCGTCTACGCCGCCGGCGTGATACTGATGGTGGCCGAGCCCTTCGTAGAGGCACTCATCGACGCCGGTCGGGAAGTAGGCATCGACGAGTTCACGCTAATCCAGTGGGTAGCGCCTTTGGCGTCGGAGGCGCCGGAGATCGTCTTAGCCATCCTGTTCAGTCTGAGGGCCAACCCGATGGCGGGCATGGCCACCTTGATTTCGGCGGAGGTCAACCAACTCACGCTGCTGATCGGGAGCATGGTCGTCGTCTTCAGCGTGTCGGCAGGCGAGATTCTAAACTTCGAACTGGAAGGTAGACAGGCGGCGGAATTCCTGCTCACGTCGGCCATGTCCCTCTTTGCCGTTCTACTGGTTGCCCCCAGGGTGATCGGCTGGAAGGGAGGGATGACCCTACTGGCGCTGTTCGTCGTGCACCTGTTCTTCACGGATGAGTCCAGCCGCATGTTCTTCTCCTACATCTTCTTGGGGCTGTCGGTTGGATTGGTGGCGGCGGACCAGTTCGCCGTGGGCCCCGGCTTCAACATCCGCCTTGCGGATTCCCGGCGCCGTACAGAGCGCCTGCGCAGCCTCTTCACGACGCCCAGCTAGCCCGCCTGCCCCACCCGGGCCGGGCGGCGCGCTGTATAATGAGTGCCTACGGCATACACACTCTGCGCCTCCAAGGAGCGATTTGATGGCCATTCGAATCGGAATCAACGGATTCGGCCGTATAGGCAGGCTGGTAATCAGGGCTATGGTCGAGCGCCACCCTGACAAGCTGAGCGTGGCGGCCATCAACGACCTGACCGACGCCGAGACGAACGCGCACCTCTTCAAGTACGACTCCACCTACGGCGCTTACCCCGGCTCCGTCGAGGCGGCGGGGGACGCCATCGTGATCGACGGCTCGCCGGTCAGGGTGCTGTCGGAGAGGGACCCGTCCAAGCTGCCCTGGGGCGATCTGGGCGTAGACGTCGTCGTGGAGTCCACCGGCTTCTTCACCGACGCTTCCAAAGCCGCCGGCCACCGCGCCGGCGGCGCCAAGAAGGTCATCATCTCCGCGCCGGCCACCAACGAGGACGCAACCCTGGTGCTCGGCGTCAATGAGGGCGTCTACGACCCGGAGCGGCACAACGTCGTTTCCAACGCGTCCTGCACCACCAACTGCATCGCAACCATGACCAAGGTGCTGCACGACAGATTCGGCGTTCAGGGCGGGCTCATGACTACGATCCACTCCTACACCAACGATCAGAAGACCCTAGACCAGGTCGACGACGACCTGCGCCGCGCCAGGGCGGCCGCGCTGAACATCATCCCGACGACCACGGGCGCTGCCAAGGCCGTGGGGCTCGTGCTCCCGGAGCTGAACGGGAAGATTCACGGGATGGCCTTCCGGGTGCCCACGCCAACCGGCTCCGTGACCGACTTCGTCGCCACTCTGGACGAAGACGCTTCGGTGGACGACATCAACGCGGCGTACCAGGAGGCCGCCGGCGGCGTGATGGCGGGCATCCTGGCGTACTCCGACGAGCCGCTCGTGAGCAGAGACTACATCCGCGACCCGCACAGCGCGATCATCGACGGCCTCTCCACGATGTCAATGGGCGGCAACCTCGTCAAGGTGGTCGGCTGGTACGATAACGAGTGGGGCTATAGCTGCCGCACCGCGGACCTGGCGGCCTTCCTGGCCGACAAGGGACTGTAGGGCGTGGGCCTAACGCTCGTTTGGACTCACGGAATCAATTCACTGACCGACTGGATTCTCAAGGCCAGGTGACGCCTTCCGCGGCCTGGGAGTGGGAGAGCCATTATGTTTAGAGGACGCATAATCTAGCTATGGAGATACTTGGCGACATATGGAACGCCGTCATCATGGGGCCGATGATCAACGGCCTCGTTCTGCTGTACGCCATTTTCTTCAACAACTTCGGGCTGGCCGTCATCGCCTTCACCATCCTCGTCCGCGTGGCCATGCTGCCTCTCACCCTCAAGCAGAGCAAGCAGATGAAGGCCATGGGTCAGCTCCAGCCCAAGGTCAAGCAGATGCAGGAGAGGCACAAGAACGACCGGGCAAAGGCGTCGCAGGAGACGATGCGCCTCTACCGCGAGCACGGAGTCAACCCCCTCGGCTGCTTGGGCCCCATGGTGATCCAGATGCCGATCTTCTTCGGGCTATTCTGGGCGCTGAGGGCCACGTTGCCATCGACCCCGGAGAGGCTGGCCGACCTGGCCCGATACCTGTACCCCTGGCTCTCGCCGGTCCATGAGGTGATCCCACTAAACGGCGTTGCCTTCGGGCTCGATCTTGCCGCGGTATCGGCTGCGAACCCGTTGCCCTTTCTCCTACCGATCCTAGTTGGCGGGTCGATGTGGCTGACGCAGAAGATGACGACCATGCCCGCGGCCACCGAGCAGCAGGCGTCCACCAACCGGATGATGCTGTGGATGATGCCGCTGATGTTCGGGTTCTTCACGCTCCAGTTCGAGGCGGGCTTGGCCGTCTACTGGATCGTGTCGAACGTAGTCGGGATAGTGATACAAGGATTCGTGACAGGCTGGGAGCCCATCGTGTCTCTGGCGGCGTGGCGCCCCGGCCGGCTCTTGCCGGCCCCGGCCAAGCCGTCGGAGCCCTCCCCTCCCCCGGCCGAGGAGGCAGTAGCCGTTGAGGACGATAGAGACGACAGGCAAGAGCCCGGAGGAGGCAATAGAGCTCGCTCTAAAGGAGCTCGACGCCGAACGCGGTCAGGTCGAAATAGACGTCGTTAGCGAGGGCAGGACCGGCCTGCTCGGTATAGGCGGCGAGCCCGCCCGGGTGCGGGTTACCGTCTTGGAGCAGGCGCCCGACGTGGTCAGGGTGACTTCGGACATCATCGAACAGCTGGTCGCCCTCATGGATGTCGACGTCGTGGTGAACCTGCGGAGCGCTGAGCGGGAGGACGTTGGAGGCCCCGTCTTCGACATCAACGGCGATGACTCGGGCCTGCTGATCGGCAGGCGCGGCGAGACCCTGAGGTCACTCCAGTTCATGGTAGGCTTCCTTGCGGCCCGGAAGATGGAGCAGCGCGTCAATCTGTTACTCGACGTCTCCGGATACCAGGAGAGGCGGTACAAGTCCTTGAACAACCTCGCCCGCCGTGTGGCGGATCGGGTGGCCTCGTCCGGGCGGCCCGTTACCCTGGAGCCGATGCCGCCCGACGAACGCAGGGTCATCCACTTGGCGTTGGCCGAGAACTACGAAGTGACCACGACCAGTTCCGGCGAGGGAGACGGCCGCCGGATCACGGTTACGCCGGCTGACGACGACTACCAGTAGGCGAGGGGCTCAGGGCCCGTCCCCGCTCCTCTCCGACGGCGCCGAGAGCGCGAGGATCAAAAAGGTATCCCCCAGAGAGCGTACCAACGCTCCAGGCTTCGCTCCACCGGCACCTTCTCCCCTTCCATCAGCGTCCCCAGACGCATCTCCGCCGCGTTGTCCCTCTGCTTTTCGCCTGTCAGCACAAGCGGGTAGAAGTTGCCGCGCTTGATGTTGTATATCCAATAGGCGTCGTTGCCCTCGTAGTCGAACGAGAACACCGCCGCCAGCAGACGCTCATCGAAGCCGTGCTCGGTTATCGTCTCCCCGACTGCGTAGATAGTGGTGACCAGGCCCCCGAAGTCGCGGTCGTCCAGCACCACCCAGTGGGTCCCAAACGAATCTTGGTGCAGCTTGTGTCTCGTCCCGGTATTCCTGCCGCTTACCTTCAACAGGTCCCGAATCTCCGAGTCCAAGTTCTCGAAGAACTTCGACTCGATCGGGTTGTAGACCAGCCCAGCCTGATCCTTCAACCGCAGGCCGTCCCGTCCGGCGAGGGATTCTGCCGCTGCGGTTATCGCGAAGTACCCTTCGCGCTTGGCCCTGCGCTGCCTTGATCGCCCAAACAGTACGCTTAGGAGACCCATGCGCTAGTAGCCCTCGAACTTCCTCGGACGCTCCATCTCCATCTGCATCCGGCGCAGGCGCTCGATACGCTCTTCCACCGGCGGGTGGCTCGCCAGCAGAGACGCTACTTTGTTGCCCTTCAGCGCGTTCACGATGAAGAAGGCATTTGCGTGCTCCACCTGCCTGAGGTCCTTCTCCGGGATGCGGTATATGTCGCTGCTAATCTTCGCGAGCGCCGAGGCGAGCTGCATCGGGGACCCCGTCAACATGGCCCCTCCCCGGTCGGCGGCGAACTCCCGGTACCGCGACAGGGCCAGGATCAGCAACTGGCTTAGGAAGTATACGAGGATCGTGCCCAGGTATACGGCCATCATGATGAGGAATGCGTTTCCGCCTCCATCCCGGTCCCTGCCGCCCCCTCCGAAGCCGCCGAACAGACTCATCCAGAACAGCATCTGGAGCAGATAGCCCGCCATGATGACTATCAGGCCGGCCCACGTCATCACCATGACGTCACGGTTCTTGATGTGGCTGAGCTCGTGGCCGAGCACAGCTTCGATCTCCCGTTTCGAGAGCCGGGACATCAGGCCCCTGGTCACCGCTACGACCGCGTTCTTCGGGTTGCGCCCGGTGGCAAAGGCGTTGGGGACGTGGGTGTCCATGACCGCGACCTTCTTCGGCTTCGGCATGTCGGCCATAGCGGCCAGCCGCTCCACCATGCCGTGCAACTCCGGCTCCTCCTGCGCGGTGACTACCCTGGCTCCCGTCGTCATCAACACGAGCCGGTCGGAGCCGTAGTATTGGAAGAGCACGCCAATCAGGGCGAATCCCAGCACCAGAAACCACGGGATGCCTGCCCAGAAGAGCAAGCCCATGAAGAATACCCATACCAGGGCGAGCAGGACCATCATCAGTCCCATCCGTATCGTGAGCCCGGTGTCACCCGAATAGCTGCGCTGTTTCATCTGGTCCCTCCCGCTGCAAGGCCCTAGCTGTCCCTCGAAGCCTTGACACAGCCGCGTTAGTGGTACATAAAGTATACCCAATCCGAGCACCCCGCACTGTCCCGCCTCCCTACATATGTGAGGGGAAGCTGTTCAGACTCTGTGAGACCCGAAGGGGGGAGTCCGGAGAGGCTTCCCTCTCCGGCGGGGGTCTGGGGGCTGTGCCCTCAGTTACCAAGGGGCGAGCGGGGATCTGAAGACGTCTGCTCTATCGGGGCTGCGCCAGTCGAAAAGGACCTCACGAAGTCCGAACAGTTACCGTGAGGGGAAGAGGAGTGGCTATGAAGCGTTACCGGGTGGCAATAATCGGCTTGGGCCGGATGGGCAGCACGTTGGACATATCCGTTGCCGAGGCGAGCAACGCCAGCGACCGGCTCGAGGTGGTCGCCGGCGCGGACATCCTGGAGCACAGGCGCGAGGCCTTCAAACAGACGTGGGGCGTCGAGGCCGTCTACGACGACTACCTGCGGATGATCGAGGAGCAAGAGCCGGACGTCGTGGCGATATGCACCACCGCCACGGGGGTACAGAAGCCCGGCTCCCGCGCGCCCTCCACCGATTTCCGGGGCGACCTTCACGCCGAGATGACGGTCAGGGCCGCGGATGCGGGAGTCCCCATGATCTTCTGCGAGAAGGCCATGGCCTGCTCGCCCAGGGCGGCTGACGAAATCCTGGAGGCGTGCCACCGCACCGGCGCTCTGCTCAATACGGGAGTCCTGATGCGGTTCAACGACCGGTTCGCCGCCGTCCGCGACATCATCGCCAGGGGCGACGTCGGCAAGCCGCTGTACGCCGTCGCCTATACCGAGTCCAACACCCTCATGCACATGCACATCCACTCGCTGGACATGGTCTCGTACCTCATCGGCGACCCTGGCGTAGCTTCCGTTAGAGGCGAGCTGATGCCCAGGAGCACGAGGGTGGAGGGGAACAGGCTTGAGAAAGACCCGCGCGCGACGTACCACGCCAGGTTCGCCAACGGCGTCGAGGCCTGGGCCCTGCCCGCAGGCCCCAGGGATTTCGAGGTGATCGGCGACGAGGGCATGGTGCGGGCGATGAAGTCCGCCGAAACCCTCTCCCGGTGGGAGATTCGCCCCGGCACGGCGTCGAGCGCCGAATGGTTCCAGATCGACGCCCCCAAGGCGGTCGACGAGAACCTCACGACGCAGACCTGCCTCGAGGACCTGGTCGAGGCATACGAGACCGGCCGCCCCACGCGCGGCAACGTCGACGTCACCCACAACATCACCGAGGCGTGCCTGGCGGTCGCCGAGAGCCACCGCAGAGGCGGCGAATGGGTCGACCTGCCCATGAGCAACCGCGGCCTCTACGTCTTCCACGTATAGCGGCTGATGCGGAAGACATGATCCCCATCAGGCTAACCCTCAGGAACTTCATCTGCTACGGGGAAGATGCCCCCACCCTGGACCTCGAGTCCGTACACGTCGCGTGCCTGTCGGGGCAGAACGGCCACGGCAAGTCCGCGCTCCTGGACGCCATAACGTGGGCCGTCTGGGGCAGGGCGCGCGCGCGCACCCAGGAGCTGGTCCACCAGGGCAAGGGCGCGATGAGCGTGGAACTGGAGTTTGACGCCCGAGGCCAACGCTATCGCATCGTACGGCGCCACTCCAGGCCCGCCGCCGGGCGGCAGGGCCCGGGCACGACGCTGCTCGACCTTCAGGCCTCCTCCGGCAATGGCTTCCGAGCCATAACCGGAGGCACCGTACGCGAGACCGAGGCCCTCATTCGAGGCGTCGTCCACATGGACTACGACACCTTCGTCAACACCGCCTTCCTCCTTCAGGGGCGCGCCGATATGTTCACCAGGAGCAAACCCTCAGAGCGGAAGGAGTGCCTGGCGGAGGTGCTCGACCTTTCGTACTACGAGGACCTGGAGGAACGCGCCAAGGCCCAAGGCAATCTGATACAGGACTCGCTCAAGGATGCCGACGCGGAGATTGCTCAGCTGAGGCGCGGCTTGGAAGCTAGGAGCGAGCATGAAGCCGCGCTGGAGGACGCCAGGGCGTCCATAGAGCGCCTTGCCCCGGCTGTCGAGGCCGCCCGGATCCGTCGCGACGCGCAGAGAAGCAAGGTAGATCTCCTGCGGAAAATGGGCCAGGAGCGCGACGGCCTGCAGGCAAGGATAGCCGCGGGCCGGTCCGAGATGGACGTGTTGGACCGTCAGAAGCGGAACCACGAGAGGCGCGCCGCCGATTACCAGGCCCTGATGGAGCGCCGCGCGGAGATCAGGGAGGGCTTCGACGGCCTGGAGCAGGCCCGGAAGAAGTCGGACCGGCTCGCCGACGCTTACGGGCGCCTGATGAACCTACAGAATCAGATGGCGCCGCTCGACCGGGAGGTCGCCGTGCAGCGTGAGCGGCTGTCCAGTCTCCTGTCCCAACTCGACGGCAATATCGAGGGCCTGGAGTCTAAGGCTGCGTTGATGGCCCAGATAGATCAGCAGCGCGTCGTCCTTGCGGAGGAAGAAGAGACCCTCGAAGCCGCAAGGAAGGCCCTTGCTAAGAAGACAGGCGACGCCCTTGATCTGCTGGCTCGGCTCGGTTCTCTCGAGGACGCTAATACCGCCCTGAAGCAGAAGATGGAGGAGACCCGCCAGAAGTTCGACATCCTCCAGCAGGAGGACGCCGAGTGCCCCGTATGCCGGCAACCCCTGGGGCCCGGGGACAGGGGCCACGTACGCGCTGAGTACGAGAGGCAGGGGAAGGAGGCCGGACGGCGCTACAGGGACAACGCCTCCGAGCAAGACCGCCTGAGGGAGACCCACTCCAGGCTGGCGGCTGAGGTTTCCAGGCTGGATGCGAGCTTGAGTAAGCAGGAACGGGACGTGAGCCAGAACCAGGCTGTGCTTGAGCGCGACCGCCGCGACTCCGTTACGGCGCAGCAGCAGCTCGATCCGGCGCGGGCCGAGAGGAAAGAGGTGCAAGCCAGACTCGACGGCGAGGCGTTCGCCGAGGCGGAGCGGACCAAGCTATCCGAACTCGACGCCCGGATCGCCGAGCTGGAATACGACCCCGACGCGCACGATGCCGCGCGGCGGCGAGTAAGGGAGCTTGGCCCGTACGAGGATGCCGACCGCAGGCTGCGGGAGGCGGAGGAGCGCCTGCCGCAGGTGCAGCAAGACCTCAACGGAGTCGCCGACATTCTGGAGCGGCGCCGGGCCGATGCCGCCGCCGACGAGGAGCGCATCGCCCATCTGAGCCGAAGCATAGTATCGCTGCCCTCGATGGAAGCAGATCTCCGCGCAATGGAGAAGGCTCTCACGGCAGAGGAGAAGGCGCTCCAAGAGGCGCGCGTCCGGCAGGGTGTCTCGATAGAGGAACTGGCAAGGCTGGACCGCATGGAGGCCGACGCAAAGGAGCGGGAGAAGAAGCGCGCGGCGCTCGTCGACCAGAAGGGAATCTACGACGAACTCGCCGTGGCGTTCGGCAAGAACGGGGTACAGGCGCTGATCATCGAGGCGGCTATCCCGCAGCTCGAAAACGACGCGAACCAGTTGCTATCGCGCCTGACCGATAACCGGATGGCGCTCAGGCTCCAGCTTCAGCAGGGCAGGCGCGAGCGCCGGCTGGGGCTGCCCTCCGAGGAGCTCGACATTCGCGTAGGCGACGAAATGGGCACCCGAAGCTACGAGACCTTCAGCGGCGGCGAGGCTTTCCGCATCGACTTCTCACTGCGGATCGCCCTTTCCAAGCTGCTGGCCAGCCGCTCCGGCGCGCCCCTGCCGATCCTGTTCATCGACGAGGGGTTCGGCTCCCAGGACTCCACGGGACAGGAGCGCCTCAAGGAGGCCATCCAGTCCATCCAGGACGACTTCCGCAAGATCATCGTCATCACCCACGTCGACGAGATCAAGGAGTCGTTCCCCACCCGCGTCGAGGTCACCAAGACCCCCACGGGCTCGACCTTTGCCCTAGCTTAGCCCTGCCCAGGAGCTCGAATACGATGCACGATCTCGCCTCAGCCGTCGTTACCGGCGCCTTCAGCTACACCGGCAAATACATCGCGCAACGCCTGCTCGACCGGGGCGTCACGGTGAAGACCCTGACGGCCCGCCCGGTCAGTCAGGACCCCTTTGGAGGCCGCGTAGAGGCGGCGCCGCTGGACTTCTCGGACCTGGACGCGTTGCGCAGATCGATGGAGGGCGCGGACGTCCTCTTCAACACCTACTGGGTGCGGTTCGGGCGCGGACGGACCACCTTCGACCGAGCCGTGGCCAACTCGCAAGCCCTGTTCGAAGCCGCTGAGAAGGCGGGCGTCGGCAGGATAGTCCACGTCTCCATAACGAACGCATCGGCGAAGTCCGAGCTGCCCTACTTCAGAGGCAAGGGGCGCGTGGAGGACGCGCTTAAGGGCTGCGGCGTCCCGTACGCCATCGTCAGGCCCACGCTGGTCTTCGGCGTTGATGACGTGCTCCTCAACAACATGGCTTGGGCCCTGCGGCGCTTCCCCATCTTCCCAATCTTCGGAAGCGGAAACTACCCCGTCCGACCCGTCTTCGTCGAAGACCTCGCCGCCCTTGCGGTGGATGCCGCCCTCCAGTCCGAGAGCGCCGTCACGGACGCGGTGGGCCCCGAAACCTTTGAGTTCGAATCCCTGATGCGCCTGTTGGCCGCGTCGATGGGAGTCCGCAGCGCCTTCGTCCACACCTCCCCGTCTCTGGGCCTGGGGTTGACCAAATTGATCGGCCTGTTGGTGCGCGACGTAGTACTCATCCGTGACGAGGTCGACGGCTTGATGGCGGGCCTGCTGACGTCCTGCGCCCCGCCGTCCGGCGCGACTAAGTTGAGCGCCTGGCTCCAAGACAACGCCGCCGGCCTCGGACGCAGCTACGTGCCCGAACTGAGACGCAACTACCGCCGTCCCGATTGAGACGCTGCCCCGGCGGAGTCTGAGGGTGTCGCTCAGATGCAATTCAGGAAGGATTTCTTCCGCAGCCTGCTAAGGCCCTGTTAGCGGGCGGCCCATTTCTGGACGGTCGGGCGTGTGGGGATCAAAGACGTCTGCTTTATTGGGGCTACGCCGGCCGAAGAGGACCTCACCAAGTCTGAACGGTTACCTAAAGGAAGCGAATGTTGACCGGGCCGAGGTATCGTAACTATCATGACCGTTGGCCCGCTCACCGGGCGAGTGACGTACCATCATGCACAACGAAACTGAACCCGCATACCTCGTCCTAGAGGACGGCGCCGTGTACGAGGGGGAACCCTTCGGGGCGAGGGCGTCCGCCTACGGCGAGGTCGTGTTCAACACGTCGATGACGGGGTATCAGGAGATGCTGACCGACCCGTCGTACGCCGGTCAGATCGTCGTTCCCACGTATCCCCTGATCGGCAACTATGGGATCAACGAAAGGGACTCCGAGTCGTGCAAGATACAGGTCGCGGGGTTCGTGGTGCGCGAGCACTGCCGCCGCCCGAGCCACGCTATGAGCACGTCCACGCTGGAAGAGTTCATGCAGTCCCAGGGGGTGGTCGGCCTGAGCGGCGCCGACACCCGCGCCATCACGCGCCGGCTGCGGAGCCAGGGCGTGATGATGGGGGCCATCGCCGTCGGCGAGGCGCCCGAAGAGGCGCTGAAGAGGCTCAAGCAGATGCCGGCCTATGGCGCCGTCGACTACGTCTCCAGGGTCACGACGCGCAGCCCATACGAATGGACGACGGGGGGCGGCGCCGAGGAGTCAGCCCGGCGGTACCGCGTCGTCGTGGACGACCTCGGCCTCAAGTACAACATCCTGCGCGCGCTGCGGGCGCGGGGATGCGAGGTGACCGCGGTCCCGGCCGGCACGTCCGCCGAGGACGTCCTGTCCATGCGCCCGGACGGGGTGGTGATGTCCCCGGGTCCCGGAGACCCGGACCTGCTCGACTACGCAGTCGAGACCGCGCGGGGCCTGATCGGCAGGGTCCCCATCCTGGGCATATGCTTGGGCAATCAGGTGCTGGGCCGCGCGTTCGGCGCGGGGACCTACAAGCTAAAGTTCGGCCATCGCGGCGGCAACCACCCCGTCCAAGACCTCGCAACCGGCCTGGTGCATATCACGTCGCAGAACCACGGCTACGCGGTGGACCCCGATACGCTGCAAGCGGACGTGGAGGTCAGCCACGTCAACCTGAACGACCACACCGTGGAGGGGTTGCGCCACAAGTCCCTGCCGGTCATGAGCATCCAGTACCACTCTGAGGCCTCTCCCGGCCCCCTGGACAACGAGTACATCTTCGACCGGTTCATCGAGATGGTGGAGGGATACAAGGCATGACGGCAACGGGAACCTGTCCCAGCGTTGACCTGAGACGCGCGTCGTCGAGGCCGGTCACCTGCGCACCCACCTGTAGACGCACTTCCTGATCTCCCGCCTGCCGAAGCGGCGCATCTGCTGGCTCGAGTTGCCCTTGCCGCGGGGCAGCATCCAGATGGCCTCGCACACGAAGCCCGACTGCTCAGCGAAGTCGGACAGTATCAGGTCTACCGGCGCCTCCTCGCCGTGATACTGGACATTGTCGTTCACCATGATCACGGTTCCGCCGGGGCGGGTTACACGGCCCAACTCGGCGACGACTATCGCCATCTCAAGGAAGTACCCTTCGAGCAACCTGATCACGTGCCTGTTTCCCAGCTCGCCGGCGTGCTCTCTGAGAATCGCGAGCACTTCGTGGAGGGCTTCCTGTCCCTGGTACATACGGACCGCCTTGGCCGGCAGGCCCGGGTTCTCGCCATATACCTGCCGCAGCCACGCCAGCTTGGTCTTGTTCTCCACGGTGGCGGACAACATCTGCTGTCTGAGGTCGGCGAATCCGTCCTGATCGAAGCCCAGCCAGGCGAGTTCCAATGCGTAGGTACGGGTGTAGTCGTACCTGTTCGCGTAGGGCGGCGACGTGATCACCATGTCGAACCGCGCGTCCGGCAGCTCTCGCATCAATTCCAGACACGAGCCGGTCATGAACTCGGGATATGCGCCTCCGTATTCCCGTTTGAGTACGTCGACGTCCTGCACCATCTCTAACAGCCGTGCCCCGAGAGCGTGCTGGAACGACAAGATGGGCCCCTTGTCCACTCTCGCCCTGAGCGCTCGACCGGACCGATGGTCCCACCGCAGGTACTGACCGTCCTTTCGCGTATAGCTCACGTCTTCCAGGATAGTCATACACGCCAGGGTTAGCAGGGTCCGGATGGCATGGTCTTCGATGTCGGATATGAACTGCCTCGCCTTGGCTATCGCGGCCTCCGTAGGCCCCGGGAAAGCTGCTTCCGTGATGCTGACGTGGGGGAATGCGAATTCCGACGGCGCCGGCTCATCCGACTCGACCCTGGCGATCAATCCGCTGCCCGCCGCCTCGAGCGCGTCCCTCGATACTCCATTGGCGGCTTGGGCAATCCCGTTGCCCGCCAGTACGCCGACGGGCATGATCTCGATTCCCGTTGCCGACCTCCCCCTCCCGGCGGCGACCAGGGGCGTGGTGCCGATGCCGGCGAACGGGTCGAGGACGGCTTCCGGCTCGTGTTCGTCGATGAGGCGTTCGACGAGCGCGCGAGAGAAGCCCTCTTTGTACTTCATCCAACGCAGGCCGGGCACCCCCCGGTTCCCCTGGTAGGACACGGCCTTGCGGGTGAGCTCCGGGTTGACGTACAGACGGCTGCCGAACCGTTCGTGCAGGGCCTGCCGCCCCTGGACACTGCCTCCGTTGGGAGACGTTACCGGCTCCATCTACTCAACCCCCGTCGACGGCTGCCGGGAGCCGGTATAGCGTAAATGTTCTCGGGCTTCGGGTGGAGTGCAGCAACCTGCCGGGGCGCGTTCTCATGGGACCGTGAGGACCAGCTTGCCGAATACCCGACGGCTCTCGAGCGCCTCGTGGGCGCTGGCAGCCTCCTCGAGGCTGAACGTCCTGTCTATTACGCTGCGTATCGTACCCCGCGAGGCCATCTCCACGATCTGCCTGAGGTCGTCCTTCCTGCCCATGAAGACGCCGAAGACCGTCTGGTTCTTCAAGAATAGCTGCCCCATCTGCAGTTCGGCCTTATACCCCGACGTGACCCCGCAGATGCCGTAGCGCCCGCCGGGGGCCAGCGACGCGAACGCGTCCGCCCACGGGTCCGCCCCGACGTGGTCCACCACCACGTCTACGCCTATGCCGTCGGTCAGCTCCCGCAACCGTTGCCGCACGTCCTCCGACGTGTACCGGATGACGTGATCCGCACCTAGGGCCGCCGCCATCTCCGCCTTCTCGTCCGTGCTGGTCGTGGCTATCACCGTCGCCCCTACGACGCGCTTGGCCACCTGGATAGCCGCCGTTCCGACGCCGCTGGACGCCGACAGCACGAGCGCCGTCTCCCACGCCCTCAACCGGGCGCGCCGCATGAACATGCTCCACACGGGCATGAAGACGGTTGGAAGCGCCGCCGCCTGCTCATAGGACAGCGTGTCGGGTATGGGCATTACGTTGGCCGCGGGCACGGAGACCAGCTCCGCGTAGCCGCCCGGCGTGGTCCTGCCCAGCATGTCGGGAGACACGCAAAGCTCGTCCTCGGCTGCCAGGCAGTGGCGGCACTGCCCGCAGGTGATCTTGGGGTTCACGACGACGCGGTCGCCGGGCGCGACGCGGCTCACTTCGGAGCCGACCTCCAGAACGTCGCCCGCCGCGTCGGATCCCAGCACGTGGGGCTCGGTCATGGCGAGCCGCGTGCCCCGTACGCCGAGGCGCACGAAGACGTCGAGACGGTTGAGCGCGCAGCATCTGACCCTGACCAGCACGTCGTTGGGCCCGACGCGCGGGTCCGGCAGGTCGCCGTAGGTGAGCTCCTCCGCCCCCCCGTGCTGCGTTATGTAGGCGGCCTTCATGCGGGACCAGGCCCCCGGGCGGTCAGCGGGAACACGCCCTCTGCGAAAGCTTCCATCCGCTCGACGCTCTCCTGAACCGTCCCGCCCGTCAGGCCGACCGACAGATGATTCACGCCCAGAGCCTCCAGGTCCGCCAGGTCCGATTCGACCTTGCTCGCGGGCCCGGCCAGGAGGCGGCCGCTGCTATCCGGCCCGCCGCCGACGGGCCAGCCCACGGCATAGGCGACGTCGAGCGCCGCCGGGTCTCGCCCCGCCTCTTCGGCGTGCCGCCGCAACCGGTCCACTCCCCGCCGCAACTGCGAGAGCGTCTCCAGCGGATGAGCGGGGTTGGTCCCAATGGGAAACCAGCCGTCTCCCAGAGCCGCCGCCCTCTTGAGAGCCCGGCGGCTCTCCCCGCCTATCCATATGGGCGGATGGGGCCTCTGCACCGGCCCGGGCTCGAAGACCACGCCTGAGAAGTCGCAGTAGTCCCCGTGAAACTCGGGGGCGTCCGACGTCCACAGCTCCCGGAAGACCCGGATATACTCGTCCGTCACGGCCCCGCGCTGCTCGAATGGGGGCGTGTTCAGGGCGTCGAACTCCTCCTGCATCCAACCAACGCCGCAACCCACGGTGAGCCTGCCGCCGGAGAGCACGTCGATCGTCGAAAGCACCTTGGCGGCGTGTACCGGGTTGCGGTAGGGCAGGACGAGCACACCGGTCACGAGGCGGATTCTGCTGGTGGCGGCGGCCACGAAGCTCAACAGCGTTGGCTGGTCCAGAAAGGAGCTCGCGCTGCCGAATTCGCCGCTGGCATTGTACGGATACCGCGAGGCAACCCGCCGGGGGACTATCAGATGGTCCCCGGTGCTCAGGAATCCGAACCCCAACTCCTCGCCCCTGCGGGCCAGAGACGTGAGCGCGTTGGCCGTAGCCAGCGGGCCGCCGATTGGAAGAGAGAACCCAAACTCCATCGCACCACCAACAAGGCCTCGCTCTGCGGCGTTGCCCTCCCCTTTGCGGGCCTGCGCCAAGCCTACCCTCGCGCCCCGCAGCTTGTCAACGGCGTGGGCGGCGCGGGCTAACGGGGCGCCCTCAGAGGGTGTTTGCAGAGTCTTGAAGAAGTATAATGATATGCAGACCGTATCCCGGCGGCCTCAACGGCGAACAGTGGGGAATCATCTCTCCGTTGCTGACGCCAGCCAGCCCCCGGGGGCGGCCGTGCCGCGTGCGAGGCTGGCATGGGCCGGCGCGGGGGCAGTTATCGGGTTGGGTGCCGGAGATAGTGAGGAGACCGAAGAACAGCCATCGGCGCCGCGCTTTGCAACCCCTCTAAACGGGTTGGATTATCCGGTTGTCCAATTGCAACTACATTCAGGTTAGGGACGTGACACTCCGGTTGTAGGGATGCACTCATGATCGAACGGTATTCCAGGCCTGGAATGAAGCGGGTCTGGGCGGAAGAGAGCAAATACGACAGGTGGCTTGCCATCGAGTTGGCGGTCTGCGAGGCGTGGGCCGACGAGGGCATGGTCCCCCGCGGCGACGTGGAAAAGCTGCGTGGCGCCTCCTACGACTTGGGCCGTCTCAGGGAGGTCTTGAAGGAGACGCGCCACGAGATGACGGCGTTCCTGAGCTCCATCACAGGGCGCGTCGGGCCGGAGGGCCGATGGCTCCATCTGGGGCTTACCACGAGCGACGTTTGGGACACGGCTACGAGCCTCCAGCTCATGGAGGCGCTCGACCTGCTGATCGCTGAGACTGACGGGCTCCTGGAAGCGCTGCGCGCGAGGGCGGTCGAGCATAGGGACACGTTGATGATGGGGCGCACGCACGGCGTTCACGCCGAGCCCGTCACGTTCGGCCTGAAGCTGGCTCTCTGGTGGGACGAGACGCGCCGCAACAGGGAGAGGTTGGTCCAGGCCAGAGACGTGATAGCCTACGGCAAGATCTCCGGGCCCGTCGGCACTCACGCCACGGTCCCCCCCTCCGTCGAGGCGAGGGTATGCGAGCGTCTTGGGCTCAGGCCCGCGCCGGTGTCGAACCAGGTTCTTCAGCGGGACCGCCACGCCCAGGTCGTGACGACGCTCGCCATCGCCGCCGCGTCGCTGGAGAAGTTCGCGACGGAGATACGCGGCCTTCAACGCACGGAGGTCGGCGAGGTTGAAGAACCCTTCCCGGAGGGCCAGGCCGGCTCCTCGTCGATGCCCCACAAGCGCAACCCCGAGCTGTCCGAGCGGGTATGCGGCCTCGCGCGTCTCATCCGGGGCCACGCCGTCACGGCCTTGGAGAACGTCGCCCTGTGGGGTGAGCGTGACATCAGCCACTCGTCCGCCGAGCGGGTCATCCTGCCCGACGCCTGCTTGGCGCTGGACTACGTCCTGAACCTGTTTGCCGGCGTTATCGCCGGCCTGAATGTCTACCCGGACCGGATGATGCGGAACGTAGAGTCGACCCGCGGGATCGTATTCTCGCAACGGGTGCTGCTGGCGCTGATCGAGGCGGGGATGGCGCGCGAGGAAGCATACGGCATCGTACACGACCGCGCGATGCGGAGTTGGGAGAGCGGCGAGGACTTTCGGGACATGGTCCGCTCCTCGCCCGAGGTCTCCCAGCGGCTGACGCGAGGCAGCGTAGACGCCCTGTTCGACTACGGATACTATGTCCGGCACGTCGACGAGACGTTCGAGCGGGCAGGGCTCGCCGGTCCCACGGAAGAAACCGGGGCGTCGCACTGACGGACTGCGGAAATACGGGTCTTGCATAGGGGCATCGCCGTAACTTGGTGAGGAGTGCAGGGAATCGCCCTCACCGTTTTGTTATCCTGAGGGTGTCTTTCAGATACAATTTGTTCCCCTTCCCGGCTGGGATGGGGGGCTGCAAGGAAGCGGGGAGCGTTTCCTCAGCCTGTTGAATATGTGAAGATTGTCTTTACATGCACTGGAACCACGGAAACCCTTGTCAGGAGGTTGAATAGACGATGAATGTGATCAGGGAATCCCCCCTGCCCAACTTGGTGTATCGGGGAAAGGTGCGTGACACGCACACGCTGGACGGTGGGCTGCTTCTGATGGTTGCCACGGACCGGATCTCGGCGTTCGACGTCGTTCTTCCGACCTCGATCCCCGACAAGGGAGCCGTGCTTAGCCAGATGTCCGCGTTCTGGTTCGGCCAGACCGAACACGTCGTGCCAAACCACATGGTCGCTATGGCCCACGATCGCCCCGGCGTGGATATACCGCCGGAGCTCGCCCGCAGGGCTATGGTGGTCCGCAGGGCGGAGAGGATCGACGTCGAATGCGTCGTGAGGGGGTATATCACCGGCTCGGCATGGTCCGAGTATAGGAAGAGCGGCACCGTCTCGGGCCAGCCGATGCCTTCCGGCCTGAGGGAGGGCGACAGGTTCCCGGACCCGCTATTCACGCCTACGACGAAGGCGGAGGTGGGCCACGACGAGAACCTCACCTTCCCCCAGGTCGTGGATATGGTTGGCCGAGGCACGGCTGACCGACTCCGCGACGTAGCGACGGAGGTATACGTCTTCGCGCACGACTTGGCCAAGGAGAAGGGTATACTGATAGCCGACACGAAGATGGAGTTCGGACACGTGGACGGTAAGCTCATTCTGATCGACGAACTGCTGACGCCCGACTCCAGCCGTTTCTGGGACATGTCGGGGTACGGTCCCGGCAAGTCTCAGCCCAACTTCGACAAGCAGTTCGTGAGGGACTGGCTCGACGCGCAGGGCTGGGACCACGAACCCCCGGCCCCCGAGTTGCCTGAAGACGTGGTTGCCAGGACGCGGGAACGGTACGTCGAGGCGCACCAGCGATTGACGGGCAGGCCCATCGCTTAGCACAATGGAAGAAGGGACCGCGCAACGGCGGAGGTAAGATGTCGTCAACCGCAAATCAACACAGGGACAGGCTCACGCCTACTCAGGCAAGGGCGGCGCGAAGAGACCGCAGGAAGCGGCGCAGGCGGCTTGTCCGCTGGGGCGGCTTTAGCGCCATCGGCCTGCTGGCCTTCCTGTTCATAGTCGCGCTGTTCGCTCCTTCGCTGCCCATATCCCTCGGCTCGTCCGGCGCCGGCACCGCGGGAACGAAGATCCCGGATCAGGGCGGGAATCTCCACATGCTGCGCGGGGAAGACCACCCGCCGTATAACTCCGTGCCGGGCACGTCGGGCTGGCACTACTCGGACGCCAACGCGCCCATCGGCTGGGGAGTCTACAGCGAGTTCATTCCCGATGAGGTGCTGGTGCATAACCTCGAGCACGGGGGCGTGGGCATACACTACAACTGCCCCGACGGGTGCGACTTCCTGATTCGTCAGCTCGAATCGATGGCCCGGTACGTCGAGGGCAATTGGTTGGACGAGTACATCTCCACGCTCGACCCCGATCAGCAAGCTGACGAGTTGAGACGCGCTCGGAACCTGGCGCGCCGCTACAAGGTCGTCATGTCGCCCTACCCGGACATGGACTCGAAGATCGCGCTGACGGCGTGGAACTTCCTGGACAAGTTCGAAGAGTACGACGAGCCGAGGGTACAGAGGTTCCTGCTGGACCACGTGAACTCGCCCAACGCGCCCGAGTACTTCAGCCCGTAGCCTTGATGTACGTCGCCCGGGTCTACGTAACCCTCAGGCCTACGGTCAACGACCCGGAGGGTCTGACGATACGGAACGGCCTCCACCAACTCGGCTTCGACATGGTGCGGAGCGTCAGGTCGGGCAAGTACATGGAGATCCGCTTGGACCAGGACTCCGAAGAGGCCGCTTCCGCGAGCGTGTCGGAGATGTGCGGGCAACTCCTAGCCAATCCGGTCATCGAGGACTATCGCTTCGAACTGGAACAGGCCGGATAGCCGGAAGCCCAGCCGCACGGGTCCGACTTCGAAAGGCGCGGCGCGGCAGGGGAGCAGCCGTCTGCTCTATTAGGACGGCGTTGGTCGAGAAGCCTCATGAGGTCTGAACAGTTACGAACGAGCGCGGGCGAGGTTGCGCAGGCAATCTGCCAGTCATATAATTGTGCGGCGCCAGCGGTCCCGAATACCGGATGGCTCCCGGAGGTATTTTCATCTTGGAGGCCTATTGTCTGAAGTGCCGAGCTCATCGAGAAGTCAAAGACCCGGAAGAGGTCTCCCTCAAGAATGGCAGACCTGCTACGCGGGGCAAATGCTCGGTCTGCGGCCGAATCGTATTCAGGATAGGCAAGGCGTAGGTCTCGCCGAGGTCTGATCTACACCCCGTTTTTCACAGCACTGCGGCGCGGCTTAATTAGGATCGTCATCAGGCCCGGTCTTGGGGCCGTCGGAATGGCTGGGAGGAAGCTACGTGATCACACCTGTCATCGAAAGCATAGATCGGATAGTCAGGAACAGGAGCCTATTGACGCACCCCTTCTACCAGGCATGGACGGCGGGAGACCTTCCGGTGGAGTCGTTGAAGGGCTACGCCGCGCAGTACTTCCACTTCGAGAAGGCATATCCCACCTTCCTGAGCGGCATCCATCACCGGTGCTCGAACCAGTCGGTGCGCCAGCTCCTGCTCGACAACCTGTGGGACGAGGAGCACGGAGAAGAGAATCACGTCGAGCTGTGGCTGCGTTTCTGCGACGCGCTGGGATTGGAACGCAGCGACGTCCAACAGGGAGAGCCTCTGGACTCCACTAAGGAACTGGTGGACACCTACAGGGGATTGACTTCAGAGGCGCCTATGGCCGCCGGGGCAGCGGCGCTGTACGCCTACGAGTCCCAGGTGCCGGAGGTGGCGCAGGTCAAAATGGACGGGCTGAGGCGCTTCTACGGCATGAAAGGCGACCGCGAAGTGTCGTTCTTCCGTGTCCACCAAGCCATGGACGTCGAGCACTCTGCCGCAGAGAGAGAAATGGTAACCACTCTGGCCTCCACCGACTCGGAGAAGGAGGCCGCCGTTGCCGCAGCCGACAAGGCCACCGGCGCCCTCTGGAGATTCTTGGACGGCGTCTATTAGGCCGCTGCGGCCGCCGGGCCGGTATGGTAACTCCCGCTCACGTGGGGTTTGGGGTGGAGAGCCGACCCTCTGACCGACGGAGAAGCTCCCCTCAGGCGGCGCTAGGGATGGGCCGATGCTCGTAGATCTCGCCTACGGCAGGACGGGCCTCACAGTCGATCTGCCCGACGACCGCGCCGCCGTCGTCGAGCCCGCCCATGCGCCGGGACTGCCCGACGAACGCGGGGCGCTGACCACTGCCCTACGGAACCCCATCGACGCGCCACCGCTCCGCCGCATGGTAAGGCCCCGGCAGACGGTCGCCGTCTCGGTGTGCGACATTACGCGGCCCATGCCGTCCTCGACGGTGCTTCCGGCGGTGCTGCGAGAGCTTGCCCACGTCCCGAACGAGAACATCGTCATCCTGATCGCCGCCGGCACACACCGGGCCAACACCCCGGAGGAGCTCGACGACATGCTCGGCCCCGACGTGACGGCCAGCTACCGCGTTATCAACCACGACGCGTTCGCGGCGGAGGACCTCGAGTATTGCGGGGAGACGCCGGACGGGATCCCGATATGGCTAAACCGGCACTGGCTGGCCGCTGACTTCAGGATCACGACGGGTTTCGTGGAGCCGCACTTCTTCGCCGGGTTCAGCGGCGGCCCCAAGATGGTCGCGCCGGGGCTGGCGGGCTTCGACACCACCATGAGGCTCCACGACGCCGGCATGATCGGCCATCCCAACGCGGTCTGGGGGGTCACCGAGGGCAACCCGATCCACGACGCGATTCGGAGCATCGCCGCCGCTACCGGCGTGGACTTCAGCGTGGACGTGACGATCAACCGCAGCCGCCAGATCACGAGCGTCTACGCGGGCGAGATCTTCGCCGTCCACGGCGCCGCCTGCCAGGATGCCAGGCGAGCGTCGATGCGCCCGGTCCCGGAGCCATTCGACCTGGTGATCACGACCAACAGCGGCTATCCGCTCGACATGAACTTGTACCAGTCGGTCAAGGGCATGTCGGCAGCCGCACAGGTCGTGCGGAAGGGAGGGGCGATCGTCTGCGCCGCCGAGTGCAGCGACGGCGTCCCCGACCACGGCGAGTACAGGAACCTGCTCGCCATGAGAGACACCCCCTCGGAGCTGCTGGAGATGATCATGGCGCCGGGGTTCAGCCGCCACGATCAATGGCAGGTCCAGATTCAGGCGCAGATACTGCTCAGGGCCAGGGTGCTTATGAAGTCGTCCTATCTGACTGCGGAGCAGGTCCGGGCGGCGCACCTGGAGCCCGTGGACGACCTGCAGGCCGCCATTGACGAGCAGGTCAAGCGCATCGGCCCCGGGGGCAGCATATGCGCCATCCCCCAGGGCCCGCAGACGATCCCGTACGTCACGGGCTAGTCAGGCTTTGGGAAGCCTTGAACCGCTGACTGAGATGCCGCGGCTCTGGATCCCAGTCATATCAGTCCCTCTACCTATCGGACTGTATAGGCATCGTGCGCCTTGCCGATAAGTTTAATGAAGACATCTTCATGGTCGTCAACGTCACTTTGACGAACATGCATACGATAATATCTGGATCTGGTATCGTATGCAACGATCTCCAGTCCGGTTTTATTCAGCCACGAGGTCAGCTCTTCGTCTTGTGGGATTCTGAACCCTGTCAGGACATAAGCTTTTCTGGGACTAAATGTTACGAAATTCCGTGCCACGCCGCCGGACGCGAGGCCGATGTGATGTTTTTTGTAATTCGGGATCAGCTCTGGCTGAACCTTGTTTATCAACTCGACCAGCCGATCCATTATCTGCAAAGAGCCCTTGGAGGCTTTTCGCTCCCAATGTGCCCTGTCTACGGTCTCCCCTTCATCCTCTTCCTCCGTTCCCCACGTGGTTAGGTCAACCACGCGGGTTGCTATCAGCGTGAATGCCCCGTTGACCTCCACACCCTTTATTTGGATGGCGATGAGCGGAATTGCTCCGTTGAGGAGAGTAATCACGTTGAGAAATCGGCTGGTCACGTCCTCCGCTACAATGACGGCGGTATGCTCGTACTGCGGATAACGGCGGCGTTCAATATCCCAATACTCGATTGTGCGGATAATGTGGGATTCGTCCACTTCGCCGAGCTGAATCTCAACTTCGTACCGTCTTGAGGCTTCAACGTCTTGCAACAGCAGATCTAGCCGTCCCCCACTGGGCTGGCGGCGCTCGCTGCCGCGTACTTCCAACTCTCCCAGACCGAGCAGTGACGAGTTCTCAACCAAGCGTTCATGAAGCCACCGCTCGTTTAGCGTCGAGTCGTTCTTCAGGCTAATGATTTTGGGGGTCACCAAGTCAGGGACTGCCATATGCTCTCCTTCACTCTCCACGTATGGGTTGACTTACCATGCGGAATCAACCAGAAACCATGTCCAGATGAAATGTTTGGCGTTTCGGAGTGACGACGAACCCCGTGCGCTAGCTGCCCTTTCCTACGTGTAGCCTGACAGGCTCCACGCCGGGGGCGGGGCCGCAGTACTTCAGGTCCACGGGGATGGCCGACGTGGAAATGTCCTCGCCCTCCCTGCGGACGACGATGTTGCGGAGCCACCTCACGTCGTCGGTGTTGGGGTAGTCGGTGCGGAAGAAGGCGCCTCTGCTCTCCTTTCTCTCCAGGCTGCACCTGAGCATAAGCTCAGCGGTGAGGAGCATGTTCGGAAGCTCCAAGGCGCCCTCCCACTCGTA
Source organism: uncultured Dehalococcoidia bacterium (assembly GCA_958296245.1). GTDB lineage: Bacteria > Chloroflexota > Dehalococcoidia > Lucifugimonadales. The sequence goes on from OY282458.1 coordinate 450,718, forward strand.
GCCGTCGCGGGCCGCAAGGGTCGAGAACGACGACCTGATACGCTCCACGGCCTCCAGGCCCTCCCGGAGGCCTGCCTCGTCCTTGAAGACCCAGGCGCACCGGCGCATCGCCTGCCTGAGCTCGTCCTTGAAGGCGTCCGCACGCGCTCCTTCCGTCCCGCTGACCAGCGCGCGGGCGCGGTCCATGACGCCCTCCGCCTGCGCGTCGTCCAGGGTTGTACCGCCGGCCTCCAGAGCCCTTTGGGCGGCGTAGACGCCGGCCCTGCGCCCGAACACGAGGGTTATCATCGACGTATAGCCCTCCGGCCGGGCGTGCCCATAGACGCCGCCGGCGCCTCCGCCCGCGCAGTACAGGCCGGGGACGTTCGTCTCGCAGCGGGTATTGACCCTCACTCCTCCGATGGTCGTGTGCATCTGCGGCGTGCTCTGGACCGGCTCCTTCCAGGGGTCTTCTGCGCCGGGCCGTTCCTTATGCTCCCTGGCAAGCCATACCCACAGATCAGGCGCGCCGTCGTTCAGCGGCTCCGTAAGGTCGATGTAGATTGCGCCCCGTTCGGTTGCTCTGCCCTCCTGGATCTCCATGCCGATGGCGTAGCAGAGCTCCTCCTTGGTCACGCTGCGCGGGTTGACGATGCCGTACCTTTCGAGGAACTGCTCGCCGCGGGTGTTCAGGAACTTGGAGCCTGGCGGAAAGCCGATCGACGTGGATACGAACTGGGTGCTCTCCATGTCGATCAGCTCGGCGCCCGCCCGGAAGGCCGCGGCCTGCCCGTCGCCCGTCTCGAACCGGTCGACGGTGGTGGGCGCGAATATCTGGCTGTAGGTCCCGGTGGCCAATATCGTCGACGACGACTTGATGACGACAAGCTCGTTGCGGGCGCAGTCCAGGGCGACCGCTCCCACGACGGCGTCCTCGTTGGTAAGCAACTCCACCAGAGTAACGTCGTCCAAGACCCGGATGCCCCTCTTCCTGACCTGGTCTATCAGCACGTCCATCATCGCGAATCCGGGCCTCAGGCCGTAGTCGAACTCGACGCCGGGGCGCGGCTTGAAGGCGAGATTCCTGGTGCGGCTGTGGGCCGCCGTCCAGTGCATGGCGATGCGGCCCTCGTCGTCGCGCTCGAAGTCGATGCCCCACCTCTCCAGGTCCCGCACGCTGTCGGCGGCCTCCTCGACCAGTATCTTGGCCAGGTCCTGATTGCCCAGAAAGCCCCCGTGGGAGAGCAGGTCCCGCATGGCGCTGTCGGTCGTGTCGTCGGGGTCTCCCCAAGGACCGACCGCCGCGCTCGTGCCGACGTTGTAGGTGCATCCGCTGTGCCCGAGCCGGCCCTTGACGATCATGACGACGGACGCTCCCCGGTCGTGCGCTTCCACGGCGGCTCGGCATCCGGCACCTCCGCCGCCAACGACCAGCACGTCCGCCGTATATGCTGCGTGAGTCACTTCAGACCTCCGTTTACGGGTTGGGGACCACCCTCGGCGTCCCGCCTGAGTGGGCACATTATGTATCATGGACGTCGGCAAAAGGAAGAGTGTCAGGCCAGCGGGATGTTGTGTTATGAAACATGGCGGCGCTCTCAGGTAGGATGTCTCTGGGAAGAACATCTTGGGACCGGTTCCGCTCAGCTAGTGCGAAGGAGGCAACGTGATTAACGACATCAGCAGCACGACGTCGGCATTCAGAGACCGAAGCCTTGAAGCCGCTCTCGACGCCCTCGGTACAGCCGGCTTCCCGCAGGCGGAGATAACGGGAGCCGAGCCCCACGTCGGCTCGACGGGGGAAAAGGAGCAGGCCCGTATCAGGGGCGTGTTCGAGGCCCACTCCGTCCGCGCTAGGACGATGCACGCCCCGGCAGGCCGGTACATCTTGGCCGCCCTGGACGAGGACTGGAGAAGGGAAAGCGCCGCCGTCCTGAGCCGGTACGTTCGGCTGGCAGGCGGCCTGGGCCTAACGGAGATGGTCATCCACCCCATCCCGAACCCGGACCTCGCGCCCGTCGACGACCCCGAGCTGCCCGGACGGATGCGCGAGGCCGTACAACGCTCGCTGGACGACCTCATGCCGACCATCGAGGAGTCGGAGATTCGCGTCACGCTGGAAAACCTGCCCTACCCCGGCATGCCCTTGAACAATATGAGGGAGCTGCGAGCCGTGGTAGAACCATACCCAAGCAGTGCCGTGGGCCTGGTCATCGACACGGGACACGTCGGCGTCTTGGAGTTGGACCCGGTGGACGAGTTGCACGCCGCGGGAGAGCGCCTGTGCGGCACCCACGTCCACGACGTCGACTTGCGGGAGGGCCGCGTCGACCACCACTCGCCGACCTTGGGCAACCTGGACTGGGCCGCGATGCGGCAGGCGTTCACGGACATCGGCTACGCGGGTCCGTGGACCTCGGAGGCCACCAAGCCAAGCCACGGAGAGAGCGCGGAGGAGCTGGCCCGCGAGGTCAGCGGCTGGCTGACCGCCTGGGTGGGTTGAGCAGCCGTCGGCCCTCCCGCCATGACGAGAGAGACCCCGGGCGGTATAACCGCCCGGGGCCTCTCTCACTGTGTACATGGTTGCGGGGGCAGGACTCGAACCTGCGACCTTTGGGTTATGAGCCCAACGAGCTGCCGCTGCTCCACCCCGCGACGTTGCGCGGACCTTACTTACTGAATCCTGCTGCGGAATAGAAGAGCCCTAATGTGGGTCAAGTCCTCGGTCGATTAGTACCGCTCAGCTGAAGCGGTTGCCCGCCTTACACCTACGGCCTATCTACCCCGTAGTCTACGGGGGACCTTACTCGCCCGACGAATCGGGTCTTGGGAGATCTAATCTTGGGGTTGGCTTCGTGCTTAGATGCTTTCAGCTCTTATCGCATCCGGACATAGCTACCCGGCGGTGCTCCTGGCGGAACAACCGGTACACCAGAGGTCCGTCCTTCCCGGTCCTCTCGTACTAGGGAAAGCTCCCCTCAAATCTCCTGCGCCCACGACGGATAGAGACCGAACTGTCTCACGACGTTCTGAACCCAGCTCGCGTGCCGCTTTAACCGGCGAACAGACGGACCCTTGGGACCTTCTCCGGCCCCAGGATGCGGCGAGCCGACATCGAGGTGCCAAACTCCGCCGTCTATGTGAACTATTGGGCGGAATTAGCCTGTTATCCCCGGGGTAGCTTTTATCCGATAAGCTACGGCCTTTCCACACAGAGCCGTAGGATCACTTTGCCCGACTTTCGTCTCTGCTCGACTTGTAGGTCTCGCAGTCAAGCTCCCTTATGCCAATGCACTCTGAGGGTGATTTCCATCCACCTTGAGGGAACCTTTGGGCGCCTCCGTTACCTTTTAGGAGGCGACCGCCCCAGTCAAACTGCCCACCTGGCAGGGTCCCCCGATTTCTACGGGGTTAGAGCCGAAGTTATGGAAGAGCGGTATTTCACTGGCGACTCCACCCCGACTGGCGTCGGGGCTTCACAGTCTCCCGCCTATCCTACACAAACATAACCCCAGTCCACTGCCAAGCTACAGTAAAGCTCCACGGGGTCTTCTTGTCCTGTCGCGGGTAGCCGGCATCTTTACCGGCATTGCAAATTCACCGAGCCCCTCGTTGAGACAACGCCCAGGTCGTGACGCCATTCGTGCGGGTCGGAACTTACCCGACAAGGGATTTCGCTACCTTAGGACCGTTATAGTTACGGCCGCCGTTCACCGGGGCTTCAGTTCGAAGCTTCGTCCCTCCGAAGAGAAACTAACCTCTCCCTTTAACCTTCCGGCACTGGGCAGGCGTCAGCCCCTATACGTCGCCTTTCGGCTTTGCAGAGACCTGTGTTTTTGATAAACAGTCGCCTGGGCCAATTCACTGCGACCCGAAAAGGCTCCGTCCGTAAAGGACTTCACCCCACGGGCACCCTTTCTCCCTAAGTTACAGGGTCAAGTTGTCGAGTTCCTTAACGAGGGTTAGCTCGTTCACCTTGGGGCGTTTACCCCCGCCTACCTGTGTCGGTTTGCGGTACGGGCACCACTGCGCCTAGCGGCGAGGCTTTTCTTGACGGTATAGGCTCAGCTGAATCCCCCAGGGCTCAGGCCCTAGAGTCTTGTACCCCCTCAGCTCGTAGCGTCAGGCCGGATTTCCCTGACCTGACATGGCCTACAGGGCACAACGCACCATGTCCAATGGGCACGCTCCGCCTACCTTTCCGTGTCCCCCCTCCGCTTCGTGCGGCGCAACGGTGGCACGGGAATCTTAACCCGTTGTCCATCGCCTTCGCTTTACGCTACGGCTTAGGCCCGGCTTACCCTACGCCGATCATCGTTGCGTAGGAAACCTTAGGCTTACGGTGTCCTGGATTCTCACCAGGATTGTCGCTACTCATGCCGGCATTCTCACTTCCCAGCGCTCCACTACGACTCACGTCGAAGCTTCGACGCGCTGGCAACGCTCCCCTACCTTCCCCCGATCGGATCGGAGGAACCGCGGCTTCGGTGGTGGACTTTAGCCCCGTTACATCTTCGGCGCAGGACCCCTCGACTAGTGAGCTATTACGCTTTCTTCAAAGGATGGCTGCTTCTAAGCCAACCTCCTAGCTGTTTTAGGAGTCCCACTTCCTTTCACACTTAGTCCACACTCCGGGACCTTAGCCTGCGGTCTGGGCTGTTTCCCTCTCGACAATGGAGCTTATCCCCCACTGTCTCACTCCCAACGAACATCTTGAGGCATTCGAGGTTTGGTTGAGTTTAGTAGGCTCACGCCCCTTAGCCCATCCAGTGCCCTACCTCCCCAAGACTACGTTGAGGCTGCACCTAAATACATTTCGGGGAGAACCAGCTATCTCCGGGTTCGATTGGCATTTCACCCCTACCCACAGCTCATCCCAGCCTTTTGTACCAGACACGGGTTCGGTCCTCCACCCCGATGCTATCGGGGCTTCAACCTGGCCATGGGTAGATCACCCGGTTTCGGGTCTAATCCAGACAACACCTGGGCGTAACGGAGACGCGGCCAACCGGCTTCACCCGCGGCGCCCCATAGCGCGCCGCGCCGCATTAACGGGCGTCCGGAGGCCTAAACCTCCAGCCGCCCAGCAGCGCAGCCTCTAACTACGGGATTCCGAGAGCTCCGCCGGCAGCGTTGCCTCCACCCAGACGCGCCCTGTTCGGACTCGCTTTCGCTTCGGCTCCGGAACTGATGTCCCTTAACCAAGCTGCCTAGATTAACTCGCCGGCTCATTCTTCAATAGGCACGCGGTCACCCCTCCCTCTCGGAAGAGGCTCCCACGGCTTGTAAGTCTACGGTTTCAGGTCTATTTCACTCCCCTCCCGGGGTGCTTTTCACCTTTCCCTCACGGTACTGGTTCACTATCGGTGGCCAAGAGTATTTAGCCTTGGAGGGTGGTCCCCCCAGCTTCCCACAAGATTTCTCGTGTCCCGTGGTACTCAACACCTCACCAGAAGCCGCCTCCCTTTCGCCTACAGGACTATCACCTTCTCCGGTCGTCCTTTCCAGGCTCGTTCGGCTAGAGAGACGGTTTGTGACTTCTTGCTCCGTACTGAGGACGGAGCGGGCAGATGTTACAACCCCCGAACGGCATAGGGCCTCAGCCCACTAAGCCGCCCAGGTTTGGGCTCTTCCCCGTTCGTTCGCCACTACTTGGGGAATCTCCGTTGATTTCCTCTCCTCAGGGTACTTAGATGTTTCAGTTCCCCTGCTTACCCCCCGCCTAAGCGGGTATCCCGGTATGACCCGGGATGGGTTTCCCCATTCGGGCACCCCCGGCTAAGCCTGCTAGACGGCTTACCGAGGCTTTTCGTAGCCTTGCCACGCCCTTCTTCGGCCCTTGGCCCCAAGGCATCCACCGTAGACCCTTAATAACTTGACCCACATTGTGGGCTCTTCTATTCTACTTCGCGCAGGATTCAGTTGTTCAAGGTGCAATAAAAAACGGCCGGGCAACCCCCGGCTGTCGCCGAGTGTCACGCTCTACTGCTATGCTACGTTGCTTTCTCGCGCATGCCTAGCCGATGCAAGGCATTATAGGAGCGGCCCGCCCACAAGTCAAGCCGAATGTGGACGTAGACCTGTCCCAAGCGCCTCCTGGGAGCGCGGGCGTCTCGCCCGCATCACCCTTAAGACTCCGGCCTGCGCCGGGAAGACGGATGAGTGTAGCGCCGTCCTAAATGAAACGACACCGCCCATCTGGGGCAGGGTGAGGATGGGGGCGAGTGAGTTGACACCCTTGTATGAGCGTCCATATCATCGGGCGGAAGCCCGTGACAGGGGATGAATTGGGATTCGCCAAGCTCGAAGTGCCGTTGTCCGAGGGCCTAGCGCGAGAGGTCTACGCGTTCTGGGAGCGCATCTTCGGGCCGGGGGATACTCCCATCGAGTTCCTCCTCGGCAGCGAGCGGCATTGCAACGATGCTTCCGTATACGTGGCGCGGCAGGAAGGCCGTATCGCCGGCACCTGCTTCTCGGTTGTTTCGAGGGCCCTGCCCGCGCTGGGTGGGTTCGGCGGGGTGGCGACGGAGCCCGCATTGCGGCGCGGCGGGATAGCGACGCGCCTATGCCGGGCGGCGGTGGAGGACTTTCGAGCCGGCGGCGGCCAGGCCCTCTTTCTGGGTACGGGGAATCCGGACGCGGCGCGCGTCTACCACCGCTTGGGATGGCGGAAGTTGGCGGGGTCCAACGTATGGGCCAACGTTACCCAGGACCTGTCACCGGAAGAGTTCCTCGTCGACTACTTCCGCTCCATCGAGCAGCCCATCGAGGCCGCCCCAGCCACGCCGCGCCTGCGCGTCCCGATGATCCCCCTAATTGCGACGCCCCACGACTGGCACGTGTTAGACGCCAACCCGGGGGGTATGCTCTCCACGCGATACCGTCTCCAGACCTCGACCATGGGTCAGTACCCCAAATACCAGGCGGTGGCCGAGGATGGGCGCGGCGCTTGGTTTGCCGCCGGCACGGACGACAGCCGGGCGGTCGGGCTCTCTTCGGCGCGCCTGGACGAGGAAGGGCGCTGCCGGGTGGACGCCTTCACCCACCGCAGGTTCGGCGTCCACTGGGAAGCGCTGGCTAGGGCGGCGATGGAGTGGGGCGAGGTGCGGGGCGCATCCGCCTTCCGGGCCCGCGTCTCCGTGGAGGACGAGGAGAAGAGGGGCCTGTTCGAGTCCCTTGGCTTTCGCGCGGCGGGCGCGGGCGATGATTTCGAGCTCGATTCCAGGGCCGTAGGGTCGCTCTGGCTGGAGGTGTCATGAGAAGACGACGGACAATCTACTTCGACGACGCGCGCCACTACTACCTGTTCGTGTTCGAGCCGCCCATGGCCATGGAGGACGCCTGGTCCCCGGTGGACCAGGTCGTCGGGACGGCGGTGGATACCTTTGCCTACGGCGTGGCGCGGGGCGACGGGCTATTCTACCCTTCGCGCGTGGGCACACGTTTCGGCGCCGACATACAGCCGTTCGAGCAGGCGGCGTACTGGCGCGTCTGGCACAACATGCAGAGCCTCATAGACCGCGGCCTCGACCCGCTCCGCGTGCTCGTGGACCGGGCGCACGACAAGGGCCTCGACTTCATCGCCAGCCTGCGCGTGGGCAACTACACCCACAAGTACCCGGAGCACGACGTCATGACCGGCGGGCGCGGCTTCGTTCACGAGGAGGTGCGCGGCCATCAACTCGACGTGCTGCGCGAATTGGCGGTCGAATATCCGGTCGACGGCATCGAGCTCGACATCGCGTCGGCGCCCGGAGGAGGCTCCTTCCTGCTCAGCGACGAGGACGCCCGGGAGCACGCGCCCGTGATCACAAGCTGGGTGCGTGACGTTGCGTCGATGGCGAGGAGCCGCGGCGGCGCCCCCGCCGTCGTAGGCGCGCGCGTCTACCCGACGGAGGAGATGTGCCTGCGGAGGGGCATCGACGTGCGCGCCTGGCTGGCGGAGGGCCTCGTCGACTACGTGGTCCCCATGCTGTACGTCGACTTCACGCTGGATCCGGACATGCCCATCGACTGGATCGTCGAGGCTGCCCACGAGGCGGACGTATCTGTCTACGCCATGCTGCAACCGTACGTGGCGAGCGAGAACAGCGGAGCTCCCGAACGTGTCTACGCCTCCACGGACAATATGCGCGCCGCAGCTTCGAACTTCTGGGGCCGCGGCGTCGACGGGATGTACACTTGGTTCATGCGCTGGCCCCTCGGCGATTCTCAGCGAAGGACGCTCTCCGATCTGGGCGATCCCGAGTCCGTCAAGCAGGCCCGCAAGCACTACGTCGTGCGGCGGCGGTCCGAGCAGGCGGTCGACCTTGGCTACGACGCCGCTCTGCCGGTGTACGTCCCCCCCGGGGACGCCGGCCAGCGCCGCCCGGTTAGCTTCTACGTCAGCGACGACTTCGAGGGCTCGGCTGACCGCATCGTATCGGCGCGTCTCAGGATACGCATACTCGACCTGGTGTCGGCGGACGATCTGAAGATCGAGCTGAACGGCCTCTCCCTGGAAGGGGAGCGCTGGCGCCGCAGCTATGGGGACGTTATTGCGCCCTACAAGTCGCAGTGGTTGGAGATCGACCTGCACACGGTCCGGCCCAGGAAGGGTTGGAACACCTTGGACTTCGTGCTCGTGAGCCGGCCCCCGGACCTGGCGGGCACGCTGGAAGTCGAGGACGTCGAGCTGCTGGTCGAATACGGGCCATACCCATCAGGGCCGACCAGCCGGGCCTAACCGGCCTCCCAATCATCCCAATCACAGTAATCACAGTTGAAGGAGGTTTCGTGATGGGTCCCGCAGCGAGCCCCATACCCAAGGGGATGAACGTCGTGACCGTCCAGCTCTGGTTCAACGGGCAGGGTCGGGAGGCGATGCAGTTCTACAGGAGGGCGTTCAGCGCCGAGCAGGTCGGCTATGCCGCGGCGACGCCTGACGGCAAGGGCATCATGCACGCGATGATGCGGATCGGGGACACGAACCTCATGATAGCGGACGCGTGGCCCGGCCAGTGGGAGCGCGGCCCCACCGATACGGCGACCGCCGGGTTGCAGATCTACACGGAGGATTGCGACTTGCTCTTCAATCGCGCCAGGGAGGAGGGCTGCGAGGTGGTCTTCCCCGTTACGGACATGTTCTGGGGCGATCGAGTCGGTAAGCTCAAGGACCCCTACGGCCACTGCTGGGTCATATCCACCCACAAGCTCGACTTGACGGACGAAGAGATCGAGGCCGGTCAGAAGGAGTGGCTCTCCACCCTCCCGCAGACCCACCCTATGACGTAACGCAGCAGACCGGCATAGCTGAGGGGGCGGACTCATGAGATATGCTCGCTGAGGCTCCGATTTTCCCCACCTACGTAGTCGGCAGCCTGCCCCGCGACGAGTGGGTGCTGGACGTGCTGAGGGCGAGGGACGCCGGTATCCTCAACCACGCCGACGCCGACCGGATACTGGACGGCGCGGCGCTGTCCGCAATCCGGATGCAGGAACAGGCCGGCCTCGACTACGTCTCGGACGGCGAGGTGCGGCGCAACACCTACTTGCACGTGTTCATAGACGCCGTCGACGGCTACGAGCCGGACGTCATCCCGTCCGGCCCGTTCAGTACGTCATCCATACCCGCCATCGTGTCCCCAATCGTGCAACGGCGTCCCATTTGCGGGAACGCCCCAGAGTACCTGGCGGCGAATGCGGTTTCCCGCACCGTCGCGGCTCTCCCATCGCCGTACACTCTGGGGGTTACCATGTGGACGGCGGAGAGGTCATCTGCGGCCTACGGCTCGCCCGTGGAGGCCATGCGCGCGTGCGCCCGGATCATCAACGCAGAGGTGAAGCGCCTCGCCGCCTCCGGCGTCGACGTGGTCCAGCTCGACGAGCCCTGGCTTGGCGACGTGGTCAACCCCGAATACCGCCGGGCGCAGGGGATCCCCGACCTGGACCGGGAACTGGCCCTGTACGTCGAGGCCGTTAACAGCTCTTTCGAGGGCGTCGAGGGCGTATCCACGGCCGTGCACGTTTGCGGGCACAGTTCGACTACGAGCCCAGGCAGCCGGAGTTGGCCGTATGACATCCTGTTCGAGGCGCTGGGGCGTATGAACGCGGACCGGTTCACCGTAGCGATGTCGGGCCTCAACACGGACGGCTTCCAAGCCCTAAGACACTACCCCAAGGGCAAGGTCCTGGGGCTCGGCGTCCTGAACACGGCAGAACCGGTCGTCGATACGCCCGACGAGATAGTAGGGCGTGTAGAGAGGGCGATGGAGCACGCGCCCTTGGAGCAGATCGCCCTCAACCCCGACTGCGGCTTTGCGCCGTATCGGCGCAATCGCCGCAGCATCGACGACGTCTACCTGAAGCTGAAGGCGATGTGCGGCGCGGCGGAGACTCTGCGCGCCCGATACGGATGACAGCAAGGCGGGCGGTGGGAGCCGCCGGTTAGCGGGAGCTCCAAGCGGACATTTCGCAGCGAACCGCGGGGTCTAGGCGCATCTCGTAAGCCGCGATGGCCTCGTCGAGCTGCCCAAGGTTGTCGGCGCCCACCAGCATGGCGTCAACGTCGGGGTTCGAGAGCACCCATGCCATGGCCAACCTGGTCATGGGCAACCCCTCCTCGTCGGCCTTGGCGCGCAGTAGTTCGACGGTCCTGAAGCTGCTTTCGGAGTAATACAGGTCCATGTAGTCGGGCGCGACGTAGAACCGGCTGCCTCTGGGAGCCCGTGAGCGGTCGGGGGGCACGTTGCCCGCCAGCAGCCCGGCCCCGAGCGGGCTGTAGGTGGACACCGAGACCTCCTCGCGTCGGCACAGTGGGAAGATCGCGTCCTCAGCGTCCCGGGCGATGAGACTATACGGCGGCTGGATCATTTCGAAGCGATGATACCCGCCCCGGGCGCTTGCCTCCAGGGCCTCCCGCAGTTCCTCAGCCGAGTAGTTGCTGCACCCTATGGCGCGGACACGCCCGGCCCCTGCCTCCTGGCTGAGGGCGTCCAGGGTCTCGGATATGGGGACGCCGCCGCGGTTAGGTACGTGCATGTAGTACATGTCCAGATAGTCTGTGCGGAGCCGATCGAGGCTCCTACCGAGCTCGGCCGCCACGTTCTCGGCGCTGCCGCCCGTGCTCACCTTGGTGCCCAAAGTGACCTCGCCTCGGCAGCCGCGGGAACGCAGCCACCGGCCGACGATCTCCTCGGATGAGTACATCTCCACCGAGACCTCGCGGCTGTCCTCGAACCCCAGCACCCGCTTGCGGCGCTCGCGCGCCTGCCCGCCGCCGTACTGCTCGGCAGTGTCCAAGGTGGTTACGCCTCGCTCCATGGCGTGGTCCATGACGCGGTAGGCTTGGTCCTCGTCGATCTCACGACCGAATGTTAGTGTGCCCAGCACCAGCCGGGTAAAGGTTACGCCGCTGCGCCCTACCTGTCTGCGCTCCACTGATCCCCTCCTGGCATACTGTCCGGCCCGGCGAGGCGGTCCCGGGGTAAGGGAATCCGGTACGATGGAGCGGGTGATGGGATTCGAACCCACGACATTCTGCTTGGGAAGCAGACACTCTACCCCTGAGTTACACCCGCCCTGCCTCGTATTCTAACAACGAACCGGTTGGAACCTCAACGGGCGGGGCCGACACGGACCTGTTCCGGATTGGACGCCTCCTGGGAGCGCGGGCGTCTCGCCGCGCCATCCTAAAGATTCCGGCCTGCGCCGGGGTTCTTCCCGTCCATCGTTGCGCTTCTTGCCTTGATCAAGCCCGGACCGGGCCATTAGCAGCGATCCTATGACACAGACGAGAAAGCGCCTCCTTGGCGCCGCCTCGGAGCGGTCGGAAGTGACCGAAGCAGATCGTGTCGAAGTCGAAGTCGGACAGCTTTCGGATCGACTCCTCCGCCTGTCGCATGTCCTGAGTGACCAGCCTCGAGGGAGGGCGGAGCTTCCCGAACCGGTACTGCAGGGCGTCTCCTGCGATGAGCGTCTTGCTGTCTGCCACGAGCAGGCACGTGCTCCCCCTAGTGTGCCCTGGGGTGTGGATGGCCTGTACGCGCTGCCCTACCGGCAGCAGGTCGCCGTCGGCCAGCTCTAGGTCCACGGCGCACGGCAGGCCGTACAGCCGGTCGACGACCGGGCGCGACGCTGCGGCGAGCAGCCGGTTTGGGAAGGGATTGGGGCAGGCCTCCTCCCCGGTGAGGATGCTTGCCTCCTCACTGTGGACGGCGACGGCGGCGCCCGTGGCCTCGGCCATTCTGTTCAGCGAGCCCGAGTGGTCTGGGTGGTAGTGAGTCAGCACTATGAGCCCGACGTCGTCCGGGGCGAGGCCCAGCGCCTTCAGGCCGGACTTCAGCATCCCCATGCCGCCCTTCCATCCGGTGTCCACCAGCACAACCTCCCGCCCCCCGGTGATGACTGTGACCCTGGCCCAATGGGGCCCGATCTGGTGTATGCCCCGCGCCACCTCTACCGGCTGCCAGAGTCTCAAGAGCCGCCTCCGCAAGCAGACTGCGGAAGAACCATTCCCAGCATCCTATCCATCTCCCGGGCTGCGCCCCTCTGCACTCCCTTATTTCCTTCCGCAACCGCTGGAAAGGGTGACGACGCACTCGACGTGGTGGGTCTGTGGGAACATGTCTACCGGCTCCACGCTCTCCACGGCGAGCCCGCCCTCGACCAGTACCCGCAGGTCCCGTGCAAGCGCGTCCGGGTCGCATGATACGTAGACCGTACGAGACGGACGCATTCTGAGCAGGGCTTTCAGCGCCTCCGGGAGGCATCCCACCCTCGGCGGGTCCAAGATAACCACGTCTGGCCGCTCGGTCATGGCCGCCAGCACGTCTTCGGTCCGGCCGCGGCGCATCTCGAAGTTGGACAGGCCATGAGCGTTGCCGGCGGCATCCCTGGTTGCCGCCTCCGACTCCTCTATGGCGATGACGCGGCGGGCGTACGGCGCGAGCAGAACGCCGAACGTGCCAACGCCGGTGTAGGCGTCGACCAAGACCTCTTCTCCACTCAGCGCGGCCCGGTCGCGCACCAGGTCGACAAGCCGCTCAGCCTGGGCGGTGTTCACCTGAAAGAAGGAAGGAGAGGCGACGCGGAACTCCCTGCCCGAGACCCTCTCTCGGTAGTGCGATTGACCTGATTCCAGCGGTATTTCGGCGCTCCTCAATCTTGGCTGGATGAGCCAGTCCCCGGTATTGGCTCCGTACCTTACGGATAATTGGCTAGTCTCGCCGCTCCGGTCTTGCAGAGCGCTCAAGGCCTTGTTGATCCACGGATTCATCAGCATGCATCTGTCGATGCGTACGAAGCGCCGCGTGATGCGGTTGACGAACCCCAGCACCCCCTGGCGTTTCACCGTGAAGCGCGCGTGGTTCCTGTACCAGTAGGGCTGATCTGCCGGCAACGTGGCCGACGCGCGCAGCCCCCTGAGCGCGTCGTAAGCGTTCAGCGCACGTTGTACGGCGCGCCGCTTGAGTTCCAGTTGGTGCGCGTAGTCGACGTGCTGCCACTGGCAGCCGCTGCATGGGCCGAAGTATGGGCAAGAGGGCGTCACCCTATGGGGAGACGGCTCAATTACCTGTTCGACGATGCCCGATACTCGTCGTTCCCGCCTCCTGCGGTACCGCACGATGCGGCATCTCACGACCTCGCCGGGGATGCCGCCGAAGACGTTCACCTCCTGCCCGTCCAGGTAAGCGATGCTGTCCCCCAGAGCGCCCATGCTCTCCAGGGTGAGATCGGCGTACTCCGGCGCGGCCCTATTCGGGTTCTGGTCTACTGCCACGTTCGCTGAGGCCATCGACTTTGCCTGCGGGACACGGAGTCCCACTATCTATAGCATGGGCGGCGCGCCTGGCAGATCTATCATCCGGCGCGGGCGCCGTTCACAGCTTGCACGCCGTTGATAGCTTGGCGCCCCTGGCGGGACTCGAACCCACGACACACGGTTTAGGAAACCGTTGCTCTATCCTCTGAGCTACAGGGGCACGCGCCTAAAGGCTAGCCCGGGCGCCGCCTTATCTTAGACCATCTGCCTCCTACGGCCAAATCGAGTGTGGCGCCGCCTGAGGGCGCGTCGTTCGAGGTTTGACACCGGGGCCGCTCCTCCATAGACTGGCCGGCGGGTCAACTGGGAGGGACTCGATCATGGGTTTCCGGCTGCTTATCCTGACAACCGGGCTCCGAGGGGAGCGCGGGGGCGTCTACCTTGAGGATGAATGGGTCAGGCGGCTCGAGGACTCCGTACCCGGCATCGAGATCGACGTCGCCGACACGATACAGGAAGCCGCGTCGCTGATCCCCAAGGCCGACGCCGCGTACGGCTTCGTTCCGCCCGGGGTGTTCGATCTCGGGACGAATCTCCGGTGGGTGGCCTGCCCGCAAGCCGGCCCGCCTGCCGGGTACTACCATCAGGCTATGATCGACAGCGCCGTCGTGGTCACCAACACGCGGGAGATATACAACGACCATATCAGCGCCCACGTCATGTCCTTCGTGCTGGCGTTCGCCAGGGGCCTGCACGTCTATATCCCGCGCCAGCTCCGCGGCGAATGGAGGCCGGGGTACGACACCACGTACCTACCGGAGTCCACGGCGGTCATCGTTGGGGTGGGAGGCATCGGCGGCGAGACGGCGAGGATCTGCTCTCAGCTCGGCATGACGGTGATCGGCGTCGACCCTCGCCTCGCGGACCTGCCCGAATGGGTGACGGCGCTCCACAGGCCGGACGCGCTGGACGGGGTCCTGCCGAAGGGGGACTTCGTAATCGTGACGGTACCGGAGACGCCGGAGACGCAGGGGTTATTCACGGCAGCCAGATTCAAGCTGATGAAATCCACTGCATTCTTCATCAACATCGGAAGGGGGGCGACGGTGGACCTGGACGACCTCGACTCAGCCCTCCGGAGCGGGGAGGTCGCCGGGGCGGCCTTGGACGTGTTCGAGGTCGAGCCTCTCCCTGCGGGCCATCCGCTCTGGACCGCTCCCAACTTCCTGATGACGCCCCACGTGGCTGCGGACGGGCCGTACTTGGACGACCGGCGAATCGGCTTGCTGGTGGAGAACTGTCGGCGTTTCAACGAGGGTCGGCCGCTCAAGAACGTCGTAGACAAGGCGATGTGGTTCTAGCAGGCTACTGGCAGAGCGCCCCCGGCGGGACTCGAACCCACGCGCCCGGCTCCGGAGGCCGGTGCTCTATCCGCTGAGCTACGGGGGCAGCTTAGCTTAGGTTAACACAGTTGCCGCGGCCCCTGTCTTAAGAGTATTGCCGAGCGGACCTAATAGAACTAGGGCTGGATTCTCCGTCTTAGAGTGCGCCAAGGGGTTGACAACCCCGTTCGGCGTGCATATGATAAGGCCGCCGTATAGGTGGGGTCGTCGGGTTTCCGGCGAGGCCTTTGTGTGTGGAACGCAAGCTACAAGCCCTGCTGCGTGCGGCTAGAGTCACAGAACGGGAGCGTTAAACGGGGGGTTAAATGAGTAAGTATCTTCCTCCACGTGCATTCACACTCGTGGTACTCATGTCGGTTTTTTCGGTGCTGCTCCTGGTAGCTTGCAGGGGTCCCCAAGGCTCCCAAGGGCTACAGGGCCCTCAAGGCCCGCAGGGTCAGACTGGTGAACAGGGTGTTCCGGGTCTGCCGGGGCCTCAGGGTCCCCGAGGCGAGACCGGAGCTCAAGGCGTTCAGGGTGATCAGGGCGTGGAGGGGCCGAGCGGCCCCCAGGGTCCGTCCGGCCCGCAGGGCATTCAAGGCATTCCAGGAGCGCAGGGTATCCAAGGTCTGCCAGGCTCCACGGGCGCCACAGGCCCTCAAGGCCCGCCGGGAGTTCGTGGACCGGTAGGCCCTCTAGGTGATACAGGCCCACGCGGCGCAGCAGGACCGGCAGGCGGGGCAGGCCCGGCAGGGCCAGCAGGACCGGCAGGCGAGGCGGGACCGGCAGGGCCAGCAGGACCGGCAGGCGAGGCGGGGCCAGCAGGGCCGGTAGGACCGGTAGGTCGGGACGGGGGCCTTACGACCATCACAACCGGGTATCTCTCGGGTGGTGGGTTCGCACCCTCCGTGCTGCCCAGCGGCGGCGCCGAGCTTGTCATCATTGGCGTCGGCTTCGATGCCAGTGAGGACGTAACTATCACCGTGTCCGGCAGAGAAGCACTCTCATCCCCTGGAGGAGGGACGTCACTCTTGGCGCCCTTCGAGACACGGATAGGCGTAGCCCAGTCCGATGGCAACGGCTTCGTCAACGGCGCATTTGACCTCGAACTGTCCGCCGGCGTCTACGCCGTGACGGCAACCGGGAACGGCGGCAAAGTCGCGGTATCTCCGTTGATGGTCAAGTAGTACAAGTCCTACAGCCAGGCTGAAATAGAGAAGAGCCCCGCCAGCGCGGGGCTCTTCTCTATTCTCCACGGCGCAACTAACCACCGAAACAGAACTACGGAATCTCCTTGAACTCGTCCTGTGGCGGCCATACACTCTCTCCGAGAGTCTCATCGGAGGAGAAGTAAAGGCGATGGAAACACGTCTCGGGCCGCATGCCGTCACAGTGGTGTTAGTTTCGGTATTGTCGCTGCTTCTCCTAGCGGCGTGCAGAGGTTCGCAAGGGGAGCGTGGGCCTCCTGGGCCCACAGGAGCAGTGGGTCCTGCCGGGCCTGCTGGCCCGGCAGGGTCTCTTGCAGGACCGCGCGGCCCCGCAGGCGATCCGGGCATCCGAGGCCCGCAGGGACTCCAAGGACCGCCCGGCGTACCGGGGCAACCGGGTCCGCCTGGCACAGCGCCTCCCTCCCACGCTTCCATCGTGGCCAGTGCGCGGGTACTGTACTTGAACGCAGGCTTCGAAGTGTGGGGCTCCGGCTTCCACCCGTCCGAATCCATCGAGGTCTATATAGACCTCGATGCCGGCGTGCAGCCCATCGTTGGCTTTGCAGACGCCGGGCCCGGGGGGGCGTGGACTCTGGAGATCGAGCGGATGGACAACGTCAGGGGCCTCGCCGACAACGCGTCCCGACTGACTCACGGCCGGCCGCTGACCCTCATGGCCGAGGGATCGGAAGGGAGCAAGGCGAGCGTCCCGGTCGTAATCAGGGCCGAGGCGGCCACTGGCGGGTAGAGGTTGGCATCCTTTACCCAGCCAACGAGGTTGGCCACCGGACGGCTGGAGTCAGGAAAGACGCTTGGCCGGGCATTGGCTGGCCCAACTAAGTACAGGGGGGCCTTCCTAACGGGTGGGGAGTATTCTCCCTAGTTTGTGTCTGGCAGCTTCGATTTCGTGACCCTCAGTCGCTTCGGGCGGCGGCCGAGTGTGGAGACAACCTCGATTCTGATGCCGTCGTAGTCGATGGTGTCGCCGGTACTGGGTATCTTCCCCAAGCGTTGGTATACGAAGCCGCCAACGGTGTCGAAGCCGTCGTTCTCGATCTCCGCGTCGAGCAGGTCGTGCAGATACTCTATGCTGACGCGCGCGTCCATCAGGGTCACGTCGGGGCTGACCTGCTCGATCTCCGGGGTCCCCTTGTCGAACTCGTCGCTTATCTCACCGACGATCTCCTCCAGCAGATCCTCGATGGTGACCAGCCCTGCTACGCCGCCATACTCGTCCACGACGACCGCCACACTTACGCGCTCCTCCTGGAACTGGCTGAGGAGATCCTCAAGGGTCTTCGACTCGGGGATGAAGAGTGCGGGCCTGATCGTGGCCTCTGTCACGCTTTGGCTAGTGTCCTCGCTGAGCGCGGCGAGTAGGTCCCGTGCGTAAGCGATGCCGCTGATGTTGTCCAGACTTTCCTTATAGACGGGGATCCGGCTATGACCGGACTGCACCATACCATCGGTCAGGTCGCGGATCGGGGTGCCTTCTTCGACTGCTGTAATGTCCACCCTCGGGACCATGATCTCGCGGGCAGTGGTCCTGTCCAGCCGGACGACGCCCCGAATCATGCGCACTTCGTGTTCGTCCAGCGGCTGTCCGCCAGTGTCAAGCCGCAGGCCCATGCCGGTGGGCAGAGTCTCGCCCTCAGCGTCTGACTCTTTCCCATTGGGCCAGGTCCCATCCACCCGTCCGGCGATCGATAGGATAGGGGCGAGGGGCCACGCCAAGACTCGCACGAGAGGGGCTGCTTTCAGCGCCAGCGCCACACCGGCCCTCGATCCCAGCCAGCGCCCAGCCAGGTGCAGTGTTCCGATGCACGCCAGGGTGACGAAGGATGCCGAGGCAATGAGCATCCAGTCGATGCTCCTGTACGAGACGACTACGGCAGCTGCGCTAAGCATTCCTGACGCCAAGGACATGTACCGAAGGATCGGAAGAAGGGAGACCGGGCCGGGCCTGCCGGTGAAGAGAGCTTCGAGATGCCGGGATCCCGGGGCGCCTCTCGCGAGAAGCAGCCGAGAGCTGTCGGCGCGGACGCTGGCTAGGCTAGCCTCGACCGCGGAGGCGGCGCAGAACAGGAGGAGCGAGACACCAAGTGCGAGCCACGATAATGAGCTGTCGGTTTCCATTTTTTATTGTTGCGCCGAATGATTCGGCGCCCTTGCAGGCGCCCTTATCTTGCCGGCGCGCCTCCTTCACTCCCTTTGTGCGGCAGTCTGCAAGGCCGGAGCCGCGCCGGCACTCCGACGGCCAGAGCGTCGGGCGGTACGTCCCGAGTCACGACAGCGCCGGCGCCGGTCGACGCACGCGCCCCGATTCTGATAGGGGCGACCAGCATAGAGCCTGACCCTATCAGAGCGCCATCTTCGATGCGGGTATGGTGCTTCTCAAGCCCATCGTAGTTGCACGTAACGGTCCCGGCGCCGATATTGACGTCGGCTCCTATCTGAGCGTCGCCTATGTAGCAGAAGTGGCCCGACCGGGTCCTTCGTCCTAGCCTGCTGGCTTTGATCTCGGCGTGGCTGCCTATGGAGACCTCGGCTTGGAGGTGGGTCCCTTGGCGGAGGTGGGCAAACGGCCCCACGGTAACGCCGTCTTCCAGGTTGGCGCCCCGCACCACCGAAGCCTCCACACGGCACCGGTTCCCTATTACGGAGGCGTCGACTATGGTGTTGGGGCCGATCTCGCAGCCTTCGCCGACTGTGGAGGGCCCCGTTATATGGGTGTTGGGATAGATCGTGGTGTCCATCCCTATGCTGACCCCCTGGTCGACGTAGGTCGTAGCCGGGTCCGTGATGGCGGCGCCGGACATCATCAACTGCTCGTTGATGCGCTGGCGCATGACGGCCTCGGCCCGGGAGAGCTCCGAGCGTGTGTTTACCCCGACTATCTGGTCTGGCCGGTCAATCGGCATGGCGGCGACCCGCCGCCCCTGCAATGCGGCTGCAGCGACCAGGTCCGTGATGTATATCTCCCCGCTGGCTGAAGGAGTGAGCGCCCTCAGGTTCTCCCACAGCCACGAGGCATCGAAGCAGTACAGCCCGACGTTCACCTCGCGGATGCATCGGGCCGCGTCGTCATCGGCCGCCTTCTCGACAATCGCTGATACGCGGCCCGATCTGTCCCGGACCACTCGCCCAAGATCGCCCGGGGCGTCGAGGGTGGCGGTGGTGATGGTGGCGACGGCGCCTTGGGTTAGGTGCTCCCTCGTCAGGGCAGCGAGCGTTGCCGGCTCCAAGAGCGGGACGTCGCCGTTGAGGACGAGGATGTTGCCTGTAGCCGGGAGGAGATCGGCTGCCTGAAGCAAGGCGTGACCCGTGCCGAGCTGAACGTCCTGTACGGCGTAGTTTACGGTGTCGCCGAGGATACGATGGATCCCGTTCGACTCCCTGGCCACTACCACCGTGGTTTGGAACCCAGCCGCGCGCACGGCGTCGACGACGATACCAATCATCTCCCGCCCGCAGATCCTGTGAAGGACCTTCGGGATCCGGGACTTCATTCGGACGCCTTGGCCCGCCGCCAAGACGACGGCCACATTGTCGAGCATTGGAAAAGAAGCAGCGCCCACCAGGATGAGGCCGCAGCCCCCAGGATAGGCGCCTAGTTCTAAAAACTACCTATGTACGCGCAGGATCAACCACTTGACAAGCTTCATGGTAGCAGCGCCGAGGATGCGATGTCAATATAATGTAGGCGTCGTAACTGTTCAGGCTCTGTGAGACCTGAAGGGGGAAGGCCAAGAGGTTCTCCCCTCTGGCAGGGGGTCTGGGAGGCCCGCCACCTTTCCCGCAGGACGAGGGCGGTTCTCCCCTCTGGCAGGGGGTCTGGGGACTGTGCCCCAGTTACTAAGGGGCGGGCGGGTGGGGATCAAAGACGTCTGCTTTATCGAGGCTACGTTCAGGCTCCATGAGTTGAATCGTGAGGGCCTTTCCGAATCGTCATTCCGAACACAGGGCTAGAGGAGTGAGGACGCAAGGCTTGCCCTTGGGAGAGCCTCGCGCCGGGACCTTTGGATATGGACGGAGGGATTTGATGCGCGCCATCGACATGCACGTTCACGTACCGAGACAGCCGGGCCTGCCGGAGATGTCCATCGAGCCAGGCCTCCGTCGGTACTTCAAGGTAAGGTCGGCGCCCGAGAGGGGCGCCGACCTGGCAGCCGCGTACGCGGGATGGGACATAGTCGGGGTCGTCTTTTCCGTGGACGCCGAGACCACCACCGGCGAGCGGCCCGATACCAACGATTACGTCGCCGGCATCGTCAACGACCACCCCGGCAGGCTTGTCGGCTTTGCCACCGTGGACCCCTGGAAGATGGAGGAGGCCGTCGAGGAGGTCGAGCGGGCGGTGACCCGCCTGGGCTTGAGGGGCCTGAAGCTCCACCCCGTCCACCAAGCCTTCCATCCCAACGACGAGCGTTTCTATCCCCTGTACCGGAAGTGCGTTGACCTTGGCGTACCCGTGCTCATACACTCGGGCTTCGCCGCCGCGGGCCTTGGTATGCCGGGAGGCGGCGGCCTCAAGCTCAAGTACGGGGCGCCGATCCCAGGCATTGACGACGTGGCCGCCGACTTCCCCGGTCTGACCGTAGTCATGGCCCACCCGGCGTGGCCCTGGGTGGAAGAGCAGATAGCCGTGGCGCTCCACAAGCCCAACGTATATATAGACCTGTCCGGCTGGGCGCCTCGGTTCATACCGGATGCCCTGGTGCGCGAGACGAACACCCGCTTGCAGGACAAGGTGCTGTTCGGCTCCGACTTCCCGTACCTGACCCCGGACCGCTGGCTCAAGGGGTTCGAGGACCTCCCCATCGACGACGAGGTGCGCGCCAAGGTGCTCGTGGACAACGCGCGCCGCGTTCTGGGGTTGTGACCGGCTCTGGCCCCCTCTAGTCCCGAGCGGGTACTCCCCTAAGAAGCCCGGGGGTATAGTATGATATGCTCGACTACACCCCCTTAAGACGGTATTCGGAGGGTTGCTGACATGACTATCGAGACCGTTCCCGAGACGGGGACGTGGCGCGTAAAGGCAGGGCTGGCCCAGATGCTCAAGGGTGGCGTCATCATGGACGTGGTGACAGCCGACCAGGCCAAGATAGCGGAGGACGCCGGCGCCGTGTCGGTAATGGCACTCGAGCGCGTGCCTTCGGATATACGCAAGGCGGGCGGCGTGGCCCGCATGGCCGACCCGACCAAGATCGTCGAGATCAAGGAGGCCGTATCTATACCGGTGATGGCCAAGTGCCGCATCGGCCACTTCGTCGAGGCGCAGATACTCGAGGCCCTTGGCGTCGACTATGTCGATGAGTCCGAGGTGCTCACGCCCGCCGACGAGAACAACCACGTCGACAAACATCGGTTCAAGATGCCGTTCGTCTGCGGCTGCCGCGACTTGGGGGAGGCCCTGCGCCGCATCGGTGAGGGGGCGGCGATGATCCGCACCAAGGGCGAGGCCGGGACCGGCAACGTCGTCGAGGCCGTCAGGCACGCCCGCACGGTTATCGGGGAGATGCGCCGGATTCAGGGTATGGGCGAGGACGAGCTGATGGCCACGGCGCGGGACCTGAAGGCCCCTTACGAGCTGGTCAAGGAGGTGCATGAGACGGGTAAGCTACCCGTGGTCAACTTCGCGGCCGGCGGCATAGCGTCCCCGGCGGACGCGGCCCTGATGATGCAACTCGGCGTGGACGGCGTCTTCGTAGGCTCGGGCATCTTCAAGTCCGAGAACCCGCAGCAAATGGCCGAGGCCATTGTGAAGGCGACGACCCATTACAATGATCCTCAGAGACTGGCCGACGTGTCCAGAGGCCTCGGGGATTCGATGCCGGGCTTGGACGTCAGGACCATGCCCGCCGAGGAGCAACTCGCCGTCCGTGGCTGGTAGCGCGGCCAGGATCGGGGTGCTGGCCGTTCAGGGCGACTTCCTGGAGCACAAGCACGCCCTGGGCAGGCTGGGCGTGGATGCGCCGGAGGTGCGGCTGCCGGAGCAGCTGGAGGGGCTCGAGGGCCTGATAATCCCAGGCGGCGAGAGCACCACCATGGTGCATCTGATAGACACCTACGGGCTCAGGGGTCCCCTGAGGGAAAAAGCGGCGTCCGGGATGCCGGTCTGGGGGACTTGCGCCGGGATGATCCTCTTGGCCGACGGCCTCACGGACAGCCGACCGGAACCGCTCGGGCTCATGGATATAGAGGTCAGCCGCAACGCGTTCGGCCGCCAGATCGACAGCTTCGAGGAGAGGATCGACTTCGAGGGGGTGGAGGGCCCTCCCGTCGTGGCGGTCTTCATTCGGGCGCCGGTCGTCAACCGCACCGGCGAGGCGGCGCGGGTGCTGGCCAGAGTCTCCGACGGGCGCGCCGTGGCGGTTCGGCAGGGCCTTATGCTGGCGACGTCCTTCCATCCTGAGTTGACGGGAGATCTGCGGGTACACGAGCTCTTCTTGAGAATGGTAAAGGGCTTGGCCTAGGAGCAAAAGTGTCTTACATAAGACGCCTCCAGCCCTCCGACTTCCTCCGGTACACCACCCTCGGCGCTCTGGAAAGGGGTAATCTCGCGTACACGATGGACCGTGTGGGAAAAGCTCCCGGGGCCCGCGTGTCCGTCCTAGATGCCGCGCGGCTGAGCCTGTTGACCCAGGGCAGATGGACCTTGGCCTATTGCGCCGGGGAGGGCGCGAGGATCACGGCCGTCTCGGCCGCTAGGCGGCGCTCGGGGCCGCGGGTGTGGGAGCTTTCGCACCTGTATCTAAGGTCGGATTCCCACAGCGTGGGTGAAGACCTCCTCAGCCGAACGTGCCACGAGGTAGCGCGGCGCGGCGGCGAGCGCGTATTCGTCCGGTTGCGGGAGAACGAGCCGAGCGCCGGCGCCGTGCGCAGAAGCGGTTTCGTCCGATGCGCCCGCGAGATGCTCTTCACGGGACCAAGACGGCCGGGCGCCAGGGGCGGTGAGCTTATGCTACGCCGGCGCCGGCCCTACGACGACCATGACCTATTCCGGCTCTACACGTCGGCTTTCCCCACCGAGGCCAGGTTCCTCTACGGCGTCACGTTCGACCAGTGGTCGGCGGCGCTCGAACGGAATAGAAGGGGCACTCACGAGTTCGTCTACGAGATGGACGGCCGGATCAAGGCCTGGGTCAAGACGTCGCGGCGGCTGACCACCGGCCATCTTTCGATCACGGTTGGCCCCGAAGAAGGCGGCAGTCTCGCGGCGCTGGTCGACTTTGGGATGAACAAGCTCGGCGGCGTCAGCACGGTGGCGTGCCTAGTCCCGGACCACCAAGCGCTTCTGCAACGGCTTCTCCTCCACCGCGGGCTAGAGATCGCGGCTGAGTACGTGATCATGGCGAAGGCCATGGTGGCCCCGGTTACGAAAGAAGCCGTGCGGACAGCCGTTCCGACCCCAACTTGACCGCCTGAGGGAGGAAGCCACTGCACCAGATGCAGCAGACTACGGACGCAGACCTCGACGCGCTGATAGGAAAGCTCCCACCCAGAATCATGGAGCCTCTGGTTCAGCGCGGCGACAATACGGAACTGCTGGAGGTGATTCTGGACCTGGGTAGGCAGCCGGAAGCCAGGTACTTGAATGAGAGTCAACTGCTGAGCGGCTGTGAGGTAGTCGAAAGCGACATCCTGCACGTCGTGAGTGGGATCGGGCTTTTCGGGGGAGACAACCGAGCCGGTATCGAGCGCACGCTCCACCGCATATCCGCGATGCGCAACCGCAGCGGCAAGATCGTGGGGTTGACGTTGAGGGTGGGGCGCGCGGTATACGGGACCATCCGGATCATTGAAGACCTGGTGTTGACCGGCAAGAGCATCCTCTTGCTGGGCAAGCCGGGCGTGGGCAAGACGACGATGTTGCGAGAGGTGGCGCGGGTCCTTGCCGACGACGCCCGGAAGCGCGTGGTCGTCGTCGATACGTCTAATGAGATCGCCGGCGACGGAGATATACCGCATCCGGGCATCGGGCGCGCCCGCCGTATGCAGGTACCCTCCCCGGCCCAGCAGCACGCCGTAATGATCGAGGCCGTGGAGAACCACATGCCCGAGGTGATCATCATCGACGAGATCGGGACCGAGCTCGAGGCCGGCGCGGCCCGCACCATCGCCGAGCGCGGGGTGCAGCTCGTTGCCACGGCACACGGCACAACGCTCGAGAACTTGGTCCTGAACCCCACCCTCTCGGACCTGATCGGCGGGGTGCAGACCGTGACCCTGGGCGATGAGGAAGCCAGGCGGCGCCGCACACAGAAGACGGTGCAGGAGAGACGCGCCCCACCAACCTTCGACATCGTAGTGGAGATACAGGGCTGGGACCGGGTGGCAATCCACACCGACGTCGCCGAGGTGGTCGACAAACTGCTGCGGGGCTACACGGTTTCACCTGAGCTCCGGGCCATCGGCCCCGACGGCGGGATAGAACGCTCGCGGGCGGAGCCGGTGACGTCTCTGGCAACACGTGACCGCCCAGGCAGGTATGAGTACCAACCGACCTTCTACTTCAGACCGTCCCGGGCGCGGCACGCGCCCGGGACGCCGGCGGGCCCCGATGGCCCCGATGCAGCCGTAGAGGAGACCGGCGCCGATGAGCCCGTGAGGGTGACACGGATACTCCCCTACGGGGTGAACAAGGGCAAGTTGCAACAGGCGGTGCAGGGATCGCGCGCTCCGATCGAGCTCGTGGGCAGCCTTGCCGAAGCTGACCTGCTCCTTACGACCAAGAACTTCTACCGGCGTAGGACACAGGCCTTACAGGAAGCGGAGGAGGCCGGCAGGCCCGTTTACGTGCTGCGGCGGAACACCGAGCCTCAGATACGGCAGTTCCTGAGGTCCTTGGCCCGGTCCGACCAGGGCGAGAGGTCACAGCAGGTGCAGATCGCCATCAAGGAGGCGGAAGCGGCTGCCGAAAAGGTCAGCAGCGGCGGCTCGCAGGAAGAGCTAAGCCCCCGGGGGGCCTACATCCGGCGCATCCAGCACCAGATCGCAGAGCAACGCGGCCTGTCCTCGCTGAGCACCGGACGCGAGCCAAGCCGCCGCGTCGTGATGTACCGCACCTAGAAACTGTTCCTGAGCGGTGTTGCGTGGAGCCTTACCCAAAGATAGAATCACCTAAAGCAGTTCGTCAGGAGAACGCAGTGGCCCTTTTCATCTCCTTCGAAGGCGGTGAAGGCAGTGGCAAGTCGACGCAGGCGCAACTGTTGGAAGAGCGGTTGCGTCGGCTCGGGGCGCCGGTGGTCTCCGTTCACGAGCCTGGAACCACGCATCTGGGCCTGTACCTCAGAAAGTGGCTAAAGCAGGGGAGGCCGTTCGACTCGGAGCTAGCCGAGTTTCTCCTGTTCGCGTCTGCTCGGGCCGAGCTTGTCAGTCAGATCGTGCAGCCTTCCTTGAACCAGGGGACGATCGTGTTGGCCGACCGCTTCAGCGACTCCTCCGTAGCCTACCAGGGCTATGGGAGAGGGCTTCCGATCAAGCTCATAGACGAGATCAACACTGAAGCCACCGGCGGCATAACGCCTGACATTACGTTTCTCCTAGACTGCCCCCCGAAGGTTGGTCTAACGCGAGTAGGGGCTTCATTCCAATTGAAGCTGTTCGACTCCCCAGGGTCGGCGAAGCCGGTCAGGGAGTCGGAGGGGACCAGGTTCGAACAGGAGCCAATCCACTTTCACGAGAATGTCCGTTCAGGATTTCGGATCCTCGCGGAGAAGGCGCCGGAACGTTGGAGGGTTGTCGACGCGACCCTACAAGCCGGTGAAATCAGCGACATCGTGTGGGAAGACGTAGAAGCCGCCTTGGGGCGGCCTGCAGAGGAGAACGGCCACGGACCCCGCAATGGGATACTGCCCGGTATATCGACTCAGAGCGCGCTTCACGCGCATACGGTGTGACTATGGCGCGCATGACCCCGGATGAGATCGAAGCCATCCTGCGGACGCCCTTGATCGCGTCCATAGCGACGATCAAGCCCGACGGCTCGCCCCACGTCACGCCGGTCTGGTTTCTCTACGACGACGCCGCGGTGCAGGTCGCCGTTAGCAGCACGTCGGTCAAGGCGCGCAACGTCAGGAGCAATCCGCAGGTGTCGCTCAGCATCCTCGACGGCGGCGACCACTCAAGATGGGTCCAGGTCAACGGCCCGGCGGCGCTGACGAAGGAGGGGGTCTCCGACGTGGTGCGGGCCATGTGGAGGAGCTATACGGAAGGGGATGGGTGGGAGGAGTCAGCGGAGAAGGTGCTGAGGGACATAGACTTCATCCTGATTTCGGTGACGCCGGTCAATGTACTCGGAATCATCGGGGAGTAGGGGATACCCCGCAGTCGTCATACCTGTGGAAGTCCGGTATCCCGTTCGCGTTAGCAGTCAAGGAAGCATTCCGGCGCCCCATCCAAATTGGCGGGCGAATGGGCTAACCGTGTCGGAGTCCGTGGGTGGGGAAGATCAGACGCTGGACGTTTGCCACACTATTCTCGGCGAACGTACGCGCGTCGCGGAGCACCTGACCGGGCACCGAAGGGTCTCCTGGGTCGCGTAGAGTGGCTATGCCGTGCCGTTCGCGGTACTCGGCGGGCAGCGTGTCTTCGAGTTGCCGGTCTGACATGATCCCGTAAGCGGCAGCCCACGCGCGAGCCACGGCTTGGAGGTCGTAGCCTCCGCCTCCCAAAGCTAACCACTTGGGGGCAATGCCCCTGAATGCCCCGACCGCCTCCGCGAAGCCCTGCACGGTCAGGGCGAGATGGGTGATCGGGTCGCGGAAGTGTGAGTCGATGCCAAGCTGGGTCACCAGCACGTCCGGGGCGAACGCCTCGAGGAGCGGCAGCGCCGCTTCACGAAATGCCCATAAGTAGGTGTCGTCCGTCGTATACGGGTAGAGCGGTACGTTGACGGAGTAACCCTTTCCCTTGCCTGCGCCGACCTCCTCCACGTGGCCGGTGCCCGGGAATATAAACCTCCCGGACTCGTGCATCGAGATGGTCAACACTTCGTCGGTGTCGTAGAAGGCGTGCTGGACCCCGTCTCCGTGGTGGCAGTCTATGTCCACGTAGGCCACCCGCAGCCCTCGCAGCAGTAGGGGCATGATGGCTATCACCGGGTCGTTGAAGACGCAGAAACCGGACGCGTAGCCGGGCATGGCGTGGTGCAGGCCGCCGGATATGCTGAAGGCGGCGTCCGCCTCATCCGCGAGCAGTACCTCCACGGCCCGCAGGGACGCGCCCGTGGACCACAGGGCCGCGTCGTACATCCCGGGGTAGGCCGGATTGTCCGGGGTGCCGAGGTTGAACCCCTGCTGGGCTACCGATTCGTCACCGCTTCCGATCCTCTTCACCGCGTCGACGTACGACGGGGTGTGAAACCGTAGCAACTCTTCCTCGTCGGCCCGCCTTGGCGCGGTCAGCGCCGCGCCGGGCGCTTCCAGAGCGCCGTAGGCCCGAAGCAGCTCGTACGTATAGCGAAGCCGGACAGGCTTCAACGGGTGTGCCCCGCTCAGGGAGTGCCTGGAGAGCAGGTCGTCATAGACAAATGCGGCGGACATCAGCCCATACCAGAACGTCGACCCGGGCGATGCTTCATGATCTGCCGCCTCCTACTTTGAGAACGAAGAGTAGGATACTCTTCGGACCAACGATTCCCATAAGAACGATGCCGTCCGGTGCCCGCGCGCCTAAGGGCCGCCGGGGGATAGGCGGAACCGGACCAGGGCGACGACTAGAAAGGCCAGGCCGAAGGCGGCCAGCGCCGCCATCTCCACCAGCACGTCGCCCCCTTCGGCCCCGAAGAGCATCAGCTTGTTGAATGCCGTGTTGGCCCATCCGTGGGGCGTCAGCTTTGCCAGCGACTGCATCCACTCCGGGGTTATGAAGAGCGGCCACCAGCAGCCGCCGATGGGGGCGAGGAGCAGCGACGCCAAGACCGCCGCTGAGGATGCGCTTGCCTCCGTGTGCACCAGGGAGGCAAGCATCACCCCGAAGGCAGCCGAGGTCAGCACCATCAGCGCTGAGACGACTATGACGGCGGCCGGGGAGACGCCCAAGTGTATGCCGAAGGCCAGCAACCCGGCTCCCCACAGCACCGCAAGCTGAATCGCGCCGAGGTACAGGGCGCCCAAGTACTTCCCGGCCACCACGGATTCGCGCCTGGCGCCGTTGGACATCAGGCGCTCCAGGGTATAGTTTACACGCTCCCGCATGATGGCCCTGGCGCCCATCGCTGCTGCAAAGAATACGTACATGGTCAGGTAGCCGGGCACCGTGAAGTTGGCGGCGTTGAATGCCTCCACCGGTCCTACCTGCTCGGTCTCGAAACTTAGGAGACTCCCGCCCCGTCCGAATGACGCCGCGTCACGCGGCAACGCCGCCGGGCCGGCTATCTGCGCGATGGCCGCGAGGGCTATCCTCGTGTTGGAGGAGGAGGAGGCCACGGACCGCGCGAATCCCATAAGCGCGGCTTCCAGTTCAGGGTCCCCGGCTCGGGCGACGACCTCCAGCTTAGTGGGCCGCCCCTCGGTCAGGCCGGAGGTGAAGTCGGCAGGGAATGCCACGAAGCCCCCTATCTCCTCTTCCTCCACCGCCCGCACGGCTGCATCGTATGGCATGACAACCGCGCCAAGCAGTTCGTCCTCCGTCAGGAGATTGATGATCCGGTGGCTGAGGCCCTCCTGCTCGCGGGTTGCTACGGTTATCGCAAGCTGCTCGTCTTCGGGTGCTATGTTCCGCAGCGCTAGGGAGAAGCCCAATATGAACATCAGGGGGAAGAGCAGTGCGAACGCGACGCCGAACGGGTCCTTCAGGAACACCTTCGTGTCCTTAGCGGCTATCAAGAGCGTCTGTCTGAGTACCAGCATTTGTTGCGGAAGGACCCTTCAGGCCTCTTCATTCACCTTTCTGCGCCGTTCGGAACACGACCCGAGCCACTATGAACCCGGCGACGGTGATGCCGGCTAGGATGGCCGCCTCCGGCCCCTGGCCTGCCAGCCCGGCGTTGCCGGACGTGATGCCGTGTAGGCCGTCCATCGCGTACTTGTTCAGGGTGAGCTTGCTCAGGAACGCAAGCGGCCCGGTCTCTCCCACGCTGATGAATGCTCCGCTGAATACGGTCATGGACATTGACAAGAATACCGCTCCCCAAGTCGCCTGCTCCGAGGTCCGGGCCGCGCCGGCGACGACCAAGCCCAACGCACTGATGGCCGCGGCGATCAGCAGGCTGAAGGCCACGACCTGCGCGAACGCGGCCGCGTCGGCTACCCTGAGGATCGCAAACGCTAAGGAGAGAAGGATCAGGGCCTGCACCATGGCCCTGCCCACGCTCGCAAGGAACTTCCCTAGGAATAGCTGGTTCACTGTAAGCCTCGTCGTGAGGAGCCGCTCCAACGTCCCCATCCTGCGCTCGTCGACGATCGAGGAGGCCGACAGAGTTACCGCAAGCATCAGGAACATCGTCAGCACGCCGGGTATGAGCCTACCCGCGGGGGCCTCTTCCTCGCCGACGGTTCGCCGTTCGACGGCAACCGCACGGGCCTCGTCCAACAGCGGCGTCATCGTCTGCTCGATCCGGGCCTCAGGGACGCCTCTACCGGCGAGGCCGTCGCGCGCCAGCTTGCGGGCCTCGAATTCGCCGGCGATGTCCTGCGCGACGCCCTGCACGATATGGGAGACGATCTGACCCGTCTCGCCCCCGGAGCCGCGCCGCTTGAATAGGATGGACACGGGCTCGCCGGATTGGAGACCTTCAGAAAAGCCGGTTGGGATGACCACGGCGGTCAGGATGCGGGATCGGTCTAGGGCGCGGTCGGCCTCCGCTTCGGTCATGAGATCCACCCGAAGCCCCTCGACTGCCTCGAGGCGGTCGAGCAACTCGCCTGCAAGAGGGCCGCCGTCGAGGTCCACCATACTTGCCGCCGCGCTGAACGACGCCCCCCGGCCAAAGACGCCGTACATCAGCGCGAAGAGGGCAATCGGTAGGGCAATGCTGAAAGCGATGGCGCCCCGGTCCGTGCCGAAGCGCTTCAGCTCGATCCAGGCGATGAGCAGCGGGCGGAGCATGTCAGTCGCGCAGGTTTCGGCCCGTGAGATTCAGGAAGACCTGCTCCAAAGTGACCTCGTCGGGGGGGCCGATGGCGGACTTCAACTCGGCGGGCGTGCCGAGCGAGATGAGGCGGCCGTGGTCGATGACGCCGATACGGCTGCATAGCCGGTCGGCCTCCTCCATGTAGTGGGTTGTGTAGAGCACGGACATGCCCTCGCTGCGGAGCCTGAGAATGGTCTCGAAGATATGGTTGCGAGACTGTGGGTCGATCCCCACGGTGGGTTCGTCCAGGAACAGGAGGTGCGGCCTGCTCATCAGGGCCGCCGCGAGGTTTACCCGGCGCTTCATGCCGCCGGAGAACTTCCGCACCGCGTCCTTTGCCCGGTCCAGCAATCCCACCAGTTCCAGGTTCTCCGCTGCGGCTTCCTTCGCCTGACGGGAGCCGAGTCCGGCCATGCGCCCGAAGAAGACGAGGTTATCCCTAGCGGACAACTCCGGGTACAACGCCAATTCCTGAGGGCATACGCCGATGAGAG
Organism: uncultured Dehalococcoidia bacterium; assembly: GCA_958296245.1. Lineage (GTDB taxonomy): Bacteria > Chloroflexota > Dehalococcoidia > Lucifugimonadales. Next base: position 481,599 of record OY282458.1, read on the forward strand.
CGCGTACGCCCACGCTATCCTCGGCCACGGAGCGCCCCCCGATCTCGATGCCGCCGGCGTCTGGTTCCAGCGTGGTGGAGAGCATGCGTATGATGGTGGTCTTACCGGCTCCGTTCGGCCCAAGCAGCCCGAAGATCTCCTGGCGTCTAATAGTGAATGAGACGCCGTCCACCGCCGGGACGTCCCCGAACCGCTTTCGCAGGTCCTTGGCCACCAGAAACTCTTCGGTCATGGCTATAATCCTAACCGCATTCCCCGAATGCCGGACGGGCTCAGCGCGTCCCGGTCTTCAGCCTTCCAGCGCTCCCAATCGTCGCAGAACGGGGCCCGTTGCGCTCGATTCGCCTCTACCATCCGCTCGCCTTCCGCACGCGCCGAGCCGGTGAAGCTCCCGGAACTTCATCCCTACACGACAAAGGTCGTGTCCGGCTCACGACGACGCCCTAACCTTCGATGGTGCCCTTGGTGCTGGGCACGCCGCCGCGGCGCCTCTCGTCGACCGTCGCCGCGGCCCTCAGAGCTCGCGCCAGCGCCTTGAAGAGCGCCTCCGCCTTGTGGTGGTTGTTGGTTCCGGCCAGCACCTTGGCGTGGAGGTTGAATCCTCCTTCGCGCGACAGCGTTTCGAGGAAGTGAGTCACCAGAGACGCGGGAAGGGCGCCGAGGTCGGTATCGGTCAGCTTCGTGTCGATGACCGGGTAGCCCCTGCCGCTGAGGTCGATGGCCGCCAGGGCCAGCGTCTCGTCCAACGGCGCCAGGGCGTGCGCCATCCTGACGATGCCGGATCCGTCGCCGACGGCCTGTCTGAGCGCGCGCCCGAGCACTATCCCGACGTCCTCGACCAGATGGTGCCAGCCCACGTCGAGATCGCCGGCAGCCGAGATCTCCACGTCGATCAGGCCATGGCGGGAGAGTTGCGCCAGCAGGTGATCGAACATGCCGTTGCCGGTGCTTATGCTGTACTCGCCCGTCCCGTCCAGGTCTACCTTGACCGATATGTCGGTCTCGCCGGTCTTTCTGCTTATCTGGGCCGTGCGTCCTGTCACTGGCTGACATCCTTGTATATCTTGCCGCGCTTTCTGGCCTTATCGAGCAGCGCGAAGTCGAAGGGCTCCAGGACGTATCCTGTAGGCTGAGGCGGCGCCGGGTCGAGTCCCAGGGCTTCTACGGCGCCGTGGTTGGAGTAGTATCCGGCGTAGGTCTCGCGCACCAGGGCCGTGAAGAAATCGGGGTGCGCGGCCTCTACGTCATGCAGCAGAGAAACCTTCTCGTCCGTGGTCAGAGACAGGAAGGGCTTGGCCCCCCTGTCCAGAGCGGCTAGGCCCGATAAGAAGGTGTACCTGAGCCCGGGGTTACGCCCGAGTACGTCGTCGACGTGGTCCGCCACGCCTACTTCACCCGCCCCCGGGTGTTTGCCTTCGCGGGGGATGATCCGGTCGAGCACGTCGGCCAGCAAGCTCCGCTGTTCGGAGGAGAGGACCCCGGGGCCTTTGCCATCGTTCATATGCATACCTCGATGTCTACTGCGAGCGGGCGTTCTGCCGGATCCGCGCGGCTATGTACAGCGCCAGCGCCTGGATCGTTGAGGTCGGGTTCACCGCGCCTCCCGTGGTGAGGATGCTGCCGTCGATCACGTACAGGTTCTCGACTTGGTGGCTTCTGCCGTTGCGGTCCACCACTGACTTTTCAGGGTCGGTCCCCATTCTGGCGGTGCCCATCAGATGCCACCCGGCCCTGCGCAGGAGCGGATTCACGAGTACCTGCCGGGCCCCTGCCGCTTCGAGGGCCTCACGGCTGCGCGCTATTGCATGGTCCAGAAGCCTGCGGCTGTTTTCCGCAAGGGTGTAGCTGATCTTGGGGGCAGGCAGTCCGTCGCTGTCCGTAAGCTCGGGGTCCAGGGTGACCCGGTTATGGGACTCGGGGAGGTCGTCCCCTATAATGCAGAGAGTTGCCGTGTGTCCGAGCCGCTCCGCGAGGGCCTTGTGATGGTCGGCGCCCCACGGGATGACGTCGTGAGCGCCGAGGCCGCCGAGGGCAGCGCTCAGCGGGCCGGTGCTCCGGGCCACTTGCAAGGTGTAGCCTCGGATGAAGCCCCGGCTGGTGTCCGTTTCGTAGAACTCCTGGCTCATGATGGTGCAGCCCAAGGGGCCCTTGTGGCCGTCCAGTTGTTCGTCGAAGACGCCGGTCACTATGGCGTAGGGGTGAAACATCAGATGAGTGCCGACCAAGCCGTTGTCGTTCGCCAGCCCGTTGGGGAACCGCCCCGACTGTGAGCTGAGGAGGATGCGCGGCGTGCCCACGCCGTTGCAGGCCATGACGACTATGCGGGCTTTCTGCTCGTGGAGGACGCCGCCGCGGTCGTAGTAAACGGCGCCGCGCGCCAGGCCGCCGCGATCGACCGTGATCTCCCGTACTCTGGCCCCCGTCTTGAGGACTGCTCCCTTAGCTATGGCTTTGGGCCAGTAGCTGACGTCGCTGCTGGCCTTTGCCCTACGGTAGCATCCTAGTTCGCACGGCCCGCAGTTGTTGCAGGGGGCTCTGCCATCGTATGGCGCGGTGAGTACGGCGCTGTCGGAAGGCCACCAGTGCCAGCCAAGGTTGTCGAAGCCTTCAATGACCTTCTCGCCCAGCCTGCCCACGGGCACCGGCGGGGTCTGGCGCGGGGACCTTGGCGGGTTGGCCGGGTCGCCGTTGGTCCCGGCCACGCCGATCATCCGGTCGTTCAAGTCGAAGTAGGGTTCCAGGTCGTAGTAGGAGAGCGGCCAGTCGTCGGCGACACCGTCAAGGGACCGGACGCGGAAGTCCGAAGGGCGGAATCGGGGGAAGTGGGCGCTCCAGTGGATCGTACTCCCCCCGACGGCGTTATACATGAGGGGGGCGATGGGGGAGTCCTGGTTGTTCACCGGGTAGTCCTGCGGCTGTGCCCTGACGTTGGGGTCTGCGCTGAAGTCGGTCAGCCGGTGGACCTCCCAATCTTGGAGGGTGGACGTGTACGTCTTGGGGTCTACCCAGTCCCCTTGCTCCAGGCACATCACGTCGAATCCGGCGCTGGCAAGGCTCCAGGCGAACGCGCCTCCGGACGCGCCCGCCCCGATTACCAGGGCGTCTACGGTCCCGTCGTTGCTGCCCATACTTAGCTTCTCCTGTTCGCCGGCCTGCTAACCGGAATTTCGACCCTCTGTTCGACGATCATTCCTCAGTGTATTCACCGGCCAATGAGCGGCGGGGACAAATTATATCAGAGGGTCACCTTCAGGCCCGTAGGGGTCCTTTCATCCGGCAAATCCTCGCGGTGCGGTCCATCATCCTCATGCAGGCGCCGGTCATCCCCCGGCAGGGCTGCGGAATACGGGGTGTGCAGCCCTGCCCCCTTGCAGAGTCTGAACAGTTACTCCGCAGCCTGTTAGACCAGCTCTGCCAAGGCGGTTAGGAAGGCGTCGTTCTGCTCCGGGGTCCCTATGGAGACTCTGAAGCAGTCCTTGAGTCGTTCGTGGCCGAACTTCCGCACGAATATGCCCCTGCGGGCCAGGCCCTCGTAGACCTTTCCGGCCCGGCCATCCTCGACCTGGCAGAGTATGAAGTTGGCGCGGGAGGGCCACGGCTTCAGGCCGGGGAGCTTCTCCAGCTCCGCAAAGAGCCGCTTCTGATCGTCGATGAGGCGGTCCACCTGCGCGAGGAGGACGTCGGAGTCCGCCAGAGAGGCGAGCAGCGCCGCCTCCGCCGCGACGCTCACGTTGTAGGGAGGCTTGATGTCGATGACGTGGTCGACGAGCCGAGCGCCCATGAATCCGTAACCGATGCGGAGGCCCGCCAGGCCGGCCCACTTGCTCAGCGTTCTCAGCACGACCAGATTCTCGTACTCGGCGACGAGCCCTGCCATGGTCTCCCGGGCGAACTCGTGGTAGGCCTCGTCGACCACCACGACCGGCCCGGTCTCCAGAAGCTCCCTGACGTCGGCTTCGGAGATGAGGTTGCCGGTGGGGTTGTTCGGGGAGCTGACGAACATGATCTTGGTGTGCTCGTCAATGGCTTCCTTGACGGCGGGCATGTCGATCTCGAAGGCGTCGTCGCGGGGGACCAGCTTTATATCGGCGCCCGCCACCCTGGCGCAGAAGCCGTACATGCCGAACGTCGGGTCGCAGTCCAGCACCGTATCGCCGGGCGAGATGAACAGCCTGAGCAGAAGGTCGATCAGCTCGTCGCTGCCCGCCCCGGCGATTATGTTGCTCTGGTCGAACCCCGTGTGCGCGGCGAGGGCTGCCCTGACGTTCCGTTGCAGCGGGTCGGGGTAGACGTGGATGGGGGCATTGGCCAGGGCCTCCGCCACCTTCGGCGAGCCGCCGTAGGGGTTCTCGTTTCCGTTCAGCTTGACGATCTTCTCCTCGGGCACGCCGGCGCGCTTTGCCAGCACGTCGGGAGGGTCGATAGGGTCGTAGGTCTTTATGTCGACGAGATGCGGGCGCACCAGGTCGTGGATCGGCTTGGTCATCACCGGGACTCCGTATTCTGCGGGATCTCCGCGCGTATCTCCGCCGCCTCGGCGTGGGCGGTAAGGCCCTCCGCCCGGCCGAGCACCGACGCGGCCTTGGCGAGCGGCGCGGAGGCGGCCTCGTCGAGGTCCACGTAGGGGATCGTCTTGAGGAAGGTGCGGACGTTGACCCCGGAGTTGAACCTGGCCGTTCCGCCTGTGGGCATGACGTGGCTTGGCCCCGCCACGTAGTCCCCCAAGACCTCGTGGGAATACTCCCCAAGGAACAGCGCTCCCGCGTTCCGCACACTGCCCATCAGCGCTCTTGGCTCCTCTACCATTAGGCTCAGGTGCTCCGGCGCGTATGCGTTGGCAAGCTCAATCGCCTCGTCCAAGCTGTCGACGACGGCGGCGACTCCCCTGTTGCGCACCGACGCAATGATGGTAGCCGCCCTGTCAAGTCGGCTCGTGCGGACCTCGATCTCCTTGACCACGGACCGGGCCACCTCCTCGGAGGTCGTGATGAGCACGGGGGTCGCCATCTCGTCGTGCTCGGCTTGAGCAATGAGATCCGCGGCGCACGTCGTCGGATTGGCCGTCTCGTCGGCTACCAGCACGGTTTCCGTGGGGCCGTAGAGACCGTCTATGCCCACTTCTCCGAACAGCAACTTCTTCGCCAGGGTGGTGAAGATGTTCCCTGGCCCGCATACCACGTCCACCCTGGGGACGGTCTCCGTGCCGTATGCCATGGCAGCTATGGCCTGGGCGCCTCCTATGCGGAAGACCCTGTCGGCGCCGGCCACGTCCGCCGCCGCCAGCACCACCGGGTCGGGGTAGCCCGACTCGCCGCCGGGGGTCGCCACTATCACCTCGTCCACTCCGGCCACTCTGGCGGGAACGACGGTCATCAAGACCGTGGAAGGATACTTCGCGGTGCCGCCGGGTACGTACGCGCCCACACGGGAAAACGGCGTCATCATCTCGCCGTAGCCGTTGGAGGGGTCATGCCAGCTCTTGGGCAAGCCGGATTCGTGGAAGCGGCGGACCCTGCCCGCAGCGAGTCGGAGCGCGCCTGCCACGTCCTCGGGGATAGAGGCGCTGGCTTGCGCGATGGCCGAGGGCGGCACCTCCAAGCCGGTTAACTCTCCGCCCCCAAGCCGGCGCGTAATGTCCCTTACGGCGGCGTCGCCTTCTTCACGGACGCGGCGCAATATCTCAGCGGCGACTGCCGCCGGCGTCATGGCTGCGCCGAACGCCTCGGCGGTCTTCCGGGCCACATGGGGGGGGAGGGAGTCGTCGAGGTGCAGACCCCGGTTGTGGGTGAGGCTCTTCGTGGCTTCCGCCAGTCCTCTGACGATTCTCAAGACAGGTAGTCCTCCACCCGGGCCGACGCCGTTTCGAGCGCGCCGGCCTTGAACCGCGATACCTGGTCGGGGTCGATGAGGCGGTAAAGCTCTTGGATGCTTCCGGGTAGGCCTTCCAGGAAGTCGTCTGCCGCCTTGAGGGCGGGCTGTTCGTCGCCGCCCGCCGCGGCCCGCCGGGCCATGAAGCTCAGGCGGTCCCACGAGAACCCTCGCCCAACGAAGTCGACCACCCAGACGCGCCAACGGGCGAGCGTTTCAGCCGGCAGAAACGCGACGTCAAGGTCTTCCGTCGCGCCGGCGAGGGCCGGGAGCGACGCCTGAACCGCCTCCTGGGCCTGGCGGTCCAGATCGAGCTGGAGGGCGCGGTCGAGTACCTTGCCCTCTATCTCTTCGGGGAATAGGCCGGCGTTACCGAAGTAAGGCCTGAACATCTCGACTATCCAGGCCTCGTCGTATATGAGATGGGTTATGTATCCGGCGACGAAGGAGCCGGTGGGGCCGCCCCGGACCGAGGCTGCGCGAAGCTCCGGGTGGGCGTCGAGCATCCCGTCCACGCCTGCGCCTATCGACTCGAAGCTCAGCGGCGCAAAGTGGTAGCTCTGCCGGTCGGCCTTGGTGATTGCGCGAATGTCAGGCGACGTGGAGCCCAGCAGGAAATAGCCCAGGTTCCCGTCGAGCGTCGGGATCCCCAGCCGCTCTGCGACCATGCCGGCCAACTCGATATGCGCGGGCAGGTTGGGCACGGCTCACCCGCCGTCGACTAGCCGCGCGACCGCCTTCGACCGCGACCTGAAAACGTAGTCGGGCTGCGATACGGTGAGGCTGCTCGCGCCTATCTCTCTGAACCGCTTCACGGCTTCCATCATCCTGCCGCGCTCGACCAGGACGGTGACGGCGAACCAGCCATCCCCTTCCGGCGAGTACACCTTGGATATGGTGGGCCCGCGGAGCCCCGAGATGTCCCCGTGGCCCAGCACCATGACGGCGACCCCCTCGGCCGTTTCGCCGCGCAGGTTGGCGGTTACGCTGTAGAGGTCCTTTGCTTCCAGGCGGGCCTCGATTCGCTCCAGCAGGGCCGTAGCTATCCGGAGCTTTTCCGCCGAGGAGACGACCTGCCGCCGATTTGCGGCCAGGCAGGCCTCCGAGCTCATAATGACGCCGCCCCGGATCATCTTGAGCCGGTTTTCCCTGAGCGTCGTCCCGCTCGTGGTGATGTCGGCTATGATGTCGGCGTATCCTATGGTCGGCGCCACTTCGAGGGTCCCGCTGGACGGCACGAGGGAGAAGTAGTTGATGCCGCTGCGGAGCAGGAACCGTTCAACCGACCTCGGGTACTTGGTGGCGACTTGGAGGTCGCGCCCTTCTTCTCTGAACTCCATGGCCAGTTCCGCCAGATCCGAGACCGACTCCACGTCTATCCAGGAGTCGGGCACGCCGAGGACGAGCTTTGCGTGTCCGAAGTCGAGTCCCTCGATGATGACTGCGGCCTCGCCGCCTTCGCGGCGAGTCTCCAGGTACTTATCATAGCCTAGGACTCCCAGGTCTGCCGTGCCCTCCTCGACCTCTAGGCCAATGTCGGCGCTGCGTTGGAAGTGTACCGTCACACCTGGAAGCGACGGCATCTCAGCCGTGTACCTGCGCTGATTCGATCGACGTACGTCGAGGCCGCAGGACGTCAGGAATCGCAGCGTCGGTTCATGGAGGGCGCCGTCGCTAGGGACCGCCAGCCGAAGCAATCCTTCCCCCCTTGGCGAGAGTAGCGGCGCCGGTGTTGTTCCCGTTCAGCGCGGCCACGACGTGCTCGGTAGTGAATGCGAAGCCGAGCGCCGGGACGTCGTCTCCGCCCAGCGCCCTCACCAAGCCGTCGTAACGCCCGCCCCCTCCGAGGGGGGCGGCATTGCCGCGGGGAGACGCTCCGGTCAACTCGAACGTGATCCCGCTGTAGTACGCGATACCCCTGGCCAGCCCCAAGTCGAGTACGACGTCGGGGGAGCGCGTCTGACTTCGTTCCAGCGCTTCGAATAGCCCCTCCAGTTCGTTCAGCGAGGCCGCTTCGAGCCCATACGAGGCGGCAATGGAGCGAGCCTGTTCGATAGCCGCGCCGGGCGGGCCGTCGACGCGCGCCAACCGGCTCGTGAGCTCGAAGGCCCTTTCCAGACCGCCGGGCCGGTCAACCTCATGGGCCTTGCGCACCAGTCTACGTACGATCTGCCTGCCTGAACGCCGCCCGAACGTAGAGGACATCGCCGCGGCAAGGGCGTCGTGTATGGATTCCCCAGCCGCGTCGGTAGTACGCCTGCCGGGTTGCCCTACGGCTCCGGCCGGCTCCTCGCCAAGAAGTCCCAACTCTCTAGCTTCCTCCATCAGACGGGTCGTTCCCGTGCGTCCCAGCTTCAGGCTTGGCATACTGCTGACGGCCATCATTCGGGCACGGCCGGACACATCCATTCCGGTAAGGAGCTCATTCAGTACACCGATGTGGCCTATACGTACGGCTGCATCCTGGACCCCTGCGGCCTCCAGGCACGCGCAGGCAAGGCTCACGGCTTCAGTGTCTGCCTCGGCGCCGCTCGCTCCCACTATCTCGGCGCCTACCTGCGTGAACTGGCGGCATGAGGTCTCCTCGTCGTACCGGAAGACGGGTCCGGCGTAGTACCACCGCGCGGGCAGGCCGGAGGGGCTGCCGTCCTCGACGAACCGCCGTATGATGGATGACGTGAATTCGGGCCGAAGGCTGACGCGGTTTCCGCCGGGGTCGGTGAAGGAGTAGAGCTTGCTGGTGAGCTCACCCCCCGACTTCCTGATGAAGAGGTCCGTCCGTTCGAGGAGTGGGGCGCCGACGAATTCGAAGCCGTTGTCTTCCAGACACCGGGAGATGCGGTCAGAGGCGTCTTGGAGGCGGCGATGGTCTCTCCCGGACACGTCGTACATCCCCGGGAGCCGGCTGACTCTGTACCCGCTCGTGTCCTTATCCATGCCGATTTGCGGCCCATTCTACACCAGCGCCAAGGCGTCATCAACGAGTTACGTATTCGCAGGGACCGTTCCAGCGGCGTTGAGAACCCTTCGGGACGTGGGAATTGAAATTGCGATTGCCCCTGTGTGTGTGGAGGCGGATGTTCGGTACGTCTCGTATATGTCTACCAGCCTGCTAGAATCTACTGGCGATGGCTGAGGCGACGGTTCCGATCTCGTACCGCAAGACCGTATTGGACAACGGCCTCCGGGTGGTTACCTGCCGGATGCCTCACACCCCGTCGGCCAGCATCTGCGTCTTCGTGGGAGTAGGCTCCCGGCACGAGACGCCGGAGATGGCGGGGGCGTCGCACCTGGTCGAGCATCTCTTGTTCAAAGGCACCTCAAAACGCCCCGCGCCGGGCGAGATAAGCGGCGTCGTGGAGGGCGTCGGCGGGGAGGTCAACGCGGCCACGGAGCAGGAGCTGACCGTCTACTGGTGCAAGGCCGCGCGGTCCTACGTGGAGGAGTGCTTGGACCTGCTCATCGACATGGCGAGGGGATCTATCTTCGATCCCGAGGAGGTCGAGCGTGAGCGCATGGTCGTTCTCGAAGAGCAGAACCAGATCAACGATTACCCCAACAACAGAGTCGAAGTCATGCTCGACAGCCTGCTCTGGCCCGATCACCCCCTGGGCCGCGACGTCAGCGGAACGAGAGAATCCATCTCCGAGATGACCCGCGACATGATGATGGAACACTACCGCCGGGCGTACTCGCCGGTCAACGTGGTGGTCAGCGCGGCAGGCTCGTTGAGCCACGACGCCGTTCTGCGGCAGATAGACTCTCTGACTCGCGGCTGGCCCGCAGGCGAACGGCCCGGAGGGCCGCCGTTTCGTGACGAACAGCACGAGCCCCGGCTCGCCATCGAGTACCGACGCACCGAGCAGGCCCACCTCTCCATCGGACTGCCCGGCCTCCCGCTGACGCACCCGGACCGGTACGCGCTGGACCTCCTCAGCATGGTGCTGGGAGACGGGATGAGCAGCCGCCTCTTCATGGAGGTCAGAGAGAAACGGGGTCTCGCTTACGACGTACACAGCAGCATCGTCTCCTTCACCGATTGCGGGGCACTGACCATCGGCGCCGGCGTCGACCCGAAGAAGCTGCACACGGCCGCCGAGACCATACTCTCCGAGCTGCGTAAGCTGCGTGACGGCATCCCGCAGGACGAGTTGGAGAAAGCGAAGCGGCGGATGGGCGGACGCCTGCTGCTGCGTATGGAGGACAGCCGCGCCGTCGCGGCCTGGGCCGGCTCACAGGAGGCCCAGCTCGGGGAGGTCGTCGAGGTCGATGAGGTGATGGGTATGATTGCGGCGGTCTCCCCCGACGACGTAAAGCGAGCGGCCAACCGGCTCGCGGCCTCCGAGAAGCTGAACATCGCCGTAGTGGGGCCGATCAGAGGCCGACGACGCCTCGAACGGACGATGGCCGACGCTTTCGTTCCATAGAGGTATCCTCCGAGCGCGCACTGGGCTATAATGCGAGCCAAAATCCGGGGTTGCGCCCCGACAGAGTTGGTAGGCCGTGAAGAAACAGAATGACGACCGTGGGCAGGGAGAGGATTCCGGACGCTCCCGCAGAGAGTTCCTGAAGAAGGCGCCGCTGTTCATAGCCGGAGGGATGGCCCTTGGGGTAATCGCCGGCAGGCTGGCGCTGTCGAGGATGGGCCGACGACGGCCTCCGGTGGTGCCTGAGGGGTCTATCTTCACCCCGGCGGGAAACCCGGAGGACAGCGCGTAGCCGCCTGATACTACGGAGGAGCGGATAGATGCAAGCCACCGTGCAGCATAGGGTCTTGGCGGACGCGCTCACAGCCAATCTCGCCGCTAGGGTCAACCGGCTGGCCCTCGATGCGGCCCTGGTAGCGGGCGGCGTATTGCTCGTGGCCCTGTGCGCCCAGATCGCGGTTAAGATTCCGACCACCACCGTGCCCATCACGGGGCAGACATTCGGCGTGCTCCTGACCGGCGGCGCGCTGGGCAGCAGGCGGGGCGGTCTGAGCATGGCGGTCTACATGCTGCTTGGGATGCTTTCGGTCCCCGTGTTCGCCCCTGGCTCGGGGGTCCTGTCCGAGCAGACCTTCTTCTTCCTTCTGCCGTGGTCCGGAAGCGACGGGCTCGTGTGGAGCATGACGAGCGGGGGCTACATAGTGGGGTTCATCCTGGCGGCCTACCTGGTGGGCCTGCTGGCCGAGCGCGGTTGGGACCGCAGGTCCACCGTGCCCTTCGCGATGCTCCTGGGCAACGTCGTCATCTACTTGGTCGGGCTCCCGTGGCTTGCGGTCCATATCGCCAACAACGAGGGGCTGTACGCCTACTTCCAGTCTCAGGGCGGGGCGAACGTCTTGGACATGACTCTGCGGGGCGGGTTGTACCCGTTCATCGGCGGCGACGCCATCAAGCTAATTTTGGCCGCCATGGCCGTGCCGGGAGCCTGGGCGTTGATCGACCGGCTCAAGCGCCGGGGGACAGGGTAGAACAGGGAATCCGCCGCCGCCGCCCCTCTCGTAGATTATAGTAGCCGGCCCGATCCCCGAGCACGGCGAACGTCACCGTCCGAATTGCGGCAACCGATACCTTCACCACGACCCAGAGGGCCGCTGCCCAGGGAGTCCCCAATGAACAACACAGGGAAACTACTTTCCATCATCGTATCTGCGCTGGCGCTCTCCCTATTCGCCGCCGCCTGCGGGAGCGGCGCGCCCGCCGCCACGGAGCCTGCGGCCACCACGGTTCCCCAAGCCGAGGAGACTGTCCCCGCAGAGCCGGCCACCCCTGAACCGGCCACCCCTGAGCCGCCCGCTCCCGAGCCGACCGAAACGCCCCCGGAGGACGCCGCCAATGGGACCGGCCGCATCGGCAACGAGCCCTTGGCGCCCGAGCTGACAGGGGTGTTCAGCTGGATCAACTCGGAGCCGCTCACGCTGGAGGCCCTGCGCGGCGACGTCGTGCTCATCGACTTCTGGACGTACACCTGCATCAACTGCATCCGTACATTTCCCTACCTGAAGGACTGGCATGAGAAGTACTCCGACCGTGGCCTCACCATCATCGGCGTTCACACGCCTGAGTTCGACTTCGAGAAGAAGAGAGAGAACGTCGTCGACGCCGTGGCGGAGTACGGCCTGAAGTACCCCATCGTCCAGGACAACGACTTCGGCACTTGGCGCGCGTACAGCAACCGCTATTGGCCCGCGAAGTACCTGATAGACAAGGACGGCTACGTAAGGTACACCCACTTCGGAGAGGGCGCTTATCAGGAGACCGAAGAGAAGATCCGCGAGCTGCTGATGGAGACGGCCAGCAGCGTCGAGGACGTGGCCCTGAACGTCAGGCCAGGCCCCGAGGTCGATACCGCCGCATACGCCGCCTCAGGGGCCGCGACCAGCCCTACCAGAGAGCTGTACGCAGGCTACGAGCGCAACTACGGCACCCTACAGTTCGGACCGGGGCCCCCCTACGTGCTGCCCGACGTCTACCCGGAATACTACACCCAGCCCGATGGCATTGCCGAGTACATGGACCCCGGGGAGCACCACAACCACTTCTTGTACCTCGAGGGACTCTGGCGCAACGGCAGGGAGAGCCTGAGGCACGCCAGGGTCACCTCGGACTATGAAGACTACATGGCGCTCCGCTTCTACGCGACGAGCGTCAACGTAGTCGTCAGCCCTGAAGGGGACGACCCCTACGAGATCAGAGTGACCCTGGACGACAAGCCGTTAACTCAGGAGCAGAGCGGCTCCGACATCATGTATGATGCCGAAGGCAACAGCTACGTCATGGTGAACGAGCCCCGGATGTACAGACTGGTCAGCCTCCCGAGGTACAGCGGCCACGAGTTGAAGCTGAGCTCCAACTCCGACGCCTTCTCCGTCTTTGCCTTCACGTTCGGCGCTTACACTGACGGCTCCTAGGCGGCGCAGCCGGTTAACAGCATATACAAGAGCCTGACTGCCATGTCTCCAGCCAGACTGCGCCTCGCCTCGTTCGCGGCTGCGATCCTACTCTCCGCCTGTGGCGGCGCTCCTCCTGAGACGCCCGGGGGCGGCGGCGCAGCGCAGGTCGAGACGCAGGCCGCCGTCGCCGCACCAATGGACGAGGCGGCCCGCCCGGACCGGCGGCCACTGATCACCGGCCCGCGCTCCGACGACGGCCTCCAAGCCATCCTGGGGACCGGCGACTTGGCGGTCGGCGTCAACCGCGTGGGCTTCGTCCTGACCTCCCTGGACGGCATCGTAACCGGCCCGGTCACCGTGACCTCAAGCTACGCCGGCCCGGAGGGCGAGGCGGCGGGGCAGACGGCGGAGATGGTCTTCCAGCCGTGGCCCTACGGGATACGAGGACTGCACACCTCGAACCTGACCTTCGATCGGCCAGGGCGTTGGAAGTTGGACATCTCGGCCGCCGCGCAGGACGGATCAGCCGGTAGGGCCGAACTGTCCTTCGACATCGCAAAGGTCACCGCCGCGCCGGCCAACGGCGCGGCGGCCCCACTCAGCAGAAGCAAGACGATAGACGACGTCGCGTCGCTGGACGAGATTACGACAGCCTCCCTGCAGGACCCCGACCTCTACCGGGTGAGCCTCGACGACGCCTTGAGGAACGGCCTGCCGACGGTTGTGGTCTTTGCCAGCCCGGCCTTCTGCGCCAACGCCGTCTGCGGACCCCAGGTCGAGGTGCTCGCCCAACTCAAGGACAAGTACTCCGGGCGCGCCAACTTCGTTCACGTTGACTTCTACGACAACCCCGCCGAGATACAGGGAGACCTCGATAAGGGAGTACTCTCCCCTACCGTCATCGAGTGGGGCCTGCCGAGTATTGAATGGACCTTCGTCGTTGACCGAGAGGGCATCGTCGCGGCTCGTTTCGAGGCTTTCGCCACACTCGATGAGGTGGAAGCAGCCTTGTTGGACATGCTCTAACGCCGCCGTACGTGCGCCGCATTGACGGAAACAACGCCTTACTTCGGTACTGCGGTTTGGACTGCGTGTCCCCTTATAATGTATCGTCAGTTATCGGCTGCCGCCCATGCTTGCCGGAGGGGCCGGGATGGACTCGATTACAGGCGGACCGGAGTAGCCTATGCGACAGTGCTCCCTGCGCAACGGCGGACGATGGGTCGGCTCTCAACAATAGCCCGGGCGATTCGAGGTGCGAGGTCGGCGCTGGCCTCGATGGCTGACGCCTTCCCGCCCTACCAGTACGTCGAAGGCCGCCTCACGGCGAAGGACCAAAGGCCTGACGGCGCCTACTTTCTCCTCGTCGAAAACGAGGTTGTGGAGGTCGACTGGCTCACGTACGAAACGTTAGCAGTCGGTGAGCCGCTTCGTATCCGCGCAACGCGCACCGGCAGGGCCGTCAGCATCGACCGCCTCGTACCGTGAGTATCGGCCTGCGGTAGGACCCTTCTCGTTCAGGAAGGACGGCAATTCTGGCCCTCAGCAGCCCAGACGGCACACAATGGGTTGGCAGGCCTAGAGCGCTCCGGCAACCACTTCGACTAGGTGTTTGGCGCCGACCCCGGTTCCGTCAGCGATCTGCTGGCGGCAGGAGACGCCGTCGCTGACCACGGTGGCGCCGCCACTGCCGCGTACTGCCGGGAACAGCGTCTGCTCGCCGATTCGCATCGAAACGTCGTAGTGCTCCCGCCCGAAGCCGAACGAGCCGGCCATGCCACAGCAGCCGGAAGCTATCTCCTCAACCTCACAGCCCGGAATCGAGCCCAGGACGTCCAAGGCCGCGGCTGTGCCGACGAGCGCCTTCTGGTGGCAGTGCCCGTGAAGCAGGACACGCCCGGGCGGTTTGGTATAGATCAGCCCCTCGCCCCCCGATTCGGACTCGTGCCGTAGGAACTCCTCGAATAGCACCGCGCCCGCGGCGGCGGCGCTGACCTTCCGGTCCCGCGGCAGCAGATCGACGTACTCGTCGCGGAAGCTCAGGATGCAACTGGGCTCCAGGCCTACGAGCTTGGCGCCGCCCTCCAAGAGGGGATAGACCGCATCGACGTTCGCGCGGGCGTTCCGCCTAGCGGCGTCCATCATGCCCGCCGATAGCATCGGACGCCCGCAGCATTTCGTCTCCGGCAAGACGACCTCGTACCCAAGGCGCTCGAGGACCGTTGTAGCCGCCTTCCCGATCTCCGGGTGATTGTAGTTCATGAAGGTGTCTACGAAGAGCACCACCTGCCCTCTGACGGCGGACGCCTGCCGCGGGCCTCTGGCCCTGAACCACTGCCTGAAGGTCTGGCTCGCGAAGTGGGGCAGCTTCCGGCGCCTGTCAATGGCCGCGTACCGCTCCAGCAGGTCTTCGAATGTCCCGGACCTCAGGACCAGATTGGATACGGGGGCCATGAACGACCCAAGCCTGCTGAGGGTAGCTATGTTGCCGAATAGCCTGCTCCTAGTGGAGAACCCGTTGGCCTTGTGGTACCGGTCGAGGAACTCATACTTCAGTTTGGCCACGTCCACGTTGGAAGGGCACTCGCTCTTGCAACCCTTGCACTCCAAACAGAGGTCCAACACGTCATGGAGACGCCTGCCAGTCAGGGAGCTCAATGGCAGCGCGCCTGAAATGGCCGCGCGGAGGGCGTTGGCCCGCCCTCGGGTGGAGTGCTCCTCGTCGCGCGTAACCATGTACGACGGGCACATCGTCCCCGACGTCACCTTACGGCAGGCGCCCTGTCCGTTGCACATCTCGATCGCGCCCCTGAAACCGCCCTGCCCCGCAAATGAGAGGCCCGTATCCGGTTCCACGGCGCTGTATGAGGGGTCGATACGCAGGTTCTCGGTCATGGGCGCCGGATCGACGATCTTGCCGGGGTTCATGATCCCGTCCGGATCGAAGGCCTGCTTGGTCCGGCGAAAGGCCTCGTACAGCTTCGGCCCGAACATCTTCTCGATCCACGGGCTGCGGGCCAGCCCGTCCCCGTGTTCGCCGCTCATGGCGCCGCCGAACTCCAGCACGAGGTCGCTGACGTCCGACGCAATGGCGGCCATGCGATCGACCCCCTCCTGGCTCTTGAGGTCGATCAGCGGGCGAATGTGTAGGCAGCCCACACTTGCGTGACCGTAATACCCCGCCGTCGTGCCGTGCGAGCGCACTATTTCATCGAACCGCCGGACGTATTCGGGCAGTCTCTCGGGATCGACTGCGGTGTCCTCGACGAACGGGAGGGGTTTCGCACTCCCGGGAACGTTCATCATCAGACCGAGACCGGCTTTGCGCACCGCCCACACCTGCGCCTGCGCGCTCTCCTCCATCACACGCCGCGCCGCGTACCCCATCCGCGAGCGCTCCAGGCTGCGCTCCAAGGCGTCGAGCTTCGACACGACCTCGGCCTGGGAGTCTCCCGTCAGTTCCACCAGCAAGACCGCCTCGGGGTCTCCTTCCAGGAAGCCCATCTTCCGCGAGTATTCGAGGTTGGAGCGCGCCTGCCTGAGGATCATCGAGTCGACCAGCTCCACCGACGCCGGGCCGACTTCCAGGATGGGCACGGTCGCCTCGACCGATTCCACCATCTCGTTGAAGTGGATGACCGAGAGCGCCTTGTGGTTGGGGCGCGGTACGATCTTGACCTTTACGTCGGTCACGGTTAGCAGGGTGCCCTCCGAGCCGACGACGAATCGCGCTAGGTCCAATCCGCCTGAAGGGTCGGCCGCCTCGTCGAGGTTGTACCCTGAGACTCGCCGTTGTATCTGCGGAAACCTGGCGGCGACCTCGTCCCGATTCTCCGCGCCTATCTCCGCGATGCTGCGGTAGATGCGGCCCTCCAGGGAGTCGCGGCGCATCCGTTCATCGAGTTGCTCGGCGCTGATCGGCCCCAGCGTGGCAAAGTCGCCATTGGACAGTACGGCGGTTAGCTCGGAGACGTTGTCCACCGTCTTGCCCCACACGATGGAATGAGCGCCGCAGGAGTTATTGCCGACGGCCCCCCCGACGTTGCCCCGGTTGCTGGTGCTGGGGTCGGGCGCGAACATCATGCCCGTGGGCGTGAGGAGCCGATTCAACTCGTCGAGGATGATCCCCGGCTGCACGTGGGCCCATCCCTCCTCGACGTTGGTTTCTAGCACCCCCCGCATGTATTTGGAGAAGTCGATGACGACAGCGTGCCCGACCGTCTGCCCCGCAAGGCTGGTCCCCCCGCCGCGCGGCAACACCGGCGCCCCGTGGCGGCCCGCCGTCTCCACGACGGCGGCCACGTCCTCAGCCGTCCTGGGCAGCACGACGCCAATCGGTTCGATCTGGTAGATGCTGGCGTCGGTGCTGTAGAGGGCGCGGGTCATCGCGTCGAAGCGCACCTCCCCGGACACCACCCGCCTGAGGTCTTCTACGAGTGACCTATCGTCGAGGGATGCTGCCGGCGCCGGCATCACGCCCCGTTCGCGGCGGCGGGTTTCCGGGTGCCGGGAGCGTCTCCACGGAAGGACAGAGCCAGGAGCGGCGGCGCCAACGCCGTGGTGACTATCGTCATCAGGATGGCCACGCCGTAAAGGTCCGCGGTGAGTATCCCCCTGCTTATTCCGATGCCGGCCATGATGAGGGCCACCTCTCCCCGAGGCAGCATGCCGAAGCCTATTCTCCAAGCGCCGCGTCTATTGAACCCGACCAGCAGCGCCGGCAGACCGGAGCCCCCGACCTTGCCTATGACCGCCGCAACGGTGATGACAGCCCCGAACACGAGAACGCCCCCCAAGGCGCTTACGTCTACGAGCATGCCCATAACCACGAAGAAGACTGGCACCAGGAACGCATAGATGGCTCTCAGGGGTTTGTCTAGATTGTGGGCTAGGTCGGTGCCCGAGAGGGCTAGGCCAATGGAGAAGGCGCCGATGATCATCGCAAGCCCGAAGCTCTCGGCGAGGCCGGCCGCCAGAAGCGCAATGGCCAGCGCCAGAGCAACCGAGGCGCCGCTCACTTTGAACCGCTGGAGCAAGTCCGAAATGTGTCCGGATAGCAGTATCCCGATCCCGGTCAACGCCACCCAGAACCCCAACGTCTTGAAGATCACCCACGCTATGGAAGTAGCCTCGAATTCCCCTGTGTCTGCGAGGCCCACTACGATCGTGAGCACCAGTATCCCAATGACGTCGTCCAGCACGGCTGCGCCCAGTGTCGTGACCCCTTCGGGTGACGCAAGGCGTCGTAGGTCTGCCAGCACCCGGACCGTGATCCCTATGGACGTGGCGGTCATGATGGCGCCGATGAACAGCGATTTGTCGCTGCCGTAGCCGGCGGCGTATCCGAACAGGACGGTCAGCACCAGGCCGAACGCGAACGGCGCCACAACCCCGCCGGCCGCGACCGCGGTTGCTTGCCTCGCGTAGCGTAGGAATTGCTTCAGATCGGTCTCGAGGCCTGCCATGAAGAGCAGTACCACCGAGCCCAGCTGCGCGATGGACCACAGCTCCCAGGAGACCGGTATGGCTGAGAAGGCTTCGCCCGCCGCGGCTTCGGGGCGGGCGAACATCGGCCCCACCCTCCAGAAATCAATCCCGCCAAGGGCGAAGGGGCCTATCAGGATGCCAACCGCAAGCTCGCCCAGAACCGCCGGCATCTTGAAAACCCGCTCGCAGAGCTCCCCCCCCAGCTTCGCAGCGATGAGTATCACAGCGAGTTGGAAGACCAGCCTGACTACTGCTTCTTGCGTGTGCTCCATAGTTTCTTTCCCAAGGGTCCTTCTGTCGGATTAGATCTCACGCCCTCTTCACGTATACGTTGCCGGGGTCGACCTCCTCCCGGAGGACGCGGAGCTCGGCGGGCGACGGCGTTTCCGTCGTCTCTATGGACGGCGGCTGCATGGGCTCGAAGCCGGTGTTCTCCAGGAGGTGCTCCAGCGATACGCCCGGCATCAGCTTATCCACCCTCAGCCGGCCCGCCTGCTTGTCTATGGACATCACCGTCATGTCTGTTACCACCACCACGTCCGGGTAGGGGGTCGGCAGTGCGGCCCGCTTCCTGCCGTGAGGACCGTCGACGTATCCCGGGCTGGTCACGTAGTCGCAATGGGTTGGGAACCGCCTCCGCTCATGGCGAGTTATGATCAGCACCTTCTTAGCGTGCGAGGCAACGTCGTTGGCGCCGCCGCTGCCCGGGAACCGGACCTTGGGGCGGGCGCTGTCTCCGATCAGGGTGGAGTTCACGTTGGCGAACTGGTCCACCTGCGCGCCTCCGATGAACCCGACGTCCACCAATCCGCGTTGCAGCACACCGCCTAGGGACTCCAGCAGCGAGCCCACGCGGGCGGCCCGGTACATGACCCGCGGGTCCGAAACCGAGACCGGCGTCGGTATCACCTCGGGGGCGATCGGCCCGGTCTCCACTACGTAGCACATGTTGGGCGCGTGGCTCTTCAACGCCATCAGCGCGGCTACCATGGGCAGGCCGGTACCCACCAGCACGACGTCGCCGTCCGAGATGTGCCGGGAGGCCTCGACGACCATTAGCTCGTCCAGGATGAACGGCGCCGTCAAATCACCGCCTCCATAGCCTTGCGCAGCTCCTCCAGCCTGGCCGGCCCGGCGGCCTCTTCCAGAAACTCGTCGAAGGTCGAGCAGCCGCGGACGTACCTGTCCAGGTATTCCTCGTACTGACTCCCGCCGGCGCGGGCTGCCCGCTGGTAGCTCAGAATGTGGGCGTCGTCGTGCTCATAGTAGCGGTGCGCCGCCGTCGGATATGCCCCCCACGGCTGCACGACCACCGCGTCCACGTACAAGTACGGAATGGTAGTCCTGTCCGGGCAGCCCTTGATGTCGTCGGGGCTCACCAGCTCCTCGCAGCTGACGACCACCGCCTTCGACGCCCTCACCATCTCCGGCTCGTGCGTAGTGAACCCGTCTATTACGACGTTGCCCATCTCGTCGGCCCTCTGCGCGTGCACGATAGACACGTCCGGGGTGCAGGCCGGCAGCAGCACGACCCGGTCCTCACGGTCCCACGGATTCGAGACCAGCGCGAACGGAGGCACGCCGTCCCGCCCCTCCTGGCGCAGTATGTCTGTGCCGAGCATACTCTTGGACGGCATGAAGGGCAGCCCAAGAGACCCTGCAAGGAACCGCAGGGCCATGGCGAGGTGGCTGTGGTCGACGACTTCGATGCGCCCCTCCTCGACCGCGCGCCGCCAACGGAAGGTCCCGCCGTAACGCTCCAGGTTGCCTGTCCCGCATTCGGTGCTCCGCACCAACCCGGCGCCCACCAGCAAGTCCATGGTCATGGACATGCTGCACCCCACCAGACGGAGGTCCTTCTTGCCCTGCCGGACCATCTCGTGGACCAGAGCCATGCTGCATCTGCCGATGGTCTGGCCTCCGATGCCCACGGTGGCCCCGTCGTGGATGAGCCTGCTGACGGCCTCTGAGGCGGTTGTTACCTTCGATTCGAACTTGCGGGCCATATGTATCCCTGTGGGGGTGGGGTCTGGACAGCCAACGTATTCTACCAGACCCCCCGTGCGGTTCTCTCTTCCCGTCTTCACTCCCAGTGAGCGTGGAAGTGGTTCAACGGCCCGTGGCCTCTGCCTATGGGGAACGCCTCCCGGATGGCAGCCGTCACGTATCTCTTCGCCCGAGACACTGCGTCTCTCAGGGGCATTCCACAGGCAACCCCCGCCGCGATAGCCGATGCGAAGGTGCATCCGGTGCCGTGCGTGCTGGTGGTGGGAATCCTGGGCGACGTGAACACGCGGAGTTCGCCGCCGTCGAAGAAGACGTCCGATGCCGGACCCTCCGACAGGTGCCCCCCCTTGACGACCGCGGCCCCGGCGCCCATGTCGACGATCTGCATGGCGGCGTCGCGGGCGTCTTCGACGGAGGCGACCTTCCTTCCGGTCAACGCCTCGGCCTCGGGGGCGTTGGGCGTCACGACGGCAGCGGCCGGCACCAGCAGCGTCCTCAGCGCCTCTACGGCGTCCTCACGGAGCAGCCTCCCACCCGACTTAGCCACCATCACAGGGTCCACAACGAGGTTGCTCAGGCCATGCTCTGCAACCTTCTCAGCCACGGCCTCGATGATGGCCGACGAGGATAACATCCCCGTCTTGACCGCGTCCGCGCCGATGTCGCCAAGTACGGCGTCGATCTGAGACCGCACGGTCTGGACCGGTATCTCCACCACGTCGGCGACCTCGAGGGTGTTCTGAGCCGTGACGGCCGTTATGACCGTCGTCCCGTACACCCCCAGCGCGGCAAAGGTCTTCATGTCCGCCTGGACCCCGGCTCCGCCCCCGGAGTCCGACCCCGCAATCGTCATGGCTTTGGGTACGGGTCTGCCCGTCCCGGGTGAGCTGTTCAATGTCTACCTCGGCTACTCCTGAGCCTTCAACAGGTCGGCGCTCTTCAGGATCTCAAACCGCCCGTTCATGCTACCTCACGCCTCCGCGTCCCCCTGTCGGCTGCGCGGCGGGTTCTCTTGGGGCTCCGGCGCTCCCTCCGGGCCGGCCGGCTTCGGGCGCTTGGGCCTCGAACCCCAGCGGGTGCCTACGCGGTTCAGCACGATCACGGCGCCAAGCAAAATTGCCCAGATCGGGCTGAGGATGATAAGCCAGATGGCCGCTGTCACGAGGCTCCTGGCGACCGTCGAGAGCAACCTGACGGCGTCCTTGGCGTCTCCCTGCAGGTCGTACCCGCCAACTATCCAGCCCCTCCCCTCCACCACGGTGACGTCTACCTGACTCGACGCCTCCACCATGCCGACCTCGCTCTCGCCCGTGATGGTGAGCGTAGCGGCGTATGGTCCTTGGTGAAGATACTCGTGATGCGCCTCGACGGCGCTGCTATCTTCGTCGAGAGCGGCCTCCTCGGGAGCCGAGCCGTCGCCGAAAACCCACCGGTACCTCATGTTAGCAACCCCAGGCGGGCGGGTGAACGTTCCGCGCAGCTTGGCCGTGGCGCCCTCTTCGACCGTAACCGGCCCGTCGGCGGAGACGATCAACACAGGCAGCTCCGTCACGGTCACGACAGCCTTGTCCGATCCCTCGACGACGCCGGCCTCGCCGATGCCCGTCATATTGATCTGAACGATGTACGGCGACTCCAAGGCGCTCCCATATGCGTGATGGGTGACCGCGGTTACCATGCGGGCGGAGTCCTCCGTCAGGATGGCGCGGTTGCCGGTGATTGGGGGGCTGCCGTCTCCAAAGTCCCACGTGTAGGTGAACTGATCAATGTCCGCCGGCGGCTCGAAGAAGGCGCGGAACCGAACGCTGCGGCCCACGGCGGTGGTCTGGTCCTCGCCGGCGTCCACCGGCATCTGCTCAGTGTCGAGGACGGTGACCTTGATGGTGTCCTGGCCGAACAGCGGGCTCGACTCTGAAGAGCCGGATATCCTCACGTCGACGAAGTACGGTGAGTCGCGGTAGTCGTCGAATACGTGCGAGATCGAGGCGGTGACTCGGGTGCCCGGCTGGGTGGTTGCCGCGGTGAACGTGTCGGTGACCGGCCCCGAGCGGTCGCCGAAGTCCCACTCCACCAAGTAGTCGGAGCCGGCGGCGGGAGGCCGGAAGTTCGCCTTGAACCGGAGCGTCTGGCCAATGCTGACGGTCCGGTCAGGGCCCGCGTCGACGCGGAGGTCGACACGCTCGACCTGCATGGCCACGTTTATCAGCGAGAATGCCGACGTCTCCTCCAGCAGTTTGAGCCTCCCCAGAAGAACCTCGATCTCCTCCTGCACCTCCGAAAGCGACTCCCGGATGTCGAGGGCGTCGCGGGCATCCGACGCCTGTTCGAGCAGGTTCAGCATGGCTGTCGCCGTCGCCCGCAGGTTCCGCAGCCGCGACTGAGAATCGAAGTATTCGGCGGTTACGTCCTTGCTGGTGGTGACCTCCGACTCGACCTCTACGGCAATGTCTCTGATCCGCGCGATGGCCTCGTCCAGCCGCTCGGCCGGTACTCGCACGGCGATATTGCCGCTAAAGTCGTCCGACCTCTCCGAAGACACGGTCCACCCGCCCATGCCGTTCGCCACGGCTGCGACTTCGTCCATCGACGCCTGGATGCCGGACACCACGAGGCCCATGGCCACCGTACGCACGACGATGCGTTGTTGCCGCGCCAGCGTCGCAGTCTCGCCGTCGACGGCCTCGACTTCGAGCGCCGCCGCCTCTTTCTTCGCTGCGTCAGCGGTCGTCTCGCTCTGCGCTCCAACACCATCCGCCCCAACCGGCACCTTCCCGACCACCTCTTTCGCCACCTCCACCACGACCGTTTCTCTCTCCGGCTCTACCGCCTCCCCGCGCGGCTCCACCGCCTCATCCGTCATCGACTCGATGGAATCTTCTCCTACTCCTGCGCACCCCACGATTACGAGCGCCGCCAGGACCCACCATGAGGCCATGACCAAATATCTGCTCACCACAACCCCCTTCCCGAGCGCGCCGGCAGCGGCAGCCGTGCGCCTACGCTACGCTTCCGGAGCCGGACTGCTTCTTGAGCCTCGATAGGTACTGCTTGCGAAACTTCGCCACCTTGGGCGCAACGACGACCCTGCAATAGGGCTGACCGGGGTTTCGTCTGAAGTAGTCTTGGTGGTACGTCTCCGCCGGGTAGAACTCCGTAAGCGGGACGACCTCCGTCACGACGCGCCGGCCCCAGGGGCCTGTCTCGTCCATCTCCCGGATCGCCTGCTGCGCGGCTGCCCTCTGCCCCTCATCGTGGTAGAAGACGGCGGAGCGGTACTGCGTCCCCACGTCGTTCCCCTGCCGGTTCAGCGTAGTGGGGTCGTGGATCGTGAAGAAGACCGCCAGAATGTCCTCGTAGCTCACGACCTCGGGGTCGAAGGTGATCCGGACAACCTCCGCGTGCCCCGTAGATCCCGTGCAGACCTGCTCGTAGGACGGGTTGCTCACCGTCCCGCCCGCGTAGCCTGAAACGACCTTCCGGACGCCCGCGAGCTCGTCATACACAGCTTCGAGGCACCAGAAGCAGCCTCCGGCCAGTGTCGCGTCGGATATGCTGCCGGGGCGTATCTTGTCGTAGTCGTTGCTCACTCGTCACCTCCTGGCTGCTGCCCATCTGCCGCCGAAGAATAGCCGTGTCAGCTCCTGGAAGGCTCTTCCATCTCTTCCTGCGCCTTCCGGGTCAGCTCGGGGAGGTGGCTGTCGTTGGCGAGGCGCTGCTCCAGGTGGCGCATCCTGCCCGGGCCGGCTGTCCGTATCATGACGTCACCGTATGCCCGCAGCCTCCAGAACCTTGCTGCTTCCGCGATCTCGTCCCGGAGCAGCGGCAGGTCCGCTTCGTCGAACCGCTCTTGGAAGTTCAGGGTGAACATGCGCCGCCGCGTGCCGCCGCCAAAGGAAGCGTGCTTCGTTTGGTGATTGAACATGATCAGGTCGCCGGGCTGCGTGTTCAAGGCCAGCGCGGGCACCTGGTCCGGCTCTATCCCCCACATCGTGGGGGCCTGTTCGGGCCTGGGCTGCTGGGCCACGGGCTGAAGAGAGTCGGCAAAAGCATCTCCCATCTTGTGGCTGCCGGGTATGACCCGGAGGCATCCCGATTCGTGAGTGACCGGGTCCAAGTAGAAGGCCATCTTGAAGGACGTGTACTTCCTCGGGGTGTATCTATCGGAATGCCACTGCGTGTTCCCCACGTAGTAGTTGCCGTCGCTGCCGGTGTAGTTGTAATCGTCGCCCAGCAGGGACGCGGCAACGTCGTCGATGCGCGGGTCATCGATCAGGCTGCTGAGGTATTCGTCCTGGTCGATGAACTCCGCGAGGGCGGACCTCCGCATGTGATCGTGAGGCCTTCCGTCGTGGCCGCCGCCGTGCGCGGTCCATATCCCCTCGAACGCATCCGATATACGCTCGGCCTCCCCGGCGAACAGCCCGGGGAAGGAGAGGAAGCCAAACGTGTCGAAGTACCTGACCTGCTGTTCCGTTAGCCTCATGGCGGACCTCCTGAAATTCCGAGTACCGGATAGTGGAGACTATACAACAACCGGCCAATCTTGCGCCGCCCGCCCCGGCGGTGTAGGCTCAAAACCTGTCCGAGGAACCGACGTGTCCGGCGCAGCCGGCTGCCGGACTGCGAGGGGGTAACCATAATGTACGTAGACCCGAGAGCCGAAAAGTCGATGGATCTATACGACCGGGCCGCGGAGCTCATCCCGGGCCGGGTCCAGCTAATCAGCCGCCGCGCGAGCCGGTTCGCCAGCGGCGTCAGCCCGGTCTACGCCGCCAGCGCAAAGGGATCGCACTTCATCGACGTCGACGGCAACGAATACGTCGACTGGGCAAACGCCGTCGGCGCCGTCATATTGGGACACGCTGACGACGTGGTCGACAGCGCCGTCAAGGAGCAGATAGACAGGGGCAGCATCTACACGTTGAACAGCCCCCAGGAGATCGAACTCGCCGAACTGCTCGTTTCGACCATCCCCAGCGCCGAGATGGTCAGGTACACCAAGGGAGGCGGGGAGGCGTGCGCCGTAGCGGCCCGCATAGCACGCGGAGCTACAGGGCGCGACGTGATCCTGTTCAGCGGCTACCACGGCTGGCACGACTGGTACCAATCGGCCAACTATCTCGCCGACCCGACCACGGGCGAGAACCCCTTCTCCGGGATCGAGCCCATCGGCGTCCCAAGGTCGCTCGCCGGCACCGCCATACCCTTCCCCGAAAACGACCTAGAGTGTTTGAAGCGTCTGCTGAAGGAGAACGAAGGCCGGGTTGCCGCGATAATGATGGAGCCTATGAGGTCCGAGCTCCCGCCCGAAGGCTACCTCGCCAGCGTCAAAGAGCTGGCGTCCGAGAACGGCTCGGTACTGATCTACGATGAGGTGACCTGCGGGTTCCGGATCGCCGTCGGCGGCGCTCAAGAGTACCTCGGCGTCGTCCCGGACATGACCGTCATCGCCAAGTGCATGTCTAACGGCTACCCCATGGGCGCGGTCGTGGGCTCACGCGAGGTGATGGAACCGGCGGGCCGGATGTTCGTCTCCAGCTCGTACTGGAGCGACAACGTCGGCCTCGCCGCCTCTATCACCACGATCAACGAACTGCTGCGGCGCGACTCCAAGAAGGGGTTCGAGGAGATAGGCGAGAAGCTCAAGGCCGCGTTGGGGGAGGCGATAGACGCCGCCGGCGTACCCGCGCGGTGCACCGGGTTCTACACGCATCCCCATATCGACTTCGACGTACCGGACGAGTCACTCCAGCCCAAGGTAAAGACCCTGTTCGTCCAGGAGATGGCCCGTCGGGGGATACATACGGACGGCGGCTTCAAGGCCTCGCTCGCCAACGACGACGAGGACATCCGCGTGACGGCCGAGGCGGCCTCCGAGTCCTTCCGGGTGGTGATGCAGGGCTTGGAGGGCAGTCTCGACGAACTCCTGAAGGCAGACCTCACCCAGGAACCCTTCCGCCGCCTGGTACGCTGACCATTGGAGAGATGGAGGAAAAGACATGACCGGCAAGCACCGCATACTGGGAGTCGACTATGCCGACGACGTGGAGGTCGCGTACCGCCGCGGCGAACTGGGCGACACTCCCCTGATCGAGCAGATAATGGACGATGCCGCCGAGGCGGGCATGACCCACGTCGCGTGGCGGGTGAGCCACATCGGCAAGCTGACCTACCGCACCAGGGCCGGCACGGTCCAGGACGGCCACCAAGCGGTGAGGCTGTCCCTGACGCCCTTCGGCCTGATCATGAAGCGCTGCGACCCCATGGAGGAGGCCGTCAGGGCCGCCCACGAACGCGGCCTGAAGCTATGGTTCTATATCTGCCTATTCGACGAGCGGTACCAGTATCCCACGGGTGAAGTTACCGAGTCCCGGCTGGGCGCACAGCGCCCCGAATACTACTCCCAGCACTTCTCTCAGCCGGACGAGCGCGTCCGGGGGGTCTTCTCGCTCGCCTATCCCGAAGTGAAGAAGTACTTCCTCGACATCCTGAAAGAGGGACTCGACTACGGCTCCGACGCCGTCTACTTGGACTGCGCCCGGACCCACGCCAGCGCCAACATGGTCCCCGTCGGCGGGTGGTGGCCCCACTGGAGCAACCCCTACCTGGCCTACGGGTATAACGAACCCGACGTCTCCAGGTATCGGAGCCTCTACGGGGAAGAGCCGCCCACGCCGGACACGACCGTTCGCCCGGACGTCGAGCCGGGCGAGGCCGAGCGCAACTGGAACCGCGTGCGGGGGGAGGCGTTGACCGATCTCGTGCGGGAGGTCAGGCCCCTGGCCCAGTCCTACGACTCCGACGTAGTGGCGTGCTTCAACCCTCCGTCATACAACGACCAGAACCCGGGGTACCACTGCCGCCCCGCGTTGGGGCGGTACTTCGTGGACTGGAAGACCTGGGTCGATGACGGGCTGATCGACGCTATACGCCTCAACGTCGATCACTCCAGGTTCGGTTACGACGACTGGATGGCCTCCTCTGCGCGAACTTACAGGCCCGCCCAGGATAAGGGCGTCAAGGTTTACGTGGACTGCGCCATAGAGTCCGAGTACGAAAAGATGGAAGACCCGCCTTATCCCCTGCCCGTCAAGAAGGCGCAGCACCCCGACCGGTTCTTCGAGCTGATGGGCACTATGACGGCCAAGATGCTGAAGACGTCAGCCGACGGCGTCTTCTACTACGAGAACGCCGGCAACGACGAACGCACCTACCGCACCCTCCGCGCCGCACACGCCCTCTAGCCGCCTCGCTGACTGATCGAGCGCCGCGGGGTCCTCTGGACAACCCGGCGTAAGCAGTAAGATGAGGCAAGAGAAGCATCAAGTGGGCGCGTCGGCGGAGCCCCGCATCATATCCCCATACGGAGGCGAACTTGTGAACCTCCTCGTCCCCCCTGACGACGCGCCGCGCCTATTGGAACGCGCCAACGACTACCCGTCGGTCCAATTGTCCGAGCGCGCCGTATGCGACCTCGAAGTCCTCGCCACGGGCGGATTCTCCCCTCTCGATCGGTTCATGCGGCAGGCGGACTACCATAGCGTCCTCGACCGGATGCGCCTTACCGGCGGCCACGTATTCCCCATCCCCGTGACCCTCCCGGTAGACCCGGGCCCAGGGATAGAATCCGGCAACGAAATTGCGCTCAGAGACTCGAAAAACGTGCTCCTAGCGACGATGGTCATCGAAGAGGTCTACCGCTGGGAGATCGACGAGGCCGCGTCCAAGGTATTCGGCACCACCGACACCCGCCACCCCATCGTCGCGGAGATGCACCGCTGGGGCAAGGTTAACGTCGCAGGCAAGCCGCAAGTCATCAGGCTCCCGGAACATTTCGACTTCCAAGAACTCCGGCTGACCCCCGCGGACACTCGGGTTCGCCTTCAGGAGATGGGAACGCCGAACGTCGTAGCCTTTCAGACGCGCAACCCCATGCATCGAGTCCATGAGGAGATGACCAGGCGGGCGATCCGGGGGGTGGACGGCGTTCTGCTGTTGCATCCCGTAGTGGGCTTGACCAACCCGGGCGACATTGACTACGTCACGCGAGTGAGGACGTACAAGGCGCTGACCGCGAACTACTTCGGAGCCGGCGAAGCCCTGCTCGCCCTTCTCCCATTGGCGATGAGGATGGGCGGCCCCAGAGAAGCCCTCTGGCACGCTCTGATCCGACGCAATCATGGAGCGAATCATCTGATCGTGGGCCGCGACCATGCAGGCCCCGGCCTCGATTCCTCAGGCAAGCCGTTCTACGGCCCCTACCACTCCCAGGAACTCGTCGAGCAGTACTCGGAGGAGCTGGGGGTTAAGGCGGTGCCCTTCAGGGAACTGGTCTATCTGCCGAGGGAGAAACGGTACGAGGAAGTCTCGAAGGTCCCGGACGGGACACCCACCTACTCCATATCCGGCACGCAACAGCGGACCGACTACCTCCAAAAGGGTCGGCAACTACCCGGATGGTTCACCCGTCCCGAAATAGGCAAGATATTGATGGGTTCCTATCCTCCGCAACATATGCAGGGAGTATGCTTGTGGTTCACGGGCCTGAGCGGATCCGGCAAGTCGACCACCGCCGAAATGCTGGCGGCGAGGCTGATCGAGCTCGGACGCCGGGTCACCGTACTAGACGGCGACGTCGTGAGGACCAACCTCTCCAGGGGATTGGGCTTCAGCAAGAAGGACCGCGACGCGAACATTCGCCGCATCGGCTTCGTCGCCGCCGAGATTGTCAGGCACGGCGGGCTAGTGATCTGCGCGGCCGTAAGCCCGTACAAAGCCGTGCGCGATGACGTGCGCAACATGGTTGGCGCCGGGAATTTCGTGGAGGTCTTCGTAGATACCCCGCTGCACGTGTGCGAGGAGCGCGATACGAAGGGGATGTACGCCAAGGCGCGGCGCGGTGAGATCAAGAACTTCACCGGCATCGACGATCCCTACGAGCCCCCCGACGACCCCGAGATCACCCTAGAGACAGTCGAAAGCTCCGCTGACCGTAACGTCCAATCCATTTTGGAACACCTCGCCGTCGGGGGGTTCGTCCGCAGCGAGACTGCGGAGCCGGAGACCGTGCCTTGAAGCCCATCGCCGGTCCGGCAGCGCCCCGTTGATGGGGGCGGCGGCGGAAGCTCCAATTTAAGCGGCCATTTGGCCCACCCCGCTATAAAGACGCGGCGGGGTCAAGGGCGATCAACGCCTGCCAGGGAAGCGCCGTCATCCGACACCGTCGTCGGCTCGGTGGGATAGCGCCACGTTTCTAACCCCCCCTTCAGGGCCACCGCGTTGATGCCATGGTACCGGAGCTGCTGCGCTGCGCGGGCGCTGGTGGCCTCGTCGTTGCAGGTACAGTACGCAACGACCATCCGGTGGGTGGGGAGGTCGCCGACCCACTCGGCGACCTGGTCCGGAAGCACTCTCACGCTTCTGGGTATCTGCTGTCCTTCTCCCTCGTAGCTGGAACGCGACCGTACGTCCAGAACGAGGGGTGGATTCGGACCCGACAGGAGCTGGTGTAGCATCTCCGGCGCGATCATGTTGATGTCCACCTCGTCGTGGACGAACAGGTCCGCCGCCGTGCTTTCACGCTCCTCGACCAGGGTCTCCTTCGAGGCCCTCCGCCCGTACCAGGCGCTGGCGGGCGCCGCCGAGGCGCCGTGGATCGTCACGGACACCAACACCACGACCCCCACGACCCCCAACAGCATCTCTGCTCCCGGCACCTCGGCTTGCGCCACTACCAAGACCAAGAGCAAGGAATTCAGACCCCTGGGCCCGAACCACGCGATGAAGGCGTGCGCCTCCCGGCTCATTCGCGCCCTGGACAGCACAAGGCCCAGAACGCCGGGCCGGATGACCAGGACCACCAGCGCCGACATGAGCAGCGCTTGGGCGAGCGGCACCGTGTCCAGGATACCCGACAACAGGGCGCCAAACAGCACGAACGCCGCCATCATGGCCATCTCTGAGGTGACCTCGCCGTACTCCAAGAAGCAATCGCACAGCTTCTGGTTGAACACGACAACCGAGGCGCCCGCCGCGAACGCGCTCAAGAAGCCGTCTCCCCCGGCGGCGGTGGCAGCCGCGTAAGAACCCAGCACCAGCCCCACGACGTAGAGGGCCTGGTATTCGCGGCGGATGCTGGCCACGCGGTCGGCCCATCCGATCAGCCAGGCGCCTGCGCCGCCAATGGCCAGGCCGAGCAGCGGGCCCACCAGCAGAAGCCTGCCCAGGAAGTCCGCCCACCCGGCGGCTGAGTGTACGCCCCCGACCGCAACCGCGATCAGGATGAGTACGACGGGCAGAACGACGATGTCGTTCATGCCGGCCTCGATTCTCAGTATCTGGCGCACCGAGCGCGGTATACGCGCGTCCCTGACGATTTCGCGGAGCACCACCGGGTCCGTCGAGGCCAGCACGGCCCCGCCGATGAAGGCCAGGACCCATCCGAAGTCGAACAAGTACGCCAGCGGAGCCGCGCTTAGTGCGATGATCAGCCCTGTACCGGGCACGAGCACCAAGAACGGCACCAGCCACCGCCGGCCCAACTCGCTGAGTTGGAGCTTGGTTGCGTCGAGGAACAGCACCAGCGACAGGGTCAGCGTAGCCACTACTCCCAGGGTCTCGTCTCGCGTGGTTATATCGACCAGGCCCAGGCCGCTGCGCCCGAGGGCGAACCCGATAGCAAGGAACATGAGAGGGAAAGAGAGCGGCAAGCGTTCGATCAGCCCGGCCGCAAGGGTAGCCACAGTCAGTATCAAGGCGACCAGCGCAAAGACTTGTACGAAATCAGACACGAAGGCCCCCGGTCAGGCTGGCTCGAACACGACTTGGCTCAGGCCCCACGGGGAAAGGGGCAGTGTCCGCGCCATGCGCCGCGCCGCAGCGTCTGGGCGGGGCTGTGAACGCCCCCGGGCTGTCTATGCCCGCCGTTAGCGGGGGCTCCGGTACGTCGGAGGCGCGGCGGAGCGTGTATCCCGGACTACAGCCTATGTCAACGGCGAGATTGGGATTCTCCATGCGCCTCGCTCGGAAAGGGCCGCGGCGATCTGAGGGGCGCCCTCAGACTTCCGACGGGGGGGTCTGCCCCCTGCACTCCCTGTATTTCAGCAGCCTTAGGGCAGGGCCTCATCTTCAGAGTAGATGCTCCCGCCAATGTAGCGCATCCCGTCTTCGTCGTGGAAGTAGTAGACCGTCAGGATTCGGCCATCCTCCAGCAGTATGGACGCCGGATACCCCAAGTCTCGGTGGAGGCCGTCGCCTCGGATGACTATCTCATTGCTCACGTCCCAGGTTTCCCCCTCGTCGTCACTGAGGCAAGCGCGTATCCCGAACGGCTTCCGGCGGTACCCGTAGGCGCACAGGACCCGGCCGCTCCTCAGCTGTATGCAGTGGGCGGGGTATCCCCATATCGGGGACTGCTTGACGCCCTGCCACGTCCAACCGTCATCGTCCGAGTATGCCTGATACAGATGCTCCCCTGTACGCATCATCGAGAGGAGTCTGCCGCTGGCGAGCCGCACTAAGGAAGGCTCGCCGAAGCCGACCTGCCCCTCGGGGTCGAGCGCCGCCAACGAGGGCTGCGCCCAGGTCCGGCCCCCGTCTCCGGAGCGGGCGGCGTAGACGCCGCTCGACGCCCCCGACACGGCGGTCGCGTTGAACATGAGCAGGAGTTGGCCGCCTGGCATCTCCAGCACGCCGTCCTTGCCGGTGTGGGGCTGGAAGGTCAGGCCGTCGATGGCGAAGCGCTCCGGAGCGCTCCAGGTGCGCCCGCCGTCGGCGGAGCGGTACATGTACAGACTATCGGCGACCATCTCCCCGAACCGCTCGCTGTAGTGTGCGGCGGCCAGCACCTTGCGGTCGGGGCTCATCGACTCGGCCTGCTCCTTGCTCACGTGCAGGAACCAGCGGTGGTTGTTCAAGAGCAGTTCCCCGGACGAGAGCTGGGCCGCCATGGCCATATTGAGGTCCTGTGTGCCGTCGGATTGGTCGACGACCACGCGCGTCGCCGGGTCCCAGGTCCGCCCGTCGTCGGTCGAGCGCACGAGCGCGATACAGGAGTTGTCGTCCAGGTGGTAGTGTGAGACCTTCTCGTTGCCCTCCCACGTCGACGCGGCGCCAGGGCGCGCCGGGGCCTCGCGGAAGACGCAAGTCAGGCTGCCGTCCTGCAGCCTGATGACGTGGGGAAAGGCGGCGTGGCGGTCGGCGCCCTTATAGATTGTGATGTGCTCCATGCCGCCTCACGGAGGCGGGCGTTCACGCCGTAGGCCGACCCTTGCCCATGCGGACGCCCGATCCTGCGGGCCAGAGTCTAAAGCAAGGCGTTCCGTTTTGTAAACCCAGAGTGAACGTCCTGTAGATGTTCAGGCCTTAGATCCCCACCCGCCCGCCCCTTGGGGTCTGGGGGCACAGCCCCCAGACCCATGCCGGAAGGGAGAACCACTAGGCGGCGCACCGAGAATATGGGCGTGGCCCCCAGACCCCTGCCAGAGGATAGAACCTCCACCGTCGCACCCCAGACGGAGGGGTATCTCCCAGACCCCTTGCCGGAAGAGAGAACCACCAGGCGGCGCACCGAGAATATGGGCGTGCCCCCCCAGACCCCCTGCCAGAGGGGAGAACCTCTCTGGACTTCCCGTAAAGGTCTCACAGAGTCTGAACAGTCACTGGCTCTTTCTGTACCCGGCGGTAGTGTACAATGGCGGTAGTGTACGGGTAGTCGGTTGAGGAGTGAGGTTTGACGTCTCTGCTCAGGGCTGAGGGTCTTACGAAGCGTTACGGGCAGGTTATAGCGTTAAACTCGGTTGACTTCGAGGTCAACGAAGGAGTCACCGGCCTACTCGGTCCCAACGGCGCTGGGAAGAGCACCGCCATCAAGCTGTTCCTGGGTCTACTCACCCCCACCGCGGGGACCGCCGAGGTAATGGGGCGCAGTACCTACCGGACCGTCGAGGCGCGGACCCGCCTTGGGTATATGCCCGAGCACAACTGCCTCCCCCGCACCGGCTCCGCATCTGAGTTCCTAACGCACATGGCCCAGGTAAGCGGCCTGCCCCCGGTCCAAGCCCGCACCAGAGCGGCCGACGTCCTCAGGCACATCGGACTCGCCGAGGAGCGCTACCGCTCCCTCGGCGAGTACTCCACCGGCATGAAGCAGCGCGTCAAGCTGGCGCAGGCCCTGGTCCACGACCCCGTACTGGTACTGCTCGACGAACCGACCGCGGGCATGGACCCCGCCGGCCGCGAGGAGATGCAGGACCTGATCAACCGCACCAATCGAGAGTTCGGTATAAGCATCGTCCTGTCCTCCCATCTCATGGGAGACGTCGAGCGCACGTGTGACCGGATCATCGTGTTGGAGGGGGGCGAGGTCGTCGAGCAGGGCGAGGTCGCACAGCTCACCCGCGAAACGGAGACGGTCATCCTCGAGGTCGACGACCGCCGCGACGAACTCGCCGCCGCCCTTGACGAGGCCGGCCTACCCGCCGCCGTACAGGGCGCCGAACTCGTCATCGAGATGACCGCCGACGAACAGTACGACTTGATCCGCGACGCGCTCGTGAAGGTGGGCGCCCGTCTGCGCAGGCTCTCACCGAGGAGGCGGCAGCTCACCGACATCTTCAGGAGCGTGGACGCTTGACGCAACAGGGCGAAGTTTATGACATCGGATATCAGCGCTATCTGGGCCCGCGCGAAGGCCGGTGGCGCGCCCGCAAAGCCCTGTGGGCCAACGGGGTGCGCCTCTCCCTCGGCCTCGGCCGACCGCTGCTCGCAAAGGTGTTCCCGTGGGGGTTCATGGCGCTGGCGGTCGCGATCTCCGGCGTCGCGGTCATCATCGCCTCCTTCACGGCGAACTTCATCAGCGACGCCGACGCGGCGGGACTCTGGGGCTACAACGACTACTACGAGGTAATATCCTACTTCCTGATGATATTCGCCGCCGTCGTTGCCCCGGAGCTGCTGTGCCCGGACCGGCGGGACGGAGTGCTGAGTCTGTACTTGGTCAGGCCGATCACGCCTACCGACTACGTGGCCGCCCGGTTCCTAGCCTTCTTGACGATCGCCTTATGCGCGCTCTATCTCGGTCAGATAGTCTTGATAGTGGGCTACGCGTTGTCCGCCTCCGAACCCGTCGAATACCTTCGGAATAACTGGCTCGCGGTGCCCAGGTTCATGGCGTCGGGCCTCGCCCTTACCCTGTTCGCCGCGTCGATCTCGATGGCG
Source organism: uncultured Dehalococcoidia bacterium (assembly GCA_958296245.1). Lineage (GTDB taxonomy): Bacteria > Chloroflexota > Dehalococcoidia > Lucifugimonadales. The sequence goes on from OY282458.1 coordinate 516,055, forward strand.
GTGGCTTCGCTGACGACGCGGCGCGCCTACGCCGCCGCAGGTGTGGTCGGTCTCTTCATCGTCTCGACCACCGCCGCCGGCGTCTTGGTCGGGACGAGCACCAACGCTTGGTTCAACCTCTTGGGCATCCTCTCGACCCCGATCTACCTCAACAGCGTCATCTTCGGCTCCGAACAAGCCGTATTCTCACCCCCACTTCCGACCGGCGTGCCCGAGTTGTGGTACGCGGCCATAGTTGGTGGGGCGTGCTTCTTGCTCTGGCTGCGCTACAGGAGGCTCGCCGCATGACCGGACCCGCCATAGAGGCGCGCTCCGTCTCCAAGTGGTTCGGGGACGTCGTCGCGGTCAGCGACGTGTCCTTTGAGGTACAACCCGGCGTCACCGGGCTGTTGGGACCAAACGGCGCCGGCAAGACGACCCTGCTGCACGTCATATCAGGGCTTGCGCGCCCCTCCCAAGGCGAAGCCTTCATGCTGGGCGAGAGGGTCTGGAACAACCCCGAGGTGTACAGGAGGGTCGGCTTCGTATCGGAGCACGAATCAGCCTATGGCTTCTACACGGGCAGCCAGTTCGTGGAACTTTCGGCTTGCCTCTTCGGCCTGCCGGACCCCGCCGACGCGGCGGACCGCGCTATCGGCTACGTTGCTATGGAGCACGCACAATCCAGGAAGATCGACACCTACTCCAGAGGCATGAGGCAGAGGATACGGCTTGCTGCCGCCATCGTTCACGAACCTGAAGTGCTGCTCTTGGACGAGCCGCTGAACGGGACGGACCCACGCCAGCGAGTACAGTTCCAGGAGTTGATGCGTAAAATGGTCGAAGACGAGGGGCGGACGGTACTCATCTCCTCCCACATCCTGGAGGAGGTCGAATCGGTGGCCGACCGGATTCTCCTCATGGTGGGCGGAAAGCTGGCCGCCGCCGGGGACTTCAGGGCCATCCGAGCCAAGCTCGACGAGCAGCCCTACCGCGTGCGCATCGTCGCCAGCGAGCCGCGGCGGCTGGCTGCGGCCCTGGTGCGCATGGACGAGTTGGACTCCATATCGGTCGACGACGACGGCGCGCTGATTGCACTGAGCCGGAACGTCGGAGTCCTCCAAACGGCGGTGCCCAAGTCCGCCGCCGAACTCGGGATTCGCATCCTCCGCGTCGAACCCTTGGACGAGTCCCTGGAGAGCGTCTTCAGCTACGTGGTAGAGCGTTGACACACGTATTCAGGCTATCCCTGAGGCAACTCCTCGGCCGGTGGCGCGTCACCGTCATCCTGGCGCTGTCGGGGCTGATGATCGCGCTCACCGCTATCGCAGCCGGCCAGGCCGACCTGAGCGAGGATGCCGGGGTGGTCGTCCTGATCTTCGACGGCCTGCTGATCAGAGCCCTACTCCCCATAGTGATCATGACGCTGGCGACTGCGGCGTTCGGCAACGAGCTCGAGGACCGGACCCTGAGCTACCTGACCATCAAGCCGGTGCCCCGATGGCGCATCGCTCTTCCCAAGCTCCTTGCCAGCCTGACCGTCGGGGGGCCGGTCGTCATACTGACCGGCGTCATCATGACGATGATTGCCTTCGGATTGGACGCCAAGCCTGTCGCCGCGACCGCGGCCGCCCTCGCCGTCGGCGTCACTGCTTACGCCGCCATCTTCACGTGGGCCGGGCTCGTAACCGCGAACGCGCTCCCCTTCTGTCTCCTGTACGTCTTCATCTGGGAGGCCCTGGCGGGCGCCCTGCTGAGCGGCATCTCTTATCTCAGCGTGCGCGCCTACTCCCTCAGCGTCATGCACGCCATCGACGATAACAGCTTCAGTGGGGTCGCCGACGGGGTCATCGCGCTGCCTGTGGCCGTAGGCAGCGCAGCCCTCGTGATCGCAGTCTTCTTTGCCCTGACCGTCCTACGCCTGCGCCGCATGGACACCCCGTAGCCCCGGCCCCGCCGAGGGATTACGGACCCTCCAGCTTCCCTTTCAGACAGCCGAAGAACCGGTCCATCAACGTCTTGGAGACGCCGCCGAGAAGGCGCTGCCCCACTCTGGCCACCACCCCGGTGACCTGCGCGTCGCCCTCCGCCGTCAAAGCCGTGCCCGCCCCGCGCTCGGCTAAGCTCAGCAGACCCTCACCCCTCACCGAGCCTCCACGGCCCTGGGCCGCCACGGTCATCTTGAACGATGAGGGCTCGTCGATCTCGCTCAGCCACACCTCACCCGAATATGTCCCCCGGACGGCCCCGACCCCCACCTTCATCACGACGCGGTATCTATTCGGGCCGGTCTCCTCGAAGGCTTCGCAACCCGGAATGCACCCCGCAAGGGTTTCGGGCGAGAGCAGCCCCCGCCACACGCTATCCCGCGGGCTGTCGACGTCGTAGCGGCCCTGTACTTTCATGCTCCCTCTCCCTAAACCCCATGCTGGAACTCGTACCTACAGCGCGTTCTAGCAGGCTGCGGCTCCTTCCTCTCAGAAAGAGGAGGAGAATTATAGTCTGGGATGCTCAGGGCAGGCTCTCAGACACCCGGTAGAGGGGAACCGTCCACTCTGCACACCCCGTATTCCCGCAGGCTCCTAACGCGGACATGTAGCAGGATACCCTGCCTCACGCGTAATTCAAGCGGCCTGCCGGAGGAATCCCCGCAAGTTCGTGGACGGCGGCGGGGGCTCGCGTGTCCTTGGCGCCGTCGGAATGCTGCCGCCTCTCCGGGCGCCGCACTTATAGGAACAGGGGCGCGAAGACGAGGGCTACGATGGACATGAGCTTGATGAGGATGTTGAGGGCTGGGCCGGACGTGTCCTTGAAGGGGTCTCCGACCGTGTCCCCCACGACGGAGGCGGTGTGGGCATCGGAGCCCTTGCCGCCCAGATGACCGGCCTCGATGTACTTCTTCGCGTTGTCCCAAGCGCCGCCCGCATTGGCCATCATGATGGCCAGCAGGAACCCCGTGGCGATGGCGCCTATGAGCAGCCCGCCCAGGGCTTCGGGGCCTAGGACTGCGCCCACGGCCACGGGCGCGATGATGGCGATCAGTCCCGGCAGAACCATCTCTCTCATGGCGCCCCGGGTGCTTATATCTACCGCACGCGCGTAGTCCGCCTGGGCCGTGCCCTCCACCAAGCCGGTTATCTCGCGGAACTGCCGCCGTATCTCCGCAACCATTGCGGCGGCAGCCCTGCCAACCGCCTGCATGGTCAGCGCCGCGAACAGGAAGGGCATGATACTGCCTAAGATGAGCCCAATGAGCACGTTCGTGTCCCTCAGGTCGAACACATCCACGTTGGCGACCTGTGAGTAGGCTGCCATGAGGGCCAGAGCCGTCAGTACCGCCGAGCCGATTGCGAAACCCTTGCCGGTGGCCGCCGTCGTGTTCCCGAGGGAGTCGAGGGCGTCGGTCCGCTCGCGCACCTCGGGGGGCATGTGCGCCTGCTCGGCGATCCCGCCGGCGTTGTCGGCTACGGGCCCGTAGGCGTCCGTCGCGAGGGTGATTCCAAGGGTGGACAGCATCCCCACGGCAGCCAGGGCGACGCCGTAGACGCCGGCGAGCTCGTTGGCTATCCACATTGATATGACCACCACGACGCCCGGGATCACGGTGCTGAGCATCCCGAGGCCCATCCCGGCTATGATGACCGTTGCCGGTCCCGTTTCGGCTTGCGCCGCGATGTCCTTTGTGAATTTGAACTCGTAAGAGGTGTAGACCTCCGACGAGGTCCCGATCACCTGGCCTGCGATCAATCCTACGACGATGACCCAGAAAAGGGTAAACGGAAGCTCCAGCGCGGTAATGGCGATTCCGGCGCCCACAAGCACCAGCGCCCCCGCGCCGAATATCCCGATTCGAAGCGACCAGAGCAGGCGTCCCATGCTAGCGCCTTCCCCGGTGCGTACCAGGAACGTTCCCAGGATGGAGGCGAACAGACCGGTGGCCGCCACCAGGATGGGAAGCAGGAACATGGACGCCTCGAAGTTGGAGCTTATGTCGTTGGCGCCCGCGAGCCCCCTCAGGGACTCGAACTGCGCCTGCGCGGCGGCGCTGAGGGCCGTCTCCTCCAGCAGGAACACCGCGCCGGAGGCGGCAAGCGCGATGGTAGCTATGATCGAGCCTACGTAGGACTCGAACAGGTCGGCCCCCATGCCGGCCACGTCACCCACGTTGTCCCCGACGTTGTCGGCTACTGTGCCGGGGTTTCGAGGGTCGTCTTCCGGTATGCCTGCCTCTATCTTGCCCACGAGGTCCGCGCCGACGTCAGCGGCTTTGGTGTAGATGCCGCCGCCCACCCTGGCGAACAGGGCAATCGACGACGCACCCATGCCGAAGCCCGCGATGATGCCTATGTCCTTGAATATCCAGTACAGCACGGTGATGCCGATGAGGCCGATGCCCACCACGGAAACGCCCATCACGGCGCCGCTGCTGAATGCCACGCGGAGGGCTGGGTTAAGGCCGATCTGAGCCTTGACGGCGGTGCGTGTGTTGGCCCTGACCGCGATGCTCATGCCAATGTACCCCGCAAGGGCCGAGCCGACGGCGCCGGCCAGGTAGGCTAACGCGGTGCTTGGGAACGAGCGCTCCTCGCCTCTTCCTATCCTGTCTAGGACGTCGTAGTCGATGAACAGGGCCAGGATGATCACGACCACAATGACGAAGCCGGCGAGGAATAAGTACTCCCGCTTCAGGAACGCGTTGGCGCCCTCCTGGATAGCGCGTCCAATGAACCGGACCTGCTCGTTCCCTTGGTCTTGGCGCAGGACGTAGAGGGTCAGGGCAAGGGCAAAGCTGAGGCCGGCGATCCCTGCGGCGATGGCGAGATAGAGTATTGTCAAAGAGGTGTCTCCGAAGGCCTCCCGATTCGAGGGAGATCCTAGTACTAGCACTCGTAGCAGCGATGCGGCGACAAGCTACCACAGGGGTGTAGGGCAGTCAAGACACATTTGTAACTGGGTACACAGCCCCAGCCTCCCTGCCGGAGGGGAGAACCCTTCCCTTCGGGTCCCACAGGCTCTGAACAGTTTCTGCCGACCTGTTACTGTTCAGGCTCCATGAGCCGAACCGTGAGAATAATTACGGCTGAGTCCCCCGCACTCCGGTGATATTGCGTCTCATAAACCCGGCACTGTTGCGCGAGTACACGCATTTGACATGGCCTAAGGACCCTAGTTAGAATAATCGCGCCCCTAGCAACAGAGCCTGATTCGCCTTGGCGAGATACCGATACTCAGTATCAATGAACCCAGTACTGACATCCAGGCCGGACATCATGGCCGTCCTCGAAGACCGAGGCCACCGCTCCACGGCCCCGAGGCGCGCGATCATCCGCTTTCTGCAAGGTAAGCAGGAGGGCTTCACAGCCGAGGAGATCGGCAGGGAGCTGCCGGACGTGGGCCGAGCGACCATCTTCCGGACGGTCAAGCTCCTCCTGAAGGCAGGCGTCATATGCAGGCTGAACCTCCCGGACGGGGCGCCGAAATACAGCCTGTCCCGCGTAGAGCATCACCACCACACGGTCTGCGTCAGGTGCGGGAACGTAGGCGAGTTCCGCGCCGCCACTATCGAGCGTCTGATGCGGGCCATTGGCGGTGACATCCCCGGCGAGGCCGTCGGCCACCGCATCGAGCTGCACATAATCTGTAATCAGTGCCTCTTGGAGGCGGACAGCCGATAGGACCTACTCGCGTATCTTCGCGTCGGAGGGGGCGCAGCCCATTATTGAGACTCAATATCAACAACTGGCCGCAGCCCCGCGTGGGGTCTGCGAGGACAGGGCCTCGAAACCAAAGGAGGAAGTGAGATGAGAACATTGGCGAAGACAGTCTTCCTGACGCTCATCCTGAGCGTCGCCACAGCCGCGTGCGCCGACGATACCGGCAGCACCAACCCCACCCGGGCAGCGCCAACGGCCTCGCCTACCCAGGCAGCGCCAACGGCCTCGCCTACCCCGGCGGCGATCAACGTCGTCACCACGACCAACTTCGTCGCAGACTGGGTCAGGAACGTGGGCGGCGGCAACGTGGAGGTCTTCAGCCTCGTGCCCCTGGGGGCCGACCCGCACTCGTTCCAGCCGGGCGCCCGCGACGTGTCCAGGATTGCCGACGCCGACGTCGTACTGAGCGTCGGGCTGGGCTTGGAGGCTGGCTGGCTCGACGAGCTCCTAGACAACGCTGCGAGTGACCCTTCGATCATCGTTGAGATGGGGCGCGTCATAGATCCGATCGACTTCGTGGACACGCAAGCCCACGACGAGGACGAGGACGGGGACGGCCACGACGAGGACGGGGATGGGGACGGCCACGACGAGGACGAGGACGGGGACGGCCACGACGAGGACGGGGATGGGGACGGCCACGACGAGGACGGGGACGAGGAAGCCCACGACGAGGACGGGGACGGGGAAGCCCACGATGAGGACGGGGATGGGGACGGCCACGACGAGGACGGGGATGGGGACGGCCACGACGAGGACGGGGATGGGGACGGCCACGACGAGGACGGGGACGAGGAAGCCCACGATGAGGACGGGGACGAGGAAGCCCACGATGAGGACGAGGATGGGGACGGCCACGACGAGGACGGGGACGAGGAAGCCCACGATGAGGACGAGGATGGGGACGGCCACGACGAGGACGGGGACGGGGACGGGGAAGCCCACGACGAGGACGAGCACGGCCACTCCCTCGATCCGCATTTCTGGTTCGACCCGCTGCGCGTGAAGCGAGTCGTGAACGACGTCGCCGCTCGCCTGGCGGTGCTCGATCCGGAGCGGGGCGATACGTACCGCGCCAACGCCGCCGCGTACAGCCGGCAACTCGACGAGTTGCACGCCTGGACGCAACTGCAAGTCAGCGCGGTGCGCGATGGGCGCAGGGTACTCGTAACGTCCCACGACAGCCTGGGGTACTTCGCGCAGCTATACGGGTTCCAGGTCGTCGGGACCATACTGCCGGTCACCGCCGCAGGGGAGGTGTCAGCGGAGCACATGGCAGACTTGGTCAAGGAGATCGAGGAGTACGGCGTTCCCGCAATCTTCGGCGAGACGACGGTGAGCGAGCGCCTGGCGAGCGCCTTGGCCAACGAGACCGGCGCCAAGCTCGTCCGGCTCTACTCCGGTTCCCTCGGAGCCGAGGGCAGCGGCGCCGAGACGTACTTAGACATGGTGCGGACGAACGTTGAGCGTATAGTTGAGGCCCTGAAGTGAATACGCAGACCCAAAACGCAGTCTGGACTGCGGCGGCCCGAGAATACGAGGTGTGCAGAGGGGCAGATCCCCTCTGCCGGGAGTCTGAGATCCCGCCCTGAGCCTGCTGAAAGCGTGTTCCCCCAGCCCGTTGGAGCAACCCATGCGCATCCGACGACGCGCGGCGCGAGCCGACCACGGTCAATCCGGCAGCGGTGACCTGCTCGGCCATGTTAGGAGGGGACTTTGACCGCAAAGATAGCTTCAGGACCCGGCCTGACCGTCGAGGGCCTGACCGTCGAGTTCGGCGAGCACAAGACGCTGAGTGACGTGACCTTTGCCGTTGGCCCCGGCACGCTCATGGGCGTCGTAGGACCCAACGGCGCAGGCAAGAGCACACTGTTCAACGCCATCGCGGGACTGCTGCCGGCCCAGAAGGGCGTGGTAACCATCCGGGGCGCGGAGGGACGGCGCAGCCGGGCGCTTGCGTACGTGCCCCAGCGTGAGAACGTGAACTGGCGATTCCCCGTGACGGTCTTAGACGTGGTCATGATGGGGCGGAGCTGCGATCTGGGATGGTTCCGGCGGCCGGGCAGGCGGGATCGGGAACTCGTCCAAGTCTGTCTGAGGCGCGTCGGCCTGTGGGAGCAGAGGGCGGCTCTGATGACCGAGCTTTCGGGAGGGCAGCGGCAGCGCGTGTTCGTGGCCCGCGCCCTCGCGCAGGGGGCGGACATCATCCTGCTCGACGAGGCGTTCAGCGGCGTTGACGTGGGCGCGCAGGAGGGCCTTGTCGAGGTCCTGAAATCGCTGCGGGACGAGGGGCGCATCGTCTTGCTCGCCACCCACGACCTGACCAACCTGGCAGAGCGCTTCGATCAGCTGCTCTGCCTGAATCATCACGTCTGCGCCTACGGACCGCCGGACGAGGCGTTCACGCCCGCGGTGCTCGAAGAGCTGTACGGCGCGCACGGAGTCCACTACGCGCTTACCGGAGACCGGTTCGAGGAGCCGGGGGCATGATCGACTACGTCACCGAGCCGCTCCAGTACAGCTTCATGGTGCGGGGGCTCGCCGTTTCGGTCCTCGTGGGCGTGATGTGCCCCCTCATCGGCGCATACGTCGTAACGCGGGGGCTCGCCTTCATGGGCGACGCGCTCGCCCACGCCGTGCTGCCCGGCATGGTAGTCGGCATCCTCCTCGGCTTTGGCCTGATTGCCGCGGTGCCCTCGGGTATCGCCGTAGCCCTGTTGATAGGACTCGTGAGCCGCCGTTCCGGTATCAGCGAGGATACGACCATCGGCATCCTGTTCGCGGGGATGTTCGCGCTCGGACTCGTCCTGCTATCGGCTTCCACAGGCATCAACGTCGATATCGAAGATTTGTTGCTCGGTCAGCCGCTCGGCGTCTCGCAGTCGGAGGTGTTCGTTGCCCTCGCTCTAACCGGAGTGGTGGTGATGGGGCTGTACTTCTTCCACCATCAGTTGGTGCTTACCAGCTTCGACCCCGAGGGGGCGAAGGTCGTCGGCATCCCGACTAACTTGATCGACAACGTGCTTCTCGTGCTCCTGTCCGTGGTCATCGTCGTCGGCATCCTGGCCGCGGGGATAGTCCTCGTCATGGCAATGCTGGTAACACCCGCCGCCACCGCGTATCTGCTCGTCCGCCGGTTCGTTACCATGATGGCCGTTGGGGCCGCCATCGGCGCGGTCTCCGCCGTCATGGGGCTCTACCTTTCGTACCACCTGAACATACCCTCCGGCCCTGCGATGACGCTGGTTGCCACCGGGATATTCATGGCGGCGGTTGTGGTCAGGCGGGCGCCCAGACTGAGCCGTTAGGGGCCGGCTGGTGCAGGCGCAGCTCCGCCCCGCTGCTCATCTACCATCAATTCGAGGCGGGGACCGATGGCGATAGGCTGATTTGGAGGGTTGTGGAGTCCAGCCATACTCAAAAACACCTTCCTACTGAATGAAAACCCACCTTCGCGTTCACGGGCCGAGCACGAAACGCGCTCGCTCGTTCCTCAGCATCTCGTACGGCGTTACGCACTTGATACCAATTCCGATGCAAACATCGGGAATCTGCGTGAAGCGTCATTACGACAAGCCACCACGGAGGCCGTGAATTCGGCTTGGGACTTTCGAACAGTGGGGCCGCTGGCCGGGAGCTAGTCGGTTGTCTGGGGGCTGGCCATCTCGCCGATGCCCACCAGCTCCAGCTCCTTGGCCCGGTGGCAGCTCACGGAGTGGCCGGGGGCGACCTCCTCGAGGGCGGGGGTTACCTCACGGCATACGTCGGTGGCGAACGGGCACCGCGGATGGAAGTAGCAGCCGGACGGGGGATTGGCCGGGTTGGCGACTTCGCCGCTGAGAACCGTGCGGCTCGATTGGCGGGCCCGGGGGTCCGGAATCGGCGCGGCTGACAGAAGCGCCGCCGTGTACGGGTGCTTGGGGTTGGCGTACAACTCCTCCGTCTCGGCGACCTCGACGATCTTGCCGACGTACATGACGACGACGCGGTCGGCTATCTGCTTCACGACGCTCAGGTCGTGCGCCACGAAGAGGTAGGTCAGGCTCAACTCTTCCTGCAGGTCCATCAGCAGGTTGATGACCTGCGCCTGCACGGAGACGTCGAGCGCCGATACGGGCTCGTCGGCCACCACGAGGCGTGGATTGAGCGCCAGCGCCCGCGCGATTCCGATGCGCTGCCTCTCGCCGCCGCTGAACGCGTGCGGGAACCGGCGCATGTACTCCGGGCGCAGCCCCACCAGACGCATCAGCTCGGCCACGCGGTCTGCGCGGCTGCCGCTGGACTTCATGCCGTGGACGAAGAGAGGCTCCCCCACGATGTCGAACAGGGTCATCCTGGGGTTGAGCGACGAGAAGGGGTCCTGGAAGATCATCTGCATCTCTCTGCGCAGAGAGCGGAGCTCGCCGCCGGATAGGGAGGCTATGTCCACCGTCCGGTCGTCGCCGGTGTGAAAGAGTATCTCCCCTTCGGTGACGTCGTAGGCTCGGAGCACGCAGCGGGCGGTGGTCGTCTTGCCGCAGCCGCTCTCGCCGACCAGGCCGAGGGTCTCGCCCTCGTGCAGGTCGAAGGTGACGTCGTCGACCGCCCGAACGTGCCCGACGGTGCGCTTCAGGAAGCCCTTCTGTATCGGGAAGAACTTCTTGAGCCCCTTAACCTGCAGGAGCTTGTCGTTGCTTTCCGGCTGGGTCGCGTTCGAATCATCCATCGTTTTCGGCCTCTGCCGTGACGGGATTCCCCTGCGCGTCGTGGTACAGGAAGCACCTCACCAGGTGGGGCCCCTCCAGTGGGAGGAACAGGGGCGGGTCATGGTCGCAGACGCCCGGCATGAAGCTGGGGCATCTGGGGTTGAAGGTGCAGCCGGGGGGGCGGTTGAACGGATGGGGTATGGACCCGGCTATGGGCTGCATCCGCTCGCCGCGCTTCGTGTAGATGCTCGGTATGGAGGTTAGCAACGAGGTGGTGTACGGGTGCTTGGGGTTGTGGAACATGTCGTCCGAGGGCCCGAACTCCACGCCGCGGCCCAGGTACATGACCAGCACCTCGTCCGCCATCTCCGCGATCACTCCCAGGTCGTGGGTGATCAGCATGATCGCCATGCCCTGGCTCTCCTGCAACTCGCGGAGCAGATCGAGGATCTGGGCCTGTGTGGTCACGTCGAGCGCCGTGGTGGGCTCGTCGGCGATTAGCAGCTTGGGCTCGCATGAGATGGCCATGGCTATCATGGCGCGCTGCCGGATGCCGCCGCTCAACTGGTGTGAGAACTCGTCGATGCGCTGCCGCGGGTTGGAGATGCCCACCATGCTCAGCAACTCCACGGCCCACTCGCGGGCCTCTCTCTTGCTGTAGCCGCGGTGAGACCGGATGGCCTCGATCATCTGGTTCCCGATCGTGTGTACCGGGCTGAACGAGGTCATGGGCTCCTGGAAGATGAGCGAGATGTCCGCCCACCGGACGGCGCGCATAGGTCCGCTGTTGGGGCCGAGGGAGGCTAGGTCCACGGCGTCATCCGGGTCGGTCTCGGGGTCGAGGCGCAGCTCTATGGAGCCGTTCACGATCCGGCCCGGTCTGTCGAGGATCTGCAGGATCGCCCGCCCGACCGTGCTCTTGCCGCAGCCGCTCTCTCCGACGACGCCCAGTGTGCGCCCAGGGAAGATGTCGAAGGAGACCCCGTCCACGGCGCGCACCAAGCCCTCGTCCGTGGGGAAGTGGACCTCCAGGTCCGTTACGGAGATAAGGGGCGTGCCCCGGCCGGCGGCCATGTCCGGTCTACTGGCTGTAGGGGTCTGCTGCATCCCTTATTCCGTCTCCCATGAAGTTGAACGCAAGGACGGCGACCGTTACCGCGATGGCGGGTACCATCAGCCACTGGTAGAGCGCGACCGCCTGGAGGTTCTGCGCGGCCTGCAACAGGACACCGTAGCTGATGGCTGGGGCCTGCAGGCCCAGACCGAGGAAGCTCAGGGCCGTCTCCGCTATGATCATGCCCGGAATCGCCAGGGACATGACTGTGATGATGTGGCTGGCGAACGACGGCACCATGTGTCGGAATATGACCCTGGCCGTTGAGGCGCCGGCCAGCCTTGCGGCCATTACGAACTCCTCCTCACGCATGGCGAGGAACCTGCCCCGCACGACACGCGCGGTGTCGGTCCAGGCGAATAGCGAGATCACGATGGTGATGGCGAAGTAGAGCTTGAGGGGGCCCCAGTCGCGCGGCACGGAGGCGGCCAACGCCATCCACAGCGGCAAAGTAGGAACGGCGCGCACGATCTCTATTAAGCGCTGGATGACCGTGTCCGTAATCCCGCCGAAGAACCCGGAAACCCCGCCCAGGGAGACTCCCAACAGCAGGCTGATGCCGACGCCAACAAGTCCGATGGACATCGAGACGCGCGTGCCGTACATCAGCCGCGACCACATGTCGCGGCCCAGCCTGTCGGTCCCCAGGACGTATGGGCCCGCCCTGTCGTAGCCTTCGGGGACGCCCATCAGGTGCCGGTCGATCTTTATGAACCCCAGGAACTTGTACTCGAAGCCGCGCACGAAGAAGTGGACCGGGATCTTGTCGTCCGGGTCGGTCTCATACACGCGCTGGAAGGACTCGGGGTCGATGCCGCCGGAGACGGCCTTGACGTGCGGATGGAACCCGCTGTCGAACCAGTGGATCGTCTGCGGGGCAAGGTAGCCGATGCTCGTCTCGACGTCCTCGGGGTGGGCCATGGAGAAGAACTCGGCCGCCACTGCGATTACGTAGAGGAAGACGAGCACCCATGCTGCAATCACTGCCGCCCGGTGCTTCTTGAAGCGCCACCACATGAGCTGCCACTGCGACGCGACGAATACGCGCTCTTCTTCAGTGACCTCGACCTGCCGCGCCGGGACGGCTGCTTCTGTCATTTCTTACGATATTCTTATTCGCGGGTCGATGATGACCAGCAGGATGTCGGAGAGCAGCGTTCCGACAACCGTCATGACGCCGAGAAGCAAGATAATGCTGGATGCCAGGAAGAGGTCCTGGGTGAAAAGGCTCTGGAGTAGCACGGGCCCCAGCGTTGGCAGGCTCAGAACGACGGATACGATGATGCTCCCTGAGATGAGGTAGGGCAGCAGGTAGCCGATGGTGCTAACCAGCGGGTTCAGCGCCACTCGGACGGGGTATTTCATGATGAGCCGCCACTCTGCAAGCCCCTTTGCCCGGGCGGTGACGACGTAGGGCTTTCTCAGCTCGTCCAGGAGGTTGGCGCGCATGACCCGGATCAGCCCGGCGGTGCCGGACGTCCCGAGGATCAGCGCTGGTATCCACAGGTGGACGAACAGGTCCCAGGCGCGAGCCAGGGACCAGCCGACGGACTGAAACTCCGGCGAGAACAGACCTCCCACGCTGAAGTTGAAGTAGACGAAGGCCATGTACATCAGGATGAGGGCCAGCAGGAAATCGGGCGTGGCGAGGCCCAAGAACCCCACGAACGTGAAAGAGTAGTCGGCTATCGAGCGTTGCTTGACCGCGGTATATATGCCTATGGGTATCGCAAGAGCCCACGTGAACACGATGGTAGCCGCGGCAAGGATGATGGTGAGGAACAGCCGGTCTTTGATCACATCCCAGATCGGCAGCCTGTACTCCAGGGCTTGGCCGAACCGTCCTTGCACTACCCTTCCAATCCACTTGAAGTACTGGATGTACATCGGCCTATCCAGGCCGTACAGTTTTCTGAGGGCCTCCTTCCGCTCCAGCAATCCCTCCGCTGACGACCTCTGGACGCCCCCGAAGCCCTCCTCGATCTGCCGAAGGATATAGCTGTCGACGTAGTCGCCCGCCGGCAACTGGATGATCATGAAGGAGAAGATCGAGATCGAGAAGATCGTGAATATCGCGAGGACTGTGCGCCGGATGAGGAAGGCAAGCATTTTAGGACAGGCACCCTTGGGGAGCTTTCATGCGCGGCCGCGTATCGGTAGCTTCAGGGTAGTCCAAAAGAGCGGGCCTCACTCCCCGGCAGTTTTGGGGACGTTGTACAGGTGGCCGGGGCGGACTGACCGCCCCGGCCACCTGTCAAGATGAGCTTAACGCTGTCTAGTAGCCGGCGTCGTTCTTACCGTCTATGAAGAACCACTGCTCCGGCCTTTGCTCCACCGGGATGTGGGAGATGTCCGGTACCCCTATGGGGGTGTTCCGGAAGTTCTCCTTCACCACCAGCACGCCCATGAATCCGGGGGCCGCGTGGTTGAAGGTGATGCCGAGAGCGTTCTCGATCTGAAGCATGAAGCCTCTCTGGTACGCCTCTTTGCGGTCGCCCTGCTTCAGAGGCTGCGTCTCGAGGGCGATGTCGTTCAGTTCCTTAATTACTCCGGACGGCTCAACGCCCTGTTCACCGTCGGTCTCTACGTACAGCCCAACGGCAGGCGCGAGGTCGGAATAGCTGTGTAACGCGTTGTACGGGGCGCGGCCCGATGGGCCTCCCGATACCATTGTCATGTTCAGGTTCTTCTCGCGCCGGTCTCCGTATAAACTGACGTCCATGGGGTTGATCGCTACCTTGACACCGACGTTCTCGGCCCACTGGGCCCTCAGCAGGTCGGCCATTCCGCAGTAGTTGGCGAAGTAGCCGGTCACGCAACCGACCTCGATTGTGAGCGGCCCGCCGCCATCCGCACGAAGCCTGAAGCCGGACGAGTCCTTCTCCGTCAGGCCGATGCCATCAAGCATTGCGTTGGCCTGTTCGACGTCCAGGTAGTTCCACAGCGTGTCGTACTTCTCGCCGAGGTAGAAGCCGTGAGACGGCAGCGGCGATGCGTTGCGGATGTAGCCCATGCCCTGGAAGAAAGCCTCGTAGAAGCCCTCCCTGTCGGTGGCAACGGCCATCGCCTGCCTGAACTCCGTGTTGTTGAACAGCTCGCCGATGTACGGGTCCTCGGCGTAGGTCAGGTTCCAGGTGAACCCGGTACCGCCTGGGTGGTCTGTGAGCTGGACCCTGTAGTTGCCGACGTCCTGGGACGCGATTAGCAGCGGCAGCTTGTCGAGACCGACGTGCCGGCGCTGGTAGTCGACGTCGCCGCGCATCGCCCTAAGGGCGAGCACCTCGGTGTTGGTGAAAAGCGACATTACGATCTTGTCAATGTAAGGAAGCTGGTTGCCTTCTTGGTCGACGACCCAGTAGTAGGGGTTGCGCTCGAGCTCCCACGTCTGCTCGGTGGGAGGCACCACGACCTTCCACGGGCCCACCATCGGCACGTCGGGGTTCCTGTGGGCGTCCGCCTTGTCCAAGAAGAGCGCCGCCCAACTCTCGTACTCGCCGTCCTGAACCCACTGCTCGATCTGGGCCTGGTCGCCGTAGTCCATGTGGAACTGCTTCAGGTAGTGAGCAGGATAGGCGATCGACCCGCCTGCCCGGACCCAAATGTTGATCTCGCCCACTCCAGGACTGGCCAGCTCGTCCAAGAACGCAGGGGTGGGACTGTCGAAGTGGTATCTGATCGTGTACTGGTCTATCTTCTCGAATCGCGGCGCGAAACCGGAACCGCCGGCTCCGCCTCCGCCGATGGAACCCTTCCTGCCGGGGTTGATCACCTCGTTCTCGATCACGTCCAGCTTGGCGAACTCGAAGTCATCCGCCGTGAAGGGCGCGCCGTCGGACCACCTCATCCCCTCTCTGAGGTAGAGGGTGAATTCGGTATCGTCCTCGTTCACGTCCCACCCCTTTGCGATGTTCGGGTAGATGTCGACGCCGTTCGTGTCCCACATCAGTATGTGGTCCGGGGTGAGGCGGTTCATGTTCTCGTTGTCGTTGGGGCCGGTGAAGCCTCGGCGCCATGTTCCGCCATAGTCCCCTACGCGCTCCACGGTGGGGAGTACCATAGGCTCATTGGGCAGCCTCTCCTCGACCGGCGGAAGATCGCCTGCTGCCACCATTGCCGCCAGCAACGGCGACTCGCCGTAGCTCGTGGGCGGCGGGCCGGTATGGATGAAGCTGTGGAGGTCCTCACCGAAGAACTCCCGCTCGATGCCCCTGCCCTCGGCCGGCACCTCGACCTCTTTCACCACCTCGACTTCTTTCACGACCTCCTTCACCACCTCCACTTCCTTCACCACTTCGACCTCTTTCACCACCTCCACTTCCTTCACCACCTCCACCGGGACCTCTTTGATGACCTCGACTTCCTTGACGGTCTCCGACCCGCAGGCGATAGCGAGTGTTGCAGCCAGACCCGCCATCAAGACGAGTAGGGTCTTCCAATTACATATTCGGCCCATATCAATTCCCTCCTGAGAAGCGCGCGAGATTCGTACCCCGCCGCGCCCATGGCTTCTACGCAGGCCTTGACCAGCCGGCGCCAGAGAGGCCAGCCTCTACAAGTCAAGGAAGGCTATCCTATTGAGTGGCTGCCCGTCAACCTCAGTCTTTACATGGGGAGTCTGTCCCAGGTTAGTTAGTAGGCGGTGTCGTTTCATTAGGATGGCGCTACACTCATACGTCTTTCCGGCCTGCGTCGGAATAGGGTGGTGCGGGCGAGACGCCCGCGCTCCCAGGAAGAGGGGATTGATGGCCTGCGCGCGTATGATGCCTACCTCATGGCGAAGAAAGATCTGCGGATCCGGTTGTTGTTGGTATAATCAAGCGGACGGGCGGCGCAGCAGAAGTGCGCCCGGTTTGGCGCCGGGAGGACGCCGGGTTCGACAGCCAGGCGCAGCACGCGCCCAGTCCTGGTCGGCGCAGAAATCGTGGAGCATCATACCGCGTGGGACCACTTGTCACGCACGCACTCCCAACGTCGACCCGAGGAGGATGTTCCGTTGACCACAACGTTGAGGGTGCTGTTCGTCGTCGCTATGATCGTTATCGTTGCCGCTTGCGGCGAGCTCAAGTTCACAGTCGGACCAGAACCGGAGAACGACCCGGTGACCGTAGAGGTGACCGAAGCTACAGCCGAGCCTGAAACAAGGGGCGGCGAGGTGATGGAAGCTACAGCCGAGCCTGAAACAAGGGGCGGCGAGGTGATGGAGGTCACAGTCGGGCCTGAGCTGGAAGAGTGCGTGGGCGTAGCTCCCATGCAGTGCATGGTGGTCGATGGCGGATTGTTCTACGAACCCATAGAAGGCTTCGATCATGAAGAGGGGTATACCTATCGACTGAGGATCGAGCGTTACGACGCCTGGCCGGACGTGGAAGAGCCGCCGCAGGACGCGTCGCTATACGGCTACCGGCTCATCGAGGTCATAAGCAAAACGCTGGAGGAATGACGCAATCGCGGGCGCATCGCCCCGGGCGCGGAGGACTGGCAACCATCCCACCCGCGTGGATGAAGCGACAGGCTGGCTGCGGACGGGGCTACCGGGCGCCGGTGTGTACGAAGTGGGCCAGGCGGCGCCAGAGGTCTACGCCGCGCAGGGCTAGGGTCACCTCCTCGCCCGGTGAGTACGACTTGGGGAGTTCGACGCGGGCCCTGAAAGGGTACTCTGCGAGCTCCACGAGCGCCCTTCGCCGAGGGTCCGTCTCCAGCACGGCGGCGGCAAACGTGCCGCAGTCTGCCGGGGCTTGCGGCGGCAACCGCTCAGCCTGCAGGAACTTCAGGAACCAGTAGCGCTTGCGTTGCGTCTCGACGCGGGCGACTTCTCGAATCTGGACCTCGGCCCGTTGGGCGACGGACATGACGGCCTCGACTGTGTATAGAGGCTTCCCCGATTCGAGGAACTGGCTAATCTGCCGCTGTAGGACCAGGTCGGGGTAGCGCCTGAGCGGGGAGGTGGACTGGACGTAGACGGGGACGCCGAGGCTGCTATGGGGCCCAGGCGTGACGTCCAGTTCAGCCGGGCGCAGCCTCTTTGCGACGAGGTACCGGCGCAGCGTCTGCTGCGCTTCGGTGCGTTCCTCGGCCGGCGCGGCCTGCGGCATGTCCGACACGTCGGGCGGGGGCTGCACCCGGAAGACGGACGGCAACTGCTCCGAGCGGCAGAGGTCTCCGAGTAGAGCGTTGTACAGGATCATCATCTCGGCGACCATGCGCCGGCTGGGGCTGGCCCGGTCGAGCACTCTCACCGTGACCTCGCCGGTCGAGGACGCTCGGACGGACATTTCGGGCTGTTCGAGATTGATCGCGCCCGCGTCGCTGCGGATATTCCTCCTTGCCTCCGCGATCCCGTGGAGGACAGCGAGGGGCTCGCGCCGCGGTCCGGTCTCGTTCTCGAGCGCGTGGTCGGCCTCCTCGTAGGTCATGGCGCCCCGGCTGCGGAGCAGGGACGGCGTTACCTCGCGGTCGAGGACGGCGCCTGCGGCGTCGAGGCGTACGATGAGGCTAACGCCGGCCCGTGTCCGGCCGGGGTCCAAACTGCCTGCCCGCCGGGTGAGTTCCGGCGGGAGCATGGCGACGGCGCCCTCGGGCAAGTAGAGCGAGGTCATGCGGCGGCCAGCTTCGCGGTCTATGGGAGACCCTGGGGGGACCAGTCCTCCCGCGTCGGCAACGTGTATGCCGACGAGGTACTCATCGCCGGTCCCGGGGGCGGGTCCCACCGATAGAGCGTCATCCCGGTCCTGGGTCCCGGCGTCGTCGATTGTGAATGCGTCCAGGTGAGTGAGGTCCCGTCGGCCCAACTCGGACGCGGCGCCGGTCGAGTCGACCTGGGAGAGGACGCTTGCCGGGAAGCGGGTCGGTATCTCGGCGCGGTGGAGTTCCAGCGGCTCGTCAGGCGCGAATACGCCGCCTGCCACGAGCATCTCGAAGCACAGCCTCTGCGGGTCGCCGGACTTCCGGCCCGTCTTGGCTAGGAAGGCCCTTGCAGCGCGGCCTCGGGGATAATCTTCGCCGTGAATCGCGAAGCCGCGGAGCATATCCACCAAGGCGGATTGGCTGGGAGTGAGCGGTTCAGGCAGCCGCCCCTCCG
Source organism: uncultured Dehalococcoidia bacterium (assembly GCA_958296245.1). Classification (GTDB taxonomy): domain Bacteria; phylum Chloroflexota; class Dehalococcoidia; order Lucifugimonadales. Next base: position 534,625 of record OY282458.1, read on the forward strand.
CGAGGGCCTCGGTCAGCGCCCGCTCTTCCTCCATACGCTCTGCTTCGCGTCTCCTACGGGCCAGGAGTTCCTCCACGTACGACTTCGACTTGACGGCGTAGCCATCCGCAGCGCGTTCGAAGTAATCGGAGCCGTCAAGGTGGATGACGAGCGCGGCGAGGCGCTCCGGCCCCACGGGGCCGCTCCAGCACAGGCCCGCGAGGTCCTCCAGGCTCAAGCAGGCCGTCTCGTCGTCCGCGAACGCGTCCCATACTTCGGACAGGTCGAGGCCGTCCGCCTCCGTGCGGGCCGCCTGGGCGAACTCGTCCAGCTGCTGTTCGCTGGCGGCGACGATGCCCGTAGCCAGCAAGATGCGCTGGAGCGGCAAGCGGGCCTGCCGGTTCCTGCCCACCGCGACGGCTGCCCGCCCTTCTTCCTCCCGTACCAGCAGTACGACGGACGGCCCTCTGGCCAGGCCCGCGACGACTATTTCCCCAGTCTGCATCTGGTCGCTCTCACGTCGAGTATCACGACAGCACTATATGACAAATGGCGCCCGGAGGGGGAGTACCCTTGTCAAGGGCCGAGATGGGTAACCACCAAGACAGGCACGCGCCCGGGCGTGTGAGAGATGCTGTCCTGCGGGGTGCGCGGGCTGTTAGCGCCGTTGTGGAGTGGGGTCAGCCGCAGTAGCGGCAGCGCATGTTTTCGTCGGCGAAGATCAGGTCGGGGTCTGCGTCTTGGATTGCGTAGTCCAGTAGCACCCGCAGGGCTTTGCTCGCGTCGATGAAGCTGTATTCGTCGGCCATGCGGTCGAGCCATTCGCCTTGGCCGCCGGCGATTTCGAAGGTCAGTTCGATCTTGTCATCGGCCATTTGGTCCCTCCCTAGTTCAGACTGCCGAGCGTCCTTCCATGCTTTCCTTGAGTCTTTCCTGGATTAGGACGGGGGCTGGATTTGTATCTGAGGGATACCCTCAGACCCCCTGGCGGGGGCTCCGCCCCGAAGACTCCGTAAATTTTCCCCACAGGCTGTTAGCTCAGGTCGGCGAGGTTGGGCATGACCTCATCGACGAGTAGGGTCATGGAGCGCAGCCACTTGTCTTTAGGCTGCCACTCGTGGCCCATTGCGAGCAGGACGCCGAATCCCCCGACCTCTTGGTGGATGGCGCGGATCTTGGCCGAGACCTCGTCGGGCGTGCCCACCAGCCAGATGTTGTCCACGAGGTATTCGGGTGTTACGCCGGAGTCGGGCATGTCGGGGTCGGTCTTGATCAGGTGCATCATCTTGGAGTGGGGCAGGAGGCGGAGGAAGTAGTCCTGGAAGTCCCTGGTCATCACGCCTTCAAGGGCCTCCTTCCGGGCTTGCCCGGGGCTGTCGGCGACGAATACCTCCCTGGCTATGCGCCACTGACTCCTTTCGGCGGTGCGCCCGGCGGAGCGGGCTCCTTGCTCGACGGACTCCCAGTGGGTGGAGAGTGTGGAGACGGGCACTATGTTGATGCTCATTGGTATGTATCCGCGTTCTCCGGCGAGTACGAGCGTGTCGGACTTGGGGGAGACTCCGGCGACGCCTATGGGTGGGTGGGGCTTCTGGTAGGGTTTGAGGTGGAAGGCTAGGCCGTACTCCTCTACGGGTTCCGGGACGGTGAAGCGCCAGAATTTGTGCTCGTAGAGGCCGGGGGTGGGGTCTTCCCAGAGTTTCAGGACGACGTCGAGGGCGTCGCGGGTCATGGTCCTGTGCTCGCCGGTCTGGGAATCGAACCCGAAGACTTCGAAATCTCCCGGGAAGCCCCCGGAGCCTACTCCCCATCTGAAGCGGCCGTGCGCCATGTGGTCCAGTTGTGCGATGCGGTGGGCGATCATGAAGGGGTTGTGGTTGGGCATACAGGTTACGCCGGTGCCCAGGACGATGTTGTCGGTGAGTCCCAGGGCCTTTGCGATGAACAGGTCAGGCGAGGGGATGTTTTCCCACCGGGCGGTGAAGTGTTCCCCGATCCAGGCCTCGGAGTAGCCGAGGCGGTCGAGGGTGACGATCTGATCAAGGTCGTCGTCGAGGGTCTGAGTGAAGTCCGAGCCCGGCGGATGCAGGGGCATTGTGAAGTAGCCGATCTTCATGGGGCGATCTCCATAGCGCCAAGGCTCGCAAAGAGTGGTGGAAGTATAGGGCATGAGAGTAGGAGCGACAAGGCGGTTGGTGCGGCCAAGATCCCCGCCTAATTCGGGGCGGGCGGCGTTTGTGGGAGGGGGTGAGGGGGTGCTAAGGTTGGGGGGTCATGGGATGTAAGGAACTGGGGCGTGAGGATGCGCGGGCGGTCGAGGTGCTGAGGTGCCTCGGCTCGGCTCCGGCGGCTCCGTTCTTCGAGGAGCCGGTGGCGCGCCTCATCTTGCGCCATCTTCGGGAGATGGGCGTCCAGCACTGGCGGGACGTGTACGGCAACGTGCTGGCGCATTACTGCCACGGTGAGGCGGCTCGGCGCCCGGCGGCTGCGTTCGTGGCTCACATGGACCATCCCGGTTTCGAGGTGGTGGAGATGGACGGTCTCCGGGCCGCGGCGGCGGCCCTGGGGGGTGTGCCGGCGGCGTCGCTGAGCAGGGCCGCGGCGGTGCATGTGGTGGCGCCCGATGGCTCGCGGACGGCGGCGGTCACTGTCCCGGATGGCGGCGCGGGGCGCCGTGTGGGGCTGGACCTAGCCTCGCCGATCGAGGCTTCGCCGCCGCTGCCGGCGGTGTTCGACCTGCCGGACTTCGAGTTGGAGGGCGGCGTGATTACGATGCGCGCGTTGGATGATCTGGCCGGCTGCGCCAGCATCATAGCGGCGCTGGAGCGCATTGTGCGCAGGGAGGAGGAGGCGAACGTGTACGCTGTCTTCACGCGCGCCGAGGAGACCGGCCTATACGGGGCCCGTCTCGCGGCGGAGTCGGGACGGTTGCCGCAGGACACCGTCATCGTCTCGGTGGAGTCCAGCGCCGTCATTCCCGGGGTGTCTCAGGGCGGGGGGCCGATAATCAGGACGGGGGACCGGGCGTCGACTTTCGACGACGGGGCGGAGCAGATGTTGGTGTCCGCCGGGGAGGTTCTGAAAAAGGGAGAGGGAGGGTTCCCCGTGCAGCGCCAGCTTATGACAGGCGGGGTCTGCGAGGCCACGGCGTTCGGGTCCTACGGGTACAGGGTGACCGGCCTAGCGTATCCGCTTGGGAACTATCACAACGCGACGACGACGGCGGCGGACCCGGACGGGGGCGTTGGGGCGGAATATATTCGTTTGTCCGACTATCTGGGGGGCGTGGCGCTGCTGCGGCAGGCGGCGATAGGAGGGGCGGCGGTCAGCGAGCGTCGGGGGTGGCTGCGAGAGTTGCCGGATGAGGCGCGGCGGCGTCTGAAGGGGTAGTTGTCCGGACCGGGATTTCGGAATGACAATTTGGGAGGCTCTCACGGTTCGACTCATGGAGGTTTGAGCAGTTACAGAGCCTCAGAGACTGGCTACGGGGATGCCGTTATAGGCTATAATCGGCGCAACGGCGGCCCCTCGCTCACGTCACCTCAGGGTTGGTATGATTGGGGCCTGCCTCGTCCGGTGCGTTTGGGGGAAGTATGATCAGAAAAGCTTTGTTGTTGGCCGTCGCCGTGGCGCTCCTGGGATTGAGCGCCGCTTGCAGTACCTCTACTGAGACGGGGCTTGTACGCACCTCTGGGGTCTCTCCTCCTCCCCCGCCGAGCGCGCCTGTAGATCTGGTCTCACGGGTCGCCGCCGCCGTCTCCCAGCCGGTGCAAGAAAGCGCGGCGGCCGGCGAGGTGGAAGGAACGCCCTTCGAGGTCAACCTGGAAGACCCCGGCGGCAGTGGGCGGTACGTGTTCGACCCCGGAGGTCTGACATTCAACGTCGGGGACGTGATCGCCTTTTCGCTGACGGGCGAAACGGAGTTCCACACGTTCACCGTGGACGACCTTGACATCGACCAAGCCGTGGATGCTTCCGAGACGATCAGGTTCTCCTTCACCTTCGACCGGCCTGGGACTTACGACCTGACCTGCATCCCGCACGAGGCCCAGGGGATGGTAGGCACCATCACGGTGCGTTAGCCTGCGCGCTCAAGTACGACCGCAAGCCGAACGGGGACGTGATGCTCGACGTTGAAGGCAAGGTGCAGACGGTGCTCGGGCCTGTTGAGCCGGCAGATATTGGCGTCACCTTGACCCACGAGCACCTCCTCGTTGACCTCCGGGTGCTCTACGGCAACGCCCATCAGGAAACAGACGACGATTTCTACAACGCCCCCGTGTCCATCGGCGCCATCGGCCGGATCCGGCATCAGGGAGCCCCCAATGCCGACAACTCGGTACTCTCCAGCGTAGAGACGGCGATCGACGAGGTGATGCTATTCAACCGGTACGGAGGCGGCTGCTTGGTCGACGCCACCAGTTGCGGCATCGCCCGCGACCCGAGGGGATTGGCCCAGATATCGAAGGCAACGGGGGTGCACGTGGTGATGGGCGCCTCCTACTACGTCGGCGCCGCGCACCCGGCCCGGATGAACGCCATGAGCGAGGATGACGTGTTCGAAGAGGTCGTGAGAGACGTCACAGAGGGGATGGAAGGCGGCATCCGCTCCGGCATCATTGGGGAGGTCGGATGCTCGTGGCCCCTGGAAGAGAACGAACGTAAGGTGTTGAGGGCATCGGCGCGGGCGCAGCGGGCGACCGGCGCCCCGCTCCTGATTCACCCTGGACGGGACGAAGCCGCGCCAATGCAGATAATCGACGAGATCGTTGAAGCAGGCGGCGACCCGAGCCGTTCTATCATGGCGCACGTAGACCGCACCGTCTTTCTCAGGGACACCCTCCTTGACCTTGCGCGGGCCGGATGCTACTTGGAATGGGATCTGTTTGGCCGCGAAGAATCGTACTACCCCGCGAACACCCGCATAGACATGCCAAACGACGCCAAGCGCATGGACGACATAGCCTGGCTCTCGTCGCAGGGATACGGCGACAGGATCGTCGTAGCGCATGACATATGCACCAAGCACCGCCTGGAGCGGTACGGCGGCCACGGATACCATTACATCCTGTCCCACATAGCAGACAGGATGCGCGCCCGCGGGTTCGGCGAGCAGACTCTCCGAAACATCTTGGTCGACAACCCGCAGCGCGCCCTGACTATGGCCGCTCCCCAGTCCTAGTTTCCTGAGCGTCCAAGCTGAGGCATACGGGTTCTTCCGCAGCTTGGGATCCAGGACCGCCCACCACGCAGGGAGAACATCGCGGGTCCCCCATAGGCAATCCTCTGCCCGGCAACCCGTTTTCAGCCCATTGAACGCGTGCGTGACGTTGACATCGATTCGCCGCTGCGGCTAGAATCCCCGTAGGCGGCCCGGTAGGGGCGCTGTTCGTTTTCGAGGAGACACCGGCAAACATGCTGCGAATTCGACTGAGAAGAGTTGGCGCCAAGAAGCAGCCGAGCTACCGCGTCGTGGTTGCGGACCAGCGGGAGGCGCGTGACGGCAACTTCGTGGACCACCTGGGACACTACAACCCCCGGACCGAGCCCCCGACCATCGTAATCGACGAAGAGAAGGCCCTGAAGTGGCTGAAGGTAGGCGCGCAGCCCTCGGACGCGGTGGCGCAGATGCTCCAACGTTCAGGCACTATGGACAAGCTCAAGGAACGATGAAGGATCTCGTCGAGTACATCGCGCGGTCCATAGCCACCCACCCTGATGACGTAAAGGTCACCGAGGAAGACGACGGCGGGCAGATAGTGCTTCGCCTCGAAGTCTCCCCGGAGGATAAGGGGAAGGTGATCGGCCGCCAAGGCCGCGTCGCTCAGTCGATGCGCACGCTGCTGAGGGTCGCAGCCGTCAAACGCGGCGCCCGCGCCGTTTTGGAAATCGTCTAGCCTTCCCGGATACGCTCGATCCCTGTGTGTCCTGAGCAGCCCGACGCCTCAGGAGCCGCCAGCGTGGACGTGGGCCGCGTCGTGGCCCCCTGGGGGATCAGGGGCGAGTTGCGGGTCGCTCCTCTCACCGACTTCCCCGGACGTTTTCGACCTGGCAGCGTCTTGCGCCTGCGCGGCCGCCCCGTAAAGGTGACGCGGTCCAGGAAGTCGGGTCAGCATCTCGTTGCAAAGCTGGACGGGATCGACGACCGCAACGCCGCCGAAGCCCTGCGCGGAGAGCGTCTGACCATTAGCCCTGAGGAGGCGCCGCCCCTCGACCGGGAGAGGACCTACTACCATTTCCAAATCATCGGCATCGAGGTATACGACGAGAGCTTAGGCCGCTTGGGTAAGGTCACGGAGATCCTGCCCACCGGGGGAAACGACGTCTACGCAGTTCGGGACGGCAGCGGACGCGAGACCCTGCTGCCTGCCATCTCCGACGTCGTGCAAGAGGTGGACACCGAGCGCGGCAGGATGATTGTCCGCCTCCCGGACGGCCTCCAGAAAGCGCCCACAACGACGCGGGACAGATGATCACAGCGATCCCAAGCTACGCTGCAATAGCGGCAGGCCGTACTCAGGCCCGATGGGACCTACAGAGCAGCGCTCCTCTACGGGCACGAATAGCAGCCGAGAAGGAGACATCATGTACTGCACAAACTGTGGCACCGAGAATGACGACGGCGCAAGGTTTTGCAAGAGCTGCGGAAAGGCCATAGCTGAGCCGGCGCCTAGCGCAAGGAGATTCGAGCCTAAGCTCACAGAGGCTGCTGCCGAAGGGATGGAAGACGTGGCAGCCGGGCCGCTGCCGCACGTACCCAACTACCTGGTGCATGCCATCCTCGTGACGATCTTCTGCTGCCTGCCCTTCGGAATCGTGTCCATCGTCTACGCTGCCCAGGTGAACGGGAAACTCCAGGCCGGAGACATCGCGGGCGCTCGTCAGGCTTCTGCCGCCGCACGGACATGGGCGTGGGTATCGTTCGGAGTAGGGCTCGCCAGTGTTGTGCTATGGGGGTTGCTATTCATCATCATCGCCGCGTAGGGAGCCGATTGTTCTGATGCTTAGAGGGTACTCGTTTTCGCCGCGAGCCTCGTACGTGGGGCTGGCGCTTCTGGGACTCGCGGGCCTTGCAGTGCTGTACGCTGTCGATCCCCGGAACTCGGGCAGCTATCCCATCTGCCCATTCTTGGGGCTGACCGGGTGCTACTGCCCGGGCTGCGGTACTCTGCGCGCGCTCCATATACTGATGCACGGGGACATCGCGAGCGCACTCGGTTACAATCCTTTGGCTATTCTGTCGCTGCCGTTCATTGTCTACTCGTTCTCCGCGGGGGCGCTGCGGGCGTTCCACCTCCCGGCGCCCCGTCCGGTCTTCCTACAGCCACTGTGGATATGGGCACTCCTGGCTGGAGTCGTCGCATTCTGGGCGCTCAGAAACCTGCCCTTCGGTCTGCTGACCGTCCTTGCCCCCTAGCGGTCCAACATCTTTGTATTGATGAGATTCCCACCCACCCGCCCTATGTGGAGGTGGGGGGCACCCCCACGCCCCCGGCGAGGGGGCCGCGCCCCTCCACTAGCCCGCCCGCATCCCACCGTCTCATCCGTGTCCACCCTGTCCATCCATGTTACGAGGCGGCTTTGACCGCCCTATTTAGCCGGTGCTAGAATGGGGCCGGATCATCTACTTGGAGGGTTCGGCGATGTCAGGCCATTCCAAATGGTCGACCATCAAGCACGGCAAGGCGGTCACCGACGCCCGGCGCGGCCAGTTGTTCACCAAGCTGACCCGGGAGATCATCGTTGCCGCAAAGCAGGGCGGCCCCGACGTCGAGGCGAACTTCCGCCTTCGCATGGCCGTCCAGCGCGCTAGGGAAAGCAATATGCCGAATCACACCATAGACCGGGCCATCAAGCGCGGGTCCGGCTCCGGGCCGGGCCAGGACCAGATGGTAGAGGCCACGTACGAGGGCTACGGGCCGGGCGGCACTGCGATCCTGCTCCAGGCCCTGACCGACAACCGCAACCGCACCGTGTCCGACATCCGCTCGACACTGACCAAAGGCGGCGGGAGCATGTCCGAGGCCGGCGCGGTTGCCTGGCAGTTCGAGCAGAAGGGGGTAGTCGTTGCTGAGGCGGCGAGCGGCGATGCCGAAGACGTGGCCCTAGCGGCGATAGACGCGGGCGCAGACGACTTCGAGACCGACGACTTGACGCTGCACGCCTACACCACGCCCGATCTGCTCGACAGCATCCGCAAGACCCTCGAGGAGGCCGGCGCGTCGATAAAGTCATCCCAGCTCTCCATGATAGCCAAGAGCACGGTGCCGCTGGACGACAAGACTGCGAAACAAGCCCTCAAGCTGCTCGATAGCCTCGAAGAGCTGGACGACGTGCAGAGGGTATTCTCCAACGCCGACTTCCCTGACGACGCCCTGGAAGAGTACCAGTCCAAGGGCTAGGCTCGGGGCGTGATCGCCGCCACGCTGCTCTTCCTGCTGGTCGGTACGAGCGGTACTGCCGGAATGGGTCGAATCCGTCGACAAGGAGGCCTGAGATGTCAGGACGACAAGAGAATTTAAGAATCTCCCGTGGCGCCCTGCAAGAGGTGAAGCGGGCCTTGGAGAAGTACGAGGAAGCAGTCAATAATTCCCTGATGACTGTCGAAAGCAAGAAGACGTACAAGGGACACTCGAATAATTTTGTTCGCTGGCTGGAGCGTGATTTCGAGCCAGGTGGAAACCTGCTCTAGTCTAGGCGCACAAGCCTTCTCTAAATGCGCCTAGCCGTAAGGTCCAAGCACCAAGTTCTCGCGGAGGCTGAGGGGAACACATGCCTGCGAAGATAACGGCAACCGAGCAAAGCTTGATTCAAGTGTTTAGTGATGATTATTTCTTTAAGATCCCCCAATACCAACGTCCCTACGCGTGGACTACTGAACATGTCGAGGAGTTGCTGGGCGATCTAATAGACGCAATGAGGCGAGACAGCGATGCGCCATATTTCTTGGGAAGCATCGTCCTGATCAAGAGCGACGACGATGCAAAAAGTGAAGTCGTCGATGGCCAGCAGCGTCTGACGACACTCACCATGTTGCTTTGTGTACTGCGCGACATCTCTAGCAACGACGAGATCGACGAGCTTATCCGTCAAGCTGGACGTGAGATTAAGGGCACTAAGGATAGGTTCCGTCTCAGGGCAAGACAACGCGACCAGAGCTTCTTCGAGGAGAATATCCAGAGGAAGAACAGCCTGAAATGTTTCCTTCGACGCGACCCTGTGGAATTCTCAGACAGCCAAAAGCATATGTTTAAGAACATGAGATATCTGAGACAAGAACTCTCCGAACTCGATGATGGAGAGAGACACAATCTCGCCATATATGTCGCACAGAAATGCTTTCTGGTGGTGGTTTCGGCATCTGACGTAGATTCGGCACACCGAATATTCTCGGTAATGAACGATAGAGGCCTTGATTTATCTCCTACTGACGTGCTGAAGGCAGATGTCCTAGGCGCTATCTCGGATTCTAAATCCCAGGATGAGTACGCCGTCAAATGGGAGGGCGTCGAGGAGGAGATTAGACGAGATAATTTTAAAGACCTCTTTGCACACATACGGATGATATACCGAAAAGAAAAATTGCGTCGTACGTTGGAAAAGGAATTCCAGACCCACGTTCTGGGTAACTTGAGCTCCGAGAAGGCCATTGAATTCGTAGATGACGTACTTCAACCCTATGCTGATGCTTACAGAATAGTATCGAAAGCGGTGTATCAAAGCACTGAGGACTCCGAGAAAGTCAACGCCCTCTTGCGTCACCTGAAGAGGCTCGACAACTTTGATTGGATACCTCCTGCAATAGCCTATTTTCACCTGAGGAAGGGACAAACTGATCTACTCTTGAAATTCACTCGTGATCTAGAACGGCTCGCCTATGGGTTGTTCATTCGACGCGCAAACATCAACGAACGCATCCGTCGGTATGCACAGGTGATCCGCGCCATCCAGAATGGGGACGAACTATTTGAAGACGGCAACCCTCTCCAGCTTTCACACACCGAAAGGACGGAAATCTTGGAGAAACTAGATGGAGACATTTATAACCAATACTACAACCTTGCCGCCCTGTTGCAACGGTTGGACAGCGTTGTAGCCGAAGAGGGGGCCACTTATCAGCATTCGATAGTCAGCATCGAGCACGTCTTGCCGCAGAGTCCTCCGGACTACTCTCAGTGGATGTGCTGGTTCCCGGATGAAGAAGAGCGTAAGCAGTGGACACACCGGCTCGCAAATCTCGTCTTGCTGTCGCGCCGGAAGAATAGTCGGGCGTCAAACTTCGAGTTCGAACGGAAGAAGAACGAATACTTCCAAAATGGGACAACCACCTTCGCGCTGACTACTCAGGTCGTAGGTCAGTCTAAATGGACGCCGAAAATCCTTGAGTGTCGCCAGCAAGAGTTGATTGGTGCACTCAAGAAAGAATGGCGGCTATAGATAGCGGGGACCGCTGTCCCTCCCAAGGTGGATACTCCCGGAGCAGTCGGTGCGCGTCCTTGGCGTTGATCCCGGAACCTACAGGATGGGCGTGGGTGTAGTCGACTCAGAGAGGGGCGCGCTCACGGCGGCCCACTACGACGTGCTAGCGCCGCCGCGTCGAGAACCCCTCCCCAACCGGCTTCACTACCTGTACGCAGCCCTATGCGACACGATACGGGAGTGGGCGCCCGTGGAGGTCTCCATCGAGCAGCCTTTCGCGGCTCGCAACGTGCGGTCCGCCATCTCCATCGGTCACGCCGAGGCTATGGCCATGGCGGCTGCCGCCAAGCACGGCTTGCCGGTGTACACCTACGCCCCGCGGCAGGTCAAGCAGGCTGTCACGGACCACGGCGGCAGCTCCAAGGAGCAGGTGCAAGGCATGGTGGCGCTCCTGCTCGGACTACACGGCTCCCTCGAGTCGAGCGACGCCGCCGACGCGCTGGCCGTTGCTATCTGCCACATCAACGCGACCGAAGCCAACTCGGCGATGACCCTTTGATTACGTCTGTCGAGGGAACGCTGGCAGGTTCCGGGGTGGGATGGGTCGACGTCTCGGTAGGCGGAGTCACCCTCAGAGCCATGATGCCCGAATCGGCTGTCGAAGCGGTTGGCGGTTTGGGGGAGCGGGTCCGCATCTTCACGCTCCTCAACGTCCGCGACGACAGCATCACGTTGTTCGGGTTCCCCACCGAGGAGGCGCGGTCTGCCTTTGAGGCGTTGATCACCGTCAGCGGGGTGGGCCCGCGCATTGCGTTGGCGATCCTGTCCGCCCTGAGTACCGAGGCCCTCGCCGCGGCCATCGACGGCTCGGACACAAGCGCCTTCAAGGCCGCCCCCGGGGTCGGCGCCAAGACCGCCAACCGCATCGTCTTGGAGCTCAAGGGCAAGCTCGACTGGGAGTCCGTCTCGCCGCTGGGGGCACAGGCCGACGACCTGGCCTCGGCTCTAATGGCCTTAGGCTACACCACGGCCGAGATCAGGGCTGCAACGTCGTCCCTGCCCCGCGACCCCTCGATGACGCTGGAAGATCAGGTGCGGCGCAGCATAGAGAAGATGAGCGCCGACGACGGGCGCCGATGACCATACGCTTCGACGACTGGTCCGACGTCTACGACGCGGTATACGCCTACGTCAGGCAGGACTTGCCGTTCTACGTCGAAGAGGCCGCCGCCTCGGGCGGCCCCGTCCTGGAGCTCGGCTGCGGCACAGGCCGCGTCTCCGTTGCGGTCGCCAGGGCGGGGGTGGACGTGTTCGGGCTGGACTCCTCCCCGGAGATGCTGGAGAAGGCGAGGCTCAAGGCTGACACCCTACAGAATGGCAGTGGGTCGCTCACGCTGATACGGGCGGACATGAGGAGCTACGAGCTGGACGGGCGCTTCCCGCTTATCATCGTCCCCTTCCGAGGGTTCTTATCGCTGCTGACCGTGGAGGACCAGACGAGGACCTTGCTCAACGCCAAGCGCCACCTTGCGCCCGGCGGGCGCCTGGTCTTCAACATCTTCGTCCCGGACTTGGACATGCTCGTCCAGGACGACGACGCCCCGCGCCACCTGCGCGACGTGACCGACCCGGACACAGGCTTCAACCGCGTCCTCTGGCACCTGAGCGACTTCGATAACTACAACCAGACCATCTCCACCCGCCTGATCATCGAGGAGCTCGACTGCGGGGGAGCAGTGAAACGGCGCGTCTACCGCGACTTCCAGCTGCGCTACTCCCACCGCTGGGAGATACACCACCTGCTGAAGTCCTGCGGATATGAGGTAATCGACCTATACGGCAGCTTCGACCGCGCCGCGTTCGACGAAGAGAGCACCGAGATGATTTGGGTTGCAGCGGCGGCCGCGTAGGGCCGCTGTGCATCTGGCCGCGCCCGCTCCCTTGGGCTATGATGTCGGCAGGAAACTATCAGTGAGTACATTCACAAGTCCGATTACATTGCATTCGGCCTCCGAAGACCGCAGCGAGGCGGTGGGGGCTTTGGTGGACACCGGCTCCGCCTTCACCGCAGTGGATCCGGTCGAAGAGCGGCTGACGCCGTCGGAAGCTCTGTGGACGTGAAGACGTGCCCGACTTCGAGATAACGTCCGACTTCGTGCCGACAGGCGACCAGCCGCAGGCCATCGACAAGATGGTCGACGGCCTTGAGCTCGGCTTGAGACATCAGACGCTGTTGGGCGTTACCGGCAGCGGTAAGACGTTCACGATGGCCAACGTCATGGCGAGAGTCCGAAAGCCGACTCTGGTCATCGCGCATAACAAGACGCTGGCCGCACAGCTGGCCACGGAATTCAAAGACTTCCTGCCCCAGAACGCCGTCGAATACTTCGTGAGCTATTACGACTACTACCAGCCGGAAGCCTACGTTCCCCGCACCGACACCTACATAGAGAAGGACGCCGACGTCAACGACGAACTGGACAAGCTGAGGCACGCGGCAACCCGAGCGCTGCTGACCCGCCGCGACGTGGTCATCGTCGCTTCGGTCTCCTGCATATTCGGTCTGGGCTCCCCCGAGGAGTACCAAAGCTTCGTCGCCTTCCTGCGCAAGGGAGAGAGGCGCAGCCGTAACCGCCTGGTGCGGCAACTCGTCGACATGCAGTACGAGCGCAACGACTACGACCTCTCCCGGGGGCGCTTCAGGGTCAGGGGCGACACCCTCGAGATCCTGCCGGCGTACGAGCACGAGGTGGGGGTGAGAGTAGAATTCTGGGGAGACGAGATCGACCGCATCGTCACCCTGGACCCACTGACCGGCGAGCTGCTGAGCGAGGTCGACGACATCGAGATATACCCTGCCAAACATTTCGTAACATCCGAAGACAGGCTGCGGATGGCCATCACCGACATCGAGGAGGAACTCGACGAGCACCTATCCGGGCTCAAGGCGTCGGGCAATCTGCTGGAGGCGCAGCGCCTGGAGTCACGGACCCGGTACGACTTGGAGATGCTGCGCGAGACCGGGTACTGCTCCGGCGTGGAGAACTACTCTCGCCATCTGGCTCAGCGGCCCGCCGGGAGCACTCCGCACACGCTGTTGGACTACTTCCCGGAGGATTTCCTGATCTTCATCGACGAGTCCCACATGACCTTGCCTCAGATCAGGGCGATGTACGGCGGGGACCGGTCACGTAAAGAGGTACTGGTGGAATTCGGCTTCCGGCTGCCGTCGGCCCTGGACAACCGGCCGCTCAACTTCGGCGAGTTCGAGCAGCGAGTCAACCAGATCATCTACATCTCCGCCACGCCGGGGCCATACGAGTACGAGCACAGCCAGCAGATCGTCGAACAGGTCATCAGACCCACCGGTCTCACCGACCCGGTCGTAGAGGTAAAGCCCACCGAGGGCCAGATCGACGACCTCCTGCATCAGATCGCCCTCCGCATCCAGAAGGGCGAACGATCTCTGGTGACCACCCTCACCAAGCGCATGGCGGAGGAGTTAGCCGACTACCTGCGAGAGGCCGGCGTAAAGACTCACTACATCCATTCGGAGGTCGACACCCTGGAGCGCAGCGAAATACTCAGGGACTTGCGGCTGGGCGTCTACGACGTGGTGGTCGGGATCAATCTGCTGCGTGAGGGTCTCGACCTGCCGGAGGTAAGCATGGTGGCCGTGTTGGACGCCGACAAGGAAGGATATTTGCGGTCCCAGACTGCCCTCGTACAGACCATCGGCAGGGCCGCCAGGCACGTCGACGGCAGGGTCATCATGTACGCCGACGTGATGACCGCCTCCATGCGGCGCGCCATCGACGAGACCAACCGCCGCAGGAAGCTCCAGGAGGCTTACAACCTGGAGCATGGCATCACCCCGCAGGGCATAAAGAAGACGGTCCACGACATCACTGAGAGGGTGAAGGCCGTCGCCGAAACGCCCGCACCCTACGTCGTCCAGGGTAAGATTCCCAAGGAAGACCTGCTGAGTCTGATCAAAGACTTGGAGGGCCAGATGAAGCAGGCGTCCAAAGACTTGGAGTTCGAAAAAGCCGCTCTCCTGCGCGATCAGGTCATCGACCTGCGCAAGGTAATAGCCGACAGCGAGACCTTCGCCCGGTAGACCTATCGTCCACCCGGAACTTGTTCAGACTCCGTGAGACCCGAAGGGGGGAAGTCCGGAGAGGTTCTCCCCTCTAGCAGGGGGTTTGGCAGGCGGGTCGCCTGCGCTCCCAGGGCGTCAAGAGGTTCTCCCACCTGGCAGGGGGTCTGGGGCTGACGCCCAAGCGTTCATCGCGTTCGAGGCTTTCCCCTCTGGCAGGGGGTCTGGGGGCTGTGCCCCCAGATACCAAGGGGTGGGTGGGGATCAAAAACATCTGCTTTATCGGGGCTACGCCAGTTGAAAGGGCCTCACGAAGTCTGAATAGTAACGTCCACCACCGCGTATATTTTGACACCTGTTCCGGCGGGCCGATAGAATGAATCATCATCTCAAGAGCTTGAGTTGAAACTAAGGGTCCGTTAGCAGGCTGCCCGAGGGCGCGGCAGCACCGTCTTCAGGAGGCGTTAGATGGCTGAGACGACAGAGTTGACCAAAGAGAGCGTACTCGAGGCGCTTCGTGACGTATTCGATCCTGAGATCCCGGTCAACGTGGTCGATTTGGGCCTCGTGTACGACTGCGCCGTCGACGACGAGGGCGACGTTAGCGTCAAGATGACCCTGACCTTCCCCGGCTGCGGCATGGGTCCTTACATCGCGCAGCAGGCCGAGTGGCGCATAGCCGAGTTGGACGGCGTCGAGGACGTCGAGGTGGAGATGGTCTACGACCCGCCGTGGAATCCCGACATGATCTCGCAGGAGGGCAAAGCCCAGCTGGGCTTGGATTGAACGCCGCGCGCGGCTGTATCCGAATCACGAAGCCGATAGGGGCGGGCTTGCAGTGTTGCAGCCCGCCCCTATCACCGCCGGAAGGAGTCCAAACATGAACCGACCGGGTCCGGATAACCCCCCCAATCCGCAGGCCGCCCAGGCCCGCGCCAGAATCGAGCAGATGAAGCGCCAGTTCGAGCAGAAGCGCGCCATCGAGTCGAGCCTTGCGGGCATCAAGACGAAGATCGGGGTGTACAGCGGCAAGGGCGGCGTTGGAAAGACTACTGTCGCCGTCAACCTCGCGGTCACCCTGGCGCAGGACGGCGCCGGCGCAGGACTCCTGGACGTGGACATCGACTGCCCCAACGTCGTTAGGGCAATGAACGTCGCCGAGCCCCCCAAGGTGGGCGAGGACAACCGGCTCAGCCCGCCGGAACGGTTTGGGGTCAAGGTGATGTCCATGGGCTTCTTCCAAAAGAAGGAAGAGGAGGCCATCATCTGGCGCGGCCCTATGATCCACAACGCCATCAACCAGCTCCTTCAGGCCACCGATTGGGGCGAGCTGGACTATCTTCTCATCGACCTTCCTCCAGGCACCTCTGACTCGCCTCTCACGGTCATGCAGACCCTCGCGGTGGACGGATTCGTGGTCGTGACGACGCCCCAAGAGCTAGCCATGATAGACGCGATGCGCTCCATAAACATGATCCGTACCCTGAACGTCGACGTGCTAGGGGTCGTCGAAAACTTCGCCGGTCCGATCTTCGGTTCCGGCGCCGGCGAGCAGTTGGCCAGAGAGATGCAGGTCCCCTTCTTGGGCCGGCTGGAGCTCAGGAAAGACTACCGGGACACGTCCCGACCAACCGTCCTCAACAGCGCGCCGGTGCTTCGGGAGTACCGCCAGATCGCTTCCCGAACTAAGGCGGCGCTGGACGGCGTAACCGTGAAGGCGGTCTAGCTGGCCCAGGAAGATCGTAGCGGACGCGCGCCGGCCAGCGTTGACCCAGCCGCAGCGCCTTCTATAGAATCCAGCCGCAACCTGAAGTCTGGGAGAGCGGCCATGATCACACTTCACGTTTATCTCAACCCCAAGCCGGGTAAGGACGGCGAGTTGGTGTCGGCTACCCTGGAGAGGTGGCTGCCCGCGATGGCGGATCAGCCCGGGTTCATAAGCTGCGCGTTGGTCAGACCCCTCCCGGAGTCGGAGTTGTCCGCCATGAACGCCGGCTCGCCACCCGCCTCCTTTGAGGTCGTCGCCCTCTGGAGGTCGGAGCAGGAACGCAAGGATTGGGTCGCGCGGCCGATTCACGACGAGGTCTTCTCCTCGGTAATAGACGCTGCGGAGAGCGTCTCGTGGACCGTCCAGAGCGTCGAGCGCGCTTGGGGAGTGTAGCCGAAGCGAGCGCCGCAGCCTGGAGATACTCCCTCGAAATGCTGACGCTTCGCAGTAGGATCCTGGAAGCGACTCAGGAAAACACGAGGGTATGCACTTAGGGGGCTCCGCCCCTACCGGGAGTCTGAAGGCCTCCCCCGCAGCCTGCTAATGACGCGCTCCCGCGTCACATGGTGAGGCGCTTGTACAGGTATAGCAGGCGCTGGGGCAGTTCGTAGACGTTCTCCAGTATCTCGTAGCCGATGTCCTCGCACATGTACTTGAGATAGTCATGACCGCTCTTATCCACCGTCAGGCAGAAGGCGTTGATGTCCTTGTCTCTGGCCTCGTCGAGGGCCTTTTTCGTATCGTGGACCGCGTACTCCTTCTCCACTCCCTCCCTGCTGTAGCCGCGGTCCTGGGGCCGACCGTCGCTGATGAGGAACAGCAGCTTAGTGCGGGCATCCTGACCGTCCAGCTTGGACGCCGCGTGCCTGATGGCGGGGCCCATCCGGGTCGCGTGAAGCGGGGCGATGCGGTCAATGCGGTTCTTCACGCTCTGCGACAGCGCCTCCCCTATATCCTTCACCGTATAGAACTCGACGTTCTCTCTGCCGTAGCCTGAAAAGCCGTAGATCCCATACAGGTCGCCTATCGATTCCAGCGCGTTGATCAGGAGCACCACGGCCTCCTTCTCGACGTCGATGATCCGCTTGTAGGAGCGGCGCATCCCGTCGCCGCGGCGGTTTCTGAGCCACGTCATATACTCGACCGGGTCATCGGGGGCTTCCCAGTCGTCAGCGGCCTTCCGGGTGTCTTCGATGGCCTCGGCTGTCGACGCGCTCGTGTCGAGTAGGAAGACGACCGCGACGTCGCGCTGGACCTTGTTGCGCCTCCAGTACAGCTTCTCGCTGGGGCCTGCCCCCGTCTTGATGTCTACCACCGCCTCTATTACGTCGTCGATGTCGATCTCTTCGCCGTCCTCCAGCTTGCGGACCTTCTTGAACATCTCCGGCGTCATCAGCTCGAACTGTCGTTTTACCTGATTCACAAGCGAGCCGTAGCTCCGCAGCGTCGCGCTATAGAAGGTTGGATCGCCTTCCGCCATACCCTTCTGGCGCACCACGCACCAATTGGGCTTGTAGTCGTCGGCTCGGAAGTCCCACTCGTCGTAGGCGAAGGTCTCCGGCTCCGTGGGGTCGAGGGCCCCCTCTCCTTCATCGACGTGGGTCAACGGGCCTTGTCCGGTGTCCGGCGACCTCGGAGCGCTCAGACCGGCCTCTTTCAGCATATTCTCGGCGAACTCGCCTCCGGCCTCCTTGGCGCCGCCCTCGGCAGCCTCCATCTCGACCTCGGCGCTGCTTGCCAGCAACTCTTCCAAGGCTTCCTGGCTCATCGGCTCTCCGTTGCCGTCGGCCGGCGCGTCCCGGCTGGCGCGCAGCTGCGCCAAGAGCTGGACCGTCTCGGGCTTGAATTCCCCCCTGTAGTCCACCTCGCGCACCTGTTCGTATTGACTCTCGGCGCCGTCCCCGCCCGGCGTCTCCTCCGGGCCCGCCGCCGCCTGCTCAAGCAGATTCTCGATCTCTTCCGGGCTCAGATCGTCGTCCTCCTCCTCCGAGTCCACGTCGACGTACTGCCAGTCCTCGACCTGCTCGTTGGGTATACCGTCCAGGATCGCGTGTATCCTGATGACCGCTTCGGCGGTATCCTCCACGGTGGCATCGGGGTCCATCACGCGGCGGGCGAAACGGGCGATCCTGCCGGCTTGGTTTGCGTACTTGGCCGGGACCGTCAGGCCGTCTTTCTTATCCAGGCTAATCCGGACGAGGAACTCGACCAAGGCTTCTTGGGCCGGCAGAGACTCGATACCCGGCCTGGACTTTACGGAGTCGCCCTGTACGGCGGTGTAGTCGGCCCTAATGCCGAGATACTCCTTCTTGACCTTGGCGTCGAGCCTGCCGTCCTCGACCACGGTGAACACGTCCAGCGCGAGCTTGCGGTTCGCGAACATGTCGAAGAACCTCTGCATGTCGGTTACCCACGAGCCCCCGCCTTCTCCTTCGGGCGCGGCGTCGGAGCGCTGCCGTGGACCGCTCAGCGTCGGGCGCAGGTCATTGAAGCGAGTCGATGGACGGTCGTACTCGAACAGGAAGCTGCCGAACTCTAGGTGCGCCACCTGATGGGTCGATACCACCTTATACATCGTGAAGTTCCGCGCCTTGCACGGGTACTTGTCGAACACGGACGGGACGTATACCGCCCTGCCTTCCGTGGAGGGCGCATCTTCCGATACCCAGCCGATATGCCGGTCGGCCAGTTCGCGGCTTTCGCGAAGCTCTACGTCGGCCCCGGCCAGCGCCTTGCAGTACCTCTCCATCAGGTCCTTGATGCGAGCCAGCTCCACACTGGATGATAGCGCCTCCAGGATCTGCAAGGACCGCGACGATTCCAACTTGAAGTACGACAACCCCGCGTCGGAGTTTTCCTGCATCGTGGCGAGGCCCTGATCGAACCACCTCGTCAACTGGCTCATCGATACTCGCTCCAAGACAGGGGGGCAGCTGCGGACGAATGGCGTTACGGCCCCCGGCGAGGCCCCGGCGAGGCGTTCGGCGAAGCCGAGTATCTCGCCGCTCGTTGACCTGTCCATATCGCCCATCGCCGCAGAGACCTCGATCATCGACTCAGAGGCGCTGACTCCTGCCTCGCGAAGTCGGTCCGCCAACTCCAAGAACCGCATCCGATGGCTCGGGTCCACCTTGGGGAGGGACCTGGAGGCGGCCTCGAACAGGCCCTTGACCTGCCTCCAACTGCCCGCCGCTAAGGACGAGGCCATCGAGAGGAAGGCTCCTTTATCCTCACCAAGCTGTGGGAATATCTTCAGACCGGCGGTGATGGCCTCAGCGGCGAGGTCGTAAGAGCGGTGCGACAACTGACTCAACAGCGCAACGAACCGCTCGAGCTCCGGCACGGTCAGGGTTTCCAGCAGGGACGGGCTGGACTCGAAGAACTTGGTGCTCAGGGCGCCGGACTTCCAGGTCCCCCTGTAGAGGCTCCGGCCCATCGCTGCCCATGACTCGATGTGACGGGACCTGAGCCGCGCCATTGCGCCTGGGCTCGCCCGGTAGTACGCCGCCCCCAACACCGGTGAGGTGCCGTTGAGATCCCTGCCGCTTTCGGCCCACCTGACGAAGTAGTTGAAGGGCATCATACTGACGACGCGCGGGCTGGCCGCGAAGTACTCCACGGCGGACTCCCACGAGCGTATCGTCTCTCCGGCAAGGCGCAGCCCCAACTCGGCCCAGTCTGCGAGCTGGCGCTCGTTGACCGAGGCGCACATCGCCTTCCATGACTTCTCGAATTCCTCCGATACTTCGGGGGGATACGCGCCCAGTTCCTGGAGGACCCTCTCCCGGGTTAGGACAGTCTGTTCGTCCATCCGGACTCCTTACCCCATGCCTCCGTCACTACGTCGAGGAACCGGCCGAGTATCTGCGCGGTCGCGCCGTAGATCAGGTGTCCTCTGTAGCCGAAGGCTGGCCTATGGCGGATGCGCCCCTCGGCCACCCAGGCGTCGCCGCGGCAACTGCCGGGGGCGAGCAGGCAGCTCACCGAGGCTTCGATGACCTCGGCTACCTCTTCGTTGGGGGCGAACGGATAGGGCGCGGGAATCGTCCCCACAAAAGTGCGGACGGCATACTTCGAGATGGTCGCCACGTCGTCCAGCCCACCCAACACCTGCACGTCGGAGGGCAACACGCCCATCTCCTCGTAGGTCTCGCGGAGCGCCGTGTCCAGAAGGTCCGAGTCCCCCTCGTCCCATCTGCCGCCGGGCAACGCGATCTCTCCCTTGTGCTCTTCCACGGAGTCGCTGCGCTTGTTCAGAAGGATGCGGTAGCCGCCGGCCTTGGGGTATAGCAAGAGCAGTACGGCTGCGGGCGTCAACGACGAGTCATCGAGAACCGTATTCGGGCTGCTGGCGAGACCGCTTTGTATGGCGGCCAGATAGGGGTCCGCGAGGAGCGTGACTAGGCCGGCGCCCGACTGGGGTATGGCCCGGCCTACTCGAATATCGACGAGATCACCTCCTCGATGCTTCGTTGCAGCGGCTCGTCGTCCGTAACCGCCCAGTTCACGGCGACCTGGCAGGCGCGCCTGGGGCTGATGTCGTTGACCATCAGTTTGCCTGCGTAGATCAAGAGCCTCGTGCTGGCGCCCTCGGCAAGGCCGTGCTCCCGGAGATTGCGCACCTTCTCACCCAGCTTGGCCAGACGCTTAGCAGTGTCCGCGTCGATGCCGGATTCGTGCTCGATTATCTGCGCCTCGATGTCGGGCGGAGGCGAGTCGAACTCGATGGCCACGAACCTCTGGCGCGTGCTGTGCTTCAGGTCCTTCAACGCGCTCTGGTAGCCGGGGTTGTAGGACATCACGAGCAGGAAGCCGTCGGCGGCCTCCAGGAGCTCGCCGCGCTTCTCGATGGGCAGGATGCGGCGGTGGTCGGTCAATGGGTGAATGAGAACCGTCGTATCCTTGCGGGCCTCGACGATCTCGTCGAGATAGCAGATGCCGCCCGCCTTCACGGCACGGGTCAGCGGCCCATCTATCCAGATCGTGCTGTCCCCCTGCAGGAGATACCGGCCCACGAGATCGCTTGCCGTCAAGTCCTCGTGGCAGGCGATTGTGACCAGGGGCAGGGACCCGTTGCCGCCGGCCCGCCTATTGTCGGAGCGCCCAGCCGTTACCTTGGTCATGGGTCGACCCATGCGGTAGGACATGTACTCGACGAAGCGCGTCTTACCGCAGCCGGTCGGGCCTTTGAACAGCACCGGTATCTTGGAGTGGTAGGCGGCCTCGAAGAGGTCTATCTCGTCGCCGACGGGCACGTAGTACGGCTCCTCGGTCAGCGAGTACTCCTCGACGATGTAGCTGCGAAATAGGGTCGTGGTGGGGGTGGTCATATCAGGGTTCTTTCCGCGTTCCTTTCGTCAGTAACCGCCAGTTTGCCTCGACGGTCTTTTCGAGCTCGCATATGCTGGAGCCGTTGTCGATGATAACCTCTGCGAGGGCTGCCCGCTCCTCTTGCGGCATCTGTGACGCCATTCGCGCCTCGACCTCACAGGGGGCAAGGCGGCCGCGTTCTACGGCTCTCTCCACTGCCTGCGACGGAGCGGCTATGGTAACCCATACTTGGTCAACCACGTCGACCCATCCCGCCTCCAGGAGGAGGGGCGCTTCAACGACCGCAACGCCGACGCCCTCTGCGCGCAAACGCTCCAACTCCGTCTCCACAATGGAACGGGCGCGCGGGTGGACGATGGAGTTTAGCCGTTCGAGGGCTGCCCTGTCCTCGAAGACCAACGCTGCGAGCTTCTGCCGGTCCACGCGGCCCTCGGCGGTCAAGAAACCTTCGCCAAAAGCGCCCACGATCTCGGCCCAACCCTCGCTGCCCTTGGAGTAGACCTCATGAGCTACCACGTCGGCGTTGACGACCGCTGCGCCAAGCCCTCCTAGTATCCGGGCGACCTCAGTCTTTCCTGTCCCGATGCCTCCGGTAAGCCCTATCACGATCATGGGCGTCGAGCTTTCTCAATCAGAAGGAGCATTGGACATTCTAGCAACGGGCAAGTTGAAGGGTCAATAGCGTGTACGAGCCTGTATCAGTTTAGTAGGCTGAGCAGGCGGGACATGCTCTCTGTCACAACGGAGCCATTGGACTACCCTTACTCTTCGTATTAGAATCAGGGGCGCTCAATTTAGGATGAACACCGGTTATATCGGGGGGAGGCTACGTGAACGACCGCGTCGTTTCGGGCGTCCGCCAGCAAGACGACGATTCTCTCGACGGCAGCCTGCGGCCTCGCAGGCTGCAAGACTACGTGGGCCAAGATCGGTTGAAGGTCAACCTTGAGATAGCAATCGAGGCGGCCAAACAGCGGAACGAAGCGCTCGACCACCTGTTGTTGTATGGGCCGCCCGGTCTGGGCAAGACGACGCTGGCCAACATCGTGGCCAACGAAATGGACACCTCGATCAAGACGACCTCCGGCCCCGCAATAGAGCGGCCGGGCGACATGGTCTCGATCCTGACCCGTCTGCAGCCGCAGGAGGTCTTGTTCATAGACGAGGTGCACCGGCTGAGCAGAGTGGTTGAAGAGGTGTTGTACGGGGCCATGGAGGACTTCGTCGTTTCGTGGGTCATAGACAAGGGACTCAAGGCGCGCAGCATCAATCTATCCATCAAGCCGTTCACACTGGTCGGCGCCACGACCCGGTACGGGATGGTTAGCTCGCCGCTCCGCGACAGGTTTGGCATGACCCACCGCCTGGACTTCTACGACGAGGAGGCGATGGAGACGATCGTGGAGAGGTCGGCCCGCATTCTCGAGATCGACGCCCAGCGGGAGGGCATGGCTGAGGTCGCCCGGAGGGCCAGGGGCACCCCGAGGGTCGCCAACCGCCTGCTCAAGCGGGTGCGCGACTACGCGCAGGTGATGGCTGATAACGTGGTCACGGGCGGCGTTGCCCGTGAAGCGCTGACTAGGCTGGAGGTGGACCGCTTAGGCTTGGACGACGTCGATCACATGGTGCTCCGATCGATCATCGACAAGTTCGACGGCGGGCCGGTGGGAGTCGAGACTCTGGCGGCTGCCACCAGCGAAGAGGCGGACACGATCATGGACGTGTACGAGCCGTATCTCCTCCAGATAGGGTTCCTGGACCGGACCCGGCGTGGGCGTGTGGCGACGAGGCGCGCCTACGAGCATATGGGCGTGCCCTACCAGGCCGCGCCGCCGACCCCGCAGGGGAACCTCTTCTAGCGCCCCGTCCCGGCTGAGTTACGGCGCCCGCCAAGGTAACCGTTCGGACTTGAGGAACTTCTCGATCAGCAGTGGTCACCGATAGGCAACTCCGGCTCTGAGCAGTGTTGTATCCCCGGCTCCTCTCTGAACAGCTTGCCAGCCAGCCCCACCGCATTGACACCCGCAGGCCGTGGACTATAATCGACTTGGATCCTCGGGCGTGGGGATATAGCTCAACTGGGAGAGCGCGGCGTTCGCAATGCCGAGGTTGGGGGTTCGAGTCCCCCTATCTCCACCACTCATTGACAGCAGCCTACGGCCCCTCCTCCGCATACCGCTTCCTCACCTTGGCGACCGTCTACGACAATACTACCTGGGACCAGTACATAATCAGCCTGCTGCCGGCATCATGAGTATAGGAGAGATCCTGAACAAACTGCGGGCCGCCCCGCGCCTCTACTACGCGGCTTGCATATGCCTGCTGCTCGCCGCCGCCGCGCTCCGCTTCTACGACCTCGGCGGCAACTCTCTTCGATTCGACGAGGCCCTGGCCGCCATCAATTCAAGAGGCTCTTTCTTGGAAGCCGTCGAGCACACGCAGCATCGCAATTCTTCACCAGTACTCTACCCCCTCGTCCTGTGGGCTGTGCAGAAGGTGGAGAGCTCGGCTTTCACCGTCCGCATGGTCCCGGCTGCCGCGAGCGTTGGGACCGTCGCAGTCCTGCTATTCCTGCTGCCCCGCGTTGGCGTCAGCCGTTGGGCCGCGTTCATGGCCGCGCTGCTGACAACCGTCTCCGCCGAAGCGATACGCCACGCCCAGGACGTGCGGGAATACTCCGTTGACGCACTCATGGCCGCCCTCATGATAGTCGGCCTGCTGTCCCACCTCCGAAATCAAAATGGGGGGGGCAAAACGAGTGTTCTTCTTTGCGCGGCTCTGTTCATCGCGCCGCTGGTGCAATACGGCCTCGTACTCTTCGGAATTGCCGTATTGGGGACCCTTGCCCTCGTGGAAGCGAGCGGCATATTCCGCCGACGGGACACGCTGCGTGAGGGTCTGCGCCCGTACATAGGCAGGGCTTGGAGCAAATTGCGGAGCGCGGCATGGCCCGCCGCGTCCTTCACCGCCGGATGCGCGGTAAGTTACGTCACAACCCTCCGCTACCAGTGGGAGCCCGGGGGCTTCGGCGCGGATCACTATCTCGAAGAAGGGTACTACTCAGGCGGGTACACCGACGAGCGAGCCGTCATAGAGTTCGTTATCGTCGAGACGCGGCAACTGTTCTACAACCACTTGCCTGAGCTCCTTACTCTCGATTTCCTGCCGCTTCAGTCACTGCGAATACACGAGACGGAGCTATTTCTCCTGGCCGCCTTCTTCGGACTCGGCGTGTTCCCGCCCGCGTCCGTCCGAAAAGTAAGACTCGACGCCATCACCGTCCTGTTCTTGCTGTCCATTGCAATCGCGCTCTGCGCCGCGATGCTGCGGATATACCCTCAAAGCGGCAGGCATTCCATGTATCTCGCTCCCATCATCTTCATCATGTTAGGCTGCGTATTCCATTCGCTAGACAGCGCCGCGCCCGTGATTGCGCGCCGCGAATGGCTGCCCCACGTGATGTCCCTGCTCGCAGCTATCGTCATACTTGGCGGAACGATCAGCATCATAGACCGCAAGCCATACGACGAGTACGAGTACCTCATCAACAGTGTCCTCTTCGCCTTGGAAGAGCGTGAACAAGAAGGCGACGTCGTCTATGTGGCCCAAGGAGCGCACCATCTCATGAAGTTCTATTACGATGAGAAGCCGGACAACTACTACTACATATATTGTTACTACCTCGCAAATATCCAAGCATGTATTGACGACGTACTCGAAGCGGCCACCCCCGCGAATAGACTATGGCTCGTCTTCACTGAACGGGAAGTAGCACACTTGGAGCTGCTGGAGGAGCTCATAGATGGGATTCAGGTGGAGCACGTCGTCGATGAGAACCTCTCAGACCTCTATCTGCTCGAAGCTCCCAACCTGGTTGATCTGCTCGCCAAGCCCATAGGCAATCTCGAGGTAAGGGGCGGCCTGATAATCGAATCCGAATTCGACGTATATCTCGACGAGAAGAGGCTGACCTACGTCAAGGAGCCGTGCGGTCCCGGCAACGTCGAGGAGCTGTTCTTCTTGCACGTGTACCCGACAGACTTGGAAGACGTTCCTGAGGGCGCCGGCTTCGATAACCGCGACTTCCACTTCCAAACATCGAGCACGATATCCGGCGAAAGATGCGTCTCAGTCCAGTATCTCCCCGCATACGACGTCGCCCGCATAGTGACCGGTCAGTTCAGCCGCCATGGACAGCGCTGGCGAGGCGAATACCGGTTCGGGGAGTAACGATGCAAGCCCGCCGTCCCAGGTGGTAACATTCGCCTCGAACACCGCAAGGGAGGACAGCCATGACCGCCGTCGAAGAGACCCTTCAGAAGATGCGCGAGCAGCGCAGGCGCACCCAGGAGCGCCTGCAGAACGTCACCGAAGAGCAGATGCTCGCCCCTGCCACCTACGGGGAGCGCGAGGTCAACGTGCGCTTCATGTTCTACAGGTTCATCGCCCACGAGGTCGAGCACACGGTCCAGCTTGCCAAGACCCTCCACGCGCTCGGAGCCGCCCAGGGCGAGGCGCAGCTCATCCTGAAGAGCCTCCAGGCCGCCCGCGGCGAGCTCGAGGGGATGCTCGTCGGCCTCTCCGACGAAGACCTCGACCGCGAGCCCGCCGAAGGCGAGTGGTCGGCCCGCCAAGTGATAGAGCACATCCTCCAGGTTGAAGAAGCCTACGCCAGCCGCATCCAGGCCGGCATAGAGTCCGTGTAGGCCACACCCTTTCTCCTTCCCGGTGGGGAGGATGCCCCGCAGCGTGCTAATCCTCGGTGAGGGGCAGCACCGCTAGGACTTCGTGGTTGACCAGGTTGAGAGGGCGGCGTCCGGTCAGGACCCGGGCCACCTCTTGCCCACAGCGGATCGGCAGTTCCCTGATGGCGGCGTCCGAGTAGTAGGACGAATGGGGCGTAAGGATGACGTTATCCAGCTCCAGCAAAGGATTGGCGGGATCGGGGGGCTCCTGCTCCAGCACGTCGAGGCCCGCGCCGGCGATCCAACCCTCCCGCAACGCCGTCGCGAGGGCTGCCTCGTCTACGACCGGGCCGCGTGACGTGTTGATCAGGTAGGCCGTGGCCTTCATCTGCTTCAAGGCCGCCTCATCGATCAGGTGGCGTGTCTGCTCGGTGAGCGGGCTATGGATGGAGACGTAGTCGGAGCGGTGCAGCAGTTCCTGCAAAGAAACTGGCTCGACGCCGAATTCCCCGAACGCCGCCGTAGGTAGGAACGGGTCGTACGCGATCAATTCCATGTCCAGCGCGGCGCCGCGCCGGGCCATCATCCTCCCGATTCGGCCAAACCCGATCATGCCGAGGGTCTCACCGTGAAGCGAGCCTACCGGCGGCGGTATCACCGGCAGCCAACGTTCCGAACGAACGTATCGGTCCAACAGGAGCAACCGGCGGTTGCAGGCGAGCAGCAACGCCAAGGCGTGGTTGGCCACCTCGCGGATCCAGAGGTCGGGGACCGATACGACCGCGACGCCCCGCTCGGTAGCGGCCTCGACGTCTATCACGTCGACCCCTACGCCGGTGCGCAGTACGACCTTGAGACGCCCAAGCCCTTCGATGACGCGGCGGGTTACCGGGGAATCGACCACGATTAGCCCATCTGCGTCGCCGGCTATCTCGATGAACGCCTCGTCATTTTCCGGCTTCTCGATCACGACCTGGCGGGCGCCTGCTTTCTCCAGCTCGACCCTTTCGGGATCGAGAAGGTCCCGGGCGTGAACTCCTACCCTGTACACGGTGAACTCGAAGTCCTGCATCTTCCCTCCGCAGCCTCAGGCCTTGGGAACCATACGGTATTCTATTTGAGCCTCTGAAATAGTGTCAAAATCCCGTTCACGCCGGGCCCAGGGGGTCCACGTCTATGGCCCACGCCCGCGGCAGCCTGACGTCCTTCAGCAGCACCCGGGGATTGGGGCCCCTCAGGACTATCTGCCACCGGTAGCGGCCTCGAAGCCGCGACGGGTAGGCTGGGGTCGGACCCAACACCTCGATCTCGGAGTGGCCCGACGCATCGCACTCCGCCCTGAGCTGGTCCGCAAGCCGCGAGGCTTCCCGTTCGCAGAGCGCGGCGTTAGTGTGGAGGTTTACCAGCCTGATCAGGCCGGCATAGGGCGGGTTGCCCTGCTCCCGGCGGTGCGCCATCTCCTGGGTGAAGAAGCGGCGGTAGTCCTGGGAAGCCGCCGCCCTAACGGCGTAGTTGTCCGGGCGGTAGGTCTGCACGATGACACGCCCGCGGCGGGCTCCCCTGCCAGCCCTGCCAGCCACTTGGCACAGCACTTGGAAGGCCCGCTCGCCCGCGCGAAAGTCCGGGGCGTTCAACCCCACGTCGGCCAGCACGACCCCGACCAAGGTAACGCCGGGGAAGTGCAACCCCTTGGCTATCATCTGCGTACCCACGAGGACCGACGCCTCGCCCGACCTGAAACGCTCCAGCAGAGCCAGATGCTCCCCGGGACGGCTCGCGGCGTCGCGGTCCCACCGGAGCACGGGCGCGCCGGGGAAGGTGCGTCCCATCTCCTCTACGATCGCCTTGGTGCCGATTCCGAAGTAACTCAGCTTATATGACCTGCAGGCCGGACATTGTGCGGGCGGCTTCCGGCGGGCGTCGCAGTAGTGACACAGGAGGACCCCCCGGTCGCTGTGGTACGCGGTTGGAGACTCGCAGTTCCTGCACTTGAGGTTCTGGCCGCAGCCCCGGCATTGCAGGTAGGGCGCTGAGCCTCTCCGGTTCAAGAAGAGGATGGCCTGGCCTCCACCGTCCAGGGAACGGCTCAGGGCGTCCGTAAGGGGCCGACTGAAGATGCCCGCGTGCCCTTCGCGGAGCTCCCGCCTCATGTCGACGACCTGCACGGGAGCCATCGCAGCCGGCCCCGGGCCGCTCCCGCCGGCGGCCAGCCTCGTCGGAAGAAGCAGAGGACGCATCTCG
Organism: uncultured Dehalococcoidia bacterium; assembly: GCA_958296245.1. Lineage (GTDB taxonomy): Bacteria > Chloroflexota > Dehalococcoidia > Lucifugimonadales. Next base: position 563,147 of record OY282458.1, read on the forward strand.
CCTCGCAGCGCCTTGTGACGCGATTCCAAAGCAGGGGTGGCGCTGCCCAGTATCACCGGCGCGCCGGTCAGTTCCCCCAGTTTGATGGCAACGTCCCTGGCGTGGTAACGAGGGGCGGCGTCGTGCTGCTTGTAGCTCCACTCGTGTTCCTCGTCGAGGACGATGACGCCCAAGTCCGGCTGAGGAGCGAATACCGCTGCGCGCGACCCGACTACGACCCCGTAGCTGCCCTCCCTGACCTTGTGCCACTGGTCAAAGCGCTGGCCTGCCGTCAGACCGCTATGGATGACCGCTACGCGGCCAGGGAATCTGGAAGAGAAACGCTCGACGGTCTGATGGGTCAGCGCTATCTCAGGCACCAGCACTATAGCCCGCTTGCCAAGCTGCAAGCAGTGGCGCACGACCTCCAGATAGACCTCCGTCTTCCCGCTGCCGGTCACGCCTTCCAGCAAGAACCGGCGCTGCCCGCCGCCGGGGCTCGACGCTGCTTTCTTGATCTCGGCCGACGCCTTCTCCTGAATCGCAGTAAGCGTGACCGCCGGGGCCGTAGGCAGGCTTACCCCGCCAAGTGGGTCGCGCTCCACCCTGACGTCGTAGACTTCGACCACGCCCTTCGCCGTGAGCGAACTCACCGCGCCGCCGCCATACTCGCCTCGGGCATCACTCAGGGCCATAGGCTCACCGGACGCCGTCAGGTGCTCGGCGAGCGCCTTCTGCCGGGGCGCCCTGCTCAAGTCGACCTCCGGGCGGGAGTCCGACAACCTGACCATGCGGATAGTCTTGTGCGTGACGGAAGGAGCGGAGCGGCGGTCGGTACGTGTTACGAGCCCCTTGCGTTCGAGACGCCGCAGCGCCCCCGAGGCCGGGGGGCCGAACGCCGCGGCGACCCGCGTCTCGGCAACAGCCCCGCGCCTCTGGACATACGCAAGGACCCTGCTCTGAAGCCCGGTCAGCCGCAGGGAGGCGGCATCTCCGATGGCTTCCTCAGCCGAGAAGTACGTCTTCAGCCGGGCGCGGCGGCCCGGCGGGAGCATCGTTCGGGCAGCCTCGAATAGCGACGACATGTAATGGCTGCTCATCCACCAGGCCAGGGCCAGTTGCATGCCCGTGAGCGCGGGAACGTCTCGGTCCACCGAGATCAAGTCACGGGTATCAGGCGCCTGGGCCGTCCGCAACAGCCCGAAGACCACACCCTGGAGCCTCCTGGGCCCGAAGGGGACAGTGACGAGCTGCCCGATGCTGACCTGCACGGATGGGGGGACGGAATAGCTAAAGGTCTGGCCGGGCCCAACAGGCGCGTCGACCGCAACCTCGGCGAATCTCATAGACAGGGGCTTCCCGGTACCGGATGCCGCAACCTCTTGGCCGGCAAGCCGCTGGCGGCAACGTCCTTCTTCGGCGCTGCGGTCTAACGCCGCGTTCGCTCCTTGATCCGGGCGCTGCGGCCGGACCGGCCCCGCAGATAATACAGGCGGGCCCTGCGGACCGCGCCGCGCCTGACGACTTCGACAGCCTCTACGGCGGGGGAATGCAGCAGGAAATCGCGCTCTACCCCTATCTCGTAGCTGACGCGCCGCACGGTGAAGGACGCGCCGGGCCCGCTGCCCCGGCGCCGGATGACCACGCCCTCGAAGACCTGGACCCGTTCCCTGTCTCCCTCTTTGATCTTGATGCTCACGCGCACCGTATCACCGGGCTGGAAGTCCTGAATTTTGGGATTGAGTTCTACGGCTACAGCGTCATGGGCTTCCATTGTTACGCCTCTCTCGTCTCAACTTCGCACGGATATTCTAGCACAAACCACTTATGACCCGAGGGGGTCGGATACCAGCGACCCGATCCGCTCCCCTCCGATGATGCGTTTCAAACTTCCCTTGGCGAACAGGTCGAATACGACGATGGGGAAGTTGTTCTCCATGCAGAGAGACAACGCCGTCGTATCCATCACCTTAAGCCTTAGGTCCAAGGCGTCCCTGTGGGTCAGGGCGTCGAACCTGGAAGCGTCCGGGTCGAGGTTGGGATCGGCGCTGTAGACGCCGTCCACGCCGTGTTTGGCCATTAGTAACACGTCGGCTCCGATCTCTATCCCCCGGAGGGCGGCGGCGGTATCGGTGGTCATGAAGGGATTCCCGGTGCCTGAGGCAAAGAGCACTACGCGCCCCTTCTCGAGATGTCGGATGGCTCGGCGCCGGATGTAAGGCTCGGCCACCTGCTGGATGCTTATCGCGCTCTGCGTCCGAGTATCTATCCCGTGCCGCCGCTCCAAGGCATCCTGGAGGGAGAGGGCGTTGATGACGGTGGCAAGCATCCCGGAGTAGTCCGCGGTCGCCCGCTCCATCCCCTCGGTTTCCGCCTCTGCGCCTCTCCAGATGTTGCCGCCGCCGACCACAACGCCGAGTTGGACGCCCATAAGGTGCGCCGATTCGATCTGCGCCGCAATGTAGGCGACGGCTCCGTGATCGATCCCGTGGCCGCGGGCGCCTTTGAACGACTCGCCGCTGAGCTTCAGTAGGACCCGCTCGTAACAGGCCCCGGCACTGGTCACGGCCCGCTACTCCCCGAGGGAGAACCTGGCGATCCTGCTCACGCGCACGTTCTCGCCAAGCTTGCCCACGGCCTCGTTGATCAAGTCCTGTACCGTCAGCGATGGGTCTTTGATGAACGGCTGTTGTAGTAGGACGCTATCCTGGCTGGGGGCCTCTTGCCCCTCGGAGGCATCGCTGGCGCCGATCGAGGCCGGCGCCATAGCCGCCACCTGCATGGCTATGTCGTGGGCTAGGGACTTGAAGTCGTCGGTGCGGGCTACGAAATCGCTCTCGCAGTTGATCTCGACCATGGCCCCAACCCTGCCGCCGGTGTGGACGTAGGTCTCGATCAAGCCCTCGTTGGTTTCCCTGGAGGACTTCTTGGCTGCTGACGCCATACCCTTCTCCCGAAGGATGGCCGCCGCCCTTTCGTAATCCCCGTCCGCCTCCTCCAGAGCCCTCTTGCAATCCATGATGCCTGCCGACGTCTGCTCACGGAGGGCCCGGATCAATTCTACGGTTACTGCCATTCTATCCCTTCGCTTTGAATCTAACTTTGGCCCTGTTCGGGGCTCTACCGGCGTCGCTTCAGTCGGGACTGGTCCTTAATTAACAGGCTGTGGGGAGCGCTTTCCAGCTTCCTTGCAACCCTCTCCCTAGCCGGAAAGGAGGTAGATTATATCTGAGGGCGGGCTCACGGCGAAGGGGATTTTGTCCTTCTGCACACCCCGTATCTCCGCAGCCTATTTGGAGGGGAGGTTACGCTGGGGCAACCTCATTAGCCTCGTCCTGTTGGCCTTCGGCCTCCTCGGAAGCGGTCTCTTCTTCGGCAGCCTTCTCCGCCTCGGCAGCCTGCGCGGCCCTTCTGTTGACGCCGTTTACGTAGGCATCCGCGATGCATCCCGTCACGAGCCTGATGGACCGAATCGCATCGTCGTTGCCTGGTATGGGGTAGTCGATCAGGGTCGGGTCGCAGTCGGTATCGACTAGGGCCACGATGGGTATCCCCACCCGCCGGGCCTCCGCGACTGCTATCGCTTCCTTGCCGATGTCCACCACGAAGAGCGCGTCGGGGATCTCGGTCATTTCCTTGATCCCGCCGAAGAAGCGGTTCAGCCTAGCGATGGAGTGCTCGAGCTTCTGGACCTCCTTCTTAGGGAGTACCTCGAAGTCGCCTCGGGCCTTCCTGGTCTCAAGCTTGACGAGGTAGTCGATCCGTGCCTGGATAGTCCCGAAGTTGGTGAGCGTGCCTCCCAGCCACCGCGTGCTCACGTAGAAGGTCCCGGCCCTTTCGGCTTCGGACACGATGGTGTCCTGGGCCTGCTTCTTGGTGCCGACCATGATTATCTTCTGACCCTGGCTGGCAAGCTCCTCTACGAACGCCGCGCCACGCTCAAGGTGGTCGAGTGTCTTCTGGAGGTCTACTATGTGGATGCCGTTGCGGTGGGCGAATATGTAGGGGGCCATCCGAGGATTCCACCGGTGCTTTTGGTGGCCGAAGTGGACGCCTGCCTCGAGCAACGACTTCATGGTGAGCGCAGGCGGCTCGGCCGCGGCTCTTAGTACCCCTTGCTCTTGAACCACTTGAACCATCTGGGGGCCCCTCTCCTAATTCACAGAACAGCTACGCTTGGAACGTATGCGGGGGCAAGTATAACACATGAGCTTGCTCAGGGGCAAAGAGACGTACTCGCACGCGAACGTTCGTGCGTTAGCATGGGCGCCGCCGTCGGTAGGGGGTCTAGGGCAGCGTGCTGCTCCTCCCGCTTCTTCGCGCCCGGTGGACGAGCACCCACGCAGCCGCCGCAAAGATTGCAGCCGCCGCGGCTGCGATGGTCAGAATCTCGAAGTTGTTCGAGACGAACTCCTCAATCGAGTCGCGGAATATGAAGATGAGGATCCCTATGGCCATGAACCTAGCGCCACGGCCGGCCAGCGACGCGATCACGAACGTTCTCCTGTCCAAATTGAGCACACCGGCCGCGATGGCAAACAGCTTGTAGGGCAATGGGGTGAAGGCAGCCAGGAGAGTGGCCCAAGCACCGTACCTCTGGAAGAGGCGTTCCACCTTCAGCACAGTATCTTCGGCGAAGAACCGGTACAGGAAAGGCCGGCCCAGACGCTGCCCCAGCCAGTGTCCTACGACAGCCCCCGCCACGGACGCGAGCGTGACGACGGCCCCTAGAAAGATCGCCAGATTGGGCTGAAGCAGAGAGGTGGCGATGAGTAGGGGGTCGGGTGGGATGGGGAAAAAGATGGACTCGGAGAAGGAGGCCGAGGCCAGAACGAGGACGGCCCACGGGCTGCTGGCAAACCCCTCCAGCCAGGCCGACAACGCGTGCAGCAATTCAAGCAATAGTACCGCCGGGGCCGCCCTCCGAGCTCACCTCGAATTCGTAGGTGCGCCCCCCGATAGTAGCCCGGGCAAGGCGCCGGGTACTCCGGGCGCCTGCGGTCCAGGGGAGACGCCCGGCTACGATTCTGCCCTCGAGGTCCAGGACGTCGAAGGGCTCCCCGTCCACGCTAACTGAGGGAGGGGGAAGGCCCGCGAAAGCACTGATCAGCGCCTCCGTTCCCCTCATGGCCCGGTGGGCATCCTCCACGTCAAGGGCCTCGAACGCCACCGTCTGACCGGGCAGGGCCTGACCAAGCCTATCGACGTCCGTGCTGATGACGGTAGCGATCTTGGTGTACCCGCCGGTGGCGCCTCGATCGGCCAGCAGGACTGTGGGGGACCCGTCTCCGGGCACCTGAATCGCCCCGGCGGGGGTGCCGTCGGAGATGATGTCCGGCCTGGTCCGATGGGAGATGCGCGGCCCCTCCAACCTGTAACCCACCCTGTCGGAGTCCAGAGACACCGTGTATTCGGACTCCAGAAGCGCGGCGACCGCATCGTCATCAAAAGCATCATCCTGAGGCCCCATGACTACGCGCAGATTGTGGCGCCGGCCGTAGGAGGGGGCTTCGAAGCCTGTGGGGGCTTCACGAACGGGGCCGGCGTCGTCGAATGCGGAAATGACGTCGCCCTCGAGGAGCGCCCGGCCTTCAAGGCCCCCCAGGTCGGCCTTTACGTACGTCGAGCGACTGCCCAGCACCTCGGGGACGTCGATGCCCCCGGAGATGCTGAGGTAGCAGCGCACGCCGTCCCGCATCTCCGGGAACGACAGCACGGAGCCGGCCCCCAACGCGGCGGGCTCCCATCTCGGCAGTGGTCGTCCGTCCACGGTGGGCGTCAGGTCGGCGCCGGTTATCGCCACGGTCGCATCCGATAGGAGGCGGGCCGTGGGTCCGATGACGGTCATCTCGAGGCACGCGGCGCCCTGGCCGTTGCCGGCCAAGAGGTTGGCGGCCCGGAGCGCGAACTGGTCCATGGCGCCCGATACCGGCACCCCGTAGCGCTGAAACCCATAGCGTCCACGGTCCTGTACGGTGGTGAAGATGCCGGGATGCAGGATCTGCAGTACGGGGCGGCTCATTTGCGCTCGGAAGGGGCGGTATTGTATTCCCCCCGGGATACGGCGTCCGCGATGCGCCGGTATTCCTCCTCGCCCGCAATGGGGACGAATCGGACCCGGTCTCCGGCCGATATGAGGGACGGCGGCTCGCGGTCGACGTCGAACAGCTTCAGCGGGGTCCGGCCTATCAGCTGCCATCCGCCGGGGCTGTCCAGGGGATATACCCCTGTCTGGCTCTCGGCGATGCCCACCGATCCGGCGGGAATGACGGTACGGGGCGTCGTCAATCGGGGAGTGGCGAGCCTGTCCGGCAAGCCTCCGAGGTAGGGGAAGCCAGGGGTGAAGCCCATCATGTACACGAGGTAATCCACACTCGAGTGGAGCCGCACGGCTTCATCTACGGAGAGGCCGGCCTGCTCGGCAACGAAATCGAGGTCGGGAGCGTACTCGCCGCCATAGAGGGCAGGTATCTCGACGATACGGCTGGCGCCCGCCTTGCCGTCTTTGAGCTTGGGCATCGCTTCGGAGACGGCGCTCCGCAGTTCTCCGAAGGACGCCAACATCGGGTCGTACTGGATCATGAGGGAGCGGTAGGTGGGGACGATATCTACGACGCCGCGAATGGGGCCGGCCTCCATTGCGCTGAGCAACTGATTCACCCGGCGGTTGCATTCGGGGGAAATCACGTCGCCAAGCTCTACTACAAGGGCTTGGTCGCCGGCGGGCAGGAACTTGGGCGATTCGTACATGAGTCGGAGCGAAAACCAGGTACCGGGGCGTTACACAAGCTGCGCCAGCGGGGTGATGGAGACGCCGGCGTCCTGAAGCCCGCGCTTGACGGCGGCAGCCATCTGGACGGCTCCGGGCGTGTCTCCGTGGATGCAGAGACTGTCGGCCTCGACCTCGATCACCTCCCCGGTGATGGCGGTAGCCAGGCCCTCGGCGACCATTCGGACGCTCCGGTCGGCCACCTCCTCGACGTCATGGAGCACGGAGCCGGGCTTCGACCTGGGAACGAGGGTGCCGTCGGGGTTGAGCGCGCGGTCCGCGAATATCTCGCGGCCCACCCTCATGCCCATCTCGTGCGCAATCTCGACCCACCGGGAGCCTGCCAGCGCGACCACGATCATCTCCGGGTCCACCTCGCGCACCGACTCGCAGATGGCCCGCGCCAAGTCTTCGTCGTCCACGGCCTGGTTGTACATCGCGCCGTGTGGCTTGACGTGCTGTAGCCGCTTCGACTTGGTGAACGCCTGCAGCGCCCCAACCTGATAGACGATGTCCGCCCTGGCCTCGTCCGGGGTCACGGACATGTTTCTACGGCCAAACCCAACCAGGTCCGGGTAGCTTGGGTGTGCGCCGACAGCCACGCCGTGGGCCTCGGCCAGATCCACGGTGTGACGCATCCACGCCGGGTCGCCGGCGTGGAAGCCGCACGCAATGTTCGCGGAGCTTATGTACTCGATGACCTCCTCGTCGAGGCCCATCTTGTACATCCCGAAGCTCTCGCCCATGTCACAGTTGAGGTCAATCTTCGCAGTCATTACCCGAAGGCGCTCCTAACTTGGTGTCCTAGCTAGATTATAGCCGCCGCCTCTCGGATGCGGCAAGCGCCCCCCTTCCCCATTCCCATCACCCCACTTACCAGTTTCGGGATGCCAAACTTTGACGAGTTCCAAACAGGTCGCCCACGACTTGAAGGGAGCCTTCTTGTTCGCGGCTGGGGGAGGCCCCACTCTTTAGGATCACGCTAATGCATTCTTTGCCTCAGCAGTCATCTCATATTTAACCGGCTTCTTCCCCGGGTTCTTTATCTTCACTCCTAGCTTCTCAAGGACCGGCCAGATGTTGTTCTTGAACTCCAAACCAAACGGAGACCCGCCAGCGTCGGCCAATGAATGCTTGGGCCAGTGTCTCTTGATTACCGGTTGGCAGTCAGCGCTCTTGAATGGTCCGACTGGAATATCTCTTAGAACTGACTGCGCCATTTCAGCCCAGACGTCCTTAGCGCGTTCCGGGTGACTTTGTACCGGCTTGGTATTCGGCGATTCCGAGATCTCGGTGTTCTTGGCATCGCTACGCTCGAACTCCACCGTATGCAGTTGCTCGCGCGGGAAGAATCGCCTAACCGTGGTGGATAACGAGCCTTCTCGGTCGGTCACGACCCATAGGAATGGCACCCTCCCATCGGCTAGTGGGATGTCCGGTTCGTCGCGGATCGCAGCGTACAGCGAGATGAAGTCACTGTCGTCACTGAACACCGTGACATGGGTGATCCTCTTGAGAATCAAATCAGCCATCGCGTTGGTGGCGATTGCAATGTCAGCAGAATTCTTGGACGAGCTCATGCTGAAGTGCTGCGTACCATGGACGGCAACATCCAGATCGCAGAAACGACTTGAGGCCCATAGCCGCCACAATTCAGCTTGGTCGGCCCGCACATAGAGGGTTAGTCGTGACGGCGTAGGGGCGCTGATTGGCCAGTTCTCGACTAGGCTTTGAATCATGGCCTGGCCGTCAGATTGGAAATTCTCCACGTCGACGTAGAGCCCGGAACCCCGATTCGGTTCACCCTGATCTTGGTTCAGAGCGTCATGTCCGGCATTCATGCACTTCGCCCCGCATACTCTGCACCCGTTCGGTATGTCCCACCGGCATGTTCATGCTTGGGTAGGCTGCTATTCCCCCAGCGCCTTCAGAAGAGCTTCGCTGGCATCAACATAGTATATGGCTCAGGCTTTGCCGCCGCGCAGTCCGTAGACCGGCCCCTGTGGCGCATTGTACAATCTCTGTTGCAACTTGCCGTCGTGAGGCTCGCCATCGACCAGGCCATTGTAGAACAGGGGATGAAGCTCACCGCCATCGGCGTGGGCACCGCGTTCATGCTGCTCATCGCGCTGACGCTAATCATGTACGTCATGGCGGCGGCGGCGGGCATTGGGGAGCGGCGGCGCGCGGCTGCGGGACCTCAGTCTGACGCGCGGGAGAAGGCCTTGGCCGCCGTCGTGGCCGTCAACGCGATGTTGGCGCGGGGGGAAGACAACACCGGGTGACCGTCTCGGTACCGGGTCAAGGGCTGCGGAACGCTGCGCACGATGACTGCCCTTCCCTTTGGGAGACCAATTGAAAGAACTCGTTGACTTCATAGAGGCGTCAGGGGCGGCCCAGCTTGATTGGCGGGCTGTGGTCATGCTGGTCGTGGGCTTCGGCTTCATCTTCGTGGCCGTCAAGCAGAATCGGGAGCCTTACGTCCTGCTGCCGATCGGCCTCGGGATAGTGCTCACGAACCTACCTGGGCACGGCATGGCCGAGTTCGTCTCCGGGTCGATCACCCCTCAGGAGTCGGGTATCTTCGGGGTCATCCTGCACTACGGGTTGTCGTTGTGGAACATCCTGCCGCCGCTGATATTCCTCGGCCTGGGTGCAATGCAGGACTTCTCGCCGCTCATCGCCAACCCCAAGACGCTTCTGCTCGGCGCTGCTGCTCAGGTGGGCATATTCGTCGCCTTCTGGGGCGCGTTGGTCACCGGCTTCGACCTCAACGAGGCGGCGGCGATCGGGATAATCGGCGGCGCGGACGGCCCGACCACGATCTTCCTCTCAGCCGTACTTGCGCCGGACATACTCGGAATAACTGCCGTGATCGCCTACACGTACATGGCGAGCGTCGTCTTCATCCAGCCCCCGTTGATGAAGCTGTTGACCACGCGGCGGGAGCGTGAGATCGAGATGAAGCCGCCCCGCGAGGTGTCGCGGTTGGAGAAGTTGCTCTTCCCGCCCATCGCCATGGTGTTGATAATCCTGGCGGTGCCCGCCTCGGCGCCGCTCATCGCGATGTTCATGATCGGAAACCTGTTCAAGGAGAGCGGCGTCGTCCCGCGCCTCTCGGGCGCCGCGTCCAACGAGCTCCTGAACATCGCGACCATCTTCCTGATGATCACCGTGGGCACGAAGTTGGAGGCCGACGTGGTCTTCCAGGTGCAGACGCTTCAGATACTTGGGCTCGGTCTGCTGGCGTTTGCCTGCGGCACCGTGGGCGGCCTGCTGTTCGCAAAGCTGATGAACCTGTTCCTCAAGGAGAAGATCAACCCTCTCATCGGCTCGGCAGGCGTATCCGCCGTGCCCATGGCCGCGAGGATATCCCACAACGTCGGGCAGGAGTCGAGCCCCAGGGTCTATCTGCTGGCTCACGCAATGGGGCCTAACGTGGCCGGCGTTATCGGCTCCGCGGTAGTCGCCGGCGTATTCATCTCGCTGCTATAACCTGATGGCCCCCAAGAACCGCTCCTCAGACGGCGAAGCCTCCACCCTGCGAGTCCAGGTTGGGGATACCTGGTACACGGTCGAGGCCGTGGACCTGACGACGGAGCCGGCGCGCGTCAGGGTAGACGGTGAGATGGTCGAGGTAACGCTGGGAGCGCCGATGACGACCCAGCCGGCGGAGCCGGAGTCGGAAACGCGCAGCGAACCGCCGGCCCAGTCCTCGTCCTCAGCGCCCCCCTCCAGCCGGACATTCCGCACCCCGATGCCTGGGATCATAGTCTCCGTCGCCGTCTCCGCCGGCGAACAGGTGGTGACGGGAGACGAGGTCTGCGTGCTGGAGGCCATGAAGATGCAACAGACGCTGAGGGCTGACTGGTCCGGTGTCGTCAAGACGGTGCACGTGCAGCCGGGGCAGCAGGTCCCCGACGGTGCGCCCATAGTCGACCTAGAGTAGCGGCCCGGTCAGCGAGTATGCCCGGCGCGCTGGCCGCACCGGCAACGTTGCCGATTCCTCCATCTCCTCAACCGCCATTCTAGGGGACGGTCCCGACAGCCCAGCGCGGTCGGTTTCTGTTACAATTGTAGCAGTGGGGACGCGTGGGTTCGACAGGGGAGTTTCAGCCGGACTGCAGGCCGAGGCGCCACCAACCTCGATAATCAGGTGGCAACCAAGTAACCGGCACTAACAGAGAGCTGGCTCTAGCCGCCTGAGGCGGCTAGCGTCCGACGGTTCCACCCCCGAGGGGACCGCACGGGCGACGTTAATCGGGGTGCGGCCTCTCCGACACCGATAGGATACGGCCCAAGCTTTGTCGGCTGGCCTTGGCGAAGTCCCGGGCCGGTAGGGACCGCCGAGGCGAGACCCGTTCGCCGGCTAAGCCTGTAGATGTCCTGGTACTGCGACTCTTCTGGACGGGGAGTTCGACCCTCCCCCGTCTCCACCACTCCCTCCGGCTTTGCGCCGCAGATATAGGATGCCCTTGGCGTCCCGCACGGCTCCCCGCCGCGGCAGACAGCGCACCAATGCACCGCAGGCGTATCGCTCATTCCTACGAGCTCAGCGCTTGTAGAGTCGGCTTCAAGCCCTTGGATGGCAGGGAACCTGTTCAGACTCTGTGAGAGAAGAGTTCTCCCCTCCGGCAGGGGGTCTGGGGGCTGTGCCCCCAGTTATCAAGGGGCGGGCGGGTGGCGGGTGGGGGATCTTAAAGACGTCTGCTTATCGGGGCTACCCCCCAGTCGGAAAAGGCGTCCCGATCATGGCCCGTGTACCAGTACGCATATCAAACCATGTCCCTAACTCCGTCTAGCAACTATATGAATTGACACCTAAAACACCTTGAAGCCTTGGCCGCTCGCTACGTACGCTGTCCGTGAGCGTGCCTTTAGGTACAGGCTTGCTCGGTCAAGACAACACCAGGGGAGGAGACGGATGGAGTTCGTCCGCGCTAGGGTCACCAACTACAGGAGCATCGACGACTCGGGCTGGGTCTCTATTGACGGGATCACGTGTCTCGTAGGGAAGAACGAGTCGGGCAAGACAGCGTTCTTGCAAGCACTCAGGAAGCTGAACCCCGCTCTAGGGGCGAACGGCGACTTCGACATCACGGACTACCCGCGCAAGGGCTACGCCCGCTATAAGCGCGTTCACTCCGCCCAACCGGCGACGGCCGTCAGTGCCGAGTTCAGGCTGTCCGAGGAAGAGGCTGCCGAGTTCGGGGAGCTCGCATCATCGAGAGTGGTCGTACACAAGGACTACTCCAACCGCCTGAAGTGGGACCTCGAGCTCAATCACCCATCCCCGGGAGAGGTCGCCCGGAGAGACGTGGAGGGCCGCCTAGAACGCCTCATGCCTCTCTTCGCCTACTTCGACAACTACAGCACGATGCGCGGAAAGATTCCCGTCGATAGCCTCTTGGGGCGCCGCGAAGGGGACCTCGATGATGCCGACAGGACCTTCCTCGCGCTGCTCTCCGTCGCGGGTACCGGCATAGAGGACCTCCGGATGCAGAGCGACTACGAGCACCTCAAGGCCGAGCTAGAGTCGGCCGCCATCGGCATTTCCGACGAACTGTTCGAGTTCTGGCAGCAGAACAAGCAGCTAAGGGTCGACTTCGACATGTCGCTTGCCGACCCGAACGACCCGCCCCCGCTCAATAGCGGCACGATTCTCCACATTCGAATATGGAACGACCGTCACCGGGTCTCCGTCCCGTTCGACGAGCGGTCGAGGGGGTTCGTCTGGTTCTTCTCCTTCCTCACCTACTTCTCGACCCTGGAGGAGGAGAGGACCAATGATCTAATCCTGCTCTTGGACGAGCCCGGGACCAATCTCCACGCCATGGGGCAGACCGATTTCCTCCGCTTCATCAAGGAGCGCCTCGCCGCCAAGTACCAAGTCATCTACTCGACCCACTCGCCGTTCATGATAGACCTCAAGCATCTCGACGGCGTCCGCCTGGTCGAAGACCTCTGCGGCAATGGCACCACCGTGAGCGGCGACCTGTTGAGCAACGACAGCGAGACCGTGTTCCCGCTGCAGGTCGCCCTTGGCTACCAGATGGCGGAGCGCCTCTTCCGCGCTCCCCACGTCCTCATGGTCAATAACCCCTCTGACATGATCTACCTTCAGGTGCTCGGAGACATCGCCGCCTCGGACAGAGGCGCCCGGCTCGACCCCAGATGGGTCCTGATTCCCGTGGGCTCCGCCGACAACGTGCCGACCTTCGTCTCACTGCTCGGCGAAGACCACTCCACCGTGGCGGTGCTAATGGACATAACCCCTACTAAGAAGGAGCGGGTCGAGGAACTCACAATGGACGGGAAGCCGGACAGCACCGACCCCATAAGATGGGTCGAAGTGACTAGGGTGCGGGACGCGGATATCGAGGACCTGTTCGATCCCGATTTCTACCTAAGGATCGTCAACCAATCTTACGCCGGCGTCCTCCCCTCCGATCTGACCCGTACGACAATCTCAGGCAGCAACCCTCGGATCGTGGAACGGCTCTCCGCGTACTTCCAACAGCACGAGATCGACGGCGGAGAATTCGACAGGAACCGCCCCGCAGCATACCTGCTCGGAAGGCATTCCCAATTGCGCGGCGGCATTGACGAGGCGACCGTCGCGCGGGCGGCGGCCCTATTCAACCGCGTCAACGCCCTTCTGCCACTGGACGGCGCGGGATCCGAACCGTCCAGCCTGCACCGTACCCGCGCCGTGGCCTAACAGGCCGCGGGATTACGGGGGCGCGAGATTGGCTTCCGCCCTTAACCCCCTGAGTCTGAGGACACCCTCCTCAGACTCAGGGGTTGGTTATGCACTCCTCCCCCAAATCCTGAACGTCCCTTAAACCCCGGAGACAAAGCAGAGGGCGGGCCGTAGCCCGCCCTCTAACCTTATGCCATAAGGGCTTGTTAACGGAAACTCCCCGATCTCCCATCGGTTATAATTCCTGTCTTCAGCCCCTGACGCCTGAATCATACCATCCTTAGAATCCCTGGGCAACAACATGGGAAATGACGTGAAGTACCGGCTCGGCCTCGACGTGGGCACCAACTCCATCGGCTGGGCCGCAGTCAAGCTCGACGAGGACGGCGAATCCTGCGGAGTGCTGGACATGGGAGTCCGCATCTTCCCGGACGGGCGCGATGCCAAGAGCGAGGCGTCCAACGCCGTTGACCGCAGGCTCGCGCGGGGCCAGCGCCGACGCCGTGACCGCTACCTGAAGCGGCGCGGCGGCCTGATGTGTGCCCTAATCGACCTCGGCCTCATGCCAAAGGATGCCGCGGAGCGCAAAGCCCTGGAGAAACTCGACCCCTACAAGCTCAGAGCGACAGCCCTCGACCGTCCCCTAGAACCCTACGAGCTTGGCAGGGCGCTCTTCCACCTGGATCAGCGGCGCGGCTTCAAGTCGAACCGTAAGGCCGGTGTCAAGGACGAGAGCGAAGCGAAGGAGACGCAGGCCGGGATAAGCGATCTGCGCGCCAGCATCGAGGCGAGCGGTGCGCGGACGCTGGGCGAGTTCCTGGCCCGGCGGCACGAGAAAGGCGAACCGGTCCGCGCCCGGTCAGGCTTGGGGCTATACCCAGACAGGGCGATGTACGAGGCAGAGTTCGACAAGATTCGCGAGGCACAGCATCACCTAAGCGGCGAACAGTGGGACAAGTTGCGCGAGATCATCTTCTTCCAGCGCCCTCTCAAGCCAGTCGATCCGGGATGGTGCCAGTTTGAGGGTGGTGAGGAGCGGGCGGCTAGGGCTCTGCCTGTCTCCCAGGAGTTCCGAATGCTCCAGGAGGTCAACAACCTGAAGATCCGGGTTGGAATAGACCCCGAGCGACCATTGGACGCGGGCGAGCGCGAACGCGCTATGCGGCGGCTGCGGTCTGGCAAGGACATCAACCTCGAAAAGCCCACGAGAGATCTAAAGCTGCTGTCCGGCGCGAAATTCAACTTGGCGCGGGGCGGGCGCAAGGCGGTCAAGGGCGACGAGACGGCTGTGCGGCTGATGAAACAGAGGGGCGGTCTGGAGTTGTTCGGCAGCAGCTGGCTGGAACTCCCCCTAGATAAGCGCAACGAGATTGTGCGGTTCATACTCGATACCGAGGACCCGGAGGCTGTCCGGCGCAAGGCCATGGATAAATGGGAGCTGAACGACGCGGCGGCTGGAGCCGTCGCAAACATGATACTTCCGAGCGGCTACTCGAACCTGAGCGAGAAGGCAATCCGAAAGCTGCTGCCTCATCTCGAGCAGGGCCGCGTCTACTCCGACGCCGTGACCGACGCCGGATACCCCCACCACTCCGACTTCCGCAACGCCGAGGCCCACGAGCGGTTGCCGTACTATGGCCAGGTGCTGGAACGCGACGTAGTGGGCGCCGACCGGTCCAAGGACCCGGATAAAGACGGCGAACCCGCTCACTACGGCCGCTTCCCGAACCCCACCGTCCACATTGGGCTGAACCAGCTCAGGCGCGTCGCCAACCGGCTCATGGAGTCGTACGGAAAGCCCGAAGAGGTGGTCGTCGAACTGGCGCGCGACCTGAAATCCAACAAGGAGCAGCGTCAGAACTATGAACGGCAGCAGCGCGAGGGCGGAGACCGGAATGACCGCTTCAGGAAGTCCTTGGAGGGCGCAGAAATCAAAGTGACCGCCCACACCCTCATGAAGCTCCGCCTGTGGGAGGAGCAGGGGGATCCCCAAGCACGCGTCTGTCCCTACACCGGAACCCCCATCTCTTTCGAGATGGTAGTGTCCAACGAGACCGAGATAGACCACATCTTGCCATTCTCCAAGACATTGGACGACTCGTTTGCGAACAAGGTCGTCTGCATGGCCAAAGCCAATCACTACAAGGGCGACTGTTCGCCATACGAGGCTTTCGGGCACGACCCGCCCGGATATGACTACGAGCAGATACTGGCGCTCGCCGCCAAGCTGCCGGACAATAAGCGCTGGCGCTTCGACAAGGACGCCATGGAGCGGTTCGAGGGCGAGGAGGGCTTCCTCGACCGCCAGCTCAACGAGACCCGCTACCTCTCCCGCACCGCCCGCACATACCTGGCGCACCTGTACGACGAGAAGACCGAGGGCAGGCAGCGTGTCCGAGTCATACCGGGGCGTGTTACGGCGCTGCTCAGGCGCGGCTGGGGGTTGGAAGGGATGCTGCGAACTGACGAGTCTGGCAAGATAGTGCGCAAGCAGCGCAACGACCATCGCCACCACGCTATAGACGCCTTCGTCGTCGCCAACACGACACAGGGCTTGCTTCAGCGTTTCGCCCGCGCAGCCGGGTCCAGCCATGACTCGGAAGAGAAACTGGCAAAGGTCGCAGGGGCAACGCTGCCGTGGGAAGGGTTCGACCGCAGCCACGTCAAGCCGTTCCTCGACCGCATCGTGGTCTCCTACAAGCCGGACCATGGCACACTCGGCGCCCCGGGCAAGACAACAGGCCAGTTGCACAACGAGACGGCCTACGGGTTGATCGATCTGTCCGAAGACGGCGCTTCCACGGTCGTAACCCGCAAGAAGCTGGCCGACGTCAAGAAGCGCGGCGATCTGGATGCCGTGCGCGACCCGACGTTGAGGGCGGCGCTGCTGGACCTGTGGGACGAGGTGGGCAAGCCCAAGTTTGCTGAGAAGGCTGTCAGCCAAGGCGTGCTGGTGAACGGCCGCCGCCAGAGAGTGCGGCGCGTGCGCGTCAAGGACAAGCAGCGCGTCATACCCATCAAGGACAGTGCCGGGAAGCCGTACAAGGGCTACCTGCCGGACAGCAACGAGTTCGCCGACGTATGGCGGATGCCCGACGGTAGCTGGAAGATGGTCGTCGTATCCACCTTCGACGCCAACCAGCGCAATTTCGATATCGTGAAGTTCCGGCCTCACCCTGCCGCGAAGCGCATCATGCGCCTCCAGATCAACGATATGGGCGCCATCGGCGAAGGGAGAAATAGCCGCATCGTGCGCGTTCGGAAGATGTGGAGCACCAAGAGCAGTGCGCTCGTGGTGCTGGACGACCACAACGAGGCCAACGTCGATTCTCGTGTAAGAGAAAGCCGGCGTCAGCGCCGCGAGGGACTCAATCATGAGGACATAAAGGAGAACAAGTACAGCGCCCTGAAACTCCGCCAGTTTGGCTTCCGCAAGGTCGGCGTGGACGAGGCCGGCCGAGTGCAGGACCCGGGGCCGCGAGAGCCGTGATTGGCCGGGTCATCGAGGTCGCCAGCGAAGGCTGCCACCTCGCCCGCTCCCGCGGCTTCATGACGGTATCGAGGAACGGCGTAGAGGATGGGCGGGTCCCGCTGGACGACGTCGGCGTCCTGCTCTGCAGCGGGCGCGGCCTCACCTACTCCAACAGTCTGATGACGGAACTCGCCCGCCGGGGGGCCGCAATGGTGCTGTGCGGCAACGACTATCTGCCGGTGGCGTGGCTATGGCCGGTCGAAGGGCACCACGTCCAAGCTATGCGGATGCGCTGCCAGCTCGAGGCATCCCTACCGCTGCGCAAACGGCTGTGGCAGTCTGTAGTGAAAGCAAAGATCGGCCAACAGGCCAAGGTGTTGGGAGTACTGAGAATATCAGGCGGGGACCTGGATGTACTGGCCCGGCGGGTGAGGTCCGGCGATCCGGACAACGTGGAGGCCCAAGCGGCGCGGCGGTACTGGCCCCTGCTCATGGGACGCTACTTTAGACGCGACCGTTTCGGCGGGATGCCCAATCCGTTCCTCAACTACGGCTATACGGTCCTACGAGCCGCAGTAGCGCGCGCCGTCGTTGCGGCAGGACTGCACCCCTCCCTTGGAATCCACCACAGCAACCGCGCCAACGCCATGTGTCTGGTGGACGACCTGATGGAGCCGTTCAGGCCGTTGGTGGACTATATGGCGGCCGGACTCGTTTCGGGAGGCTGCGAGGACCTGACCACGGAGGCCAAGAGGGCGCTGGCGGAGACGCTCACGATGGATATGGCCACTGACAGGGGCACAACCCCCCTGCAGACGTGCATCGAGCGGGCCGCACAGTCCCTTGCGCAATCGTTTGAGACGGGGACCCCGGCGCTTGTCTTCCCCGAGGGTCCGCATACCGGGGACGCCGCGCCGTCGTCCTGAGAGAGCGGGTCAGTGCTATCCGGCTACCGGCTCATGTGGATGATGGTGCTATTCGACCTGCCTGTGCTCACGAAGAAGGAGCGGCGGGACGCCACGAAGTTCCGGCAGTTCCTGCTCGACCAGGGTTTCGGCATGTGCCAGCTATCCGTCTATATGCGCTTCTGCGCCGGCAAGGAACAGACTCAGGTCTACACCAAGCGCGTCCAGCAGGCCCTACCGGACGCGGGGAACGTCCAGATCGTCTACATAACGGACAAGCAGTACGAGAACATCGTGAGCTTTGACGGACCCAGGCGGCGGCCTGCTAACAAGAATCCGGAGCAATTCGCCCTATTCTGACCCTTCTGCCGCCCTTTTCTGGCCGCCCTATGCCTGCCGAGCCGAACCTGCCTCCGTAGCTGGCCCGGCAGACATCTATTATAGCCGATGGGAGATCGGGGAGAAACCGCAACAGGCAGCGGCTGCGGTCGGCCTTGATCGCGAATTATAGCCGATGGGAGATCGGGGAGAAACCGCAACCGTGTCGGCTGGGTGGATGCGGTGATAGCCATTATAGCCGATGGGAGATCGGGGAGAAACCGCAACAGGGGGTTCCGAACAGCCGGTACCCCGCGAAATTATAGCCGATGGGAGATCGGGGAGAAACCGCAACCCAGGGGGTGACCCTGCGCCGGCCGACCCGATTATAGCCGATGGGAGATCGGGGAGAAACCGCAACGACCGTGTGGCGGTCTACGACCCCGTGTCTATTATAGCCGATGGGAGATCGGGGAGAAACCGCAACAGGTCGAGCAGGCTCTCGACGTTCAGGGGAATTATAGCCGATGGGAGATCGGGGAGAAACCGCAACCGGGCAGAAGCGGGGGAGTCAAGGGGCTGATTATAGCCGATGGGAGATCGGGGAGAAACCGCAACGGCCACAATGCACGAACCCGACGGAGCATAATTATAGCCGATGGGAGATCGGGGAGAAACCGCAACTGGGAGTACCGCCGAGAGCGGCAGCAGCTGATTATAGCCGATGGGAGATCGGGGAGAAACCGCAACTCTCCTGCTGCGTGACCTGTCGGGCTGCTAATTATAGCCGATGGGAGATCGGGGAGAAACCGCAACCGTGCTCGTGGACGGTCATCTGCGGGTCGGATTATAGCCGATGGGAGATCGGGGAGAAACCGCAACGTGCGGCCATCGGTGTCGTTGTAGTCGCCCATTATAGCCGATGGGAGATCGGGGAGAAACCGCAACGTACACGTTCGAGTTTCGCATACCAGAAGGATTATAGCCGATGGGAGATCGGGGAGAAACCGCAACGCTGGCTACGGGCCGAAACCCCCTCTCCCAATTATAGCCGATGGGAGATCGGGGAGAAACCGCAACAGCATCGGCGGCGGCGAGACTTGCACCTGCATTATAGCCGATGGGAGATCGGGGAGAAACCGCAACACTATACCAACTAGATAACTTGTTGTCGCCATTATAGCCGATGGGAGATCGGGGAGAAACCGCAACCGGCCCTCGAGGCCCACGTCGAGGCCGCGCATTATAGCCGATGGGAGATCGGGGAGAAACCGCAACACTGTCGGCGCGGGCGGCATCGTCACCGGTATTATAGCCGATGGGAGATCGGGGAGAAACCGCAACAGGAAGTGGCGGCGAGGAGAAGTCATTGAATTATAGCCGATGGGAGATCGGGGAGAAACCGCAACTCAAGTGGGCGGCTTCCAAGGGGGACTCGGAATTATAGCCGATGGGAGATCGGGGAGAAACCGCAACCTGTACCTACACTGCGACACGACCGCCAGCATTATAGCCGATGGGAGATCGGGGAGAAACCGCAACGGCGGTGCTGGCGTCCGGACCCGTGGGTATATTATAGCCGATGGGAGATCGGGGAGAAACCGCAACCCGCACTCGTGGTGCCCGTCCCGCGACACGATTATAGCCGATGGGAGATCGGGGAGAAACCGCAACCGGCGGTGTCTCCTGCCGCCTCACTGTTACATTATAGCCGATGGGAGATCGGGGAGAAACCGCAACGTATAGGCACTCCAGCCAATGCCGCGCGGCATTATAGCCGATGGGAGATCGGGGAGAAACCGCAACGTAATTTGGCCTGAACAGTTTATGCACAACTTTGACAGCATCTCCCCATAAAATAACTTCCTGGAAAATGAAAAGAGGGGCATCCTCAGGATCCGCTTTAAGGGTCTGTTTCCTTCTACCCCTCGTGAGCTTCCTTCCTGCCGATTGGAAGCGGTCTCTTGTGGGACACGAACCCCAGGCAGGTCTGCAAGGCCATTGACCGCTTTACGGGCGTCAGGAACGGACACCCCGATTCCTTCCGGATGGACCAAGAGCGTTGTCAGGCCTAGTAGCCTCAACCAACGTCACTCTGACTTGTTGTCAGGCCCGGTAGCCTCGAACAACGTTGCTCTGACGTATGGAACTAGACACCAGTGTGGCCCGGCGGTCTGGCCCTCCACCACCGTTTTGGACCACAACTGGCAGGCTAACCTACGCGGGGCACAGCCGTTGTACTGGTTGAGACCTGCCAGGCTAAAGGACCCCAAAGGAGCGTCGTTGATGGGAAGCGCGACAGCCCCGATTTCGGAGAATCTAACATCGCCTGCCCGCTCGTATATACCAACGGGAGCGGGTGAAGCGCCGGGAGGCGGTGCGGGACCGGCGCCCGAGTCTATGAGCGACGAGGACCTGATAGCCGCGATAGCGGGCGGGAGCCGGCCAGCGCTGGAGGCGCTGTACGACAGGTATTCGGGGGCCGTGTACTCTATTGCGGTCCAGATACTGCGAGATCCCGGTGCAGCCGAGGAGGCGGTCCAAGACACCTTCTTCAACGTGTGGCGCCGAGCGTCCAGCTACGCCCCGGCGAAAGGTAAGGTGACGGCTTGGCTTTTCAGCATTGGGCATCACAGGGTCATCGACGAGGTCAGGAAGCGCAAGAGGCGGGAGCAGCCGCTCACGGGTCGGGAGGTAGATATCCTGAACCAGCCTGACAGCGGCCACAACGACCCACTGAAGCACGTGGCCTTGCAGGTGGTGAGGGACGAGATAAGGAAGGCGATGTCGGCTCTCAGGCCGGAGCAGCGGGAAGTCGTAGTCCTCGCGTATTACGGCGGGATGACTCATTCGGAGATAGCCTCCAAGCTGCAACAGCCTCTGGGGACAGTCAAGACCAGGATGCGGCTGGCAATGAAGAAGCTGCGGAACGTGTTGAGCGCCGGCGGCCGGGAATCGGTAGAGCATGGATTGTAAGGAGGCCGAGGGCCTCAGCATTCCGTATCTGCTCGGCGAGCTTGGCCCGGCGGAGACGGAGAGGGTCAGCGGCCACGCGGCCACGTGTTCGGGGTGTATGTCCCGTATGGGCGCTGAGGGTGAGTTGCTGGTCAGGCTGTCCTCCATGGAGCCAGTTCCCCAGAGGGTGAAGGAGAAGCTTCTTTCACGCGTCGAAGCCGACGTGGTGGAGGTTGGAAAGCTGGGATGGATGGGCCGGTTAAGCGCCCTAGGCCGCAACCTGGCGGCCCAAGGCGCCCCGACGGTGGCAGCGACTATGTTGGCCTTCGTGGTAGTGGGCGGCGTCTGGTACAGCGGGCGTGCAGGTGGGGCCACCAGCGCGATGGATGCTCTCACGACACCCACGGCCAGCCCCGCCGGGCCGGATGTGGGTGCCGCCCCCGCGCTGATCGAGCTCGTCGATCATCAGCTCCTCGATCCGCTGGGCCTGCATCCGAGCGTCTCGGCAGGCTTACTTGAGGGGATTGGGACGGACGCCCGCGGGGTGGTGCTCGCATCCCCTAGCGGCAACGGCGCCTTCTTCGTGGTGAGCCAGATGCCTCGGCTTCCGGCGGATAAGGTCTACCAGGTCTGGCTGACAGGGGACGGCGGCACGTACAGCGCAGGGACGTTCTACGTCGATCCGGCCGGCTACGGCCAAGCGCGCCTCCGGCTGGCAGCGTCCCTGTCCGACCTCGAATCGATCGTCGTCACCGTCGAGAGGTCCGGAGGCAGCGCCGGGCCCACCGGGCGGCGGGTTCTCTCGGGCGGCCTGCAATAAATCTCTCCGACAGGCGCCCTAAGAGTCTTTGCATACTGGCCGGGTTGTGGTAATGTAACCTCGTCTACTTGGAAGACCCTTGTCAAAGGAGAACTTGGCATGACCCACCCGAAGAGGCTGCTGGTCCTATTAGCTGTCGCTGTCATGCTGGCGGTCAGCATGGGTACAGTGCTGTCGCAAGAAGCGGAGGACGAGTTCGCCGGCACAGCTATCGTATCGGACCAAGAAGCCATGAACGATTCGATCACCTTCACGCTGACCAATGCGGCCCCGCTCGCCGACGGCACAGCCTATGAGGGATTTCTCGTTTCTGACGACGGTAAGACCGCGACGAGCACCGGCGTCATGGAGGTCTCTGAGGGTGGCGACATCAGCCACACCTACACGTCGCCTACCGGCGATGACCTCATCGCCGCGTTCAGCATCGTTTTGATCACGGTCGAGCCTGTACCGGACTCCGACCCTGCTCACTCCGGCGTCATGGCCTATTCCGCAGTGATCCCCACGTCGGCTATCGACCATGTCAGGGCTCTTGTTACCAGCGAGGGGCTCGTGAGCGACTTGAAGATGGCCTTGGAGGCCGCTCTCACCCCCGCCAACATGGCCCGCAGCGGCTTCGGCGAAGATAGTCTGGCCGACACCAAGCAGGCGGTGCAGGACGCCTTGGACAAGCTGCCCGATATTACTTCCGCCGTCACCGCCGTTACCGACGAAGCATCTATGGCGCCCGGCAAGGCTCCTAGACTCCCCACCATGGCGACTCACTTGGCCGGCCTCTTGGAGCAGGCGAACGGCATCAGCACCAGGGTCGCCAACGCCAAGGTAGCCGGAGACCGGATAATTGCTACGGATAACGTAGGTCTCATAGACCGCGTTCTGCTGGGACCGGGGGCCGGCCTGGCCGGGGCCGGGTCGCTCATAACCAGCCTCGATGCCTCGCTCAATGGCTCGGACGCCATAGGCTCTACGTTTGACGGCGCCCCAGGCGTCACCCGGCAAGCCCAGCTCATGGCGACCTACGTCCTGGAGCCCGGCCCGCCTCCATACACCATCTCGGTCGGAGATGAGGCGGTTCCGTTCTTGGCGCAGATGGTCCTTGTAGCTTCGGCCATCCTATTGGCCGGCGGGGTGCTGCTGATAGTACGAGGCCGGGCGAGAGCCCGATCTTAGAACCCCCAAAGGGGAGTTAGGTAGAACGTGGGAGAGGAGGCCCCGCACGGGGCCTCCTCTCGTTTTTGTCTGGCAAGCCCGGGATGCCCGGCGGTCAGACCTTGGGATACTTGGACGCCGCGGTCCGGGTGCCGTCGGGGAGTTCGGCGACTTCAAAGTCGCCGAACAGAAGCGGGGCCTCCCGCTTCAGGATGTCCAGCACCCTGAGGGCCAGCCTCCTGATCTCCCAGTCAGCGTAGGCAGCCCCCCTCATCTCGATGAAGTGCCGCCAAGCCCGGACGTTTGCGGTCACGAATATCTTAGTTTCGGTCGCGTTCGGCAGGACAGAGCGCGCCGCCTGCCGGATCGCCTTGCGCCTGTCGGTCTTCTGTTCGAACAGGTCTTCGGATAGGACTTTGTCCAGCGCCGAGACGAGGTCCTCGTAGGCGGTGGATGCCTTTCCCAGGGCCTCCTCGAGCAGTTCCCGGGCCTTGTCCGCATCCCCTCCTTCGCGGCCGGACGCCATCGAGAGGGCGGGAGGCAACACGAAAGGGCTATCGGATTCACTGACGAAGCGCTGCGACAGTTGGCTGTAGGCGAATCCGGCCCTGTGGCGGACGAGTTCGTGGGTCAGTGAACGGGATACGCCCGTGAAGACGAATCCGTAGTTGACGTGCTCGAATACGCTGCCGTCTCCCTTCGACAGGAGGTTGTGTATGAACTTACCGATGTCCCGCCGCCCTTTCCCGAAGCTCATGTAGCACAGGCGGGCTGAGATTTCTACCACGGCGGCGGATTCGTCCCGCCCGGCGCGGATGCTGTCCGGGACGTGGGGAAGCCCTTCGTCTTCCAGGAAGGCTGCCACCATGTCCCAGTCGATGTTGGGCCGGGTGACGAGATAGACTGCCGGGTCGGATATCAGGCGCATTGGTTCGACTCCCAAGGTCTGTTCCCGGCAGGGGGTTGTGCCCCTCTGCACGGCTTCTGATTCACTTCCCGGCCGGGAAGTGGGTCTCTGTATCTGAGAGTGCCTCTCAGACTCCCGCCAAATGGGCTGCGCGCCTCTGCGCGCCCGATACTTCTGCGGGCTGTTAGAGTTAGGCTAGGTCTGAGAACCAAGTCTTGATCTCCCGAGCAAGTGTGGGTCTCTGTAGGGACTCGTATATGGATGCCTTGAGGAGCCCTGAGGGTGTCCCCACGTCTACGTGGAACCCAGGGAAGCGGTATGCATATACTCTCTGGGAGGACAGCAGGCCGGCCACGGCGTCGGTGAGCTGTATTTCCCCGACGGCCCCCGGTTCGGTTCTCTCCAGCAGTTCGAATACTTCGGGCATGAGGACGTACCGGCCTACGATCGCCAGGTTGGATGGGGCGTCCTCCGGCTTTGGTTTCTCGACCAGGCCGCGGACGTTGTAGAGATGTCCGCCGATGGGGGCGGCGTCCGCCACGCCGAGGGAGGAGAGCATCTCGCTGGGCGCCTCCCTGACCGCTATAACGTTCGCGTCCATCTTTCTGGCCATTTCCGCCATGACGCCGATCGTTGGCGGAGTGCGCCATATCACGTCGTCCGGCAGGATGACCGCGAAGGGTTCTTCTCCTACGAGGGGGCGGGACGTGAGCACGGCTTGCCCCAGCCCCAGGGCCTCGTCCTGCACCACGCTTTCGATCTCAGCCATCCCGGCCGTCTCGATCATAAGGTCCAGCAGGTCTCCTCTGCCCCGCCTTTCGAGAGCTTCCTCCAGGGCCGGGATGCTCCGGAAGTAGTCAACTACGGCCTCTTGGCCCGGCGAGACGATCACGATGACCCGGCCTATTCCCGCCGCTGCGGCCTCGGCCACGGCCAGGTGGATGACCGGGACATCCACGACGGGAAGCAGCACCTTCGGCACGGAGCGGGTCGTGGGAAGAAAGCGTGTCCCCAAGCCGGCCGCTGGTATGACCGCCGCGCCGATGTTCATTCAGCGCCCGCCCGTATCCGTAGCCCTAGGATGTCCGGCATGGAAGCCTCCAAGGGGTCCCGCGCACGGATGCCCACGCCCTCCCGTGGCGAGCCGCGCCGCATTATACGATAATGGCAGCTTGGCGCGCGCCAGGCGCCAAACATGGAGGAGGAGCCCACATGACACTAACGAGGGAGAAGTGCGTGGCCTGCCGCAGGGATTCCCCAAGGGTCACCGATGAGGAGATATCCGAGCTTCATCCGGTGGTGCCTGATTGGCGGCTGACAGAGGATGACGGCATAAGGAGACTCGACCGCACCTTCAAGGTGAGCGGCTTCGCCGCCGCCATGGAACTCGCCGACCGGGTTGGCGCGGCTGCCGATGAAGAGGGCCACCACCCGAGGTTGATCGTGGAGTGGGGCCGCGTGAACGTTGCCTGGTGGACTCATAAGATCAAGGGCCTTCACCGCAACGACTTCATCATGGCGGCGAAGACCGACGAGCTGTTCGCTTCAATGCAGCGCAGCGCGTAGTTGGTCCACCGTTATGTTGCCTCCGCTCATGATCAGGGCCACCTTCTTACCGGCCAGCCGGTCCCTGATCTTCAGCGCGGCGGCCAGTGCAGCGGCCCCGGCATGCTCTGTCAGGTTATGAGTATGCTCAAGATTGAGCACTACGGCCTCTTGCAGTTCCCGTTCGGATACGAGCAGGAACTCATCCAGCATGTCCCATAGTATCTGCTGGGTCATCTCGAAGCCGACGCGGGTCGCCAGTCCCTCGGCTACCGTCTCCATCCTCGATTCGACGACGCGGCGCTCTTTCCATGACAGATAGGCCGCCGGGGCGGCCTCGGCTTGGACCCCGATCACCTGCTTTGCAGGGTCGACCGACTTGGCGACGATGCAGGCACCGCAGGCTCCGCTGCCCCCGCCCACCGGCACTATGATGACGTCCACGTCAGGCAGGTCCTCTAGAACTTCCAGAGCGCAGGTTGCAACACCTGGGACCAGGGCCGGCTCGTTGGCGGAGTGGACGTAGTGGAGTCCCTCCTCCCGCGATAGGCGCTCGGCGTGCTCCCGCGCGTCGTCGAAGGCCTCGCCGTGGAAGATCACCTCGGCCCCCAAGCGTCGTATCGACGCTACCTTCCCGGGGTTGGCGTCGACCGGCAGCGCGACGCTGGCCCGTACCCCGAATACGGCAGCGGCATACGCCACTCCTTGCCCGAAGTTGCCGCTGCTGGCGGCTATGACGCCGCGGCGCCGCTGCTCGTCGTTCAGCAGCGATACCGCGTTGAGGGCGCCCCTCATCTTGAAGGAGCCCAAAAGCTGGTGGTTCTCGTGCTTGACGTGCGTCTCGGCGCCCAGTAATTCGTCTAGGCTCCGGTAGTGGTGCAGGGGTGTACGGGAAAGGTATTGGGAGATGCGCTGGCGGGCTGATAGCACGTCCGCCAGAGCGGGACGGATGGTCAAGGTGTCCTCCATAGGGAACGGTGGGGGCGTCGGCTTCACCCCACCCTTTGCCACACTGTACTATATTACAGAAATGGGTATCAGATTGCTGCCTCGCGACGTCTCGATCAAGATAGCCGCCGGAGAGGTGATCGACCGGCCGGCCGCGGTGGTCAAGGAGCTTGTGGAGAACTCTCTCGACGCCGGCGCCACCGTGGTCTCCGTAACGATCAGGGCGGGCGGGGTGGAGTACATGAGCATCGTCGACAATGGGTCCGGTATTGTGGCGGACGAGGTCGGTCTGGCGTTCAGGAGGTTCGCCACCAGTAAGCTGGTGGCCGTGAATGATCTGGAGTCGATAGCGACGTTGGGCTTTCGCGGGGAGGCACTGCCGAGCATCGCGGCAGTATCGAGAGTCACCATGGTCACCCGGACGGCGGGTGAAGAAGCGGGGACGCGGATCGAGGTTGCGGACGGCAAGACGCTCGGCAAGCACGTTGACGCGGCCGCTAAGGGTACGAGCATCACAGTCCGCCAGCTTTTCAGGAGCTTTCCAGCGCGGCTCAAGTTTCTCCGCACGGCGGCGACCGAGGGGTCTCGAATTCAGGCCTTGGTCACGCGGTACTCGCTGGCCTACCCCAGAGTCCGGTTCCAACTCACCATCGACGGCTCGCTGGCCTTTTCCAGCCCGGGTTCGGGGAGTCTGAGGGAAACGGTGGCGGCGGTCTACCGCCCGGAGGTCGCCGAGGCGATGCTGGAGCTGGAGCCGGACGTGGAGGAAGCAGACGTGGAGGACGTGGGGGTCCAGGCGCACGGGATGGTAAGCCCGCCGCCGGTTACGCGGCCCAACCGGAGCCAAATAACCCTGTTCGTAAACGGCAGGTGGGTACAGAGCCGTACACTGACGTTTGCGGTGGAAGACGCGTACCGAGGTTTTCTCATGGAGCGGAGATTTCCGCTGGCTGTGGTGAATATCACCATGCCCTACGAGGACGTGGACGTCAACGTTCACCCATCGAAGACGGATGTCAGGTTCCACCGCGAGGGGCTCGTATTCTCGGCGCTGCAACGCGCGATACGGAGGACCTTGACCGCGTACTCACCGGTGCCTTCGTTGGCTCCGGATCACCATTCCGCCCCGGCGCCGGCCTCGCCGGCGCACGCTCCCAACGTTTCGTTTACGAGGGCGCCCCGGCGAGCCGCAGGAGCCAAGGCTCCCGATGCGCCCACTACGGACGGCGCGCCGCCCGTAATGGGCGCAGACAGGCACGCCTTCGCTCAGGGCATGGCGCCGCGCGAAGTGCTCCCGGCGCTCCGTGTTCTGGGCCAAGCGCAGAACACCTATATCGCGGCTGAGGGTCCCGACGGCGTCTACCTCATCGATCAGCACGCCGCTCACGAACGGGTGCTATTCGACGAGGTTACGGCGAGGGCGTCGACCACCCCAGCCGAGGTGCAAGGTCTGATGGAGCCCGTCCCGGTCGACTTGAGCCCGGCCCACAGGGATCTGGTGGAATCCCAGCGTGAGATCATCGAGTGGCTGGGGTTTGCCATTGCCCCCTTCGGAGGCTCGACGTATCTGCTGCGGGGCGTGCCGGCAGCGATCTCGGCCGGCAGCCCGGCCGAGGGCCTCGCCGACGTTCTCGACGCCATGGAGGAGGGGGGGGGCTACGAAACGTGGGAAGAGCGGGCTGCTTACTCCATCGCTTGCCATGGCGCAATCAGGGCGGGCAAGTCCCTCTCGCTCCAGGAGATGACGGAACTCACGCGCCAGTTGGAGGCCTGCAGGCAGCCGAACACGTGCCCCCACGGCCGGCCTACGATGGTGCACCTGAGCACCACGCAGCTCGAGCGCGAGTTCGGGCGGAGTTAGCAAGAGGTTCCCCCCTCCGGCAGGGCCGAGGGCTGTGCCCCCAGTTACCAAGGGCGGGCGGGAAAGATGTCTCTTCATCGGGGCTGCGCCAGTCGAAAAAGGCCTCACCAACTCTGAACAGTTCAGATTACGCGATTGACGGCCTCTATGGTTGATACTATACTCGCACGTGTCGTAGACTGTTACTGAATCGATAATGGGCAGGCTGTCGACATCCGTACATCGAAAGGAGCCCTGGATGAGCAAAGTCACAGTTAAGAAACTCTGGGGTGAGACTTTTCACGTCGTCCCCGAGGGGCTGGACGAGGACGAGGTGGTCAAGTACGTCAACATACTCAAAGTGGACATAGACCGCCAGGCGGCGCTTCAGAAGCTCGCAGAGCAGACGGTCGTCGAGGCCGACAAGCTCGCCGAGAGCATAAAGGAGCAGGCAAGAAAGGACGCTGAAGAGGAAGCCGCTAGGATCAAGGCATCCGCCGACAAGGAAGCCGGCCAGCGTATCAAGCGCCTACTGACGAAGGCCGAGAGGACTGCTGAGGAGAACGCCTCCACCGTCGTGGCAAAGGCGGAGCAAGAGGCGGAGGAAGTCATAGCCGCCGCCACTCGCAGGGCCGAGGAGATCACGGGGTCGGCGCAAGCAAGCGTGCCTAGCATTCTCGCGGAGGCAAAGCTGGAGGCCGAGTACATAGTCAGGAAGTTCACCACCCAGTTCGTCGAAGAGCTTCGCACCGTCGTAACGGAGACGACAGCCTCCATGGTCCCAAGCCTCAATCAGATGGTCAAGGATTCCAGCGGCCAAGGAGCGTTGGAAGAGGCGCAGGAATCTTCTGCGCAGCCGGACGCTCCACAGCCCGCAAAGAGCCGGTCGCGGGCGGCCAGGAAGTAATACCGCCTCTGTCCCATCCAGCAGCCCCCGGATTCCCAAGCGTGAGAGTGGACGGACGACGGAACAAGGGGAGGCTGCGCACCGAATGCGGCCGCCGCCAGTAGCATGACAGACTCCCCCCCTCCCTCCGAAGAGAAGAAGGTCCTATGGGGTCAGGACTTCCGCGTGGTCACTGAGGGCCTCGCAGAGACTGACGTCGTCATCTTCGTCGAGAAGCTACTAGGCCGTCACCGCGAGAGGCTGCACCAGCTCGACCACATCACGGCGCTCAACGAGCTTGCCACCAAGACGGTCGAGGATGCGCAGGCGCTGGCCAGGAGCATTGAGGACGATGCCCGCAGCAAGGCCGCTTCCGACTCGGAGGAGATCACCGAGCAGGCTCGGAGAGAGGCCGAAGCGATCGTCGAAGCGGCTCGCCGCGCGGCCGCGGACATGGTCAGAAACGCCGCGGCCGACGTGGAGTCGATGCAGGCCGACTCGCAGGCCGCGCTGCGCGAGCGTGTTCAGAAGATCGACTCTGCGCTCAAGGCCGTCGAGGACGCGGCCGTCCGGGAGCTCTCGACCAGGATGCGGTCGCACTACATTTGGAAGCACCTCAATCAGAGCGTCCACTTCCTGCCGGCCTTCAGGGCCCTTATCAACGAGGTGGAGGCTCAGTTAGCCTCTGAGCAGACCCCAGAGCCGCCAGCGTCCTAGGCGCCGGAAGGCCTAAGGCGCTGTCCTCTTCCCCACCCAATCCTGCGGACCCCCTCAATGGGCTGCGTGCGTCCGCCGTGCGTACCGGCTGGAGCCTGCAAGGGGAAGAGACCGATGTCTCGTAGCCTTCGAATCGCCCTACCGGCGCTCGCAGCGGCGGCGGCCCTGGCGATCCAGATCAATATGGCGTTCGGCAACGGACGTGTGATTCGATTCGACCGCCAGATAGCCGGCCCCTACGAGGTGGCCCTTGGGACGGTCCCGGACAGCCCGTCGGTCGGCGCCTTGCACATCACCCTCACGATTGCGGACGTCAGTACACAGGAGTATCTCTTAGACGCGGTCGTCGTGGTCGAGGGCGCGGGGCCCGAAAGCGGCGCGGCCATCGGCCCCTTCAGAGCCGAGAAGAATCTGGACGACCCCAGGTTCTACGACGTGAACACGGCGGTAGACGTCGAGGGGGGCTGGCTCGTCACGGTGAGGATAGACGCCTCGTTGGGAGAGGCGGTCGCTGAGTTCCCCATCGAGGTACGAAGTTCTAGTCCTATCGCCGGCGTGGCCACGCTACTCGTGCTCCTAGCGTTCCTGACGATATTGGGGCTCTCTCTGAGAGCGTACCTTGGCGAGCGGCGAGGCCGGAGAAGGAGGCGGCGGGCCAGGTGATGGGC
This sequence comes from uncultured Dehalococcoidia bacterium, assembly GCA_958296245.1. GTDB lineage: Bacteria > Chloroflexota > Dehalococcoidia > Lucifugimonadales. Next base: position 593,728 of record OY282458.1, read on the forward strand.
CTCAGCATCGAGAGGGCAACCGGAGCCGGGGTCCTCCTGGCCGTTGCCGTAGCTCTACTCGGCCTGCTGCTGACGCCCGGGTCAGCGTCGGCGCACGCCAACTTGGTTGGGTCGGAGCCAGCCGCCAACGAGAGGCTGGAGGAGCCTCCCGACCGGGTGGTCGTCTGGTTCACGGAGAGGATCGAACCTGAGTTCAGCAAGATCGAGGTGCTGGACTCCGACGGCGCCCGCGTCGACAACGGCGACAGCTTCGTAGACCGAAGCAGCCTTACGGTCATGACAGTATCGCTGCCGACCATCCCCAACGGAAGCTATACAGTCGCCTGGAAGAACGTCTCTACCGTGGACGGCCACCGAGTCCGCGGCTCCTTCGTATTCTCCGTTGGCGAGGCCCTAACTGCGAGCACCGCCGACCCGGCTGAGCGGCCCATCCTGGAGTCGCCCGCGGAACCCGTGTTGCGCTGGCTCATACTGGCTGGCTCCCTAGCGCTCGCGGGTGGTCTCGTGTTCGCGCTCGTCGTAGCCAATCCGAGCGCCCGGGCGGCCGCCTGCGGGCAGCGGACCGCCACGCGGCTTTACCGGCGTTGGTGGGCGGTGACCTGGGCTGCGGCCATCTTGATCGCCGTTGGCTCGTTGGGGCAACTGGTGGATCAGGCCTCCTCGCTCGCGGAGGTGGGACTCGTCGATGCTCTCGGCAGACCCGTCATTACCGTTCTGTCCGACACGGCGTGGGGTAGGCTGTGGCTGTTGCGGATTGGCTCGCTGGCTGCCGTGGCCGGAGCCCTTGCGGTCGTCTATCTCCGGACGGGACTGAGGCCGCCGTACAGGCTACAGCTCGTCGCGGCGCTACCCCTCGGTATGCTGATGCTGCTTTCCTTGAGCCTGACAAGTCACGGGGCGGGGACGACCGGCATCGAGGGGCCGGCGACGCTGACGGACTATCTCCACCTGCTGGCTTCAGCCGCATGGGGTGGCGGCCTGATTCACTTTGCGGCAATAGTGCCCGTGGTGCTGCGGGAAGCGCCTATGCCCGAGTCCAATCGACTCCTCCGGGCGCTCACGCCGCGGTTCTCGGTCGTGGCCGGGTTGAGCGTAGGGGTGCTCATCGCGACTGGACTATACGGATCCTGGGCGCAGGTCACCGTACTGCCTGCGCTGGCAACCCCTTACGGCCTGGTGCTCCTTGCGAAGGTTGCTATCGTCGCGCCGCTTCTGCTGCTTGGGGCGGCTAACCTCATCATCGTCCGTCCGAAGCTGGCAGGCAGTCCTACAGCCGCTCGGTGGCTTCGACGGCTCGTTGCCGCCGAAGGAACGCTCGTAGTGGTGGTCCTCCTGGCCGTGGGATATCTGACCAGTCTGGAGCCGGCGCGGCAAGTGGCGTCACGTCAAGGGATCGGACTGCCCAGCGGGCTTGTGTTCGACGGATTCGCGGAGGGCGCCCGGATCATGCTGGAGGTCGAACCTGCCCGGGTGGGGGAGAACACGATCACGGTCAGCCTGGAGAACCGCCTCGGATCCCCCATTACAAACGCGGATGCCGTCCGTGTAACCCTCTCTTTCCTCGGCTTGGACCTTGGGGAAGATCCCGTCTCGGCTGCACCCGTGGGCGGCGGCAGGTACGTCTTGGAGGACGTGGTGCTGGGCTTCACCGGGGCCTGGGAGGCCGAGGTGTTGGTGCGGCGCCCGGACGCGTTTGACGCCCGGACGGCGTTCCGCTTCGAGGCGTTGCCGCGCGCGGGAGGCAGCGCCGCCATTGCCCCGTCTCCCGACTTGGGGATTCTTCTGCTGGGCATAGAGCTAGGAGCCGTCGGGGTGGTCTTCCTGGCAGTGGGGCTGCCGCTCGGAGGTTGGTACTCGCGCAGAAGTGCGGCTATCATGGGAATTGGGTTGTTGTTATTCTCAGCCGGGGCCATAGTGGTCTTCAATAATCGGGCGGCGGACCCGGACGACGTAATCGTCCGCAATCCGTTCCCATCGAACGCAGAGTCGCTGGAAAAGGGACTCGCAATATATCAGTCGGCGTGCCAGGTCTGCCACGGTGAGGGGGGCAGGGGAGACGGGCCCGGGGCCGCAGGTCTGGACCCGCCGCCCGCCGACCTCGTGGTGCATGTTCCGCTGCACCCTGACAAGGACCTATTCAAGTTTATCGACGAAGGGATCGCGGGTACCTCGATGGCGCCGATGGGCGGCAGGCTCACTGAAGAAGAGATGTGGCACGTGATCAACTACGTACAGACCCTGGAATGAGACGTTTCGCAGTAGTTGGGATGCTGACGGCGGCGGGGCTCGCCGCGAGTGCGGCCCCCGTCTATGCCCACGGCCTCGGGCAGCGCTACGACCTGCCCATCCCGCTGAGCTATTTCCTCGTGGGCGCCGCTGCCGTCGTGGCGCTGTCGTTCGTGGTGATCGGTCTGTTCGTCCGTCACGACGGAGGCCGGTTCCGGTACCCGAGGCTCGATCTTCTCCGGGTGAAGGGGTTGGGACCTCTCCTGAAGAGCAGGGTCATGCTGACCTGCGCCAAGTTGGTCTCGGTCTTCTTGTTCATCCTCGTCCTGGCTACCGCCTTATTCGGGACGGACAACCCACTGGAGAACTTTGCGCCAACGTTCGTGTGGATTATCTGGTGGGTCGGCGTCGGGTACGTATCCGCTCTCTTCGGGAACGTATGGGCGCTTATGAACCCGTGGAAGATCCTGTATGACTGGGTGGAGAGTCTGGCGGGGCGCGGCGGCAGTCCTAAGGGCTCGGGGGCCTTGCTCATCTATCCTGCCGGCCTCGACGTGTGGCCCGCGTTCGCGCTCCTGCTGGTGTTCTCCTGGCTGGAGAACGTCTACTCAGATTCGGCCGTACCCGTTAGGCTCGGCATGATCGCGGCGGCCTACTCGGTTATCACTTGGACGGGAATGATCGTCTACGGCAAGCATATCTGGCTGCGGCATTGCGAGGTATTCTCGGTGCTGCTCGGCATTCTGGCGAAATTCGCTCCAACCGAGGTGAGGGTTACGGACGAGAAGGCCTGCCGCGCTTGCGGCGGCGTGTGCGGCGCTCCGGGCGATGGCTGTGTGGACTGCTACGAGTGCTTCGAGCGTTCGGAGGAGGGCAGCCGGGAGCTGAACATAAGGCCGCACGCCGTCGGCCTCGTCCTGCCGGCCCGCGTGTCGACGGGAACCGCGGCCTTCGTAGTCTTGGCCCTAGCTACCGTCACGTTCGACGGGCTGACTGCAACCCCGTTCTGGCTCGACTATCAGAATTTCACGTATCCGTTCGGGCGTCTGTTCGGGGCATACGCCATCGCCGCGATCGATACCCTTGGACTGGTACTGCTGCCCATCGTCTTCATGGCCGTCTACTTCGGTTTTGCATGGAGCATCAAGGCCCTGTCGGGCGATGGGAGATCGGCGCTGGCGGTGGCGCAGGCGTTCGTCTTCTCACTGATCCCCATCGCGCTCGCCTACAACATGGCCCACTTCGTTTCGCTGCTCGCAATACAGGGGCAGTACATAATCCCGCTGGCTTCCGACCCGTTCGGTTTCCGGTGGGACCTGTTCGGCACCTACGACTACGTAGTCAACGTCAACGCGATAAGTGCGAAGGCTGTCTGGTTCATATCCGTGGCCGCCATTGTCATCGGGCACGTCGTTTCGGTCTACGCCGCTCACGTCACCGCGCTCGGGCGCACGTCGGATCGGAGCGCGGCCCTCCGCGGGCAATATCCTATGCTGGCGATGATGGTGGGCTACACGGCGACCAGCCTATGGATAGTCGCGCAGCCGATTATCGACTCGCCGTGACCGGTTGGGACCAGCGTAACTGTTAAGGCTTCGGGGCCCAAACCGCCGCGACACCGCCCACACTAAGGAGTCCTGCCCTAAAAGACTAGCAGACGTCTTTGATCCACCCGCCCGCCCTTTGGTAACTGGGGGCACAGCCCCCAGACCCCTGCCAGAAGGGAGAACCCGTCAGTCATGGCGAAGGGTTTTGTCCCTCTGTGCTCCCCCGCATCTCCACAGACTGCGAAAGCATCCTTCCTGTATAGTGGAGCGCAAGCGGATGGGGTCTCCTGCGCACCCCGTAATTCCAGCAGCCCTGATGGGGCGGGGCCACTGCGTAGGTATCCGGTCAAGGAGGGAGAGCATGCGCCTGAAGGGAAAGGTAGCCTTGATTACGGGGGGCGGCTCGGGTATAGGCCGCGCTTCAGCCGTACTGTTCGCGCGTGAAGGCGCTAAGCTCGTGGTGTCCGACCGCGACGAGACCGGCGCGTCGGACACGGTGAAGCAGGTCAGGGACGCCTACGGCGAAGCAGTCGCCGTGGGAGGCGACGTGACCAGCAACGCAGATTCGGCCAGCATGGTCAGGGCGGCGGTTGACGAGTATGGGAAGCTTGACGTGCTGGTCAACAGCGCGGGCGTGAGCTCCAGGAATGCCCTTGAAGCCCCGGGGGACGCGGAGGCCCTCTGGGACAGGGTCATCGAGGTCAACCTCAAGGGATCGTTCCTCGTGTCGTTTCATGCCGTCCCGGAGATGAGACGGGCAGGGGGCGGGTCGATCATCAATCTGTCTTCCATCATCGGCCTGGTGGGCTACCCGGCCGGCATCCCGGGCGTCGGCGGCGGCTTCAACCCCTACGCGGCCTCCAAGGGCGGGGTAATCCAGCTCACGAGGAACTTGGCGGTAGATTGCGCCAAAGACAACATACGGGTGAACTGCATATGCCCGGGCTATACTAGGTCGAACCTGACCAGGGAACTGTTCAGCGACCCGGCGGTGGTCGACGCGTTGGTGGAGAGGACGCCCATGGGCCGTTTGGGCCAGCCGGAGGAGATCGCATACGCGGCCCTATATCTGGCGTCCGACGAGGCCTCCTTCGTAACCGGGATTCCCCTAGCCGTCGATGGGGGGTGGACGGCGCAGTAGTCCGCCGCTACGTGCGCTCCAGGACCAGGACGCGGCTCTTCCAGACCTCTTCCTCCACGTGCCGTAGGGCGCTGGACCCCGGACGGCGTACTTCCAGGACCCGCCTCATCGTTATCGGCGCGAGGGCGCGCAAGAATGGGCACCGCTTCGCGAACCCCTGAAGGGTCTGGCGTTCTCCCCCCAGAAACAGGTAGTCCATTCTGTCCCCGTACGGTCCCAGCACGTCCTCGGCGACCGCGCAGACCTTGTCGAACAACTCGCGGATCAGCCTCTCGCGGCTGCGTTCGAATCTCCGCTGGGACGTCCCCCCGGCGCGGTGGCGGTTCTTGACGTAGCGGGTGTCAGTCTTCGAGACCACCAGGCCATCGCGGTTCACCACGCCAACCGCATAGCGTCCCAGCCGTACCAACAGCACCCCGATGAGGCGGTCCTTCTCCACAGCCTCGGTCAACAGAGTCGTGGAGCACCCTTCGAACGCGCCTACGACCTCCATCGGGAACGGCGGAAGAACGGCCACCGACTGGCGCTCTCCCATGAATACGGCGGCCCCGGTCTCCGTCTCTCCTATGAGGCCTATGGCCTCTGAGAGGCCGCCGCCGGCCTCGACGTACTCCGCCCGGGCCGATGACGCAGGCGGGAGATAGTGCGTGCTCAGGCAGTCGGGAGACCGTGCCAGATCGTCCAGGAGACGGCGCAGCCCTCTTCCGGTTACCCAACGCCGGCCGCTGACCTTCCAGCCCGCGGCGGACGGCTCGCCCCCTGCCTCGGTGACGCAGTGTCCCAAGGCCGATGACTCACTCGCCGGACGACTCGCGCCAGAGGCGGAGACCGGTAACCCCCATGACGACAACGAACAGAGGGTCTTGCCACCACGGGCCTGGGACGTTGCCGATCCAGTCCCTGAAAACCTGGAGCGCAAGGAAGACGGTCGCGTAGAAGACCAAGTTCGTTTCCAGGTACGCGCGTGTGATTGTGTCGCCGGTAATCTTGGCGTCCAGGTTCCGCTTGCCGCCGAAGCGCACTATCAGAGCAAGCACGACGGCAACCGCCATGAACGGGTCCAAGACCGTCTGCCAGTCGAGGTCTCGCAGCGCATCTATGGAGTACGCACCCAACACGTGACGGATCGCGACCGCGATGCCGATCAGGGCAAGGACGACTGCAATCAGCTTCCTAAGCATCCCACGTCTCCTTATGAAAGTCCGCCCTGCACCCGCCGCCAACCCGTCATTCCTCGCTGCCTGCAGAGCGACGCTAGGCCGTCGGGCCGGTGCGGGGTGAGGCGTCGTTCCATATCTTCCCAAGTGTCGACACGCTCTCGAACAGGGGCCTGAGCAGGTCGTATACGTCGTTTCTGAGCTCTCCGGCAGCTTCGAGGTCGCCACCCGAGACCGCATCGGCAATTGAAGCGGCCACGCCGCGCTGTTCGTCGGCAGCATCTCGAGCGGCCTCCATCACACCGACGGTGGCAGCCTCCAGCCGGGCAAGCAGTTCAGATACGGGGGTCGTCGTGTCGGGTTCCGCGTCATAGTTGCTCGATGGGGCGAAGCGGTGAGGCAGACGCCGCCCGTCGACGTCCCAAAACGTATGCGTCGGCTGAATATGCGGGGTTACTGACAAGTACATGGTCATTGGCCGGTCGCCGACAGCCCGCACCCCGTGCATCTGTCCGGCTAAGGCGACGCACATCTGGCCGGGGCCGACCTGCCGCTTGCTGCCGTCGATCTCGAACTCGGCCAATCCCTCGATCACGAGGAAGACTTCATGGCCGAGGTCGTGGGTGTGCGAGCCGGCGGAAGGGCCGGGCTCGATTCTCAGAAACCGCGACCTGATCTCCGGCGTGACGAGAACGTTGCGCACGTCGGCGCGGTAGTCGTATATCTCAAATGTCATCGGACCGGCCTCCCATATCTAGGGCTTCGTATGCGCCCCTAGCGTGGCGCTGCGATAGAATTCCTACCGCTCACCATACCTTGCCAGTATTGTCTCGCTCATCTTCAGGTCTAGCATTCTTGCCGGTCTGCACCACGAAAATGCCGACCACAAGCACGATTGCCAACGCTCCTACCCAAGCAAGGAAAGTCTTCATCACACGTCACGAAATACGCAAGGATTATCCGTCATTACGAAGCGCGCGCCGACTGTCAGATGTTGTTCACGGCCGGGGCCCGTCCGGGAATCTTCGCTCGGACGGCGGTGTTTACCAGCGACATCGGCCACGTTCCCTTCAGTATGCGCGCGGTCTCCTCGCCGAGGCGTCTCTCCCCTTCTATGACCCCCACGTCCGACGCGCCCGCGGTATGCGGCGTGACGATTACGTTGTCCATCTTCAGGAGCGGGTTATCCGGCGGGGTAGGCTCCTGTTCGAAGACGTCGATGCCGGCCCCCGCGATCTCCTTGTTCCGTAGGGCGTCGATCAGGGCCGCTTCGTCCACGGTCCCCCCACGGCAGCAGTTGATGAAGTACGCGGTGGGCTTCATGGCCTTGAAGAAGCTCGCTCCTAGCAGCTTTCTAGTCCGTGGGTTGAGCGGCGTGAGTATCGCAACGTAGTCGGACTGAGACGCCAACTCCTCCAAACCGGGCACAAGGCTGACGCGGTACTCCTGAGCCGTCCAGGCGGGCAGGTACGGGTCGTACACCACCACGTCCAAGCCGAAGGCCTGCGCGCGGCGCACCGTAGCCCTACCTATGTTCCCCATCCCGACGAGCCCGAACACCTGACCGTAGATGGGGGGCATCTGTCCGAAAGCGCCCGAGGCCCTCGCCGACGGCCACTCCCCCGCCCTCATGGCGTTGTTGAGGGCGACCAGATTCTTGGCGCAGGCCAAGATCAGCATCATGGTGTGGTTGGCGACCTCCTCGGTAACGAATCCGGCGGTATTGGCGACCATCACCCCCACGTCGGTAGCAGCCTCGTCGTCGACCCTGTCGAAGCCGTGCCCGATGCTCACTATGGCCTTGGCCGTGTCTATCTGCTCTATCACTTCACGGGGCATATCCACGCCCCGGTTGATGATGACGTCGACGCCTTTGATGGCCTCGATGACCTCACCTTGGCTGGCGCAGACGTGGACGCCGAGGTCGTAGTCGAGCCCTGCCAACCCTTCCTCTATGTTCGAGACGTCGATCTTCCCTGGCGAGACTAAGGCGACTTTGTGCTTTGCCATTCTCGGGTCCTCCAATGCAGATCGGGGCGGAGCCAACCGCCGCGCAGCGCCTTGCTGCCCATCGCCTCTTATATTACCAGCGCCGCGGCCATGAGGCCTACCGAATTGCACCGCGAGCGGTTCCCTGCACTCCTCACCAAGTCTGAACAGTTGCACACGCCCGACGTGGGCGCACCGCGACCTGTTGAGGTGTTGACATGGCGGCTGCGGCTATGGGAACATATGTTCCCTACACATACAGGAGGAAGCTTATGTTCATCAGACGAGCGCCGAACACGTACGAGAAGATCCAAGCCCTGGGCGGGATGGCCTCGGACGACATCCTCTCGCGCCCAGAAGGGCGGACGACGCGCCCGTACTCCGCGCCCCGGAACAACCCCGCCCCCGGGGTGTACCGGTCGGCGCTTCCAAACGGGAAGTACGTCAATCTGATGCGGGTGATGTTCACGGACTTCTGCAAGATGGACTGCGCGTTCTGTCCCAACAGCCACTGGGTGCCGCGCAGGCGGTTCGCCTTCAAGGTGGACGAGCTCGCCAACGCCTTCATGGAGATGTACCGCCGGCACACGGTGACCGGGCTGTTCCTCAGCTCGGGAGTGGCGGGGACCGGCTCGAAGACGACCGAGAAGATGATCAAGGTGGTGGACCTCATCCGCAACAAGCACGGGTTCGGCGGCTACGTCCACGTGAAGGTGATGCCGGGCACGGAGCAGGAGTACGTTGAGGCGGCCTACCGGCTGGGAACGCGCCTCTCGGTCAACCTCGAGGCGCCGAACCCGGAGCTGATGACCAAGCTGAGCGCCATGAAGGAGCAGCGGCGCGACATCCTGGCGCCCATGGGCTGGATCGACCGGCTGACGCGCTCCGCCGCCAACGGCGCGGTGGGGCAGGCGACGCAACTCGTCGTGGGCGCGGCGGACGAGACGGACTGGGACATCTTCGAGCGCATCGACCAGCTATACGGGCAGTGGAACTTGAAGCGGGTCTACTATGCAGCCTTCCGCCCCGTGCGCCACACGCCGCTGGAGGAGCACCCGCCCACGCCGCTGGAGAGAGAGCATCGCCTCTACCAGGTGGACTGGCTCAAGAGGGTGTACCGGTACTCCAACGAGGAACTGAAGCTGGCGTTCGCAGACGACGGCCTGCTGCCGCTGGACGCCGACCCAAAGACCTCGATCGCGGTGTACAACCTGGACGCCTTCCCCGTCGACGTGAACACCGCGAGCCGCGAAGAACTACTCAGGGCCCCCGGCGTCGGCCCGGCGTCCGCTCAGCGCATCGTCACGAACCGCCGGCGCCACAGCATCGACTCATGGAGAGACCTGCAGGTGATGGGTGTCGTGCGCAAGAGGGCATGGCCCTTCCTGACGCTGCCGGGATACCGCCCGCCACGGGCGAAGCAACTCAAGATGGACCTGTTCCGCGCCGACGCCGAGCGCCCGCGGCTGTCCGTCGCGCCCGCCGCCCAGCAAGGCGGGCACGCGCATAGCGCGGCCCCGTGCGGCGTGGAGCGGTCCTGCACCGGCTGCCCCATGTACGGCGCGCCCGGCCACCCCGGCGCAGTGATGTCAAAGGCGGCGTAGGGCCGCCGGGCGCGGACTTACCGTACAAACTCCAGAACGCATGTAGCTATGGCTGAGTGGATAGCTTTCCGGTGTCTTGACATGGGTAATTCAACTTACGGGCGCCAGCGGAGGTTGGGGCGGCGGGCGGCGGCGGCCTCGTCGAGGCGGGTGTTGGGCGTGTCGTGCGGGGCGTCGTGGAGCAGGTCCGGGGACTCGGCGGCCTCTTGGGCGATGGTCTTCATCACGTCGATGAAGTAATCCAGGGTCTCCTTGCTCTCCGTCTCGGTCGGCTCGATCATGAGCGCCTCTTCGACGATCAGCGGGAAGTACATCGTCGGCGGGTGTACCCCGTAGTCGATCAGGCGCTTGGCCACGTCCAGGGCGGACACGCCGTGGGCGCGCTTCAAGTTCCTCGCCGAGAATACGACCTCGTGCATGCAGTGCCGGTCGTAGGGCAGGTCGTAGTAGCCCCTAAGCTGGCTCAGGATGTAATTGGCGTTGATGATGGCGTCGCGGCTCACGCTCCGGATGCCCTCGTCGCCGAGGGTACGGATGTATGAGTAGGCGCGCACCAAGGCGCCGAAATTGCCGTGGAAGGCGCCCATCTTGCCGATGGACTGCGGGGGCGCGCCTAGGGTGTAGCGCTCCGTCCCGTCCGGGCCCCTGCTCATCTCCACCACAGGCGCGGGCAGGAAGGGCTTCAGTCGCTCGCCGGCGATGACTGGGCCAGCGCCGGGGCCGCCTCCGCCGTGCGGCTGCGTGAAGGTCTTGTGCAAGTTCGAGTGGACTACGTCGAAGCCGAGGTCGCCCAGCTTGACCAGCCCGATCAGAGCGTTGAGGTTGGCGCCGTCGCCGTAGACGATGCCGCCGGCCCCGCGGACGACGCGCATCACCTCCAGGATGTTGGTGTCGAACAGCCCCAGGGTGCTGGGTTGCGTGAGCATGAACCCGGCGAGGTCGTCTCCGACGGCGGCCTGCAGCGCCGCGAGATCCGTGTTGCCCTCCTCGTCGGACGGAATGGGCACCACGTCGAACCCGGCCATAGCCGCCGAGGCGGGGTTGGTGCCGTGCGCGCTGTCCGGGATGAGCACCTTCTTGCGCCCGGTGTCGCCGTTGGCGAGGTGGTACGCCCTGGTCATGAGCATCCCGGCCAGCTCGCCCTCGGCGCCTGCCATCGGCGCCAGCGAGGCGCCCGCCATGCCGGTCATCTCGGCGAGGTAGCCCTGCAGCTGGTACATCAGCTTCAGGGCGCCCTGAACGCCGGCCTCCTGCTGGCGCGGGTGCACCTCCGACATCCCCGGCATGGACGCCATCTCGTCGTCCAGCTTGGGGTTGTACTTCATCGTACAGCTCCCAAGCGGGTAGAAGTTGTGGTCGATGGAGAAGTTGGCCTGGCTCATCTGGGAGAAGTACCGGACGATCTCGCCCTCGCTGACCTCCGGCATCGGCAGATCGTCCCTGAGCATCTCCGCTGGCGGCCCTTCCTGCTCGGGGACGTCGAGCGGCGGCAGCGTATAGCCCACCCTGCCCGGCACGCTGCGCTCCATGAGCAGACGCCGGTTCAGGCTCTCCAGGTCGTGCTTTGGGGTGGAGGTCACTGGTTAGCAACCTCCGCCAGCGCCTCGGCGAACCTGTCTATCTCTTCCTTCGTGTTCATCTCGGTGCAGCATACGAGCATCCCGTTCGGCGCCTGGTCGCTCACGTCTAGGCCGCCGATGATCTTGCGCTCCAGCAGGGCATCGTTGATCTCGGCGACGGGCTTGGGGCACTGGACCACGAACTCCCGGAAGTATGCGCCCGACAGAGGGAGCGAGTAACCGGGTATCCGCTCTATCAGCGACGCGGCGTAGTGGGCCTTGTGGTAGCAGAGCTCGGCGACGCGGCGGAGTCCCTGCTTCCCCAAGGAGGACATGTACAAGGTCGTCATCAACGCGATCAGCCCGACGGCGGTGCATATGTTGGACGTGGCCCTTTCGCGCCTGATGTGCTGCTCCCTAGTCTGGAGAGTGAGCACGTAGCCGTCGCGGCCCCGCGTATCGACCGTCTTCCCTACCACCCTGCCGGGCATCTGCCTGACGTAGCGCTGCTTGCACGCAAATATGCCCACGTAGGGGCCGCCGAAGGTGGGGGCGACGCCAATCGTCTGCCCCTCCGCGACCACGACGTCGGCGTCGTACTCGCTCGGAGGCCTGAACATCCCCAGCGACGTGAGGTCGACGGCTACGACGAGCAGCGCCCCCGCGGAGTGGGCAGCCTCGGCCATCGCCTCCATCTCCTCGAAGTAGCCGAAGAAGTTTGGCTGCTGCACCAGCAGGCAGGCCGTCCCCTCGCCGATCTGAAGGGAGCCGGGGGAGAGAGTATCAATCGCGATCCCCTGGGAGTCGACGAACGTCTCCAGCACCTGGCGGTAGGCGGGCGAGACGGTATCGAGCACGGCGACCCTGTCCCGCCTGGTGACCCTCGCCGCCATCAACGCCGCCTCGGCCATGGAAGTGGCGCCGTCGTACATGCCGGCGTTGGCGACCTCCATACCCGTAAGCTGGCAGACCAAGGATTGGAACTCGTAGTGGGCCTGTAAGGTGCCCTGCGAGACCTCGGGCTGGTACGGCGTATAGGCCGTCATGAACTCGCTGCGCGTGGCAACTGAACGGACTATGGCCGGTATGAAGTGCCTGTACGACCCGGCGCCCAGGAAGCACGCGTAGTCGCCCGGCGCCGCGTTCTGCTCCGCCATCGCGCCGATCTCGCGCCTAAGCTCCAACTCGGAGGTGGGCGGCGGAAGATCGATATGCGGGTTTAGATGCTCGGCGGGGATGTCCGCAATCAGGTCGTCGAAGGATCTCACGCCGATGGCGTCGAGCATCCGCCGCCGATCGTCGTCAGTGTTGGGGGTGTAGGGGGATGTGAAGCGGCCGTCTTGCATGCGCTATCTTCCGGAGCAGGTCAGTCGCTCTAGTCGTCGGAGGTGTGGTCAGTGCGTATCAGAGGCCAGGAGCCGGTCGTACTCGTCCGCGGTCATCAGGTTGTCCATCTCGGACGCGTCGTCCATCTCGACCTTCAGGAGCCAGCCGTCGCCGTACGGCGACTCGTTGACGACCTCGGGCGTGTCGACGACACCCTGGTTGACCTCGGCGACCTTGCCGCTGATGGGCGAGTAGAGCTCGGAGACGGCCTTCACGGACTCGACCTCGCCGAACTGGCCCTCCTGGATGAGCTTCTCGCCCACGCCGGGAAGCTCTAGGTAGACGATGTCCCCCAGGCTCTCCACCGCGAAGGCGGTAATGCCGACGGTGCAGACGCCGCCGGACTCTACGCGGACCCATTCGTGCTCTTTCGTATATTTGAGGTCGGATGGATTCACGGGTATTCTCCGCGAGGCCGAATCAAAGAGCGGGCGCCTGCTGGCGCTCCCTAACCGATGGGCGCCAGAATGGGCACCTGCCGCTCAGCGTAGAATGGGAGCAGCGTCACCTCGGCCTCCACCTGGCGGCCCCGGATATCTACGTTCAGGCGGGTACCGGGCTCCCAGAAGCCGTCCCGAACATAGCCCATGCCTATGGCCCTGTCAAGCGTGGGGGAGAAGCTCCCGCTGGTAACGACGCCGATGCGCTCTTCGCCTGAGGTGATGGCGTAGCCGTGACGTGCTATCCCCCGGCCAACCATCTCGAATCCGACCAGCTTGCGCTTCGGCCCCTCGTCACGCACGCGGACCAGAGCCTCCCTGGCGACGTACTCCTCGCGGTAGAGGTCCACGAAACGGTCGAGCCCCGCCTCGAAGGGATTGACGCCGGCGTCGATGTCGTTGCCGTGAAGGGGCAGCCCCGCCTCGAGACGCAGCACGTCCCTAGCCCCGAGCCCGCATGGCGCGGCCCCGGCGTCGGTGAGCGCCCGCCATATCCTGGGGGCGTCGCCTGCCGGCGCCATCAACTCGAAGCCGTCCTCCCCCGTGTAGCCGGTGCGCGCGACGATGCAGGGGGCGCCCGCGACGTCCGTCTCGACGGCCCTGAACAGCCGGAGAGACGGGAGGTCGCGGTCCGTCAGGCGCGACAACATCATCTGCGCGGCGGGTCCTTGGTGCGCGATCATCGAGATCTCCTCGGTGACGACGCGGATGTCCACGCGGTCCGAACTCTTACGCCAACGGCGTACCCAGTCCGCGACCGTGTCCGCGTTGGAGGCGTTCGGGATGAGCATGTACCGCTCCCTACCGAGGCGGTAGACGATGGCGTCGTCGATTATGCCCCCCTCCTCGTTGCATATGAGGACGTAGCGCGCCCTCCGTATCCTGAGCTTCGGGACCGAGGTGCTGAGAACGCGGTTCAGCAGGGCGGCCGCGTCCGGCCCGCGGACGGAGAGGCGCCCCATGTGGGAGACGTCGAACAGGCCGGCGGCTGTCCGCACGGCCTTTGCCTCCGCCAGGATGCTGGCGTACTGCACGGGCATCTCCCAGCCCGCAAAGGGGACCATCCGCCCGCCGGCGGAGACGTGCGTCTCGTATAGTGGAGTCCGTCTAAGAGCTTCGACCGTGGCCATGACCCGCGCTAGCCTGCCTGCCGCGCCCATGCGTCCGCGGCTTCCTTGAACCGGCGGAGGGCGTCTACGTGGCCGGAGGGCGAGGATAACCCCGCTCCCATCGTGTTTACGGAGACGTGGGTGGCGCCGATGGCCTCCCACTGCGCCAGCTCTTCCGTCCACGACTCGGGGCCGCCCTGCGCGGCGTTGACGCGCCCGTCCACACCGATCTCGGCGGGATCCCGGCCCGCCTCCCGCGCGTAACGCCGGAGGGCGGCGAGCATCTCTTCCAGCTCGCCGCCGGGCCCGTGCTGCGGGAACCAGCCGTCGCCGGTACTGGCTATCCGCCTCAACACCCGGTCGTGAGTGCCGCCGAACCAGACCGGTATGGGCCGCTGCACCGGCAGCGGATTCAGCCCGGCGTCGGTAATCCTGTGCCATCTGCCCTCGAACGTGATCAGGTCCTGCGTCCAGAGCGCCCGCATGACCTCGATCTGCTCCTCGGATCGGCGCCCGCGATTGCCGAAGTCTTCACCGAGAGCCTCGTATTCGACCTCGTTCCAACCGATCCCAATCCCCAGCCGCAGACGGCCCCCCGTCAGCACGTCGACCTCGGCTGCCTGCTTGGCGATCAACGCGGTCTGGCGCTGGGGGGTTATCAAGATGCCAGTGACGAGTTCGATCCGCCGAGTGACGCCGGCCAGGTACCCGAAGAGCACCAAGGGCTCGTGGAACATGTCGGTGTGCCGGTAGGCGCCGCTCCACCCCGGACGGCTCCTGGCGTTGGCGCCCAGCACGTGGTCGTACACGAGCAGGTGCTCGTAACCCAACTCCTCGACAGCCTGGGCATAGTCCCTGACCGCCGCAGGGTCGGCCCCGATCTCGGTCTGAGGGAAGACCACTCCGATACGCATAAGCTCCTCCCGTGGGTTGACGGTTGCTATTATACGCGAGGCCGCGCCGGTGTCGACGCCCTCGGCGCATTGGGTAACCGTTAGTCTCCATGAGTCGAACCGTGAGAGCCGCCCCAAATTGTCATTCCGAACGCAGCGCCAGCAGAGTGAGGAATCTAGGGCCTGCTATTGACACCCACCCGTGGAGAGGAAACCGGGCGGCGTCCTGCCCCAATCATACGCGGCGTGCATAGAGAATTCCCACGCTTCTACGGTGCGGCGCTCCAGACAAGGCCGCGCCATACGAGCAGAACGCCGATGACCAGCAATACTGCCCCCATCGAGCCTACCAGCTTGGACAGGTTGACACGGCCGGTTAGCTGGGCCCCGAGGTAGCTGCCGAACATGGCGGCGGCGCTCATGAGCGCCGCCATGGGGTAGTCCACGCGGCCTTGGGCCACGTGACCGATCCAGCCCATGGCTCCCATCCCAAAGCCGATCATCAGGTTCGTGCCCGCCGCCGTCCTGGGGTCTATGCCCATTACTCGAATCATCGCGGGCAACCGCATCGAGCCTAGTATCAGGCCGACTGCGCCGCCCAGCAGCCCGACTCCCAGCCCGATTCCGGATCCGGCCAACCCCCTCGCGCTTCTGATGGTCACCACCGGAGGTTGAGGTGACGCCCGCGCGGCTCCGCCAGCCCGTTCGACCCCGCCCCGGACCATCAGCAGCAGCTCTATCCCCTGCCAGAAGACCAATACGCCAACGACAGACACCAGCAGCGCGTCCGGCGCCCACCGGCTGGCGAAGCCGCCTATGAACGCGCCAACCATGCTCGGTATCCCCACGACTGCCGCGAGCCGCCATACGACCCGCCCATCCTGCAGATGCCGTATTGAGCCCAAGAGCGCGCTGGAGGTGCTGACGATGATGTTCGTACCCCCGGCAAGCGAGGGAGCGGCCCCCAACAGCAGCAGCGCCGGGAGCCGCATTGTTCCCAGCGCGAGTCCCACGAAGCCGCCCAGGATGCCCACGGCGAACGAGATCACCGTAAGTAGGACAGCCTGCCACACCAGAACGTCCGATGGAAGGCCGTAGGCGTCCAGCGGAGACGTCATGAGGCTGCCACCCTACCGAGCAGGGCTTCTATAACACCTTTGAGCCTCATCAGCTTGCCGCGCCGCCGCTCATTGCGCCGCGCAGGTCTGCAAGGTCGCTTTCCGATGGCGGCAGGTTGCCGTAGCAGGCTCGGTTGAAGGCCGCCGTGGCCTTGTTTACCAACCCCGGCGGGAACAGCGGCCTCAGCCTGACCTCGAACTCCAGCGGGGACTCGCATTCCAGCCTGCGCACGCCCCTGCGCTCCGCCGCCACCAGCAGACTGTAGTATATCTCGAAGGCCTCCACGACACCGGGAGCGCCGGCCGGCGCTCGGAATCCTCCCTTCTTCTTACGCCTTAGCAGACGCTCCGGCACAAGCTTGAAGAGCAGCTTGGCGGCGTCTAGGAGAGGGTCGTTCCCCTCCATGACCGACTCCCGCACTCCCTCCGGGTGCTTGTACCGCCCCCTCCGCCTGCGGCGGAAGGCCCGCGCCAAGAAGTACAGAGCCACAACGGCGACGACCATAAGAACAACTATTCCCGCAATCTGAATGAATCGGCCAATGACCGGGCCCCTCTCTTCCTCTTCCGGCCGCTCCACCTCCGGGACGGCAACGTTGAAATTCTCGGAAACCTGCTGCTCCAGATCCGTCTGGAAGAGGCTTAGCAGCGTGCTGAAGAGCCAGTCCAGCGCGGCGACGACGGGGTAGAGAAGCGCCGAGAGCACCGGCGCGACCATCTTTTCAATAGCGAATCCCATTACGGCCCGGACCGCGCCGGTCACGAAGGGCAGCACGGAATTCTCCACGAGGCCGGCGATGAGGCCGACGATGAGCACCGCCACCACGAGACCGCCTATGACCTTGGGCCACGTCGCCCGCTTGGCCGCCTGCTCAGACGGCGATGACAGGTGGCTGACAGCCAGACCGGCTAGAGACGCAGCCGTAAAGATGAAGAGCACCGGGTACACGTTCAGGTCCGCAGGGAGCGCGGCGTCGGCGATCGTCGCAACGGCCAAGGCCGCGACACCGACCTTGAAGCTGGTCTCCAGCGTCTCTTCGGGGCTGTCGCTCGCGGCGACGCGGCCGCCGCGCCACCAAAGGCCGACGGCCATCAGCGCCGCGATTGCGGCCTTAAACCAGTATGCCTCCGAGTCGGGGTCCCCGCTCAGGCCGCCCACCCAACCCAGGTCGAGGCCCGTCGAGAACTGGCTGCCCAGGACCAGATACGCCACCACGACGCCCGCGAGCATCTGCGCGACGTAGGCCGCAGTCATGGGGATGATCAGCGCCTGCAGCGAGCGCGATACGACCAGCGAGCTCGCCAGCACCGCCAATACCGCATACCAGTCGAGCGGATTGCCGCCGATCTGGGCAGGCAGCGCCAGGACGCCGAGTATGGCGTAGAGCCAGGCGCTCTCGGAGACGGCGATGGCCGCCAGCACCCACTTATCTTGGGCCGAATTCACTGGCCGCCTCCGCTCGGCTCAAGCGCTCTCCAAGCTCATGCACTACGACACCCTCCGGCAGGTCCGGACAGGCGCCTTCGGCCACGTACAGGACGACGACGGGATGGCCTCTCTTCTTCAGGCTCGATACCACCGCGGCCAGCTCGGGGCTAACGATGGCCGTCGCGATGACCAGGGTGGATCCCATCGGGAACCTGCGCGCGTGGTCGCCCAGCCGCTTGTGTATTGGCGACATGACCACCGGGGTGATGGTGGCGAGGGCTTCTAGTACCACCGGGAGTTGGGCCGGCTCGCCGCTCGGCGGGATGACCATAGGACGGTCTGCGCGAATGGCCGACCCGTTGGAGAACAGACCCAGTTCGTACCCCTCCTCCACTGCGTGGATGGCTACCGACGCGGCTACCTTGATGACCCGCTCGAGCAGCACGGGCGAGTAGCCCCCCCAATTGATGGGGTTCGTGTCTACCGCCACGACCAACACGATGGTGGTCGACGAACTGGGGTCGAAGACGCGGACCTGTAACCGCCCTGTCTTGGCGCTGAGCTTCCAGTCCACCCACTTCAGGGGGTCGCCCCTCTGGTAGTCGCGCGCGGCCCCCGGGCGGGAGGTGTCCCGATGTATGAGGAGGCCGTTGCGGGCGTCGCCCATTGGCTTGAGAGCCGGTATGCCCAGCTCGGGAAGAGGCGCCGTTTCGGGGTACACCAGCAGATCGTCGCGCCGGGGGGCCGTCTTCTCGCTGGTGAAGAAGCCGAATAGGTCGCCGCTCTCCAGGCGGGCCGGGCCGAGCCGGAAGTAACCCCTCGCCGTACACTTGAGCCGGTACTCCCAGACCACCCTCTCGTACCAGCCCATGGAGGTCGAGAGCATCAGGGACAGGGCCGTGGCGCCGACCTGCTCCCCCATCTGTCCACCCCGCACCTCGACGTCTGGGGGGATCCGGTCGTACAGGCGCAGCCATCCCAGGGGCACCGGCTTCTTGTTGGTGATGCTGACGGTGATCGGCACCTCGTCGCCGACGAAGGCGCGGTTTCGCGCCAAGCTCCGCTCGTAGGTGACCTCCTCCAGCGACAACCTGCTCCACAGCCAGGCGATGGATCCTATTATCAGGCCGAGGATGCCAAAGCCCCCGATCAGCACCTGCCCGGTGATTATGCCGGCTACTACGAGGACGGCAAAGAAGATGAGCCAGAGCTCGTGGCGGATGCGCCCTGCCAACGGCTATCTTTCGACGGGAACGGGCACCGTGGCGAGCACGTCGGCGACGACGTCCTCGGTGGAGCGGCCGGTGAGGCGGCTGGTTGAGCTCAGTATGAGCCGGTGCGCCAAGACGGGCGCGCCCAGCGCCTTGACGTCGTCGGGGATGACGTACTCGCGGTCATGGATGGCCGCCCGGGCCTGCGATGCCTTGTACAGGGCCATAGCCGCCCTTGGGCTGGCGCCCAGGGCCAGCGCCGCGTGGGAGCGCGTCGCCCGCGCCAGCGACACCATATACTGCCTGACGACCTCGTCGACTCGCACCGCCGCCACCGCGGCCTGCGCCAACGCCAGTTCCCCGCCGTCCGTCACCGCGTCGACGCTCGGCGGCCCGACGTTGCGCTCGAAGCGCAGCAGGATGTCGGACTCCTCCTCCGGGGATGGATACCCAATCCTGATACGTACCATGAACCTGTCGAGCTGGGCCTCCGGGAGCGGGAAGGTGCCCTCCATCTCTATCGGGTTCTGAGTAGCCAGCACCAGGAACGGGCCCGGCAGGGGCCGCGTCTCCCCGTCGATGGTAGTCTGCCCCTCCTGCATGGACTCCAGCAAGGCGGATTGAGTCCGCGGCGTGGCGCGGTTTATCTCGTCCGCCAGCAGCACCTGGCTGAACACCGGCCCCGGCTGGAACTCGAACTCTCCGGTCTTCTGGTTGTAGAAGTTGACCCCCAGCACGTCCGCCGGCATCAGGTCGGGTGTGAACTGGATCCGCTTGAAGGTGCAGCCGAGGGCCTGCGCCAGAGTCCTGGCGAGGGTCGTCTTGCCTATGCCGGGGACGTCCTCCACAAGCACGTGGCCGCGGCACAACAGCGCAATGAGCGCCAAGTCGATGACGTCATCCTTGCCGACTATGACCCGCTGAACGCCGCTGCGCATACGCGCCGCGAGGTCGTGGACTCCGGTTATGCTGATGGTCTCGATCATGGGTGATACGGCCCCAAAAAGATGTGGTATGCCATGACGGACAGTTTAGCCGCCAACCTTGAAATCATAGCACACCGCGCCCGGCGCGAATCTATGGGTAGGGTGTCCCGTCGGCAACCCTCCGAGAGCCCGCCCCGAGCCTCCGAAGGGGTGTCACTCCGCGTTTGTCATTCTGAGGAGCGCAGCGACGAAGAATCTAGAGTCCTTGCACACGCGCCGGACCGTCTAGGAATGAAACCTCACGAACTCTGAACAGTTACGGATGGGTCACTAACTACTATAATCAATGTTTCAAGGGCACTTTCCGAGTGCGTGGAAATGGATGGAGGGTCTAGAATGACGATAGACCGAGACCGGGAGAGGGCGACGCGGAGCAAGTACCGTGGGCTGTACACGCATCTCTACGCTCTTGCGGCCCACGAATGGAGGCCCTCCTTCGGCGAGATCGAGTCGATCATAGGTTTCAAGCTGCCCCCGTCCGCCCGCCGACACCGGCCTTGGTGGGCAAATCAGAGCAACCGTCGCAGCCAGTCCCTTGCCTGGAGTGTCGCCGGATGGGAGACGGCTGAGGTTGACATGGATTCTGAGAAGCTGCTGCTGAGACGCAGGCGCCCGGAGGCCGCTCGTAAGCCCAGTCACCACAGACTTCCGCCGGTACGGTGACCGCATCGAGCTGGTGGGCCATTAGGCAGAGTACAAGTCCCGGACCGGGACAGCGAGTTAAGTAGTGGAGGTTGCCATGGAAGAGGTCAGGATATGGGCGATTGCCGATTCGTATGCAGCGGAGCCGTTGGGGCCCAAGTCCCAAGTGGACACAGAGGCGCTCTTGGAGGAGATACTGGTCAGGAATCCCGACCTGCTGATTCCGGGCCTTAGGCTGGTCGGCAGGCAGACGCCAACGAAGGGAGGGCCGCTGGACCTGCTGGGCGTAGACCCGGACGGCAGGCTGGTCGTGTTCGAGTTGAAGCGCGGCACTCTGTCCAGAGACGCCGTGGCGCAGGTAATCGACTACGCATCCTATCTCGACGCGATGGAGGTGGACGAACTCGCCGAGTACATATCCGAGAGGTCGGGTGAGCACGGCATTGACAAGGTCGACTTTGCGGACTGGCATGGCCAGGAGTTTGAGGACTTGGAGTCGCTAAAGCCGCTGCGTCTGTTCTTGGTCGGATTGGGCGCCGATAAGACGACGGAGCGGATGGTGAGATTCCTAGCCGACAACAGCAGCATGGACATCTCGCTACTGACCTTCCACGGCTTCGAGCACGACGGCAAGACCCTGCTTGCCAGGCAAGTGGAGGTGGAAGGAGCCGCCGAACCGGATCGAAGCTCGACAAGGCGGTACGTGAGTGTGAAGAAGAAAAGAGAGGAGTTGGAAAGGCGCATAGAAGAGCACGGCATGTCTGAGCTATTCGACGCCGTGAGAGACATGTTCAAGAAGAATTGGCCAGGGTCGAGCACGCATCCGGGAGCTCGTGGACTCGGCGTTCGACTTAGAAGATCAGGAAGATGGTCGTGGTATGGGCGTATTGATCCCGTAGAACAGGGGAAGGTAGGGATGGCCTTCTTCCCGCGGGCTAAGGCGTTGTGCTTGGATGAATTCAGGCAGCCCGTTCAGGATGTCCCAAACCAGACCGTGCCGATGAATCGAGATCCGCTGGTGGAAGACGACATCACGCAGATTCGATTTCTGTTGACCGCGGAGGAGTGGGAGACTCACAAGGAGACCCTGGACGCCCTGACGCGGGCGGTGTATGAGGCTTGGGAGAGCACGGAGCAAGACGAGGGACTGCCCGATTCGGAGTCCTCGCCCACGGACTAGCCTTGAGACGGGAGCGTTCAGGCGACTCCGTGGCAGACGTCGCGTATCGCATCGCGGGACCGGTCGAGGTCCGGGGGGGTGCTCACTGCCCTGACCGGCCACGCACTCCCGCAACTTACTTGAGCCGCAGTGCCGGAAGCCTCTTGAGGGTCTGGTTGCGGGGGTCCACCTCGACGCCCAAAGATTCCAGGGCTGTCAATCCAAGCAGCGGCTCGGACTCCGCCCCTGCCATTACGATTGTGGCCCCGATTATCTCCCCCATGAATTCAACGTCTGCGGTTGTGACGTCCATTCGGATTTCGCTGCCGTCGGCCAGTTCGTACACTCGCCGCCCCTTGGGCGCGAGACCTATGGACTCCAGGCGCTGCCTGGGCACGAGGCAGTCGGTCGCGCCTGTGTCGACCAGGAATCGCCCTTTCCAGACCCTGTCCGGCTCTGCCGGGTTCCGTATGCCAACGGTTACGTGGATTGCTCCCATTCCGGCGCCTACGCGAAGACCCTCTCCGGCTGCCAGTGGGCCTCCGGCGCGTTGTAAGCCAGGATGCCTATGAACCGCCCATCGGCGCTATAGACGCGGCGCCGCTCCTCGGGGGCCGGCGCGGGGGGCGCGGGTCCGATGGGGACGGGCCTGCCCTGCCTGATCATGGCTTCCACCGGCTTTTCCACTATGACCGCTCCCAGGTGCTGTACGACCGCGTCGGGAGCGTGCAGCAGAGGGCCCCAGGCTCCGCCGAGGAAGCGCTCTTCCGCTTCTTCCAGGCTTGCCGCGTCCGAGACTGAGAACGGCCCGCTCCTTAGCCGGACCAGTTCATTCAGGTGGCCGCCGCAGCCCAGGGCATGGCCGAGATCGTGGGCTAGAGAGCGCATATAGAATCCTCGCCCGCACGACACCTCTACCAAGGCGTGCGGCGGCGTGTAGTCGAGCAGCTTGACGTGGTGGACGCTGACGCGGCGGGCTTCGCGCTCCACCTCGATGCCTGCCCTGGCGAGGTCGTACAGCCGCTTGCCCTTGATCTTGAGGGCGCTATACATGGGCGGCACCTGCATCACCTCGCCCTCGAACGGCCTGAGCGCGGCCTCGATCCGGTCCGCCGTCACCTCCGAGGGGTCCGCTTCCCGGACGGCCTCCCCCATGGCGTCGTAAGTGTCCGTCTCGACGCCCAGTTCGACGACACCCCGGTACGTCTTGGCGCCGTCGACCACGTACTCCATCATGCGCGTCGCCTGCCCCATGCATATGGGTATGACGCCGGTCGCTATGGGGTCGAGGGTGCCCCCGTGCCCGACGCGCTTCTGCTTGCTGCACCTCTTGATGCGGCGCACGACCTCCATGCTCGTCGCGCCTTTGGGCTTGTCGATGTTGAGTATCCCGTTGATGGCGGGGGGCTTGTCCGCGCCGCGTGTCATGAGCGTGCGCCCTCGTCGTCTTCCGGCTCCGGGGCAACCGCGTCGATCAGCTTCAGGAGCTCAGCTCCCCGCTCGATCGAGTCGTCAACGACGAAATCGACCGACGGCGCCTTCTTGAGGGAGGTGCGGCTGAGCAGGCTCTTGCGGACGTATCCGGCCGCCGACCTGAGGCCCGCCAAGGTCTTCCCCTTCTCCTCCGGGGTCCCCAGGACACTGACAAGCACCTTTGCCGAGCTAAAGTCGCGTGAGCAGGAGACCCGGGTTACGCTGACCATCGAGGAGAGCCTGGGGTCGCTGAGCTCGTCGGCAAGGATCTGGCTAATCTGCTCGCGCAGCAGCGAGTTGACGCGATCAATACGCCGATTCATCGAGGAACCTCAGTGTAAGGGCGGCCATGAAGCCGCGCCGGAGTGGCGAACGTAAAGGCTGGCGTGATTCCGAGAAGCGCCGCCGGTGATCGACGCCGGGACGGGTACTTTATCCCACGACGGTCAGATGGGACTCCAAGACGTCACCCTCTTCGTAGTCTTGGAACCCCTCCAGCACGACGCCGCCTTCGAAGCCGGTGTTGATCTCCCTCACGTCGTCCTTGAAGCGTCTGAGGCTGGCGACGGGGGCGGCGTGTATCTGCTTGTTCCTACGGAGCACGCGCACGTGACCGCTCCTGGATATCTTGCCTTCGTTGACCATGACGCCGGCCGCCCTCGCGCGCCGCCCAACAGGGAAGACGGCTCGCACTGTGGCGCGCCCCTCGACGATGACGCGCTCCACCGGGGCAAGCATGCCCTTGAGCGCCTTATCTATGTCCTCTACGA
The DNA here is from genome assembly GCA_958296245.1 of uncultured Dehalococcoidia bacterium. Classification (GTDB taxonomy): domain Bacteria; phylum Chloroflexota; class Dehalococcoidia; order Lucifugimonadales. The sequence goes on from OY282458.1 coordinate 617,567, forward strand.
GGTCATAGATGATGTCGTACCGGCGTATCTCCACCGACTCCTGAGCGGCCAGGCTTTGCGCGCCGGGGCTTGGCCTGCTGTTGAACCCGACTATGATCGCGTTCGAAGCCATTGCCAGCAGTACGTCGCTCTCGGTGACCGCGCCGCTGGCGTAATGGATGATGTTGACCCTCGCCTGCCCTGAGCTCAGTTGCTCCAAGGCGCCTCGGACGGGTTCGACGGTGCCTTGAACGTCGGTCTTGACGATCAGGTCGAGGGTCTGGGCTTCACCCGACTCCAGCCGCGAGCGGAAGTCTTGGAGCGATATACCCGCCTTCTTCGATTGCTTAGCCCGGTCATGCTTGTCGATCAGGTCCCGGGCTGCGCGTTCGCTCCCGACGACGACGAACGCATCTCCCGCCTCGGGGAGGCCGCTCAGTCCCAGGATTTCGACCGGTTGCGAAGGGCCTGCCTGATCGATCCTCGCCCCGGCGTCGTCCAACATGGCTTTCACGCGGCCGCTCATGCCGCCTGCGACGACGATCTTCCCCACGGACAGGGCGCCGGTCTGCACGAGCACCGTAGACACTGCCCCCTTGCTTCTGTCGAGGCGCGCTTCTACCACGACTCCTTTGGCTTCCCTATGGGGGTCGGCTCTCAGTTCGCCTATCTCGGATAGGAGCATGATGTTGTCGAGCAGGTCGCCGATTCCCTCGCCCTTTAGGGCCGAGACAGGGACTGATATCACGTCCCCGCCCCACTCCTCGATCAGTATGTCGTGCTCGGACAGCTGACGTTTCACCCTATCCGGGTCAGCGTCGGGTCGGTCTATCTTGTTGATGGCAACGATCTGCGGCACTCCGGCTGCCCTGATGTGGTCGATGGCCTCGATGGTCTGCGGCATTATGCCGTCGTCCGCCGCGACGACGAGAACCGCCACGTCCGTAACCTGCGCGCCCCTGGCCCTCATGGCGGTGAACGCCTCGTGGCCCGGCGTGTCCAGGAAGGTGACCTTACGTCCGTCGTGCTCGACCTGGTATGCGCCGATGTGCTGGGTTATCCCGCCTGCTTCGCCTGCCACTACGTTGCTCTTCCTGATGGCGTCGAGCAGCGTGGTCTTGCCGTGGTCCACGTGGCCAAGGATAGTGACTACCGGCGGCCTTTCCCTGAGGCTGGCCGAGTCCTCCTCCTCCACGGATATGACCCGCGAGCCCCGCCCTTCGTCGGACTCATCCGGGGCCTTTACGGGTATACCGAACGTGCGGACGACAGAGACGGCCACGTCGTAGTCGACCACCTCGTTGATCGTGAGCATGAAGCCGCTCCGCATGAGCCGCTTTATGACATCAATGGGATCAACGCCTATCAGCGAGGCTATCTCGCCGACGGTCGGCGAGGCTGGCACCACTAGGGCCGCCGGAGGCGCCCCGGGCGCGGACTCCTGAGGGGCGGGCCGCTGCTCGACCGCGGCTGGGCCCTGGGTTCTGCCCATCTGTCTCGTCCGGTTGGTCATCGTCACCTAGCCCCGGCGGTCATCTGTTGCGCGATGGCCGCCCACTCCTGATCGGTGACCCCTCTCCGCAGCGCATATGAGAGACGCCCTTTGTCTGCCGTCCTGCCGCTTGCCAAGCACTCCCTGCACATATAAGCGCCTCGGCCTGGGCTCTTGCCGGTGGGGTCGAGGTGCGCCGGGCCGTCCTTGGGCGCGGCAATTCGTAACAGCTCTCGCTTGTCTGCCTTGCTACCGCACGCAATGCAACTGCGCTGCGGCGGCTGGCGGTCTGGTTTGACCATCAGACGCCTCCCAGCTAACGCCGCCTGCCCGCCTTGGATTTTCTGCCCTTTCCTCTCCGGCCGCTGCCGCGTCCACGCCTCGGCCCAAACCCCTTCAACTCGTCGATGTCCTCAGCGAACCGGATTACCCCTGGCTCCGCCGGCGTGCTTCTCCTGAGCGACCATACATCTTCCGGGAGGTCCTGAATAGAGGTTGACTCGACAGAGACAGGCTCTGCCCTCGGTTCTATGACGTCTAGCTCTGGCATCAGTACCTGGGGCAAGTCGGCAGGGGCCGACTCTTCAACCGGGACTGATGCTTCCGGCTCCTCTGTTGCGGGTTCTTCGACAGGCGCCGGGGCCTGCTCTGCCGCAATCCGCTCTACCGCGGGTTCTTCGACAGGCGCCTCGGCCTCTGCCGCAATCTGCTCTGTGGCGGGTTCTTCGACAGGCGCCGGGGGCTGCTCTGCCGCGATCTGCTCTATGGCGGGTTCTTCGACAGGAGCCGGGGCCTGTTCTGCCGCGATCTGCTCTATGGCGGGTTCTTCGACAGGCGCCTGGGGCTGCTCTGCCGCAATCCGCTCTACTGCGGGTTCTTCGACAGGAGCTGGGGTCTGTTCTGCCGCGATCTGCTCTGTGGCGGGTTCTTCGACAGGCGCCTGGGGCTGCTCTGCCGCGATCTGCTCTGTTGCGGGTTCTTCGACAGGAGCCTGGGGCTGCTCTGCCGCGATCCGCTCTATTGCGGGTTCTTCGACAGGAGCCGGGGGCTGTTCTGCCGCGATCTGTTCGGCTGCGGCCCGCTCTGCCGCGGCCTGCTCTGCCGCAGCCTCCATCTCGACGTTGCTCTTTATATCGACGTCCCACCCTGTGAGCCGCGCCGCCAGCCTGGCGTTCTGCCCCTCCTTACCGATAGCCAACGAGAGTTGCCGGTCGGGCACAACGGCCACGGCGGCTTGCGTGTTGGGGTTCAACTCGACCCGCATGACGCTGGATGGGCTGAGGGAGTTGGAGATGTAGGTGGCTGGGTCCTTGCTCCACTGCACGACGTCTATCTTCTCGCCGTGCAGCTCGTTTACGATGTTTTGGATGCGGATGCCCCGCAATCCGACGCAAGAGCCGACCGCGTCCACGCCGTCTTGCTTTGCGTGGACGGCAACTTTGCTCCGCGACCCCGGCTCCCTAGCGATTCCGACTATCTCGACGGCGCCGTTGTATATCTCCGGCACCTCCATTTCGAACAGGCGCCTGACCAAGTCTTTATCGGCCCGCGAGACGATGATCTCGGGGCCCTTGCCGGCCTCGCGGACCGTCTTGAGGAGCACCTTGATCTTGGAGCCGACCCTGCAACGCTCGTAAGGGGCCTGCTCCGATGACGGTAGGATCGCCTCCGCCCTGCCAAGCTCGACTACGATCTGCTTGGGCTCCATCCGCTGGACGGTAACGGTAAAGACCTCCCCTTCCTTGTCCGCGAACTCACGTAACACAAGCTCGCGCTCGGCCTCGCGCAGGCGTTGGATGACGACCTGCTTGGCTGTCTGTGCGGCTATACGGCCCGCACTATGAGGCAAAGACCCGGTTGGCACCACGTCGCCCAGCTTGGCGTCTGCCCGTATCCTCCTAGCATCGGCTAGGCTGATCTGGATGTCCGGGTCCTCAATCTCCTCCGCTACTGTCCTGACGGTGAAGACGCTGACGCCGCCCGTGTTGGGGTCGAGCGTGACCGAGATGTCCTGGCCCGCCGCCACGCTGTCCCTCTTGTAGGCGGAGATTAGCGCAGCCTCGATCGCCGACAGCACAATCTCTCTAGGAAGGTTGCGCTCGGCAGCCAACTGCGTTAAAGCGATTATGAAATCGCTTTTCATCTGGACAACCACCCCCTCTTCAACAAAGAAAGTGGGGGATCCCCACTTTCTCAAGAGCCGACCGATAGTCCCGAAGTCACCGCTAGTATAGCACCGCCAAGCGGCGGGTACAACTCTTGTACCCTGAGAAACTGTTCAGGCCCTGTGAGACCCGAAGGGGAAAGTCCAGAGAGGTTCTCCCCTCCGGCAGGGGGTCTGGGGATTGATTTGGGTGAGGGGGTTGTGCAGTATCAGGTTCTCCCCTCCGGCAGGGGGTCTGGGGGCTGTGCCCCCAGTTACAAAGGGGCGGGCGGGTGGGGATCCAAAGATGTCTGCTTTATCGGGGCTGCGCCAGGCGAAAAGGACCTCACGAAGTCTGAACAGTTACGTTACCGTCAACACGTTGCATTAGGGTTACAACCCGGATAATCTATAGTCAGCGGTTCGTGACGAGTTGGAGGGAACTATGCCCAAGTTTGAGGTCGTACCGACATCTGAAGTGCCTAGGCCGAAACCCGCCGGTAGGCAGGTGACTGTGCACACCGAATACATAGACTATCTTGGCCAGATAGGGCGCTCTAAGGCGGGGAAGTTGACGCCTTCCGTAGGGGAGACTTCCCAAGCCTTGCGGAGGCGGCTAGGAGCGGCAGCCAAGCACGTCGGCAAGGAGATAGTCGTCAAGCGTAACGGCAAAGACGTATACTTCTGGGCCAAGTCGGGCCAGCGCCGGAAGGCGAATGGGAGCTAGCGGCCACTCCTTACCGTTCTCTCTGGGCCCAGCCCCGTCAGGTCGGCGCAGCGCATAGATTCGCAACCGTGACGCCGCCGCCTCGCAGCGGTCACCGCTCAGGCGGTAATGCCTCCGGGATGGGCGCTGGTGTCAGCGGCGCTTTCATGGCTGAGCCTGTTCGGCCCTGGGGTGCGCAGCCATGTAGACGTCCCTAGCCTTACCCTGTGTCACGTGAGTGTATATCTGGGTCGTTGCGGGGCTCGAGTGACCCAGTAGATCTTGCACCACGCGCAGATCGGCCCCGCCCTCCAGCAGATGCGTTGCGAAGGAGTGGCGTAGGGTATGAGTGTGTACTCCCGATCTGAGTCCTGCCCTGGCGGCGTACCGCCGCACCTTCTCTTGGATGCTGCGCTGTGTCAACCTACCCCCGAAGCGGTTTAGGAACAGGGCGTTGCCGCTGGTTCGATTTGCCAGATGGGGCCGTGCTTCGCCGAGGTAGGCGTACAGGGCGGCGCTGGCTGCTTCGCCGAATAGTACCATGCGTTCCTTCGATCCCTTCCCGATGACCCTTAGCTCGCGGGCGCGGAGATTCACGCTGCTCACGCCCAGCCCATGCACTTCACTCACCCTGAGGCCGGCGCCGTAAGTGACCTCGAGGATCGCGCGGTCCCGTAATCCGACGGGCGTAGAGGCGTCAGGGGCCTCGACGAGACGGGCGGACTCGTGCTGGGACAGGAAGTCCGGGAGCCTGTGTTCGCGCTTCATCACCCCCCGGCGGGGAAGTGGGTCGCCGTCGATCAGACCTTCCTTGGCGAGCCACCGCAGGAATGACCTTAGCGCGCTGAGCTTTCGCACCACGCTAGAGCGGGCGTAGCCTAGCTGTACAAGCCACGCGAGATATGCCCGCAGGGTAATGCGGTCGAGATTCTCGAGTTGGGGGATGCTCTTGGCCCGCATGTACTCGGCCAAGGAGGCGAGGTCCGTTAGGTAGTTGCGCACGGTGAGCGCGGCGAGGCTCTTCTCCGCGGTCAGGTGGGTCGAGAACTTCTGTAGAGCAGAGGCCCACTCGCGCTCGTCCATGCTTGGAACGGTACGGCCAAGGCACGGACAAGCGCAAGGTTATGTCGGGTCAGGATAACTGCACCCGCGGCGGGTGTCGCAGCCGCGGGGTCAGGCAGTGGCTTCCGCAAGCTCGGGCTCGCTCTCCGGAACCGGGCCCGTATGGGCGCACGACAGGCACCGGACCTTATCGCGCCCCGCCGTAACCAATATCTTGCCGCACTGAGGGCAGGGCTCCGGCAACGGCTTCCGACTCGATATGAAGTTGCATTCGGGATAGCCTGAGCATCCGTAGAACCGCCTGCCCTTTCCTTTCTTCTGGCGCCTCTCTACGATGTCGCTGCCGCACTCGGGGCAGTCGACTCCTATTCGCATTATGAGGGGCCGAGCGGTCCGGCAATCGGGGAAGCCGCTGCATGACAGGAACCTGCCGAATCGGCCCGACTTGATCACCATTGGCCGGCCGCAGTCCTCGCAGACCTCGTCTGTCTCCTCGTCGATCTGGTCTCTGGGCACCCTGGGAGCGTTCTCGATGGCCTTCCGGACAGACTCGCTGAACGGTCCATACAGGTCCTTTATGACCGGTGTCCACGTCTTTTCTCCGTTGGCGACCTCGTCCAAGTCCTCCTCCACGCGGGCTGTGAAGCCCACGTCCATGATGTCAGGGAAGTTGGCCGTCAGCAGGTTGCTAACGGCCGTACCCAGCTTCGAGGGGACGAAGCGTCCCTTGTCCTTGTGGACGTAGTCCCTGTTGAGGACGGTCGCAATTATGGGCGCGTAGGTGCTGGGGCGCCCGATCCCCTGTTCCTCCAAGGCGCGTACGAGGCTCGCCTCAGTGAATCGCGGAGGCGGTTGCGTGAAGTGCTGCTCCTGTAGCAGATCCAGGCAATCGAGCAGGTCGCCCTTGCTGAGCTTCGGGAGTTCAGGGAGCTCGTTCTTGGGGTCAGCGGCCTCGTCGGTGTCCTCGAGGTAGAGCACCCGGAAGCCGGGGAACTTCAGAACGGACCCTGAGGCCCGGAACTCGTAGACGGCGCCCGACCGGACGCTCTCGGCGTCGATGTTGACGGCGGTGGCGTCGAAGACGGCGTCGGCCATCTGGCTTGCAAGCATCCGGCGCCAGATCAGGTCGTAGAGCCGCGCCTGATCGGACGTGAGGAATTGCCGCGCCTTGTCAGGTTCACGGAGGATCGAGGTCGGCCTGATAGCCTCGTGCGCCTCCTGTGCGCCCTTAACCTTCTTGGTGTACATGCGCGCGGATTTGGGGGCGTACTCGGGTCCGAACCTCTCCTTGACGTAGGCGGCGGCCTCGGCGCGGGCAGTGCTGGCGACGGTGGTCGAGTCCGTCCTCATGTAGGTGATCAGGCCCATGGGGCCTTCCTCTCCAACGGCGATGCCCTCGTAGAGCTGCTGGGCTACCGCCATTGTCCTGAGCGCGGTGAACCTCAGCTTTCGCCAAGCCTCTTGCTGCAGCGTGCTGGTGATGAAAGGGGCGGCGGGACGGCTGCGGCGCTCCCGCTGCGTCACTTTGCCGACTTGGTACATCGCCCCGTCGAGGTCCTGTGCTATTCCCTCGGACTCCTCCCGGTTAGCTATCTTGATTGCGCCCTTCTTGTCCTTCAGGTTCCTCAGAGCAGCCTTGAAGGCGCTCTTCCCATCGTTCCGGGGCCGCTTGGCAAGGCTGGCCCCGATCTGCCAGTACTCCCGGGGCACGAAAGCTTGTATATCGCGCTCCCGGTCCACGATCAGGCGTAGCGCCACGGACTGGACGCGGCCTGCGGAGAGGCCGCGCCGCACCTTCTTCCACAGCACGGGGCTCAGCTCGTACCCCACCAACCGGTCGATGACACGGCGGGCCTGCTGTGCGTCGACAAGGTTGCGGTCGATACCCCTGGGGTGATCGAAGGCCTCTCGGACGGCGCCGTCAGTGATTTCATGGAAGACGACCCGTTGGACTTTCTGGGCATCTATCTTGGCGGCATGTATCAGGTGCCACGAGATAGCCTCGCCCTCTCGGTCGGGGTCGGTGGCGAGGTATACCAATTCTGCTTCCTTGGAGGCCTTGGCCAGTTCGGAGACGACCTTGCGCTTATCGGGCATGACACGGTAGGTCGGCTCGAAGGTTCCCTTCTCCACGTCGACGCCCATCTCCCGCTTGGGGATGTCTCTGACGTGCCCCATGGAGGCCTTTGCCTCGTATCCTTTGCCCAACACCCTGCCTATGGTGCGGGCCTTGGCTGGCGACTCGACTATTACAAGCTTCTTTGCCATACCTTTACACTTGCACCTCTTCTCTGGGACTTGGGCGAGTCTCCCTAATATAGCTCATTCCGCCGGTCTGCCTGACCATGCCGCGCAGTTCCATCATCGCCAGGAGGCTGCTCACCGTGGATATGTCCATGCCGGAGCTCCGTATTATCTCATCGATGTGCATGGGCTCGCCGGAGAGGTATCCGATGATCTTAGACTCGTCCGCGTTGGCTGGGAAGAGCGCTTCCATCTCAATCTGCTGTCCGATCCAAGAGAGGTTCAACTCCTCTAGCACGTCCTTGGAGTCGGACACCAGCTTGGCCCCGGAGCGCATGATCAGGTTGTTCGCGCCCTTGCTGCTCGGCGAGAATATGCTGCCCGGCACCGCGAACACCTCGCGGTTTTGCTCCAAGGCGTGCATTGCGGTTATCAGTGCTCCGCTGCGGGCGTTGGCTTCCACGACAACCGTTCCCAACGCAATGCCGCTCATGATGCGGTTCCTGCGCGGGAAGTTTTCGGCTCTGGGCCGGGTAGATACGGGGTGCTCCGATATGAGCGCTCCGTCCTCGGTTATCCGTTCGGCGAGGCTTTGGTGCTCGCGCGGATAGATGATGTCGACCCCGCTGGCTAGGACCGCAATGGTGCGTCCCCCGGCTTCGAGGGCGGCTCTGTGGGCGACCGCGTCTATGCCGTATGCGAGCCCGCTCACGACGGTGACCTTGGACTGTGCGATGTCGTGCGAGAATTGCTGGGCCACCTGACGGCCGTAGGGCGTCGCCATGCGCGTACCCACAACCGCAACCGACCTCTGGTCCTCCGGGATGAGGCTGCCGCGTACGTAGAGCACCGGCGGCGGGTCGTGGATTTCTTTCAGCGCCGCCGGATACTCGGGGTGGTGCCAGGTGACGGCCCGCACCCGCTGGGCCGTCACCTTCTTCATTTCTGCGTCAGGGTCGATGGCTTGGCGGCGCGTGACTACGTTGTGCGCCGTGCGCCGGTCGAGGCCGGCGCGCCGGAGCTCATCCGAGTCTGCGGCCCAAGCCTTAGACAGAGCCCCGAAGTGCCGCTCCATCTCTCTGACGCGCACCGTGCCCACACGTGGGACGTGCGTGAAGGCTACCCAATACTTGAGTTCGTTGTCGTCCATTGCCGGAGGCTATTCTAGCATAGCAGTATGGCGGCGCCGCCCATCCGGTTCGATAACTGCTCAGACTTCGTGAGGTCCTTTCAACTGGCGCAGCCCCGATAAAGCAGACGTCCTTGATCCCCACCAACCGCCCCTTGGTAGCTGTGGGCACAGCCCCCAGACCCCCCTGCCAGAGGGGAGAACCTCTCCGGACTTCCCCCTTCAGGTCTCACAGAGTCTGAACAGTTACCCGGTTCGGCCCAGAGTGGGGCGGCCACGGCGGTCCGCCGCTCGGCGACAGGGGACGGCTCATGAAGTGGTCAGGCAGACCTACGCTGCTCAGCGTATCGGGCAGTCGCAGGCATCGCCCTCCCCCAACTTAACGGCGGCCGTGTCCGAGTCGATCAGCACGGCTTCCGCGCTGAAGTACTGTACCGTTAGTGTATCCGGCGGGTGGATGAAGACCTTGTGATCGCCCGTTCCGGCATGATCGGGGTCGTCGGATAGAGGCACCACGCCCCTGAACAAGCCTGAGGACGCGCTGGACGTCTGGTCATCCTCGGCTTTGACCTCGCTAAGTCCGACCCACTCACCGTCAGGATCCGATGAGCTAACTACCTTGACGCGCCGGGCGCCGACGGCGTACGTGTCCACCACGTGGTAACTGAAGACAGCCTCCACTGTCGAGCTGGCATTAACGTCATTGGCTAAAGAGAACGTACCGGCGGCAGGATCGTAAGCGTCTGTCAGGTGAGGAAGCCAATCATCTTCACTGGGAATGTACACTTCCACGGAAGGCTGCGCGTCGAGGCCGGTCAGTGGGGTGTTGGCAGGAGTATCCGTATCGTAGCCGCAACTGTCCATGCCCGACGAGTCGGTTATCTCATGCACCCCGGCCTCGGGCGCGCCGGATATTAGGTTCCAAACAGCGGCCTCCCCGACGTTAGCAGTGAGCTCGGTCCAGGAGGCTAAGCATCTCGGGGTCGATTGCAGGTCGGAGTCTCGAACGAAGAAGACCGCTGGTCCGCTGACGGGAAACGTATCCTTGCCGAACACGACCTTGTTCTCCGGCGTCGTCGCCTCCCCGCCGGATTGCGCCAGCGCAACAATGACGGCGGACACTGCAAGCGCGGCCGCGCAGACTGCCGCCAGGCGTAGCAAATTCCGGTTGCCGGATGCGTCGGCTGACGTACGTCGGGACATGACTCAGGCTCACGTGGCGTCCATGTGCGGGATGGCGGAGAGGATGGGATTCGAACCCATGGTCCCCGCTAAGGGACACGCGATTTCCAGTCGCGCCTATTCGGCCGCTCTAGCACCTCTCCAAGCGCCGGCGGGCGCAAGTGTACCACGCGGCGACGCGGGTTATCTATCGCCCTGCCCGCCCATTGGTGCATGGCTCTTATCCCGCCGTCCCGGAGACCTCTCCCTCTATTTTCTCTCTACGCCGGTAGTTATGCAGAGGTCTCCGAAGGGGGAGCGAACGCCGCGCTCTCTCAGTTGATCTATAAATCCCCACGCGCGAGGCCCAAATCGATTATAGGCCACGGCCTGTGGGTGTCAATGCGGTTGGGCATATAGGGGGGCGACATGTTCAGACCCGTTAGTGTGAACAGGCCCTAGTCGCGTAGAATGGCGCCTCCGTCTACGTGCAGGCACTGGCCGGTGATGTTTCGCGCATCGTCCGAGGCCAGAAAAGCCACAGCCTTCCCCACGTCCTCGGTAGACTGGGGACGTCCCATCGGGATTACGCCGAGATACCGCTCCAAGAAAGCCTCGTAGGGGTCATCGGCGCTCTGGCCGATTGCGCTCTGCTGGAACGCAGTCCAGACGGCGCCGGGGCAGACCGCGTTGACGTTGATGTTCGAGGGCGCCAACTCATAAGCCGCGCCCTTGGTGTACCTCAGCACGGCAGCCTTGCTGACGGCGTAGGCTCCGCCTGCGCGCCGGGGCGCGTGGCCGGCCATCGACGCAATGTTGACTATCTTGCCGTAGCGCCTCTCCTTCATGTGGGGCAGTATTGCCTCGCAACTATGCACCACCCCAAGCACGTTGACGTCGAACGTGCTCCTCCAGTCTCCGCCGCCGATGCCGGCGTTGTTCACCAGGATGTCTACGCGGCCGAAGGCGTCGATCGCGCTCGCCATTGCGGCTTCTACTTGTTCCTGCTTGGATACGTCCATCCGGAGCGCTACGGAACCGCGCCCCAGAGCGCTGATCTCACGGGCAACCGACTTCGGCTCATCTCTGGTGACGTCGGCAACGGCCACGGCGGCGCCCTGCCGGGCCAGAATCAGGGCTATGCCGCGCCCGATGCCCTGGCCTCCACCCGTTACTACGGCCGCCTTCCCCGTGAGGTCTGCCAGCACTGAGGGTGTGTTCGAGGTCAGCCCCGTCAGGGCGCGCCTTCAGTCCCCGTGATAGATCGCTAGGAGCATCCGCTCCACGTGCCGCGGTAACGACGAGTCGTACTCGGCCCAGCTCCGGTACTTCTCCAGCTCCAACGTCTGCGGCAGGGTGTCGAACAACCCGTAGGCGGCGAATACAGAGCCGCCGGCCTGCTCGATCGCCTCGTCCACCGCCGCCTTGACCGCGTCGTACAGGTCGTTGTAGTACTCGACGTTCTCATGAAGGTCCACCGGGTCGGTCCCCGGCGAATGGGCGTTGATGGCGTGCTCGATGTCCCAACCGCTGATGGTGTTGAGGATGCGCCGCGTGCCGGTGAAGTTCTTGTCGTCAACCCAGTTCTTGTGGGTGAGCGCGCGCGGCTCGTACATGTCCGCAGTGACGATGATCCGTTCTGCCGGCATGTAGATGACGGTCGTGGCTTCGCCGTCGCCGGGGCCGAGGTGGTGCAGTTCGACGACCTTATCGCCTACGCGAACCTCCATGAAGTCGTCGAACGTCTCATCCACCGTCGGGACGTCCTCAAACGGGCTCAGGGCGAAAGCGAACTGGCAGTTCCATTGACATATGATAGTCGCGTCTTCGAATACGCCGGTGCCTCCCACGTGGTCGTAATGCTCGTGGGTCAGGGCGATAGTCGTGACCGGGGAGTCAGTCAGCTTGGCGATCTCTTCCTTCAGGGACTGCGCCCTGAGCGGGTTGGAGGTGTCGGTGATCAGCACCTCGCCGTCGGAGATCACTACCAGGCTGCTGGTGAAGAACCCGAAGTAGTGATAGACGCCGTCTGCGAGCATGGTCATGGTGGGCGGCGGGATCTGGAACGCGGCTCCGCCGTCCGCCGGCTCTTCCGGCTCCGCCGTGGGCGCGGGTGCGGTCGTCGCCGTGGGTGCGGGCGCCGTTGTTGCCGTGGGTGCGGGCGCGGTCGTCGCCGTGGGCGCGGGCGCGGTTGTGGGCGCGGGCGCAGTTGTCGCCGTGGGTGCGGGCGCCGTTGTCGGCGTGGGCGCGGGGTCATCGGACCTGCAGGCCGCCGCCAGCAGCGCAAGTATCGCAGCGCAGCATATTGCCAGCGCAGGCTTCAGATTCTCGCTCATTCCATTACCCTCCTCGGGCGCTCGATTCGCAAGTCCACCTTCAGTCCCCGTGATAGATCGCTAGGAGCATCCGCTCCACGTGCCGCGGTAACGACGAGTCGTACTCGCCCCAGCTCCGGTACTTCTCCAGCTCCAACGTCTGCGGCAGGGTGTCGAACAACCCGTAGGCGGCGAATATAGAGCCGCCGGCCTGCGACATCGCCTCGTCCACCGCCGCCTTGACCGCGTCGTACAGGTCGTTGTAGTACTCGACGTTCTCATGAAGGTCCATAGGGTCGGTCCCCGGCGAATGGGCGTTGATGGCGTGCTCGATATCCCAACCGCTGATGGTGTTGAGGATGCGCCGCGTGCCGGTGAAGTTCTTGTCGTCAACCCAGTTCTTATGGGTGAGCGCGCGCGGCTCGTACATGTCCGCAGTGACGATGATCTGTTCTGCCGGCATGTAGATGACGGTCGTGGCGTCGCCGTCGCCTGGGCCGAGGTAGTGCAGTTCGACGACCTTATCGCCTACGCGAACCTCCATGAAGTCGTCGAACGTCTCATCCACCGTCGGGACGTCTCCCAGCGAGCTCAGGTCGAACACAGGTTGGCAGTTCCGGTGGCAGACGACGGTCGCGTCTTCGAATACGCCGGTGCCGCCCACGTGGTCGTAATGCTCGTGGGTCAGGACTATAGTCGTGACCGGGGAGTCAGTCAGCTTGGCGATCTCTTCCTTCAGGGACTGCGCCCTGAGCGGGTTGGAGGTGTCGGTGATCAGTACCTCGCCGCCGGAGATCACTACCAGGCTGCTGGTGAAGAACCCGAAGTAGTGATAGACGCCGTCTGCGAGCATGGTCACGGTGGGCGGCGGGATCTGTTGCGAGGCTGCAGGCGCAGGGGGCGACGGGGGCTGTTTGGGACTATAGGCCCCTAGCGACGTCGAAAGCACCGCGACGAAGCACACTAGCAGCGCCACCTTCAATTTTCCGTTCATTCCGTTGCCTCCATAACGTCAATCGGACATCGCCTCATCCACTGCCATTATTCCAGCTTTGATGCAGTATAGCAACGGCCCGACGCGAGAAATGATGACTGTTCTTTTCGGCTGGCGTAGTCCCGATAAAGCAGATGTTTTGATCCCCGCCCTGAGCCTGTCGGAGGGGTGTACCTCTGATATAATTCAATCCCTTCCTGGGCAGGAAGGAATGATCTTCAGTTGCGCCGCAGAACGGAGCCAACATGCAGTACGTGAACCTCGGTAGGGCAGGGGTCAAGGTTTCCCGGATCGCTCTCGGCATGGGCCTGCGCGAGATAGGGGACGTCGCCGAGGCCGCCAAGTTCGTCGAGTACGCCATCGACCGCGGCGTGAACTTCATAGACTGCGCGAACAGGTACGGCCTGCTGGACAACCGCGTGGACGCTCGCGGCACCTCGGAGCAGGCGCTGTCCAAGGTGCTCAAGACCCGGCGCGACGACGTGGTACTCACGACCAAGGTCAGGGGGCAAATGGGCGACGGCCCCAACGACGCGGGCGCCTCCAGGCAACACATCCTCCGCGAGGTGGACCGCTCCCTGGCCCGCCTGGGTACGGACCACGTGGACATCTACTTGCTGCACGCCTGGGACGGCGAGACGCCGCTGGACGAGACGCTGCGGGCCCTGGACGACATAGTTACTCAGGGCAAGGCTAGATACGTAGGCTGCTGCAATTATCAGGCTTGGCAGGTATGCAAGGCGCTGTGGCGCGCCGACCGAATTGGGGCGGACCCGTTCGTGTGCGTCCAGAACGTCTACAACCTTCTGTACCGCTCTCTCGAGTCCGAGATGCTTCCGTTCTTACGCGACGCCGGGCTGGGGTTGATGGTCTATAGCCCGCTGGCGGTGGGCCGCCTCAGCGGTCACTACAGGCCGGGGGAAAGCCCGCCCAGCGGCTCGCTCTGGAGCCACAAGCCCCGCGCAGAGTATGACGAGGGGTTCCCGTTGCAGGCCGCGTCCGTGCTCGACGCGCTGGGCGAGGTCGCTGCAAACCGGGGCGTTTCAGCGGCTCAGGCCGCCTTGAATTGGGTGCTGTCTCACGGTGAAGTGACCACCGCGATCACCGGCAGCGACTCCATCGAGCGACTCGACGACACCCTGGCGGCGTTGGAGTGGGAGCTCGACGACGAGGAGCGGGCCAAGCTCGACGAAGTTTCCAAAGTGTTCTAGCAGTCCGTCTCCGTGCGTAGACGAGAGCCGGGCGAACCGAGGAGGTCTGAACGGATGCCCCCGATGAAGTACACACCCGGGCCCTGGAGCTACAACGAGGCCAGCGCGAACAGGGTATTGGGACCCGATAATCAGGTCGTGGCAGCCACCTACTGCGGCTTCGACGGCTCCGAAGAGCAGGAGGCCAACACCCGCATAATCGCGGCGGCTCCGGCGATGTACGGGTACGTCTCCACAAAGGCGTCCGAGGGCGACCGGGACGCCTTGGCCCTGCTGGCCTCCATAGACGGCGCCTGACCTAGACGGCGCCTGACCTCAGCCGGGCGTCCGTCCGCCTGATTCCGCGCCTTCCGCTCCTATGGCGCGGGCGAAGTCCCTTAGCTCGGCGGCGAGGTCGTCTGCCGCCACCTGTTCGACGCGCTTCATCAGCGCCGCCAACTGGGGATCCATGACGGACGCCCCGGTGAACATGTCGCGCAGCCCCGCGTCGAGCGGCCCGTCGCTGCTATACGAATCCGTCTGGGTGGGGAATGAGGCCAGAGCGGGTAACGGCGCGGGTTCGGGTGTGTGCGGCGCGTCGCCGTGGCGCGGCGTGCTTGCGGCCTCGCCCGACTCGGAGCCCTCAGCCGCGGCGAGCGCCGGCGCAGGCGCGCCCGACTCCCCGGCCCCCGACTCTTCCTCCCTGCCTGCGCCGTCCTGCGGCGTAGAGCCGCCCTCTCTCTTCCTGGGGAACACGTAGTCGAGTAGTCCCATGTAAAGACTCCTACGCCCCCCCCAAGAGCCTGCTCGCCACAGGCGGTATCAGCAGCATGTTGCCGCCCGATATCAGGCAGGTGATGCTCAGAGTGGAGGCAATTTTGAGGTTGTTGCCGCCGGACGCGAACTTCGACGCCAGCGCGTTCGAGACGGTGAGCACTAGTATCACAATCGTAATCATAGAGGAGATGAGGGTCAAGTTCTGCGAGGCGAATATGTTCATCCCGGGCGGCACCCCTGAGATCGCCGCCTCGCCCCCAGGGGTCCCTATGATATCGGCCGTGACCTCCGTTAGCTGGGCGTTGAAGATGATGATGATCTGGAGGATGAAGAGCATGAGCCCGGACATGGCCGCGTGCAACGGGATTATCAGGAAGCTGAAGCTGTTGGCCGTCAACGCGCGCATCTCCCTGAGCTCCGCCACGCGCGTGGCGTATCCCGACGCGATCTCGCCGCACTCCTCCGCGTCGGCCCCGAGCTCCACCCCGTCCACCAGCATGTCGCTGGACCGCCGGAGCAACTCGTTGCCGGTCTCCTCCTTGAAACGCTGCCACGAGAGCGCGTTGGACATCTGGTGGGAAAGTCGGGTTCTCAGCCTCTCCACGTAGGGCCGCAGCGTGCCCAGAGAAGCCGGGTTTATATTGTTAAGAGCGCTCGACAGGGTCGAGCCGGTAGCCCCGGCAACGGCGCCCAGGGAGCGGGTGAACGTGGCGACCTCCTCGTCGATCTTGCGTACCTTCCTGTCGTCACGCCGGGCAAGGTAGCCCACCGGGAACAGCGCAAGTCCGATCACGACAAGCGCCGGCGCCAGCCCCTGCGTCAGCACGATGAATGAGGCGGCCACCGCCGCAATGGGGACGAGGGTGCGCAGCAGGAACTTAGCGCGGGCCCTGTCCGGGGGGCCCTCGCCTTCGCCGTCGTACGTGATCTGCTCGTACGGCGCGGTGCGCAGTATCAGATACACCCCGCCGCAGGCTATCAGCACCATCGTTACCCCGACGATCACGACGAATCTCTGGTCCAGGGACCCGAGCAGCGTCGATACCAGGGCTACGATTACGATGAGGGTCACCGAGACCATCATGGCGGCGTAGGCGTCGGTCCACTTCTTCAGGTTCTCCACGCTCCGGCTGTACTCGTTGGCGTATCGCCCGCCCTCTATTCGGGCCTCCTCGCGGATGAAGGCGTGTTCGGACTCGCCGGACGCGATGGTGTTCGAGAAGCGGAGCAGGAGCCCCTTGACGTTGGGGGCCCGCGCCTTTTCCGCGACCATCTGGAGCGCGCGGACGTACTCGATTCCCAGCCGCTGCGCCAGCAGGGACACCTGCTCGAAGAAGACGGCGGTCTTCAGGAAGCTCAGCTTGCCGGCCGCCCTGATGATAGCGTCGCGGGGAAGCTGCGCCGCAGCCAGAACGCCCATATATGTCAGGTTCGACAACAGGTCGAAGCTGATGACGATGTTGTCGGAGGAGACACGCTTGATCCGCTTTGTCGATGGGTCCTTGGCGGCCATGGGCGTCTTAGCTCAGGGGGGCGGCTCTACCGGAAGAAGCCCTCCCGGTAGGCTTTCGCCATCACGGAATAGAAGTCCCGGAAGCCGGTGTGCCCGGACTCGGTCAGCTTCTTCAGGACGTGGGACCGCTGCTCCAGCTCGCCGTATATGCGGCGGCGGTTGTTCGGCGAGATGCCCCGCTTCGGGGAGACGACGTGCTCCAGAAGGTAGCTGTTGTGGTAGCCCACGAACTCGTGCTCGTCCGTGTAGGGGTTCCACCTGAATATCTCCACGAGCGAGAACGAGTCCGTGGACGGCTCGTAGCCGATGATCTCGTTGATGCTTAT
Source organism: uncultured Dehalococcoidia bacterium (assembly GCA_958296245.1). Lineage (GTDB taxonomy): Bacteria > Chloroflexota > Dehalococcoidia > Lucifugimonadales. The sequence continues at coordinate 634,598 of OY282458.1, forward strand.
GACCCTCCTGACCGGCCTACCGGTGGGGAGGGCTACCTGGCTCGTGACCACGACCACGTTCAGGATGTCGATGTAGGTCCTGGGCACGTTGATGGGGCTGCCCGTCAGCCGCTGGATCAGCTTCTCCACCGAGGAGGCGTGGAACGTCGCCATGCAGGCGTGGCCGGTCTGCATCGCCTGGAAGGCGACGGACCCCTCCTCGCCGCGGATCTCGCCGATGATGATCTCGTCCGGACGCTGCCTCAAGGAGGCCTTCAGCAGGTCCATCATAGTGACCGACGCCCCGGAGGCGTCCCGCGAACTCCCGCGCACCACGCCCCTGGTCCAGTTTGGGTGGGGCACCTGCACCTCCGGCGTGTCCTCGATGGTGACGATCTTGGCGTTGGGCCTGATGAACGTGGTCATCGCGTTGAGAAGGGTGGTCTTCCCGGAGGCCGTCTCGCCGGAGACGAAGATGTTCATGCCCTCCCTGAGCATGAACGACAGGTAGGCCGCCATCTCGTAGCTCAGGCTCCTGAAGCTGATCAGGTCCAGCAGGCTGAGGGGCTCTTCGGAAAACTTCCTGATCGTGAAGTTGCTCCCACGCTTGGAAACGTCCCCGCCAAAGACTATGTTCACCCTGGAGCCGTCGGGGAGTACGGCGTCCACGATGGGCTCCCGGAACGTCACCGGGCGGCCTATCTTTTCCGACAACCTCAGAACGAACCGGTCGATCTCCTCGGCGGTGGTGAAGCTGATGCTGGCCTTCAGGCCGCCGAACAGCTTGTGCTCGATGAACAGCGGCCCGATGCCGCTGCAGCTTATGTCCTCTATCTGGCCGTCCGCGATCATCGGCTCCAGCGGGCCCATGCCCGTCTTGTCCCGGACGATCATGTACTTGACGCCCTCCAGCTCGGCCTTCGTAACCTGTATCTTCCTGGGGCTGCTTCTTCGGAAGATGCGGCTGAAGACGCCTCCGACGGCCTCCCTCACCTCGCATATCCTATCGACGAGCTCCAAGAGTACCTCGGCGCGCCGCTCCGGGTCCTCGGTCCCCTCCAAGGCGTCGACGTAATCGACCATCCGTCGGTCGACCTGCTGCATCAGTTCTTCGAGCCCTGGGATGCTGTTCGGCTCGATGGCGACGTAGAAGTCTCGGGCGTCGTTGTCGTCCGGCTTGATGTGGACGAATATCCCCTTGCCCGTGGGGTATATGAGGTTGGGGCGTGCTATCTCCTTGTGATTGCGTCCCAACACGGGCGCGTACTCCGGCGTCCCGAATTCCTCCACGTCGGCGCTGTGCAGGTAGGCCCACAGGTGCGGCTGCGCCCGCGACTGTTCCTGCAGGCCCGTTGGGAGCATGCGGAATAGGGGGCAGTCGAAGGGGTCGCCCCCGGAGTGCGCGTGCCGCGCCTCCTCCGTGCTGATCTGCGTCCGCGTCGTCACTCTCCCGCCGCCCTCCTCGGTCAGGCCCTAGCCTTGGAGATGGGGATTATCCTCATCCCTATGCCGGGCTCGATTGCGAAGCTTACCACGCTGCCGGTGGGCATGTCGGCGCCCCTGACCTTGGCGATCTCCATCGTCTTGATCAGCTCCGACGCCCCATGCTCGACCAGCAGCTTGAGATGAGCGTCGCACACCGACCTGACCCTGGTCAATATCCTCTCCTCGAATGCGTGTGGATGCGCCGTGCAGATAACCGCCCTGCCGCCGTCGCAGATGGCCTTGCACCGCGAGAAGAACTCCAGGATATGCTCGTCCGACGACCTCGGCAGAAACGTGCTCAGGGAGTCGAGCACCACGACGTCGTGGTGCGGCAGGCTCTCGATGTGGTCGCCCAGCATCGAGTACGCCACCTCCGGCTCCTGGAACTTGCTCGCGTCCACCTGGTATATCCGCAGCATGTCGAGCAGGAAGTAATCCCGGACGTCCATGCCCAAGCTCTCCATCTGGCGCAGCAGGCTCTTGACCGTGTTCTCAGTGGTATAGACGATGGCGCGGCCGTTCATGCTGAGGGTGCCCCACAGCAGGTGTTGGGTCAAGGTGCTCTTCCCGGAGTCGGACTCTCCCTCGATCAGCGTCAGCGAACCCAGCGGGATGCCGCCGCCCATCTTCCGGTCCAACTCCCCGCTGCCGGTCGAAATGACCCGCAACTGCCTCTTCCGGTCAATCAAGGCCCGGCCCCCGTACACATTCCACTGTGATTGGTTGGCCGTCGCCCGTGGTCGTTGCAACATGGTCTTCAGGGCAGGCGAGCCTGAATTCCATGTTGGGTGTGGGTGTTGGCGTGGGGGTAAGCGTAGGCGTAGGCATGGGAACGGGCACGCCGCTGGGCGACGATACTATCCAAGGGGCGCTTGTTCTCACTCCCACGTAGATCTCTCTCGCATCATCTGGGATCCACGGCTTCGTGTCTGAAACGGCCCATTGGCTCGCACCGGGGGTAGGGGTAGAGGTGACGTAGTCTAGGCGCCTGTTCCCCACAAATATATCTATGTCGTCGTAGTCGTCGATCGACGTACTACCGGTGTTCTTCATCATGATAGTCAGACCCGTGGAGGACGTCGCCATCCCCTGAATGGACAAAGATGTTCGTGAACGTTCGTCAGCTAGGTTGACGCTCTCCACTACTGCCGTGCCCAGCAGCGTGTTGGAGACGACGTAGGCCCTTGACATGAGCACCACGGCCACGATCAGGACACCAAGTATGAGCATCCCGGCGATGCTGGATTCCATGGCGTATTACCGGTCAGAACGACTTCTTAGCCGTTACCCCGTTGGCGGTTATGAAACGGACTGTGTTTGGGTTGCTTTCGCTGCTGAGGCAGACGATTATCTCTAATGTGGTCGATGGCGTCCAGCCGGTATCCACGTGGCCGTGGAACCACTTGTCGTCGTCATCGTCATCAGAACAACTCGCTCCCCCCTCGTAGAATGTCATTAGGCTATCCTCTACAAATACGTCCGCATTATCGATGTCCTGGATCTCAATGGCCCCGACGTTCTTGACCCAGAAGTGGATTTCACCGGAGGAGGGCGGCGCCACGTGGATTATCTCGATGGCCGTCTTGATGCGGTCCGCCGCCGCGCGCGACGACGATACGACCGAACTACCGCCCGTGCCCAGCGCGGGCAGGATCGTATTGACCACCATGATGGCTGCCACGACTGCCGCAATCGTCAGCAGCGCCGTGGTGAGGACCTTATCCACTCTCTCCTAGGTCCTCCGCCTCCACTGCCTCTGCCGTCCCGTGGGCCGCGGCGTCCTCCAAATTCAGCAGGGCGCCCCTGGAGGCGTATCCCGGCCCGTAGACGATGGCGTGAAGCTGCAACAGCGAGTCCATCAGGTCGTCCAGCGTGAATATCTGGTCGTAGGACTCGTCCGGCAGTGCGTCCAGTTCCGCCAGGTGCAGTATCAGCTTCTCCATGACGGGGGGCAGATGGCCGGTCAGCTTATACATCTCGAGGAAGCCGGGAAGCTGGGATGCGCCCAACCGGCGCTTGACGCTGCCCACCCAGCGCATCAGGTTCGTCAGCAGGTTGGCGTCCAAGGGGCCGAAAGGGGCGGCGTTCTGTTCGGCGTAGGCCGGTTCTGCCGTTGCTGACGATGCCGTGACCCGCCCAGACTCCTGCCCGCCGGTCTCCGGTTGGCTCTCTTGGCCGTCCGGTTGACGGACGCTGCCCCCGGTGGGCGTTTCCGCCGCGGTCTGCTGGATTCGCACGACGCGGGGCCGGTCTGCCCCCGGCCCATGCTCGGCGGCGGTCTGCCGTGCGGGCGCCGCAGTTTCCTCCAAGGCGGGTTGCGGGGCTGGGGCCGCCGGTCGGGCAGGAGGAAGTTGCGGCGCCGGAGGCTCGGCCGGCGCTGCCGCAACGGCCAAGTCCTCGGCGCGCAGGGCCTCGGCCTCCCGCCTGATCGTCTCCACCTCGCCCCGAATGCCGGCGGTCGCTTCCTCCCGGGCGCTCTCCCGCGCCTCGCGCAGGAGCCGTTGGAGGTCGCTGTGCGGCACTCCTCCCACCGGTCCGGCTTCACCTGAGGCGAACGGAGACCCCTGCCTCATGATGAACTCACGGAGGTCGACGAGGGTCTGCTTGATCTCACCCTTCATCACCCCCATCTCGCCCTCGATAGTCTCTATCTTTCGTTCAAGGCTCATGATGCCCTCGTTATCCGAATTGCCAGCAGGCGCGCACGCTGTGCTTCCCGCACAGCCGCTGAGTGATAGCTAATGATACCCACCTATGCTGAGGATTGTCCACACTTGGACTCGCTATCGACGCGTTAACTGGTGTGCAGAGGGCAAAGCCCCTCGCCGGGTTATCTGAGGGCCGCCCTCAGATATAAATCTCCCTCCCCGGACGGTCAGGCGGGTACGATCTGCCCGACTGGCAGCGAAATGTCCGCGAACGCTGCGGGCGACACCTCGCCGTCGATACCCACCGTCCGCGAGGCCGCGTAACCTGCTCCCGCAGGCTCTGCGTAGACCTCCACGCACCCCTCGGACAGGTTGACTATCCAGACCTCCTGTACGCCCGCGCGGGCGTACAGTGGGAGCTTGCACCCCCGGTCGACGTCGGCGGTAGTGTCGGACACCTCGATCAGCAGCAGCACGTCGCCGGGGCCGGGATGGGCGGAGGAGTAGTCGCGCCGCCTCACCAGCATCACGTCGGGCTGCGGCTCCGAGCCGCCGTCCAGGCGCACGGGGTTTTGGACCCATACCAAGGCGCGCTGCCCGACAAGGGATGTCAGCGCATCTGTCAACTGACCGACACAGTTTGCGTGCCTGCTTCCAATGGGGGCCATGGCGATGATCTCTCCGTCCAGGAGCTCGACGCGGTCGTCGGGCGACAGGATGCCGGCCTCGGCCATAGCGTAATAGTCGTCCACGGTGAACAGCCATCGCCTTGTCTGAGTCGTCATGGTCTTAGCTCGGCATCATCTGCTCGACTGGCAGCGAAATGTCCGCGAACGCGGCGGGCGACACCTCGCCGTCGATACCCACCGTCCGCGAGGCCGCGTAACCTGCTCCCGCAGGCTCTGCGTAGATCTCCACGCACCCCTCGGACAGGTTGACTATCCAGACCTCCGGTACGCCCGAGCGGGCGTACAGTGGAAGCTTGCACCCCCGATCGACGTCGGCGGTAGTGTCGGACACCTCGATGAGCAACAGCACGTCGCCGGGGCCGGGATGGGCGGAGGAGTAGTCGCGCCGCCTCACCAGCATCACGTCGGGTTGCGGCTCCGAGCCGCCGTCCAGGCGCACGGGGTTTTGGACCCATACCAAGGCGCGCTGCCCGACAAGGGATGTCAGCGCATCTGTCAACTGACCGACACAGTTTGCGTGCCTGCTTCCAATGGGGGCCATGGCGATGATCTCTCCGTCCAGGAGCTCGACGCGGTCGTCGGGCGACAGGATGCCGGCCTCGGCCATGGCGTAGTAGTCCTCCACTGTGAACAGCCATCGCCTTGTCTGAGTCGTCATGGTCTTAGCTCGGCATCATCTGCCCGACTGGCAGCGAAATGTCCGCGAACGCTGCGGGCGACACCTCGCCGTCGATACCCACCGTCCGCGAGGCCGCGTAACCTGCTCCCGCAGGCTCTGCGTAGACCTCCACGCACCCCTCGGACAGGTTGACTATCCAGACCTCCGGTACGCCTGCGCGGGCGTACAGTGGGAGCTTGCACCCTCGGTCGACCTCGGCGGTAGTGTCGGACACCTCGATCAGCAGAAGCACGTCGCCGGGGCCGGGATGGGCGGAGGAGTAGTCGCGCCGCCTCACCAGCATCACGTCGGGTTGCGGCTCCGAGCCGCCGTCCAGGCGCACGGGGTTTTGCACTCGGACAATGGCGCGCTGTTCAACCTGATCGAACAGCATTTCGGACAACGTGTCTACGCAGGACGCGTGCCTGCTTCCAATGGGGGCCATGGCGATGATCTCCCCGTCCAGAAGCTCGACGCGTTCGTCGGGCGACAGGATGCCGGCCTCGGCCATGGCGTAGTAGTCCTCCACGGTGAACAGCCATCGCCTTGTCTGAGTCGTCATGGGCCGTCCCGTATACACCCTCGCCCAACGCCGGCCTGTTCGGAAGGCCGGGCGGCATCGGGCCTTACTCCAGCGAAGTCCTTGCCTCGAGTTCTGAAGGCAGCTTCTTCTTGATTACGAGCGCCGACCCAACCAGAGGCCTGATCTCGACCGTGAAATCTCCTCCGGGTCCGAGGAGATTCTCTAGGCCGAAGAGGTTCACCTGGACCTCTGCACGCTCGCCGGGGCCGAGCTCCGGCCCCGAATTCCCAAGTATGCCCCAGCCCAGGCCGTACTGGGTGTTTTCGATGTCCTCCAAGAACGGCAGGTCGCTATGGGGGTCATTTTCGGGATCGAAGTATGATACGACGGTGCTATCACCGGACAGGTCTATAGTTCCTGAAGGGGATGAGTTGTGTACCAAGAACGTCAGGCTTTCTACGTAGTGGCCCCTTTGGCTTGCGGGGACCTGTGTAAGGTCTTGACTATTATCAATATACATGGGTGCGAAGAACGTTTTTATCTTATCCGACGCGTTGAGTTTGACCTCACCGGATAGCAGGACTGACCGGTTGTCTCCTTCAGAATCCTCTGGTATGCATACTGGAGATTGAGCGTCCCTGGGCATGATCGCGAAGAAGAACTCGCCGTCCAGTCTATTAAGTTTCTTCTTCAGCCCAAACAGGGTTAGGGTAATCTCGGCAGGTCTGTTCACCTCATTGAGGACCGGCCCTGAGCCGTTTGCCCAATCTACGTTCCAACTCAGGCTGGGTTGGGAGCCGCTTTCTCCGAATTGCAGCTGGATACAATCGTCATCGCCCTGTTTGAAATTAACGACGATGGCATTATCCGACAACTCCACAGGACTCTGAGAGGGCGGTTGTACTTTGAAACTTACGGACTTAATGTACCCACTCGGGAGCGGCCCCTCTCTGTGGGCTATCACCGGGCCCCTGAGCGCCAGCACGGAGGTGATCTCTTCGAGACCTCCCATGACGGTTTCCCTCGTCCTCTCGGAGCTGAAGACGCCCATTCTCAGCACCGCGAAGGCGAATACGGATGCCACGACCACGAAGGCGATCAGCATGATCGACGTCTCGAGGCCCGTTATGCCCCGCTGGTCTTTCCACAGCCCCCTTATGCTGCTCAACAGCAACCTCATGTTTGCCATGCCCTCATAGAGATTATACCCGGCGCGCCTATCCGGAGGCGGGCGCCGGGTCGGCGCCGCCCGTCATTCCCATGCCCCGCTCGATTGCCGTCAGGTCCACGTGACGGCGCACCAAGTCCGCCATCCGCTCCAGCTTTGCGGGATGGTCGAACCGGGCGCCGCTCTGGATGGTGGCCAGCGCGTCCATAGTGTCCAGGGTGCCGGAGTCGACCACTATCAGGGGTACGCCCTCCAAGTCCGCCTCGTTCAGAACGTACTCGATGGGCGGTATGCCCATGGTCAACACCATGCACGCCGTGGGGGTGGCCAGCGCGGCCATCTGTACGTCGGGACGGTCGCCCCTCACGACCACTGCCTTATTCCGGTGCAGACCGAAGTAGAGCGTGCCGGGGTCCATCCCCATGCAGCCGATCATGATGTGCTCGACCAAGCCGCTGTCCTCGTCATCGTGCAGGATGAACCGCCCTCCAAGGTGGGATGCTAGGCCGCCGACCGTCACCGAGAGCAGGCTCCGGTCCTCGGGGATGACGCCCAGCGGGGCGAGGCCCTGCGAGCGCATCTGCGGCGTCAGCCTGTGCAGGGCGTCGTGCCCCCGGTACCGCGTAAGCCCATTGACGACCACGCCCAGAAGCCGGTCGTCCAGGGCGGACCGCCACGCCTCCAACGTCGACGAATCCGTCCCAAGGTGGCCGCTGGTCACCAGTACGACGGAGGCGTCCAGCGCCTCCGCTGCCTGCGCCGCGGCCGCCTCGGAGAGCGCCGAGGATCCCTCCATGACGACCAAGTCGCGTCCACCGAGCGCCCTGTCGCGGGCCTCGACCGCTGCCTCGACCGCGCCGAAGGGTTTCGGCACTGATACGGAGCGGCCCCGCCGCCGCATCTCGGCGGCCAAGCCGGCGCAGAACGCCGTCTTGCCGGCTCCCCTCTGGTCGGATACTATGAGTAGAGTTGGAATGGTACCGAGCGCCCCCGACTGACTCGACCCTCGAATTATATCAGACAGGACCGCGCCCTGATGAACGCGGCCAACCGGCGGCAGCTGTTCAGTCTCCCTCCGTCGGATCGTGAGACCCCCCACTCCTTACGGCGGCAGCTTACCCTGTACTGTCATTCCGAACGCAGCACCGGCGGAGTGAGGAATCTAAGGCCTGCTATTGCGGCGGGCCGTTCCTAGAGGGGCCGGCGGCGTGTGCAAGGACTTTAGATTCTTCGTCGCTGCGCTCCTCAGAATGACACACTAGGGGGAGGGAGAATGACAAACAGAGGAGGGAGGTTCCCTGCACGCCTCACCAAATCTGAACAGTTACGCCGCCGGCGAGTGGCGGCGGTATGCTAACCTACCCTGAGAGACCCCAGAGGAGGCACGGCGAATAGTGAACGCGATAGCGGTTGCGGGCGGGTTGGCGGCGGCCTTCTTGGTCATTGCGTCGGCGTGCTCGGCGCGGAGCGGGGCGCCGGACGTGGAACGGCGGGCACAAGATCTGAATAAGTCGATCATGTGCCCCGTGTGCCCAGGCGAGTCGGTCGACCAGTCGCAACACCCATTGGCGGCCCAGATGCGGGGGATCGTGGAACGCAGACTGCGGGAGGGTTGGACCGAGCAGCAGATCAAGGCGTCTTTCGTCGACAGCTACGGCCCCAGGGTTCTTCTCGAACCGCCCAGATCGGGAATCAGCCTCATGGTGTGGCTAGTCCCCCCGGCTGCGGTTGCCCTCGCCGGCGTCCTGCTCTTCTTTGCTCTGAGAACGATGGCGAGGGCCGGACGGCATGGGCGTTTCCAGCGAGAAGCTCTCAGCCTGACCGACGCCGAGAGAGAAGGGTACTCCAAGCGCGTCGAGGCACTGATAGAGGATTAGCAGGCCGCGGAAATACGGAGTTATGTACAGGGGCGCAGATCCTTGCCGGGTGGCTGAGATCCCGCCCTACCGGAGGGGCGGCCCTCAAGATATAATCTTCTTCCAAGTCTCGCCAAGAAGGGGATTCGAAGAAGGGCGCGGAAGGGTCCTTCCGCAGCCCGTTAGCACGTGCATTGAGGATGGCCGATGTTCGTAGACGCCGGTTACGTGGCGTTGCCCATAGCGATGATCGTGTCGGGCTACGCAGTGTTGGCCTCGATCCTGGGCGCCTGGCAGAGGGTGCCCGCCCTGGCGCTGAGCGGCCGTTATGGTCTCTACACCGTCCCGGCCATCTTGGCCGTCTCCACCGCCGCCCTCGTATACGCCTTCGTTAGTCATGACTTCTCGGTCAAGTACGTGGCCGAGAACAGCAATCTGGCGATGCGGCCAAGCTACACGTGGGTGGCGTTCTACGCCGGGAATGCCGGTTCGCTGCTGTTCATAGCTATCGTATTCTCGCTGCTGGCGGTGGGCGCCGTGGCGAGCATGGCGAAGCGTCTGCCTTACACTTCGCCGTACGCCGCCGGCCTGATGGCCGTGTTCTTGACATTCCTTCTCGGTGTCATTGTCTTTCTCGCCAATCCGCTGGAGAGACTCGACTTCGTCCCGATGGACGGGCGCGGCATCAATCCCCTGCTCGTGCACTTCGGGATGTTCATACATCCGCCGGTGCAGATGACCGGTCTGGTGTCCGTCGCCGTACCGTTCAGCATAGCCATGGGGGCGATGTTGGCGCGGCGCGGCGGGCGCGACGAGTGGGTGGACCTCGGCAGGGTGTGGGGCATGGTGTCGTGGCTGCTGTTGACCGTCGGGCTGCTGCTGGGATCCTGGTGGGCGTACACCATCCTGGGCTGGGGCGGGTACTGGGCCTGGGACCCGGTGGAGAACTCCGCGCTGATGCCGTGGCTGGCCATGACGGCCTTCGTCCACTCGATCATGGTACAGAAGCGGCGAGGGATGTTCCGCATGTGGAACATCATCCTGATCTCGACGGCCTTCTTCCTTGCGCAGATGGGCATGTTCATAAACCGGGGCGGGCCGGTGCCGTCGGTCCACTCCTTCGCACAATCGACCATGGGCTGGCTCTTTCTGGCGTTCATGGTAGCGACGCTGTTGGGGTCGCTGGCGGCCTTCGCATGGCGGGTACCCACCCTCAGGAGCCGGGAGCGTCTGGACTCGGCCCTATCGCGCGAGAGCGCGTTCCTGATCCAGAACGCGCTGTTCCTGACGGCGGCATTCGTCACGCTGTGGGGCACGGTCTTCCCGGTGTTCTCGGAGGTGTCCCAGGGAGTGACGATAACGGTGGGCGAGCCGTTCTTCAACCGCGTCAACGGCCCCATCCTGCTGGCGATAGTGGTCATGATGGGGATCGGTCCACTGCTGCCTTGGCGCCGCGCGTCGTGGTCCAAGGCGTTTTCGCTTCTGAAATACCCGCTTGCGGCGGCCGGCGGCCTGACCCTGATTCTGGCAGTGGCAGGCGTCCGCGAGCCGTTGAGCCTGCTGGCATTAGCCGCGTGCGCGGTCGTAGTCGCCGGGATAGTACACGAGTGGATTAGGGGGGTCCTGTCCAGGCATCGCAGGGGAGAGAGCTACCCATACGCGTTCATACGGCTGCTGTCCGGCAACCGCCCCCGTTACGGTGGGTACGTCGTACATCTGGCCATCATAATGCTGGCGTTGGGTGTAATCGGGTCTTCGTTCTATTCGGTGCAGCGCGACTTCACCATGGGCATCGGGGATTCCGCTTCGATCGGAGGCTACACCTTCAAGTACGTCGACATCGAGCGGACCAGCTACGCCGACCGCGAGGAGATAATCGCCTACTTCGACCTGTACGAGGGCGACTCCCACTTGGGAGTCGTGGGAACGCAAAGGTCGATCTATCCCGACTTCCAGGTGGGCGCCACCCGGGCAGCGATCAGGTCGACGCCGCTGAAGGACTTCTACATAGTCCCGTCCGAGTTCGCGGACGACGGGCGGGCGGTATTTCGCGTGTACGTGAACCCGCTGGTGTGGTGGATGTGGGCTTCGGGGCCTGTGCTCTTGCTTGGGACCATGTTGGCCCTGTCGCCGAGGCGGGGCCCGGCTCCCGCCAGGGTGAGCATCCCCATCAGGACCCGGGCGGTCAGGATCTGAGCAGGCCGGAATGCTCGTACTGATAGTCGTCTTGTTGGCTCTCCTTCCCGCCGCAGCGATCCTATACCCGTTTCTGAAGAAGGGGGCGGGAGCCTACTATGAAGATGAGGATGAGACGTCGACGGCTGCCGAGCTGTCTCGGCGGTGGGACTCGGCGATAGCCGGCCTGAGGAACACCGAGTTGGAACACGCCATCGGCAGCCTCGACGAACAGAGTTACGCGCTGCTCCGGGAGCAGTATATGACCGAGGCGGCCCTGATCATGAAGACGATGGACTTGGAGGAGGAGCAGGAGCAGGCCCTGCGGGACCAGATGGACACCCAGGCTAGGGACGTGCGCAGCCGGATACTCGGCCACGAGTCCCCTCCGGGCGAGGCCGACAGATGCGGATGACAGGCCCGCTCGCTGCTCTCGCGGCAGCCGCGCTGTTGGCGATGGCGGCTTTCGGGTTGTCTGAGGCCGCTGCCGGCGGCATATCGGTCCAAGGGCGCGTGGCGAACGCCACGCTGGGCGGCCAGCCGACGCCGGGGATCGAGGTCGTGCTCCACCGTGAAGGGCTCACGTTGCACGAGCACGAGGAGACGACCACGGACGCTGAGGGCCGCTTCAGGTTCGACGGCGTAACCTACGAGCCTGACCTCAACTACGGGGTGACGGTGGTATACCAAGGGGCGTTGTACGGGGCGGACCTCGACCTATCCGACGGGCCGCCTCCCTCGTTCACGCTGGCGGTCTACGAGTCTACGAGTAGCCAGGACGCCCTTTCCGTATCCAATGCGTCCGTGCTTCTTGCCGGGGCCGACGCGGAATCCCAGACCCTCTGGGCGCTGGAGATAGTGGAGGTAGTCAACAACACCGATACGGCCTACGTGCCGGGGCCGGAACCCATGAACTTGCTCAGATTCGGCCTGCCCCCCGGCGCGACGGAATTGGAAGTCAATACGCGTCTGATGGGCGCCGACCTGATCCAGGTTGACAGGGGATTCGCGATCACCGCCAGCGTGCCCCCGGGGGCGCACGAGGTCATGTACGCATACCGGTTCCCCTATTCGGGCGGCCAGATGGAGTTGAGGCGGAGCTTCCCCTACGGCGCGGCGGGACTCCGGTTCCTTGCGGCGCCCGAGGTCGCCACGCTCGCCAGCGACGACCTAGAAGGGCCGGAGACGGTGGAGGTCGGCGGCCGCAGCCTACAACTCATGACCGGCGACGACCTGCCGCGGGGAGCCAGAATCACCGTAGCCCTCGTCGAATTGCCGCAGGCGTCCTTGGGCCAGAAGCTCGGCGCCAGACTCGCGGCGGCGCCCTTGGAGCTGGCCGCTCCGGTTGGGCTCGCGGCGCTCATGCTGGGGGTCATCGCACTGGCGCTCTGGAAGGGGAGACGGACCGTCGGGCGGCGCCTCCCCTGAAGGTTCAGACGTGATGATGTAGGTCGTCGTGCTCGCGGGCGGCGTACTCCTCCGCCAACATCCCCATTACCACCGAGTCGAACCTGGACCCTTCGTGGGGGCGGCTCTTCCGCAGCGTGCCCTCATGGACGAAGCCCAAGTGCTCGAACATGGCGCGCGCCGCCGTGTTGTACTCCGGGACGTCCGCCCATACTCGGTAGAGGCCCCATTCGTTGAACGCGAGGCCGAGCACCGCGCGCATGCCCGCCGAGCCAAGCCCCTGGTGCCATAGGTCTTTGCGTCCGATCAGGATGGATACGTGCCCGTCGCCCAGACTCTCCTCTATGGCCACGTGGACCTCGCCCACGTGCTCCCCTCCAACGGTATAGATCGAGAGGATGCGATGCTCAGGGTCGCTGAAAACGCTATCCCAGCGCTCCGGCGGGGCATCCTCCATCTCCTCCGGATGGTATCCGAGATGCGCAGGATCGCCATATGAGTACCGGCCGAACCAGCTCTCCGACACCTCGTCGTCCTGGAGCCAACGTCGTATCCTGCCAACGTCCTCGCGGTTCACGTCCTTCAGAGCGATGCCTCTATGCGGCACTTGTCCCCTCCCGCACCGGCAGCCCTTCCGCCGACGCTCACCGCATTATATCCGAGACTGCGGGGATACGGGTGTGCAGAGGGACAGAGCCCCCTTTGCCGGGAGTCTGAGGGTGTCTCTCAGATACAAACCTTCCCCTGACAGGAAGGGGATTTGAGAAAGGTTACGGGATGGTTCTTCCGCAGCTATTGGAGACTGAACAGCTGCCGCAGCAGATTTGACCCTCCCGTTTCCCGGTGGTAGCCTTACGCTACCGGGCACCCGGCCTGTCGAGGCTTCTATATGCCGTCCATCGAAATACTGGGCACGGGCAGGGTCGACGATCGTGAATCGGCGTTTCCCCAAGCCGTACAACTTCCCAACGGCGACCTGCTCTGCTCGTTCTGCGTTGGCGGAGGCCCCATGGCCACCGGCGGCAGCGACTGGGCCCGCTCCACGGACGGCGGTCAGACCTGGAGCCTCGAGGGCGTCATCCTAGCGCCTACAGACGACCCGCCGACGTCGAACGCTCTGAAACTGACCATCTCGCCGGACGGCGGGACCGTTTACGCCTACGGCGCGCGCTACTATCGGCGCCCGGGGCTCGAGACGTTCGCCGCGGCGCCCAACGAGTGCGTCATATGCAGTTCCACCGACGGCGGCCGTACTTGGTCTGAGCCGACGTTGGTGCCCATGCCGGCGGACTGTCCCTTGGAGGTGGCGTTCGGGGCGCATGTCACGTCCTCGGGCAGGCTTCTAGGACCATGCGCTACGCTGCCGTCGAGGAAACGTATCGGTGAGCAGACCATAGCGGCAATATCGGACGACGGGGGCCGCACGTGGCCCAGGCATTCGGTGGTGTTCCAGGACCCCGGCGGGAAGCTTGGGTACATCGAGCACAAGTTCACCGAGATAGCGCCCGATCGCGTCATGTGCGCGGCTTGGACCACCACCATGGCCGAGCTTGAGGACGTCGAGAACAGCTTCACGATCTCGGACGATGGCGGGGTCACCTGGAGCCCTCCGGCCTCCACCGGCATCCGAGGTCAGACGATGGCGCCCCTGTCCTTGGGGGGCGACCGCCTCTTGGTGCTCTACAACAGGCGTTACGGGAACCAGGGGATCGTCATGAATTTGGTCACCTTTACGGAGACCGCCTGGACGGTCCATTACGAGGGCCTGCTCTTCGACCCCGGCGGCGTCAGGGAGAGGCCGTCGTCCGTGGAGGATCGCACCGGCGAGTTCGCCAAGTTCGAATTCGGGTTCCCCACCGCCATCGCTCTCCAAGACGGTACTTATCTGGCTACCCACTGGAGCCGCGAGGACGGCAAGTTCTGCGTCCGCTGGACCAAGCTGCGCGTCAGTTGGTAAACCTCCCTTGCAGTTCGCCGCGCTCAACTCAAGCAGCGCTGCCGCTTCACGCGGGCGGGCTGAGAAGACCATACGCTAGGAGCATACGATGACTGAGAGCGACGGGGGCGCGGAACTGGTCTCGCTGTCTGATGATCCCGACTGTAGGGAGACACCCCTGCCTGCTCTTGACTCTTGGATCACCCCTACCGACCGCTTCTATGTTCGCAGCCACTTCCCCGTCCCGGAGGTGGACAGATCCGCCTGGCGGCTCACGTTGGAGGGCGAAGTCGGCCGGCGGATGGCGCTTTCCTACGCGGACCTGATCTCCAGGCCATCGACGGATTCGGTGGTCATGCTCGAATGCGCCGGCAACAGCAGAAGACACGTAACGCCGCCGGCGGAAGGTATCAGCTTCAGCCACGGCGCCGTAGGCAACGCGAGATGGACCGGCGTCCGCTTGGCGGACCTGCTGGAAGAAGCCGAGGTCCGCGCCGGAGCGGTGGAGGTGCTGGCCGTCGGCGCCGACTACGGCGAAGAGGAGGAAGAGGGCGCCGCCTTGGAACTGGGCTACGAGCGGAGCCTCCCCCTTGCTGACGCCCTAGACCCGGGCGTCTTACTGGCCTACATGATGAACTGCGAGCCGCTGACGCCCGCCCACGGCGCGCCCGTGCGCCTGATCGTTCCCGGCTGGTTCGGTATGGCTTCCGTCAAGTGGCTGGAACGGATAGTGGTGCTCTCGAAGCCTTACGACGGTTTTTTTCAGGACCGCCGTTACGTCTTCATCCCGAGCGGCGCCTCCAAGGCGTCGTGGGAGTCGGTAACCAAGCTGGCCGTTAAGTCGATCATCACACAGCCCCGGCATGGAGAGGTAGTCCCGCCCGGAGAGTACGTCATCTCTGGGAAGGCTTGGACCGGCGGCGGAGAGGTGGCCCGCGTGGAAGTGAGTTGTGACGGAGGGGACACGTGGGCCGACGCCGTCCTGGTCGGGAAGAGCACACCCGGCGCGTGGCGCATTTGGGAGCACCGTTGGAACGCCTCCGTGGCCGGGCACTTCGTCATCAAGGTCAGGGCAACCGACTCGGCCGGCCGCACTCAGCCGGACCCCGTGCCCTGGAACTTCCGGGGCTATGCCAACAACGGCGTACACGCGGTCGCCGTGGAGGTCCCACGACGGAGTGAGCGTTAAGGCGGCGCTCCTCCGAGCAGCCCCCGGACGATCCCAGACCTCCTACTTAATTCGGACGGGCGCCGTAACGAACTGATTCCCTGCTTGTGACAATGCGCCTGGCTGGTGAAGCTCATTCTCATTGCCAATCTCGCCTCAGCGCCTTAATTGACGGGGCCGACGGGCGAAGCCCCACATTCTTGGGTGGGAGACCCTGGTACGAGTACGTCGTCTTGACGCTTCGCCGCGCCTGACATTAGAATCGGGCGTGGACGGGGTAATCAAGGGGCTGATGCCAAAGGGCAATCACGTCGTCAACTTGGTCTCGGCTGGCGGCGTGGTCTACCGGCAGGGTGGACGCGGAATTGAAGTTGTGCTCTGCGGCCGACGTTCCCCGCCCCTCTGGGCGCTCCCCAAAGGCACACCCGATCCCGGGGAAACCCGTGAAGAGACCGCGCTCCGGGAGGTGACCGAGGAGACGGGGCTGGAGGTCGAGGTAGAGACATTCCTCGGCGCCGTAAAATACTGGTTCGTCAGGTCTTCGGACAAGGCTCGTTGCCATAAGGCCGTCTACTACTACTTGATGGCCCCGGTTGGCGGCGACGTAAGTCGGCACGACGACGAATTCGACGAAGTCGGATGGTTCGCGGCGGATGATGCCCTGAAGGCGATGACCTATGAGAATGAGGCGCAGATAGTTGAAAAGAGCCTTTCCTTGGCTGCGCAGGAACCCGCCGCCGGTTAAGAACGTACCTGTCGAGCTCAGAGGCGAGAAGGTAATTCTCAGGGAGAAGAGCCTGGAGGACGCGCCCGACGACTACCGCTGGCGCACCGACGACGAGCTATCGCGCTTGGACGCCACCGGGCCTATCCGAATGTCCTATAAGGACTTCCTCACGCACTCCAGAGAGGAGATCATCTTCCCCAGCGCTACCTCGAGGCGCTTGGCCATAGACACGCTCGAAGGGAAGCACATCGGGAACTGCATGTGCTACGACATCGACCTGAAGAAGGGTCAGGCCGAGCTGGGCATAATGATCGGGGACCGTGAGCACTGGGGCAGAGGCTACGGCGCTGACTCGGTCAACACCCTGCTGACGCACGTCTTCTTGGAGACGCCCCTCACTAGGATGTACCTGCACACTCTGACTTGGAACGACAGGGCTCGCCGCTCATTTGCCAAGTCGGGCTTCCGCGAGGTCAAGACCGTCCGCCGCAGCGGCATGGACTTCGTTCTCATGGAGATCCGCCGTGAGGAGTGGCAGCGCCGGCGGGAGAACTCGGCCGGCGCCGGCCGCAATGGCGCGCACCCCTGACCTACGGGATAGGAGCCGCCCTTTCCCCGGTGGGGTGACGGGCCAGCAGCCGAAAGGAAGCCAGTCATGAGGGTTCTGGTCACCGGCGCATCCGGCTTCATTGGCCGCCGGGTCGTGGAGCAGCTCATATGCAGCGGTCACGCCGTCAGGGCGCTTATCCGGGCCCCCGAGCGCCGATCAGTCCTGCCTGATACCGTCGAGGCAGCCCAAGGGGACGTGCTCGATCCCGGCTCTTTGATCAGGGCATGTGAGGGCGTCGACGCCGTGGCCCACCTTGCGGCGGTAATCCGGGAGGCGGGGAGGCTCACGTTCCAGCGCGTCAATTACGAGGGCACACGCAACGTGCTCGAGGCGGCAGAGGCTGCAGGCGTCGGGCGCTTTGTGTACGCCAGCACCATCGGGGCCACCTCGAACGCCGCGCTGCCGTACCTGAGCTCGCGCTGGATGGCCGAGCAGGAAGTAGCGCGAAGCGCGGCGCAGTATGTGATACTCAGATTTTCCGCCGGGTTCGGGGAGGGGGACGAGCTGTTCAACGTGCTGGCCGCCCAAGTGAGGTTATCCCCTCTCGTACCTGTCGCCGGCGCCGGCCGGACGAGGTTTCAGCCCATATACGCCGGCGACGCGGCCAGGTGCCTGGCCGCGGCCTGCGAAAGGGACGACCTTGGCGGGAAGCTCATGGAGCTGGGGGGGCCGGAGTATTACACCTACGACCAGATGGTCGATCTGGTCGCCGAAGCCCTCGGGGCGAAGGTCGCCAAGGTACATCTGCCCATGTCGGCGGTTGGCTTGGCCGCGTCCATAATGGAGATATTCATGCCGCGGCCCCCGGTTACCCGCGAGCAACTCAAGATGCTCCGGCTCGACAACACGACCGCGTTGGACTCGGTGAAGAGGGGCTTCGGGTTCGCGCCTCGGTCGCCGGAGGGCAACGTCGACTACGTCCGGAACGTTGGGTTCGGCGATGCACTGAAGATCAACCTAGGGGTCATGCCCAGGCGGATACGAGACCATTGACGCGCGGGCGCATGATTCATGATCATGTCCTCCCATAGCAGATACGACGCCGCGGTTTCGGAGGAGAGGCGCGGCTACGATGACGCACTGCGGCTCCTGATGAGCCTCCCCGATTTCGAGCGCTCCGTTCACCACCCCGGCCACTCCGGCTTCCATCTGGAGAGGATGCGTCTCATCCTGGACAGGCTGGGTTCCCCTCACCTGGCCGCTCCGGCCATCCACGTCGCCGGAACCGACGGCAAGGGCAGCACGGCGGCGATGGTAACTTCCATCTTGGGCGCCGAAGGGTATAGGACTGGGCTGTACACCTCGCCGCACCTGCACAGCGTGACCGAGCGCATCCGCATCGGGCCTGACCCCATCGGGCGCGGCGACTTCGCAGCGCTCTTGCGCGAGGTATGGCCTCACGCCGCCTGGGTAGAACGGGATGGCCGGTATGGACCGCTGACCTTCTTCGAGCTCATGACCGCCATGGCCTTCGTGCACTTCCGGCAGCGGCGCGTCGATTTCCAGGTCGTCGAGGTTGGATTGGGGGGCAGGCTCGACTCCACCAACGTAGTTGAGCCGGAGGTCAGCGTGATCACGCCGGTGAGCCTCGACCACGTGGCCACCCTCGGCGAGACGGTGCCGCTGATCGCGGCAGAGAAAGCCGGGATCATCAAGCGCCGGACCCCTGTCGTCATGGCTCCACAGCAGGAGGAGGCGGCTGCGGTCGTGCGCCGGGTGGCGTCGGAGCGGTCCGCACCGCTCAAGGAGGTGAGCGCCGCGCTGAGTTGGCGGGTCATCGAAGCCCATCCGAAGGGCACGCGGTTCTTGGTCGCCGGCGCCCAGACGTCGTACACGCTCCGGACTCGACTCTTAGGCGCTCACCAGGTCGAGAACGCCGCAACAGCCGTGGCCGCGGCCGAGACCCTCATCGAGCGCGGGGTCGCCCTGTCGCCGTCTAGCATATCCTTGGGCATCGAGAGGACGCTGTGGCCGGGGCGGCTCCAGGTACTCTCGGATGCGGGGCCTCTCCTGGTAGTTGACGGCGCTCATAATCCCGCTGCCGCCCAAAGGCTGGTCCAGGCGGTGCGCGCACATTTCGAGTACGACCGCGTTATACTTGTAATCGGTGCGCTGGGTGGACACGACGTGAGGGACGTACTGGCCCATTTGGCTAGTCTATCGCCGCTGGCCGTTGCGGTGCGGTCCAGACACCCGCGCTCTGCGTCAGCGGCTGCCGTCGGCGCGTCGGCCCGAGAAATAGGGCTCCGAGTGGCCGGGGAGTACGAGGCGGTGGCCGATGGCGTCCGGTGCGCCATGCGAATGGCGCGCAAGGGGGATATCGTTCTGGGGACAGGTTCGCTCTCGGTTGCGGCGGAGATGATGGAGAGGGTCGCCGGGATCGAACCGGAGCTATACCCGTCCCTCAAGCTTCCCGGTGCTTCGACCCAAGGTGGTGTGAATTGATGAGAAACCGAACGAGGCGCGTGGTGGTCACCGGAATGGGCGCCATGACCCCGCTGGGCAACAGCGTGGAGGAGTTTTGGGGCGCCCTCGTGAACGGGAGATCGGGCATAGGCCCAATTACCCAATGCGACGCATCGGATTTCCCGTGCCGTATCGCGGGCGAGGTCAAGGACTTCGACGCCGGGCAGTACATGTCCACGAGAGAGGCGCGGCGAATGGCCCGCTTCTCCCAATTGGCCGTTGCGTCTGCCGCGACGGCCATCGAGGACGCCCGCCTCGATCTGTCGGCAGTCGATGCCGAACGGTTCGGTGTCGTGATGGGGAACGGCAACGGCGGCTTCCCTACCACTGAGGATAATGCGCGAATAATGGTGGAGCGGGGCGCTATGAGAGTGAGCCCTTTCTTCATCCCGATGATCCTGCCCAACATGGCTGCCGCAAACGTCAGCCGCATATTCGGCATCAAGGGGTACACGTCGACGATCATCACCGCCTGCGCGGCGGGCACCCAGGCCATCGGCGAAGGCGCGGACGTCATCCGGAGGGGAGCGGCGGACGTGGTCCTGGCCGGGGGGTGCGAGGCGGGCATAAGCCGGCTTGGCCTTGGCGGGTTCAACGTGATCAAGGCCTTGACGCAGCAGAACGAGCAGCCGGAGAAGGCCAGCAGGCCATTCGACGCCAAGCGCGATGGATTCGTCCCTGCGGAGGGGGCGGCGCTCTTGGTGCTGGAGAGCCTCGAACACGCCCGACGGCGAGGGGCTAATATCCTCACCGAGGCGCTAGGACAGGGCGTCTCTTCCGATGCCTTTCACGCCGTGCAACCCGACGAGGACGGCAGCGGCGCGGCGCGGGCCGTCCGTTGGGCGCTCCAGGACTCCGGGACGGACGTATTCGAGATCGACTATATCAACGCCCACGGCACCTCCACCCCTAAGAACGACCGGGCCGAGACGCTGGCCCTGAAGAAGGTGTTCGGAGAGCGCGCCTACAAGATACCCATAAGCTCCACCAAGTCGATGATCGGCCATGCCCTGGGCGGCGCAGGCAGCCTGGAGGCTGTGGCGTCCGTCGCGACCATAACCAACAACGAGATCCACCCGACCATCAACTACGAGAACCCCGACCCCGAATGCGACTTGGACTATGTCCCCGGCCCACCGAGGCGCCAACGGGTCGACACGGTGTTATCCAACAGCTTCGGCTTTGGCGGCCAAAACGCCTGCATCGTCTTTCGCCGCTTCGAGGAGTAGACCGGCAGCCCCGCCCGAAAAACAGCTTCCCAAGGCAGCCGCTTGGAGGAACAGATATGGCGTTGCTAAACAACGAAACCGACGTTTCCGTACTTGTGCAGGGTCTGGACCACGCCGAGGGGATCGCCTGGGGGGCGGATGGCTACTGCTACGCGGGCGGAGAGGCCGGGCAGTTGTACCGGATCGACGTCGAGCGCGGGGAGCTTTCCGAATTCGCCTGCACGGGCGGCTTTGTGCTCGGCTTGGCATTGGACTCGAGGCACAACCTCTATGCGTGCGACATCGGTCACAAGGCGGTCATGAAGGTCACCCCCGGCGGTGTCGTGTCCACCTACACGTCCGGCGCCCTTGACGAGCCGTTCACCACGCCGAACTACCCGGCCTTCGACGCCGAGGGCAATCTCTACGTGTGCGATTCCGGGGAGTGGAAGGCCGACAACGGCAAGATATACAAGGTGAGGCCCGGCGGCGATGCTGAGGTTTGGGACAGGTCGCTGAAGGAGTTCCCGAACGGCCTCTGCCTGAGCCCGGACAACGGCAGCCTGTTCGTGGCGATGAGCCTGAATCCTCCCAGGGTTTCGGAGATCGAGATAGGGCCCGACGGGTCGGCGGGGCAGGCCCGGACGGTCGTGGAACTTCCCGGGTCCGTTCCCGACGGCGTGGCTTTCGACACGGACGGCAACCTATACGTCGCCTGTTACCGCCCCGACCGAATATACCGCTACAGTCCATCCGGTCAACTCGACGTGCTGGCTGAGGACCCGGAAGGGACCGACATAGCCTGCCCGACCAACATCGCTTTCTGCGGGCGCGGGCGCGATATCCTTCTGAGCGCCAACCTTGGGCGCTGGCACGTCAGCCGCTACGAGGCAGGCGCGGTCGGCATACCGCTCCACTACCCTGACCTGGGATAAGAGAACCCCGATGGGAGCGGACAGGAGGACCCAGTGACGCACTATCAGATCGAGCGAACTCACGGATGCCGTGTCTCCGACGCTTGGACGTACCGGGGCCTGAAAACGGCTGTCATCGAGAACGAAACGCTGAGGGTAGTCGTGCTCATAGACAAGGGCGCGGACATATACCAGTTCGTCCACAAGCCGACTGACACCGATTTCCTGTGGCGCTCTCCGTGGGGGGTGCGCTCCCCGTCGGTGCGCCTGCCGACCACGGGATCCGGAGAGGGCGTCTGGCTGGACGTATACGAGGGCGGCTGGCAGACCGTCGTACCGGGCGGAGGGTTCCCCACGCAGTACAAAGGCGCGGACATGGGCCTGCACGCCGAGGTCAATACCGTTCCCTGGGACGCCGCGATTACGGAGGACACCGAGGAGGAGGTCTCGATGCGGTTCTGGGTTCGCGCGGCCCGTACCCCGTTCCACTTCGAGAAGCGCCTCACGCTGCGGGCGGGCTCGCCCGTGCTGGAAATCGAGGCGGCCGTGACGAACGAGGGCGAGGAGCCGGTTCACTGTGTGTGGGGAGAGCATATCGCGCTGGGGGCGCCTTTCCTCAGCGAGGACTGCGTCATAGACCTACCGGGCGGCAGGGTGATCAACGAAGAGGAGGAGGGCTGGCACCCCAACAACAAGCTGAAGGCGGGCTTTGAGGGCCTTTGGCCGATGTCCCAGCTCAAGGACGGCACGCCAAGGGACCTGAGCAAGATACCTCCCAAGAGCTTCAGGTCATACGACATGTCCTACGTCACGGACATGCCCGAAGGGTGGTACGCCGTGACGAACAAGAAAACAGGCGTGGGGTTCGGCTTCCGGTACCCCAAGGACGTTTTCAAGTTCCTGTGGTACTGGCACTCCTTCGGCGGGGGCTTCGGGTATCCGTGGTACGGCCGTACGTACAACGTGGGGCTGGAGCCGTTTAGCAGCTACGGCAACGGCGGCCTCGACGGCGCCGTCAAGAACGGGACCGCCATGCTGTTGCAGCCCGGGGAGACGGTGGAGGCCTCCCAGCGCGCCGTGGCCTTCACCGGCGCAGCCGGCGTCAGCGGCATAGCCCCCGACGGGACGGTAACAAGGCGCTAGCGGGACCCGGAGTTCCTCACCCTAAACCCATTCCATCAGAGGGAAGAGGACCGGGGTTAACACAGGCAGCGCCCGGCAATGATGGTATATAATCTGACCTGCCGCCGCTGGGAAGCGGGGCGCGCCGGTGTAACAAAGAATTAACATCCAAGTGGTAATGCGGGAGGGCCGACCTCATAGAATGACTTGTGAGCTACGGCATCCCTGGGTATGGGCTGGCGGCCGCTTCGAGCAGGCCGTTCTTTGCCTGAGAACCCGGACCGAGCCCAACAGCAGCAGTAAAAGGAGGGGGTAAATGGTAGCGAAAGTAATGACGTCTACAGAGGTTATCGAGTACGCGAAAGCGAACGACATTCAGATGGTGGACCTCAGGTTCACCGACATGCCGGGCACCCTTCAGCACGTGACGCTTCCGATCGCCTTTCTCGACGAGGATCTGTTTGCTGAAGGCACCGGCTTCGACGGGTCCAGCATTAGGGGATTCCAGTCGATTGAAGAGAGCGACATGCTGCTGGTGCCGGACCCCAATACGGCAGTGATAGACCCCATTCTCGAGATTCCGACGCTGAGCCTGCTCTGCAACGTTAGGGACCCCATGACGGGAGAGAGCTACAGCCGCGACCCTCGGTTTATCGCCCAGAAGGCAGAGGAGCACCTCAAGTCCTCCGGCCTCGCCGACCTGAGCTACTGGGGCCCCGAGCTGGAGTTCTTCATCTTCGACACGGCTAGATTCGATCAGAACGCGCATAGCGGGTACTACTTCATGGATTCGGACGAAGGGATATGGAACTCCGGCAAGAAGCATTCCCTGACGGGCGAGTTGAACCTGGCCAATCAGCCGAAGTATAAGCAGGGATACTTCCCGGTGCCTCCCACGGATACGATGACCGACCTCAGGTCCGATGCCGTCCTGAAGATGGCCCAGTACGGCATCGACGTTGAGAAGCACCACCACGAGGTGGCGACGGGCGGACAGGGGGAGATCGACTTCGTCTATGACACGCTTACCAGGACGGCGGACAACGTGGCGGCGTACAAGTACGTGTTGAAGAACGTGGCCAAGGAGTACGGCAAGGTCGCTACGTTCATGGCCAAGCCCCTCTTCGGCGACAACGGCACGGGCATGCACACTCACCAGAGCCTTTGGAAGGATGGGGAGAACCTGTTTGCCGGGGACGGCTACAGCGGGATGAGCGACATGATGCGTTACTACACCGGCGGGCTGCTGGCTCACTCCCCGTCGATCCTGGCATTCGCGGCGCCCACCACGAACTCGTACAGGAGGCTAGTCCCGGGCTACGAGGCGCCGGTGAATCTGGTCTACTCGGCCAGGAACCGCAGCGCCTGCTGCCGGATTCCGATGTACTTCGACAAGCCTCATGCGAAGAGGATCGAGTACAGATGCCCTGACCCGTCTTGCAACCCGTACCTCGCGTTCGCCGCCATGCTGATGGCAGGTCTGGACGGCATCGCCAATAAGATCGACCCCGGAGACCCGACAGACGTTGACCTCTACGATCTGTCCCCGGAGGAGGCGGCGAAGGTAAAGCAGGTGCCGGGCTCGCTGAGCGAGTCCCTCGACGCTCTGGAGGCCGATCATGAGTATCTCCTGCGCGGCGGCGTCTTCACAAAGGACGTCATCGAGACGTGGCTCGACTACAAGAGGACCAACGAAGTGGATGAAGTGAATCTGAGGCCCCACCCGTACGAGTTCATGCTCTACTTCGACGCCTAGCCGGTATCGAGTCTCCAAAGGAGGGGCGCCGCCTCGCGCAGGGGCGGCGCCTCTTTCCTTTCGCCGGGGCGTGTCGTAAACGCAGGGGGCGCATCTATACGATTGACACTTTTTTCACAAGGTGGTTATATTTAGCCACTCTTCTCACGCTACAGGCGCCCGACGGCGCCTTAGCTCCAAGTGCAGGCAGACTTGTTGGTAGCTTTGAGCATGATTGAAAGAAACCCCGAGGTACGGAGCTACGTTCTCCATGAGGCTAGGGAGAACGACGTCAAGTTCGTGAGGCTCTGGTTCACCGACATCCTGGGCATCCTGAAAGGGGTGGCGGTGACGGTCGAGGAGCTGGAGACCGCCCTAACGCGCGGTATGGTCTTCGACGGCTCATCGATCGAGGGGTTCGTCAGGTCGGACGAGAGCGACATGTACGCTCTTCCCGACCCGACGACGTTCTCGGTGCTGCCGTGGCGCCCAAAGACCAACGCCGTGGCGCGCATGTTCTGCGACATCGCAACCCCGGACGGGGAGCCGTTCGAGGGCGATTCCAGGGCGGTGCTCAAGCGGAACGTCAAGAGGGCGGCAGACCTGGGGTTCACCTACTACGTCGCTCCGGAGATCGAGTATTTCTACTTCCAAAGCTCCGACAGCCCGGCCCCGCTGGACGATGGCGGCTACTTCGATCAGCACTCCAATGATCCGGCCACCGATCTCAGGCGCGAGACCGTCCTGACCCTGGAAGAGTTGGGGATTCCGGTCGAATCCAGCCATCACGAGGCCGCTCCAAGCCAACACGAGATAGACCTGCGGCACACGGACGCGCTCACGATGGCGGACACGGTGATGACGTATCGGGTGGCAGCCAAAGAGATCGCCATGAGGCACGGATACTACGCCACCTTCATGCCCAAGCCGCTTTTCGGAGTCAATGGCAGCGGCATGCACACGCAGCTATCCCTCTTCGAAGGGGGCTGCAACGCCTTCCACGCCCCGGGGGACGCGGACAAGCTCTCCCACGTCGCGCGGAGCTTCATAGCCGGACTGCTGAGGCACGCTAGGGAGATCACGCTGGTAACGAACCAGTGGGTCAACTCGTACAAGAGGCTTGTGCCGAGCTCCAACGGCCAACCCCTTGGATTCGAAGCCCCCGCGTACGTCTCCTGGGCAACGGTGAGCAGGGCGGATCTGGTTAGGGTGCCTGCGTACAAGCCCGGCCGCGAGGAGTCCCGCCGCATCGAGTACCGCGCTCCGGATCCTGCCTGCAACCCTTATCTCGCCTTCAGCGTGATCCTAGCGGCCGGGCTGGCCGGCATCGAGAACGAATACCCGTTGGCCGCCAAGACGGAGGCCAACCTCGCCCACATGACCGACGAAGAGAGGAGCGCCCTCGGGGTCGAGACCCTGCCGGGCAGTCTGTTGGAGGCGGTCCAGGCTACCGAGGACAGCGAACTCGTGCGGGACGCTCTGGGAGAACACGTATTCAACAGCTTCATCCAAAACAAGAGGATCGAATGGGAGACCTACCGCGCCCAGGTGACCGACTACGAGTTGGGGCGCTACCTGCCCCTGCTGTAGCGGGCGCGTGGACGACGAGGCGACGATGAGACAGGCATACGCTACCCCCGGCCTACCCCGGCCCTCCAAGCAGGGCCTATACGACCCGCAGTTCGAGCACGACGCTTGCGGGGTGGGTCTCGTCGCCAACGTCAAGGGGGTCAAGTCCCACAAGGTTATTGCCCAGGGCTTGGAGGTGCTGTCGAACTTGAGCCATCGGGGCGCCGAGGGCGCTGACCCTGAGACCGGGGACGGCGCCGGGATACTGGTGCAGATGCCGCACGAGTTCTTCGAGCGCCATTGCCGCCGCCTGGGCATAGATCTGCCTGAGCGCGGCGCATACGGCGTGGGGGTGGTCTTCCTCCCCCGGGAGCCGGCTCAAGCGGACCGATGTCAACGAATCATTGAGCGGGTGGTGGCTGAAGAGGGTCAGGAGTTCCTGGGGTGGAGAGGCGTACCGGTCGATCCCGGCGCCATCGGTACGCTGTCGGCCAGGGTGCGGCCAGAGATATGTCAATTCTTCGTTGGGGGCGGCGGTCCTGAGGACGGCCTCCCGCTGGAGCTAAGGCTGTACGTAATCCGCCGGCAGATCGAGAAGGCCGTCGCCGCATCGGGGATTCCGGGCGTTGAGGACTTCTACGTTTGCAGTCTCTCATCCACTAGGGTCGTCTACAAGGGCCTGCTCATGGCCCACCAGTTGGAGCGCTTCTACCCCGACCTGAATGACGCGTCGATGGCGACGTCGTTTGCGCTAATCCACTCCAGGTTCAGCACGAACACGTTGGGGAGTTGGAAGCTGGCGCATCCGTACCGCTTCATCATCCACAACGGGGAGATCAACACCCTCCGGGGCAACGTCAATTGGATGGCTGCGAGGGAAGCCGCGCTCTCGTCGCCGCTGCTCGGTGACCGGGTGCGCAAGCTTATCCCCATCGTCCCTGCGGGCCAGAGCGATACGGCGACCTTCGACAACGTGCTCGACCTCCTCCTCGCCACGGGCAGGTCCTTGCCTCACGCCCTGTTGATGATGGTCCCGGAGGCTTGGGCCGAGCACATCCCGATGGAGCAGTCTAAGAAGGACTTCTACGAGTATCACTCCTGCTTCATGGAGCCGTGGGATGGGCCGGCGTTGGTCATCGGCACGGACGGCTCGAAGGTCTGCGCGATTCTGGACCGGAACGGACTGCGCCCGTGCCGGTATCTCGTGACCACTGACGACATCTTGGTGATGGCTTCTGAAACGGGCGTGCTCCAGGTACCGCCCGAAAAGGTACTGTACAAGTGGCGAATCCAGCCGGGGCGTATGTTCATGTTGGACACGGAGCAGGGCCGGATCGTCGACGACGAGGAGATCAAGGCCGACCTGGCGTCCCGGCGTCCCTACGGCAGGTGGCTTCGGGAGAACAGGGTCATCTTGGAGGACTTGCCGGAGCCGCGCAACGTCGGGCAGCCCGACCTCTCCACGATCACCGCCCGGCAGAAGGCGTTCGGATACTCGTTGGAAGACATCGAGATGATCATCGAGTCGATGGCCGAGACGGGCGAGGAGCCTGTCGGCTCCATGGGCAACGACGCACCCTTGGCGGTGCTTTCAGATGAGTCCCCGTTGCTCTACGGCTACTTCAAGCAGTTGTTCGCCCAGGTCAGCAACCCGCCTCTCGACGCCATCCGGGAGGAGCTCGTCACCTCGGTTGAGACGTTCGTAGGGTCGGAGGGCGGCAATCTCTTCGATGAGACGCCGGAGCGGTGCCGACAACTCAAGGTGTCCGAGCCGGTCTTGACCAACGCGGAGTTGGCCAAGATCAAAGAGGTCGACAGGAACGGCATCCGTTCCGCGACCCTTTCCATGCTCTTCAAGCCGAGCGATGGGCCTGGAACGCTCCGGCGCGCTATGGACCTGCTCTGCGAGCAGGCGTCGGAGGCCGTCAGAGAGGGATACGAGATCCTGGTCCTCTCGGACAGGGGCGTAGACGCGGACCACGCGCCGATCCCCAGCCTGCTGGCGGTCGCGGGCGTCCACCACCACCTGATCAGAGAGGGGATACGCATGAAGGCGGGGCTGGTGGTGGAGACTGGAGAGGCAAGGGAGATTGCCCATTTTGCCCTGCTGTTCGGGTACGGCGCGGCCGCGGTCAATCCGTACCTGGCTTATGAGACGCTCGCGAGCCTTACCCAGCCCGGCGCCGTCAGCTACGAGGAGGCTGAAGCGAACTTCGTGCACGCCGTGCACAAAGGCGTGATCAAGGTAATGTCGAAGATGGGCATCTCGACGCTGCAGGGCTACCGGGGGGCGCAAGTGTTCGAGGCCGTGGGCCTCCGGCAGGAGTTCGTGGACCGGTACTTCACTTGGACGCCGTCTAGGATTGGCGGTATTGGCGTCGGTGAGGTTGAGGAAGAGTCGAGACGGCGCCACGCGCTCGCGTACCGGGAGCCGGCCGCGGACGTGGACGACGGGCTCAGGGTTGGGGGGCAGTTCCAGTGGCGCCGTGACGGCGAATACCACATGTGGAACCCCGACACGATAGCCAACCTACAGCACGCCGCCCACTCGAACAGCACCGCATCGTATAAGCAGTTTGCCGAATACGCCGACGGAGAGACCCGCCGTCTCTGCACCATACGGGGCCTCCTGAATCTCAAACCGGCGGATGAGCCTATACCGCTGGCTGAAGTGGAGCCCGCGAGCGAGATAGTCAAGCGGTTCGCCACCGGGGCCGTGTCCCTTGGGTCTATCAGCCGGGAAGCGCACGAGACGATAGCGGTGGCGACGAACCGCATCGGGGCCAGGAGCAATACCGGGGAAGGCGGCGAAGACCCCCGCCGGTACTCGCCGGAGTCGAACGGCGACTCGAAGAACAGCGCCATGAAGCAGGTGGCTTCGGGCCGTTTCGGTGTCACGTCGGCCTACCTTGCCAGCGCGCGCGACCTCCAGATCAAGATGGCCCAGGGATCCAAGCCCGGCGAGGGGGGGCAACTGCCCGGGTACAAGGTGGACGAGTACATCGGGTGGGTGCGCAGCTCGACCCCCGGCGTGGAGTTGATCTCGCCGCCGCCGCACCACGACATCTACTCGATTGAGGACCTAGCCCAGCTCATTCACGACCTGAAGAACTCCAACCCCGCGGCGCGGGTCCACGTGAAGCTGGTTGCGGAGGCTGGGGTGGGCACCATTGCGGCCGGGGTCTCCAAGGGCCGCGGGGACGTGGTGTTGATAAGCGGTGACAGCGGAGGCACCGGGGCATCCCCCGAGTCGTCTATCAAGCACGCCGGCCTTCCGTGGGAGATGGGCGTGGCGGAGACGCAGCAGGCGCTGGTAATGAACGACCTGCGGGGCCGCATCGTCGTCCAGGCCGACGGCCAGATCAAGACCGGCAGGGACGTGGCGGTTGCATGTCTGCTCGGTGCGGAGGAGTTCGGCATGGCCACGGCGCCCCTGATCACCCTTGGGTGCATCATGTTGCGCAAATGCCATCTGAACACCTGCTCGGTGGGCATAGCGACGCAGGACCCAGAGCTGCGAAAGGCGTTCGCGGGAAAGCCTGAGTACGTCATTAACTACTTCTTCTTCGTAGCCGAGCACCTGCGCGAGATCATGGCGGAGATGGGGTTCCGGACCATCAGCGAGATGGTTGGCCGGATGGACCGCCTCGACCCCGCCGACGCGATACGGCACTGGAAGGCAAGGAGCCTCGACCTGTCCGCTCTTCTGCACGTGCCGGAGGTCCCGGACACCGTGGCGACCCACCACGTCCAGGCGCAAGATCATGGGCTGGACGGGGCCCTTGACTACCGCTTCATCGAAGCGTCGCGGGCCGCGGTCGAGAGCGGGGAGCCGATCAGTCTCGACCTGGACATTGCGAACTCGAACCGGAGCGTGGGGACGATGCTGAGCTACGAGGTGTCGAAGCGCCACGGCTTGGATGGACTTCCCGAAGACACCATCAAGATCAACTTGAAGGGGTCTGCGGGCCAGAGCTTTGCGGCCTTCCTCTCCAAGGGCATTACCATGACCTTGGAGGGAGACGCGAACGACTACTTCTGCAAGGGCCTCTCCGGGGGTAAGGTGGCGGTCAGCCCTCCGGCAGACGCCACCTTCGCCCCGGAGGAGAACATCATCGTCGGCAACGTGTCCCTCTACGGAGCCACTTCGGGCAAAGCTTTCATCCGCGGGATAGCGGGGGAGCGGTTCGCGGTGCGCAACAGCGGGGCCGAGGCCGTCGTTGAAGGGGTCGGAGACCACGGCTGCGAGTACATGACGCGCGGGACGGTGGTTGTCCTCGGCCCCACCGGGCGCAACTTCGCGGCGGGGATGAGCGGCGGGGCAGCCTTCGTCCTAGACGAGTCCGACCGGTTCCAGGACATGTGCAACACTGCCATGGTGGACCTCGAAGGCGTTGAGGATGAGCAGGACAGGGCGGCGCTCCGGCGAATGTTGGAGGAGCACTACCGGTACACCGGCAGCACAAATGCCGAGCGGGTACTCACGAGGTGGCGGGAGATGCTGCCCCGGTTCATAAAGGTAATGCCGCGAGATCTCAAGCGGGTGCTGTTGGAACAGTCGTCCGGAGACGGGGCCGTTGCAGATGGGTAAGCCGACCGGGTTCAAGGAATACGGGCGCAAGCCGCCGCCCAAGCGGCCTGTCGCGCTCCGCGTCCAGGACTACGACGAGTTCATGGCGTCGTGGCCCGAGGAAGAAGCCCGGGCTCAGGGCGCCCGGTGCATGGGATGCTCGGTGCCCTTCTGCCATAGCGGATGCCCACTTGGCAACCTGATACCGGACTGGAATCATCTCGTCTACAGGGGCGAATGGGAAGCGGCGTTGGCTGCCCTCCACCGGACCAACAACTTCCCGGAGTTCACCGGCAGGATATGCCCGGCGCCCTGCGAGGCGTCCTGCGTCCTGTCGATCAACCAAGACCCCGTGACTATCGAGTACATCGAGAAGGCGATTTCTGACAGGGGTTGGGAGGAGGGGTGGATCAGGCCCCAGCCGCCCCGGCGGCGGACAGGCAAGCGGGTCGCCATCGTGGGTTCCGGGCCGGCGGGGCTCGCCGCGGCGCAGCAGATCAACCGCTGCGGTCACGCGGTAACCGTGTTCGAGCGCGAGGACTGCGTCGGGGGGCTCCTGCGCCTGGGAATCCCAGACTTCAAGCTCGATAAGAAGATCGTTCAGCGCCGCGTCGACCAGATGGAGGCGGAGGGAGTACGGTTCAAGACAGGCGTCCACGTCGGGAAAGGCTATCCGGCCTCCGAGCTGGTGGACGGGTATGACGCCGTGCTCCTTTCCGGGGGGGCCACCCAGCCGAGGGATCTTCCGGTTCCGGGACGCGAATTGAGGGGAGTCCACTTCGCCATGGAGTACTTGTCGCAGCAAAACAGGCTCCTCAGCGGGGAGAGCGTGGACCCCGGCGAGCGGATCACGGCGGAGGGCAAGCGAGTGGTGATCCTCGGGGGCGGGGACACGGGGGCGGACTGCCTGGGCACGGCGCACCGGCAGGGGGCGGAGGTGGTCTATCAGTACGAGTTGCTCTCAGAGCCTCCCGAAGTGCGTCTCCCGGACAATCCTTGGCCGCAGTGGCCCATGATCCTGCGTTCCTCTGCGGCTCACGAGGAGGGCGGGATACGGGACTACGACATACTGACCAAGCGGCTTTCGGGCAGCAACGGCCGCGTTGGTAAGCTGGAGGCGGTGCGGGTCAAGTGGGATACGAGCGGGGGAGGACGCCCGGCGATGCGCGAGGTGCCCGGGAGCGAGCTCGAGATAGACGCCGATCTGGTCCTGCTCGCTATGGGGTTCTTGCACCCGGAGCAAGACGGTATGCTGGCGGAACTGGGCGTCGAGTTGGATGGGCGCGGCAACGTCCGCACCGATGAGAACAGGATGACCAGCGTGCCCAACGTCTTCGCGGCCGGCGACATGTCGCGCGGCCAATCCCTGGTGGTGTGGGCGCTCGCCGATGGCCGCGACGCCGCGGCCTGCATCGACGCGCACCTAACCGGCGAGACGAGCCTGCGGCGCGTGAACCCGGCCGGGTGATTCCGCCGGCGGGCAGAGCCGCCCGGCACATGCGGAGTCCGCAATTCCATGACCTACTCGCCGGGCGAGTTAAATCGCTCTACGACCGGCGGCAGCAGGGCGTAAAATCCAGCCCCCGCCTGTTCAGTGGAGCCGCGTTGACGCTAGCCGGCGGCGGCTTCCGGGACGGCGGCGCCGGCTAGGTGGGCTTTCAGGAATGCGCCTGTGTGGGAGGCTTCCATGGCAGCGACCTGCTCCGGGGTGCCTTCGGCCACGACGTAGCCGCCCTTGTCTCCGGCGCCCGGCCCCAGATCGACGAGCCAGTCGGCGTTCTTGACGAGGTCGAGGTGGTGCTCGATCAGGATGACGGTGTTGCCGGCGTCCACAAGCCGGTGGAGCACGCGTATCAGATACGCGCAGTCCTCGAAGGATAGGCCGGTGGTGGGTTCGTCGAGGATGTACAGGGTCTTGCCGGTGACCCGCCGGGACAACTCTGTGGACAGCTTCACGCGCTGCGCCTCTCCGCCGCTGAGGTGGGTCGCCGGCTGACCCAGCCGGATATAGCCCAGCCCCACGTCGACCATGGTCTGGAGCTTGCCCCTGATACGCGGTTGGTTCGAGAAGTGGTCCAGGGCCTCTGTCACCGTCATGTCAAGGACTTCGGCGATGTTCTTGCCCTTGAAGGTTATCTCGAGGGCTTCGCGGTTGTAGCGTTTGCCCTTGCAGACCTCACACGGCACGGTGACGTCCGGCAGGAATTGCATCTCGATGCTGATGTAGCCGTCGCCGCTGCACGCCTCGCAGCGCCCTCCTTTGACGTTGAAGGAGAACCGCCCCGGCTTGTAGCCGCGGGTGCGCGCCTCGGGCATCGTCGCGAATAGCTCACGTATCGGCGTGAAAGCGCCGGTGTAGGTAGCCGGATTGCTGCGCGGCGTTCTCCCTATCGGCGATTGGTCGATGTTCACGACCTTGTCGACGTTCTGAACGCCTTCGACCAAGTCGCATTCGCCGGGCCTATCCTTGGCCCGGAAGAGCTGCTGCGCCAGGGTCTTATAGAGCACCTCGCTTATCAGGGTGCTCTTGCCGGAGCCCGAAACGCCCGTTACGCAGACCAGCATTCCCATCGGCAGCTCGACGTCTACGTCCTTCAGGTTGTTCTCACGGGCGCCCCTCACGGTCAGGGACGCGCCGCTGCCGGGCCGCCGGGACCCCGGCGTCTCTATCCGGCGGCGCCCTCCAAGATACTGTCCGGTTATCGAGGCGGGCGAACTGATGATGCGGTCGACGGGGCCTGCGGCGACCACGTCGCCGCCGTGCTCGCCTGCGCCGGGCCCCAGGTCGACGATGTGGTCGGCGGCACGCATGATCGCCTCGTCGTGCTCCACTATGATGACTGTGTTGCCCAGATCGCGGAGCCGTTGCAGGGTCTTGATGAGACGCTCGTCGTCCCGGGGGTGCAGCCCGACGGACGGTTCGTCGCAGACGTAGAGAACGCCCATGAGACCGGAGCCTATCTGCGTTGCCAACCTTATTCTCTGGGCTTCCCCGCCGCTCAGAGTGGACGCGGTGCGCTCCATCGTCAGGTAGTCGAGGCCGATGTCCACCAGGAATCGCAGCCGCGAGTCGATCTCCTTCAGTATCTGAGAGGCGATCGTCAGTTCCCTGTCGTTCAGCGGCTCGACCGGACCGCGCCCGTTGATCGGGGCTTGGCCGGACAGCGCGCGAGTCCACTCGAGGGCGCCGGCGATGGACTTCCTGGTAACCTCCATGATATTTGCCCCTGCCACCGTCACGGCGAGGGCTTCGGGCTTGAGGCGCAGCCCTTCGCAGATGGTGCATGGGCGGGACGCCATGTAGCGCTCGATGTCGGAGCGGACGTGATCGGAGTCGGTCTCGCGGTACCGCCTTTCGAGGTTGTTTACCGCTCCCTCGAAGGTCGTATCCCACTCATATGAACGACCGCGTCGGTTCCGGTGGCGCACTCTGAGGGACTTGCCCCTGTTCCCGTATAGGATCAAGTCCAAGTGCTCCTCGCTAAGCTCCCTCACCGGGACCCGCATGGAGAAGCCGTAGGCGTCCGCAAGTGAATCGAGGAGGCTTGTGAACCAGGTAGAATACGAGTCTGCCCGCATCCACGGCTGCACGGCGCCTTGGGCCAACGTAAGGCCTCTGTTCGGAATAACCAGATCCGGGTCCACTTCGAGGCGGTAGCCCAGTCCGGTGCAGGTGGGGCAAGCCCCGTGTGGGCTATTGAAGCTGAAGGTTCGCGGCTCCAGCTCCCCAAAGCTGATATTGCAGTGGACGCAGGCGAAGTGCTCGGAGAAGAGCATCTGGTCGCCTCCGGCGATGTCCACGAGTACGGCGCCCCCGGCCATCTTGAGGGCGCTCTCCACCGAGTCGGCAACTCGGCTGGCCTCGGCGCTGTCGGCGATGACCAGCCGGTCCACCACTATCTCGATATTGTGCCACTTTCGCTTGTCGAGAGCGATGTCCTCGGAAAGGTCATGGACTTCGCCGTTGACCCGGACCCGCACGTACCCGGCCTTCCTGGCGTCCTCGAAGACGTCCTTGTGCTCTCCCTTGCGGCGTCTAACCATGGGGGCCAGCACCTGGATACGGCACCCCTCCGGCAGTCCAAGCACCGCGTCGACGATCTGCTGCACCGTCTGGCGCCTGACCGGACGCCCGCAGTTGTAGCAGTGCGGCCTCCCGGCGCGCGCATAGAGCAGCCTGAGGTAGTCGTAGATCTCCGTTACTGTGCCCACCGTAGAGCGCGGGTTGCGAGAGACGCCCCTCTGGTCGATGGAGATAGCCGGCGACAGGCCGCCGATGTAATCGACGTCCGGCTTGTCCATGCGGCCCAAGAACTGTCTGGCGTAGGCGGACAGGGATTCGACGTACCGGCGCTGTCCCTCCGCGTAGATAGTGTCGAGGGCAAGGGAGCTTTTCCCCGATCCCGACACGCCGGTCACAACGACAAGCTTGTTGCGGGGGATGGTGACGTCGATGTTCTTGAGATTGTGCTCTCGGGCGCCCTGAACTACTATGTCTTCAAGCGCCAAGGTTGGGGCCTCTGGGGGTGGATTGCGGCCTCGGGAAGGCCGGCTCCATTCTAACACCGGATCGGAAAGGGTGGGAGAGCGCCCATATTTCGTAACTGCTCAGACTTCGCGAGGTCCTTTCCGACTGTCGCAGCCCGTCTTTAGATCCCCCCACCCGCCCCTTGGTAACTGAGGGCTGTGCCCCCAGCCCCCCCTTGCCAGAGGGGGAATCCGCTCTGGGCTCCCCTTCCTGGCCGAGAAGGGGGTATGTCTGAGGAACGCCCTTAGGCTCCCGGCGAGGGGCATCCACTCCGCACGCCCCGTACTTCCCCCGCAGCCTGATAAGTTTCACCATCGAGGCATTGTGGGTGCGCCTTCAGTTGCTGCTATTCGCGCCGTCCTCATGCTATGATGTCCGCCCGGCAACGGACGAGGGACGCAGGGAGGCCGTGAGAGGAACTGTCGTTACCGTGACCAGAGGAGGCCGTACCTACAAGGAGTTCGCGCAGCTAGCCGGAGGTGAGGAACAATGGCCAACGCGCTCTTGGTGACGGACATGGTCGTCGGGTTCTTGGAAGACGGTCACAATCTGTACTGCGGCGGCGAGGCGCGCAGGATAATACCCAGAGTCCAGGCTCTGATAGCAAGGGAACGCGCCGCCGGCTCGTCGGTGTTCTTCATCTGCGACAACCACGACCCCGACGACCTCGAGTTTCAGATGTTCCCTGTACACTGTGTCAGGGGAACCGAGGAGCCGGAGGTGATCGCGGAGCTGGACGTGAGGGAGGGAGAATACATACCCAAGAAGAGGTACAGCGGCTTCTTCGGGACAGATCTCGGCGCGAGACTGGCGGAGCTGAGGCCGGAGAAGCTGATCGTTTGCGGCGTATGCACCGACATCTGCGTACTGCACACTACGGCCGACGCGCGGAACCGCGACTATCAGGTCGAGATCCCCGTAGACTGCGTAGCCACCTTCAACCCGGAGGCCCACCGGCACGCCCTAGAGCATATGAACAAGATACTGGGCGCCCAATTGGTGGAGACGGCCGAGGCCGCTCTTTAGCCCTGAAACAGACGATACGGCCCTGAAGAGGTGCGTCCCGGTACTGTGGGAGTGAATTAGCGATATGGTATACCCCGATTTTGAAGTAAGGCGCTCGATCATGGTGGGGGATACCGCCGAAGCCTACCTGCAGCGCGCGATGACCATACTCCGGAGCGAGAACGTCAACCCCGTCGTGACCATGGAGTTCTCGCCGGAGAGCGCCGGCATCTTCAGCGGATTGGCCGAGGCGCGGGCCATGCTTGGCCGGATCCTCCCTGAGACGGGCAGCGAGGTGTGGGCCCTCAACGACGGAGACGCTGTTGACGCTCGGGAGCTTGTGTTGAGAGTCAAGGCCCCGTTCGGGTCCATAGGGCTGTACGAGACGGCCCTATGCGGCGTGCTTGCCTCCTCCACGGGGTGGGCAACCGCAGCGAGGGAGTGCGTAGATGCCGCGGGGGAGATTCCCGTCGTCTCGCTGGGCGCCCGGCACGTACACCCTAACGTGGCGGCCAACATGGACTACTCGTCCATAGTCGGAGGCTGTGTCTCATGCGCCACAGTACAGGGGGCAAAGCTGGCCGGGGTCACGCCGGCGGGCACCATGCCGTACGCTCTACCTCTGCTGATGACCGACACGGTGAGGGCGATGGAGTCCTTCGATAGGCACATCCCACAGGAGGTGCCCCGCATCGTCTTAGTGGGCGCCTTCAAGGACGATGCTGAAGAAGCGCTCGACGTCTCACGGTCACTGCGGGAGAAGCTGCGGGGGGTTCATCTGGACACGCCGGAGGAGAGAGGCGGGGTCACGTCCGACTTGATCAAGGAAGTGCGGTCGCGGCTGGACCATCTGGGATTCAGGCACGTTGAGATTATGGTTAGCGGAGAGCTGACCCCGGATCGGATTCGGCGGTACGTGGCCGAGGGCGCTCCCGTGAACACGTTCGGCGTGGGCGCCTATATAAGCTCGGCGGCGGCGAGGCCGTTCAGGGCCGACGTCCATGAGATCGACGGCCGGCCGGTGGCGAGGCGGGGCCGCATCCCGGGACTGACGGAGAACCCCCGCTTGGCCCGCATAATGTAGCTAGGCGGGATCTTCGAGCCGAATCTAGCCCGCCGCTGGCAACCGGCCTTCCAGCAGGGCCCTGCTGGCGTCGACTACCATCTGAGTGGCGTACTCCAGATCGACGTCGCTGGTGTTTATGACGAGGTGGTACAGCTTCGGATCATCCGGGTCGTCAATGTCGAAAAAGCGCTTGAAGTTGATCTGGCGCGCCTTGTCCCGCGCCTCGATGATCGCTTCGGCCTGTTCGTGGCTCACTCGTTCGCGCTCCATGATCCTCGCCACTCGGACCTCGTAGCCCGCCACGGCGCCGACGCGCAACACCCTCGGGTCGCCGCGCAAGATGATAGCGGCGCCCCGACCGACCAGAACGACGTTGCCAGTAGAAGCCACCTCGACCATAACGGAGCGCATCGCCTCGATGTACTGGTCGTCCCCCAGTTCGTGGCCGCGCGTTATGGTTGGCTGCGGTATATCCTCGAACTCCTGAGTGAGGTAGGCCATCGTCCCGGGGCCGAAGTAAGGGTCGCCCCCGGCGCCTGTGGCCGCGGACCGCTCCAGGACACGTTGCAGGAAGCCGGTGAAACGCTGGGCCGTGCTCGGCGGGCGTTCTTCCACCTGGTGGAGCGCCTCTACAGTGGCCCCTACCTGGCGGGCTGCGTTGGTGAGGATCAGCCGGTCAACATAGTCGGCGCCCAGCTCCCTGGCGACCTCAGGCCCCAGCAACCTGCCGCCGCCGCCGGTCTGTCCACCCACTGCGATCACGGACATAGGCCGCCTCCCATCGCCTCCGGCCGCCCACTTCGCTACGAAGGGGGCGGTACGGCCTAATTCTTAGCACCAGTCCCGCGCCATGTCAATCTTGATAGACGCGCCGTAACTGTTCAGACTCTGTGAGGCCCTAAGGGGGAAGTCCAGAGAGGTTCTTTCCCTCCGGCAGGGGGTCTGGGGGCTGTGCCCCCAGTTACCAAGGGGCGGGCGGGTGGGGATCCAAAGACGCGCCGCATGAGCATTCGCCTGTTGACAGAGTGTGCAATAATGAGGCCGTTCCGGCTAAGTGATTAGCTCAAGAGCCTAAGCCGACGCCAACGGCTGCGTCAGCAGGAGCCTGGCAGCCTGATAGGCTCTTGAGATGGTTTCTAAGCTAAGGAGCGCAGCATCAAACGCCGCAGGGGGGAGTGCCTTGAGACTAATTCTGATCGGATGCGAGTACGTTGGGACGACGGCCCTCGGAGATGCAATCAAGGAGTGGGCCAGGGAGGCGCTGGGGGCCGAAGTGGGATTCCATGAACACTGGAAGATACCGCACGTTGCCCACTCCGAGCTGACCGACGAGGAGCAGCAGCAATACCTTGCGCTCAGCCCCAGGTTGAAGGAGTTGATGCAGCGCAACAACCTCGAATACCACATCCAGCCGTCGTTCTACAATGACCGCGACCACTGCATGGTCGGCCACTACATCGAGGAGAAGATATACGGCCCGATGTACTTCGGATACGGCGGCCCCGACGACCCGCAGGACCGCGCCATCGTCGCCAGGCACGTTGAACGGAGCATCTTGGAGTTGGGCCCCGACACGGTCATAGTCCACCTGAAGGCGTCGCCCGACGTGATCAGGAAGCGGATGAAAGACGCTCCCCACCAGGGCCAGGTCATAGACGAGAAAGACGTGGAGACAGTGCTGCAGCGATTCCAAGAGGAATACGATAACGCCGTCTTCTTCAACCGGATGGAGATCGACACGTCGACGGCGACGGTCCAAGAGTCCCTGGCCGAGTGGGTCGAGAAGATGGAGCCTTTTTGGATGGACGCGGACCGGCTGCGGATGCTCACACGCCGCGCCCGGTAGCAAACCGCCGCCTGTGGCTGCCGCCGCCGTCATCTGCCATTCAAGGCTCGGCCTGCTTGGCGATGACAGCGGCCAGGTAGCCCGCTCCGAAGCCGTTGTCTATGTTCACCACGGCGACGCCGGGGGCGCAGCTGTTTAGCATCGCGAGAAGCGCCGCGGCCCCTCCGAAGCTGGCGCCGTATCCGACGCTCGTCGGCACGGCGATCACCGGCGCCGGCGTCACTCCCCCCACGACCGACGGCAGCGCGCCCTCCATCCCGGCCACCGCGACGACTACCCGGGCCGCCCGCAGCGCCGGAAGGTGCTCCAGCAGCCGGTGTATTCCCGCCACGCCGACGTCGTTGAACTCCGTTACCTCGCAACCCATCAGCTCGGCGGTAACAACGGCCTCGCGCGCCACCGGCAGGTCGGACGTGCCTGCGCTGGCGACGACGACCCCCCCGACCCTGGCGCGTGGGGCGCTCCTGTCCACGACAATAGCGCGGGCCTGCTCTTCGAAGCGGGCATCCCGGACACGTTCCCTGACAGCCTCGTACGCCAGCGGGCCCGCCTTCGTGACCAGCAGGCGGTCCGACCGGGCCAGCAGCGCGGCGGCCAGCCTGGCGATCTGATCCGGCGTCTTGCCCTGTCCGAATACGACCTCGGGGAAGCCCTTCCGCAACGCCCGGTGGTGGTCCACCCTTGCGAATCCCAGGTCCTCGTAAGGGGCCTCGGCCAGCCTGGCTACCACGTCGTCCTCGGTCAGCCGACCCCGTAGAAGCTCTTCCAGCAACGCCCGGACGCCGCTCTCGTCGATGGCTGATGCCTCCGCGAACCCCGGCAGCGCGTACGCAGCATCCGCACGCGCCCCGTCATGGTGATATGCTTTAGAATAGACGAACTCATCCCCTTTGCGAAAGTCTCCAATGGCGTCCCCGAAGGCCAAGCCCCGCGATGCTCACGAACAGACCATCCGCTACGCGCCCCATGAGGCAGCGGAGGCCAAGTTCGCCTCGCTCAAGGACGTCCTGGCCGGCATGTCCTCGGTGGTGGTCGCGTACTCGGGGGGCGTGGATAGCGCGCTCCTAGCGGTCGCAGCGCATCAGACACTGGGCGGCCGCGCTCTCGCCGTTACTGCGAAGTCGCCGAGCCTGGCGCCCAGCGAGCTCGAGGCTGCAACCTCGTTCGCCTCGCGTCTTGGGTTTAAGCATCGCGTCATCGAGACGAACGAGCTCGACAGGCCCGAGTACCGCGCCAACGGCCCCAGCCGGTGCTTCTTCTGCAAGGATGAACTGTACACCCGGCTGACGGCCATCGCTTCCCGGGAGGGCTACGACACGGTGGCGAACGGTACGAACGTCGACGACCTGAACGACTTCAGGCCCGGCATGGAGGCTGCGCGCAAGTACGGAGTCCGGAGCCCGCTCCTGGAGGCCCGCCTCTCCAAGGCGGACATAAGGGAGGTCTCGCGGCGGATGAGCCTGCCCACGTGGGACAAGCCGGCGCAGCCGTGCCTGTCATCGCGCATCCCTTACGGCGCGCCGGTATCCCTGGAGGCTCTGGGGAAGATCGCCGCCGCCGAGAAATACCTGCGGGGTCTTGGCATAAAGGAGCTCCGAGTGCGGCACCACGGCGCGGTAGCTCGAATAGAGGTGCCGCCTCAGGACATCCCTCGTCTCGCAGCCGAGGACGTCAGAAGCGAGCTTGCCGCACACTTCCGGTCCATCGGCTACGCCTACGTCGCGTTGGACCTCGACGGCTTCCGCAGCGGCAGCCTCAACGAGGCGGTGAAGAGGGTGAGGGCCGGGGGATGAGATTGAGAGGGAAGGTCGCCCTCGTCAGCGGCGGAGCCAGGGGGCTGGGCGCGGCCCAAGCCAAGCTTATGGCTGCCGAGGGGGCGCGGGTGATCGTCGGGGACGTGCTCGAAGATGAGGGCCGCGCCGTTGCGGCGGGTATAGAGGCCAGCGGCGGCCAGGCGCTCTTCCGGCCACTGGACGTAACCAGCGAGTACGACTGGGCGCAGGCGGTCGACGCCTCGGTCGGCGGGTTCGGCAAGCTGAACGTCCTCGTGAACAACGCCGGCATCTTCCGCAGGGCGACCTTCGAAGAGACGACGGTTGAGGGCTGGGACCAGGTCATGGAGGTCAACGCCAAGGGGGTATTCCTCGGCACCAAGGCGGTGCTGGCGGCCATGCGCGCGAGCGGCGGCGGCTCCATCGTAAACATCTCGTCCATCGCGGGACTCGTGGGATCCTCGATCTCCGCCGCGTACAACGCGTCGAAGGGCGCCGTCCGCATCATGACCAAGTCGGCCGCGCTCCAGTACGCGGGGGACTGCATTCGCGTCAACTCGGTGCATCCGGGCCTGTCCGACACGGACATGCTGCCGCAGGTGTTCCCCGACGAGCAGGAGCAGGTTAGGCGGAGGGCCGCCACCCCGATGGACCGCTTTGGGACCCCCGAGGACGTGGCGTACGCCGTCCTATTCCTGGCATCCGACGAGGCCTCATTCGTGACCGGCGCCGAGCTCGTCGTGGACGGCGGCTTCACCGCCTGGTAGGCCCTTGCCCGATGGCTCCTGACGCACCCGCCCCCTCCAAAGACTTCGTTCGCGACGTCGTCGCCGGCGACGTGCGCGCCAACAAGTGGGGGGGCCGCGTCGTGACCCGGTTCCCGCCGGAGCCCAACGGCTATCTCCACGTTGGACACGCCAAGT
The DNA here is from genome assembly GCA_958296245.1 of uncultured Dehalococcoidia bacterium. Taxonomy (GTDB): domain Bacteria; phylum Chloroflexota; class Dehalococcoidia; order Lucifugimonadales. Next base: position 676,351 of record OY282458.1, read on the forward strand.
CAGTCTGCCTGAACTTCGGCATCGCCCGTGAATTCGGCGGCGTCTGCAACCTCAGATTCGACGACACGAACCCCGCCAAGGAGGACGTGGAGTACGTCCAATCGATCATTGACGACGTCCGCTGGCTGGGGTTCGATTGGGACGGGCGCATCCGCTACGCCTCGGACTACTTCGAGCAGTTGTACGCCTTCGCGGTCAAGCTGATCGAGGATGGCCTCGCATACGTGGACGACCTGAGCAGAGAGGAGATCAGGCAGTACAGGGGAACCCTTACCGAGCCGGGCATAGAGAGCCCTTACCGGGACCGCGCGGTTGAGGAGAACCTTCAGCTCTTCGAAGGCATGCGCGCCGGCGAGTTCGAAGACGGGTCCCGCGTCCTGCGAGCCAAGATCGACATGTCCTCCGGCAACCTGAACATGCGGGACCCCGTCATGTACAGGATCCTGAAGACCGTGCGCCATCACCGGACCGGCGAACGGTGGTGCATCTACCCGACCTACGACTGGGCCCACGGCCAGAGCGACTCCATCGAGGGGGTCACCCATTCGATCTGCACGATGGAGTACGAGGACCATCGCCCGCTCTACGACTGGTTCTTGGAGAAGCTGGGCATCTTCCGTTCCGAGCAGACGGAGTTCGCCCGCCTTAACCTGAGCCATACGGTCCTGAGCAAGCGCAAGCTGGCAACGCTGGTCGAGGGCGGCTACGTCAGCGGCTGGGACGACCCAAGGATGCCGACCTTGTCCGGGATGCGCCGGCGCGGGTACACGCCGGAGTCCATCCGGGCCTTCTGTGACAGGATAGGCGTCGCCAAGCGCGCCAACGTCATGGACGCCGCGTTGCTGGAACACCTGCTGCGTGAGGATCTGAATAGGCGGGCGCCCCGCGTCATGGGCGTGCTGCGGCCTCTGAAGGTAGTCATAGAGAATTACCCCCAAGGAAAGGTGGAGTATCTCGACGCGGTGAATAACCCCGAGGACCCCCAAGCCGGCTCCCGGGAGGTGCCCTTTTCGCGGGAGATATACGTCGAGCGCGACGACTTCCGCGAGGAAGCGCCCAGGAAGTTCCACAGGCTGGCCCCGGGCCGGGAGGTGCGTCTCCGGTACGGTTATCTCATCACCTGCCGGGACGTCGTCAAGGACGATTCGGGGGAGGTCGTCGAGCTCCGCTGCACCTACGACCCCCAAACGCGGGGCGGCCGAGCACCGGACGGACGGAGGGTCAGGGGCACCGTACATTGGGTATCCGCCCCGCACGCTCTACAGGTACAGGTGAGGCTGTTCGACCGCCTGTTCACCACGGAAAGGCCCGACGAGGAAGACAACTTCATAGACAACCTGAACCCGGGTTCGCTCGAGGTGTTGACGGACTGCCGGGTCGAACCGTCCCTGGCCGGGGCGGCGCCCGGAAGCCGCTACCAGTTCGAACGGCTGGGGTACTTCTGCGCCGATTCCAAGCTCTCGGTCCCCGGCAACCCCGTGTTCAACAGGACGGCGCCGTTGCGGGACACGTGGGCCAAGATCGAAGGCTCCGCAAGGAGGTGAACACAGCCTTGACTACCGCCAGCCAACTCATGCGGATCGAGAACGACGCCTATACGGAAGCGCGGCCCAGATCGAAACGGCTCCAGGCCGAGGCCGAACGGTATCTGCCGGGCGGCAGCTCCCGGGCCACCCAGTACTTCGGCCCCTTCCCCTTCTTCATGGACCGGGCCGAGGGGCACTACGTCTACGACGTCGACGGACACCGATACCTTGACTTCATGCTCAACGCCACGACGTTCATCGCGGGCCACGCCAACCCGGACGTCGTAAGGGCCGTCCAAGAGCAGAGCGAAAGGGGCCTCAGCTTCGGCGCCCCCGCTTCCGCCCAGATACGGCTTGCAAAGGAGCTCTGCGAGAGGGTCCCCTCGCTGGACCGGGTGCGCTTCACCAACTCCGGCACCGAAGGGACGCTGAACGCGATCAGGCTCGCGCGGGCCTATACCGGACGCCATAAGTTCGCCAAGTTCGAGGGCGGATACCACGGCAACCACGAGTACGTCTCCGTCAGCGTCAGCCCGCCCATGGACCTGCTCGGCCCCGGCGACCCTCCCGCCGTTCCGGAGTGGCCGGGGCAACCCCCCAGCGTCGCCGAAGACGTGGTGGTGCTGCCGTACAACGACCTGGAGGGCGCCGAGCGGATACTCCGCAGGCGCGGGGACGAGTTGGCATGCGTGATCATGGAACCCGTGTGCTCCAGCTTCGGTTACGTCCCGGGTACGAGGGCCTTCCTAACGGGCGTCCGCGAATTGACGCGCGAGCTCGGCATCGTCTTGGTGTTCGACGAGGTCCAGAGCTTCCGCATATCCCGGGGCGGCGCGCAGGAGTACCTGGGGGTCGTCCCCGACATAACTACCTTTGGCAAGATAGTGGGCGGCGGCCTTCCCGTCGGCGCGTGGGGCGGCCGCGCCGACCTCATGGCGCTGTACGACCCGGCGACGGGGCCGGTCGTCAGCCACGCGGGCACGTTCAACGCCAACCCCATGACGATGGTAGCCGGCGAGGCCACGCTCCGGCAGCTTACGCCCGAGGCATACGACCGGATGAACACCTTGGGCGGGCAGCTGCGCGAGAAGCTGAGAGCCGTCTTCGGAGAGATCGACGTGGACGCGCAGGTCACCGGCATAGGCTCGCTCTTCGCCATCCACTTCGCGCACGAAGAGATACGCGACTACCGCTCCATGATGCGCGGAGACCAGGAGATGAAGGATCTGCTGTTCGTCGGCCTGCTCAATGAGGGCGTAATGCTGACCAGCAAGTGCGCCGGCGCCCTTTGCACCCTGACCTCCGAGGCCGACGTAGACGCCCTGGTCGACGCGGTTCGCCGGGTGGGCCAGCGCATCCGGTAGCCCCCAGCGCATCAGCTTGCCGTTGCCGACCAACGAGGGCCTCGCCCACAGAGCCCTGTAGCCTATCGGCGTTCTCCGATAGGAGCCCACCCACTGAGCTAACCCCCTGTGGGGCCTATGCTAAACTGCTCTGAAGAGAGATGCAGCCATCCGAGGTGAGACCGATGGTAGAAGAGCCTGCCCCCCGGCTGCTGATAACCAAGGTATGGGCCAAGAATTTCCGCAGCATTGAGTTTGCGGAGTTAGAGTTGGGATCGCTGACGGTGCTGGTGGGACCCAACGCTTCGGGTAAGAGCAATCTGATGGACGTCTTGGGGTTCCTCGGCGATGCTGTGCGCCTCGGCCTCGAAACGGCCATAACCCGGCGAGGCGGGATCGACTCCATTGGCCGCAAATCGCCAACCGGAGAGGTGTTGGGCCCGGAAGTTGGCTGCCAGTATGAGTTCCCAGAGGGAACGTTTAATTACGCTGTTGCGTTGATGAGGAAGGACGAAGGCGAGTATCGGGTCAAGCAAGAGTCCGCTAGGCTGGAATTCACGGATCCGGACGTTCGCCCACTGGAGGTTGCTCTTACCAACGGACGCCTTACCAAGCCCAACCTCAAGAGGATATTAGAACAAGCCGATTCCTCACTGACCAAGAATGACGGAGGTGCGCTTGCCGGCGTAGTCGAATGGCTCATCGCGGAGTCGGATCGCCAAAACATTCAACTGATGTCTGCGGAGCCTCAGACAATCACTTCGTTATTGGCGTTATTGACGTTATTGCTGATGAGATCGAGTGCGGGAGAGGAAGACAGCTATCTCCTCTTACTCCACTCACTTGACCGCGCAGGGAATGACCTGGGCAGAATCGGACTGTACCATATCTTCCCCAACTCCTTACGTGACCCTCAGAAAGTGGCGGATAGCCATCCTTTGGCGACGGGCGGAGAAAACTTAGCGTCTACTCTGAGAGACATGATCCAGAAGAAGAGCCGCTTCCTCCCAGATTTGAAAAGCGCCCTGACCTTTGCGGTCCCAGGGGTCCGGGACATTCGAGTCAGCCACGCCGGCAGCTACTACGTAGTGGAGCTCAACCATGAGAGGAACGGTGGGAATGAGAGGGGCTCTTGGTTTGACCTGTCCTACGAATCCGATGGCTCCATCCGCCTGCTGGCTCTGTTGACAGCGCTGCTCCAAGACCCTGCTCCGTCGCTGATCGGCCTGGAAGAACCCGAGTTGGCTATACATCCTGGCGCTATGGCCGTGTTGTCGGACACCATGATGGAAGCGGCGCTGCGTGGACAAGTGTTGGTTTCTACCCACAGCCCCGACTTAATTGATCGGTTGCCCATTGAGAGCATACGGGCGGTAACCGCCGAAGGCGGCTCAACTAAGGTAGGCAAAATCACCGAACATCAACTGACGTCGGTGAGAGAAGGACTGTTTTCAGCCGGGGAGCTGCACAGTATGGAAGGCCTCCAACCGGCGGGCGCCGAGTAGGCGCGATATGCGCACCATCGTGCCGGTGGTCGAAGGCGACGGGGATGCCGCCGCCTTGCCAGAGTTGTTGGTCAGGATTCTACGTGAGATGTACGGTCGGCACGATGTCTTCGTGGCTCAAGGAAGAACCAAAGTAGTCAAAGCCAACGGCAGGGCGAATCTGGAAAAAAAGCTGGACAGATTCCTGAGACACGCACAGAACAAACCAGGGTGCGAGGCAATCCTGATCCTTGTGGATGCTGATGGCGACTGCCCAGTAGAATTTGCTAAGCAACTTTCCCAACGCTGTGATCGAGTCGGCACAAAATCCCCGGTACGGATAGTATGCGCCCGTCGGTCATACGAGTCCTGGTTCCTCGCCAGCTTGAGCGCCATCAGAGGCAGGCATGGGATACCTGATACTGCTGCCTTATCCGGTGATCCTGAGGCCGTCCCCAACCCAAAACGATGGCTCAGCGACCAAATGCCAAGCGGCCAGGCTTATAAAGAGACAACCCACCAGGCGCCTCTTAGCAGAGCTATCGATCTGGACTTAGCCTACCGTAACTCTCGTTCCTTCCGCCGGTTATGCCACGCACTGGAACAGCTATTGGCCACCATAGACGCCCCTAGCCCCCCATCCTGAAAACTGCCCTTCGGGCAGCCACTCGCCCCGAAAGCCCTCGGCGATGGGGGCTATGGCGCTGCCGCAGGCCTTCGCGCTCTGAGCGCAACCAACCCCGCCAGAATCAGCAGTCCTCCGGCAAGGCTCAACGCCAGCAACAGCCCGCCCGGAACAGAGGGGCCGCCTACCGCGGGTAGCGCCGCCGATGGTCTCTGACGACGCTGGTCGCCGAATTCCTGCCAGCTTGCCCTGCCGTCGCCCTTGAAGTCGACCTTCAGCGCCGGGTACTCGTGCGCTGTGCCGAAGTCCCAGGGGTCGTCTGGGCCCGTCATCTCATCGTGGTCCCCGTCGGCGTTATCTATGTCGATGTTCCAAGCGAAGTAGATGCCGGTATAGCCGGCGGGCGACTGAAGCTCGGCCGTAGTCTTGCCTTCGACGCCGGGAATACCCTCGCCCTCGGTGCTTGCCGCATGGCCGGAAGCCTCGACGTCCCAGTAGCTGGCGCCGATCCTGGCTATGACGCGGCCATCATCAGTGGTTAGCTTTCCCAGTTGGAAACACGTCCCCGTGGGTGTTACCAACGTACCGGGTGTTAGCAACGTACCGCCCGCGTAGACGGCAGCGCCAATCCGGCTCCCGACCAGCCCACCGGCGCACTCATCCCCCTTCACGCTGCCTGTGGCATAGCTCGCCCTGATCGTGCCGAAGTCATGGTTGTTGCCGACCAGTCCGCCCACCCCTTCTTCCCCGGACACGCTGCCCGTGGCGTAGCTCGCTCTAATCGCGCCATTGTTCTCCCCGACCAGCCCGCCGGCTATTCTACCCTGCGACACGCTGGCTGCGGCATAGCTGGTGACCACGACGCCGGCGCCGGCATTCAGCCCAACCAGTCCTCCGACTTTATCACCCCCCGACACGTTGCCCGTCGCATAGCTGCCGATGATCGTGCCCCCGTTGCGCCCGACCAGCGCGCCCACTTCCAGCCCGCCCGACACGTTGGCGCGCGCCAGCCCTACGCGGCGGATGACGCCCGAGAAGCCTACCAAGCTGAACAGCCCGACGTGAAAACTGCTATGTCTGACAAACAAGCCGGCGATAGTGTGACCATTGCCCTCGAACGTACCCTGGAATGTCCCGGGGGATGACCTGGCGTACCACCCAATCGACAGCCAGCCTTCACCGCCCTCCCCTCTGCTCCAGCCCCGGTCGACCGAGCCTGATGCGTAGCTGCCGGGGTCGTCGAAGTCCAGGTCTCTTGCCAGCTCGTAGCCCACGCAGCCCTCACCGGGGCAGCCCGTACCCACCGCCTCCGAGAACGCCTTGGCATAATCGGCTGCGTGTCTGGGGTGGTCCGCTTCGCCGTCGCCGTCTAGGTCGTAGCGAATGGCGTCCAGATGCTCCAAGCTGGAGACCTCGATGAGGCCGTCATCATCCGCATCGTAATCGCGCGAGACCGAGGGAGTGGGGGTTGGCGTCGCCGGAGCGGGCTCACCGTCACCCCCTCCGGCCTCTCCCCTGGGCTGATCGCCGAACTCCTCCCAGCTTGCGATGCCGTCGCCGTCGAAGTCCACCTGCAGGGCCGGATACTGATCGGCCGAGCCGAAGCTCCAGGGGTCGTCCGCGCCGGTTGTCTCATCATCGTCGCCGTCGGCGTTGTCTATGTCCATATTCCATGCGCTGTAGATGTCGGTATAGGTGGTCGGCGCCTGCAACTCGACGGTGGTCTTGCCCTTGGCGCCGGAGTTGAACCCGAATGCCACGCCATACGATTGCCCGGAGGTTCCGATATCCCAGTAGCTGGCGGCGATCCCGTTCGGGTCATCGTTCACTCCAACCAGCCCGCCTGAGGCCTCCGACACCCTGCCCGTCGCGTAGCTGGCCCTGATCGTACTTCCGTGAGCGTTGTAGCCGGCCAGTCCGCCGGTCTCCAGTCCGCCGGCCTGGGGATCCCCCGACACGTTGCCCGTGGCGTAGCTGGATATGATTGTGCCTCCGATGAAGTTGGCCCCGGTTAGGCCTCCGACTTTTCCAATCCCAGACACGCCGCCTGTGGCGTAGCTCGCCGCGATCATGTCATAGTTTTCGCCGACCAAGCCGCCAACCCTGCTACTCCCCGACACGTTACCCGTGGCGTAGCTGGCGCTGATATTGCCTTGGGTCTTGTTGTTCCCGACCAGCCCGCCGACGCCGCTGCCGATATTCCCCGATACGTTACCCGTGGCGTAGCTGGCGCTGATCGGGCCGCTGTTAGACCCTACCAACCCTCCCGCCAAGTCATCCCCCGACACGTTGCCCGTGGCATGGCTGCCAATAATCGCGCCCCCGTTGTCCCCAGCCAGGCCGCCGACACCCACGTCCCCCTGCACGCTTCCCGTAGCATAGCTATCGCTGATCGTGCCCCCCGTGCCCCCCGACCCTTCGTTGCTCCCGACCAAGCCGCCGACCCACCAGTTCCCCCGCACGCTTCCCGTAGCATAGCTGCCGCTGATCGCGCCATCGTTTGCGCCCGCCAACGCGCCGACCACCCCCCACCCGCTGACTCGGGCCTCGACCAGCCCGACCCGACGGATAGCGCCTGCACTGCCCACACGCCCGAACAGGCCCACGTCGTCGTCGCGGGCGATGAACAGGTTGGCGATGGTGTGGCCGTTGCCGTCGAAGGTGGAGTTGAACATCTCATCAATAGAAGGGCCGATGGGGCGCCAGCCCTCATTGCCCTCCCCTATGCTCCAGCCCTTGTCCACCGAGCCGGACGCGTAGCTGTTCGGATCGTTGAAGTCGAGGTTCCCCATTAACTCATAGCCCGCGCAGCCGCTGTTGGGGCATGCACCTCCCGGTAACGCGTTGGGGAACGACTCGGCGTAGGCGTCCGCATCGGAGGGGTCATCCGCTTCGCCGTCGCCGTCTAGATCGTAGCGAATGGCGTCCAGATGCTCCAGGCTGGAGACCTCGATGAGGCCGTCGTCATCCGCATCGTAATCGCGCGAGACCGAGGGAGTGGGGGTTGGCGTCGCCGGAGCGGGCTCACCGTCACCCCCTCCGGCCTCTCCTCTGGGCTGATCGCCGAACTCATCCCAGCTTGCGATGCCGTCGCCGTCGAAGTCCACCTGCAGGGCCGGATACTGATCGGCCGAGCCGAAGCTCCAGGGGTCGTCAGCGCCGGTTGTCTCATCGCCGTCGCCGTCGGCGTTGTCTATGTCCATATCCCATGCGCTGTAGATGTCGGTATAGGTGGTCGGCGCCTGCAGCTCGACGGTGGTCTTGCCCTTGGCGCCGGAGTTGAACCCGAATCCCACGCCATACGATTGCCCGGAGGTTCCGATATCCCAGTAGCTGGCGGCGATCCCGTTCGGGTCATTGTTCACTCCAACCAGCCCGCCTGAGGCCTCCGACACCCTGCCCGTCGCGTAGCTGGCCCTGATCGTACTTCCGTGAGCGTTGTAACCGGCCAGTCCGCCGGTCTCAGCTTTCCCCGACACGTTGCCCGTGGCGTAGCTGGATATGATTGTGCCTCTGATGAAGTTGCCCCCGACTAGGCCTCCGACTGTTCCAATCCCAGACACGCCGCCTGTGGCGTAGCTTGCCGCGACCGTGGCGTAGCTTTCGCCGACCAAGCCGCCAACCCTGCTATCCCCCGACACGTTACCCGCGGCGTAGCTGGATATGACCTTGCCTCGTCTATTGTTGTCCGCGACCAGCCCGCCGACGCCGATAGTGCCCGACACGTTACCCGTGGCGTAGCTGGCGCTGATCGGGCCGCTGTTAAACCCTACCAACCCTCCCGCCGCGAAGTTATCCCCCGTCACGTTGCCCGTGGCATGGCTGCCAATAATCGCGCCCCCGTTGCTCCCCGCCAGGCCGCCGATACTCACGTCCCCCTGCACGCTTCCCGTAGCATAGCTATCGTTGATCGTGCTCCCTTCTTTGTTGCTCCCGACCAAGCCGCCGACCCACAGGTTCCCCCGCACGCTTCCCGTAGCATAGCTGCCGCTGATCGCGCCATAGTTTGCGCCCGCCAACGCGCCGACACGCTCCCACCCGCTGACCCGGGCCTCTACCAGCCCGACCCGACGGATAGCGCCTGCACTGCCCACACTCCCGAACAGGCCCACGTCGTCGTCGCGGGCGATGAACAGGTTGGCGATGGTGTGGCCGTTGCCGTCGAAGGTGGAGTTGAACCTCTCATCAATAGAAGGGCCGATGGGGCGCCAGCCCTCATTGCCCTCCCCTATGCTCCAGCCCTTGTCCACCGAGCCGGACGCGTAGCTGTTCGGATCGTTGAAGTCGAGGTTCCCCATTAACTCATAGCCCGCGCAGCCGCTGTTGGGGCATGCCCCTCCCGGTAACGCGTTGGGGAACGCCTCGGCGTAGGCGTCCGCATCGGAGGGGTCATCCGCTTCGCCGTCGCCGTCTAGATCGTAGCGAATGGCGTCCAGATGCTCCAAGTTGAAGACCTCGATCAGACCGTCATCGTCGGCATCGTAATCGACCGCTTCCTCTGCCTGCGCGCGGATGCTTCCCAGGCTCATCAGAGATGAGAGCAGCAGGACGACCCCGAAGGCGTGGGTTACGCGAGCAGTGGATTTCCTGATCTGCATCCGCAACACCTATGGCCCTCCGTTTCGGGTCGGGCGCGACCGTCACTTACGCGACCAGCGGGGGCAACTCCGTCAGCGTCGAGATTCGGGGGCAGCGGTCGTAGGCGCTGTGGATGCCGTCGCGGTCCAGGAGCACCGGCGCTATGCCGGCCCTTGCGGCGCCCTCAACGTCCGAGGCCGGCTGATCGCCGACGTGCATCGCCTCTCCGGGTTGCGCCCCGGCCCGCTCCAAGGCCGTCCGAAATATCGCGGGGTCCGGCTTGTCGACACCCACCTCCCCCGACGTAACCACGACGTCAAGGAGCCCGCCGAGTCCCAGCTTGCCCGCTATCTCGCCTCCCGTCTGGTCGATATTCGATATCATGCCTACCGTTACGCCGCGGCGCCTGAGCACGCCCAGCGTGGGCGCGGCGTCGTCAAAAGGAGCAAGCCCATATGGGATCCTGCGCAGTCGGCGCCATATCTGCGCGGCCAACTCCGCCGACACGTCGACGCCGCACCCACGGAGCACGAAGCGCTCATATTCGGCAAAGAACGCCTCCTTCGCAGGTCCGCTCCTGAGCCTCACGGGAGCCGCGGCGTTCTGCTCGCTCATGTAGGCGTCGGCGGCCGCGTAGCCCCGTATGACGCCCTCAGGGGTGACCTCGATCCCGAAATCGCGGCAGGCCTTGGACTGCACCTCGTACCGGGACGGACGGAAGCCCGCCAGCGTGCCGTACATGTCGAAGAATACGGCCTTGATCATGGCGTAGCCATGATAGCATGAATCGCCTGAGGTCCAGCCGCTCTACCGCAATCAGGACGCCGGGGGGCCGCAACTTGAAACTCAAAGCCGGGAAACTGCCCCTCGGAGTGCTGTCGCGGCTGCTGAGCAAGGTTGAGTTGAGCGACCCCCGGGTAGCCCTGGGGCCAAAGGCCGGAGAGGACGCGGCGCTCATCGACTTCGGAGACCGCTACCTCGTGGCCAAGACGGACCCCATCACCTTCGCCACGGACCTTATAGGCTGGTACGTGGTCCAGATCAACGCCAACGACCTGGCCGTAATGGGAGCGGCGCCCCGTTGGCTCATGGTCACGTTGCTTCTGCCCGAGGGCGTGAGCGCCGCCGCCGTCGAGAGAATTTTCGACCAGATCGGCGCGGCCTGCAAAGAGCTCGGCGTCACCCTCGTCGGGGGCCACACGGAGGTGACCTACGGCCTGCCGCGGCCCATAGCGGTCGGCGCTATGCTGGGGGAGGCCGCCAAGGACCAGGTGGTGACGACGTCGGGCGCTCGACCCGGCGATGCAATCGTGCTGACAAAGGGCGTCGCAATCGAGGGCGCGGCAGTGCTGGCCAGGGAGGACCCCGAGACGCTCTTGGCCCGCGGTGTCCGGAACGAGGACGTTGAACGCGCTAAGGGCTTCCTCTTCTCGCCCGGCATCAGCGTACTGCGCGACGCAAACACTGCGCGCGGCGCCGTGGACGTGCACGCTATGCACGACCCCACGGAGGGAGGGGTCGCCACCGGACTGCTGGAGATGGCCGAGGCCGCCGGCGTCGGCCTGCTCGTGGACCTGACCGCCGTACCCGTCCTCCCGGAGTGTAGGCGGTTGTGCGAGGCCCTAGACCTGGACCCGATGGGCCTCATCGCGTCGGGCTCCTTGCTGGCGGCGGTGCCGCCCGGCGACGTCCCCGTGCTGATCGAGGAACTGGCGAAAGTCGGAATCCCGGCTTACGAGATTGGACGGTTCACCCGCCGCGCCGAAGGCGTCAAGGCTATTACCAACGACGGCGCCCGCGGCCTGCCGGTATTCCCCCGGGACGAACTGGCCCGGCACTTCTCCGACTGAGAAAAGCCGAGAACACGCAGCGAGTCAAACCCGGTCCTTTTGTTGACAGCGTGGGGCGTCTCGATTACTATTTGATTAGCAGTCGGACGTAGTGACTGCTAACGTGTATCCGGCAGACTCGGGGTGTGGCAGGACTGGGTGGGCCGGGGAGCGTGATTCCAAGTCTGGAGAAGACTTCATTATAGGAGGGAACAATGGCGACGCAGACGAAGGTGGAGTTCAAGCCGTTAGGGAACCGGGTCGTGATCGAGCCGAGCGAAGAGGACGAGCAGATGAGCGCGGGGGGTATCTACATTCCGGACACCGCCAAGGAGAAGCCGCAGCTGGGAACGGTGGTTGCGGTTGGTCCGGGCAAGCTGTCGGACGACGGCTCGACGAGGGTGCCGATGGAGGTGGCTGTCGGAGACACGGTCGTCTACTCGAAGTACGCGGGCACCGAGTACCGCGAGGGGGACATCGAGTACCTGGTGGTGCGCGAGGACGACGTCCTGTTCAAGAAGTAGTACCGGCCCAAGTGCAGCAATAGCCAAAATCAGGAGGAGGCAGATATGCCAAAGCAGTTATCGTTCGGTGAGGAAGCCCGCACTGCGATGAAGCGGGGAATCGACATCATGACGGACACGGTTGGGGTGACGCTCGGCCCCAAGGGGCGCAACGTGGTGCTGGACAAGAAGTTCGGGCCGCCCCAGGTCTGCAGCGACGGCGTGACGATCGTCAAGGAGATCGAGCTGGAAGACGCCTACGAGAACATGGGCGCCCAGCTTCTGAAGGAGGCGGCGAGCAAGACGAACGACGTGGCCGGAGACGGCACGACTACGGCGACGGTCTTGGCGCAGGCCATCATCCATGAGGGGTTCCGGAACATCGCCGCCGGCGCCAACCCCATGGCCATCAAGCGCGGGGTGGATACGGCCGTCGTGGCTCTCCGAGGCGAGATAGGCAAGATGGCTACCACCGTTTCGGGTAAGAACCAGGTCGCCCAGGTGGCCTCGCTCTCTGCTCACGACGAGGAGATGGGCCAGCTAATCGCGGAGGTGATGGAGAAGGTCGGCAAGGACGGGGTCATTACGGTCGAGGAGTCGAAGGGCCTCAGCTACGAGCAGGAGTTCGTGGAGGGGATGCAGATCGACAGGGGCTACATCTCCCCGTACTTCATTACCAATCAGGACAGGATGGAGTCGGACATCGAGGAGCCCTACATCCTGATCACCGACAAGAAGTTGTCGGCGGTGTCGGACCTGCTCCCCGCGCTGGAAAAGATCCTGCAAGTGGGCAAGAACGTGGTCGTCGTGGCCGAGGACATCGAGGGCGAGGCCCTCGCAACCCTGGTGGTCAACAAGCTGCGCGGCACGCTGAATTGTCTCGCGGTGAAGGCCCCCGGGTTCGGCGACCGCCGGAAGGCCATGCTCGAGGACATGGCCATCCTGACGGGCGGCGTCGTCATCAGCGAGGAGGTCGGCAGGAAGCTCGACTCCGTGACGGTCGACGACCTTGGCCGCTGCCGCCGCATCGTGGCTTCCAAGGAGGAGACGACCTTCGTTGAGGGCCGCGGGTCGGAGGACGGCATCCAGGGACGGATCAAGCAGATCAAGGCCCAGATCGACGAGACTACGTCGGACTACGATAGGGAGAAGCTCCAAGAGCGTCTCGCCAAGCTGTCGGGCGGCGTCGCCATCATCAAGGTGGGCGCGGCCACCGAGATCGAACTCAAGGAGAAGAAGCAGCGGGTGGAGGACGCCCTGTCGGCCACCCGGGCTGCGGTGGAAGAGGGGATCGTTCCCGGCGGCGGGCTGGCGCTGATACGGGCCAGCTCCTCGCTGGACGGCCTCGGAATCAGCGGCGACGAGGGTACCGGAGCGCAGATCATGAAGAAGGCGTTGGAGCGCCCTCTGAAGCTGATCTCCGAGAATACCGGCGTGGCGGGCGAGGTCATCCTCGCCGAGAGCCTGAAGTCCGAGGGTGACTGGGGCTATGACGCCGAGGTCGGCGAGTTCACTCACCTGCTGGAGCGCGGGATCATGGACCCTGCAAAGGTGACGCGCGCCGCGATCGAGAACGCGGCCAGCGTGGCGTCCATGGTGCTCACCACCGAGTCGCTCATCACCGACATCAAGGAGGAGCAGCCGCCCATGCCGGCCGCGCCCCCGATGGACTACTAGACCGAACATGGCGGACGGGCGCCGACAAGCCCCGTCCGCCATCGTCGCGGGTCTGTAAAATAGAAGCGGCCCCGGGAAACCCCGGGGCCGCTTCTATTTTTGGGAATATCTTTGCGCCTTGGACTCCCGCTCCCCCTAGCAGGGTATCCGGCTGGGACGCGCCGGACGGCCCTCTCCAGCTCTCGTCGTATCCTCCAGACTCTAGCCTTAAGTGCGCTGGTCGTGTGAGGATTCGAGTACGCGGATGACGTGTCTAACCTTATCTTCGTCGTCGGGATCGACCACGCAAGTCCAGCCTTGGGGCCGGTTGTCTCTATACCTATTCTCGAACAACTTGTGAGGGTCGTTAAATGGCCAGTAGGCGTACACGCGATACATACCCGGATTCTTACCTGCAATGTTGAACCGGACAAATCCAAAACGCGACTTGTCGGGGCGTTCCAATTGGAAGCCCCGGTCACTGGGATCGTCTGGAATTGGAATAACCTCGCGCTTGATTCGGCGTATGAACGCCAACTCTTTGATCACCTCGGTTCGCCCTTCCGCACGACGCTCTTCCCGTATCTTCTCGACTCGTTCTGCCAGCCCTCTTGCCAAGACCACTAGATACCCCCCTGTTTCGACCGCGACCAATGCAACCGCAGCCGATGTGATCATAAGTGGAGCAGACCGTTCCCATACGGCAAGTCCGATGTCGAAGAGATTGCCAGAGCCATCCCCGCGAGCGAACTCCTTCCAAGTCACCAGCCCAATGTAGAAGAGAACCTGAGCGACAAAGGCCAAGAAATAGGCCCGCTGCGCTCCTCTGCCCACACTCCATATGGACTCACGCTCAGGCACTCGCCCTCCTCGACCATAGCAAGTCTACCGTAGTCACGGTGTCGGTGTAGGGGTGGGTGTCGAAGTGGGTGTAGGAGTAGGTGTAAGGGTGGGTGTCGAAGTGGCTGTGGGAACTGAAGGCCCCTCAATGGCTGCAAGCCGCTTGTTGAGAACGGCCAACTGATCACGCAGACCCATGAGCGTAGCTTGTTCAGCGCCTACGACATCCCTACGGCCAGCCTGGCACCCGTTCTCCCACACCAATTCCAACAGCACCGAACTACTCAACTCAGTGTTAGTGACAGGATCCGGGGTCGGAGTTGGGCCAAAGCCAAAGTGGAATCGGTTGGCATCGTACTGTTTGTAACCGGTCATCAGGCGTTCAACGTCCACCTCACAGCCTGTGCGGTACGAGTCTATATTCTCAACGAGCTTCTCCGACTGAGCATACTCACTGAAACTGCACCCGATCAAGACACCAGTCGAAGCGATCAACACCAGAACCATAAACTTCATTGGACGCCCCCCTGCGGCAAGGATTTAGGCTACTCACCACAAGTCTGCCGGGGTCCGTATGTGCTGCAAGGGGGCACGAAGCTCTCCTTGCGCACATACTTCGCCCCCGAGAGGCCAGACTGTGGTGAGTCCTGACTCCAGTCAAGCCAACACGTTCATAGGGTGCAGGCAATACCGACGGACGTCATGAGCCGGGAGGACCCCGGAAATTGTCCCAGGATTCCGGCGCCGTAACCTTGAAACCGCCAACTGTGCCCGCTGCTATAATTGCTGCCGTGCGGGACTACCGGCCTCTGGCGAGGCTCCCGTCCCGCAGGGGACGGAGCGTTCGCCGCTCGTCGAGCCTCAGCTTTGGTGGTGGCATTAGCAACCTTGTTCACTCATCTCCACGTCCATACCGAATACAGCCTTCTGGACGGCCTCAGCAGGATCGACCCTCTGGTGGGCCGTGCTGCCGAGCTTGGTATGGGGAGTCTGGCGATCACCGACCACGGCGGCTTGTACGGGGCCATCGACTTCTACCAGGCTGCCAAGAAGGCCGGGATCAAGCCGATCATCGGGTGTGAGATGTACGTTGCTCCCGGCAGCCGCCACGATCGGCTACCAAGTGATAAGACCCCCTTCCACATCACCGTTCTGGCCAAGGATCTGCGAGGCTACGGCAATTTGGTCAAGCTGGTGACTGCGTCGCATCTGGAAGGTTTCTACTACAAACCGCGCGTCGACAGGGACCTGTTCGAGCGGTATGGCGAGGGGCTGGTGGTGCTATCCGGCTGTCCGAGCGGGGAGGTGCCGCGGCTGATATCCGAGGGGCGGATGGACGAGGCCCGCGGGTCCGCGCAGTGGTACAGGGAGGTCTTCCCTGACTACCATCTTGAGCTGATGCAGCACGGCGGTGTGGAGCAGCTCCCGGCGGTCAACAGGGGGCTGATGGAGCTCCACCGCGAACTTGGCATCCCCGTCGTTGCCACCAACGACTCGCATTACGTCAACGAGGCCGACGCCTACCTTCAAGACGTTCTGATTTGCATCCATACGAACACCACCGTCGAGGATGCCGGGCGCCTGCGTATGGAGGAGCCGTCCTATTACCTCAAGAGCGAGGAGGAGATGCGGGCGTTGTTCCCCGAGGTCCCGCAGGCGCTGGAAAGCACCGAACGGATCGCCGAGACGTGCAACTTGGACCTCGACTTCTCGCAGGTACACATGCCGGGGTTCCCCGTGCCGGAGGGGCTCACCCCGGACGCCTTCCTGTCGAGGCTGTGCGAGGAGGGTCTGCGGCGGAGGATCGGCAGCGTGAGTGAGGACCAACGGCAGAGGCTGGCCTCGGAGTTGGAGGTGATCAGGCAGACCCGCTATGCCAATTACTTCCTGGTCGTTTGGGACATCGCGAGGTTCGTGAGAGAGCGCGGTATATATTTGGCCGTCAGAGGCAGCGCCGCTGCCAGCTTGGTGCTGTACTGCCTCGACGTGACGGACGTCAACCCGTTGAACTACGGGCTGGTGTTCGAGCGTTTCTTGAACATAGAGCGTAAGGAGATGCCCGACATCGACATGGACTTTCAGGACGACCGGCGCGAGGAGGTGTTGAACTACGTCGTCTCGAAGTACGGCCGCGACCACGTCGCCCAGATAATCACCTTCGGCACGCTCGGCGCGCGCGCGGCGATTCGCGACACCGGGCGGGCGTTGGCGATGCCGTATGACGTCGTGGACCGCATCGCAAAGGAGGTGCCCACGAGGCTTCACATCACCCTCGACGACGCTCTGAAGGAGAGCCCGGAGCTGCGGGAGGTGTACGAGGCAGACGAGGGCGTGAAGAAGCTGATGGACACGGCCCGCGGGCTCGAGGGCGTCACGCGGCACTCCAGCACGCACGCGGCCGGGGTGGTCATCTCAGAGGAGCCGTTGGACACCTACGTTCCTCTTCAGAGACCGGGCAAGGGCGACGAACAGGGCATAGCTACTACTCAGTACTCGATGGATCCGATAGCCGAGCTTGGACTTCTCAAGATCGACTTCCTGGGTCTCGTCAACTTGACGATCCTGGCCAACGCCCTGGAGCTCATAGGCAAGACCCGCAGCGTGCGCCTCTCCTTGAGCGATATTCCCCTGGACGACGCTCTGACGTTCGAGATGCTCTCCAAGGGGGATACCGTGGGGGTGTTCCAGCTCGAGGGCGCGGGGATGACCCGGTACATCCAGGAGCTCAAGCCGGGCTCGCTGGGAGACGTCGCGGCGATGATCGCCTTGTACCGGCCTGGGCCTATGGAGCACATAGGCACCTTCATAGGGGCGAAGCATGGCCGGGAAGACGTGCGGCACCCTCACCCCAAGCTCAAGGACATCTTGGAAGAGACCTACGGCGTCATCGTCTTCCAGGATCAAGTGTTGCTCATCACACGCGCCTTCGCGGGATACTCTCTCGGGGAGGCCGACATTGTTCGCAAGGCCATGGGCAAGAAGATCCCGGCCATCATGGCGGAGGAGAAGGAGAAGTTCATAGCCGGGGCCCTCGGCCAAGGGTATGAGAAAGAGCTCGCCGACCAGGTGTTCGCGCTCGTCGAGCCGTTCGCGGGGTATGCGTTCAACAAAGCCCACGCCTACAGCTACGGGCTGATCTCGTACTGGACGGCTTATCTGAAGGCCAACTACCCGGCCGAGTACATGGCTTGCCTGCTGAACGCGAACTCCGACAACCCCGACAAGGCGCCCAGCATGGTGCTGGAGTGCCGACGGCTAAATATCCGGGTGCTCGGCCCCAGCGTCAACCGGAGCGAGGCTGCGTACTCCATAGAGCAGCGCCCCGGCGGGGTGGCGCTGCGGGCCGGCCTGGCGTCCATCAAGAACGTGGGAGACGCGGCGGTATTGCCCATCATCGAGGCGAGGCGGGAGTCGGGGCAATTCACGTCCATCGAGCATCTGTGCCGGACCGCCGACATGAGCGCCACCAACCGCAAGGCGTTAGAGAGTTTGATCCGCGCCGGGGCGCTAGACGATCTGGGAGATAGGGCCGCGCTGCTGGTGGTCGTGGACAAGATGCTGTCGCTTGCCCAGAGCGAAGCGCGTCTGCGTGAGTCGAACCAGACCTCGATGTTCGATCTCTTCGGTGATTCCGTTCCGACGCCTCTCGCCACTATTGATCTCCCGGCCGAGAGTGCGAGCGTTCAGGAGAAGATGAGCTGGGAAAAGGAACTGCTGGGGGTGGGGCTGTCGGGGCGCTCCCTATTGGACCTGTCGGTCCAGGCAGGGTCTGAGGTCGTCCTATCGCGCCGCGACATAGTCCCCGAAATGGACGGCAAGAGGATAGTCTTGTATGGGGAAGTAGCCTCGGTGACCGAGAGGTTCACCAAGAACCAGAAGCCCTACGCGATAGTGAACCTGAATCTCTTCAACGGCAGCATCGACGTCTTTGCGTGGGACAACGTATTACAGCAGACCCAGGATCTGTGGACGCCGGGCGTCCTCGTGTCCGTCGTGGGATCTGTAAGGGCGCGAGATGACCGCGTCAGCATTTCCTGCCTGAGCGCCAAGAGGGTCGAGCTGTCCGACGAAGGCGCGCGGGCTGATTCCGAGGAGCCTGCCTCGCCGGAGGTCGATATCGAGCCGGAGAAGACGGAGCCCGCCGGCGTTGCCGAAGGCGTTCCCCCGTACGCAAGCCGTTCGGACGGCGGAGGTCCCAACGGTCAGCCGTTGGCCCATACGCCACGGGGGGATGGTCCCATTAGTGCAGACACGGGAGGCGCGGGCTCGGGCGTTGGTCTGCCGCCGGACGATCGGGCGAGGCCGGAAGCTGCTGACGACGTGAACGGGATGCCGCCCGGACCGCGCCGCTTGGTCGTCACGATCAAGGAGACCGGAAGCCCAAAGGACGACGTCTATTTGCTGGACGAGGTGAAGAGCCTGCTCATGGAACATCAGGGCCAGGACGAGGTGATCTTGGAGATACTCACGGCGGGCCGCATTGTTACGCTGGAGTGGCCGATGGTCCGCGCGGACGTGGGCCCGGAGCTCCAATTGGGACTCCGCGAGGTGTTGGGGTCCGCCGGCCACGCTCAGATAACCGAGCTCGCCGCGTAGGTTGTCTGGGCAGGCGGCCTTGGTATGCCGATGAACTGGGTAGTGCTTACCACGGCTCCTTCGCTGCCTATAGCCGAAATGTGGCGGGACGTGCTGGCGGAGGAAGGCATCCCTGCCCTCATTCGCCCCGGCGACGCCATGACTAGCTATCTCGGCGTGACGTCATACCCTTGCAGGATCATGGTCAACGCCGATACGTTTGATCGGGCTCTGCAGATACTGGACGTCGGGCAGGATCCCCCGCCCGACGCGCGGTCTGACGGAGCGGGGTAGGTCACACGAGGCCGCGCCGGCCGCTTTCCAGGTCCAGCAGGCGTTGCTTCAGGTCCAGCCGCTTTGCGCCTCTGCCAAAACCGCGGAGGTGTCCGTTGCTTGCGATCACCCGATGGCAGGGGACTACTATAGGTAGCCGGTTTCCGGCCATCGCCTGACCCGCGGCGCGAGCCGCTTGGGGGCTTCCGGCCTGAGCCGCCAGCCACCCGTAGGACCGGGTCTCCCCCGGCGGGATCGAGCGGCAAGCCCTCCAGGCGGCGGCGTGGAAGCGGGGCGCGCCTTCGAGGTCGATCGACTCTCCGGCAAAGTCGATGGCCCGGCCGTCGAAATACGCGGCCAACCTGCGCTTGAGGTCGTGGAGACCCTTTCCCGACTCCTGGGCGTTCTCGATGGATAGCTCCGCCGCGCACTCGTCGGGGGTTCGCAGCGGTAGGGTGGTGCGGCGCAGTCCCCTTGCGGAAACCGACAACCCCATCCACCCGAAAGCGGTCTCGAATACGTCGTATTGAAACATCAAGGCCAGACCTCGCACTTCAGCGGCCCAAGAGCCGCCCGAACGCCCGTGACAGCATCCCGCCCCTGATGCGTTTCCAGGCGGCGTTAGCATCTTGCCGGTCTTCGTGAGTGGGGTCCTTACGGCCGTATCTATGAGATGAAAATGTCCATGCTATCCTGCGAGAGTCCGGGCCTGCTTCCGGTAGTACGCTCTCGATGGCGCTGGCATATTCGATGGGGGTCTGACTGGGCCGCAGCTTCACGCCCGCGAGGCGGCCCATGCGGCTCAGCCTCGAGTAGAGCTTTTCCACTGAGGCGGCCCCGGCCAGGACCCCGCTCCAGACAACGCCGATCAGCGCCCCTGTCAGGGCGAGTATCCCGACGGCGGTCAAGGCCGGAACGAGCAGCCGACGCGAGCCGTCGAGGCCGTCGAAGTCGGTTGGGATGTCGGTCGCCTCCAGGCCCGTGGCCAACTCCAAGGGGTCCAGTTCCGAGTCTTCTTCCCCGGCCGCCGGGTCGTCGATAAGCTCGGGGGTCTCAAGGCCGGGCTCGGAGACCGGGTTCAGGAGCCGGGAGGGTACCGGGAATCTGGCGGTGGGCTCGAAGTCGATCCATCCGTAGCGCGGGAAGTACACTTGTACCCACCCGTGGCTGTCGGAGTCGCGGACGAGCGTAGCCCCCAGCTCTGAGTCGTACTCCCCTGGGGCGTAGCCGACTGCCATTCTGGCTGGGACGTCGACTGTACGCAGCATGACGGCCATCGCCGAGGCGAAGTAGGCGCTATAGCCGGCCTTGGACTCGAACAGGAAGTAGTCCACCCCGTCCCATCCCCTGGGCGGCGCGTCTATGTCATGCGAGTAGGCGAGGCTGGGGCCTCTGAGGTAGGACTGGATGGCAATGGCCTTCGCGAAAGGCGTAGTCAAGTTTTGCGTCAGGTCCCGGGCGAGGTCGCCCACCCGCTGGGGGGTGCCGGCCGGAAGCTGGAGATAATGATCTTCGATGAAGGAGCTGTAATCCGTGCTGGCAGACGTCAGATCGGAATCGTCGGCTATCGAGACGAACGAGACCATCGAGTAGCCTTGTTTCTCCCGGAGGCCGTCGGTCAGCCGCCACGACACGATGTCCGGCGCTGAGGCCGGCTTTCGCTCGACCGTCACGGTCTGGACGAATTGAGTCGAGCTGACGTCGTTGGGCGTGACGTCTATAAGGACGAGGTCGTCGGGCAGCCGCCGTGAGATGAAGGCCTCCAGGTAGACGTCGGGCGGAGGCACGAGGCTTTGCCTAAGGTCGTTGGCGAGGGCCCGAATGTCGCCGGGCAGCAGGGCGTCGTCGGTGGAGTCCTGCATGTCGACTACGAAACGCTTCGGCGACAGCACCTGCGCCGTGGCCTGATGGGTCATATCTTCCACGGCGCCCCCGGCGAGGAATTCCGACGTGTCGATTCTGGTGCGTATGCTCTGGTGAACGGGGACCCGTTTCTGAAGGTCGGCCTGCGGCGGCGCCGGCGTGTCGGGGCCGAACTCCAGCGCCTCCGTATCGCCGGATACCCAGCCGCTGGGGGTGTATTCGCTGTACGTGTGGGACAGCCAGTACGACGGATAGTCAGTGTTGGCCTCGAATAGGACGTTCTCTCCGAGGGAGACCTTGCCTGTAAACGGCAGGTTCTCTCCGAACTCGCACCCGAAGTTCTTGCGGCACGGTATCCCGGAGGTCAGCCTTGCAAAGACGTCCTCCATGGACGCGACCGGCTGCCGCGCAGCTCCCCATACGGCTGCCAGCTCGTAGGAGACGACGACCCGCAGGGGCATGAAGGCCGAGAGCAGCACGACGCCGATGCTCACCCATACGGCGGCGTGCAGGGTCTGCCACCCGCTTCTGGAACTGAACGCCACCCCGATCCGGCGCCATATATTCTGCCTGTGAACGACGTTGACCCTCACCACCAGAAGCATTGCGAAGAACAGATATAGGAAGAACTTCCAGCCGTACTCCTCCGGCAGGAAGCTCAGGTTGGAAACTATCGTCAGCCCCCCGAGCACGACGGCTACCCAGGCCGTGTTGTTTCTAAAAACGAACCACGAGCTGACGTAGCCGAGCACCCAGGTCAGCCCAAGTATTATCACCGAGATGGGCATCAGGTCCGCGCTTATGCCGCCCGTTGATGCTTCTCCGTACCAGGCCGCCATGCGGTCCCACATCTCCCGGACCGCTCCGGCCAGGCTCGGGTCCTCTGCCAAGGACGCTGCCTGAAACACGACGACGACCGTTCCCAGCAACAGCGCCACGGGATGCAGCAGCAGCGCGTGTAGAGGCGTCTTCGACAGCACGAGCCCGGAGACGACCGCCAGCAAGAGGATGACCGCCAGCCCCGGAGTGGACACCCATTCCACGGAGGAGACCGACTCGGCCACCACCCCCACGGACGCGAGCAGCAGCGCCAGGGTAAGCCAGCCCTGGCTGGGCGTGTACCGCTTCAACCATGCGGCCAACCGCCCGGCGAATTCCCCCTGACCGGCCATCCGCGCCGCCGCTGCGCTGCCGGCGCTCATGCCCGCGTCTCCGCGGCCATCAACTCATCGGACGCCTGGAGGCCTGCCGTCTTGTAGACACGGCTCAACGACAGCGGGACGTCGCCGCCCAGGCTCACCACGTACGGCGGGATGCCGGCCGAGTAGAGGTCAGGTACGACTTCCAGGGTATCGTAGGCCCCACCGAACGACCGCGCGTCGAGCAACGCAACTGCAGCCCGCGACCTCCGGCGGGTCAGCTCCCTGAGGGCAGAGACCCATTCGCTCACGTGGGACGCCGTGATGATGACGAGCGAACTGTTGTATCCCCACAGGCCCTCCTCCCTTGCTAAGACCTCATGCAACGCCAACGTGCCCTCGGCCTTGCTCATAGCCAGGAACTCCATGATCCTTTCCTGCTGGCCGGCCCCTGTGTCGGCAGAGAGGAAGTAACGGCGGTCTCCGTAGGCGATGAGCCCCACCGGGAGTTGGGCGTCGAGGTGTTTCTTTGCCAGGGAGGCGCCAATGGAGACGGCGTATTCGTCCGTGCTCTCGTCGAGGTACCCCGCCTGCGTGTCGCGGGAGAGGTCTATGATTATCCAAACGTCGGACGAGTGGCCCAGGTCGAAGTCCTTGGACATCAGCCTGCCCATCTTGGCGGTGCTGTTCCAGTGGACCCGGCTTATGCTGTCGCCGAAGGAGTACTCCCTGACGCTGGCGGCGTGCGGGGTTAGGTCGTGGGTACGCTTGCGGCTCGACCCCTCTCCGGAGAGATGGGCGGCGGGGAACGTGAACCCCGGCACGTCGAAGAGTCGGGGATATACGACCAGGTCCTGCTTGCCCCCGATCATCATGTCCCGTTGGAACAGCCCGAACGCGTCTGTGTTGGAAACCCTCACCGGCCCAAAGCTGTATACGCCCCGCTTGCGGGCGGGCGCGTCACCGGTCCACGAGTGGGACCCCTTGGTGAAGAAGCCCATCGCCGTGGCGTTGGAGTAGCCCGGCATGTCCGTTACGTCCTCGACCTCGATAACGGGCTTCGGCAAGATGCTCTCGTTGGTCACCGTGATCCGGTCGCGTATCCGGTCTCCCACCCGCGCCCGCTTCGCCCCCCGCTCGATCGCGACCGTGAGCCAACGCAGGCTCAACCAGTTCCATAGGAAGCTGAAGGCGATCAGAATGCCGAGGAGGTAGAACAGCCGGTGATACAGCGAAAAGCCCGTCGACAGGGCGGCAAACGCCGTCAACCCCATCAGAACGAGGAGAAGGTAGAAGCGTTTGAGAGGCTTCGGGCTGCCCTGGAAGATCTCCTAGCCTCCCGCCCTGGATCTCGCTTCGGCCCCGGGCACCGGGACATCCTCGAGCAGGCCGTTGATGATGTCCTGGCTCCGCACGCCGCGCATCCTGGCCGCAGCCGCGACTATGATCCTGTGGCTGAGCACCGGCGCCGCGAGGGCCTTCACGTCATCGGGCAGTACGAAGTCCCTGCCCCGGAGCAGGGCCATGGCCTGGGAGCCTCGGTACAGCGCCAGCGACCCCCTGGGCGAAGCCCCCAAGGAGATGTCCTCGTGCGAGCGCGTCGCCTCGATTATGGCTACCAGGTACCGCTTCACCAGCTCATCCACGTAGACCCGTCTCGTTGCCTCCTGAATGCTCACCACGCCCTCCGCCGTCACCACGGGTTCCAGGGCGTCTATGGGATGCGCCGTGCGCTGGTTCTCGACGATCGCCAACTCCTCCTCCACCGTGGGGTAGCCCAACGAGATCATGAGCAGGAACCGGTCCAGCTGGGCCTCCGGCAGGGGGAACGTGCCCTCGTACTCTATAGGATTCTGGGTCGCCATTACCATGAAAGGACGCGGCGTCCGGTAGGTGACGCCCTCCACCGTGACTTGCCGCTCCTCCATCGACTCCAGCAGGGCCGATTGCGTCTTCGGAGTGGCCCGGTTGATCTCGTCGGCCAGCACCAGTTGGGAGATGATCGGGCCCTGCTTGAACTCGAACTCCCCCGACTTCTGGTTGAATACCGATACGCCCGTGATGTCGGTCGGCAGCAGGTCGGGCGTGAACTGGATGCGCTTGAAGGTGCAGTTCGCAGAGCGGGCCAGGCTCCTCGCAAGCATCGTCTTGCCCACTCCCGGCACGTCCTCGATGAGCACGTGCCCTTGGCACAGGAGGCCGATCACGGCGAGGTCGACCGCGTCATCCTTTCCGATGATCACCTTCCTTATATTGCTGCCGATCTTGTGCGCCTCCACGTTGGCGCGGTCAACCCCGCCGCTCTCGCCTTCTGGGGTCACGACGTCATTCAAACTGCTCCTCCTTGCAGGCGGGCCATGCGCCCCGCTTGTATCTTGCGGCAGCGCAACCCGGGACTGTCTCCGCGATTCTACGGCACTTCTTTAGAATACGAAAGACGGCGGCGCTCGGATTCCCCCCGCCCGGATATGCTGCGCTGCCTGTAGGGCGCTTGAACGCCTCCGGCAGCGGCCCCTAAGCGTACTCGGCGATATGGCTGAACAGGTCTACGACGCGCTTGGTGTCCGCCTCGGGCAGGCCAGGGCGCTCCAGCGCCGCCAGGTTGTGCGCCAGGTGCTCGACGCTGGACGTGCCCGTCAATACCGTGGATATCGCGGGGTGGTCCGCGGCGAATTTGTAGGCCGCGCTGATCACGGAATCCACCTCGCCGCGCACCAGCCAGCCCAGGGGGTCCTTGGCGGGCACGCCGTCCGCCGGCGTCAGTCCGCGCGCCTTCCAGTCGGCGATCAGCTCCTCCAGCAACCGAGGGTCAGGCAGCTTGATCCTAACCGCCGCCATATTCATGATCCCCACCCCGTGCTCCTGCGCCAGGGGCAGCACCTCCCGCGCCGCGTACTGGTTCAGGATCCCGTACTTGATCATCGCTACGTCCCAGAGGCCCGGGTCGGAACTGAGCGCGATCTTGGCCAAGCGGTGCTCCGGGTCCGCATGGAACCTCTCGCTGAATCCGGTGAACCTGAGCTTGCCCTCCTCGCGCAGCCGCTCCATCTCCGGGAAGTACCTCTCCACCATCTGCCCGTACTGGCCCGGAAGCGGGCCGTGGAACAGCATCACGTCAACGTAGTCGGTACGCAGCCGGCGCAGGCTCCTATCTACGGACGCGCGCAGTTCCGCCGGCTCGTCGGGCAGCACGTCCGCCGCCTGGCTGCCCCACCACTTCGTCACAAGGTGGTACGACTCACGCGGTACGCCCCTTAGCGCCCTGCCCAAGATCATCTCGCTGCCGCCGTACGACTTCGAAGTGTCGAACAGGTTGATCCCCAGATCGAGGCATCGCCTGATCAAGGCGTCCTGCTCGGACGCCGACAACCCCTTCGCCTGTCCGAGATTGCTGGGCCCGCCGGTGCCAAAGCTCGCAAGCGACACCCGCAACCCCGTCCTGCCCAGAGTGCGGTAGATCATCGGCGTCTCCTCCCTCGGCAGTGCCTCGGCGCGCTGCCGTTAGCCGTGCGCATGGCCCCCGTTGCCCTGGAAGCTGCGCGTGCTGTAGACCCCCAGGTCGCGGCCCTGATGCACGTGCACGATCACCTCCTGGCGGTTGATGCCCACCGAGTTCACCAACTCCTCGTCCACCGTGTCCACGAGGTCCTGAATCTCCTCGTCGGTCAGGCTCTCGGCGATGCTCATGGTGGCGTGGACCACCGTTTCGGCGAAGTGGATGTCCACCCGCCCCAGGGCATCCTCCCCGCTCAGGATGGTATAGCATTCCGAGCTGGGCGTACGGCATTCGCGTTCGAAGTAGAAATTGCTGTTCATTGTCATCCTTTCCCCGGCGCGCCGGGGGGCCGCTTCGGTTTCTTCGGTGGATCCTCCCTGGGAGCGCGGGCGTCTCGCCTGCTCCGTCCTGTGCCGGAAAGACGGATGATCCTCCCTGGGAGCGCGGGCGTCTCGCCTGCTCCGTCCTGCGCCGGAAAGACGGGATGAGTGTAAAGCCGTCCTAATATGAAACGACACCGCCTAATCTGGGACAGGTCCGGGGCGGGGCCCCTCTGCACCCCCCCGTAATCCTGGAGACCCCTTCTTTGGAAGGGGAATAGATTATATATCTGAGGGACACCCTCAGACACCCGGCAAAGGGGCGCTGCCCCTCTGCACACCCCGTAATCCTGGAGAGTCCTTCTTTGGAAGAAGGGATAGATTATATATCTGAGGGACACCCTCAGGCACCCGGCGAGGGGCTCCGCCCCTCTGCACACCCCGTAATCCCGGGGTAGTGTCTTAGTTTGAAAATCCGAATCTCCGAGCCTTCCACGCGCTAGCTAGCTGAAAGGGTGTTGACGCTTTGGCCGGAAGGTGTATACTTGAATTGAGGTTGCGGTAAGGAGGGCAGCGGAGTCGAACCGCAACGCTAGCCTTGGACTAGCTGCTCATGGGATTCTGAGTCCCAGTCCCGTCCAACGGGCAATACCCTCCGATTGAGACCCCCGGCTTACTGAGGCTGGGGGTCTTCTTATTCTCCCACCCCCTCTTAGAAGAGCTTGACAAAATACCCTTAATCACCCTGTAGTCTCTCGCGTGACCTTGATAGGTCGTTCGTAGAAATCCGCAATCCGACGCGGGGGGATGGGGATGGATTATATATCTGAGGGACACCCTCAGACACCCGGCAAAGGGGCGCTGCCCCTCTGCACACCCCGTAATCCCTGCGCCTCCCTGGGAGCGCGGGCGTCTCGCCTGCTCCGTCCTGCGCCGGAAAGACGGATGAGTGTAAAGCCGTCCTAATATGAAACGACACCGCCTAATCTGGGACAGGTCCGGGGCTCCGTCCCTCTGCACACCCCCGTAATCCTGGAGACCCCTTCTTTAAAGGAGAACAGGATTATATCTGAGGGACGCCCTCAGACGCCCGGCAACTGACGCCTGGCAACTGGCGCCTGGCTACTCTGGGCCCCGGCTAGTTCCGTACTTGGCCTGAGCCGAGCGCCACCCACTTATAGGAGGTCAGCTCTCTGAGGCCCATGGGACCCCGCGCGTGCATCTTGTTGGTGCTTATGGCAACCTCGGCGCCCAGCCCGAGCTCGCCGCCGTCGTTGAACCGCGTGCTCGCGTTCACCAACACCACCCCGGAGTCGACCTCGCGCACGAACCGGTCGGCCACCGCATCATCCTCCGTCAACACGGTGTCCGTGTGCCCCGACCCGTAGGCCTCGATGTGCTCCAACGCCTCGTCCACCGTGTCCACCACCCTAACCGACGCCGTGAGCGATAGGTACTCGCGCCCCCAGTCCTCCGGCGCCGCCGGCCTGACGCCCTCCCCCGCCGACTGCCCCAAGATGGTCAACGCCCTCCGGTCCGCCCGTATCTCCACCCCGTCCTTACTCCACTCGGCGGCCAGCTTTGGCAGGTAGGCGGGCGCTATGGCCGAGTGCACCAACACGGTGTCCAGCGCGTTGCACACCGAGGGCCGCGAGACCTTGGCGTTGTACGCGACGGCCACCGCAAGGTCCACGTCCACTTTCCGGTCCACGTAGGCGTGGCACACGCCCACCCCGCCGGTGATCGCCGGCATCGCCGCCTCCGCCGCCACGCGGCGCACCAGCTCCGCCCCGCCTCTGGGCACCATCAAGTCCAGGTAGTCCTTCATCCCGAGCATCTCGCCCACCAGGGCCCGGTCCGTGGACCTGACGATCTGCACCGACTCGCGGGGCAGCCCAGCCGCCGCCGCGCACTCGCTCGCAAGGCCGGCGAGCGCCGAGTTGGTGCGGACGGCCTCGCTGCCGCCGCGCAGGAACGCCGCGTTGCCCGACTTGACGCACAGCGCCGCTATGTCGATGGTGATGTTGGGCCTGCTCTCGTAGATGACGCCGATGACCCCCAGCGGCACGCGCCGCTTGAACACCTGCAACCCGTTCGGCAATACCCGCTCGTCGAACACGTCCGCCAGCGGGTCCGGCTGCGAGAGCACGCCGCGCACGCCCGCCGCCGCCCCCGCGAGGCGGCCCTCGTCCAGCAGCAGCCGGTCCAAAAAGGACTCGTTCGCCCCGTTCGCCCGCGCCGCCTCATGGTCCTGCTCGTTGGCGCTCAATACCTCGTCCCGGCGCGCCGTCAGCGCGTCGGCCATACGGGCCAGCGCGTCGTCCCGCCGCATACCGGACGCGCGCGCCAGCAGCCGCGCCGCCCTGCGCGCCGCCCTGCCCATCTCCTCCAACTCGCGCCTTACCTTCATATCAACACCATGTTGCTGCGGTGGACCACCTCGTCCCCGTTGTGGCTGACCCTCTTGCTTATCTCGCTGGAGTGCAGGCCCTTTATTTGCGTCAAGTCGCTCGCCCCGTAGTTGGCGATCCCGGCGGCCACCCTGCCCCGCGACCGGTCCACGATGGACACGATGTCGCCCCGCGCGAAGGTCCCGATCACCTCCTGCACCCCGGCGGGCAGAAGGCTGCGGTTGCTCCTGCGCAGCACGTCCGCCGCCCCGTCGTCCACCACTATCTCGCCGCGCGTCGATAGGCCGCTCCGCATCCAACGCTTCCGACTCTCCATCCTCGACACGGCCGCCGGGAAGAAGGTCCCGACGCGCTCGCCCCGCGTCAATTTCCCCAGTACGTCGGGGTCGAGTCCGCTCGCTATGACCGTATCCACTCCGCAGGCCGTCGCCAGGCGGGCCGCCTCGATCTTCGTTATCATGCCTCCGCGCCCCCTGCCTCCCAGCGTCCCCCCCGCCTCCGCCGGCGCCTCCCCTTCTTGTAGGTCCACGCGGGGCACCAAGCGCGCGCCGGGGTCCACGTGCGGGTCGGCGGTGTACAGCCCGGGAACCCGGCCCAGCAGCGCCAGCAGATCGGCGTCGACCAGGTTGGCGACCAGCGCCGACAGCGTGTCGTTGTCGCCGAACGCCTCCCCCTCCAGCTCGTCCACCGCGACAACGTCGTTCTCGTTGACTATGGGAATGACCCCGCGCTCCAGCAGCGATAGGAGGGTGTTGCGGACGTTCAGATACCCCAGGCGGTCGGCCAGGTCCCTGCGGGTGAGCAGCGCTTGGGCGACCGGTATCTGGCGCCAGTCGAATATCTGCTCATAGGCGTGCATCAACCGCCCCTGGCCCGCCGCCGCCATGACCTGCCTGTGGGGGATGCTCCGCTCCTCGCGGGACAGCCCGAGGACGTGGCGGCCCGCGGCCACCGCGCCGGACGAGACGAGCACGACCTCGGCCCCGTCGTCCCGCAACTGCGCCATCTGCTCGGCCAACGCCGCCATCATCCGGATGTTCAGCCGGTCCGTCTCGTGGGTCAACAAGGTGGTACCCACCTTGACCACGATGCGGCGGTACCCAGCCCCGGCGGCCAGTCCGCCGGCCTCTACGTTTCCCCTTGGCGACATTGTCAAGAAGCCCCCACGCTCCCAGCCATTATATATGAGAGGAAGGTCTGAGGGGCAGGCGAGACCATATATGAGCATCGAAGAGCAGGCGAGACGCCTGCGCTCCTGTTCCCCCCCTGGGAGCGCAGGCGTCCCGCCTGCATACGCATTGCCCGCCTGCATACGCATTGACAATAGGGGGGTGACATTCCGCGCCACCCTAAAAAGGCCTGCTATTGGGGCGGTCCATTCCTCGACGGCCGCGTGTGCAAGGGCTTAAGGGCGGGAGCAGGCGAGACGCCTCCCCTGGGAGCGCAGGCGTCCCGCCTGCATACGCATTGCCCGCCTGCATACGCATTGACAATAGAGGGGTGACACTCCGCGCCACCCTAAAAAGGCCTGCTATTGGGGCGGTCCATTCCTCGACGGCCGCGTGTGCAAGGGCTTAAGGGCGGGAGCAGGCGAGACGCCTGCGCTCCTGTTCCCCCCTGGGAGCGCAGGCATCCTGCCTGCTCTTGCATTGACCTCAAGGGGGTTGTAGAAGGCGTCTACATCTCCTATGCTCTCCACTAACCACTAACCACTAACCACTATCCACTATCCACTATCCACTATGAAACTCATCAGATACAGGCGCGGCGGCGAGGCGCAATACGGGGCGCTGGCGGAGGACGGCTCGATCATGCGCCTGTCCGGATCGCCCTTCGGGGACTTCAGCGTCGGCGGGAAGGCCGCCGACCTGGCCTCCGTTGAGGTGCTGCCCCCGGTCGAACCCTCCAAGATAGTCGGCGTGGGCGCCAACTACATGGCGCATATAGAGGAGAGCGGCTTGAAGCCGCCCAACTTCCCCATGCTCTTCGCCAAACCCCCAACCTCCGTAATCGGCCACGACGGCGCCATCGTCTACCCACGGCAGGGCCGGGAGGTACACTACGAGGCCGAGCTGGCGGTCGTCATCGGCAGGACGGCCAGGCGCGTACCGGAAGCCAAGGCCCTGGACTACGTGCTCGGCTACACCTGCGGCAACGACGTGAGCGAACGCGTCATCCAGGCTGCGGAGATGGCGACCGGCGTCCTGCTGGTGAGCAAGGGCTTCGACACCTTCTGCCCGCTGGGCCCCGTCATCGCCGCCGGCCTGGACCCGTCCGACCTCCGCATCGGGGCGCGCCTCAACGGCGTTCAGAGGCAGGACGCCAGCACCTCGGACCTGCTCTTCACGGTCCCCGCCCTCGTCGCCTACGTCACCGAGGCGATAACGCTGCTGCCGGGCGACGTGATAATGACCGGCACCCCCTCGGGCGTCGGCCCGATGGCCCCCGGCGATACCGTGGAGGTGGAGATCGAGGGCATAGGGACGCTGCGCAACCGAGTCGCCGCCGAAACTGTCTGACTCTCCACTAACCACTCTCCACTCTAAACTGACTCCCCCCTTCATTGACAACCCGCGAATACGTCATGTATAGTTCGCTAGGCTTACGGGCGGAGGCGATGGGGTGCGGATATGTGCGGATATCTTGGATACGAAGGGGTGGTTGCGCGCCTTGACAAGCGCGTTGCCGTGGTGTACAAACGTACCGGCTTGACTAAACAAACGGGGCATTCGAGATGGCAACGCGGCGTCGGCCCGAAAGGGCCGCGTTCTGTTGTGTCATAGGGTTCGGATAGGCAGCTTAGCTTAGGTAAAGGCCCGCAAACATAATTAGGGGGTAGGCAAGTGAACAAGTCGTTGAAGTTTCTAGCTATAGGATTGGCGCTGGCAGTGCTGCTGGTGTCGCAAGTCGGCGTCAACCGCACGGACACGGCGGAAGCGGCGGCGGTGAATCTCGATGATGAGATGGTGGAGTTCACCGACGACGCTGGCGAGGAGAAGGACTTCTTCAAGTCCGGTGACACAGTCCACTTCTTCCTCAAGGACGACAGTCTGGCCTTGCCTACCAGCAACCAAAGGACGACTGTGGAGTGGAAGGTCACTGATGACGTTCCAAACGACCCGCGGACGACCTTTAACTTGTTCAACGGATCAGTCGGGGACAATTCGGATATTGATGGCACAACCTTCAGCAGTACGAGCACGAAGTACGCCAATTACGCTCCCTTGAACACGGCGGATCCCCCTGTCAGAGACGCGTCGCTGACGCCCTTGGTGGGCAGTCCCACGGTCACGACAGTGGAGAGAGACGCGAATGGGAACGATGTGGGGACGGAGAGAGAACTCACCGTCGTAGGCTTGTCCCGTAATGCGGGTACCTTCGAACTCTTGGACCAGGTGGAACACGACCGCGACGGGAGCACCGCCACAGACACAATTCTCAAGGTCGTGTTCGAGTACGAGGTCGCGGACGTGTTCATGGCCAAACACACTGGGACGCCGGCCAGGACTGAAAACCGCGCCAAGGTCACCAGCAGCTCGGATGGAGTTGGCGACTGGGTGACGATCAGAGAGGTCGCGGACGAAGGCAGCATGGACCCCGCCTCCAGGAGCCACATCTACTACGGCTCCATCGTGCTGTCCGACGACTCCGTCGCAAGCGCCACTAGCAGCGGCCACGTCTGGGTGCGGGACGGCGATACGCTGACCGTCACCTTTTACGAGGACGATCACGTCACCGTGATCGACAGCGACGAAGCCACAATCGACGACGAGGACCCGGGCATCACCGGCTTCGACCCCGCAAACAATGCGAAGCTGGACGACACGGCGCCCCCCGTAAGCTTCACGATGAGCGACGACGGCGCCGGGTTCGACACGAAGGAGTTCACGGACAACGTCGACCTCTTGGTGGTGAACGGTATTAGCGCGTGCCTGATCGACGACGAGGAGCTGACTGCCACGAGCCTGACTCAGCCCGAGGTCGAAGTCCTGTTCCGGACCAGCCGTAATTGGGGCACACAGGGCGTCGGCCCGTGTGCGGCGCCGGGTGACGCGGCTGCCGTGACTGCTCTTACAACGAGCGCCGGATTGGTGGATGACGACGGCGACAGCACGGTGAATTTCGTGGCCGCCCCCGGCTTCCTCAATGTGAACACGACTGCTCTGGGCGCCAACAATCATGGGATGGCCTTCGATATAATTGCCGTCTCCGAGGACGGCGCCGGCAATACCGGTATGGCCAAGGTGACGGTCACGATCGACACCGAGGACCCCGGGATCGACCAGAACGACAGTCAGACCGGCTTGACTTGGGACACGGCCAAGAATAAAGAGGCGAACAGCAGGGCCGCCATCAGGGTTGCCTTCACCGAGTCGCTGCGGCCCGACACCGTGGACGTTGAAGACTTCACGGTCGAGAACCCCGACATGACGATCGCATCGGTGATAGTCGGCGGAGTCAACACCGAGGATGACAATCGCAAGGATGAGTACGTCTACCTGGTGTTGGCCGGAGACCTCGCGTCCGACGCCCGTCCGCGCGTCGAGCTGGACGGCTCGATAAGGGACGTGGCGGGGAACGAGCTCAAGAAGGCGAGCATCGCCAGGGTCGCGGACAAAATTAAGCCTAAGGTGACGGTTGACGACTTCTCTGCCCAGCTTCTGCCCGATAAGGGAGAGTCGACGATCACGTTCAGCGCGGATGAGAACATGGGGTCCACGGCCTCGGCCATTCGCCAAGAGTGCACGTGCCTGGTGATCACGGGCGGCGGCGGCGAAGAGATCATAGGCGACGACAATGACGGCGTGGATAAAGGCGCCGTGTCGCTGCCCACCCCGTCCACCGGTAGGCACACGTTCAAGCAGTCGTCGGGCAGTAGGGCCACGGGCATATACGGCGTGCTGGTGCAGGCCAGCGACAGCCAGGCAAACGTGACGCAGGCCGGCGCTGTGAAGGTCACGAACGAGGAAGTGGCGGTGAAGGCTGCCGACGTGACGGGCATCACCCAGGCTATCCCTGCTGATGAAGATGCTGGTACTGCTGCTGTTCCTGCTGAGTTGACCGTGACGCTGAAGCTCAAGAATTGGCCTCTGACCGACTCCGACACCGACGAATCGTTGGCTGATGAGGTCGAGGTGAGGACCAGCACCGGCACCGCCGCGGTTGCAGGCGTGACGGTGACGACCGTGGACTGGGAAGACGGCACGGTGACCCTGAAGGTGGTGGGCACCGGGCTGGATAGTACGCTTCTGAATAGTGCGAAGACTGCTAGTAAGGACGGCACGGTCTACGTCACCTACTCCTACGTGCACGCCGACCAGGTGATACAGGTGGACAAGGATGCGCCGGGGGTGGAGTTCTTCCCGCGAGGGGACACCCAGGAGGCCAGGCCGTTCGTCCGCATCCAGTTCAATGACGCTGAGTACGCGGGAGACACGCACACGACGGTCACGGTGACGTCGGCGACGCTGACCGATCCTGACGGCAACGAGACGGTGCTGGTTGACGAGGACATGAACCTGCTGAGCACGAGCGACAACAAGCTGTTCAGCTACCTGCCTCCGTCGGACCTGGCGCTTGGCGAGTACACGATAGCCGCCGTGGGTAGGGACGCCGCCGGCAATGCGACGGAAGAGATGTCCGGCAAGTTCAAGGTGATAGCGCGGCCCAAGGTGACGATCCCGCTGACGCTGGGTTGGAACCTGATAGCGCTGCCCGCGACCCCGACGGACATGAGCATCGATACGGTTATAGACGTTGCGGCGGTTGAGACGGTGCTGACCTACGACCCGACGGTCGAGGGCGGCTGGCAGGCTGCGGTGCGCGTGAACGGCTCGTTCGAGGGTGCGCTGACCATGATCGACGCGACGAAGGCGTACCTGGTCTACACGACCAGCGAGCAAGACCTGAAGGTGGACATACCGGGATTGATGCGGGGATCCCTGCCTCCGGCGGTACAGCTATACGCCGGTTGGAACCTGGTCCCCTCGTCCAGCCTGGACCCCGCCTTCCCGGCGCGCGACGTGGACGCTTACTTCAGCGGGCTGGAATGGACGAGAGGCTACTACTACGACAGCGACGGCCGACTCACGGGATTCACGCCGGGGACAGGCGCTGGGGCCACCAGCGATGACACCCTGGTTGTGAAGGGCAGAGGGTTCTTCCTCTACCTGACTGAGGACGGCACGCTGGTACCGTAGAGCCAGCCCCAACCGGATTGCGGCAATGAGTAGAAGGCCCCCCTCCCCAACACGGGGAGGGGGGCCTTCTTTAGTGAGCGGTGGTCAGTGGCCGGTAGCCAGCGGGGCCCTGGGAGCGCGGGCGTCTCGCCCGCCCGGCCTCCGACGGTATGCTAGAGTCACCGTGGTATCATTCAAGGAGCTTGGAATGACCACTCAGCCTAAGCGCGATAGAGGCCGTCCACCCCGGCCAGAGCCGGAGCCCATACAGGACAAGCCGGAGAACATCATAGCCGCCGTTGTGCGGACCCGGCCCAAGCCGGAGCGCGACCGCATCATGAATGGAGGCTAGCCCGTGGGTACGTTCAAGGCGCGTATCGGAGTCAGCGACGGGAACGGCGGGCCTACTGAATGGGTAGAGGCGCTTGTAGATACCGGCGCAACGTGGACGGTCCTACCGCACTCTATGTTAGAACGCATAGGGATATACCCTGACACCAAAATGACGTTCACCTATGCTGATGGCCGGGAGGTCCTATTGCCAGTGGGGGAGGCCCGCTTAACCGTAGAGGGCAAGGCAACCTTCAACCCTGTAGTCTTCGGAGAGGAAAAGCGGTATCTCTTAGGCGCTACGTCTCTACAGGTATTCGGGCTGATTGCTGACACTACAAATCACCGGCTCACGCCCGCGCCGGTTCTACTCCTCTAGCCTCTCCCTTCCTCGTCTCCCACCCTATCACCCCCCGGGGTAAGCACGTATATAATTCCCTTACCAAAGGTGCGGGCGAGACGCCCGCGCTCCCAGGAGGCGCCAGGGGCGGGCGAGGATCAAAGACATCTGCTTCCATCGGGGCTAGGCCAGTCGAAGAGGACCTCATGAAGAAGGTTGTTGGCAGACACCCGCAGTCATTGAACAAGAATGCAGCAGTATTGACAATATCCATAGATCAAGATATTCTAACCTTAGTAGGGAATTGGTGCGTTGCCTGATTCGCAACCCCGAGGATCGCCAAGAGCGGAGTCTTGTGTTCCCAACGGGTTCCAGCTTCGCCACTAGCATCGCCGATTCCCTCAATAGCTAAGAACGAAGAGGTTCAGACCGGTGTCTGGGCCTCTTCGCTTTTTAGATCCTCGAACCTGAAGCCCCGCCTCGGAACCTCTTCATCCAGTGAGTTGCTGCGCCATTCCAGCTCGCGCACGCGGTCGCATATACGTTTGATGTCGGTGCGGCCCTGGTTCTGCTGGGCGAGTGCGTAAGCAACCAGATCAGCCAACTGTATCCCTAGAGTTGCCTTCGAACTCACGAAGAACGGCGTTTCGACGATATAGGACAGCTGACGCCCGGATGGGCTCCCGTAGAGAAAATTCCCGAAGGCCAGTGCTCTTGCGGTATCCGTACGTTCGTCCTGTGAGTCCAAGGCGACGATAGCCATATCGTCTTGGTGTTCCTCGGACATCATGGCGTTCACCCTCTCCAAGAGGCGACTGTATGCTCGGTATACAATCGGCTCTGTCAGTTCCTCAGAGAAAGTCATCGTGTCTAAGTTCCTCAGTCCCACGGCGAATGCCCTGACCTCGTTCAGCTTGCAAAGACTTAGCAACTCCTCACAGAACTCCCGCTTCTTCGGGCTGCTGGTCACAGCGTTCTTGTTCAGGAGGAGCCGACCCTTGATCTCGAACTGGTAGGGTTCTGAGGCCTCCCAAAACTTACGCTCCAATTGGAAGACCTCCCGAAAGAATTCTTTGCTCCGGCTGGGATGTATGGCGATAGCGCCCCACACTGTGAACCCACTTGGATCTTTCGGGCGCGGCCATTCAGATTCATCGACGAAAACCAACACGGCTGAACCTCCAGGGAAGAGTAATCTCCCTGAGGCTAACACATCCCCTCTCCAGAGGTTGGGGCCTGCCCTCTCTTGTTTCCGCCACTTTCCCTCCCAATTTTGGACGCCCTCTAATCCCGCAAAATCCCGCAAATTCTGCCCTCGATACAGGCGAACTTTGTCCCTGATTTAGTTAGGCGGTGTCGTTTCATTTAGACGGTGCGGAGGGCGGGGATCAAAGACGTCTGCCTCCTCCGGCCTTGAGTTTGCCGGCTTTAACCCTCGTGTGCTACACTTCCAGGGAATTGCTAGGGAACGTTGGGCAGAATGCGAGGCGAGATGCAGTTGAACGGTACCCAGTCGATAATCGAGGAGTTCCGCATGCGGGACGGCGATACCGGCTCCACCGAGGTGCAGGTGGCGGTCATGACGAGCCGGATAAAGGGACTCACAGAGCATTTGAGGTACCACCACCACGACGAATCCACCCGGCGCGGCCTTCTCGGCCTGGTCGGGAAGCGGCGTCGGCTGCTCCGATATCTCAATCGCAGAGACGTGGGCCGTTACAGGACCCTCGTCGCCAAACTTGGACTGAGAAGATAGTCCCGCCCCTCGGGACTATCTTTTTGCCCAGGCTTCCCTCATAGCCCCAGGAGGTCTTAGATACCACATGCCATCCATCTTTCAGACGCAAATAGGCTCCCAGACCCTGACGATCGAGACGGGCCGCCTCGCCAAGCTGGCGAACGGCTCCGTCCTCGTCACCTATGGGGAATCGGTCGTACTCGTCACCGCGACGATGAGCAAGCCCAGGGAGGGTATAGACTTCTTCCCGCTCACCGTCGACTTTGAAGATCGCCTCTACGCAAGGGGCAAGATCCCCGGAAGCTTCTTCCGCAGGGAGGGGCGGCCCAGCACCGACGCCGTTCTCATCGACCGGCTGACCGACCGTCCCGTTCGACCCCTCTTTCCGAAGGGGTTCCGAAACGAGGTCCAGATCATCGCGACGCCGCTATCGGCGGATATGGAAAACCCGTTGGACATCCTCTCGGTGGCGGGGGCCTCGGCGGCCCTGTCCGTCTCGGACATACCCTTCGGCGGCCCCCTGGGGATAACCCGCGTCGGGTACGTTGACGGCGAGTTCGTCATCAACCCCACCTACCAGCAGTCGGCCCAGAGCCGCCTCGATCTGGT
This sequence comes from uncultured Dehalococcoidia bacterium, assembly GCA_958296245.1. GTDB lineage: Bacteria > Chloroflexota > Dehalococcoidia > Lucifugimonadales. The sequence continues at coordinate 714,008 of OY282458.1, forward strand.
CGTGGCGGGCACCCGTGACGGTGTGCTGATGATGGAGGCCGGCGCCTTCGAGCTGCCCGAGGAGGTGGTCATCGACGCCATCAAGTTGGCGCAGGAGACCAATCTCAAGGTCGTAGACCTTCAGGACCAGCTCGTCAGGGAAACCGGCAAGGCGAAGGTGAAGTTCCACGCGCCGGAGCCGCCCGCAGGGGTGGGCGCCGAGGTGGACGCCCTGCTAAACGGCCGGCTCTCCCATGCCTTCGAGCCCGGTATAGGCAAGACGGAACAGTCGAGCCGGCTGGGCGGCCTGAAGAGAGACCTCGTAAGAGATCTCGGGGAGCGGTTCGAAGAAGGCGACGTCGAGGAGGCGTTCGAGGCCGCCGTTGCGGCGGAGTTCCGCAGGCGCGTTCTCGAAACGGGGCAGCGCCCCGACGGGCGCGGCCTGAAAGAGATAAGGCCGCTGGACTGCGAGGTTGGGTTGCTGCCCAGGACCCACGGCAGCGGCCTGTTCCAGCGGGGAGAGACGCAGATACTCGGCCTGGCGACCCTTGGCTCGGTGGGCGACGCGCAGAAGATCGACACGCTCAGCCCCGACGAGTCCAGACGCTTCCTGCTGCACTACAACTTCCCGCCGTTCAGCACCGGAGAGACGCGGCGCGTGGGTTCCCCGGGCCGCCGCGACATCGGCCACGGCGCCCTCGCGGAGAAGGCGTTGCTTCCCGTGATACCGAGCGAGGAGGATTTCCCGTACACGATACGGGTTGTCGCCGAGGCCCTCGGCTCCAACGGGAGCACCTCTATGGGCAGCGCCTGCGCAGGCACGCTGGCGCTCATGGATGCCGGGGTGCCCATCAAGAGGCCTGTGGCGGGCATATCCGTCGGCCTGGTGACGGGCGAGGATGGGCGGTTCGAGACGCTGACGGACATCCAGGGTATGGAAGACCATATCGGGGACATGGATTTCAAGGTGGCGGGCACGACGGAGGGCGTAACGGCCATCCAGCTTGATATCAAGGTGCAGAATATCGGCTTCGAGGTGGTCGAGCAGGCCTTGGCCCAAGCCAAGGAAGCCCGTATGACCATCTTGGACCGCATGGCACAGACGATATCCAGCCCGCGTTCCGACGTGAGCGACCACGCGCCCAGGCTGACCCGCATATCCGTCCCCGTGGACAAGATCGGCGCGGTCATCGGCCCCGGAGGCAAGACGATACGGGGCATCGTGGAGGAGACTAAGGCCACGGTGGACGTGCAGGATGACGGTACGGTGTTCATCGGCTCTAGCGACCGTGAGGCGGCCCAGAAGGCCATAGACATGGTCGAGGCGCTGACCAAGGAGGCAAAGAAGGGGGAGATCTACACGGGCAAGGTGGTCCGCATCCTCGACTTCGGCGCCTTCGTCGAGATCCTGCCGGGCAAGGACGGGATGGTCCACATCAGCGAGTTGGCCGATTACCGGGTCCCCAGTGTGGAGGACGTGGTGCAGCTGGGCGAAGAGATAACGGTGATGGTCAAGGACGTCGACCCCGTGACGGGGAAGGTCGCGCTCTCGCGGCGCGCCCTGCTGGCGGACGACGGGTCGGACGACGGCGGCGAGCCGAGGCCGTCCGGGCCTCCGCCGGCCGGAAGGTCGGACGAGCGGCCGCCGCGCCACGGCAACGGCAGGCCCCGGGGCGAAGGCCGCCCAGGCGGCGGTAGACCCCGAGGCGAGGGCCGCCCAGGCGGCGGCAGACCCCGACAGGGCGGCGGCGGAAGGGGCGGCTACAGGTCGGACCGAGGCCCCAGATCGGACAGGCGGTAGCAAGCAGGCCCCGCCGCGCACCCCTTGGCCGTGGGTCTGAGGGGCGCCCCCCAGATATAATTGAAGCCACTTCCTGAGCAGGAAGTGGCTTCCGTGTTGTGTAGAGGAGCGCCGCCGCTCTGCCGGGAGTCTGTGGGCGCCCTTCGGATATAATTGAAGCTGCGGAAGGTTCTTCCGCAGCCTGCTAAATACCTACGGAGGCGTCAACTATGTCCTCGATCAACGTGGTTGTGAACGGCGTCAACGGGCGGATGGGGCAGGAGGTGCTCCGCGCAGTGTGCAGGGAGCCGGACATGCTGCCGGTGGGCGGGGCCGACCTCCGGGCGGACGTCGCGTCGGCGGCGCTGCCCGACGGCTCCGGGTCCATCCCCGTCTCGTCCTCGCTGCTGGACGTGCTCGGAGATGCGCGGGTCGTGGTCGACTTCACCAACGCGGAGGGCGCGATGGACGCCATCCGAACCGCCGCGCCCAGAGGGGTTAACGTGGTTGTGGGGTCTACGGGCATCCCCGCCGCCGGATACGAGGAGGCGGAGGACCTGGCGCGCCGCCACGGGGTCGGCGTCTTCATAGCGCCCAACTTTGCCCTGGGCGCCGTCCTGATGGCCCACCTCGCCCGCGTGGCAGCCCCGTACTTCGACTATGCGGACCTGACCGAACTGCACCACGAGGCGAAGATCGACGCTCCTTCAGGCACCGCGCTCGCCATCGCCAAGGCGGCGGCGGAAGGCAGGGGAAGGGATTTCACGGCCCCCAAGGCGGAGAAGGAGATCATCCCGGGCACCCGCGGGGGGGAGTCCCAAGGCGTGGTGATCCACAGCGCCCGGATGCCCGGCCTGACGGCGCATCACCAGTTGGTGTTGGGCGCGCTGGGCCAGACCCTCACCATCCGCCACGATTCCATAAACCGCGAAAGCTTCATGCCCGGGGTAGCCATGGCCGTCCGACACGCGGCGGCCAACCCGGGCCTGACAGTCGGCCTGGACAAGATCATGGGCCTGTAGTCGTTGCCGTCGTTCCTGAAGTGGTATCATCCCTCAATCCCACTGCAAGCGGGGGCGAAATGGACAAGCCAAGGATAGCGTTAGTCGGGGCGACGGGCGCCGTCGGGAAGGTCTTCCTCGGCATCCTCGAGGAGGGGAGGTTTCCGGCCGGCGAGGTCAGGCTATGCGCGTCGAAGCGCTCCGTAGGCATGGAGGTCGCTCTCAATGGCCGCCGGCTGCTCGTCGAGGAGCCGACGCCTGAGCTGTTCTCCGAGGTGGACGTGGTGTTCATAGCGGCGGGCAGCAGCGTAAGCCGCGCCCTGGCGCCCGTAGCCGCGGATAGCGGCGCCCTCGTGGTGGACAAGAGCTCGGCGTTCCGCATGGAGCCCGACGTGCCCCTGGTCGTGCCGGAGGTCAACGGGGACGACCTGCGCGGCCACAACGGCATTGTGGCCGTGCCGAACTGCTCCACGACGCAGTTGGTGATGGTCCTGAAGCCGCTCCACGACGCCAACCCCATCGCGCGCGTGGTGGTGGACACCTACCAGTCGGTTTCCGGGACGGGCGCGGCAGCCGTGCGCGAGCTGACCGAGCAGAGCGGCCAGGCGCTGGAAGGGGGCGAGGTCAGGCCGTCTGTCTACCCGCACCGGATCGCGTTCAATCTCCTGCCGCAGGTCGAGTCGTTCCTCCCGAACGGCTATACGCAGGAAGAGATGAAGATGACGAACGAGACGCGCAAGATCATGCACCTGCCCGACCTGCCCATCTCGGCCACCTGCGTCAGGGTGCCGGTCATGGTCTCCCACGCCGAGGCCGCCCACGTCGAGTTCGAGCATAGCATCAGCCCAGGCGAGGCGCGGGAGGTGCTGGACGCGGCGCCGGGTGTCACCGTGCTGGATGACCCCGACTCTGCCCTGTACCCGATGCCGGTCGACGCCGAGGGCAAGGACGACGTGTTCGTGGGACGCATCCGTCAGGACGTGTCGAAGCCGAACGGCATAGCGTTGTGGCTGGTGAGCGACAACCTGAGGAAGGGCGCCGCGACGAACGCGATTCAGATCGCTGAGGAGGCGATGAGCCGGGACCTTCTGCCAGCCAGGGCTTAGGAGAGGGGGCCAAGCGGGCGCGTATCATCGCTGATGGACGGCGCGGCTTCTACACTGCCAGAGGAGGAGCTAACGATGACCAAGATAGGAAGGCTTCTAACCGCGATGATCACGCCCTTCGACGCGGAGGGCGAGGTGGACTACGGCCAGGCGCGCAAGCTGGCCAAGGGGCTGGTCAGATCGGGCAGCGACGGCCTCGTCATCGGAGGGACTACCGGCGAGGCCCCGTCCATGACCGACGAGGAGAGGCTCCGGCTGTTCGGCGAGGTCAAGGACGCCGTGGGCAAGGACGCCGCAGTCGTAGCCGGCACGACCGACAACAACCACCGCAAGTCCGTTGAGATCTCCCAGGAAGCGGAGAGGGTGGGGGCGGACGGCCTGCTGCTCACGGTGCCCGCCTACAACAAGCCGCAGCAGGAAGGGCTCTACCAGCACTTCAAGGCCATAGCCGAGGCGACGAGCTTGCCCGGGGTCCTCTACAACGTGCCCAGCCGCACCTCGCTGAACATGGAGGCGGAGACCACGCTCCGGCTGGCCGAGATCGACAACATCGTCGGGGTCAAGGAGGCGTCCAGCGACTACGTCCAGATCACCCGCATCATCGACGCCGCCCCGGACGGCTTCGAGGTCTGGTCCGGCAACGACGACGAGACGTTCCCGATCATGTGCGTCGGCGGCTACGGCATAGTCAGCGTCGCTTCCAACATCATCGGAGACCAGATCAAGGCGATGATGGGCATGGTACTGGAGGGGGACGTGGAGAGCGCCGCCCGGGAGCACCGGCGGATGCTGCCGCTGTTCAAAGCGCTGTTCTGGGTCACCAACCCCGTGCCCGTCAAGTACGCGGTGAACCGCGCCGGCTTCGACGCCGGCAAGCCCCGGCTGCCCATGGTGGAGGCCGACACAGCCTTCCGCGCCAAGTTCGACCCGGTCATGGACCAGTACGAGATGGACCTACCGGTCTAGCCTGCACTTCGAGGCAAAAGACCCGGCCGTATGTGCCGGGCCTTCACTGATGCAACGAAGCGCGAGGTGCAGGCAGAAAGGTAGTGTATGTGACTCCGTTCCGACTGGGGCGGCTGCGGCCGCTTTCAGGCGGTCTGCTGCTGGAGGATGTCCTCCGCAAGCTCGGCCAGGATGCTCTCCTCCGTGCAGAAGCTCTCCGCGTCCGTGGGGAAGCGCCCGGACTGCACGTCTCCGGCATACTGCGCGACGGCCTGCGCCATGGCGTCAGCGATCTCCGCGTAGCGGCGGGCGTGCTTCCGGGGTTCCGGCAGCAGCCCCAGCACGTCGTGCAGCACCTGCACTTGCCCGTCGCAGTGAACCCCGGCGCCGATGCCGATGGTTGGGATGGAGAGCCGCTCCGTTATCAGCCGAGCTACCGGTGCGGCCACCAGCTCCAGCACGACCGCATACGCGCCGGCGGTCTCCAGGGACACCGCGTCTTCCACCAACGCCTCGGCGGCGCTGGTCGTCTTGCCCTGTACGCGGTAGCCTCCGATCTGGTTCACCGACTGTGGGGTGAATCCTATGTGGCCCATGACCGGAATGCCGGCCCCGACTATGCGCTCGACCGTGCCGGCCAAGCGCCGCCCGCCCTCCAGCTTGACCGACTGCGCGCCGCCCTCTTGGAGCATGCGCCCGGAGTTGCGCACCGCGTCCTCGACGCTGGCCTGATAGCTCATGAACGGAAGGTCCGCCACGACGTGGACCTTCTCCGTGCCTCGCACGACCGCTTTGACGTGGTGGATCATGTCGTCCATGGTCACCGGCAGGGTGTCGCCGTGGCCCAGCATGACGTTGCCGAGGCTGTCCCCGACCAGCACTACGGGGACCCCGGCGCGCTCGACGATCGCGGCTGAGGTGGCGTCGTACGCCGTGACCATCGCGATCTTTCGGCCTTTGTGCTTCATGGCCTTGATGCTGCGTATCGTGGCCCTCATGTCAGACCTCCCGGTCAAAGCTCCGAGGCCGCAGGTATACCGCCGCATCCCTTGGCCGACCTGACCCCTCTGACGATGGCCCGCGCGGTGCAGAGGGTCGCCGCCGCGCAGAGCTTGTGCATGTTCACCTCTGCGTCGGTTCGGCCCGTGGCCAAGGAGAACATGGCGTCGCCGTCGCTCATCGTGTGGGCGGGCCGCACCGATAGGGCGATGCCGTCGTGGGAAACGGACGCAAGCTTATTGGCCTGCTCCTTGTTCAGCCTGGCATTGGTGGCGACGACGCCGATGGTGGTGTTCTGTCCCGGCAGGCCGTCCGACGCGCACGAGCCGCCGCTGACCAGGGCCTCCGACGCGTCGACCATGCCGTCGCTGGTCCTTGGTCCCGCCACCAGCTCGGCGGTCGCGGCGTCCATTATGCTGCCGACCGCATTCACGGCAACCACCGCGCCTACCACGACGCCGTTGCCGGTCTCGATGCGGGATACGCCCAGGCCGCCCTTCATCGCCAGATCGGACCCCAGCAGCTTGCCCACGGTGGCCCCCGTGCCGGCGCCGACGCTGCCCTCCGGGGCCGTGCTCGCGGAGGCGTCCAGACACGCCATGTACCCGCTCTGCCAGTCTGGGCGCACGCTTCCGTTGCCGACCCAGAGGTCGAACAGCACCGCGGCCGGTACGATGGGGACGATGTATCCGCCTGCCCTGAAGCCGGACTCCTTCTCTTCCAGGTAGCGCACGACCCCCGAGGCGGCGTCCAGTCCGAAGGCGCTGCCTCCCGTCAGGAGCACCGCCTGGACCTCTGTCACCACGTTGCCGGGGCGCAGGGCGTCGGTCTCCCTGGTGCCGGGCGCGGAGCCGCGGACATCGACCCCGGCGACAGCCCCTTGCTCGCAGAGCGCAACCGTGCAGCCGGTCAGGGCCTGCGTGTCCGTGTAGTGGCCGACTCGGACGCCCGGCACGAAGCAGGTAGGCGTGATCAAGCGAAGAACCCTCCCGGCGGTCTGAGGGAAGGCTCCGCTATTGACAGCGGCGCACAGGCGCACGCCAAGGCCATCGACATGGTTACGCTCACCGTTCCCAGAGGATTGGCTGCGTAGAAAATCATACCAGCCCAGAGAGCCTTGTTCAATTTACGGGGTACTGGCTTCCTTACAGCTTGGCGCGGCGTTGTTGTAGAATAGGCGAAGCTTCGATGGAGGCAGTCGGTTGGCAGACTTCGACGTCGTTGTAGTGGGCAGCGGTCCGGGTGGGTACGTTGCCGCGATCAGGGCGGGACAGCTTGGTCTCAGGACGGCCATCGTAGAGAGGGCCGAGGTGGGCGGCGTCTGCTTGAACTGGGGCTGCATCCCCAGCAAGGCGCTGCTCAGGAACGCCGAGGTGGTCGGCCTCGTGCAGCACGCCGAGGATTACGGAATCGCCTTCGACAACGTCCGGTACGACTTTGGCAAGGCCATTGACCGCAGCCGCCAAGTGGTGGAACGCCTGACCACAGGCGTAGCTTTCCTGCTCAAGAAGAACGGGGTCGTCTACGTTGAAGGCCACGGGGGCTTGAAGGATAGCAGGACCGTAGAGGTTCGCGGCAGTGGCCGCACCCTGACGACGGACAACGTGATCATCGCCACCGGCGCCCGGTTCCGCGACTTGCCCAACCTCCCCATCGACGGCAACGTTGTGATAACCAGCCGCGAGGCGCTCGCTTTGCGAGAGGTCCCGAAGCGCGTCGTCGTCGTCGGGGGCGGGGCCACGGGCGTCGAGTTCGCCTACGTGTACTCGAAGTACGGCGCCGAGGTGACCATCGTGGAGCTCCTTCCCAGGCTGACCCCCTTGGAGGATCGGGACGTCAGCGTCCAGCTCGAGAGGAGCTTTGCGCGCGGCGGGATCAGGTCGATGACAGGCTCCAGAGTGGAGAGCGTGGAGGCGGCTTCGGGCTCCGCCCGCGTCACAGTGTCCAGCGCCGGCTCCGAATCCGTGATCGAGTGCGACAGGATCCTAGTTGCGGTCGGGTCGCAGGGCAACATCGAGGACATCGGCTTGGAGGACGTGGGTGTGGCGACCGAGCGCGGCTTCATCCCCGTCGACGACCGGATGGCCACCAACGTGCCGGGCGTCTATGCCATCGGGGACGTGACCGGGAAGATGCTGCTGGCCCACGTAGCCTCTGCGCAGGGGGTCGCGGCGGTCGAGGACATCGCCGGCCTGGAGCCTCCCGCCCTCGATTATGACATGATGCCCCGTGCAACTTATTGCCGCCCCCAGATCGCCAGCTTTGGGCTGACGGAGGCGCAGGCGAAAGAGCGGGGGTACACGGTCAAGACCGGCAGGTTCCCCATGATGGCCAGCGGCAAGGCGCTGGCGCTGGGCGAGACAGAGGGGATGGTCAAAGTGGTGGTGGACGCGGAGGTGGGAGACCTCCTCGGCGCGCACATGATAGGGGCGGAGGTCACGGAACTACTGGGCGAGCTTGGGATGGCGAGGCTCTTGGAGAGCACAACCAAGGAGTTGGGCTGGCTGGTGCATCCCCATCCGACCATATCGGAGGCGATCAAAGAGGCTGCTCTAGCGGCCGACGGCGAGGCGATTCACATTTGACAGGCTGCTGAGCCGCTGGGGTTTGCAGTGGGGATATGCTCTGCCTCCGGCAGATATAATCCATCCCCCATTTGGTTCAGGAAGCGGGGTGGGAGCTGGCGAGCATCTCCCCGCAGCCTGGTAAGGTGGGTCTGTAAAGAGGGTATCGGACGAGTTCATCAAAGGTGGTAACCGAGCAAGCAAAGAGAGATGCGGCGCACCTGTACGGGCAAATGCTCCTCATACGGAGGTTTGAGGAGCAGTGCGAGCGCCTGTACATGGACGGCAAGATCCGGGGGTTCCTCCACCTCTACATAGGGGAGGAGGCTGTTGCGGTGGGTGCGCTCTCGGTAGTGCGCGATGATGATTACGTCATCACACACTACCGAGACCACGGCCACGCGCTGGCCAGAGGCATGTCCCCGAAGGCCGTAATGGCCGAGTTGTTCGGCAAGGTCACCGGCGCCAGCGGCGGCAAGGGTGGGTCCATGCACCTGTTCGACGTGAAGAAGAGGTTCATGGGAGGGCACGCCATTGTGGGCGGGCACCTGCCCATCGCGGTGGGGCTCGCGTTGGCGGTCAAGTATCGCGGCGGCGATGAGGTCGTAGTCTGCTTCTTCGGCGACGGCGCCGTCAATCAGGGAGAGTTCCACGAGTCACTGAACCTCGCGTCCCTGTGGAACTTACCCGTACTGTTCTTCTTGGAGAACAACCTATACGGCATGGGCACCCACGTGGACCGGGCGCACGCCGGAGGCAGGGACATCTTCCAGTCGGCTGACTCCTACAAGATACCGGCGGCCCAGGTTGACGGCATGGACGTCATGGCCGTGAGCGAGGCCACAGCCGAAGCGGTCAAACGGGTGCGCAGCGACGGCGGCCCGGTCTTCCTGGAAGCGATGACGTACCGGTTCAGAGGCCACTCCGTCGCCGACCCGACGGCCTACCGCGACTCGGCTGAAGTCGAGGTGTGGCGCGACAGGGACCCGATCTCCTTGTTCGGCAAATTCGCCCTGGAACAGGGCCTTATCGAGGAGCACACCCTCGACCGGCTGGATACGGTAGTCGAGGAGGTCGTGGCCGAGGCGGTCCGCTTCGCAGAGGAGAGCGCCGACCCGCCTCCGGAGGCGCTGTACGCCCATGTCTACTCTTGAGCCGAGAGAGGGTTTCTCTTGCCATGACGAGATCAGAGGATGCCCGGATGGGGCATTGAGTACGTATAATGGCTGAGCTGACCATCAGAGAGTCGATCGCCCGAGGTCTCAGGGAAGCTATTGAGGGCGACGACGCCGTCTTACTCATGGGAGAGGATATAGGGGCCTATCGGGGCGCCTATGCAGTGACACGCGGGTTCCTGGACGACTACGGCCCTGAACGTATCAAGGATACCCCGATATCCGAGTCGGCGATCGTAGGGGCGGCGATTGGGGCCGCCTTGGCCGGACTCAGACCCATAGTAGAGATCATGACTATCAATTTTCTGCTCTTGGGCATTGATCAGGTCGTCAACCACGCGGCCAAGCTCCGGTACATGTCCAACGGTCAGATGAGGGTGCCCTTGTTGATCAGAACCGTTACGGGAGGCGGCGCTCAGCTTGGCGCCACTCACTCCCAAAGTCTGGAGGGCTGGTTCGCCTCTGTGCCCGGCCTCAAGGTCGTGGCGCCGTCGGACCCGTACGACGCTCTCGGCCTGTTCCGTACGGCCGTTACCGACGACAATCCGGTCATATTTGCCGAGCACGCCCTCCTGTACGGCGTCCGAGGCGAGGTGCCGGACGCGCATTATGCGATCCCATTCGGTCAGGCTAAGATAAAGCGGCTGGGTGACGACGTTTCCCTGATCGGGACCTCCAGGATGGTTCACGTAGCTATGGACGCAGCCGATCTCCTCGCTCGACGAGGGGTTGAGGCGGAGGTCATAGACCTGCGCACCCTGCGCCCACTGGACACAGAATCAGCCGTCGAGTCGGCAAAGAAGACGGGCCGCGTCGTGGTAATCGAAGAGGCGTGGAGAACCGGGGGGTTCGGCGCAGAGGTCGCCAGCAGGATCCAGGAAGAGGCATTCGACCACCTGGATGGTCCTGTGGGCCGAGTTGGCGGAGCCGACGTGCCCTCACCCTATGCAGGCAAACTGGAGGCCTCGGTCATTCCCAGCCCCGAAAAGGTGGCCGATGCGGTCAGCGATCTATTCGGGATGTAGAAAGTCGCTTAGGAGTGTGCTCAAGACTGGCGAGCGTCGCTTGATCACAGCTAAGTTAGAATGAACGGAGGAGGTGCGCCCTGGCTACTGAACTGAACATGCCGCAAATGGGTTACGACATGCGCGAAGGTACTGTTGTGCGGTGGCTCAAGGCTGAGGGTGACGAGGTGAAGGTTGGCGAGCCGATCGCCGAGATCGAGACGGACAAGGCCGTTGTCGAGTTTGAGTCCACGGCAACGGGAGTCTTGATCAAACTGCTGGTTTCGGAGGGGTCCTCTGTGCCCGTCGGCCAACCGATTGGCATTGTCGGCGTGGCAGACGAGGAGACCCCGAAGACTGGGGGAGACGTAGACGAGGTCTCGGCTGAGGCGGAAGCGGAAACGGAAACGGCTCCGCCTCCCTCCGAGCACGTCCAGCCCCCGCCTGTACCAGAGGCGCCGCCCGCCGAGGCACAGGCCGTAAACGCTGGGGAAGTCCGCGCATCTCCCGTGGCGCGCCGCATCGCCGAAGAACGGAGAATTGATCTCTCGCAGGTAACCGGCACGGGTCCCGGCGGCAGAATTACTAGGGACGACGTGCTGTCGTTCGAGCCCCCGGCCGCCGAGGTCGTGGAGGAGCCTGCCGCTGCCGAGGTTACGGAGGAGCCGCCCACTGCCGAGGTCGTGGAGGAGCCTGCCGCTGCCGAGGTTGTGGAGGAGTCTGCCGCTGCCGAGGTCGTGGAGGAGCCTGCCGCTGCTGAGGTCGTGGAGGAGGCGCCGGCTGCCGAGGTTACGGAGGAGCCGCCCACTGCTGAGGTCGTGGAGGAGCCGCCCGTCGCTGAGGTCGTGGAGGAGGCGCCGGCTGCCGAGGTCGTGGAGGAGGCGCCGGCTGCCGAGGTCGTGGAGGAGTCTCCCGCTGCCGAGGTTACGGAGGAGTCTCCCGCTGCCGAGGTTACGGAGGAGGAGCCTGCCGCTGCCGAGGTTGTGGAGGAGCCTGCCGCTGCTGAGGTCGTGGAGGAGCCTGCCGCTGCCGAGGTTACGGAGGAGGAGCCCGCTGCTGAGGTCGTGGAGGAGTCCGCCGCTGCCGAGGTTGTGGAGGAGTCCGCCGCTGCTGAGGTTGTGGAGGAGTCCGCCGCTGCTGAGGTTACGGAGGAGGAGCCGCCGGCCTCCGAGGCGCCTGAAGCGCCGTCGGGCGCCGAAACGGTCGTGTTGACCCGTATGAGGCAGCAGATCGCCCGCGTCACCGTGAAGAGCAAGACGGAGATCCCGCACTTCTACGTCTCCGCCGACATAGACATGACCGAGGCGATGGGCCTCCGAGCGCAGATCAACGAGCGGATGGAAAGTGAAGGGATCAAGATCAGCGTCAACGACCTCGTCGTCATGGCGTGCGCGTCGGCGCTGAAGAAGCACCCGAAGTTCAATTCCTACTTCCTAGACGACGCGATCCAAGTGCAGGACCGGATAAACATCGGGATCGCCATCGCGGAGGAGGACGGGCTGATCATCCCGGCTGTCATGGACTGCGCTAGGAAGTCGTTGAGCGAGATCGCCGGCGCAGGCAAGGAGCTGATCAACCGCGCAAAGACCGGTACGCTTCGCCCTGAGGAGTACACTGGCGGAACGTTCACGGTGAGCAATCTGGGGATGTACGACGTCGCCAGCTTCACGGCGATAATCCACCCTCCGCAGGCCGCCGTGCTGGCGGTGGGTAAGGTTGCTAAGCGCCCGGTCGTCCGCGGTGATGACATAGCTATCGCCCAGGTGATGACGGCGACCCTATCGGCGGACCACCGCGTGGCCGACGGCGCCGAGGGCGCTGATCTCCTCATCGAGATCAAGAAAGCTTTGGAGAATCCCTTCAGCTTCCTGGTGTGACTGCCCCCAACTGCCTGCGGATGGAAGATAGGGCCTCGGCTGTCGGAGGATTGAACGCCCGGGCGCCGCGCTAGCGTCTGCGGCGCCCTTCGATAGCGTCCTTGAGGCCCTTCAACATCCGTTTGTCGAAGCGCTTCATTGCCCCCGCCACGAGGGGCGTCATAAGCATCTTCCAGCCGTCAGCAACGACCTCGCATTCCATCTCCACCTTGGTCCCCGAACCATCTTCGGAGAAGGTGTAGCTGTAGGTCGTCAGATAGCCGCCCTTGTCGAACTCCGTGATGAACCTCCGCGGCGGGTCGAACTCCTTGACTTCTAGATCGACGTGGCCCGTACGCTCGGCGGCCTGGCGGGTCTCCCGGTAACGCGAGCCGGCGGCCATCGGCCCATCAGTCAGCATCTCTACAGCCACGACGCCCGGCAGCCATCGGGATGAGTTGCCGATGTCGGTTACGTAGTCGAACACCGCTTGGGGTGAGAGCTTGATCTTCTCGCTGGTCTTGAATCCGGGCATATTTCATCCTCCCTCTCGCCGCACACCCGAGATCCCATATGAGAAACGGGTCTGTCCCTGCTGGGACGCGGTGCCAGGTACTGCTATGCCATATCGTACACGACCGGTGTAGATAGGGTTAATCCACCCAATTCCCACTTGGATTTGCCTAGCGCAGCTAGTAGCGTAACAGTTAGGATGATGTCAGTCAGTGGTTCGAAGATACGGATCACTGCTGCGGAAGTCACCAGACCCGGAAGGAGAGGAGACCAAAATGGAGGGGATCTTTTTCGCATTGATCGGCGCGGCATTGTTCTCCCAGTCCTGGTACATGCTGGGTGTCTACTCAGAGGGCAGGACGGTAGGATTGTTCGTGGGTGGGATCGGACTGCTGGTCATCGGCGCAGTATTGCTGTCGCCGGCGTCCACACTCACCGATTCGGGATCAGCCTGGATGCTGCTTACCGGTGAGGGCACCAAGCCGTACGCCTGGCTGGCGCAGACCATGGTCATGAAGACCCTGATACTTGCATGGGGTCTGTATGCTGTGGGCGTAGCGGCCCATGGGCTGTGGGACTTCGATGAGAAAGCGATAGGCTTCTACAGCGTTTTCCTGACCGTCCTGAGTGGGATTGCGTTCATGTACTTCGCGGTGGAGTTGGAGCCGCTGTACGGAACGGCTGCGTGGCTCGGCATCTCAGCCGCGACCCTCTTCCTGACTGTGCTGGCCGCCATGATGTTCATCACCCTGTCGTTCACGTTCAACGTGATGAGGGTTGTGACGGGCTGGTTCATACTCGTTGGCGGAAGCGTCGTGGCGATCATCGGCCTTCTCGTGCTATCCACTGCCATCTCATCTTTCAGCTAGGCGCACGACCACTGGAAGACCAATTGACGAAGGGTGGGCTGGGCCTATGAGCGAACAAAAGCTAACCGTAGAGGATATCCTCGCTCAGAGCGACCAGGAGGCGGGGCGTTTCTCCTGGGAAGGCACCTTTGCCGACTACCTGAGCATGGTCGTCGACACGCCGTCCATCTCACGGCTGTCTCACGCGACTGTGTACGAGGCGATTGTGGAGTGCGGGACGGAGGCCGGGGCGGACGGCGAGGTGGTCTACGGCCTCTTCAAGGACAAGATATACGGCTTAGAGAGGGCGTTGCACAACATCGTGCAGTACTTCGAGGCCTCAGCCCGGCGCCTCGAATCCCGCCGGAGGATACTGCTGCTGCTGGGTCCGCCCGCCAGCGGCAAGTCTACGATCGTCGACCTCATCAAGCGGGCGCTTGAGGCGTACACCCGAACCGATCGGGGGGCGGTCTACGCGATTGCCGGCTGTCCGATGCAGGAGGACCCCCTCCACCTTTTACCGCACCGTCTCAGGCCCGCCCTGAGAGAGCAGTACGGCGTGTACATAGAAGGCGACCTCTGCCCGCGTTGCCGATACCTTCTCAGGGTCGGGCACGGAGGCAGGGTCTCGGACGTGCCGGTAACGCGCGTGACCTTTTCCGAGCATGAGGCGATAGGAATCGGCTACTACGTGGCCACCAACCCGCGCCCCGACGCGTCTATGCTGGTGGGCAGCGTGGATACGGCGCAGCTTCAGGGCGACCGCGCCGAAGTTGCAGGGAAGGCCTTCAGACTGGACGGGGAGTTCAACGTCGCCAATCGCGGGATCATGGAGTTCGTTGAGATATTCAAGGCCGACCCCCACCTTCTGACCACACTTCTGGGGCTGGCGCAAGAGCTTGTCATAAAGATGGACAAATTCGGCTCGGTCTATGCCGACGAGGCGATCGTAGGCCACTCGAACGAAGGCGACTTCGCGGCGTTTGCCGCGGACGAACGCTCCGAAGCGCTCAAGGACAGGATCATCGCTGCCCAGATACCCTACAATCTCAGGGTTAGCGACGAGGTCCGCATATACGGGGACATGATAAGAAGTTCCACGTTGCAGAGCGTCCACGTCGCCCCTCTGACCCTGCGCGTAGGCGGCACGTTCTCCGTCCTCTCCCGGCTCGACCCGCCGTCCCGGCAGGGCATGAGCGTGATGGACAAGCTTCATCTGTACGATGGGGAGAGGGTGCATCCATATTCTCGACAGGACCTCGTCGAGATGCAGCGCCACCACCTTAACGAGGGGATGTCCGGCATATCGCCGAGATACGTCATGAACCGGCTGGGCGCCGTTGCCAGTAAGCCCGGCGTCTCCTGCATCACCCCATTGGCGGCGCTCGACAGCCTGTGGCAGGGTCTCGATCAGAACGTGAGCCTTGGGAAGATCGACGTACCAACGTACGTCTCCATGGTGTCGGAGACCGTGCGGGAGTACGGCATCTTGGCGGTAAAAGAGGTCCAGAGGGCATATGACGAGTCGTTCGAGGACGCGGCCAACAGGTTGCTGAACGACTACGTAGGAAATGTTGCGTCCTACCTGTCGGGGTCCCACGGGGCCGATAGGGATGTAGAGCGAGACATGAGGGAGCTGGAGCGGGCGATCAACATTGCCGAGCGAAGCAAGGACGCGTTCCGGACGGAGATACACCGGCTTGCGGTTCGGCGCAAGGAGGAAGGGTCCGCTCTCGTCTATTCGACGGAATCTCGGTTGCGCACGGCGATTGAATCGAGACTATTCGTGCCCCGCCACAAGCTTGATCGCGACCTGACGGAGCCGCGCTTTGCCCGGCAGAAGGCCCTGTGGGCCCAGAGACGGGCCTCGATCACCGAGCGCCTGAAGAACCGCTACGGCTACTGCTCCGTCTGCGCGTGCGATCTGCTCGATTACGCAACGCACGTGCTCAAGGGCAATCCAGTCATGAAAGCGCCCAAGAACGAGGGGATAGAGTGGCAGTGGCCCTTGGATAGAGCCGAGCCGGACGCCTCGGTAAGCTGATTACCCGCAAGGGCTTTCGATGCCGGGCGGCATCCCGTAGATTCTTACCGGGCTCCCCACTGCGACCCCGTATTCGTCCGCCTCTCCGGCGTTGATCTCGAAGTTGTAGGCCGCTGGCGCCCCGGACGAGTAGGTGGGAAGCTCCGCCTGTTCCGTACCGAGGGCCGGTACGGGCACATTCGCCGTGACGTCCACGACTGTGCAATCTTCCCCGATCCAGACGAAATCCAACGGGAATCGCATCTCATTCATCCAGAAGCTCGACGCTATCGAGTCCTCGAATACGAAGAGCATTCCCGTCTTGGGTGTTAGGCTGTCGCGGCCTGAGAGGCCTCTCGCCCTGTGGGCGGGGCTGACAGCCAGTTCCGCCTCGAACCTCACGCCGCCGATAACCACCCCGGCCTTGGCTAGTGCGTCGGTCTCCGTGGATGGGGTTGGTGCTGCCGCGCTGAGGGGGACCGGTGTTGGGGCCGCGGTCGGGATTGCGGGGAGGGCTGCCCACTCCCGATCGGTTGAGGGCCTGCACCCGAGGGCTACGAGGCAGAGCGTGAGCAAGAGGAGCATGAGCCGGCTCGCGACAGGGTCAGGCAAGCTCGACAACCGTAACCCCTTCGCCTCCTTCTCCTTGTTCGCCCGGCCGGAAGGACTTGGCCGTGGCGTGACGCTCCAGCAAATCCCTGATGGCCATGCGCAACGCCCCGGTCCCACGTCCGTGGACAATGCGCGCTGAGCCGATTCCGTTCATCAGCGCCTGATCCAAGAAGCCCTCCACCTTGTCCAGCGCCTCCTGTACCCGCATTCCGCGGACATGAAGTTCGACTGAGGGCAGAAGGGGTTGCAGGTCGTAGCTCACCCTGATCGCAGGCTCATCGCTACGGACGGGATCCTGAGATGGGCCGATCCGGTGGGTGTCCAACCGTAGGCGGACGTCTCCGGCCGTGACCTCGACCTGCCCGCTGTGGTCCGGAGCCGAGGTCACGACGCCCTCGACGTTGAGTCCCTTCACGACGACCCGGTCCCCTACGGCCAAAGGACCTTCCTCTTCCTGCACAGGCGTTATCGGGATGGCCTCCTCGACCTTGCGCAAGTCCTCTCTAGCTGCCTCCAACTCCGCGCCGGCCTCGGGAGCCCTGCCCGGCGGGGCGTTCCATGACAGTGTCGACTCGACGCGGCGAAGCTTGCGCCGGACGCCGTCGAACCGTGCGGACATCTCCTTGCTCAGGCTGTGGAGGATATCCTCGCGGCGCAGGAGCAGCTCATGGAGTTCGTCGTCCAGCCGGGCTCTAGCCCTCTCCGCATCGGCACTGGCGCGGGACGCCTCGTCCAGTAGGCGCTTGAGCTGCTCGCGCTCGCGGTGTAGGTCGCCCAGCCAGTCCTCGAAACTAAGGTGGCGCGGCTCCATGAGTCCCCGGGCCTCTGCCAGGATGCCTTGCGGAAGTCCAAGCCGGGCGGCGACGGACATGGCATAGCTGCGCCCGGGGACCCCTGCGGTGAGGCTGTAGGTGGGTGTAAGGGTCGACGGGTCCAGGTCGACGCTGGCATTCATCATGCCCAGGGCCCCGGCTGCATAGAGGGCAACCGACCTGTGGTGAGTCGTCGCCACCGACGTCACACCCCTTGCAGCCAGACGGCTCAGGATCGCCTTTGCCAACGCGGCCCCCTCTTCAGGGTCCGTGCTGGCGCCGAGTTCGTCCAGGAGCACCAGCGAGCGCCCGGTGGATTCGCTCAGGATGCCGATCACGTTTTGGACGCGGGCCCCAAAGGTGGAGACGGAACCCTGGACGCTCTGTTCGTCTCCCACGTCTGCGAAGATCCCGTCGAAGACGGGAAGGCTACTGCCCTCTCCCACGGGCGCCATGAGTCCGGATTGCTGCATGACAGCCGCAAGGCCCACTGTCTTCATGGCGACTGTCTTGCCTCCCATGTTCGGGCCCGTGATGACCAGGATTGGGCGCTCGGGGTCAATGTTCACGTCGATGGGCGTCACCTCGCCGGCGAGGAGCGGGTGTCTGGCTCGCAGGAGGCGTACGACCGGCTGCCCGCTCTCCGAATCCACCGGCGGCAGCGCATTGGCGCCCCTGATGGAGATGCTGTACCTGGCGCGCGCCATGATGAAGTCGATGCGCGCCGTAATATCCGCGCCCCGGGCGACGTCGGGCTCGGCGTTGCCGACCAGCGCCGACAACTCCCGCAGGATACGCGCGATCTCCTCTTCCGCCTCCAGCGCCCGCTCCCGCCATGCGTTGCACAGGTCCACGGTGGTCAGAGGCTCGACGAACAACGTGGCGCGGGAGTTGGAGAAATCATGAACGACGCCGGGTATCCGGCCTCTCATCTCGGCCTTGACCTGTAATGTCAGCCTGCCGCCTCTTACGGAGACGACCTTGTCCTGCAACGCCTCATTCCCAAGGGTGGAATGGATGAGAGCGTTCAGCGTCTCGAACGCGTGCGCGTAGGCCCGCCTGGAGCGGCGTCTGAGCTCGCCCAGCACAGGGCTGGCGTTATCGACCACCTCGCCCCTGATGCCTATCGACGACGTGATGCGGCGCGCTATTCGGGTGAGGTCGGGGATGCCGCCGGCCATGGCGGCCAGTCCGGGGGCAACGTCGCCGGCTGCCCCAAAGGCGCTCCGGGCCTTTGCCAAGACCTCCATGAAGGCCGCAGCCGATTGAAGCTCGGCGCCTGTGAGAACGCCTTCGAGGGCGGCTCTCTGGGCGAGGGGCAGGGGGTCCTCGGCAGCGGAGAGGTCCACGTCGGGGTGTTGCTCCAAGAACGCCATCCCCTCGGCCGTCTCAGCCATCATGGCCCGCGCCGCGCTCGCGCTATAGCTTGGCGACATCTCAGAGGCCCACGACTTCGCCGTCGGGAACGCCGCCATGTCAGCGACCCGCGCCCTGACGGCGGGGAAGTCGAGCGCCTCCAACGACTTCGCCCTCAGGTCTAGCGCGCCGGGATCCGCTCGCACCGCGGGGCCGCTCGGCGCGCCCTGTCTAGTGGCTTCGGCCATGACGATGAGATTCTATCAGGAGTTAGCTGGAACTGTTCAGACTCTGTGAGACCCGGCGCAGGCCGGAATCTTAAGGGTGGTGCGGGCGAGACGCCCGCGCTCCCAGGAGGCGCCTATAATCTGGGACAGACTCCTCACTTCTGGCAGGGGGTCTGAGGGCTGCGCCCCCAGTTGCCAAGGGGCGGTCGGGTGGGATCAAAGACGTCTGCTTTATCGGGGCTGCGCCAGTCGAGAAGACCTCACGAAGCCTGAACGGGTTACGTTGGCTGACGGAGCCGGGGCAGCCCGGGCCGTCTCGTGCTATTATACGAATCACCCATCCAACCGTTCCGACCCCATACACTCCGCCATGCTAAGCAGCGTAACCGTCAGATCCCCGGCGACCACTGGAAACCTCGGCCCCGGTTTCGACTGCCTTGGGATGGCCTTGGACATCTGGAACTTCGTCCAGGTGGAGGCCGGCGCATCCGCGTTTGAGGTCTGCGGGGAAGGGCGCGGCGAGCTGGAGGCGGGCCCAGGCAACCTGGTCTACGATTCGTTCCAGATGGCCTTCAACGAGGCGGGGCAGACGGCGCCCGAGGTAAGTATCGTCTGCAACAACGGCGTACCCATAGCCAGGGGGCTTGGGAGCAGCGCGGCGGCTGTGGTGGCCGGGCTAACGGCGGGGAACGAATTCATCGGTAGAGCCATCAGCCGCGAGCGGCTCCTGCAGATGGCCTCGGACCTGGAAGGCCACCCGGACAACGTCGCTCCGGCGCTGTTGGGAGGCTGTCGGGTCGTGGTGCGGGACGGCGGCAGGCTCGTCACCGGCGCAATCCCCGTGCCGGAAGGCATCAGGGCGGTGTTGTTCATACCCGACGTGCAGATGGCCACGGAGGAAGCGCGCTCAGTGCTGCCGAGCCGGGTCAGCGTCGAGGACGCCGTGTACAATATCGGGCGGGTAGGACTGCTGGTGGGGTCGTTGTCGTCGGGAGACCTGTCCCACTTGGACACCGCGACACAGGACAGGCTGCACCAACCCTACCGGGACAGGATATTCCCCGCGATGAAGAACGTATTCCGGGGCGCTATGGATGCCGGGGCCCTGGGCGTCTTCCTGTCGGGGGCGGGCTCCAGCGTTCTGGCGATTACCCAGGGCCGAGAGGTCACCATCGGCTACGAGATGGCGGACGCAGCAGCAAAGTCGGGCGTCAGCGGCACGGTCAGAGTGACCCGGCCCTCGCCCCGGGGCGTCGAGGTGCTGAATAGGGGATGAGACCCGCGGACGAAGGGCAGACATGGCTCTGGTAGTTCAGAAGTACGGCGGCAGTTCGCTGGTGGACGCGGCAGCAGTGCTGCGTGTCGCCGAGCGGGTGGCCGAAGCGCAGCGCGGCGGCGACCGCGTCGTTGCCGTCGTATCGGCGATGGGCAAGACAACCGACGACCTGATCGCCCTGGCCCATCGGGTCTCGGAGGAGCCGGACCCGCGCGAGTTGGACGTGCTGCTCTCCACCGGCGAGCTTCAGAGTTGCGCGCTGGTTGCAATGGCTCTACGCGCTCATGGCCGCGACGCCGTCAGCCTCAACGGCGCGCAGGCCGGCATCCGCACCGACACGCGGTACGGGAACGCGAGGATCGCCGTCATCGAACCGGAGCGCGTCACCCGCGAGCTAACCAGGGGGCGCATCGTCGTCGTCGCGGGCTTCCAGGGGAGCACGGAGGAGATGGACGTGACCACTCTGGGTAGGGGCGCGTCGGACCTGTCCGCCGTCGCGCTCGCAGCCAGACTTGGGGCGGACCGGTGCGACGTATACACCGACGTGGACGGCATCTACACTGCGGATCCGAACCTGGTGCCGGAGGCGCGCAGGCTCAGCGAGATCGGCTTCGAGGAGATGCTTGAGATGGCCAGCCACGGAGCCAAGATGAACCCGAGGTCGGTCGAGTTTGCTATGGTGTATAACGTTCCTATCAGGGTCGCCTCCAGCCTCGTGGATGGGCCCGGCACACTGATTCATCAGGAAGCTAACATGCAGAAGGAAATTGGAGAGATCCGAGACAGGGTCAGGGGAATAGCCACTGAGGCCGACGTGGCTATGATAGCCGTTCAAGGCTTGGAGGATCGCCCGGGAATCGCCGCACACCTGTTCGAGCCTCTGGCCGACTCGGACTTGAGCGTAGACGTGATCGTCCAGAACGCGGGAGCGGACGGCTTCTCGAACATCGGATTCACCGTAGCCCGGAAAGACTTGGGCCGGGCGAGGGGCGTGGCGGAGACGGCGGCGCGCGAGCTTGGAGCGCGCGGAGTGGTCAGCAACGACCGGCTGGCCAAGGTTAGCATCGTAGGCACCGGGATGCAGAATGAGCCGGGATACGCGAGCAGGGTGTTCAGGGCCTTAGCCGACGCCGGCGTCAACATCGAGATGGTGTCCACCTCCGAGATTCGGATAACGTGTGTCGTTTCCGAGGCGCAGCTAGGAGAGGCCGCGCGCGCCCTTCATGCCGCCTTCGAGCTCGACCAGCAGGGATAGAGACACCCCGCGCCGGGCGCCCCCTTACGCAGTACTACGGACCGCACCTTGTCCGCTCACCCTGAGCATCACACCGGAGCCGGAGCGGCGTTGTCCGCCCGCCGAGGCGTTCGTCGTGCCTAGCCAGCTAGGCGAGCATGCACCTCTGCTGTCGGTCGTCATACCGGCATTCAACGAAGAGCAGCGGATCGGGGTCACGCTGGACGCCCTGGCCGAGTACCTGAAAGAGCACCCCTTCGAGTGGGAGGTCTTGGTCGTAGACGACGGGAGCACGGACGCCACCGTCCAGGCGGTCGCTGGTAGAGTGAGCCCGGGCGGGCGCGTTCGGGTCCAGTCCGTCCCTCACCGCGGCAAAGGTTGGGCGGTCAGGTTCGGTATGCTTGCAGCCAGCGGAAGATTCAGGCTGATGTTCGACGCCGACATGGCAATGCCCGTCAGACAGATTGGGGATTTCCTGGCTCGGATGGAAGAGGGTTGGGACATCGTGATCGGGTCGCGGGAGGCGAGCGGCGCGGTGCGGAGCGGCGAGTCGTTCGCCAGACACCTCCGAGGCAGGACATTCAACCGGGCCGTCAGCCTGTTGGTCGTCTCCGGGTATCGGGATACCCAGTGCGGCTTCAAGTGCTTCAGAGGCGAAGTGGCCGACAGGATATTCAAGCTGCAACGGACGCGGGGGCTCGCCTTCGACGTCGAGGTGCTGTACCTGGCGCGGAGAATGGGCCTGGAGGTGCTTGAGATGCCCATAGGCTGGCGCCATGATAGGGAGAGCAGGATAAGGCCTTTCGCAGACTCCCTGGAAATGCTGCGGGACGCGGCGCTGATCAGGCTTAGGGATGTGTGCGGCTTCTACAAACTCGGATAGGCTGCTCCGGCAGTGGCGGACGTCAGGGAGGGGGAGATGACGCAGCCCCCGCTGGTGGTTATCGTAATCCCCACCTACAACGAGGCCGCCAACTTGGACGAATTGACCCGCCGGATATTCGCCCTTGGCATCCCTAACACCAAGATCATCTTCGTCGACGACGGCTCGCCTGACGGCACGGGAGAAGCAGCCGAGAAGCTTGCCGCTGAGCATGAGGGGCGCTTGGAGGTGATCCAGCGGGGCGGCAAGCTTGGCTTGGGCACCGCCTACGTCAGAGGGTTCTCCCAGGCCCTGAGCGAGGGCGCGGACTACGTCCTGCAGATGGACGCGGATCTTTCGCACCCCCCGGAGGCAATACCCGCGCTTATCGAAAAGCTGGGCGGCGCCGACGTCGTGGTGGGGTCCAGGTACGTGGAGGAGGGCGGCGTCGATGAGTCTTGGCGGTTGTCCAGGCGGGCGTTGAGCTACTTCGGCAACCTGGGGATACGGTTGATAACGGGGCTCGACGTGAGGGACGCCACGTCGGGATTCAAGGCATTTGAGGCAGGCGCGCTCCGGGGTCTGGACATGGGAGGGTTCAGGTGCGCCGGGTTCGCTTTCCAAGCGGAAATGGCCCACGCGTGCCAGAGGAAGGCCTACACCGTGGCGGAGCACCCCATCATCTTCATGGACCGCACCAAGGGCCGGTCTAAGATGTCCGCGGCGATACTGGCAGAGGCGGTATGGAAGCTCCTACCGCTGCGGTGGCGCCGCTGACGCTAGATTTCGCGGCAACGAACCCCCGCTAAAGCTTGCGCATCCCCAATCCGTGGCCTTAGAATCCGCCGGTCAAATGCGTCTATTTTCGTACATCCACGATGACTATCCTACGTACTGACGAGCGCCCCAAGTACAAGAAAGAACGGGCAAAGCGGGCCGTCGCCCTCGCCAAGGAAGGCCGGTGGGCGGAAGCCGCCGCTGCCAACAAGTCGCTCGTCGGCGACTTCCCCGAGGACCTGGAGTCCTACAACAGGCTCGGGAAGGCGCTGATG
Source organism: uncultured Dehalococcoidia bacterium (assembly GCA_958296245.1). Lineage (GTDB taxonomy): Bacteria > Chloroflexota > Dehalococcoidia > Lucifugimonadales. The sequence goes on from OY282458.1 coordinate 737,232, forward strand.
GAGCTTGGGCGCATCGGCGAGGCCAAACGCGCCTTTCGGCGGGCCCTGGAGATCTCGCCCCACAGTTCCATAGCCATCAAGAATCTGGACAGGCTGGAGCAGCTTGGTGGGGAGGATCTAAGGATCTCAATCAGGGCGAGCGCCGCGCCCCATGCATTCATCGAAGAGAGCGGCAAGGCCGGCACCACGTCGCTTGTGAGCTTGGCCCCGCCCAAATTCTTGCTCAGGATGTCGCCCGGGCATCCGGTCCACCTCAGATTGCAGGGGGGGGCCTTGGAGGTCGAGGACCCACTTGGTGATTACCTCGGACGCGTAGAACCGAAGCTGGCGTCGAGGCTGGCGCGCCTGATGAAAGGCGGGAACCGCTACGAGGCGGCGGTCACCAGCGTCAGCGAAAACGAGATGACCATCATCATCCGCGAGGTCTTCAAGCACCCGTCCCAGGCAGCCTCCCCCTCGTTCCCTTCCAAGGCCAGTGAGGAGCGGCGAATGCAGGCGCTCATCAGCCCGGGCATCGGTGAACTGGATGACGATCCCGATCCGGGGGACCCTCCGTCTATGAAGGACTGGTCCGACGATGACACCGAACCGGGCGATGATCATGCCTTCTCGCCGGTGATACACCGCATCATTGCCTCGGACGGCTCCGAGCTGGGCGAGGATGTATGAGGACGGGGAATTGAACGGCCGGCCGGGGCCTACGAATGCTCGTCCCCTCCGGACAGAGGCCGCTCACGGTAGTAAAGTCCCCAGCGCTGCATCGCTTCTCTGATATTCGGGTCATTCAGAGACGCCAGCTGCTTGAAGAACCCCGCCAGCGCGTGAACGTGCCGCAGCTCCTCCGAACATACCCAGGACGCCTCGCCCGGCACCACGTATATAAGCCCGTTCTGGTGCTCACACCGGACCTCGATCCGCTTGCCGCCAGACCCTTCTTTTACCGTCAGCCCGTAGCCGTTCATTGGAGATGCCCTTGTCCTTGCTCTGTCAGTCTTCCGGGAGCAATTATAGCAGCCGGTGCGCGCGCCAAATAACTGTTCGGACTTAGTGGGACCTGTCCCAGATTAGCAGTAGGCAGCGCCGTTTCATAGGACGGCGCTACACTCATCCGTCTTTCCGGCGCAGGCCGGAATCTAGGGGTGGCGCGGGCGAGACGCCCGCGCTCCCAGGAGGCGCCTACTAATCTGGGACAGACTCGACTTGGTGGGACCCGAAGAGGGAAGTCCAGAGAGGTTCTTCCCTCCGGCAGGGGGTCTGGGCTGCCGACGCCAGTCTCACCGGCGGCGACGACGGGTTCTCCCCCTGGCAGGGGGGCTGGGGGCTGTGCCCCCGGTTACAAAGGGGCGGGCGGGTGGGGATCAAAGAACAGTGCGCGCGCCAAATGTCCGTGGCCCGCGTGGGCCTCTGGTGGTATGATTCCCGCAGCGAGCGCTTAAGGAGGAGAGAATGAAGGAAAGGAACGTCCTGCGGGACCTGATCAGAGAGGGTAAGCCGACCATAGGGACCCACCTATTCAGCCAGTGGCCGGGCATGGTCGAGTTGGTCGGCTACAGCGGCACTATGGACTACATCGAGTTCTCCGGCCAGTACGCGCCCTACGATCTGTTCTCTCTGGAGAACTTTGGCCGCGCCCTCGACATATTCGACCACCTGTCAGCGATGATGAAGCTCGATCAGGAGCCCAGGACGTATTTGGCCGAGCGGGCGGTGGGCTCCGGTATCCAAAACCTGCTCTTCGCTGAGATTCGCAACCTCGACGACGCGAAGGAGGCCATTGCGGCGATCAAGCCGACGACGCCCGAGCACGGGGGCCGCGTGGGCGCGGCCAGCACGCGAGACAACGCGTACGTGCATCCCGGCCTCAGCCTCCAGGAGTTCGTCCGCCGCCGCAGCGAGGGGGTGCTCGCGCTCATGATAGAGAAGAAGACCGCCGTCGAGCAGCTGGAAGAGATACTCGGTACGGGCAAGATCGACATGGTCCAGTTCGGGGCCGCCGACTACTCCATGACGGTTGGGCTGCCGGGGGAGTATACGCACCCCAAGATAAAGGAAGCTGAACGCTACACCATTGATACGGCCATCAAGATGGGGGTGCGCCCGCGCGTAGAACTGAGCCGATGGGAGGACGCGCAGCCCTACATCGACATGGGCGTCATCGACTTCTGCATAGGCAGCGATGTCGGCTCGTTCTACGAGTACTGCAAGGACCAGGGTGAGGGCATAGCCAAGGCGCTGGGCAAGTGACGCAGGGCGCAGGCGGCGCGCGCTCGAGGAGCTTCAGATGCTGACCGACGAACAGAAACTGTTCTACGACACCTTCGGGTTCCTGGTGTTCAAGCAAGCCTTCTCCCCCACGGAGATGGAGGAAATATCCCTGCTGTTCGACGACGTGATGACAGAGTTCAGGTACGGTAAGCCCTTCCCGGGCAAGAAGCGGCAGATGATGATGAGTCTGGTCGAGCAGAGGCCCGCCCTGTCGTCACTGCTGGAGGATGATCGGGTCTACGGGGTCGTGGAGGACTTGCTGGGTCCGGACTTCGTCTGGATAGCGGGCGACGGGAACCTGTACGTGGGCGATACGTCGTGGCACGCGGACCTAGGCAACCGGATGATGGGCTACCCGGTCATCAAGGTTGCCATGTACTTGGACCCCGTCCGGGTAGACGCAGGCTGCCTGAGGGTCATCCCCGGCTCACACAGGGGCCCGCTTGCGAATGCGTGTCTGTCCCTTAGCGGGCATCGGCAGGACCCGCCCGTGTACCCCTTCGGCGTCACGGGAGAGAAGGTGCCCTTCTTTCCCCTCGAGTCGGACCCGGGTGACCTGGTCTTCTTCAGCCAGCACCTGTTCCACTCGTCGTTCGGCGGCGGTAGCCACAGGCGAATGTTCACGATGAACTTCGCCGCGAAGCCGAATACCCCCGAACAGGCTGAGTTCCACCGAGGGATGTATGAGAACCACCTCAGCTTTCAGCAGAAGAACGACTACTACTCGACTGACCGCGTGTACCAAGAAGGGTTCTTAGAGGGAGGCGGGCCGCGTCGGCAGAGCATGGTACGGCAACTGGTCGAGTGGGGCTTCCGCTAGGCGGTTATGGGACGAGATGGGCATCCACGTAGCGCCTCGCGTTCTCGGTATTCCGGTTGGGGACCTGGACAACGTCGTGTACTTGGTCGCCGGCGACCGGGCTGTCTTCATTGACGCCGGGTACGACGTTCAGGCCGACGTCGACTCGTTGGTGAGGCAGTGGGGCGACGCGGGCAGACCACAGGTGGAAGCCATCGTAGTGACCCACCGGCACCCCGACCACGCGGGGGGCGCCCGGCTGCTGGCTGATGCGACGGGAGGCGTTGTAACCGCTGCGGCGGCGGAAAAGCCCCATATCGAGGAGGCCTTCCCCGGCGCCGTCGTCGGCAGGACCATCGAGGACCGGGAGCTAATGGACCTCGGCGGGGTGATGCTTGAGTTCGTCCACACGCCGGGACACACGATGGGGAGCGTTTGCGTCTACTACCGAGAGGAGCGCGTACTGTTCACCGGCGACACGGTGCTGGGTACCGGTACGACGACGATAAATCCTGAGCAGGGCAGCGTCGGCGCTTACGTCGAATCTCTCCGCATGTTGCTGGACTTCGACCTGCGGCTGATATGCCCCGGGCATGGCGCGGTCATAGATGAGCCTCAGGCCAAGATCCGGGAGGCCATCGACCGGCGGCTCTCCAGGGAGCGGGATATCGTCAGACTCCTGTCGAACGGTCACCATACGTCCGAACAACTCTTTGCCGCGCTGTATGCCGGCATCGACCCGAGCCTTCGTGAAGTGGCTCGCAGGCAGATCAGATCCCACCTGGTCAAGCTGGAATCCGAAGGCCGCGTGACTATCCGGGGCGAGGAGGCCAAGCTTGAAACGGAGGCTTTCCCTTCTCAATCCGCTTCGAGGGAGGCGCGTTAGGTATGAGCTTCGAGAGCATCGACGTATTCCCCGTGACCGCGCGGGTCAACGGCGCCGGACATCTGAGTCTAGGCGGCTGCGACGTAGTGGACCTAGCCTCTCAGTTCGGTACGCCGCTCTACGTCTTCGACGAAAACACGCTGCGCCTGACGTGCCGCGAGTTTGTTGGCGAATTCACCGTGCGATACCCCGATACGAAGACGCTCTACGCATCTAAGGCCTATATCAATCCCGCCTTGGCGAGGTTGATACACGAAGAGGGGCTGGGCTTCGACGTGGTCTCCGGCGGCGAGCTCGCCGTCGTGACGGCCTCGGGCATCCCAGGCGGGGACGTCTACTTCCACGGCAACAACAAGGCCCCGCAAGAGCTGGAGATGGCGCTCGACGTCGGCGTCGGTAGGATCGTCATCGACAACACCTATGAGCTTGGCCTTCTCGACCAACTGGCCCGCGCTCGCGGCGTCTCTCAAGACGTTCTGCTGCGCGTCTCGCCGGGGGTGGACCCCCACACCCACGCTCACACCACAACGGGGATACTGGACAGCAAGTTCGGCTTGGCCGTCGATACCGGCGAAGCCGAGCGGGCGGTACTCGATGCGATAGCCGCACCCAACCTGAACGTCGTGGGCCTCCATTTCCACTTGGGATCGCCCATATTCGAGCTGGAGCCGTACTCCATCGCCATCGACGCCGTGCTGACCTTCGCGCGGAGGCTCGCGCCCAAAGGACTCGAGCTGAGGGAGTTCAGCCCCGGCGGGGGGTTCGCCATCGGGTATATGCGCGACCGGCTCCCGCCCGCCATAGGCGCATATGCCGACGTGATTACGTCCACGTTGAAGCAGCGCACCGCCGACCTTGGCATTGAAGATCCCACCCTGGTCATCGAGCCGGGCCGCTCCGTCGTGGGTCGTGCAGGCGTTGCCCTCTACACGGTGGGCGCCATCAAGGACATACCCTCGGTGCGCAAATACGTTTCGCTGGACGGGGGCATGGGCGACAACATTCGCCCCGCGCTGTACGACTCACAGTACGAAGCCGCGGCAGCCAACCGAATGTTGGAGCCGGCAGCGGAGACCGTAACGCTTGCGGGCAAGTACTGCGAGTCCGGCGACGTGCTCGTCCGGGACGTCGATCTCCCAAGATTGTCTCAGGGCGACCTCGTGGCCATTCCCGCAGCGGGCGCCTATGCGCCGGCGATGGCCAGCAACTACAACCTGAACCCGAGGCCCGCCGTTGTGTTGGTGAAAGACGGGGAGGCGCGACTGATACGCCGCCGGGAGACCTACCAGGATCTCGTTCTGGCCGACGTGCTGGAGTAGCCGCAGTGGAGCCTGGTCCCGTCACGTGGCGCACCTTCGGACAGGATGGGGCGGTAGATCTTCTGAAGCGCAGCCTGCAAGCAGGTCGTGTTGCTCACGCGTACCTCATCTCCGGACCCCGGCAAGTGGGCAAGATGACGCTCGCGCTCGACTTGTGCAGGGCCGTAAACTGTCTGGCCCCCGAGCGCCCGTGCGGCGCCTGCGCTCAGTGTCGGCGCATCGAGCGCGGCCTCCACGCCGACGTTCGCGTCGTCGGTGTCGGCGGGAGCGGCGCCCCCGGTAGTAGGGCCAAAGCATCCATCGGCATCGACCAGGTCCGGGACGTGCAGCGCGAGGCGGCGTTGAAACCCTTCGAGGGCGCATCCCGGTGCTTCATCTTCGACGGCGCCGAGCGGATGAGCATGGAGGCTGCGAACTCGCTGCTCAAGACCCTGGAGGAGCCTCCGCCGCAGGTGCTGATCGTAGTGCTGGCGGCCCAGGCGGACGCCCTGCTCCCGACGCTCGTCTCGCGGTGCCGCGTGCTGGAGTTACGTCCGGCGCCCGCGGCCTCGATCTCCCGCATGTTGATCGAGGAACATGGCGTTAACCCGAAAGACGCCGACGAGATCGCGCGCCTTTCGGGAGGGCGGCCAGGATGGGCGGTCGAGGCCGCCGGCAGCCCCGATCTCCGCCAGGCGGCGGTCGAGCGGCTGCAGGCCATAGAGGACACGCTGCAAAACGGAATCGAGGGAAGGTTCGCCCATGCCGTGCGGATGGCCTCGTCCTTCTCACGGGACAGGGAGGCCGGAAGAGAAGAGCTGGCGCTGTGGCTGAGCTGGTGGCGCGACGTGTTGATGGCGCAGGAGGGTCTCGACGAGCTCGTTACCTACGTGTCCAGACGAGACGCGATGGCGTCCATCGCCGGGGGGATGTCGGAGTCCGAGGTGGTCGGCGCAATCAAGACGGTGTTGCACACTGCCCAGCTGCTTGACCGCAACGTCAATCCCCGGCTGGCCTTCGAGTCCATGATGCTCAGGATACCATCCACCCGTTAGGCCTGCTTCTACCGGTCATTGCGGTCCGCCAGCACCTGGGGGGCATAGCCCTCAGACCCCCTGCCAGAGGGGAGAACCCTCTCTGGACTTCCCGGCCACGGCGCCCGAACGTCCAGAATGACTCGGCCTAATCGACCCAGGGTATGAACTGCCGCCATTCTTCTAGGATCGTTCTCTGGTGGAACAGCGCGTAGGGATCGGGGCGCGGCGCCCGAGGCTCCTTCAGGAGCCGCATACGGGCCTCCTTCGGGGTCAGACCGGCCTTCCTGTGGTTGCAGGGTATGCAGGCGCTCGCCACGTTATCCCAGACGTGGGGGCCTCCCCTGGAGCGTGGCACGACGTGGTCGAGGGTTAACAATTTGGTCTCGGCCCCGCAGTAGAGGCACGTGAACCGGTCGCGGTAGAACACCGCACGCCGGGACAGACGGCGTTGCACCAGAGGACGTTTGACCATCGTGAATAGGCGGATGACGGATGGCGCCGGGAAGGACATGGTGACGCTGCGAATGTACCCGCGGCCGTTCTCCATCAGCTCGGCCTTGCCCAGAGCCAGCAGCACGAACGCCCTCTTCACGTTGCAAACGTTGAGGGGCTGGTAATTCTGGTTCAGCACCAGTACCGGGTCGGATGTAACCATGTGCGCGCCGCGACGTGTGTATGGCTGGCGGAACCAATCCCTTTATGCAGGCGCCCCAGCCTGTCTAGTCCTCCAGTATATCAAGAGCGCTACGGAAGTCTGAGGGGATGAGCCCAAGGGTGCTGCCGGGAATGGTGTTCGCAACCTTGATGAAGACGGGAACGGTCCGCGAGCCTTTCAGCGCGTCTTCCAGGGCCTGCGTGGAGTCCTCGACTCTGGGTAGCTCGCTCGGAGCGAAGTCGTAGGTCAGCCGGGCCAGCCCGACTATCGTGGCTCCGAGTAGCGCCAGACCAAGGACGGTCCCCAGTACCAAGCCGCCCACCCTGTCGGCCACGCTGCTCAGGCCCATCGTGGCCGCGGTAAGAAAGGGCTTGGCCGCTTTGAATATAAACCTCGCGGCGACGACTCCCAGCGCGATGATGATGGCGTAGGAAACGACTGTAACGAGGGTATCGGCCCTGCCAGAGCCGACTACGCCGCCTGCCACGCCGCTCAACTGGCTCGCCGCCAGCCACCCGACGTAGCCGCCGGCGGCCAGTGCGGCGGCGCCCAACAGGCCCATTCTCAGCCCTGTGACAGCACTCACCACCACCACGCCTATCAGTAAGAAATCCAGCCAGTTCATTGCCTGCCCCTTCGATTCCTGGCCTGTCCCGAGCCGTAGGCGCGCCCGGTCATGAAAGACAGGGGATGCGGGCCGAGTTTGCTCCAAAGCGTAGTGTACCATAGCGCCCCGCAACGCTGGAGGCCCGCCTTGGTGTCTTTTACAGGCGCGTGTCATCCGAAACTGTTCAGACCTTGTGAGACCCGAAGGGGGGAAGTCCGGAGAGGTTCTCCGCTCTGGCGGGGGTTGGGGTTCTCCCAGTCTCCGACGGCGGCGGCGTGTACCTGGTCCTCCCTCTGGCAGTGGGTCCTGGGGCCACGCTCCAGTTACCAAGGGGCGGGTGGGGATCTAAAGACGTCTGCTTTATCGGGGCTGCGCTAGTCGAAAAGGACCTCACGAAGTCTGAACGGTTACTGTCATCCAAATTGACGAGCACGAACTCCAGTGCTAATATGTTCTCATGAGCATGTGGGCAGGACTCCCATACCCCGATCCGATACATCGGACTCTGTAGGGTCGAGCGCCGCCTGAGGCGCTTCCAGGCCATGAGGCACATCCTCCACGCGGATTTCGACGCGTTCTACGCGTCAGTCGAGCAGCTCGATAACCCAGCCCTCAGGGGCCAGCCGGTGGTCGTTGGCGGCAGCCCCCACCACCGCGGCGTGGTGGCGTCGGCCTCGTATGAGGCGCGCCGTTTTGGGGTCGGGTCCGCAATGCCGATGCGGACGGCCCTCAACCGCTGTCCCCACGTGGTCCGGGCTCCGCCTCGGTTCCCGCGTTACCACGAGATGTCCGCGCGGGTGATGGACATATTCCGCCAGACTACCCCGCTGGTCGAGCCCCTCTCACTGGATGAGGCATTCTTGGACATAACTCGGCAGGCGGAGCTTGGGCAAGACCCCGTCGAGTGCGCGAAAGGCCTCAGGCGTCGGGTAGAGTCGGAGCTTGGGTTGACCATCTCGGTAGGCGTGGCGTCCAGCAAGTCGGTAGCGAAGATCGCGTCCGGCATGGACAAGCCGGACGGGCTGACGGTGGTGGATCCCGGCACGGAGAGCAGCTTTCTGGCCGCCCTGCCTGTGGACAAGCTGTGGGGCGTCGGGCCCAAGACGGCTGCCATGCTCACAGGCCAAGGCTTCAAGACGATTGGGCAGATTGCCGACCTGTCCGAGGCGTGGTGGGCCTCTTCCTTTGGGAGATCCGGCGGCGCGATGCGCCGGTTGGCACTGGGCCAAGACGACCGGGCCGTGGTGGTCCAACGGGAGCGCAAGTCCGTCAGCGCCGAGACAACTCTGATCCGGGACACTGGCGACCCGGAGGTGCTGATCGACCTCGTGAGCAGACTAAGCCATAGGGTGAGTGACCACTTGTCCGCTTCCGGGATGCGGGCCAGGACCGTCAAGGTGAAGCTGCGCCTCTCGGACTTCACGACCTTCACTCGGCAGACCACCCTTGGAGAGCACGTCGCCTCCCCAGAGGCGTTGACAGGCGCGGCGGGCGCCCTGCTCCGGCGGGAGATTCGGCCAGGGAGGATATTCAGGCTCGTGGGCGTAGGCGCCTCCGGGCTGAGGGGCGATGTCCGAGAAACCTCGCAGCCCCGCTTGCACGGCCTCTAGCCCTAGATCGTCGCGTGCTATCCAAGCCGCGAGCCCACTAAGCCCGGGTATCCCCTGATCAACTCGCTTGCAGAGACCGGCCTGCGGCCTTCGAGTTGAAGCCGGTGCAACACCAGCACCCCTGCGCCTGAGGCTACGCCCACTCTGCCGTCCGGCAGGCTGAGCACCTTGCCTGCCGGCGCGCCGGGGTCCGACTGCGCCGCGGTGGCTTCCAGGACCTTTAGGAGCTTGCCGTTCATCTCGGTGAAGGACCCCGGCCAGGGCCCATATGCGCGGACCTGGAGGGCCAGGCGGCCTGCACCTTTGGCCCAGTCGATCCGGCCATCCTCCTTGGACAGGCGCCTCGTAACGGTGGCTCGCGACTCGTCCTGGGGCCTTGCCGCCACGTCCCCATTGACCCACGCTCCCAGTGTCTCGACCAGAAGGTCGGCCCCCATCCGGGACAGGCGGGCCGTCAAATCCCCTGCGGTCTCGCGCGGTCCTATGGCCGTCTCCCGTGCGGCCACCGTGGGGCCGGTATCCATGCCCTCGTCCATCTCCATGATGGTTACGCCGGTAACCCTTTCTCCGTTGAGGATGGCGGACGCCACGGGGGAAGGGCCTCGGTACGCCGGCAGCAGCGACGGATGCACGTTCAAGCAGCGGTGTTCGGGCTGCTCAAGCGCGCGCCTCGGCAATATGAGGCCATACGCTGCTACGACGATGACGTCGGGGCTTAGAGACTCCAGCTCGTCCAGGGCTTCACGGCTTCTCAGAGATGGGGGTTGCAGAACCGTGAGGCCCTGTATGAGGGCGTGGGCCTTGATGGGGGTGGGCGAGAGCTTCTTTCCGCGTCCGGATCTCCGGTCGGGCCGCGTATATACGCCGACGACGCGGTATGAGGCGTCCAGCAGCGCCGTCAAGGCCGGCGCCGCAAAGTCCCCGGTACCCATGAACACGACCCTGAGGGGCTTATCGCTCAATGGGGAGGTTGTCCCTCTCGGTTACCGTGCCCGGCTGCACTCGCGCCCTGCCGAGGCATAAGCAAAAGCGCAGGGCCGACCCGAATGACGGGCCGGCCCTGACTGCGTATACGGAGTCCCCCGCGGGACCGCTATCAGCCGGCGAGCCGTGCTTGGACGATCGCCTTCAACTCCTTGACGCGGTTCAAGTGGGGCGTCTGATTGTCCTCTTGAGACTTATCGTAGATCGTATCGCCGTCGACGATTACCTGGAGGACTCCGGCATCACCCGGGGTCACGGTCACCGCGACGTCCCCACCTCCGACACTGTAAAACTCGGTGGCCATCCAGGCCGCCACCGCATGGTATCCTCAGGGAACGCAGTATATGATCTCGATGTTCAGCTTGCCTTCCATGGACATTCTGCACCTCCGTTTGTTCACTGTTAAGAACGTTCCGACTCTACCAAAGCGGGCTTGTTCCTGTCAACGCGAGGCTGGTTCCCAAGCAGGGTATTCCAAAGTTTGAGAGATGGATGAGCCCCGTCTTTTGTCTGATGAGTTTGGGGTTCTCAGGGAGCATCCGGGGGAGATAACAGACGAGCGCTTGAGGGGGAAGGTCTTTCCGCTGGACGGGGTTCTGAGTGAGACGAACGGTCGCCCCGCCTAGCTCGGCCAGAACTTGAGGACGATGGAGAGCAGAGCAAGACCGGATCCCACACCGATCAGGAGGACTCTGACCTCGCCGCGGAGCTCAGCTATATCAGCTTTCGTCGCCAAGTGCTCGTAGGCGCCTTCGATCCTGCTGATCCGCTCCTCAACAGCGGCCATGGCGGATTTACTCCTTGTCTCGTGTCGTCACCAAGCCCGCCGTCTCCCGATAGACGTCATGACCGGACGGCAACCGGCTCGCTTCTGCGCAAAGGGGCTGCCGGCGGTGGCGTCGGCTACTCTGCCGGGGCGGGCGTGGCTTGAGGCACCTCGAACAGGCTGTCAAGTACGTCGCCCTCGGCGGTCTCGTTATCAATGAGGTGACGCGCTATCCTGTCCAGCCTGCTCTTGTTCTCCAGGATGAGGCTCTTGGCAGTTTCGTAGGCGTTACCGATCAGGTCGTGTACCTCGTCGTCTATGGTCTCTGCGACCTGATCGCTGTAGTCTCTCTGCTCGGAGATCTCTCTACCAAGAAAGACGAGTTCTTCCCTCTTGCCGAAGGTCCTCGGACCTAGGCGCTCGCTCATGCCGAACCGCGTGACCATGGTCCTCGCCATCTGGGTGGCCTGCTCCAAGTCGTTGCTGGCCCCCGTCGTTATCTCGGTCTCGCCGAACTGGACTTCCTCGGCCACCCTGCCGCCCATGGCAACCGCCAACTGGTCCTTGAACTGGCTCAGCGATTGCAGATGCCGGTCCTCCTCAGGCAGGAACTTGGTGTACCCGCCCATCACGCCGCGGGAGACGATGGTCACCTTGGCGACCGGGTCGACGTTGGGTAGAAGGTATCCGACGAGGGCGTGCCCCGCCTCGTGAAAGGCGGTCACTGCCTTCTCATGCTCGTTGATTACACGGGACTTCCGGGCCGGCCCCGCCATTACACGGTCTATCGACTCGGCGAATTCCGCGAATCCTATGCTCTCCTGCTTCCTGCGTGCGGCCAGTATGGCCGACTCGTTGACCAGGTTGGCAAGGTCGGCGCCGCTGAAGCCCGGCGTCTGCCTTGCGATGTTCCCCAGGTCCACGCCCTCTTCCAGCGGCTTGCCCTTTACGTGCACCTTCAATATCTCGGTGCGCCCGTTGATGTCCGGGTTGTCCAGCACGACGCGGCGGTCGAACCGCCCCGGCCTCAGCAGCGCGGGGTCGAGTATGTCAGGCCGGTTGGTGGCCGCGACCACGATAACGTTGATGCTGGTGTCGAACCCGTCCATTTCGACCAGTATCTGGTTCAGTGTCTGCTCGCGTTCGTCGTGTCCTCCGCCCAGACCGGCGCCGCGGTGTCGTCCTACCGCGTCGATCTCATCGACGAACACGATGCACGGCGCGTTCCGCTTGGCTTGTTCGAAGAGGTCGCGAACCCTGGAGGCGCCGACGCCCACGAACATCTCGACGAACTCGCTGCCGCTTATGGAGAAGAACGGAACGCCTGCCTCCCCCGCGACCGCCCGCGCCAACAGAGTCTTGCCCGTCCCAGGCGGGCCCACAAGGAGCACGCCCCGGGGTATTCTGGCGCCCAGGGTTAGGAAACGCTCGGGGTACTTCAGGAACTCCACGACCTCCTCCAGTTCGATCTTCGCCTCCTCGACGCCCGCCACGTCGGAGAAGCTTATCGTCGGCTGATTGCCTACCAGCATCCTGGCGCGGCTCCGGCCGAAGCTGAAGGTCTGATTCGTATTGCCTTGCGCTTGGCGCATCATGAACAGAAGGACGGCCCCGAAGAGGATGAGGGGCAGGAAGTTGAGTAGGATCCCGAACAGACTGCCCAAGCCGCTGGATCCCCTGACGGATATGGTGATGTTCGAGACGGACGGATCTACGCCAGCCCCTTGGAGAATGTCGTAGATGCTGGAGAGGTCCTCCTTCATCGACGTCAAGGTCTCCTGGCGCGTGGTCAGGACCGTGAGCGTGTCCCCCCTGACCTCGATGCTGTCAACCTCCCCCCGCTTGGCCATCGCCACGACCTCGCTGAAGGGCACCTCCTGCGGACCGCCGACGCCGGAGAAAAGGGTGAAGAGGACGGCGAACACCGCCACGACGATCAGTAGATATATGAAACTGTTGCGCATCCAGCGCGGGTTCATCCCGGCCTCCGAGGGTTCCCTAACATAGCCCCGCCAACACTGCTTACCCCTTCACATGATACCACGGACTCGAATGCGCCGCGCGCATCGCTCGCGGAAAACGGCCCGGGCCGCCCGGTGATATAATTCGGATGTTCCTCACCCCATGCCGGAGGCGTCCATGTTCTCAATCTCCTTCGAAAAGTACACCCTCTCAAATGGGCTGGAGGTCATCCTCCACGAGGACCACTCTCTGCCCACGGTGGCGGTCAACGTCTGGTACCACGTTGGTTCGAAGGATGAAGAGCCGGGCCGGACGGGGTTCGCCCACCTGTTCGAGCACGTGATGTTCGAGGGATCGAAACACCATGACCGCAACTACTTCGAGCCCCTTCAGAAGGCCGGCGGCGTGCTGAATGGCTCGACTGCCCTCGACCGGACCAACTACTGGGAGAACATCCCCTCCAACTACCTGGAGCTTGCCCTGTGGCTCGAATCGGATCGGATGGGCTTCCTGCTCGACGCCCTCGATCAAAAGAGGTTCGACGTCCAGCGGGACGTCGTCAAGAACGAACGCCGCCAGAGTTACGAGAACCGCCCTTATGGGTCAAGTTACCTACTGCTCCAACCGGCGTTGTTTCCCCTTCCCCATCCCTATAACTGGCCCACCATCGGCTCTCAGGAAGACTTGGACGCCGCTTCCTTGGACGACGTCAAGGGGTTCTTCGGCAAGTTCTACGGGCCGTCCAACGCCAGCCTGTCGATCGCCGGGGACTTCGACCCCGACCAGGCGAAGCGTTGGATGGATGAATACTTCGCCGACATCCCGCCGGGGCCGCCGGTTACCCGGATCGGGAGGATGGCCTCGCCGCTTGCGGGAGAGGTCGACTTGGTGCTGAGAGACAGGGTACGGCTTCCCCGGCTCTACCTGGTATGGCCCAGTGTCGCGCTGCTCGATGACGCGGAGGCCCCGCTGGAACTCCTCGCCGCGGTACTGGGTTCAGGCAAGAGTTCCAGGCTCTACAGGTCGCTCGTCTACGACAAGCAGATAGCCAGCGACGTGAGCGTATCGAACTATTCGGAGGAGATCGCCGGCGAATTCGGCATCCAGGTCACCGCCAGCCCGGGCCACACCCTGGAGGAGATACAGGACGTGGTGGAGTCCGAGCTGCGGCAAGTCCGTCAGGAGCCGCCCTCCGAGCGTGAGGTTGCCAGGGCGAAGAACCGCCTCGAAAGCCAGGTGACGCGGCAGTTGGAGCGTGTCGGCGGCTTCGGCGGAAGGGCCGACCAGCTCAACTACTACAACGTGTTGGCGGGCGACCCCGGTCTTGTCAACACCGACATCCGACGTTATCTCGACGTGGGCTCCGAGGACGTTCTGCGCGTCGCGGGGGAGGTGCTGGGCGAGAACAGGGTCCGTCTATCGGTGCTGCCTGAAAAGCAGGTGGCCGCCTCCGTCAGCACGGTGGACCGGACGGTCATGCCCAAGGCCGCCAAGGCCGGGGCATTCTCGCCGCCCGTCCCGCAGCGTCACAGATTGCCCAACGGCCTGAACGTTCTGCACGTCGGCAGGGGCGGCGTGCCGCTGGTCGCGCTCGGTCTCGTGATCGACGCCGGCGCGGTGACCGGAAGCCCCGACAAACCGGGGGCGGCCCACCTCACGGCCTCCATGCTGACGGAAGGGACCTCGAACCGGTCGAGCCGGCAGGTCGCCGATGATATGGAGTTCTTGGGCGCCCGGATCGATAGCGCGGCCGGCCGGGAACACGTCCTGATCACGACCCAGACGCTGACCTCGCACTGGGACACGGCTTTGGAGATCGTGTCCGATCTCGTCAGGAACGCGACCTTCCCCGAGAATGAACTGGAGCGCGTGCGCAAGGAACGCGTGGCCGACCTGAGCCGGATAGCCGACGACGCGTCGGCTATCGCCGCGCGGGCCTCGCGGGCCCTCGTCTACGGGCCGGACAGCCCTTACGGGCGGCCCATAACCGGGACCGAGGCCTCCGTGTCCGTGATCACCCGCGACGATCTCGTGTCCCAGTTTGAGCGGCGCTACGGCCCGCAGAACGCCACCCTGATGGTCGTGGGGGACGTCTCCGAAGAAGACGTGCTATCCAGAGCAGAGGCCCTCCTTGGAGACTGGCAACCCGGCGGGGCCAAGCCCGAGCCCAGCCCCCACGAACATAACCTGCCTAAGGCCGCCACTGCCATCTATCTCGCAGATAAGCCGGGGGCGCCGCAGTCGGTCATTAGAGCCGCGCACTCGACGATCCCCAGAGGCGCCCCCGACTACTACGCGTTGACCATACTGAACTACGTGTTCGGCGGGCAGCCCACGGCGCGGCTGTTCATGAACCTGCGCCAGGACAAGGGCTATAGCTACGGGTACTATTCGTCCATCGACTGGCTCACCGGGCCGTCGGCCCTGTTTGCCGGCGGCTCCGTCGAGACGGGCGTGACCAAGGAATCGGTGATCGAGACACTCAACGAGTTCGCCGGCATACGCGGGAAGCGCCCCGTATCCGCCGAGGAGTTCCAGGACGCCCGGGACGGCATCCTCCAAGGCTTCCCGGGTCGGTTCGAGACCCACGGCCAGCTCCTGCACCAGCTCAGCAACGTCGTCGTCTTTGGCCTGCCCGACGACTACTACTCTCACGTCGCCGCCAGCATGAGGGCCGTAACCTTGAGCGACGTGCACCGTGTGGCCCGCGAGAGGATCGACGACGAACATCTGGCCGTCCTGGTGGTCGGCGACCGGGAAGCCGTCGAACCCGGTCTTGGCGCAGTGGGCCTGCCCATCGCCCACGTCGATTACGAAGGCCGCCGCCTTGAGGGCCGATTGGGGACCGCTGATTGCTGACATGCACGAGAGGTTAGGCTTTCCCGAAGATTACAAGTACACGGGCAGGGCCATGTTCGTACCGGTAACCCTGCCGAAAACGCGAGTATAGATGTCAGGACGGCGCTTCGAGGGGAAGGTTGCGTTGGTCACAGGCGCGGGGCGCGGCGTAGGCCGCGCCGCTGCTCTGCTGCTGGCGGAGGAGGGCGCCTCTGTCGTGGTCAACGATCTCGGCGGCGCGGGGCGGTCCGGCCAGCCGGCCGACGACGCCGCAGCCGAGATCGTGAACAGGGGCGGGGTGGCTGCGGCGAGCTGCGACGACGTCTCCGACGTGGAGGGCGGCGAGCGGGCGGTACGGGCGGCCATAGAGCACTACGGGCGCATAGACGTTCTGGTCAACAGCGCCGGGATGCGCTTGGAGCGCCCGATCCGGGAGACGACACCGGAGGAGTTCGAGAGGGTGGTCGGGAAAAACGTCAAGGGGACCTTCGTTCCCACGAAGTTCGCCGCAATCCGGTTCCGGCAGCAACGGAGCGGACGCATAGTGAACGTGACCTCGGACGCGGGGTTGGGCTGGGCTGGGATGTCCGCCTACGCCGCCGCTTCCGAGGCGATAGTGGGCCTCACGCGCACCGTGGCCCGCGACCTGGGGAAGTACGGGGTGACCTGCAACGCGGTATCACCGTCTCCCGCTACGGAGCAGCATCCGGACGGCATCGGGAACGCGGCTGCGCTGGTGGCACTGCTCTGCACCGAGGCGGCGCCCAACGCGAACGGCTACGTCTTCGGCGCGGACGGAGGCAGTGTCTACGTCTACTCGAACCCGGCTATCGAGCGCAGCATCCACAAATGGGGCGAATACACGATGGACGAGATGGACGCGTTGGCGCCCGGCTTGTTCGGAGGCGGGTTGTAGGCGTATGGACAGCAGGCTGGAGGGTCGAGTGGCTATCGTCACGGGGGCGGGCCGCGGCATTGGGCGAAGTGTGGCCCTCATGCTTGCGGAAGAAGGGGCCGCCGTCGTCGTCAACGACCTCGGCGGGTCGGTGGACGGCGCCGGACGGTCGAGCGGCCCAGCGTCCGGGGTCGTCGATGAGATCAGGTCGGCCGGAGGCCGCGCCCTGGCAAGCTTCGATTCCGTTGCGGAGTTCGACGGCGCCGGGCGGATAGTCGGTACGGCCCTCGACGGCTTTGGCAGGGTCGATATTGTCTGCCACGCCGCCGGCATACTTCGGGACCGGATGGTGTTCAACATGACCGAGGAGGAATGGGACGGCGTTCTGAGGGTTCACCTCGTCGGCGCGTTCAACATAGTGCGGAGCGCCTTGCCGCACCTGATGGAACAGGGGTACGGCCGCGTCGTTCTCTTCTCATCCATATCCGCCCTCGGCGCAGCCGGTCAAGCCAACTACGCCGCTGCCAAGGAGGGCATGGTCGGGTTGACTCGCGCCCTTGCCGAGGAGCTTGGCCCTCACGGGATCACCGTGAACGCCGTCTACCCAGGCGCGAACACCAGGATGATGGCTACTGTCATGAATACGCCGCGCTCGGCGACTCAGGGTCCCTCTGGCGCTGTCGGAGCGGACGCGCTGCTCTCTTCCCCTGAGCCCCCGGAGGCCCAGACGCCCGGCAGCAACGCCGCCAAGATCGTCTACCTCTGTACGGAGCCGGCAGGCTCCATTACGGGGCAGGTCATATCGACCAACGGATGGTCGCTGGGCTTGTACTCTCGACGCCGCGTCGTCCGGAGTATCCACAAGGATGGACGCTGGACGCTGGAGGAGCTGGAGCGCCTGATGCCCATCTCCCTGACGGCGGGCCTCCACAACCCGGCCAGCCCCGCATAGCGGGCAGCGCCCGCCGCCGAGGAAGGCGGATGAACCGCAAGCCCTCAACCCCACCACCTAAGCGGAACTAGCGGGCCCCTGACGGCAACAGGAGAGGGCGGTCCCCTACACCCCTCACCAAGTCTGAACAGTTCCTAGCCCTTCTTAGCCCGGACAAGCGTTGACTGCCAACAGCGGCGTCTCTATACTTACGGTTACTTGAGCCGGAGGAGCTAGGAATGCGTCTGTCTTGCCTTCAGGAGAACCTGAACCAGGGGCTCTCCGTGGTCGGGGGAGCAGTTGCCTCGCGCACCACCCTGCCCGTCACCCAGAACGTGCTGATCGGGACGGACCAAGGACGGCTGAAGCTCTCTGCCACCAACCTGGAGATCGCCATCACAACTTGGATCGGCGCCCAGATCGAAGAAGAAGGAAGTATCACGGTCCCGGCCAGGCTGTTGACCGACTTCACAACGTCGCTCCCCCCGGAGCGCATCGACTTGAGCACCACGGAACAGCCTCCGCAGATGAGCGTCCAATGTGCGCGATTCAACGCACAGATCAACGGTGTTGCCGCCGAAGATTTCCCGCCGATACCCACCGTCGAGTCCGGCGTAGCCGTCAAGATAGCGCCGCAGGTACTTCACAACTCGATAGAGCACGTGGCCTTCGCCGCCGCAACCGAGGACTCCAGGCCCGTCCTCACAGGAGTCAAGGTTGAGGTCGAGGGCGACGACGTCACCTTCGCCGCCGCCGATGGATTCCGGCTGGCGGTACATCGCGGCAAGCTCACCGAGCCGGCGTCCGAAGCCGTCAGTTTCATCGTCCCCGCCCGCGCACTTGTCGAGGTGGGACGCCTCATCGGCGGCCAACAACAGCCCGTCGAGTTCACCGTAACCCCCTCCAAGAGCCAGGCCCTATTCCGCCTGGAGAACGTGGAGATGGTGACCCAGCTCATACAGGGTACGTTCCCCAACTACTCGCAGCTCATCCCCCAGTCTCACGACACCAAGGGAGTGGTCAGCTTGGAGGAGTTCTCGCGCGCCACCCGGACGGCGTCCGTATTCGCCCGGGACGGCAGCGGCATAGTGCGTCTCCTGATGTCGGGGGGCGAAAACGGGGCCGTCGGCAAGATGTCCATCGTCTCCAGGGCCGAAGAGGTTGGGGAGAACATGGGTGAGATCGACGCCAAGGTCGAAGGCGCAGAGTCCAGGATCGCCTTCAACAGCACCTACTTGACCGACGTGCTTTCGGTGCTCGGCGAGGGTGAAGTCGCTTTGGAGACAACCACGTCTTCAAGCCCGGGCGTGCTCCGCCCCGTCGGCGACGACAGCTACGTCCACGTCGTTATGCCGATGTTCGTCACGTGGTGACGCCCAAGATCGAGGATCTCACGAAGTCTGAATAGTTACGCCTGAATAGTTACGCACTGACCATTTCTTGGTGTTATAATCCCTCTCGGCCTGAAGGCCCCAGTTTACGAAGGAGTGGATAATTAAGATGAACGCGCTTAAGTGGATGGTCCGGATCGGTCTACTGGTAACCCTCGCGCTGGTCTTGTCCGGTTGCGGGAGCGACGATACAGACATGACGAAAGAGCTGAGCGACAAGGACGCCGAGATAGCTGAATTGAGGACGCAGATTGCCGAGATAGATGAATTGAGGGCGCAGATTGCGGAGATGGAATCCGCGGCGATGGAGACGGAATCCGCGCAGATGGAATCCGAGACGATGATGGAAGAGCGCGGAGACAGGCTCGAGGCCGTGAGGGAAAGGGGCCGGGTCATATGCGCCAGCAACAATAGCTTGGCAGGCTTTGGGTTCATCGACGACAGCGGCAACACCGTCGGCTTCGACGTCGATCTATGCCGCGCCGTCGCTGCCGCCGTTCTGGGCGACGCCGACGCGGTGGAATTCCGGCCCACCGTCGCCGCCGAGCGCGGCCCGGCCATGCAGTCCGGCGACGTGGACATCATGTCCCGCAACACCACTTGGACCACTTCCCGCGACGTCCAATGGGGCAACTTCGCCCAGACCATGTTCTACGACGGGCAGGGCTTCATGGTGAGGAAGAGCCTCGGTCTTTCGGGGATGCTTGACCTCGAGGACGCCGCGGTGTGCGTACAGCAGGGCACGACCACAGAGTTGAACCTGCAGGACTTCATCAACCAGAACGACCTAAACATCTCAATAGTCACGTTCCCAGACAACGTTTCGGCGAACGAAGCCTACATAGGCGAGCAGTGCGACTCGCTCACGACCGACCGATCCGGCTTGGTCAGCACACGCGCCGGCCTTGCCAACCCGGACGACCACGTCATCCTCGCCGGCACCATCTCCGAGGAGCCGCTGGGCCCCGTCGTCCCCCACGGCGATGAGCAGTGGTACGACGTCGTAAAGGCGGTTATGGCGATGCTCATCTACTCAGAGGCTTACGGCATAACCTCGAGCTCGGTCCCGACGTCGGTCACGGGCAACACGGCGGTTGACAGGATGTTCGGTCTCGAGGGCTCCTTCGGCCAGGATGATATGGGACTGAGCGATACGGTCGCCCAGGACGTAATCCGCGCCGTCGGCAACTACGGCGAGATTTACGACCGCCACCTCACCCCGCTGGGGTTGCAGCGCGAGGGGAGCCGCAACGCCCTCTGGAGCGCCGCCTCATGCACCGACTGCCCCAAGGGCGGCCAGGTGTACGCAGCTCCTTTGAGATAGCGGGAGCTGGGGAGAAAGAAAGCAAGTCAGGAAGAGCTAAGGGGACGGGCGGCACGGATAGAGGCGGCCCGTCCCCTTAGCCAATATGTCTTAGCTTCACCTTGCGCGGTTAAAGAATCTGCGCGGACATGATAGTAATCCCCAGCAGGTTGTCGAACTAATCTTCCCGGTCATCTCCTAAGGCCCCTCCTAGTCAGGACGGGAGGGTTTGCATTTGAGGGGACACTCCTTCCAGCAGACCTGCCTGCTCCCCGGAAACAGGGGTTCCACAAGATGAACGGACTCATGAAACTCGTCATCGCAGCAACCCTTTTCCTGGCGCCTATGCTCCTCATAGCCTGCAGCCGGGAGACTCCCGAGCAGACCTCTGATCCCGCCGCCGCCGAGGGCAGCCGGCTTGACGCGGTTAAGGCGAGGGGCAACGTGGTCTGCGCCAGCAATAACGGCATACCCGGCTTCGGGTTCATCGACGAGAACGGCAATCACGTCGGCTTCGACGTCGACCTCTGCCGCGCCGTGGCTGCCGCCGTGTTGGGCGATGCCGACGCCATCGAGATCGTTCCCATCAGCGCCACCGAGATGGGCGCGACCGTTCAGTCCGGGGACGTGGACTTACTGGTACGCACCGTCACCCGCAGTTCTTCCCGCGACGCCAAGTGGGGCAACTTCGCCTATACGATGTACTACGACGGACAAGGCTTCCTCGTCCGCAAAGACATGAACGTGCCCAGCGTCCTGGATCTCGAGGGCGCCGCCGTATGCGTAACGCAGGGGACCACCACCGAACTGAATTTGCAGGACTTCTCCAACCAGTACGACTTGGGCATCCAAGCCGTCACCTTCGAAAAGACCGATTCTGCGGTGGAGGCGTATCGGAACGGGCAATGCGACGCCTTCACCACCGACCATTCGGGGCTGTACGCTTATCGGAGCAGCTTGCCGATACCCGATGACCATATCGTCTTGCCCGAAACGATCTCAGAAGAGCCTCTGGCCCCGGCAGTTCCCCACGGAGACGAGCAGTGGTACGACATCGTGAACATCGTGATGTCCATGCTGGTCTACGCCGAGGCATACGGAATCAGCTCAGATAACGTACCCACCGCCGTTACCGGCAACTCGAAGGTCGATCGACTGTTTGGGCTGGAGGGGTCCTTTGGGCAGGAGACCCTGGGTATTAGCCGGACGGCAGCCCAGGACGTGATCCGATCCGTGGGCAACTACGCCGAGATATACCATCGCAGCCTTGGAGACGACGGCATCGGCTTGCCCAGGGGGGACAACACGCGTAACGCCTTGTGGTCCGCCGCCCCCTGCTCCGACTGTCCCAAGGGCGGTCAGATCTACGCCTCCCCGCTGCGGTGAGAAACTGTTCAGGCTCTGAGAGACCCGAAGAAGGGGGAGTCCAAGAGAGGTTCCTCCCCTCCGGCAGAGGGTCTGGGGGCTGTGCCCCAGTTGCCAAGGGGCGGGCGGGGATCTAAAGACGTCTGATTTATCGGGGCTACGCCAGTCGAAAGGACCTATGAACGGTTACTGCGGTGGACCTGCCCGGTACGGCATTGCTCTTCATGTGTTAGAATCCACCCGCCCATAAAGGAGCGTTCGTCAGGTACTCATGGCAACCACTCCCCGAGCTTTGACCTACCGCGGCATACCCGTCTGGCGTCATGCCCTGATCATCAGGTGGGTCGTGCAGATAGTGTCCGCCCTGGTGGCCGTGACGCTGGTAGTCTGGTTCTTCGCCAACATCGTCGGTGCGATACAGGAACGCGATATTCCCGCCGGTTTCGGCTTCCTGTCACGCGAATATCAGACCCCCATCGGCGAGCACTTCATCCCCTACGAATCTTCGGATACCTTCCTATATGCCCTCCTAGTCGCCGCCATCAACACGGTGGTGGTTGCCATTCTTGGCGTGATCCTAGCAACCATGTTGGGCGTCCTCATCGGGGTGGCGCGCCTGTCCGGTAGCTGGATCTTATCCAGACTGATGCTGGTCTACATCGAGTTCTTCCGCAACGTACCGCTCCTCGTCCAGCTACTCTTCTGGTTCTTCATCGTGTTGACGCTGCCCCCCGTGCGTGAGGGTTACGTCTTCTTCGACAGGATCTACGTCAACAACGCCGGCATATCAATGCCCGGGCCGGTCGGGAGCAGCCTCGCGTCAGCGTCGGCATGGTTGGCTCTCGCCGCGGTCTCAGTGGGCTTGGGCGTGCTCGTCCACCGCGTTCTGACTTGGCGCGAAGACCGGACCGGGCGGGCCTCGTATCCTCTGGCGGCAGGGATCACCGTCGCCGTAGCGTGCGGCGCGGCGGCCTGGCTGATCGTGGGATCGGTTGTCGGGGAGGCCCCTCTCGTCATCTCCTCGCCGGAGCCCTACGGAAGGTTCGGACGTATCGGCGGCGGCTTCACCATTCGGGCCGGTCTGCTGATCCTGCTCATCGGACTGGTGATATACACGTCCGCCTTCGTAGCCGAAATAGTCCGGGCCGGCATCCAGTCGGTCGGGCGCGGCCAGACCGAAGCGTCCCGGGCATTGGGTCTGTCGGGCATAGACACCCTGCGCCACGTAACCTTCCCACAGGCTCTCCGCGTCATCATCCCGCCGATGATCAGCCAGTATCTCAATCTGACGAAGAACAGCAGCCTGGGCGGCGCCGTCGGATACACCGACCTGACCAACGTCGCTATCACCATGACCCAGACCGCCCCGGCGGTGTCCATATTCCTCCTGATCATGCTCGCCTACCTTGCCATGAGTCTTACTTGGTCGCTGATCGGCAATCTATACAACCGGCACATCCGAATCGTGGGAGGCTGAGGTAGTGGTAGCCGGTCAGGGCACGACGCCCACACCCGCCCCGGTCCTTCCGCCGCGTTCCGAAGTGGGCGCGGTCGGCTGGGCCCGCGCCAATCTCTTCAGCTCGTGGTACAACAGCCTTCTCACCGTCATCGCCAGTGCGGCGGTTGTGTTGGGACTCTGGTTCGGCCTGAATTGGGTTGTCCTAGACGCCGAATGGGGCGTTATCGAGACGATTGGCGGACGTTTCATCATCGGCGGGTACAACACCGACCAGGCCTGCCCGGGCAACGACTGCTTCTGGAGGCCGCAAGCCGCCCTGCTGATGACCACGGCGCTCCTGGGCATGTTATGGGTGGTCGCCGGCGGAGTCGTCGGGCGCATCGCAATGGCGGTTGCGGCCGCCGCTGCGCTCTGCGCCTTCCTCCCCTACAGCATGGAGAGGATGGGTCTCGACGTGCGGCTGCTGCTGCTCGCCAACCTGCCCGCGCTCGGAGTGGGGTGGGCGCTTGCCCGCTATACGCCCGTAGGCAAACCGCGCTGGGTCCTGGTGACAGGTGTGTCCGTCTTCCTGCTCACGGTGGTGCTCCTGCGAGGAATTCCAGGAGTTTGGGGCCTGCAGCCCGTGCCGACCCTGTACTGGGGCGGCCTCACGCTCAACCTGCTCCTTGCCGTCGCGGGCATCGCCCTGAGCCTGCCCCTCGGCATCGCTCTAGCGCTGGGACGGCGCAGCGACCTACCGATAGTGAAGCTGCTATGCGTGGCATTCATCGAGATATTCCGGGGCGTGCCGCTGATAACCCTGCTCTTCGCGTCGCAACATCTCGTGCCCCTTGCTTTCCCGGAGGCATTCCCACGGAACTCCCTCTTCAGCGCCGGGGTCGTGATCACCCTCTTCAGCGCGGCGTACATGGCCGAAAACATCCGCGGCGGGCTCCAGTCTCTGCATCCCGGACAGGCCGAGGCGGCCCGGGCCCTGGGGCTTGCAGGCTGGCAGACCACGCTCCTAATCTCCCTGCCTCAAGCCATTCGAAACGTCATCCCGACCATCGTCGGGCAGTTCATCAGCCTCTTCAAGGACACCAGTTTGGTCTATATCATAGGTATGGTGGATATGGTGGAGATAGGCCGCACCTTCATTCTGGGCAACCCGGAATACAGGATCAGCACCAAGGAGGTCTTCATCTTCATAGCGCTGGTATTCTGGGCCTTCACCTACGGAATGTCATACGCCAGCCGCCGCTTGGAGCAGCGGTTGGGCGTGGGCACGCGGTAAGATGCGCACGTGCGCGCCAAGTCTCATTGCGCGGAGGCGAAAGTGACAACGGAAGACCAATCTCATGAAGCCGACGACATCATAATATGCCGCGACGTGCATAAGTGGTTCGGCAACTTCCATGCACTCCGAGGCGTCACCACCTCGGTGCGCAGAGGCCAAGTGGTGGTCGTCATCGGTCCCTCCGGGTCGGGCAAGTCCACCTTCATCCGGACCATCAACCGCCTGGAGTACCACCAGCGCGGCCAGATCATAGTGGACGGCTTCGAGATGACCGACGACGTCCGCAACATAGACGCCATCCGCCGCGAGGTGGGCATGGTCTTCCAGTCGTTCAACCTCTTCCCCCACCTCACCGTGATGCGCAACATCACACTGGCCCCGACCAAGGTGCGCCACGTCCCCATTGCCGAAGCCGACGCCGCCGCGCTGGAGCTCCTGGAACGGGTCGGCATCCCCGAACAGGCTGACAAGTACCCCGGGGAACTGTCTGGCGGGCAACAGCAACGGGTTGCAATAGCCCGGGCGCTCGCTATGCAGCCCAAGGTAATGCTCTTCGACGAGCCTACTTCGGCCTTGGACCCCGAAATGATCAAAGAGGTGTTGGACGTCATGAGGGAACTGGCCGCTTCCGGGATGACCATGATAGTGGTCTCCCACGAAATCGGCTTTGCCAAGGAAGTGGCAGACAGCATCCTCATGTTCGACGAGGGGAAGGTCATCGAAGAGCGTCCCACGAGTGAGTTCTTCGACCACCCGCGCGAAGACCGGACCAAGGCGTTCCTCTCGCAGATACTCGGGTAGCCGTGTCCCCGGGAGTTGCGGGGCCGGGTATCTCAAAGCCGGCTGGAAGGCGAGATCCATCCCGCTTCTCCATTTTGGAACTTGAGGGTTGTCCCGTATCTATTCCCCTTCCTGGCCGGAAGGGAGGGCTGCAAGGAAGCCGGAAAGCGTTCTCCCTCGACCTGCTATAGCCAGGGGACGGGATGGGCCGCCGGTCTGGGCTTGCGACAGTCTGATTGCGTCGGCGTGGTAGCATAGGGCCGGACAAGGAGGATGGGAGATGGCCGCCGATTTCGAGGAGCGGATCCGTGAGTGTGTCCCAAGCGAGGCTGTCTACGTCAACGTGGAGGCTTCGAGAGGCCCCAGGAGCATGTTGGAGCTCGGCGACGGCAGCCTTCTGGGCGTGCGCGGGGCGGGCAGGTCGGTCTCCGGCGACGGAGGGAGGACGTGGACGGAGCCTGCGCCCCTCGTGCAGGCCGACGGGTCCGAGATGGGGGGCGCGCTCCGGCACCTGACCAGGCTCAAGTCCGGTCGCATTGGCGCCTTCTGGAGCGCCCCTGGCCGGGAATCGGAGTCGAGAGGGCAGCAGTACCAGCAAACCGAGTGGTTCCGCCTGTCTGAGGACGAGGGCAGGACGTGGTCGGAACCGTTCCGGATGTCCGAGCCGTACAACAACGCCGTGATTCACAACGAGGCTGCCGTCACCGGCAGCGGGCGCGTCGTCGCGGCGGCGTACACCCTGGTCGGCAAGACGTTGCGCGGCGGGAGTCTGGGAATAGGCCCCACGACGCGGGCGTTGTTCGGCGAGCAGGTCGCGCGTGTGGGCGCGCACGGCTACGAGCACTTCTTCACGTACTGCTGGGCCTATTACTCGGACGACGAAGGCCGGACTTGGAGCGCCAACGAGGGCAAGGGTAAATGGGGAGCCGGAGGCGAGCTATTCGTAACCCTGGACTTCAGCGCCGGGGGGCACTGGCGCTGCAACGAGCCCGCTATCGCGGAGGTCAGCCCCGATCATCTGCTGATGCTCATGCGGACTCCCTTGGGCCGTTTCTACCAATCGTGGTCTGCCGACAATGGCGCCACTTGGTCGCACCCCGAGCCCAGCTCACTTGCTACGGCGCTGGCCCCGGCCGCCATGACGCGGATTCCGGGAACGGGGCACTTGTTGGTCGTCTGGAATCAGGCGTCTCCCGACGAGATCGAGAAGGGGCTTCAGCGGCACCGGCTGTCAGCCGCCGTGAGCAAAGACGGAGGCGCTACGTGGCTTCGTTCCGGGAACGTATTCTCCGTGTACGGAGAGCACGACCGCACCTACGTCGAACCCCCGCCCATCCGGAACTACCGGGCAACAGAGTTGTCTCCAAGGCTGCCCCTCAACGACATTCAGGGCACGTACCCGTTCATCTCGCTCTGGAAGGACCACGTCATAGTCCGGTTTGGGTGCAGTGACCGCGCTTACTACGCCGCTGACCGAATGGGGACCAGGCGATACGATCAGCGGCCAGAATCAGGGCGTGGACACAGCGGCTACGTACAGATCGCGCTGCCCCTGACTTGGTTCTACGAAAGGCTGACGCGGTTCGGGTAGCGGCTATGAAGATTACGGACATCAAATCGTATCCCGTCCGCGCCGGGGCAAGGAACCTGTTCGTTCTGAAGATCGAGTCGGACGAGGGCTACTACGGGTTGGGCGAGTCCGGCGTTTCCGGGAGGGAATTGGCCGTCCGGGGGGCCGCAACCCACTTCCGCGAGTTTCTGATCGGCAAGGACCCGATGGCCATTGGAGCCCTATGGCAGGAGACCTATCGTAGTCAGTACTTCGAGGGCGGCCGCGTTCTCACCGGCGCCCTCTCGGCCATCGACATCGCCCTGCACGATCTCGTAGCTAAGAAACTTGGCGTTCCGGTCTACCAACTCTTGGGGGGTGCGCACCGTGACCACGTGCCCTGCTTTGCCACCTCGTCTTATCCCCTCCAAGGGCCGGAGGTGATCGAGGACGCGGTGAAGATGGTAGAGGAGGGATGGAGCGTCATACGATTCACGCCGGGCCATCCGCACGTCGAAGGGGACGCTACCTTGTTCGAGCCGAGGGACTCGATCGCCGTCACGGCGGAGTGGCTGATCAAGGTGCGTGAGGCGTTGGGGCCGCGCCCGGTTTTGGGGATCGACTACCACCACCGGCTGAGTGTGGCCGAGGCCGCCTCCTTCTGCCAGATGCTACCGCCGCACACCCTGGACTTCCTCGAAGAACCGATACGTGACGAATCCCCGGAGGCATACCATGCGCTCCGCTCCATGACCAACGTGCCGTTCGCCATCGGAGAGGAGATTTCCAGCAAGTGGCACTTCTTGCCCTATATAGAGCGCGGCTTGACCAACTTCGCGCGGGTGGACATCTGCAACGTCGGCGGCTTTACGGAGGCCAAGAAGGTTGCGGGGTGGTGCGAGGCGCATTACATAGACCTGATGCCGCACAACCCGCTCGGTCCCATTTGCACCGCCGCGTCGATTCACCTGGCGGCGTCGGCGCCCAACTTCGATACCCTCGAGGACCGTACCCGTGAGGGGCTGACCTACAGCAAGGACCTGTTTCCGGTACAGCCGGCCCTGGAGGGCAACCGCTATCCCGTGCCTACGGGCCCGGGTCTCGGCGTCGAGTTCAACGAGGATGCGGCCGATGGAGACTTCGAGTTCTGGGAGGCGCCGCACCTTCACCGCCGGGACGGTTCGTACACCAACTGGTAAGGAGGACGACGTGGCTGATACACAGATCGACCGTGCAGATGGAGGACGGGCCGCAACGCGGGTCCTGATCACCGGTATGAGCGGGCTCATTGGCGGCATCCTGAGACGCCGCCTTGAACAGGACGGCGGTTACGAGCTGCGCGCCCTGAACCGCCGTCCCGTGGAGGGCGTCGACTGCTTCCAAGCCGACGTCGGCGACCTGGAGGCCATCAAGCCCGCGTTCGAGGGCATCGACGTCGTGGCCCACATGGCGGCGTATCTGGGGGACGACAGCTTCGAGGGACAGCTTCCGGGCAACGTGATCGGCGCGTATAACGTCTACGAGGCAGCACGCTTGGCCGGCGTCAAGCGGGTCGTCTTCGCGAGCAGCGGCGCCACTGCCCGCGGTTTCGAAGCCGAGCCGCCGTACGACGCCATCGCTGAGGGCCGGTACGAGGACGTGCCGGACGACTTTCCGAGGATTACGCATGAGCAGACGTGGCCGGCCGGGATCTACGGCGCGGCCAAGATATGGGGCGAGGCGCTGGGCCGCCACTTCTCCGACGCCTACGGGATGTCCGTGCTGTGCGTCCGCATAGGCAGGGTCAACGAGGCCGACAGACCGGAGAGCGTCAGCGAGGTATGCAGATACCTGAGCCACCGCGACGTCGCACAGATGCTTCAGAGGTGCATCGACGCGCCGGACGACCTGAAATACGATATCTTCTTCGCCCTATCCGACAACAGGTGGGGATACCGGGACATCGAGCATCCGCGCCGGGTCTTGGGCTACGCGCCGCAGGATTCGGCTGATCGGTTCGGCCCTCCCTAGTTCGGCCAAGGCCGTCATTCCGGCGTGAGCCGGGGGCAGAGGGCAGGTCTCGAGCGCCTACGTCTCCGACCGCATCAGACGGACCACCTCTGCCTCTATGGCCCTTTGCACGGCGGCGACGAAAGTTGCGGTCATGGCGCCTTTGATCGCAGGCTGGAAGCCGTAGGGGCCGAATCCGAAGACGATCTCCTCTTGGACATACCTTTCCGGGCCATCGAAGTAGTAGGGCGTCGTGTCCCGGAGCGGCTCGGGCAACGAGGCTGAGTCGTAGACGATGGGGTTAGCCAGCACGAACTGCGGCCTGTCGGTGTCCAGTACCGGCGGCGTGTACGGGACACGGATCTCGCCTAGCTGGGCCGTCTCGGTGGGATGCGGCGCCCACAGGCCGACGCGGTACGTCGCGCCCGGCGCCACCCACTCGGCCAATTGCCTCCTCAGTCTGACGAACTCGTACCAGTGCGCGATCTCCCGGAGGTGCCCCGCCGGGAGGCAGCTCTCGCGCTCGTAGTCCGAGCGGCGTCCCTGCGCCCTGACGTCGTTGAAGGCGGCGACCCAGTTCGCGTATATCTTGGCCGCCCTGGACTGCATCATGTTGCCGTCGTAGCCGTGGGTGCTCTTGCCGTCGGCGACCACGACGTGAGGCATGCCGCGGTCCATCTCGCGCACGAACTCCATCGGGAACGCGTCAGGGGTCCACGGGCCCGTGTTGTCCGCCGACCACTCGACGTTCCGCGCCCATGCGACCGTTAGTCTCATGGAGGTATGCGAAGGCACGCCGTCGTACCGTAGGGTGAAGGAGTCCCCCAGGAGGTTTTCCAGAGGCTCGACCACCCACTGCCGGCCGTACCGGTTGTTGCCTACGACCACGATGGGCCTGGACGTGCCGTCCCGGAAGCGAAGCAGGAACCGCAGGAACAAGAACGCCTCGTAGGCTGCGCGCTTCACCTCGTGCAGGTGGCGGCCGTCGAGACGCCAGGTCTCCTCGTGCTCGTGCCGGAGCTCCGGCATCTCGACGAACTTGCGGTAGAGGACCTGAAACGGCTCGTTGACGTAGGGCAGGCGGCGGTTCACGCCGTAGACTCGGGAATACTCATGGCTGAATTTCCAGTACTCCAGGTCCCGTTGCACCGGATTGTCCGAGCGGAACCGGCCGTTCCTAGTCTCCTCGATGAGCCTGTCCAGCTCGGCCAGCTTCTCCTCGAAGCCTCCCGGGCCGGCAAGGAATTCGGCGAGCACGGGGGTTATGATCACTTCGACGTATGCCCCGCCCAGCCACTCCTTCAGACGCTTCAACCTGTATGAAGCCTCGCCGCCGGAGAGGTTGAGGAATGGGCCCATGGCCTCCGCGTCGATGCTGAGCTTCAAGGACTCCATCTCGAGGGCGACGTCGACGGCGTTGAGGACGTCGGGGGCGGCAAACACCGGCGCGTACTTATCATAGACGGCAGCCTCCGATACCGCGCTGCCGTCCGCACCCCGGCTAACGTGCTCCATCAGCCGCTTGGCTGCTTCTGTCGTTGTCCGGTCTGCCATATCTGGAACTCCGTACCGTCTCGAGTTGCATCCAAGGGTATCACTTCGCCGGCAGCGGCACCCCATTTTATAACTGTTCAGACTCTTTGAGACCCCAAGGGGGGGGTCTTCCCTCTGGCAGGGGGTCTGTGGGCTGTGCCCCAGTTACCAGGGGGCGGGCGGGTGGGGATCAAAGACGGCTACGCCAGTCGAAAAGGGACCACAGTTATCCCCTTTTGGAGGAGTTGCAAACAGGCCGGCGGACGCATACACTGCGGCCTTGCAACGTCTACGGAGGAACTTATGGACAGGGAAAGTCTCAAGGAACTGATAGTGGGGCCGATCGGGGCCATATCGACCCCGTTCGACGAGGGCTTCAAGGTCGACTTGGGCGCCATGCACGAGATGGTGCAGAGGATGGTGGACGCCGGGGTCTCTAATGGGAAGGGGGCCATCAAGATCGCGTCGGCCCTCGGGGAAGGGCCGATGCTGCGCGAGTCCGAATGGCCCGCGATGCTGCGCACCGCCGTCAACGCGGCCGGAGGCAAGGCGCCGGTCATGTTCGGCATCCACGACAAGGACACCCTCTGGTCCATAGACCAAGCCAGGCGAGCACAGGACCTGGGGGCTGTTGCCCTTCAGGTGACGCCCCCCATCTACAACGTACCGACCCAGCAGGACGTGTACGACTACTTCTACGATCTGTCCAATGCGATCGACATCGGCATCATGGTCTACCATACGACCTGGATGCCCGGGGGGAGCATCGAGACGGACACGTTCCTGCGCATGGCGGACATTGACAACGTGGCTGCCGTCAAGTGGGGCGGCTCCTCGGAAGGCGTCTATGAGGACATGACCAAGTTCGCCCACGTCTTCAACGTAATCGACAACAGCGCCAATCCGGTGGGGTGCGCCGAGCTGGGCGGCCGCGGGTACGTCCAGACGACCTTGGACGTCTACCCGGAGCAAGACCTGCGGGTGTGGGAGCTGATGGAGCAGAGGCGCTACGACGAGGCCAGAGCGCTATACCATTCCGTCTATGACGACATAAGGGATATGTACGAGAAGGTAAACAAGCGCACCGGGGGGCAGTCGGTCGTCTTCAAAGGACTGATGTCCATCATGGGCCATCACACAGGCGCCCCCAGGCCGCCCTCCAAGGCGATGAATGACGAAGAGCTGGCCGAGTTGCGTGAGAAGGCCGCCGGGTGGGGGTGGCCCGTCAAGGGCTGAGCGGCCGGGCGCTGCCGAATGCCGCTATATACGCGCTAGGGCCTGCATCCGCAGCAGTGCCGTCCCATGCTCACGACAAACGCCTTTTCGGTGCGGCGACGCCTGTAGTTACGGTCTCCGCTAGACGAACGTGAGTAGGCGGGCCGGGTTGCGCACGAGTATGTTCTCTACGTCGTCTTCTGACATGCCCTTGCCCGGCATCCGGGGGGCGATGTTTTCGAGGATGTGGGCCCAGCCGTGGCCGCCGAACCTGGCCTGCCTGTGCTTGCCGAACATGTCGTGGGCCATGAAGACCTTCTCCGAGTAGCCCTCGTCGATCAGGAACTTGATGAACTCCAGCCGCTGCGCGTCGTTGGGCATGTCGTATGGGGAGTAGGAGAAGTAGGATATTTCCCAACCGAAGAAGTCGTACTCGATATAGCAGCCTCGCTTGGCCAGCCTGAGCAGGGTCTCGTTGTCCAAGATGGTCCGGTCGGTGTGCGACATGACCGTCCGGGTCGCGTCGGCCCCTGCTTCTTCCAAGATGTCGAGTATCTCGAAAGGGGCCGTCTCGTGGCGGCCCGGGTGGATCGTCATCGGGGCCCCGGTCTTCCGCTGAGCCTTGGCGCCGGCGACCAGTACCTTACGCTCGTTGTCGGTTAGGGGCCAACTGCAACCCAACTCGCCGATGATTCCCGCCCTGATGCCGGTGCTCCCAACGCCCACGGTGATGTCCCTGATGATCTCGTCCTCGATCTCGTCTACGGACTTGTCGTCCATACCTTCCGGGTGGCTGATAGCGACGTAGTAGCCTGACCCCATGACGACGTTGATGCCCGTGGCGCGGGATATCCTGGCCAGCGCAAGCGGGTCCCGCTTGAGTCCGACCGAAGTCGTGTCGACCATGGTCGAGCCGCCGGCGCGCCTGTATAGGGACGCCTCGGAGATGGCCACGTCTTCGTCCATGTTGATCAGATTGTCGAGGTTCCTGAAGGGGTCGTAATTGATCCAGCCCAAGTTCTTCATGGTGACGGGCTCGTGGGCCTTGTGGATGCTGCTGGCCTCTTCGGGCATGGTGAACACGAGCGAGAAGTCGAGCATCAGGTGCTCGTGGGGGCTGGTGTTGCCCAACTGCCCAGGCTCGACGGTCCCGAGGACGGTTTGCGCTCTGCCCTTCAGGTCTGCAATCGCCATGTCGCTACCTCTGTGCAGCGGACGCCCCGAGGAGGCGTCCCTGCGGTTTGGTGTCCTACCTGCCCAGGTCCTTCAGCGTCTGCTGTGCTGTTTCGAGCATCATGGAGCCGTCGTCGCCCGCGGTGACGAAGAGGCAGCCCCGGTCTATCCAGAACTGGGCGCGCTCGGCGTTCGGGGCGGAGATTCCCGGAATCTTACCGGCCCTTTGCGTGTCCTCGATGATGCCGACGATGGCCGCCTCGTGGGCGGCGCGGCCGTCCTCCGTCTCTAGGTCTATGCCCATGGACTTGCTCAGGTCGAAGGGGCCAATCCAACAGCCGTCCACTCCGTCCACCGACATGATCGCCTCGGCGCTCTCGGCGGCCGGCGCCGACTCTATTTGCACCGCCAAGAACACCTCGTCGTCGATCCGGTCCATGTAGTCGGGGCCGTGTATCCCGGCGCCGAATGGGCCGCCGGAGCGCCCGCCTCGGGGCGGAAAGCGCGTTGCCCTAGCTGCCGCCTCGGCCTCCTCCACGGAGTTCACCATTGGGACGACTACGCCAAGGGCGCCCATGTCCAGCAGCCTGCCGATCAGGCCGAAGTCGTTCTTCTGCACCCTTGCCATGGGCGCCGTACCGCCCAAGACTATGCTGCGAAAGGCGTACAGGGTGTTCTCTTGCCACCAAGCGCCATGCTGGTTGTCGACCAGTACGTAGTCGTAGCCCAAGGGGGCCAGCATCTCCGCTGCCAGGGGCGAGCCCAAGCCAACCTCCGCCCCGATTGCCGGCTTGCCCTCCAGCATACGCAGCTTAGCCTTGTTCATGTTCACTTCGTCCCCTTTCACACTCCCACAATATAAGCATAATCCAACCCAAGACTACAAGTTACGTTGACTCGCCGATGGTGTCTCAGTTCGAGTTGCGGGGCTTCCACGCGTGCCAGTCTACCACGTCTGCCGGACCTCGATCCCCACCCGCCCGCCCCTTGCTAACTGGGGGCACGACCCCCAGACCCCTGCCGGGGGGGCCTCTCTGGACTCCCCCCTTCGGGTCCACAGAGTCTGAACAGTTTCTGCCAGCCCGCTGCGACTGCCCGTATCGGTGTTTCCCGTAGGCGCCTCACGCCTGTGGGCGCCGACTCGTGGTATTATCAGGGCACGCAGAGGCAATGCCGAACTGCCGTGATGCGTAATTGGGGTTTGCGTCCTACGACCGGCATTGAGAGGCGGGGTTGAAACACCCCCCTACGGCTTTGGAGATTCACGGTGCACTCGGAGCGAACTGGCATGAGCAACGGCAGAGGGTTATACAGTGGTCAGATCACGTGAGTCTATAGAGGCGGAATACGTCGAGCGCACGCCCGCGTCCCGCGCGCAGTGGGAGCGGGGCAGGCGGGTAATGCCCGGCGGCGTCATCAAGGGGGCCTACTGGTTTCCGCCGCATCCCCTGTACATGGACCGGGCAGACGGCTGCTATATGTGGGACTTGGACGGCAACCGGTACGTCGACTTCGCCAACCACCATTCGGCCACCATTCTCGGGCATAACCATCCTGCGGTCGTGGAAGCCATCGAAGGGGAGTTGGGACGCGGGATCGCGTTGGGCGCGCCGACCACTCTCGAGGCGGAGATAGCCGAGGAGATAGTCAGCCGCATACCGGCTGTTGACAAGGTGCGGTATGCCAATTCGGCCACCGAATCGGCTTTGCATACGGCGCGGATGGTGCGCGCTATCACAGGCAAACCGAAGGTGGCCAAGTTCGAGGGGGCGTACCACGGTAGCCACGACGCTCTCGAATACAGCACGTCCCCCTCGACGAGCGAGGCCGGCCCCTCGGACGCGCCGGTCCCGGTCCCCGCGCAGAGGGGTATGATCCCCGGCTCTGAGGAGTCCGTCGTCATCTTGCCGTACAACCAGCCGGAGACCGTAGAGATGATCCTCCGTGAGCACAAGGGCGAGATTGCCGCAGTCTATTACGACGGCAAGCCGGGGATGATGGACGTTCCCGTGGACTTCACCAAGTTCGTCCGGAAAATCACGGAAGAGCTGGGGCTGCTCATGGTGATGGACGAGACGGTCAGCTTCATGGCCGGCCCCGGAGGCTACCAGAGGGAAGCGGGCGTGGAGCCGGATCTTTCATTCTTCGGCAAGATCTTGGGCGGAGGGCTGCCGGGCGGCGCCATTGGAGGTAAGGCTGAGGTGATGGACCTGCTGGACAACTCCGAGGGCAGCAAGGGGGTGTTCCAGAGCGGGACCTTCTCGGGCAACAGCCTGACGCTCGCGGCCGGCCTCGCCACCCTGAGGGCGTTGACGCCGGAGGTGTACGCCCACGTCGACGGCCTGCGGGAGAGGACCCACGCCGGCCTGGAAGGGGCCAGCCGTAGGGCGGGCCTCCCGTTCCACGTTCTGAGCGCGGGCTCCATGATCAACGCCTTCCCGACGGACGGGCCGGTGCGCGACCATCGAAGCTACGACGCCATAGACGTCGAGTTGTTCGAGCGTGTTCTCTTGGGGCTGACGGTCAAGGGGAGCTACATGGGCCGGGGGCACATGAGCATCGTCCTATCCGAGCCCATGGGAACGGAGGACGTTGACGGCCTCGTCGACGCTTTCGAGGACGTTCTTACTGCGGAAGACTGACCGGTCAGCCGCGGGGCCTTGCTGGGCTACTCTGCGGCGGGGGCCCGGCCCATCAGTTCGGAGACGGCATGCCCGATAGACATGCCGTCGAACAGCACGCGATGGGTGGCTTGAGTTATGGGCATCTCCACCCCGAGCCTGCCTGCCAACCCCACCGCCGCCGCGGTGGTGTCAATCCCCTCGGCGACGTGAGCCATGCCGGCCCTGATCTCGTCGAGACTCTTCCCACTGGCAAGCTGTTCGCCGACGTAGTGGTTCCTGCTCAGCCTGCTCGAGCAGGAGGCGATGAGGTCGCCCATGCCGGCCAGCCCGGCCAAGGTCATCGGCTCTCCCCCGGCTGCTACCCCGAGGCGGGCGATCTCAGCCAGCCCCCGCGTCATGAACGCCGCCTTTGCGTTGTCCCCGAATCCGAATCCGTCGCAGATGCCGGCCCCCAGGGCGACAATGTTCTTGAGGGCCCCGCCCAGCTCGACCCCCACCATGTCCCGGTTCGTATAGACGCGGAACGTGGCCGACGTGAGCATCGACTGCGCAATGTCTGCCGCCTCGTCGTTAGGGGACCCCACGACGGTCGAGGACGGCTTGCCCTGAACGATCTCGGCTGCCAGATTCGGGCCGGAGAGGGCGCACAGACTGTTTGTCGGCCCTGGCGGGAGCTCCTCAGCTAGAATCTGGCTCATTCGCTTACCTGAGGTGAGCTCGAGTCCCTTTGTGGCGCTCACGACCACGGCACCTTTGGAGACGTGGCTCCCAACGGAGCGGGCGTTGGCTCTCAGGGTCCTGGAGGGCACCGCGAATATGACCATACCGGCGCCCGCGAATGCCTCACGCGGTGATGCGGTAACCGTAACGCCGCTCGGAAATGGCGTCCCAGGGAGAAACCTGCGGTTCTCGCCCTCTTCGCGGAGGAGCGCCGCCTCCGTCTCATCACGGGTCCACAGTATGACTTCCTGGCCGTTTCGCGCTGCGAGTACGGCCAGCGTAGTGCCCCAGGTAGTGGAGCCTACTATGCCGACTGCTGCCATCGCCCTGTGGGTGGGGCCTTTGGGGCGGCGGGTTCAGCCTGTCCGGCGCGGCGCTCTTGACCTTTGAGCAAGCGCTCGATGTTGTCCTTGTGGCTGAATACGATCAGCGGAGCGCCCAACAGGCCGTACCATAGGTATCCGAGCGGCTCTATGCCCGCCGCGGACAGTATGATCAAAGCGATGGAGCCCGAAGCGGCGCCCAGGATCGAACCCAGAGACATGTAGCGCGTGGCGCCGATCAGGCCGAGACCTATCACCGTCGCGATTAGCCCGGCGAGGGGGGACAGGATGACCAGGCCGCCCCATCCGCAAGCCGTGCCGCGTCCGCCTCTGAAACCGACGTAGACCGGCCAGATGTGACCGGAGATGGCAGCGACGCCGGTCAGCGCGTGGGCCACGGCAGAGTCGGAGACCGCCCAGGAGATGAGGACCGCGCCGCCGCCTTTTGCCATGTCCAAGACCAGCACCAGGACCCCGGCAGGCAGGCCGGCGGTACGCAGTACGTTCGTCATCCCCGTGCGCCCGCTGCCGTGCCGGCGCACGTCGACCCTCCTGAAGAGCCACCCGACTATCAGGCCGAAGGGCACCGCTCCGATGAGGTAACCGAGCGGGATCAGAATGAGATAGTCGATCATTACTTGCCCCGTCCCCCTTTGAACCGTACCCTCAAGGGAGTCCCTTGGAACCCGTACGTGCGTCTCAGCGTGTTCTCCAAGTAGCGTTGATACGAGAAGTGTACCATGTCGGCCCGGTTCACGTAGAAGGTGAAGCTAGGAGGGCCGGTCTGGTCTTGAGATACCCCGTACACCTTGAATGCATGCCTTCCGGCAGTGGCAGGCGGGTGGGCCGCCATGGCGTTGAGTACAGTGCGCTTCAGGCCGGATTGTTGGACGTCTCTGCGCCACTCCCGCCGGACGCCCTGCGCTGCCTCCAGCAGAGCGCCTACACCGGTGCGGCGCAGCGCCGACGCGAAGACCACCGGGGCATGGGAGGCGAACTTGAACCTCTCCCGGACAGCCTTCTCTACGTCCTTCCTGTCCAGTCCCAGACCTCGGGCTAGGTCCCACTTGTTGACGCATAGCACGATGCCCTTGTAAGAGGACATAACGTAGCTGGCTATGTGGGTATCCTGGCCCGTCGCCACCTCGGAGGCGT
Source organism: uncultured Dehalococcoidia bacterium (assembly GCA_958296245.1). Taxonomy (GTDB): domain Bacteria; phylum Chloroflexota; class Dehalococcoidia; order Lucifugimonadales. The sequence continues at coordinate 774,620 of OY282458.1, forward strand.
CCATTACGAGGATGGCCACCTCGGCGCGGTCGATGGCGCGCACCGCGCGCAGGGCGCTGTATCGCTCGATACCCGGTTTGATCCGGCCCCGGCGCCTGATGCCGGCCGTATCCACGATAAGAACGGTCTCGCCGCCGTAGTCGACCAGCGCATCCAGTGCGTCGCGTGTCGTGCCGGGCACGTCGCTCACGATGGCCCGGTGTTGGCCTGTAACCGCATTGAGCAGGGCCGACTTGCCGACGTTGGCGCGTCCTACGATGGCGAGCCTCAACCCGACGTCGGCGACGGTCTCCGGGTTCTCAGGGGGGAGTTGCGCCAACACCTCCGTCATCAGGCGATCCACTCCATGGTTATGATGGGCGCTGATTGGTATGGGGTCTCCCAGGCCCAGCTCGTGGAATTCCCACGCGCCCATCGCACGCCGCCGGTTGTCGGCCTTGTTAGCTACGAGCACCGGGTGTTTCCCGCTGCGCCGAAGCAGGTCGGCTACGTCTCTATCGACGGACGTCAGCCCCTCGTTGGCGTCGACCAGCAAGATGATGGTGTCAGCCTCGCTAACCGCGGCCTCCACCTGGTCCCTGACGTCCTCCAGAAGCTCCCCCCTCTGTTCCGGATCGAGGCCTCCCGTATCGACGAGGATGAATGCTCGGTCTCCCCAGACCGTCTCGGTCGTTACCCTATCGCGGGTGGTGCCTGGGACGCTGGACACCACGGCGGCGCGGTTTCCGGCGATCCGGTTGAATAGCGTAGACTTGCCGACGTTGGGTCTGCCAACGATGGCGACAAGGGGTCTTGTGCCCCACGGGTTTTTTTTGGCGGCCATCTGATTCCGCTTTCGTTAAGAAGCCATCTCAAGAGCCATCAGGCTGCGGGAAAACTCTTCCTGACCATGCTTCGGATCCCTTCCTGAACAGGAGGAGGGGTTAGTTATATGAGGCGCACCGGGACCCGCCCCTCTGCACACCTCGCAATAGGTACGGAGGCGCGGCCTTAGCGGAACAGCTGAGACAGGATCGCCTTCTGGCCGTGGAGGCGGTTCTCTGCTTGGTCGAACACTACCGACCGGGGGTGGTCCAACATTCCCTCGGCGATCTCCTCCCCTTCGTGGGCAGGCATATCGTGCATGAATATGGCGTCGGGCTTTGCGTATTCCATGAGATCTTCGTCAACCCGGTATCCCTGGAATGCCTCGATGCGCTCCGCGCTCTCCTTCTCCTGGCCCATGCTGGTCCATACGTCCGTGTACACGACGTCGGCGCCCTTCACCGCCTGCTGTGGTAGTTCCACCCACTTGACCGCAGATCCGTTGACCGCCGCGCGCTCGTTGGCTAACCCCCAGACCGAGCCCGGCGCCTGGTACCCCGGCGGGGACGCCAGTATGAGGTCGGCCCCAACGGACGCGCAGGCCAGGGAGAGGCTCGCAGCCACGTTGTTGCCGTCGCCCACGAATGCCACGCGCTGCCCCGCCAAGGCGCTCCTGTGCTCCTTGATGGTCAGCAGGTCGGATATGGCCTGGCAAGGATGCTCCCGGTCCGACAGCGCGTTCACCACGGGCACGCTCATGTTGCCGGACAGCAGTTCTAGGCTTTCGTGGTTGAAGACCCGGGCGACCACACCGTCCACCCACCGGTCTAGGACCCTCGCAACGTCGGCCACGGGCTCCCGCACGCCTAGGCCTACGTCGTCTCTGCTCAGGTACACGCATTCCCCGCCAAGCTGCCTTATGCCTACTTCGAAGCTAACGCGCGTCCTGAGCGACGGCTTCTCGAAGAGCAGGGCGATGACCTTCCCCGCCAGGGGACGTTCGGCCTCGCCGCTCTTGATCGCTTCCGCCGCCGCGACCAGCGGGCCAACGTCCTGTGCGGCGACGTCGGCCACCGATAAGAAGTCCTTACCGCGAATCATGGGATCCTCCCAGTCCGACGATTATAGCAGCGCCGAACGGCCTCGCAAGGAGAATGCCGGTCACGCCGTGAGGGCTGCCCCTATCCGGCTACCCTTCCAACCGGGAGATGCTCTGCAGGTCGAGGCGGAGGACGCTGCGGTTCACCGCCAGCAGGGCCGCGAGGAACACCGCTCCGAGCGCCGCGTAGGCGGGCAGCATCATGCCCCAGTCGGTCGTCAGGATGAACGGCGGGACCAGCGGCTCCCCGGTCTCGGTAACCGCTAGGGGCGAGACGATGAGTCGGCTCATCTGGAAGCCGGCCCAGGTGCCGAGTCCGATCCCAATCGCCGCTATGGCAAGGTGCTCGAAGCCCAGCAGGGCCAGCACCTGCCGCCGGGCTAGGCCCAGCGATTGCAGGAATCCCATCTCATTGCGGCTGTGGGCTGCGAACAGCAGCAAGTACGTCACGTATCCGAACGCGGCGGACAGGATGGACACCCCGAGAGCAAGCACGACCATGGCGTTCCACCCGGCAGACGACAGAGGGTCCCGACGTATGCTCTCCAACTCAGCGCCCCGGTCTCTCAAACGGGTCCGCAGCAGCCCGGACGCGGCGATCGAGTCGCGCACCGGCTCCGGTGAGGACGGGTTCTCCGCCAAGAACAGCTCGTTGGGCCGCAGCGGCGGCGTCAGGCCTCCCAGTACGTTCACGCGTGAAAGGAGCGTGTCCAGATCGGCCAGGATGAACCGGCTGTCCTGTCCCCTCATCGTCGGGAAGTAGTCCACGACTCCGCGGACTGCAACCGTGACGCCGCGCCCGGCGATTACGGCCTTCAGCACGTTGCCCCTTCCGATACCCGCGGTTTCGGCCAGCCCCGAGCTTACTATGACGGGCAGCGGGCCCTCGGTCGTCTGGTGATAGAAGCCGCGAATACCCCGGATATTCTCCCTGCCGAAGTTGAACACGGCTGCCGCGCTGCCTCCGTGCGGGTCGTCCTCCACCCGCTTCACCTCTTCTGCCGAGAGTGCGGAGGTTACGATGGGCGTCCACTCCATAGGGCCCTCGAACCCCTCGATCACCTCCGCCGCGCCGCCGGGACCGACGGCGTGAATGTCGTCGACTACGATGAAACCCGGGGTATGGACGGCGCCGTATCCGCGTTCGCTAATCTGCACCGATACCAGACGCGTGGGAGGCTTCAACGATTCCGGCAAGTCGCTCCTCAGGAGGCGCCATTCCGCCGATGGCCGTATCCCTCCCATTACCAGTGTCCTGAGCGCGCCCACGGAGTCTTCGACGACGACCCAGAGCGACAGAGCCGATTCCGGCATCTCCTCGTCCATCTTTACCCAGAGGCCCAAAGCGTCTGCGCCGCTGGGGACCAGTACCGCCCTGGGGGTCGCGCCGGGGCGGAGCTCGCCGATCAGTTCGCCTACGGGCTCACTGGAGAAGTCGCCGCGATACCAGGTGATGTAGGCGAAGCGTGACTCCAGGGCCATCACCTCCGCGTCTACGGATCCCACGTACCCGCTGGTTCTGAAGGCCAGGGAGACGTCTTCGACCCCTGGGGTCGCAAGCGACCGCTCCCTGAGCGCGCCGCGGCCGTCCCATAGGTCTGCGGCCAGCAGGTCCGCCCGCAGGTCGGTCCCGAAGTCGTAGTAGATCCGCTCGGCCTGGCCCCTCTCCAGCGTCCCGCCGACGGTGGTCGAGAGCACCGCCACGCCCGTAACCATGACGAGCAGCAAGACCAGCCAACTGTACTGGAGAGGGTTCCTCGCCATGTGCCACATGCCTATCATGAGCCAGACGGGGGCGACTCTGCTCCAACGGGTCAGCAGTATGAACAGCACCTGCGCCGGCACCAGGGCGATCAGGCCGACGGTTGGGGGAAGGAGGGGGTCCCCGGCCCGCGGCGGCTCCAGCCACAGGAACCAGCTCAGGATGGCCGCCTGGGCCGCCATGCCCGCGGCCTTCTGCCATAGCGGCCCGGCCCGGTGAGCCGCCCAGTAGGCGGCTGCGGCCGCCGCCAGCAGCATGACCGGGCCGGCAGAGGCGGCAGGGTCCCCGGCCCTCACGTCGGAGAGCACCATTCCGGTCGCAACGAGGCCGATGCTGACGGCGGCAAGCAGATGGACCAGCAGGGGAGACTCCCCGCTGACGTAGCGGATGAAGATAGGGAAGCAGCGGACGAAGACCATAGCGACCATTACCAAGAACATAACGGGGGCTAGGAGGAGCGTCTCGTTCACCTCGACGTCATTCAGCAGCCCCCCGGTAACCAGTTGGCCGCGGGAGTACAGTTCCCAGAACGTCAGCCCGCCGAGAACCAGAAGTCCCACGTCCAGGTAGTAGCGGTGGAAGAAGGGCTTCTGGGGAGGCCGCGACATCCTTTGCCTCCGTCCGAGGAGTCCGCCCCTCGCCCCTAGGACTGCCGACAGGGCGACGACGCAGAAGCAGAGCGCCCCAGCCCCCAGCGCGGCGGCGAATGGGGCCGGGGCGAGCTGGACGGGCAGCAGCCCTCCGTTGGTCATGTTGGAGAAGTACGGTAGCATCCCCACCATAGCGACGATGGCGAGGGCCGCGAAGGGCCCCACCACCGCGCCGGCGACGGCCAGTACGGCGCCCTCCACGGAGTACAGCCTAAGCAGGTGCAGCAGCTTGACCCCACGCGCTTGGAGCAGCGCGGCGTCGTCCTCCCGGCGGCGCACCAGGTGCGAGGCCATCATCACAACGTAGAGGAGCACCGTTGCGATGAGTATGGCGACGAGCAGCAAGAGCGGCACGCGGGCGAAGAAGCTGCGGCGTTCGAAGCGGTCGAGCAGCCTTAGAACAGCGCTGTTCAGCTTCGCGCCGGGGATGGCCGCCGCTACCCTGACTCCCAGATCCGTTATCCTCCGGCCCGCCTCTTCTGCGGACCATTCCTTGAGGCGCTCGGTGTCGATCATGACGAACCACAGCGAGTTGCAGAGCGACCCGGGGTAGGCGGCGCCCAGCGAGTCTATGAGGCCCGCCTGAGTCACCAAGAGAGGGACGGGGGGCTCTTCAGGGTTGTATTGGACGTCCTGTCCCTCCACGTCATCGGCAATCGTTGGGGGGTCGAGGAATACCCTGGGGGCTATCAGAGACGTCCAGTAGTCCTCCGAGGGGTCTATGGGTTTGATGACCCCGGATATCCTCACCGTGACCATCCGGCGGGATCCGAGTTCGCGCGTCATCACCACTTCATCGCCGACGCCAAGGCTGAAACGGTTCGCGGTTGTCTCGCTGATGACCGCCTCCGCGACGGGACCGCCGGGCCGGTCGTAGACCTCGCTGCCGGCCATCTCTCCTTCCACTACGGCGACGTGGGCGGCAAGGTTGGAATAGCTTCTCATTACCGCCCGCGAGGCGTCCCGGTTGGACGTTCCGGCCGGGGGCAGCGGGTTGTCCGGGAGGCCTGCCAGGTAGGGGTCGACGAACAGGTAGCGCTCGTGACGCTCGTAGATGTGGTCTATGTCGCCGGCGATGGAGTCCGAGACGATCTTCTCGGTACGGTCGATCTCCGACCGGGCCAACACGATGTTGTAGGCGTCGAGGTTGACGTTAGAGCCGGGGCGCCGCAGCTCGTCGATCTCCAGGTTGAGGGCGAGCCGTTCCAGCGCCGCGAAGAAGGCAGGCGCCATCGCTGCGAGGGTGGTTGCGGTCACGATCCCGATGAAGATACCCGCCACGAGCGCGCGGCTGTCGGCTAGGCGCTTGAACACGAGCTTGGGAGTCGAAAGCGGTTCCATCTTAAATCCCGGCAGAGCCGCCCCCGGCAGGCCGGTCCTTCCTATGCGGCTGGCTCTTCTCCAACCGCGGCGAGGCGCCGCTTAGCTTCGGAGTAGACGTCAGGCGCCAGAGGGCCTTCATGCACGGCCTCGACATTCTCCCGCACGTGGTCCGGGTTCGTGGTGCCTACGATTATGGAATGGGTGTGCGGATGCGTCAGCGTATAGCGCAGCAGGAAGGAGGTGCGGCTCTCCCCGGGGTTGCATAGGTCGTCGAGACCAGCGCTCTCGAAGGTCCGCCACTGGTCCTTGGCTCCTGTGCCGGCGCCGGGTTCTCCTTGGGCCACGCCGCCGCGCGCCAGCACTCCGGCGTTCGCTTCGCCCACCCTGCCGATCCACTCCTCATGATCGCGCTCCAGGGCCGAGTATGGTATCTGGAAGATGTCGAAGACGTCCCACTCCAAGTAGGTGGGCAGGTGGGGCAAGGTCGTGGATACGCCCAGCCAGCGCACCTTGCCCTGCCGGCGCATCTCTTGGAGCGCCTCCAGGAGGCCTCCCCGCTCGCACTCCTCGACCGAGGGGTTGTGGAGCTGCATTATGTCCACCGAGCCGGTCTTCATCCGGCGCAGGCTCTGCTCCAAGTTGCTCAGCACGTTCTCCTTGGTCCACAGGTGCCCGGAGCTTGACGACCCGCACTTCGTGGCAAGGTGAAACTCGGAGCTCCGATGGGAGATATATTTTCCGATCAGTTCCTCGCTGTTGCCGTAGTCGTCAGAGGTATCGATCAGGTTGATCCCCGCGTCGAGCACCGCGTTGAGCAGCCTGCCTGCGTGCTCCTCGGACATGGCGCGCCGGTGGGCCGCACCGTAGCCCAGACGGGTCACTTCAAGGCCGGTGCGGCCCAGCAGAGCGGTAGGTAGGGACAGCGTCATGGCAAAGACATCCTTTCGCGCCCCAGTTCGGCCACGCGAGCTTCGGCGCGGCCCAAGGGGCTTCCCGCATGAGGATATGCTAGAGCATATCAGACGGCGCCGGTTAGGAACCGTCCCGTTCCTTGCGCTTTTTCCGACTATAGGGGGACGCCTACTAAAGGGGCGCCCCCCTATAGTCCATCAGGGGTTATGTGTACATCCGCCTGCGCGTCACTATGATCGCGACTATGACGGCGCCTGCCACGAGTACGGCGAGGATGATGACCAGGGCCATCAGGAGCCTGCCGCCCGTTTCGGCGGCAGGCGGCGCAGGCGTAGGCGTCGCAGTGGGCGTAGCCACCTGCTCCTGCACAGGCGCGGACGTTGCGGTGGGTTCCGGCGTCGGGGCCATGGTTGGCACAGGCGTCGCGGTCGCGGTGGGTTCCGGTGTCGCGGTCGCGGTGGGCATGGGCGTCGCGGTCGCGGTGGGTTCCGGCGTGCTGGTGGCAGGCTCGAATACCGGCCTTGGCTCCGGCGTTGCGGTGGGTATGGGCGTCGCGGTCGCCGTGGGCATGGGTGTCGGTGTCGCGGTGGGCATGGGTGTCGCGGTGGGTATGGGCGTAGGCGTTGCGGTGGGTATGGGCGTAGGCGTTGCGGTGGGCATGGGCGTATTGGTGGGTGCTGGCGTCGGCGTGCTTGTCGGGAGCGGCGTTGCTGTGGGTTCCGGTGTCGGGGTAGGGAGGCCCACGAACACCAACTCGAAGTCTTTGAGCGTCTTGCCGCCCGTGTAAACGTCCGTGGTCAGAGCCTTGAAGCCGTCGAGGAAGAACTCCACGGTCTGCCCGATCAGCGACGCGCCCGGTGTTAGCACAAGGTTGCGGTAACTGTCGCCGGTCTCCAGCCGGGCCGGCAACGACTCATACTCGCCGATGCGGGCAATCAGGGAGCCGCCTTCGGGAACGGTTCCTCCGGCCACGACGACCGTGCCGGAGTAGACGACAGGGGTCGTGGTGTCGGGTGTGGGTGTAGGTGTCGGGGTGGGTGTGGGTATTGGCGTTGGGGTCGCCGGCGGTGTGGGTGTAGGTGTCGGGGTGGGTGTGGGTATGGGTGTGGGGGTAGCGTTGGGGTCGGGCGTGGGGGTTGGGGTCGGCGTCGGCTCCGGCAGGACTGGGAAGATCAGGTCGAAGTCCAGTCTGGTGACTACGCTGCCGACCCTGAACGTATCCGTCTTGTCAGCCTGCACGTTGCCGATGTGGAACGTCACCTGCTTATTGTCGTAGTTCAGGCTCGGGGGAGCGACTGTTAGGTTGTAGCGCCCGTCCTCGATGACGGCCGGGGCTGACGTGTAGTCGTCGATCCTGGCTACGATGTCGTAATTGTCGGGCACGGGCGCCCCGCCTGCAGTGGCGGCGCCATTATAGATCCAGGGCAGGATCGGGACCCCTTGCCCTCCAACTGATCCCAGGGTTGCCAGGAACAGGAACAGTGCGGCCAGTCCACCCACTACGGTTCTCAAGACTCTTCACCTCTGCCCAAGAATTGGTCAGCCTGCCAGATGCCCGCAGGCTCCCTCAAGGCGACCGGCGCTGTTATCCACAGCGACCATGCCGCATCTATATATCTTACCAGTCATCCGCAATCCCGGTAGGCGGTGAGCCGCCGGGTTCTCCGGTTTCACAGTGAATCTGCATTGCGCGTCCGGGTTTTCTGACGATTCGGTACGCTTACGTGGCACGGATGGGCGTAACCGGGTTGTTCTGGGGCGGTGTTGCAACATGACCTCGGCGCTGCCGGGCGCGTCATGAGCTCCGCAGTATTGGGCGGGTTCATAGAAATAGATTAGCCCGGGGATTCGTACTTGTCAAAGTGGGCCTGCTATCCCTACTCGTAGCGGAGAGCCTGGGCCGGGTAGACCTTGGATGCTTGGCGGGCGGGGATGTACGTAGCCAGCAGCGAGAAGAAATAGGTGAGCCCCAGAATGACGATCATCTGTATCCACGGGATGGAGAAGCTGATCGTGTCGATGTTCTCATCGGCGCGAATGTCGGACACGGCGTTGTACGCGAGGACGATGCCCAGCAGGGCGCCGATGACGACGCCGAGGATCGCGACGAAGCTGGATTCGAACAGGAAGCTGAGCTGTATCATGCTGCGCCGGTATCCTAATGCCCTCAGCATGCCGATCTGCTGGCGGCGCTCCACGACTGCCCGGGTACTCACCACCCCCAGGGCGGCAATGCCTACGAACAGACCCAACGCCATGAACCCGGTGAACAGCCGGAAGAAGCCGCGCGTCGCCGCCAACTGCTCGTCGAAAGCCTCTTCGAGCACCACGGTCTGCATTCCGTTGGCGAGGAATGCGCGTTCTATATCCTGCGAGATCTCCTTCGATTCGTCTAGGTTGGCGACCCTGAACTGGTAGGTGGTAATCGGTATGGGGAAGGGGGCGGCCTGATCGACGGCAGCCTTGGAGCCGATCACGCCGGAGCCGCTGCTGTGGATGCGGTCCACCACGCCGACCACCTTCAGTCTCACGGTTGTCCTGGTCCTTGGTTCCCTCAACTCGATCTCTATGGGGGTCATGGACTCGTCGTCGTAGCTCACCTCATGGAAGACTCTGGCGACCGCCTGGCCCTCCTGGTCCTGCGAATCGTCGAGAAGGGAGCCTCCGACGACTACGAGGGTGGGGTCGCTCTGCATGGCTGCGAACACGTCGGCTGAGGTGGGGCCGAAGCCTTCGGCAATCAGCTTGAGGTCGAACGAGCTCGAATGCAGGTAGCCGTCGTCCGCGCCGCGGAACTGTACGCCGTTCCATTCTTGGTCTTCGGCCTCGACTTCGCGGATCTGTACGGGGATGCCGATATACCCTCCGATGGCCTCGAACTGCGAAAGCTCGATTGTCTCGATGCCGTCGATCTCCGAGCGGATGTCGTCGATTGGAGTGGTCAGGTTGACGGTGCCTTCTATGTCCCACCCTCCCGTGGCGATGCGGGTCTCCACGAACTGGGTCCCGAAGGTCTGCGTAAGGATGGACATTACCGTTAGCGTAAAGATGACCAACGCGAACATCGCCAACGTCATGCCGGTACGGAACTTGGAACTGAGCGGGTAGGCTACCGAGGTGACTAGGACTGGCCGGAGCTGTCGGAATCGGCCCGTGGCAAACTGGAGCGCTCCGAGGACCAGATCCGCGTTGTACATGACGGTCCATACGGCCGCTCCGACCATGGCGACGCCGGAAACGAACATCACTGAGACGCCTCCTCCGAGGTCTCCGGTGATGGGCCGGAAGACGCTGGTCGGGAGCGCCCAAAAGACCAGGATTATGACCCCTGTAGCAGTGAAGACTACACGGTCGAGGACGTCCGCTCTGACGTTTCCCCGTGCGAATACGGCCCGCGCCAGAAGACCAATGCCGACGATGGTAAGTGACACGCCGGCCCCGAACCATGACCATCCCCGGAGCGTCTCGATGCCCAGGGTGGCGGCGCTGGTCCCCACGCCGATGAGGATGAGGAGCCAGCCCCGGAGGAGGTACGGCCATATGAGCCTGAACAGTTGGATCAGGACGTCGAGGAGCCACGGTACGAGCGTTAGCCAAATTATCGCGAGGACGAGTTGCATCGCGGCGGGGCCCACGTCCAGCTTGAGCACGTGTCTGATCGACCTCCAGAGGAACACTGCCGGCCGGAATATGCCCTTCAGCAGGCCGGTCAGGCGGCTGGAGAGACTCGGAGGAACCGAGACGACCAGTCTCTCGGGTAGGTTTCGGACGGCTGAAACGATGTCCAGGTGGCTCACCCGGTACGCCGAAACGGCGACTGTCGCGAACGTGATGACCATCCCCAGGCAGTAGGAGACGATGATCGTCGGGGCGGTGAAGTTGAGCTGGAGGGTAAAATCGTCGTCCAGAGCGGCGAAGACGCTGTTCAGAACCCCCACCATCAGGGCGCTGACCACAAGTCCCAGGATGACGCCGATAGCGGCGGACACGAGGGCGTACGCGGTGCCCTCGAAGACGAACATCTGAACGAGGTGCCGCCGCTTGGCGCCGATGGCCCGCGCCATGCCCATTTCGGACTTCCTGGCGCCGGCCAGCAGCACGAATATGAGGAAGATCAGCATGATCCCGCTGGCTATGGAGAATATGCTGAACGTGAGGAAGAAGGTGCTCACGGCTGTGCCGGCCTGGTCGGCTCCCCTGAGGGTGTCGAACTTGATGTCCAGTACGAGGAATTCGGAGAGTTCGCTGAGGAGCGTCACGGCCTCGCGCTGAATCTCCCGCATGTCGTCGCCAAGTACGTCTACGATGACGGCGGATATGTCGCTGTCGGCTAGGGCGGCGACCAAGCTCTCGTTAAGGCTGTCCGCTTGTAGGTCCAAGAAAAGGACGTCAAGGCTCGCCTTCAGGTCGGTATCTGTGGTGTCGTCTCGCCTCTTCCCCAACGCGTCCAAGAAGACGGGCTGGTTGAGCGTATCTTTCAGGCGCGCGGCCACCTGTCTGTCGGTGAATCTGGCCCGGAGGTCTCGGGTGACCTCTTCGCTCAGATCGTTGCCTGAGAGCGCGCCTCCCCGGTTGGAGACCGAGATGGAGTTGATGCTCCGAGGCTTGCCGAAGATCTCTTGGGTCCGCGAGAGCGTGAGCAGGATCGTCGGCTGTATTCCCGCGAAGCTCCCGTTCTCGGCAATCCCCGCCACCGTGAGATCGATCGGCTGGTCGTCGACGAAGATCCGAAGCCGTCCGCCCGCCTGGAGTTCCAGTTCTCTGGCCGCCCTCTCGTTGACGTACGCCTCACTGTCGGCCATATCTTCGAGAGGCAGATCATCCCCCGACGCCGTTCTCAGGTTGCCGAAGCCTGAAAGATAGGCGGGGTCGATGCCGACGAGGTTCATCTGTCCTTCGCTCAGGTTCTCGTCCGGGTTGACTGCGGGGACGGCCTCTGCGAACTGGGGCATCAGGCCGTCGATGCGGCTGTCCCCGGCCAGCTCGGATTGGAGTTGCTCGAACCGGTCCATGGAGATGAAGGACCGCCGGAAGTCGTCGCCCTCCCCCGTGCGTGCGGGGACGATGATCTCGTCGATATTCCGCAGGCCGTTGATTGCGACGTCCCGGATGGAGTACGTGAGCGTGTCGGCGGTCCCGAAGGCTGCGGATATGATGATGGTGCTGAGCATGACGCCGATGATTATGAGCGCAGTCATTCCAGGCCGTCGGGAGATTGGCCGGATACCCAGCTTGAGCATCACGGTGTTGCGGAGCGCCATGACAACGACGACGAGAAGCGCGCCGAGGAATATCCCCAGCAGGACGAACATCAGGACGGACATGGGAACGCCGAACAGCTCTTCCATCAACTACCTCGGTGCATAGGGCCGCCGGGGGTGTTCCGGCGCTAGATGCGAATGGTTCAAGGCGTTGCCGAATCAGGCCCGGAGGCCTCTCCGCTGAGGCCGTCGTCGATCACGAGGCCGTCCCTCATGCGAACGATGCGGTTGGCGATCTCGCCGACCTCGCGCGAGTGGGTAACGATGATGAAGGTCTCGCCCGCGTCCTTGTTCAGTCTGATCATGAGTTCCATGATCTCCTGGGCAGTCTCGCTGTCGAGGTCCCCCGTGGGCTCGTCCGCCCAGACGATCGCAGGGTGGTTGACGAGGGCTCTGGCGATAGTGACGCGCTGGCGCTGTCCTCCCGACAACTCGGCCGGGAGGTGGGTGGCCCGATCGCTCAGACCGACTTGGTCTAGAAGGTCGAGCGCCCGCTGCCTAGCCTCCTTGGAACTGGCCCCCGATACTAGCAGGGGCATCTCGACATTCTCCACAGCGGTGAGAACGGGAAGGAGGTTGTAGAGCTGGAAGATGAAGCCCATACGCCTCGCGCGGTAGTCGCTGCGCTCGTCGTCCGGCAGATCGTGGATAAGCTGGCTTTCGACCTCAACCGATCCGGAGTCTATCTCGTCGAGACCGGATAAGCAGTTCAACGTGGTGGTCTTGCCGCACCCGCTCGGGCCCATGATCGCTACCATCTCGCCGCGCCTGACGCGAAGGTCGATGCCCCGAAGCGCGGGCACAGTCACCTTGCCGGTGCTGTATGTCTTGTGGACCCCTGTAGCATGGACGATGTAATCGTTCTGGCCTGTTGTCATGGCTATCTCTATCCGTTTCTGCCGATCCTTCCGGCGAGGATATTGGGAGGCTCAACCGCCAGCTTTGGAGGGGAAACCCCAGCCGAACCCGGGTCATCACCTCGCAGTATCCTGTATCCGCGCTGGTTCACGACGTGATTCTCTATTCGTCTGATCAATTCCGACTTTCGCTCCTTGCTGCGGGTACTCATGCCAAGGAGCGCCGCCAGCTCAATCAAGACCGCCCGGGGTTCTCCGGATTGCTCCAGTGTGAATTCAACGTCGGAACCGCCGATTTGGTTTGTGGGTCGATGTCGATCATGAGCACTCTCTGGCCGTAGTGTTGGGCCAGGGAGCACGACACGTGATATGCCGACGTGGTCTTCCCGACTCCTCCCTTATAGTTGATGAACGAAACGACCTTTGGTCATCACCTACCGGTCTAGCGGCAATTGATTCCTCTACGTCTATCCTACCAGAACCGGAGTCTAGACGGGCGCTCACGCCGCGGCAGCGCGAACGGGCTTGCCCGGTGTCACGTCTTGGAGCACGCCGCCCCGGACGACCGGCGCGCCGTTGACCAATACGTGAGGGATGCCCGCCGGCGGGGTAGTCGGCGCCGGATACGTGGCCGTGTCCATCACGCTCTCCGGGTCGAATATGACAAGGTCGGCGTCGGAGCCGACCTTGACGCGGCCCTTGTTCTTCATGGCGGGAACGCGCTGCTCCAAGCGTTGCGCCGGCATGAGGGACGATTTGCGGAGGACGTCCATGATGGACAGAACCCCTTGGAGGCGTGCGTAGCTGCCCAGCAGCCGGGAGTAGGTCCCGGCGGTGCGTGGATGCCCCTTTCCGTCCCTGACGTACCCATCGGTGGCGATCATGGTGAGCGGGCTGGCCACGCAGGCGCGCATGATGTCCTCTGGGACGATGTGCATGATGACCCAGCCGCCTGCTCTGCGATACTCCATGAAGGAGTCGGCGGTGAGCCGCTCGCCGTTGAGCGGCCATTCAAGGTCGCCGTAGTCGATCTCCATCAGATCCTGCCAGCCTTGGTTGAAGGTTGCTGACTGTATGCTCGTCATGCCCGCCGTGTAGGGGTAGCACTCCGTGGTGACGTCGAGGCCCCGCTGCTGCGCCTCGCCAATCATCTGAAGCAGCCGGGGGGCGGCTCTCATCCCGGTGCTCGCCACGTGTACCACGTGGAGGGGCGCGCCGGTGATGGAAGCGGCCGCGATGACCTCCTGGAGTGATTCGATCGCGCCTCCCGGCTCCCTGCGGCCGGCGCCGCGCATGTGCACGTGACACGACGCCCCGTAGTCGGCCGCAGCTCGGAAGACCTCCAGTACCTCCCACCTCGAGGCGCTCGGGGTGTATTGCATTCCCAGGCCCACTGCCGGAGCGCCGGCCCTGAGCCCCGCCTCTACGCGGCGCCTTATCTCGGCCACGACCTCCTCGTTGGAGGCGCGGTACGCTCCGGCGTCCACCGGCAGGAAGTCCCCGCTGTCGCCGTGGAGGTCCATGCGGATGGGGATGTGTCCCGCGCTGACGCCGTAGTTGATGAGGCTGCCCCCATCTCGCGCTGCATACCAAGACTCCACGTCGGCGGCGCCGACCTCCAACTCCAGGCCGGTGGTCACGCCGTCCCGGACCTGGATGGCGTCCTGCTCGCGGCGCAGGCCGTGGCTGTGGAGGTCGATGAAGCCCGGCGCGACGACCAGCCCGGACGCGTCGATGGAGTCGCGCCCGGTCAACGGCCCTTCGGCAATCTCCTCGACGGAGCCGCGTCTGATGCCGATGTCTCTGACCGCGTCTAGACCGGACTCAGGGTCCATAACCCGGCCGCCGGAGACTACGATGTCGTATGGATGCCTGTCCACGTGGGCCTCTCAGGCTGCCGGGGACTGATTCGGGGAGGTCTGGCTGCGGAGCTTATCCCGGCTGCTCCTCTCGGTCAACGTTCTGGCCGCTCGGCTGACCCACTCCCCGCCATTGATACTGCACCTTGCTCTTGCCCAGCACTGCGATGGCCGCGGCGACGACGGTCGCAGCGCTTGACGGGTTCTGGTGGACCAGCCAGCCCACCGGAACGGCCAGCGCGAAGAACGCGGCCCCCGCGTAGCCCGCGTTCTTAGATAGGCGGAGAAGGACTAAGGCAAGCGGGGTCACGATCAGCGCTCCGGCCGGCAGCAGGCCGAACGTGATGCCCATCGCCACCACCATGCCCGTCCCGCCGCTGAAACCCCAAAACACCGGGAAGAAGTGGCCTGCGAGCACACCCCCAGCCCCCGCTATGCCGGCCCAGATCGGGAGGCCGAGCAGGTAAGCCGGGAGCGTCGCGGCCATCCCCTTGGCCAAGTCCAACGCGAGGACGACAGCGGCGTACTTAGGCCCCACCTCGCGGAATACGTTGGCCGTGCCCGGATTGCCGGTGCCCACTCTCCGTATGGGAGTGCGGGCTAGACGGGCAACGAGGTCGCCCACCGACACCGAACCTAGCAAGTACGCTCCACATGCCCAGAGGGCGTACACCCACGGCGAGTCCATCCTTCCTCCACACCCCACACGGGATTGTACCCGATCCCGCCCTTCGGATGCCCTACAGGAGCCTCGTCTCGTCAAGATACGTGTACCGCGTTGACGGCGTCGCAGTTCGGCTGCTATCTTGAGTCCCACTCTGCGCGCCTTGGAGGAAGGCCATAAAGAGGGTAGGGTTCTTGCTCAAGGTCAGGCCGGACCGGCTCGACGAGTACAAGCGGAGCCACGAGGCGGTGTGGCCGGACATGTTGGATGCGCTGTCCCGGCACGGCTGGCGCAACTACTCGCTTTTCTTGAGGGATGACGGGATGCTCTTCGGGTACTTCGAGGCTGAAGAGAGCTTTCGGGCCTCACTGGACGGGATGGCGGGCGAGGACGTCAATAACCGGTGGCAAGAGCTCATGGAGCCGTACTTCGAGATACCCCCGGGATCGCATCCCGACCAGATGATAGTGGAGCTTGAAGAGGTCTTCCATCTGGATTAGCGGGCTTCTGGAAGTACGGGAATGCCGAGGGGCAGAAGCCCCTATGCCGGCTATAAGAGCCGGCGGGGCGTCGGCCCAGTAAGACCTCTGAACGGAGGCGCCGCGACCCGCTGAGGAGGAGGTGTCCCAATGGACCGCCAAGAGCTTAGGAGACTGATAAAGGGCCTGATCGTCGTAACATGCACACCGTTCGACGAAAACGATGAGTTGGACTTGGGCCGGATGGCCGAGACCACCGAATTCTTCATAGAGAGCGGGCTTGTAGAAGGGCGGGCCGTCCTCAAGGTCGTCTCCATCATGGGGGAGTTCCCTTCATTGACCGACGAGGAGTGGCCCCACGTTGTCCGCGCGACGGTGCGGGCGGCCAGAGGGCGAGTCCCGGTCATCAGCGCCGTTCACAGCAAGGACACCAAGCGAACGATTGATGACGCGCTGAGGGCTCAAGACCTGGGGGCGGTTGGTCTTCAGCTCTCTCCCCCTCTCGAGAACCTCCCGACGCAAGACGACGTCCTACGGTACTTCGAGGCCGTCTCCGACGCCATCGACATCGGCATCATGGTCTACCACACCCACTTCTACAACTACGGGCGCATAGAGATAGAGACCTTCAAGAGGATGGCGGACTTCGAGCACGTCATGGCGATCAAGTGGAGCACCCCCGCCGACGTGCCGTATGAGTCGATGCAAGAGCTGACGCCCTATTTCAACATATTCGACAATAGCAACCAGCCGGGACGCTGCTACCGGAATGGCGGGCACGGATTCTTGGACCACCTCGCGCCTGCCTACCCGCAGCACGAGCTGGACATCCTGGACCTGCTCGAGGCGGGCAGGTACGATGAGGCCCAAGCATCGTGGGACGTCGTCTGCCATCCGACGGTGGAGTTCCGCAACAAGATACTGGCGCGGTCCGGCGGCGTGGCTCGCCTCAAGAAGGCCGCCATGGCGGTTATGGGCCATCCCATAGGGTCGATGCGCCCGCCCTCGCTCCCTCTGAGCGAGGAGGAGATGGACGAGCTCCGTGAGGTGCTCAGGGCCTGCGGGTGGCCTGTGCCGGAGAAGACCGCCACCGCTCTCGCGCCCGCCTAGACGGCGCGCAGACAGAGGCGGGCGGGAAGAAAGGGTGCGCTGCTTCTCGCCAGCGGTACACCGGGGACGGAGCTCTAACCTCCGTCGCCGCCCTCCTCGGGCTCCTCATCTTCCCTGGCCGTGATCCGGAAGGCCGGAACGCTCTCGTTCTCACTCGCTGTGGTGGCGGTCTTCCAAGCGGTGATGTTGATCGAGTCCGATACCGGCGGGTTGGTCACCATGTTGTTCTCGTCGACGTAGAAGACGTTGAACGGCCATCCGCCCGGCCCAACGTCCATCTCCATCTCGGTCTGGCCCGGCTCCAAGTGGATGTGATTGTCGTCGGAGGGCACTACCGTGCCGGGCTGAGGCACCACGTAGGGGCCGTACTGGATCACAAAGTGGCCCGTCTTGCCTTCGAACCCTTCGGCCATGAGCTTGATCGAGAAGGGGAACTCCCTGATGTCGGCGTTGTTCTTCGGCTCCTCGAACAGCACGTTACTGCTGCCCACCACGTTGACGGTAATGGTGTGCGTCAGCGGTGGGAGGGTCTGGCCGGCGCCTGCGCTCCCCCTCTTGACTGCTAGGGGGTGCTCCTGAGACTCCCTTCCGTGGAACTCGTAAGGTTCGTCGTGGGCGTTGCCGAAGAGCAGCGTTAGCGTATGCTGTCCTACCGGGAGGTCTAGGAAGCTCTCCTTTTCTATGGCGTGGAAGTGAAGGTGCTGGTCGTCAACGGGTATCCTCTCTCCATACGCTGGGACGTTCGGCTGGTCGATGAGGATGTGATGATGCCCATAGCGTTTCTGAGGCTCGAACCGACGGCGGACTATCAATCCCTCGGTGCCCATGACGACCTTGACGGGGCTGGTCACCTCGGCGCCGTCCTCCGGCTCTATGAAGAAGATCCTTTCGTCAATGTCGAAGGTGACCTCAGCGCCGCCGTAGTCGATGCCCTCGGTGGTCTTGCCGTTCGAGGTATCAGTGCTGGCCGTGCCTCCTTCACTGCCGCCGCCCCCACAGGCCGCAGCCATTCCAACAGCTAGCGCCGAGAGCAGCGCTAGGAGTAGTAGATGCAGAAACCTTCTATTCATTTTGAACTCCCTGAGCAAACCGGAGCGGGGCCCCGGTAGTATTGGAGCGCGTCAGCACCCGATAAGCTATCCCGATCTCATCGAATAATCAAGCGCAAGCCGCCACTGTATGGGTGAGGCCGCTTCGCATACTCAAAGATACCAACTCAGGTTACGCTAAATCAAGGAGGCCGCTCCAAATCTACCACCTAATTTTTAGGAACGAGCGGCGTAAAGCGAGGACCGCAAGGAGCCGGAGCGTTTCCCCGCAACAGGTGATGTTTTGGTGTCGCCGCCCGATTGGGCTTTGGGGTCGTGAAGGGGTACACTTGGAATACCGCCGGATGTTCCGGCGAGCTTCGGGAGGGGGCCAACATGAGGGTACTCGTTACGGGAGCCGGGTCGCGGCTATCCCAAGAGCTTGCCCCGGCGCTCGCGGCAGGCCGGGGCGTCCTGCTGACCGGCCGCGGCGTCGCGCCGTCCGCGCGTGCGGGGATCGAGGCGGCCCGTTCTGACCTGGGGCACGACGACTCCACAAGGGCGCTCGTCCGAGGCGTGGACGCCATCGTACACAACGGAGAAGCCGAGGCTGCGGCCACGGCTTCGGAACAGTTGGACGTTGCGATGCGGTGTACTTACAACCTACTCCAGGCCGCCGCAGTGGAGAGAGTGCCGCGGTTCATCTTCCTCAGCTCGTTGAGCATCATGGGACGGTACGGCGCGGACATGGCCGTCACCGAGAGATGGCGTCCGGCGCCGGCTGCGGAGCCCCCGGAGCTGACGTATCACCTTGGAGAGTACGTATGCCGGGAGTTTGCCCGCGAGCGCAAGATCGAGGTCGTCTGCCTCAGGCTCGGAGAGTTCGTGTGGGGCGGCGCGGCGCCCTCTACGTCGGCGCTCTATCCTGACGACGCGGCGCATGCCGTAGCGAGGGCCCTGGACTGGAAGGCTGATGAAGATGATTCCACGCAGTGGTGGAATGGGACCTTTGGGCCCACCGGCTGGGATATATTCCACATTCAGTCGGCGGTCCCCAACCCGCGCTTCCTGACGACGGAGGCCCGGAAACGCCTCGCGTACAGCCCGAAACAGAGGCCCTGACGTCGCGTGGAAGAGGCCGTCGCCGGCGGTAGGTGACGGTTGCTCCCCAACTATATAATCGCCGCAATCCACTCAGGCCCTAGGAGAGCTACGCCATGACGCAGACCGACTTCCCGCATACCTTCGCCGGGCTTATGGCGCTGGTAACGTTGCTCCGGGGGGCCGATGGCTGCCCCTGGGACCGCGAGCAGTCGGCGCAGTCGATGAGGCGCTACGTAATGGAGGAGTGCTACGAGCTCATGGAGGCGATCGACGAGGGGGCGCCCGCAGCAGTCGCCGAGGAACTGGGCGACGTGGCGTTCCACGTGGCGTTCCAGATTCGCATCTGGGACGATGAAGGAGGGTTCACCGAGTCTGAGGTCTTCGGGTCGGTGATCGAGAAGCTGATACGGCGGCACCCGCACGTCTTCGGAGGAGCAACGGCCCGTGGCGCGGACCAGGTGGTGACCGCCTGGCAGTCCCTCAAGGCCGCCGAGCGGGGCGCCTCCTCCATCATGGACGGCGTACCCAGCGGTATGCCTGCCCTGGCCTATTCGCAGGCGCTCCAAGGCCGGGCGGCCGGCGCCGGTTTCGACTGGGAAGAGCCGGCGGCGGTAGCTGAGAAGGTGGTCGAAGAGGTGGTGGAGATGGGGGCGGCTTCCGACGAAGGGGAGAGGGAACGTGAGCTCGGAGACATGTTGTTCTCCATCGTCAACCTTGCGCGGTGGTTGCGTGTCGACGCCGAGAGTGCTTTGCGCGGCGCCGCGGCCAGATTCCGCCGCAGGTACGAGCTGATGGAGGCTATCAGCCGAGAGCGCGGCCAGGAATTCGCCAGCCTTTCGGCGGACGAGAAGGAGGCTCTATGGCGGCAGGCCAAGGCGTCACTTGTGACGCCAGACCCTCCTCATCGCCCCGAATGACATGGCAACTGCACACGCCATCACTCCCGCCGCGGCCAGCGTGGCCGTCGGTGCGCTGAGCAACTCCGCGAGAGCGCCGGCTGCCAGGGCGCCGGCGGGATAGAGGCCATGCGCCATGGCTCCCAGCGAAGCCACCCGACCCCTCAGCGAGTCCGGGGCCATCTGTTGGATCGTGGCTCCGTTTACAGTGTAGAAGGTGGCCATGCCGCCGCTCAGCAACATCAATAGGACCAGGGAGACGGCCATGGAGCGGCTGAGTGAGAACGCAGCGGCGCAGAGGACTGTCCAGACCAGCGCCGCCACGATGACGCGCCCTCTCGGCAGGACGCCAACGGACGCGACCATCGTCATGCCGAGGATCGAGCCTATGCCGGGCGCCGATACCAAGATCCCGAGGCCCGCCGGGCCGACGTTGAACACCTCTCCGGCGTAAACGGGCATCAGCCCATGTACGAATGGCAACAGCAGCACGCCGGGCACGATGCTCAGAAGGATCAGGGACAGCACGACTCGCTCGTCCTTGACGTAGCGCACCGCTTCGACGATCTGCGCCAGCGGGCGCGGGTGTTCCACGCGCCGCCCCGTCTCGCCGGGCTCCAGCCTGATTGCCAGAGTGGCCAGCACACTCCCCAACAGCGCGGCCACGCCCAGGAACAGCGTCTGCGCCGGACCCAACAATATGATCGACACGCCCGCCAGCGCCGGTACCGCCAGCCGGATCACGTTGAACCCCACCGAGTTCAGCGCGTAGGCGTTTACCAGGTTCTCCTTGGGGACGATGTTGGATAAGAGTGAGAGCATCGCCGGGTGGACGAGCACCACCGCGGTCCCAATTAGGAACAGGAACACAAAGATGTGCCAGGTCTGGAGATGACCCGCCATCACTATGGCGGCAAACGCTGCGGTGACGACTGCCTTGGCGCCGATGGCTGAAGCCAGCACCTTGCGGCGGTCCCAGTCGTCGACCAGAACGCCGGCCAGCGGTCCGATGACGAGGAACGGCACCGAGCTCATGGCCAGGGCAAGGCTGGTAAGCAGCGCCGACCTCGTCAGGTCGAAGGTCATCCACCCCATCACTACCGCGAGGGTCCAGTCGAAGGCCCCCGTCCCCATTGTCATCGCCCATATGAACCGGAAGTTCCGGTAGCGGAGCGAGTCCAGGGTGTGTACCTTGACGTTGATCCCGATAGGACGCCGGAGCCGGCCGGGCAGGTCTCGGCGCTTGGGAAGTTCCGGGGCTGCCGGCGCCGGATGTGTCTCGCTACTGGCGGCTGACGCTCCCCTGTCTCGATTGAACACGCTGCCGATAACAGATGCTCTATTCATCTGGCCCCACCAAGTGCCGAGATTGGCCGGGCGTCTCGATGCCCGACGCAAGATACATGATAGTGTGAACATGAGCGATATTTCATGCTTTTTTGGTCTATTTCTGCGGGATTTTTTGCTCGACCCAGGGGCGGTGTAGCTGTGAGCCAGCTGTGAGCAGTCAAATCTTGAGATAACACGTCTCAAGCGGCTACGATTGTAGTTGCCGCTAGGAGGGCGGATATAGACTTGGGGCGCCCATGATGGAGCAACGTTGCCATACAGCCCAGCCGTGGGTGCGAGGCCTCGACGGCCTAGCCGTCGAGGCGCTGGCGATCGACCTTGCGGGCAGGGCGGGGGAACTGCTGGCCGAGCGTTTTGGCGCGGCGGTTGCCGTTGAGTACAAGGACGAGGCAGGGCGTGACCCGGTCACAGAGGTTGACCGGGAGTGCCAGAGGATGCTCTCCGACGCGATCGGGGAGGTCTTTCCCGGCCACGGGTTTCTGGGGGAGGAGGGGAATCACGACGACGACGAGGCCGCGCCGGACCTGGTATGGGTCGTCGATCCGATAGACGGTACGAAGAACTACGCTATCGGGCTGCCGATCTACGCTTGCTCTATTGGGGTGCTCTTCAGGGGAGAGCCGGTTGTGGGAGCCGTCCATCTACCGTGGCCCGGTGAGGTCCGGGGGGTCGTGCTGCATGGCAGCGCCGGTTCGGGGGCTTTCGCGGGCGGCCGGCGGCTCTCGGTGGTCGATGGCCCCAGGCCCAAGGGCGGACGTCTGGCAGCCGTTCCCGGCTCGTTCATGGGTCTGTTCAGGCCCGGCGGGCGGCTGGTCCGTGATCTGGGTGAGTATAGGGTAGCCGGTAGCACGGTGTACGAGGTCGCCCTGACCGCCATGGGGCGGTTACAGCTTGCGGCGGCCACGTCTCCAAGCATTTGGGACGTGGCCGCCGTTGCGGTTCTCGTGCGCGAGGCCGGCGGGGCGGCCATGAGCGCGGCGCGCTCCTCGAGGCTGGCGGGGCTGCTGCCGGACGCGGTGAGATGGCAGCCCCTGAGGTCGTTCGGCCCCGCCGAGGGTGCGATGACCTATGGGCATCTCCGCAGATGGTCGAAGCCCACCCTGTTCGGCGGGCCCGGGGTGGTCCGCTACGTCACGGACCGCCTGAGCGCTCACAGCCGCGCGGGACCCCTTTCGTATCGGCGGCGGCGCCGCTGGTAGCTCAGGTCGGCTCCTACCGGCATTAGACCAAAGGCCACGGGACGTTGCGGCCTCGGTGAAGCTCCGGGATTACCGGCTCCCGGAGGATCGCCTCGAAGCGGTTCATCAGCGCGTCGTATTCTTGGTCGGCGACGAGTCGGCGCAGGCCGTCGGCCGGATCCTCTCGTGAATCGAGGCGGTCTCTGAGGGCTGCCAGGTCGTCGAGTATCGGATCCGGGATCGCTTCGCCCCAGAACTCCAGCATCACTGTTCGCAGCTTGAAGACGTGGTGGAAGGTCAGGCCGTGGTCGATGCTCCAGACCGTGCCGTCGCCCCCCAGGATGCAATGGCCGCCTTTCCTGTCGGCGTTGTTGGTCAGCAGGTCGAAGACCGCCAGCGGCAGCATGTCGTTGGCGCGGTCTTTGACGAGATCGAAGTAGGTTATGTTCGGGTCCGACTCTATGTATAGCTGCATGGACCCGACGCCGTAGGGACCGTCCCTCACCACGGTGGGAGGGATATTGGGCCATCCCAGGCTCCGGCTCACGAGATATGAGGCGTATTCCCGTTTGTGGAGGGTCCCCGTGGGGAAGTCGTGCAGTGGCCGCTCTCCCCTTTGAGGCTTGTAGACCGCGCGAAGGCGCTTACTCGGTCCGGCGTCCAGGCGGACGACCAAGGTGCTGTTGGAACTCCAGGGAACGTATTGGCCGCTGACGACCTCGCCGGATTCAAGTATGCTCAGGGCATCTTCCTCGGGCAGGTCGACGGCCCGCTTGGGGCCGTTATGGGGCTGCTCGCTCTCGGAGCTGGTCCGCGCAGACATGACGAACGCCTCGCGGCTATCCGGAGAGCTCCGGCGGGGCCATTTTGTTGTGTCCGTTCCGTCTCGGGCAGACGTGCCCCGTCTCGTCTATCGGCCCGCCGCATAGCGGGCACAACGGCCTCCCGGACGCGCACACGTCGAGCGCCTCAGCGGCGAAGGCCTCCAGGTCTTCGCGGCTTCCCCAGACTCGGACGGCAGGCGCGGCGCCCTCGCCGGCCTCGGCGTCGTAGGCCTCGATCAGGAACCTGCCGCTGCCGCCGTGGTGGCCCAGCTGGAGCTTGGCGACCCTCATCTCGATATGGGGCCCCGGCGCGCTCCGGCCCCCGCCCTCGTCCGGGAGAGGCTCCCCTCCCTCCGGTACCGTGACGAGCAGTTGCCTGATAGCCAGCGACAACTGGAAGAGCAGTTCCTTCTCCAGCCATAGCACAGCCAAACGCCCGCCGCCGTCAACGACGATCCGGAAGGTCCTGTTGCCGGGTTCGCCCAGAGCCTCAGCCCGCAGGCCGTCTATCGAATTGAACTCCGATTCCGCGTCGGCCATCTCGCCCCCCATGTTAGATGGTAGTCGATTCGCCCGCAAGCAGCAGAGCGTGAAGGAGTCCGTCCCAGATTTAGTGGGTGCCTCCTGGGAGCGCGGGCGTCTCGCCCGCACCACCCCGGGGCCTGCGCCGGAAAGACGGGATGGGTAGCGCCGTCCTAATGAAACGACACCGCCTACTAGTCTGGGACAGTTTCGGCGTGAGCCGATTGGAGCCGACGGGTTTGGTTTCTACTTCGGTTTGAAGTACCATAACGCCGTCATCAAAGCAGGGGGAGCACGTCCGATGAGATTCGCGCGATACGAAGCACACGGGGAGATAGCCTACGGGGTGGTCAAGGGTAGTACGGTCAAGCAGCTTACTACGACGCCCTTCGAGGACTACGAGGTCACCGACCACGAGCATGGTTTGGACGAGGTGCGGCTGCTGGCGCCCTGTACTCCGAGCAAGATCGTCGCCATCGGGCTGAACTACGCCAGCCACTTGGGCGGCCGCGAGGCGCCCAAGGTCCCCGAACCCTTCTTGAAGACGCCGTCTTCGATCATCAATCCCGGGGACACCATCGTCATCCCACGGGAGGCGGCGGAGGTGCAGGAGGAAGGGGAGCTCACCGTGGTAATCGGCAAGCGGTGCAGGGGCGCGGCGAGGGCCGACGCGCTGAGCTACGTTCTGGGCTACACCTGCGGCAACGACGTCAGCGCTCGCCAGTGGCAGCGCGGCGACCTCCAGTGGTGGCGAGCCAAGTCCAGCGACACCTTCGCGCCATTCGGTCCGTTCATCGTCACCGACCTGGACCCCGGCGACCTTCACCTGCAGGCGCGCACCAACGGAAAGGTGGTCCAGGACAGCAGCACGTCGGACCTGATCCACGACGTCCCAAGCATCATCGAGTTCGTGAGCCGCGTCATGACCCTGCTGCCGGGCGACGTCATCATGACGGGCACCCCCGGACAACCCGGTTACCTGGAGCCCGGGGACACCGTGGAGATAGAGATAGAGGGCATAGGCGTCCTCAGCAACCCGGTCGCCTCGGAGTAAGACGGCGCGGCATGGGCTGCTGACGGCAGGCCGCGACCTTCCCAAGCCTGGCAGGGTTTCCGGTCGAGTGTGGGCGCTCTCGTCCGAGTGTAACGTCGGGCGCTAGAAGATCTGCTCTGCCCTGAGGGCCAGCAGTTCGGAGCCCTTGCCGAGCGCCCAGTAGTAGATGAGATAGGCGCCCGCGGCGATCATGGCCACCTTGCCGGCCGGCTCGACCCAGAGCATGATCTTGCGTATCCAGCGCGAGACCGCGTCCTTGAAGAAGACTATGCCGAGGGTTGCGCCCACTATTACGGCCCCCATGCCGAGGCCGTAGCTTACGGAGCCTATGACCGCCTCGGCGACGCTTCCGGCGCTGAGGCTCTGGCCCGCCACGATGCCGACCGCCACGAGGAAGAGAGGCAGCGCGCAGCTCAGGGAGGCGATGGCGTAGGCGATCCCGAAGAGGAAGACGCTCCAGAGCCCGCGTCCCTGGCCGAGGTTGACGCGGCTCGCGGACATGATGGCGATCTTCCTGCCGGTCGCCAGCAGCCATATCCCAACGGCCATTATGGCGACGCCGACGCCCAGCCCGACGAACGGCAGCAGCTTGCCCACGACCGCGCCGCCCGCCGCCAGCACCAGCCCGACCGCTCCGAAGACGACGATGAACCCAGCCGTGGCGGACAGCCCCATCAGCAGGCCGTTGAAGCCGGACTTGACGGGGTTCGCGTCCGCCTCGGCTGTGCCAAGCTGGTACCCGACGTAGGCGGGGAACATCGCCGCGCCGCAGGGGTTGAAGGCCGCCGCGAGGCCGGCGGTGAACGCAAACACCAGCGGTACGTCTATGTTGATCATCTGTGCGCCAAAGCTGGATTACGCAGGGGCCGGGGGGATCCCGCAGAATGCCTCATAATCGATCAACTCAGTGACGGTCGGGTTGTCGCCGCAGAGGGGGCACTTTGGGTTGCGAGACAGCTTCACCGCCCGGAACTCCATCGACAGCGCGTCGATGAGCAAGAGCCGGCCCGACAGAGAGTCGCCTATGTCCATGATGAGCTTTACCGTCTCGGTGGCCTGAATGGACCCCACGAGGCCGGGGAGCATGCCCAGGACGCCCGCCTCGGCGCAGCTCGGGACCTCCCCGGGCGGCGGCGGCTCTGGAAACAGGCACCGGTAGCACCCGCGGCCCGGCAGGAAGACCGTCGCCTGTCCGTCGAAGATCAATATGCTGCCGTCCACGAGGGGCTTGTTGCTCAGATAGGCCGCGTCGTTTGCCAGGTAGCGCGCCGGGAAGTTGTCCGCGCCGTTCACGATGACGTCGTAGCCGGCCATGATCCCCATTGCGTTGTCGGAGGTCAGCGGCTCCTCGTGCGTGATCACGTTGACGTCCGGGTTGTACGCCCTGAGGGTCTCCCTTGCCGAGTCGGCCTTGGAGCGGCCGACGTCAGCATTCTGATGCAGAATCTGACGCTGGAGATTCGTGACGTCCACGGTGTCGAAGTCCACGATGCCGATCGTACCCACGCCCGCCAGCGTCAAGTAGATGGATACCGGGGAGCCGAGGCCGCCGGCGCCGATGATCAGCGCCCTAGCGTCCAGCATCTTCCTCTGGCCGCCGCTGCCCACCTGGGGCATGATGATGTGGCGGCTGTACCGTTGCACCTGATACGGCGTGAGCGTGCGCGGCGTCGTGACTACCATTCCCGTCTCCTCCAACAGTCAGAAAGCCTGCCAGCCCGGGGAGGCGAGGCGCTGCTCCACGGCGAGCCGCGGCCCCCGCAGGCCGACCTAATTATTGATTATAGCATCGCTGCCGGGACGTTACGGCGCGGCGATGATCGTATTGGCGGAGTCTGCGGAAACGGCCTCGGCGTAGTGGTTGACGGAGATGCCGCCCCCAACGGGCGTGGGCCGCTGAACGATGAACTCGACCCAGTCCGGGGTGTTGAAGGCGCTGAACGCGAGGTGGAGCGAATCAGCGAGGCTCCGAAACGGATTCGCCAAGTCCGGGTAGAGCACGGGGCCGGTGTCCGTCTGGTAGAAGTCGTACCGCTCACTGACGTTGATGGTGAATATGGGGTGTTCGAGCTCGACCCGCCACTCGCCGGAGGTTAGCGCGGTGCGGGCGATCAGGGGGCTGCCCGCGTCGACGGCCTCGACGACCTCCGAGGGACTCTTGAGCTCGACCCCCTCCTCATACGTGAGCATGAAACGGTGCCTGTGGAAGGCCTCCTTGGTGGCGATTACCTGACGCTCGGGCTGCGGGCCGAGACTTGGAGGGGTCAGCATTACACCCCGGTCGTTGCGCTCCCAGCTCTTCAGGATTAGCGTCTCGTCCTCCGACATTACGGGGCGGAAGTCGGCGTTTGGCTGGGTGAATATACCCAAGGGGCGGTCGGCGCCGACGCGCTCGGTCTTGCAGCTCTCGCCCAGGTAGAACTCAGCGCGTCTGCCGTCGCTGCCGGTGATGGCGCACCGGCAATCGATCCTGATGCGGGCGCGGTTGTGGAGGTTCTGCCTGCGGTCGGTGACGGTCTTCGGCGGGAAAGCCTCGAAGTCCATCTCGAACATGAAGTAGGACCTATTGTAGTTGAGGACTTGCATATGACGCGGCTCCTTCTCTGTCCACCGGTGTTATGGTCTTTGATTCCCACCCACCCGCCCTTTGGTAACTGGCGGCACCGCCGCCCAGCCCCCCTGCCGGAGGGTCTCATGGCCTGTACTGGTCGATCCCAACGGTGGTTGTCTCCGGGCTGGTCGGCATGACCGAGGTCTTGGCTCTGTCGGCGCCGACTACCAGGATACGATAGCGGTCAGCGCTTTCCAGCACCGGCGCCGTGATATTCAGCCGCTGCTCCTCGGTCAGGTTCTCCAGCCATCTCCAGTGAGCCGCGACCCTGGCCTCGCCCTCCAAGGGCATGTACTGGATCATCTTGCCGAGGCTAGCGTTGGCGTGGGTGTGTATGAACTCTGCGGCGCCCCGCTTGGTGAAGCCCTGGGCGCCCACCGGGCCGGCGACGTCGGGCGGCATCAGGATCAGCGTCTCTCTGGTGTGGCGCTCGCCGAGGCCTCTGTTGCCGAACGTGCAGCCGTACGCGATGGTCTTGAGCAGCCCCTCGGCGGTGTCGTTGCCCTGGTCCTGCACGTCCAGTTCTCCGTCGGTGATGAACACCGATACGGTGCTGCTCCCGCGTTCGAAACCCTGATCGACGTGGTACGGCTCCCATGGACTCGCATTCTCGTTCTCGGCGATGCACATGATGAACTTGCGGGTCGTCCCGATCGTGTCCATGTCCATCCGGTTGGGGTACCAGTATCCGATGTTCTTGAGGCAAAGGAAGAAGGCGCGGCCAATGGTGATGTTGACGGCATTGTCCCGGCCCGGCCCCAGGGCGGACCGGGCGTTGATTCCCAGTTCCGCCGCCGCGGGCCCGTTCACCATCAGAAGGGGCGCGTTGGGGCTCGTGGACATGAGAAGCGACTTGCCGCCGTGCGGCCCGACTTGAGACAGGGCCTTGACGGCGGCGACGATCACCGGCATGTGCTCCCGCCTTGCCCCCGCGAGCGCAGCGTTGGCGGCTATCTTCTCAACCGTGGCGAGGCCGAAGCCCGGAGGCACGTCGCAGACGACGTGATCCGGCGGCAGGGAGACACCCTCCAGCAGATCGTCGACCGCCTCTCTGGTGGCGGCCATGAGCGGGAAGCCGTCTCCCAAGTCCCGGGCGAGGTACTCATCGTTCATCCGCAGCAGGGCGTCGAGCCTGTCCGCGCCCTCGAACCTGTCGACCTCGCCCGGGTCTTGGTGCTCCGCGCCGGAGTCGGGGCCGCCCGTAGTCAGGGCGCGCACCAGATCGCCGAAGGCGGGCTCGGTGTTGCGTACCGACTCCTCCGGGTTGAGGTTGCGGTATATCCGGGGCACGACGACGAATTGTAGGCCGGGCATCCCAAACGCGCGGGAACTGGCGACGGCGTCCCCCTCGAAGCGCCCTGACACGAGAGGGACGGCGGGCCTGCCCATCTTCTCGACCTCGATCATGTCGTGGACCATCCACGACGCGCATGTCCCTCAGTCGGCGGTGGCCCCCACGACGACGTCGCACTCTTCGGCGGCCTGCCTCAACACCTGAGGCGGCGCGGGATAGTTGCCGCTCGTGTAGAACCTTGTTTCCAGGTCGTCGAAGCGCTCCCTGAGCATCTCGCCCACGCGGTTCAGGGCTACGTCGCCGCCGTGGGTGCCGCTCCAGACCAGTCCGACCCTCTTGCCGCTCAGGTCTTCGGGGCGGGGGGTGGCGGGCAGGGTGGCGAGCATCCCCCTCTGCTGCGCCACCGGATTGAGAACCTCTAGCAAGTGCATGGCAGGCTGCCTCCTTTAAGTCCCGATCACGTCAGCTCGGTAGGCGTATCGTACAGACCCTGCGGGTGGCGGCGCAGCAGAGCCATATTTCGCCGTCGTGCAGCGTAAGGCCGTGCGCCTCGGGGTCCGGGACCGCGATCCGGTCCAGGACCTCCCCCGTGTCCGCGTCGAGCTTGTGTACCAGCTTCATTGTGGTGTCGGCGCACCAGACGGCGCCGTCCCGGAAGAATATCCCGTGAGGCCGGGGGCCGGGGGTCGGTATGGAGCGCTTGGTCTCCATCGTGCGGGGGTCGATGAGGAACAGCCGCC
This sequence comes from uncultured Dehalococcoidia bacterium, assembly GCA_958296245.1. GTDB lineage: Bacteria > Chloroflexota > Dehalococcoidia > Lucifugimonadales. The sequence continues at coordinate 804,001 of OY282458.1, forward strand.
GCGCGGCGGGTACGGCCACCCACATGTTCCGCTCGTCCACCCACTCCAGGCCGTGGGCGCCGGACCTACGGTCATTGCCGCTGACGGGCGTTTCATAGCGGCCTACGGTGCGCCCCTCGTAGTCGGTCTTGACCAGTTCGAGCGTGTAGGTCGAAGCGACCCACAGGAACCCGCCGCCCTCCGTGACCCCGCTGGAGCGCTGAGTTTCCGTTGGAAGCTTGGCGATAACGGCTCCGTCGTCGTAGTCAAGCTTGTACAGGGCGTTGTCGGTTTGGTCGATGACCCACAGGCCGTCGGCGGAAGCCTGCAGCCCGTTGGGCTGAGGCCCGGGCGTGATCCATCTGTCCCGTATTTCGCTCATCTGCTCGTCGCCTCCGTGTCGGGCCCGCCGGCCTGCAACGGGGATGCGGCTGGGGCCTTGCTAAATACGTCGGAGGGCGGCGAGGACGTCAACCCGGTCATCGCGATCTGTTCGGGAGTGACTATGCCGCCCGACAGGACCATTCTCATGGCCTGCTGGACGCTCATGTCGACGTCGTACACGTCTTCTATCGGCATGACGACCACCCAGCCGGAGTTGGGCGTCGGCGCGGTGGGGACGTAGACCACCCCCATCTCGCCGTCCGTTGTCGTGGTAGTCGCCGTTAGGAACCCTATCATCCACGTTCCCGACCTGGGGTATTCGATTACCACGACACGCTTGAAGCCGGACTCGGAGGTCCCGGAAAACGAGTTGATGAGCTGCCGGGCCGGCCCATAGACGGCGCCCACTAAGGGGATGGCCAGCAGCCACTTCTGGATCGCTCCGATCAACCTTTTCCCGAGGTGGCTCAGCTCCCACAACTGCCCGATGACGTAGACCAGCAGCACCATAGCCGCGATGCCCACCCCGGGCAGGTTCCTGCCGGCCCCGTCTTCGATGACGGGCCCCAGGAACCCGTCTATGAAGTTGAATACCAAGCGCAGCACCCAGAAGGTGATGGCCAAGGGCACGACGATGATGAGCCCCTCGGTCATCACCCTGCGGAGATGCCTCAAGGCAACGCTCTTCATAAAACCCATACGGTACCATGACGTGAAGACCGTGAAGATGCTGAGGCCTCAGTCTACCACGGCCGCACTCCTAATAATGAGGGGGCTCCCACGGACTCCCGGCTATGCCCTCCGCGCCCCCGTAATTCAGCGGCCTCTGCCGGAGCGCGCCGGCCCGGGCCGTCCGACTACTCGGGAGTCTCGTACCCGACGTCGAATCCGCCGAGGCTGCGCAGCAGGCGGCCTTGGGAGATATGCCCAAGCCCCCCGGCCTGCGTGAACGCCTCGATTTCGTCCCGGTGGCCCAGACGCCGCAGAGCGCTCCAAGACGCCCCGTAGTCCGAGCGTAGGTTGGTGTCCCAGATGAAGAGGTTCTCGACGCCGCCGCCGTACAGCATGGCCGCCTTGCTCCTATACGCCTCGGGGCTCATCCTGCGCGGGAGTAGGTTCATAGCCAGCGTGCATCCCGTGCCCCTGGTCAGGTTGACGAAGTGGGCGACGTCGCCGGCGTCCGTCCACGCCTCGTTGGCGCTCTCATAGAAGGCGTCGTAGTTCGGCTCGGAGGAGTAGGGGACCAGCGTATCGACGAGGCCCTCGGCAAGCCAGGCCTCCAGGTCCAGGCCGTGAGCCAAGTTCTCATGCGTGTCCCGCATTACGATGGCCGTTACGCCGATGCGGCGGTCGCGGCGTTGCTCTTGGGCGGCGTCGTCCAGGGCCGCGCGGAGCTCGCGCATGAATTGGGTCATAGCCGCTGCGCGGTGGGAGAGCCAGCGCGGGTCGAGTTCGTCGAGCGCGCGCGGGTCGGTCCCGTGCTTGGCCTTGAAGCCCTCGACCAGCGGAGGCTCGTACTCGACGAACGGGGGCCTGCGGTTGTACATGAGGCAGACGCCGTCCACCGGATACGAGGCGATCTCGCGGAAGATGGACACCACGTAGCGGCGGGTCTCAGGATAAGAATAGGCTATGCGCGGGGTCGGATCGCCGGACCGGCTGACCCCTCTGAGCTCCGGGTGGCGGTTGTAGAACGAATCGCCAACGCTGAGGTAGTCCTGCGGCGGCGGGCTGCGGAAGTTGGACACCCGGTACCCGGCGTGAAACTCCAGACCGATCTTGTGGGCGTAGTCGATGGCGGTGCGGAACGGGTCGATCCCCTGCTCGCGGAAGGCACGCCAACTCTCGCCGACGAAGCGCTCCCCCGGGCGGCTGAAGTCGCCCACGTGCTCGTAGGTGTGCATCCTCCCTATCTTGGTGGAGTACTGGAGCATGTCCCCGCCGCCCGCTTCCCAGTAGAGGCGCGAGAAGTCCGAGTCCTCCAGGGGCGCAATGTCTCTGCACAACTCCTCCGCCGTCGTTGGCCTGTAGGCGAACATGAGCGACCAGGCGTCGTTATGGGCAAAGAGGCGCCCGGTATCCGTGCGGCGGCGGTCCGCCTCCACCGCTTCGACTTCGCCGGCGGAGAGAGGCGTAAGCTTGACGTACGCCACCCTGGCGTTCGTACACAGATACGAACCGGGCTCGTCGCCGGGGGCAGTCCTATTCCCCGCCTGACCGAGTACGATGTCCTGGCCGGTCAGGTCGCCGACTTTCCAGAACAGCTCATGGACGATCGCGCCGCGCTCCTCCTGGGGCGGCAACGATAGCAAGCTGGACTGCTCGTCGCCGCTGAGCCTCGCCAGCACGGAGACCGGCTCGTTGAGCAGACCATGCCTGACGTAGGCGCCTATCGATATGGCGTGATAGCCGGAGACCCCAACGGGGCAGACCACTTCGGGCGCCGCTGTTTCGGGGCCGGCCGTAAGCATTGTGCCCGAGACCCCGTCCGCCTCGTAGTCCATGAGCCGCCAGTGTCGACGGCGCGGCTCTCGGGACAGGGCGGCGTTGGGCCGGCACCGGCTCATGTCCGATATGAAGAGGGGTTCGCCCCCAAACCTCTGGTCTACCGGCAGGTCAACCATGTCGCTTCCGCACATGATAACGCAAGATCCGTCCTTTTTGGGCGCCCATTGATCGATTTTGTGTAACCGTCCCGGATCAGAGGCCGCCTCCTGGGAGCGCGGGCGTCTCGCCCGCACCACCTCTAAGATTCCGGCTAATCTGGGGCAAGTTTTCGATTTGTGTAACCGTTCAGACTTCGTGAGGTTGTCTCGACTGGCGTAGTCCCGATAAAAGCGGGCGTCTTTTGGTCCCCGCGCCGAGGGAGTTCTACGGGATATGCGCTCTACCTTAAAAGTAGACCGAAAGTAGACCCCTCTGGACCGCGCACTGCGTCAGTTGGAGGCATATCATTGACGGGTACGGGTACGGGTACGGGTACGGGTACGGGTACGGGTACGGGTACGGGGATTGAAAACGCGAGGTTCCGGCGAGTAGAATACCCACGTATTGAAGAGTTGAAATTGCGGATGGCGTCACGTGCATGTACCTAGGGGTACTCTGAAAATGGGCGGGCATCGCCGTCTTAATTGGAAAATGGCCGCGGCGGGGTTGCTGGCGGTTGTGTTGGCGTTTGTGTCCGCGGACGGGGGGCGCGCGCAGACGGCCACCGAGCCGGACAAGGTAACCGACCTGACCGCAGCCGCGGACGCAACCAACGGCGCTACGCAGATCAACCTGTCTTGGAGCACGCCCTCCGACGGCGGGTCTCCCTTGGCCGAATACGAGCTCCGGCGCAAGACCGGGTCAACCAGCTACGTGCTGGTGTCGGCGAACATTGGGGGAAGCGCGACGAGCTACTCGGACACGGGGCTGACGCCCGGCACTACGTACACCTACGTCATCCGCGCCGTCAACGCCGAAGGCGAAGGGCAGTGGTCGACCGACGCCTCCGCGTCGACGGACGCAACCCCGCCCGCCGCCGTGTCGGACCTGGCGGCAACCGCCACAAGCGCGACCACGATGGGCCTGACGTGGACCGCGCCCAACTCGCACGGAGCCAACATCAGCGGCTACACCCTCCAGCGCAAGGCTGGCTCCGGGAGTTACGCGGCCGTATCGACGACCATAACGGGCACCGCAACCAGCTATTCGGACACGGGCCTGACGCCCGGCACTGCGTACACGTACCAGATTCGCGCCGTGAACTCCGAGGGCGACGCGGGGTGGTCGAACGCCGCATCCGCAACGACGCAGGCCGCCCAGCTTCCGTCGGCGGTAACGGACCTGATGGCATCCACCACAAGCGCGACTGAGATCGACCTGGAGTGGACCGCGCCCGCCGACGGCGGCTCCCCCATCACCCGCTACACCCTCCAGCGCAAGGCCGGCTCCGGGAACTACGAGGACGTATCGTCGGCCATAGGGTCAAGCGCATCCAGCTACTCGGACTCCGGCCTCACCTACTTAACGACGTACACCTACCACATCCGCGCCGCCAACTCCGCAGGCAACGGGGTCTGGTCCAACGAGGCGTCGGCAACGACGGACGCGGTGGCCCTTGCACAATGCAACCCATTTGGGGCCGGTTGTTTTGAACCCGACCCCATAGCAGACCTCTCCGCAACCAAGGACGCAACTAACGGCGCAAGGGAGATAGACCTGGCCTGGTCCAGGCCCCGCAACGGGGGGGCTCCCATCCTCCGCTACACCCTCCAGCGCCAGGCCGGCTCCGGGAGCTTCGGGGCCGTATCGTCGAGCATAGCCGCCGGCGCGACCACCTACTCGGACTCGAGCCTCACGCCCGCAACGACGTATACGTACCGCATCCGCGCCGAGAACTCCGTGGGCGGCGCGTCGTGGTCGAACACACCCTCCGCAACGACGGACGACGCCCCGCCGGACGCCGTGGCTGACCTGGCGGCAGCCAGGGACGGGACCAACGGCCGGACGGAGATTGACCTGACGTGGAGCACGCCGGCCGCCAACGGAGAAGACATCACGGACTACACGCTTCAGCGCAAGAGCGGGGGCGGGAGTTACGCGGACATTGCGACTTCGACCATCGAGGTCGGCGATACGAGCTATTCGGACACGGGCCTCATGCCCGGCACTGCGTACACGTACCGGATTCGGGCCACGAACTCCGAGGGCGACGCGGGGTGGTCGAACGATGCGAGCGCAACGACGCAGGCCGCCGCCGCGCCCGCGCGCATAACGGACCTGTCCGCAACCTCCCCAAGCTCGCACCAGGTCAACCTGACGTGGACCGCGCCCGCCGCCAACGGCGCAGCCATCACGAGCTACACGCTTCAGCGCAAGGTCGGTTCCGGGAGCTACACGGAGGTATCGTCGACCATAGCGGCAAGCGAGACGAGCTACTCGGACACGGGCCTCACGCCCGAGGTGACGTACACGTACCAGATTCGCGCCGTGAACAGCGTCGGCAACGCGGTGTGGTCGAACGAAGACTCCGCAACGACGGTCCGAGCGGAGAGGCCGAGCGTGCCGTTCGACGTGCGGGGCGAACAGCTTGGCGGGAGCGCCACGGCGGGGCCGACCGGGACCCGACTGAGATGGGAGAGAGCTAACGGCGACGATGATCTTTATCAGGCCTTTATTTACGAAAGAGGCAACTGGGACCGGCGGATAGGGGTTATCCTACGACCCTTCCCTCTTGACACATGGGATCTTCATCGCTCGAATCTCAATCACGGCACGACGTACCGGTACCGCGTGCGCGCGTTCAGCTACGAAAGCCGCGACGGGCCGTTTGGATACGCCGACATTACTGTGGGCGCTCCGGCCGCTGGAACGCTCAGCGCTCCCACCGTTAGCAACGCTTCGGTGGTTTTGAGCTGGACGGCGTCGACCAGGGTTTTCGGCAACCCCATCACGGGGTTCCGGGTGGAGCGGAGGATAGGCCACACCGGGCCGTGGGACCTGATTACGACCGCGACCTCCACAGCCACTACCTATACGGACGACACGGCGACGGGCAACACGACGTACCGGTACCGCATACGCGCGGTGAACTCGGTGGGTGTCGGGGACGCGACGCGGCAGCAGAGCGTGACGCTGGGCGCCGGGCGTCCCGGCGCACCGACGGGGCTGAGCGCGACCGCTTCCGGGTGGTCGGCTGTAGACCTGACGTGGACCGCGCCCGCCTCCGACGGCGGAGACGACATCACCGGATACACGCTGCATCGCAAGGCCGGCTCCGGGAGCTACGCGACCACGACTACGTCCATAGGGGCAAGCGCGACGAGCTATTCGGACACGGGCCTCACGGCCAACACCGCGTACACGTACCGGATACAGGCCGTGAACTCCCACGGCGGCGGCGGGTGGTCGAACGAGGAGAGCGAAACGACGGGCACCCGGGCGCCGGACGCGGTGTCGGACCTTACGGCGACCGTGGACGCGACCAACGGCGCGACTGAGATAGACCTGTCGTGGACCGCGCCGGTGGACAACGGGTTGGCCATCACGGGCTACACGCTGCAGCGCAAGAGCGGGTCTAGGAGTTACGCGGACGTATCTACGAACATAGCGGCCAGCGCGACCAGCTACTCGGACACGGGCCTCATGCCCAACGTTACGTATACGTACCGGATTCAGGCTAGGAACTCCGCCGGCGCCGGGGATTGGTCGAACGAGCTGGACGCGACGACGGACGTCGCCCCGCCCGCGGCCGTGTCGGACCTGTCGGCAACGAAGGACGGGACCAACAGCTCGACGGAGATAGACCTGTCGTGGACTGCGCCCGAAGACAACGGGCGGGAGATAACGGGCTACACGCTTCAGCGCAAGAGCGGGTCCGGGAGTTACGCGAACGTATCTACGAGCATAGCGGCCAGCGCGACCAGCTACTCGGACACGGGCCTCACGCCCGGGACTACGTACACGTACCAGATTCGGGCCACGAACAGCGTGGGGGACGGGGATTGGTCGAACGAGCCGAGCGCGACGACGGACGCAGTTCCGGACGCCGTGTCGGACCTGACGGCAACGAAGGACGCGACCAACGGCTCGACGGAGATAGACCTGACGTGGACGGCGCCCGCAGACAACGGCGCCGCCATAACGGGTTACACGCTGCAGCGCAAGAGCGGGACCGGGAGCTACGCGGACGTAGATACGAACATAGCGGCCAGCGCGACCAGCTACTCGGACACGGGCCTCACGCCCGGGACGAAGTACACCTACCAAATCCGCGCCGCCAACTCCGTGGGGGACGCGGCGTGGTCCAACCAGCCGTCCGCAACCACGGACAAGGCCGCGCCCGCGGCCGTGTCGGACCTTACGGCAACGAAGGACGCGACCAACGGCTCGACGGAGATAGACCTGTCGTGGACCGCGCCCGCCGACAACGGCGCCGCCATAACGAGCTACACCCTCCAGCGCAAGAGCGGTTCCAGGAGCTTCGCGGACATTGCGACTACGACCGCGACCAGCTACTCGGACACGGACCTCGCGCCCGGCACGGAGTACACGTACCGCCTGCGGGCCGTTAACTCCGTGGGCGACGGCGCCTGGTCCAACGAACCCAGCGAAACGACGGACGCCATCGCGCCCGCCGCCGTAACGGACCTGTCGGCAACGAAGGACGCGACCAACGGCGCGAGAGAGATAGACCTGACGTGGACCGCGCCCGCCACCGGCGGCTCCGCTATAACGAGTTACACGCTGCAGCGCAAGAGCGCCGGGGGCTACGCGAACGTATCTACGGGCATAGCTGGCAGCGCGACCAGCTACTCGGACACGGGCGTTACGCCCGGGACTACGTACACGTACCGGATTCGGGCCACGAACTCCGTGGGCGACGCGGGGTGGTCAAATGAAGACAGCGCGACGACGGACACCGCCGCGCCGGACAGGATAACGGACCTGACGGCAACGAAGGACGCGACCAACGGCAGGACGCAGATCAACTTGTCGTGGACCGCGCCCGCCTCCAACGGGGCATCCATAACGAGTTACACGCTTCAGGTCTTAAGCACTGATCCACGGTTCCTGACTTGGACGGCGCTGACGGCGCCATCGGCAAGCGCAACGAGCTACTCGCACACGGGCCTCAGGCCCGCAAGCTCGTACCAATACCGGATTCGGGCCACGAACTCCGAGGGCGACGCGCCGTGGTCGAACGTACCCCTCAGATCTACGGACACCGCCCCGCCGGACGCCGTAACGGACCTGTCGGCAACCAAGAGCGGCGCTAGGAGGGTCAACCTGTCGTGGACCGCGCCTGCCGCCAACGGGGAAGCCATAACGAGTTACACGCTGCATCGCAAGGTTGGGTCCGGGAGTTACTCGACCACGACCACGTCCATAGCGGGCAGCGCGACCAGTTACGGGGACACGGACGTTACGCCGGGGACGACGTACACGTACCGGATTCGGGCTGTGAACAGCGTGGGGAGCGCGGGGTGGTCGAACGAAGACAGCGCGACGACGGACAACGCAGCGCCGGACTCCATAACGGACCTGTCGGCAGCCAGGGACGCGGACAACCCCGCGAGGAAGCTGAACCTGACGTGGACCAAGCCCGCCGCCAACGGGCGTCCGATAACGAGCTACGAACTTCAGGTCATAACCAGCGCTGATCCGTTTCCCCTTTGGAGGCCGCTGCCGGCGCCATCAACGGCAACCACAACTTACTCGCACACGGGCCTCACGCCCGGAGCGACGTACTCCTACCGGATTCGGGCCAGGAACTCCGTCGGCGTCCCGGCGTGGTCCGGGGACAACGTATCCCGCTTTTTGCGGACGGCCTCCCTCCCGCCGGACAGGATAACGAACCTTAGGGCGACGAAGGACGCGACCAACGGCGCGAGGGAGATAGACCTGTCGTGGAGCGCGCCCGCCGCCAACGGGGCCAACATCAGCGGCTACACGCTGCAGCGCAAGGTTGGATCCGGGAGCTTCACGGACTTATCTACGAACATAGCGGCCAGCGCGACCAGCTATTCGGACGCGGGCCTCACGCCCGGGACGACGTACGCGTACCAGATTCGGGCCACGAACTCCGAGGGCGACGCGGATTGGTCGAACGAAGACAGCGAGACGACGGACACGGCAGTACCGGACGCCATAACGGACCTTACGGCGACCAAGAGCGGCGCTAGGAGGGTTGACCTGACGTGGAGCACGCCCGCCGCCAACGGCGCCGCCATCAGCGCATACACGCTGCAGCGCAAGGCGGGGTCCGGGAGTTACGCGGACGTATCGTCGACGATAACGGCAGCCTCGACCAGTTACGCGGACACTGTTACGCCCGGCATGACGTACAAGTACCGGATTCGGGCGGTGAACAGCGTCGGCAACGCGGATTGGTCGAACGAGCCGAGCGCGACGACGGACAACGCAGTACCGGACGCCATAACGGACCTTACGGCGACCCCCACGGCCTCTGATCCGCACCGTTCCGTGGACCTTGTGTTCACCACGCCTGCAAACAATGGAGCTGCCATAGACCGGTACTCGGTTAGGCGGCGCTGGGGTACGCCTACCCTGACGCAGTGGAAGCTGGTATCGCCGAGCGATACGGTGGTAGACGGGAGCAAGACCAGCTACACCTGGGACAACCTCGATCCCAACACTGCGTATAGGTTCGACATCATTCCTCGCAACTCCGTCGGCAACGGCGAGTTGTCCAACGTGGCGAGCGTAACGACGGAGGCGACCGCGGCGCCGGACGCGATAACGGACCTGGCGGCGACCTCCACGAGCGCGAGGGGGATCGACCTGACGTGGACCGCGCCCGACGCCAACGGAGAACCCATCAGCGGCTACACCCTCCAGCGCAAGACCGGCGACGGGAGTTACGCGACCACGACCACGACCATTGAGGGAGGCGATACGAGTTATTCGGACACGGGGCTGACGCCGGCGACGAAGTACACGTATCGCCTGCGCGCCAGGAACTCCGTGGGCGCCGGCGGGTGGTCGAACGAGCTGGTCGAGACGACGCCCGCGGCGGTACCGGACGCCGTAACGGACCTGTCGGCGACGAAGGACGCGACGAACGGCGCGAGGGAGATTGACCTGTCGTGGAGCGCGCCAGCCGCGAACGGGGCCGCCATCACGGGCTACACGCTCCGGCGCATGGAGCCCGGGGTAACTTGGGAGACGGTGGCGGACAGCATCACGACCACTTCGTACTCGGACACGGGCGTGAGGCCGGCGACGGCGTACAGTTACTACGTGTACGCCACGAACTCGGTAGGGGACGGTCCGTGGTCCGAGACTGCCAGCGCGACGACGGACGACGCGGCGCCGGACGCGGTGGATGACCTGTCGGCGACCTCCATGAGCGCGAGGGAGATTCTCGTGGAGTGGACCCCGCCGGCCGCGAACGGGCAGCCGATAGGGGGCTACACGCTGCAGCGCAGGGCCGGGGTCGAGGTCTACGAGGACATCGCGACCACGACCATTGCGGCAGGCGCGACGAGTTATTCGGACACGGGGCTGACGCCGGCGACGACGTACACGTACCGCCTGCAGGCCAGGAACTCCGTGGGCGCCGGCGGGTGGTCGAACGAGGCGTCCGGAACGACGCACAACGACGCGCCGGACGCGGTGGATGACCTGTCGGCAACCGCCGCGAGCTCTGACCCGCACCGCGCCGTGGACCTCCAGTGGAGCGCGCCCGCCGCCAACGGAGCCGCCATCGCGAGTTACCGGCTGGAGCGCAAGGTGGACGGGGGGAGCTACGAGGTTGCGAGCTCGACCCTCGCGGCAGCCGTGACCAACACCGGCTATTCCATTCACACGGACACGGGCCTGACGCCCGGCACGAAGTACACGTACCGGATTCGGGCGACGAACTCGGTGGGCGACGCGGGGTGGTCGAACGAGCCGATCGCAAGGACGAACGCGGCCCAGGTTCCGTCTGCCGCAACGCTGTCGGCGGCCAAGGACGGCGCGAGGGCGATCAACCTGTCGTGGGCGGCGCCCGCCGACAACGGGGCGGACATAACGAGTTACACGCTGGAGCGGAAGAGAGGGTCTGGGAGCTTCGCGCCGGTGTCGTCGACCATAACGGCGACCTCGACCAGCTACAGGGACACGGGCCTCACGCCCTGGGAGACGTACACGTACCGGATTCGGGCCGTGAACAGCGTGGGCGACGCGGGGTGGTCGAACGAGCCGAGCGCGACGACGGATCAAGCCCCGCCCGGGCGCGTAACGAACCTGGGGGCGACCAAGCTCGGCGCGAGGTCTATCCGCCTGTCGTGGAACACGCCCGCCAACTACGGCCGCAACTTCGCGGGTTACCGGCTGGAGCGCAAGGCCGGCTCCGGGAGCTGGGAGCTGGCGTCGGATTCCATAGCGGACTTCGCGATAGTCCACACGGACACGGGCCTCACGCCCGGCACGAGGTACACGTACCGCATACGCGGCAAGAATGCCCTAGGCAACGCGGAGTGGTCGAACGAGCCGAGCGCGACGACGGACACGGCAGTACCGGACACGATAACGGACCTGGCGGCGACGAAGGACGCGACGAACGGCGCGACGGAGATCAACCTGACGTGGACGGCGCCCGCCGCCAATGGCGCAGCCATCACCGGATACACGCTCCAGCGCAAGGCCGGGACCGGGAGCTACGTGGGCGTGTCTCCCGGGCCTCTCGCGGGCGTAACCAGCTACTCGGACGTTGCGCTTGCGACCTCGACGGCGTACACGTACCGGTTGCGGGCGACGAACAGCGTGGGCGACGCGGGGTGGTCCAACGAGCCGGTCGCGACGACGGACGCGGGCGGCGGCGACGCGCCGAGCGACGGGCCGTTCGACCTGCGCGGCGAACAGAATGGCGGGAGCGCCACGCTGCCGCCCACCGGGAGCCTGGTGAAATGGGGCGACGCTCCCGGCGCAACGTCGTACCAGTTCCAGTACTCCACGGACGGCGGGACGACATGGGCGCCCGACCCCCCGTTCGGTTACGGCGCCAGCAGCAAGGAGCATGGACTCGGCAGCACCCATATCACTGCGGGCACGACGTATTGGTACCGCGTGCGCGGGGTGAACGGCGGCGGGGTAGGGGCGTGGGACACGATTGACATTACGCCGGGCGCTCCGGCGGCGTATTCCGGGTTCACCGCGGCCGTCAGCGACGCGTCGGTGGCTATAACGTTGGGCACGGCGCCGACCAGGGTTTTCGGCAGCGCCATCACCTCTATCCTGGTGGAGCGGAGGATAGGCAACACCGGGCCGTGGGAGCGGGTGGCAACCTTGGGCGCGGGAAGCGGGGTCTGGACGGACAGCACGGCGGTGGGCAACACGACCTACGTGTACCGCGCGCGGGCGGTGAGCGTGGTGGGGGTTGGGGATCCGTCGCCGCAGAAGAGGGTGACGCTGGGTCCTGGTCGTCCCGGCGCTCCGACGGGCTTGAGCGCGACCGCTTCCACGGCGTCGGGCGTAGACCTGACGTGGACGGCGCCCGACGACAACGGAGGGGCCGCCGTTTCGGGATACGTCCTCGAGCGCTCGGCCGGCTCCGGGGCCTACACGGTGGTGTCGTCGGCCATAGCGGCAAGCGCGACCAGCTATGAGGACACGGGCCTCACGCCCTCGACGGCGTACAAGTACCGCATCCAAGCCGTGAACGCGCACGGGACCAGCGGGTGGTCGGGCGAGGCGTCCGCAACGACGCCCGCCACCTCCAAGCCCGGGCGCATAACGGACCTGGCGGCAATCCCTGACCCGACCGACGGCGATACTGAGATTCTCCTGGGGTGGACGCCGCCGGCCGCCAACGGCCCCGCCATCACGGGCATAACGCTCGAGCGCAAGACCGGCTCGGGGAGCTACGAGGTCATCGCGACTTCGACCATACCGACAAGCGCGGTCAACTACGTTGACGAGGGCCTCACGCCGGTGACGGCGTACACGTACCGCATGCGGGCCACGAACTCCTTGGGCGACGCGGCGTGGTCGGACGAGGTGAGCGCAACGACGCGGGCCGGCGTTCCGGACGCCATAACGGACCTGTCGGCAACGCTCTCGTCGTCTGACCCGTACCGCGTCGTGGACCTGTCGTGGACGACGCCGGCGGGCAACGGGGCCAACATCACCGGCTACCGGCTGGAGCGCAAGGCAGGGTCTGGGAGCTTCACGCTGGTGTCGTCGTCCATAGGGGCGAGCGCGACGAGCTATGAGGACACGGGCCTCACGAACGGCACGACGTACACCTACCGCATCCGCGCCGTGAACTCGGCGGGCGACGCGGATTGGTCGAATGAACGGATCGTGATGACGACGGCGGCGGGGGCTCCGGCGACCATAACGGACCTTTCGGCGACGAAGGACGCAACCAACGGCGCGAGGGAGGTTAACCTGGCGTGGACGGCGCCCGCCTCCGACGGAGCCGCGATAACGAGATACGAGCTCGAGCGCAAGGCCGGGTCCGGGAGCTACGCGGTTGCGAGCTCGACGATAGCGGCCAGCGCGACCAGCTACGAGGACACGGGCCTGACGCCGGGGACGACGTACACCTACCAGATTCGGGCCGTGAACAGCGTGGGCAACGCGGCGTGGTCGAATGAGCCCGCCGTGACGACGGACAACGCCCCGCCGGACGCCGTAGATGACCTGGGCGCAACTGCCTCGACCTCCGACCCGTACCGCACCGTGGAGCTGACGTGGACCGCGCCCGTCGCCAACGGGGCCAACATCACCGGCTATCGGCTGGAGCGCATGAGCGGGTCCGGGAGCTTCACGCTGGTGTCGTCGTCCATATTGGCGAGCGCGACGAGCTACACGGACACGGGCCTGACGGCAGGGACCTTCTATACGTACCGCATCCGCGCCACGAACTCCGTAGGCAACGGCGAGTGGTCGGGCGATTCGGGCGTGACGACGCGGGCCGCCATCGCACCGGACGCCATAACGGACCTGGCGGCGACTTCCACGAGCGCGAACTCGATTGTCCTGGCGTGGACCGCGCCCGCCGACAACGGGGCCGTCATCAGCAGCTACACAATCGAGCGCAAGGAGGGGTCCGGGAGCTATGCCGCGTTGTCGAGCGGACCTGGCGCGAGCGCGACCACCTTCACCGACACCGGCCTCACGCCCGCGACACAATACACCTACCGCCTGCGGGCTTGGAACTCCGCGGGCGCGGGCGGGTGGTCCAACCAACTCAGCGCAACGACGGACAACGCCGAGCCCGCGCGCATAACGGACCTGTCCGCAACCGCCGCAAGCGAGACCACGGTCCGCCTGACGTGGACCAAACCCGCCGCCAACGGCGCCGCCATAACGAGTTACACGCTTCAGCGCAAGAGCGGGACCGGGAGTTACGCGGACGGAGCGACTATCCTAGGGATAGGGGCAAGCGCGACGAGTTATTCGGACACGGGCCTCGATCCGGCGACGACGTACACGTACCGCCTGCGGGCAGTCAACTCCGTGGGCGACGCCGCGTGGTCGAACGAAGCGCCCGCAACGACGCCCGCAGCCGGGGCTCCGGACGGCGCGAATGACCTTGCGGCGACGAAGGACGCAACCAACGGCGAGACGGAGATCGACCTGTCGTGGACGGCGCCCGACGACAACGGGGAGTCGATAACGAGATACGAGCTTCAGCGCAAGGCCGGGGGGAGCTACACGGACGTATCTACGACGATAGGGGCAAGCGCGACGAGCTATTCGGACACGGGCCTCACGCCCGGGACGACGTACACGTACCGCCTGCGGGCCGTGAACAGCGTCGGCGACGGGGCGTGGTCGAACGAACCCTCCGAAACGACGGACAACGCCGCGCCCGCCGCCGTGTCGGACTTGGCCGCAACCGCCGCAAGCGCGACCTCGATCAACCTTACGTGGACCGCGCCCAATAACCACGGAGAAACCATCACCGGCTACACGCTTCAGCGCAAGAGCGGCTCAGGGAACTATGCGGACGTATCGACGTCCATAGGGGCCAGCGCAACCAGCTACTCGAACATGGGCCTCACGCCCGCTACGGCATACATGTACCGCATCCGCGCCGCCAACTCCGAAGGCGACGGCGCATGGTCCAACGCGCCCAGCGCAACGACGGGCAACGCCGCGCCCGCCGCCATAACGGACCTTACGGCAACCAAGGACGCAACCAACGGCGCGACGGAGATAGACCTCGCCTGGACCGCGCCCAACAACCACGGTGCCGCCATCACCGGCTACACGCTTCAGCGCAAGAGCGGCTCAGGGAACTACGCCGACGTTTCACCCGCACCCTCTGCCAGCGCAACCAGCTACTCGGACACGGGCCTAACGCCCAACGTTACGTATACGTACCGCATCCGCGCCAAGAACTCCGAAGGCGACGCAGAGTGGTCCAACGAAGACGACGAGACGACGGACTTCGCCCCGCCGGACGCCATAACGGACCTTACGGCAACCAAGGACGCAACCAACGGCGCGACGCGGATTAACCTGACGTGGAGCACGCCCCCCGACAACGGGCGGGCGATAACGAGCTACACCCTCCAGCGCAAGGCCGGCTCCGGGATATACGCCGACGTATCGACGAACATTGGGGCCAGCGCAACCACCACCACGGACAGGAGCCTCACGCCCGCAACGACGTATACGTACCGGATCCGGGCTGTGAGCAGCGCCGGCGGCGCAGAGTGGTCCAACGAAGACAGCGCGACTACGGACAACGACGTGCCCGCGGACATAACGGACCTTTCGGCAACCAAGGACGCAACCAACGGCTCGACGCAGATCAACCTGACGTGGAGCGCGCCCGCCAACCACGGAGAAGCCATCACGGGCTACACGATCCAGCGCATAAGCGATGATCGACCGATGTGGACGAACCTTCCGGTCGCGGCAAGCGCGACCAGCTACTCGGACACCGGTCTCACGCCCGGACAGGAACACGCGTACAACATTCGGGCCACCAACTCCGTAGGCGACGCGGAGTGGTCCAACTCCGCTCTGGCGACGACGGACGCCGCCGCGCCCGCGACCATAACAGACCTTACCGCAACCAAGGACACAACCAACGGCGCGACGGAGATTGACCTGGCCTGGACCGCGCCTTTCGGCAACGGCGCCGCCATCAGCGGCTACACGTTGCAGCGCAAGAGCGGCGGAGGGAACTACGCGGACGTTGCGACTTCGACCATAGCGGCAGGCGATACCAGCTACTCCGACACCGGCCTCACGCCGGCGACGGAGTACACGTACCGCCTGCGGGCCGTGAACTCCGTAGGCAACGCGGAGTGGTCGAACGAAGACAGCGAAACGACGGACAACGACGCTCCCGCGCGCATAATGGACCTGTCCGCAACAGCCTCAAGCGCGAACGACATCCGCCTGACGTGGAGCACGCCCGCCGCCCACGGCGCCGTCATCAACGCCTACGAGCTTCAGCGCAAGGTTGGCGTAGGGAACTACACGACCGTTACATCCGGACCTTCTGTGGGCGATACCAGCTTCAGCGACAGCGGCCTCACGCCCAGCACTGCATACACGTACCGCCTGCGGGCTAAGAACTCCGTCGGCAACGGCGAGTGGTCCAACGAGGCGTCCGACACGACGCCCGCGCCCGGGGCTCCGTCGGGCGCGTCGGACCTTGCGGCAACCAAGGACGCAACCGACGGCGCGACGGAGATCGACCTTACGTGGAGCACGCCCGCCGACAACGGGTCCCTTATCACCGGCTACACCCTCCAGCGCAAGAGCAGCACAGAGGGCTACGCCGACGTGTCGACGGAGATAACGGCAACCTCAACCAGCTACTCGGACACCGACCTCACGCCCGCTACGGCATACACCTACCGCATCCGGGCCGTGAACAGCGTCGGCGACGGAGCGTGGTCCAACGAACCCAGCGTAACGACGGACGACGCCGCGCCCGCCGCCGTGGCGCCCCTTGGCGCAACCGCCGTAAGCTCGACCTCGATCCGCCTGTCGTGGTCTGCGCCCGCCGCCCACGGAGAGGCCATCACCGGATACATGCTCCAGCGCAAGAGCGGTTCCGGGAACTACGCGAACGTATCGACGAACATAGGGGGCAGCGCAACCAGCTACACGGACACGGGCCTCACGCCCGCGACGACGTACACCTACCGCATCCGCGCCGCCAACTCCCTCGGCAACGGACCGTGGTCCAGCGACGCCGGCGCAACGACGAACGACGCAGCGCCCGCCGCCGTGTCGACCCTTACGGCAACCGCGGACGGCGCGACGGAGATAGACCTTTCGTGGACCGCGCCCGCCAACCACGGAGAAGCCATCACGGGCTACCGCTTGGAGCGCAAGGCCGGCTCCGGCGCCTTCACGCTGGTGTCGTCGACCATAGCGGCCGGCGCGACCAGCTACACGGACACCGGCCTCACGCCCGCAACGGCGTACACGTACCGCATCCTCGCCGCCAACTCCATAGGCGACGGAGCGTGGTCGAACGAAGACAGCGAAACGACGGACAACGCCGAGCCCGCCGCCATATCGGGCTTTACGGCAACCAAGGACGCAACCAACGGCAGGACGCAGATAAACCTGTCGTGGTCTGCGCCCGCCACCAACGGCGCCTCCATCATCAACTACACCATCCAGCGCAAGGCCGGCTCCGGGAACTACGCGACCGTAGCGACGAGAGGGGCCAGCGCAATCAGGTACTCCGACACCGGACTCACCCCCGGAACGGCCTACACCTACCGCATCCGCGCCAATAACTCCGTAGGCGCCGGCGCGTGGTCCAACGAACCGTCCGCAACGACGGACAACGCCAAGCCCGCGCGCATAACGGACCTGTCCGCATCCGCCACAAGCCGGACCGAGGTCCGTCTTACCTGGACCACGCCCGCCAACCACGGCTCCGCCATCACCAGCTACCGCCTGGAGCGCAAGACCGGCTCCGGGAACTACGTGCTGCAGGCGTCGTCGCCCATAGCGGCCGGCGCGACCAGCTACGCGGACACGAGCTCCATCACGGCCAACACTGCATATACCTACCGCCTGCGGGCTGTGAACTCCATCGGTAACGCGGACTGGTCCAACGAAGCGTCCGACACGACGCCCGCAGCCGGGGCTCCGGCGGGCGCGGCGGACCTTACGGCAAACAAGGACGCAACCAACGGCAGGACGGAGATTGACTTAGCTTGGACCGCTCCCGCCGACAACGGCGCCGCCATAACGAGTTACACCCTCCAGCGCAAGGCCGACATGGGGACCTACGCGAACGTATCGACGACCATAGGGGGCAGCGCGACCAGCACCACGGACACCGGCCTCACGCCCGGCACTGCATATACCTACCGCCTGCGCGCCGTCAACTCCGTCGGCAACGGCGCATGGTCCAACGAACCGTCCGCAACGACGGACAACGCCCCGCCCGCGACCATAGCGGGCTTTACGGCAACCACGGACGCAACCAACGGCGCGACGCAGATTGACCTCGCCTGGACCGCGCCCAACAACCACGGCGCCGCCATAACGAGCTACACGCTTCAGCGCAAGAGCGGCGGAGGCGTCTACGCGGACGTTTCACCCGCACCCTCTGCCAGCGCAACCAGCTACTCCGACACCGGCCTCACGCCCGCAACGGCGTACACGTACCGCATCCGGGCCGTGAACTCCGTCGGCAACGCGGACTGGTCCAACGAACCCAGCGCAACGACGGACGACGCCCCGCCCGCGGCCATAGCGGGCTTTACGGCAACCAAGGACGCAACCAACGGCGCGACGGAGATTGACCTCGCCTGGACCGCGCCCGCCAACCACGGAGAAGCCATCACCGGCTACACCCTCCAGCGCAAGAGCGGCTCCGGGGTCTACGCGGACGTAGCGACGAACATCGCGAGCAGCGCAACCAGCTACTCGGACACGGGCCTCACGCCCGCTACGGCATACACGTACCGGATTCGGGCCGTGAACAGCGTCGGCAACGCGGAGTGGTCCAACGAACCCAGCGCAACGACGGACAAAGCCGCGCCCGCGGCCGTGTCTACCCTTACGGCAACCAAGGACGGAACCAACGGCGCGACGGAGATAGACCTGGCCTGGACCGCGCCCGCCAACCACGGAGCCGCCATCACGGGCTACAGCTTGGAGCGCAAGGCCGGCTCCGGCGCCTTCACGCTGGTGTCGTCGTCCATCGGGGCCAGTGACACCAGCTACTCCGACACCGGCCTCACGCCCGCGACGGCGTACACGTACCGCATCCGCGCCACGAACTCCATCGGCGACGGCGCGTGGTCCAACGAACCCAGCGAAACGACGGACAACGCCGCGCCCGCGGCCGTAACGAACCTTTCGGCAACAGCCGCAAGCTCGGTCGCGATCCGCCTGTCGTGGTCTGCGCCCGCCACCAACGGCGCCGCCATCATCAACTACACCCTCCAGCGCAAGGCCGGCTCCGGGAACTACGCGACCGTAGCGACGAGACATGCCAGCGCAATCAGGTACTCCGACACCGGACTCACCCCCGGAACGGAGTACACCTACCGCATCCGCGCCACGAACTCCGTAGGCGCCGGCGGATGGTCCAGCGAAGCATCCGCAACGACGAACGCCGCCGCGCCCGCGCGCATAACGGACCTCACGGCAACCAAGGACGCGACCAACGGCGCGACGGAGATTGACCTGTCGTGGACCGCGCCCGCCACCAACGGAGCCGCCATCAGTAGCTACACTCTTCATGCCAAGACGGGATCCGCCCCCTACGCGCTGGTGTCGTCGAACATAGCGGCCGGCGCAACCAGCTACTCGGACACGGGCCTCACGCCCGCTACGGCATACACGTACCAGATTCAGGCTGTGAACAGCGTCGGCGCCGGCGCATGGTCGAACGAAGACAGCGATACGACGGACAACGCCGAGCCCGCCGCCGTGGCGGACCTGTCGGCAACCAAGGACGCAACCAACGGCGCGACGGAGATTGACCTTTCGTGGACCGCGCCCGCCGCCAACGGAGCCGCCATCAGCAGCTACACCCTCCAGCGCAAGAGCGGCTCAGGCGTCTACACGAACGTATCGACGACCATAGCGGCCAGCGCAACCAGCTACTCGGACACGGGCCTCATGCCCGCAACGACATACACGTACCAGATTCGGGCTGTGAACAGCGTCGGCAACGCGGACTGGTCCAACGAACCCAGCGAAACGACGGACGCCCTCGCGCCCTCGGCCGTGTCGGACCTGTCGGCAACCGCCCCAGGCTCGACTGCCATCGACCTGTCGTGGACCGCGCCCGCCGCCAACGGCGCCGCCATCAGTAGCTACACGCTCCAGCGCCAGGCCGGCTCCGGGACCTACACGGACGTATCGACGTCCATAGCGGCCGGCGCAACCAGCTACTCGGACAGCAGCCTCACGCCCGCAACGGCGTACAAGTACCGGATTCGGGCCGTGAACAGCGTGGGCAACGCGGGATGGTCGAACGAGGCCAGCGCAACGACGAACAACGCCGTGCCCGCCACAGTGGGGGACCTGGCGGCCGCGCCCGCGTCCGCTAACCCGTACACCTCCGTGGCCCTGACCTGGACCGCGCCCGCCGCCAACGGCGCCAACATCACCAGCTACACCCTTCAGCGCAAGACCGGCGGAGGGAGCTACGCGAACGTAGCGACGAACATCGCCGCCGGCGCAACCAGCTACACGGACACGGGCCGTACGTCCGGGACGGCATACACGTACCAGATTCGGGCCGTGAACAGTGTCGGCGAGGCGTCGTGGTCGAACCAAGCTACCGTAACGACGACGGCCGTCGGCGCGCCCGATGCCATAACGGACCTGTCCGCAACCAAGGACGCAACCAACGGCGCGACGGAGATCGACCTGTCGTGGACCACGCCCGACAACAACGGGAATCCGATACTGAGCTACACCCTCCAGCGCAAGGCCGGCTCCGGGACCTATACGGACGTATCAACGTCCATCGCGGCCGGCGCAACCACCTACTCGGACGCCGGCCTCACGCCCGCGACGGCGTACACGTACCGCCTGCAGGCTAAGAACACCACCGGCGCCGCCCCGTGGTCGAACACACCGAGCGTAACGACGGACACCGCCCCGCCCGCAGCCGTGGCGAATCTGGCCGCCGGCGCCGTGTCCTCAGACCCATACCGCTCCGCGGCCCTGACGTGGACCGCGCCCGCCGCCAACGGGGCCAACATCACCGGCTACCGGCTGGAGCGCAAGGCCGGTTCCGGCTCCTTTACGCTGGTGTCGTCGTCCATCGCCGCCGGCGCAACCAGCTACTCGGACACCGGCCTCACGCCCGGCACGACGTACACGTACCGCATCCGCGCCGTGAACTCCGTGGGCAGCGGCGCGTGGTCCAACGAACCCACCTACACGACGACGGCCACCTCCGCGCCGGACGCCGTGTCGGACCTGGCGGCCGCGGGCGGGTCCTCTGACCCGTACCGCACCGCGTCCTTGACGTGGACCGCGCCCGCCGCCAACGGAGCATCTATCACCGGCTACCGCCTGGAACGCAAGGCCGGTTCCGGCTCCTTCGGGCTGGTGTCGTCGTCCATCGCCGCCGGCGCAACCAGCTACACTGACACGGGCCTCACGCCCGGCACGACGTACACGTACCGCATCCGCGCCGTGAACTCCGCCGGCAACGCGATGTGGTCCAACACAGACGACGTAATAATGGTTAGCACCACCGCGCCCGACACCATAACGGACCTCTCCGCAACCAAGGACGGGACCAACGGCGCGACGGAAATCGACCTGGCGTGGTCCACGCCCAACGCCAACGGAGAAGCCATCACCGGCTACCGCCTGGAGCGCAAGGCCGGTTCCGGGAACTACGGGCTGCTGTCGTCTTCCATCGCGGTCGGCGCAACAACCTACACGGACACGGGCCTCACGCCCGCGACACAATACACCTACCGCCTGCGGGCTACGAACTCCGTCGGCGACTCGGCATGGTCCAACGAACCCAGCGACACGACGGACAACGCCGCGCCCGCGCGCATAACGGACCTGGCCGCAACCGCCGCAAGCGCGAACGCGGTCAGCCTCACGTGGACCGCGCCCGCCGCCCACGGAGCCGCCATCAACCAGTACTCGGTCGAGCGCAAGGTAGGGTCCGGGAGCTATGTTGCACTGTCATCCGCACCTAGCGCATCCGCAACCAGCTACACGGACTTCAGCGCCACGCCCGCAACGACATACACGTACCGCCTGCGGGCTTGGAACACCGAGGGCGGAGGCGATTGGTCCAACGGGGCGCTCGCCACGACGCCCGCAGCCGGGGCTCCGGACGCCGTGGCGGGCCTTACGGCAACCAAGGACGCCACCAACGGCGGGACGGAGATTGACCTGGCTTGGACCGCGCCCGCCACCAACGGCGCCGCCATCACCGGGTACACGCTTCAGCGCAAGGCCGGCTCAGGGACCTACACGAACGTATCGACGTCCATCGCGGCAGGCGCAACCAGCTACTCGGACACCGGCCTGACGCCCGGCACTGCATATACGTACCGCATCCGCGCCGCCAGTTCCGCGGGCAGCGGCGCATGGTCCAACGAACCGTCCGCAACGACGGACAACGCCGCGCCCGCCGCCGTGTCTAACCTTACGGCAACCAAGGACGCAACCAACGGCGCGAGGGGGATTGACCTCGCCTGGACCGCGCCCAACAACCACGGCGCCGCCATCAGCGCCTACCGGCTGGAGCGCAAGGTAGGCTCCGGCGCCTTCGCGCTGCTGTCGTCTTCCATCGCGGTCAGCACAACCAGCTACACGGACACGGGCCTCACGCCCGCAACGGCATACACGTACCGCATCCGCGCCACCAACTCCGTAGGCGACGCGGCGTGGTCCAACGAGGCCAGCGCAACGACGGACGCCGCCCCGCCGGACGCCGTGACGGGCCTTACGGCAACCACGGACGCAACCAACGGCGCGAGGGAGATAGACCTATCGTGGACCGCGCCCGCCGCCAACGGCGCCGCCATCAGCGGCTACCGGCTGGAGCGCAAGGCCGGCTCCGGCTCCTACGGGCTGGTGTCGTCGACCATAGGGGCCGGCGCGACCAGCTACTCGGACACGGGCCTCACGCCCGCAACGGCGTACACGTACCGCATCCGCGCCGTGAACTCCGCAGGCAACGCGGCGTGGTCGAACGATCCCAACGTAACGACGGACAACGCCGCGCCCGCACGCATAACGGGCCTGTCCGCAACCGCCGCAAGCTCGACCGCGATGCGCCTGTCGTGGACCGCGCCCGCCGCCCACGGAGCCGCCATCAGCGGCTACCGGCTGGAGCGCAAGGCGGGCTCCGGCCCCTACGGGCTGGTGTCGTCGACCATAGGGGCAGGCGCAACCAGCTACACGGACACGGGCCTCACTCCCGGGACTAGATACACGTACCGCATTCGCGCCGCCAACTCCGTCGGCGACGCGGCGTGGTCCAACGAGCCCAGCAGAACGGCGCGGGACCCCGCCGCGCCCGCGGCCATAACGAACCTGTCGGCAACCAGGGACGCAACCAACGGCGCGAGGGAGATCGACCTTACGTGGACCGCGCCCGACGACAACGGAGCCGCCATCACTGGCTACACGCTCCAGCGTAGGGCAGGCTCCGGGAGCTACGCGAACGTATCGACGTCCATAGCGGCAGGCGCAACCAGCTACACGGACGCGGGCCTCACGCCCGGGACTAGATACACGTACCGCATCCGCGCCGCCAACTCCATCGGCGACGGCGCATGGTCCAACACACCCAGCGCAACGACGCGGGCGCCCGTCGCCGACACGCCGCCTCCGACGGACGACGGCGGCGGTGGCGGCGACGGCGGCGGTGGCGGCGGCGGTGGCGGTGGAGGCGGCTCTGCCGACCCTCCCGCGGCGAACGTGATCGCCTTGGAGCCGGCCGCGATGTCGTTCACCGTCCGTCAGGGTGGCGGCGGCCTACCGCCTAAGGCGTTTGCGGTGTGGAACACCAAGTCCGAAGACATGAACTTCAGCGTGCTCAAGAACGTGCGCTGGTTCACCGCAACGCTCTCGCAGGGCAGCTCGAACGGCCCCGACGACCGGGTCGAGGGGTCCGTGTCCTTGTCCGCGAACGCGGCGGGCCTGGAGGTGGGCACGTACACCGGGCTGCTGCGGATAGCGTCGGACACCGCCGAGAACTCGCCGCAGAGGGTGACGGTAACGCTGACTGTGCTCGGCCCCGCAACGGCCTGGGACGTTGTGAGGCCCGGCCGGAGCGCGCAGATAGAAACGCCGGACGGCTCCGTGCAACTGACGGTGCCTGCGGACGCCGCGTCCGCAGGGGTCGAGATCAGGATGAAGAGGCTGGACGTCCCGACGCTGGCCGCGCCGCCCGCCGAGAGCGGCCCCGTCACGCTGGCCGTGGAACTGGACACGTTCGACGCGGACACCGGCCTACTGAAGCCCACGCAGTACTCGTCCGCCGTGAGCCTGCGCTTCCGCCTGCCGGATGACGAAGGCGCGGCGTGCGGAGACGGTCGCGCGCGCGTGTACCGCGTGGCGGACGAAGGCGGCTGGACGCTGCTCACGCACCGCTGCGAGACAGACGATTTGGGCCGCGTGTGGGCCGTCGTCGCGCTCTCGAGCTTCAGCCGGTACGTGCTGACGATAGGCGGCGCGCGCACGCCGACCCCCGAGCCCGTGACAACGCCCACGCCGACCCCCGAGCCCGTGACGCCCACGCCGACCCCCGTGGCGACGTCCACGCCGACCCCCGTGGCGACGTCTACGCCTGCGCCGACTGCTACGTCCACGCCGACTGCGACACCCACGCCCGCGCCGACTGCTACGTCCACACCGACTGCTACGCCCGCGCCGACTGCGACGCCCACGCCCGCGCCGACTGCGACGCCCACGCCCGCACCGACTGCGGCGCCCACGCCCGCGCCGACTGCGGCGCCCACGCCCGCGCCGACTGCGGCGCCGAGGCCCGCGCCGACTGCGACGCCGACACCCGCGCCGACTGCGACGCCGACGCCCACGCCTGCGCCGACCGCGACGCCCACGCCCGCACCGACTGCGACGCCAACGCCCGCACCGACCGCAACGCCGACACCCGCGCCGACTGCGACGCCCACGCCTGCACCGACCGCGACGCCGACACCCGCGCCGACCGCGACGCCAACACCCGCGCCGACTGCGACGCCCACGCCCGCGCCGACTGCGACGCCCACGCCCGCGCCGACCGCGACGGCGACACCCGCGCCGACTGCGACGCCCACGCCCGTAGTGGCGCCAACGGTCCAGCCGGAAGAAGGTGGAGGCGGCGCCCTGTGGCTGATCCTTGGCAGCGTGCTCGCGGCCATCATCGCCGCAGCCGCCGGCGGGTTCTTCTACCTCAGGTTCTACCGCGAACCGCAGCGCTGAACCCGCAACGGCGCGGACGCCCCTCGCGGGCGCACTCCCCGCGCCGCGCTGGACAGTTTTGGTTTGTTTCAGTAGAATAGTTCGCGTAAGGCGAAGTTTTTAGAGGCGGGCGATGGTTGAAGATCGGGATGGTCTGGCTAAGCGCTTCGTAGAGGCCATGCAGTGCATATCCGTTCAGATGCGGTCTCAGCCTCCCGCCGGGCGCGTCGGCCCGGAGTTGACGATGCCACAGACGAGGACGTTGTTCCACCTGAGCGGAGGCCCCAAGAGAATGCGGGAAATTGCTTCCTTCCTCCACACGGGCATGCCGTCCGCAACCAGCATGATCGACCGGTTGGTAAAGAAGGGGCTGGTGCGGAGGGTCGAGGACCCTGACGACCGCCGGGTGGTCGCCTGTGAGCTTACGGGCGGCGGAACGGATGCGGTGGAGCGGTTCTGGAGGGTGAGCCGAGATCGGGCCGAGTCGATGGCCGACGCCCTGGCGGACGAGGAGTTGGCGCAGGTGGCCCCGGCGCTGGAGGTCTTGGCCGCCGCCGCCCGCCGTGATTCGGCGGGGTCCGGAGAGCATGAGAGACGCGGGGCCGCCCCGGCGGGTCAGGCCGTAGCCGTTAAGAGGGGCTGAGGTATGGCGGTGATTGCGGACAGCCGCCGGGCAGCGGAGCCCTCGACCCTTGCGGTGCTCATACGTCTGTCAAGGTATGGGATCAATCACAAGAGATACATGGCCGGTGCGTTTCTCGCGTTGGCGGGAGCCGCCGCCACTGCGATGTTCGTCCCCTATCTCCTCGGCGTCGCTATTGACATGGCCGTCGAGAGCGGCTTGGAGCGCGACCTCCTCGTGGTCGCCGGCGCCATTCTCGCCGTAAGTGTGTTGCGGGGCATATTCGGCTACGGGCAAAACTATCTGTCCGAGGCGGTAGCCGAGAAGGCTGCCTACGACTTGCGGAACGACTTCTTCCGGAAGCTCCAGGGCCTTAGCTTCGGCTTCCACGACCGCCAGCAGACGGGCAATTTGATGTCCCGGGCCACGGCTGACGTCGAGGTGGTGCGCCGGTTCATCTCCATGGGCCTGATTCGGGGGCTGTCCACCGTCTTGATGATCGGAATAGTTGCCACCCTCATGCTGACGGCCAACTGGCGCCTTGGTCTCGTTTCTCTGGCTTTCGTGCCCCCCATACTGTGGCGGGCCGTCGTGATGTCGCGGGGGCTCAGGAAGACGTGGAACGACGTGCAGGCAGAGACCGGCCACATGACTACCGTACTCCAGGAGAGCCTAGCCGGCATCAAGGCCGTCAAGGCGTCCGGGGCTGCGGAACACGTGTCGGCCAAGTTCGAGGAGAAGGCCTCCGTCCTACGAGACCTCACGTACTCGGCGTTTCGGGTGTTCGCGTCGCAGGGGTCTTTGATAACCTTCATATTCACGAGCGCGACCGGAGCTATCCTCTGGATGGGAGGCCGCGAAATTGCTGCCGGGAGGCTCACGCCCGGCGAGTTGGCCTCCTTCATCCTCTACATTGGCCTGCTCATGATGCCGGTGCGAATGGTCGGTTGGCTTGTCAACACCTTCGCGCGCGCCGCGTCGGCCGGCCAGAGGCTCTACGACGTACTGGACGCCGAGTCCCCCGTCCGGGACCGGCCGGCAGCCCGAGCAATGCCGCGGCCCACAGGCCGCGTCAGGTTCGAAGACGTGTCTCTGCGGTACGAACCCGGGCGCGGGCCCGCCGTGCATAACGTCAATCTGGAAGCTGGCCAGGGGCAGATGGTCGCCATACTCGGCGCCTCGGGATCCGGTAAGAGCACGCTCGCCCACCTGATACCCCGCTTCTACGACCCAACGGAAGGGATGGTATCCATCGACGGGGTTGACGTCCGCGACTACACGCTGGCGTCGTTGCGGAACAACATCGGCATCGTGCTCCAGGACGTGTTCGTCTTCACTGCGTCGCTACGCGACAACATAGCATACGGCGCCCCCGACGCTTCCCGGCGCGAGGTCGAGCGCGCCGCCAGGGTTGCCAACCTTCACGACTTCATAGTGGAGCTGCCCGAGGGGTACGACACCTGGGTAGGCGAGCGCGGGGTTACACTGTCAGGCGGCCAGCGGCAGCGGCTCGCCATTGCCAGGACCATCCTGCTGGACCCGCCCATATTGATCCTGGACGACTCGACCTCCAGCGTCGACACCGGCACCGAGTACGTGATCCAGCAGGCGCTCGCGGAGGTGGTCAAGGGCAGGACGACGTTCGTAATAGCGCACCGACTGTCCACCGTGCGGCAGGCGGACTTGATCCTGGTGCTGGAGAACGGCCAGATAGTGGAGCGCGGCGTCCATGAGGAGTTGATGGCCCTGGGCGGCCGATACCGCCGCATCCACGACCTGCAACTCAGCCCGCCGGCGGCCGCTTCCGGGGGAGGCGCCGCATGATGCACGGGGGCCCGGGAGGCGCCGGGTGGATGCGCGGCGCCATGATGCGGGGAGGCCAGCACCCCGGCCGGTTCGGCCGGATGGACTTGGACGACGGCGGGGGAGGAGCCCCATACGACCACAAGGTCGTCGTCCGGCTGATGGCCTACTTCAAGCCGTACAAGTGGCACGTAGCGGCTACGGTAGTGGCCATGCTGGCCTACTCGGCTACCGTTGTGGCGTTGCCGTGGACCGTCAAGTGGACCATAGACTCGTTCATTCGCCCGGGCGACCTGTCCGGCCTCAACGTCGCGGTGGCGGCCTTCGTATCGGTGGCGCTCTTCCAGTACCTGAGCGGCTACCTCCATCAGAGGCTCATGGCGCTGGTCAGCCAGCGCGTGCTGTACACGCTGAGGGTGCGGCTGTTCAACCACCTTCAGCGGCTGTCCCTCTCCTTCTTCGACCGCAGCGAAGTGGGCATCCTGATGTCGCGCGTCCAGAACGACGTGCAGCAGCTCCAAGCCTTCACGGAGGTGTTCCTGACCAGCTTTGCCAACGTGCTGAGCCTCGTGGGCATAGTGGCGGCGATGATCGTCATGGACGCGTCGCTGGGCCTGATGACGCTGTCCGTGGCGCCCGTCCTGTTCGTCGTCCTGGTGCTGTGGCAGAGGGCGGCCCGCGGCACCTTCATGCGCGTGCGCGGGGCGATTGCCGTCGTGAACTCCGGCCTCCAGGAGAACATCTCCGGCGTGCGCGCCGTCCAGAGCATGAGCCGGGAGCAGGCCAATATCCGCCGGTTCGGGCGGGCCAACTACGATAACCTGGAAGCCAACCTCCGAGCGGGCCGGCTGACCGCAGCGCTGCTGCCGTCGGTGGAGATGATGACGGCGGCCGGGCTCGCGATGGTGGTCTTCTTCGGCGGCAGGCAGGTATTGAGCGGAGAGTTGGAGGTGGGGGTGCTCGTAGCCTTCGCCCTGTACATCCTACGCTTCTTCGATCCGGTGCGGCAGCTCACCATGGAGTACAGCCAGCTTCAGCGCGCCATGGCCGCGGGGGCGCACATCTTCCAGCTCTTGGACGAGGAGCCGGAGATAGTCGACCGCCGGGGGGCGGCGAGTCTGAGTAGAGTGCGCGGCGAGGTGCGTTACGAGGGGGTATGGTTCGAATACGAGCCCGGGGCGCCGGTGATTCGCGGGGTGGACCTGCGCATCCGGCCTGGGGAGACTGTAGCCCTCGTCGGCCCCACCGGCGCCGGCAAGACCACCATGGCGTCGCTCCTGATGCGCCATTATGACGTCACCAGTGGGCGGATCACGATAGACGGCAAAGACCTGCGCGAGGTGTCGCTGAACTCACTGGCGCGCCAAATGAGCATGGTCCCGCAGGAACCGGTACTCTTCTCCGGGGCCATCGCCGACAACATACGCTTCAACCGGACCGACTTGAGCGACCGGCAGGTGGCCGAGGCGGCCAGGGCGGCCGGCGCGGACGAGTTCATCAGCAAGTTGCAGCAGGGCTACGACACGCCGCTCAACGAGCGCGGCGGCAACCTGAGCGTCGGACAGCGCCAGTTGATCAGCTTCGCCAGGGCGCTGGCGGCAGACCCGCGAATCCTCATTCTCGACGAGGCCACGGCGAACATCGACACGTACACCGAGTCGCTCATCCAACAAGCCCTTGGGGAGCTGCTGCGAGACCGGACCTCCATCGTCATCGCCCACCGCCTGTCCACCATACGCAACGCGGACCTCATAGTCGTGATGGACCAGGGCGCCATAGCTGAGATGGGCGGCCACGACGATCTGATGGCGCGCGGCGGCCTTTACGCCCGGCTGCACTCCCTGGCGTCCGGCGGCGGAGAACCGGCCCCGCGTCCATCTCCATCGAGCTATGGGGGCATTGCCTGACGCGGCGTCTTGCCTTCCATAGCCTGAGGAGCTACGGGAAGGCGAGATAGGCCCACCCGCCTGATGCGGGCGGTTCGGCGTCACCGTCAAGCCTCGGGTCAGTCAGGGCGAAGCTTAAACTGTTCACTCTGTGAGACCCGAAGGGGGGAGTCCGGAGAGGTTTCTCCCCCTCCGGCAGGGGGCCCTCAGACCCCCTGCGCGGCAAACACCGGGAGCAGGCGATTCTTTCCCTCTGGCAATGGTCTGGGGGCTGCGCCCCAGTACCAAGGGGCGGGCGGGTGGGGATCAAAGACGTCTGCTCTATCGGGGCTACGCCAGTCGAAAAGGGCCTAACGAACTCGGAACAGTTATCTATGACAGAATCATAGACCGTTGACACATTAAGGTCTTGACTAAAGAAGCCGCGAAGCCATAATCTCAAGTAACGCGGGAGTAACTCAGCGGTAGAGTTCCTGCCTTCCAAGCAGGATGTCGCCGGTTCGAATCCGGTCTCCCGCTCCACCTCGATGAAACGCGCCCAGGCCGAGGACCGGGCCACGGCAAGGAGACCATATCTATGGAAGTCACCGAACATCGCCCCGGGATGTTTAGCTGGGCGGACCTGGAGACGCCGGACCCGGAGGGGTCCAAGGCGTTCTACACCGAGATTCTGGGGCTGACGGCTACCGATTTGCCGGTACAGCAGGGCATGGTCTACACGATGCTCTCTAAGAACGGCAAAAACGTTTGCGCCATCTACCGAATGCCTGAGGAACGGATGCCTCAGGAGGTGGAGCAGATGACTAGGCGGCATCCTGTATGGCATAGCTACTTCACGGTGAAGAGCGCGGACCAGGCTGCCGCCCGGGTAACCGAGCTCGGCGGCGCCGTGCTGATGGGGCCGGTAGACGTGATGGATTCGGGCCGGATGGTGGTGTCCCGGGACCCCGCGGACGCTGTCTTCTTCGTCTGGGAGCCGAAGAACCACATAGGCGCTCAGGTCTTTGGCGAGCCGGGAGCCCTAGCCTGGAACGAACTGTACACAAACGACACCGAGGCGGCCGCGAGGTTCTACACAGGCCTCTTCGGCTGGTCGGTGAACAAGACGGCCAGCGCCGACGGAGGAGAGTACACGGAATACCGACTCGGCGGCGCGTCGGCGGCCGGCATGATGGCCATCAGGAAGGAATGGGGCGAGGTCCCCCCTAACTGGGCGGTCTACTTCGCAGTTGCCGACCTCGACGCCTCGCTGGACAAGGCGAATAGCCTCGGCGCAAACGTGGTGATGTCACCCATGGAAGTTGAGCACGTGGGCCGTTTCGCGTTCCTGTGTGACCCGCAGGGGGCCCACCTAGCCCTGATCCAGCTCTCGCGTCCGGCCTCGTGAAGGACAAAGGGCAGGTCCCGCTGACTACGATACAGCGTGACGCGCTCGATCTGTTCGGCGAGTCATCCTCCGACTGACGCGGCGTGAGGTGAAGGCGCGGCGCTGAGTGACGGAGCCGCGCCCCCTTGCGTCAGTCCTCGACCACTGCTACGAAGGCCACGGGGCATACGACCAGGAACACCGCGTCGAACACTGCCAGGAGCCCTATCCATTGCCACGCCTCCACGGACTGCGCGGCCCCAAGCGATAGACTCGACGCCTCCACAGCCGCCACGATTAACGGTACGGCCACGGGGAAGAATAGGATGGGCAGCATCACCTCGCGCGCCCGCGTGTTCACCGCTATGGCTGAGAAGAGAGTCCCGACCGCCGCTATGCCCAGGGTGGTCAGCAGCGCAATAGGGACGAGCTCAGCCGCCGCGTCCGCTACGTCATAGAGCACTATGAAGACGGGGAGGACGACGACCTCGACGAGGGTCATGAACACGAAGCAGGCGAGCATCTTGCCGAAGTAGATCGTGTCCCGGCTCACCGGAGCCAGCATGAGGCCCGTCAAGTTGCCGTGGTCCTTCTCCTGGGAGAACGAGCGCGCCAACCCTACAACCCCGCCGAACACGATGGCGACCCAGAGGACGCCGGGCGCCACCAGTGCTATAACCCTTGGGGTCGGCTCGAACGCGAAGCTGAAGACGACGATGGTCATCAGGGAGAAGACCAGCACGGGGACGACGAAATCCCGCGTGCGCAGTTCGAGCAGGACGTCCTTCCACATCAGGGCCAGTACCGGCCCTAGGAAGCTCACGGCTTCGCTCCCACGTCTTCCTCAGAGGCTTCCCCCCGCGCCGGAGAGGCCGCCGCGCCCCCGGCCGGGAGGTGCATCCGGCGCTCGGAGCCAACCGTGGGAGCCGGGTTGTGCGTAGTCATCACCACCGCGCCGCCCGACCCTGCAACGCCGCTCACCACCGACTCCAAGAGACTCAGGGCGTGCCGGTCGAGGCCGGTCTCCGGCTCGTCCATGAGGAGAATGGACGGCTCGTGGAGCAGCGCCCTTGCTATCGACACACGCTTCCGTAGGCCGTGGGACAGCGTCTCCACCCTGTCGCCTAGCCTGGGCCGCACCCCCAGGCGGTCTGCCGCCGCCTCCACGCGGGCATCCAGCCTATCGAGGCTGAACATACGCCCTGTGAATCTCAGGTTCTCGCGGACGGTCAGGCCGTCGTAGAGCAGCGGTTCGTGGGTTACGGCGCCGATGAGCCTGCGGGCCATACTTCCCATACGGCTCAGCGGCAAGCCGTCCACCTCGATGGAACCCGCGTCAGGCCGCGTCAGGCCTGCTAGGACCCTTATCAAAGTCGTCTTGCCGGCGCCGTTGGGACCGGATACCGAGAGCACCTCCCCCCACCGCACCTCCAAGCTCAGGCTGCGCAGCACGGGAGTTCGCCCAAAGGCCTTGCAGAGACCTTCCACGCGGATCGCCGCCGGGCCCTGCGCGTCTGCGTCGGCCTCAGGAGTGTTGGTCATCCGTGGCATGAGGCTATGGGCCTGAATCCTTCACGCGCCGTTATGGCGTCCGCGCGAGTGACAGGCCCGACGGTGTGACTGTATCTATACAATTGGACGTGAGGCCGCCATGAGGTAAGGGTATCCTGCCCTATCTCCGCCAAGAAGGGAGGGCTGCAAGGAAGCCATGAGCGGTTTCTGCAGCCCGCTAACTGATATTATATGCGAGGCTGGGGAGTCGGCGCGCCGAGCCCGCACTGAGGGAGACGCTCCTGTGGCAACGATAGAGAGCCTGCTTCACGAGTACGACGCGTTGAACAAGCGGTTCGAGGCGAGGGCGCAGACCGCGATAGATCCCACGTGCTTGCTCGTCTTCGACTACGAATACCCCGAACAGGAATCCGAAGTCGTCATCGCCTCGGAGGAGTTTACCGCGGTGTGCCCGTGGAACGGCCTCCCCGACTTTGGCACGCTGACGGTCAGCTACGTCCCGGGCAGGTCGTGCATTGAGCTCAAATCGCTCAAGTACTACCTGCTGTCCTACTCAGGGGTGGGGATCGTCCAAGAGCACGCCGCGAACCGCGTCCTGAGAGATCTGGTCCGCGCCTGCCGGCCCCGGAGCATGACGGTGGTCTTGGACTACAAGCCCAGAGGCGGCCTTCACACCACCGTAACCGCCAGCTACAACCCCGGCTGACGCGCCGCAAAGCCCAACATGGGCAGTGCGCCGCCATTGGGACCACCGGATGTTGTGGTATACTCCGTGCACTTGGAGCAGGCCACGCGCCGGGCCGTCTAGGAGTGGGCACGCCCCAATAGCAGGCCTCAGATTCCTCACTCCGCCGGCTCTGCGTTCGGAATGACGGGTTGGGTGGCGCGGCGGGGGATTTGGGCAGGCTTTCACGGTTCGACTCATAGAGGCTGAACAGCTACGCGGAAGCCTGTCCCAGATAGTAGGCGGTGTCGTTTCATTAGGAACGGCGCTACACTCATCCGCCTCCGGTGCAGGCCGGAATCCTAGGGGTGGTGCGGGCGAGACGCCCGCGCTCCCAGGAGGCGCCTACTAACTTTGGGACAGACCCGCTGCACGGCCAAGGTTTTGATTTATGTCTAAGAAAGTCGTAAGATATGGGGGTGCAATCGTATTGAATTTCTGCTCCGCTATGCCGTCCACTTAGGTGGAGGCGCACGTAGTCCGCGCCGTGTGGGCGCTTCCGCTTGGGAGGTCCGCTAGGCTTTCGGGGCTACGGGTTGTGCAGAGGGGCGAAGCCCCTCAATGCTGGGAGTCTGAGGGCCTGCCGAAGGGGTGTCCCTCAGATATAATCTCTTCCACACTCCCAGGCTAGGTAAGGAAGGGTTGCAAGGAATCCGGAAGCGTCTTCCCGCAGCCCGTTAATGATGACTGACAGGAGATCTGTATGGTAACGACCAATGTCAATATGGATGCTGAGGCATACACTGCCGGCGACATCCAGGTACTGGAGGGGATGGAGGCTGTCCGCAAGCGGCCTGGGATGTACATCGGCGGGACCGGCCAGAGCGGGCTCCATCACCTGGTCTTCGAGATCGTCGATAACGCGGTCGACGAGTTCATGGCGGGCCGCGCCTCCCGGGCCGACGTGCATATCCGGCAAGACGGCACGGTCTGCGTCCGCGACGATGGTCACGGCATCCCGATCGAGACTCACAAGGCCACGGGCAGGTCGGCTGTGGAGACGGTGATGACGACACTCCACGCAGGCGGCAAGTTCGGCGGCAAAGCGTACTCCGTCTCCGGGGGGCTGCATGGCGTGGGCGCCTCGGTGGTCAACGCGCTCTCCAAGTGGATGCGCGTCGAGGTCTACCGCGAGGGGATGGTCTACCACCAGGAGTTCTCGCGCGGCAAGCCCATTACCGACCTCCTGTCGGCGCCCCTCGATGATACGGAGGCGAACAGGCGCGGGACCTCGATCATGTTCCAGCCCGACCCGGAGATATTCCCGTCGATCGACCTGGACTTCAATACGCTGTCCCAGCGATTCAAGGAGATGGCTTTCCTCAACAAGCGGATGGAGATCCACTTCAAGAGCGACTGGCACGTCTCGCTATGGCCGAACAACGAGGTCACGTACTACTTCGACGGCGGCATCGCCAGCTTCGTCAGCCACCTGAACGAGAACAAGTCCCCGCTGCACAAGGAGCCGATTTACGTCGAGAAGCAGGTCAACGGCACCAGAGTCGAGGCTGCCCTCCAGTACACCGCCAATTTCACCGAGTTCGTCTACGCCTTCGCCAACTGCATCAATAACGTCGAAGGCGGCACACATCTCACCGGCTTCAGGAGCGCGCTTACCCGGGTTCTGAACGACTACGGCCGCAAGCAGAAGCTACTGAAGGACAACGAGCCCAACCTAGCCGGCGAGGACACGAGGGAAGGGCTGACCGCGGTGGTCAGCGTCAAGTTGGGAGACCCGCAGTTCGAGGGTCAGACCAAGGAGAAGCTGGGCAACCCCGAGGTACGCAACCAGGTCGAGGGGGTGGTGGCCGAAGCGCTGTTCACCTACTTGGAGGAGCACCCGCAGGACGGACGGCGGATCATCGACAAGTGCGTCACGTCTCAGCGCGCCAGGGACGCGGCCCGAAAGGCGCGGGACCTGATCATCCGCAAGAACGCTATGGACGGCGGATCCCTGCCCGGCAAGCTGGCCGACTGTTCGGACAAGAACCCGGAGAACTGCGAGATCTATCTCGTGGAGGGCGAGTCCGCCGGCGGCACGGCCAAGATGGGCAGAGACCGGGCCAATCAGGCGGTGTTGCCGCTGAGAGGCAAAATACTCAACGTCGAGAAGGCGCGGGCCGATAAGATGCTCGCGCACGAGGAGATACGAGCGCTCACGATCGCCCTCGGCGCCGGGTTGGGCGAAGACTTCAACCTCGCCAAGCTGCGCTACCACCGGATCATCATCATGACGGACGCCGACGTTGACGGCTCGCACATCCGCACGCTGCTCCTGACGTTCTTCTTCAGGAACATGCACCCGCTGATCTCCCGCGGACATCTCTACATTGCCCAACCCCCCCTGTACAAGATCACCGCGGGCAAGAAGGAGCAGTGGGTGTACACCGAGAGCGAACGGGAGAGGGCCGTCGCAAACCTCAACGGCTCCAGCCGATTCAACATCCAGCGCTACAAGGGCCTCGGGGAGATGACGGCGGACCAGCTCTGGGACACGACGATGAACCCCGAAGATCGCACGCTGCTACAGGTATCGCAGGGGGACGCGTCTGACGCCGATCACATCTTCTCCGTCCTGATGGGCGACGTGGTCGAGCCGAGGCGGAACTTCATCCAGACCCACGCCCTAGAGGTCAAGAACCTGGACGTGTAGACCTGTAGGGGAACCCCCTCCAAGACATCGACCTTTCTTTCGTCGAAGCTGCAACTCTTGATGCCGCTCTCACAACTCCGCGCCAGGCCGGTAGCGCTTTTGTGTTCCTGCCCCGTCGTGATCAACGAATTCCAGTATTGAGGCCAACTCTTCCTCACGGGTCTCCTATTGGCGTGCCTGTCAGGGCCCAAGAGTGCATCCTTTGCAATCCTTTCAGCAAGGTGGGTACGGCCTACCGTCAATAGTCAGCCCCGCTGGGGTTCTTGTTCGGTCTCATGAGACTGAACCGTGAGAGCCTCCCCATTCCGAACGCAGCGCCAGCGGAGTGAGGAATCTGAGGCCTGATATTGGGAAGGTCCATTCATAGACGGCCCGCGTGTGCAAGGACTTTAGATTCTTCGTCGCTGCGCTCCTCAGAATGACAAGCAGGGCAGGGCGATGGGAATGACTACGGGGGAGGGCAATTCCCTACACCCCTCGCCAAGTCCGAACGGTTACCGTCAGGAGGCCGCCCTGTGCTATATAATAGTCTCCCCCGGCGGGGCCGCAGCCGTGCCCGGGTGGCCGCTGAGCGGGCTAATACTTCTGAAAGAGGGAAAGCGCCATGCTGAGATTCGCCGAGGAGATCATCCTGCTCCTGCTCGACGACCGAGGTGGGAAGTTTGCGCGCGTGCCCAGTTGGTCGTTGAACTATGCGCTTGCCGGCGGCGTGCTGATGGACCTGGCGCTTGAGAACCGCATCGACACCGATCTGGAGAAGCTGGTTCTACTCGACGCCACGCCCATCGGCGACAGTCTGCTCGACCCGACCCTGGCCGACATCGCAGCAGGAGAGGAGCGGGACGCCCGCTTCTGGGTGGAGCGGACGGCTGACCGTTCCCAGGCAGTCTATGACGAGGCGCTCTCACGGCTGGTCGCCCTTGGCATCCTGGAACGCAGGGACGACCGCTTCCTGTGGGTGTTTCAGTCTAGGCGGTACCCGGTCATCGACGGTAAGGCCGATCGAGAGGTCAAGCTGCGTATCATGGGCGTGCTCTTCGGAGACGAGATACCGGACCCCCGCGACGTAGTGACCATCTGCTTGGCCGACGCTTGCGGCATCTTCAAGAACCTACTGTCCAAGCAGGAACTCAGCAGCGCCGCCGCGCGGATCGAACAGGTGCGCAAGTTGGACCTCATCGGTCAGGCCATGTCTCAGGCTATCCACGACATCGAGCTATCGGTCGCCGCTTCGGTGCAACCCCACATTTACTGACCTGACATATGCGCGCAGCCGGTCAGTTGCGCCCCCCGCCTCTGCGTACCACGGCCGCCATCCCGTCGGTGGCCGCGCCCGCGTCGACGTAGGAGCGGAGAAGCTAAGGAAGGCCCGACGTGAGCCTACGCAAAGTCTCTGCGGCTAATTTGAGGGTGTCCCTCAGAATATAGAAAATCCCTTCTCCTTCCTGCCCAGGAAGGTCTTGAAGGAGATACGGAAGGGACCTCCCGCAGCCTGCCCGGCTTGCGCGAGGCTGGCCCGCCGCCGCTCGCCCGGGCTCAGGTCGAAAGCCCGGCTGATGCTATCATCTTGTCCGCTGCCGGGGCGCGGGCCGGTGAGCGCCAAACGCGGGAGCCGTCTGAGGAGGGAAGGCGTCTATGGACAAAGTAAAGCTTGCCATCGTTGGTTGCGGCACCATATCCGTAATGAACGGGCCGGGCTACGTGAAGCACGAGAGGTGCGAGGTAGCGGCCCTCTGCGACCCCTTGAGAGAGAGAGCGGAGACCCGCGCTAAGGAATGGGGAATCACCCCGAAGATATACACCAAGTACGAGGACGTGCTCAACGACCCCGACGTCGACGCGGTTGAACTGCTAACGCCGACGCCGCTCCACGCTCAGCAGATAGTCGACGGGCTCGAAGCGGGCAAGCACGTTTCCTGTCAAAAGCCCATCTGCAACAACCTAGCTGAGCTCGATGCGATAGCCGGCGCCGCCGCCCGCGCGGAGACGCTGTTTCGCGTCACTGAGAACTTGCTGTTCTTCCCCCCGCTGATGAAGGCCAAAGAGCTGCTGGACTCCGGCGCCGTGGGGGACCCGTCCCTTCTACGTATCCGTGTCATCAGAGGGCGTGGGACCCTTGGGAGAGCCATAACCATAGAGCCCGACTCCAAGACTTGGCGCCGCGACCCGAAGTCCAACACAGGAGGTTACCTGTTCGACGGGGCCTGGCACATGTACGCCGTGGC
This sequence comes from uncultured Dehalococcoidia bacterium, assembly GCA_958296245.1. GTDB lineage: Bacteria > Chloroflexota > Dehalococcoidia > Lucifugimonadales. Next base: position 841,995 of record OY282458.1, read on the forward strand.
CATGGCGTGGCTCGGCGTCCCCGAGAAGGTGTTCGGAATGCTGACCGCCACGGAAGACTTCTGGGAGGAACTGCCCAGCACGGTGTTGTGGAAGTTCAAGGACAGGGAATGCCAGGCCGTATTTCAGTTCCTACTAGCGCAGAACATGCCGATGAGGAACGACTACGTAGCCTCCGATGAGTTCTACGAGATACAGGGCTCGGATGGGCTGCTGTGGGTGACGGCCCGCAACGGATTCCTCGACATGCCGCCGCTCGTGCTGCACAGGGGCGCGGAAACCAAGGGGATCGAGGCGCCGGCGGACTGGAGGGAAGGGTTCGATGGCGCTGCGAGTCATTTCGTCGATTGCATCCTGTCCGGCGAGCAGCCGGTGATGGACGTCCGCTTTGCCAGGAGGGTACTGGAGACGACCCTAGCCGTATACCGGGCCGCAGAATCCGGGAGGGCAATCGACCCGCGCCTATCCTGATGGGAAGGTCTTGAGCGGGGTTGCGGCGACTGGGCTTCGGCGGGCTCGGAGCCGCCCGCAAATAGCAGCCTGGGCCATGGTCTTCATCACGTCCCGGGAGGGGCGACGCGAACGGTGATTATGTCTATGTTGTGGTACTGCTGATGCCGTACGGACGAGGCAAAGCTCCGCAGCAGCCGCAGCGAAAGCTCCTCTTCTACCGGGGTTTCCGAGTCGTGCTGCTGGAGTTGCCGGAGTTGGTCCTCGACGTTCGCTTCGTTTCCTCCTCCGATGAACTCCAGATCCGCCACCGGACCATCGCTGGACGCCACTACGACCAATCGCCGCTCATCTGAAGCGTCTTCGTCTTCTTCCAAGTCCAGATTCAGATCAAGTGGGGCTAACGTCAGTAGAGTTTCCTCCGCAACCGCGCTCAGCCGATCCTTCATCGCGGCATCCCAACCTCTGCGAGCGGCAAACTTGGTGATAAATTCATTGAGGTCCGGCAGGGCGTCGACGTGGAGCCGCGACTGAAAACGCATGCGCCGCGGGTTGGTGAGCTCCAGATATAGAATCATCAGTATCGCGGCGAATCCTCCGGTTGTGACGCCGCTCGTGATCAACGTCTGCCATACCGGGCCAAGGTTGGGCAGGGTGAATAGCTCAAACTGGAAAGCCGCGCCGATCCAGAAGCAGACGCCCGCAACTATAACCTTTTGGTTGTTCTGTTCGGTCTGGATGACTGTCCGCGCGCCGTCCACGAACAGGGTCCCGGTCACCACGATGAGGTATCCCGTCATTACCGGCCCCGGTATGGTGCTGAGCAGCCCGGACACCTTGGGCAGAAACGCCAGCGCGATGAATAAGCAGCCGATGACGTATCCCACCCTGCGGGAAGCGACACCCGTTATCCGAGTGAATGAAACGATGCCCGGGCTGATGATGTTGGGCACGGCGCCTGCGATGCCGGCGAGGAGATTGCTCACCCCGGCGCCCGTAAGCGCTCCCTGCACCTGCCGGAAGTCGACGGCCCGGCTCTGACGCCACGAGACCCGCTGCAGGGCAATGGCTTCCCCGTTCGCCTGAATGGAGATTATCACGCCGAGGAACAGAAACGCTGGAAGCAGAGTCAAGAATGGTATACCGAAGTCGATCCCCAAACCGGGCCATTCACTCGGAAGACCCACCCATGAAGCCAGCCTCACCCGCTCGACGTCGTAGATGCCGAATGCTGCGGCGACTGCGCAGCCAACGGCTATACCGGCCAGGGGCCCCCAGAGTCTCAATACTGGCGAGCCGCGGAGGGTGAGAGCGGCGACAACGACCAGGGTAGCCAGTGTGGTCAAAGGCGCCGCCGTGGGGTCGGATTCCGACGCGCGGTCCAATAGACCGAACACAACGGAAGCCAAGGTGATGGAAAGTATCATCATCACCGTGCCGCTCACCGTTGGCGTGACGATTCGCCTCAGAATGACCAGCCACCTGGAGATAACTATCTGAACCGCGGCCGTGACTAGGGTCAGAGTCGTTAGCGTTGCCGGCCCCCCATCCACAAGCGCCGTGATGCAGAACGGGATCGAGAAGGCCGCCGTGAACATGGGCAAAACGGCGCCGGCTCCGACGAGCCCGAGGCGGCGTACCTGTAGCAGCGTGGACGCCCCGACGACTACCAGGGAGGCAAAGACCATCCACGCCAGGTAGGGCTCATCCCTTCCTGATGCTTGGGCCACTATGACCGGCGTTACCAGCAGAGTGGCGGAAGCGATTAGGCTGAACTGCGCGCCGAGACCCAGGGATGTCAGGAAGGAAGGGTTCTCGTGCGCCTCATAGCGCGGGTTCCGAGCTGTTGTAGTCAGATTGCCTCCCATCGAGTGTTCATCTACCCACTCGGGAACGCCCCGTGAAGATGCCGCCTAGTGCCGTCCGCCTATCCAGCGGGCGATAGCCCTCTCCCCTCGGGGACTGACGGCCCGCTGGATGGGGATATTGAGGAGCGAGGGCCGTCCGGAAGCGACGGCCCTCTCGAAGGCGGGACCGATGTCTTCAAACTCCTCGACCAACTGACCGAAGCCGCCAAGGCCGTCGGCCACCTTATCGTATCGGGTCTGGTGGAGGTCCGTTGCGACCGGCTTCCCGTACACGGCAAGCTGTATCTGGCGATCGATGCCCCAGGCCGCGTCGTTTCCGAGAACGACCACGATGGGTACGTCGTGCCGGACCGCCGTGTCGAGCTCCATTCCGTTGAATCCGAAGCCGCCGTCTCCGCTGAACACGATCACGCGCCGGCCGGGGTCGGCCAGCTTCAGGGCGATCCCTGCGGGGACGGCCATGCCCAGCATCCCCAGAGTCGGGAAGTACCACCAACTCCTCGGCGCTCGGGCTGGCAGGTATGCCCTCCCGAAGTGGCAGAAGTCGCCGGCGTCGAAGACCAGATGGTCGTCGCTGCGGAGCAGGGGCTTGAGGGCCTTGAAGACCTGCGCGGCGTGCATCGGGGCCTTTGGGCCGGTCGAGGGTATGGCGGCACTGAGCCAGCTTTCGCGCTCCGATTGCAGTTCCCCCGACCAGTCCAGTTCCGGCCACGTATGGCCCCGGGCCTCGTCGGTCATCTGTCGCAGCACCGCGTCCACACTGCCTGCGATCCCAACGGCAGGGTCGCGGTTACGCCCGATCTCCACCGCTGAAGGGTCCACCTGAATGATTTTCGCGTCGGCAGCAAAGCTTGGGGGCATTGCGTAACCGACCACGAAGTCCTGCTTTCGCCCAAGCAGCAGCACGAGGTCGGCCTGGTTGGCGATCCGGGCCGCGCCATTGAGGCCGGGGTCGTAGAAGCCTCGGCACTGCGGATGGTCATCCGGCACAAGCCCCCTTGCGTCTCCCTCCGTCATTACCGGTATCCTCGTGGTCTCGATGAACTCGGCCAGCGCCTCCCCGGAGCCGGAGTAGCTCGCAGCCGTGCCCGCGATGGCCAGAGGTCGTGAAGCGGCCCGGATTAGAGAGATAGCCTCCTTCACCTTGGACGGGTCTCCCCACGAGGAGGCGTCGTCCGGCCGGGTCATGCGGTGGAATACGACGTCATCCTCGGCAACGGCCTCTTCCTGCACGTCTATCGGTATGGTGAGATGCACCGGGCCCCGCCGGCCGCTGTACGCTTCCCTCAGGGCGTGCGAGACCATCTGGGGTATCCGCTTCGGGTCGGCGACCATCCAGGAGCCTTTGGTCACGGGCGCCGCCATCCCGACCTGGTCGATTTCCTGGGTGGCGCCGCGGCCAAGGTCGGCGAGCGGCGCCGAGCCGCTGATGGACAGCACGGGCCCCTCGGAGTGCAGCGCGCTGGTTAGCCCGGGAATGGCGTTAGCGAATCCGGGAGTCGTGTACATGGCCACGCCCGGCGCGCCCGTGACCCTCGCCCAAGCGTCGGCCATGTGTACCGCGGCCGCCTCGTGGCGGGTATCCACGAACCCAAAGCCCATGCCGCTAAGGGCGTCGAGCGCCGGCAGCACGTGGTCGCCTGCCAGGGTGAAGATATTCCGCACACCTTCGGCCCGCAGGGATCTGCCCAGTATCTGGCTTCCCGTTAGCTTTCCTGGCACGAGATCTCCCAAGAGCAGGGTACCGATGCGGAGCAACAGTCTAGCATGATTGTATTCCCGGCCTCCCAAGTGTCAAGAGTCTTGGATAGGCGTAACTCTTCAGACTTCTGTGAGACCGAAGGGGGGGATCCGGACAGGTCCTCGCCTGCGCCGGAAAGACGGGTGGGTGTGGCGCCGTCCTAAATGAAACGACACCGCCTACTACTAATCTGGGTAGATTCCACACGCTCTACCCCACTTTACCCCCAAGCCCCATCTTGTTATACTTGCCCTGATTTCCTTGGGAGTTTCCGCCCTCGAGGGCGGCCCTCGTCCCAGATCGGGGCGGAGGCCCTTAAACTCCCTGACAAAGGAGGCGTTCATTGAAGTGGATTGACTATGCAAGTCCCCACAGCGTTGAAGAAGCGGTAAGTTTGCTCTCCCAGAATTGCGGCAGGGCGAGAATTCTCGCCGGCGGCACCGACCTGCTCGTCCAGTTGCGCAACGCCGCCCTGAAGCCTGACCTCGTCATCGACGGTAAGGGGATACCCGACCTCAACGAGATCACCTTAGACCCTGAGGATGGCCTGACGCTGGGAGCAGCGGTGCCCTGCTACAAGGTCTACGGCAACCGGGCGATAGCGCGCACGTATCCGGGCCTCATAGACGCCGCCTCCATCATCGGGGGCATCCAGATCCAGGGAAGGGCCTCCATCGGCGGCAACCTGTGCAACGGCACGCCCAGCGCCGACACGATACCGGCGCTAATAGCTCATAGCGTGACCTGCAACGTCGCCGGCCCCAACGGCAGGCGTCAGGTCGCGGTCGAGGACTTCTGCACCGGGCCGGGCCGCACCGTGCTCGAACCCGACGAAATCCTGGTTTCCCTGCATTTCCCACCGCCTCCGGCGGGCTTCGGGGCGCGTTACATACGCTTCATCCCGCGCAACGAGATGGACATCGCCGTAGCCGGCGCAGGGGTATCCGTCGTACTCGATAACGGCAACTTCAAATGCGCCAGGGTCGCCTTGGCTGCCGTTGCCCCCATCCCCCTCTTCGTGAAGGAGGCCGGGGAGGCGTTGGCTGGCAAGCCCGTGAACGCCGAGAGCATCGCGGAGGCCTCCAAGGCCGCGAGGGAAGCCGCCACACCCATCAACGACATGCGCGGCACCGTGGAATTCCGCAAGCAGCTATGCGAAGTTCTTACCAGAAGAGCGCTCAACACTGCGGTCGAGAGAGCCAGGGGAGGGGAATAGATGCCCGCCAAGACGTACGTGCACACAAGGATCAACGGCGAGGACGTGGAGTTCCTTTGCGAGCCGCGCCAGAGCCTGCTGGAAGTCCTCCGGGACAACCTGCAGCTCACCGGCAGCAAAGAGGGCTGTAACGACGGAAACTGCGGCGCCTGTACCGTGAGCTTGGACGGGCGGATAGTGGACTCATGCCTGGTGCTCGGGGTCGAAGCGGCAGAGCGGGAGATACTCACCATCGAGGGAGTAGCGACGCCGGCGGGCCTGCACCCCATTCAGCAGGCCTTCTTGGAGAACGCTGCCTTGCAGTGCGGGATATGCACCCCCGGCTTCATCGTCGCCTCCAAGGCGCTCTTGGAGCAGAACCCGTGTCCCACCGAGCACGACGTCCGCTTCTGGCTGGCTGGGAACCTGTGCAGATGCACCGGCTACGATAAGATCGTGCGGGCGGTGCTGGACGCAGCCAATCGAATGCAGGGGGTGAAGGCATGACGCTCACCTACGAACCGAACATCGTCCTGGCCAAGAAGGAGTTTGAGGTAGTCGGCACGCGCCCCATTCGCCATGACGGCGTCGACAAGGTGACCGGGGCCGCCAAGTACGGCGAGGACTACGTCACGGCGGGTATGCTCTTCGCCAAGTGGCTCCGCAGCCCTCATGCCCACGCCAGAATCAAGTCCATAGACACCAGCAAAGCAGAGGCCCACCCGGGCGTCAGCGCCGTGGTCACCGGGCGCGACCTCCCCGAAACCAAGCCCGGAGAGGTCTGGAACGGCGCCCTCGGCGCGTTCGACCTCAAGCGCATGCGTGAGAACAACCTCGCAACTCAGAAGGTCCTCTACAAGGGCCACCCCATCGCTGCGGTGGCAGCCCCCAGCGCTCACGTGGCCGAGGAGGCCGTCGACCTTATCGAGGTCGAATACGAAGTCCTCCCCTCCGTCATGACCGCCCCCGAGGCCATGAAGGAAGGCGCGCCCATCCTGCACGAGGACATGCGCACCCAGGAGCTCGACACGAAGGGCGAAGAGCCTTCCAACGTCAACGAGCACATCCAGCACTCCATCGGAGACGTGGAGAAGGGCTTTGCAGAGGCCGACGTCATCGTCGAGCGGTCCTTCGACACGGCCACCGTACACCAGGGCTACATCGAGCCTCACGCCTGCACCGTCAGTTGGAATAGAGACGGGCGGGTGCAGATATGGACCAGTACGCAGGCGCCCTTCGACCTTCGCGACATGACGGCCGGTATCCTCGGCCTAGAGCCGACCGACATCAAACTCACCCCGCTGGAGATAGGCGGCGGGTTCGGCGGAAAGTGGGAGACCTACGGCGAGACTGCGGCGGCCCTGCTTTCCAAGAAGACCGGACGCCCCGTCAAGATGCTGATGACCCGCGCCGAAGAGTTGGAGGGCACCGGGCCCACCCCAGGCTCCCACGTGCGTGTCAAGATGGGCGCCACCAGGGAAGGAAAGCTGACGGCCGCCCAAGCGTTCATCGCGTTCGAGGCAGGCGCATATCCCGGCAAGAACCCGGTGGGCGCCGGCGCCATGTGCGTCTTCGGGCCGTACGACGTCGAAAATCAGCTGGTGGACGGCTACGACGTCGTAGTCAACAAGCCCGTGACCGGCGCTTACCGCGCCCCCGGCGCACCGAACGCCGAGTTCGCCTCTGAATCCGTGATGGACGAAATCGCCGTCAAGCTCGGCATCGACCCCATCGAACTGCGGCTTATGAACGCTTCCAAGGAGGGTACCAGGCGGGTCGACGGACCGACCTTCAAGAGGATCGGATGCGTCGAGGTGCTGGAGGCGATGAGAGACCACCCACACTACACCGCCCCCCTGGAGGGCGAAAACACAGGGCGCGGCGTGGCTGTCGGCTACTGGTTCAACGTCGGAGAGCAGTCTAGCGTTAACATCAATGTCAACAAGGATGGCACGATCAGCCTTATCGAAGGCTCAACGGACATCGGCGGGACCAGGACGTCCATCGCGATGCAGGCCGCCGAAGCCCTGGGCATCCCGGCTGAGGACGTTCATCCGTCGGTGGTCGATACCGATTCAGTCGGGTATACCCTCGGCACCGGCGGCAGCAGGGTAACCTTCGCCACCGGATGGGCCGCGTACCTAGCCGCTGAGGACGTGAAGAAGGCGGCTATCGAGCGCGCGGCCAGCATCTGGGACGTCGACGCCGAGTCGCTGGAGATGAACAAGGGCGTCATCAGCTCCAAAGCCGACCCGGAGCTCAGGATGACCTTCAAGGAGATCGCCGCCCGCATGGATGAGACAGGCGGGACCATCGTTGGGTCCGCCAACGTAAACCCATCGGGCGAGGGCGGGGCGTTCGCCGGCCTGATCGCGGACTTGCACGTCGACCCCGATACCGGCAAGACGGACGTGCTCCGGCTAACCTGCGTGCAGGATGCAGGCAAGGCGATCCACCCGAGTTACGTCGAGGGTCAGATGCAGGGCGGGACCACCCAGGGCGTCGGCTGGGCACTGAACGAAGAGTACTTCATGGACGCGGAAGGCCGTATGGCTAACAACACCCTGCTCGACTACAGGATGCCAACGTCCCTAGACCTTCCGATGATCGATACGGTCATCGTAGAGGTCGCCAACCCAGGCCACCCGTACGGGGTCCGAGGCGTTGGCGAAGTCCCCATCATACCCCCGCTGGCGGCGGTATCCAACGCGATAAACGCAGCGGTGGGCGTGCGGCTGCGGCAGGCTCCCATGAAGCCGAATGCGATCCTGGAGGCCCTCCAAGGCAACGGCGGGTAAGACGGCTTGGCTACGGTTTTCATCCCGTCGCTTATGCGGAAGCTCACCGACGGCAGAGAGCAGGTAGAGGTGAGCGGGGGCACCGTGCGCCAGATAATCGCCAGCCTGGACGGCCAGTACCCGGGTATCAAAGATCGGCTTGTGGAGAACGGACGCGTGAAGAGGAATATCTCGGTTGCCGTCGACGGAGAGGTTTGCCGCCTCGGGCTGCTGGAGAAGGTCCAGGAGAACAGCGAGGTCCACTTCATCCCCGCCGTGGGCGGTGGGTGACGAACCGCTGGCCGGTAGTAGATCGTCTACAGCGGCGGAGGCGGGTAAGCATCCCGCCTCCGCCCGTATCAGGAGCTAGGGGGACCCGGTGGCCTGCGACAGAATCAGAGGGGTAATCGTCCCTGTAGTCACGCCCTTGACGCCCGACTACGAGGTGGACATCCCCTCGCTGAGGCGCTTGGTTGGATACCTGATCGACAACGGCGTCCACGGTATCTGGGCTGCCGGCACCACCGGTGAGTTCGCGGCGCTCACCGGCGAGCAGCGAGCGGTTGTGACCGAGACGGTAATAGATGAGGTGAACGGCCGCGTCCCCGTGATCGCCAACGTATCGGGGGCAGGGACCGAGGCTGCTGTCAAGCTGGCCGCCGACGTCCAAGAGCTGCCGCTGGAAGGAATCGCCGCCACCCCGCCTTACTACTACCCATGTGCGCAGGATGAGTTACTGGATCACTACCGGCACATACGCGACCGCGTAGGACTGCCCCTTTGGGTGTATAACATTCCGGTGACGGTCAAGACCGTCGTCGAGCCGGCGACCATGGCCACTCTCGCTTCCGAAGGCGCCGTGGTCGGCGTGAAGGACTCGTCGGGCGCGGGCGAGCTGCTCGCGCAGCTCGTGGCCCTGGGCGAGCAGGGCGGCTTCGAGATGTACCGTTTCCTGGGCACCGTCTTCCGCATAGGCACCGCCGGCGCGGTCGGCGCCCACGGGGTTATCCCGGGGATAAGCAACTTCGTCCCCGGCGTCGCGGCCAGCCTGTGGGAAGCGGGAGAGACCGGCGACCGGCAGGAGGTCACCCGCCAGACGGCGTTGCTGATGTCCGCCGCGAGAGTGACCCGGCTCGCCGCAGGCGGCGGGCCCAACGCGGCCACGTTCTCCGGGATAAAGTCGGCCCTGAAGGCGATGGGCATCATCGACCACGACACGGTCACCCGGCCCCTCCGTTCGCTTTCCGAAGAGGAGAAGGAGCAGATACCGCCGATTCTAGAAGACCTTGGTCTGAGCTGACTTCTCCACCGGAAGGGAACGCGCCGTTAGACGCGCGGCGGCGGCCTTTGGTATATTGGAGTACAGGCTGCTGAAGATACGTGGAGTGCAGAGCCCCCATGCCGGGAGCTGGGAGCCGTCGCCCCACATATAATCGGTTCCGTTCCTGTCCCAGAAGAGGCTTTATTTCCTGGGATTTGCCCTAGCCGCGCTGCGGAGGACTGCAATGGCGTCCAACGACTTCGGTTTCAAGAGCTTCTCGAGCAATCGCTTCTACGCGGAACAGAACGCCCACCTCGTGGACATGGTGGAGGTCGGCTCGGGCCAGTGCATCATCGACCTCGCCTGCGGCACAGGCGGCGTTACGCGGATAATCGCAGGCCGGCTCAAAGGCGCCCGCGATTCCGTGATAATCGGGATAGACCATTCGGCCTCAGCGCTCAAGCAGGCGATTGAGGACCTGCGGGATGTTCGCGACGCGGCGGTCCAGTTCGTCCAGAGCAGCGTCGAGAACATCTCCGGGACGGTCAAGGGCAGTGCGGACGCGGTGATATTCTGCAACGCCATCCATTACGTCCCGGACAAGGGCGCGCTGCTGAACGAGATAGCCAATACCCTAAAGCCCGGGGGTAAGCTTGCCTTCAACACGTCCTTCTACACGGGAGCGCACCTCCCGGAGACGGTGCAGTTCTACCGGCGCTGGATGATGAAGGCGGCTAGGGCCTTGCGTAGGGAGTACGGCCTGTCCCCGTCCAGGGCTGACAAGGTCGAGGCCCGTAGGCACCTGTCGCCGGAGGAGTACCGCGGCCTGCTGGAAGGCCACGGATTCCGGGTCGCCAGGCAGGAAGTCGAGACTGTAAAGGTACCCCTCCAAGGCTGGCTGGACATCAGTTCGTTCGAGGATTTCATCGTAGGGATCATGCCGGGCGTTCCCCTCGACAAGGCCAGCGCGGCCCTCAAGTCGGGCTTGACCCAGACCTTTGAGGAGATGAACCTCCGCTACGTTCCCCGCAACTGGTTGGACGTAGTCGCCGTCAGGATGTGACCCCTCCCTAGCGGCGGCTTCGGCAGCTACCCGCACCCGTTCCCATGCCCCCCGAGCTACGGATAACCCTCATGCGGCATGGCCGCTCGCGCGCCGACGACGAGATGGTGCATGAGGGAAGATACGACGCGCCGCTAACCGAAGTCGGACGGGACCAGGTTAGGTCGCGGGCGAGGGAGTGGAAGCGCGCTGCCGTCACGTTCGACCTGATCGTTGCCAGCACCCTGGCCCGCGCCTCCGAGAGCGCGCGGATCGTTGGGGAGGTGCTGGACGTCCCCGTAGAGCATGACCTCGACTGGATGGAGCGGGACAACGGCCCGTTGGCAGGGCTTCCTTTCGACATGGCCGCGGAGAGGTATCCCAGACCCGACTTCACCAACCCGTTTCAGCCCTACGCCGCCGGAGAGGGCGAGAGCGGGTGGGACCTTCTGACGCGCGCCGCGGGCGCCCTGCAGCGCATCGTCAGAAGGGGACCGGGGTCGTACCTGGTGGTGGCCCACGGCGGCGTCCTCAGCGCCGCCATGTACTGCATTCTTGGCGTCTCACCGCCGCCCACCGGAAGCGGGGTACGCTTCGCCTTCGGTGACGCCTGCTTTGTGCGCACCTCGTACAACCCCGACCGGCACCTCTGGACCATTCGCGAGATGTCTTCCGGGAAGTTGCTTTAGGCCTCGAACGCCCCTACAGCTCCCGGAACTCTCCCTCCACCGTTCCGTCGGGCTTGCCTTTGGAGCCGCCCCCGTCCTGAGGCGGCGCGCCGTCCGGCCCCTTGGGCTGTTCGTCGGATTGTCCGTAGATGAGCTGCCCCACCTTGGTCATCGACTGCTGTAACTGGTCGAGGGCGGTCTTGATGCGTCCCGGGTCGTCGGCTTCCACAGCCTCCCTGACCTCTTTCACCCCAGCCTCTATCTCCTGCTTGAGATCGTCTGGGATCTTGTCCTTGTTCTCTTCGAGCAGCTTCTCGGCCTGGTAGGCGGTGTTCTCTGCGTTGTTGCGGAGCTCGACCTCCTCGCGCTTGCGCTTATCCTCCTCGGCGTTCGCCTCGGCGTCCTTGACCATGTTGTCGATCTCGCTCTGGGAGAGGCCGGAGCTTGCGGTGATGGTGATGCGCTGCTCCTTGCCTGTGCCCGTGTCCTTCGCGGACACGTTGAGGATGCCGTTGGCGTCTATGTCGAAGGTGACCTCGATCTGCGGCGTCCCTCTGGGGGCTGGCAGAATGCCGTCGAGCATGAAGCGGCCGATCGACTTGTTATCCCCTGCCTGGGAGCGCTCGCCTTGAAGAACGTGCACCTCCACACTGCTCTGACCGTCCGCCGCCGTGGTGAACACCTCGGACTTGGCTGTGGGTATCGTCGTGTTGCGCGGGATCAGGGGCGTCGTAACGCCTCCAAGGGTCTCGATGCCCAGGGTAAGGGGGGTCACGTCCAGCAACAGAATGTCTTGGACGTCGCCCTGGAGCACCCCGGCTTGTATGGCAGCGCCAACGGCGACGACCTCGTCCGGATTGACTCCTTGGTGAGGCTCCCTGCCGAACAGGTCCTCGACGACCTTCTGTACCGCGGGCATCCGCGTCATGCCGCCCACTAGAATGACTTGCTGAACGGCGTCTGCGGCTATCCCCGCGTCCTCCAACGCCTGCCGGCACGGGTGGATGGCCCGCTGTACTAGATCGGAGACGAGCTGATCGAGCTTGGCCCGCGTCAAGGTCATCACCAAGTGCTTTGGCCCCGAAGCGTCCGCGGTGATGAACGGTAGGTTGATCTCGGCTTGAGTTAGGGATGAGAGGTCGATCTTGGCGCGCTCGGCAGCCTCCCGCAGGCGCTGCAGGGCCATCCGGTCCTGCTTGAGATCGATTCCCTGTTCGCGCTTGAACTCCTCTGTTATCCAGTCCACCACCCGCTGGTCGAAGTCATCTCCGCCCAGGTGAGTGTCCCCGTTGGTGGCCTTCACCTCGAAGACGCCCTCCCCCAGTTGCAGGATGGTAATGTCGAATGTGCCCCCGCCCAGGTCGAAGACCGCGATCGTCTCGTCGGAGTCCTTATCGAGGCCGTACGCCAGCGACGCGGCAGTGGGTTCGTTGATGATTCGCAGCACTTCCAGGCCAGCTATGCGCCCCGCGTCCTTCGTCGCGTTGCGCTGGCTGTCGTTGAAGTAAGCAGGCACCGTGATGACGGCCTGCGTCACCGTCTCGCCCAACTTGGACTCGGCGTCCTGCTTGAGCTTCTGAAGCACCATGGCGGAGACCTCGGGAGGGGCGTGCTTCTTACCCCCCATCTCGACGCAGGCGTCGCCGTTGGAGTGGGCGGCTACCTTGAACGGAACGAGGCCGACGTCGCGCTGTACGATCTCATCGTTGAAACGGCGTCCCATGAAACGCTTGACCGAGTAGACGGTGTTCTCGGGATTGGTCACCGACTGGCGCTTGGCGGTCATGCCGACGTACCGTTCCCCCGTCTTGGGGTTGGCCCCCACGACGGACGGAGTAGTTCTGCCGCCTTCGGCGTTTTCGAGCACCCTCGGCTCGCCGGCTTCGATTACGGCCATGCAGGAATTCGTGGTCCCCAGGTCAATACCCAACACTTTAGACATTAGTTAGTCTCCTTTATCCTCTGTTTCGTCCGGCTGCGACGCAGGCCCGGGCTCCTTGGCTACGACCACCTGTGCGGCCCGCAGGACCTTGTCGTGGAACATATAACCTTCCCGGAAGACCTTGGTCACCATTCCGGGCTCGCACTCCGTCGTCTCCTCGTAGTGGACGGCTTCCAGGTGCCACGGCTCGAAGGTTCGACCCAGCGCCTCTATCTTCTGCACGCCCGACGTCTCCAAGACGCTCTCGATGTTACGCATCACGAGATTCAGGCCGTCGAGCCAGCCGGGCGCCACCGCGTCCTCGGGCACCATGTTCAGGGCGCGTTCGAGGTCGTCGACGACGCCTATCACCTTCAACAGAATGTCGGCGCTGGCTTGGCGGCGGGCCTCGTCGATCTCGGCGGCAGCGCGGCGCCGGTAGTTGACCAAGTCGGCTTGGGAGCGCTGGGCCAGCCTGCGGAACTGGCCCTTCTCGCGGAGCGCTTCCTCCAGCTCGGCTTGAAGATCCGGGAGGGACTTTTCATCCTCAGGCGCGCAGCCCGTCGTCTCTTCGTCGTTCATGAGATGCGATGCCCCCCGCGGCTCTCCACTACGCCTCTCTCGCCTCGTGGGCGTGGATTAGCTCGAACAGCTCGTCAAGGCTCACGTCCACGAACTCCCCCAGCCTCTCGGCGGGAACACGCGGGAGGCCGGCCTTGATCTCCAGCATACGGTTGAACAGCTGTAGCATGAGCTGAACGCCCGCAAGGTTGAGCCCCAAGTCGCCGACCAAGTGCTTTATCAGCCTGAGGCGCACGATGTCCTCTTCCGAGTAGAGGCGCAACATCCCAACGGTCCGGGAGGGCCGGATCAGGCCCGCCCGTTCGTACTTCCGCAGCGTCTGGGGATGCATCTCCAGAATGCGCGCTGCAACGCTTATGATGTAGACGCCCTCTACACCCTCGGTCCCGCTGTCTATCCCGACGCCCGACCCTAACCTGAACAGGGCCGCTGCCGTTCTACTATTCGGAACCCGGCTCTCGCGGCGTCTTTGTGGACCGGAAGTCACGGGGAATCTGCCTTCTGCCTTTCCCTGACACCTGGGATACGATGGCCTTAGTATAAGGATTGATTCGACTTGTGTCAAGGGTTCTGCTGCGATATATTTAGGAGGAGTGATACCCGGTTGTGGGTGAATCCTGATCCGCAGGGCTGCATACAACCTAAGCCTACGGCATTCCGGAAGGGGGTAAGTAACAATGCTGCTGTTCAAGTCATGCCCGAGGTGCAACGGCGACGTCAACGTCAACCATGACATGTATGGGCACTACAAGAAGTGTCTACAGTGCGGCTTCATGGAGGACGTGCAGACGGCCGACGAGGCCCTGGCTGCCGCGGTTGCTAGAGCCGGCTTCATCGGGCCAAAGCGGGGAAGTAAGCAGGCGCCGGTGGCTAAAGTCGCCTAGCGACTGGGCCATGGCGGGCTGCGAAGATACGGTGCGCGTGGGGGGTCAGCGTCCCGGTGCCGGGAGCCTGGGGCGCCCCGAAGCCCGTTAGACCAGTTCGACCAGAATATCGTGGTGGCCCGAGGCGCCGTTGGGCACCGTGGCCGTCCTCCGATCAGTCTGAACAGCGCCGTTGCCGTCCGTCGCGCGGACTCGGACCTCCGCAAGCGTGGACGACCCCGGAAGCACCCGAGCCTTCCAGATGATCCAGGTGTAGGCCGACAGCGCCGCTGTCGTCTCGTCCACCTCGGCCCAGGTATCCCCTGCGTCGAGACTCAGCTCCACCTTTGCAATGCCCCTGTCGCCGGCGAAAGCCACGCCGCCGACAGGGAAGGCTCCCCTGGGTCGGGTCGTCCTGGTCGCGGGAGTATCGATCCGCGACATCGTCTTGACTACCGGATCATCGGTCCAACCCCGTTGCTGCCAGTAGCCCAGATAGTCGATGGCCACAGGCTCTATCTTTGTCAGCCACTTCACGCTCTTGAGCCCGAAGAAGCCCGGGACGATCAGCCTCGCCGGGAAGCCGTGGCTCACCGACAGGGGCTCCCCGTTCATCTCATAGGCTATCAACACCTCGTCTCTCATAGCCCGCTCCACGGGGATACTCTCGCTGTAGCCGTCCTCAGACTCGAACACCACGTCTACCACGCCTGGCCGCAGCCCCGCCCGCTCGATGACCGTCCTGAGCGGCGTCCCACGCCACGACGCGGTGCTAATCAGGTCTCCCCCAACCTCGTTGCTTATGCATTCCAGAGTCACGAACTGCTCGCTGGCGGGCAGGGCGGTCAGCTCTTCGTAGGTTAGTCTGTACGGCGTCTCCACGAGGCCCCCTATCTCCAGGCCCCAACGTTCCGGGTCGATCGCCGGGTCGATGAAGTTCTTGGAGATCACGTAGAATTCCTCGTTCGGCGTCACCTCGGACGAAAGCACGCCCTCGACCCTGAAGCTGCGGCTATTGGACACCTGCGACCGGGCGCGGTCGACCAGGAATTTCCCGCCCACGGCCAGCACGGCCAGGGCCGCCGCCCATCCCAATGCCCTACGCAGCAGGGCGCGCCGTCCGTAACCCGCGCCCTCTTCGTCGATGACCGCCTCCCCGAAGAGGGCGGCAAGCACAATCCCGTAAACGGCATAGGCAGCAAGGCTGACGGCCATGAAGGAAAATGCGCCGCCCCTGACGCCGGCGCCGAACACCCCTCCTCCAAAGAGGGGCGCCAGGGTCAACATGCTGATGACCCACAGAGCGCCCGACACCATCAGGGCGCGCGGCCACTCCCGCTCCGGTACCGGCAGCCGCGCTGTCAACTGCCCGTAGCAAATACCCACCGCGCTGCCGAACATGACCTGCGCCGCCAGGAGTCCGACGAACATTGACGGCTTGGCAGAGGTAGATAGCCTCTCGAGGAGGAAGTCGATCACGGTAGGGTGCAGGGTGGCCGTGAGCCAGTCCGCCGCAAGCTCCGTGATGGTCAGGGAGCCGATGAGCAGGCGGACCGCTGCCGTCGCTAAGACCATGGCGAGGCCGGCGGCCAAGCCGCGCATGAGGTCGGCCGCCATTGAGCGTTTCCTATGCCTGGACGTCGCCAATGACCTCTTTCACGTATTCCAAGCTGCGGCGGTCGGCGTAGAGGGCGTCCCCGGCCTTGGCGCCTTCCACCGCGAGGTAGCCGTCGTACCCCGCCTCGTGCATGGCATGGATAGCAAAGCGGTAGTCGATCTCGCCGTCGGGCAACGGCACGCGGAGGAATATAGAGTGGCGGTTCTCCGGGATGTGTACCCTGATGAGATTCTTGCAGTGCCAATACTTCGAGCGCGGCGCTAGGGCGGCAATGGCCTGCTCGGAAGTCTCCTCCGGCGTCTCGAACGTCCAGAAGATGTTGCCTAGGTCCGGGTTGGCGAACACGTGGGGACTGTCGATCAAGTCCAGCATGTGCAACGTAGACCAGCTATTGTCCGTGATCGAGTGCTGATGCACCTCCAGGGTCACGCTCAAGCCCCTGTCGCCCGCCGTCTTGCCCACTTCGCGCAGCACCCCGGCTGTACGCTCGAAGTCCTCCACGGAAGCGGTCCGGCTGGAGCCCTGCGATACCGGTTCGCCTACGAACGCCCCCGGCTGGCCGGGATACCGCGGGGGCGTGCCCGTGCCGGTATTGACGACCTCGGCGCCAAGCCACGACGCCGCGTCCACGACCTTTTCGATGGTCTCCCTGTTCGCCGCCGCCGTCCTGGGGTCGTGGTAGCCTCCGCCTCCCCTTACGGCCACGCACGGCACGCCGTGGTCCTCCAACTCCCTGCGGAGCTCATCCGCCCTCTGCCTGGTGGCCTCCATCCCCCCCACAGACTCCAGACCAAGCTCCAGTCCGTCGAATCCAACGCGGCTAATATACTTCAGGAAGCGGCTCCTCGCCTCGCCCTTGGGCAACTCGAGCGAGTCCCCTCCTGCGTCCGGATACGAAACGGCGCGGCGGAAAGCGTAAGCTATCTTCATTGCACTACCCCTCCTGAGCTCGGGTGTCATGCGGACACCCTTCAAGCAATTATCTCAAAACCAATACGAGCAATGTAGAGAGAATCCGCCCCCTCTGCCGGGAGTCTGAGGGTCCTCTCAGATACGAATCTTTCCCTTTAGTTGGCATTAGTATTCTTGAGCAAGGTCCACGATGCGGCTGCCGATCGCGAGCGACGCGGTGGCCGCCGGCGAGGGCGCGTTCAGCACGTGAATCGACTTAGGGCCTTGGACTATCGCGAAGTCCTGCACGAGCCGCCCTTTGACATCGACGGCCTGGGCCCTTACTCCCGCGCTGCGATTCACCAGATCGTCCTTCCGCACCTCCGGGACGAGTGTCTGGAGCGACTTGGCGAGCCTGCCCTTCACGGCGGATCTATACTGTTCGCGCACCCCCGAACGCCAGTGGGTGCGCGCCATTCGCCAGAAGCCCCCGTACCTCAGGGTTTCCCATAGCTCAACCGCGTCGACGTCCAGGCTCCGGTAGCCCTCCCGCGCGAAGGCCAGAACGGCGTTGGGGCCTGCCTCCACAGTTCCGTCGATCCGCTTGGTGAAGTGTACCCCCAGGAACGGCAGGCGCGGGTCTGGGACCGGATAGACAAGCCCGTTTACCAGGCGGGAGCTCTCAGGGGTCAGGGAGAAGAACTCGCCCCTGAAGGGGACTATGCGGAGCCCCGGCTCGATGCCCATGTCCAAAGCCAGTCTGTCGGCGTACAGACCCGCGCAGTTGATCAACAGGCTGGCCGTCACTTCTCCCAAGGACGTCCGTATCCGCACGCCTTCCCGGTCCGCATCCAGTCCGATCACCTGCGCCCTCGTCAGCACCTCTCCACCGTTCCCGGTCAACTCATGGGCGAAAGCCCTGGCGACCGCCGCGTAGTCCACGATACCCGTCTCGGGAGAGTGGACGGCCCGGATGCCCGCCGCGTGCGGCTCGATCTCCCGCAGCCGCTCCGGCCCGATGACCTCGACGCCCGCCACGCCGTTCATCCGGCCCCGCTCGTGCAGATCCATCAGGCGGGGCACCTCGTCATCGTCCACAGCCACTATGACCTTTCCGCACGTCTCGTAGGGGATGCCGCGCTCATCGCAGAACCGTCGCAGCATCTTGCTTCCGGCGTAGCAGAAGCTCGCTTTGGCGGAGCCGGGGGCGTAGTAGATCCCCGCGTGGATGACGCCGCTGTTGTGCCCCGTCTGATGCTGGGCTATGTCGTCCTCCTTCTCTAGGAGGACGATTTTTGGTCGCGGGAGCCGCCGGGCCAGCAGCATAGCCGTGGAAAGCCCGATGATCCCCCCGCCGACGACGGCAATATCGTAGCGACCGTTGCTCACCGCGAGATTCTAGCATAGGGGAGCGGCAAACCCCGTTTTGGGGCGAGGCGCGCCGCGCAGGCAGGCTTGAGTCCTACAGCCAGGGCAAGAGCTTGACGCCATAGAAGCAGGCGTACGCGACCGCCATGCCCTTGATGGTCTTGCCGGCCCACACGATTATCAGAAATCTGCGAATAGGGTAGTTGACGCCGCCCGCCACTATCCCCACGATGTCGAAGAAGGGATTGGGGATGATGGACACCACGAAGAGCATCACCGTCCCCCGGCGTACGATGAGCCTGCGCAACGTGTGATAGAGCTTGCGGCGCTCGATAACGCCCTTCCCCCCGAAGCCTATGGCATAGGCGGACAGCTCCCCCACTGCCTCGCCCACCCCCGAAAGCAGCCCCAATATGATGGGGTTCAGCTCCAGCCCTCCTGCCCCACATACCGCGATGAGCCCGGGGACCGTGAACACGATGCCGGCGGAGCCGATGAAGCTGAAGAAGAGTACGCCCGGGTATCCTACCCTCTTCCAGAAGTCGAGGTCGGTAATATCCGAGAATAGTATCGTGATCAGGGTGACGGTCAGCACCGACGCGAGGCCGGCCCCAAGCGCGATGAACTGAAGCCGTCTGTGGGATGGCAGGCGAGAGCTCCGGTGAGCTTGGGCTGAGCTTTCGCCGCCGGGTTCTCTGATGGTGCTCAAGGGCGCCTTCCACTCCGCGCCTCATGGGACCACGAGCCCCGCCCGCAACGCGGCGCGTAGCCCCGGGCCACCCTTTCGCCTCTCGCCTGACGGCTCCGACTCGCATAGAGTCGTCCCAGTGACGTCAGGGCGCATCGGCCCGCCGGCCGGCTTCCAGGCTCTGACACTACTTTAATTCCTCCGCGGCGTAACTTGAGCAATGAGGTCTACCCCGTCCCCTCCCAGCACTTGCAGCCCCCCAAGCAACAGTGTACCGACTTGTGGAGGGACTAGGAAGCCAATTCCGTGGGCGTAGTTGTTCAGAGTTCGTGGGTCCTTTTCGACTGGCGTAGCTCCGATAAAGCAGACGTCTTTGATCCCGACCCGCCGCCCCTTGGTAGCTGGGGGCACAGCCCCCCAACCCCCTGCCGGAAGGGAGAACCCTCTCTGGACTTCCCCCTCCGGGTATCACAGAGTCTGAACGGTTTCCAGTGGAAGCCTCGGCCTTCCTCAGTGGTCCGGCCTAACGCAGGGGCGCGAGACCGGCGCGCCCGGGCGGATAGACGCGGAATATACCCCACAAGCCCGCCTCCCTGTACGGCTCCCTGTGGTCCCCGTAGACGTAGTCGCCGGGCGGACCGGCGCCGCCTTCCACCATCATCGTCACCGCCTCCAGCGGTCCGACCTGCACGGAGCTCAACAGACTGGAGCCGGGGCGCCCCGGCTCCAACGGCCACCTGTGGCCCTCTATGGTGAATACGTGCGCTTGCTCGCCGTAGGGCGCCAGGACGCGCACCCTCACGGGGTCGCCCGAGTACGCCTCCATCGTTGGCGTCGACGGATCTCCATACTCTCCACCGACGATTGGGGAGGCGTGGAAGCTCAGCCCGACCACGCCCGCCACCTTCTCCGCGTAGGGCATCAGGTGCGTGCCGATCAATGGGTCCTCGTCGTGCAGGAACAGGGTGAAGTCGCGGTAGCTCGGTTGACCGGGAGGATGTGCGTCCACGCGCCACGCCGCCCTTCCCGCCATGTCTTCCCCGGTCGCCGGGTGCGTATACGCAGTACCCTTCATGCCCACGATGATAGCGCCGTACAGCCCGAGGGCCGGATTTCGCAGCACGTCGCCCCAGTCCCGCAGCATCGCTACGGTCTCCCCCACCTCCGGGTGGGCATAGAAGGTGTACCTGCGCGCCCCGCCGGGAGGCGTCGCCTGCTGGGGGTTGCGTCCGGCCTCCGCGCCATAGGAATCGGAAGGGTCGAACGCGAGCATGTCGGCGTGGATGGACACGGCCCCGCCGCGCGTCGCGTTTGTCAGCTCCAACGCGATGCAGTCACCCACGTTCACGTGGAGCACCAGCGGCTCCACGCCTTTGGCCCCCGCGAGGATAGGCTCGACGTCCCGGTCGAGCGCGTACGCCTTTCCGAGCGAGCCGCCGAGCATGGGCATGGGCACGTCAATAGCCGTGACCGCAAATTCCTTCACAGGGGCCTCGTCTGGGCAGACACGCCCCGGCTGAGACGTGCGCGTCTCCCGCCCCGGCAGGGCCATCAGGCTGGGTTCCCCTGGGGGGTGCACGCGTACGATGCCCCAGCTTCCCTCCAGCATCTTGAAGGCGCGACCGTTGTAGTAGAGATAGTCCCCCGGCAGCCCTTGAGGCCCGCCGGCCCGAGGCGCCGCCAAGTCGTACCTCTCGGATATCCCCACGTGAACCGTGTTGACTGGCGGCGACCTATTGCTGTGGGGCTCGGTGCTGAACCAGTGCCCGTCCAGGTGCCACGTGTGGACGTCGTTGGCCGCCGAGACCAGCGTCCGTATCACGATGGGGTCTCCAACGTGAGCTTCCAGTACGGGCGTGGCGGGGTCGCCGTGCTCCGTGCTGCTGAACAGGCGGGCGGGGTCCCCGCCCCTCGATGCCAGCGGTTCGACCCGTAAGTTCAGCGAACTGCCGCTGGAGTCCCCTGAGTTCGTCAGCGGGTTGCCGTCCTGAATGAACATGACAAGCTCGCGAAAGCTTCCGGTCACGTCGGCTGACACCGTTTCGACGGTATGCACGTCGGCTATCGGGCCGCTGCTTATCTCGGCGCCGGTGTACGGGTCGTGGTAGGTCGACCCGGGCGGCTCGGAGATGAACGCGCCGAACAGTCCATGCTCCCACGACGTCAGGGCGCTGACGTGGTCGTGGAAGTAGGCCGTCCCAAACTGCACGTCCGGGTACCAGCGGTAGCGCACGAACTCCGCACTGACGATCTCACCGGCGGAGTGGCCGTACTCGAGAGGCTCGTCGAACACCAGCGTGTCCCCCTCGACGGCCTCGATGCGGCGGATCTCGAACGTCTCCGTCTGGTCCATGCCCACCCCGACCAGGATGCCGGCTTGGAACCTCGCGGCGCTGTCCAGGGCGAGCCGCACCGAGCCGGCCGCCGCCGGCTTGGCTGCCGCCTCCCCCTCCGAGGTGAACGGCCGTACCGACTGCTCGTAGCCGAATCCGGTGGATACGCCGTCGCTGGCGAGTATGTCGAACTGCACGAAGTGGACGTGGACGTTCACCTTGCTGAAGAATCCGTTCTCGCTGCTGTCCTCGAGCTCGCTCTTCAGGAGGATGTCCACACAGTCCTCACCCGCGTTGCCGCGAATGGCCAGAGGGACCCTGTGGTCGTTGTCGGCCCGCACCTTCTCCTCGTCCTCTTTGAGGACGTACAATTGGCCTGCCGGGTCGATCAGGCCGGCTCGCTCGTTCAGGACGATGGGCACGTTTATGGCATGGAGGACGAGCTCCTTCAGCTTGGTATCCGGCGGGCACAGGCTCCCGGGTCCGCTTTCGCCGGGTACGGGAGGACTGCGGCCGCGCGACGCGGGGCTGAGGAAGGGGGCCGGGCCGTGGCCCGGCGCGAACGGAGGCCGCTTTCCAAGGTGAGGGCGTAGGAACGGGTATGCCAGCTTGCCCGTGAGCGGATCGAAGTAGAAGGGCAATCTGTCCCCCCGGCGGCCCTCCGGCGGCCCCGGTCCGGACGAGCCCCAAGGCCGCACGGCGGCGCCCTCAAGCTCGTTGAGGTAGAGGTATCCGACCTTCTCCCAGTCCAGCACGGACGCGTCATAGCCCCGCGCTGCGCCCGCCGGAGGCAACTGGCGCTCTACCAGGTCCGGGAGGCTCCCCTCCGTGACCGCAAGCTGCCCGCCCCCCCAGCTTACAAACGTATCCAATAGCTGCTCTGACGTAACCGCCCGACGCACGCGGCCCGCGCGGTCGGGAAG
Source organism: uncultured Dehalococcoidia bacterium (assembly GCA_958296245.1). GTDB lineage: Bacteria > Chloroflexota > Dehalococcoidia > Lucifugimonadales. Next base: position 864,182 of record OY282458.1, read on the forward strand.
CTCCAAGAGCGGCGGCATCTCGTCTTGGGAGGCCTCCCCGTCCTGCAAGGTGTTGTAAACGCGCCAGAACGTCCACATACCGGCGATGTAGTGGTGGGCCACGTGGCAGTGGATCAGGAAGTCGCCCACCGACTGTTGACATCCGCCCGCGCCGCATTCCGCCTCTACGTCATACGTCTCCGAGGGGCCAACCGCCTGAGAATCTATCCTGGAGGATGCCTTCGGAAGCAGAGACGGCCTCTTGACGAGCCCCGCGTCGAATCCGGTGGGCTCTACGCCGGGCTGCCGCCGCCAGCGGACGGCCCCGCCGTGTACGTGGTGGACGTGGAATACCTCTGAGCCGCCGTGTACGAGCCGCTGCTTCACTGGGTCGCCAAGGTATGCCCTGGCTATGGGGGTGGCCGGGTCCCCGAAGACGTAGGAGCTATACGCCTGCGATACGTCGAAGAAGCCAACCTGTTCATGCTGCAACGCCATGCGGTTCATGAAGGGCTCGCTGCGATAGTTGAGGGCGCGGCTGCCGGGGCGGTAGGCTGACGTGAACGGGTCCACCTGAGCTACCGGGGCGCCGTTCCTGTCCAGGTGCCGGTAACGCTCGTTGCCGATCTCGTGGTAGACGATGGCGAGCTCTCGGAAGTCGCTGCTGCCCGGGCCGTCTATGATGACGTCCCAGCCGCTGCGCAGCTCGGCTCCGGTGCGAGGATCTATGTAGACGGAGCCCGACTTCTCGACGATCACGGCGCCGAATAGTCCGTGACCCGTCTGGCGCCGGGCGTCGCCGTGGCTGTGGAAGTAGTGGGTCCCTTCCGGCTCGTTCTCGTCCACCCTCCACTCGTAGACGACGCTCGACCCCGGGGCTGCTCTGGCCTCGGGATTGGCGGCGACGGCAGGGGCCCCGCTGTCGGCGACGTACAGGCTGCTGCCGTGTAGGTGGAAGCTCGCGGGCATGTCCACCAAGTCGTTGCGCAGCCGGACGCGCAGGCAGTCGCCCTGATTGACGCGCAGGATGAGGGGCTGAATGGCGTCGCCCTGAAGTCCGAGGGAGACCGCCGGCTCGGCCTCTCCGGCGCGGGCGGCGCGGTTCTGCGACTCCTCACGCCGGACGTCCGATAAGTCTTCCTGCAAGACGTACATCAGGCCGTTGGGGTCGTAGTCTAAGAATCGGTTTAGGGTAATCTCGACGTGGACGGCGGCTATGTGGAACTCGCGGACGGGAGAGCCGGGCTGACAGCGTTCGCCGCCGGACACGGTCTCCCCGTCCGTGCTCCCGAGCAGCGCCCCTTCCGAGCCCCGATGCCCGGACGGCGCCCCGGTCTGCTGTTCCAACCGCTTCTGGAGAACGTCCCCGGGGGAGGCTTCTTCGCCCCGGCTGCAGGCTGCCACTACCATAACGGCGAGCGCCGCAACGGACACGAACCCGACGACGGCATGAGCGGCCAGCACAGCCCCTCTGACTCCCCTGCGCACAGACGCCTCCTTGGGGCCTACCCGTTCAGCCGTCGTACTGGATGACCCGTATCGTGCCCTCCATACCGAGCTCTCGGTGAACGGCGCAGAAGTAGTCGAAGACGCCCACCTGAGTAAACTTCAACGTGAACTCTTTGCCCCCCGGCGAGCCGTCGAACCCCATGAGCCCGGAGCTATAGTAACGGGCGGGATCGAAGTTCTTGGACGGGATCACGGGCTGGACCACGTCGGGGTTCACGATCAGAGCCGGCGGCCACTCGCTGCCGACGGTCTGCACGAACTCGGGAGGCGGAGCCGCCGGGTCGAACACGAGGGAGTGGCCCGCCGTGGGGAAGTTCCACGAAACGGTGTCGCCCACCCTGAGGGTCAGCTCCTTGGGGATGAAGTCGAGCAGCTTGGACTCATCCGGCCCCAGCGCGGCTTGGACCAGCCACAGGTCCGAGCCGTCCAGCATCCGCTCCCGGTAGATGACCTCTCCGCCGGGGTCCTCCACGGCGTAGGGCCCCAGGGCTTGGAGGAACTCCTCCGAGAACAGGTAGTTGCTGGACAGGTGCCTTATGTCCCCCAGCACCGACGTAGCCTCCCGCATCTGCTCGGCGAACTCCGCTAAGGGGCGTATCTCATCCGCTGCGCGGGCGTCGATAGTTGCCTGGTCGTCGACCTCGCCGGCGCCGTCGACGACCACCACGACCCCCCGGGCCACCACGTCGCCCCGGAGCGTGAGGTGGTTCAGGTCGATGAATTCGTAGGATCCCGGTACGTCGAACCGGACCGTGAAGGTATCGTTAGGCTCGAATCCGGGCGCGATCGGATCCTTGGACATTATGCCCGAGCTTACGAACCTGCTGCCGTCGTACGCCTCCACGGGTGCGCCCGGAGCACGTGTCGGCAGGTTGGACCAGGGGTTCAACATCTGGTCCCCGTTGGAGCTGCCCGGCACTGGGACCAGGTCCGAACGGGCAGGGATCCTTGGAGGCGCGGCGCCGCCAAGGAACGAGACCGTGCGCGCCTCGTCGCTGTTGAGCTTCCAAGTTACCGTGTCTCCGGCGCGGATGCGGATGGTCGATGGGAAGAAGCCGTTGAGGGAGATCGTGTCCTGGCCTCCTCCGACGAGCGCCGTTAAGCGCCTGCCCTCGGGCGCCGCGGCAGGTTCCTCCACGGCGGCGGCCGCCTTTGGAGTTGGGGCCTCCGCGGGACTCTCCACGCCGCCGCACGCAGACGCGAGTACGGCAAGGGCGGCGCTCAGGCCGATTGCTATCTTGAGTCTCTTCACCGAGTTAAGCTACGTCCGCTCACGCCTACGAGAACAGATCAACTGCCAGGGGCCGAGTCCTCCAGCCGCCATATTACCCACCGGAGCGTCGACCCGTCGCTCTCTTGTTCAACGCGGCCCGGCCTTCGCCCCTAAGCTGGGCCGCCGCCTGCCCGCATACGACCACGGCGGAATGAGACGCCGCGGGCTTAGAGACGCGCGTCTCATGCTTCGCCTACTCTGAAGGCGTAGAGCTTCGCGTTCCGCAGATAGAACTTGAGCCTGATGTCTTTGCCCTTGAGCTCATCCAGCGAAAGCTTCTCCCGCCACGTGACGCGGTGGGCGATCGAGTCGCCGTCGAACACGGCGCACTCCTCCATGGAATATCCTCGGAACTGTATGCCGGCCTCGTCCAGCACCGCCACCCCGGCCATGCCGCCCCGGGCGGCGGCGTTGATAGTCAGCGGGCCGCCCTCGCACCGCATCGGCTTGGTAACGAGCGCGCCCGTCTCATCGCCGCCGTCCACAGAAACGAAGCCGTCCAGGCGCAGCTTCGCCAGGCAAAGGGGGCCGCTGCGGCCGGTAACTCCGTGCTCGAGCGCGCCCGGCGAGTAGTAGAACCACAGTTCGTCATTCACCGCCACCGGCCCGCGGGCGGCGTATATCTCGCCGGAGTCGATGGTCCCGGGAGGGCCGTTTGGGATGAACGGCTTCCTGTCGCCGGCCCTCTCCCAATTTACGCCGTCCCTGCTGGAGCTGAGCTGCACGTCGATGGTGCCGAAGTTGCGCTGCTTGGGCTCCTCGGGACGTGCGTGGTAGGCATAGAGCAGGCCGAGGTAGTGCCTCTCGTACCTGAATACCGGCATCCCGTAGAACTCCATGGCAGGTGGATCGAGGGAATCCGGCGCCAACACCTCCTCCGGATCGGTCCAGTGGATGAAGTCGCCGCTGGTCGCCCGGCCGATGCGCCGGGTGGTGTTCCCCTCCTTGGTCGTGGGCCGGGCGTAGGCGACGTAGCTGCCTGCCGGATCGTCCCAGCCAAGGAGCATGTGGTTGTCGCTGGCCCTCGTGATGACCGGGTTCCCGTGGTACTTCGTCCACCTCAACCCGTCGGGGGAGAATGCGACGGACACCCCCTCGCCGGTGTTGGGCGTACCCCTCGGGTCCCAGTCCCGCGCCTCGAAGAAGAGCGCCTTGTAGAGCCTGTCCGGGTCTGGGTCGCGCTCGTCCTTGATGATGTTTGCGAACGACGCATCCGGGATCAGGATGTTGTTGTGTCTCGATCCCGCGAACTCGGTCAAGCCCATGTTGGGCCGCTTCCAGTGTACGCCGTCCTGCGACGTCGCGTAGCAGATGGAGTAGTGCAGGTTCTTGAGGTCGAAGTTGAGGAACTCGAACGGGGTGCCTCTGAGGTCGAGGCCCATGTGGGCGACGCCCATGCCTCCCATTCCCTGATACCACATCCTGAAGCTCCCGTCGGGGTCGCGCCACACGGTCCCGTATAGCTGAAGCCTGCCCTCCCAGGGGTAGAGGGGGAACATGACGGGATTGCCGACGTATTTCGCCGGTTGGTTCAGCGTCCGCCTGACGCCGTGCTTCTCATCTATTACCAGATCGTCGATGAAAAGCTGCTTGCCGGCGCCTATATTCAAGGCCACAGGCATATGCCCAACTCCTAGAGGTGGTCGGGGTGCTGGGACTTGAACCCAGGACCTCGTCGTCCCGAACGACGCGCGCTACCAAACTGCGCCACACCCCGACGATACAGATTGTATCCCCCCGCGTGCAGTGTGAGCAAGGGCAAGGCAATTCTGCAATTCTGCCGGGGCGCGGTTAGCGCGCCAGCGCGAGACCCCACACGGAGTGGGCGCCCGCGCTCTTCAAAGGTTTGGCGCAGGCTGACATCGTGCCCCCGGTGGTGACGACGTCGTCGATTATCAGCACGTCGACGCCGGTTACCTCACCCATGCACTGGAAGGCGTCCTCGATGTTGTGCCGCCGCTCTTCCGGGCTCTTCATCGTGACCTGAGGGGCCGTGTCCTTCGTGCGGGTCAGAAGGCGTTCGTCCAAGCGTATGCCCGTTGCCTCGCTAACCGCCCGCGCGAGCAACGCAGACTGGTTGTAGCCCCTGTCCCTCTCGCGCCGCCGGTGCAATGGAACAGGCGCCAGCACGTCGGCTTGGAGGGGGCGGGATGCGAGGTGGGCAGCCATGAGGCGGCCCAGCTCGGGGGCAGAGGTGCGCACGTTGGCGTACTTGAGGTTGTGTACCAGGTCTCGGACTGGGCCTTGTAGGAGATAAGGAGCCGCGACGCCGTCGAAGTGAGGAGGCGTCGAGCTGCACAGACGGCAGTAGACCTCCCTTCCCGGTCTTGCGCAGGACCTGCAGTACGGCGCGGAGAGCCTGGGCAGGGCGGGTTCACAGTCCGTGCAGACGAACCGGCCCTCCCGCCGGCACACCGCGCAGGAAGGCGGGTAGAGCAGGTCGAGCGCCGAGTTGGTCAGCCGGGACAGAAGCGTTAGCGCGTCCGTAGCGAGACTGCCCATCCCGGCAGAGGCGTCCTCACCCACAGGCCGGTATCATCCCACTGGCGCCCGTCTGAGGCGCGGGTTAAACGTGCTGAAACTTCTGGACCCTGTCGCCCGGTGACAGTTCCGCCACGTAGATGCTGCCCTCCGAGTCGACGCAGATACCATGGGCCGACACCAGAGTCCCCTTTCCGGGGCCCCTGTCGCCGTGCCAGCGCGTAATGAGGTCGCCGCTCTCGGTCCAGATGCTCACGCCTCCGGCGGCTGTCTGTTCCACCACGTAGACGACGCCATCCTTGACGTAGATGTCCCCTGGCATGAGGAGGTCGGTCCACTGGTCCAGATAGGCGCCTTCGCCGTCGAATATCTGGATCCGGTTGTTCTCGCGGTCGCACACCAACACCCGCCCTTGCCCGTCAACGGCCAAGTTGTGAACCAGCGCGAACTCCCCGGGGCCGGTCCCGAAGTTGCCCCACGACTTGATCAAGTCTCCGTCCGGGCTGAACTTATGGACTCGCTTGTTTCCGTAGCCGTCGGATACGAAGATGCTCCCGTCGGGCGCGATTGCAAGCCCCGACGGCATGTTGAACGGCGCTCCGTAGTAGGTGGGCATCGGGTTCAGCTTGGTCCCCAGCGTACGGATCAACGAGCCGTCCGGGCCGTGCTCGGTGGCGACGTGGAAATTGGCGTCCACGAGCCAGACGTTTTCGGCGCGGGTGATGTATATGCCGTGCTCGTTGTTGGAGAACGCGCCCTCCCCCCACGACGAGACGAAAGCGCCGCCTGGGGTCCAGATAGTCAAGGGGTGCGCCCCTCGGCTGAAGACGTGGATCTCGTCGGAGGAGTTGACGGCGACGTCCGAGCAGATGCCTAGCTCCCAGTACTTCGGCACGTCCGGCCAGCTGGGGACGAGTTCGTATCGGTAATCGCCAGATCCTACTGTGGTCATGCTGTGGTAGGCCTCCTCTAGAGTGCTTGGGCATGGTGATTGTAGGTCTCTTCATCGAGGCCGTCAATCGGCGCCTTTGGGCGCATCCGCGCGCGCCTTGCGTTGGAAACGGCTCAATCCCAAGTATGCCAATCCGCAAGAGGTTTTCTTGCGCTTCCAGGGTCAGGTTGCCGGCGCTGTCGCGGCAAGGTGATAGAATGGCTTCGGCATTCCTACTACCTGCATGAGGTGATCTGTCGGCGGCCAAGGGGCGCAAGCTGGTCGAGCGTCTGCGGATGCGTCGAGCCAGGCTCTCGGTGCTACACGTGATGCCGATTCGCCGTCTTGTGCCGCTTGGGTGAGGCTGACATGAACATTGGAGTAGTCGGGGCAGGCGTCTTCGGGCTGGCGGCAGCGATAGAGTTGCGTTCCCGGGGGCACGCGGTGACGGTCTTCGACAGGGGCGTCGCGCCGTACGAGAACGCCTCGTCCACCGACGTCGCGAAGGCCATACGCCGCACGTGGTACGCAGGTGACAACGACACCTACGTCGAGATGGCCGAGCGCTCCGCGCTCCAGTGGCGGACCTGGGAGCGGCGGTCAGGCGAAAGCTTCTACCATCAGACCGGCGGGCTTGTCATGCTCGACAGCCTCGAGCCGGGCGAATCTATGCACGCCAGCGTTTCGTACCTGCGCGGGCGCGGGGCTGAGGTCGAAGTCCTCTCGGCGGGCGAGGTCAATGCCCGCTTTCCCCAATTCAACGTCGCGGGTGCCCAGGTGTGCGTCTACGATGGCTGGGCAGGGTACATAGAGAGCAGCAGAGCCGTCGCCGTCATGGCCCGGCTGGCCGGGGAAGAGGGGGTCGAGTTGAGGGAGTGTACCCCCATAGACGGCTTGGAGGAGCTGGATTCCCACGTCGAGGTGTCCGTGGGAAGGGATATGGAGCGCTTCGACCGGGTCGTGGTGGCCGCGGGCTGCTGGGTTGGCCGCCTCCTTCCCACAATCGGGGCTGGCGTCAGGGTCACGCATCAGGAGATGCTTCTGATCGTGCCCGAGGAGCCGGCGAGGTTCGCTCACGGCGTGATGCCCTGCTGGTCAGCCGACCCTGACGGCGAGGCCTGGTATGGCTTCCCGTTGCTCCGTGAGGGATACGTGAAGGTATCCAAGGACCGTCTCGGCGATGCGGTAGACCCTGACGTGGACCGCAGCGGCACCGGAGAATTTGCCGAGATGGCGCTGGCGTTTCTGCGCGAGAGGATCCCGGGAGCGGCCACCGGCAAGGTCGCCGGAGGGCGCTCTTGCCTCTACACGGTCACGCCGGACGACCACTTCATCGTGGACAGGGTGTCCGGCCTCGGCAATGTCGTCGTGGCGGGCGGCGGCAGCGGACACGGCTTCAAGTTCGGCGGCTCGATCGGCCCCGTCATAGCCGATGCCCTGGAGGGTATACCCAACACGTTGGGAGACCGCTTCCGTCTGGGCGACCGATTCGACGGCGCAGCGCCGTCGGGGAAGGCCTCCCGGGGGTTCGCGCGCCTAACAGAGGCCACCTGAGAATTTCCCGTAGGGCTTCTCCGGCGCTCGGCTTACTGCTAAGGCATCGTGGTTGAGGCGGCTGGCCGCCTCCGCATTATGGTCACGTGTAATGCTCGGCCCGGCCCGGCGGGCGTCACCACGTCCACTTGCCCTTCAGTTCGTTGTTGACCACCGCGCCTTCGGGCCACCGGCCATTGAACAGGTCGATAACGCACTGCGCCGCCTCGTTACCCATCTCCTCCATAGACAGATCGTCATTCCCCGCCACGTGAGGGGAGACCACGACGTTGTCCATAGAATAGAGGGGGGTGTCGGAGGCGGTGGGCTCCTGCTCGAAGACGTCTAGGCCCGCGCCGCCAATCTGCCCGGACTCCAGGGCTTCTATCAGGTCGGCCTCGACTACAAGGCCGCCGCGCGCCGTGTTGACCAGCACTGCGTCGGCCTTCATCAAGGCGAGCTTGCGGCGGTCGATCAAGCCCTGGGTATCGTCCGACAGGGCGCAGTTGAGGCTGACGTAGTCGGATTCCTCGAGCAGGGTATCGAGACCGACGAGCCGGATTCCGTTCTCCCGCACGAACGCCTCGTCCGGCTTCGGCTCGGCCGCCAAGACGTCCATCTTCATCGCGAGCGCCCGGGTGGCTAGGCTGCGCCCGATGCGCCCGAGGCCTACGACGCCCAGGGTGGAGCCGCGTATCGGCTTGACCGGCCGGGTCGGCCACTCGCCGCGGCGCATCGCCCGATCCTTGCTGACGATGGCTCTGCCGGCGGCCAGTACGAGGGTCAGAGCGTGCTCGGCCACCGCCTCGTAGTTCGAATTGGGGGTGATCGTCAAGACGACGCCGTTAGCCGTGGCGGCGGCTACGTCCACCTTGTCGAATCCTACGCCGAAGCGGGCAATGACCCGAAGCTCCGGGAGCGCCTCGATCACGCTCGACGGATACCTCTCGCCCGCCGCGATCACTGCTGACGCTCCCCGCAGCAGCCCCACCTCCTCCGCGTCGCTCGCGTGTCCGTGGGAGAAGCTTCCGTCTCCAATGAGCTTGACCTCGAACCCGTGGCTCTTCAGCATTCGTATGAACGTGACGTCCTCGTCGGTGACGCGGAGTGTGCTTACGGCTACGGTGGTCAACGTGAACTCCTATATGGCGGGGTCGAGAACGGATACCTGAGTACTTCCCGGCAGGGACGACGCGGTCACGGCAAGCTTCGGGCCGGACGTCGCCGGGGCGCCTTCCATCGCCGCCAAGAACTCGTCGATGGGTCCCAACTCGACGGATTCGCCGCCGGTCGAGTAGTGGAGAGGCACCACGATCTTGGGGGCTATCCGGCCGATCAGATCGGCGATGGACGCGGCGCTGAGCGTGCGCCTGCCCCCCGCCGGAGCGAGCAACACGTCGAGGCCGTTCAGGTACTCTACCTGCCTGGGAGCCAGGCCGGTGTTGAGGTTGCCAAGGTGACAGAGCGTGAGGCCCTCGGCCTTGATTCTGTAGACGGTGTTGATCAGACGCTCTCCGGCGCCGCTCTTCCGGTCGGTTCCGATGCCTCTGATGGAGAACCCCGATATCTCGTACTCGCCCGGTCCCTTAAGCACCTTTGGGTTGCCGCCCAGTGCGTCAACCGCGGAGTGGTGCGGGTCGGCGCAACTGACCGTGACGACGTCGGACGGCTGGGGGGGCAACTCGACGCCGAGCGAGTTGCGGTATGGGTCGGTGATTAGGGTACGGCCCCGACTGCGCACGCGGACACATGAGTGTCCCAGCCAAGCTATCTCCATCTTGGACCGGAGCAGAACGCCATGAGCGTGAGTATAGCGACCACTACGCGGCGTTACAACTATTAACTCCAAGCCGTAACTGTTCAGAGTTCGTGAGGTCCATTCCTAAGAGGGACCGGCGGGTGTGCAAGGACTTTAGATTTACATAGTATGAAAAACCCTTGCGCAACCGCCGGCGTTTCGGCAATACTACGTGACGCAATTTTAGGTAGGACATCATTCAATGGAGGGGGAAATGACACGCTTCGGCATCATTGCTGCGTTCCTGACTTTCGTCCTAGCACTGGCTGCGGCCGGGTGCGGGTCCGCCGAGCCGACGCCCACACCCGTCGTGCCCACACCCGTCGTGGTTGAGAAGGAGGTGGTAGTTGAGAAGGAGGTAGTGGTTGAGAAGGAGGTAATCAAAGAGGTGGTGGTGGAGCAGGAGGTAATCAAGGAGGTGATGGTTGAGCAGGAGGCGTTGCCGCCCCTGGTCGTCGGCAACCTCAATGCCTTTACCGGGTCTCTCACGGAGTTCGCGACGCCGCTGCGCAACTCGGTGGAGCTTGCCGCCAACCACGTCAACCGCGCCGGAGGGATACAGGGCGCCTCCATGGTCATCATCAGCCGCGATACGGGAGTCAACCCGGTGCAGGGCGTTGATTCGGCCCGGGCGCTGGTGGACGTCGAGAACACCGTGGCTATAGTCGGCGCGCTTTCCAGCGGCGTCACCATCGCCGTTGCACAGTCGGTCACCGTACCCAAGGGGCAGTTGCTGATTTCGGGCGCGTCAACCGCCCCCAGTATCACGGTTCTGGAGGACGACGATCTGGTCTTCCGCACCGCGCCGTCGGACGCGGCGCAAGGGGTTGTCCTAGCGAAGCTGGCCCAAGAGGAGGGATACGAGAACGTCGGCATCATGTACATCAACAACGCCTACGGTGAGGGGCTTGCCGACCAGTTCGAGAAGAGCTTCACCGAAATGGGCGGAACGGTGACGGCAAAGGTACCGCACGAAGACGTGCAGCCCACCTTCGTTTCCGAGTTGGAGAAGGCGACTGAGGGGGACCCCGACGTGCTGATAACCATGAGCTACACGGGTCAAGTCTCGGTGTACGTCCGGGAGGCGCTGGAGGGCGGGTACGCCGACAAGTTCCTGTTTGTTGACGGCGTCAAGGGCGCTGAGTGGATCGATGGGATCAATGCATGGGAGGCGCTGGAGGGCACGCTGGGCACCGCCCCGGGCGGGCCGGACCGCCCGGAGAAGGCCGCCTTCGACAGCGCCTATCTCGACACTTTCGGCTACCCCGTGTCGCATCCGTTCATGGCCGAGCATTATGACGCCACCGTCTTGATCGCGCTAGCTGCCGCCAAGGCCGGGAACACCACCGACGCGGCGGCCATCCGCGACGCGCTCCGTGACGTGGCGAATGCTCCGGGAGAGGTTGTCGGCCCAGGCCGCGACGGCATCGCTAGGGCGCTGAGTCTCATAGCCGATGGCAAGGACATCAACTACGAGGGCGCCTCCGGGATTGTGGACCTCGACGAGAACGGCGACGTGTTCGGCCCCATAGAGATATGGAAGGTCGAGGGCGGGGAGATAAAGTCCACGGGAAGGTTCGAGCAGCCGTAGCGCCGGAACACTCCGGTTGACGAGCAGGGGGGCGGCTCACGCTGAGCCGCCCCCCTCTTTGTTTGCCGCACGGCTCGGATGAGGCCCTTGCAGGCTGCGATGGCTTCCTTGCGGATCCCTCCCTAGCCAGGGGAGAGGGCGCCCCCGCTGCGTACTCCGTAATTAAGCCGCTTGCTAGATCCGGGCGCCGTCTGCCGACCGCGCCACCTTCCGCTCCTCGCCCAGTATGCCCCCGGGACGTATCAGGATCACCGCGACTATGAGCACGCCTATCATGAAGAAGCGGAAGTTGGGGTCGGAGAACACGCCGGGCAGGAACTGGGTGCCGCTCCAAATCCCCCATACGAGGAAAGCGCCAAGGATAGCCCCCTTGTTGTTGCCTGATCCCCCCACCATGAGCATGGCCCATATGATGAAGGTGGCCAGCAGGGGGTCGAAAGTCAGCGGCGAGAGGAACCGCACGTTGTGGGCGAAGAGCGCCCCGCCGATCCCCATGATGATCGCTCCCATGATGAACGCCTGGAGCTTGAAGTTGAACACGTTCTTGCCGCTGGCCTCGGCTGCGGTCTCGTCCTCGCGGATGGCCCGCAGCACCCTGCCCCAAGGAGACTTGGCCGCCCGCTCCACAGCCGCGTACAGGGCTGCCAGAACGACCAGCACGACTACCAGGTACAGGTAGTCGTAGTTCTCGGGAGATATCCAGTCGCCCAGGAACTTGGGTATCCGGTACAGGCCCTTGGAACCGTTGGCTACCCACTTCTCGTTGAGGAAGAAGAGCCGGACAGTCTCGGCGATGCCGAGGGTCGCTATGGCCAGATAGTCGTCCCGCAGGCGTAGGGTTACATAGCCTATTGCCAAGGCGATGACGCCGCAGACGATGGAGGCCGCACCCAGGCCGAGAAAGAACCAGAGGTCTATTCCCAGGTCCAAGAAGCCCAACTCGGACCAGTTGCCGCCGAACTTGAAATCCTCGAACAGGGCCGGGTCAGGGGTCTGGGTCGTCATCAGCGCCGCCGTATAGGCTCCCAGCGCGAAGAATCCGGCGATGCCTATGTTGAAAAGTCCGGTGGAGCCCCAATGGACGTTTAGGCCGAGCGCGAACACGCCGTAAATCCCCGCCATTATGGCAAAGCCGGCGGAGTAGCTGATCACGCCGATTACGTCCAAAGCGTACCTTCCTTGATAATTAGCTGCCGGGGCTCAGCCGCGTGATTCCTTCGGCGTTTTAACGACAACAGGACTCATGATATTCTCCTACCGATATTCGGCCCCTCCGAATATGCCGCGCGGCCTCACCAGCAGCATGACGATCATGATGGCGAAAGCCACCGCGGGTTTATAGCTGGGATTGAGCCACTGGGTTGATACTTCCGCACTCACTCCGATGATGAAGGCGCCCACCAGCGCGCCGTACGGATTGCCTATGCCTCCGAGGGTGACGGCGGCGAACAGGGGGATCAGGAATTTCCATCCCATTATGGGCAGCAGCTGCGCTTGGGACACCGCCAGCAGAACGCCGGCGGTGGCGGCCAGCCCCGCACCTATCGCCCACGTCCAGCGTATTACGCTCTGCGTGTCTATTCCGCTGACCAAGGCCAGATCGGGGTTGTCCGCCGTGGCGCGCATGGCTTTGCCCATTCTGGTGCGGGTCAGCAAGAGATAGACGGCGGCCACCAGTATGACGGTCACGACGGCGATGAAGATGCTGTCGGGGGCTATGCGCACGTCCATGGGCAGATGGTAGACCTGCCGGGACTCGCGCGGGTAGTGCTGCGTGCCGCCGCTCCAGATGATCTGCACCAGCCCGCGCAGCGCGATGGCGACTCCGAGGGACATCATCGCCAGCACAACCGCGTTCACCCTGCGGTCCCGGAGCCTGCGGTAGATTACCGCGTCGAGGGCGATGGCCCCGATTGCAACGACTGCCACCGCTACGGGCAGCGCAAGGAGCACAGGGTAGCCGAAGGTGAACGGGCCCAACCCCTGTCCTTCTATGCCCACTCTCGGCAGCGCCTCTTCGACCATGAAGAGCGCCACGTAGGCTCCCATCGTCATGTAGTCGCCGTGGGCGACGTTAGCGAAGTTCAGGATGCCATAGATGAGTGTGATGCCAATGGCCCCCAATGCGATGATGCTCCCCAAGATGAAGCCGTTGACCACCAAGCCCATCTTGACGAAGGGCAACAGTCCCGCTGCCGCGGCTGCCGCCACGATGACCGCGGTAGTGAGTGCGGGTGTCCAGGCTAGGCCGATCCGTCTTGTCATGTTCTTCATGGGAAGCATGGAGGGCCTATTGATCCAACATCATTGTATTGATGAGATTCCCGCCCACCCGCCCTATGTGGAGGTGGGGGACACCCCCACGCCCCCGGCGAGGGGCCATACGGCCACCCACATGCTGCACGCGGCCCTGGGACACCCCCACGCCCCCGGCGGGGGGTGTCCCCCTCTGCACACCCCGAGGGGGATTTCTCCTAGTTAGTTCCGTCATTTCAAAGTGTTTGGCCACTATGCTCCCAGGTAGAGTCGGCCCACTTCCGGGTTGTCGAGCAGCGCCGGGCCTCGATCTTCCAGCCGGTTCCGGCCGGAGACTAGGATGTAGCCCCTGTGCGACATTCGCAGCGCCTCGCGGGCGTTCTGCTCCACCAGCAGCAGGGCGACCCCGGCGCTGTTGATGCTCTGGATACGGTCGAACACCATACCCATGATGGCCGGGGAGAGCCCGGCGGAGGGCTCATCCAAGAGCAGAAGGGCGGGGTCTAGCATGAGCGCGCGGGCGATGGCCAGCATCTGGCGCTGCCCGCCTGAGAGACTGCCGGCCTTACGGCCGGGGCGCAGCGCCAGATCCGGGAACAGCTCGAACATCTCCTCGATGCGGTCGGGGTGGCTGCCGGAGCGGACGAAAGCGCCCATTTCCAGGTTTTCGCGGATGCTCAGGGAGGGGAATACGTTGGCGGACTGGGGCACGTAGCATAGACCCGACCGCACGATCCGCTCCGGGGACTGGGCGGATATGTCCACGCCCTTGAACGTCACTCTCCCGGTCCTGACCCGCACTAGGCCAACCACGGCCTTCATGAGGGTGGACTTCCCACAGCCGTTGGGCCCGATGATAGTTACCACCTCGCCTTCGTTCACAGCCACGGATACGCCGTGCAGGATCTCGGTCTCCCCGTATCCGGCCACTACCTCGGAGGCCTCTAGGAGCGCCATCAGCGGCGGCTCCCCAAGTAGGCTTCCAGCACCCTGGGGTCCTCCTGTACCTGCGTCGGAGTGCCTTTGGCGATAACGGCTCCGTTGGCCATGACGATAATCGGGTCGCATAGGCGCATGACGAGATGCATGTCGTGTTCGATGATTATGAAGGTGACGCCGCGCTCGACGCTGGCGAGGAGGATGCTGGCGGAGATGTCCCGCAGCAGGGTGCGGTTGACCCCGGCTGCCGGTTCGTCCAGGAGCACCAGTTTCGGGTCGGCCATCAGGGTCCGGGCCAGCTCCAGCAGCTTCTTCTGGCCGGTGGACAGGTTGCCCGCGTACTCGTTGGTTAGGTGTGAGAGCTTGACGAAGTCCAGCGCCTCCAACGCCTTGGACTCGATGCGCCGCTCCTCCCTGGCGACTCTCCACGGCGTCAGCCATGCCTTCCAGATACTCTCGCCGATCTGAGGCGCCGGCACCAGCATCAGGTTCTCCAAGACGGTCATCCGCTTCATCTCCCTGGGTATCTGGAAGGTGCGCATGAGGCCCAGCTCGAATGTCTGATGCATCTTCATCCCGTCGATTCGCCGGCCACCCAAGACTATCTGCCCGCCGGAAGGAGATACCGCGCCGGACACCAGGTTGAAGAGTGTCGTCTTCCCCGCGCCGTTGGGGCCGATGAGCCCGGTTATGGCGCCGGGCGCAACCTCCATAGAGCAATGGTCCACTGCCCGAACTCCTCCAAAGTCCTTGACGAGACCGCGGACCTGGAGCAGGGGCGCTGTGTCCGTCAAACCGACGTCCGGAGGGTTGGATTTCGCGTTAGGCGCATCTTCTCGAGGCGGGTGAGGTTTGATGTGGCTTTGGGGGTTGTCAGGTGCTACCATCTTAAGAGGCCGTTGCGAGTACGGGCAGAATACACGATAGAAGGCATCGCCGCCAACGAGCCGAACGCAATAATCAGTAAGGGGCAGGAGGTTTCAACAATGTCGAGATGGGTAGGTGGGAGTGTTACGACAGTGGCGGCGCTGGTTGCGCTGTTCGTCGCCATAGCCGTGTTCAGCAGTCAATCCGAGGTTCGGGCCAACGATCCTGACGTCAACAATCGTCTGGACGTAATCGAGGACGAGTTGGCCCTAGCCCGCAGCCAGATCGGCGGGGTCCGGGATGACCTGGGCTTGGCCCGCGAACAGCTTGGCGGGGTTCGAGACGAGCTCGCCCTGGTGCGCAACCAGTTGGAGCGGCTTACCCGCGCCATGAGCTCCTCGGCGTCGGGTTCTGCGGAGTTCACGCAGGCATTCGTCGAAGAGGCAATAAACCGTTATGAGTCCACCGGGCGCGAGGCCACGATCGCCCACTACAACACGATGGAGAGCGTCGACGGCGACTGGTACGTGTTCATCATCGACGAGAACGGCATCTTCGTCTCTCACGCAACCATCCCAACCCACGTTGGGACGGACATCGAGGAGGTTACGGGGCCGGACGGTTATCCGGTTGGGCTTGCCATCGCCAACTCCGCCACTGAAGAGGGGAGTTGGGTCGACTACGCGTACCAGAACCCGAACTCCGGGGGTATCGAGTCTAAGCATTCCTGGATCGTGAAGCACGACGGGTTGATCTTCGGTTCGGGGTGGTACGAGGATGGGCCGTCCCGTACCGGCGAGCCCGGCGAGTACACGAAGGCATACGTGCAGAGGGCCATACACCTTCACGACACCGCGGGCCGCGACGCGGCGCTGGCGTACTACCAGACCATGCAGAGCGTTGACGGCGATTGGTACCTGTTCGTGATCGGCGCGGAAGGCAAGTTGGTCGTACACTCCACAGTGCCGGAAAACGTTGGTCAAGACCTCGCCGGGCCGTTCGGCACGGACGTCACGGGCAAGGACTTCGGGGCGGAGATGCTGGCTGCCACGGAAGAAGGCCGGTGGGTCGATTACGTGTTCCTGAACCCGGCGAACGCCAATCAAGAGAGGAAGCACTCCTGGGTCGTCAAGCACGAGGGCCTGATCTACGGATCGGGGTGGTACGAGCGGGGGGTCGTTGCCGACCCGAAGGCCGATCCGGCCGCCTACACTAAGGCATACGTGGAGAGGGCGATCCAGCGCTATGACGCGCAGGGCCGGGACGCGGCACTCGCCTACTACAACACACCGGAGAGCATCGACGGCGACTGGTACATGTTCATCATCGACGAGAACGACCTGATCGTCTCCCAGGGCGCCGTACCGGCCCGCGTTGGGGTTGACATCAATGCCCGCGTGGCGCCAAACGGCTATCCGCACGGGCTTGTGATTTCCGCCGCGGCCAGCGAGGAGGGCGCGTGGGTCGATTATGTCCTCGAGGCTCCGAGCACGGGCGAAGTGCGGGTCAAGCACTCCTGGCTCGTGCGGCACGAAGGGTTGATCTTCGGTTCGGGGTGGTATGAGGACGGGCCGTCCAAGCTCAGCGAGCCGGCAGCGTACACGAAGTCGTTCGTGAACAGCGCCCTGCAGTTGTACAGGACCGCTGGGCGTGAGGCCGCGATCGCCCACTACAACACGATGGAGAGCGTCGACGGCGACTGGTACGTGTTTATCCTCGACGAGAACGACATCGTGGTTTCTCATGCCACCATCCCATCTCTTGTCGGGAAGACCGACGAGGAGTTTACGGGGCCGGACGGTTATCCGGTTGGGCTTGCCATCGCCAACTCCGCCACTGAAGCGGGGGGTTGGGTCGACTACGCATTCCAGAACCCGAACGCCGGAGTCGTCGAGTTTAAGCATTCCTGGATCGTGAAGCACGACGGGTTGATCTTCGGTTCGGGGTGGTACGAGGACGGGCCGTCCCGTACCGGCGAGCCCGGCGCGTACACGAAGGCATACGTGCAGAGGGCCACACACCTTTACGACACCGCGGGCCGCGACGCGGTGCTGGCGTACTACCAGACCATGCAGAGCATTGACGGCGATTGGTACTTATTCGTGAGCGACGAGAACGACAAGCTGATCGTCCACCCCACAGTGCCGGAAAACCTTGGTCAGGACCTCGACGGGCCACTGGCGACGGACGTCACGGGTAAGGACTTCGGGGCGGAGATGGTGGCCGCCACGGAAGAAGGCCGGTGGGTCGACTACGTATACGCCAACCCGGCGAACGAGAACAAGTACGAGCGCAAGCACTCGTGGGTCATACGGCATGGAGGGCTGCTGTTCGGTTCGGGTTGGTACGAGCGGAACGTCGAGGTGGAGATCGATCCTGCGGCGTATACCAAGCTGGTCGTGTACGGGGCGATCCGGCGCTATGACGCGCAGGGCCGCGACGCGACTATCGCCTACTACAACACACCGGAGAGCATCGACGGCGAGTGGTACTTGTTCATCATCGACGAGAACGACGTCCTAGTTGCCCAAGCTGCCGTTCCGGCCAACGTCGGCCAGGACCTGAAAGGGCCGCTTGGGACAGACGCCACAGGACGGGACTTCAGCGCGGACGTACTGGCCGCCACAGAAGAAGGCCGGTGGGTCGATTACGTGTACCTGAACCCGGCGAACGACGCCGAAGCGCAGAAGCACTCCTGGGTCGTCAAGCACGAGGGCCTGATATTCGGCTCAGGCTGGTACGAGAGGTAGAGCGCAGCAATGGGGCCTGTGCGGGTCCGCCCGCACAGGCCTGGGGCGCGTTAACGCATGGTGAGGACGTAAGGGAGGGTTTAGCCTATGGCAACTGTACTGAGACTGCTATCTTACCTCTGCTGGCTGTGCGGTGGGATGATGTTCATCCTCAACTACTACTTCCCGTTCAATGCGGAGGGTGTTCAGCCGCTATGGGATTACGTCGCAGATCCGATAATCCTAGCTACGTTCATCCTGACAGTAGTTTTCAACGTCCGCCTGTCCTTGGCCCTGCGCAACCGCGGGAAGGCGGCACAGGCGCTGCCGTTGGACATCTTCACTATGATCGTCGGATTCACCGGCGCGCTGTACATGCACAACTACGCCCTCAAGTTTGCGGAGGGGTTTGAGGCCAGCCAACAGATGTGGACCCTGCTGAGCGCGGCGGTTATCGTCATCATGCCCGTGTCGGGGATCAACTACTGGCGGGAGTCGAAACGCGCCTCCGGGGACCTACCGACGGACTGAGCTTTCAGGGCTACCGCTCCCGCAGTACGCTGCGGATATCCAGTATGCCCTTGTCTTCAATTGGGTTCCCGGTGAACCGGGCTGCTGCTTCGTCCCCCTTGAGATAGAAGTCGAACCAGTTCTTCGTGTAGTAGTTCCTCACGAAGGTGGGCATGTAGACCTCGTAATCTCCGATTGTGTCCCATGCGAGCGGCGCGTAAGGCTTGCCTCGGAATGACGGGTTGAGGACGTCCTGCCCTACGGCTTTCCTCGGAGTGGGCGCGGCGGCGCTCCAATACTCTTTGCCGTTTGCCACTATCGGCGTCCGTTTGGAGAAGAGGGCGGGGAAGTCGTTCACGAGTGAATCGTGATCGAGGTCCTTGACCGAGATGATCACCTTGTCACCCGTTGCGCGATTGTATGCGTTTCTGGCGATTGGTTGGGGGTTCTCATCCGTGGGGATGACCCTTTCCTGTTCGAGCAGCCAGATATCTTCCGGGTTTCCGCCTGCGGCGCTGAGCATGTCCCACATAAGGCCGCGGAACACGCCTTGGACGAATGCGTCCTCCGATCCGTGAATCTGCATGACAGGCTTCGGGTTTCCGGCCGGCTGACCGTCTTCAGCGGCGCCATCCCCAAATATCCCTTCAGGCTCCCAGTAGCGGGGCGGCCCGTTGTTGTATCCAACCGCCGCCGTGACCCGCTCGTCACTGGCCACGGAAAACTGCGCGGTCATTGAGCCGAGGGAGTGGCCCATGACGCCGATATTTTCCAGGTCGAGCGAGCCGGAGAACAGGCCGCACACTTCAGCCCCATGATTGGGCTGCCCCTGCGCCGCGTATTCAGAGGAGCACGATTCTTCACTCTTATTCAGGCTGTATAGGCCGTCGATAATGGTCCCGACGTCATCTACCCGCTGGGTGAAGAATTGGCCCATCATCTCGCCGACCTTACGGCCGCCTCCCGGAACGGCGCTCATCACCGGCTGGCCCTGGGGGTCCCCGTCCGGGGCCTCGCGTCTAAAGAAATACTTGTAGAATCCCGGAATGACTTTGGACTCGCTTAGTATGGTCCGGTACGCACCATCAACCGCCGCGGCGCCCGCCTTCTGAGCGTACTTGGAGTCGGGGCTGTCGAACACGTTGGGGGTCGAGCCGTCGGAGATGAAGTTGGGGGCGATGACCACATAGCCGTGACTGGCGAGATACTCGGCAAAGGTCACCCATTGGAGAGAGGTCCCGCCCAGACCGTGAGCGGCTATGATGACGGGGAAGGCGCCGTCCGCGGCGGGCGGCTGATAGAGCGAATCGACGAGCCGTCTCTTGACCTCACTCGGAATTGCCGAGCGAGCGCCCGGGTCTGAGAAGACATTCCCCATTCCCGCTTCGCCGGTGAGGCTGGAAAGGAAGAACTGCAAGCCGGACTCGTAGGCGTCTCGAAATGTCTTGCTGGCGCTGTTGGCGAGGTCGTCGAAGGTGGCTTTGCGTGTCGAGTCCCGGTCACTGGCCGGATACCACACGTGCGCCGCGACTATCTGCTTCTCGCCGGCGTCGTTGATCTCCTGGAGGGTCTTCTTGTAAGAGTCGGAGGCGTGCGCGGCGTTCCAGTCGTCGAAGCGCCTGCTTGGGTCGTGGAAGTAAACCGCCCTCACGCCGACGGCATATTCCCCCCGCTCCACGTATGATTCGGTGAGCGGGTCGGATGCTCGGGGCGCGGTGCAACTCAGCAAGGCCAGGCCTCCTATGACGCTCATGAGGGCTACCGCCAAACTATTCGCGTTCATCAGCATTTCCTCCGTTCCTTACCCTTACCGCGCCGAGTTCAGCGGGGCTCACTTGCTCCTAAACTATGGATTCCCTTTCGACCAGCAATTCGGCTTTTTCGCGGTCGTCGGCGGATAGGGCTATGGTCGTGTATCCGGCGCGGCGGTCGAGGATGTGGAGGCTCTGAATGTTCACGCTTGAATGCTTGAACCTTTCAGCGACCTTTGCGAGTGCGCCGGGTTCATCGCGGAGCCTGATGACCAGCGCGTCGTCGATGATGGCCTTGAAGCCCGCGCTCGTCAGTACGGCCAAGGCGCGGTCGTTGTCTTCGGTCGTTATGATTATGAGGCCGGTGTCGCCGGGCGCCTCTGTGTTGATGGTCAGTATATTGATGCCTGCGCCGGCCAGCATGGCGGTCAGGTCGGCGATTACGCCGACTTCGTTCTTCACCATGACTATGATTCTCTCCATGATCAGCCTCCTCGCTCCGACTTGTGTCTCAGGCAGTCATCGACGATTTCGTCTATGGTCTCGCGCGTTACGTGCGGCATAGTTATGACGTGGGCGATGTCCCCGTATGGGGCGATCTGCCACTTGCGGAAGACCTCGCCTGACGGCTTTGGAAACACGACCGTAACCGAGTTCTTGTGACGCCACGCGGGGATGCCGCTGTCTCTGAAGCGGGCGACCGCGTACTCGGCGACGTCCAAGCATCCGGCCACCATCTCCCTGAACCCTTCCATGCCGTAGCGCTCGAAGGCGTACCACAGCATGAGCGGGGTCATGGCGTTTCGGGAGCCTGCCAGCGTGGTGTCGAGCACGCCCACGTACTCTATGGAGCGCGAGAGGCGGGCTACGTATTCGCGCTTGGTCAGAGCGACGCCACAGGGCAGCGGAGAGCCGATCATCTTGTGTCCGCTGATCGCCGCGCTGTCGAATCCGGCGTCGAACCCGTAGGGCTGGGGGTCTTCCACGAAGGGCAGGATCATGCCGCTCAGGGCGGCGTCGGCGTGGACGTAGGCATTGGTGACGGCGAGGTCGTCGAGGATGCCGCGCACCTTTGCCACGTCGTCTATGGCGCCCTTCATGGTAGTCCCTATGTTCGCTATGAAGATGACGGGGGCGTCGCGGTTGATCCGTATAGTCTCGTGGAGGTCGTCGTAGTCTATCTCCCCGTTGTCCTGGCTCTTTATCATGATGTTCCGGGCCTTGAGCACGCGCAGTATCTTGACGACGCTGTAGTGGGTGTCCTGTGAGAAGTAGACCACGCCGTCCGGGAAGGTTTCGCGTCCTACGTACAGGCCGTACATGTTGCCCTCGGTGCCGCCCGAGGTGACGTAGCCCCATGCCTGATCCCGGTCCAAGCGCATCATGCCGGCGAAGCGGGCGATGACCTCGCGCTCGATCTCGTGGGTATTGCTGCGGAAGTTGCTGTCATGGAATGGGTCTCCGACGTTGTTCATGCAGTACTGCATGAAGGGCAGCAGCGCGGAGTAGTCGAAGTCGTGGTTGCAGGGGTAGCCCACGTTGCGCCGCCCCAGCGCTTCGAAATTGGACAACAGCGCGTCGAGGCGCGCGTGGGTCTCTACTGGGGCCCTGTGTTCCAGCTTCATGTTATTCACTGTACGCTGTCCCATTGAAGACTGGTTCTATAAGGAAATTATAAGCGCGTTGGGGATTTCGTGCGGTTCATGGGAGGCTGATTCGGGGTGTTTATCTGTTACGACAGCGGAAGGACGGAGCGGGATAAGAGCTGAGCAGGGCATCGCCCCCGCTGCTGCTGAGAACCACAGGCGTTTTTTCGAGTCCCTCCCGGTCAGGGATGAATATGCTACAGGGGGCCGCTCCCTCCTCGAGCGCGCCGACCGAGAACGGCTCGACCCAGTCCCAGCATGATTGATCCTACGAGCACCAGCAGCAACCCGGCCAGGCTGGGCGCGAACACCAACTGCCCCGGGATCGACGCGCCTCCCACAGAGGGCGGGGCGGGGGGTATCGGCGTCGGCGATGCGCCGATTGACCTTTCCGCAGTTGGGAGCCTGTCCTCATCCGCCGCCAATGCCAAGTCGCCAAGGTAGTGGAGGCGGATGGAAGCGGTGGCCTGCCCCTGCGCGCCGAGGCGTAAGTCGAACCGTACCCGTCCCCACGGGTCGCCCAAGGCGCTTCGCGTCCAGAGATTCAACCCGCCCTGAAGGTGGGTCTGGAGCAGTTGAGATGGGCCGCCCAGGGCCTCGACCTGCCCGGCGTCTAGGGCTATCTCGATGTTCGCAGGGAAGATTAGCCTTGCTCCCTTCAGCAAGTTGCCCTGAGTGTCGAAGGCCTCTATCGACACGGCGGCGAGGATCAACCCGGGCGGCGGATCCCAAAGCGCGGGGATTTCGTCGTATACCGTGATTCTGATCTGGAAGGTGCGGGCCCTCGACGTCTTGGGGAATGTCAAGAGCATCATATGTTCAGGCAGCGTGACCCGCGCCGCCCGGTCCGGGTGAACCAAGACAACCACGCTTTGCCAACCAGGCCCTTGGATGGGCGGCACGGGGGTTACCTCAGCCCGGGGCACGATCACAGTCGGCACTGGCGTGGGTGTGGGTTCGGGCGGCTGTGGCGTGGGCGTGGGTTCGGGCGGCTGCACGATCACCGCCGCCACTGCCTCGTTGTTGGCCGAGTCGGGGTCGTCGGTCAGCGATGAGACCGCAGCCCTATTCTCCAGGCTGCCCAAGGCGTCGTGGGCCACGTTGACGTCTATGGTCAGCGTCGTGCTCTCCCCGTCGGCCAGTGTGCCGAGGTAGCACTTGATCTTGCGTCCCTCGCAATTCCCCTTGGCGGTAGACATGGCGCTGGGCAGGGTGTCGATCAGAGTCACGGCGGTGGAGGCGTTCGGCCCTGCGTTGGTCACGCGTATCGTGTAGGTCACAGTACCGCCTGCGAACACCTCGCCGCCGTCCAGGGTCTTGGACAGGATCAGGTCCGCCTTCTCGGGCGGCTGCACGATCACCGCCGCCGTTGCCTCGTTGTTGGCCGAGTCGGGGTCGTCGGTCAGCGATGAGACCGCAGCCCTATTCTCCAGGCTGCCCAAGGCGTCGTGGGCCACGTTGACGTCTATGGTCAGCGTCGTGCTCTCCCCGTCGGCCAGTGTGCCGAGGTAGCACTTGATCTTGCGTCCCTCGCAATTCCCCTTGGCGGGAGACGCGGCGCTGGGCAGGGTGTCGATCAGAGTCACGGCGGTGGAGGCGTTCGGCCCCTCGTTGGTCACACGTAACGTGTAGGTCGCCGTACCGCCTGCGAACACCTCGCCGCCGTACAGGGTCTTGGACAGGACGAGGTCCGCCTTCTTGGGCGGCTGCACGATCACCGCCGCCACTGCCTCGTTGTTGGCCGAGTCGGGGTCGTCGGTCAGCGATGAGACCGCAGCCCTATTCTCCAGGCTGCCCAAGGCGTCGTGGGCCACGTTGACGTCTATGGTCAGCGTCGTGCTCTCCCCGTCGGCCAGTGTGCCGAGGTAGCACTTGATCTTGCGTCCCTCGCAATTCCCCTTGGCGGTAGACATGGCGCTGGGCAGGGTGTCGATCAGAGTCACGGCGGTGGAGGCGTTCGGCCCTGTGTTGGTAACACGTATCGTGTAGGTCACCATGCCGCCGGGCCGCAGGAGAGATGGCGACGCCTCCTTGCTAAGCAGAAGGTCCGCGCCCGTTCGCGGCGATTGCACGGCGGGCGTTCCCCATGCCTCATTCGAGGGCCCGCCCGCGTCGAGGGAGCCGGGGGCCGCGTCATACGACGCCCCCCATACCGATACCGCGCCGATCCAAACGAGGATGATGGCAGCCGCGGCCGGCGTGAGAAGCGCGGCGAGGGCCGTTCGGATACTCACTCCGACCTCACCCGGCTGGCAGATGCCTCCCCGCCTGCCGTCCAACGCTCCCATCCATTATCCTCAGCAACTCGTTGTTGATCCGTTTGACTATTCCGGGGCCGTCGTAGACCAGCCCAGTGTAGATCTGCAGCGTGTCGGCGCCGGCCTGTAGGGCCTCCCAGGCATGGGTCCCCGTGGAGATTCCGCCACAGGCGTTGATAGCGACGCCGCCGCCCGCTTGGGCCCTGACGTCACGCACCATCGCCAAGGTGGCCGGGAGGATGGACCTACCGCTGAGGCCTCCTGAGCCGGTTGCGAGCCTCGGGTCCGTCACCGGCCTGCTGTTCGCTACGGTCAGCCCATCGACTCCGGCTTCCAAGCATGTCCCCACCAGGGCCGCCGTGCGGCCGCGTTCTTGTTCAGAGGGCTCCGGGTCGCTGTACGGCGGCAGCTTGACCAGCAGCCCCCCGCGTCTGGACTCGTTGATGCTGTCCAATAGCCCCCGAAGCTGAGCGCGCCGATGAAATACCCGCAGGCCGGCCGTATTGGGCGAGCTGATGTTCACCTCAACGGCGTCGGCCAACCTATCCAAGCGCCTGTGACACCGGACCACGTCATCGGTCTTCGTGCCCGAGATGCTTGCAGCAACGGGCGTGCTGGGAGTCCGACTACGGGCTGCCTCGACGTGCGCGGCAGCGGCTTCGAGTCCCATGCTCGGGAAGCCCATTGCGTTCAGGAGCGACTCCTGTCTGGTCAGCCGTACCATGCGCGGGCGCGGATTGCCTCGCTGCGCCGCAAGGGTGACTGTGCCGCAGACGAGGTATCCGAAGCCCAGGGAGGCAAGCGCCGGCAGGCGGCGGCAGTCCTTGTCGAACCCCGCGGCTAAGCCCACCGGGTTCCGCAGCTTCATACCGCACCATTCGACCTCCAAGCGGGGATCTCCCACCCTGAGACTGGGGGCGAGGGCCGCCCATATACCGTTCCAGCTGAGGGCAAGCTCCGCCGCTCTCTGGGCTACTTCGGGCGGCAGCCGGAACAGGAAGGGGCGGAGCACCCTCCTGTACAGACGCCTGTCGGGGGCTTGCATCTACGCAGTGTTCCTCCGTGCGCCCGCAATTATAACCCCTGTCAGCCGACCCGGGGCAAACGAGGTCTCGCAGGGGACTGGGCAGTTCGTGGGCGTCAAGGTGAGGTAGCTGTTCAGACTCTGTGAGACCCTAAGGGAGGAGTCCGGAGAGGTTCTCTCCTCTGGGACTGGGGGGCTGCGCCTCCCAGTTGAGAATCCCCGCGTCGGCGCGGTTACGAACGACCTTGCAAGGTCAGAGGGCAGGCTACAGGGGCGTCAACACCCTTGTCAAGCTGTGCTAGCTAATGCTAGGATTTAGCCTAAGACTGGACCAAGACGAAGGATACGGGGATGCCCATCTTCCGTGAGCTATGGGGGTGGATGGCCTTCTCGGTACTAGCCGTTGTCAGCCTTGTAGCAGCTATACTGGTTACCGAACCGTCTTGGACGTGGAGGTATTTAATCAAGATAGGGAGTACGGTAGAGCCACTGTGGGTTAGCTCCGCGATTCTTGTATATACGGTTATGGAGGGGATACCCATGCTAGCTGATTCGTTCAAGCGCAAGATGTACGCGGCGGGGAAACAAGAAGGTAAACAAGAAGGTAAACAAGAAGGGAAGCAGTTGGAACGTAAAGCTATCATACAAGTCCTCAACGAGAACCCCGGGAAGACAGCGGAGGAAGTACGCCGCCTAATTGAGAAACGTAACTCTGGCTAGGCGGTCAGGTCGGCGTACCGAAGACGCCGACCGTCCGCCGTCTTAGCCATCCGGTCCATCTGCTCAGCGGTATCCAGCGGCCTCTGGTTATAGCGGCCCTCAAACTCTTGGACGCAGCGGTGAAGGTGCTCTGGTCTCATAGAGTGGTTACGTTCCATGGTACCCATGCTTCAGGGTAGCCCAGAAGCTCTCCATGCCGTTGGTATGGGCCATGCCCTCAACGTACCGACCTACGCTGTGCTTGACTACCTCGTGGTTCGGTAGGCTCTGGTAGCCGCCGTGCTCGTCCGTGTAGACCTTGGCTCCGGTCTCTGTGCGGCTGCCCACAAACCGCTGTAGGGTTGGCTTATCGGTGGTGGGTACCACGTCGGCGGAAACCTTGCCGGTCTCTCTGTCCTTCACACCGGCAACGGCTGTCTTGCCAACCGTACCGCGCCCGGAGTTGAGACGCTTACTCCGGTGCTTGTTCTTTTCCTTGCCGCCGTTTCATCTGCCTCTACAGGGCCAGAGAACCTGTTACCGTCTACGGCCATCGTCTCTCGTATGCGGTGCGCCATATGCCAAGCGGATTTCTGAGTGATTCCCAGGTCGCGGTGTAGCTTCATGCTGGACACGCCTTTGAGGTTGGTAGAGTACTGGTAGAAAGCGATAGCCCACTTGCGCAAGGGGATGTTGGAGCTATGGAGGACCGTGCCAGTCTTGACCGAGAAGTGCTTCCGGCAATCACGGCAACGGAAAGGGCTTGGCTTGCGGCTGGCAACGGTAGCTACGTTCAGGCTACCGCACTTGGGACAGGCTATGCCGTTGGGCCAGCGTTGCTGAATGAACCACGCCTCAACCTTTTCCTCAGTGTTGAATCGCTCGACGACCTCTATCAGGCTGATGCCCTTGCGGTAACTCTTACCCGGCCCACTTCCCTTAGTCATGATAAACCCGCCTCAACCATATCTGATTTATAGACTTGTTATAGCCAAGGCGGGCTGGGTATATAATTCCCTAAGGAAAGGCGTCTGTGGTACCTATGGCCCTCGTTGCAGCTCTTCGCCCCAAGCAGTGGACCAAGAACCTGCTCGTCTACCTCCCTCTCTTCTTCACCGTGGGCGAGAGTTGGCGCCCACAGGAACTTGGGGCGGCGCTCGACCTGATCGGGAAGTCCACCATCGCCTTCGTACTGTTCACCGTCATCAGCGGCGCTATCTACCTGATCAACGACGTCGTGGACTTGGACAGCGACAGACTGCACCCGCGGAAACGGGACCGCTCAATAGCATCCGGGCGCTTGGGAGTGCGCGCCGCGCTCGCCGCGTCATTTGTGCTCGGCGCCGCAGGCGTCGCCGGGTCGTTTGCGCTGGGGGCGCTGTTCGGCTGGGTCGCCTTGGGCTACGTTGCGCTGATGGCCGCGTACTCGCTGCTGCTGAAGCGGGTTGCGCTGCTGGACGTGATCACCATAGCAGGCGGCTTCGTGCTGCGCGTCGTGGCCGGGGCCGTCGTGCTCCGGGTGCTGATATCCCCTTGGCTCTACGCCTGCTCTGGGCTGGGAGCGCTCTTCATAGCCCTCGCCAAGCGTAGGAGCGAGGCGGCCATGGCCGGTGAGGACGCCGCGGCGCAACGCGAAGCACTGGGTGAATACACGCTGCCCCTGCTTGACCAGCTCATGGCGGTCGTCGCGTCGTCCGCGCTGCTCGCCTATACGCTCTACACCTTCACGGCGTCCAACCTGCCCGACAACCACGCCATGATGCTGACCATCCCGTTCGTCGTATTCGGTCTCTTCAGGTACACCCACCTGGCCCACAAGGGGCAGATGGGCGAGGATCCCGCGGAGATGCTCACGGCAGACCCTCCGCTCATCGCTTCGGTACTCCTCTGGATATCGACGGTCGCTGCCATCCTGGTACTTTTTCGCACCTAGGCGAACGTATGCTACACTCGTGGGCTTCCCGATGATCGTCATGGATGGCCACCGTTGACAGGGGCGGCCATGACCGCCGGCAAGACCGTCCGTAAGAGGGGGTAGGACATGGTGCCGCCAGAATCGGCGCTCGGAGTCGCGCCCGCCTGGGTGGGGGTGTACGCCCTATCGGCAGCCGCCTTTGCGGCCTCGGCAGTCCTGCTATACCGCAGGGTGTTCCGACTGGTGCTGTTGGGAAGGCCGGGCCGGTCCGACAGGCCGCTCGTGCGGCTTTTCGGCGCCGTCAAGCCGGTGTTTGGGCAGTCGAAGGTGCTCCGGAGCGTCTCGCTGAAGGACAGGGCCGGCCTGGCGCATACATTCATCTTCTGGGGCTTCCTGTCGTTCCTCCTGAGCTACCTGCTGTTCATCTACGGCGACTCGGCATGGCCCGGGATCTCGGCCACTCTGCTAACGGACGCGGGCGTCAGGATATTCGCAATATACCTGGAGCTTCTCGCGGTTGGGTTCCTGGTAGTGCTGCCGTGGGCAGCGGCGAGGCGGTGGGCGTCCAAGCCGCACCGGCTCTCATTCGACCTGACGCAGAAGGCCGAATCGGCCATCATCCTGCTGTTGATAGGGCTGTTGATGCTTCTGTCCCTCTCTGCCGAGACCTTCTTCGCCGCATCGGGGGGCGGGGGGCCCGCCTCGGAGACCCTCATAGGCCACCGACTGGGCGAACTGCTGGCGGAGGCGGGGCTGAGCGCCTCCGTTGCCGACGCGCTGTACCAGCTCTCATGGTGGGGGCACCTCGGCCTGATCCTTGGGTTTGCGATCTACATCCCGCTGTCCAAGCACGTGCACGTCGTAGCCGCGCCCGTCTCCTTCGCGATGCGGTCGTTGGAGCCGATGGGCGCCTTGCCCACGCTGACGGACCTGGAGTCGGCGGAGAGCTTCGGGGCTGCAAAGCTCCAAGACTTCAGCCGCAAGGAGCTGCTGGACGGGTACGCGTGCGCCGTCTGCGGACGCTGCACGGACAGTTGCCCGGCGCACCTGAGCGGGAAAACCCTCTCGCCCATGCACGTAGTCGAAAACCTGAAGGAGCACGTCCTGGAGGCGGGCTTGGCCGCAGCCAAAGGGAATCCAAACGAAGGCAAGCCCTTGATCGGCGGCTGGATAGGCGAAGAGGCTCTATGGGACTGCCTGACGTGCGGGGCGTGCGTTCAGGAGTGCCCGGTTGGCGTCGAGCACGTCAACTCGATCGTCGACATGCGACGGCATCTGGTCATGGAGAGGGCCGAGATGCCCGAGACGGGTATGAACGCGCTCATCAGCATGGAGCAGCGAGGTCACCCTTGGCGCGGCGCAGGATACGACCGCATCGACTGGGCAGAGGGTCTCGGCGTCAAGACGCTGGCGGAACACCCGGACGCGGAGTTGCTGTTCTGGGTGGGATGCACCGGGGCGCTGGAGCGGCGCTCCCAGGGGGTCGCCCGAGCGATGGCGTCGGTGCTGAAGCGTGCCGGCGTGGACTTCGCCATCCTGGGACGGGAAGAGACCTGTACCGGAGACCCGGCCCGTCGCATGGGCAACGAGTACCTCTATCAGACCCTGGCGCGTCAGAACATCGAGACGCTCCGGCGTTACGGCGTCAAGACCGTCGTCACCATCTGCCCGCACTGCTTCAACGCGATGAGGAACGAATACCCCCACCTCGGCGGGCAGTTCAGAGTGCTGCACTACTCGGAGCTGGTCGCCGACCTGATCGCCGAGGGCAGGATCAAGCCAGTGGCAACCATAGAATCGACGGTCGCGTACCACGATTCATGCTATCTGGGGCGGCACAACGGCATCTATGACCCGCCGCGCCGGATCGCCAACGCCATCCCGGGCGTCCGCCTGGTGGAGATGGAGCGCAGGCGGGAGCAGGGCTTCTGCTGCGGGGCCGGCGGGGGACACATGTGGATGGAAGAGAGCCGGGGCCGACGCGTCAATCATATGCGTACCGAGCAGGCTCTGGATACGGGCGCGGACACGGTGGGGGTCTCGTGCCCCTTCTGCCTCCAGATGTTCGAGGAAGGCATTCAGTCGGCGGGCGTGGACGACCGGAAGCAGGTCAAAGACCTGCTGGAGATCTTGGAAGAGAGCATTTCCCCGGAGGCCTGAACGGTCATCCCGCGGAGTACGAGGAAGTAGTGAGGAGTATTCGGATGACAATTCCCGGTATCTGGACCAACGACAACGGCGGCTGGCAGTTGAGCCGGCCGAAAGGGTTCCCTGGCGAGGCAACACTCCATAGACTGATAGCCGAGGCCCCAGACTTGTTGCCGCTGGCGGGCGCGCCCAAGCTCGCGATCCTGGGCAGTGAAGTAATGCTGGGAACTGGCTACGTCGATCTCCTAGGATTCGAGACATCGGGCAGGCCGGTGATAATCGAGGTCAAGCTCGCTCAGAACAGCGAGGCCCGGCGGGCGGTGGTGGCACAGGTGCTCGCCTACGCGGCCAACCTCCAAGGGGAAACGGCAGCCCGTCTTGAGGAAGGGCCACTCAGAAACAATCTCCAGGCTGCGGGGCACGCAACCATTCTCAATGCCGTATCCGCTTCCGACCAAGAAGGTTCCGTTCTGCCGGAGGAGTTTACCGCGACACTGGAAGACAGCCTGAAAGAAGGGCGCTTCCGGCTGGTGTTCGTGCTGGACGAAGTGCCTCCCGAACTGTCCACGCTCGTAGCCTATCTGGAGGGGGTGACGACCAAAATCCTCATCGACCTCGTGACCGTTAGCGCCTTCGAGATCAATGGCGCACAAGTCATGCTTCCGCAGCGTGTGACCCCGGAAAGACATGCCTCGGTCGTGGAGCAGCGCCGGATCCGCCAGTCCGATAGTGGGACTCTGTACCCCGGAAGCGATGAGTTCGAGGCCAGCATAGATGGAGCACCCGAAGAGAACCGGGCCGAGCTCCGGCGTCTGATGGAGTGGGCCCACAGTCTGGAAGCAGCCGGAACGGCAAGGCTCCAGACTTATAGGGGGGTTTCAGGCAGATATACCCTCCTACCACGTATACAAACTGAGAATGCTGGCCTCATCACCATATGGAACGACAAGGGTCAGCCTTCAATCTCGATGTGGCGTAGTGTCTTTGAGCGCAGAGCGCCGGACTTCATCGAATCCGTTGAAGCCCTGATCTCGCCTCACGAGCTCCGACAGGGCAACGTAGTGACCTATCCGAGCAACGAGTTGCTGAGCACCCTGGCCCAAGCATACGAGCGGGCGGCTGGGTAGTTGTCTCGCGTTGAAGAGTAATCAAGGAGAACCGATATGACACAGAGCAAGCTCGTACATATGCTGTTCGACGCATGGGACGACCTGGACCGGGTGATCGACGGGCTGGACGCCGAGCAGGCCACGGGAGGCCAGCCGGGGAGCAGCACCTTCGCTTGGACGGTAGGCCACCTGGCGGCCTACCTGGACTTCTGGATCAACGTCCGCTTCGCGGGCCGCGAGCCGCATCCCCTCATCGGCGAGGAGAGGTTCCGCTTCGGCGGCGCAGGCATCGCCGAGGACTGGGACGCCATCGTCGAGGGCGCTGGGGAGGTGCAGGCGGCTGCCCGCGAGTACCTGTCTGGCCTCGAGGACGACGACCTCGACCGGAGCATCCCCTATCAGGGCATGTTCGCGCGCCACCGGGGCAAGAACGTTACCCTGCGCTACTACGTCATGCGCACGACTGCCCACCACTACTTCCACATAGGCGAGATCGCGTCCAAGCGTGACCAGATGGGCCACGAAGCCGGCGACTATCCCGGCCCAATGAGCAGGAGCTTCTAGCCGGCTGCTAAGATGATGAGGCGCAGGGAACAGCGCCCGCGAGGGATTTGACAGTCTGGGAAACGGTATGATCACGTCGCTGAGGCTTGTGAATTTCAAGAACTTCATCGACGAGACGCTGCGCGTCGGCCCGTTCACCGTGCTTGTGGGCGAGAACGCAAGCGGCAAGAGCAACATCCGCGACGCCTTCCGCTTCCTGCACGGCATAGGCCGAGGCTACACCCTGGCGGAGATTTTTGGGGGGAAGCACGTGTTTGGCAAGTTCGAATGGCCAGGGATTCGCGGCGGTTCAGCTGAGGTAGTCCGTTATGGCCCTGACTCTGCCTTCGAGCCGTCCGCGTTCTCCATCCACGTGGAGTTGGACCTAGGCGGGAGAAGGGTACATTACTCAATAAGGGTAGGGTTCGACCCTGGCAGCGGCGCCCCTCATGTCTTGGAAGAAGAGCTTCGGGACGAGTCGAAGTCGATCTATACGACGGTGAGGACTCGCGCCCGTGACCTTTGGCTGCGCCTGGGAGAGAACGATGAGCACTTACCCCTTAGCCGGTCTCAACCTGCCCTCACGCAGATGCATGGAGATAACAGAATATCTGTGCATCCGTCTATGTCTGAGCTGAATCGGTTCTTTTCTGCGATGCGATTTCTCGACCTGTCGCCGGAGTTGATGCGTGATCCTTCGCCTCCCAACGTGGACGTTTTGGGCGACTTCGGAGAGAACCTGCCAACTGTATTGGCGTCGATCTGCTCCAAGCCTGAATACCGGGATGTTCTCACGTCGTGGTTGGGAGAGCTCACCCCCATGGACGTCAAGGACTTCGATTTTCCACAAGACCCTAAAAAGCGGGTCTATCTCGTGATACGCGAGACGAACGGGAGAACGGTGTCGGCAGACAGCGCGTCGGACGGCACTCTGCGTTTCCTCGCCATTCTGGCCGCGCTGCTGGGAGAGAACCCGGCTCCACTCTACTTCTTCGAGGAGATTGAAAACGGCGTCCACGCGAAGCGGCAACGTCTCCTACTCGATCTGATCGAAACGCAAACTGCAAAGCGCGGCGTCCAGGTAGTCACCACCACCCACTCGCCCGACCTACTGACTTGGGCCAACGACCGGACCTTCGAGAACATATTCATCGTATACCGCGACGAGGAGTCCGCGTACAGTATCATTCGCCCGCTGGCCGAGCTGCCCAACGTGAGAGAGCTACGGAAGTCTCAGGGCCTGGGGCGGCTGCACACGGGCGGCTGGATGGAGGACATGCTCGCCTTCGCGGAAGCCGACAGAAGGGAAGCTCAGGAGGCGGGAGAATGAAGGTCCTCCTCATCCCCGAGGACGCCCGTCGCGATAAGTACATCCTGAAACCCCTCTTCTCGCGGCTTTTCAAAGCGATTGGCAGCCCGCACGCAAGCGTCCGGGTTTGTGAAGATCCCCTGCTTGGCGGCGTCGGGGAAGCATTGAAGACGGCGCGGCTGGCGGAGATAGTTCAACGCTACAGAGAGACGAACATTTTCATCCTCTGCGTCGACCGGGACGGCAACACGGGGCGGCGTCAGCAACTGGACCAGATCGAGGCGGAGTTTGGGGACGGCCAGGCCTTTCTAGCCGAGAACGCATGGGAGGAGATCGAGACCTGGGTTCTCGCGGGCCTGGACCTGCCCAAAGACTGGCGCTGGAGGGACGTTCGCGCAGAGGTCCACGTTAAGGAGACGTACTTCGAGCCGCTTGCAGTCCAGCGCGGCCTGTCAAACGACCTCGGCGGCGGTAGGAAGCGTCTGGGGGAAGAGGCATCGCGCCGGGTCGCGGATGTCCGGCGGAAGTGCCCCGAGGACTTCGGAGCCCTCGCCTCGTGTCTCGAAGCCGTAGTAAGAGCCGTATAGCGAAGAAGGAGACGACATGACGACGGATTTCGAGACCAGAGTATTGGAGTGCATCCCCGACGAGAGCGAACTGCTCCTCATCGAACCGATGCAGAACCCAAGGGGGCTGATCGAGCTCGACGACGGACGCCTGCTCAGCACCAATATCCAGGGGGCCTCCACGTCGGCGGACGGCGGCAGGACGTGGTCCGAGACGCGGCCGCTTCAAGGCGCAAACGGGGGCGTCATCTCCGGCAGGATGCTCTACCTGCAGCGGCTCAGGTCGGGCGCGATCGGCGGCTTCGTGATCCCTAAGAGAGACGCACGCGAGCCGCTGTACGGTTACAGCATAGCCTTCTCGCGCTCGGAGGACGAGGGCGAAACGTGGTCGACGCCAGTCAGCGCCTCCGAGCCGTACAACAACACCGTCATGCACGGCGCCGCGGTCACCCACACCGGCCGCGTCGTCGCCTCCGTCTACACGCTGATCGGCAAGACGCTGCGGCAGCCGAGCAGGGTCCTCTTCGGCGACAACTTGGCGCGGGTAGGCGCGCACGGCTGGGAGCACTTCTTCACCTACTGCTTCGCCCTGCTCTCCGACGACGAGGGCGCAACGTGGCGCACGAACGAGGGCAAGGGCAAGTGGGGCGCAGGGGGCGAGCTATTCGTGACGCTCGACTTCAGCGCCGGCGGCCACTGGCGCGCCAACGAGCCGGTCGTCGCCGAGGTCAGCCCCGGACATCTGCTGATGGTGCTGCGCACCCCGCTGGGCCGATTCTTCCAGTCGTGGTCGTCGGACAACGGCACGACCTGGTCCCACCCCGAGCCCACGGCATTGGCTGCCGCGCTCACCCCCGCGTCGCTGGATCGCATACCGGGCACGGACGACCTGCTGCTCATCTGGAACCAAGCGTCTCCCGACGAGATTGAGCGCGGACTTCAGCGTCACCGGCTCTCCACGGCCATAAGCAAGGACGGCGGCACGACGTGGCTCAGGGGGCGCAACCTCTTCTCCGTGTACGGCGAAGCCGACCGCAGGTTCGTGGAGCCGCCGCCGATAGCGAACTACCGCGCCCAGGAGCTCTCTCCGAGGATGCCGGTCAACGACATTCAGGGCACGTACCCGTTCGTGACGTTCTGGAAGGACAGGGCCATCGTCCGCTTCCACTGCATCGAGCGCTCGCACAACATCGTGGGCAAGCCGGGCGAGGTTGGTAGAGACCTCCCGGACCCGCTGCGGCTCGGCAGGCAGACCGACACCTATATCAGCCTGCCCATCTCCTGGTTCTACCAGGACCTGAGCCGCTTCGGGTAGGTCGCCGCGCAGTTAGAGGCTGCCAAGGGGTGGGGGGATCAAAGACGCTGCTTTATCGGGGCTACGCCAGAAGACAAGTTCAAATCCTATCGCTGCAACGACCTCCAGGATGTAGCCAGACGGATTCTCGATGACTTTGACCGAGACGACCGCCCATAGCGAAAAGCTGGCCAGCCTGCTCAAGACGCACTTCGGGTTCGACTCGTTCCTGCCCATGCAGGAAGAGATCATCAACCACGTGCTGGGCGGGGGGGACGGGCTGGCGCTCATGCCCACCGGCGGCGGCAAGTCGCTCTGCTACCAGCTTCCCGCGCTCGCGTTGGGCGGCTTGACCCTGGTGGTCTCGCCGCTGATCGCGCTCATGAAGGACCAGGTCGACGGCCTGAAGGCGAACGGCGTCCCGGCGGAGTTCCTGAACAGCTCGCTGTCCTCCGCCGAGGCCGGCCGCGTGCGGGCCCAGGCAGTCCGGGGCGCGCTCAAGGTGCTCTACATAGCGCCCGAACGGCTGGCTACCCCGGGGTTCGGCGGGTTCCTGCGGGCATTGAACGTCAGCTTACTGGCGATCGACGAAGCCCACTGCATATCGGAATGGGGCCACGACTTCCGGCCCGAATACCGTAACCTGAAGGTCCTGCGCAACGACAGGCCCGGGGTCCCGATGCTCGCGCTCACGGCGACCGCCACCCCCAGGGTCCGGGACGACATCGTCAGCCAGCTCGAGCTCAGGGAGCCGCGCACGTTCCTCTCCAGCTTCAACCGGCCAAACTTGGTCTACCGCGTGGAGCCCAAAGACAAAACGTTCGACCGGCTCCTCGGCTTGCTGCGGAGCCGCCGAGGCGAGTCCGCCATCGTCTACTGCTTCTCCAGACGGGAGACCGAGCAGGTCGCCGCCGACCTGCGGGCGAACCAGATCAACGCTCTGCCCTACCATGCCGGCCTCGAAGATGTCGTGCGCCGGGAGACGCAGGAACAGTTCATCCGTGACGAGGTACAGGTAATCGCGGCGACCGTCGCGTTCGGCATGGGCATCGACAAGCCGGACGTACGGCTCATCGTCCACTACGCGTTCCCGAAGACCGTCGAGGGCTACTACCAGGAGACGGGGCGAGCCGGACGCGACGGCCTGCCAAGCGAGTGTGTGCTGTTCTATTCCTACGGCGACAAGTACAACCACGACTACTTCATCAACAGGATCGAGGACGCCTCCGAGCGCGAGAAGGCAGAACTGAAGCTTCGTCAGATCATCGACTTCTGCCAGAGCGCGGACTGCAGGCGCCGCTCGGTGCTCCGGTACTTCGGCGAGCAGTGGAGCGAGGAGAACTGCGGCGCGTGCGACGTCTGCATGGCGGCGGACGACCAGATGGACGCCACGGTCATCACCCAAAAGATACTGTCCGCGGTCATTCGCACCGGAGAGCGTTTCGGAGCGGGGTACGTGATCGACGTGCTGCGCGGCTCGCGGTCCAGCAAAGTCATCGAGCGCCGCCATGACCGGCTGACGGTCCACGGCATCGCCCGCGACCATTCGGTCGGCGAGCTAAAACACATCATCGCTCAGCTAACGGCGCGCGGCCTGCTGGCTCTCGCTCCCAGCGACTATCCGATCTACCAGGTTACGCAGGACGGCAGGGACTTCCTGAGGGACCGCAAGAAGCTGACCCTAGCGCGGCCCAGGATGCCTCAGCCCGCTCCGACCGATAGCCGAGAAGGAGACCTCGAGTACGACTCGTCCCTGTTCCAGAAGCTGCGGGAGCTGCGAAAGCGGACCGCGTCTGCAAAAGGCGTGCCGCCCTACCAGGTCTTCGGGGACAAGACGCTCCAGCAGATGGCCTACTACTACCCGCAGAGCCGCGACGCCTTCTCCCGGATCTCGGGCGTAGGAGAAGCCAAGTTGGGGGAGTACGGCGAGAGCTTCCTGCGGGCGATCCGGGACTACGCGGTGTTACACCAACTGCACGAACGCCCGATCCCACAGTCGGCCCGCCGGGAGCGCAGGAGTGCGCGGGCCCTGTCGCAGAACTACCTCTCGACCAGGGACCTGCTCAGGCAGGGGCTGTCCATCGAGGATGTCGCGAAGCAGCGGAGCCTTACCAAGGGCAGCGTCATCAGCCACATGGAACACCTCGTGGAAGCAGGCGAAGAGTTCGACATCTCGGAATGGCTGCCGCCCCTAGAGCGCCGCCTCAGCATCGAGGCAGCTTTCCGACAATTGGGGTCTGATCTGCTGGCGCCGGTACACGACCACCTGGGAGACAACTACTCATACGAAGAGATCCGCCTCGTCCGCCTCCACCTAGCGCAGCAGCAGAGCGGTGGGTAGGATTAGTAGCTTGAACTTGGAGGACTACCACTGATGGCTGCCGGTGGCATTGAAGTAAGCATGGCCCCTTCACATCCTGGCGACTTCATTCGTACTGAGATCATCGAGGAGGTGGGTCTGAACGTGACGAAGGCGGCCGACATTCTGGGCGTCCGCCGGGCGACGCTCTCGGATCTGTTGAACGGCAACGCCTCACTGTCGCCGGAGATGGCGCTGCGAATCGAGAAGGCTTTCGACGTGAGTATGGACATGCTTCTGCGTATGCAGGCATGGTACGACGCTTCGCAGATGCGGGCCCGCGAGGGCGAGGTCAGCGTCCAACCCTATCAGCCCGACTTGACGACGGGCTAACGCCGGGACCGCAGTTAGAACATAGCCTTCCCGGATTTCCCCCACAGACGGTCCCAGAAGGTCAGGTGCGGCTCTACAGCAACCCGCCGGGTGCGCGGTTCCCCTTACAGGCCGAGCTGGTGGTGCTTGCCCTCCGTCTTGATTGACGGCGCTATTACTACTTCGGCCTTGTGCATGTCGCGAATCGTGAACGCCCCCACCATGCCCATGCACGACTCGAGGGCGCCCATGAGGTTCTGCGTGCCGTCGGTCTTGGAGGTGGGGCCGTAGAGTATCTGTTCCAGCGTGCCGGACACTCCCACGCGCACCCTGGTGCCCCGGGGCAGGGCCGGATGAGGGCTGGCCATACCCCAGTTATGGCCCTTGCCTGGCGCTTCTTGCGCCTGGGCGAAGGGCGTGCCGAGCATGACGGCGTCAGCGCCGCACGCAATGGCCTTGCAGAGGTCGCCGCCCGTCCTGATGCCTCCGTCGGTAATGATGGGGACGTACCTCCCGGTGCGCGCGAAGTAGTCCTCCCTGGCCGAGGCGCAGTCCAGCGTGGCGGTGACCTGAGGCACGCCCACGCCCGTGACCTCACGCGTCGTGCAGGCCGCACCTGGCCCTACCCCCACCACGACCCCGTGTACTCCGGTCTCCATGAGCTCCAGGGCGACCTCGTACGAGACGCAGTTGCCCACCATGACCGGAACGTCCACCATCTCCAGCAGCTCCGAGAAGACGAGGCCCCTTGCGCTCTTGGACGTGTGCCTCGCCGTGGTGACCGTGGACTGCACCACGAGCACGTCAGCCCCGGCGTCCACGGCGGCAGGGCCAAGCCTCTTGGTGCTCGCGGGGGTAACGGAAACGGCGCACTTGGCGCCGTTCGACTTTATCTCCTCTATCCTCTCTCCTATCAGGTCCTCCCTGATAGGAGCCGAGTAGACTTTCTGCATAAACTCCGTCGCCTCGTCGTCGGGCGCCTCCGCTAGCTCGCTGATCACCTCGTCCGGGTCGTCGTACCGCGCTTGGACGCCCTCCAGATTCATGACCCCCAGACCGCCTTGCTTGTCCATCTCGACGGCGAAGGAGGGTGATACTATCGCATCCATCGCGGAGGCGATGACAGGGGCTGACAACGTTATCCCGTCAAGAGAGAATTGCGTACTCGTCTGGTCTGGATTTATCGTAACTTCGCCCGGTACGATGGCCACCTCGTCGAATCCGTAGGCACGCCTGATCTCCTTGAACGGTGAACCTCTCATGCACTACCTCCCGGGGAATTGGTGCGTGATTATAGAAGAGGGCTAACTACCAGTCAAGGCGGCCGCCCATCCCGCGCGGCTGTTCAGTTCTCCATGAGTTGAACAGCGAAGGGCCCCGTCCGGTTGTCGTTCCGGGCGCGGCGGCGGTGACGTCCACGCCGGACGGCTCACGTCGTCGTCACAGCCAATTGGCTTTGGGGCGGGGTCGGTATCCTCACACTCCGCAGACGTTCTCGCCAACCCTGAACGGTTACGTCCCTCGGGGTAAAAACTGCTACAGTGTTCCGGCTGTCGTATAATGGGGGTCGAAACAGCGCCGACCCGGAGGAATGGTCATGGAGACGGACGCACTCGCTCAGATGGAGACCTGCGACCGCGATCGACTCCTAGAAGAGATCCAGGACAGGATACTGTGGTTGTCCATCAACATGGTGGACCATGCCAACTACGGGCGCCCCAACCCCGGGGGCGTGAAGGTCGGCGGTCACCAGGCGTCGAGCTCGTCGGTCGTGACCATCATGACCTACCTCTACTTCGAGTTCATGCGGGCCGGCGATACCATATCGGTCAAGCCCCATGCCTCTCCGGTCTACCACGCCATACAGTATCTGCTGGGCAACCTCGATCGCGAGTATCTGACCACGCTGCGCGGCTTTCACGGCCTCCAAGCCTATCCCAGCCGCACCAAGGACCCCGACGGGGTGGACTTTTCCACCGGCTCGGTGGGTCTGGGCGCTGTGGCTCCGAACTACGCCAGCCTAGTCAACGAGTACCTTCACGACCACTACGACGCCTCGTCGGACGGCAGGCGCTACATTAGCTTGGTCGGCGACGCCGAGTTGGACGAGGGCTCTGTCTGGGAGACGATCGCAGAGCCCGCCCTTGCCGACACCAAGAACGTCCTATGGTTGGTCGACCTCAACCGACAGAGTCTGGACAGGATCATACCGGGGATCAGGGTCCGCTCTTGGAAGCAGATGTTCGCCGCGAACGGATGGCGGTCCGTGGACGCCAAGTACGGCAAGCGGCTACAGGCCGCCTTCGAGGAGCCCAACGGCGACCTCCTGCGGATGAGTATCGACGATATGTCGAACGACCTATATCAGCGGCTTCTCCGCGTCGAGCCGTCCGTCCTCCGCGATTGGCTGCCTCGCACGAGCAAGTACCCCAACGACATGATCCGACTGCTCCACCTCTGGGACGACGCGGAGCTTCAGGATCTGTTTCGAAACCTGGGCGGCCACGACTTCGCGGTGCTGCGCGAGGCCTTCGAAGAGTTAGATCTGAACGCCGGCCCCAACGTGCTCTTCGCCTACACCTTGAAGGGGTGGCGCCTGCCGTCCGTGGGCGACCCTCAGAACCACTCCGTGAACCTGACCCGGGAGCAGATGGAGGAGTTGGGGAGGTCCCTCGGCGTTCCGGAGGGCGGCTTCGAAGGGCTGGACCCCGGGAGTCCCGCAGGCCGCCTTTGTGTGCAGGCCGCATCCAACCTCAGGTCGGACACGCCTCCGGACGGAGGCACTTTGGAGGAGCCTGTCCCAACCGGCTTCGGGCGCGGCTATCGCGGCGAGATGTCGTCCCAGCAGATATTCGGACTGGTGCTGACCGACATCTCCAGAAACGTCCCGGGTCTGTCCGACCGTCTCGTGACGGTGAGTCCCGACGTTGCCAGCTCTACCAACCTGGGGGGCTGGATCAACAGGGCTGGGGTCTGGAGCAGGCATGAGAAGGAGCCTGCACCGGAGGAGCAGGTCCCGCGCGCGCTGCAGTGGGTCGAATCCCAGACAGGCCAGCATATAGAGCTGGGCATCTCCGAGAACAACCTGTTCATGTTACTGGGCCAACTCGGCCTCTCGCATGAGGCTGCCGGGGAGATGCTATTCCCTATCGGTACTCTCTACGACCCATTCATAAGGCGAGGCTTGGACGCCTTCGTCTACAGCGTCTACAACGGCGGCAAGTTCATCATCGTCGGCACCCCTTCGGGGATTACCTTGGGCCCGGAGGGCGGAGCGCACCAGTCGGTAATCACGCCGTCAATCGGCGTCTCCTTCCCCGAGCTGGCGTACTACGAGCCTTGCTTCGGACAGGAGCTCGAATGGATATTGC
This sequence comes from uncultured Dehalococcoidia bacterium, assembly GCA_958296245.1. Lineage (GTDB taxonomy): Bacteria > Chloroflexota > Dehalococcoidia > Lucifugimonadales. Next base: position 904,882 of record OY282458.1, read on the forward strand.
TGGCAGCCCTCGAGAACATCCGGTTGCGGAGTGAGTCGACCTATCTGCGCCTAACCAGCAAGCGGGTCGACCAGAGCCTGTTCAACCTCACGCCGGCGGCCGCATATCCGGAGCGGCTGCGGAGGCAGGTGCTGGGAGGCGCCTACAAGCTCGTGGACCGGGGCCGGGAGCGTGGATACGGGACCGACTACAACGTGGTCAACATCTTCGCCTCGGGGGCTATGGTGCCCGAGGCCGTCGCCGCAAGCGACCGGCTGCTCGAAGAGGGCGTATTTGCCAACGTGATCAACGTGACCGGGCCGGGGCCGCTCTACCGCCGGTTCCAAGAGTCGGTGCGGGTGCGGGCCCGCGGAGGTGCGGAGACGGACCCCTTCCTATCGGAGCTCATAGGGGTCGGCGAGCGCAGCGCGCCCATCGTTACCGTCGTGGACGGCGCACCCCACGCCCTGGCGTGGATAGGCGCCGCCATGAAGACCACCACGTTGCCCCTGGGGGTCACTGAATTCGGCCAGTCAGGGTCCCAGGAGGAGTTGTACGGGGAGTACGAGATCGACGCCGATAGCATAATGGCCGCCTGCTTCGGCGCACTGAACATTTAAGGAGAAGATCACAATGGCGTTAATCCGATGCTCTCGCGCTTTGCTTGCCGCGCTGCCGGTCGTGCTGTTCATGGCCGCGTGCGGAACGGAACCCGAGCCGACCACCGAGCCGGCTACTGCGGCTCCCGCCGAGCCGCCTACTGCGGTCCCTGCCAAGCCCACCCCCAAGCCAACGGCCTCAGCCCCGCGTGTCAAGCAGTACAGCTCGCCGCCGGCGATGTCGATTGATCCGGACAAGAGCTACACGGCGACTCTCCACCTGGAAAAAGGCGGCGAGATAGTCATCGAGTTGTTCGCGAAAGAGGCTCCGGTGACTGTCAACAACTTCGTCTTCCTGGCGCGCGACGGCTACTACGACCAGGTAACCTTCCATCGCGTCATAGCGGATTTCATGGCGCAGAGCGGCGATCCGACCGGCACGGGCAGCGGCGGCCCGGGGTACACCATCGCGGACGAGTTCAGCCCCCTGAGACGCCACGACGGCCCCGGCGTGCTCTCGATGGCGAACACCGGACGCCCGAACAGCGGAGGCGGGCAGTGGTTCATCACGTTCGTGGCCACGCCGCACCTGGATGACGCCCACACGGTGTTCGGCAAGGTGGTGGAGGGCATGGACGTGGTAAACGGCATCATGATCCGCAACCCCAGTACGGCGACCACGTTGGGCGACGTGATCTCCTCCATATCCATCGAGGAAGGCGGCTAGGCAGAGGGGCTGCAACCACAGAAATGTCACCATAGATTCCCCTGACTGCCCGGTTGAATCATGCGGTGAAACCATACGTAGAAGGACGAATCCCCAGCAGGTTCAGGCCACACATGGGTAGTGTCGGCAGGTCCCGCCTGTACTAGGGCAGAGCCCCTTGTCGAGGGTCTGAAGGGTGTCCCTTGGGGTATGAATCCCTCCTTCCTCCTCATCTGGGAGGGGGGTTAAGGCAGGGTGCGGGAGGTTCTTCCGCACCCTGCTAGAGGAGCCGATCAATGGACCAGGCCGCAGCAAGGCAAGCCGCTCGGATCCTGAGCGACGCGAGGACGAAGCGGGCCCGAATGGGCGCTCTCCCCGCGGGAGCCCGGCCCAAGGACGAAGCCGACGCCTACTTGGTGCAGAGGTTGATGCAACAGAGGCTGGCAGACGTATTTGGCGCTCTCGCCGGGCACAAGATCGGCTGCACGACGCAGGTCATGCAACGCTACCTGGGCATCGACAACCCATGTGCGGGGGGCGTCTACGCCCCGATGACGCATCGGGACGACGGCGCCTACGGCTTTGACGCCCTGCTGCGTCCCGGTGTCGAGTGCGAGATCGCGGCGAGGCTCGGGTCTGATCTGCCGGCATCGGGCGCGCCATACGACCGCAGATCCGTCGAGGGCGCCGTGGACTCCGTGATGGCCTCCATCGAGGTCGTCGACGACCGATGGCAGGACTATAAGGCCATCGATACGCCATCGCTCATCGCAGACGACTTCTTCGGGCTCGGCTGCGTGTTGGGCCCCCCGGTCCCGCTTGGAGGCCTCGACCTCGCCGAGGCGTCGGGCGGAATGGCCGTCAACGGGGATCTGGTCGGGACAGGCAGGGGCGGGGACATCATGGGCCACCCCTTGGAAGCGTTGGCATGGTTGGCTAACTCCCTCGCGCGGCGAGGCAGGGGCATCTTGGCCGGGGAGTTCGTGTCCCTGGGAAGCATCGTGCAGACCGTATGGGTAAAGAAGGGCGACGTGGTGACCATCAACATCGCCGGCCTGGGCGCGGCTGCGGCGAGGTTTGAGTGATATGGCGCCGCTGTGGGAGAATGCTTCCGGCTTCCTTGCAGCTCTCCCTTCCCGGCCGGGAGGGAAATAGACTAATATCTGAGGGGCGCCTCTGCCCCCCAGTAATTCAACAGCCTGCCGGAGACGTCATGGGCACGGGATATATTGAATGGCGGAAGTAATAGTCGTAAAGCCTCACCAGCGCAGCCCCAATACGGCGCAGACGCCGGACATGGTGCGCCGCGCCGGGATCGCCGCGGACGTATGCGGCAGCCGCGGCCTGTGGATCGGGTACGTCTCCTCGCCCCCCGGTCCCAGCGGCGCACACCACCACGGCGACGCCGAGTCCGGGATCTACGTGCTCAGGGGCAGGATACGCATGCACTTCGGCGACGGGCTCAGGCAGAGCCTCGACGCCGAGTCCGGCGACTTCATATACGTCCCCCCCAACACCGTACACGTCGAGGAGAACCTCGACGCCGACCTCCACGCCGAGCTCATAGTCGCCAGGAACGCGGCGGAGTACATGGTCTTCAACGTCCCGGACCCCGGGGAGACGTCCTGAGATGGACGCGGCCGCCCCGCTCCCCTGCGGGATCGCCGTCCCGCAGGTGTTCGTAGACGAGCCGGTGGACATGGGCCTCGTCCGCGCGTTCTCCAAGCGCGCCGAGGCTCTGGGATACCACAGCCTGTGGACGCAGGAGCAGATCATCGGGGCAACGGCGGTTTTGGAGCCCATCGCGCTGCTGTGCCACGTGGCGGCGGTCACAAATAGCATCGCTCTCGGGACTGCCGTTGTCATCGCCTCTACGAGGAACCCTGTTCACCTGGCAAAACAGTTCGCCACGCTGGACCAGATGAGCGGCGGCCGGCTCATCGCCGGATTGGCGCTCGGCGGCAGGCGTCGACAGTACACGCTGTTGGACGGGCCGTCCGAACGGAGGGTGCGCCACTTCATTGAGAGCGTGGAGGTGATCAGGGCGCTGTGGACTCAGGCGTATCCCATGTACGACGGGCACTTCTGGAAGTTGGATGGGGAGGTTATAGCTCCGAGGCCCTTGCAGCAGCCCTACCCGCCGATCTGGATGGGCGGGCGTCACCCTGACGGCCTCAGACGGGCGGCCCGCATTGCCGACGGCTGGATGGGCGCGGGTTCGACCAGTACCGGCGAGTTCCGGGGCCATGCGGCGGCCCTGCGGGAGCATCTGGACGCCGCCGGTAGAAACGCCTTCTCCATCTCCAAACGGGTATACGTTGCTCTGGACGACGACGCGGGCCGCGCTGAGCGGCGGCTCGCGCGCTGGTTCGGTGAACGCTACGGGAACGCCGAGATGGCCCACAGGGTCTCGGTCTGGGGGGGCGAGCAACGCTGTGTGGACGGCTTGGCGGAGGTCGTCGACGCAGGCGCCGAGATGATCATGCTGAACCCGGTATTCGACCATCTGGAGCACGTCGAGGCGTTGATGCGCGACGTGGTCCCGAAGCTGCCGTCATCTCCAATCAGGCGGTAGGTGGGTCAGTCCGCCCCTTGGAGTGGGTCCATGAGCTCGCCGGAGAGGTCCCGCCTGAAGCTGGGGCGCACTGTTATCTCCTCCACCAAGGACCGGTGCGGGCTGGCCGCGGCCAGCAGAACCGCCTCCGCTACGTCCCCGGCAGAGAGCATCGTTGACCGGGCGTCTGCGCCGGGCACGACGGGCCGGTTCTCCAGAGTGGGGGTATCCACCTCTCCCGGTAGGATGCAGCAGGCGCGGACACCGGAGTTCTCCAGTTCGACGTTCAGGTACCGGGTGAAGTTCAGCAAGCCTGCCTTCACGGCGCTGTAGAAGGCCCCGCCCACGCGGCTCGGGCTCGTGGCAGCTAACGACGACACGTTGACGATCATGCCTCTGTTTCGTTGGAGCATCCCCGGCAGCACCGCCTGCGTCAGGAAGAACGGCCCCATCAGGTTGACGCGCATCATGGCTTCCGCCTCCTCAGGCGTCGTCGTCAACGTCGTGCGGTTGCGGCTGCTGAAACCGGCGTTGTTGACCAGCACGTCGACGCGCCCATAGTCGCCAAGCACCCCTTGGGCCAGGCTTCGGACAGCGGATACGCCGCCAACGTCGCAGGGGCGGACGTCCGCAGCGCCGCCTCTGGCGTCGATCTCCCGGCGGACCCGTTCGAGCTTCGAAAGCGTCCTCCCCACGAGAACGACCCGGGCGCCGCTGTCGGCAAGCATGAGGGAGGCTGCCTCTCCGATCCCGCTCCCGGCGCCCGTGACGATGCAGATTGAATCCTTCACGTATGGGTACTCCCTTCCGTAGGTCAAGTATAATATCACTCCCTTCAGCAGGCTGAGGAGTAGAGGGATGTCCCTCGGGCATAGATCCGTTCCTCTTCGAGCAGGGAGGGATTCTAGGGATGCTTAGGAAGGATTTTTCCACGGACTGCTAGAGGGCGGTACGCGGAGCCGCCCTCGGCTTACCGACGCGAGGAGGACTACAGATGGCGATCAGCGACGGCCAGAAGCGGCATTTCGACACATTCGGGTTCCTCTTTCTCAAAGGCGCCTTTTCGCCTCCTGAGATCGCAGAGATTAGCCGGGAGGCGGGTAGGCTTTGGGAGCGCGAGCGGGAGGGGCGGCCATTCGGGGAGCCTCAAGTGGTGTCCCCCTTCGTGGAGCATAGCTCCATTCTAACCAGGTTCGTCGAGGACGACCGTATCTACGGGACCATCGAGGGGCTGATGGGCGGCGGGTTCGTATGGGCGGGGTCCGAGGGCAACGTGACCGCCCACGCCTCGCACGGCTGGCACGCGGACAGGCCGGGAGAGAAGGAGGTGGGCTACCTCAGGATCAAGGTGAACATCTACTTGGACGCGGTATCCGAGGCCGCAGGATGCCTGCGAGTACTGCCCGGCTCACACCGGCTGCCCTACCACACCGACTTGGCGCCTCTTCATGCCGGGCACACTGACCCCGACCGGACCCCGTTCGGCATCGCGGGCGTCGAGATTCGCGGGGCCGTGTTAGAGTCGGAGCCCGGAGACGTGATCTTCTTCAACCAGTGCCTGTACCACTCGGTATTCAACGGATTCGCGGGCAGGCGCTACGTCGCGCTCAAGTTCGCCGCTGTGCCGGCCACTGAACAAAACCTCGACTCGCTCGTCCGATCCAACCAGGCCATCTTCAATCCCATCGGAACGTTCGCCGACAGCGCCAGCCCGCGCGTCCGGGCGATGGTGGACCCAATCCGGGAGATCGGCGCGGGCCGCCGCTCATCGTGAAGGCGCTCTACACCACAGCGCCGGGTGAGTATGGGCTTGCCGACCGCCCGGAGCCTCAGCCCGGCCCCGGTGAGGCGCTGCTCAGGGTGGAGAGCGCCGGGTTCTGCCAGAACGATCTTCGCATCCGCGGCGGCGTGCTGACTGAGATGGGGTTTCCGTTCATACCGGGGCACCAGTTCGCCGGCGTGGTCGAGGAGTGCGGCGCGGGCGTCAAGTATGCCCGGCCCGGAGACCGCGTCGCCGTTCATCCCTACGTACTGTGCGGGATGTGCGCACCGTGCCGTACCGGGGGCACCCACGACTGCGAGCGGTTCCAGGCCCTCGGGTTCACCTTGGACGGAGGGTTGGCACAGTACAACAAGGCTCCTGAGAGGTGCCTGTTCGAGCTTCCGGATCACGTCGACTTAGAGCAGGGCGCCTTGCTCGAAAACCTAGCCAACGCCGTTGCGGCGGTGCGCAGGTTGCGGCTCGGTTTGGCGGAGCGCGTCTTGGTCATCGGGGCCACCCCCATCGGCCTACTGGCTCTCCAGGTTGCTCGCCTGTACTCGCCGCGGTTCTTGGTGCTGGCCGGAGCCGGGCGGGACCGGTTGGAGGTCGGCGCCGCGCTCGGGGCCACTGGCGCCGTCGAAGTGCGAAGCGGCGACGCCGTGGGAAGGACACGGGACGCGCTGGGTGGAGACGCCGGCGCGGTGCTGGTATGCGGCTACGCCCAACGAGACTTCGAGCTCGCCATGGCCGCGTCCGCGTCGACGGGCCGCGTCCTGGTCGAGGGCCACTACGACCCGCTTGTCACCGTGCAGCTCGCGCCGCGCGACCTCGTGTCAAAGGCTGTCGCGATCATCCCCAACAGGGGCTGGAGCACACCCGACTACCAGCGCGCCTTGGACCTGGTCTCCTGCGGCATGGTAGACGTGAAAGCAGTCCTGACCCACAGATTCCCCCTCGATCAATGGGAGACGGCATTCGACCTGTTCGACGACGTGGACGGGGGCGCTCTGCACGTCGGCATAGAGCCGAACGGCGCGGGTTAGGCGGCCATGCTCCGCCGTCCGGCTTAACCCCCGACCCTGAGGAGGACGGTAGACGATGCAGCTTATCCTGACGGGCTGTAGCTATGCGGGGAAGACCACGCTGGCCGTCGAAATTTCTCGCTGGATGATAAAGGAGATGGGCGTGCCGTTCGTGAGGTGGCATAACCACTTCGTCGCTCCCCGGCTCGACCGGCACATGATCGTCGAAGCCGATCCGGGGTCGGGCGCCCTGCCGGGTAAGCGGGCGGAAGACCTCAACTCGGCTGAGGACGAAGAGCAGATAATGGGGCTCAGGCCGTCCGTGCTGGAGCAGTTGCAGAGGCACAACGTCTGGAGGCATCTGCACCCGGACTTGTTCGGCCCGCGCGAAGACACTCTGATGATCGACTTCTACTACGCCGACGCGGTGTACGCCCCGCTCTACTACGGCTATGGAGAGCCCGGCGCCTTCTCCGACCGCCGCCGCCGCGCGAGAGAGTGGGAGCACTACCTCCTCGTTCAGGCCCCTGAGGTGGCGCTGGTGCTCGTGGAGGCGTCGCCGTCCGCCATCCGCGAGCGGATGACTGCCGCCCCGCGCCCGCGGGAAGTCCTGAAACCGCAGGACGTGGAGACCGCGCTAAAGGGCTTCCGGAGAGAATACGACGAATCCCTGGTCCGCCGGCGCTTCGCCCTAGACACCACGAGCGCCAGCCCACTGGAGACGATGAGCGAATTCCTGCGCCGCGCCCGCCCGCACCTGACGGAGTGGGACCTCTTGCGTATGACCGCCGCGAGGCGAGCCCAGGCCTGATTACGACCTCAGGGAGATATACAGGGCCCGCATTGCCGATCCAACTCCGATCAGAAGCCCCGCCGCCGCGAAGAGAACGAAGAACCCGAACAGGTCGAGACCGAACGACAAACTGGTACTACTGTTGTAGACGTGCGCCTCGTATCCCAAGAACCACAGGGGGCCGGATTCGATGGTGAAGTACCACCCTGTCCGCAGCGAGACGAGGCCGGCGGTCAGCAGCGCCACGGTCGTGACCACGTGGACCCCGGTCGCCGCGGAAAAAGACCACAATAGGAGCTTCGCCGAATGGAGGCCTGCTTGCTTGACCACGCTTTCCAACATGACTCCCTCCTTGCGTTCTTCGAACGCCGAACTCACAAGGTCGAAGACCGTATGTACCCAGACGGCCAGCGTTCGGAATCCTCCGCCGTCGCGGCGCATCCGGTCCCGGAAAAGCTGGACCATCGGCTCGCCGTATTCGCGCCGGTGTTCGCTCGGATAAGCCGCGAGCAGCGCCCGATAGACCCTTTCGGCGATCATGTCGGACATCATGTCAACCCCTCTAAGTCTGGCCTTCGCCACGCCACGGGCCGTCTCGCCTCGGCAGCGCGGGTGAGCTGCTCCATCCGAGCGATCTCAGAGTCGAGAACACGCGCCCCGGGGCCGGTGAGCCGGTAGTAGCGGCGGCGTTCATCATCGAGTTCGGCGTCAGGCCGTTCCTCCGCCTCTTCGATCAGCCCCGCCTTCAACATCCGTTTGACCGCCCCGTACAACGTGCCCGGCCCCATCGTGGCCTTCCCTTCGGTCAAGGCCTCGACTTCGTTCATGATCGCGTAGCCATGCTTGTCCCCGGCAGTCAGGGCCAACAGGATGTGCAACTGAGCGACCGGGAGAGGAAGCAGATCGGAAGGGTCTGAATTCGTCACTCTGGAGGCGGCCTCCGTTTCAGGGTAACTTCACTATATCGCACGCGGATATAGTTGTCAACCCTGTGGAGACGCCCCGTAACTATTCAGTCTCTACGAGTCGAATCGTGAGGGCCGGCAGCAGCAGAACATCCACGGCGCCCAATTCCAGAATGACGAACGGGGGGGCGTCAGAAGGACAAGCAGAGGAGGGTGATTCCCTGCATCCCTCACCAAGTCTGGACAGTTACGACGCCCTCAACCCCGGTATACGGGAGAAGAGGTTGCCCATGCCCGACGCGGGGCACGCGTCTGGTCCCCTGATGGAGACCGCGCTACTCTTCGGAGCCTTCCGAAGCCTCGGCGGCCCCGACCTCTTCGCCCACGGGAACCTCGCCCTCGGCGAGCAGGTCTTCCTCTTCCTCTTCGACCTCCTCGATCCTAGGCCGCACCACGGTCGCAATCATCTGGCCGGGTTCGGCAAGTATCGTTACGTCGGCTGAGAGGGTGAGCGACTCGACCCGTATGGTCTTGTCGAAGTCGTCGAGGATGGATATGTCGACCAAGAACGATCCGGGGATACGCATCGGCAACGCCTCGACCTGAACGGCGTCCATGGTCTGAAGCAGGGTGCCGTCCTGGTCCTGCACCGCAGGCGAGACCCCTTCCAGGACAATGGGCACGTCGGCCCGTATCGTTTCTGACACGTCTACCCTGAGGAAGTCGACGTGCAGGATGTCCTCGGTAACGGGGTGCCTCTGCACCTCTCTTACGAAGCAGATATTACCCTCGCCGCCGCCCGCGATGTCTATCGAGATGGGGACGTTGGTGCCCGCCTGCGGCAGGACTCGCCGCAGCACGGCGCCCTCGGCCTGCATGGGGAGGGGCTCAGTGCCGACGCCGTAATAGTGGACCGGCACCACGCCCTGCCGGCGCAGCCTCTTGACCTTCTTTCCGAGCACGTCTCGATGCGACAACTTCAGGGTCAGGCTATCCATCGCAGTCCCCACCTTAGTTCTTTCCTGCAACACAAGACCCCGAACCAATTCGGGGCCGTCGACGCGCATATTCTACCACAGCGGGAGCTATACGCAGGCGCAGCGCCCGAGTAGCGTCTCAGTCGGTATTCAGTCCTTCCCGCACGACGGCGGCTTCATCCATACTACGAACGATCTGGGCATGGTCATTGGAACCCCCTCCCAGCTAATGGACTCCGGTTCACCCTGCCAAGAGCCGGACCGAATTCCACAACATGCGGCTAGAAGGGGGCACGGTAAGGCGCCCCGGCTCTTGGCGACGGGCAGGGTATATTGGCGTGGGCGTGAGGTCAAGGCGAGGGACGGACACGCCGGCAGGATCCAAACTGAGATGCTGCCGGCGTCTGCCGGGTGCTGTAGTATTGTGACCCGGGGCAGCCCAATTCTTGGGGTCAGGCCGCGCCGAGACCTTGAAGGCAGTCCAATGCCAAGGAGCAAGCAGTGAAGATCACCGACGTCAAGGCGTTGCCGGTGTGGGGCGGCTGGCGGAATCTATGCATCGTCAAGGTCGAGACGGACACGGGACACCACGGCTGGGGCGAGTCCGGGCTGGTGGGGCGGGAACTGGCCGTACAGGGCGCCGTCCTCCACTTCAGGGAGTTCCTCATCGGCAGAGACCCTCGCCGGATCGGGGCCCTGTGGCAGGAGATGTACCGCAGCCAGTACTTCGAGGGAGGCCGGGTGCTCACCGCCGCTATTTCGGCCATCGACGTCGCGCTGCACGACGTCGTGGCCCGAAGCCTAGACGTGCCGGTCTATCAGCTCCTGGGAGGCGCGCAGCGCGCCTACGTTCCTTGTTTCACCACCTCCCACGCGCCCATGGGGCCGGAGGTCGTGGAGGACGTGATCGGCATGGTCGCCCGGGGCTGGCCGGCCATACGCTGCGCCTACGGCGAGCCCGAATCGGAAGACGACCGCCTCTTCGAGCCCAGGGAGTCCATTGCCCTGACCGCCGAGTGGATGACGAAGGTGCGGGAGGCCGTCGGCAACGGGCCTGTATTGGGGCTGGAGTACCATCACCGGCTCAGCGTGGCCGAGGCTGCGTCCTTCTGCCAGAAGCTGCCCAGGGGCGTATTGGACTTCATCGAGGAGCCCATCCGCGACGAGACGCCCGCAGCCTATCAGTCGCTGCGCAGCATGACCGACGTCCCGTTCGCCATCGGCGAGGAGTTCTCCAGCAAGTGGGCCTTCCTGCCGTACGTCGAGCAGGGGATAGTCAATCTTGCGCGCGTGGACATCTGCAACGTCGGGGGGTTCACGGAGGCGATGAAGGTCGCCGGCTGGTGCGAGGCTCACTACGTTGACATGATGCCCCATAACCCGCTGGGTCCCATCAGCACCGCCGCCAATCTCCACTTCGCCGCCGCCGTGCCCAATTACGCTTGGCTGGAGGAGCGCACGTCCGACCTTATATTCGACGACGAGATGTTTCCGACGCAGCCCAAGATCGAGGGCGTGCGCTACCCTGTGCCAACCGGCCCGGGGCTGGGAGTCGAGTTTAACGAGGAGGCCGCGGGCGGCCCGTTCCGCTTCTGGGAGGCCCCACACCTGCACCGCCGGGATGGCTCCTACACCAACCACTGACCGAGGCCCGCTTCATTTGTGGAGGTGGGGGACACCCCCACACCCCCGGCGAGGGGCTGCGCCCCTCTGCACACCCCGTTGGGAGGCTCTCACGGTTCGGCTCATGGAGACTGAACAGTAACAAGGAGGTCTGGTTACGTGGTGCATGATCCCATTCCCAAGAGCGCCAGCGGCAGGAGCGCGCTCCAGGTGGCCCGGAGGGCGGCCCGCGAAACCGGAGCCCTGCTGCTCCGGAGGTTCGGGGACGTAAGGGACGTCAGGTTCAAGGGGCCCAGCAACCCCGTAACGGACGTCGACCTCGCTGCTGAGCGCCTGATCGAAGAGCACCTGAGCAGCGAGTACCCCGGTATGGCAATCCTGGGCGAGGAGTCGTTGAGCCTGCCGCCCGACGACGGGTACGTGTGGATTGTGGATCCGCTCGACGGCACCCGCAACTACGTCTCCGGCGTCCCGCACTTCTCCGTAGTCATCGGCTTGGCTCTGAACGGCAGGGAGCTGGTGGGCGTGAACTACGATCCCGCCCGCGGCGAGATGTTCGAGGCCGAGCTAGGCGGCGGGGCGTTCCTGAACGGGCGGCCGATCTCTGTGTCCCCAAAGTCGTCCATGGCGGAGGCGATAGTGGGCACAGACCTCAGCTACGACGGCGGCGGCGCCGCCAACGGGCTGGACGTCATTCGCAGCACATGGCCCGGGTTTCAGACGGCGCGCGTCATGGGTTCGGCGGCCCTCGGGATTGCTTACACGGCGGCGGGCAGGCACGACCTGTACTTCCACCACCGGTTGGAGCCGTGGGACCAGGTGGCCGGTATCCTGCTGGTGCGCGAGGCCGGGGGCGTGGTCACGGACCGCAACGGGAAGCCCGCCGGCCTTCGCAGCGACGGCCTGATAGCGTCCAACGCGGCGCTGCACGAGGAGTTCCTCAAGCTGACCTGCGGCATGGCGTGGCGGGAGCCAACCGGGTACGGCTCCTAGCGGCCGGCGTAGCTCGCCCTGTTAGGGCCTGCGGGGGATGCCGGCGTGAACCGGTACGGGAAGGGGCGGGGTTCTATCTGCGCTGGCGGCGGCGAAGGCGCCTCAGGCTGCGGGCCTTGTCTAGCCGGGTCTGCTCGCCCTTGGAGCGAAAGTAGCGGCGGGTCCTGAGCTCGCGCAAGACTCCTGAGCGCTGCATCGAGGTCTGAAACCTCTTGAGAAGACCTTCCGTGTCTTCTCCCTCCCGAAGTGTGACGAATGCCAATACGACCTCCAGTCCGCATCGGACGGCGTATCGGCCCGATCTGCGGACGGAGCTTAGTATATCACACAGGGACCGCGTTGCGGCGAAATCGCCGGCACTGTGAAGACGGGCACGCGGGGCGTAAGATGAGCGTGTGACTATAACGATATTGCAGGCGGGGACGTTGTAGAATCTATGAGGCTGCGGGGTCAGGAAGTGTAGGGGGTCGGAGCCCTGAGCCGGGAGCCTGAGGGCTCCGACATGGGCTTTTAAGGAAAGCACGGAAGGACTCCTCCGCAGGCTATAGGTGAGAGGCGGCGGGTCCGGCCTCTAGGGGGAATGGGATATGTCGTTAACGCATGATCGGGAGGAGCCTTCGGAGGCCGAGGCCGTAGAGCGGCCCGGCGGCAGGCCATTCAAAGGTCTGGCCGTGTTCGGGCTGACCGTGGGCTTGCTGCTAGGGTTTGCGCTCGGCTGGGTGTCGTTCGGGTCGCCTTGGCGCGCGCCGTGGCAGACGGCCACCCTCTACGATGAACAGGAGGTCGTATCCGTCTTCGACAAGGCCAGCCCGGCCGTGGTGGAGATCACCGTCGCGAGGCCTACCAGGAACCTGCCGCTGTTACAGACGAGCGGCTCCGGTTTCCTGATCGACGGCGACGGACACGTCGTCACCAATCACCACGTCGTGGCCGGGTCGGACCGGATCACCGTTGAACTTCATGACGGCAGGGTGCTCGACGCTTCCGCCGTGGGCTCCAGCCCCGCCGACGACCTGGCGTTGCTGCGGGTGGACCCGAGTCAGGTCCAAGACATCGCTCCTCTCGACCTTGCGGACTCCGACGAGCTCCGGCCCGGCCAGCTCGCCATCGCCATAGGCAGCCCGTTTCGCAAGCAGAACTCGATCTCCGTGGGCGTCGTCAGCGGCGTGGGTAGGAGCGGGTCGCGCCCGCGCGACGGGAGCATGGAGCCGGGCAGCATCATGTATAGGCCCGTCGCGGATCTGGTGCAGACCACGGCGGCCTTGAACCCGGGTAGTTCAGGGGGGCCGCTCCTGGACAGCCGCGGCGCGGTCATCGGCGTCAACTCCGCCGTCAGGATAGAGTCCGGCCTGCAGGTCGGGATGGGCTTCGCCGTGCCGAGCAACACCGTCGCCGAGCTGCTCCCCGAGATGATGGCCGGGGTCCAGGTGCGGCGGCCGTGGCTCGGCATCAGGGGATCGGCGCTCAACGACGTCAGCGCGGCCGAATTGGGGCTTTCCGTCAGCAGCGGCGTCTACGTCAGCGAGGTCATGCCGGACAGTCCGGCCGCCCAAGCGAAGCTGCGGGGCGATAGTCAGTCCTTCTTCAGCCGCCCGGCGGGCGACGGCGACGTCATACTCGCGGTGGATGAGGCCGAGGTGTCGTCGGTAACGGACATCGTCACCTTCCTGAACACGCGCCGCCCCGGCGACCGCATCGCACTGACCATCCTCCGCGGCAGCGAGCCGCTGCGGGTACACGTCACCCTAGACGACTGGCCTGACACCTAGTGAGATTCCCGCCCACCCGCCCTAAGTGGAGGTGGGGGGCGCCCCCACGCCCCCGGCGAGGGGGTGCCCCCCTCTGCACACCCCGATGGAGGTTCCTCTAGGATCGGGCTTCAGGCAAACGGCGGCCTGAACCCTATGTGGAGGTGGGGGACACCCCCACGCCCCCTCTGCACACCCCGATGGAGGTTCCTCTAGGATCGGGCTTCAGGCAAACGGCGTCCTGCCCCCTAAAGTGGAGGTGGGGGGCACCCCCACGCCCCCGGCGAGGGGGTGCCCCCCTCTGCACACCCCCCGAGGTGACCTCACGTCGTGACGGCCCCTCGGGAGGCGGTTGAGACCAGCTTGGCGTACTTAGCCATGACCCCCGTCGTGTAGTGTGGGGGCGGAGGGGTCCACTGGCTGCGGCGGCGCTCCAACTCGTCCTGCGGCACGTCCACGTTCAGATGCCGGGACTCGACGTCCATCGTTACAGTGTCGCCGTTCCTGATCAGGGCGATAGGGCCGCCTACGGCGGCCTCCGGGGCGACGTGGCCGATCATCGGCCCGTGCGTGGCGCCTGAGAATCGACCGTCGGTCATCAACAGAACATTGTCGCCCAAGCCTTGGCCCATGATAGCGCCCGTCACGGCCAGCATCTCCTGCATTCCGGGGCCGCCCTTGGGGCCTTCGTACCGCAGCACCAACACGTCGCCGGGCTTGATCTCGCCGTTGGTGACGGCCCTGAACGCCGCTCTCTCCCCGTCGAAAACCCGCGCGGGGCCGCTGTGCTTCAGGTGCTTGGCGCCCGCGACCTTCATCACCGCGCCCTCGGGAGCCAGGTTCCCCTTGAGGATCACCAGACCGCCCGTCGGGCTGCGCGGCGACGAGATGGGATAGACCACTCTGCCATCGGGCGCCGAATCGAAGGCTGCCAGATTCTCCTCGACGGTCTTGCCGGTGACGGTCAGGGCGTCGCCGTGCAGCAGGCCGGCGTTCAGTAGCTCATTCATGACGACCGGGACCCCCCCGGTCTTGTCCAGGTCTGACATGACGAATTTGCCGCCGGGCCGCAGGTCCGTTAGGTACGGCGTGCGGCGGCTGAGGCGGTCGAAGTCTTCTATGTCCAGGGGCACCCCGGCCTCGTGGGCGATTGCCAACAGGTGAAGCACGGCGTTCGTGGAGCCGCCCATGGCCAGCACCACCATGACGGCGTTCTCGAAGGCGTCGCGGGTCATGACGTCGCGCGGCTTGACGTCCTGCTCCAGCAGGTGGAAGAGCAACTGCCCCGCGCTGCGGGCGACTTCCTCGCCCCGGGGGTCGACAGCCGGGATCGAGGCTGCGCCCGGGACCGACATCCCCATGGCCTCGATGGCGGACGCCATGGTGTTGGCGGTGAACATGCCGGCGCAGGCGCCCTCCCCGGGGCAGGCGGCGCGCTCCATGCCAAGCAGGTCGTCGAGCGTCATCTTGCCCTGCGAGTAGGCGCCGACGGCCTCGTACATGTCTTGGATATTCACGTCCTCACCGTTGTATTGGCCGGGCAGGATGGCGCCGCCGTATACGAAGAGCGCCGGTACGTTGAGGCGCGCCATTGCCATCATGGCGCCCGGCATGTTCTTGTCGCAGGCGGCCACGACTATCAGGCCGTCCATGCTCTCGGCGAAGGTGATGGTCTCGATGGAGTCGGCGATGACCTCGCGGCTCACCAGCGACGCTTTCATACCCTCGGTGCCCATGGAGATGCCGTCGCTGACGGTGATGGTGCCGAACATGAATGGGACGCTCTTGGCGGCCCGGACGCCCTCCTTGACCTTATCGGCCAATCTCGTGAGGTGTACGTTGCAGGGGGTAACGTCGCTGGCCAAGTTGCCGACGGCCACGAACGGCTTGTCCATGTCCTCGTTCGTAAGGCCTACGGCCCTGAGCATAGACCTGGCCGGCGCCCTGTCGGGCCCGTCGCTGACTGCGTGGCTCTTGTGCTTCAAGCGAGACCTGGAGACAGTCGTCATTCGTCTTCTCCTGAGTAGTGGGGGTTGCCCGCGGGGCGAATAGATTATAGCAGCGCCCGGCGAGAGTCATGCCGTAACCGTTCAGTCTTGGTGAGAAGATGCAGGGAACTGCTCTCTCTGTCGTGATTCCGAGGAGCGCGGCGGCGAAGAATCTAAAGCACACACGCCCGGCTCTATCCGGAAATGGACGCTCCGTCCCTTAAATCGGCAACCCACCGCCTCAGCCTGCGGGCTGGCGTCTTTCCGTACCTTTCAGAGAGGCGTCCCCGTCCGGCGCATTCTTGGCCGCACCCCGGCGGCGCCGCATGTTCCAGGCAGCGAAGGCCAGCCCCCCGAACACGACCACGCTCAGGTAGGTGATGGATCGGTCCAACAGGGCGACGGATGGCGCGTCCGCTTTGGAGAGACCCAGGAGCAGCAATGTCGTCATTCCGGGCTCCACGGCGCCGATGCCGCCCGGTGTGGGTACGGTGCTCAGGATGGCGTGTCCAAGGGACACTATGAGAACGAGCGGCAGGGGGATGCTCAGGTCGAGAGCCTGCACGACGAAGTAGAGCCGCCCGGCTTCTAGGAGCCACGCAACGAGGCCCAGCAGGAAGACCACACGGAGTTGTTTCAGGCTGCCCAACGCGCTCTGCCGGAAGCGTATGAAGGCATCCCCGAGCCGCCCCGGAAGCAGCCGTGCGACCCATGCGCCGTAGCCCCTCATCAGCGCCAGTAACCCCCCCATGACCGCCGCCATGGAGAGCGCGGCGGCTAGGATGTAGACTGCGCCCTCCACGCTCCTGCCGATTGAGAAGAGCGCTATGCTGACAGCGATCATGATGAGCACTGTGACCATGTCAACCACACGCTCCGCTAGGACGGTGCCCAAGCTCCACGAAAAGCCCCGCCCCGAGTCTTTGGAAAATGCGTAGGCCCTGTAGGCGTCGCCCAGCCTGAGCCACGTGATGGCGTTCACGAACCAGCCGACCACTATGAGCTGCGACGCCCTGATAATGGACGGGAGCCGGGCGGACTGTTCGTCGTAGACGCCTGCGTTGACGGCGAGGATGCGCCAGCGCATACCTCTGAAGATGAAGCTCAGGTAGTAGAGCCCGAGCGCCAGCGTGTATGGCCACGGGTCCATCGACCTGACGCTGTCCCAGGTACTCACCCAGTCGACGTCGAAGCGGGACGCTAGGAAGTAGATGAACGCGGCGGCGATGCCGAGAGACAGCAACGTCGGGACGGAGAGTACCCGCCTCCTCAGAGTGGTGGTTATGTCCCCTGAGGCGTGGCTCGCGTCCATAATTGGTCCAGAGTGAACTATAGAGGGCGCTTGGCGGGAATGCCAGGCCTTCTGGGGTACCGGGCAGGCGTTCGCGCGGTCTTCTCTACCACGGCCAGCAGGCCACGTCCGCCGTCGTAGTCAACGTCTCGCATGTGAGCCAGACGCCCCCCCAGCATCTCAATGGCTTGGCTCGCCGAAGAGATCTCGGCAGCGCCGGCCCTGGATTTCTGCGCGACGAAGGTCCCGCCGAGGCGGCAGAACGGCAGGCACAGCTCGGCCAAGACAGGCATCTGGGCCACCGCCCTGGAGACGACGTTGTCGTAGGCCTCGCGGTGATCGGGGTCGTGAGCGAGCGTCTCGGCGCGGCCCGCGAGTACGGAAACGCCGTCCAGGGCCAACAGCCTGATGACGTGCTCCAAGAAGGCCGCCTTCTTGCCCGATGCCTCTAGCAGCGCGACCCTCCAACACGGGAAGGCGATCTTGAGCGGTATGCCCGGGAAGCCCGCGCCGGAGCCGAGGTCGAGCAGACCCCTGCCTCGAGAGCGCGGCTCATGGGGCAGGGCCGCGGCAACGGACAGCGAATCGAGGAAGTGCCTCGTAATGACCTCGTCCTTGGCGGTTATCGCCGTAAGGTTGAAACGCTTATTCCACGCGGCCAACTCGCTCCCGTACCTGAGGAACTGCTCGGCCTGCGTGTCGTCCAAGGGAATGGACAGGGCTGCTGCGCCTGTGGTCAGTCTCCGCATAGAACTGGAGGGAGCCGGCTCACGTGACGCCCCGGAGCGCGGGACCTGATCAGGACGTGCAGGATGAGCGCGCGCAGGGCGGCGTTCTCGGTGGGCGCCCCGTCCTCACTCATAGAACCATTGGTACGGAATCCGAGCCAGCTTCAACGACGTGTTATTCCAAGTTACGGGGCCGCCTCCGTACCCGCCCTCGGAGTAGAGGACCAACGCCGTGTCGCCGTCGAAGATGATCACCGGGTACATGTAGCTGCGGCTCGTGTCGGGCTCGATGTCCTTGAAGTCGCCCCACGTCCGCCCGTCGTCGCGCGATACAGCCGCAGTCAGCGGCGTCCGAGGCCGCCCGGAGCCCGGCTCATCCGGTCTCGCATTGTTCCAGACCAGCACGACGTCGCCCGTGGCCGGCACACGGGCCGCCGTGCATGGGGCGGCCGGACTGTCCAGCCCGGTGTCGTACGAGTCCGACACCGTCTCCCCACCGTCCGTCGACTCGGCGGCGTATATCTTCCCTAGCGTCGTACGCATGAGGAACATTATGGAGCCGTCTTTCCTCTCGAAGGCGGCGGGCTCGGCGGCGCCGACCATCTGTTTTCCGTCGAGCACCCCCCTGACCGCCACGGGATTGGAGAGCTTCCAGGATCGCCCGGCGTCGTCGGAGTAGGCCGCGTGGACGAAGCTCTCCCCCTGGCCCGGCGCCGGCTGCGTGTTGAGCTGTATCGGCAGGACCAGGCGTCCTCCCGAAAGCTCCATGAGGCGGCCGTTGCAGGGGAAGCCGAACTGAGTCTTCATGTCGACCATCGGCTCGTGGCGGCCCCAGCTCCGCCCTCCGTCCTCGGACCAGCGGTAGAAGGGCCAAGCGTAGTGGCAACTCTCGTCGTCGGTGCGGCTGTGAGCGAAGCCCACCGTGCCGTCGCGGTAGACCTTGACGCTGACCGAGATGACGTTGCACCCGCCGTCGTTCTCTAGGAGCATGATGGGGTCGCCCCACGTCTCCCCCTTGTCGTGGGACCACCTCCCCATTATGTGGGCGGGGGAGTGGTCGTGCGAGCCGCCGTAGAAAGCCGACCACGCCAGCAGCCAGCGGCCGTCGGGGAAGACTGCTACGTCGCCCTCGGAGTTGCGGGGCCATTCGGCGCTGTGAGGCGCTACTATTTGGAAGTCGGGTTCGATCATCAAGTCACCTCCACTTGCGGAGCCTACGTTTCCTCACTCGCTTCTGCGTTCAGAATGACATGAGATGAAGATGTCAGCACGACCTAGTCGATGGTGCTTCGCGGGTCGAGGGCGTCCCGCAGCCCGTCGCCCAGGAAGTTGACCGCGATGACCGTCGTGGATATGGCGATGCCGGGCGGCAGCCAGAGCCACGGCTGGTTCTTGAGGACGTTGAGGGACTGCGCCGCGTTCATCATGTTGCCCCACGTCGCGGTCGGCAGTCGGACGCCCAGTCCGAGGAAGCTTAGCGACGCCTCGCTCAGGATCGCTCCCGCGATGGTCAGCGTGGCCGCTACTATCACGTAGGGCACGACGCCCGGCAGGATGTGGATTAGCATGATGCGCCAGTGCCCCGCTCCCACCGCCCGGGCGCCGATGACGAAGTCCATCTCCTTGAGGGACAGCACCTGCCCCCGGACGAGCCGGGTCTTCCCCGGCCAGCCTAGTATGCCGATGATGAATATGATGTTCCACACGCTCGCCCCGATAACGGCGACCAGCAGAATGAGGGCGAAGAGCGTCGGAAACATCATCACTATCTCGACGGCCCGCTGTATGAGGTTGTCCAGCCAGCCGCCCGCGTACGCCGAGACTATGCCCAGGAACGTGCCGATGATCGTGGAGATGGCGGCCGCAACCAGGCCGACGGCGATGGAGATGCGTCCGGCGTAAACCACCCTGGCGTACTGGTCGCGCCCTGCCTCGTCGGTGCCCATGACGTGGCTCCACGATGGCGGGGTGCGCAGGGCGTCAATGTCGGTGTCGTTCGGGTCGTGCCAAGTCACCAGGGGGGCGAAGGCCGCCATGAAGGTGAAGACGACGAGGATCGCCGTTCCCAGGAGCGCCAGCCTGTGGCGTCGGAAGCGGCGCCACACCCGCCTCCTGCCTCTCCGCGGGGCCTGCTCTACTTCGGCGGCTACGTCGCCGGCTGCGCCGGAAGCGGCCACGGTCTCCTCCTCATTCGACGGCGTGATCTTCGCTACCCCCTGACGCGGATGCGAGGGTCCGCGTAGGCGTACAGTACGTCGGCCAGCAGGTTGGCCCCCAGCACCAGCGCGGTTATGATCATCGTCAGCCCCATCAGCAGCGTGTAGTCCCTCAGATAGATAGCCTCCACCGAGAGGCGGCCCATCCCCGGCCAAGCGAACATGAACTCGATGATCAGCGCCCCGCTGAACAGAAACGGCAGGCGGAGCGTCGTCACCGTGATCAGCGGCAGCAGGGCGTTCTGAAAGGCGTGCCTCCCTATCACCGCGAACTCCGGCAGCCCCTTTGCCCGGGCGGTGCGCACGTAGTCCGACTGCATCACCTCGAGCATCGCGGTGCGGGCGTAGCGGGTATTGCCGGCCATCGAATCGAGGGAGAGGACGACGGCAGGCAGGGCCAGATGGTGAAGATTACTCACCAACGAGAATTCGGCGCCCGCCTGAGACATCCCGTGGGACGGGAACAGCCCCCACACGGCGACGAAGAGATATAACGCCAAGAGAGCAAAGAAGAAGGTCGGTATGGATACGCCAAAGAGCGCCGCCACGCTGAGCGCGTAGTCGTACAGACTGTACTGGCGCAGCGCGGCGACCACCCCGAAGACGGTGCCCAGGACCACCGACATCACGAGGGCCACCGAGGTGAGCTCCACCGTGGGCAGCACGGCCCTGCCGATGACCTTCAGGACAGGCTCGCCCGAGTGGTATGAGTAGCCGAAGTTGCCCGTGAGCACCTCCCGCAGCCAGATGACGTAGCGTATGTGGACAGGCTGGTTGAGGCCCAGCCTCTCGCGAAGGGCGTCCCCACCCGCGCCCGTCATCAGCTCCGGGTCCGCCATAGCCGAGACCGGGTCTCCCGGCACGAGGTTGGCGAACCCGTAGGTCATCATCGAGATGACCAGGAGGACGGGGATGGATACGAGCAGCCGCCGGATGATGTATTGCTGCATTAGCCTAAAGCGGTAGGGGGACGCCCGCAGTGTCGCGTCGCCCCCCTACCAGCTCCGACCTCCGTTCTTTACCGGGGGGCCGCCCAGCGGGGGGCCCGGAGACCGCCGCCGGCCTACCCTCTACTGCCTAATGTCCCACTGCTCCATGTGGTAGATCCAGTTGTCGTCACGCCCCGCGTGAATCGGGTAGATCGGCATGTCCCCGTACCTCGAGGGCTTGGGAACGTCCCCCAAGATAGGCATCCGGAACCTGTTGTTCTGGATCTTCACCCTGGCAGCCTCCCTGATGGAGGTCCAGGGCAGGATGTCCCATAGCCACGTCTCCGTGAAGTCCTGGAAGAACTTGGCGCGCTCGCCGCGGTCCACGATTGCCGCGCCCTCTTCCATCGCCGTGTAGAAGTCGGGATACTGGTGGTGAATGCCGAACGCGTTCTCGCCGCCCGTCAGGCCAAGGTTCGACAGCAGGAAGACGCCGGGCTCGCTTCCCTGTCCCGCTGCCCAGCTTATGATCTCGGCGTCGTAGGTGTCGTACCAGGCGCTCTGGCCCGCGGCCGTGTCCTGTTCCTTGACTATGAAGTTGATCCCCACGTCGCCGAGCATGTCCTGCTGGACTGCAAGTTCAGCCCTGTAGTCGGGGTTGGTTATGGGGCGCGTAATCATCGTGATGTCGATGGGGTTGCTGACGCTGTAGCCCGCCGCCTCCATCAACGACGTGGCCCTGCTCGGGTTGTAGGCGAAGCGCGTGTCCCATTCAGGCTTGTAGACGAACGACTGGAACAGGGGCGAGCCTTTGACATTGCAAAGGCCGCCGTAGAACCGGTCGCATATCTTTGCCCAGTCCACGCCAATCCAGAAGGCCTCGCGGATCCGAGGGTCCCTCAGGCGCTCAATGCGCTGGTTCCAAGCGTAGGAGGAGATCAGGCCAGCCTGGGTCCCGTACACGTCGAACCGCGGGTCCTGGAAGAACTCCTTGTTCGCGGCCAGCGACACGCCGCCGCGCACCGTCGTATCGACCTCCCCGCGCTGCAGGGCGATCTGGGTCGCGTCGGCGGAGGGGATGATCTCCAGGATCAACCTGTCGATGTTGGGCCGCCCGAAGTAGAAATCGTCGAACGCCTCGAGGACCATGGCCTGCTGGGGCACCCAGCTCACGAACTTGAACGGGCCGGAGCCCATCAGCCCCTGGGACCAGAAGTCGTGCTCGAATAGCTGGTCGTCCGGGATGTCCTTCAGCGCGTGCTCAGGCAGGATGGGCGCAGGGCTCAGAGCCGCGACGACGACAAGCTCGTCCAGGAACGTCACGTTGGGACGCTCCATGATCAGCTTGATCGTATGGTCGTCTACTATCTGTATCCCCTCTACGTCCGTTGCCGTGCCTTCCTGGAAGGCCTTGGCGCCCTTGACGGAGGCGTAGGTGTTCACCATCCACTCGGCACTCTGGGGGTTCAGCAGCGACCTGACCGTGAACGCTACGTCGTTGGCCGTCACGGGCGTTCCGTCATGCCACTTGGCGTGTTTCTGGAGGTAGAACGTGTACTCGGTCGCGTCCTCGTTGACCTCCCAGCCCGCCGCCAGGTCCGGGGCCCACGTCCCCGTTGCGGGGCCGGGCTGCACCAAGCGCGAGAACGTCCAGCCGAGCGTGATCGTCACGGCGCCGCTGCCCCCGGTGTGCGGATTGAATCCCGGCGGCATGTTGGCCATGCGGACGCGGAGCACCTTCTCCTCGGTTGGCCTCTCGACCTCCACGGTCTTCACCACCTCCTTCTCCACGACCACCTCCACCGGCACCTCCTTCACCACCTCTTTCTCCACGACCACCTCTACCGGCACCTCCTTCACCACCTCTTTCTCCACGACCACCGTCTCGCCGGGCACCTCCACGGTCTTCACCACCTCTTTTTCCACGACCACCGTCTCGCCGGGCACCTCTACGGTTCTCACCACCTCCTTCTCCACGACCACCTCCACCGGCACCTCCTTCACCACCTCTTTCTCCACGACCACCGTCTCGCCGGGCACCTCCACGGTCTTCACCACCTCTTTCTCCACGACCACCTCTACCGGCACCTCCTTCACCACTTCCCTGGTGCCGCAGGCTGCCAGGAATAGAAAGGCGGCGACCACAGCCATAATGCAGACCAATACCATTCGCGGCGCTTTCCAGAACGTATTCATTTGCTCCTCCAGTGCTGAGCTCCAATCCTCCGTATACAACCCACCTTGAGTAAGGCGCCCCTAATCTATACGTGACCTACACGGATGTCAACTTGAGGGATCTCGTTCACAGTACCCGCAGTGCCTAGCTGCCGAGCGTAACTGTTTCAGCCTTGGCGAGAATACAGGGCCGCCCTCTCGTGTTGGTGATTTCTGAGGAGTGCAGCGACGAAGAATATGATGAGCAAGCGCCCCGTGCGGTTGATCTACGTCGATGCTACAATAGGCGCCGCTGTACATCTTCCTCGGAGGTCGACGATGACCGAATTCCGCGGCGTCTTCCCCGCGATAATCACACCGATGACTCAGGACGGCCACGTGAACGAGGCCGCGTTCCGCGAGGTGCTCGAATTCAACATCAGGGGCGGCGTTCATGGATTCTGGGTGGCCGGCGGCACTGGCGAGGGCGTCCTGCTCACCGACGATGAGAACCGGCGCATATCCGAGATAGCCGTCGATCAGAACCGCGGCCGATCCAAGCTAATCATGCACGTCGGCGCCCCAACGACAGAGCGCGCCGTGGGAATGGCGGAGCACGCCGCCCGGGCGGGCGTAGACGCCATCTGCGCCGTGCCCCCCTTCTTCTACAGGCCTGGCGACGACGCCATCGTCGAGCACTACCGCGCGGTGGGGGCCGCTGCCGGGCTGCCCCTGTTCGTCTACAACCTGCCGCAGTCCACCGGCGTGGAGATCACCCCTGAGCTCATGCACAAGCTGCAGGACCGCATACCGCAGCTCAAAGGACTGAAGCACTCGTCGTTGATCTTCGCCAACATACGTACCTTCGCCGACATGGGCCTGAGCTGCTTCACCGGCAGTTCGGTTCTCATGCTGCCTGCGCTGACCATCGGTGCCAGCGGCATTGTGGACGGACCGCCTTGCGCGGCGCCTGAGCGGTGGGTCGAGATATGGAACGCGTACAACGACGGCGACTTGGGCCGCGCCGAAAAGGCCCAGCGGGAAGCTCACGAGCTCTTCGAGGCGGCGACGGGACTCGGCTTTCACGTCTACTTCGCCACCCTTCACGCCATCGTCAGTGAGAGACTCGGCATCGACTGCGGCAGCCCCCGGCCGCCGCTCCCAGCCCTAACCATCGCCCAAAAGGCGAAAGTTGCCGAGAAAGTCGCGGAATTGGGCCTGTCTGCCGTACCAGTCGGCGCCGACGGCTCCTAACCGCTCCCGGTGTACCTTAGGAATCCCGGGAGCGCCCGTTGACCCCGCATGGCGCGCCCCTATGAGGGCGCCCAGGATAAGGAGCGCGCAATGGCTGACCAACTGTCCCTGAAACACCCCCTGTCGGCGCCCGTCGAGTCTGGCCTGGACAATCTGGAGCGCTTGGGCCTCAAGGCCGAGGCCTCTATGGGCGACGACATAGAGGCCATAGACGAGTTCGCCGGCGTGCTGATCAGCGCCCATGCTCCGGTGACCATCGGCAGCATGCGTCTCAACTACGGCGCGACCGACAAGGGCTTCCGCGACAGGTCCATTGCTCACGTCATCGACTACGTCGAAAAGGCGCGGCGCTACCCCAACGTCAGGCAGATCAACATGCACCCCGGCCCCAGGCAGTGGCTGAACGAGGAGCAGACCGAGGGGCGCCAAGGCGACTATGATCTTATGATCGACGGTATCCGGCAGATCGCGGCTCACGCAGCCGGATTCGGCTTGGAGATCGTCCTTGAAAATAACAACGCATACTGGGCGGGTGTGCCGGACGCGACTGCGGCGGCGGCCGTCGACTGGTCCCAACGCAATATATCCTTCGGGTCGTCGCCCCAGGAGTGGATCCAGATATGCGAGGATACTGACCGGGACAACGTGGGGCTCTGCCTCGACTCCAGCCACACTTGCACCTATGCCCACACCTTCGCGGACCCGGTTGAGCGCGAGGACGTGGTGATGCGGTTCTTGGCCAAGCCGCACCTGATCCGCCACGTGCATTGGAGCGACAACCACCTCTACGACCTGAGGGGCCGGAGCGACGCCCACGCGGTCTTGGGCCAAGGGTCGCTGCCGATAGAGATGCACCGCGTCATCAAGGACCTCGACGCGACCCTACTTCTCGAGCATTTCTACACCACCGAGGAGCTGGAGGGCGAGTTGGAGTTCATCGCGAACCTGTAGCGCATGACGATAGAGCGCAAGCAGGAACCAGCCGAATGATCGGGGTATCCATCGGATCCGGGGGGACTGCCGCCGCAGCCGCTGCCCTGCGGGAGACCGCACGCGCCGCGGACGTCGCCGAGCTGCGGCTGGACATGATGGACGAGTACGACCTCGCAACACTGCTGAGCGGACGCCCGTGCCCCGTGGTGGTGACCAACCGCGCTGCACGCGAAGGCGGGCGTGCCGTTGGCGGCGAGCGCGAGCGGGCGGCGCCGCTCCTGCAGGCCATAGAGATGGGCGCCGAATACGTTGACGTCGAGCACGACGCCGTTGACCTGATCCCGGACAGGAAGAACACCCGCCTGATCGTGTCGAGTCACGACTTCCAGGGGATGCCCCGCGACCTGCCGGGCCTTCACCTCAGCCTCGCAGCCAGAGGCGCCGACGTGGTCAAGGTAGTGGGGACGGCCCGCCGCATTTCCGACAACGTCGGCGTGCTCGACCTGCTCTCGAAGACGGACGTGCCCACCATAGCCATAGCCATGGGCGGGGCCGGACTGGTAAGCAGGGTGCTGGCGCTCCGGTACGAGTCGTGCCTGCTCACGTACTGCACCCTGGATACGGGAGAGGCGGTCGCTCCCGGGCAACTGGCCGTCGAAACGATGCGCCAAGTCTACTGTGCGGACCGCATTGGGACGGGGACGGCCGTCTTCGGCGTGCTGAGCGCCGAACCCGTAGCCTGCGAGCCGGTGGCGTCGCTGAACGCGGCGACGCGGGACGCAGGGGTCGATGGCGTGTGGGTGCCTATGCCGGCACTGTACGACGGCGAGTCGCCGGCGGACGTCGTCCGCGCCTTCCGTCGAATCGCCGTCGCGGGCTACGCCGTCGTGGGCGCTGCCCAAGCCGCCGTGATGCCGGCCCTGGACCGAGTGGAATCCTCAGGCCCTGCAGGCCGGACCGACGCCATACGCCTGGATGGCGAAGCACTGGTGGGGGCGTGGACCGGCGGCCTTCAGGCCTCCTTCACGCTGCTCACCGGCCGCCAAGCCCCGCCTCGGCTCGTAACCGTTCAGTCTCCATGAGTTGACAGGAAGGGAAGGGGTAACGATCTCTGGCCGCTTTGCAGGCACCCCCTGTCCGTCATTTCTGAGGAGCGCAGCGACGGAGAATCCTAAAGTCCTTGCGCACCGCACCAGGCCGTCTGGGAATGAACCATCCCACTGACAGGCCTCAGATTCCTCACTCCGCTGTGCGCTGCGTTCGGAATGACAATTTGGGTGGCTGGCGCTGTGTTCGGGATGACGGTTTGGGGTGGCTGGCGCCGCGTTCGGGATGACGGTTTGGGGTGGCTGGCGCTGCGTTCGGGATGACAGTTTTGGAGAGGCCCTCACGATTCGACTCGGCGAGACTGGACAATTGGGGAGATCCTCACGATTTATCTCACAGAGACTGAACAGCTACGCTTGACAATGCGGATGGGCGGGTGGTACCGTTGAATGGTCATGGAAGTCATGGGTGCGGCCCGTTATTGGCGCTTTTATTTTACTCCCGGCCTCGTGGCCGCCGGTTACGTCCAGGTGTGTGCAAACAGGTAAGTTAGAGACGAGTACAGGCAAGACCAGGACCCCTACCGGCGCCGGAAGGGGTCTTTTTTTGTGGAGGTTAAAACGTGTCTACCGCAACGGAAAGAAAGCAAGCCATTCGAGATGTCAACGTGAGTGTTACAGAGCCGCTGATGCCGCCGTCCGCGCTGCTCGCGGAACTGCCCCTCGCAGGGGAGGCGGAGGAGGCCGTGCTGGAGGGCAGGCGGAGCATTCGGCGCGTGCTGGACGGCGAGGACCGG
This sequence comes from uncultured Dehalococcoidia bacterium, assembly GCA_958296245.1. Classification (GTDB taxonomy): domain Bacteria; phylum Chloroflexota; class Dehalococcoidia; order Lucifugimonadales. The sequence goes on from OY282458.1 coordinate 931,879, forward strand.
CGCTTCATCGTGATTGCCGGCCCGTGCTCGATTCACGACTACGACGCCGCTCTGGAGTATGCAGAAAGGCTGGTCCGCTTGGCACAGCCGCTGAGCGACCGGATACTCACGGTCATGCGCGTCTACTTCGAGAAGCCGCGCACGACGGTGGGATGGAAGGGCCTTGTTTACGACCCGCACCTGAACGACAGCTTCGACATCGTCGCCGGCCTGCGGCAGGGCCGGTCGCTGCTCTTGGAGGTCGCCAAGATGGGCATCCATGCCGCGACCGAGTTCTTGGACCCCATCGTGCCCCAGTACTTCGCCGATCTCGTGTCGTGGGCTGCGATCGGGGCCAGGACAGCCGAGAGCCAGACCCACCGCCAGATGGCCAGCGGGTTGAGCATGCCCGTGGGCTTCAAGAACGGCACCGGAGGCAGCGTGCAGCTCGCCGTTGACGCCGTCATCTCTGCGCGCGCCTCCCACGGTTTCCTTGGCATCGACCTGGACGGCCACGCGTCCGTGATCCAGACTAGGGGTAACCCGTACGGCCACGTGGTGCTCCGGGGCGGCAGCCGCGGCCCTAACTACGACGCCGAGTCCGTGTCCGGCGCACAGGGCACGCTCTCCAAGGCCGGACTGACTCCGAATCTCCTCGTCGATTGCAGCCACGGCAACTGCGACAAGGACCACACCAAGATGCGCGTCGCCTTCCAGGACGTCGTCGAGCAGCGGACCGCCGGAAACGCAGGCATCATCGGCTGCATGTTGGAGAGCAACCTCAACCCCGGCAATCAGAAGCTCAACGGCGGGCGTGAAGGCCTCGCGCACGGCGTTTCGATCACCGACCCGTGCATTGGCTGGCAGGAGACGGAGGAGCTGTTCGGCTGGGCCTACGACCGCCTCGGGGCCACGGCCTAGCAGGGTCTCTTTGGCGCCGTGCAGGCCCGCGCGGCGCGGAGGCGCAGCGTGTACACACCCGTCAGGGTTGCCGCGATTTCGATCAAGCCCACACCGTGGGCCAAGGACGCGAACGCCGACAAGATGGAGGCGTTCTTCAGGGAGGCCGCCGACGGCGAGCCGGACTTGGTATTGACCACGGAGGGCGTCCTCGAGGGCTACGTCGTCATGGACGCGGTCATGGACCCTGAGAAGGGCGGGGCCATGCTCGAAGTCGCAGAGCCCATCGACGGGCCGTATATCGCGCGCTTTCGCAAGCTCGCCAAGAGTCTGGGGACGAGCCTCGCGTTCGGATTCGCCGAGCGGATAGACCGGGATGTGTACAACACGGCTGTCTTCATTGGCCCGGACGGCGAGATATGCGGCAAGTACCACAAGGTACAGCTTGCAGAGGGCGCCCACGAGTCGTGGTACTTCAACAGGGTTGGCAAGTCGCTCCGGGCGTTCGACACGCCCCTTGGCCGCGCAGGCTTCATGATCTGCAACGATAGATGGAACCCGCTCATCGCCCGGACCCTGGTGCTGGACGGGGCGCGGCTTCTGCTCATCCCGTCCTACGGCGACAAGTCGAAGCGCCAGAACGAGGCGGTGGTGGCGCGTTCGCGCGAGAACGGCGTGCCGGTCGTCGAGGCGAACGTGGGCGTGAACCTGATCGTCAGCAAGGGCGAGCAGGTCGCGTACGCGTGGGGCAATGACCGCATCACGACGGCGTACGTGGAGATGCCCGCGTTCCCCTCCACGTCCTTGGCGCGCTCGTCGGAGGCCGAGTACCTCGCCCGGCAGGGCCCGGAGATGAGACGCCGGTACGACGAAACGGCCCGCCGCCTCGCGGAAGACCCCACGCGGCGGCCCGCGTAACCGGGGGCGGCAGTCACCCGGCTCAGCTTCTGAAGACGGCGCTCTCCGGCGCAAAGCTGACTATTACGCGGTTCTCGCTCCGTAGCTGGGCCATGCGCGCCTCGACCCCTTCGGGGGGCACGTAACGCTCGACTATCGTCCTGGTCACAGGCCAGATCGAGTCGCCGTCGCTTATCTCGGCTCGGCCTCGTATCGTCACGTACATCTCGGCGAGCGGCCCTGAGTAGACGCATACCGAGATGCGGTCGTTCCGGGACAGGTTCTTGTACTTGACCCGCTCCTTGGTAGTCGAGAACGACAGGCGGCCGTCCTGGTAGACGTACCAGTTGGGCGTGAGCTGCGGCATACCGCTGGGGCTTATCGTCCCGACGACGGCGATCCTGGACGGCGCCAGGAAGGCTTCCAATTGGGCTGCCTCTTCGGGGTCCGACATGTTGCTTCCTCCTATTGGATGTTCACGCCGAGCTCGCGCGCCCGGCGGTGGATGGCGTCCTGGGCCTCCAGGAAGGGCCTGTTCAGAAAGCCGACGTGGTCGTCTTCGCCGTGGCGGTGGGTGACTGTGCCGTGCTTGTGCTGCCCCGACGTGTGCTTTATGTATGCCAGGTCGCCCTCGATGAGCGTCAGCATGTACTGGGCGACGGCCTTGTCGAACATCCACCAGTCGCCGCCGCAGGCGACGTATACGGGGGAGGTGTGCGCGAACACGCCTCGGTTCCAGCCGTCGTGGTGGGCGATGCCGTAGTACTGCGGTCCGCCGCAGCGAGCGGCCAGCCACGTGTGGCCATCGATCCGGACGCGCTCCCGTATCTCCAGCCGGCGCGCGCCTCCGCTCGACTGCGCGGACGCCACAACCCTGCCGGCCTGCACCAGCTCGAGGGTGTGGATGGGGATCGTGCTCTCGGCCGTTGCCTCCACCTCCACCTTGCCGGGGGCCGACATCTCCACGGTGTCGCCGATCTCCTTGCCGTCCACCCTGAGGCTGATGATCGGGCCGCCGCTCAGGAAGGTTCGCCCATTGGCGACGTTGCGGCACCAGCTCTCGTAGCTGAACTCCTCGTCCGGGATGCGGACGTAGGTACGGTACAACCCCACGGGCACGTCGCTGCTCATCTTGTCCGTTCCGCCGACGAGCGGCAGCCTGTAGCCGCAGTTCAGGTACTTGTAGTATTCACTGTGGTTGAACGGGTTCTGGCGGAGCATCTCAATGGCGTCGAGGCGGCCTGCTGCCACGAGGGCGGCCGGCTCGCCGTTGGGGTTGGGGAAGTGGGGGCTGACCACCCAGCCGCCCTGCCCGTGGGCTTCGTCTGCCCAGTGGGCGAGCGCGGTCTCCATAGCACCGCCCATCTCCGCTTCCATCAGGCCGTCCGTACACCACGGCATGATCGGCTTCTTCAGGCCCCACAGGATCATGTGGCCCAGGAAGTGTTGCCGGTTCTCCTGTCCGACGTAGACGATATTGTCGCCCTCGCGTGAGACGCTGGCAGACCCCGTAAAGTCCTCCGTGTTCGTGAATAGGCTGCCCCATTGCGACTGGAGCAGGTTGACCACGTTCAGGTCTTCGCACTGGGACTCGCGGTGCGCCCCCTGGGGTGACAGGAAGTGGACGTGCGAGTCGCCGCTGTACCAGCCCTTGGCGTTCATGTGGGCCCAGCGCTTGATGCGCAGCGTGAGATCGCGCTGGCCCGGCTCGATGCTTACCGTCTTCCTCAGGGGCTCGTACTCGAAGCCGCGTGCGACGTCGACGATCACCTCCCCGTGCGGCAGCCAGCCCTCGCAGGTCCCGTCGATGCAGGCGTAGGTGATCTGGCCCAAGCGCACGTCGCCGCCGACGTCGATGTGCCAAGTGTCCAAGTTCGAGTTGACCTGGTTGTGGAAGCCGTGGGGCTGGTACGGCACTCCGTCCGGCGTGCGGAAGTGGACCCTGCACGGTACGGGCCTGCCGGTGTCGTCGTCCAGGATGGTGACGTTGACCCAGTTCTTGCCGGGATCAATGAGCTCGAACCGCACCCCTGGAGCGTCCACGCTACCCGATTCGGCCACGTCGCCCCACCTCGCGCTGCCCACCTCCTCGCCGCCCTGCTCTACGGTGACCGTGGCCGACGGCACGGCGGAAACCTCCACGTAGGACGAGCCGGAGCCGGCGTTCTGCTCCTCTCCCCAGCCCTTGAACGAGTCTGCCACGAAGCCCGCGGCGTCGTTCTCCGGGAGAGGGTGGGCGTACGTGGCTGTGCCGCGGTTCACTTTGACGTTCAGGTCGAACGGCCTTGCGGCGCGCTCGGGGTCTGTCAGGACGACCTTGACCGGCCGACGCGCCTCCCGTGCGAAGGGGTGCTCGTCGACGTGCCCCAGCGTTACCGCGGCCACCAAGAACCGCGGCCCCTTCGATGCCAGACCCATGGACTCGATGATCTTCTCAGGGTGAGGGTTCTCCCACGCCCAGAGGTAGTACGATTTGGCGAAGGGACGGGCTGCCTCGGTCTGACGCCGCCCCGTTTCGTCCCATGGGCCTTCGAATCGGGGATAGAGTTCAGCGTCCTGCTCCGGGACCGCGAGGAAGGGCTCGCCGGGCACGCCCGGTATATCAGATTTCCCCGGGAGGGCCGCGATCTCGAACCTCTCCCGGATAACCGCCCGCTCCTCCGAGCCGTCGGCGTAGCGGAAGACGTACTCCGCGACGTCGATGCCTAGAGGGCCTCCCTGTGCGACGTTCGTCTCCAAGAGCCGGTGGACGACCACGACGCGATGCGTGGTCTTGCCGATGGGTACGGTTACGCCGTCGTCTGCTCCGCCCAGCACGATGAAGCGGTCCCCCTCGCCGTCGGCGTCGGCTGCACCGATGAGGAAGGGAAGCCCTCGTAAGGTCTGGCGCCCGACCGCCGCCTCGTCGTCATCCAGCACGGATAGGTCTGCGTTACATAGAGGGCCTATGTCGATGGGCTCGTAGTCCGTCATTGGGCGTGGCCTCCTGTTCGTGCTACATGCTTTGCGGCTCGTAGTCGTTAACCGTACCTACCGCTGCCTGACTGGTAGGCCCTATCGGGTCTTGCGGCTGGGCGCGGCGGCCGTCTGTGCAGCATCCCTGGCGCATCGGAACCCTACGTGGCCCGTGGAGCTGTCAGGCGTAGCCGAGCTCCGAGCCGCCGGTCTGTACCGGTTGCAGTAGGATGCGTGGCATAGGTAGGAGCCGCCCTTGATAACGCGATTCGTTCCGCTGGGGGGGCCGGCCGGGTCCTTGCGTCCGCCGCGCGCGTGGTGGTCCGGGTTAAACCAGTCGGAGCACCACTCCCATACGTTGCCGACGGCATTGTACAGGCCGTAGCCGTTGGGCTCGAAGAAACGCGCGGGGGCGGTCCCCAAATAGCCGTCGCCGAGGGTGTTGCGCTCGGGGAAGCTGCCCTGCCATACGTTGCACATGTGCTTGCCTTTGGGCGTCAATACGTCGCCCCAAGGGTATCTTCTCTGCTCAGCTCCGCCGCGCGCCGCGAACTCCCATTCCGCCTCGGTGGGGAGCCGTTTGCCGGCCCATCTCGAATACTCGTCGGCGTCGGCCCACGAGACGTGGACGACGGGGTGGCCCATGCGTCCGTCGAGCCCGGAGTCCACGCCCTCGGGGCGCCTCCAGTCGGCGCCGTCCACGCGCCACCACCACGGCGCGGCGGCCACGCTCTGCCTGACCGTTCTCTTCACGGCATCCGAGACGAGCAGCTTGAAGACGAAGGACCAGCCGTACCGCTCCGCCTCCGTCACGTAGCCCGTATCGTCCACGAAGGCGGCGAACATCTCGTTCGTCACCGCCGCCTCGTCGACGTAGAACGGCTTCAACGTCACCTTGCGGACGGGCCCCTCTCCGTCGCCGGGAAACTGGGAGCTGTCGTTGTTCCCCATGAGAAACGAGCCTCCCAGCAGCACCATTGCCTGGTCTCCGCTGCCTCCGTTCCGCGCGCGGACGGCTGGCCGTTCCAGCCGGCGCCCCCTCTCGCCGCTCTCCCGGCTGGCGGCGCAGCACGGCTGCCGTGTGTTCACGAGCTGCCCATCCTGCGCGGGAGGGGGTAGTCGGTGGACATGATCTTGTCCAGCAGCTCCAGCCGCAGATCGTCGCGTATCGACCTGTAGTCGGGATTGTCCCACAGGTTCCACACCTCCTGCGGGTCCTCCTGGAGGTCGAAGAGCTCGCCGTAGGGCTGGCCGGAGTACGCCGTAAGGCGGTACCGCTGCGTGACCAGCGTCCTGAGGCGGAAGCCGAGACCGTCTTGGTCGTCCTCCACAAGCGCCGTGCCGGTCGTGCCCTTCTCGTTCCCGGTGAGGATGGGCACGAGGCTCCGGCCCGGCCAGGGCTCCGGCTCGTGGGCGCTGACGGATATCGGCGGCTTAGGGCCCTCCGGGATAGGCACGCCCGCGATGTCCAATATCGTCGGCGCGAAGTCGACGAGGCTCACCACGCCCTCGTGGGTCTGGCCCTGCGCGAAGCGGCCCGGCGACCGTATGATGAACGGCGCCCTGATGACGCTGTCGTAGTGGTAGGGGCCCTTGCCCCACATGCCGTGGTCGCCCAGCGCCTCGCCGTGGTCGGTGGTGAACAGCACGACGGTGTTCTCCTCGAGGCCGTTGTCGCGCAGCGTCTGCATGATGCGCCCGACGTTGTGGTCGATCATCTCGATCAGGCCGTAGTAATGGGCCGCGCACTCGGCATGATACGGGTCGATGTCGATGCCCTTCCTGTTGTACAGGTCGAGGATGTGGGGCGGCAGGTCCTCCAACTCGCCCTCCCGCTTGATCGGCGGGGGCGAGTCCGCCGGATCGTACTTGTAGCACCACGGCGCCGGGGGCGCCAAGGGTACGTGCGGGTCCTGGTAGGACGTCCAGAGCACGAACGGCTCCCGCGCCTGGTTGCGGTTGTGCCCAGCCTCCCGGTTGTTTCTGCCCACGCCGTTCAGGAAGTCTATCGCGCGGTCCGTTATCCAGCTTATGGGGTGCAACTCCTGAGGGAGCGCCCACTTGTACGAGGACGAGTAGAAGCTCACGGCGGGGCTGGGCGGCTCCAGTGGAGTCGCGTTGTGGAAAAGGTCGGCCTCCTTGGGGTGCTCCTCGTTCAGCCAGTTGACGTACTGCCCCCAAGAGCCGTGGCCGTGGCCGTTGACGAAGTCGACGTTCTGGAAGCCGTAGTAGGGCGTCGGGAGATGCCTGATGCGGCCCGAGTGCCACAGGTCGCGGGCTTCCGAGAACTCATTCGGGTCCACCCGGTCTATGGGTGTGCCGTTCGAGGCTCTGGAAATGCGCAGGTGGGGCTTCCCCGAGTAGTGCGTGGCGTACCCCGCCTGCCTGAGCGCCTCGGGCCAGGTCGGCACGTCGGGCCGTAGCTGGATGCCGTTCATCCTCACGCGGTGCCCCCGCGTGGTGAGCCCCGTGAAGAGGCTGGCGCGCGAAGGCGTGCAGAGTGGATGGGCGACGTACGCCCTGGAGAAGTTGGTGCCGCTGGCGGCCAGCGAGTCTATGTTGGGCGTGCGCACGACGGGATGTCCCGCGTACCCGAAGCAGGTCGGGTTGTGCTGGTCGTCGGTGATCACGAGGATATTGGGGCGTCGTCCGTCAGATTGCGTCACGTGCACATCCTCCTTTTCCTCTCTTCTCGCTCTGGCTGAGGCCCCTCTCTAGGCCCCGACATGGAGTGGGAGAGGTCAGTCTATGACCAACATGGTCTTCCTTATGGGTGTATCCCAGTTGAACACCGTCAACCTCAATGTGTGTAGATTAGATCTATTTCCCCAGGCTTCGGCCTATGATCCCCGTACAATGCGGTCTGTGTCTTGCTTCTGTAAGGTGCTTGCTTTTCCTTAAGCCTGTGGTCCGGTAACAGTTCCTTTAGAACGCTAGTTATAGCGTCTCTCGTCTTGGCCCTAGCGTCCGAACGAATATACCATGTAGCATCGTCCAGTGCTCGTGCCTTAGTGGCCTCGAAGACCTTCCTGAGCATGTGGACATATTTGTCGATATCGAGGAATTTCTGCTCTGGACTCCAGTCAGGCTTGCTGGGACCTTCTCCGATTGCCCATAGCCTGAGCCAGTTGTCGGATCTGTAGTTGGTCACTCCGCTGTAGGGTGGAGATGTCAAAACGAGGTTAGCAGGAAGAGCACTGTCAGGAAGAGATTCGGAGGCGTCGCCGAGCAATACATCGGGACGTTCAGTCACAGATGGTAATGGTATACCCCTGGCATAGCGCCATTGAGCGCGTTTGGTCAGGAACTCCCTTGGGTCGATTTCAGGAGCTTTATCATATCCGTTGCGTTTCCACCACTTGACGGAATAATTTGGGGACATGGCGCGGGAGTGTCGCATCTGGTTTGATAAGCCACGTCCTAGTTTGTCATGCAGGTGTTGAGTCATCAAGGTGGTTACCGTCCGGTCAAGCCTGCTTTCTCTCCAATCGAGAGTCCTCTTCGCCGCTCGGATGAACGCGAGAACATTTCCGCAGAATGCCAGCTTCTGAAAATCATGTTCCGGCTTTTCATCCTCACTCTTGACACTTTCCCATACTTCCGTGATTCGACTCGAAACTTCCTTGAGGTCGGGATGCGGATCGGTTTTTGTACGCGCGTAGAGCCAAGCAACTGGGTTGATATCGCATCCTACGGCTCTTCGTCCGTTTACCATAGCTATAAACGGCGCTGTTCCGCGTCCGCAGAATGGGTCGATCACGGTCTGGCCCGGTTTTGTTCGTCTATCTATGACCTCCTCTACGAACGGTATGGGGAACATCGCATAGTAAGGTCCCATGCGTGCCCATCTGCCTACGGCTGTCGCAAAGTTCAGGATGTTCTTCCCTTAGCCATTGTTGACTTCTCCGGCGCGGTCGAAGATACTGTCTAATATCCTCTGCCCGGTTCTGAGCGGTATTGCGGCGTGTGCGTTTGCTCTCACAAGGGGAACGAACCCATCTCGATATAGGTGCGTATAAAGGTCGTCGACAATGTCCAAAGCCTCACCTAGCCGCGGAAACGCTTCCGGGCTGACGCTGTTCGGCTCTCGACCTATTGCATTCACGATGGGAGTCATTACTACCGCATGCTGTCCCGCCTTGTTCTTATAGAGAATTTTCCGGCCATAGTAGACGGCCTCGCCGTAGGCTTTGTCGGTATTGGGATTTGGGTTGACGTAGCGATATATGTACTCAGTCGTTGGGACAAGTGCCGTGCCGTTCTCGAGTCTCTGTCGTGGTCCTTCTTCCTCCAACCAGTCTAGTTCTTCTAAATGAGATACGAACTCGCCAGTTTTCTCGATGCCCATCAAAAAGAGCCCCCGACGTCCTTGTCCTATCAGATCTTGGTGAATCCTGCCGACCTCGTTCTGTATATGTCCCTTAAGCCAGGCCGGCATTGCGAAGATCGCGAGTGGACCATCCATCACGAATGCTATTTCGTCGAACATAATTGAATCACACTGCTGGTGAAAGTATCTGAGAATGTTGATCAGCAGTAAGTGTTCAGTCACTTGGCGGAAAGCGGTGTATGCTTGTTGGCTGCTTCTGTTGTCATAGAATCTCTCATGTGCTCGTAGGCTGTCGGTGGAGTATATCTGTTCCCGCTTCTCACAGGAACAGACGGTATCGGCGACAGGGCGCGTAAGCAGTTGGGTACAATCTTCTATTGGACACTGGAACTTGGCTGTCGCCCCCTGTGCAAGGGTTGTAATCGATAGGAATGTCTCCAGCAGTGATTCATGGTCAGGATCCAGCTTGAAATCAAGCTCCCTGCGCAGTGTCCAGCGAAAGAACTTCTTTGGTGTTTCCTGCCCTGGCGCTACTCCCACTACATTCGGACCGGGCAGGACGGCGCTCATAGTCTTCACCGTTTCGAGTTCGCGCAATCGGCTGGGACTGGGTATTTCGTCACGTCCAATCTTTCTCAACTCATCAGTCTTAATCACCAGTCCGGCGATGTTCAGCAGCGCTGCTTCAGCTTTCGGAAACCCATTTTGTACTTTATATGGAACTTCTGAGCCGTCAATGGCAATGATCCTGTTTACCGGACTGCTCCCCCGTGGGGGGCATATGCCGGGTGGAAACTCGTGAGGCTCCGGCGCGTTGCGCACCAGAATAGTTCCTTTGAACTGCTTTACACTTTCGTTATCGAGCAATCTCCAGAGAGATTCACCCGTAGCGTATTCGTTCTCGTAAGGAATGACAGAACTCCTTGATCCGTCACGTCGAATTAGTTAGCCGCTGATCAATCAGGGCCTTCGGGTAGAGGTAAACATGTCCATCTGGACAGGTACGGTGTATTGACGGGAGCGAGTTCTGACCCTGAGTAGCCCGGGTTCCGTCACGGTGACGATGCTTTCGGTGAAGTCGCTGAAATCCTTGTATTTCTTAATCTGGTTGGTTTCGTCAGTGCTACTGAGGTGTGCAATAAACCAGTTCTCGGTGTTGGTCAGAATATTTCGCTGGAGTGATGAGGGCTCTTGGGTTGAGTAAACCATGCCGATATTGAACTTGGCCCCTTCCTTTGCTAGTCGAGCCCAGATGTTGCTGTTGTCGTCCTCTTTAGCGGCTGGCAAAAGTGTATGGGCCTCCTCCGCATAGATTATTACCGGCGGAGGCTTACGAACCTCTCCTGTATCCAGATCAATCTTTGGTTCGATGAATGAACGTTGTTGTGCTTCAAAGATTCTGCGAGCGATTCTCTCGGCGGCCTGACGATTCATGTCCGGGTCTCCCAGTAGCTGGTCTACTATTACCAAATTGCCATCTCGAACCTGGTTAACGATCTTCTCTGCGTAATCGGCACTTGATCCCAGGTCGTGCCAGTCGCGAGTCTTCTTTATTACGCTGATGCCCCGGGTGTTGTCATAGATTTGAAGCAAGCCGATCAGGTGACTATCACTCCAGTTGCGGCCATCAGGCTTACTCTGCGCATACTCTCTGTCAAAGTCCTTGAACTCTGTACCCTTCACCCACTTAGCAAACGCCTTGCTGAAATCCGCCGCGATGTCCCAAGACATTGAATTCGATTCGAGGAGTGGAACGAATTGCAAGAGCTCCGGATCAGATGACATTGCTTTGCGTATTTTTTTGCCGAACAGGTCTTTTGTGTTGGTGGGCCATTCCGGAGATGGGAACCCTGCTTCCGCCAGAATTGCCCTATACAAGAATGTCCGTCGCCTGAGTCTTGTGTAATCACCACGTGTAGGAGCGGAGCTACCACCTGATATGTCAGCCGTTCTAAATGCGGATACGTAGCCACCTGATTCTTCCGCTAATGCGTCATCTATTATCTGCTTACCTTGGTAGAGGGTTTGCAAGCTGACCCGCACCAATTGTTGGTCAGGATTAGAGGTTATTGGCTCCTGGTCTCCATAAAAGTTGAACTTGGTGATGTTGCGATCCGGATCATGAGGATGGCGATATGATCCATACGTTTGTACATCCCCCACCGTGTTTGGAACCTCGTGCTGGATGTTCCGAAGGCAGCCTTGGTCCTGTGGGTTATCGTTGGCATACTCTCCATTAGGGTCGAATATCAACTGGCCCACACACTGGCCGCCTGCTTCAGTGCGCAATTTGAATATGGCTGCTGCTATTATCTTGGTCGTGTTGGACTTGCCGGAGCGGGTCATGCCGAAGAGGGCCGTGCGTTGCGCTATCATGTCGTCTGCCGTGATTTCCACAGGTACCGACTCAGGCGTATTGTCGTCCTTGACGGCGGCGGCGTACCGAAGACGGCCGATTCGAGTAGGCTTAGCCTCGCCTTCACTCGAACTCCGGAAGTTTACGATCCTCTCCAACGCATTGTCACGCGGCTTATATATCTTCATACCTTGACCAGCGTAGAAGTTGTCGATGTCTCCCCCGAAGTGCATCCGCCATTTGCCGTCCGATGCCTCATGATACATGCGGAACGTACCTAGTATGCGACATTTCGCCCCGGCGTATCGCAACATGTTCAGGGTGAACTGATCCGTCTTACCGGATTCGTCATAATTCTGCGCCGTATCATTGGCACGCTTCACGGCTTCGAGACGTGCCCTTGCAACATCAATATCAGAACTGAGCGGACTGCTCCCCGTTACTCTCAGCAAGAGTAACGACATTCGCTGGTGAGTAGGGTCTTCGATATCGGGTTCTTCTTGAGTAATACGAGTAGCAATAAGCAGGCAACCGTGGGGTATTCCGCCCACTGAGAACTTTTGAGAATCGTGTACTAGAATGTTGGCGAAGCCATACTCCAAACTTATCAAGTCACCAACATATCTCTGAGAGTCTACAAGGCTGATCAGTTCCTTTACTGCGACTCTGCGTCTGTCGGATTGCCAATCATCGCGTATGCCAGTTAGGAATCCATCATCAGTCATTCTACGAACCTTAATACTTCATCCGATTCTTGTTCTGGGGGCCGACAGGCAGTCAGTACACCTCGGGATTCACAGGCGTCAGGAGCCGTTCGCCGTTCAGGCCGTTGATCAGATTCTGCGCGGCGATCCTGGACATCTCGCCCCGCGTCTTGACGCTGGCGCTGGCGATGTGCGGCACGATGACGCAGTTGTCCAACGTCAGAAGCGGGTCGGAGGCGGGTATCGGTTCGGGATCGGTCACGTCCAGGGCCGCTGCGCCGATGACGCCGTTGCGGAGGGCGTCGTAGAGCGCCTCCGGGTCCACGACAGGGCCGCGCGAGGCGTTGACCAGCACCGCCGTGGGCTTCATCTTAGCCAGCTCCACCTCGCCTATGAGGTGGTGCGTACTGTCGTCCAAGACGGTGTGAAGGGTGACGAAGTCGGACTCGGCTAGGAGCGTGTCTTGGTCGACGTACCTGTAGCCTAACTCGGCCTCCAGGTCCTCGCGGCGGTAGACGTCGTCGTAGAGCACCTGCATCTCGAAGCCCCTGGCGCGCTTGGCGACCTCGATGCCTATTCTGCCCATGCCAATGACGCCGAGGGTTGCGCCGTAGATGTCCTGACCCAAGAAATGGAGCGGGTGCCACGTCCGCCACTGACCGGCGCGGACGGCGCGCTCGCCCTCGGTGATGCGTCTTGCGGCGGCCATCATGAGCGCCCACGCGGCGTCGGCGGTCGTGTGCGTCAACACGTCAGGCGTGTTACCCACGGGTATCCCGCGGCTCGTGGCCTCCGGGACGTCGATGTTGTCGAATCCGACGGCGATCTGGCTGACGACCTTGAGCTGCGGTCCCGCAGTGTCCATCAACTCCGAATCCACCTTGTCCGTGAGCAGGCAGAGCAGGCCGTCTACGCCTCTGACCCTCTTCAAGAGCACGTCCCGCGGCGGGGGCATCTCGCTTTCCCAGAGGTCGACGTCAGCCACGGAGCTGATCATCTCCAGCGCCTCCGGGAAGATCTGTCTTGAAACGAACACGCGCGGCCTCGCCATTGCGCTCCCTCCGGGTCGTCGAGTCTGGGGCACCATTCTAGCGGCCACAGAGGCTTTTTTCCATCGACAGGCACCCCCCCCTTGATAATTGGGGGCACAGTACCAGAGGGGAGAATCTCTCTGGCTTCCTCCTTCGGTCTCACAGGGTCTGAACAGCTTCGGCTGCTCGTCCACCCTTCCCAAAAACGGACATTCCCTAAAGATAGGAGAGAAGAGGATGCCGCTCTAGAAGAGATGTGCCGAGAAGCGGACATGGACGTTGCCGCCTACTCCCGGGCCGGTCGAACATTCCGGTCTTCGACATGTTGGGGTGACCTCGCTACTGCGGCGCGACGGGATTGTCGAGTACCTGGCGGACATGTTGGCTTCCTACAACGAGGATCCGAGTAATGGGTTCCACGTACTAAGGATGGTGCGGAGGTCTGCGGTGGTTATGCCAGGTACAGAGTCATCCCGGCGTGGGGAAACGACACGCCGAGGTTGGCCTGGAAGCGCCGCTGGAGCGTGAGGACGTAGGCTTCACAGCCGCTCCCGGCGTCCTCCGGCCGGTGGGGGCATGGCTGCCCGAGTTCCTCCTGAGGGCACAGATGCATCCCGGAGGCGTCTTCCCACAGGCCAACGACCCGCATAGGAGCGTAGAGCGCCTCGACGCAGTCGCGGAGCTCGGGGATGGTCTCACTGGCGCGGAACGGGCCGTCCGTCTTGATCTCTACTACGACGTGCTCCAAGGGCTGCTACCCCTTCCCTCCGCCGCCGGGGAGGAAGTGGTCCCAGCCCCCGGATGGAAGCTTCATGGGGCGGCCGGCGCCGTCGAGGACGTTCACGCCGCCAGCCCTGTCCGCCACCTCGCCGACTACGGTAATGGGGGTGTCCATCTCCCGGCGCGCCCGCCGGACGACCTCTTCCGGCGCAGTGAAGAGCAGCTCGTAGTCTTCGCCGCCTGAAAGGGCCAGCTCCAGCGCGTCGGCACGGTATGCCGCTTGCAGGTAGTGGTCCGTGGGGACGCGTTCGGCGTGCAGCACTGCGCCTACGCCGCTGGCCTCGCATAGCTTGCGGAGGTCGTCGATGAGGCCGTCGCTCACGTCGATGGCCGCACGCACGCCGCATCGGGCCAGCTCGATGGATTCGCGTACTCGGGGGATGGGCCGGTCGTGGGCGTCTGACAGATGCGCGGAAACGTCCGCGGGAAGGCGCAGACCCGCGCTCTTCATTTCCAGGCCGCCGGCGGAGCAGCCCAGATTTCCGGTAACGGCAATCACGTCGCCGGCCTCGGCGGCGCTGCGCGACAGGACCGGCGAATCGGCTCCCTCCGGCGGGGCCCCTGCCACGGCTATGGTGATGAAGAGGACGGGGGAGCTGACGGTATCGCCTCCAACCACGACGCAGCCGTAGCTGCGGCCGGCGTCGGCCATGCCCAGGCACGCTTGCTCTAGGCCGGCGGTGGGCACGTCGCCGCGCAGCCCCACGGTTACTAGGGAGTAGAGCGGCTCACAACCCATGGCCGCGACGTCGCTCAGATTGACGGCCATCGCCTTCCAGCCAAGGTCGGCCCACGTCGTGGACTCGAGCTTGAAGTGGACGCCTTCGACCATCGTGTCCGTGGCGGCCACCATCGGGCCGGCCGGACCGTCCCATACCGAGGCGTCGTCGCCGATGCCCTGGCGCAGCCGGTATCCCAAGCGCTTCTGATTCCGGAGCGCCGCGGCGCTTCCGCTTTCGAAAGCCTTGGTCATCATCGCGATCAGCGCGAATTCACTCGTGTCTCGGACGAGCATTGCCGGCGTCTATCCGGCCTGCCGAGGCCGGCGGTCGAAGGCGGGGATGACCTCCTTGCCGAACCATGCAAGCTGCTCGAGGACGACGCTCTGAGGTGTGCCCACAGCGTGGCCGACGCTGACGTGCTCGAGGCCGGGGAATTGCGCTTGGAGTTCTTCGAGCCGCTCGACTATACGCTCAGGCGGGCCGCACAGCCAGGCCCCCCCTTTCACGGCGTCGCGCAGTGTGGGCAGGCCCGCCCCGGCGGCCATGACGGGGTCCTCAAGCGCTTTGAGCTGCTCCTGCGTGACGTCACGCACGAACCCCAGGGGGGCGAACACCTTGACGTTCTCCTCGAAGAACGCCGATGCCTCCGCTATAGCCTTCTCCTCGGTGTCGGCGACGTGCATAGGGATGCCTATGGCAAGGTCTGTGCCCAACTCGGCCTCCCGTCCCACCCTGAGCAGGGCATCTCTCCAAGCCGTCATGACCTGTTGGGCCTGATCACCCCCGGCCGCCCCGCCGATGAACCCCTTCATCCCGTACTTGGCCATGAAATCGACTCCCCTGCGGCTGGCGCTTACGATGGGCTGCCAGCATTCGACCGGACGCCCCGACTTGGGCACGAGCGTGATCTCCTCCAGCTCGTAGCCGCGGTAGGGGACCCGCGGCGGGATGTCGTAATACTTGCCGTGGAAGGAAAAGGACGGCTCGTTGAGGGCCCTGAGGACTATTTCTACCTGCTCCTCGAACAACTCCCTGTTGGCGTCGCTGTCTCGCAGCGGAGCGCCAAAGGTCTCCACCTCGCGGGTGTGGTACCCGCGCCCAACGCCAAGGATGAGCCTTCCGCCGGTCAGGATATCGGCGGCGGCGTAGTCCTCAGCAAGCCGCAGCGGGTGCCACATGGGCGCCACGTTGAACGCGCAGCCGAATTTGATCCCCTCGGTGAGGTGCGCTAGGTGAACGGCCAGCATCGGGATGTTGGGGATGCATTCGTGGCCTTCCCTCTGGAAGTGGTGCTCAGCGAGCCAGAATATGTCAAACCCCGACTCGTCCAGGACCTTTGCGATGGCCGCCGCCTTCTCGAAGACCGTGGCGAGCTGGTCGTCCGGAAGCCTACGGCTGTTTACCGGGATGCCCTGGAACCCGATATCATCCATGTCTACGTGGCCGGCGTACAGGCTGCCAAAGGAAGTGATCAAGGGTCCTCCTATACTGTGTCTGGGGGCATTTTACCCGACGCGGTGACACCTTCAGCAGGTCGTTGAAGCTCCTCCACTAATCCCCTTCCTGCTAGAGGATTATAATTGAATCTGCGGGCGACCCCTCAGACTCCCACCTTTAGGGGCTGGGCTGTTCAGCAACCCCGCGTCCGGGATCTCGCGTGCCGTCCGTATGGCCGTTTCCTGGATTATAATGGAGCCGTGGCCTACGCCCCTCCAGAGCGCTCCGATCTCGCCCCCCTTCCGGGGTCGATGCCTGAGCCGTTCGCCATTGCCATTGATGGGCCGGCGGCGTCGGGCAAGACGTCCGTCGGCAGGCGCACGGCTGAGCTGCTCGGTTTTCGCTTTCTGGACACCGGCTGGATGTACCGCGCGGCAGCTTGGGCCGCCCTGCGGGGACGCGCAGCCCTCGGGGACGAGGACGGGCTGATAGCCTTGGCGGAGGGCCTCGCATTCGATTTCGTACTGTGCGGCGGTGAGCACCGCGTTCTAGTCGACGGCGCCGACGTAACGGACCGCCTCAAAGACCGTGTGGTGGCGGGCGCGTCCTCCGCCATCGCGGCGGTCTCCGGCGTGAGGAGGGTCTTGGTGGCTCGGCAAAGGGCCATCGCGCGGCAGGGTCCCATCGTCATGGTGGGCCGGGACATAGGGACGGTAGTCTTAGCCGACGCCCCCGTCAAGGTCTATCTCACGGCCTCGGTTGAGGTCCGCGCCGCCCGGCGCCACCGGGAGTTCCGAGCCGCCGGCAACCCGGTGAGCTATTGTCAGGTAGTGAGCGACCTAATGCGGCGTGATAAGATGGACTCGGAACGTGACGATTCCCCACTGCGGCCTGCCGGCGGCGCGATTCACGTAGGTACTGACGGGGTGTCCGTGGACGAGTTGGCGCAGAAGATCGCCGGAGTCGCCGCGAGGGCCGGATGGAAGTCGTAAATCCCACTGCCAACTTCCTACAGGGTCTCATGCTCCGCCTGCTCGCCGACTGGCGCGTCAGCGGGAGGGAGAACGTGCCGCCCATGGGCCCGCTCATCGTGGTAGCCAATCACCGGAGCAACTTCGATCCGTCCCTCCTGTCTACAAGTCTGCCGCGCCGGATACGATTCCTCGCCAAGGAAGACCTCTTCAGGCAGCCGCTGGCCCGCTGGTTCCTGCGCTCCTACGGAGCCCACCCGTTGAACCGCGGCAGGGTGGACGTGTCCGCCTACCGCTGGACGCTCGATCAACTCGCGCTCGACCAGGCCGTCGTGCTGTTCCCTGAGGGCACCAGGGCGCGCGGGGGCATGAAGAAGGCAAAGACGGGGGTTGCCCGGATAGCCCTCAAGACTCAGGCGCCCATCCTACCGGTGGGGATCACCGGCACCGAGCGCCTCCGCTCGCCGGCCAGGGTTTTTAATCCAACGGGAACGCTGCGCGTTAACATAGGGACTGTCTTCACCGTGCCCAACATCGAAGGTCGGTTGGCCGTGGAGGTCCTCGATTCGATCACGTCGATGATCATGCAGCGCGTCGCCGCGCTGCTGCCGCCCGACCAGCGCGGCGCTTACAACCTGACGGGAACCTCCTCACCGTAACGGCTATGTGCGGGATTATTGCATATACCGGCTCCAAGGCCGCCGCGCCCATCCTGATGGATGGACTCTCCCGGCTCGAATACAGGGGATACGACAGCGCCGGGGTCGCCGTGATCGGGTCGTCAGGTGAGGTCGCGATACGAAAGGCGGCGGGTAAGATGCCTCAGCTCGCGGACGTGGTGAGCAATAACCGCCCCGGCGGCTACAGCGGCATAGGGCACACCCGGTGGGCGACCCACGGCGCGCCGACCTATGAGAATGCCCATCCTCACACCGACTGCCGGGATGAGGTTGCGGTCGTACACAACGGCATCGTAGAGAACTTCGTCGAGTTGAGAGAGGAACTGCGGAGCCGGGGGCACGTCTTCTCGTCCTATACGGACAGCGAGTGCATACCGCACCTGATCGAGTCATACATGGCTGAGGGTCTGCCCTTGGAGGAGGCGGTCAGACGAACGGCGCATCGCATCGAGGGCGCCCACGCCGTCGTGGCCGTCAGCCGCCTGAACCCGGGGAAGCTCGTCGCGTTCAGGCTGGGCAACGCAGGCGGGCTGGTTGTCGGCTACGGCGCGGACGAGATGTTCATCGCCAGCGACCTGCCCGCCATCCTGCCGCACACTCGCAGAGTGGTCTACCTAGTGGACGGCGAGACCGTATCGGCGACTCGAGCCGGAGCTTCATACCGCCTGCTGGACGGCTCGCCCGTCGACAAGTCGTCTGTCCATGTCCCGTATGACCCTGTCTTGGCGACCAAAGGCGGCTACAGACACTTTATGCTGAAGGAGATCAACGATCAGCCCGAGGTTGTTACGGACGCGATGCGGAGGAGGGCCTTGTTCGACACGAACGAGGTCGTGCTGGAGGGCTTGTCCCTGTCGGACCGGGACATTGCGGACATCCGGCGCGTCGTCTTGATTGGGATGGGGAGCAGCCTACACGCGGCGATGGTGGGGCGGTTCTGGATCGAGGCATTGGCCCGGATACAGGCCGAGGCCGACAACGCTTCGGAGTTCAGGTACCGCGACCCGGTCATCGATCGACACACGCTGGTCGTGTCGGTGTGCCAGTCCGGAGAAACCGCTGATACGCTGGCCGCCATGGAGCTCGCGGCCAGGAAGGGGGCCAAGCAGGTCACGCTGTGCAACTACGAGGGCACGCAGGCCACCCGGATAGCGGACGGGTCTGTGATGGTGCGGGCGGGCCTGGAGGTCGGCGTCGCCGGCAGCAAGACGTTCACGTGCTCGTTGACCACGCTCTATCTGCTCGCCATCTACCTCGGGCTGAAGAGGGGGACCCTGACGCCTGAGCGTCGGGCGGAACTGATCCGGGAGCTGATGCGGTTGCCGGGAATGCTCAGCGCACTTCTCGACGGGAGCGAGTCGTACGAGAATCTTGCCCGCCGCTACGCGGCCTACCCGAGCTTCTTGTTCCTTGGGCGCGGCATCCAGTTCCCCATGGCAATGGAGGGGGCGCTCAAGCTCAAGGAGGTGAGCTATGTCCACGCCGAGGGTTACGCGGCTGGCGAGATGAAGCACGGGCCTATAGCCCTGATCGACGACGGCATGCCCGTCGTCGCGTTGGCCCCACGGGATGCGCTGTACCAAAAGATGGTTGGTAACATCAACGAGGTTAGGGCGAGGGGCGGCAAGGTCATCGCCATCGCTACCGAGGGCGACCAGCAGATAGAGGACAGCGTCGACGACGTGATATTCATACCCGCCGCGTCCGGCCTGATCACGCCGATGTTGACGGCCGTCCCGATGCAGCTCTTGGCCTACCATGTCGGCGTGCGCTTGGGGTGCGACGTGGACCAGCCGAGAAACTTGGCCAAGTCGGTTACGGTCGAGTAGCCGCCCCTTCGTCCGCCGGGTCGGCGGTTGGCCGCGAGGCTTGCCAGCGCCGTATGTATGCCTCGGCGTTGATCTTTTGCGGGCGGTGCAAGTTCCTGTTCGGATTCGAGGCCTGCTTCTTACGGCCGCGAAAGACCAGGGCGAACACGAGAGCCAAGGCCACCAGGACCGCGAAGAAGGACGCGGACGCCTTTCTGCCAACCACCTTCCGGAAGCCGAGGACCGAGCCCTCGCCGCCGGCCGTAAAGGCGTTCCTATCGTCGATGACCAAGACGTAGTGCAGGTCGACTTCCGTCCCGCTTTCGTCTGCTTCCCAATCCCTGCCGCCGTTCTTGGTGAAGATGATGGTCCCGCCCTCACCCACTGCCCAGCCGGTCTTGCGGTCGATGAAGCTGACGGCCTCGAGCCGGGACGTAGTTTCCGTCTGCAACAGCTCCCAGGTTATGCCGCCGTCGGTGGTCCTGACGGCGGAGCCCCTCGCTCCAACCGCCCATCCATGCGTCTCGTCGACGAATGCCACCGCCTCCAGGTCCGAAGCCGTGGAGCTCTGCTGGGGGGACCAGGAAGCCCCGCCGTCCGCCGTGGCCAGTATCGTACCGGCTTGGCCGACCGCCCAGCCGATCTTGTTGTCCACGAAGTCGGCGCCCAGCAAGCTGCGGTTGGTCCCCGTCTCCTGCCTAGTCCAGGTTATGCCGCCGTCCGCCGTGGAGACGACGGCGCCGGCTTCTCCCAGGGCCCAGCCCGTCAGCGCGTCGGCGAATGTTACCGCGTGAAGGGTCTCCGTCTCGCTCGTTGGCCGCTTCAGCCACAGCTTCCCCCCGTCCTGGGTCCTCAGTACTGTTCCCGACTCGCCCACGGCCCAACCGGTGCCTTCGTCGGCGAAGAAGACGCCGTTCAGATCATGCGGCGTCCCGCTGACCTGCCTGAACATGGTCCGCCCTCCGTCGGGGGTGTGGAATATGGCGCCGCCCGGGCCAACCAACCATCCGTTCCGCATGTCTAGGAAGTGGGCATCCGCCAGATCCGTGCTGCCGACGTCGTGCCAGACCAGGTCCCAGGTGCCGCCGCCGTCCTGCGTTCTCAGGATCGTCTCCCTAGCGCCGAGAGCCCATCCCGTCTCTTCGTCCACGAAGTGGACGGCCAGCAGGGAGGCGGTCGTGCCGCTGGACTGGGGTATCCACGTCATGCCCCCGTCGGCCGTGTTCAGGATAACGCCGCCGCGGCCCACAGCCCACCCGTTGTTGGGATCAATGAAATCGACATTTAGAAGGAACGCGCCGGAGCCGCTGTCCAGGGCGGTCCAGCTCTCTCCCCCGTCCTCCGTCTTTAGCACTGTCCCCAGCCGACCGACAACCCATCCCCTCTGCTGGTCCACGAAGTCTGCCGCCAACAGGAACTGACTGGAGCCGGAGCTTTGCGTCTCCCAAGTCGCGCCGCCGTCGCCGGTTCGCCTGACGGCCCCAAAGCTGGCCACGCCGAAGCCCGTACGGGCTTCCATGAGATGCACCCCTGAGAGCCACTCGCCCGACCTGTCGGAGAGCGGGCTCCAGCTTGCTCCGCCGTCCGTCGAGTGGTAGGTGACCGAGAGGGAACTGACGGCCCATCCGTTGCGGGGGTCGTCGAACCGCACGCCTAGCAGATTGGCGCGCTCGACGTACTCTTCATCCGTATCCTCGCCGGTCTGCTTCCCCGCGGCCAGGGCAGGGTCCAGCGGAGGCGCCTCGCGCAGGTCCCAGGTCTCCCCTCCGTCCTCCGTGAGGACGACGACACCCTGAGCGCCCACCGCCCAGCCGGTGTTGCGGTCCAGGAAGTGGACCGACCTGAAAGGCGCGCGGGCGCCGGTATCCTGTAGCCTCCACGTCTCCCCACTGTCGACCGTCTTCATGATGGTGCCGAAGGTGCCCACGGCCCAACCTGTCTCGGCGTCTACGAACGTCGCGTCGATGAAGGATGGCGACAGACCCAGCTTCATCGACCATATCTTGGATTCCGGATTGTGCAGGAATACGGCGGCGCCTAGTCCCACCACCCCGATCAGGGCGCCGATCAAGACGAAGATGTTGAGTGGGTAGAATCTACCAAGCACGGTCAAGCTTCTCTGCGCTGACGCTGCGCCCGCCAGACCTCTCTGAAAAGGCGCGGCAAGTTGCCCCCGGCGCGCTGTTTACGTCGTCTTTGGAGGCCCCCCGTGTCATCAGGCCGTCTGCCAGCGCCGGCATGGGGTCTCGAAGCCTAGGGGACTTTGGGTAGAGAAAGCGTTCTGCCAGCCGCAGCGCGCGTCGTCCGGCCTGTTGCCCTTCAATCGCGGCGGGGTCTCCGTACACTTGCGCGACGTCGTTCTGAAGTGCCAAGAATCAGCGACCTCCAATAGAAACTGCCTCTCCAAAAGGATAACGGCGGCGCACGCCATTGGTCAACGTGAACTCCCGCGTCGAGGGCAGGCATCCCTTCCATCGCGGCGGTATGCGGCCCCCGCCGGCGCTAACGCTCGGCGCTTGGCGATTGCGCCCATGGGTGGCGTTAAATACAATGGGGGCCTATGTCTTGGCAGGAGGCTATGATTGGCAACTTCCCGTACCGAACGCCTGCGTAACGTAGTTCTGCTCGCCCACAGCGGCGCCGGCAAGACGATGCTGGCCGAGGCGATGCTGGCCGAGGCGGGCGTGACCACTCGATTGGGCAGCATCGAGGACGGCACCACCGTCTCGGACTATGAGCCGGAGGAGCAGCGCCGCCAGTCCAGCATCCAGACTTCCATACTGTCCTGCCCGTGGCGGGACCACAAGATCAACATCATCGACACGCCCGGGTACGCCGACTTCAGGGGCGAGGCTATCTCGGGGACCTGGGTCGCCGACAGCGCGATCGTCGTGGTCGCCGGCCAAACGGGCGTGGAGGTGGGCACCAAGCAGATGTGGGGTCTGGCCGACGATCACCGCATGGCGCGCTTCATCTTCATTAGCAAGATGGATCGCGAGAACGCCGACTTCCAACGGGCCATGAGCTCCATAAACGAAGCCTTCGGCAGGAAGTGCGTCCCAATCCAGATCCCCATTGGCGCCGAGGCCGCCTTCGAGGGGGCCATCGACATCATGGACCCCGACGCCGACGTGCCGGCCGGGATGGAAGACGAGGTGGAAGAAGCGAGGGAGCGCCTCACTGAGGCTATCGCCGAGTCCGACGACGACCTGGCTACGAAATATCTGGAGGGGGAGCCGCTCACCCAGGAAGAGCTCACCAGAGGGCTGAGGGCCGGTGTGATCTCCGGGAAGACCGTCCCCGTTCTGGTCGGCTCTTCCCCTGCACAGATCAGCTCGCGGGTCGTCCTCGACGCAGTTATAGACCTGCTGCCGTCACCCGCCGAGGCGTCACCCGCCGCTGCCACCGACGGCGACGGCAATCTCCTCTCCCTGACCAGCGACAGCACCGGGCCCCTGGCTGCGCTCGTCTTCAAGACCTCCGCTGACACGTTCGTCGGCAAGCTCTCTTACTTCAAGGTATTCAGCGGCGTCTTCAAGGCCGACTCCCAGACGTGGAACGCCAGTAGGGGAGAGGCGGAGCGCATCGGGCAGGTCTTCACGCTGCTGGGCAAGTCACAGGATAGCGTCAGCGAGCTGGCCTCCGGAGACATCGGCGCCGTGGCCAAGCTGTCGGTCACGACCAGCAGCGACACACTCTGTCTGCGCGAGCGCCCGCTCACCCTCACCCGCCCCGTCTACCCCAATCCTGTCTTCGAGATGGCCGTCTTCCCCAAGTCGAAGGCGGACGTGGATAAGCTGTCCTCCGCTGTGGCCCGCATAAGCGAAGAGGACCCCAGCCTTGCGGTAACCAGGCAGCCTGACACCCTCGAGATGATTTTGGGCGGCTTGGGGGACACCCACGTTGAGGTCGCCGTAGAGAAAGCGCAGCGCAAGTTCGGTGTCGAGATCCTGCTTCGGACGCCGAAGGTACCCTACAAGGAGACCATCTCCGCCGGCAGCAGGGTCGAATACCGGCACAAGAAGCAGTCCGGCGGCCACGGCCAGTTTGCCCACGTATTCCTTGAGCTCGAACCCCTGGAGAGGGGCGCCGGCTTCACGTTCGACGAGCGCGTGGTCGGCGGCAACGTGCCGCGCGAGTACATCCCTTCGGTCCAGAAGGGCGTCGAGAAGGCCAAGGTGGACGGCACTCTGGCGGGGTTCCCCATCGTGGACTTCAAGGCCACGCTCTACGACGGGAGCTCCCACCCAGTGGATTCGTCGGGGGTTTCATTCGAGATCGCGGGCAGCCACGCCCTTTCCAAGGGGATCCAGGCGGCGTCACCCATATTATTGGAGCCGATCATGAAGGCGGCGATAACGGCTCCCGACTCCGACACCGGCGACGTCATGGGCGACCTGAACAGCAAGCGGGCGCGGATATTGGGCATGAACCCGAACGGGGACGGCACGACGACCGTCGACGTGGAGGTGCCCCAAGCCGAGATGCTGCGCTACGCTACCGACCTGCGTTCCCAGACCCAGGGTCAGGGGTCCTTCACCATCGAGTTCGACCACTATGACGCTGTGCCGGGCCACCTGATGCAGCGCGTCATAGAGTCCTTGGAGGAGCTTGAAGGGGAGGGATCTCACGCCTGATCCGGCCCGGCGGGCTGCCGAATTACAGGGCAGAGGAGCAACCCCATACACCTGGAGTCTGAGGGTGTCCCTCAGATAACTTCGCCCCATTCCTAACCGGGAAGGGGCGCCTCATGGAAACTGGAGCGCTTTCCCCCGGCAGCCTGCTAAGACCTGACCAGGTCGCGCACGGCTTCCATGAACGAGGGCAGTACCTTGCTCCAGTCCCCGACCACGCCAAAGGACGCCTCCTTGAAGATGTTGGCGTCGGCGTCCTTGTTGATCGCGACGATTCGCTTGGCGCCGGAGCAGCCGGCCATGTGCTGGCTCGCCCCCGAGATCCCCACGGTCACGTAGAGGTCGGGCCTGATGGTAGCCCCGGTCAGCCCGATCTGGTAGCTGTGGTCAACCCAGCCGGCGTCGCACGCCGCCCGAGAAGCGCCTACCGCCCCTCCGAGCAGCCCCGCCAACTCTTCCAGCATCGCAAAGGGCTCAGGGCCCCTCAGACCGCGGCCGCCTGAAACCACGACCGAGGCCCCGTCGAGCCGCATCCGTTCGCTCTCCTTCCGCACCGTTTCGACGTGCCTGACCTTGCGAATGGACTCGTCCAGTTCGACCTCGATGGCCTCGGCCTCCTCAGCCACTCCCTCCCCGGCTCCCGGGACGCTGCCGCGCTCGACGGCCCCGGGCCGCATTATGACCACTTGCGGGTTGCTGCTGCCAAAGGTGACCTTCGCCATGGCGGTCCCACCGTAAACCGGTCTCGTCGCTACGATTCGCCCTGTCTGCCCGCCGGCCTCCACGGCAACGCTGTCTTGGGCCGCCCCGACACCGAGTCGGAACGCCACGCACGGGCCAACGTCGCGCCCTATAGCCGTCTTACCCAGCAGCAACACACGGGGCTGTACCCGCCGGCATACTTGCTCCAAGGCAGATACCAGCATGTCAACGGACTCGCCGGCCAGCAACGGGTGCTGCACCGTGTAGACCTTGTCCACGCCCAGCGGCGCCGTTTGCGCCTCCAATCCGGTCAGGTCGCCGCCCATGAGGACCACCGCAACGCGGCCGCCAACCCCGCGGGCCGCGGCGATCAGGTCCGCTGTGATGGGGGCGATCTTCCCCCCGGCGTGCTCGCCGAACGCCAAGACGTCGACCATCAGATGAGCTTCTCTTCCCTGAGCCGGAGAGCCAGGAGACGTCCGGAGTCGGCGTCGTCCTCGCCTTGGATAACCTCGCATTGCCTATCGCGCACCGGCAGGAACAGGTCCATAATCCGGATCCTGCGTTCGAGCCGGGCACGGTCGATCCCCAGATCGTCCGCACTCCAGACAGTCGGCTGCTTGCGGCCGGCGGTCATGATCCCTCTGAGCGTAGGATAACGCGGCTCTCCCAACTCGTTGCTTACCGTAACCAAAGCGGGCATGTCCGCTTCCACGACCTCGTATCCGCCGCTCAACACCCGCTCCGCCACCACAACCCCGCCGTTGATCTCGACCTTCTGGGCGACGGTGATGCATGGGATGCCAAGAAGCTCGGCAATGCCCAGCGGCGCTTGGGCGTTGTCCCAGTCCGACGCCTGCCTCCCACAGAGGACGAGGTCGAATTCGCCGATTCTCTTCAAAGCCTCGGATAGGACAAGGGCCGTCCCGTAGGAGTCCAAGTCGTCGAAGGTCTCGTCCTGCAACAGCACGAGGTCATCGGCGCCCATGGATAGAGGCTTCTTGACGACGTCCGCCGCGAATGCGCTGCCCAGCGACAGCACGGTAATCCTGCCGCCGGCAGCGTCCTTGATGCGCAACGCCGCCTCGACGGCGTTCTCGTCGAAGCCGTTGAGGACGGAGGAGACCCCTGGGCTGTCGGCTATCCGCTTCCCGCCGTCGTCGATGCGGAAGGCGGAAGGCGGCGCCTCCGGGTCCGGGACCTGCTTTACACAGACGATTATGTTAGCTACGGCATCCCTCCGTACCGCCACTCCGTGAGGCGTTGGGAATATAGCATCAGGCCCCTGGAGCGTCAACGATTCCCAGACCAGGGTAACTGCTCAGACTTCGTGAGGTCTTTTCGACTTGCGTAGTCCCGGTAAAGAAGGCGGCTTTGATCCCCAACCCGCCCGCCCCTTGGTAACTGGGAGCGCAGGCGTCTCGCCTGCATACCAGACCCCCTTGCCAGAAGGGAGGACCTCTTGTACTTCCTTCTTCGGGTCTCACAGAGTCTGAACAGTTTCAGACCCAGGCGACTGTCCGGCCTTGATGAGATGAACGCGATACCTCCCCAAGATTGTCATTCCGAACGCAGAAGCCATCGGAGTGAGGAATCCCAAGGCCTACCATTGTTGGAGGCCCATTCCTCGGCGCCCCTGCATTCTCGCCAAGGCTGAACAGTTGCAGACTGGGCGGCGGCGGGGGCTGCCGCAGACGGAATTAAGGGGCTGGTATCGCCCCAACTTCGAAATCGACATATAAAGAGGCGTACGGTGCATTGACATCGTACGATATATTTCTTATACAATGGCTACCCTCGGGGGTAGTTTTCGGGGAGTCATCGTTCAGCATATTCGGAGTCGGCGCCCACTCTCGGCTCGCGGGGCGCAATCCCGCGATTTGGGCGCCAGGCTCTCTCCTTGCAAAACTCCCACCAAACAACATCGGGCAGCGCTTTGCCGCTGAATAGGAGGATCGTATGGTCACGGCCGTCGAATCGGGACCGCAGTCTGACACCATCTTTGGCGCCGCCGCCGTCGCGGCAGCAGAACCCTCACACCGTACCGGCTCGCCGCTTGCCTGCGAGAGGTGCGGCACGAGGCTGGTTCTGGGGTACGATGAGCCGGAGTGCATCACTTGCGGGTGGAGTGACTACAGCAAGGCGAGCACGAAACAGCGGAGCGTCAACGTGTTCAGCGCGGCGACCCGTTACATACTGCGGTACGTCGGGGACTTTCCTACGCTGGCCCACACCTTGGTCCACGTGAGGCTCGTGAGGGCGCGAAATCGGTCCGTCTTCACTGTCGCGTGCCCCTTCTGCCGGAAGCAGATGGACGAGTCGTCGCTGTCAGGCAGGAGGCCGGACCTCCGCGAGCAACGCTACAGATGCATCGACGGACATAGGATTTCCTTGGTGCCGATCAAGGGCGGCCTCTTCGGCTGGCGATAGTTGACCCTGGGGTCCCGGGCAGGGTGACGCTACAGTTACTCCGGCTCTGAGGCTCGATGACAACAGTAGTAGAGAAGCGCTGTCAGAGCGGGGACTCGCTCCTCGTCATCTGCGACTTCTCGCCGCCGCGCGGCTCCGATCCAGCCCTCTTGGAGCCGGCCCTCCACGTCGGGGCCGATTTCATCTCCGTCGCCTACAACCCGGGGAGGTCGGCGCGCGTCAGTTCCCCGCTCGCGGCACACTGGGTCCGCGAGCGCTCTGGCCGGGATGTGGTGTTCACCCTGGCCACCCGCGACGTGAACAAGGTCGCGGCGCAGAGCCTCCTCATGGGCGCGTCCCTGCTGGGTCTCGAGAACCTCGTCGTCGTCAAGGGTGACGGCTTCACGGAAAGCGATCTCGGAGGGGTGAAGTCGGTGGACGACTTCACCCCCACCGGGCTAATGAGGGCCACCACCGAGATGGGCGAGGGCATTGATTTCAGAGGACGCAAGCTCCGCAGCCTGTCCAGGTTCTGCGTGGGGGCGGCAATCGACTTGGGCAAGGGACCCAAGCGAGAGATGGCCCTGGCGCGAAGGAAGGTCGAGGCGGGCGCGGAGTTCTTCTTGCTCCAGGCCCTGTTCGAGCCGGCCCGCCTGCGGCGCTTCCTCGACGACTACGCCGAGCGCTACGGCCACCCTCTTGAGCAGCCCATCTTCTGCGGCGTGCAGGTCCCGGCCCCCGACGGCCTGTCGTTCGGCGCCGTTCCCGAGTGGGTGGGCAACGACCTAGAGAAAGGCAGGCCCGGCGAGCAGATCGCCCTCCAGCTAATCTACGAGTACAGGGATGCGGGCTTCAACTCGATCTACCTGGTGCCCCCCGTATTTCGAGGCGGCAGGCGCGACTACGAGGCGGCGCAGCGCGTCCTAGAGGACCTGGAGCGATAACACGTCCTGAAATCAGGTAGAGTTGAGGCGGGTATCATGGCAAAGAGCGGGCCGGGCAAGAGTTACCGCAAGGCATCACGCTGATAAAAGGTCGTCGAGCGATTCGACACCGAGCAAGCAGCCGAAGCGTAGCTCATAGAGCAACGTTGTCCTAACGGCGTAGTCCGCCCTCACTGTGGCAGTGGCGTTGCAACCATCGCCAACCGCAAGCCACAACCTTTCCGTTGCCGTGATTGCCGCAAAAGACTGAAACAGTTACACTCGGCAGCTAGACACTCTCTACCCGCCAATCATCAGTGGGAGTACCCCCAAGCCGCATAGGACGGGCCGGTGTATCGCTGCTCGGACTGCCACGTGAGGTTCACTACCCGGACACCCGGCGCGACGGGCGCTGTGAAGCGCGTCACACAGCCGTTACGGTTCGCGTCTAGGGGGTTGTCAATATGGGAACGTTCAAGGCGCGCCTCGGAGTAAGCAACGGGAACGGCTGCCCTGCCGAGTTCGTCGAAGCAATGGTAGACACTGGCGCGGTCTACACCATGCTTCCCGAATCCCTGTTGCGCGAGCACGTGGGCATAAGGCCCAAGCGGTACATGGAGTTTGGCTTCGCAGACGGTAGTAAGAAGTCCCTACCGGTTGGGGAAGCCCGCTTCATGGCAGCCGGTGAAGATGCAATGAGCTTAGTGATTTTTGGGGCGGAAGGCCAGTACCTACTCGGAGCTACTACATTGCAGGAATTGGGCCTGATAGCCGACACTACCAATCATCGGCTCATACCTGCCCCGCCGTCTTTCTTCACTATCTAGCAGGTGCGTACCGTGAGCGGCTTGCCCCCATCTCCAACTCACCACCCCTAGGCGCTCTCCGCTGCCCAAGACCAGAGCGACGCTAGGCTGACGCCTGCGAGGGTATCGACCCGCACGTCGGCTCCGCCGATGGGCAGGCCGCGGGTCATGGGGTTGGGTACGGCTACGCAGAAGAGGCCGGCAGCCGTGGCCGCCGCGATGCCGTTGGGCGAGTCCTCGACGGCCACGGTACGGGCCGGTACGGTGCTCAGGGCCTCTACGGACTTCGTGTAGACCTCCGGGTCGGGCTTGGTGGACGACACGTCCTCGCGGCATAGGACCGAGTCGAACCTTTCCAGGAGCCCGACTCTCGCCAGGTGCCCCGTCACCCATTGGCGGGAAGAGCTGGAAGCGACCCCAACGGGTATCCCCTGCTCGCCGGCCTCACACAGCAGGCCGAGCACGCCCGGCAGCACCGGGCTCGCTTCCACCATCTCCACGTGGCGCCGCCGCCGCGCGGCCCGTATGGCGTCGCGGTCCAGGGGCCTCCCAACCTCCGTTTCCAGGAGTCCGTAGACGTCGAATAAGCCGGAGCCGCGGCCGATGAACTGCGACCACAGCGACCTGTCGAGACGCGCCCCGTGGGAGTGGAAGACCTCCTCCCATGCTTGGAAGTCGGAGGTCTCCGTGTCGATGATGACGCCGTCGAAGTCGAAGACCAGCGCCTCTATCATCGCCGAACCTGAGCAGGCGGTTCTCGATTCTGTCCAGTTCGGTGGGTGCTGGGCGTAGTCAGGCCGTCTCTCGCCGCGACAGGTCGAGCGCAGCCGATTCACGTGCAGGCGCTAACTCGAAGTCGGGCCTGGAGGGCTCCATGTAGGTAACGGCTTCGTAGAAGTCATCCAGTGCAACGAAAACGCCGTTCTCCTCCGCCCAAGAACGCATTCGCTGGTTGCAGGAATGCGCCCATGACAGGATCTCCACACGCCAGCCCCGCTTGTGCATCCGCTCCAAGGTGCTGTGGAAGCCCGCGCCTTCAAGGTATCCCGCGCCGTCGCCGGTCAGCAATACTACTGTGCCAGGGTTCCCATTGTGGTCCAGAGCATCTTCCAGCATGCGCAGTTGCAACACGCGGTCGGGCATATTCTGTTCGCCACGCTCCGGGTCGCCGCGATCGAACAACCTGACTTCTATACCACTGCTCTCCATGCGGTTCCACAACTGGCGCATTTCCGGCGGCACTGAACCGGCAGCAATCGCTTTTTCCACCGGCCGGTCGGCACGAGCCAGACGCAGCATGTTGTCGAAGTTGACGCGTACACGATAGCGCGCACCGGGACCTTCGCTTCGCTCCTCCGCAAGACGCTGAGCCTCATAAAAGATGTTAGAGTTGTCCCAGTAGATGAAGACGCTATCCATTCCAAATGGCCTCACGATCCATATTCGGCGCTCGTTGGGCAAGTACGTTAAGGCGAACGAGGGCTCAACCCAGTGTAGCATTTCAACGCAGGGGTTGCTCTCAGTTTCTCTGTCGGTAACTGTTCGGAGTTCGTGAGGTCCTTTTCGACTGGCATAGCCCCGATAAGAGCAGACGTCTTTGACCCCCGCCCGCCCCTTGGTAACTGGGGGCACAGCCCCCAGACTCCCTGCCAGAGGTGAGAACCTCTCTGGACTTCCCCCTCGGGTCTCACAGAGTCTGAACAGTTACATCACGGCGCCGCGTATGAACTCGGCGACCTCGGAAGTGGTGGCGCCGGGGCCGAATATGGCCCTGACCCCCATAGCCTCCAGGGTTGGGCGGTCTGCCTCCGGGATGATGCCCCCGGCAACGACCACCACGCCCATGCCGCGCTCTTCCAGGGCGTCGAAAATCTTGGGGAATAGCTCCATGTGAGCGCCGGACAGGATGCTGAGCCCGATGACGTCCACGTCCTCTTGGAAGGCCGCCTCGGCTATCATCTCCGGCGTCTGCCGTATGCCGGTGTAGATGACCTCCATACCGGCGTCGCGCAGCGCCCTCGCGATGACCTTGGCGCCACGGTCGTGCCCGTCCAGCCCCGGCTTGCCCACCAGCACCCTGATCACGTCCGGGGGCATTCTTCTACCTCCCGACCGAGTTGCTGTCTACGAGCTCTATCAGCACGCCCCGGGTCGCGCGGGGATGGATGAAGGCGATCATTCCCGACAACCCCTGCCGAGGCGTCTTGTCGATGAGCTGCACGTCCTCGGCTTCCAGCCGTTTCAGGGTCGCCGCCAGGTCGTCCACCTCGAAGCAGACGTGATGCATTCCCTCGCCCCGGCGCTCGATGAACCGGGCCACGCCGCCGCCGGCGTCAGTGGGCTGGATGAACTCGATCTGGGTCCCCCCCACCTTGACCAAGGCCGCCCTGACCTGCTGGTCCTCTATGTCCTCGACCTCCGCTTCCCCGATGCCGAACAGGCCCTGGTAGAAGCGGAGCGTGTCTTCTATGTCGCGGACGGCCAGACAGACGTGGTTGACGTGTTGCGCGGTGCATGGGCTGTCGCTCATGGCTGATTGCATCCTCCGGTCGCGTTCATGGCTGTCACAGACCGAGGACTGCGCGGGCTATAATCAGGCGCTGCACCTCGGACGAGCCCTCGTATATCTCGGTCACCCGCGCATCGCGGTACAGCCGCTCCGAGGGGGTGGGCGCAAAGTAGCCGACGCCGCCGTGTATCTGCACCGCGCTGTTGGCGGCCCTATTGGCCGCCTGGGAGGCGAACAGCTTGGCCTTGGAGGCCTCGGTAGCAAACGGTTCACCTCTGTCCATCAGGGTGGCGGCGCGGAGCACGAGAAGGCGCGCCGCGTCGACCTCGGTGGCCATGTCGGCGACCATCCACTGGACCGCCTGGTGCTCGGCTATCTGCTTGCCGAAGGTCTGCCTTTGCTTGGCGTAGCTGAGGGACGCCTCGTAGGCGGCCTGCGCAATGCCGACGCACTGGGCCGCTATGCCTATTCGGCTGCCGTTGAGCATCTGCATCGTCTGGCGGAACCCCTCGCCCTCCGAGCCTAGCCGGTTCTCCACCGGCACGGGGCAGTCCTGGAAGACCAACTCGGCTGTGGACGATGCCCTGACGCCCATCTTGCCGTGCTGGGGGTTGATGGTGAAGCCCTCGCTGTCTCTCTCCACGATCAGGGTCAGCACCCCTCGGCTTCTGAGGGTTGCGTCCTGGGTAGCCAGCACCACGAAGGTGTCGGCCTCGGCGCCGTTGGTGGTGAACAGCTTGGCGCCGTTCAGCACGTAGTGGCCGTCCTTCCTCGCCGCCGTGGTGGAGATGGCTGCCGAATCGCTGCCCGCGCCGGGCTCCGTGAGGGCGAAGGCGCCTATCCTGCGGGCGTTGGCAAGCTGCGGGATGAACCTGCGTTTCTGGCCCTTCGTGCCGAACGCCTGGATGTACTGGGCGCACAAGGAGAGGTGCGCGAGGTATATGACGCTGGTCGCCGCACAGCCGCGGGCGATCTCCTCTATGGTGATCGCAAGCTGGCGGGCGGTGCCTCCGCTGCCGCCGTACTCCTCGTCGATGGTGAGCCCGAACAGGCCCAGATCGGCCATGTCCCGGACGTTGTCCCACGGGAACTCGCCCGCCTCGTCGTAGTCGGGCGCACGGGGCGCCAGGGCCCTGTCGGCCAGGTCCCTGACGGTCGATCTTATGAGCCGCTCATCTTCGGTCAGGAATAGGTCTTCCATCGTGTTCATCCCTGTGCGACGTGAATTGCTCTCCCGTGGGTCGTCAGAAGCCGGCGGTCTCGCGCTGCTCGCCGAAGACGCTGCGGAGTACGTCGGCTATCTCGCCCACGGTTGCGTAGGCTTCGACGCACTCCAGGATGGCGGGGACGGTGTTCTCGTCGCCGCGCGCCGCGCCTTCGAGCCGCTTCAGGGCGGTCGCGGCGGCCTCACCGTCCCGCTCGCTTCTGACGCGCTGCACCCGGTCGATCTGCCGTCTCGTCTCCTCGGGGTCTATGTTCTGTAGCTTCTCTATGGGCGGCGTGGGGGACCGAAAGCGGTTTACGCCGACCACGACGCGCTCCTCCGCTTCCACCTCCCGTTGCATCTTGAACGCGCTCTCGTGCAGCTCCCGGGTCTGGTAGCCCTCCTCCAGCGCGGCGACGGCGCCGCCCATGCGGTCGATCTCGCGGATGTACTCTAGGGCCGCCGCCTCCAGGCGGTCCGTCAGGCTCTCCACGTAGTACGAGCCGGCCAGCGGGTCCACCGTACCGGTGACGCCGCTCTCGTGCGCGATGATCTGCTGGGTCCTCAGAGAGAGCTGGACCGAGTCCTCCGTCGGCAGGGCGAGGGCCTCGTCCCTGGAGTTGACGTGCAGCGACTGGGTGCCGCCCAGAACGGCGGACAGGGCCTGTATCGTGGTGCGGATGACGTTGTTGTCCGGCTGCTGGGCGGTCAGCGTCACGCCGGCTGTCTGGGTGTGGAACCGCAGCATCCAGGACTTGGGGTTCGAGGCGGAGAACCGTTCACGCATGATCTTGGCCCACATCCGGCGCGCCGCGCGGAACTTGGCGACCTCCTCCAGCAAGTCGCTCTGGGCCACGAAGAAGAACGAAAGCCTGGAAGCGAAGCTGTCGACGTCTAGGCCGGAGTCCACGGCGGCTTGGACGTAGGCTATGGCGTTGGCGAAGGTGAAGGCCAGTTCCTGGACGGCGGTGGCGCCGGCCTCGCGCATGTGGTAGCCGCTGATGCTGATCGTATTCCACCGAGGCACGTGCTGTGGGCAGTATTGGAACACGTCGGTAACGAGTCTCATGGCCGGGAGCGGCGGGTAGACGTAGGTCCCCCGGGCGATGTACTCCTTCAGGATGTCGTTCTGGATGGTGCCGTCGAGCTTGGCCGGCGGGACGCCCTGCTTCTTCGCCACCGCGACGTAGAGCGCCAACAGTATGGATGCGGTGGCGTTGATGGTCATCGAGGTGCTGACCTTGTCCAGCGGGATGCCGTCGAACAGGGTCTCCATGTCCACGAGGCTGCATATGGGGACCCCCGCCCGGCCCACCTCGCCCAGCGCCAACGGATGATCGGAGTCGTACCCGGTCTGGGTGGGCAGGTCGAAGGCGACGCTCAGGCCGGTCTGACCCTGCTCCAAGAGGTACCTGTAGCGGCGGTTGGACTCCTCCGGGGAGGCAAACCCGGAGTATTGGCGCATCGTCCAGACGCGCCCGCGGTACATGTTGGGCTGTACGCCTCGGGTGTAGGGGTATTCTCCCGGGTAGCCCAGCTTCTCGTCGTAGCTGTCGCCGTCCAGGTCCTCCGGCGTGTACACCGTGTCGACGTCGAGCCCCGACCCGGTCTCGAAGCGCTCCCGGCGTTCGCCGAACCGCTTCTTCAGCGGCTCCAAGGTCTTGGCGCGCCACTCACCCTTGCTTGCAGCGGTCATGGTCGTGCTCTACCAGATGCAGTCGACGACACGGGACTACCTGATCCCCCGATCCGCCGTGACGAGTCTACGCCCAGAAGCGGCTATGCATCCGTGTAGCTCAAGGGTCGGAATGCTTGACAAGTGTCGTCTTCGCCCGTCGGCGCCCCTCATGGTTTGTCTCGTTACACCGTCGTTATAGTCACGTCTACACCTAGCTTCTCGCCGAGGGCGCGCAGGTACTGGTCTATCGTGGCGGTTTGGCCCATGATCAGGCGTGAGATGAAGCGTAGCGCCGGGTTGTCTATCTCGCCGTCCTCGGTGACCGTCAGCGCCGTGACCTCACCGAATTCGGCCACCTCCATGGTCCATCTTCCTGAGAAGGGGAGATTGTCGTTGGCGATGCGCCGCACGAGACGGCGCGGCGCGGCCATCTCCATCGTCTCCATGTCCAAGGACCGGCCTGATTTGTCGGTCTCCCGCCACACGTCCCGGCCCGCGCGGCCGGCTATGCGCTCTACGCGCTTGAGGTCGGCGCGCCAGGCCGTCTGCCCAGGAAAGTCCGATATGACCATCCAGATCGCGCGAGGCGAGCGGTTGAAGTGAGCCATCCGCGAGACTGAATGCGCCCGGGGCAGCAGGGAGCCTACGCCGAAGACCAGCACAACGACGCCCACCAAGGCCACACCGGTTACGACGAGCCAGACCATGGCTCAGCCCACCGCCGCCCCGGCGGGCGCGAAGCCCACCTTCGCCAGGGAGCCGCTTATGGCCTCGAGCATCTCGGTGATCTGCCGGGGATCGACCATGCCGAGATGTCCTATGCGGAACATCTTCCCTGTCAGTTCGCCATAAGCGCCGGCGAGTACGACGTCGTAATCCTTGCGCACGGCGGCCCTCAACTCGTCCGCGTCCATACCGTCCGGCACCCTAACGGCGGTGACGGTGTTGGATGCTATCCGCTCATCGGGGAAGATGGAAAGACCAAGCGCCTTGATTCCTTCGCGCGTCATCCGCCCGATCTCCGCATGGCGGCGGAAGACGTTCTCCATCCCCTCGTCGGTGATCTGTTGCAGCGCCAAGTCCAGCGCGAACATGGCAGACAAGGCTGGCGTGTAGGGCGGTTGGCCCATCTCTAGGTACTTCTTGTACTGTGCCGCGTCGAAGTAGAACCGGGGCATCGCGGCCTCGGCGTGAGCCTGCCACGCCCGTTCGCTGAAGCTGATGAACGCCAGGCCCGGCGGAAGCATCCATCCCTTTTGGGAGGCGCTCGTAACCACGTCGCAGCCCCAAGCGTCGGTGCGGAGAGGCAGAGAACATACGCTGCTTATGCCGTCTACCAGCAGCAGCTTGTCGAACTCGCCTTTGACCACCGACGCTATCGACTCCAGGTCGTTGGTTACGCCGGTGTTGGTCTCGTTGTGAGTAACCAGTACCGCCTTGACGTCCGGGGCGCCGCTAAGGGCCGCTCTCAGCGCGTCCACGTCTACCGCCTCACCCGCGGGGAACCTCAGGGTCGTCACGTCGGCCCCGAAGATGTCCGCGATCTGGCCGAATCGGTCTCCGAAGGAGCCTATGGTCGCGCAGATGACCTTGTCCCCGGGTGAAAGGGTATTGACTACCGCCGCCTCCATCGCCCCGGTCCCGGAGGAGGTCAGGATGAAGACGTCTCCGCTGGTGTCGAAGACCGTCTTCAGGCGGTCTGTGAGCCGGTGCAGCAGTTCCTGAAACTCCGGTCCTCGGTGGTTCATCATAGGCGTCGCCATTGCGCCGAGGATATCGTCGGGGACCGGTATGGGGCCGGGAATGCGAAGGTTCACTGATGCCTCCTAAAGGTTGTGCCGGATGAGG
The DNA here is from genome assembly GCA_958296245.1 of uncultured Dehalococcoidia bacterium. Lineage (GTDB taxonomy): Bacteria > Chloroflexota > Dehalococcoidia > Lucifugimonadales. The sequence continues at coordinate 968,142 of OY282458.1, forward strand.
AGATTCTAGCACACGCTATGAGGCGGACCGGTATGCTCCGCCCCGAGTAGAGCGCGTCGAGACTGGCGCAGCCCGCCCTCCGGCTAGACGTCTCCCCCAAACTGTCGAATCTCGGCCCGCGCCGACTCCGGAAGATCCTTGGGCACGTCGCCGGCCTTCACCTTGGCGCTCTGGACCGCAATCCTCACCTCATCGACGACTTCCGGGTTGGCGAGGGTCGTGGTGTCGCCGACGTCCATGAAGTTGGATATGGACGCGATGACGCGGCGCATGATCTTCCCTGAGCGGGTCTTGGGCAGGTCGGTAGTGACCCAAACGTGGGCTGGCCGCGCAATGGGGCCGATCATCTGCCTTATTGCGCTCTTGACCTGATCCTCCACCTCGGAGGATGCTTCATAGCCCGGCTTCAGCGAGACGTACATTTCGGGCACCCGTCCCCGGAGCTCGTCGTAAGCTGGGACGGCGGCCGCCTCGCCTACGGCCTCCACCGTGAGGGCGGCGGACTCCAGCTCCTTAGTGCCCAGCCGGTGGCCTGCCACGTTGATCACGTCGTCCACTCGGCCCACGATGCGGAAGTAGCCGTCGGCGGCCTGCATGGCCCCGTCCCCGGTGACGTAGGGCCAGTCCCTCCAATCCTTGCTGTTTGGGTCCTTGCAGTACTTCTCGAAGTAGGTGGCTACGAAACGGTCGGGGTCGCCCCAAACCGTCTGCATGAAGCCCGGCCATGGGTTGCTGATGCAGATGTTGCCGGCCCTTCCCGAGCCTGGCTCAACCTCGTTCCCGTCCTCGTCGAGGATGATGGGGAATATACCGAGCGCACCGGGGCCGCAGCTTCCCGGCTTCATGGGCTGGAGGGCCGGAAGCGTGGTGCCGATGAAGCCGCCGGTTTCCGTCTGCCACCAGGTGTCGACGATGGCAGCGTCTCGCTTGCCGACCACCTCATAGTACCAGCGCCACACCTCGGGCTCGATTGGCTCGCCCACCGTGGTCATGTGCTTGAAGCGGTAGTTGTGCTTCTGGGGCTCGTCGGGGCCAGCCTTGCGCAGCATTCTGATGGTCGTGGGCGCCGTGTGGAAGATGTTCACGTCGAGCCGCTCGGCGATGCGCCACGGCCTGCCCGGGTCCGGGTAGGTGGGCACGCCTTCGTACAGCACGCCGGTGGCCGCGTTCGCCAAGGGGCCGTAGACGATGTAGGAGTGGCCCGTAATCCAGCCGATGTCCGCAAAGCACCAGTAGACGTCCTCAGGGTGAATGTCCTGATAGTACCGCGCCGTGCCGGCGACGTATGCAAGGTAGCCGCCCGTACTGTGCTGGCAACCCTTTGGCCTGGCAGTGGTCCCGCTGGTATACATTAGGAATAACGGCGCCTCGGCGGGCATGGATACCGGTTCGACCCGCTGGCCCCTGTAGTCCTTTAGCAGATCGTCCACGTAGAAGTCCCGACCGTCGATCATAGGCGTGGGAGATGAGTCCCTGCCGGGGTACCGGCGCCACACCAGTACCTTGTCGACACTGGCCCCTCCCTTCTCCGCCTGGGCCACGGCTTCGTCCGCTTTGACCTTGTGGTCGAGCAGGTCTCCGTTCCGGTAGTAGGCGTCCATGGTAATCAGGACGCGGCTTCCCGAGTCGACGATACGGTCTCCGCAGGCGGCGCCGCTGAAGCCGCCGAAGACCTGGGAGTGGACCACGCCGAGCCTGGCGCAGGCGAGCATCGCAACGGGGAGCTCCGGGACCATCGGCATGTGGAGGGTGACGCGGTCGCCAGCCTTGACCCCGCAGAAGTCCCGCAGCAGGGCGGCGAACTCGTTGACTCTCACGTATAGGTCCTGATAGGTGATGACCCGGTCCTGCTCGTCCTCGGGCTCCGCTACCCATATGAACGCCGCCTTGTTCTTGTGGGCGGCGACGTGCCTGTCGACGCAGTTGTAAGAGGCGTTGAGCTTGCCCCCCGCGAACCACTTCCAGAAGGGCGGGTTGGAGGTGTCCAGGGTGGTATGCCAGTACTGGTCCCAGGTGAGCAGGTCTGCGTACTCCCGGAAGTATTCGGGATAGTTTTCTATCGCGAACCTTTCGAGCACCTTGGCGTCGGCCATGTTGGCCTGGGCGATGAAGCCCGCGCCAGGGCTGATGAACTCTTCCTCTCGCCAGTGCGAGGCGATCTGGGACTCGCTTATCTGGTCCTGCTCTCCTCTAGACATACTCTGCTCCTCCCTCGATAGATATGTGTTAGGCGTCTGAGAGTCGTGGAGATGCCGACTGGGCCCGCCCTTCTCCGGGTCCATGGCTTGCTGAACGGAAGAAAGGCGCTGTTCTGCCGTCCTAGGCGTCTGTTCTGCCGCTGCGCCAGAGATGGTTGCCGGTCGTGAGGGCGACGCACGTGAAGAGTGCGTCTGTGATTGGAAAGTAGATCAAGTGAGAGGTTACGGCGTCTCCGGTCTCGCTATCGGGATTCAGGGTCCAGAACCATTCCCAGAAGAACAGCATCGCCAGCACGATGGCCCCGTAGTAGGCGGCGTTGACCCCCACGTATTCCGTGATACTGGGCTGGCCGTCCCCCTTTTTCAGGTGGATCTTCCGGATGCAGCTCACGACCAACGCAATCAACGCCGAGGCGGCCATGAACCAGTTTATTATCTTCCAAACCGGGTAGTCCGGCGACCCATCGTGATATACGGGCGTGAGTATGAGGTTGGCGAACGTAGCCGCCGCCGTCGCTATCAGAAAGACCGCCAGAATCCGCTTCGCTATGTCCATGATGTGGTGATGCCTCCCTTCGGCTCCTGTGCTTGTTGCGGCTGATCTTCGGGTGGGTTCTGCCATCGCGCCAATGTTATCCCACGTTATCGCCCGGCGGCAAGATGGAATGAAGCTGACAGCCGCTCACGCACCAACTCCCGGGCCCGGCCGGCGTCGACGTCCACGGCGACCCTGACGGGACCGCCGCTATATACGGCAGAGGTCTTGCCGCGCCGTTCCGGGTCCCGGGTCTCCACCCCGGCGCGCGCACGCTTATATTGGAGCAGACCCGGCTCTACAACCGCCGCCACAGCCAGGACGTCGTGAAGATGGTACCGGCATGAGCTCGGATGTGTCCTGAACCAACTGCCAAGCACCCGGTTGGCGAGCCCCGCCGATACGCTGCCGCCGGCTGCCCAGGGGGCGCCGTTCCGGCTGAGATGTAGTTTCATGGTCACGTCTAGGCCGATCAGCCGGGCCTGCGCCCCCGACGTGAGCACCTCCTGAGCCGCCTCCGGGTCGTTATAAACGTTGAACTCCGCATGGGGCGTGACGTTGCCGGGCGCCTCTACCGCTCCTCCCATGATGACAACCTCCTCGACCCACTCGGCAAGCCTGGGCTCGCGCCGCATCGCCCTTGCGACGTTCGTTAAGGGGCCCAGCGCTATTAGAGTGAGGTCTCCCCTGCGCTCCGATGCGGCGCGCAGTATCCGTTCGGCTGCGCGCTCGGTCGTGGGCTTTGCTCGCGGGCGCGGCAGTCTCACGCCCAGGCCCGCGGCGCCGTGGACGTGATAGGCGTACTCGAACCGGCCCCTCAGGGGACGCGCCGCGCCGCGCGACACCGGCGCATCCGAGCCCAGGTGATCGAGCAGCCGGAGCGCGTTGCGGGTGGTGTCGGCAAGGGTGGCGTTGCCCCCGACGGTGGTCACGCCCTCGACGTCCAACTCGGGGGAGTTGAGCGCCACTATGAGGGCTAGGGCGTCGTCCGTACCGGGGTCCGTGTCGATGAATACTCTCTTCATCCTTGCCCCGCCGGAGGAGTCGGATCGGAGGCGCGCCGCGGCCCCGGCTGGGGATTGAGCATGAGGGCAGCCCTCGTCACGGCAACGCGGCGCCGGCTCATTCGTCCATCACCGTATCGGTGAAGTCGAACCGGAGCATCCCCATGCCGGGGACGTCGAGACCCATTTCCACTCTGTGCGGCCCCGGCTCCAGCGTTACGCCGTCGACCCATATCGTGATGCCCGCGTTCATGGCAAGGGTGAAGGTGTTCTCCTCGGATACCGAACTGAAGGCCACCTCCCGCCCATCGAGGTAGAAGAAAGCGGAGCCGAGAGGAATCTCTCTGCCGTCCACGGTGATGGGCGACATCCTACTGGCGTACCCCGATCCTAAGGTGTTCTTGATCTGGAATTCGAAGCCGCCCACGGCGTTCTTCAGGCTCCCTTTGACGTATAGGCGGCGCAGCAGGAAACCGGGCACAGACACCATTTGTAGCTCCTCTCAACTCAAGCTTCTGAGTCAAGCCGCGTCCGGAATACCTCAGACTCAGCGTCGACGACTTCTTTCGGCAGTTCGTCCACGTTCCCGAGCAGCTTTGCGTATATGAATATCTTTGAGACACGCTCGACCAGCATACAGACGTCGAGAGCTTCCGCGAGGTTGCGGCCCACGCCGACGGCGCCGTGGTTCTTGATGATGGCGGCCTTCCGGCCCTCCAAGGCCGCGCATACGCTGTCGGCCAGCGCCTGAGTGCCCGGGTAGGCGTACTTGGAGACCCGTATACTGCCGCCCAGCGTGACGGCCATCTCGTCAATGATAGGAGGCACGTCCAAGCCGGAAACCGCCGCGACGCTGGTAAACGCCGAGTGGGTATGAATTACGGCTCCGACGTCGGGCCGGCTCCTGTACACTGCGGCGTGCATCAGAGACTCCGACGAGGGGGCCAGGTCGCCCTCTACCGGCTCCACGTTGAAGTCGGTCACGACAACGCCGCTCTCGTCCAACTCCGAGTATCGCTTTCCTGATGGCGTGACCGCAAGGAGGCCGCGGGTGTCATGGGAGGGCAGCCTTACGCTGATGTTGCCGCTGGACCCACTGACCAGGCCGAGGTCGCACATCCTCCTCGCTGCCTCCGCGACGGCTCGCCTCTCGGCTGTCCATCGGCCGGTCGTTCGCGGACCCGTCATAGCGCGATTGCCTCGGGGTTGACCAGACGGTCCGGCCGCTCGCCGTCCACCCATCGAAGCACGTCGTCCGCCATCATTGCGGAGTGGCGCTCGACAGTCTCCTCGGTGGCCCCGCCGAGGTGTGGGGTCAGAATGACGTTTTCTAGCTGGAGCAAGGGGCTGTCGGGGGCGATGGGCTGGGTCTCGAAGACATCCAGGGCGGCCCCGGCGATCCGGCGCTCGGAGAGAGCCTGCACCATGGCCCGTTCGTCGACAATGGCCGCGTCGGCGAGGCTGATGAGGTAAGCGGTTGGCTTCATCAAGCTCAGCCGGCGCGCGTCTATCATCCCCCTGGTCTCCGGGGTCAGCGGGGCGTGGATCGAGACGAAGTCGGACTCCGACAGCAGATCGTCGAGCGCCGCGAGCCGGGCGCCCTGAGCGGGCGCTGATGCGTGGGGGCCGTAGGCGATGCATGACATTCCAGCAGCGGTTGCGATGGACGCCAACCTGCGCCCAATGGCGCCGAATCCGACGATGCCCAGGGTCCGGCCAGCCAGCTCCACCCCCCTCAGGGTCAGGTACGGCTCCAGAGGGTTTTGCCAGCGCCGCCCCTTTACGTAGGCGTGCGCCTCCGGGATGCGGCGCGCCAAGGATAGCATCAGCCCCAAGGCATGCTCGGCTACGGCCTGAGCGTTGCGCCCGGGGGTGTTGACCACCATCACGCCGCGCCGGGTCGCGGCCTCCACGTCCACGTGGCTAGTGGATGCGCGGCACACGCCCACCAGCCCGAGGCCCGGAGCTGCGTCGAAAACCTCATCGAACACGAAGTCCACCTCGACGACGAGTATATCGTAACCCTCTTCGTCGAGCCTTGCGCCCAACTCCTCCGGGTCCTTGAGCTGACGGGTCTCCATCCAGCTCTCGTAGCTCACGTAGAACCGCTGCCGCAGCCGGACGAGTTGCGTTTCGCTGAACGGCGCGAGTATCAGAGCGCGATGGTCTCCTCCGGGGGCTCTCACAGTGTTCACTCCAACCCGGGCCGAAGCCCGCCTAGGCGCCTTCCGCCAAGCCAGGCGCGCTCGTTCAGTCCATCGACATCCTGGAATGCCAGGGTACACACGCCGCCGGTCTTAAGGTAGGGGCCCAGCGCGGCGGTCATCTCGAACCGGATGCCAGCGCGTCGGCAGCGAAGACACCGCTGCGCACGGCGCCCTCCATGGTGGACGGCCAGCCGGTGTCGGTCCACTCGCCGGCTAGGAACAGGTTGGGCAGGGGCGTCGCCTGCGGCAGTCGGCACTTGCCGGCGCCCGGCGCCGACCGGAAGGTCGCGCGCGTCTCCTTGACCACCAGGGAGCGTTCCAACGCTGCCTCTCGCGCCTTGGGCAGCAGCCGCGCCATCTCAGCGCCGAACTCTTCCACGAGGTCGTCCTTAGGGCGGTCGATGTAACGCCATGCGCCGCTGAGCGAGATGCACAGGTACTGCCCCCGCCCGTTGGACCCCTGTATCAGGCTCTTGTTGAACACGAACTGGACCGGACTATCCAGAAACGCCGCTAAGGGGCTGTCCATCACCGGTCTGTCGTACCATAGGTGGATATCGACGATCGGCGACGACGTAAGGCGGGAGGCGGGTTCGAAGAAAGGGCTCCCGGAGACCTCCGGCGGCAGGACGTCCAACAGTGCGCCGAAGGGCAGGGCGCTGACGTATGCGTCGGCCTTCGCTGCGCGGCCGCCGGATAGCTCTACCCCTGTAACCCCGCCGTCTTCTACCCTGATGGCTCTGACCGACCTGCCCAAAGCGAGCTCCCCCCCTGCCTTCTCTATGCAGCGCTGCGACGGCTCGCCGTTCAGCGGCGTGAGCCCCACCGTCGGGTACCCGAGCGCCGCGTCCTCCGGCTTGCTGAGGAGTCCTTCTTGGAAAATCATCAGCGCCATGTCCGCGCTGGTGTCACGCACGCTGTCGTTGAGGGCTGGGAGGACTATCAGTTCCCACAGATTGTCTATGGTGCGCTCCGTCTGGTGGTGACGTTTCAGCCAGTCGTAGCAACTCTCGGCGTCGAGGGCCGCCCCGTGCTTCGACCGGTCCGCCAGGCCCGCCTTCGTCAATCCGTAGAGCGCCAGCAGCTTATCGCGGAGTCCGACGTGGGGATACCGGAGGAATGACGGCAGCAGGTGGAACCTGCCCAGCCACGGGGTGCTGGCGAGCACCCCGGCCCTCCCGTTGCGCACCACCTCGACCCTCAACCGAGGCTGGAAGTACACCCTGTCCAGGACCCCCACGGCCTTGAGGAAGTCTACGTAGTAAGTGCAGCAGCCCGTGAAAACGTGCTGGCCGTTGTCCACCTCCTCGCCGGTCTCGTGGTCGCGGAACGAGAAGGCGCGGCCGCCAAGGAAAGGGCGCTTTTCTACCAGTGTAACCCGCATCCCGTGTTGCAGCAGCCGCAACGAAGCCGAGAGGCCGGCGAGGCCGCCCCCGAGGACCAGGACGGATTCCGCTTTACCTCGGCCCGTAGTCGGGCGCCGGCTTCCCGACAGCGGGGTCAGGCCCTTCCCGGAGCGTTCTTCGATATGAGGCTTGCTGCCCATGTTTTCGCCATGATGAAGAGCTTGCGGCGGGTGCTCAGGCCGATGCGGCGTTGGAAGACGTCGTACCCGGACCGCTCGATGCTGGTCAGAAGGGCGCTATAGATGCCGGTCAGGACTTCCGGGCACGCCCTGGCCCGAAGTCCCAATAGGGGCATCAGGCGGCTGCCGCTGTCGAAGTACCGCCGAGCCCGGGCCGTCTGAAACCGCATCAGGTCTTTGAACTGCTCGTTGACCGTCCCGTCCATGAGCTGTTGCTGAGTGTAGCCGAAGGCGGCAAGCTCGCCCAGGGGAATGTATATCCTGCCGCGTTCAGCGTCTTCCTTGACGTCGCGCAGGATGTTCGTGAGCTGCATAGCTATGCCCAGATCGACCGCGTATCCCTTCGCGGCCTCGTCGCGGTAGCCGAGCACCTCTATGCCGATCAGACCCACGGAGGACGCCACGCCGGAACAGTACTTGCGGAGTTCCTCGAAGGTGTCGTACCTGATCTTGACGAGGTCCATCTCTACGCCGTCCACCACCTCCTCGAAGAGGCTGACCGGGATGGAGAACGTCGCGATGGCGTGCCTCAGAGCTTCGAACACGGGGTCCGGGGGGGCGCCAACCTCTCCTCTCAGGCGCGCCCGCGTGTCACGCAGCGCCGCGCGTTTATCCTCAACGGTGTCCTCGCCGTCGGCGATGTCGTCGCACCGCCTACAGAAGGCGTAGGCCGCGTAGATGGCGCGCCGTTGCCGGGACGGCAGCGTACGGAAGGCGTAGTAGAAGTTCTTGGCCCGCGCCCTCGTGATGTTCCGGCAGATGGTGTAGGCTGCCTGCGGCTCAGTAGTCACAGGGCCCTTCCCCGTATCCGAAGCTTCAAAGCCGTGCGTATCATCAGCCCGATCTTGGCCCTCTTGGAGAGGACAGGCCGCTTCGAAAGTACGTCGAAGCGCTGACGCTCGATAGCATCCAGCACCCGCATGCCCCCGAGGCTGAACAATGCGGCGTCCAGCCTGATCCTGCCGTCCAACGTCGAGACCAACTCCAAGCCTCGGTGGAACAGCACTCGAGCCCGCCCGACCTCGAAAGCCATCATGTCCCGAAACGCCGGCGTGAACTTCCTTCCGGCAAGCATAGCCTCAGAGTATCCGAAGCGTTCCATGTCCTCCAAGGGGATGTAGATTCGCCCCATCTCGTAGTCGCGGCGTACGTCCTGCCAGAAATTGGTCAGTTGTAGGGCCGTGCATGTGTAGTCGGATAGCATCTGACGATGGGCGTCGCGATATCCGAATAGGTGCAACACGATGCGCCCTACCGGGTTCGCCGAGTGTTGGCAATAGTACTCCAGGGCCTCGTAGTCCGGATACCTCTTTGTACGCTGGTCGATCCGGTTCGCCTCGACCAGCTTCAGAAACGGCTCGATGGGTATATCGTGCTCGCGTATCGTCTGTTGGAGGGCAACGAGATAGGGGTGGACAGGCGCGCCGCCGTAGCACAGGCGGACGCCGCGCTCCAGATCGTCCAGGGCGGCCAGTCGGTCCCCCTCGTACCTGTCCCCGAGATCGTCTACGTAACGGCAGAAAGCATAGACGGCGTATACGTGGCGGCGCTTCTCCTTGGGCAACAGCCAGGAGGCGACGGTGAAATTCTCATAGTGCCCCTCGGCCAGTTGCGCGCAGAGGGCGTACCCCTCCTCTGCCGTGTATCGCCGCGCCTGCGCCTGTAGTACCGTTTCCACCTGGTCTCACGCACCCGTTAACCGGGCCTGGAGCCCCACGTTTCGAAGCCGCGCCCATGCCGACGGACTCGCCTTGGCCGCCTCGCCTCGCCGTGGTCCCGCGCCGCCCACTCTCGGCCTCAGTGTTCCCGCGCGACCAGGAAGCGGGTTAGCTCTTCCAGCCCGTCGTATGCTGAGGGCGCCAGGTCCAGGGGTCGGAGCGGCTCCAAGACCTGGCCGCTGTACTCCGTCGTCAGGGATTCGCAGTACCGCCGGGCCCCGGCGGCCTCCATGACGTCCAACACCGCCATGACGTCGTCGTCCGTTACCCCGGGTTGGCCGTATACCTCGTGGAGCAGCCCCCGGCCTCCACTTCCGGCCTCCGACATGGTGTAGACCACCGGCAGCGAGTTCTTCTTACGCCTGATGTCGGCCCCAACCGGCTTTCCGGTGATCTCCTCCTTACCCCAGACGCCAAGCATGTCGTCTCTTATCTGGAATAGGAGCCCCAGGGAGCGCCCACAATTGGCAAAGGCGTCCACTATGGCCGCATCCCCGGATCCTATGGCGGCGCCTATGCTCATCGAGCATCGGATGAGGGCGGCTGTCTTCCTGGATATCATCTCGAAGTAGTCGTCCAACCCGACGTCGAGCCGTCCCTCGAACTCGATGTCCATGTACTGGCCCTCGATCATGTCCATGTGGGCGGCCGTCAATAAGGCAGCCACCTCCAGGGCGGAGGCGTGAGAGTGGCCGTGCTTGGACAGGTCCCATATAGAGAGGTCTGCGACCACCCGCATGACGTTCCCGGCTGCCAGGGCCTTAGCGTCGCCCCATATTGTCCATAGCGTGGGGCGATGGCGCCGCACCTCGTCGCGGTCCTGGATCTCGTCGTGGATCAGTGAGAAGTTGTGTATCAGCTCCAGGGCCACGGCGGCAGGGACGGCGCTGGCCGCCCGCCCGCCGGTAGCCTCACAGGCGAACAGGCACAGGGGCGGGCGCAGAAGCTTTCCCACAGGGGCGGAGACCTCTCTGCCCTGTGCGTCGCACCACCCCATCGTGTACCGGAGCATCCGGTACACGCCTACTCTATCGGTATCCAGGCTTCTGCGGAGCGCCCCGTCGATCGCCGGCTTGAACCTGGAAAAGGGACGGGGAAGATCGGGAGCGATTCCGATGGTCTTGGCAGTTGGATCTGGCAGCGCAGCCTCCCCTCAGGGGCCTGATCGTAGAGGAGTTGGGCCGCGAGGGCCTCCCCCAAAGCCTAACCCGGCGCCTGAGACTGATTCGGTGAAGCCCCGGCGCACCGGCTTCTACGGAATAGCAGCGACCGCCGTGACCTCCGCCAGAGCCTCGGGGCCGTAGAGGGCGTCTATGATCAACAACGTGCTCGGCGGATAGTCGCCGTCGGGGAACAGCTCCTCGATGATCTTCGTCCGCTCCTCCAAGAAGTCGGCCACGTTCTCCCGGCCCACGACGTAGGTCGTGAACTGAACGACGTTTGCGAAGGAAGCCCCGGCGCTCTCCAGGATCCGGCCCATGTTGTCGTATATCTGCCGGACCTGCGCCTTGACGTCGCCTTCGCCCACGAAATTGCCCTCGGCGTCCACTGACACCTGCCCGGCCAGGTGCAGGAGCTCGCGCGCCTTCACGCGGCTCAGGTGCGAGTAGTAGCCTGCGGGCGCGTGAACCGTGTCGGGATTTGTGCGTTGTATCTTCGGCATTGCGAGCGGGCTCCTTGGCAAACCTACGCGGCGCCTGGTCCTGGCGCGACCGCCACCGCGGTAACCTCGATAAGCATGTCAGGGTCCTGTAGTCCCGGTATGACCAGCAGCGTGTTGGGCGGGTAGGCCCCGCCGGGGAACAGCCGCTCGAAGAGCGGGGCCCGCGCTTCGCGGTAACCCGGAATATACTCGGCCCCCGTCAGGTACGTCGTGAGATGGACGATGTTACCAGGAGAGGCCCCCGCGCTCTCCAGAATCCTCTCTATGTTGCGGAAAGCCTCTACGGTCTGAACGCCCACGTCCCCCTTGCCGAGGAGGTTCCCGCCGCGATCGAGCGCCACCTGGCCCGCTAGGTACAGAATCTCGGCGGGCTCGGTTCGGGCAAGGTGGGAGTACATCCCAACGGGGGTGTGCAGACCGCCCGGGCTGATCATCGCGCGCGGCATCCTCTAGGCTCCGCTCAGGACGCGGCGCCCGCCGCTGCGCGGGCGTCCTCGAGCAGCTTTCTGAAGCCGTCCTTGATTTCCGGCGTAACCGCTGCGTCCCGCGAGGGCCGCCGCGACACCCCGGCGTCGAGTCCGGCAGCCTCCAAGGCTGGGCGCACGAACACGCCCTCTCCGGCCGTCTCGGCCATGATCGCGTCCACCAGCGCATTGTACGGGGTCATGAACTCGTCGAAGACACCCTGCGCCTCCGCGTGCCGACCGGCTTCCATCAGGTCCCACACCCGCCATGGGTGCTGCGGGTAGAAGTTCAAGACGTGGTTGATCCAGCCCGTGCATCCCAGCATATGACCGAGCACCGGCATCAACGAGTTGTCGAGGACAGCTACCTTCGGGTTGAACCTGATCACGCCCGCGTGGAACCTCTCCAGGAACCCCGATCCCCACTTGACCGCAACGATATTGGGTATCTCTATCAGCCGGTCCATCACCTCCAGCGGCACGTCGTACTTGGAGCCGCTGTAGTAATGGCTATACGCGATGAGGGACGCGCTCGTGTTCTTTGCAACTTCTTCGTGCCACTCGATGACGTCGGAGTCCCGGCAGTCGTAGTAGAAAGCGTTGCTGATCTGGGCGGCGTCGACGCCGACCTCCTCGCAGAAGTTGCAGAGGTCGATCGTAACCCTGATGTCCGTGCTCTGCACCCCGGCCATTACCGGAATGCGCCCCCCGGAAACGTCGGCGACGGTCTTGATGACCTGCATCCTCTCCTCGGGGGACATGGCGGTAAAGTCCCCCCCGGAGCCGGCTGCCAGGAAAATCGTGTTGCCCGGCGCCGCGCCCTGATCGATGATCCACTGGACGTTGCGGGCGAGGGCGTCCGTGTCCACGGAGCCGTCCCCCGCAAAGATGGTCGGCAACGGGACCACAACACCCCTGAATCTACTTCGTGCTTGCTCCCTGGTCAGCATGGGAACTCCTCGGTTATCGGTAATGCGAGCCGGCGGCGCCGCAGCGGTCGCGGCTCGTGGAAGACGGAAGCGCCTAGCGCCTCCTAGCCGGAGGTGGCCGCCGCGGCCTTGGCCGCCGTCGCCGCGACCGGCCATCCAAACCCCAGAAGCACGTCGCGCACCTCGTCCAACTCGCGCTCGTTCAGGGCCTTCGACGGTGGACGCGACGCCCCTACCGGCTGCCCCATGAGAGCCATTATCCCCTTCTTGAGCCTGGCCTGCCCCCCTGAGCGCCCCGTGAACTTCTCGTCGAGCACACGCAGAGGTTCGTTCACCGAGTCGTACAGCGCCTGCGCCTCGTCGTACTGGCCTGCTTCCAAAAGGTCCCAGACCTTCAGATCATGGGCCGGGTAAGCCTCCGCCGTCAGGTTGATGTACCCGCGCCCGCCGAGCTTGTGGCACAGCGCAGCCCCTCCGCCGTTGTCGATGACGCTGAAGATGCCGGAAAACCTCGACATCTCCGAGTAGTCGACCCCCTCGGGGGCGCTCCACTTGATGGCCGCGATCTGTTCCATGTCCGCCATCTTCATGATGGTGTCTACCTCGATCCGGCCTCCCGACATCCAGTGCGTATGGTAGACCATGATGCCTATGTCTATGGCGTCCGACAGCTCCCCGAAGTAGTCCAGCAGGTCGTCCTGGCTGGGCAAATTGAATATCGGAGGGCATACCTGCAGCCCAACCGCTCCCATGTCCTGAGCCCGCTTGGCGTCGTCTATGGTCCTCTTGGTGTCCTTATAGTGCAGGCCGCACACCACCGCGGCCCTGCCTGCCGACGCCTGAACAACCGTCCTGAGCAAGAACGGCCACTCGTCATCCCCAAGCATCGGCCCCTCTCCCATGGCCGCTGCAACTTTGATGACCGAGCGCCCTTTGACCAGTCCGTTCTCTACCCACCCCTCGGTGAGGTCGTGCATCCGCGAGAAGTCAACTTCGAAATTGTCATCGAACGGTGTGGGGACCGTTGCTATCGGCCCCACGAAAAGCGGCTTCAACTCGTCGCGCCTCATTAAAGTCCTCTCCTTGGCCTCGGTCGTTGGGGATGTTTGCCCTCCTTCAGCCTGCCGTCGGCCTCAAGGAATTGGGCGCTGCAATTATATTGCCGCACCCGCTCCCCGGTCAACAAATCGCACTCGTTCAGTACATCCCGTACACATCACCTCCTTTCCGATGATAGCACGGTCCGTTTCAGGTACTCGCTGGGGGTGAGGTATCCCAGGGACTGGTGAGGGCGCACGGTGTTGTAGACCTGCTCCCACTGACGCAGTGCGCGGTTGAGAGGGCCTACTTGGAGGTCTCCGTCGTATATTTCGTAGAACTCCTCGGTGTGAGTGCGCTGTGCACGCTCTACGTGACCATTGAGCTTAGGTGAGCGCGTGGGCAGCACGAACAGCCTCACCCCGCGCCGCTCACACTCACGCTCGAACTCCGCCGCGAACTCACTTCCTCCGTCCACCTGTATGGCCCTGACCTCGAACGGCATCCTGTTTATCAACTGGTCCAGGAACCGTGTGGCCGTGGTCGCCGTGGCTCGGGTGTAGACTCCCACCACGTCCCAGCGTGAGGCCAGGTCGCGACCGGTGTAGTGCTTGAGCACCACTCCCGGCAGCGGTCGAACATCAAGGGTGTCCACCTCGACCAGGTCTCCGGGTTCGGTCGCCCTGTACTCCCTGGGCTTGCGGACCGCATACGGGCGGATGCGTGACCGCTTACGAGCTGATATGCCCACAGCCGGAGGCTCGCGGAGCGCCCCTGTCTGCTTCGCTCGCTTCAGTACCCGACCGACCATAGACGTGGACACCGCCCACCCTGCGGCTCTGAGAAGCACCACCAGCTTGTCCTTACCCCATCTCGGATACCGCTCCCTCATCTCCACCACCGCTTCGGCCAGTTCAGGACTCCAGGTGGGGCGCCTGACTACCTTCGGCCTGCGGCTACGATCTTCCAGGCTCGTCAGGTCATTGGGGTCGTAGCGCCTGAGCCAGCGGTAGAAGGTATCCGGCGATATGCTGAAGTGGCGGCACGTCTTACGGGCGTTTCTCCCGTGCGCTCTGTACCAGTCGACCCACTCCAGCCGCCGTTTCGCTTCCCGTGATAATTCGACGCCCAGTCCTGACAGTCGCTTGGCTTTGGGCATGATGACTCCACCCACTCGTAGGCTGGAGCCAGAATATCGCTTCAGTCTGTGTCCATTCACTGCCCTCTATTGTGTACGGCATCTATCTGAACGAGATCACAGCCAATGTCAACGGCCTATGATTCACCGCCCGGCGCCAACTGCTCCATTGCTGATCTCAGGCCGAAGATAGCAGCGCCCAAGGCAGAACAGGAGGCGCCAACCCCGAGTCTTCAATAGGACCGCGACCGCTAGGTCGCGGATAGAGCCCAAGGTCGAAGGCGGGCGCGCCGCCAGTCGCTGCTTCAATGGGGCCGCGACCGCTAGGTCGCGGATAGGCCGCTTGGATGCCGGGTTAACGCCGCCCAACTGCGTGCTTCAATGGGGCCGCGACCGCTAGGTCGCGGATAGGTTACCCGCGCCGGCAGCCCCGGCGCGGGAAGGAGGCTTCAATGGGGCCGCGACCGCTAGGTCGCGGATAGGGCCAGAACCGTCCACGGCATTGCTTGCCCGCCGGAGCTTCAATGGGGCCGCGACCGCTAGGTCGCGGATAGCGGGCGTCCGTCGTTGCCATGACAGAACCCTAAGGGGCTTCAATGGGGCCGCGACCGCTAGGTCGCGGATAGCCGACGGCTGCCCAAGCAAGTTGTCTGTTCGCGTCTCTGCTTCAATGGGGCCGCGACCGCTAGGTCGCGGATAGGTTCGGGCGCGACCACTTCCGCCGTGAAGTCATATGGCTTCAATGGGGCCGCGACCGCTAGGTCGCGGATAGCAGGACGCACAGGACTTCCGCGACGAGAGGGACGCGGCTTCAATGGGGCCGCGACCGCTAGGTCGCGGATAGAAGGCGACACAGAGGAGGATCAGCGTGACCACAGACAGGCTTCAATGGGGCCGCGACCGCTAGGTCGCGGATAGTCGGCTGATAAGGCTCCAGGAGACCTTGCCTTGTCCTGAGCTTCAATGGGGCCGCGACCGCTAGGTCGCGGATAGATGGCCGCGTCGTTCGCACCGGCGGCGACGGGCATATGCTTCAATGGGGCCGCGACCGCTAGGTCGCGGATAGCCCGGCGGCTTACTGAGGGCACAATGGGTTTGCTCTTGGCTTCAATGGGGCCGCGACCGCTAGGTCGCGGATAGGCGACGGATACAGCGGCAACGCGGCCAGACCCGGCGCTTCAATGGGGCCGCGACCGCTAGGTCGCGGATAGAATGACCCGGCTTCGGTTCGTGCCGGTCGCACAGACGCTTCAATGGGGCCGCGACCGCTAGGTCGCGGATAGGTCGGCCCATTTGTCCATGAGTTCGCGCCGTCGGTCGCTTCAATGGGGCCGCGACCGCTAGGTCGCGGATAGCGGACCCGGCCCGTTGGTCTTCCCCGGTCTCAGAGAGCTTCAATGGGGCCGCGACCGCTAGGTCGCGGATAGCATAGAAGAGATTGAAAGCGGCGCGTTGGCCGTCAGGCTTCAATGGGGCCGCGACCGCTAGGTCGCGGATAGGACTTCTGTAACGGGCACGCGCAGCAGCCTCTACAAGCTTCAATGGGGCCGCGACCGCTAGGTCGCGGATAGGCGGGCGTACTCGGTCGAGGACTTCGATGTCGACCGGCTTCAATGGGGCCGCGACCGCTAGGTCGCGGATAGTCGGTGGGGTCGGACTCGAACCGACGGCCTCTCGGCCCGCTTCAATGGGGCCGCGACCGCTAGGTCGCGGATAGCACAGCATATGCAAAGGCCCGCGCCAATGCGTTCTGAGCTTCAATGGGGCCGCGACCGCTAGGTCGCGGATAGGCGGACTTCTGGGCGGCAATAGTCACGAACGAGGAATGGCTTCAATGGGGCCGCGACCGCTAGGTCGCGGATAGTAAGTGCGCCATTGAACTCGAACGCCCACGTAATCCGTGCTTCAATGGGGCCGCGACCGCTAGGTCGCGGATAGTAGCCAGCGAGAACGCGGGGGGCAAGACGGACGCGGAGCTTCAATGGGGCCGCGACCGCTAGGTCGCGGATAGGCAAACCCCCCGGTGCCCGGAGGCATGAGTTGCCTGCTTCAATGGGGCCGCGACCGCTAGGTCGCGGATAGGGAGGAGTTGACCAGCGGGTGGAACTTCTCGGTCATGCTTCAATGGGGCCGCGACCGCTAGGTCGCGGATAGACCTGCGAGACTGATGGATGCACGCGCAGCACGCGCGCTTCAATGGGGCCGCGACCGCTAGGTCGCGGATAGCTGCGACTGTCCAGCTGGCCGCGACTGCCGGGTCAAGTGGCTTCAATGGGGCCGCGACCGCTAGGTCGCGGATAGGACAATGTCAACGAGCTGCCAGGATTCGGATCGACGGGCTTCAATGGGGCCGCGACCGCTAGGTCGCGGATAGAAACCCTCCCTAACCCATGAGTCCTGATTCAGTAATGCTTCAATGGGGCCGCGACCGCTAGGTCGCGGATAGGCGGACGATGTGAGACCCCCTATTAGGAGACCCCGGCTTCAATGGGGCCGCGACCGCTAGGTCGCGGATAGCCGCCCGCCTACCGCGCACACGCGCTTGAGTCGTCGGCGCTTCAATGGGGCCGCGACCGCTAGGTCGCGGATAGGAAAGTTCACCGATACGTTCACTTTGCCAGAGGTTGCTTCAATGGGGCCGCGACCGCTAGGTCGCGGATAGCGCGCACGTCACCGACGCAAGCGCTAGTTCGTACCTCAGCTTCAATGGGGCCGCGACCGCTAGGTCGCGGATAGACGTAGAAGCCTACCTCGCGCGTTCCGCGAAGTAAGCTTCAATGGGGCCGCGACCGCTAGGTCGCGGATAGAAGTGGCGACCGGATGGCGGCCCAGAGAAGTGGCGCAGCTTCAATGGGGCCGCGACCGCTAGGTCGCGGATAGTTCCCGCGCCGGGGCTGCCGGCGCGGGTAACTGCTGCTTCAATGGGGCCGCGACCGCTAGGTCGCGGATAGGCGGCAGGCTGGAACGCCTGGCCGTGAAAGGCCCCAAGCTTCAATGGGGCCGCGACCGCTAGGTCGCGGATAGCACTTCTGCCAGGTATCCCATCGTAGACCTCCGTCGCTTCAATGGGGCCGCGACCGCTAGGTCGCGGATAGTCGTTCATACCCCAGCCCACGAGAAGCACGCCACTCAGCTTCAATGGGGCCGCGACCGCTAGGTCGCGGATAGAGAAATGACCAACGGAAGAATCTGGCACGTCATCAGGCTTCAATGGGGCCGCGACCGCTAGGTCGCGGATAGGAAGTGGCGGCCCAGCAGGAGAGGCGGCGGCCCAGGGCTTCAATGGGGCCGCGACCGCTAGGTCGCGGATAGGTTGTATATGAAGAGACCCTTGAACAGAGGCTTGAGCGCTTCAATGGGGCCGCGACCGCTAGGTCGCGGATAGAGTGAACATGAGTTGGCCTATGCGCGATAACTCCCGCTTCAATGGGGCCGCGACCGCTAGGTCGCGGATAGTAGTTGTACGGCGTGCGGGAATCATCTCAATTGGGGAGCTTCAATGGGGCCGCGACCGCTAGGTCGCGGATAGGAGTGACCATCATACCCTTAAGGTTGAGTTGAACGGGCTTCAATGGGGCCGCGACCGCTAGGTCGCGGATAGGCCCCACGAAGCCGCGCACGCCAGCGACGGCCCACGGCTTCAATGGGGCCGCGACCGCTAGGTCGCGGATAGGCAACTTAAGATGACGGCGCCAGCGCGCCAAGAAGAGGCTTCAATGGGGCCGCGACCGCTAGGTCGCGGATAGCTTCCGCGACGACGTCCACCTCGACGCCCGTCTCCTGGCTTCAATGGGGCCGCGACCGCTAGGTCGCGGATAGGCGCCATCATGACCGACGACACCTTCGCCAGCACCAGGGCTTCAATGGGGCCGCGACCGCTAGGTCGCGGATAGGTGCAGATCAGTTCGTACTTCCAAGACGACGGTGATAGCTTCAATGGGGCCGCGACCGCTAGGTCGCGGATAGGCGCTGGATCAACATGATAGACGCGGAGCAGCAAAGAGCTTCAATGGGGCCGCGACCGCTAGGTCGCGGATAGCCCGATGTCAAATCCCTAGCGGATAGTATCGAGGCGCTGCTTCAATGGGGCCGCGACCGCTAGGTCGCGGATAGGAGGGTATGCACGTCGGTTTGATTGAGGATTTGGACTGCTTCAATGGGGCCGCGACCGCTAGGTCGCGGATAGGATGTCGCAAAGGCCGCCAGTGAGGTCGCTGCCCAGCTTCAATGGGGCCGCGACCGCTAGGTCGCGGATAGGCCGGGTGTTGGCGCAGCTTGATGGCCGCGTCCTCGGCTTCAATGGGGCCGCGACCGCTAGGTCGCGGATAGGCCCGCTTGTGGCCGTGTCTTGAGTACCCAAATAAAGCTTCAATGGGGCCGCGACCGCTAGGTCGCGGATAGGACGCGCGACCTTGCTATCCGCCGTTCGAAGGTCTGGCTTCAATGGGGCCGCGACCGCTAGGTCGCGGATAGTTCACCCGCGTGCTGGAAAGGGTGAATGCCTACCTGCTTCAATGGGGCCGCGACCGCTAGGTCGCGGATAGTTGGCCGCCGTGTGACGATGGCCGCGCCCGTGTAACGGCTTCAATGGGGCCGCGACCGCTAGGTCGCGGATAGATAACTGGATGCTTGGACACTTCAAGCAGGGCCTGCGGCTTCAATGGGGCCGCGACCGCTAGGTCGCGGATAGCCGGCTAGAAGAGCACATAGAGCAACGCGGAAGTTGGGAGCTTCAATGGGGCCGCGACCGCTAGGTCGCGGATAGTATCTTGGGCGTGACGACGGCAACGTTGTATTCACGTTGCTTCAATGGGGCCGCGACCGCTAGGTCGCGGATAGCCCCCTCACTCTTCTTCGACCAATCCAAGATTACGGGTGGCTTCAATGGGGCCGCGACCGCTAGGTCGCGGATAGAAGGGTTGGTTCATCAACCCACTAAAGGGGGTCTCGCTTCAATGGGGCCGCGACCGCTAGGTCGCGGATAGGGTCCGACGCGGCTGGGTGACCGGATGCCTGGCTATGCTTCAATGGGGCCGCGACCGCTAGGTCGCGGATAGGGCTTACAGCAGCCTTGGGCCTCTCCTGCGCTATGGCTGCTTCAATGGGGCCGCGACCGCTAGGTCGCGGATAGCACCGCGCCACCGTCCGGCAGGCGACGAATTGATCCGCTTCAATGGGGCCGCGACCGCTAGGTCGCGGATAGCAGGCGTGGACGGTCTCATGCCAGGGGCAGACGCGACGCTTCAATGGGGCCGCGACCGCTAGGTCGCGGATAGTCACGGAGCACGGCGAGGACTACCTGAACTGTGGCAAGCTTCAATGGGGCCGCGACCGCTAGGTCGCGGATAGCAGCGGCTGGCCCGTCCAGGCGTTCCTGGCGCATCACGCTTCAATGGGGCCGCGACCGCTAGGTCGCGGATAGACCCGCAGACGGCCCGTTGGTGTTGCAATCGAAGCACGCTTCAATGGGGCCGCGACCGCTAGGTCGCGGATAGGGCGGTCAAGCCGCCCCGCGTCAGGTTCTTGGAGCTGCTTCAATGGGGCCGCGACCGCTAGGTCGCGGATAGTCGCGGCGGACTATCCGACGGCGGGCTACACCGACGCTTCAATGGGGCCGCGACCGCTAGGTCGCGGATAGCCGCGACGCCAGCCGGACTAGTCGGTGGCGGGTGCTGCTTCAATGGGGCCGCGACCGCTAGGTCGCGGATAGTAGAAGTGAGTGCATGGCTCCGTCGCAACCCGCACAGCGCTTCAATGGGGCCGCGACCGCTAGGTCGCGGATAGGCAAGCCGACCGAGGTAGTCGCCTGTGCCACCTATGCGCTTCAATGGGGCCGCGACCGCTAGGTCGCGGATAGAGACCGGGCGGCTGGTGCCCGTATACCCGTAGGTGCAGCTTCAATGGGGCCGCGACCGCTAGGTCGCGGATAGCGACGGCCTCCACTAGGTGAATCACTAGGCAGATCGGGCTTCAATGGGGCCGCGACCGCTAGGTCGCGGATAGGCTGCAAGCCTGCCCCACCCGGTAGAACTCGTCGCTGCTTCAATGGGGCCGCGACCGCTAGGTCGCGGATAGGGTGCTTGGGTGTTCATGTGCAGACGAGCGTCGCACCGCTTCAATGGGGCCGCGACCGCTAGGTCGCGGATAGACCGAGGGCGAGATTCACAACTTCAACATATCGGTTGGCTTCAATGGGGCCGCGACCGCTAGGTCGCGGATAGAACGGCGAGAGCGGATTGGTGACGACGGCGGTAGCGAGGCTTCAATGGGGCCGCGACCGCTAGGTCGCGGATAGAACGAGTCGACGCTGCCTGCTTCGTCAATGCCTATGCTTCAATGGGGCCGCGACCGCTAGGTCGCGGATAGGGGAAGTTACGCTGGACGCCCGGAAGTGCTACTCGTGCGCTTCAATGGGGCCGCGACCGCTAGGTCGCGGATAGAACGCCCGCGACTGGGACGGCAAGGCGGCGCATCCGGTGCTTCAATGGGGCCGCGACCGCTAGGTCGCGGATAGGTCGTAGCCGACGCGACCACAATAGGGACTGCCGTTGCTTCAATGGGGCCGCGACCGCTAGGTCGCGGATAGACCTCTGGCGGTCTGGCCGTGTCAAGGATTCTGGGGCTTCAATGGGGCCGCGACCGCTAGGTCGCGGATAGGAGGCAGCAGCAGCGGCACACCGCTCCCAGGACCGCGGCTTCAATGGGGCCGCGACCGCTAGGTCGCGGATAGCTGCCTGCCTGGTGTGTCGTTGAAGAGCGTAACGTCCTCGCTTCAATGGGGCCGCGACCGCTAGGTCGCGGATAGAAGCCCAGGGTCGCGGGTTCGAGGACGTTACGCTCTTGCTTCAATGGGGCCGCGACCGCTAGGTCGCGGATAGTTGCTTTTACCGATGCCATCGACGATTCGCCATCATGGCTTCAATGGGGCCGCGACCGCTAGGTCGCGGATAGTTTTCGTGCGAATGAACGGGGAAAAAGTGGCGTATGAAGCTTCAATGGGGCCGCGACCGCTAGGTCGCGGATAGTCGTCATATGGCGCGGCGCGGTGATCTGGCGTAGCTGGGCTTCAATGGGGCCGCGACCGCTAGGTCGCGGATAGCGCGGTCGTCAAGGCGGAACCCGTCTGCTGGCAGTAGGCTTCAATGGGGCCGCGACCGCTAGGTCGCGGATAGGATGGAAGAGCGTCTGCGCGACGTGGTGACTGACGAGCTTCAATGGGGCCGCGACCGCTAGGTCGCGGATAGCGCGGTCGTCAAGGCGGAACCCGTCTGCTGGCAGTAGGCTTCAATGGGGCCGCGACCGCTAGGTCGCGGATAGGATGGAAGAGCGTCTGCGCGACGTGGTGACTGACGAGCTTCAATGGGGCCGCGACCGCTAGGTCGCGGATAGCCCCGGGGGCCCGCGAGTTGAGGTGCTCAGGACGCCTCGCTTCAATGGGGCCGCGACCGCTAGGTCGCGGATAGCGTGCATCGTGCGCGACCCTAGGAGTTGCATCGTAGGCGCTTCAATGGGGCCGCGACCGCTAGGTCGCGGATAGAAGTCGGTTCTCTCCATCTTCCAGCCAGTAATCGCCGCTTCAATGGGGCCGCGACCGCTAGGTCGCGGATAGGCCTATATGGGTCGAGAATCACACCGACGGCGGCCCGCTTCAATGGGGCCGCGACCGCTAGGTCGCGGATAGTTGAAGTCCCGTCCGCGCTTCGAAGCGGCGACGACGCTTCAATGGGGCCGCGACCGCTAGGTCGCGGATAGATGAGTTCCGTGTGTTGGTGGTGGGGCGAGGACAGCGGCTTCAATGGGGCCGCGACCGCTAGGTCGCGGATAGAGGCGAACTCCTCAGCACACAGGATCAGCTCCGACGCCGCTTCAATGGGGCCGCGACCGCTAGGTCGCGGATAGCTGATAAGTTCTTGGAATCCTACGGCAAGGCGCGCGCTTCAATGGGGCCGCGACCGCTAGGTCGCGGATAGTCATCCCATGTCGGCATGTCGTCAATTAGTGGGGCGCTTCAATGGGGCCGCGACCGCTAGGTCGCGGATAGTCGACGCGACGGGCCTCATCGCCCCTCGTCCATCCTGCTTCAATGGGGCCGCGACCGCTAGGTCGCGGATAGAAGGTCATAGCCGAAGTCGATATACCCAGGGGCGGGCGGCTTCAATGGGGCCGCGACCGCTAGGTCGCGGATAGAGCGCTGGCCAAGCAGCATGGCAACGGGACGTCCACGCTTCAATGGGGCCGCGACCGCTAGGTCGCGGATAGCCCGCTTGGCCGAACTTTCCATAGAGCGAGTTAAGCAGCTTCAATGGGGCCGCGACCGCTAGGTCGCGGATAGAGGGTCTAAACGAGTTGCCGATTGGAGAGATAGTAGGCTTCAATGGGGCCGCGACCGCTAGGTCGCGGATAGCGCAGGTGGCGCAGCGCTGATCGGGCATGAGCCTCAGGGCTTCAATGGGGCCGCGACCGCTAGGTCGCGGATAGCTGCGCTTCCGCGATCCGGCGGCCCACGGCGTGCCCGGCGCTTCAATGGGGCCGCGACCGCTAGGTCGCGGATAGGAGTCCACGGGCGGCGCGGTGTCCGGCGCTGGCCGCTGCTTCAATGGGGCCGCGACCGCTAGGTCGCGGATAGATTGTGCGACGGTCTGGACGGTCGGGGCCGTAAGTGCTTCAATGGGGCCGCGACCGCTAGGTCGCGGATAGGACCGCTTGGAGGCGGAGAGGGGCAGGCTCGAAGAGGCTTCAATGGGGCCGCGACCGCTAGGTCGCGGATAGAAGGAAAGGGGTTCAAAGTGGAACACAAGCACATATACGCTTCAATGGGGCCGCGACCGCTAGGTCGCGGATAGCAGGACAAGGCGACGCCCCCGACCTGGAGCAGCTCGTGGCTTCAATGGGGCCGCGACCGCTAGGTCGCGGATAGATGTACGCGCTCGCTTCGCGCGGGCATTTCCTGGTGTGGCTTCAATGGGGCCGCGACCGCTAGGTCGCGGATAGCCGCAGCGAGCGGAAGGGAGCATCGAGGGCCGAGTGCGGCTTCAATGGGGCCGCGACCGCTAGGTCGCGGATAGCCAGCTCCGCCAGCTCCGGCCGCGCCCGCGGCAACGGCTTCAATGGGGCCGCGACCGCTAGGTCGCGGATAGTCTCCCGCGCCGGTCCATGCCGGCGCGGGTACTGCTGCTTCAATGGGGCCGCGACCGCTAGGTCGCGGATAGGAAGTGGCGGCCCTGGCGGCGAGAAGTGGCGGCCCTGCTTCAATGGGGCCGCGACCGCTAGGTCGCGGATAGGTGCGGTAGCCGCGACGACCTGCCAATCTCAGGTCATCGCTTCAATGGGGCCGCGACCGCTAGGTCGCGGATAGGCAGTTCCCCGCGCCGGCAGCCCCGGCGCGGGAAGGAGGCTTCAATGGGGCCGCGACCGCTAGGTCGCGGATAGGGGCGTCTGGGTGGCAAGCGGCGCGCCTGCCTGCTAGCTTCAATGGGGCCGCGACCGCTAGGTCGCGGATAGTGTCAACACTCATACGCGCTGGACTTCGCCCAATACGCTTCAATGGGGCCGCGACCGCTAGGTCGCGGATAGCGGTCGCGTTGATTCTTTCTACCGTGGAGGAGTGAAAGCTTCAATGGGGCCGCGACCGCTAGGTCGCGGATAGGCTTGCAACCCGGTGACGCTGGAACAGGCGCACCGGGCTTCAATGGGGCCGCGACCGCTAGGTCGCGGATAGGTCAGGAACTCCAACCGCGCCCCGCTGGGGAAGTAGATGCTTCAATGGGGCCGCGACCGCTAGGTCGCGGATAGTGGATAACATCTTGCAAGTTCCAACGGCTCATAGCCTAGCTTCAATGGGGCCGCGACCGCTAGGTCGCGGATAGATACGTACTGCTTGTGTTCGTGTGACCAGAAGCCATGCTTCAATGGGGCCGCGACCGCTAGGTCGCGGATAGGCTACTACGTATCCGGCACCATCCAACAGCACACCGGCTTCAATGGGGCCGCGACCGCTAGGTCGCGGATAGTAGTAACAGGGGGTAGAAATGACTACTTCGAGAACAGGCTTCAATGGGGCCGCGACCGCTAGGTCGCGGATAGGAGGCGCGTTCGGATAAGGTGGGCAAAGCGAAGGCGCTTCAATGGGGCCGCGACCGCTAGGTCGCGGATAGAACACCAAGGCAGCGCGTTGATCGGTTCGCCCCAGGTGCTTCAATGGGGCCGCGACCGCTAGGTCGCGGATAGCGCTGAAGCACGAAGGGATCATCGAAGCCGTACCTGCTTCAATGGGGCCGCGACCGCTAGGTCGCGGATAGGCTACTATGTCGATTATGACCTGCCGCAGTGCTCGTAGCTTCAATGGGGCCGCGACCGCTAGGTCGCGGATAGGGAATCCCGACGGGGTGGAGAACGTCCGAGCAGGGACGCTTCAATGGGGCCGCGACCGCTAGGTCGCGGATAGTAAGCTGTACTCGACCGTCCAGGCGAACGCGCAGTCGCTTCAATGGGGCCGCGACCGCTAGGTCGCGGATAGGCGACGGGACACCAATCTCAACCCGTCGCACAGAGGAGCTTCAATGGGGCCGCGACCGCTAGGTCGCGGATAGCTGCACATGGAGCAGCATGAACTGCACTCACTGATCGCTTCAATGGGGCCGCGACCGCTAGGTCGCGGATAGCCGCGACGCTCAAGCTCCGCAAGGGCCTGCTGATGGCTTCAATGGGGCCGCGACCGCTAGGTCGCGGATAGGAGCGAACTGACAGTAGGAATACTCACAGAGGCGGCGGCTTCAATGGGGCCGCGACCGCTAGGTCGCGGATAGTGAGCACGTCTTCTTTGACCCGTGCTGCCATCTGCCGGCTTCAATGGGGCCGCGACCGCTAGGTCGCGGATAGCAACGAGCTTGCCACAACGAGTGCTCAAGATTCGCCAGCTTCAATGGGGCCGCGACCGCTAGGTCGCGGATAGGCCGCATGTATGGCAGCTTGCAACCCGGTGACGCTGGCTTCAATGGGGCCGCGACCGCTAGGTCGCGGATAGACTGAACGACGCGATAGACGCCAAGACCGGTACGCTGGCTTCAATGGGGCCGCGACCGCTAGGTCGCGGATAGATCTGGGACGGTATGCAACAATACTGCTGGTTCTGTGCTTCAATGGGGCCGCGACCGCTAGGTCGCGGATAGCCGCCAAGGGTGTCGGCGAATACGCCAAGCGACGGGCTTCAATGGGGCCGCGACCGCTAGGTCGCGGATAGTCCACTGGCGGCCTTCTGGTCGCGGCGTGCCGCGTGGCTTCAATGGGGCCGCGACCGCTAGGTCGCGGATAGAAGGCCGAGATGCCCAAGGCGGCCAAGGCGACCAAGGCGCTTCAATGGGGCCGCGACCGCTAGGTCGCGGATAGCAAGGTCGCGGTTGACGATAGAGACATGGCTACCGGCTTCAATGGGGCCGCGACCGCTAGGTCGCGGATAGAGCGGTCGGGCGAATGGGAACACATTCACAAAGTTGGCTTCAATGGGGCCGCGACCGCTAGGTCGCGGATAGTCGTCGCGTCCATGATGATGATCGCGTGGCAGGTCATGCTTCAATGGGGCCGCGACCGCTAGGTCGCGGATAGCCCGCTGGCGTTGGCTACCCCGTCAGCGAGACGGGCGCTTCAATGGGGCCGCGACCGCTAGGTCGCGGATAGACCCCCAGGACCGCGGCTCTCTCAGGGGTGGTGATGCTTCAATGGGGCCGCGACCGCTAGGTCGCGGATAGGCCACAAGCGGCCTCTCTAGGGCGTACAACGTACCCGGCTTCAATGGGGCCGCGACCGCTAGGTCGCGGATAGGTTCTGCCCAAATAGGTTGGCCGTGGAGTCGTCTCTAGCTTCAATGGGGCCGCGACCGCTAGGTCGCGGATAGACCCAAGGCCACTGGGTCTCGTCAGGGCGGTCTAGTCGCTTCAATGGGGCCGCGACCGCTAGGTCGCGGATAGCAGCGCGTTCTGGACGCGATAGAGAATCACATTGTGCTTCAATGGGGCCGCGACCGCTAGGTCGCGGATAGATCGACGAACCCTCATCACCCCCCCAACCGGAGCCTGCTTCAATGGGGCCGCGACCGCTAGGTCGCGGATAGCTCCTCCGTCGTGAGAGCAGGCCCGGTCCCAGCCGGCTTCAATGGGGCCGCGACCGCTAGGTCGCGGATAGAGGAGAGGCCAGGGCGAGGAGGTCACGGCCCCAGTGGCTTCAATGGGGCCGCGACCGCTAGGTCGCGGATAGCTCGTGCTCATCGCTCCAGAAGCCCCGGATGTGGCCATGCTTCAATGGGGCCGCGACCGCTAGGTCGCGGATAGCCGGCGGACGAACGCGGAGATAGCGGAGTTATGCGTCGGCTTCAATGGGGCCGCGACCGCTAGGTCGCGGATAGACACCCATTATACTTGATTGTCAAGCCCCCCCCCGAGCTTCAATGGGGCCGCGACCGCTAGGTCGCGGATAGACCAACGCATCGTCGTCCAGTGACCCATCCAGAGTGATGGCTTCAATGGGGCCGCGACCGCTAGGTCGCGGATAGGACAATGTGGTCGCCTCTGTTGGCCGCGCCCCACGTGCTTCAATGGGGCCGCGACCGCTAGGTCGCGGATAGGGCGAGTGTATGACGTGCAGGCGGCAGGACACGCCGCGGCTTCAATGGGGCCGCGACCGCTAGGTCGCGGATAGAAGGATGTTGCGCCTCGAACGGCGCGCTTATCGCGGTGGCTTCAATGGGGCCGCGACCGCTAGGTCGCGGATAGAGGGTGACTTTGTGAGACGACCTTCAACCGTCGTCGGCTTCAATGGGGCCGCGACCGCTAGGTCGCGGATAGGCGGCGTGCTGAAGAAGACAAAGAGGCAGAGGACAGGCTTCAATGGGGCCGCGACCGCTAGGTCGCGGATAGGCGGCGTGCTGAAGAAGACAAAGAGGCAGAGGACAGGCTTCAATGGGGCCGCGACCGCTAGGTCGCGGATAGCCGCTCCAATCTATCGGTTGAGTCATAATATATCCCTCGCTTCAATGGGGCCGCGACCGCTAGGTCGCGGATAGTTGATGTTTGGCCGGTTCGTTTCGTCTAGTATGTCTTGCTTCAATGGGGCCGCGACCGCTAGGTCGCGGATAGGCCCTCGATCACTGCGTCGGGCGCGTCCCTCAACGCGGCTTCAATGGGGCCGCGACCGCTAGGTCGCGGATAGTTGCAACCGCCGATTCGACATTTGAGATGCGGCCATGCTTCAATGGGGCCGCGACCGCTAGGTCGCGGATAGTGAATTGCGGTTACTTGACGAGCAGATCAAGCAGACGCTTCAATGGGGCCGCGACCGCTAGGTCGCGGATAGTGGAACCAGCAGGCACGCCCTGCTCAACCAGATCCTCGCTTCAATGGGGCCGCGACCGCTAGGTCGCGGATAGCAGCTAGGTCTTGCGACGCCCACGACACCCGGACCGCGCTTCAATGGGGCCGCGACCGCTAGGTCGCGGATAGTCCAATCACTCAGCGGCGCGCCCAGAGCCGTGGATATGGCTTCAATGGGGCCGCGACCGCTAGGTCGCGGATAGAAAGCAAGCGGAGATAGCGCAGAGATTCGCGCGGTCCGCTTCAATGGGGCCGCGACCGCTAGGTCGCGGATAGCCCGTAAAGGAGAACTCAACGGGGGCAGCACCCCCGCTTCAATGGGGCCGCGACCGCTAGGTCGCGGATAGCCACAAGGTCGGAGCTTTGGAGTATGAGGGCAGCGAGCTTCAATGGGGCCGCGACCGCTAGGTCGCGGATAGCTTCGTCCATGACTATAAGACGGAGCAGGCCCGCGCGCTTCAATGGGGCCGCGACCGCTAGGTCGCGGATAGGTCGCGGCCCCAGTGGAAGGCGGCCCAGGCGAGGCGAGCTTCAATGGGGCCGCGACCGCTAGGTCGCGGATAGGAGGCCTCTGCGCCCAACCTCGCGCAACCCTGGGCAGCTTCAATGGGGCCGCGACCGCTAGGTCGCGGATAGCCGTACACAGCGGTCGGGTGGGGATGGCGCGGAGGATGCTTCAATGGGGCCGCGACCGCTAGGTCGCGGATAGGCGATCTTGGTGGAAGAGGTCGGGGAAGCTGCCAAGGCTTCAATGGGGCCGCGACCGCTAGGTCGCGGATAGCCGCATGGCCTGGCACGTCTGGGACGACTACCCGTACCGCTTCAATGGGGCCGCGACCGCTAGGTCGCGGATAGCTCCAACGCCTCCTGTCTATTCGGCTGGCACCTCGAACACGCTTCAATGGGGCCGCGACCGCTAGGTCGCGGATAGATCCGAGATCAACGGGGGCGTGGCGAGAGCGACGGCCAGCTTCAATGGGGCCGCGACCGCTAGGTCGCGGATAGGCAGCCCCGCGCCGGCAGCCCCGGCGCGGGAAGGAGGCTTCAATGGGGCCGCGACCGCTAGGTCGCGGATAGGCACGCCATGCGCGACGCACGACTCATACGATTGCGCTTCAATGGGGCCGCGACCGCTAGGTCGCGGATAGCTGTAGGTAGCTGCGCCGTATGTCTGCCACTCTGTCTTGCTTCAATGGGGCCGCGACCGCTAGGTCGCGGATAGATACGTATTGCTTGTGCTCATCGCTCCAGAAGCCGCGCTTCAATGGGGCCGCGACCGCTAGGTCGCGGATAGACCGCTCCTCGCCCAATGGCTGGAGAGACGGCTGGGGGCTTCAATGGGGCCGCGACCGCTAGGTCGCGGATAGGCCTGATGATCAGGCCGCGCTGGAGGCCGAGGCGCTGCTTCAATGGGGCCGCGACCGCTAGGTCGCGGATAGGCGGGTATACCTTACAGGGCCAGACATACAAATGTATAGCTTCAATGGGGCCGCGACCGCTAGGTCGCGGATAGCCATTGACCCCCCGCGTTGAGCCGTGGGGGGTCAAAGGCTTCAATGGGGCCGCGACCGCTAGGTCGCGGATAGGGGGTGGAATCATGCCGGATGGATTAGGGGATTGGCTGCTTCAATGGGGCCGCGACCGCTAGGTCGCGGATAGACTGCGCCGTATGGTTCGGAACCAACTATCCCGGTAGAGCTTCAATGGGGCCGCGACCGCTAGGTCGCGGATAGTTGGGCGAAGACGTTCGGGGCAATCGAGACTGGCATCGCTTCAATGGGGCCGCGACCGCTAGGTCGCGGATAGGTGAACGTCGCGGAGGCAACGCGCATAGAGTACGGGCTTCAATGGGGCCGCGACCGCTAGGTCGCGGATAGAACGTTGTGTCGCCTGGCTGGTCCACGTGGATGCATGGCTTCAATGGGGCCGCGACCGCTAGGTCGCGGATAGCGGGCTGCTCCTCTGGGGCTGAAAATCGGGAGGGCGAAGCTTCAATGGGGCCGCGACCGCTAGGTCGCGGATAGATTCCAGACGACGACACCGAGCTTGGCCAGCGACCGGCTTCAATGGGGCCGCGACCGCTAGGTCGCGGATAGGCCTGCTGATTCTCTTCGCAGGCCATGACGCCTTGGAAGCTTCAATGGGGCCGCGACCGCTAGGTCGCGGATAGGCCGCGAGGTCTGGCCGCGGCGACGAACGTCACGAAGCTTCAATGGGGCCGCGACCGCTAGGTCGCGGATAGGACAAGGGCGGAACGATGATACAGAATCTTGGCATGAGCTTCAATGGGGCCGCGACCGCTAGGTCGCGGATAGTGCTGTACCGATCCGGGCCAGTCCAGAGCACGGTATGCTTCAATGGGGCCGCGACCGCTAGGTCGCGGATAGGTTCCGACCAATTGCATTTATCCTAGACGGCATTATGCTTCAATGGGGCCGCGACCGCTAGGTCGCGGATAGCCCCCTGCGTGAACCGGCAAGGCCGGTACGACGAGCTTCAATGGGGCCGCGACCGCTAGGTCGCGGATAGCCAAATCGACTTGACGAGTGAGTCGCAGGACTTGCAGCTTCAATGGGGCCGCGACCGCTAGGTCGCGGATAGTGGCGACGTGCGCCTGGTCGCGGCGCGGCGGGATTGGGCTTCAATGGGGCCGCGACCGCTAGGTCGCGGATAGCTTGATTATCCAAACCGCGCCCGCGACGGCCACAACCCGCTTCAATGGGGCCGCGACCGCTAGGTCGCGGATAGGGACTCCGATTTACGGCGTGGGGCGTACCTACTAGCGGGCTTCAATGGGGCCGCGACCGCTAGGTCGCGGATAGAACGCGCTTCGGCGTTGGGTTTCCGTTCAATTCTACACTGCTTCAATGGGGCCGCGACCGCTAGGTCGCGGATAGACGAAAAAATGCCGTCAATCTAGGTGGTTCTGTGCAGCTTCAATGGGGCCGCGACCGCTAGGTCGCGGATAGTCAGGCGACCCGGGAAATCCCACGCCTCGGGAGGATGCTTCAATGGGGCCGCGACCGCTAGGTCGCGGATAGACCTTCGGCAGGCGGAAGCGCGGCCGGCCGTTCCTGTCGCTTCAATGGGGCCGCGACCGCTAGGTCGCGGATAGGTCCGCGACCGATTCTGACTGTGGGTCCACGTCGGGCGCTTCAATGGGGCCGCGACCGCTAGGTCGCGGATAGTCTGCTTCGCGCAACCCCTGTTTTGACCCCGGCAGGCGCTTCAATGGGGCCGCGACCGCTAGGTCGCGGATAGAAGTCCGGTCGGGTCGGCCTATAGGGTCGACGGTCGTCGCTTCAATGGGGCCGCGACCGCTAGGTCGCGGATAGGACACCCTCGCCTACCGCGAGGAGGTCGAGAAGGCGAAGCTTCAATGGGGCCGCGACCGCTAGGTCGCGGATAGCTGTGGACACCACGCAGCAGAGCGTCAGGTTGTACGCTTCAATGGGGCCGCGACCGCTAGGTCGCGGATAGGAGAAGGTCTGCGACATCCACGAGATCGAGTTCAGGTAGCTTCAATGGGGCCGCGACCGCTAGGTCGCGGATAGTGGTAGCAGATACGGCTACATGGTCGGCGGCACAGTGCTTCAATGGGGCCGCGACCGCTAGGTCGCGGATAGCGGTCGCTGTGATCGCTGGGTCGTCCGGCTGGGCATGCTTCAATGGGGCCGCGACCGCTAGGTCGCGGATAGGAGGACGAAGACAAGGGGAAGAGGGCGGAGTGCCTGCTTCAATGGGGCCGCGACCGCTAGGTCGCGGATAGCAAGACCCCATTTATCGGCAGGCCCTCCAGGTTCGAGTGCTTCAATGGGGCCGCGACCGCTAGGTCGCGGATAGGCCCCAGGAATCGAACCCTTCGATCTGTCGCCGCGAGCTTCAATGGGGCCGCGACCGCTAGGTCGCGGATAGGTGAAGGCGGCCCAGCAGGAGAGGCGGCGGCCCTGAGCTTCAATGGGGCCGCGACCGCTAGGTCGCGGATAGCAAATCTTCGTGAATTGCCCCACCACCGCGCCGTTGAGCTTCAATGGGGCCGCGACCGCTAGGTCGCGGATAGAAAGCCCGTTACTCGGTTTCAACTTGCGCGCGCAAGGCTTCAATGGGGCCGCGACCGCTAGGTCGCGGATAGCCCCTAATCGGGGTGATTCCCGCCTTAAGGCGGCTATGCTTCAATGGGGCCGCGACCGCTAGGTCGCGGATAGACACGTCAACCCCTTCGTGTATGGTCTTACCAGACGGCTTCAATGGGGCCGCGACCGCTAGGTCGCGGATAGGCCCTCCGACGCCATCGCCGCAGCCCGCCATTGGCTGGGCTTCAATGGGGCCGCGACCGCTAGGTCGCGGATAGACGGTAGCCGGACTCAAGACCCTATACGACAAGTATGGCTTCAATGGGGCCGCGACCGCTAGGTCGCGGATAGCCATCGGTACAGGCGTCATGCCCCCCAACCCCTGGGCTTCAATGGGGCCGCGACCGCTAGGTCGCGGATAGCACCTTACGCAGAGGCCCTCCGCCCGACGCCGTGCAGCTTCAATGGGGCCGCGACCGCTAGGTCGCGGATAGGCGACGTGGTGGTGATGCAGCACCCTGATAGGGATTTGCTTCAATGGGGCCGCGACCGCTAGGTCGCGGATAGTCTAAGGCGTTCTTCTTTGATCAATTTATCGCCATGCTTCAATGGGGCCGCGACCGCTAGGTCGCGGATAGAAGATGACAGGGGCCTATACGTATCAGGGGGCATGAATGCTTCAATGGGGCCGCGACCGCTAGGTCGCGGATAGGTCCCATTTGGGCTTGGTGGCAGGATCGGCAGCTTGCTTCAATGGGGCCGCGACCGCTAGGTCGCGGATAGCCAAGAACCCCAGTGATTCGAACCTGCTGTCTGATGGGCTTCAATGGGGCCGCGACCGCTAGGTCGCGGATAGGTACTGGGTCGCGTTCCGTGTACTGCTTGATGGTGCCGCTTCAATGGGGCCGCGACCGCTAGGTCGCGGATAGATGGACGAGGCCAGGCAATATATCCCACCATTTCCGGCTTCAATGGGGCCGCGACCGCTAGGTCGCGGATAGATGAAGCCGACAGTCACACGTCCGATACAGGACACCGCTTCAATGGGGCCGCGACCGCTAGGTCGCGGATAGACGGCCACATCCGGGGCTTCTGGAGCGATAAGCACGGGGCTTCAATGGGGCCGCGACCGCTAGGTCGCGGATAGCGGCCTGGTCGTCACTGTGGGGCGATCAGGCCGGCGAGCTTCAATGGGGCCGCGACCGCTAGGTCGCGGATAGAAATGGCGGGATATATTGCCGCGATTCGTCCATTACGGCTTCAATGGGGCCGCGACCGCTAGGTCGCGGATAGAAGCATCTCACACGCGAAAACAGCAAGCGCGTCGTCGCTTCAATGGGGCCGCGACCGCTAGGTCGCGGATAGCCGATACAGGACACCGAACCCAGGCGCACGCCGGAGCTTCAATGGGGCCGCGACCGCTAGGTCGCGGATAGCGCCGATATACCCGTCCGTGCCGTCCCCACCAAGCGGCTTCAATGGGGCCGCGACCGCTAGGTCGCGGATAGCAGAATGGAACGACCACCCAGACCGCACCGCCTCCGCTTCAATGGGGCCGCGACCGCTAGGTCGCGGATAGACATTGTGGGCGCGATGGTGTCGGGCAACGTTGAGACGCTTCAATGGGGCCGCGACCGCTAGGTCGCGGATAGGCCAAGTACCTGGTTGATGACCGCACGACAGCGTGCGCTTCAATGGGGCCGCGACCGCTAGGTCGCGGATAGTTCTGCAAGTCCGGCCCGCTAGTCACACCCGATAAGGCTTCAATGGGGCCGCGACCGCTAGGTCGCGGATAGCCTGCCAGCTGATAGCATCATCGCGCCGTATAACAGGCTTCAATGGGGCCGCGACCGCTAGGTCGCGGATAGGGCTTGCCGTCGCGCCAGTAGCCCATCATGTAGTCATGCTTCAATGGGGCCGCGACCGCTAGGTCGCGGATAGGCCTGGTGTGCTGTCTCACAGTCACCCTGCCCCGCGTCGCTTCAATGGGGCCGCGACCGCTAGGTCGCGGATAGTCGCCGCGACCCAATTCCAAAAGTCGCCTGATTCTGTGCTTCAATGGGGCCGCGACCGCTAGGTCGCGGATAGGCGTGACCGACTACAACGAGCGGCGCACCAGCTGGCCGCGCTTCAATGGGGCCGCGACCGCTAGGTCGCGGATAGGGGCATCTAACGATTTCTCCGTTGGGGTCTCAGGTACGCTTCAATGGGGCCGCGACCGCTAGGTCGCGGATAGCTTCCCCGCGCCGTCCATGCCGGCGCGGGTACTGCTGCTTCAATGGGGCCGCGACCGCTAGGTCGCGGATAGCAGTGAAAGAGATCGACATCGCGGGCGTGAGGATCGGCTTCAATGGGGCCGCGACCGCTAGGTCGCGGATAGGCTCAGGACGCCTCAAACTGGGGTCGAAGTGAGGACGCTTCAATGGGGCCGCGACCGCTAGGTCGCGGATAGAAGGTGTGATAGGTGGGCGTCACCTCGTCGATTTTCTGCTTCAATGGGGCCGCGACCGCTAGGTCGCGGATAGCTTCGCTTGGATCGGCTCGTAGAAATGATCGCGGGTGCTTCAATGGGGCCGCGACCGCTAGGTCGCGGATAGCAGGCAGGCCGCCGTCATCACGGGCTATTCCAAGTCGCTTCAATGGGGCCGCGACCGCTAGGTCGCGGATAGCCGAGTTTGTGGCCCTGGCATGAGAGCGAAGGCGAGAGGCTTCAATGGGGCCGCGACCGCTAGGTCGCGGATAGAAGTGCCATGTGTGATTGATTCCTTGCCGTTGAACAGGCTTCAATGGGGCCGCGACCGCTAGGTCGCGGATAGTTTGCGATATGTCACGTGGTAACGGTCTATGCGGTCGGCTTCAATGGGGCCGCGACCGCTAGGTCGCGGATAGTCGGTGGGTCACTTTCATGAAATTGGCTTTACGGTAGCTTCAATGGGGCCGCGACCGCTAGGTCGCGGATAGTCTCAGGGCACCAACCCTCGGCCTGCCAGTGTATCTCGCTTCAATGGGGCCGCGACCGCTAGGTCGCGGATAGGTGTCCGGCATATGCGCCGATGACGCGATGGAGGTGGCGCTTCAATGGGGCCGCGACCGCTAGGTCGCGGATAGCGGGCCGCCGCGCCCGTCCATCCGCTGCCAGGCGGCAGGCTTCAATGGGGCCGCGACCGCTAGGTCGCGGATAGAGCAGCGGCCCGCCCGCTTGAGCGGGCGGGCCATCAAGGCTTCAATGGGGCCGCGACCGCTAGGTCGCGGATAGCTCTTCTGGCTCACGGGAACCTGCATGGCATCATTGTGCTTCAATGGGGCCGCGACCGCTAGGTCGCGGATAGTGATTATAGCCGCTATTGAAAGCATCGAGAACTTGAGCTTCAATGGGGCCGCGACCGCTAGGTCGCGGATAGAGATTGAGGCGGCGGTCAAAGCCCGCCGCCGGGGGTGCTTCAATGGGGCCGCGACCGCTAGGTCGCGGATAGCATCCGACAGCACGGGCGGACGACCCGGCTGGACGCCTAGCTTCAATGGGGCCGCGACCGCTAGGTCGCGGATAGGTATATCAGCCCGACCACAGGAGCCGGGCAAGTCCTGCTTCAATGGGGCCGCGACCGCTAGGTCGCGGATAGATACCGTCGGCGTTGGCGGGCGGCCAGTGGCTGCCCGCTTCAATGGGGCCGCGACCGCTAGGTCGCGGATAGGGTCTTTTCCTTCGTCGTCCTGGGGCCGCCTGCCGGCGCTTCAATGGGGCCGCGACCGCTAGGTCGCGGATAGCTGAGCAACGCCTGGCCAACAGCGGAGCGAGACTCCACGCTTCAATGGGGCCGCGACCGCTAGGTCGCGGATAGCGACCAAGCCACGGCGCGGCGCGCTAGGGCCAGGCGAGCTTCAATGGGGCCGCGACCGCTAGGTCGCGGATAGCCCAGTGGCGAATTCATCGCGGTTAAGTACGCCCGCGCTTCAATGGGGCCGCGACCGCTAGGTCGCGGATAGCGATCCCTCCGCTGCCGTAGACCAGATGCTCACGCCCTGCTTCAATGGGGCCGCGACCGCTAGGTCGCGGATAGATGAGAGATGCGAAAAATACGACATGACCTCCCAGTGCTTCAATGGGGCCGCGACCGCTAGGTCGCGGATAGGGCCAAGTACGTTCACGCTTACGAATACGGTGGGCCGCTTCAATGGGGCCGCGACCGCTAGGTCGCGGATAGCCGGGCCAGGTCTGCGCCGTCCTAACCACTGAGACGTGCTTCAATGGGGCCGCGACCGCTAGGTCGCGGATAGCTCTTATCTCAGACGATTTGGGCGGCCTCAAACTGGAGGGTGCTTCAATGGGGCCGCGACCGCTAGGTCGCGGATAGACACCGTAGCAGGTGAAGTTCATAGGTGCGGCTTGAACGCTTCAATGGGGCCGCGACCGCTAGGTCGCGGATAGTTTTGGGTGTTGGTTTGCTACGGATGCGGCAAGCCTGCTTCAATGGGGCCGCGACCGCTAGGTCGCGGATAGAGTCGAACACTGGGGAAGCTGCCCGCCAGATGGCCTTGCTTCAATGGGGCCGCGACCGCTAGGTCGCGGATAGGGCTTGTGTCCTCGCCGCCTTGTCATCCACGCTCCGGGGGGCGGATGCGAGAGATGGGTGTCCTGAGCTCGTGATCAAGTCTATCATATGTGTTCTCCATTGCTGGTCAAGGCCTTGCCCTCGCGGCCGCGAGGGCCCATCCGGTTCTTCGCACCGCCCCGCTGCTCGCGGCCTTATCGCGTCACGAAAACCGGGTACTCGCCTAACTCACCCTCCAGAGTTCGGGCCAGCAGGCGCGCCTGAATTTCCAGCAACCGACGATAGCTGACGCGATAGCCGAAGAGAGGATGCGTTACAAGCGTTCCCATTCGAGACTCGTAAGCTCGGAAGAAGCCTTTTCGCCCGCTGGCTGTGAGCGAAACTGCTTGTCCTGCCGTCACGAAATCCCGCTCCGAGACCATCCTAGTGTTCACGGCACTCAGCACAGCCGAGTCGGCGATCAGCGCCCTCATCGGTTCCATCAGGTCCAGCGCCAGAGCGGGCCGCCCGTGACGCGGTTGATGGTAGAACCCGATCATCGGATCGAACCCCACGGCGTGGCAGGCGACCGTTAGGTCCTTGGCCAGTAGGCTATAGCCAAGCGACAGCAGCGCATTCACGGGGTCGCGCGGCGGTCTCCGATTCCGGGACCCGAAGTCGAAGGCCAGCTCCGGCCCGACATCCAAATCATGTTCACTCTCACGCTTGATCATGCCCCCGAACAACCCGAAATATATCCGTGCCGCCCAGCCTTCAAGTCCCAGCAGCTCGCCGAGTGAGTCCGCCGTCTCCACGTCCTCGACCAGCCGCTTCAACTCCCGCAACTCTGCCTCCGGCGGCTCGACGTGATTGCGCAGCAACATCGTCCGCTGGTTGCGAATCTTGCCTGCCACCAACTTCCTGGCCAGCCGCAGGCAGAACCAGTTCTCCTCCGCTAAGCGGAACTGCGCCCGCCGCAGGAAGACGTTCTTCGTACCGAGCCCGGACGTTACCCCGTAGAACCACCCGCCTTGAGAAAAGTAGCAGATGGGCTTCTCCGCATTGCACAGCTCCTGAACGGCCTGCGTGCTGATCTGGACGGCGCCCATCAGGTTGACCTGGCATATCTCGTTGATGCGCGCCTCCTGGACGACCTTGGTCTTCTCCTTGATCCTGAGAACGCCGCCGGACTTGCCAACACGCAGCTTTGGGGAATTCACGTAGAGAGGCCGCAACTCCGCCCGCGGCGCCACGAGCAACCTCGACGCCTTAGCTCCGAGCGCATCAGGCGCCCTCGGCCTAGCCTCGAACAGTCTGAGTTGCCCCGTCCCTCCGTTGTGGGTGCGCGATCGTAGTTGCCAGGTCTCATCTGGCATACATATCCCGACCAGAGAGCAGCCGGGGCACTTGGGAGAGTCGACGAGCGGCGGCGGCATCTCGACGGCCCCCGCCGTCTCCCATGCGTCCGCGATTGCCTTCTCAGCCCAAGCAATCGTCACGTCGTCGAATGGGACATGCACCCTCTGCCGCGTCTTCTGGTAGAAGACGACGCCCTCTTCGCAACGATAGCCGTTGGCGCGCAGCACCAGCCCTTGGACCGCCATTTGGACGCGGTCGCTGGGCCAGACGTCCAACCCATCGTCCGTCTTCATCGGGCGGCCGTGCTTGTAATCGACCGGTGTGGCGCGGCCGCCATCGAACTCCGCTAGGTCGAGCTTGGCGATGACCCGATGCTTCTCCGACGACAGTTGGATCGAACGGACCACCACGGGTTCTTCTTGTTCTTCATCCGGGGCGGGAGCGGATTTCCCCTCCTTGTCAACCCGCTTGTGCTGAATGGACCCCTCAACGGTGTACTCGTTTTCAACGAACACGCCCTCCACCTGCTCAAAGTAGAACAGGCGGGGGCAGTAGACGTGTTCGTTGATCATGCGAGCCGGTAAGTAGTCGGGCAGCGCGCGGCGGGAAGGCGCATTGTCTAGAGCCGGTTGAGCGCTCACAGTTCCCTTGCCATCTTCACTATTCAGTTGTTCAAGGTACGAGGAATGCGCGCCTGAGGGACCATCATCCTATTTCCTTTGCTAGGCGACGATCAAGGGCGCGTCGAGGTGTACGTAGGGTTTGCCAAGTGCGGTGATAACGCGGTCGCCGCGACCTTCCGTCGGCCCGAGATCGACGAACAGCACCTGGTCCTGATCGTGGTGAATGATCTCAGCCAGCTCAGCCCGCAGGCGCACCAAGTCCACGGGCCTGAGCTGGCACTCGAAGACTGATAACTGTAGGTGGTCGCCCCACGCCTTCATGGTCTTGAAGACGTTCCTCAGGCGCTTGGGATTGGCGATGTCGTAGCTGACTATGTAGGACTTCCGCAATGGAATCCGCTCTTGTTAGTGTGTCACAACCTCCTCAAGCTGGGATGTAAGTATGGAAGCGGGCTGCGGGTCTATCAAGCCGCGCGATGGCATGTTTTTCGCAGAATTCGTGAGCCAAACGGCCTGGACAGTCCAAATTACTCCGCTGGGACGAACAGGCCGAGTCCGTAATGGCAGGCGAAGCCCAAGGCTATAGGGCCTTGGACGGGCTGGTCGAACTCGATCTCGAAGTTGAACGCGCCGCCGCCCGTGGAGCCGCCTCCTCGCCTGTATCGGAAGAACTCGAATGGACGGAAGCCTCTCGAGCGCCCCTCCTGCCGCATGGGGGCTATGG
The DNA here is from genome assembly GCA_958296245.1 of uncultured Dehalococcoidia bacterium. Classification (GTDB taxonomy): domain Bacteria; phylum Chloroflexota; class Dehalococcoidia; order Lucifugimonadales. The sequence continues at coordinate 1,007,290 of OY282458.1, forward strand.
GCTTTCGTCTATATTCCTTGGTGACACGTCCGGAGCGGTCAGGCCAGCGAATGGCAAGCTCGCGCTCAATCTGTTCTATCGGCCCGTCAACCATCCGTATGTCGTCCTTTGGGCCTCGGAATTTCGTGTGACGGGGCAGAACGTAGGGAGTGATAGACCGCCAGCGCTTGGACTCCCCGAATATGGGCGATACGCCGGTGAAGTCGCGCTCTTTGCCATGCGCCTGATATACGAGCTGAAGCGGCTCGCGTCCTCCGCCTCGGTTGAGCTCTTGCATTGAGACGAGCGCCTCGAACTCTTGTGTCGTCAGCCCATCCGGCGCCCAGACGGTGAGGTGGTCGAGCCTGTCGTCGCCATTCTCGTCGGCGGGTAGATAGAAAGCGTGGCGATGCCCTTCCAGCGGCTTGCCGGACTCCTTGTCCCTGCCGGACAGGGTTGGAGACTTTGCCGTTTTGTTGTTCCTGCCTCCATAGTGAGACATGGCGGCGTCTCGCGCAACCTCTCCCCAGCGCAGCGTGTCGAACGCCATCGGCAGCACCTTGCCCGCCAGCGCGAACCGGACGACGGCCGCTCCCTCGCCGCGTTCTGGCGGACGTGTCCGCACGGTTCGATAGGACGTGAAGCAGTCGCGCTCGCGGACGTAGGGCCACCACTGCGCATCCTCAGGGTCGATGCGGCCGGCTCCTCGAAGCTCGGAAGTCTCGATTTGCAGGGCTTTCAGGTCGATGGAGCAATGAGGGACGAGGGTTCGGACTATTTCCAAATCGCCTTCGGGAAGCGCGCCGTCTTCCAGAGCGTAGGAGTTTGGCTTGGGATGGTCTGCGGCGGTCTCCGCATTGATCCACGACTCGGCGCGTCCGAGGTAGGGCATGTTGCGGAGGATACGGTCCAGGTCGTCCCGCTGCTGCGCGTCCAGATCCACGTTGGGCCACACGGCGAACAAGGGCTTGCCGGGCTGGGTAGCCACGAACGAGTCTATGACCAGCGTGGTTCGCTCCCTCGCTCCCTCGTTGTAAGGCATGTAGTGGCGCGTGTGACCTGTGGACGCTGGGGGCAGGTGGAACTGCGGGTACTCCGACGCCAACATATTGAGGATGGGATCGACGCGGTCATCCGGGATATCCGGCAGGGTGCGCCGCCACACGGCGACGATGCCCCGCAAGATTCGCCAGGGAGAGGGCGGCCATTCCGGCGTTCCTTCGTTGACGTGCCGGCCCCACTGGGTGGCGTGGTAGCGGTTGGCCGTGAACGTGAACTTGATGGCGAGCATGTCCCAGCTACTATCCTTTCTTGAAGGTGAGCCGCTTGACACGCGGGTCTGCGAACAGCTTATCGTTCGCGCACGCTTGGATGAGGCCGGGCAGGTCTGCCTCCAGCTTCGACGTGGACGGCACGCTGAAGCCTTCAGGCCTGGTTGCCTTGAAGTCGCACATGTCCAGGTCGCAGGCGGTGCGGAGACGCAGGCCAGTGTCTAGGAACTTCCGGACCTTCCAGAGCGCCAGGGCGACCAAGAACTGCTCTGCGCTTTCGCACAATCCGTAGGCTCTTATCTGCGCCAGGTCCAAGTTGAAGTACGCGGTGATGCGCTCGGCGGCGTACTCCGTGCGGTGGAACGGAACGTTGCCGTAGCCTTCCCTGGCGCTGACCTCCAGCCCGACCTGCTTCAATGCGCCTGGCGAGGGCGCGATGCGGTCGTTTTTGACACCGCCGCTGTCCGCGGTGTTGGAGTTGTAGGCTTCTATGAACCCGGACAGGCATCGCTGGAGCCGGGCGAGTCCGAGCAGCTTCTCAAGGAATACTCCATGCAGCACCGAGCCGGGGTCGTACTTGAATACAGTCTTGGCGAGGGCGGCGCGGTCGAATACGCCGGCCTCTTCCTTTTCCTTACGGCCAGGCATATTCGCTTCGCCGCGGAGCTGGTCTGCGAACTTGTCGTCGCGCATGATGTACGGGGAGTTGAGCCTGTGAGCTTCCTGTATCGAGTTCGTGGTTTTGCCGCTGTCCCAGAGGTCTACCGAGACGTAGGGCATCTCCGCGAGGGCGGGGTGCGGAGCGCCGTTCGCGTCATCCCAGCAGACGGCCTCGAGGCGGTTCGCCATGGACTGCGCGGACTCCACGAGCACCATGTCAACCGTGCCGTCCTCAGTAGGGGCCTCATACTGTGCGGCTCCCAGATCCGGGAAGCCCGTAGGCTGGAACCGCTTCCCCTGAATCGGCTTAAGCTCAGCCTCCATCAGGAGCCGAGGCACGCCGTTCAACTTCTGCCAATCAATCGTCATGTCGAATCCTCCTGTAATCTTGCGTGTATCTCTACCCAGTCGTTTCTTGCCGTTCCGGCTTTCGCAAGGCGCGTTTCGCAAGGGCGCAGTGGGCGTTCGAGTCCAGCGGGAACAGCAGCGCGGCTGCCAGCCTGCGTCCCTGCTCGGGCCTGTCGGGTATGCCTGGGGAGTCGGACAGTGGCCGCAGCCCTGAGGATACAAGACGCCTATATGCCATCCGGTAGGCGTCTTTGACTCTACCCGCACGCAGCATTGCCAGCATGGACGGCTCCATCGAGATGTCCACTTTATCGCTGAACTCCGGGCATTCGAACTTGCCGGGAAGCAGCGTCAGCTTCATGGCGGCGTAGGCGGCGGGCAAATCGAAGGGCGCTCTAAGAGATTCCCCCTCTTGCGAGTCTTCCCTTTCTGGGCGGTGCCGATAGCGCACGAACGACAGCGGCAGGGCCAAGTCTGTCAGCCGCTGAACATCCACTCTGCCGTTCAGGAACGACACTATGTCATCCAATAGGGCCGAATATGGCGCGTTGAGGGGCGGGTGATGATCATCCAAGCCCTGCATCTGACCTTCGAGGCAGCGACGCTCCAGTACGCTGAGCATATTGGAGAGAGGGTCGGCTGCAGTCCAGACGAACGCCGTGCTGTCGTCTTTCCAGTCTCCTTTAGCCGCGTCCACAGGCTCAAAGTTCTCTCTGATAGGCCCGACCTTGCGCTGCCCCTGCGGTGGCTCGTGAAGGACAGACGCCATAGCTCTCGCCAGCCGGAACTCGGCGGTATCGTCCTTGGCATGGCTAATCCAACCCCATGAGAGATTGTTGAGCGGGGGGACATTCTCCCGCAGCCCTGAGCTTGCAAGCCACCGTTCGGCGCGGCCCACGGCTATCAAGACCTCCTGCAGGTCACGCGGCCCTCCGCGCTGACAGAATTCGATGATGGCGTTCTCAACCTGTCTCAGTGCGGCGCCGAGCCCGGCGGGGGCGCTGCTGCCGGACGCATTGCGCTTGAGCCTACTCATCCATCCGTCCAGATCGAAGAGCACGTTGGCGAGCTTGGCGCGCTCTGCCGCGTTATCGTCTTTCGGGATATAGAACCGGCCAAGCGGGGCAGCCAGATAAGACATGCCGTTCCGTACCATGAACCCATATCTTTGGAACTGAGAAACGCCTCGCTCCGTTCCGAGCCCGGCAACTGCCCTAGCGAAATCCGTGCCATTGGTTCCCTGCCGCCGACCCATCTGGGCTCGTCCTTCAGACACGAGATGATTTAATTCCTGGAGGCTGGCCGCTTGATTCCAGAGCGGCGCCCAGAATTCGGCCCTAGACGAATCGCCGTACTCGGAGTCTGCCGATGTTCCATAGCCGGCGGCGGAGTTGTCAACAGTGAAAGGGAACACCGCCTTGGACGATGATTGCGGCGAGAGCCTGCGGGCCGCCGCTCCTGCGAACATCAGGGCGCCCTCGAACATGAGAGCATAGTCCCATGGATTCGTAAGAGCGTCATCGTTGAACCCCACTGATGCATTGGCTCCCCCTACGCCGCCGGGATTGTAGAATCCAGTCGATTGCTTCTTCACGAGTTCGGGAGAACCCTCGTTGAACAGGGCCGCGACAACCTGTTTTCTGGCGGTCTCCTCGCCATTGCGCTTTTCTTCTATGTTCAAGGCTAAGACCAAGTTCTGCATGAAGTTATTGCTGAACTCCAGCCTGCCGTCATTGCCGCCCGTACCAAGCAGGGGCGGGAACTTTGCGCCTCCGGCAGTAAGCACATACGCCGCGTCGAGCCAGTCCAAGGCGTCATCGGGGAACTGGGACCGACACTGGGCAAGTGTCCATTCTTTGATCTTCTTCTTGTCGGCTATATCTTCTCCTGTGGACACTATGCGTTTGCCTATGGAGACCACCTCGTTCCACAACTGGAATCTCGGCGATTCCAGTTCCAGAATAGCGTCCATGGCTTTCGAGTTGTCCTTTTTATGGAAACCGCTGCCGCCGTTCCACGGCGACACGATAGGAGTGGGCTTGTAGTCCTCCAGGAAGAACCCCTCCAGATCCTCGCGGTCTAGGGCGGAGCTCAGCATGAACGCATCGTTCTCCCACCATGCGCGGGCGGTTGGGTCCTTCTGCTCGGCCACCAAGCGGAATATGCCCAGAGCCTTGAGGTATGCCATGAGCGGCTCTGGGGAGCATCCCCGTAGTGCTAGTTCGTGGAGCTGGCTCACTGTGCGGACTCCTGTTCCTGCTTGCTGGCGCGCATGTCGGCGGCGCGGACTATGGCTTCAAGGTAGGCGAGCCTGAAGGGGCCGTACTGGTCGAGCAGGGCAAGGCTGCGCTCCAGCCAGGAGACCTGGCCGTCGTCGGTTATTCCCATCCGGGCTATGGACAAGTCCAGCGTCGTTTCCGGCGCTCCCACCCCATCGCCGAGGTCCACGGACGGCAGCGTTTCGGGTTCGGTTATGGGGTATCCCAGCAGCCTGTCGGGGTCGGGGTTACTGTCCTTATTGCCGGCTCGCGCTCCGGGCAGCGACCTTATGGCGAGGCGGACCTTGCCATGGTGGGCGGCGGCGAGATATGCGGCTAGGGCCCGCGAGTCGTCGTTGAACTCGGTTGCGTGGGCGAGCACGACGAGGGCGCTGCCGAGCTCGTGCCGGAAGTGGCGGCGGGTGTCCTCGTACTTGCCGCTGCCCTTGCCCTTTGCCAGCTGGACATCATCGGTGGGCGCGTCTTCGAGTCCAGAGCGCAGCATCTTTTGAAAGGCCGGGTGGGCTTTGCCCGCGTCGTGGTAGAGGGCGGCGAGCTTCACGGCTTCGCAGACGTCGGTATCAGGTATGGACGCCGACAGGCTATCCAGGATTGCGCCCGCTTCGCGTTCGACGTTGCGGGAGTGGCGGGACAGGGTTATCCATCTCTTGAGGCGCGTGTTCGTGGGGTCGGAGCCCTGGCCGTCCTCGGATTCTGTGTCGTTGTCCGGGACGGGTTCCACGGCATCCTTGCTACTTGGCGTCCAGCCGGTCTCAGGAGAATACCAGCCATCCTTCGCGTCCAGCATCAAGGTCATGCCGGGATATATCTCGTTTGCGCGAACCGGACTCCACACGCTATCGAGGAAATCCCATCTCCACGCCCTGCGCTCGTTCCCCTTCAGGTAATCCCCGATGCCCTTGGAGCCAAGGGACACGCTCACTATCTCGTCATGGCGCGGCTTGGGCGCATCGGCGCCTGGCCCCTCTTTGGGATCGGGAACGCACCGCCAGAACACCGACACGTCCTTTTCGTCCCCGCCGCGGACGTACTGCGACACGTCGAGGTAGCTGCCAGACAGGTCGGGCGTGGTGTCGAACAGCCCTACCACGTCGCGCCGGCGTATCACGGTAAGGTGGTCGGGGTTGCCTATCTTGTCTTGCAAGTCTTCGAGGTCGGCGGGGCCGGCGGACTTGCCCTCCAGGGACTTCATCACCTCGCGGGCGCGTCCCAGGGCATCCGCTTCATACGGCGCAGCGTTCTTGTCGTCCACGTCGACCCAGAGGATGTTGGCCTGGTCGTCCTTACCTTCGCGGTTGCAGCGTCCGAAGCGTTGGACCATGGACGGCCAGGGGGCGAGCTCGGTTATCAGCGTCCGCGCCGAGATGTCCACGCCGGCCTCGACGGCCTGCGTCGCCACTATGACCATGCCGGGGCCGGATGCGTCGGGCGTGGCGGCTGCCAAATCGTTCTTTGCCTTCCGGTCAGCCGCGCGGAAGCGCGAGTGTACCAACACCTTCTCGGCGTCCGGCAAGAGTTTGGCGCGGGGGGCTTTCAGCGCCTTGTACACGTCCTGAGCCCGTTCCACTGTATTGACTATGGCAAGGGTCAGGGCGCCCGGCTTGTGATGAGACGAGATTAGGTTGGCAATATCCGCTGCTCGCTTCTTACCTTCTATAGCGGCTTCTGTCACCATCTTGCAGGCGTTGTGGCGCCTGCTTAGGCGGGTGTCTGCGAGGTCGCCGTCGCCGAGCTCACAGACCAGAGGCGACTGGGGCGAGTGGTCTATCGTGTGCAGCCAGTCGGGGCGGACGGTTGCCGACATCCAGACGCTCTGGGCTGGGCCGAAGGCGCCGAGCTTCTCGCGCAGGCCGGCGAGCTGGGTGGACGTGGGCAGCCCGTTCGCCATCAGCTGCACCTCGTCCATCACCCACAGGCAGTCGTTGTTGAGAAGGCCGTACTCGATGGGCCACATGTTGTAGCCCATGCCGTAGCCCCGGTTGAGGGCGCGGGATAGCAGCATGTCCTGCGTTCCGACGATGACGGCCGGCTTCTCGGGTTCGAGATACCACCGGCTGCGCGGCTCGCCGCCCATGAGGGTTACCACCTCGACGTCGCCCGTCATGCCGAGGTTCTTGAGCCAGCGCTCGACGCGCTCCACCGTCTGCTCGACGAGGGTGCGCATGGGGAGGCAGTACACGAGGCGGCGCGGCGTGGTGTCGGGGTTCTGGGCGCGCCTGTACAGCCAGGCGAGGATTGCGGCTTCGGTCTTGCCCGCGCCGGTGGGTATCCGGAGCAGCGCGGGCAGATCCTCGCCTTCGGCAAGGGCTTTCTGGTACGGGTACGGGGCGAACCCGGCGGCTTTTTGGAAGAAGTCAGGGTAATTCATTTCACTTCACTGAGCGTCCATAATAGAACTTTTATTCGCGGGCGGCAAGGCTTTGGTTGGGCTTGGCGGCGTAGGTGTGTGTCTACCGTCCGTGTGCTGTAATATCTCCTCTGAGGCCGTGAAGTCGAGTCGGGCATGTCTGTGGCGGCGGGTGACGTATTCCATTCCGTTGTCCGAGTACTCAGTCATCATCCGCTCGTCGGCTTCAAGCGAGGCTCGATCAGTGTATCGGGTTCTTGTCATTGGTGGCCTCCTAACGGTATGATGGCTCTTAATCTTGGAACTTCCATGAACATAGATGAAATAATTCCGAAAGTCAACCCTGTTCGGCCCAATTGAAGTATGGATGTTCCTAGATTCTATGAGGGACGGCCTACTTATCCGCGGCCTAGCAGCCGCGGCCCCATTGAGCGCCGGAGAGCCGCTTCCCCAAAGCAGGCGCGAGCGTGTGCCTTGGGTCACCCCCCCCAATATAAGGAGGCGGGCGCCGCCTATCTGAAGTGGAGCCGGTGACCAACGCCAAACCCGGTAGTCCGTACCAGCACGCCGACCCCTCTGCCCATGACCGTCATCCGCCGCCTGGACGGAAGCCTCTCGGGCTGTCCACTTCGCGCTTGTCGTCATTAGGCCTGCCACGCCACTTCCGGCGGGCTGAACGTGCCGTAGTGTCCTGACCGGCGGATCGGTGACCGGAGAACCTTGAAGACGCCCCATGAGCGCAGCCAGCGGTGACGGTTCGTGGCCGTTGGGTGGTCATAGGCGTGCGCCAAAATAGACTTGACGGCGTGAGTCGAGGCCGGTTTACGCCAGAGCGGCCAGGAGTAATGGGCCTTCGTCCACAATCCGGAGCATCCTTGCGTCAGGGTGCGCTCTTTGCCTGTGAACACAGGGTGAAGGCTCAACCCCAACACGGCCAACGCTTCGGGGCCGGGATTGGTCAATTTCTGATCTGGGGAAGACTCGCTGGAAGGGTTATTGGCCATTAGCGCATACATGCGGTCGTCGCTCACGTCCCAGCCTAGGGTTTTGAGTGGGCTCTTATAACTCCACGGCCCTGTGAGTCCTGTGAGCGATTCTTCTTTTGAAACTCCATCAAGTATCTGGCGTGCTATGCACAGGAACTTCTGCCGCCCTGCGGTAAAGTACAGATCGGTTGGCTTGGCCTTCTTGCTATTGTCTAGGCTTTCCTCAGCCACGAGCGCAGTAATCAGGTCTCCGGCCGAATCGTGTTGGCGAGACTGATCGAGATATGTCCGTATGTCCTTGGACTCGAGTTTGAGCTCGTCGCCCTTCGGCATGACCGACTCATCGGCCCGACGTGGGTTCATAGCGGGGCTGTTCTTCCAATAGTCGAATACCACCATGGACTGATCGGCTATCCGGTCAATGGTGAATTCCGCGCCCACGACGGCGTGAGGAGTGATGTCGTCGCTCCACCACAGGCGCGGCTGTTCGGCCTCGGACGCGAAGGCTACCTGCACGCCAAGGGCGGCGAGGAATCCCAGCGGGTTCGTTCCCTCAAGGCCGGTGAGATGGGTTGCGTGCATCATCCAGTCTCCTCGGCGCTCTGCTGGTGGTCCGCCAGCCTGAGAATCGCTTCCAGCCATGCCAGCCCGTGGTATCCGTACCGCTCGGTCAAGCGCCAGAATCGGTCTGCCATATCAAGGGCAAGCGGGCTTTCCACAAGGTCAGAGTTCGCCTGCAGGGGGTGTCCGTCGAACGTGTACGATAGCGTCTGCGGTTCGCCGTCCTCGATTATCGGCGGCAGAGGGCGCCCCCAGCCGTGGTGGGTTCCGACCAGATGGAGCACGAGGTCCTTGTCATGCGCCAAGTCGAGGATGTCGGGGTTCGATTCGACGAGGGCGACGCTCGCCAGTTCGTGTCGCATCCCTGTCGGGTATCCTCTTCTACCCCGGCCAACGCCCGGCAACGATTTCGCCAGCGGCTCTTCCAGCATTGCCATTTCCACGGGGTCGCCGCCCACCAGTTGGGCCTGGAAGCGCGTATCCACCTTGCCGAGGTCGTGAAGTCGTCCTGCCAAGCGCAGGTCGCCGGCGAGTTCGTCGGTCATGCCAAGACGCTCGGCGATCTGGCCGGCGCGGTCGCCTACGCCGTCCATGTGGCTACTCAGCCTTATGCCCGTTCCAATCATGGACCCGGCTTCGTCCGAGCCGTCCATGGTTGCGGCGTCCACTATGGGCTTCTTTCGTTCTGTCAGGATATAGTAACCGGCGTTCTCATCTTCGTCTTTGAGACCAACTGGGTTGAGTTTGACGTTGCCTCTCAACGCAAAAACAGCCTTCGAGACCCAATCCGCTGGTTCGTTTGAATCGGCTGTCCACTCGTCTAGCCAGTCTTGGATGCGCTGGGAGGAATCTGCGTCGGCTTCGTCGGCCGGCAATGGCGGGGAATCCACATAGGGCAAGCGGGAATCGAGGCGCAGCGTGGCCCTTCCATATTCGAATTGCGCTGCGTCTCCCAAGTCGGAGACAAGATCGGTAGAAGAGGGGGCCCACGTTCCTGACTTCAAGCCGCCTCGCTCCGGATCCACTATGAGGATGTCGCCGGGACGGATTTCGCTGGCCCTAATAGGCTTGGGCTCGGCGTCTCTACCGAACCCTTCCCAGCGAACCCAGTCCTTGCCTTCGCTTTGGGATGCAGGTTCCTTACTGTCGTCATCGGGTTCTCGGTCGACGTCGGCAACCTCGATCTCGTCGCTGCCGGAAAGCCACGACTTGGCGGCGTCTATGGGGACGGGCAGGAACTCGGCCTGCCGGGGAGGGACGAGCCGAAGGGTTTCGGCGGTTCTGTCCTTCCGCCAGACAATGGAGACGTCGGGAGCGCGGCCCTGATCTATGCCGTGCAGGAACCACTCTATGGGGGGCTGCACTATCGGCGCCGGGTTGGTCTGCGCCCAGGCATCCATGTGCGTCTTCAGCAGCAGAGGGGCCCGACTACTAGGCACGGACGCATCTTTCGGGAAGTTCTGCAAAGAACGCGGGCCGACGGCGATAGGGCCATCCTTGGCGCGGCGCTCCAATTCTTCCCAAGTTGTCTTGGCCGCCTCGCCGTAGATTGGGTCGGGCTTCTTGGCGGCGACAACCGACTTCGGGCCTATTATCCAGGCTTGGGCTGGTTGTCCGGTTCGCTCGGAGTATGCGCCGCGTCGGTCCAGACGGCCAAACCTCTGTCGCAGGCTGTCAACCGCAGCGCACTCGGTAATGAGGGCATCGAAGCTGAAGTCCGCGCCTACCTCGATGGCTTGTGTAGCTACTACGACGGTGAGACCGTCGGGGCGCTGGCCGCCGTCGGGTTCTACGGCTGGGCCAATCTTCTTCAGCGCCTCGATTCTGTCCAAAGGCCTCATGCGTCCCGTTATCAGGTGTGCCGTGAAACCGTCCTCTTCCAGCGCACTATGTGTCTCACGGGCGGTATGCACGCGGTTCACCACGACGCCAACGCTCTTGCTATCGCGTTCGGGGGCTGTGTCCAACAGCGTGAGGTTGTCCTTGCGGGCGGCGTTGTTGGGCTTCGACTTGGCGATTGACTTGACTATCTTCAAGACGGCGGCGGGTATAGCGTCGGGATTCGATGCAGGAACCAGATTCGCTTCCTTTGCGGCTTCTACGCGGCGTCGCAGATCTGGGCTTCCCAAATCTGCGGGATCCAACCCGAATCGCTCGGATTCCTCGTTGCTGGGCGTGGCGGACATCTCGACTACAGCGAATCGGCGCGGCAGCCCGCGGGACTTCAACTCGGTTACCTGCGTCAGGGTCTCTGCGAAGGGGACGCTCAGATGCACCTCGTCAAGTATCACGAGGCAATCGTTGCCGGCGAGTCCAGCGTGAACCGGGCGCATTCTGGGGGTCACGCCGTAGCCGCGGAACAGCAACCGGGAGCCGAATTGGTCAACTGTGGATACCACGACCCAGGGCTGGTCTGGGCACTTGGCCCACTTGTCGTCAACGGGGATGCCGCCTCGCAGCGCGGCGACGCCCAGCAGCTCGCCGCCGCTGATTGCTTGCAGGCGTTCTCGCGCCTGCCGCAGTATCTCGGTCTTGCCGTCCTTGATGCGCTCCCGGATTCGCTGCGCCCGCTCATAGACCTGGTCCACCACGATGCGGCGGTCTATCACGAACACTACCCGGCGCGGCGAAATATCGGGGCGGGCGGCCATGGCGAATACCGCCGTATCGAGTGCTGCGGTCTTGCCCGTGCCCGTGGGCAGGTCGATGACCTTCGGCCATTCGCCGCTGTCAAGCACCTGCGCCGTCAGACGTTGCTGCCAGGGGAACGGGTCATGGCCGTGGATGTCCCTGAAGAAGGCCGGGAAGTCGGTGTGCGCTAGGTTACTCATCGGAGTCACCATCGGATTTGGCATTGGGCGCATCAGGCCAAGCCCGAAGAACCGGCCCGCTCCAAGCATCAGCGGCCCCCGTACGGGATGCTCGAATTTCACCGACGCGTGAACGAGCTGGCGTCTGAACGGCTTGCCGTCGCGCCCGTTCTGGGTGAATGAGGGGAAGCGGTAAGCAGGCTGCGCGCCGGTGATGAACGGTGTCAGCGAGACCTCTATGTCTAACGGCTTGGGTAGCTCGACGTGCTCACAGGCGGCGGCGACCGTGTCCTCGGCCTCTGCCCAAGCCTTCGCGCGCGCAGCCGCGCTGCCTCCGCTCAGGCGGCCGGGGTGCTTCGGCAACGCAATGGGCGTGGCCGAAGCCCATCGGAGCGCGGGGCGATCCCAAACGCGAGAACGCAACGAAATACTGACGGCTGGGCTGCGCAACCTAACCATCTTGACAACACCCTGAGACCCGAAAGTGAGCCTCAATGGATAGGAATCATTCCGCCGCTCTGCTCTCTCCCATGCTCCGATTGCCCGGAACAGCGCCAGACGCGCGGGTTCACTGAGCGACGTTGGTACGGACAACGCAAGTCCGAGCAGCCGCCCGTCGGCGTACTCGGAGCCAACGTATGGGAGGGGTAGGAACGCGACGTGGGGACCATCTATGGGCTTCCCCTGCGGCACGTGTCCGCTAATCTCTGCTGGGACGGGGTCGTCGGCGTGGTGAAAGACGGCTCCGCGCATTGCCGCCGCCAACTCCACGACTCGCGTGGATGGGAACGCGCGCGAGTCGTGCGCGAACTCGAAGACTATCCACTCGCCGGCCGTATTTGGTTCCATGGTCGGTTCCTGTGACTCGGTCTCGCCAAAGGCACTGTATGGGACATCGGCGTAGGGCAAGGAACGGGGCTTGTTGCCTTGGTGGTCGGCGTACCGCCGCTCGAGCTCGGCAAGCTGGCCTTGCCGGACGGCGCGGATGCTATCGCCGGTGTTGCTTGGCGCGTGGCTGGCGCTCGGCTGATCTGACGTCACCCGGCACGATACCAAGGACGAGGAGTGTCCCAATCGGGTGACTCGCTGAAGCAGATGGTCGAGCGTTTCCCGGACTCTATCAGGAGCGGCATTGTCCCAAACGTAGGTCACACGGGCGTCGTCGGGCGTGACGGACGGGAAGTAGCGTTCCTGTTTGCCTCTTTGGTCAGGAAACATCGCTATAGCTGAAGACAGGGGTGTCTTGCCCACGACGCTGACCTGCCTCTCGACATCCCGTTCCCTGTCAAGTCGCCCCTGTATCCGAGACGCCTTCTTCGTGAGTTCTCCCTGCGAGGAGACAAGCTCTTCCTCCAACTGGTCCATCAGGTCATATACGTTCTTGGCCTTTCTGTTTTGCCACGTACCGCTGACGATTGCTGCATCGTTCACCGGCACGAAGTGGGAGGCCACGGTTCGGGGCGCGGCGTCGGACGCAGCTATGGAGGGCGGGATCTGGGATTCGAGCCATTCCAAGGCTTCCCGTTCCGCTTGGTCGGGGTCGTCGGCGTCAGCCCATGTTGCGACTAGGGCGGAGAAGAGGCGCGCCGGGTGCGGCGGCCACTCCCCCCGCTGGCGGTCGTTATGGAACGTAGCCACGTATCGGCCCGTCAGGAAGTTCACCTCGATGGCGAACCTGTCGTTGCTGGACATGGTTAAAGCTCCGTAGGCTGTTCGGTGGCTGCCTGCTTGCGGCTGCGGTGTATGAGCTCGAGCAGCTTCGGCGCAGGCGTGAGGCAAACCTCACCCGTGTTCCAGCCGATTCCGGCATCCTTCGCGCGCGCCGCCGCCTCGGACACAATCTCGGCTGCAGCGGCCCTGTCCAGGTCCACGGCTTCACCAGCCGAACCATCCCTGCCAAGCAATTTGACGAGCGGCGAGTGAGTCGGGAGCAGGAGGCAGCGGGACCTCAGGTCGAAGTCCGTCTCATGCTGGTACGCGATAGCCGCGACGCCCAGCGCCGCCACGGCGGTGCGGGCGGCCGTCTCTGCGTTGCGGTCGAAGCCCTTGAATCGCAGACGACGCAGGGCGGCAAAGGAGATTACGGTGGTCTGCAGGGCATTGGCGATGGTGACGCCGCCGGCCTGGGCGTCTATCGAGGGAACTATGTTGCCGTGGTTGATCTTGGACGGCTGTCCGGCCTCGCCGCTTTCGCTGCCGCGCGAGGCCGGAACGGGGTTGCCATTCTTCTTCTCCGCTGCGTCGCGGTCGTGTGTCCATACCTGGTCTGGGTCAGCACTATTGAACACGCGGTCCTCAGGGGCAACCTTCTCGATCTGGAGCGGGTCTATGCGACTGCCGACCTTCTTGCCGACCTTGGCGTCGAAGCCGACTATCTCGGATACGTAGGCTCGCTGGAACTTGGAACCGAGCCCGCCCTTCGGGCCTGTGGAATCCCACATGCCGAACAAGAGGGAGGTGGGGGAGTAGTGGAACAGGTCGGTCGCGTTGCGCGGGGTGGCGTCTGTGATCTTCTGGCCGATTTCAGACAGGCGGAACAGCGTGTCTCCAAGCATGGAGTCGCGGAAGATGGCGTCTGCCAGCCGGTGCGGCGCTTCGAGCACGGTCAGCTTATCGTAATCGGTTGCGCCGTCGCCGGAGAAGTCCACGTAGGGAACGGGGAACGCCAATTCCTTCCGCTCCCAGCCTTCGAGCAGGGCCTCTTCCGCACGGTTCGCCTGCGACGCCACGGAATCAAGCAGGACGGTGACGGACGGCTCGGCGTTGTCGCCGACCTGGCGCTCCTCCACCGCGTACTTGTGGTCGGCGTTCTGGGCAACGGAGTAGGATGGCGGGAAGACCTTGTCTCCCTCGCCGCCGGCGGGCTGCAGCGTCATTCGGGATCGCAGGGCTACCGCATCGCCTGCGACGGCATCGCGGAGCCGTTTGAAAGTGAGAACGGGCATCTTCTATAACCTCCTCATATCAACCTGTGCTATGGTGTTTCTCCATCAGGGAGCGTCTATGATAGAACTTTCATTCGGGGGCGGCAAGGCTTTCGGCTTGCTGTCCACGAATTCCACCACTATAGGCGGGGTGGTTCTATCAGAGTGGTACTCATACTCCTCTGTGACCTCAACCTTGAGGCTCGCGCGCCTTTCACGGCGGACGGCGCGGGATGCGCCGTTCTTCTCAACCTTGGTCTCTATCAAGGCGGCGACATCAACCTGCTTGGTGTGCGTAAGACGTTTCGGCATTTGACTCTCCACATGTAATTCTCTAGTATCAGTAACCTGCCAATGAACCCTATCTTATGGGCTGAACTCAGCATATGGGAGAGATAGTAACTTGTCAAGGGAAGTTACATACCCTGGAACTGTTTCCCAGGTTCACAAGAGAGCAGGGTGGGTTACAACCCGCCCCTGCATGGGAGTGGGACAGAGGTGGTGGACTTGGGCTCCATTGAAGTATTGGCAGGTTGCTGATTCCATGAAGGACAGCCATACCGCGGCCTAGCGGTCGCGGCCCCATTGATGGCGTGTTATGCTGTGGCGCGTCGGCAACATTATGCAGAGGTACGAACGTTGAGCGTGTGTGAGATACGTCGGCTCCCCGTCAGACAGCCCTTCGATCTGCGTGAGGTTCTGTGCGTCGCCCAAGACTTCCGCTGGCGCCGGTGGAAGGACGGGTGGCGCTCCGGCGTTCTATGCGGAAACTTGGTCCACCTACGCCAGGGCGGCAACTACCTGGAGTACCGGGCCGCCTCCGATCTTGACGACCTGCTGACCTCTTACTTCAGGCTGGACGACGACATCGAGGCCATCCACGACTACATCTCCAGCCGTGACTGTAAGGTCGCCGGGCTGGTCAAGAAGTACCCGCACCTGCGCGTCCTCCGGCAACCCGACCCCTGGGAGTGCACGGTCTCCTACATCTGCTCAGCCAGATCCAATGTCCAGAAGACCAGGAAGGACGTCGAAAGCATCGCGAGGGAGCTGGGCGGCTCGCTGGAGCTGGATGGCGATAAGCGCCATACATTCCCCACGGCGGAGGCGGTGCTCAAGGCCGGAGTCTCGCCCTTGGCCGAGCTTAAGCTAGGCCTCCAGCGCCATGACAAGATATTCGCCGCCGCCGAGCGCATCCGAGACGGCGAATTGGACCTGTCCCACTTGGCCCAGCCTGACGTCGGCTACGCCGAGGCCAAACGGCAGCTGATGCGCTGCTACGGCATCGGCCGCAAGGTTGCGCCCTGCATCGCCCTCTTTGCGCTCGACAAGATAGAGGCATTCCCGGTGGACAGGTGGGTAAGAAGAGCGATGAAAAGCTACTTCCCGCCACCGCAACAGCCCACCGACAAGGATCGGGTGACGTGGGCCCAGGACTGCTTCGGCGAGTACGCCGGCTACGCCAACCAATTCCTGTTCCATGACCAATGGGCTCAGGACAGTCCCTGCTGACCCCATCCCTATTTCCCATTCCGTCGTTCCGATTCCCCATCCCTTCGTTCTGACCTTCCATCCCTGTCGTTCCGAGCGCAGCGAGGAACCTAAGGACGCTGCCCAAAGACACCCTAGCCCCTCGGACAGCCCCTCTACCCCTCACTTCCCCATACTCGGCCAGGCCTGACAGCGCCCCGGCATCCCGCCTCCGCGTCGCCCTTAACCTGCTGCATCAGCACGCACGCATACAACAAAGTTGCCCCACGAATCCTCCAATATGCATTGACACACTAATTTACTGTGCGCATACTAAACTGACTCTTGTTGACGGACGAATTAGGAGGCTTTTGCAGTGACTAGGATGCCCGCCTGGACGTGGCTGGCTGCCGGTCTGTTGAGCATGGCCGCTCTACTCGCCTGCGCCAGAGAGGTCATAAAGGAAGTCCCGGTAGAGGTGGAAGTAGAGGTCGTAAAGGAAGTTGTGAGGGGAGTGTCCGCCGAAGCAGGCTCCCTCGTAGTCTACTCCGGCAGGAGCGACTCCCTCGTAGGACCGATCATCGACCAGTTCCGCGACGTCACCGGCATAGATGTCTCCGTCAAGTACGGCAGCACCTCCGAGGTCGCCGCCACACTCTTGGAGGAGGGAGGCAGCTCCCCGGCGGACGTATTCTTCGCGCAGGACCCCGGAGGCCTCGGCGCGGTAGCCGATATGCTCGCGCCGCTCCCCGATGACATAGTCTCCAAGGTGCCCGAGTGGGCCCGCTCCCCGCAGGGCCGCTGGGTAGGCATCTCGGGACGCGCCCGCGTCGTCGTCTACAATACCGCAACCCTCTCCGACGGCGGCATACCCGCCACCCTCACCTCCTTCAGCGAGCCCGAGTGGAAGGGACGCCTCGGTTGGGCTCCCACCAACGGCTCCTTCCAGGCCATGGTCACCGCCATGCGCGTCCTCTGGGGCGAGGATAAGACCCGTGAATGGCTCCAGTCCATACAGGACAACGACCCCCAAATCTACCCCAAGAATACGCCCATAGTGGCCGCCGCCGCCGCCGGAGAGGTGGACGTCGGCTTCGTCAACCACTACTACCTCTACAGGTTCATACAAGAGAACGGCGAAGGCTTTCCCGCTCGGAATCACTACCTCGACGGCGGCGGCCCGGGCAGCGTAGTGCTCGTAGCCGGCGCGGGCATCCTCAAGACCGCCGAGAACCCCGAGAATGCCGAGCGCTTCCTCAACTTCATGCTCTCCCAGGTCGCCCAGCAGTACTTCGCCAGCCAGACCTACGAGTACCCCCTGGTCGAGGGAGTCAGGACGCACCGAATCCTCAAGCCTCTGAGCGACATAAACAACCCCAGCGTAGACATGGCCGACCTAGCCGACCTAGTGGGAACACAACGGCTTCTGAGAGAGCTGGGCATCATCCCCTAAGCCCCGAATGACGTCCGAGGACCTTCGGATCGCCGCCGCTCCACGATGGCAGCCGCCCGCCCTTCCGGCGGAACGGCAGACCTGGACCAGGCCGCCGGCGGCGGTCTGGCTGCCGGTGCTGCTGATCACCATCGCAATGGCGCTTCCGCCCGTCTATCTCCTGCTCAGAAGCGCCGACGCCAGCGCCGAGGCGTGGCGCCTGCTGCTGCGGCCCCGCACGGCGGAGATCGCCCTGCGCTCGCTGTCGCTGGCCGCCGCCGTCACCCTCGCCTCCGTCGCGCTCGCCGTCCCCCTCGCGTGGCTCACGGTCAGGACCGATCTTCCGTACAGGCGCGTATGGGGTGTGCTGACGGCGTTGCCCCTGGTGATCCCGAGCTACGTCGGCGGCTTCCTCATCATCTCCGCGCTGGGGCCAAAGGGGCTGCTTCAGGGCGTGCTCCAAGGCCCGTTGGGGGTCGATCGGCTGCCGAGCATCTACGGACTACCCGGCGCGGCCTTGACGCTCGTCCTGCTCAGCTACCCGTACGTCCTGCTCACGGTTCGCGGCGTCATGGGCGGACTCAACCCGGCCTACGAGGAGACGGCCCGCAGCTTGGGGCTGGGCCCCTGGGCCGTAATGAGGAGGGTGACCCTGCCCCAACTACGCCCCGCTGTGGTGTCGGGCGGTCTGCTCGTCGGCCTCTACACGCTGTCGGACTTCGGGGCGGTCTCGCTGCTCAGGTACGAGACGTTCACTTGGGCGATTTATCAGCAGTACCAAACCTCGTTCGACAGGAGCACGGCCGCGCTCCTGTCGGCGGCGCTGGTGCTCGCCGCCATACTGATCCTCGTATCCGAGGCTTGGACGCGCGGAAGGATGGCCTACCACGAATCGGCCGGAGCGAGGCGACCGCTCCGTCCGGTGGGGTTGGGGCGCTGGAAATGGCCTGCCATCCTCTTCACCGGAGCCGTGGTGACAGCGTCTCTGATGTTGCCCGCATGGGTTCTGGGCTACTGGCTCGTCAGGGGGTTGCACGCGGGGGTTGCGATGGGGTCCATCTGGACGGCGGCGTTTAACTCGGTCTCGATCTCGGCGCTGGCCGCCGCCGCCGCCGCCGTATGCTCACTGCCTGTCGCGGTGCTGGTGGTGCGCTACCCGGGCATCTTTGCCAAGGTGGCCGAGCGGATGAGCTACGTTGGCTACGCGTTGCCCGGCATCGTGGTTGCCCTGGCGCTGGTCTTCTTCGGCGCGAACTATGCGCGGCCCATTTACCAGACGGCATGGCTGCTGCTGCTGGCCTACGTGGTGATGTTCCTCCCCGCGGCCTTGGGCGCGTCTCGGGCCTCGCTGCTTCGCGTGGGCCCCAGACTCGAGGAGGCAGCCCGGAGCCTCGGCCACGGCCCCTTGCGCACCTTCCTCAACGTCACGGCGCCGCTGATGCTTCCGGGCGTGCTGTCGGGCGCGGCGCTCGTATTTCTGCTGACGATGAAGGAGTTGCCGGCAACATTGATCCTGGGGCCATTGGACTTCAAGACGCTGTCCACCCAGGTCTGGTCCGCGTCCTCCGAGGCATTCTTCGCCCAGGCTGCCGTCCCGGCGCTGCTGCTCATACTCCTGTCCGCGGTGCCCCTCGGTTACCTCATGCTTCGGGACAGGGCCCGCTTTTGATCCCCCCCGTCGTAGAGTGCATCCGGGCCGCCAAGTCCTTCGGTCCTACACGGGCGGTCGAAGACGTCAGCTTCGCGGTGGGTCCCGGCGAGGTTGTGGGGTTCCTGGGGTCGAGCGGCTCCGGCAAGACGACCCTCCTGCGCCTGATCGCCGGTTTCGAGACCGTCTCCGCCGGCGAGGTGCGCATCGCGGACAAGGTCGTTTCCAGTCCTTACGATCACGTTCCCTCCGAGCGGCGAAACGTCGGGGTAGTGTTCCAGGAATACGCCCTGTTTCCCCATCTCACTGTGGCGGAGAACGTGGAATTCGGCTTGGGCAAGCTGTCCCGACACGAAAGGAGAAGGCGCAGCGGCAGGGTTCTGGAGATGGTCCGCCTCGACGGGATGGGGCGGCGTTACCCCCACCAGCTTTCGGGGGGCGAGCAGCAGCGGGTAGCGCTGGCCCGCACGCTGGCGCCCCGGCCCGTCACCATTCTTCTGGACGAGCCGTTCAGCAACCTAGATGCCTCGATGAAGTCGGAGATGCGGCGCGAGGTCTGCGAAATCCTCAAGGAGAGCGGCGCCACGGCGGTGTTCGTCACCCACGATAGAGAGGAGGCGTTCGCGATGGCGGACCGGGTGGCCGTCCTTCAGAGCGGCCGCTTGGAGCAGATCGACTCTCCGAGCGCGCTCTACCATTCCCCCGCGACGCCCTTGGTGGCAAAGGCGACCGGCGCGTGTGACTTCCTGCCTGGGCGGATCCGGGGAGGCCGTGCGGTTACGGACTTCGGCTCGCTCGCGGTGGCGGCCTGCAGCGGCGGCCTACGGGAGGGGACCGAGGTCGACGTACTGATTCGCGCGGACGACTTGCAACTGGCTCCCGATCCGAGCGCCGCCGCCGTGGTAACGTCCCGGGAGTTCCGGGGCGACGAGGTGTTGTTGGCCGTTAGAACGCCGTCCGGCGCCACCGTACATTGCCGCCGTCATCACTATTCGACGTTGGAGTGCGAGACGCGCGTAAGGTTATTCCCGGTCAGGTCCGAACCCTTCGTTGCCTTTCCGCGCCGACCCGGGGCATGAAGACCTCGTACTGCCGCGGGTCTCTGTACCCGTCGATGGCGTCCGGCGCAAGCCCGGGGCTGTCGAGCGCCGCCCGGACGATGGCCTTGTTGAACTGGCTCACGCTGTCCGCTGCGAAGTAGTCGTCTAGGGGCATCCAGCGGCACTCTTCGATCTCCTCGGCCTGAGGGACTATCCTATGGCTCAGGGGCTGAAGTTTGCATACGAAGTAGATGTCCGATTTGCCGTAGCGGTACCCGTGCAGATTGCGGAAGCAGACTATGGACTGAAAGCGGGTCCGTATCCCCGTCTCCTCCAGGACCTCCCGCACCACGCCCTCGACGAGGTGCTCGCCCTCGTGCAGCGCCCCGCCCGGCAGCTTGTAGTAGCGCGGCCCCCCGGCGGGGCCGCGCCGCTCATGTACCACCAGCAGCGCGCCGTTGCTGAGCACAACCCCGCCGGCGCCTATGTAGTGTGAGGCGAAGGGCGGTATGAAAGCGCCCTCGACCAGCCGGAGGGTCAGCATCAGATAGTCGTCCCCGGTGTGGTGGAATCCGAACCCGGCTCCGACCGCCTGCGGCGTCAGATCCGCTCTGGCTGTGGGCAACTCCAGCCAGACGACCTTATACCCCTCGCTGCGCCACACGGCAAGCGAGAGGTCGAGCCCTCGGCGGAACGACTCGGGCGACTGGGGCAGCGCCGAGGGGTCTAATATGACGCCGCCGAAAGGATTGTTCTCGAATCGCAACGGTGTTTCCATGCCGACCCCCCCCCATACGGTCTCCAGCGGGCGCCGCTGGCAGTATATCCCCTCCGGCCCTCCGGGAGAAGACGTCTTTGATCCCCGCCCGCCCCTGGTAACTGGGGGGCATAGCCCCCTTACCCCCCCCGCCGGAGGGGAGAGCCTGTCTGCGTCTAAACTGGAGCGCAGGCGTCCCGCCTGCTCCCCCCAGACCCCCTTGCCGGAGGGGAGAACCTGTCTGCGTCTAAACTGGAGCGCAGGCGTCCCGCCTGCTCCCCCCAGACCCCCTTGCCGGAGGGAGAGCCTGTCCGGCTTCCCTCTTCGGGTCTCACAGAGTCTGAACAGTTACGGGGTGTTGTTCTCCCGTCTGGGCCTGGATGCCCGCCGCGCTCCCGGGGATGATGAGGCCATTCGGAGTCAGGGTGAGACCGGGGAGCGGCTTCCGATGAGGAGGGGGTCGCCGTACACTTCCGGCCTGGCGGCGTCCACGGTGCAGCTTAAAGAGGAACGGGCCCTGCGGACGGCTTCCCTGGATACTTCGACCATGATCATGCCCTCGTCGGGCATGTGCTCGCCGATCAACTCGCCGTCGGGATCGATGGCAAGGGCAAGGCCCGGAAACCAGGCCTTGCCGCTCTTGCCGGACTGGTTTGCCTTGATGACGTACATACCGTTGTCCACCGCCCGCGAGGGGAGGTACTTCATGGACAATTCCTTGTGGCCCCTGGCCTGCTCCGTCTGGTCGCCACCGGGGCCCACGAGGTGCTCCATTCCGCTGGCGCCCACTGCCAGCAGGAAGAATTCGGCCCCGTGGGAGGCTGCGGTGCGGAACATCTCAGGGAACCTGGCGTCGAAGCAGATCCCAACGGAGAAGGTCCAGTCCTGAGATGTGACGACGGGGAGGGAAGCGCCCGCGAGGAACCATTCGTTCTCTTTGCCCGGCAGGTGGAGCTTCGAAAACGTCGCCAGATGACCCTCAGGCCCGACTATGTAGGCGCTGTTCCTGAGACCTTGATCCGCCGGCTCTATCGTTCCGACGATCAACGTCATGCAGAGCTCGGAGGCCAAGCGCTCCAGCATGGGGAGGGAGATTTCCTGCGCCTCTTCCGCGACGCGGCGTACCTGCGCGTCCGTCAGGTCCGACTTGTTCATCGATCCGGTGACGCACTCCTCAGTGAAGAGCGCAAAGGCGGCCCCCTTGGCGTGCGCCCGGCGGGTCCACTCCTCAATGCGGGCGAGGTTAGCCTGCGGGTCGGCCATCTTGCTGTGCATCGCCACGGCTGCGACCTTCACCGTATCGTGAGTCACCTGGTCCACCCCCGAAATTGGGATTGCGCCTCACCGGAGGCCGGCGGATTGTATTCGGGAGCAGGCATCGAGTCAACGAAGATCGGAAGTGAGGTAACTGTTCAGACTCTGTGAGACCCGAAGAGGAAGTCCGGAGAGGTTCTCCCTCCGGCAGGGGGGGTAGGGGGGAGCAGGCGGGACGCCTGCGCTCCAGTTTAGACGCAGACAGGCTCTCCCCTCTGGCAGGGGGTCTGGGGGGGAGCAGGCGGGACGCCTGCGCTCCAGTTTAGACGCGGAGAGGTTCTCCCCTCCGGCAGGGGGTCTAGGGGGGAGCAGGCGGGACGCCTGCGCTCCAGTTTAGACGCAGACAGGCTCTCCCCTCCGGCAGGGGGTCTGGGGGGCATCAAAGACGTCTGCCTCATCGGGGCTGCGCCGGCCGAAAAGGGCCTCACCAAGTCTGAACAATAACCCTGGCGGCGCTGCCGTGGGGCACTCTCTACGCGCCTGCTATAATGCAACGCCTTGGCTGTTTCGGCCCCGCGCGGAGACCCGGAGGGCAAGGGTGTGACCTTTTCGGAGATTCTAGGGCCTATCCTGGCGACTCGCCAACGGCGCGAGGTCTTGGCGGCGCTCACGGCAGCCTACATGCTGGTCCAGCTTTCCAGCCTCCCCGTGGCGCTGTCCCTGCCCAGCATTGCCGAGTACTTCGGGGTTGGAATAGACGACACCGCGTGGATCGTGGTCATCTACCTCATGGTGCTCGGGGCCTTTGTGCTATTGTCGGCCCGCATAGGCGATCTGTATGGGCACGTCAGGGTATTCTACCTGGGTATCGCGGTAGCTACGTTGAGCGGAATCCTGCTGACGGTGGCCGGGGAGCTGTGGCACCTGATCGCCGTCAGAGCCGTGGCGGGGATTGGCTCTGCAATGATCATGGGCAACGCCAACGCCATACTTGCCATCACGTTTCCGCCCGGCGAGCGCGGACGCGCCTTCGCCATCCCAACGATCGGCGCTAGGGTAGGGACCTTGACCGGCCTTATCATATTCGGCGCCTTCCTGCACTTCGTCGGCTGGCGCCCGGTGTTTGCGGCCCTCGTGCCTCTGGGCGTGATAGCCATGGCGGTTTCGGTGCCCATGTTGAGGCATCGGAGGCCGTTGGATACCTCCAAGGTCGGACAGGGGGGCATCGACTGGGCCGGCGCGGTGCTGCTGATGGCCGCCATAGCGGCGTTCATGCTGTCGGGCGCCCACCTTCACGGGGGGGATGAGTCTTTTGTCTCGCCGGACGGGTTGCGCTACCACCTCCCAATGCACTTGCTCACGCTGCTGATGCTGGGGGCATTCCTACTGGTCGAGCGCCGCGCCGCCAGCCCCATAGTGGAGCTCCGTCACTTCAAGAATAGGATGTTCTCCTTCTCATTGGGAGCCAACGTCACGTTTCACTCCTCGATGTTGGGAACGATGACCTTGGTGCCCATCCTGGTGGAGGAGGGCTTCGGGATGTCGCCGCTCTGGGTCACGGTGGCGCTGCTGCCCAGCCAGGTACTGGGTCTGTTCATACCCATATTGGCCGGTTGGATCTACGACCGCTCCCACCCCAAATTCATGCGGCTGTGGCTGCTTCTGCTGATTGCCGGGGGCTTCTTGGTCCTGAGCCTCACCGGGTCCAACCTGTCCTTCTGGGCGCTGCCGCTGCTGATGCTGCCCATCGCCATCGGATCCAACATGTTCAACCCCGTCAACAACGCCAGCATCATGAACTCCCTACCGCTGGAGCACCGCGGCACGGCGTCAGGGATGTTGGAGACGACCAGGGAACTCGGCCACGCGCTGGGGGCCACGGCGGCGGCGGCGGTCCTGGCGTTGGCGCTGCCGGCCGGGGCCGCCCTGGTGCCGCAGGCGGTGGCGCGGGTCTACTTCTTGGACGGGTTCAAGCTGGCTACCCTGGCGGTGGTGGGAGTCCTGCTCCTCGGCGCGGCTCTGGCCTACTTCCAGCAGCCGCAGCAGCAGACCCGGACGTAGGCTTTCGGCCCGTCTTGAGGGCGTCCATGATCATCGACTTCCATACTCACGTCTTCCCCGAGTGGCTGCGAGACCGGCGCGACCGATACGTCTCCCGCGACGCGACCTTCGGCGAGCTCTATGGAAACCCCCGGGCGCGCATGGCCACTGCCGAGGAGCTGGTGGCTGTCATGGAGGCCGACGGGGTGGACTTAGCCGTCGTCATTGGCTTGGGCTGGAGCGACGAGGGTCTGGCCCGCGACATGAACGACTACATAATCGAGGCCGTGAGGCGTCATCGTGGTAGGCTGGCCGGGTTTGCCGGCGTCAACCCGGCGTGGGGAAGCGCGGCAGCCCGCGAGGCCGACCGCTGCGCCGAGGCCGGCCTCGCGGGGGTCGGCGAGCTGCACCCCGACACCCAGGGGTTCGACATGGGGGAAGCCGGGGTCATGGCGCCGATGGTGGAGGCCGTCCGCCACCACGGGCTTATAGTGACCGCGCATTCCTCCGAGCCCGTGGGCCACCTGTACCCGGGCAAAGGCAGCAACGGGCCGGGGACGCTATGGCGCTTCATTGGGAATTATCCTGACGTAACGCTGGTGTGCGCGCACTGGGGCGGCGGGCTGCCCTTTTACTCCCTCATGCCGGAGGTAGCCGACTCGCTGGAGAACGTCTACTTCGACACGGCGGCCTCGCCCCTGCTGTACGCGCCGCGTGTCTTCGAGGCGGCCCTGCCGCTGGTGGGGGCCGGAAGGATACTACTCGGCAGCGACTTCGCCCTGATGCGTCCTCGTAGGCTTCTTGCGCAGATCGAGGGGTCCACGTTGTCCGCCGCCGAACGGGCGGCTGTCCTGGGCGGCAACGCCGCCCGGTTGCTGCGGCTCTAGCAGCCCACGGAAAATACGGGGTGTGCACGTAGGGCGCAGCACCCATGCCGGGAGTCTGAGAGCCGCTCTAAGCCTGCCGAAAGGTTGTCCCTCAGCTAAACTCAATCCCATTCGCCGCCGTCCGCTTCATGCTGCTCGAATCCGCACCCCTGCAGCCGGGCCCGCAGCTCGGGTAGCCAGTCGCGGACCGGTACGCCGGCTGGGATGACTATCTCCACCTCCTCCCCGTTCCGCCTCACGGCGCCGGGGCCTTCCTTTTCCAAGGGCACGCTGATCTTCTCGCGGTCTATGCCGAATAGGTCAGTAACCTCGTAGACCGCCATCATGTCGTCCATGCCGATGATCTCCGGATCCACATCCGACCTCCAGTCGCGCGCCGGCGCAGGTGTTGGCTGGTATCATACCTTGAAGCGCAGCGTGTTCTCGTGTTCTGAGGAGCAGCCCGACGTGCTCCGAGCCTTCTTGGCCGTCGAGGTCCCCGAGGACGTCAAGGCCATCGTATCCGATCTTGCCCGGCAACTGGAGGGGATGGGCCTCCAAGGGCTGCGGCGTGTCCGTCCGGACGGGGTCCACCTTACGTTGAAGTTCCTGGGCAACGTGAGCGTCGACGTAGCGTCCTCCGTGGCGTCCGAGGCGGCGCCGATAGCGTCGGCTGCGCCGGTGTTACGCCTCCGGCTGGCGGAGGCGGGGGTCTTCCCGGAGTACGGCCCGGCGAGGGTCGCTTGGGTCGGCGTGGACGGAGATACCGCTCAGCTTGAAGGCCTACGGCTCCGTATCGAGGCCGCTGCCGAGAAGCTGGGCGTTCCCGGAGACGGGCGGAGCTTCACCCCGCATCTGACCCTCGCCCGCGTTGGTAGCCGCGCGCCCACCTCGGAACGGCGCAGCCTCCGCGAAGCGTTGGGTTCGCTGAGCTACGAGCCCGGCCGCACGTTCGAGGCCGCCTCCGTGGTGCTGATGTCCAGCACACTGCGGCCGGCGGGGGCAGTTTACCGTCAGCTAGCCAGGTTCCCGCTCCGCGCGGACTGAGCCCAGGTACGCTGAGTGTAAAGTAAGGGAACCGCTCTCCTCTGTAGAATTTGGGCTGAGTGGCGGCCTTGTGGCTGCGTTGGGGGTGGTGGTATACTTGCCGACCGAAAACCCAGGTAGGCGGAATGAGAGGAGCGACACGTGGGGAACGATACTTGGCCCGAATGCCAGCGATGCAAGGCCGGAAACCTGCTGCCTCTGTCGGACTTCGGCAGCCAGGGGGCTCCTATCCACTACAAGGCGTGGGTGTGCAGCAACCCCACCTGCGGGTTCAACATCAAGATACGCAACGGCGACGTCTACCTTAACGAGCCTATCGGCAGCGGCGCCACGCACTCCCCGCGGGCCAGATAGCACCCTCCACCGGCTCCCACTTCCACACTCCATCCCCCCAGCCGCGGGGCAGCGGGCGGAATGCACGCGCTCCCCAGGGGACGGCAGGGTTTGACGGCGCGGCCATAACCTGCCCCGGAGCGCCCTGAGATGCCTCGATTCCTCGGTAGGGAACGCAAGCAACAGACCGAGCGCGCCACTGAAAAAACCCGTCGGACATGGTTCCGGCGCGTCGCTTCCATCTTCCGAGGGGCGCAGCTCGACGACGCCTTCTGGGACGAGCTAGAGGAGCTCCTCGTTCTCGCCGACGTAGGCGCGGGGTCCACCTTGCGGTTGCTGGACGGTCTCAGGGAACGGGTGCGCGCGGAGGGGGTCAGCGACTCCGGCCGTGCGTTGAACCTGCTCAGGGGCGAGATGGTCTCGGTCCTGAGCGTGGATGCGGCAAGCTGGAACCGGGCGGCGCCGCCGCCGTTGGCTGTCCTGGTCGTCGGGGTCAACGGAGCAGGCAAGACGACGAGCATCGCCAAGATGGCGAGCATGTACAGCGGGGAAGGAAAGCAGGTGCTCTTGGGCGCCGCCGACACCTTCAGGGCGGCTGCCATAGAGCAGTTGCAGGCGTGGGGCGAGCGGCTCGGCATAGACGTCATCGCACACCGCGCCGGCGCCGATCCGGGAGCGGTGGCCTACGACACCCTACAGGCCGCGCGCCGGCGCAGGGCCGACGTGGCCATAATCGATACGGCCGGCCGGCTGCACACTAAGCACAATCTCATGGAGGAGATCAAGAAGGTCCGGCGGGTGCTCTCCGGGGGCCGGGGCGGGGAGGGGGTACGGGTACTGCTCACTATCGACGCCACCACCGGCCAGAACGGCCTGTTTCAGGCCCGGGCCTTCAGAGAGGCCCTGGATTGCGACGGCGTGCTGCTGGCAAAGCTGGACGGTACGGCGAAGGGCGGCGTTGCCTTCTCCATATGCGGCGAGCTCAAGCTGCCTGTGCTCTACATAGGGACGGGGGAACAGCCCGAGGACATAGCCGCCTTCGACGCGGAGGAGTTCGTCGGTGCGCTGCTCCCACCCAGTGGCGCAGGGTGACACCGCCGGGATGAAAGCGGCGTGCTGAACGTCCTCCTCTGGCTGGCCGCCGTCGAGGTGCTGGGCCTTGTCGTCTTCCCGCTCGCGTACCGTCTGCTGCCGAACTTGAGGGATCGCGGGTTCAGCCTCAGCAAGCCGCTCGGAATCCTGCTCCTCGGCTACCTCCTATGGGTGCTCAGCGTACTCCGAGCCGCGCCCAGCGTGCAGGCCACGGCGGTCTTGCTGTTGGCGGCGCTGGGCGGAGTCTCGGCGTGGTACGCCTGGCGCCACAGGGATGAGTTCCGGGCACTGGTGGTCCGAGAGCGCGCCGCGCTGATCACGTCCGAGCTCCTGTTCCTGGGCGTGTTCGCCGGCTGGGTGGTCTACAAGTCCTACGACCCGGCCATAAACCACACCGAGCAGCCCATGGACTTCGCGTTCCTCAACGCGTCCATCAGGTCCTTCTTCGGGCAGCCTGAGGACCCGTGGCTGCGCGGTGAGACGGTTAGCTACTACTACTTTGGCTACTGGATGTTCGGGGCCGTCAGCGAGTTGACCGGCATCGCCTCCGGCTTTGCGTACAACCTGTCGCTCGCGCTGGTCCCGGCCATGAGCGCAGCGGGCATCTTCGGCCTCGTCTACTCCATGGCAGGCCCGGAGCCGCGCAGGCGGCGTTACGCCATCGCCGCGGGCTTGGCGGGCGCCCTTCTGCTGACGGCGGCTGCGAACCTGCAGGGCGTGATCGAGTTCATGCGGGCAAACGGAATGGGTTCCGCGGGATTCTGGAACTGGTTGGGCATCGGGGGAATCTCCGGCCCCGCCTCGACGCTCACGGACTCGTGGCGGCCTCAGGAGTTCATGTGGTGGTGGCGGGCGAGCAGGGTAATCGGCTCATTCGACGGCGGCGCGCAGACCGATTACACGATCCAGGAGTTTCCCGCGTTCAGCTACGTCCTGGGCGACCTGCATCCCCACGTAACCTCTCTCCCGTTCGCGCTGCTCTTCGTAGGCGCGCTCTGGAACCTGTTCAAGACCCCTTGGACGGGGTGGAGGCCCTCGAGCGTGAAGGGCCTTGTTGCTCCGCTGTTCTTGGCCTTTCTGCTGGGGGGGCTCGCCTTCACCAACATGTGGGACTTGCCGACCTTCTGGGTGCTGCTGGCAGGGGTCCTCGCGCTCAGGGCGTATGCGGCGTACGGCGGCCATCCGAAGCAACTTGCCCTGGGCTCGCTTCCGCTGGCGTTTGGCGTGTTGGCCGCGGCGCTGCTGCTCTATCTCCCGTACTTCATGGGCTTCTTCAGCGGGCAGGTCTCAGGGATGGCGCCGGCCGGGTACTATCCCCGAGACTCGGTGTTCGTCGCCAACTCCCGCCCCATCCACCTGCTCATCGTCTGGGCGCTCCCTCTCGCGGTGGCGGCGCCCTTCGCGCTGGCCGCGTTCTGGCAGACTAGGGTCAAGCCGGATTGGGCAAGGCTAACGCTCCTATCCTTGGGCGCGGCCTTCCTGCCTCTCGCGGCGTGGGGGGTGATGCACCTTTGGAAAGGGGGCGCGGCCGCGGCCCTGTCCGGCCGGGTCATCCACGTCCTGCCTTTCGGCCTGCTGATATGCGTCTCTGCGTATGGGGCCATGTGGGTTGCGAAGGAGGACGCGGCCCGCGCTGGCCGGTCGTTCGCGTTGGCGCTGTTCGCCGCGGGTCTGCTGCTGATCATGGGGCCGGAGCTCCTGTACGTGAACGACGGGTTCGGGGGCGCCAACGAGCGTATGAACACGGTGTTCAAGCTCTACTACCAAGCGTGGATGCTGTTGGCGGCGGCCGGCGGGTTTGCCGTCTACTACTGGAGCGATCTATGGGAGCGCCTACGGGGCGGGAAGCGGCTCTGGGTCGGTCTGTGGGCCGTGGCGGTGGTGGGGCTCCTGTCCTGGTCTCTCTACTACACCTTGGCAGCCGCGTCTACGAAGGCGGCCCAGGGAGGAGGCGCGAGGACGCTGGACGGTCTCGCCTACGTCGCCGGCGACGAGCGCCAGGCCATAGAGTTCCTGCGCGATTCCGCGCCGCGCGGGGCGGGGATCGTCGAGGCGGTCGGAGGCGACTACACCGAACACGGGCGCATCTCCGCCAGCACCGGGATCCCGACCGTGCTCGGCTGGCCCGACCATGAGTCGCAATGGCGAGGTTCCAGGAAGCCCTTCGAGGGCCGGGAGGAGGAAGTGGCGGCGATATACGCCACGACCGACGTCGAGGAGGCGCGGGCGCTGCTCGAGAAGTACGGCGTCAGCTACGTCGTCGTAGGTCCACGCGAAGAGAGCAAGTACGGAAGAGGGGGCTTGGACAAGTTCCCGTCCTTCATGGACGTCGTGTTCCAAGAAGGGCGCGTCACCATATACCGCCTCCCTGATTGAAGGGAGAAGCGGAGGCCCACCGCCGCCTTTATCAGGGTCGCATGAGGCCCCTTTAGCCAAGTGAGCACAGGCCCCAACATGTGCCGAGTTGGGCGGTGGTTTTCCTCGTGACACCACTCTTCTGAGCCCGCTGCGTGCAGGGCGTACGGGCATGGTGTACAATGGCCGCGCCGACTTGGGAGGGCGACAGTGCTTAGGAAGCTGGGCAAGGTGACCCGGGTCAGGCGGGAGCAGGAGGCAGCGGTCCCGCCGGGTCAATTCGCCACCCAGAAGTTCCCGGTAATGACCTATGGCCCCACGCCCGACGTGGACCTGGGAGAGTGGCGGTTCAGGACGTCGGGTCTGGTCCAGCATGACGTCATGCTGACTTGGGAGCAGCTCACCGGCTTGGACAAGGTTACGGTGGAGGCCGAGTTCCACTGCGTCACGCAGTGGAGCAGGATGCGGAACACCTGGGAAGGCGTGCCGTTCTCCGAAGTTATGAGGCTCGCCATGCCGCTGCCGGAGGCCAAGTTCGTTATGGTGTGCTCCTACGGCGGCTACACGACCAACCTTGCCCTGGACGCCCTGATGGACGATGACGTCCTATTCGCCTACCGCCACGACGGGGCGCCTCTAACGCGGGACCACGGCGGCCCGTTGAGGCTGGTGGTGCCGAAGCGCTACGGGTGGAAGAGCGCCAAGTGGGTCAACGGCCTCGTTTTCATGGCCGAAGACGCCGCCGGCTTTTGGGAGCGGAACGGTTACCACATGGCAGGTGACCCTTTGCAGGAGCAACGTTTCAGGGAAGGAATGAGATAAGGAGGAGAAATGACGTCTCAAAGCGCTGATTATCCGGTTAGGTTCGAAGCCGATTATCCGGAGTCGCCCTCGAGGGTGCTTGCCCTGCTTGGCGTCCTCCTATTTCTAAAGGGGCTTCTGCTAATCCCGCACATAGTGATCCTCTACGTCTTGAGCATTGTGGTCACGGTCGTCGTCTACATAGGCTATTGGGCAGTGCTGATAACCGGTAGATTCCCTGGGGGCATGTTCAATTTCATCGTTGGGGTGCAGCAGTGGTCCGCGAGGACGGATTCTTGGATGTACGGCTGGTCGGACAAGTACCCTCCTTTCAACCTGGGTGTCCAAGACTACGCCGCAAGGTTCGAGGCAGACCAGCCGGAATCTTCGTCGCGCCTGCTGGCCCTCCTCGGCGTCATCTTCTTCATCAAGTGGGTGCTGCTGATTCCACACTTGATCATTCTCGTCGTTCTGGGGACGGTGGCGCTGATCGTTGGCTACATAGGCTTCTGGGTGGTGCTGATAACCGGGAGATACCCTGAGGGGCTGTTCAACCTGATAACCGGGTTCCAGAGGTGGAATTACAGGAATGGCGCGTGGATGGGCGGGCTGACGGACCGCTACCCGCCCTTCTCCCTGAGCTAGGATAGGGTCTCAGGGCACGTAGCAACGTGCGGCTGCCGGTGGGGTGACACGGCCCCGCCCTTCGGCCCGACGGGGAACGGGATCGTTGATCGCTCCCCATCCAGGGGCGCCCTGCTCGGTCAGGGCGCCCCTGCTCCAAGATTCGGGAGTCTTGTTTCGGGGGTCGGTTCGGGCGCAGCAACTCGGTGTGCGCTTGGGCCGTGTCTAAAACAGATGTTAGCAGAACACCTGTACAGACGTCAAGGTCCGGACATGCGTTCCCACGCGGATTTGCTGCATCTGCTTCACGGTATCGGTCCGTAGGCGGCGGCGACCCCGCGCAAATGCTTGCTCCACGGGCCCGGCTGGAGCCGGAGGAGGCGACGATGAAGGCGGCAGTGCTCTACGAGACGAACACCGACCTCGTGGTGGAGGAACTCGATCTCAGCGAGCCGGGAAATGGCGAGGTCATGGTGCGGATGGAGGCCAGCGGCGTTTGCCACTCGGACTGGCACGTCATAAAGGGTGAGTGGAGTCATCACCCGTTGCCCACCGTGCTCGGCCACGAGGGCGCGGGCATCGTCGAGGCGGTCGGGCCGGGCGTGACCAACGTGAGGGCGGGAGACCACGTCATCCTCTCGTGGAGGGCGAGCTGCGGGCTGTGCGAGATGTGCCAGAAGGGGCGGCCTAACGTCTGCGACCTGCCCATCGAGTCCACCTCCGAGGCGCGCCTTCGCGGGAAGGGGACCAGGATCAACCAGCTTTCCGGCCTGGGAACCTTCGGGAGCTACTCCGTAGTGCCCCAGGTGGCGGCTGTGCCCATAGACAAGGATATACCGCTGGACGTGGCGTCGCTGGTGGGCTGCGGGGTGACCACGGGGGTGGGGGCGGCGATCAACACGGCCGGCGTGCAGCCCGGGACGTCGGTGGCGGTGTTCGGGTGCGGCGGCGTGGGGCTGAACTGCATACAGGGGTCCGCGCTCGCCGGTGCGACGACCATCATCGCGGTGGACATGCTCGACAACAAGCTGGACCTGGCGGAGGAGTTCGGCGCAACGCACAGGGTCAATGCGTCCAGGGAGGATCCGGTAGCGCGAATAGTCGAACTGACCGGCGGCAAAGGGGCCCATTACGCCTTTGAGGCCATCGGTCTGGTGCCGGAGCCATTCTTGCAGAGCATCCTGTGTACGCGGCGGCGCGGGGTCACCGTGTGGGTGGGGCATGCCCCGGAGCGGACGCCCGTCACCATCGACGCGAGGGACCTAATGCAGGAGAAGTCGGTCATAGGCTCGATGTACGGCTCGGCGCGCCCGCAGATCGATTTTCCAAGGCTGCTCGAACTGTACAAAGCCGGTAAGCTCAAGTTGGACGAACTGGTCACCAGGCGCTTCCGGCTGGACGACGTCAACCACGCCTTCGCCGCCCTGGCCCGGGGCGAGGTCGCCAGGAGCGTCCTGCTCTTCGACTGAACGGCCTGGGGCGGTAGTACCGGGGTCCGTGCCGGGAGCGCAGAGGGAGGCGCCAACGTGAAGCGCGGGGTGCTGTTCCCGGTCCTGGGAGTCCTGTTCCTCACTGTAGCGGCCCTGGGATGCGATCGGGACCCCGGCGACGTCCCCGCGGCCATCCCGCCGGCGGTGACCGTTCCGCCCACGGCGCCCCCGACGGCCGCACCGACCGTCGTACCCATATCCCGCAAGGTCGACGGTTACGTCGTCCTTGCGCCCCGGGTGCTCCGGTCGGGGCAGACCGAGAGCGTCTCGGTTTCCCTGTTCGACGGCAGCCGCCCGGCCCAGGGCGTCGTCCGGGTCGCGCTGGACACGGGAGCCGACGCTTCCGGCCTGATAATGGGTACCGGGGCCGTTTCCCTGCCCGTCCCGGACGTCCCCCCGGGCAACTACCGTCTCACCGTGGAGGGTCCCGGCTTCAGCGACACCGCGTCCCTGCGCGTGGAGCCCGGCGCAAGCCTGTTCTTGGAGACCGACAAGCCGATCTACAAGCCCGGCCAAGAGATAATGATGCGCGTCCTCACCGTAGGCCCGGAACTGCGCCCCCTATCCGGCAACGTCACCATAGAGGTACAGGACGCCAAAGGCTCAAAGGTGTTCAAGGAGACCGTCGCCACCGGCGAGCTCGGCATGGCCGCCTTGGACATGCCCCTGTCAGCCGAGCCAAACCTGGGTGTCTGGAAGATAACCGCACTCGGCGAGAACGCCAGGGCCGAGGTCGACGTCCGGGTCGAGAAGTACGTTCTGCCCAAGTACGAAGTGACCGTCGATCTCCCCAAGGATTGGGTCTTGCCCAATGAGAAGATAACCGGCCGCATCGACGCCGAGTACACCTTCGGCCGGCCGGTGCAGGGCGAGTTGGAGATCGTCGCCTCTCGCTACGTCGGCGTGTGGGAGGAGTTCGCCGCCCTGAACCTGCAGATAGACGGCAGCGAGTCCTTTGAGCTTCCCCCGGTGGCCTACGTCGCCGGCGTCCCCGCCGGCCAGGGCATGGGCAACGTGAATCTGGACGTGACGGTCCGGGAGAATGGCACCGGATACGAGGAGACCACAACCCGCCTGCTCACCGTGGCCCGCTCCCCCGTCAACCTGCATCTGGTCCCGGAGAGCAGCGTATTCAAGCCGTCCCTCCCTTTCTCCTTCCTCATCGTCACCGAGACCCCCGACAATCAGCCCGTGGACAGGAGCGTATCCGTGACCCTGCGGTACTTGAACGACGCGCTCGAGGAGATCGAGACCCGGGATGAGCAGGTCGACACACGGAACGGCACGGCCACCCTGACCGTCAACCCCCCGAAGGAGGCCGTGGGCCTGCAGATAGGAGTCCGTACCGGCGATACCTACGCCGATCTCGAAATGCGCTCAGGCTACTCCCCTTCGGGCAGTTTCATACACGTGGTCCAAGCCGGCGGCGCCAACCTGAAAGTGGGCGGTCTCGCCCGGTTCCGGGTACACTCCACCAAAGAAACAACCAACCTCTATTACGAGGTCGTGGCCCGGGGCAAGGTCGTCTTTTCCCAGGTCTCGGACACCCCCGACGTCTCGTTCACAATCACGCCCGTCATGGCGCCCGGCGCCCGACTGCTGGTCTACCAAGTGCTGCCCGACAACGAGGTTGCCGCCGATTATATCCCCTTCAACGTCGCCCCGGCCTATCCCCATCAGGTCGATGCCCATTTCGAGCGGCAGCAGGTCAGGCCGGGGGATGCCGTGGACATCAACGTGGAGACCCAGGGGGCAGCCCGGGTCGGGCTGGTTGCGGTTGACCGCTCGGTGTTCATCCTGGCCGAAAACCGCCTCAACCTTCGGCAGGTATTCAACGAGCTGGAACGGCTCTACGTGCAGCCCCAGGCCGAGCTTCACGACCTGCGCATTTACGATAGCGTCACCGCGCGCGGCGCAATGGAGGCGTTCGAGGACGTCGGCGTGGTGGTCATGACCAACAAGAACGTCCCGGATGGAAAGGCATACGGTCGCAGGGAAATGGGCGAGGTGGTAGTGATCGTAGAGAAGGAGGTCGTCAAAGAGATGCCGGTTGAGGCAGTGGCCGAGGCCCGAGCCCAAGACCAGGAGCTTGCCGAGGTGACCCGCGTCCGCCAGTTCTTCCCGGAGACCTGGATATGGACGGACGTCACCACCAACGAACAGGGCTTGGCAACCGTTCCCGTGGAGGCCCCGGACAGCATCACCACGTGGGCCCTCCGCGCCGTGGGCATGTCGAAAGAACACGGCTTGGGCATCTCCGAAAGCGAGTTGGAGGTCTTCCAACCCTTCTTCCTTCAGGTGGACCTGCCCTTCTCCGGCATCCGGGGCGAGGCGCTCCCGGCCAAGGTGTCCCTGTACAACTACCTGGACACGCCCCAGACGATTCAGGTGGACCTATCCCCGTCGGAGGGGTACGAATTACTGGACGCCCCCCGCCGGGCGGTCACACTGGACGCCAACGAGGTCGGCGTGGCGGAGTTCCGCATCCGTCTCACCGACGTGGGCAAGATTGCCCTGGAGGTCTCGGCGCGCAGCCCGGATGCCGCCGACGCAGTGATCAAGGAGATGCTGGTCGAACCCGAGGGCGTTCCCGAAGAGCTGGTCGAGAACGTGATCCTGACCCCGGGCAGCCGCCACACCCTCGACGGGATTATCCCCTCCAACGCCGTCGAAGACTCGGCCCGTACCCTGGTCTCCGTCACCGGCAGCTACCTGGCCCAGACCATCGACGGGCTGGAGGGGCTGCTGCAAATGCCCTTCGGCTGCGGGGAGCAGAACATGGTCCTGTTCGCCCCGAACGTATTCGTCACCAACTACCTGCGCGACACGGGGCAGACCAAGCCGGAGGTCATGGCCAGGGCCGAGCGCCTGATGGTCACCGGCTACCAGCGTGAGCTCACCTACCGGCGGCGCGACGGCAGCTTTTCCGCCTTCGGCGACAGCGACCCGGAGGGCAGCCTGTGGCTGACCGCCTTCGTGCTCAAGACCTTTTCCCAGGCGGTGGGCATGATTCACGTGGACCCAGCGGTCCTGAGCGCCGCCCAGGACTGGATCCTGCGCCGCCAGCGCGGCGACGGCTCCTTCGAGCCGGTGGGGTTCCTCCACCACCAGGAGCTTCTCGGAGGGCTACGGGGCAACACCGCCCTCACTGCCTACGTAGCCGTCGCCCTGTTGGAATCGGGCGAGCAGGCCGCCTCTTCCAACGCCGTCGCCTACTTGGAACAGGAGTTGGACGGCATCGGCGACCCCTACGCCGCCGCCATCGTATCCTACGCCCTGGAGCTTGCCGGCAGCAGCCAGGCCGACGCCGCATACGACAAGCTGATGTCGATGGCCGTTGTGGGCGGCGGCGGGCTGAGCTGGGGCGCCGCGTCTGCCGCCGCGGGTCAGGAGGGCAACCGCAGCGCGGCGGTGGAGACCACCGGCTACGCGGCCCTGGCTCTGCTGGAGCGGGGAGACGTGATCAGCGCGTCCAACGCCGCCAAGTGGCTGGTCAGCCAGCGCAACGCCTACGGCGGTTACGGGTCCACTCAGGACACCGTAGTGGGCCTGCAAGCCCTGACCCGGCACGCCGCACGCTCCCCGTCGGACGTGGAGATGGACGTCACCCTGAGCTCCGGGAACTGGACCCGGGACATCGCCATCACCCCCGAAAACGCCGACGTGCTCCACGTCTTCGAGGTCCCGACGGGGGCGGACGTCGAGGTATCGGGCGCGGGGCGTGGGGAGGTGGTCGTCCAGGCCGTCCGACGTTTCAACACCCCCGAGGTGGAGACGGTGGGCCGACCCGTCTTCGACGTCGCCGTCGACTACGGCGCCGGTAACGTGGAGGTGGACGACCTGATCACCGTGTCCGCCAACGTGACCTTCAACCCCCCGGAGACCGTCGAAGCCGGGATGGTGGTGCTGGACGTGTCCATACCCACCGGCTTTGGTCCGGTAATCGAGTCCCTACGGCGGATGGCCGAGTCGGAGCCCAGGGTTAAACGCCGCGACGTAGCTGGGCGCAAAGTGATCATCTACATCGAAGACATGGCGGCCGGAGAGACCCTCACCCTGGAGTTCCAGGCCCGCGCCCTTTTCCCGGTGCGCGCTGAGCCGGTCACGTCCTCAGTCTATTCATACTATAGGCCGGAGTGGAGGGGCCAGAGCTTGGGCGGAGCCATGAACGTGGGGGTCAGTGACTAGACCCCGGCGGTCAGCGGATAGATCGCCTTGGGCAGAGCCCCCGGTCAAGGGTGTTACCGTTCAGCCTCCAATGGGTCGGTTCATTCCTAGACGGTCCGGCGCGTGTGCAAGGACTTTAGGTTCTTTCGTCGCTGCGCTCCTTAGAATGACAAACAGGGGAGGGCGATGGAATGAGGGAAGTTCCAGAGAGGTCTTCCCCTCCGGCAGGGGGTCTGGGGGCTGTGCCCCCAGTTACCAAGGGGCGGGTGGGTGGGGATCAAATAGGGGCTACGCCCGCCGAAAAAGGATCTCACCAAGTCTGAATAGTTACTCACAGGTCTTGAGGGGTGTTCTCAGATATAATCTATTCCTCTTGACCAAGAAGAGAGGGTTGAAAGAAGTCTAGAGAGCGTTTCCCGCAACCTGCTATGGCCCCACTTTCGACGCCAAGATTGCTGTTCCGACGCTGGGCTGACAACAAGCTCCTAATGGTCAGCGTCTTCGTCGGCGTGGTCGCGGCGGCCATGCTCGCCGCAGCGGCCCCCGTCTATCTCAGCGCCGCGGAGCGCCTATCCCTCAACCTGGCGATAGACCGCCTGACCAGGCCGTTTTCCAACGTCCACGTCTACTCCAGATACATCCCTCTCACCGAGTCCCACATATCGGCCTCGGGGGAGTCGGTATCGGCTGCCGCGCAGGGCCGCCTGAGCGAGACCTATGATTGGCACGAGCGGTACCTGATCGTCGATACTTACCTTGCCGGCTACCCGAAGAACCCGCTGCCTACTCCGGGCGAGGAGCGTCTCTCTTCGCGCGCCTACTTCCGATCCTACAGCAGCCTACTGGACCACGTGGCCTTCGTCGACGGAGGGCCGCAACAGGGCTTCGTACTCGACGATTTCAACGTGCCGACGGAGCGGAGGCAGCCCCCGGACACCATCGTGGACGCTTGGGGCGAGTGGCCGTCCGTGGAGGCGGTGGTAAGCATCGCCACGTCGCGCATGTTCGGCTTAGAGGTGGGCGACCTGGTCACCGTCACCCAGGACATAGGGTCGCCCAACCGGATATACGCAGTCATAGCAGGCATCTTTACCGCTACGGACCCGACCGAGGACTACTGGCTCTTTCACGCCAGCACCCTGATCGACCCGTATCTCAACGAGGAAGAGCCGCCCGACGGAGTCGCCACGGCCTACGACCCGGCAGAGGCGCCTATCCCGCTGTTCATATCGGAGGCGTCGATGATCGATGGGCTTGGGCAGGCCTTCCCGGGCGTCATGATCGATTCCATGTGGTTCATCTTCATCGACGACGAGGGCCTCAAGGGGATGGAGATGCAGGAGTTCCGAGGGGCGCTGTCGGGATTCGAGGCCGACGTGCTCAAGGCGCTCCCCGGTTCGGAAGTGACGACGGGAATAACGGACGCCCTGGACTCCTTCGAGCGGAGCAGCTTCTTTTCCAAGGCGCCGCTGCTGTTGTTGCTCGCGATCGTGTTGGTTACGGTCGTCTTCTACCTTTCGATGATGGCCTCCTATCTGGCGCAGAGCCGCCGCCGCGACCTGGCGCTCCTGGGATCCCGCGGCGTCGGGAGGATGCATCTGCTCAGGCTCCACCTGGCTGAGGGCGCGGTCATGGCGGCTGGAGCCGTGTTTCTGTCGCCATTTGCCGCCATGGGGGCGACGGCTCTCGCGGGTATGCTGCCGCCCTTCAGCGGGATCACCGGAGGCTCGCTGCTTCCGGTAAAGCTCTCGTGGCTGCCGTTCGCCGCCGCCGCCGGAGCGGGCGTCCTCTGCCTCGTCATCACCGTGCTGCCCGCCGTGCTCGCGGCCCAAGACGGCGTCCTGCTCCGCAGGCTCCGCGCGGCGCGGCCCCCAAGGGTTCTGATGTTTCATAGATACTATCTCGACGCGGCCCTGCTCGTACTGGGAGGGCTGATCTTCTGGGAGCTGCAGTCGAGGGGCCATTTCATATCCGGGGGGCTCTTCGAGAACATCGAAGTGAATGAGGTGTTGCTGCTGGGGCCGGCGCTATTCATGATCATGGTAGCCCTTGCCTTCATGCGTGTGCTCCCGCTGGTGGTCCGGTACCTCGGCGGCGAGTCGCCCGCTTTGGTGCATGCCCTTGCCGCCGCCAGCTTGGCCGTCCTAATCCCAGGCCTGATCGTCTCGGAGGTGAGGAGCGGGGGCCCGCCGGCGGGATGGGTCCCCGGAATACTGGCGCTGGCCGGATTTCTGACGGCGTATGTTGGTACGACTTGGGCCTCCATGCTTCGCTTCCGACTGGCCGGGCTGCTGTGCCAGGCCGTCTTCGTCTGTGCCTTCATACTGCTGGAACGTCCGAACCCGGACGAGTTCCTATTCATGCCGTCGGTGGGGCTCGCGGCGGCGGCGCCGGCTCAGGTGGTGTTCATGGCCTTCCAGGCGCTGCGCCGCGCAACCCCGGTGTGGCTTCTGCTGAGCCTCAGGAACATGGCGCGGGACCCGATGCGGTACGTCTGGCTGGTGGTGCTGCTGGTGCTGGCGACGGGAGCCGCGGTAGTCTCCACCACCGTAGGGGGCACCCTGAAGCGAAGCAAGGATGAGCGGGTGCTGTACGACGTAGGCGCAGACTACCGCGTAACGGGCGTGGGGGCGTGGATGGAGGGCGATCTGAGGACGATAAAAGAGCGATTCATGAGGATCCCCGGCGTCACGTCGGTCTCTCCGGCCCTGCGCCACACGGGCACGGTCGGCCCAACACGCGCGGAGTTGCTGGCCGTCGACTCGACGGAGTTCCCCTATATCTCCTGGTACCGGGACGACTTTTCCGAGAGCTCGCTCGGGGCCGTGATGCGCGCCCTACAGCCGTCTAGGGCGGTGGAGCGCATCGCCCTGCCCGAAGGGTCTACAAGCATCGGGGTATGGGTGAAGCCGCTCTACGAGTACCCGAATATGGCTATCTACGTAGTGTTGTCCGACGACTACGGCAACCAGGGCACGTTGCGTATAGGGATGGTGGGGCCGCCCGAGTGGCACCTGATCAGAGGCCGCCTCCCGAGAACGATGACATATCCCGTTTACCTCTCCGCCGTACAGGTACTCGAGCCCTACTTCGGCGAGGGGCAGGAGCTGACCTCCGGCGCGGTACGCCTCGACGACATTCACGTGACCGTAGGTCCGGCGGGCGTCGAGCACACGTTGGAGGACTTCGAAGGGCGGATGAGTTGGACGGCCATCCAGACGTCTCCGCTGTCGTCGGACAGGATCGCCTCCACTCAAAGGGACGTTCTCAACGGCAACCGCTCCGGTCTCTACGTGTTCAGGGGAGAGTCGTCTAGGGGCGCCCGTGGTTTCTACCAGAGCCCTACGGGCGGACCGGTCCCCGTCGTGGTGAGCGCCTCCTTGGCGGAGGCAGCCGGCGCCAGGGTGGGCCAGGTCTTCGCGGTGGAGCTCGCCGGTATGCGGTTTCCCGTTGAGGTCAGGGAGACGGTACGGCATTTCCCGACTATGGGTAGAGGAGGGCAGTTCCTGCTCGTGGACCTCAAGAATCTTCTGGACCACCTGAACGTCCTGACTCCGGGGGGAGGCATCAGGCCCAACGAGGTCTTCCTGGCGGAGGCGCCTGCTGCGGGCGAAGCAGTCAGGGACGCGGTCAGGTCGATGGTGCTCAATCCGGACGTGCAAGTGCATGAGAGGTCGTTCCAGCTTGAGAGGTTCGATAGCGACCCATTGGCGACGGCGAGTTGGAGGACGCTGGAATCGCTGTCTCTTCTGATAGCAGTGGCGATGGGGGGGTTGGGTTACGTCTCATACCTGTTGCTGTTCAGGGACCGGAGCTTTGGAGAGGCCGCCTTCCTGCGCGCCCTGGGCCTCTCGCGGCGGCAGATGCTCGGCTTCCTGGCGTTCGAGCACGCCGCCATCGGCGCGCTTGGGCTGGGGCTTGGGACGTGGGCGGGCTTCCAGATGAGCAGGCTGATGGTGGCGCCCCTGGCTATTACGGAGTATGGGAGACCGGTCATGCCGCCGTTCATCCTGACCACCGATTGGGGCCTAATGGCCCCGACGTACGCCGTGTTGTTGGGTATCTTCCTAGCGGCTCTGTTCGTGCTGAACCGGAGTATCTCCAAACTCGACCTGAGCAGGGTCACCCGGTTGGGAGAAGGCTAATACAGCCCCAGGAAGGTCCCTGATGCAGAAGCACGCCATGCTAACATCCTGCGAAATGCGGGGTGGGCAGAGGGGTTCCGCCCTCGCCGGGAGCCTGAGAGCCCGGAAACTGTTCGGACTCTGTGAGACCAGAAGAGGGAAGTCCGGAGAGGGATCTTCCCCTCTGGCAGGGGGTCTGGGGGCTGTGCCCCCAGTTACAAAGGGGCGGGCGGGTGGGGATCAAAGTCGTCTGTTTTATCGGGGATACGCCAGTCGAAAAAGACCTCATGAAGTCTGAACAGTTACAGAAGCCTGCCCAGAGCCTGCCGAAGGGGTGTCCCTCGGATATAATCTATTTCCCTTCCTGCCAGGAAGGGAGGGCTGCAAGGAAGCCGGAGGCGTTCCCCGCATCCTGCTAAGGGGATGAGATTGGGTCGCCTTCATGGAGTGGGAGGAGGGGCCTTCTAGTTCATGGTAATGACGAAGGGAAAGGAAGGCGCGGCGGTTTGGCGGCCCTCGGGGAAGGGCCCGCGAGATCGGATAGGATGAATCGCCTAACGACTCTAACCCGGCGCCTCGTCGGGGCGCCCGCCTTCGAGTACGCCATAATAGCGATCATAATCGCCAACGGCGTACTGCTTGGGCTGGGGACCTCCTCCACGCTGAGCGAACGGTACGGGGAGTGGATAAGCCTCGGCAACCGGGCGGCTCTCGCCATATTCATCGTTGAGGCGCTGCTCAAGATGACGGCGGCAACGCCGCGCGTTGCGGGGTATTTCAAAGACGGATGGAACATCTTCGACTTCCTCGTGATCGTGGTCGCGCTGATTCCGGCGGCCAGTCAGTTCGCCATGGTGGCCCGCCTCGCCCGCCTGATGCGAGTGCTGCGGCTCATCTCGGCGATCAAGGACCTGCGCCTGATCGTCTCCGCGCTCGTGCGCTCCATTCCCAGCGTGGGGCACGTCATGATGCTGATGAGCATCATCGTCTACGTCTACGCGATAATGGGCTACTACCTCTTTCACGAAAACGACCCGGACAACTGGCGAAACCTGGGCGTAGCGGTGCTGACCCTGTTCAACATAATAACGTTGGAGGGCTGGACGGACGTCATGCACACCGCGATGGAGATGGAGCCGCTGGCGTGGCTGTACTTCGTGAGTTTCGTGATAGTGGGGACGTTCGTGGTCATAAACCTGTTCATCGCCATAATCATCAACAACTTGGACGAAGCCAAGTTGGAGCGTCTGCGCGACTTGGAGCGCCCCGTATCGAGGGAGGAGCTCCTGCGCGAGATTCGCGCCACCCAAGACATGCTCCAACGGCTCGCCGCGCGCCTAGACGATGAGCAGACGTAGGCCCGGGGCTTTTGAGATAATCTCTTTGAGGGGCCGGCCCGACGAGTTGGTAGAATACGGTTTGGGACGCGGGGTAAGACCCGCTGGGAGAAGCGCAGAACATGCAGGATAGACGGGGGGCAGGCGGTTCGGCATGACCGGAATGTTTGGGCGTCTGGCCACTGCGTGGCGGCAGATCGTAAAGCGGGGCCTCGCCCACTGGCGGTTGCTGTCCTCGGTCGTGCTCGGGGTGCTTCTGGCTTCGGCCATCATGGCCGGTACGGTCGTCTACTTCGACGCGCTAAGGGAAGTCGCGCTGAAACGGGCCCTCGACGAGCATCCCCAGCAGGACTTGGATATTCTGATACAGGGGACGCGCGGCCCCACGTCGGCCTCTGAATACGAAAGGGTCCGCAGTGTAGCTACGGCCCGGATCGAGGAACGGGTCGACTGGCTCCTGAGCGACCGGCTGCACGCCGGGAAGTCTCAGACCTTCTTCCTAACCGCCCCCGGAGACGAGGCCTACGCCGGCCAGGACAACGCGCGGGCATACTTCGCGTTCACGCCGAGGTTCGCCGAGGAGGTCGCCTATCTTTCGGGAGGGCCTCCGAGCGGCCGCGCCAGGAACGCCCCG
The DNA here is from genome assembly GCA_958296245.1 of uncultured Dehalococcoidia bacterium. Lineage (GTDB taxonomy): Bacteria > Chloroflexota > Dehalococcoidia > Lucifugimonadales. The sequence goes on from OY282458.1 coordinate 1,049,966, forward strand.
GGCGAGCCGCTGGAAATCGAGGCGTCGATACCCTCCGAGGCCGCCGAACTGTTCGGGCTGGCGGTGGGCGACAAGATGAGCGCCGTCCCGTTCTGGGACGACACGATCCCTTACGTAACGGTCGCAGTAAGCGGGATCTTCGTAAGGAACGACCCATCCGCGGACCTTTGGCAACTGGAGAGGCGCGTGCTCCAGGCCGCTACGGGGTCCAGCTTCAGGACGTTGCCACTCCATATCTCGCAGGATACTTACCTGGGCCTCCTGGGGCCGTCACTCAGGAAGCTGGACAGCACGTACGCATGGCTTCTCGTAGTGGACACCGAGAGGCTCCACGCCCGGAACGCAAGGTCCACCCTGCTCGCGCTGGTGGGAATGAACCGCTCGTTGGGAGCCGTCCTGTCGGGCTATTCCCAAAGTTCGCAGCTGGACGAGGTGCTTCATGCCTACGAAAGGCGGCTCTTCTTCACCAAGCTGCCCATGTTCGTGGTGCTGGTGCTGATCGCCATCGTGATACTCTACTACGTGGCGACGCTCTCGTCGCTGGTCGTCGAGGAGCGGCGTACGGAGATCGCCCTGCTGCGCAGCAGGGGGGCGACGCCTTCCCAGATACTCGCCGTGTTCGTCCTAGAGGGTCTGACGATCGCCGGCATTGCTACCCTGCTCGGGCCGGTGGCCGCGGCCTCGGTCACCAGTATGCTCGGCTACACGCCGGCTTTCTCGGACCTGACGGGAGGGGGTAGGTTGGCCGTGGACCTGTCCACGGGCGCGTACGTGATGAGCGCCTTGGGCGGGGTGCTGAGCTTCGTAGCTCTGATTGCGCCGGCCTTTCAGGCGTCGCGCGTCGGCGTGACCCAGCACCGCCAGGAGGCGGCGCGCCCCAAGCGCCTTCCGGCGTTCCAGCGGTACTATTTCGACGTGGGGCTGCTCTTGGTTGGGATCTTCCTGTTCAGGCAGCTCACCGAGCAGGGCTCGGTAGTCGCCACGCGGTTGTTCGGGGACGCTGTGGTGGACTATCTGCTGTTAGCCGTCCCGGGGCTGCTGCTGATAGCTTCGGCCATGGTGCTCTTGCGCCTCTTCCCGCTGGTGATGGGCATAGTGAGCAGGGTATTGTCCAGCGTGCTGCCCGTGGGATTGATGATGGGGGCGTGGCAGATGGCGCGCAACCCAACTCACTACGCGCGATTGTCGCTCCTGTTAATCCTCACCGCCGGATTGGGCATCTTCGCCGCAAGCTTCGGAGCTACCTTGGAGCGCAGCTTCACCGAGCGCGTGCTCTACTCCACGGGGAGCGACGTGAGGGTCGAGGGAGTGCGGGCCCTGATAAGCCGGAGGGGGTCATTCACGCCGCCCGGTAGTGCAGTGCCCCGGCCTCCACTGCAAGAGGACTTCCAGCGTATGCCGGGGGTGGACACCGCAAGCCCGATTCTCAGAGACCCCGGCAACGACCTGAGCCGTGGTCTGATCGGCGACCGTTTTCACATGCTTGCCCTGGATGCGTCCACGTTCAACTCCGTGGCTTGGTTCAGGGACGACTTCGCCAGGAAGCCGATAAGGTCTCTGCTAGACGACCTACGGGTAACGGACCCCCCGGACGGCATCGTCCTGCCTGAAGGAGCCTTCTCGGTTGGGGTGACGCTGAAGGCAGACAGGCCGCACCCCACCGTGCTGGTGACCGTGAGGGTCAGGAACGCCCAGGGCCGGCACACGACCTACACGCTGGGCCCCCTGGTGTCAGCCGACTGGGTGGACCTGGAGACGACCCTTGCCATGACGGCGGTCTCCTTGGATACCACGCTGCCCCTGCAGCTCGTCTCTCTTCGCATCCACGAGCGCGCCTCGCCGCAGCTCCAGGGCGGGTCGATCATCGTCGACGATATATGGGTGCAGACACCGCAGGGGAGGATCACGGTCGAGGCGTTCGACGATGCCGAGGGCTGGAGTTTGCTCAAGGCGACTGCGACCGCGGCGTCGGACGTCCTTCGGGCGTCGGAGGTCAGCTTCGACGGCGGGAGGTCCGGGTCGGTAGTCTTCACGTGGACTCAGGGTGCGAGCCGAACGGCGCGGGGGATATTCGCGGGGCCTGAGTGGGGACCGATTCCCGTGCTTGCCAGCAAGGCTTTCATGGCCGACACGGGGCACGCGATCGGGGACGCCTTCGAGGTCCTGTCCGGGCAGTACCGTGTCCCGGTCGAGATCGTCGAGGTCGTGGACATGTTCCCAACCATGACCCGGCTCGACGACAAGTATATGATCGCCGACCTGGAGTCGCTGACTCGATTCGCCAACCTGGAAGCCATCTACGGCGAGTCGATACCCAACGAGGTATGGTTATCTACGGATACGTCGGGCGACGAGCGAGAGCGTCTACTGTCCGCGCTTGAAAACTCTATCGCGTACAGGATAGGGTCGGTCCACGATAGAGAGCAACAGTTGTCCCAATCCGAGGCGGACCCGCTTGTGGAAGCCGGCTGGAGGGCGCTGTTGTTTGCCGCCTTCGGAGCGGTACTGATCCTGAGTTGCATAGGCTTTCTGGTGCATTCGTACGTCTCGTTTAGGAACCGGCGTCTCCAGTTCGCGCTGCTCAGGACCGTCGGCTTCTCGATGAGACAGCTCATCATGATGGTGTGGTTGGAACAGGCGCTGGTGATCGTGGCCGGGATGGCGCTGGGCACCTGGATGGGCGGGAGGCTGGGAGCGATCATAATGCCCTTCCTCGGCCATGACGATTGGGGCGCGAAGGTGGTGCCTCCGTTCGTGATGGAGACCAACTGGGGGGCGCTCCTTCAGACCTACGCCGCCATGGCCTTCGTCTTCGTGGTGATAACGCTTGGTATCATCTGGTTAGTGCAGCGTATATCCCTGCACCGAATCCTCCGGCTGGGTGAGATGTAGGGAGTAGGGGAATATGGCAGCCAGCGCAAGAGAGCCGTACGTCGTCTGTCAGGACGTATTCAAGATCTACAAGGTCGCGGACCTGGAAGTGGTCGCACTCCGCGGCCTCGACCTCGTCGTTGACCGGGGGGAGGTGCTCGCCATCGTCGGGGCCAGCGGCAGCGGCAAGACCTCCTTGCTGAATATCCTGGCCGGCTACGACGCGCCGTCGGCCGGCAAGGTGACTGTAGGCAGGCACGATCTCCTCAGGATGTCTTCCAAGGACGTGGAGGATTACCGGAGGAAGGAAGTGGGGTTCATCTGGCAGCAGACGAGCAGGAACCTGTTCCCCTACCTGACGGCGCTGGAGAACGTCGCGCTCCCCATGATGCTAACCAGCCTCCCAAGCAAAGAGAGGCGGAAGAGGTCGGAGGAGCTGATCGAGCTGGTCGGATTGTCGCACCGCGCCGGCCACTCTCCCGACAAGCTATCGGGCGGGGAGCAGCAGCGAGTAGCGATCGCCGTCGCCCTGGCAAACCATCCGCCCCTGCTGCTGGCCGACGAGCCGACCGGAGAATTGGACGACGCGACGGCGTCTGAAGTCTTGGACCTCTTTGGCGAGGTGAACCGAGAGCTCGACACGACGATTCTGATCGTGACCCACGACTCCGACATCGCCTACAAGGTGGGCAGGGTGGTCCTCGTCAGGGACGGCAAGACGTCGGCGGAGATTCGTAGAAGGGTCTCGATGCGGAGGGTGGCCGGACGAGCCGAGCGCGACGAGCCGTTGGAGGAGTTCACGCTGGTGGACGGAGCGGGGAGGGTCCAGATACCGGGGCAGTACTTGGACAAGCTCAAAATCAGAGAGAGGGCGAAGGTCGGACTGGACGAGGGCAGGGTGATCATCTCCCCGGAGGACGTATAGATGAAGGGTCCCCGCAGAATCGTAGCCACCGTGGATCTTGGGCGCACCTACCACCTGGAGGGTGAGGAGGTCTCGGCGCTGCGCGGGGTGAATCTGACGGTCCATCCCGGCAGGTTCATCGCCGTGGTGGGCAGGTCGGGATCGGGAAAGACCACTCTGTTGAATCTGATCGCGGGCTTGGACAGGCCCACGTCCGGGCAGATCCTGTTCGAGGAGCGAGACCTCGTCGATATGAGCGAAGCGGAGCTGACCGAGCTCCGCCGACACAAGATCGGCTTCGTGTTTCAGTCCTTCGGCCTGCTGCCCCTGCTCTCGGCATATGAGAACGTGGAACTACCCCTCAGGATATCTGGGGTGGCCGCAAGGGAGAGGGACGAGCGCGCCAGGGAGGCGCTTGCCATGGTGGGGTTGAGCCACAGGGCCAACCACAGGCCCTACGAGCTGTCCGGTGGAGAGCAACAGCGCGTCGCTATTTCCCGCGCGATAGTGACGCGGCCTGTGCTGCTCTTGGCGGACGAGCCCACCGGGGAGCTGGACTCGGTAAACGCTAGGGCGATCTTCGGCCTCTTCGAGGAGATGGTACACACTCAGAGTATCAGTGTCGTTGCGGCCACACACGATTCAACCCTGCTGGAGATGGCGAACCAGGTGCTGGAGCTGCGCGACGGGACCATTGCTGAGAAGGCCGAGGTGGGCCTCCGGTACAGAAGCTAACGTCCTGGTCTCTGAGGTCGGGGCTAGTGGTCCAACATCATTGTGTTGATGAGATTCCCGCCCACCCGCCCTATGTGAAGGTGGGGGACACCCCCACACCCCCGGCGATGGGCTGCGCCCCTCTGCACGCCCCGAGTGAGATTCCTTCTGGGCTCAGACTATGTGAAGGTGGGAGACACCTCCACACCCCCGGCGATGGGCTGCGCCCCTCTGCACGCCCCGAGTGAGATTCCTTCTGGGCTCAGACCATGTGAAGGTGGGAGACACCCCCACACCCCCGGAGATGGGCTGCGCCCCTCTGCACGCCCCGAGGGAGATTCCTTCTGGGCTCAGACTATGTGAAGGTGGGAGACACCCCCACACCCCGGGCGATGGGCTGCGCCCCTCTGCACGCCCCGAGTGAGATTCCTTCTGGGCTCAGACTATGTGAAGGTGGGGGACACCCCCACACCCCCGGCGATGGGCTGCGCCCCTCTGCACGCCCCGAGTGAGATTCCTTCTGGGCTCAGACTATGTGAAGGTGGGAGACACCCCCACACCCCCACACCCCCGGCGATGGGCTGCGCCCCTCTGCACGCCCCGAGTGAGATTCCTTCCGGGCTCAGACTATGTGAAGGTGGGGGACACCCCCACACCCCCGGCGAAGGGCTGCGCCCCTCTGCACGCCCGAGTGAGATTCCTTCTGGGCTCAGACTATGTGAAGGTGGGGGACACCCCCACACCCCCGGCGATGGGCTGCGCCCCTCTGCACGCCCCGAGTGAGATTCCTTCTGGGCTCAGACTATGTGGAGGTGGGGGACACCCCCACACCCCCGGCGATGGGCTGCGCCCCTCTGCACGCCCCGAGTGAGATTCCTTCCGGGCTCAGACTATGTGAAGGTGGGGGACACCCCCACACCCCCGGCGATGGGCTGCGCCCCTCTGCACGCCCCGAGTGAGATTCCTTCCGGGCTCAGACTATGTGAAGGTGGGAGACACCCCCACACCCCCGGCGATGGGCTGCGCCTCTCTGCACGCCCCGAGTGAGATTCCTTCTGGGCTCAGAAGTACGTAGACTTGGGCTTCAGACCCAGGTAGAACGCCCCGGCGGTGTCGTAGTGGGTCATGCGGCCCTGCACCTGCTGCGTGATCACTTGCGCGTCCTGGAGACGGCGTTGGATCGGGTTGCTCTCGAAGATGCCGTCCGAGCCGGCCACGTCGTAGGCGGCGGCGGCCACGCGGGCCGCCTCGCGGATGGCGTGGGTGCCGGCGAGCCTCAGTCGGACGCGCTCCTCCACTGTAAGAGCGCCGTTCTTGCCCGCGCTTTCCCACAGCGTCGACGCCGCCTCTATCAGGAAGGCCCGGGCCGACCGCCAGAGCGCCTCGGCCTTCCCTATCTGTCTCTGTGTAGCGGCGGTGTCTCCCAGTACCGAAGTCCACTTCACCGGGACTTTTTGGTTCGCAATGTCTATGGCAGCGTCCAACGCTGAGCGCGCGACCCCGAGCGCCGCCGCCGCGAATCCTGCCGCGAACATCAAGACCTTCGGGATCAAGTACAAGGGCCCACTCTCCCGAGGGGTGTCATTCACCCCGTATGACCGCGCTGCCGGGACGAACAGGTCCTCCGCTCGGAAGCTGAAGCTCCCCGTGCCCCTGAGCCCGTTCACCTTCCAGACGTCCAGCACCTCGACGTGGGCCTTGGGGATCAGCAGGACGATTTCCCGACCGCGGTCCGCGGCCTTGGACCCGCCCTCACCGGGGCGGCGCATGGGGGCGAGCGCCGCGACCCAACTGGCGTGGCGTATGCCGCTGCTGAAGCTCCAATGGCCGGTGACCCGGTAGCCGCCATGCGTTGGGACCGCGCCGGTAGCGGGCGTGGGCGGGCCGTTGCTCACCACCGCCCGCGGGTCGGCCCATATCTCCATCGCCGTCTCCACCGGCATCCGCGCGGCGTCGGTTGCGAAGACGTTATTCTGGTTGACGCACCAAGCGGTGCTGCCGTCGGCCATGGCGAACATCTCGACGATGCCGAGGTAGCTCATGAAGTCCAGTTCCGCGCCTCCGAGCGAACGGGGGACGAGCAACCTGAACAGACCCTCGTCGGCCATGTCGGCTGCCAGCTCCGGCGGCAGCCGACGCTCCTCGTCTATGCGGTCCGCGGCCTCGGCCGCCCGCCTCGCCATCTTCCGGGATACGTCGACGTAGTGACCGATTTGCCGTTCCGCTTTCACTGGCGCCGGCTCCGTTCGTCGTCCGGGGTGGGCTGAGGGCCGGTGTTGTAGCGGTTCATGGCTGCGTCGTAGCCTTCTTGGAGCAGGCATCGGACGGCGTGGACCGCGGCGTAGACGCCGCGGTCCACCTCCTCGGATTCCTGAGGCCCCGGTTTTCCGAGGACGTGCTCGACGTCGCTTTCGCCTGCGCCGGGCCGCCCGACGCCTATTCTCAGCCTTCCGAAGTCCAACGTTCCGAGCGCTTGGACGATGGACTTCATGCCGTTGTGCCCCCCGGCGCTGCCTCTCCTCCTAAGCCGAATCCTCCCCGGCGGCAGGTCCATGTCGTCGTATATGACTAGGAAATCCTCCGGGAGAAGGCGGTAGCGGTCGATGAGGTACGCGACCGCCTCGCCGCTGGCGTTTACGTAAGTCTGCGGCATGGCCAATACGACGGGCCTGCCCGCCAAGGCGCCCTCGCCGACGGTGGCCTTGGCGGACTGCCTGGACAGCCTTATCGACCCCTCTTTGGCCAGGCGGCGGATGCACTGGAAGCCGGCGTTATGGCGGGACTTGGAGTAGACGTGCCCCGGATTGCCAAGCCCAACTAGGACCGCTGGACGCCGTTCTTGGTCTGTGCCCCGTGCCATCGCTGGACGCCTATCCGCCCCGGCGTCTATTCGAGCTCGACGGCGCCGCTTCTGCCGCCTGATTTCCTTACGAGGCGCACGCCCTCGATGCGCATCCGGCGGTCGGAGCTCTTGCACATGTCGTAGATGGTGAGGGCGGCCACGCTCACGGCTGTCAACGCCTCCATCTCAACCCCGGTCCTCGCGGTCGTCCTGGCCTCGGCGGTGATCACTACCGCAGCGGGTTCGTCGACCAACTCGAAGTCCACGGTGACTCGGTCCAAGGGCAGAGGGTGGCAGAGCGGAATGAGTTGGGCGGTGTTCTTGGCCCCCATTACCCCCGCAACACGGGCCACGCCGAGCACGTCGCCCTTCTCGAAGCTGTTCTTCCTGATCAGGCCGAGTGTCTCGGCGCTCATGATGACGGAGCCCTTGGCCTCGGCCACCCGGCGGGTCTGTTCCTTGAGGCCGACGTCTACCATGCGGGCCTCTCCGGAGCCGCCGACGTGGGTCAGGCCCCCTCCGGCCCTCGGGGTTCCTTGCCCGGCGCCTGCGCGGCTCCCGGCCTCCTGGGCTGCTTGCCCGGCGCTTGCGCGGCTCCCGGCCTCCTGGGCTGCCAGCGTGTCTGCCTCCTCGTTGAGCTCGACGCCGGAGTGTCCTCGGACCTTATTCCATCTGACCTTGCGGGCGGCGGCAGCGGCGTCGAGCCGCCCCCAGAGGTCCTTATTTGCGTTCCTGCGCCAGTTGCGCGTCATGGTGTTGATCACGTACGCGCTGTCGCTGTGAACCGTCACGCGGGCGGACTCCGGCACGGCTTCGAGGCCCTTGATGACGGCCAGCATCTCCATCCTGTTGCTGGTGGTGTCCTCCACCGACCCGTGAAGGGGCCGCTTGCCTACGCCGTCGACGATGACGGCGGCCCAGCCTCCGCGTCCTGGGTTGCCTGAGCACGCGCCGTCGGTGTACACGTCGATCATAGTCCCGGCCCTGGGTGGATTGCTCAAGTCATGATAAAGCTTGGACGCCGCACCGTCGAGTGCGCCGGCAGGCGCCGGTATCGACGTAAGGGGTTCAGTCTTTAGATGAGAAACGCAGGGAATCGCCTTCCCAAGGAGTACAGGCGTTTGCCGTCCCACGCGCGCCCATGCTAGAATCCCGGTGTCCGTGCGGCTATGCTTGGGCGGCGAGGCCGTCCGCCGTGATCCGAGGCCGCATATCAAGTGAGGTTCCAACTAGGATGACCCTTCCAGACAGGTTGAAGTTCGGTGTGTTCCTGGCCCCCTTCCACTGGCTCGGCGAGAACCCAACACTCGGCCTCGAGCGGAACATGGAATTGTTGCAGTGGCTCGACCACCTGGGTTTCGACGAGGCCTGGATAGGAGAACACCACAGCGCCGGTTGGGAGACGATCTCCTCCCCCGAGCTATTCATCGCCGCCGCCGCCGAGCGCACCAAGCACATCAAACTCGGCACAGGGGTTATCAGTCTTCCATATCATCATCCCCTCATGGTGGCAAACCGCATGGTGCAACTCGACCATATGACGAGGGGGAGGGTGATGATGGGGGTCGGCCCCGGGGCGCTGGTCTCCGATGCCTACATGCTGGGCATCGACCCGCCCACGCAGAGGCCCCGGATGGACGAGGCGCTGGGCATCGTCATTCGCCTTCTCACGGAGACCGAGCCGATCACCTGCAAATCGGACTGGTTCACGTTGCAGGAAGCACGGATCCACCTGAGGCCATTCACCCAACCTCACTTCCCCATCGCCGTGGCGGCAGCCCAATCGCCGTCCGGGATGATGCTTGCGGGAAAGCATGGGGCCGGTGTCCTGTCGGTGAGCGCGCTCAGGGGCGGGGGTTCCGTGAATCAGCTTAGTGAATTTTGGAAGATATCCGAAGAGGTCGCCGCGGAGCACGGCAATACGATGCGCCGCGAGGAGTGGAGATTGGTTGTCCCGGCGTTCATTGCGGAGACCCGCAAAGAGGCCGTGGAACAGGCCCGCTTGGGGGCGGCCCGCTACCAGCGCGACTACTTCGAAGACACTATGGGCTTCGATAAAGTGTACGACGGGCCGGCCGACAAGATCATCGACCACATGGTTGACGAGGGCGCTTGGTGCGTAGGCACCCCGGACGACCTCGTCGATACTATCAACCGGCTTGATGGTGAGAGCGGCGGCTTCGGAGGCATGTTAGTCCAGGTCACCGAGTGGGCCAACAGGGAACAGATGCTCCACAGCTACGAGCTCATCGCCCGCTACGTCATGCCGCAGTTCCAAGGGTCTCTCGTAAACCTGGCAGCCTCTCAGGTATGGGCCGCCGAGAAGAGGCAGGAACTGATGGCTCTGAGGAAGACCTCCCTCGACAAGGCGCAGCAGGTCTACGCCGAGAGGCGTTAGGCTGCTGACGGGCTCGATTCGCTGCTGGGATAAGTTCGCCGTGACGAATGCGATTCTCCAGACCAACCGGTTGGGTCAGTCCGTCTGGCTCGACAACATCCGGAGGGGGATGATCGGGTCGGGCGAGTTGCAGAGATTGATCTCCCTCGGCGTCAGCGGTATCACCTCCAACCCGACCATCTTCGAAAAGGCCATTCTGGGCAGCTCTGACTACGATGACGCCCTGCTCCGGTACGCCGGGGAGGGCATGGGGCCTGAGGAGACCTACGAGGCGCTGGCCATCGAGGACATCAGGTCGGCTGCCGATCTTCTGCGCGCGCGCTACGACCGCTCCGACGGGGCCGACGGCTACGCCTCGCTGGAAGTGAACCCACACTTGGCCAATGACACGGAGGCGACCATTAGCGAGGCTAATCGCCTCTTCGAGGCGCTGGACCGGCCCAACGTCATGGTGAAGGTGCCAGCGACGCCGCAGGGTACGCCCGCCGTCCACAGCCTCATAGGGAGCGGCGTCAACGTCAACGTTACGCTGCTCTTCTCGTTGGACGCCTACCGTGACGTGCGGCACGCCTACATGGCCGGCCTCGACGACCTCGCCTGGTCGGGAGGCGGCGTGAGCGAGGCCGCGTCGGTTGCGTCGTTCTTCGTCAGCCGTGTGGACACGGTGGTTGATGGACGGATCGAGGATCGGGGCGGCGACGGCGACCGGACGTTGGCGCCGCTTCTCGGCAAGGCAGCCATAGCCAACGCCAAGCTGGCGTACCGCGACTTCAGAGACGACTTCGACGGGGAACGCTTCGCGGGGCTGCGCGAAAGAGGCGCCAGGGTGCAGCGGCCCCTATGGGCCAGCACGAGCACCAAGAACCCCGACTACGGCAGCGTGATGTACCCGGAAGCCCTGATCGGCCCAGACACCGTGAACACCATGCCCGACGCAACCCTGGCAGCCTTCCTCGAACAGGGCGCCGCGGCGCGCACGATCGACCGACAGGTCGATGAGGCTGAGAAGACCCTGACGGAGTTGGAGGCGGCCGGCATCAATATGGCCGAGGTGACGGACAGGCTGCTGGCCGACGGCCTCCGGTTGTTCGCCGAGTCCTACGATGGCCTGCTGGAAAATATCGAGGAGAAGTCCAAGCTCCTCGCCAAGAGCCGCTAGGCTCCTCCGCCAAGCGCCCGTGAGCGAATTCAGGCGCGCCTGCCGCCGTCGGTAAACGTGCTGGACACAGGGCCGACCCTAGACCGCCTTCGCCGTACCGGCGCGGTTGCCCGGACGTGGCGGAGGGATCACAGCCTGTGGCGGCCGGGTGAGAGCGGCGCCCTCGCGTGGCTCGATCTGCCGGAGTCGATGCTGCCGAACTGCGCCGGCCTCTCACGGATCGCGTCCGAGGTGGCCGCGGAAGGTGTCGGGCGCGTCGTACTGCTGGGCATGGGCGGAAGCAGCCTCGCCCCCCTGGCGCTGTCAGCCGCCTTCGGGCCGCAGCCCGGCTTCCCGGAGTTGGTCGTGTTGGACTCCACGGCGCCGGACTGGGTCGGGCGCGTCTCGAGATCCTCAGACCCCGGCAGGACGCTCTTCGTCGTATCTTCCAAGTCGGGAGAGACTACCGAGACCGACGCCCTCTACCGGTACTTCCGGCGTTCCGTGGAATCCCATGTCGGCGAGGAGAACGCGGGTGGGCGCTTCGTTGCGGTAACGGACCCCGGCTCGCCCTTGGAGCGGCTGGCTCGGAGGGACCGTTTCCGTGCAGTATTCCTCGATCCGCCCGGCGTGGTTGGCCGTTACTCGGCGCTCTCGTTCTTCGGACTCGTCCCCTCGGCGCTGTCCGGGCTCGACGTTTACAAGCTCCTTGAGCGCGGCGCCGGGATGCGCCGGCTCTGTGGGGCGGAGGCGGCGCCGGAGGAGAACCCCGGCGTCCTGCTTGGCGCCGCGATGGGCCACGCTGCTATGGAAGGCCGGGACAAGCTGACGCTGGTAACGTCCCCGTCTATAGCGGCCTTCGGGCTGTGGGTGGAGCAGTTGGTTGCGGAGAGCACCGGGAAAGGGGGCGGGGGCATCGTTCCGGTGACCGGGGAGCCACTGATGCCGCCGGGCGCGTACGGCCGCGACAGGCTGTTCGTATACCTGCGATTGGACGGCGACCCCAACGCTGCCGCCGACGAAGGGGTTGCGGCGCTGGAGGCGGCGGGGCGCCCGGTGGTGAGGATCCGGCTCGCCGACGCCTACGACTTGGGCTCCGAGTTCTTCCGGTGGGAGTTCGCCACGGCGCTGGCGGGGACGGCGCTCGGAATCTATCCGTTCGACCAACCGGACGTGGAGCTTACCAAGCAGAACACCAGGGAGCTTCTGGCCGGCCATGCGGCCACGGGTCTGCTGCCGCAGGCCCAGGCTCCCACGAGCCTGAACGGACTGCTGGCGCAGGCCCAGCCCGGGGACTACCTAGCGATCATGGCCTACACGGACTCTACCCCCGCCGTCGACGCGGCCTTGGCCGCGCTCCGAGCGGCAGCGGCGGAGAGTCATGGGATTGCCGCCACGGTGGGCTACGGGCCGCGCCTCCTGCACTCGACGGGCCAGCTTCACAAGGGCGGCCCCGGCTCCGGGCTGTTCCTCCAGCTCACCGCGGCCCACCGCCGCGATCTCCCGGTACCCGGCAAGCCATACACCTTCGGCGCCCTGACCGGCCTGCAGGCCCTGGCCGACCTCGCGGCCCTCGAGTCGAAGGGCCGTAGGGTAGCGCGGGTGGACCTGGGCAGCGACCCCGTTTCTGCGCTATCCGGCCTGCGGAACGGGATAACGAGGTAGCAGGCAGCCCTGACCACCGCCTTGAGATCCCCGCTAGCCAGAGGCCAAGAGCGCCTCCACCTCCGCCCTTGAGGGCATGGCCTCCTGTGCGCCCGGCTTCGTCACCGCCAGCGCGCCCGCCGCCGCGCCGTACCTGACCGCCTCTCCCATGGGCTTGCCCTCGGCAAGGGAGCACGTCATGGCGGCGCCGAAAGCATCTCCCGCCGCAACGGTGTCCGACGCCTCCACCCGGTATGCCGGCACGTACCCGCCGTCCTCGTCAGCCAGGAAGAACGCCCCGTCTTCGCCCATCTTCACCACGACCGCTTGCACTCCGCGACCGATCAGGGCCCGCGCTGCGGCCTCCGCCGACGCTGCGTCCTTGACCTCCACGCCGGTCAGCGCTGCGGCCTCGGTCTGATTCGGCGTCAGCACGTCGACCACCGCGTACGCCTCCGGTGGGAAGCCCACTGCCGGGGAGGGGTCCCAGACGACCCGCACCCCCATCTCCTTTGCGATGCGGGCGGCCTTCAGCGAAGTGGCCGCCGGTATCTCCAATTGCAGCATCAGCGCGTCCGCCCCATCCAGCGCCGACTCGACCGCGCCGACCTGCCTGTCGTCGCACCGCATGTTTGCGCCGTATATCGCCACTATATGATTCTGCCGGGCCGCGTCCAGCAGGATCAGGGCAATGCCGGACGCGGCGCCTGCATCCTCCGCGACGCTGCTCACGTCCACGCCGCAGGCCCTCAGGTCCTCGAGGAGTCCCGGGCCGAACATGTCCTTGCCCACGCGGCCAACCATCTTTGCCGATGCATCCATCCGGGCCGCCGCCACTGCCTGGTTCCCCCCCTTGCCGCCCGGCGCCGTATAGAATTCGCCGCCCAAGATGGTCTCGCCTGGCGCCGGCAGCCTGGGAGCGGTCCCGATCAGGTCCATGTTGATGCCGCCTAGTACGACGATAGTAGGCTTCTTGATGAAGCTCATGGTCGAACCTCCGTATGCGGAGCGTCGAGAGCGGGCGTGCGCAGTCTATAGCAATGACGATATGGACGCCTTGCTCGCAGAATCCAGGCAATCCCGGTAGGCGTCAGAGATAGCCGAACAGCGGTGGGAAGGCGGCGATGACGAACCCCGCCCACACGGCATGGACGGGCAGGTAGCCTGTCTGCCAGCGTTCCAGGGAGGAGAATGAGCCGCGGCCGAGCAGGAAGCGCGCGTAGAGCCAGACCGACCACGCCAGGTTGACGAGCAGGATGACGTTTTCCCCCAACGCCGCCGTCTTGTTGGCGCTGAACCCGAACTCGAATATGCGCCCCGCGATTGCAGCCAGCGCAAAGACGTCGACCGCGATGGCAACCACCACCAAGAGCAACTGCATCACGTCGAAGGCGCCGCCCGGCGCCTTTGGGTCTCGCGCCGAGACGGAGAAGAGCAGCAGGCCAAGGACCAACACCAGCAGCAGGTCGAAGACGATGAGCACGTCCCGTTCCAGATCCGTCCATCTGCCCGTCCACACCATCACTCCCAGGAAGACCAGCAGCATCACGGCGAACGGCGGCGTGAAGACACGCGTGAGCATCGGCGCTATGTTCCCGGCGAGGCTCTGCCTCGTCTCCACCAGCCAGGCGCCGACTATGACCGCGCCGAGCGCGCCGCACGGCAGCAGCCACTCCGTCGCCAGCGCCGTAGCGTCCAGGTCGACGAGGGCGAACATGCCCCAGGTCAAGACCGTGAACACGCCGCCGCCGAGCGCAATGAGTACGTAGTAGATGAACAACTCGCCGGAGAACCGCACGAAGTCCATGCGCGCCCCGGCGGAACGCCAACGGTCTCCCAAGTATGCGGCGCCGACTGCCAGCCACAACAATATCGGCACGTGGATCACCGTGAGCATCTCGGTAGAGCCGGCCGTCTCGAACGGGAAGACGTTGGCGAAAACGGCCGCCGCGGCGAATGGCGCGGCCAGCAGGAGCGAGCGGACCACGTCGAAGCCGCGCTTCCAGACGAAGTAGCCGGCCAGCAGCGGCAACACGAAGAGGCTGACGTTCCGGGAGTAGAACATCATGTCATCGCCGCTTCCCCAGAGCCGGATGCCGAACAGCTCGGGAGCTTTTATGGACAGGGCGGCTACGGTTGCCAGACCAAGAACGACGACGGCCTCGGTGCGCGGGTCACTCCCGCCGGGGCCGTCGTCAGAGGAGTCGGGTACGAGCAGGGCCAATGCTCGCTTCAAGAGCGGCAACGACCTTCCGGTATCATCGCCGGCAGCGGGCTGTTCCCACAACTGCCCGGCGTGCGCTCGCCCGAACTCGCGTGTGGCGGCGTCGATGCTCCCCATGCGCTTGACGGCTATCAGGAAGGCTTCGCCGCCGGTCAGGCCGGTATCCTGGAGTGCGGCCATCTGATCCCGCAGACGGCCTTCAAGCTCCTCCAAGCTGGGGGTTTGGATCGTCCGGCGGCGGCGCAGGTACGCCCGCCACCGGGCGATCTGGTCCTCCAACGTGTCCCCGTTCGCTTCCTTATTCACGGTGGGCGGTTATGTCTGTCCCAGCTCGGATACGCCCCCAACATGGGGCAACGCTTGCAAGGCAGCCCCAGTATACGACGCCGCCATTCGGTCTTCCAAACCCTCGGTCACGCCGGAGTCTGGGACAGGTCCGTCACGCTGCGCTGCGCCAAGTTCTCATGAGGCAGCGAGTTATGAGCGTCGGCGCGGGTATGCCTCTGCTATAATCCGCCCGTCGCGCGGAAGGGCAGAACAGATACTACGGACGACGGTAAACGGAAATGGCCGCCAAGGCAAAGACGGAAAATCCCCTCCTCAGCCTGATGCTGAACGTCGTCGTTCCCGTCGTCGTGCTCACGGCGCTCAGCGGCGAGGACAGACTCGGGCCCGCGGGCGCTCTGCTGACGGCGTTGGCGTTTCCGGTCGCCTACGGCGCATACGATCTGATCCGCCGCAAGAACTTCAACCTCCTGTCCATCGTTGGGGTCGTAGGCGTCCTGCTGACGGGCGGCATCGGGCTGCTCGAACTGGACCCGCAATGGATAGCCGTCAAGGAGGCGGGCGTTCCGCTTGTCATAGGAGCGGCGGTAGTCGGGTCGCTGTGGACGCGATTCCCGCTCGTGCGGACCATTATGCGCCAAGTCATCGACTTCGAGCGCGTCACCAGTGCGTTGGAGGATAGAGACGCGCGGGACGCCTTCGAACGTCGGCTCGCCTACACAACCTATATGCTAGGGGGGTCGTTCCTCCTTTCGGCGGTGCTGAACTACGTCCTGGCGAGGCTGATCGTCGTCAGTCCCGCCGGGACGGCGGCCTTCAACCAGGAGCTCGGCAGAATGACGGCGCTCAGCCTCCCCGTGATCGCGGCGCCGCTCGCCATATTGTTGGCTCTGGCCGTGCTGTTCCTCGTTAGCGGCATTCGGAAGCAGACCGGCCTCGACGTGGTCGACATTCTCCGAGATTCTGGGCGGCGGGGTGGCGGCGCGGAGACGTCCGCAAGCCGCGGGAGGGGCTCCGAGTGAAGCTGGGCGTCAGGGCCAGGGCGTATGGCCGCCGGGCGGGGCATCCCTGGTTGCCTTCCTCGAACCTGCGTCTCTCGGACGGCCCCCACCTGTTCTTGGACTGGCGCTTCGTACTCCCCGGCGAGATAGGGTTGATCGGCCCGCATTGGGCTGCGAGCGATGGCCGGGCCATCCCCCTCCGGGTATCGGACGCCCCCGAGTGGAAGAGTAGGGAGATCGACGCAACCTATGTGCCGGACGACGTGCCGCAGGGCATCCGGATAGCTGCTCAACCCGCCGAGAAGAGCAGTCCCTTCCCGGAGGGGGGGCCGCCGGGGGCGCGCATCATCCACGACGAGGGTATATTCCGGACGTGGTACAAGCTGCCCGAGGACTCCGCCGAGGGCGTTCTCCACTACGCCGAGTCGTCCGACGGCTACGAGTGGGGCGGCGGGGCGGAGTGCAAAGTCGACTGGAGCGCCTGTCCCGAGGCGGCCGGCAGTGAGAGCCCGGAGGTCTTCGTGGACCCGACGGCCCCGGAGAGCGAGCGGTTCAAGATGTTCGTTCGCAGCGGCGTAGGAGCGACTTCCGAAGAGAGGGTGCGGATACTGCGAAAGTTCCAACGGACCCGCCCGGACGACGTATACCCCACCGCAGGCGATGAGCCGGAGCACCTATCGGGCATGTATGGGGCCGTGTCGGGCGACGGCGTCCGCTGGAAGGGGATCCCGGGCCCCCTGGTCATCCACTACAGCGACACCGCGAACGTCGTCCACTACGACGCGCAGTTGGAACGGTACGTCTGGTACGCGAGGTGCAACTGGTTCTACGGGCGGCGCTCGATAGGCAGGGCGGAGACGGATGACTTCCGCCGGTGGCCGGGGCCCGAGATGCTGGTCTGGCCGTCGACCGGACTCCACCCCTCCGACGATTGGTATACGAATAGCAAGACTACCTACCCGGGCGCCGACAGCCATCACCTGATGTTTCCGGCGCTCTATCATCACGCGGACGACACCACGGAGGTCCGCATCTTCTCGAGCCCCGACGGCATCGTCTGGTCGGAAGTCCCTGGAGGGGCCGTCCTGTCTCCCGGGCCGACCGGCGCCTGGGACGGCGGGTGCGTCTTCGGCGGCCTCGATCTGATCCCTCTGGCGGGCAACCGGGTTGCCCTGCCGTACACGGGCTACCTCTACCCGCACAAGTACCCGAGGAACAGCTTGACCATGAGGTCCAGGGTGGCTTATGCCCAGTGGACCGAGGGGCGGCTGGGCGCGCTCGAAGCGTCGGATTCCGGCAGCTTCACCACGTTGCCGCTGGTCTTCGACGGCAGGCGGCTCAGCCTGAACGTTCAGACCAAGCACGCCGGCCATGTTCTGGTAGAGGTTGCCGACAGAGAGGGCCGTCCTCTGCCGGGCCGCAGCTTCGACGAGGCCGACCCCATAGCCGGCGACCATCTGGACCGTCCGGTAACCTGGAATGGCGAGCCGGACCTGAAGAAGCGGCCCGGCCAGCCCGTCCTCCTCCGGTTCAGACTAAGGGCCGCAAAGCTGTTCGCGTTCCGCTTTGCGTGAGGGCGCAGCGGCGCTGTTGAACCGCATCAAGGCCCTATGCTATGCTCGAGCTCACGTGTCGGGGTGTGGCGCAGCTTGGTAGCGCACCTGCATGGGGTGCAGGGGGCCACAGGTTCGAATCCTGTCACCCCGACCAAGGTCCCGCGTAGGCACGCCTCCCTAACAGGCTGCGGGAAGCGATTCCGGCTTGCCTTGCAGCCCTCCCTTCCCGTCAAGGAATAGAAAGAGACCTCTGAGGGATACCCCTTTCGGCAGGTTCTCAGACCCCCGGCAAAGGGCTATGCCCCGCTGCGCCCCCGTGTTTCCGCAGCCTGCTGAGGTCACCCGCGAGTCGGGATGCGTATCCTCAAAGTGACCCATTCCCCGTCCACCTGGCGGTCCTCCACCGCCCCCCCAGTCTCCTCGCAGGCCTGGCGGACGCCGTCTTCGTCCTTCAGCAGGAAGCCCGATACGACCACGGCGCCGCCCGGCTTGACCGCCGAGGCGAGTATCCCGGCGAGTTCGATGACAACCTTCGCCGAGATGTTTGCCAGCGCCAGATCGTAGCTCTCACGCCTGACGCGCGGGTGCGGCAGTGAGCCGTTGGCGATGCTCACTACTCCGGCGGCGCCGTTCTCCGACGCGTTCGCTTCGGCCACCGCCGCCGCGGCCTCGTCGACGTCGAGGCCGAAGGCGAGGCGCGCGCCCAGTACCGCCGCCGCGATGGAGAGTATCCCCGACCCGCACCCGACGTCCAGCACGGACATGCCGGGTTTCACGCAAGCTTCGACCTGCTCCAAGCACATGCGGGTTGTCGGGTGGTGCCCGGTACCGAAGGCCATGCCCGGATCAAGTCTGATCACCAAGTCCCGCTCATCCGGTGTGAACTCCCTCCACGTAGGGACGACCACAAGCCGTTCAGCCGCCCGCAGAGGATGAAAGTGCTCCTTCCATGCCTCTTCCCATTCGCGCTCCTCGATCACCCTCTCGGTCAACGGCGATATGGGGGCTATCTGCGACATCAGCCGGACCCCGACGTCGATGCGTCCGCGCCGCTCCTTCGCCTCCTGGTCCAGCGGGTAGAACGTCTTGACGGTCACCCGGTCCGGGGCGGGTGGGCGCTCCCCCTCGTCTGGGCTGTACCCTCCCGGCTCCTCGGTGACCACGCCGCCCTTCCCGTATCGGCGGAACAGGTGGCTGAGCGGCTCCACGTACTCGGCGGGAGCCTCGATGCTCAGCTCCACCCACTTCGGGCTTACGGCTTCCGCCATGCTTGCCGTCCTAATCCGCCGCGCCTCGCCGGAAGGCGGGTCCCACCGGCCCTGATCATCGGGAGAGCCGGGATCCTCGGGATATGTAACATTCCGTAACGGGGCGCCGAGGAGCATAGCCCCTTTGCCGGTACTGAAGATGCCCCTCAGACATAAATCTCCTTCCCTTCCTGGCAGAGGGGAATAAGGGACGGGCGCGGAAGTGTGACGGAGGCCGCGGCGGGCCAGGCGCGCGAGGTGGCAGGTTCACTGGAGAAGCGAATAGACTATGAGTCCTAAGAACAGCAAGCTAAAAATGACTGGTCCCGGGGTTACTCTTCGAGGCCGCCTATGGAGTCCTTGAACTTCTCGAACCAGCTTCTATTCCGTCCGATGCCGGGGGCGCTGCTCCCGAAGGTCGTTGACAGATCCTCCAAGAGCCGCCGCTGTTCCTCCGTCAGCGACTTGGGCGTCTCCACCACGATGTAGACCAGCTGGTCGCCCTTCTCGGAGGGTCTGCGGAGGTGGGGCACGCCCTCATCCTTGAGGGTGATCACGTCCCCGGTCTGGGTGCCCGGCGGCACGGAGATCTCGGCCTCGCCTTCCAGCGTGGGTACTTCCAGAAGGCCTCCCAGGGCGGCTAGGGCGACGTTGATCGGCTGTGTCAGGAGGATGTCGGATCCCTCCCGCCGGAATATCGCGTGCGGCGAGACCATGATCGAGACGTACAGGTCGCCTGCGGAGCCTCCGTTGGCGCCCGGCTCCCCTTCTCCGCTGAGCCTGATTTGGTTGTTGGTCTCTATCCCTGCCGGGACCGACACGACCAGCTTCCTGGTCCTGGTCTCGCGCCCTCTACCGCGGCACTGGGTGCACTGCTTGGCGATGATCTTTCCTTCCCCCCGGCACGTCCCGCAGGTCGCCACTTGGGTGAACTGCCCAAAGATGCTTTGGTGGGAGCGCCGAACCTGCCCCGACCCGGCGCAGGCCGTGCATACGGCTGGGGTGGCGCCCGGCTCGCTCCGGCCGCCCTTGCACCTGGAGCACGTCTCGTTTCGTCGGATATCCACGGGCTTCTCGGCTCCGAACACGGACTCTTCGAAGCTCACCCTCAGCCTGTAGCTCAGGTCGGCGCCCCGCGCGGCTGCGCCGCGTGAGCGGGTGGGGCTCCCGCTGAAGAATGCGTCGAAGAGGTCGCCGAATCCGCCGAACGTGTCGAAGCCGTCGAAACCGCGCGCGCCGTTGCTCTCTACGCCGGCGTGCCCGAACCGGTCGTAGCTTGCCCGCTTGCCCGGGTCGGTCAAGACCTGGTAGGCCTCGTTGACCTCTTTGAACCTCTCGGCTGCCCCGTCCTTCTTGTTCCGGTCGGGGTGGTACTCGAGGGCGAGCTTGCGGAACGCCTTCTTAAGCTCCTCGTCGGAGGCGTCCTTGCCCACCCCTAGAATCTCGTAGTAGTCGCGTTTGCGGGTCGTCATTTGGGGTCCTGGCAGCGTGTCCCGGGGGCCGGGCCGGAAGCTCGGCGCCCAGGGTGGGGGCCCGGCGGGTTAGACACCGCGAACGTTTTCGAGGCGGCTGCTCATCATCCGGGACATCATACGGACGGCGGCCATCGTGCGCGAGTAGCGCATTCGCACAGGCCCAACCGCCCCGATGGCTCCCACGACCTCGCCGGGGACGCCGTATCCGGTTATGACGACGCTCATCGGCCGCAGGGCGTCGCCGCGGTTCTCCCGGCCTATCACCACTCTGACCACGCCTTCCCGTGGGGCCTCGTCGAGGATGGCGCGGGCGAGGCGGCCGCTCTCGACGGCTTCTACGATCAGCTGCACGGTCTCGGCATCTAGGAACTCCGGCTGAGCGAAGAGGTTGCGCAGGCCGTCTATATAGTGGCCGCGCGTCCGATTACGGTCCTCCTCCTTCAGCATGTCGACCGTCGCCGAGAAGAACATGTACTCCAGGGGCGGCAACGCGAGTTCCAACGCCTCGACCTCGGACCACGTCAGGCCCTCCACGGCCTGATTGATCCGGTTCGCGACCGCCCGGAGATCCTCGCTGTCCGCCGGCGCCGTCAAGGGCACGAGCTGCTTCCGAATCCGGGCCTGTTGGAACACGACTACGAGCAGGGCCAAGAAGTCCTGCAGCGGGATTAGCTGCACCGTTCTGATCCGCGTCTCGGGGGCCTTGGGGGTGGTGGCTATCGCCGCGTTGTCCACGAGCCTGGCCAACGCGGCGGCTGCGGCGTTGGTCCAGTCGTCGATGTCCGCCTCGTAGTCCGTCAACTCGGTGCGCACGCTGGCCTCGGACTCGGGGGGTATCGTGACCGGGGAGTTCGACGCAACGGTCTCGACGTAGACCCTGTAGCCCTTGTCGAGCGGGACCGTTCCCGCCGAGGAGTGAGGGCGTGTCACGAAGCCTTCCTGTTCGAGCTCCATGACCTCGTTCCTGACCGTCGCCGGGCTGACGTCGAGGTTGTGCTCCCGGGCAAGGGTCGCCGAGCCTATAGGCGAAGCCTTGCTTATATAGTCCTCGACGATGAGGTTGAGTATCTGCTCTGCCCGCGCCGTAAGCACCGCTGCACCTATCCCTAGACGGTGTGGGGTTGCCCGATTCTGCCTCGAATGTAGCACCCGGTTTCTACCAGTGTCAAGATTGTCGTTGACCTTGTAGACGTTCAATGAGAATGTTAGGCCATGGAAGGACTGACGTTGACGACCAGAGAGCAGTCGAGGATACAGGTGTTGAACGGAGTGATCGAGGGCAAGGTGACAGCGGCCCGGGCCGCAGGGCTGATGGATGTGAGCGAGCGCCATGCGTGGCGACTGCTGGCAGCGTACAGATGAGGAGGGAGCATCTGCCATAGCTCACGGGAACAGGGGTAGGAAGCTGTCCATTACGCTGCTCGTTCTGATTTAGGTGGGGGATTTGGGGTATCTTTGGGTGCGGCTCTTGATTACATCGGATATGCTCCCAATCACGCAGGCGACATAGTTACAATATATTCGTACCGCCAGTGACGTACCCGTATCCATTGCCTCAAGAGGATTGCCGGTGAAACCGGACGCGAGAGCGTGGGTCTTGATCTTGGCCGCCAGCATCGCGCTGGCGGCTTTTGTCGGGTGTGGCGGCGAACCGCCTGATATAGAGGCGACGGTCGAGGCAAGGATCGCGTCCATAGACGCGACGGCCACGGCGCAGGCCGCCGAGGGAGCCGCTAGACAGGCCGCCATAGCCGCAGCCGTTCAGGCGACCATGGAAGCCCTTCCCACGGCCACACCTACACTGACACCGACGCGGACGCCGAGCCCAACGCCAATTCCGACGCCGACGCCCACAGCCACAGCTACGCCCACACCCACTAATACAGCCACGCCGACGGCTACACCGACGCCAACGCCCACCAACACGCCCACGGCCACGGCGACGCCGCTCCCCACACCCACACCCACGGCGACGCCTACAGCCACGCCTACGCCCACACCGACGCCGACCAGCACGCCCACGCCGACGCCGACCAGCACACCCACGCCGACGCCGACCAATACGCCCACACCCACGCCGACCAATACGCCCACGCCGACGCCGACCAGCACGCCCACGCCGACGCCGACCAGCACGCCCACACCCACGCCTACGCCCATTCCCGTCGTCAGCCTCGTCTTGGACGCGAATACGACGCTGGTAGGCTACTGGTCTGACGGCTCCGCTGACGTCGACGTAGCCGTATCGCTGCGCAACGAGGGAGGCCTCCGGCTCGATAGCGCACAGCGGGTGGCCGTCACGTGCATTCGGGACGGTGATGCGTTGGACGGCTGTCGTGAGGAGACGAGCTTGTCCCTGGAAGATGGGTTCGGGCCGGCGTCCACCCATTTCATACTGCGGCTTCCAATGGGTGGGGCGGCGTTGGAATTCGATTACGGCGGGGATGAGCCGCTGACATTGGACGTGGACGTACCCGAGCGCATTCTGGGACTCGAGCGCGGCGTCTGGGAGTGCTACAGCGACAGGCCGGCCGAGCCCGTGGCGAACGCTTTCCAAGACGACAACGACGGATGCGGAGGCTGGGGACCGGAGACCGTGGAGAAGTGGCTCAATGACGTGCCCGTGAAGGTCTGGGCCACCGGCGACGACCGATACGTCAAGGTGCTCGAAGAGGTCATCGACGAGCTATCTCCGATCTTGGACCTGGAGTTTCAGTGGGTGGGCGTGGAGAGAGAGGCCGACCTCAAGGCGTTCGTCGGGATACCCCGCTCCGCGCGAGCCGAGTATGGGTTCGACGTGGGGTACGTCGACTATGCGGGATTCGGCGGCGCGAGAACCAGGAATGGAGAGGCCCTGTCCGGTCGCGTGGTGGTGTGGCTCCGTGCCTCCGACGAGTGGGAAGTCAGGGACCAGAACAAGATCAAGCACGTAACCATGCACGAGGTGCTGCACGCAATGGCCCCGATCGGCCACAGCACGAGGTTGGGAAGCATCATGTCCTACAGCTCTGATCTCAAGAAATTGAGTCCGATGGACGAATCGCTGATCCGGCTCAACTCGCATCGCCTCGTGAAGCCGGGCATGACGATGGCTGAGGTCGAGGACCTCATAGTCTTCAGAGAGGACCTCCTGGATGCGCCTCCGCCGCCTGAGCCGGACACGCATCAGATGGTCTGGCGCGCCACGATTGGGCTGTGGGAAGCGGGGTCGGCGAGGTTCAAGATACGGGGAGGATGGACGGAGAAGAGATGTGCCTCCACGTTCGGAGTCAGGAGGGGACTGGCGACCCTTGAAATAGGTAACTTCGGCTGGCTCCCCTACTATGGGGCTACCTTGGCGCGCTTCGATGACCGCGTCAATACTTTTTGGGTTCACTGGTCTAGAGAGGACAGAAAGTGGTTCTACTGGAGTGAAGATACGGGTGAATTGACGGCAGTTGGAGGCAATCACGTGAGCGACTCTACCGGATGGTGGGTATCGCCCACCCGGCTGATCCGGGTGCTTGGCGCTCTCCTCAATGACGCCGATGCGGACGACATTACCGTTGCGGCGCGTTCGAACGGCACGATCACTCTGGCAGCCACCCTGGACGAGTCCCATCCGACATGGCGCTTGGATAGCGGCGAGGCAGTGGACTTCATTCTGGTCCTCGACGAGGAGACCTACCAGATCAGGGGATACACCTACAACTACCACCGGGAACCCGTTCCCGGCCAGTGCAACGTCTACGAAGAGGTCGCCGAGGAGGTCGAGCTGGGCATCGAGATCGACGTCCCCCGCGCCATCAAGCTGAACACCTTCAAATGAGACGTCCTACCCTCATCCCGCGCTCGCCCCCGCACTCCGACGCGGCCGGCCCCGGCCCCTGATTCAGACAGCGCCCTCCCTCCGGGAATATCTGCGCCGACATGCCGCGGTGGGATACAATGACGCCGCGAGCATCTTGTCCCCGCGCGGGAGGCATCCGCCATGAGCACACGTTTTGTGGGTACGAGCAAGTACGATCTGGATACGCCCGTGCTGCTGGTCGACCTCGATAGGATGGAGAGCAACATCCGCCGGATGACCGACACGTTCCGGCAGGCGGGGGTCAACTGGCGCCCTCACACCAAGGGGCAGAAGGTCCCCGCAATCGCCCACAAGGAGATCGCCGCCGGCGCTATCGGCGTCACCTGCGCCAAGCTGGAGGAGGCCGAGGTCATGGCCGCCTCGGGCATTACGGACATCCTCATCGCCAACCAGATCGTCGGCCCGATCAAAGTCGCGCGCCTCGTCAATCTCTGCCGCCATGCCGACGTCATCGCAACGGTCGATAGCCTGCAGAACGTCCGGGAGCTCGACGCGGCCGCCGGCGAGATAGGCGTTCAACTCCGCGTCGTGGTGGAGGTGGACGTGGGCACCAACCGCTGCGGCGTCGAACCGGGGGAGGCGGCAGTGGCCCTCTCCGAGGAGGTGGACGGGTCCGCCAACCTGAAGTACGCCGGTCTGATGGGCTGGGAAGGACACACGGCGGGCAAGCCGGACGGACCCGAGAAGCGGGAGGCCGTGGAAAAGGCCGTGGGCCTGTTGACCATGAGCGCCCGGATGTGCGGCGAGGCGGGGATGTCCGTCGAGGTCGTGAGCTGCGGAGGCAGCGGCACGTACTGGATCACGTCCTGGATGCCCGGCGTCACCGAGATACAGGCGGGAGGCGGCATCTTCAGCGACATGTTCTACGCCGGCGCGGGCCTCAAGCACGAGTTCGCCATGACCGTGCTGACTACGGTCGTGAGCCGGCCCACCCCCGACCGGATCGTGGTGGACGGCGGGCGCAAGACCATGATGGTCGATGTGGCCCAGCCCAGGCCGATGGACATTCTGGGGGTGGCGTCCCTGGGTTTCTCCGCAGAGCACACCTCCATCACCTTGGACGAGCCTTCCGAGAGCCCGCGCATCGGCGGCAAGGTCGAGTTCATCATCGGGTACGGCGACACGACCGTCTGCCTGCACGACGAGATGTACGGGATACGAAACGGCCGGGTCGAGGCGGTCTGGCCCATCCTGGGCCGGGGCAAGCTCAGGTAACACGCGGATCGGAGAAGCCCGGTCCAGCCGGAGGCGGCGTTAACCGTCGCCCCCCGCAAGAAGCGGTTAACCCAAGGGCAATTCCTGAGGTGGATTCCCGGGGAAGCGGGAATGACGGAAGTGATGATGTGATGAAGAATGGCTGTCGACGTCCATAGCAGTCTTGCCGGCGGCCCCGTGGGCCGCGGCAGCTTGTCCGGGCTGGCTCAGGAGCTGTCGTTCCCGGTCGAGGAGTACGAGTGCCGGATAGAGGGCGTCAGGAGGGCCATGTCCGAGGCGCAAGTCGATGTTCTCGTAGTGCGGCATCCGCCCAACGTCTACTACCTCTCCGGCCACCAGAGCTTCGCGATGTTCAACGGCGAGTGCCTCATCCTGCCGCTGGAAGGCGACCCGACCCTGATGGTGCATCCTCCTGAGCTGGGTACGGCCTTGCTGCACACCTGGTTAGAGCAGGTGCACGGCTACACCAGCCGCGGCGCGCATGAGGAATACCAGGCTAAGCTGCTGACCGAGCAGGGGTTTGGCAACTCGCGGGTGGGTGTGGAGAAGTCGCTCGCCGGCATGACCCCCGACGCCTTTGAGACGTTCCGCCAAGCTCTGCCCCGCGCGGATCTGGTCGACGGATCGGATCTGGTCTCGACGGTCAAGATCACCAAGTCGCAGCGGGAGATCGAGTACCTGCGCCAGGCTGCCCGGATCACCGACGCCGGAATCTTGGCGGCGATCGATGCGGCCGGGGAGGGAAGGACCGATAACGACGTGGCGGCTGCGGCCAACCAGGCGCTGATGGATGCGGGCAGCGAGTACATGTGCCTGTCGCCCATCGTGACCAGCGGCCGGCGCTCCGGCATACTTCACTCCACCCACAAGCGCGTGCCGTTGAGTAAAGGCGATAGCCTTTGCATGGAGTTCGGGGCATGCGTCCAGCGTTATACGGCGCCGATGATGCGGACGGTATCCATCGGGGAGCCGGATCCCGGGGTTGCCCGGCTGGCGAATGCCTGTATTACGGCGCTCAACAACGTCATCTCCACCATGCGCCCCGGAATAACCGCCGACGAAGTGGCGCGGGCCGGCTGGGAAGGCATCGACTTGGCGGGGCCGGGCCTGGTCTTCCACGGCGCTTTCGCCTACGCGGTGGGCGCAGGCTTCCCGCCGGGTTGGGGCGACGCCACCGCCGGCATCTCGCTCGGTAACGAAACCCGCCTCCGGGCGGGCATGGTTTTCCATCACCCCGTCGCTCTCCGCCGGCTTGGGGAGTATGGTACGATGTTCAGCGAAACGACGTTGATCACGGACGATGGTTGTGAGGTGCTCACGAGCGTCGACCGCGAACTGTTCATCCGGTGACCCGTAACGACTCCACCCGCCCCCGAAGCCACAGAAGGAGAGGCCCATGAACAGCGCACAGTCCATCGGAATAGTCTGGCCGGGACCGGCCGGCCGAGAGGATATCGAGGAGACGCGGCGATTCGTGCCCGACGGCGTGGCGTTTCACATGACGGGGCCGCCGCCCCGGCGCCATACTGATTTGCTGGACGGGATCACGCTGGAGCGGCTGCTGCGTATGCCGGGCGACTCCAACATCGAGGCGGCGGCGAGGGAGCTGGTCCCCCTCGGCGTGGCCGCAATTGGTTACGGATGCACCTCGGCCAGCTTCGTCAGAGGAGTCGGCGGCGACCGCGACATCTCAGACCGGATCACCGCGGCCACCGGCCTTCCCGCGACCACCACGTCGGCCGCTGCCGTCGAAGCGCTGCGCAGCCTCGACGTACGGCGTGTATCGGTACTGGCGCCCTACGTGGACGAACTGAACGCGCAGCTGCGGCGGTTCCTGGAGGACAGCGGCTTCGAAGTGGTGCACCTGAGAGGACTCAACAAGCTCGGCGGGATCGAGCAAATACCGCAAGAGGACATCCGGCAGCTGGTCCTCCAACTGGTGGACCGCCCGGACGCCGACGGCGTGTTCATAAGCTGCACCGGCATGAGGACATCCGCCATCCTCGATTCCATGGAGGAGTCAATAGATAAGCCGGTCGTATCGGCGCTGCAGGCAACGGTTTGGGATACCCTGCGCCAGGCGGGGACGGCTCCGAATATGCCGGGCGTGGGCAGACTCTACCTCCAGCCCGTAGCGGTCTAACGCCAATCCGCTTGGCTACGCCTCCAAACCGGATCGTTGGGGCGGGTCCAGACCCGCTCCGGCCGCGAATGGCGTATTGCCGCGGCCATCTACCGACCATTTCCGACATTCTCGCCGCCTCACCCCGTCGTTCCCGTGAAAGCGGGAATCCGGTCAGGGGCGGCGCTGAGACTGCCAAGGCCGTCTGAAGGCGCTGCCAGGAGCATTTCATCTTGTTCGAAGCCCTTTCTGCCAAGCTGAATGGGGTCTTCAACCGGCTGGGCAACAAGGGCAGGTTGACTGAGAAGGACGTCGACGCCGCGCTCCGAGAGGTGCGGATGGCGCTTCTGGAAGCCGACGTCAACTTCAAGGTCGCCCGCGAGCTCGTCGGACGGATCCGCGGCCGAGTGGTAGACGCGGAACTGCTCAAGAGCCTCACCCCCGGCCAGCAGGTCGTGAAGGTCACCAACGAGGAGATGACCCGGCTGCTCGGCGGCGGCGCGCATGGGCTTGACCCTTCCCCGCAACCCCCCTCGGTCATGTTGATGGTCGGCCTGAACGGTTCCGGCAAGACCACGACGGCCGCAAAGATGGCGCGCCATCTCAAGCAGGCGGGCAGGCCGCCGTTGCTGATCGCCGCCGACCTCCAACGGCCTGCCGCAATCCAGCAATTGCAGACCCTAGGATCTCAGATCGGCGTCGAGGTCTACCGGGAAAGCACGCAGGCCAAAACCGTCGCGGTCGCCGAGAACGGCGTCGCGCAGGCGAGGGAACTGAACGCCGCCTGGGCGATTGTCGACACCGCCGGCAGGTTCCAGATCGACGACGATCTGATGGCCGAGCTGGAGGCGGTCAAGAAGGCGGTCTCGCCGGCGGAAACCCTGCTGGTCGTAGACGCGATGACGGGGCAGGACGCCGTGCGGGCAGCGGAGGAGTTCCACGCCCGCATCGGGCTGACCGGGTTGGTGCTCACCAAGATAGACGGCGACGCCAGGGGCGGGGCCGCTCTCTCCGTAGTGTCCGTGACCGGCGTCCCGATCAAGTTCATAGGCACGGGGGAACGGGTGGATGCTCTCGAAAGCTTCCACCCCGACCGGCTCGCGTCCCGCATCCTCGGCATGGGCGACGTGCTCACCCTCATAGAGAAGACGCAGGCCGCCTTCGACGAGGACGAGGCCGCCCAGATAGAGAAGAAGATGCGGCAGGCCACGTTCGACCTCCAGGACTACCTGACGCAGCTTCAAGAGATAAGGAAGATGGGGCCGCTGGGGCAGATACTGGACATGGTCCCCGGGCTCTCCGGGATCAGATCGAGAATGCCCCAAGGCGAAGTGGGGGAGGAGCAACTCAAGAAGGTCGAGGCCATCATCTACTCCATGACGCCTGAGGAGCGCAGGCGGCCCCAGATCATCGGAGGCAGCCGCAGGCGCCGGATCGCCAGAGGCTCCGGCACTACGCCGCAGGCCGTCAACCAACTCCTGAACCAGTTCCGCCAAATGCGTAAGGTCATGCGCCGGATGGCGTCCGGCAAAGGGATCAAAGGATCCCAGGACCTGTCGCAGATGATCCGGTGGTAGCGTTGGTCCGCCCTGCGCGCGGCCGCCCGCGTGGGGTAGAATATCCCCGTTGCCGTGAGCAACGCTTGGAGGGGTGGCCGAGTGGTTTAAGGCGCCTGTCTTGAAAACAGGAATCCTGAAAGGGAACGTGGGTTCGAATCCCACCCCCTCCGCCAGCTTTCCACCTTGCCGGAGTGGGGCTTCGCGAGCCTGCCGAAGGGTGTCCCCTCAGATATAATTTATTCTCCTTCATGGGAGGTTGGATTGCGTCTGCACGAATACCAAGCTAAAGAGATTCTCGCCAAGGCGGGGTGCGCCGTGCCGGCGGGTAGGGTGGCTCGGACGCCCGCCGAAGCGGCTGAGGCCGCCGAGGCGCTCGCCGGGCGCGTCGTGGTGAAAGCCCAGGTCCACGCCGGCGGACGCGGCAAGGCTGGAGGCGTAAAGCTCGCCGCCTCCGCCGCGGAGGCCCGCGACGCCGCCGCTTCCATGCTTGGCTCGACCCTGGTGACGCCGCAGACAGGCTTGGCGGGTGTGCCAGTAGACGCCGTGCTAGTGGAAGAGGCGCTGGAAGTAGACGAGGAGCTATACGCTGCCATAGCCATCGACGGCGCCGAAGGCGGCGCCGTGGTAATGGTCAGCGCGGCCGGCGGCATGGAGATCGAGGAGGTGGCGGAGCGCACCCCGGAGAAGATAATCCGCGCTCCCGTCGACCCGGTTCTGGGACTCATGCCCTACCAGATCAGGAAGCTCGCCAACGGCCTTGGCGTAGACTCGAGGCTGATGAGGCCGGTATCCGGCATGTTGGAACGGCTCTACTCCGTGTTCTCCGGCAACGACTGCTCGCTGGTCGAGGTGAACCCGCTTGTCATAACCACGGATGGGGCCGTGCTGGCCGCCGACGCCAAACTGGACGTCGACGACGACGCCCTGTTCAGGCGGCCCGACCTCCTTCAGATGAGAGACCCAGGCCAGGAAGACCCCTTGGAGGCGCAGGCTCGCAGCTATGGAATCAGCTATGTGAAACTGGACGGAGCCGTGGGGTGTCTGGTAAACGGCGCCGGCCTTGCGATGGCCACAATGGACGTGACGGACGCCGCCGGCGCCTCGCCGGCGAACTTCCTCGACGTGGGGGGCAGCGCCGACGTGAATAAGGTCGCCCAGGCGATGGGAATCATCCTGTCCGATCCCAACGTCGAGACGGTGCTTATAAACATCTTCGGCGGCATCCTGCGGTGCGACCTCGTGTCGGAAGGGGTGCTGGAGGCGGCGAGGGCCGCACCGGGCGCCATGCGGCCTATGGTGGTCCGAATGCAGGGCACCAACGCGGAAGAGGGGCGGGCCCTCCTGGCGGAGTCGGGCCTCGCCGTGACACTCGTTGACGACATGGCCCAAGCCGCTGACGCCGTCAGGGCACAGCCCAAGGGCTCCGGGCTGGGAGGGGAATAAGTGAGCATCCTCGTAGACCAACGGACCCGGCTTCTCGTCCAGGGGATTACCGGCAAGGAGGGCAGCTTCCATGCCCAGCGCTGCCGGGATTACGGCGCCAACGTGGTCGCCGGCGTAACGCCGGGGCGCGGCGGCATGGTGGTCGGCGGCGACGTCCCCGTCTACGATACCGTCAGCCAGGCAGTGACGGAGACAGGCGCCAACGCCGCGCTCGTGTTCGTGCCGCCCCCCTTTGCCGCCGACGCCATCGTCGAGTCGGCAGAGGCGGGCTTGTCCCCTATTGTAAGCATCACCGAGGGCATCCCCGTGGCCGATACGGTTAAAGTCGTGCATTATCTTGGCGGCAAGGACGTCACACTGCTGGGGCCCAACTGCCCCGGCGTCATATCGCCCGCCGCTCGGTGCAAGGTGGGCATCATGCCGGGCGCGATCCACCGACCCGGCAGGGTGGGCGTAGTCTCCCGCAGCGGCACGCTGACGTATGAAGCCGTGGGGCAGCTTTCGGCCCTGGGCATCGGGCAGTCCACCTGTGTAGGGATAGGCGGCGACCCGGTAAGCGGCATGTCCTACGTTGAAGTGCTGCGTCTGTTCCAGGAGGACCCGGAAACGGACGCGGTCGTTCTCATAGGGGAGATAGGGGGCACCCGCGAGCAGGAAGCCGCCGAGTTCATCACGGGCAGCTTTACCAAGCCCATCGCGGCGTTGATCGTGGGCCGGAGCGCCCCCCCCGGGCGGCGGATGGGGCACGCGGGCGCGATAATCACGGGCCGGGCAGGCCGCGCCGAGGAGAAGGTTAAGGCCTTGGAGACGGCGGGCGCCGCGACGGTACCGGGGCCCGCGCTGATTGGCGCAACGATGAGGGACCTCCTTGCGGATACCCACGCGAAGCCGGCATGACCGGCGCCGCACTCGGCAGAGGGGGTTGGTGATATACTCCCCTCCGGTGGCATGACTGAGATGAAGTCTGACATCGCCCTCTCCGGTGACGACCCTGCCCCTCCTTCCTTCTCATCGGCCCTGGCGGCGTCCGGGTGACCAAGTTCGTATTCGTCACCGGAGGGGTCGTCAGCTCGGTGGGCAAAGGCATCGCCGTAGCCTCCCTGGGGCGTATCCTCCACAGCCGCGGGGTAGCCCTGTCCGTGCTGAAACTCGACCCCTACCTGAACGTCGATCCGGGCACGATGTCTCCGTATCAGCACGGCGAGGTATTCGTCACGGCGGACGGGTCCGAGACCGACTTGGACCTCGGGCACTACGAGAGATTCATCGACATCGGATTGACCAAGGCGTCGAACGTCACCGCCGGGCAGATATTCTCTGACGTCATAGCCAGGGAACGGAAGGGCGAGTTCCTTGGCGGCACGATCCAATCGGTCCCGCACGTTACGGACGCCATCAAGGAGCGGATGTACGGGCTCGTAGAGGAGAGCGGCGCGCAGGTCATCGTCGTCGAGGTCGGGGGCACTGTCGGGGACATAGAGGGGCAGCCGTTCCTCGAAGCGATCAGGCAGATGCGCAACGAGGTCGGCCGCGACGAGGTTTTCTATATCCACGTCACCTTTCTGCCATATATATCTGCGACCGGCGAGCTGAAGACCAAGCCGACGCAGCACAGCGTCAGGGAGCTCAGGAGCATAGGCATTCAGCCCGACGCCATAGTATGCAGGAGCGACCACCCGGTAGAAGACGACATAAAGGACAAGATAGCCATCCACTGCGACGTCCCCCGTGAGGGCGTTATCGGACTCCCCACCGTCGATACGGTGTACGAGGTGCCCCTACTCTTGGAGGAGGAGGGGTTGGGCGACCTGGTAACACGTTTCCTTGGGCTGCCCACTGCCGGCAGCGGCATGGGCGAGTGGCGGAAGATGGTCGACGCAATCAGAGAGTCCGAAGAGACTCTGCCCATCGCCGTGGTGGGCAAGTACGTCGATCTTCAGGACGCCTACATCTCCGTCAAGGAGGCGCTGCTCCATGCCGGATTGCGCCACGGGCTCAGCATCGACGTGCAATGGGTCTCGGCGGAGGAGATCGAAGAGCACGGCCCGGACGGCCTCCTCTCCCTGGTTCGCGGCATCGTGGTACCGGGCGGGTTCGGCCCGCGCGGCGTCGAGGGCATGATAGACACCGCCCGGTACGCGCGGACGCAGGGAGTGCCCTACTTGGGCCTGTGCCTCGGACTGCAGGTCATGGTCATCGAGGCCGCCCGGCACGTCATCGGACTGCCCGGCGCCAACTCCACGGAGTTCGACCCCAAGACCGGGGCTCCGGTGATCGATCTCATGCCCGACCAGAGGGGAGTCACCCAGATGGGCGGGACCATGAGACTCGGCATATACCCATGCAGAGTTGAGGAGGGAAGCTGGGCGGCTCGGGCCTACGGGGCGAAGGTCGTCCAAGAGAGACACAGGCACCGTTTCGAGCTAAATAACGCCTACAGGGAGGCGCTCGAGACTGCGGGGCTTCACGCCACGGGCCTGTCGCCCGACGGAAGCCTCGTCGAGATCATGGAGATGTCGGACCAAGAGTTCATGGTGGGCGTCCAGTTCCACCCGGAGTTCCTGTCCAGACCCAACCGGCCCCATCCGCTGTTCGGCGAGTTCGTCGGCGTCGCCAAGCGGACCCTGAGGGAGGGCGGACAGCACGAGATGCCGCTGGATGCGGCAAAGAACGCACGGCAGCGCGACCGCCTCTAGCCAGGCTTCGTATTTCACGCGCTCCGCGGGCATTCGTCTCGGCAAGTCTGAACAGTAACCCCTTGGTTGGAAACTGCTCAGACTCCGTGAGACCCGAAGGGGGAAATCCAGAGAGGTTCTCCCCTCCGGCAGGGGGTCTGGGGCTGTGCCCCAGTTACCCAGGGGTGGGCGGGTGCTCTCCGGACGGAATGAAGGCGCCGTCTGCGGCACTTGTACAGAACGGCAGGTTAAGCGTGCTTAGGTCACCTCCCTGTACGCCTCGCAACCCTTCGGGTACGCAACCGGTTAGCTGATTGGTACCGCCAAGCCACAGCCACTCCAAGTTGGTTAGGCCCTCCAACTCGGACGGTATGTTTCCTCTAAGCTGGTTTCCCCGAAGCTCCAACACCCTCAAGTTGGAGAGGCTACCCAGCCCGGGCGAAATTTCCCCGCTCAACTGGTTATTCCCGATCCACAGGCTTTGCAGGTTGGTGAGACTGCCCAGTTCGGTCGGTATCTTTCCACTAAGACGGTTACCCCAGAGCTCCAGTGCCCTCAGTTTGGAGAGGTCGCCAATCTCGGACGGTATCGCGCCAGTCAGTTGGTTCCCTCCCAAGTTCAGGTTTTCCAGGTCGGATAGGCTGCTCAGCTCGGACGGTATCCTTCCGCTCAGTTGGTTGTTCTTTAAGTCCAGCTCAATGACTCGTCCGCTGTGGTCGGTAGTGACGCCGTGCCATTCACGTATTGGCGCGTCGCTAAGCCAGTTCGTGTTGTTCTTCCAGCCCGCGCCGGCCGTCGCATTGTAGAGCGCGACCAGCACGGCCCTATCAGAGGTGTATGTGCCAGTGGGTGTCTCGGTCGGATTTCCGGCCCGGAGCTCAGTCAACTTGGGTGCAGGCGTGACAGGTGAGCCTGTAGGTGCAGGACTGGGGTGGGCCGTCCAGTCCTCCGCGATACGGGCTACGGTATCGAGTTCGCTGGGCGAGTCAGTAGGATCGGGGCGATCCGTCGAGTCCTTCGTTACCGACAGCTCGACCAGAACCTCCGTTGCCCGCCAGACGACGACTGTATACACGCCAGAGGGTGCGGCCAGACCTCCCAAGGAAGCCGAGAAGCTGAATCCGCCCGGTGTTTCGATCCATTCGTCCGCAACGACCTCATTATCCTGAAGAGAGTCATAATAGAAGTCAGCCCCCGGTGGCTCCAAGACTACAGCAACCGGTTCCACGCAGGTTTCTGTGAACCCTCCACCAACGCAATAGCTGTCTAACCGGTCGAGTTGCCCCCGCGTCTTCGGGGTGGGCGGCGGGTCGAAGAATATGGACACAATTGGCGCGACGTCGACCCCCGCTGCAATCTTGGAGACCGAGAACGACAGTTGGCCATTGGGCGAGAGGATTGGCGGTGCGTTTGCTACTACGTCGCCTCCCTCGAAATGCTGCACGAACGCCACCCTTCTGCCATTGGCTGCTATGCCGATGTTTACGGCCCGGTGGGTCTCGCCCAAGATATTGTCCCGATGCCCCCAATCCGCATGCGCGTCGTCGTACATCATGCCCCACTGGAGTTCCCGGATTGCGCCGCGGACCGTTGGCACTTCACACGCGACAAGGGATGAATCGCAGTTCTTCGCGGTCCACTGACGGCTGAACCAGCCGTGAGTAGCAGCATTCTCGTGGGCGTAACTGGTTCCCCCCGTCTCCGTGTACACCATGTAGGGTTTCCGCCCGTCCGCCCACCAATGGCCCATGTAGTCGTTCGCGAGCATGTCCTCCGCGTGCAGCTGCGCCGCCGGGTTCGATCCCAATACGACGTGAGGGAGTCCATGAGCCTCCCGGTCCTCATTGATCAGGGCGAGTGCAAAGGCCCGGAACTCAATCAACTCGGCTGCAGTCATCTCGGTTGCTGTCATCTCAGTTGCAGAACCGGGGGCCGTCCCGTCCCTCGTATTAAGAGATCCGAGGAGGATGAATGCCCCAGTGATGCCCACTGAGATGATGAACCAGATTAGCCAGGGGCTTCCGCCACGGCGCGGCGCACCGCTGCCGCCTTGATGCCCGCCCGCCCCCGACTTTAGTGGAGCGGGTCGGCTTTCCCCGCCCTTCCTCTCCTCGGACGGTTGCTTCGCCTGTGAAGCGAGACGGCTGAGCAGAGCATCAAGGAACTCCTTGTCCTCGTAGTTGAGGCTGTCGGTACTCTTTTCATTCTCATTGGACGGTTGCCTCGCCTGAGATGGTCTTTCATTCTCCGTGGCCTGTCCTTGCTTGAGTGGCGCATCAAGGCGACGTTGAGCCCAGCCATTCCTAAAGCAGCTAGGGCACCTTATCGGTTTTCCGTCCGCAAGGCGGACGATTTCGCCCGTGCGGTTACACATTGAACACGCCACCCATTCATAGCCAGGACGTGGCTCCCTCGTTGGGCGGCTCTTCCGTTTGCTCCTGTATTCTTTACAATCGAAACAAGTGCAAGTAGGGGAGTGGTCGTTGATCCAAGAACTAGGCATTAAGCCTGCTCCTTACCATTGCTCAGCGTCATGGCAAGCCCCGGGTGTACGACGAGACGACCGAGGACGTTGCCCGAGGAGATGCCGATGGCGTGGCGCATCCGGCGTTATCCTCGGCTGGCCGCGTCTTCTTGGCCGTTCGCCGCTCATGAGCAGGCGCTAGGCGATGTCCAGGCGGTGCTCGGTGATGGCGCCGGCCTCGTCTATTTTGAACGCGCGGATCACCGGCTCATCCTCGTTTGCTATAGACACCAGCACGTAGTGCTCGTCCAGGTAGCCGCTCTGGAGGGCCATCCGGACGTCGGTCTGCGACGGGTAGGCGGCCGAATGGGTGTGGGAGTGGTAGAAGGCTATCAGCTCCCAGCCCCTGCGCTCGCATTCCAGCATGGCGTGGAGCTGTTCTTGCGGGTCCATGACGTAGCGGTACGGGCTGTGCGCCGTGTTGGTGATCCTGTAGAGCTTGCTCACTTCTCCGTCGGCGCCTGCCAGGATCCCGCAGCACTCGTCCGGGGCGCTCTCGCGGGCATGGGCGACCATCTCGTCTGCGAATCTCTTCTCCAGGGTGCGCATGGGTACTGTCTCCCGCCTCGGGCCGCGCCGCTACAGCGAGAAGTGGACTGCCGCGCCCTCGCCCTCGCGCCCCTCGGCCCAAACCTTGCCCCCGTGGCGGCGCACGACGTGCCTGACGATAGCCAAGCCCACCCCGGCGCCGTCGAACTCTTCGACGGGGTGCAATCGATGGAATAGATCGAAGATATTGCCGGCTTCGGCGGGGTCGAACCCGGCTCCGTTGTCCCGCACGTAGAATGACCTGGAGCCGGACTCCTCCGAGGAGCCGACCTCGATCCGCGCTCCCTCGGTTGCGGACGTGAACTTCCAGGCGTTGGCGATGAGCTCCTCCAGGGCCGCCTCGAGCAACTGCGGGTCGCCCTCGGCGGACAGGCCGCCGGCAACGGAGATGGCGACTTCGCGGTCCGGCTCGTCCCGGCGCATCCTCCTGGTCAGGGACCGCGCCAGCGCGCTGAGGTCGACGGACGCGCGCCGAAGGGGGGCGTCCATGGCCAACGAGAGCGTGCGCAGGTCGTCCAGGATGGCCGCCAGCCTGCGTCCGTGCAGGGCAGCCCTGGCGGCGATTGCCGTGCCGTCCTGCCCGGACTCGCTCAGGCTGCCTTCGAGCAGGGTTTGCTTGAAGTTCTCTATAGTGCGTAGGGGAAGGTGGAGGTTCACGGAACTGGGGTAGCCGTGGGCGCCCCCGTCCTTCGATTCCGTCACGTCTCGTATAGAGCCGGACATCCTGACCGGGATGCCCGACTCGCCCCAGATCGCGCGGCCCCGGTCCCAGAACCAGCGGGTCTCCCCCGCTCCTGTCTCGATCCGGTACGTGACGTCGAAGGGGACACGGCGCTCGACGTGCTCGCTGAGGCACTGGAGTACCCGCTCGCGGTCTCCCGGGTGGACCCTCGTTTCCAGACCCCTGACGCCCCCGGCGCCGGCCGGCCCGTCGACTCCGATCATCTCCACCAGGCGGGGCGACCACCAGACCTCGCCCGCCGATATGTTCCAGTCCCAGAGCCCGTCCCCGGACCCGGCCACTGCTCGTTCGAGTCGTTGCACGGCCTCCCTGACTGACTCCTCCACCTGCTTGTACTCCACGTGCATCTGAGCGTTTGCTATGGGTCCAGCCAACTGCGAGGCGATCATCTCGGCCAGCGCGGCATCGTGGGGGGTGTAGGTGTTGGGTCTCGCCGTGCTCAGGCTCAGCAGCCCCACCGTCTCTTCGCCTGCAATCAGCGGCGCCAGAAGCACCGCCGGCAGGGCGGTGGAGGAGTGGTTGAGCGGGCCGAAGATCTTCTGGGACAGCTCCTCTGCGCGGTTCCCGGTAGCGGCCTCTCCGGACGTGAGCACGCCCAGCAGTTCGCGGCTGGACATGCGGACCTGTCCGGCCCCTTCGGCGCTCGTCTCGCCGCCTCCCGCGGTGAAGGCTATGGCGAGGCTCTCCCGCCGCAGGTCCGCCGTCCAGATCGATAGGCGGTCGTAGAGCAGCAGCGCGCCTATGAGGTCGGCCAATTTGCCATAGACCTCTCTGACGTCCAGCGTGGACGCGGCGACGCGGCCTATCTCTGCGATGACCTCGATCTCCTTCCTGGCCGTCTCATGCTCGGCGCGCGCAGTCATCCCGTGGAGCGGCCCTGCCAGCATGTTGGCCGCCAGCCTGCCGGTCTCGAGGTGCGCGTCGTGGTAGGCCCTTTGCGTCGTGGATCCCAGGGCCACACCGCCGGTCAGCCCGCCGCCGCCTGTGATCGGTAGAGCGAGCACCGAGTGTATCCCGGCGTTCGTGTAGGCTGCCACGGCGCCGGCGCTCATCAGCAGGGGAGCCTCTGCCTGCGCCAGTGCCTCGGCTGCCGCGTCGGCTGCTGCGCCTGCATCCCGGGCATCCAGAGGAATCCCGGTCGAGTGGAGCATCACGGTCGAGGCGTCCCCCGCGATGGCGAAAGCGTCCAGCCTGTCGTACGGGACCAGCTTTTGGAGCGGCGGGGCAGCGGCTTTCAGGAGCGAGGCCGAGTCGGCCGCCGCGGCAATGGCGCTGCTCAGTTCGGCCAGCGCCCGTTCGCGCCCTTCCGCCTCGACCAGCCGGGCGGCGGCTGTTCGGGCTGAGATGGCGCCCGCGACGTGCGCGGCGGCTCTGAGCACGACCTCCCGCTTGCGTCCGGCGAAAGCGTCCGGCGCGTTGGCGCCCAAGCCCAGCGACCCGACGGCCTCCCCGCCGTATGCCAGAGGGACTCCCATGAAGGAGCGCTGCCCCGCCTGCACGTAGGGCCTCAGCGCGGGGAATCGTTCCAGGGCCTCGGGTGTAGCGACCGTGACCGTATCGCCCGCGTCGAGAGTAAGCGAGGCGAGGGACGGCGCCCCTATATACGGCTCCTCACC
Organism: uncultured Dehalococcoidia bacterium; assembly: GCA_958296245.1. Taxonomy (GTDB): domain Bacteria; phylum Chloroflexota; class Dehalococcoidia; order Lucifugimonadales. Next base: position 1,088,560 of record OY282458.1, read on the forward strand.
GGAGGCGTACAGGAGCCGGCCTCCGTCTGTGGATGCAATCTCGATCCGGTCCACCGGGACGAGCCTCTTGAGGATGGCGGCGGCAGACGCCAGCGCGGCGTCCAGGCCGTCGGCCTGCGACACCGCCCGGCCCATCTCCGCAAGGCCGTCCTCTTCGCGGTCCCGGGCGGCCCTCTGCCGCAGAAGGCCTTCCCTCTCGACGCATCCTGACAGCATGGCGGCAGCCTGCCTGATGGGCGCCAGACGTGATTGAGTCAGGGATCCCGAGGTGGTGGAGGCCAGCACGAGCGCCCCGGTATGGCCCCGGGTGGAGGGCAGCGGCGCTGCGGCCACGGCTCGGATGCTCTTCCCCGCCAGAGGCGGCCACTGCCTGACGACGGCGGACAGCAATTCCGGGGACTCGTCCGTGATCAGCCTGCCCTCTCTGCCTACCAGGTTCTCCAGAGCTTCGGCCTCCACCCGGTAGGTCTCGGAGGGGCTCCACGTTTCCTCTTCGAGGCCAACGGCGAACGCGGTTCTTGCGGACGCCTGCTCCGGACCGGTTAACACCACCGCGAGCAGGTCGAACGCGGCCACCTTCCTCAGTCCGTCAGCCAGGGCGGCGTAGGCTTCGTCTAACTTGGAGGAGAGCAGTAGCCGGCCAAGGCCGGCTAAGGCGTCTTCCTCCAGAGCCCCTGCATGCTCCAAATTCGAGAGCCACGCGCCGGCGCCCGCCGCGCCGGATACCGCCTCCCCAACCAGTTCGCCGAGGCGGACGTGATCGTCGGTGTAGGCCCTGAGCGTTCTCGACGCCAGGGTCAGGGCTCCAATGGGGCGCCCATAGCGCCTCAGCGGTATCGAAAGCCACGATCTAAGGCCGGCGTCCAACTCCGGCTTCAGGGCCGGGTAGCGAGACTCCAACGCCTCCACTGAATCCCCATCAACCCGGAGGGCGGCGCCTCCGCTCACCGATGCTTCAACCAGCGACCCGTCCAGAACGGCGCGCGCCCCTGCCTCTCGGCCAGGGACGTCAATCCCTATGGCGGCCAGGTCCGTGAACTGCCCTTCCTCCGAGTGCGCCACGGCTATGCTGATCTGGTCGATGGGCATTCGAGGACTCATCTCGGCGAGCGCCGCTTCCAGGGTCTCGGCGGCCGGGGCCGAGCCGTCGGCAGCCGCGCGGAGGCGCTCCATCAGGTCGGCGTCCCTCCTCGGCCGCCCCAGGACAACGTCGGCGATCAGTTCCTGCATCCTGTTGGTGATTCTGTAGAGGCTCAACGTGCTCCCCGGTGCGCGCGGACTCTTCCTCCCCGCCAATTATACGCTACCGCCCCCGTAGCGGCGTCACCTTTGGGGAATCGGGGCTGTTCGGTCTCTATGAGTTGAATCGTGAGAGCCTCCCCAAATCCCCCGCCGCGCCAGACATCTTCGGCGTCTCGTGCCGGGAGCTCCCCGCCGCGCCGGCCATCCCCCATTGTCATTCCGAACGCAGCGCCAGCGGAGTGAGGAATCTAACAGACTGCGCAGATACGGGTGTGCAGAGGAGCGGATCCCCATTCGCCCGGAGTCTGTGGGATGCCCCCCTCGGAATAGAGGGAGGTACGCAAGAACTCTTCCGCAGCTTCTAAGGCCTGTTATCGGGGCTACGCCCAGTCGAAAAGGACCTCACGAAGTCTGGACAGACTCCGAATGTTGAGCATAGTTGATACTCGACGCGGCATCCAACTAGAATGAGCCGATGCTGGGAGTTGAGGTAGAGAGGCCATGAACGACGTTGAGCTATGGCGCGAGCTGGGGCAGCAGCTTCGTGTCGACTCGGTGCGGGCGAGCGCGGCAGCCGGGTCGGGACATCCGACGTCGGCAATGTCGGCGGCTGACCTGATGGCTGTCCTGCTGTCCAAGTACCTCCGGTACGACTTCAAGAACTACGACCACCCCAATAACGACCACCTGATTTTCTCCAAGGGCCACGCCTCCCCCTTGCTCTACTCTCTGTATAAGGCTGCCGGCGCCATCTCGGACGAGGAGTTGCTCACGTTTCGCAAGTTCGGGAGCAGGCTCCAAGGCCACCCTACGCCGGCGATCGATTGGGTGAACGTGGCGACAGGGTCGCTGGGCCAGGGGCTTCCCCTCGGCGTGGGGATAGCTCTGGCAGGTAAGCGCCTAGACAGGCTCCCGTACCGCGTCTGGGTCTTGTGCGGCGACAGCGAGATGGCCGAAGGCTCCATGTGGGAGGCGTTCCAGTACGCCGGGTACGTGGGTCTGGACAACCTCACGGCGATCGTGGACGTAAATCGCCTGGGGCAGCGCGGGGAGACGATGGCGGGCCGGGATACGGGCCGCTATGCCGCCCGGGTCCGGTCGTTCGGTTGGAAGGCGATAGAGATCGACGGCCACGACGTGCGCCAAATCGACGGCGCCTACGCTGAGGCGTTAGCCACGGAGGGGGCGCCGACCGTCATCGTGGCGCGCACGCTGAAGGGGAAGGGCGTGGCGTCGGTGGAAGACGTGGACGGCGCGCACGGCAAGGCGTTGCCCAACCCCGATCAGGCGATAACCGAGCTCGGCGGCCCCCGGTCGATCATCGTCGAGGTGGGGGCGCCCCGAAACGAGACCGCGCCGAACGTCTTTCCCGTGGGCCGCGCCGCGCGGCAGCCTGCCTACGCGCCAGGCGACGAGGTAGCTACCAGGCGCGCTTATGGCGACGCGCTGGCGGCCTTGGGGCGTGAGCGTAACGACGTGGTCGCGGTGGACAGTGAAGTGAACAACTCGACCTACACCGACGCCTTCGCCGAGGCGCACCCGGACCGCTATATGGAGATGTACATAGCCGAACAGCAGATGGTCGCGGCGGCTGTTGGCCTTCAGGTGCGGGGATGGACGCCATTCGCCTCGACCTTCGCGGCGTTCTTCGCGCGGGCGAGCGATTTCATCAGGATGGCGGCCATCAGCCGCGCAAACCTGCGGCTCGTAGGGTCTCACGCCGGAGTCTCGATAGGCGAGGACGGGCCGTCGCAGATGGGGTTGGAGGACATCGCGGCGATGCGCGCGGTTCACGGCAGCACCGTCCTATATCCGTCCGACGCCAACCAGGCGGCAAAGCTGGTGCCCCAGATGGCGGACTGTACGGGTATCGTCTACCTACGGACGACGCGAGAGCCCTTGCCAGTCATCTACGGCGCGGACGTCGAGTTCACCATTGGCGGCAGCCGTGTCGTCCGCTCGTCGGACGGCGACGCGGTGACCATCGTGGCAGCGGGGGTCACGGTACACGAAGCGATGAAGGCCGCCGACGCGCTGGAGGAGGAGGGCATCAGCGCACGGATCATAGATCTGTACTCGATAAAGCCGATCGACGCGGCCACCCTCAGATCGGCCGCCGCCGACACGGGAAGGCTGGTCACTGCTGAAGACCACTGGCGCGAGGGAGGGCTCGGGGAAGCCGTGCTCAGTGTCTTCGCAGAGTCCGACGAGAGGCCGCGCGTCAGGGTGCTCGCGGTGCGGGACATGCCGACGTCCGGCACGCCCGCCGATCTCCTGAACGCCGCCGGCATCGACGCGGTCCACATAGCCGATGCGGCCCGGGACCTGGCGTCCGGGCCCGCGTGACGCGGACTGCTCGGCTCCACTCTTGCTTCGAGGTGGTATAGTAAGCGACAGACGTCAAACTCGGTCAAGGGCTATGAGGAGTTACCGAAATGGATAAGGCCGGCGGCTTTGGCATGATAGTGGCTGGAGTTTTCCTGATCGTCTTGGGATTGTTTGTACAGTCCGGGATAGTCGAGTTTCTACTCGACATCATCGGCATCGTGATCATAATCGGCGGGGCTATTATCGGGATAATCGGTATAGTAAAGCTGTTCAGCGGCGGCGGCAGCAGGTCATCCGACTACTAGGCCGTCGAATACGCATAGTCTGGGAGGCGCGCCATGGGCATGATGTCCAGAATGTCCACCATCGTCAAATCGAAGATGAACCGGGTCCTCGACAAGTCCGAAGACCCGAGGGAGACCTTGGACTACTCCTACGAGAAGCAGCTCGAAATGCTGCGGAACGTGAAGCGCGGGGTAGTCGAGATGGTCACGGCCAAGAGGCGTCTGGAGATGCAGGCGTCCAAGGTCCAGGATAACCTCGCCAAGCTCGATTCGCAGGCCCGCAAGGCCTTGGAGGCGGGACGCGAAGACCTGGCCCGGCTGGCCCTGGAGAGGAAGCAGATGGCGGTCATGGAGCTGCAGGGGCTCGACCAGCAGATCGCAGACATGGAACTCGAGCAGGAGAAGCTCACCAACGCCGAGCAGCGCCTGCAGGCCAAGGTGCAAGCCTTCCGCACCAAGAAAGAGGTGATAAAGGCGCAATACAACGCGGCCCAAGCCCAGGTCCGCATCGGCTCGGCGCTCTCGGGCGTGTCCGAGGAGATGGGAGACATATCCCTTGCCATCGAGCGGGCTGAAACCAAGACGGAGAACATGCGGGCCAGGGCTGGGGCCATAGACGAGCTGGCCGCGGCCGGCGTGCTGGACGACCCGGTGGGCGGCAGCAACGACGACATCAGCCGGGAGCTCGACAAGATTTCCGCATCCACCAACGTCGAGGTCGAGCTTGCGGCCCTCAAAGCAAGCACGGCCAAGAAGTCCCTTCCCGGAGGTCGATCATGATCGTGCGGATTCTGACCGAGGGTCAGTTCAACCTCCCGGGCGCCTACGTCGACGAGCTCAACGAGATCGACAACAGGCTCGTGGAGGTCGTCGAGAATGATGACTCCGAGCAGTTTCCGAAGGTGCTCAAGGCAATGCTCGACTTGGTGAGGGAGAACGCCGTCCCCGTGCCTGTGGACGAGCTTGTGGAGTCCGACCTCGTCCTGCCCGAGCCGGACATCACGCTCCGGGAGGCCGAGGAGATCTTCACGGGCGAGGGCCTGCTGCCCGACTAGGGCCACGGGGCCGCGTCTACAAGCTCTGCGGCGTAACCGCCGGTACGCGGGCGAGGGGCGCCGCCGCGACCTAGTTACGCTGCTGCTCCGAATCGAGTTTCGCACATGGGCTCGTTTGACAACGTGAGCGTCTACGAGAGGCTTGGGGTTCGCCCGTCGATCAACGCTGTCGGCGCCGGGACGGTGGTAGGCGGCTCCGGCCCCCCGAGGATCGTGCGGGAGAAGATGGAAGAGGTCAGCCGGAGCTTCGCCGACATGGGGGAGCTGCTGACCAAGGCCGGGGCGTTCGTGGCCGATCTGATGAACGTCGAGGCGGCCTTCATCACGTCGGGCGGGGCGACTGGTCTGGCTCTGAGCGCCGCGGCGTGTATCGCGGGAAGCGACCCCGACAGGCTGAGCCGGCTTCCCGACACCACGGGGATGAAGGGCGAAATCCTGGTCCAGAAGAAGCACTTCGCCTACTATGACCGGGTGCTGGCGTCGGCGGGCGCCAGGCTGGTCGAGGCGGGGGGCGGCGCGTCCTGCACCAACGAGCAGTTGGAGGACGCCATCGGCCCCAACACAGCCGCCGTCTACTACTCGTGGCCTCCCTACGGGGCGCTTCCTCTGGGCATGTACGACCTTGCCCCGCCCCCGGGCGACCCGGACCTCGTTTCGCTCGACGACGCCAGGAAGATAGCTAACCGCCGCGGCGTGCCGCTGATCGTGGACGGCGCCAGCGAGGTATACCCCCTCGACCACTTCAGGAGAGTGGCGCAGGCCGGCGACCTCGTCTCCTTCGGGGGCAAGTACTACGGCGGGCCGAACGCCAGCGGCTTCGTCTGCGGCCGCAAGGACCTGGTGGACGCGGTCGCGGCGTCAAGCTGGATACCCACGACCGCCGGGCTGGGTATCGGCAGAACCATGAAGTCGGACCGCCAGCAGATAGCCGCGCTCGTCGTGGGTCTGGACGACTGGTTCACGATGAACCACGAGGACCGCATCGCCGAGTACGACCGCCGTATCACCGTCATCGAGAGGGCGGCGCAGGGCCTTGCCGGGGTATCGGCGAGCGTCTACTGGAGCGCCGATTCGTTCTACGGCTCCTTCCTGACCATCCAGGTGGACGCGGACACGCTGGGCAAGGACGCCCAACAGGTCAGGGCGGAGATGTTCGAAGGCTCGCCGTCGGTCATGGTACAGGCGCCGGACGCGGAGACGCTCAGGGTGTTCGTCTACACCCTGGACGAGGGCGACGACGAGAAGATAGCGCGCAGGCTGAGAGAGGTGCTTTCGTCCTGAGGCGTTGCGTCGGGCAGTTCGCCGATGCAGCGAGAGTGGAGGTAGAGAGAGTATGGAACCCTTCGTTAGACATAGCGGTGTTGTCGCGCCCCTCGATAGGGTGAACGTGGACACGGACCAGATAATCCCCAAGCAGTTCCTCAAGAGGATCGAGAGGACCGGGTTCGGGCAGTACCTGTTCTTCGATTGGCGGTTTGCGGGTGACGGCAGCCTCAACCCCGACTTCGAGCTCAACCGGCCGGAGTACCGGGGCGCCTCGATACTCGCCGCCGGTCGAAACTTCGGGTCTGGCTCGTCTCGGGAGCATGCGCCGTGGGCGCTGCTCGACTACGGCTTCAGGTGCATTCTCGCGGCGTCTTTCGCGGACATCTTCCACAGGAACTGTCTCGAGAACGGCATCGTCCCCGCCTTGGTACCCGATGAGCAGATGCAGCGGATCATCGGAAGGGCCGCGGAGACACCCGGGTGGACGCTGACGGTGGACCTGGAGGAGTGCCGCATCCGGGACGATCAGGGCCTCGACGTCCCGTTCGTGGTCCACGAGGACCCGGCCACGCACGAGTTCCGCCGCCACTGCCTGCTGAACGGCCTCGACGACATTGCGCTAACACTTCAGCACGAGGACAAGATCGCCGCCTTCGAGTCGCGGCGCAGCAAGCACGGCGGCATACTGACTATCTAGCGCGGGTGAATTCACCCGCACAGGGCATCCGCTTGGACCACGCCTCATCGCCGTCAGACAGGCCAGGGGCGTTCAGCTTCGGTTGACCCTTGCTGAGATGATCAGGTGCTCGATCCACTCCTCGCCGTCGTTGATGAGTTGGTGGCGTGACATGGGAGGGACGTGGACCGCGTCGCCTTTGGCGACCTCGTAAATGGCGTCGTCTATCTTCATCTTGCCTCGGCCGGCCGTGATGTAGTAGACCTGCTCCATGTCCTCGTGCAGGTGGTAGTCCCCGCTCTTGCGCCCCTGCATGGCGTGGTGGGTGAGGCTGAAGAAGCCTTCAAGGGGGGCTTCGTCGGCGGACAGCCCTTCGGCGCCCTTTTCCCTGAAGATGCTCCAAATGATGGCGCTCTCGTGCCCGACGTAGGGCGTAACGTCCTTCCAGCTTCGTACTACGGTCATTGGCCTTCCTCCGGGGTTGAGTAGTCGGGTCAGTCGATGCGATCGAAGCCGGTGTAGGGGCGGAGAACGGGCGGCACGACGATCCCGCCGTCCGCCTGCTGGTAGGTCTCCATGATGGAGATCATGACCCTGGGTATTCCCAGCCCCGACCCGTTCAGGGTGTGGACGAACCTCGGCTGGGCCCCGCGTTCCGGCCTGTACCGGACGCGGGCCCGCCGCGCCTGGTAGTCGGTGCAGTTGGAGCAGGAGCTGACCTCCAGCCACTCTCCGAGCCCCGGGGCCCACGTCTCGACGTCGTAGGTCTTGGCTGCGGCCCCACCCATGGAGCCGGAGGACAGCAGTTGTACCCTATGCCGGATGCCCAGCCTCTCGCAGACGCGCTCGGCGTCGGCCACGAGCTGTTCTAGGGCAGCGCCGGAGGCCTCCGGTTCGACGAACTTGAACAGCTCCACCTTCTCGAACTGGTGGACGCGCTTGATGCCACGGGTATCCCTGCCCGCCGCCGCCTTCTCGCGCCGGAAGCATGGCGTATGGGCAACGAAGCTAATCGGGACTTGAAAGGGGCCTGACTGTGCGCTGCATTCGGACAGGTCGAGGATCTCGTCTCGGAACAGATTGGCGATCGGCACCTCGGCGGTGGGAATCATCCACAGATCGTCCTCGTCGTCGCGGTACATGGTATCGGCGAACTTGGGCAGTTGGCCGCTCGCGGTGGCGGTGTCCCGGCTGACGAGGTCGGGCAGGTACAGTTCGACGTAACCATGCTCCTCCGCGTGCAGGTCAAGCATCCAGCTGATCAGCGCGCGTTGGAGCCTGGCTCCCTTGCCATTGAGTACGTAGAAGCGGGACCCGGAGAGCTTCACGCCCCTGCTGAAGTCGATGATGCCCAGACGCTCCCCAAGCTCCCAGTGCGGCAGCGGCTCGAAATCGAACTCGGGCGGCGCTCCGACTGTCCTAAGGAGCAGGTTCGCGTCGTCGTCCGGTCCCACGGGTACGCTATCGTCGGGGATGTTGGGTATCCCTAGCATCATCTCGTGCAGTTCGTCTTCCAGCTCCTTGATGCCTGTCGCAAGAGCCTTGATCCGCGAACCCACGGCGCGCATCTCGGCGATGAGCTCAGGGGGGCGCTCCTTGGTGCGTCCGAGCTGCCTGCTTACCTCGTTGCGCCGAGCGCGCAGCCGGTCAGCCTCGGCAATGGACGCGCGGCGCCGCGCGTCCACCTCCAGAAGCTGGTCTATGGGGGCTTCTCCCCCCCTCTTCCGGATGGCGCTTCTCACCGCGTCGGGTTGGCTTCTAATGAGCTCAATGCTGATCAACGGGCACCTCGATGCAGGGTCGGTAGGTATGAAGTATAACAGTCGAGAGCGGCTGTTCAGTGGTGAGAAGTGCAGGGAACCCCTTCTCGTCGTGATTCTGAGGAGCGCAGCGACGAAGAGTCAAAAGTCCGTGCGTACACGTCGGGCCGTCGGGGAATGGGCCGGCTCCTGCCCAGGGCGCGTTTGCGCCTGGGGCGCGAGGCGTGCTATATTACGGCCTTCATAGGCAGGGGTGGGAATCCAATGACTATGCGGCCAATCGACGCGACCGGCGGTGACTCTAGGGTGTTCGGCCCTGGGAATAATGCGTTGGGGAGGAAGTAGGACTCCACGTCCAGACTGCTCTTGAAACAGCCTCCCTGCATCCGGGGAGGCTGTTTTTGTTTCCCCAAATTTCCGCGGACGGTAGGAGCCGTACACCGGCCGACCGACGCGCCCGCGCATGGTCGGACGGGATGGAAGGAGACGGACAGATGAAGGGCTTCGAAGAGTCGACCTACGGGGATCGGATCGCGGAGGTGTACGACGAGATTCACGGCAGTTTGGGAAGCCCGGAGCGCGTCGATCCCGTGGTGGACGTGTTGGCGAGCTTGGCAGGCGGCGGGAGAGCCTTGGAGCTAGGGATAGGCACCGGCCGGGTCGCGTTGCCTCTGGCGGCCCGGGGTGTCGAGGTTCACGGCATCGACGCCTCTGCGGCCATGGTCGAGAAGCTGCTGCAGAAGCCGGGCGGCGATCGGATACCCGTCACTCTGGGAGACTTCGCGGACGTAGACGTCGCTGGGCATCACTCGCTGGTATACGTGGTCTTCAACACGTTCTTTGCCCTACTCAACCAGGAAGCCCAGGTCCGCTGTTTCGGCAACGTTGCGCGCCGTCTGTCGGATGGCGGGGTCTTCCTGATAGAGGCATTTTCACCTGACCTGACGCGGTTCGTACGGGGTCAGAACATCCAGGCGGGCTTGGTAGAGACCGACCGGGTTTCGATCGACCTGTCCCGTCACGATCCGGTCGAGCAGACCGTGGCGTCGTCCCACGTGTACATCACGGAGAGAGAGGTGCGGCTGTACCCGGTCAAGTTGCGCTACGCGTGGCCTTCCGAACTGGACTTGATGGCGAGGCTGGCGGGGATGAGGCTGCGGAGCCGGTGGAGCGACTGGCAGGGGAACCCGTTCACCGCGTCGAGCGCCAACCACGTCTCGACGTACGAGTTGCGCTGAAGCCCCGGACGGCCTGACGGCAGGCGAAGCTATGGCAAGCGACATCGCGGCGGCATCGCGGCCCCGGTTGCCCCTGAGACGTTACGCCAACCTCCTGGTGACGTACCTGCGCCCCCAGAAGGCGCTCGTCGCTCTGGCGGCCGTCCTGCTCCTGGGTAACATCGGGCTGCAGCTCGTCAGCCCCCAGATACTGCGCTACTTCATCGACGCGGCGTTGGAGGGCAGCGCGGTCAGCCGCCTGGCCGTGATTGCGGTGGTGTTCACGGTCGCCGCCTTAGTGCAGCAGGCTGTCAACGTCGCCACGATCTACACGAGTGGACGTGTGGGCTGGGTCGCGACCAACGCGCTGCGCGGGGACTTGGCCCGCCATTGCATGAAGCTCGACATGTCCTTCCACAATCAGCACACCCCCGGGGAGATGATCGAGCGGATAGACGGCGACGCCGAGCAACTTGGCAGCTTCTTCTCCACGTTCGTCATACACATACTGGGCAGCGCCATCCTCCTCACGGGCATCCTGGTTCTGCTCTTCCGCGAGGAGTGGAGGGCCGGCCTAGCGCTGACCGCCTTCGCGCTCGTCTTCCTGTTCGCGCTCTATCACATGCGCAACCTCACGGTGGACCGGTTCCGGGCGGTGAGGGAGGCGAGCGCCCAGACCTTCGGTTTCATCGAGGAGAGGCTTGGGGGGAAGGAGGACGTCCGCACCAGCGCCGCGCGTCCGCACGTGATGTTGGGGTTCCACAGCAGGATCCGGGACTGGTTCCGGAAGCAACTGATAGCGTCGCTGATGATCAGCTTGGTGCTAAACACGACCTGGTTTTCGTTCTCGGTCGGGACCGCCGTTTCACTGGGTCTCGGCTCGTGGCTGTTCCTGAACGGCCACGTTACAATCGGCGCGGTGTACCTGATCTTCCACTACACGCGGATGCTCGAGGAGCCTATCGAACGGTTTACTCAGCAGATCAACAACCTTCAGCGAGCGACGGCCAGTGTGATCCGCATACTGGACCTGCTGGACACCAGGCGGCAGGTGCTGGACGGGCCCGGGGTCCGCTTCCCGGAGGGGGCGCTGCCGGTGCGGTTCGAGGGCGTGACCTTCTGCTACACCCCCGGCGAGCCCGTGCTGCACGACGTCTCCTTCGAGCTTGGGCCGGGCCGCGCTCTCGGGCTGGTGGGGCGCACCGGCAGCGGCAAGACGACGATGACGAGACTGCTGTTCCGGCTCTACGACCCTGACCGGGGCCGCGTGCTCCTGGGCGGTCACGACGTACGTGACGCGCGGGTCGGAGAGCTGCGGGAGCAGGTCGGGGTCGTCACCCAGGACGTGCGGCTGTTCGAGGGCACCGTGCGCGACAACCTGACCCTGCTCGACCATCGCATCCCCGACGACCGTTTGGCCGCGGTCGTCGGGGAGCTCGGCTTGGGCGACTGGTATAGGGACCTGCCGGACGGCCTCGACACCATGCTGCACTCCGAGGGAGCGGGCATGTCGGCGGGCGAGGCCCAGTTGCTGGCATTCGCCCGCGTCTTCCTTCGGGACCCGCGCGTCGTCGTGCTGGACGAGGCGTCGTCGCGCATTGACCCCGGCACCGAGCGGCTGATCGAGCGCGCCGTGGACAGGCTGGTAGAGGGGCGGACGGTGATCGTGATAGCACACCGACTGTCGACCCTCGACCGCTGCGATGAGGTGATGGTCTTGGAGAGGGGGCGAGTCGTCGAGCACGGGGAGCGCGCGCGGCTGGCCGCGGATCCCGGGTCCAGGTTCCAACGGATGTTGGCCACCGACGCGCGGGAGACGTTGATATGAGTGGGTGGCGTTCTCTGCTGCGGATATCCTGGGCCCTGAAGTGGCCGCTGCTAACCGAGTTGCTTCTGCTCGTCTTCTGGCTGGTCGTCTTGGAGAACGGCGTTGCCCTGATCCAGCGGGAGATATTCGACCAGCTCACCGGCGAGGCGAGCGTCACGTTCGGCATATGGGAGCTATGCGCCATCCTGGTTGCCATCGGGGTGGTGACGTTCACCATATGGGTGGGGGGCGTGGTGCTTCACGACTACTCCTCCTTCAACATTGCCGCAATGCTGCAACGCAACGCCTTCTCTCACCTTATGGCGCTGCCGGGGCACCGCTCCCTGCCCGGATCTCCGGGCGAGGCGGTCAGCCGCTTCCGGGACGACGCACTGGTCGTCGCCACCTATATATCACAGTTCAAGTTCTTCGCGGCCCACATGGTGTTCCTGCCGACGGCGCTCTTCATCATGGCGCGCACCGACGCGGTGATGACGTTCGGCGTCTTCATCCCCATATTCATCATAGTGATCGTCGTCAACATGGTGCGGGGGCGTATTCAGCTATACCGGAAGGAGAGCCGGGAGGCCACGGGCGGCGTGACTGGTTTCATCGGCGAGATGTTCGGCGCAGTCGAGGCCGTCAAGGTTGCGAACGCCGAGGGTCGGGTGCTGGGGCGTTTCGACGCGCTCAACGCCGAGCGCAAGAGAACGACCCTCAAGGACACGCTGTTGAGCGAGACGCTCGGGGCGGTCTTTTCCAACATCCAGAACATCGGCACCGGGTTCGTGATAATCGCGGCGGCCCGGTCCTTGGGCTCGGGGAGCTTCTCAGTCGGCGACCTGTCGCTGTTCGTGTACTACCTGGGTTGGACCCAATGGATGGCCTCCGAGGTGGGCAAGACCCTGATTCAGTACCGGCAGGTCGGCGTGTCGCTGGACCGGCTGCGCGAGATGATGCCCGGCGCTGAGCCGGCGGAGCTTGTGCGAAGGCGCCCCAGCCACCTCTTCGGGCGGATGCCGGAAGTGCCCTTCACGCCCAAGGCGGACGCGGACCGGTTCGAGTCCCTGGAGGTCTCGGGGCTAACGTACCTGCACCCCGGATCGGGGCGCGGCGTTCGCGGGGTGGACCTGCGGCTGCGGCGCGGCAGCTTCACCGTGGTCACAGGGCAAATTGGCTCCGGCAAGACGACGTTGCTGCGGACGCTCATGGGCTCGCTGCCGAGTCAGTCGGGCGAGATCAGATGGAACGGCGCCGCCGTAGACAAGCCGGACGAGCTTCTCGTTCCGCCCCGCTGTGCCTACGTGCCGCAGGCGCCCCGGCTGTTCAGTGAGGAACTGCGCGCCAACATCCTGCTGGGGCTGCCTGAATCGAAGGTCGATCTGGCCGGCGCGATCCGGACGGCAGTCATGGAGCGCGACGTGGAGGGGTTGGAGAATGGACTCGACACCGTCGTGGGGCCCCGCGGCGTCCGGCTGTCCGGCGGCCAGGCGCAGCGAGCGGCGGCGGCCCGCATGTTCGTCAGGGCGCCCGAGCTGCTGGTGTTCGACGACGTGTCGAGCGCGTTGGACGTTGAGACGGAGCGGGAGTTGTGGCGGCGGGTACTGGGGCTGGAGGGGACTACGAGCCTCGTCGTCTCCCATCGCCGCGCGGCCTACCGCGCCGCCGACCACATAATCGTGCTGGAGGACGGCAGGGTGGAGGCGGAGGGCGAGCTCGACGACCTGCTGCGCACCTCCGAGGAGATGCGGCGGCTGTGGGCGGGCGACGTAGGCGTTACGGACGCGCCGGCGCCCGATGCAGGCGAGAGCGCCAGACCATAGCGCCACGGTGAGGAAGGGAGGCGTAACGCCCTCGGTCCTTGGGCGGGTCTCCACAGCCTCCCCAGAACGTCAAGGCTCATGGTATGATTGCCCAGAGCATCTACACGGCCCACGGAACGCGGCGATGCGTTGTGCCCCAGCGATCGTGACGCTCCTGACTCTACTGCTCACCGCAGGGTGCGCGTCCCCTGAGACTGCCATCCAACCCCCGGATGGCGCCGCCACGGCAGCCCCGGCTACCCCCACTCCGACCCCTTCGGCAGCGGAAAGCCCCGAACCCATCGACAACATGTCGAAAGCCCGTACGGTCCCAGCCGCGGCCATGCTGGATGACGGCAGGCTGCTGATCGCCGGAGGCGCCAACGGGTACGTAATCTACGCCTCAGCCGAGGTGTACGATCCTGCTACCGGCAACTGGTCTTCCGCCGGCCAGATGGCGGAGCCGAGGGCGTACTACCATACGGCCACTCGCCTAGCCGACGGCGGCGTGCTGGTTACCGGGGGGGTCAGAGACCAGACCTTCACCGTGCTGGACACGGCGGAGATATACGATCCCGCTGCCGGGACGTGGACGCCAACGGGCAGCATGGCTCACCCCAGGCAGTTCCACACGGCAACGCTGCTACCCGACGGCAGGGTGCTGGTGGCCGGAGGCCGGTCAGGCCCGCAGACGCTCCTCGCGTCGGCTGAGATCTACGACCCCGCCACCGGCGCTTGGACTCCCACGGGAGGGATGCTGATCCGCAGGGACTCGCATACTGCGACCCTGCTACCCGACGGCAGGGTGCTGGTGGTGGGAGGCCGGAGTGACCTCCGGCTCCTCTCGTCGGCGGAGATGTACGATCCCTCCACCGGCGCTTGGATGCCCGCAGGCGGCCTGCGCTTCGGGAAGGACTTCCACACGGCAACGCTGCTACCCGACGGCAGGGTGCTGTCGGCAGGCGGGAGAGGGGACAACGCCGCCGATAAGACCGACACGATCCACGACCACGCCGTCGATACCGCCGACGTGTACGACCCGTCGACGGATGAGTGGTCCCCCACCGGCAGCATGAACAGCACGCGCTCCACGCATACGGCGGTGCTGCTCGCCGATGGGACCGTGCTCGCCGTTGGAGGGGGTAACGATAAGCAGAGTACCCTCGCGTCCGCTGAGATCTACGACCCGGCAATCGGCGCCTGGTCCCCCGTGAGCGACATGGATAATGGGCGCCAGTTCCACGCTATGGCGCTGCTGGAGAACGGACACGTAATCGTGGTGGGCGGCGCGGACGGAGCGCACGTAACCATCTCCTCCGCAACCGCGTACGACCCGATCGCGGATAGTTGGTCCCCCTCCGGTCCCACCTATTGAGACCTACCCGCCGATGTGGTACATCTCGACCTTCTCGCGGGGAGGCTCGGTCATGGAGGCGCGCTCCTCGGAGTAGCGGTCCTTCCTAGACCCCCAGCGCCGGGAGGCCATGTCCGCCAGTTCCGCGTCGGACGCTCCGGCCCTCAACGGCCCTCGCAGGTCCATCCCAAGGGACGCAAACAGACACGTGTAGATGCTGCCATCCGGCGAAAGCCTCAGGCGGGTGCAGTCTCCGCAGAACGGCTTCGTCACCGACGCGATGACGCCGATCTCGCCGTCGCCGTCCCTATAGCGGTACCGCTCGGCCACCTCCCCCCGGTAGCTGCTCTCGACCGGCTCCAAGGGCATCTCGGCGTCTATCATCGACACCATTTCGTCCGCGGAGACCACGTGGTCCAGCCTCCAGCCGTTCAGGGTCCCGACGTCCATGTATTCGATGAACCGGACGACGTGGCCGCGCTCTTTGAAGTATCGGGCGAGGCTCACGATGGTGTGGTCGTTGACGCCTCTCTGCACGACCGCGTTGATCTTGATGGGATCTAGGCCAACCTTCTCGGCTGCCTCGATACCCTCCAGCACCCGTCGAGGGCCGAAGCCGCGCCCGTTCATCCGGGCGAAGACCTCCTCGTCCAGGGAATCGAGGCTGACGGTCAACCGCCGTAGACCGGCGTCCTTGAGCGCCTGTGCCTTCTGCGCCAGCAGGTATCCGTTGGTGGTCATCGCCAGGTCCCGGATGCCTTGGACGCCTGCAAGCCGTCGGATCAGGCGCTCTACCTGGTTCCTGACGAGGGGCTCGCCGCCCGTGACACGCACCTTCACCGCCCCAAGTCCGGCCATGATACCTGCCAGTCTCGTTATCTCTTCGAATGTCAGCAGGTCGGCCTTTGGCAAGAACTGATAGCGGTCGCCGTATATCTCCTCGGGCATGCAGTATGGGCAGCGGAAGTTGCACCGGTCGGTGATCGAGATCCGTAGGTCTCGGAAGGGCCTGCCAAGCTTGTCGGTAGTCATAGTCCACCTCGACAGGGCCGCGCGGCGAGAGCCGGGCCGGATAGGAAGCCAGGGATATTCAGCGCGGCCGCCGCCCGCCGGGCGGCGATGCCTCGGTGGCTCACCGAGCCCTTTTCGGCTGCCGACAGCTCCGCCATGGTCCTGCCCATCCCGGGCAGGATGAATACCGGGTCGTAGCCGAAGCCGTTCCGGCCCCGGGGCGCGTCGGCGATGAGTCCCTCGCATACTCCCATGAACGTCCGCGCGCCGCCGTGCGGCTGGGCCAGTGCGATGACGCACCGGAACCGGGCCTGACGTCCGCCGGCCGGAACTTTCTGGAGCTTGTGGAGCAGGCGCCTCATCCGGGCCGCGTCGTCCGCGCCTGGACCGGCGTACCGAGCTGACCGAACCCCGGGATCGCCCCCAAGGGCGTCCACCTCCAGCCCGGAGTCGTCGGCGAGCGTCGTCAACCCGCTCGCCCTAGCGTACACGGTGGCCTTCAGTACCGCGTTCTCCTCGAATGTGGCGCCCGTCTCGTCCACCGTGGCGTCCACGCCAGCTTCGTCGAGCGAAACGAGCCGCGCAGGGACGTCCCACAGCAGTGAAGCAAGCTCCCTCAGCTTGCCAGGGTTCCGAGTAGCCACCAAGAGCGGCTGCGTCGATTGGCCGCCGGCGGCGTGCGTGGGGCCGGTTGGGATGCGCTCGGTATGGGACTGCATAGCCCATATGTTAACCGACCCTGGAGCGGGAAGGTAGCCGCTACGGGCGAGCCGGGGACTGTTTCTAGACAGCGTGGGAGCAGCGGATGATCGAGAAGGGAGGGACACCCTCAGAAGCGGGGCGCGTATGGAGGACGGCCCGGGGGCAGGGGCGTGTCCGCGCTTGGTCAGAGGCTGTGTACTCAGCCCGCAGCTTTGTTGAGCTCCGCGCCGGCCGTGAAGCCTACCCTCCTATGCTCCGGGACCGTAATGAGCTGGCCGGCTTGACCGCCCCTGATGGGCTTGACCCTCCGGGCCTTGACCTGCCGAACCTCGAAGGAGCCGAATCCCGTCAGGACGACACGGTCCCCTTTGGCCAGGGCCTCTTGGATGCTGACCAGCACCGCGTTGAGCGCTGCCTCACCCTGGGCCCGGGACCCGCCGAGTCTGGTCGCGACTCGAGCAGTTAGGTCGTTCTTCCTGAGGGTAGCCATAACCTTATCTTCCTCCTCTGGGGCGGCAACTTGGCGTAATTGGATCGGTCGAACTGCGACGTCAACGCGCCTTCATTCCATATTGCGCGCCTGAGTTTGTTCCCGGGGATGCTATGTAGTTGCCGGGATGCTGTCAAGCTGTGCTCGTGGGCGATAGGTCTGCCGCGGGGGCGCTGTGCCGTCCTTCCTCCGATTACCCTGCGCCGCCGGCATGTTTGGCCGCGCCGATCAGACCTCTTTGCCGAGGGTTGCTAGAAACTCCTTGTTGCTCTTCGTCTTCCGCATGCGCTCTAGGACCTTCTCCGTGGCATCGTTGGAGTCCATGCCGTTAGAGGTGATCATTGCTACCATGCGCCTCAGGAGCCAGACTTGGCGCAGCGTATCTTCGTCCATGAGCAACTCCTCGCGGCGGGTGCCGCTTCTGGAGATGTCTATGGCGGGGAAGACGCGCCGCTCCGCGAGCCTGCGGTCTAGGTGCACCTCCATGTTGCCGGTACCCTTGAACTCCTCGTAGATCACGTCATCCATGCGGCTGCCGGTGTCGACGAGGCAGGCGGCCAAGATGGTGAGGCTGCCGCCGTCCTCGGCGTTTCTGGCGGCGCCGAAGAAACGCTTGGGCGGGTAGAGGGCAACGGGGTCGATGCCGCCCGAGAGGGTTCTGCCGCTGGTGGGCACCGCGAGGTTGTAGGCGCGGGTGAGGCGCGTGATGCTGTCCAAGAGGATGGCGACGTCGCGTCCGGCCTCTACCAGCCTCTTGGCGCGGGCCAGCGCAAGCTCGGCCACCCGCGTGTGGTCTTCGACCGGCTCGTCGAACGTCGAACTGAACACCTCGCCCTCCACCGACCGGGTCATGTCGGTGACCTCCTCGGGCCGCTCTCCGATGAGCGCGACCATGAGGTGGATGTCGGGCGCGTTGCTCGTGATGCCTTGGGCGATGTTCTTGAGTAGGGTGGTCTTGCCTGCCTTGGGCGGGGAGACGATCAGGCCTCGTTGGCCTCTACCCACCGGCGCGGCCAAGTCTATCAGGCGGGTCGCGGCCATATTCCGTACGGTCTCGAGCTTGATGTGCTCGTTGGGGAATATGGGTGTGAGGCGCTCGAAGTGCGGCCGGCTCCGGGAGGCCTCAGGCTCCAGCCCGTTGACGGCCTCTACGCGTATCAGCCCGAAGTAACGCTCGCCGTCCTTGGGCGGCCTGACCTGGCCGGTCACGTGGTCCCCCGTCCTGAGGCCGAACCGCCTGATCTGGGACTGGGAAACGTAGACGTCCCCGGATCCCGAATGCCGGCCGTTGGACTTGAGGAAGCCGTAGCCGTCGCCGGTGATGGACAGCACCCCGCTGGCGAGGACGTGGCCGTTCCGCTCCGCCAGACCCTGGAGCACCTTCATCATCAGCGCGTGCCGCCTCGGGGACGCGCCGTCGTCTATTACTCCCATCTCCCGGGCTATGTCCAGCAACTCTTCGTTGGTCTTGTCTTGCAGCTCAGCTATGTTCATTTCCTACTCCGGGAGGGTTAAGGGTCGCTTCGTCACGGATTGAGTGGGGATTCGTTCTACTCTCATGTGTAATCGGCGCGACGCGGGGTGATGCGTGTAGGTAGAGGTACTAGAGTACGCAAGGGTCCCTAGAGGTTGGAAGGCGCCGGCAGCCCTAATGCGCCGGCAACGTGGTCTCTGATGAGGTATGTCTCCCCGATTTGAAGCCGACTCGCGGGCGGCCCCCCTACAGCGTAGCTAAGGCGATGGCCTCGGTTAAAGAAGAATCGTCCCAGCGCTGCGTATCTACTGCGTTCCGAAGAGGGAGAAGCATATTGATGCTAGCACACCGGCCCCAGTGAGTCCAGCGGGTTGACGGTCAGTAACTGTTCAGAGTTCGTGAGGTCCCGGGAGTTCCGATTCTGGGAGGGGCGTTCGTTACACGCGTTCAAGGTCGGGGATGGACAGCTCGCTCGTGATGCCGTCGAACCACTCTATGACCTCGGTATGGAGGGGGATGCCTTTGGCGCGCCGCTCCTGCTCCTCCTCGAACTCCGGGAGCCCCGGATACATGACGCGCTCGTGGCCGGGCGCGGGCTTGGTGGCCTTCAACGCGCCGAGCACCCCGTCCATGGAGTCCTTGAAGGCTGATAGGTCCGTGAACGCCTCTATGTTGTAGGCGGCGAAGAAGTGACTCCCGCCGTACGCCGCGCCCCCGAGCATGGCAGGCAGGTTCCCTGACAAGAGCGTCGCCATAATCTCGGCCATCATGCTGAAGCCGTACCCCTTGTGGGAGCCGTTCTCGCGGGTGCTGCCCATGAGCAGGAGGTTGAATTCCTCGGGGGGCGGCACGGGTGTCGGCGTGACGTTGGGGTTGCCGTCGGCGTCCGTGATCCAGCCGGGCAGCAGCGTTGCTCCGACGCGGGAGGCGAGGCGCAGCTTGTTGCCTGCTATGATGCTGGTGGCGGCGTCGAAGAGGAACGGGGCTTCGTTTCTAGCGGGCGCCGCGATGGCGATGGGGTTGGTGCCGAGTTGGGGCTCGGCCCCGAAGGTTGGCACTACCGTCCTGCCGCCGGCGGTCATGCAGACGCCGATCATGCCGCTCCGGGCAGCGACCATCGCATGGTGGCCGATCGGGCCCGAGTGCCCGGCGTTCAGCATCGTCACGACGCCGACCCCCACCTTGCGGGCCTTGTCCACGGCGAGCCGCATGGCCTTGGGCCCCAGGATCACCGCCAGCCCCCTGTCGGCGTCGATTGCCGCGGTGCCGGGGGTCTCGCGCGTGATCTTCCAATCAGGCCGGGGGTTCAGCCCGCCGGCGCCGTACTGCGCGACGTAGGCCCGCAGCATGTTGGATACCCCGTGCGTCTCGACCCCCCTCAGATCGGCGGTGACGAGTACGTCGGCGCCTACAGCCGCGTCTTCAGGCTCCACGCCCATCTTCTCGAACACGGCGGTGACCGTCCGTCGCAGAGACCTCTCGGGTACACGCACCTCGTCCTTTGGCGAAACAGCAAACCTCTCGAGCATCTCCTCACATTCCTGTAGCGGCGCAGGCGGCGGGCATTGTATCATTAGCCGGGAGCGCGTGGGGGGCAAGTGGGGAGTGATTGGGCCAAAGCCTCCGCGCTCTTCCGCAGCCTGCGGGACCGTTCGTGGTGAGCTGCCGAATCATGGATATGGCTCGGCAGGCGCCTTATCTCTCAGATAAGATGAGGGCGTCGGCGCGGGTGGCGAACGCGGCGGCCTGTTAAGATACATTGTCGGGGGTGATTGTAACGCGAACATGCGGATAGCCGTTCCGAAGGAGACGATGGAGGGGGAGCGCCGGGTCGCGCTGACGCCCGACGCCGTGTCCGGACTGGTCGGGTCCGGCTTTGAGGTCGTGGTGCAGGCGGGCGCCGGGGAGGATGCCCTCTTCTTCGACGACCACTACCGGGCCGAAGGCGCCGAAGTGAGAGAGGCGCCCGATGACGTCTACGGCGGGGCCAACGTCGTCCTGAAGGTACAGCGTCCCTTGGAGCTCGCCGCCGGCGGGCACGAGGCCGATATGTTGGAACGGGGCGCCATCCTGATAGGCCTCCTTCAGCCCATGACCGAGCCCGCCTTGGCCGAGCGCCTCGCGTCCCAAAACGTGACGTCGTTCAGTCTAGACGCGGTGCCCCGTATCGCAAGGGCGCAGAGCATGGACGCGCTGAGTTCGATGGCCTCGATTGCCGGATACAAGGCCGCGCTAATCGCGGCCAGTTCCATGAGCAAGTATCTACCCATGATGATAACGGCGGCGGGGTCTATACCTCCGGCCAAAGGGCTGGTGCTGGGGGCCGGGGTTGCCGGGCTGCAGGCCATTGCCACGGCGAGACGCATGGGAGCGGTGATGTCGGCGTTCGACGTGCGCCCCTCCGTGGAGGAGCAGGTCAAGAGCTTGGGCGCGGCGTTCATTCACGCGGACGGCGTCATGGCCGAATCGGAGGCTGAGAGCGGGTACGCCGAGGAATCCACGGAGGAGGCGCAGCGCCGAGAGCGGGCACTCCTCCACGAGAGCACGAGCGGAATGGACTTCATCATCGCGTCCGCCGCGGTGCCGGGCAAGCCCGCGCCCGTGCTCATCTCCGAGGAGATGGTGCATGACATGAAGCCGGGTTCGGTTATCGTCGACATAGCGGCAGAGACGGGGGGCAACTGCGCGCTGACCAGCCCTGGCGAGCGGGTGACGGTTGGGGGCGTTCTGATCGACGGCCCGCTTAACCTGCCCAGCGCCATGCCCACACATGCGAGCCAGATGTACTCCAGGAACATCTCCAACCTCTTGCTCCACTTGGTCCAAGACGTCGGGATCGCCATCGACATAGACGACGTGATTACCAAGGGCTGCTGCGTCACCTACGACGGGACCGTCGTATTCCAGTCCGGCGCCGGGTGACCCCTTCAGGAAGGACGAAACGGAATGCTCGAGAACTCGCTACTGATAGAGCTGTATGTCTTCGTGCTAGCCGTGTTCGTGGGATTCGAGGTCATCACCAAGGTGCCGCCCACGCTGCACACGCCGTTGATGTCTGGGGCCAACGCGATTTCGGGCATCACACTTCTAGGGGCGATAGTCGTAGCGCTCCAAGCGGACGGATCTGTTGGGACAGTGCTCGGCCTTGCCGCCGTCGTGCTCTCGACGGTCAACGTCGTGGGGGGGTTCGTAGTGACCGACCGCATGCTCCGCATGTTCAGACGGACGCCGCGGTGATGAGCGCCGAGGTGTAACGCTACCGCATGGAAGAGATTGACGTACAACTGGTAGTGGGGGCCGCCTACCTGGTGGCGGCGTCCCTGTTCATATTGGGTTTGCGGAGACTGGGTTCCCCTGCCACGGCCAGATCCGGCAACATGCTCGCCTCCGTGGGGATGCTCATCGCGGTCGTCGTGACGCTGTTGGACCGCGACGTTTTGGACCTGGCGGACGTTGCCGTCGGCATGCTCATTGGCGCGGCGGCGGGCGGTCTGCTGGCGCGCGCCATCAAGATGACGGCTATGCCGCAGTTGGTCGCGGTGTTCAACGGTCTGGGGGGCGGCGCGTCCGCGCTCGTGGCCGCATCCGAGTTCTACAGGATATCCGGGGATGCGTCTCTGGAGATGCCGGCCGACGTGTCGGTCACGATCATGCTTGGCACCCTGATCGGCGTGGTTACGTTCTCCGGGAGCATGGTCGCCTTCGGCAAGCTTCAGGAGGTCATATACACCCAGCCCGTGACGTTTCCGCTACAGAAGACGCTAAGCGCCGTCCTGTTCCTGGGCATAATAGGCGCCATCGTCTATCTCATCGTGTCTCCAGGGCTGCCCGCGTACGCCGCCGTGGTGGTTGCCTGCCTGCTGCTGGGCGTATTGCTGGTCATCCCCATAGGGGGCGCCGACATGCCCGTGGTCATCTCGCTGCTCAATTCGTACTCTGGTCTGGCGGCGGCCAGTGCCGGGTTCGTGCTGGGGAACATGATGCTGATAGTCGCGGGCGCGCTGGTTGGAGCTGCCGGACTGATTCTGACGCAGATCATGACGAAGGCCATGAACCGCTCCTTGTTCAACGTAATGTTCGGGGCGTTCGGCGCGGCGGAGGACCAGCTCGGCCCAGCCGGGGCGGAAGGCCGTCACGCCAAGGAGATCTCGCCGGAGGACTCGGCGGTCCTGCTCGGCTACTCGAAATCAGCGGTCTTCGTACCTGGGTACGGTCTCGCCGTGGCCCAAGCCCAACACCAACTCAAGGAGCTGGGGGCGCTGCTGGAGTCCAGGGGGGTGTCGGTCAAGTACGCCATTCACCCCGTCGCCGGCCGGATGCCGGGTCACATGAACGTCCTGCTGGCCGAGGCCGAGGTGCCGTATGACAAGCTCTACGATCTGGAGCAGATCAAGAACGATTTCCCCGACGCCGAGGCCGTGGTAGTCGTGGGCGCCAACGACGTAGTCAATCCGGCCGCTAGAGAGAATCCCGGGAGCCCCATCTACGGTATGCCGATCTTGGACGTCGATCTGGCGCACCACGTCATCGTGCTCAAGCGCAGTCTCAATACCGGCTTTGCCGGCATAGACAACGACCTGTTCTACAAGGAGAATACGTCGATGCTCTTCGGCGATGCCAAGGCTTCGTTGGCCAAGCTCAACGACGAGATCAAGGCCCTGTAGGACCTACGGGAGCCGATTCGGAAGGAGATGCCCGACATGGGAGAAGGCCGGAATCTGCGCTATGCGGATCTCTTCGCCAGCCGCACCCCCGGACCGAGCCCGGCGGCGCCGGTGAGGCGTCAGAAGTACGATTTCGCGGTCGCCTATCCTGACCCGGGGTCGCTGCCGTTGGACGAACTGACCGAGTCCCTGAAGCAGGCCCTAGACGAGGAGGGCCGGGACTTGGCGGTATACCCTCACACCCAGGGCTACCCTCCCCTCCGGGAGTACGTCGCTCAGAAGCTTGAGGACGACCGGGGCATCCAAGTGTCGCCTGACGAGATCGTCTTGGGCGACGGCTCCAGTCAGCCTATACACATGCTGGTCGAGGCGCTGATCGATCCCGGGGACGTCGTGCTCACTGAGCACTTCGTCTACAGCGGCACGTTGAACATACTGCGCCGCTTTCAAGCGGACGTGCGGGGCGTGCCGTGCGATGACGACGGCATCATCCCCGACGCCTTGGAGTCTGCGCTCCGGCAGGCCGCCGCCGAGGGCAGGCGGCCCAAGATGATATACACCATCCCGACGTTTCAGAATCCCATGGGCTGGACGATGACGCTGGAACGCCGCGCCGCGCTCATGGAGGCATCCAAACGCCACCGCGTGCCCATAATGGAAGACGATTGCTACGTAGATCTGCGCTACGACGGCGCCCCCGTCACCTCGATCCGTTCTCTGGACGACGCCTGCCACGTCATGTACGTGGGGTCCTTCTCGAAGGTCATTGCCCCCGGCATGCGCTTGGGATACTTGACAGCGCCCCCGGAGGTGCTGGACCGCGTCCGAGCCCTCAAGAGCGGGGGCGGCGTGAACCAGTTCGCCGCCCTAGCGGTCCATCGTTACGCCACCACCAAGCTACGGGACCATATCGACGACATAAACGAGGTACAGCGCGCCAAACGCGACGCGATGCTGGCCGCGCTGGGCGAGAGCTTCGGTTCGTCTGCGGCGTGGAGCCGGCCGGAGGGCGGCTTGTACATATGGCTACAGATGCCCGAAGGGGCGGACATGGTATCCGTGCACGAAGCCGCCTTGGCCGCCGGCGTCGGTTACCATCCCGGCCCCAACTTCGCGCCGGACGGCGTCTCTGGCCGGAACTATGCTCGCCTATGCTTCGGCTACAACACCCCGGAGGAGATCCACGACGGCGTCGCCCTGCTGGCCGAGGTGCTCTCCAAGGCCGGCGCGTTGGACGGCTAGCGGCAGCTATCCCGAGACCAACGGCGTCCTTGGACGGTGGGCAAAGGGGGCCAGCCGCCCCCGGCCCGTTAGCACGGGGGGTCCTGTAGCTGTTCAGCGTTCATGAGATCTTTTCGACTGGCGTAGCCCTGATAGAGCAGACGTCTTTGATCCCCACCCGCCCTTGGTAACTGGGGGCACAGCCCCCAGACCCCCTGCCGGAGGGGAGAACCCCTCTGGACTCCTCCTTCGTACCTCACAGAGTCTGAACAGTTTACGGTTTCCTTGACAGGTTCCACGCCCCGGCAATAACATAGTCCTTGCGCCGAGGTAGCTCAGTCGGTAGAGCACAGCGCTGAAAACGCTGGTGTCGCCAGTTCGATTCTGGCCCTCGGCACGCTCAGGCGCCGCCGTTCCCGGCGCTCAAGGTATCTGTTGCGGGCGGAAGTGGCTCAGTTGGTAGAGCGTCTCCTTGCCAAGGAGAAGGTCGCCGGTTCGAATCCGGTCTTCCGCTCCACCCCTCAAGGACCGGGTCCGACAGCCTGATAACGCCTCGCGCAAACCCATAGGCGGACGCCGTGCTGTCGTGCGAATCTCTTGTTCATGGAAGGCGGGTCTTGTATCTGCGGGACATCCCTCAGACACCCGGCATAAGGGGGCTGGGGCCCTCTGCGCGCACCCCGTCCCTCCGCAGCCTGTTGGACTCCCGCTAACGCAGAACAGCCTCAGACGGCTCAGGGCAGGAGTATCCGGCGGAGCAGCGGCCAGATGATGAGGTTCAGCAGTAGGAGGGCCACCATGGGGGTGAGGTCGAGCATGCCGAACTGGGGCATGAAGCGCCTGATGGGCGCAAGTATGGGTTCTGTGATCTGATGCAGGATGGGTGTTACGGGGTCGTTGCCCGACGGCGATATCCAGGACATGATGACCCTGCCGAGTATCGCTATGTTCAACGCTTGGATCAGGAAGAAGACGAAGTTGTTGAGCAACGGGTTCAACCGGAGTCTCCCAGGCTCATGGACTTCTGATAGGCGGCGTTGACGGCGTCGATGACGGTTCCCCTGAAGCCGGCGCGCTCGAACGTCAGCAGCGCCTCCGCGGTGGTGCCGCCTGGGGAGGTGACCATGTCTTTAAGCTCCGCCGGATGTCGGCCGGACTCCATCAGCAGGGTGGCGCTGCCCACCACGGTTTGCAGCACGAGCCTGCGGGCGGTGTCGCGGGGCATACCGAGGTATACTCCGGCGTCGATGAGGGAATCCACGAATAGGAATACGTACGCCGGACCGCTGGCGCTCACGGCCGTGGCGGCGTCGATTAGCTTCTCGTCCTCTACGTAGAGCTCGTCCCCGAGGGTGCTCAGGATCCTCTTGGCATAGGCTACGGCCTCGGCGGGCGCCTCGGGGGCTGCGGTCCAAACCGTCATGCCCTTGCCGATTTGCGCCGGCGTGTTGGGCATGACTCGGATGACCGCCGGATGGCCTAGGCCTCCGGCCAAGGAGTCTATCCGCACCCCTGCGGCGATGGACATTACCGCGCTGCCTCCGATGCTTGGGCGTATGTCGGCGAGCACCTCATGGATGCTTTGGGGCTTCACTGCGAGGACCGCCAAGCCCGCGCCGTCCAGCGCTTCGGAGTTGTCGGCGCTGGCGGCCACGCCGTACTCGCCGGCCAAGTGTCGCCGGCGTGACTCCAGGGGTTCGCCGACCCTTACGTCCTCGGGCCGGGCCAAGTCTGCGTCGAGGATGCCTCTGATCATGACCTCGGCCATGACGCCCCCGCCTACGAAACCTATCCGCATACCCTAAACCTCGCGCTATGCCAGCTTCGACTCGCGCGCCAGTCCTACCGCCACCCTGATGGCCTCTCGCATACCCTCGTGGTCGGCGACGCCCTTGCCCGCAATGTCGAAGGCCGTGCCGTGGTCTACCGAAGTGCGTACGAAAGGCAGCCCCAGGTTCACGCTGACGCTCTGGGCCCAGTTGTGTACCTTGATGGGGATGTGGCCCTGGTCGTGGTACATCGCTAGGACCACGTCGAACTTGCCGTTGATCGCCTGGTTGAAGACGGTGTCCGGCGGCACTGGGCCCGCGGCGCTTACTCCCCGGTCCCGCGCGTCCCTGACGGCGGGCGCGATGTGTTCCTGCTCCTCGCTCCCGATCAGTCCGCCGTCGCTGGCGTGGGGATTCAGGGCGGCGACGCCGATCCGGGGCGACGCGAAGCCCCATTTTCTGAAGTGTTCGTCGGTGAGCATGATCTTGGCGAGCACGTTTTCCCTGGTGGCGTAGTCGCATGCGACTCGCAGGGACTTGTGGGTGGTGAGGTGGACGACGCGGAGCACGTCGGCCACCAGCATGGTGGCGACCTCCTTTGCGCCGGTCTGGCTCTGGAATATCTCCATGTGGCCGATGTCCTTGTGACCGGCCAGGCCGCAAGCCTCCTTGTTTATCGGCGCGGTGACGAGTGCGCCTACCAGCCCCGACGACGCCATCTCGCCGGCTTGGCGGACCCACTCCACCGAGGCCCTGCCGGCCACCGCCGATACGCGCCCAACGGACACGCTGCCGTAATCCAGATTTCCAACGTCAAGCACGTCCACGGCGCCAGGCTCGCCGACTATACCGCTCAGATCCGCAGCTTTCCTAACCGCTGCCCGGTTGTCGAAGAGAGCAAAGGCGGCCTTCATGGCGTCGGCGTTTCCGACGACGAAGGGGCGGCAACGTTCGTACATCCGCGGGTCCGCAAGGGCCTTGGCGGTTACTTCGGGGCCTATGCCCGCCGGGTCGCCCATAGTGATAGCTACGTATGGCCGGTTGCCGTTCGATCTCATATCCTGCCGGTTCCCTGCCTCAGGAAACGCTTTGCATCCCGTGGGCGTCGTTCGGGAGCTGTTTCCGAAGTTTGGAGTATGCCGCCCTGATTCCCGATGCCGCGTTGCCGTAGCCATCCCAACCTTCACGCCGCCCAGCGACCCCCATTATACGGGATTGCTGCGACGCTGTGACGGCTGCGCCCGGGGTTATGCGGGGAGTGTATGCACGGTAGGCATCAGGTCCTCCACCTCCGCGCGCGCGGGCTGGCTCAATATGGCGCCGCGCCCGCCGACTTTGATGCCGGCGGCGGCCACACCCCATCTCGCGGCCTCGAAGAAGTCCGCGCCCTGCGCCAGCCTGTGCAGCAGGCCGCCGGCGAAGGCGTCGCCGGCGCCGGTCGTGTCCACCACTCCCCGGGGCGCCACGGCGGGAATGGCTCGCCTCCCGTTCGGCGTCGCGGCGAGCACCCCCAAGGGGCCTCTCTTCAGCGCAACGTTCTTCGCTCCAAGGTCTTGGAAGTATGCCACGGCGTCCCTTTCGTCGCCGATGCCGGTCAGCTCCAGTGTCTCTTCGGGGAAGCTGGGAAGCACGACGTCCGCGAACGGCATGACCTCCATCATGGCGTCCCGGGCCCGCGCCGGGGACGTTAGGCTGAGCCTCAGGTTCGTGTCGTAGGAGACCAACACCCCCCGCGCCGAGGCTATGCGGACAGCTTCGAGCACGGCGCTGCGGCAAGTGTCCGAGACGGCCTGGAGTATTCCGCTGACGTGCAAGACCTTGGCTTCCCCGAGGTAGTCGGGGTCCAGGTCCTGGGCCGTCATGGCGCTGGCCGCGCTGCCGCTGCGGTAGTAGAGGAAGTCGCGCCCTCCGTCGGGCAACTGCGTTACGAAGTGTACGCCGGTGAATCCGGGGCCGCGCCTCGAGGCGGACGTGTCGATCCCCTGGGCGCTCCACTCCCGCAGTAGGTAGTCGGAGAAGGGGTCTTCCGCCAGGCGGGTTACGAACCCGCAGGACGATCCGAGCTTGGACGCCATGAACATCGCGTTCATGGTGTCGCCGGCGAATGCCTTCCGGTAGGACTGCGCGTCGGCGATCGGATCGTCGCTGAAGAGTTCGATCATGCACTCGCCCAGAGCAACTATGTCAGGCAACTTGTATCACCGGAATCAGGACGCCCTCTGCATTCGCCGCAACTTGCCACTGCCTGCCGACTATGAGAACATTCTACTCCCAATCATAGACAACCTCGCGGGGTACGGAGTCTCTGATCCATCCCACGGGTGAGTATAAGGTCGTGGAGTGCAAGGGAGGCCGAAATGAGCCTGAGCGACAGCGTTTGGACCGATCCCAGATGCACCGTGCTGGACCTGCCCAGGGGTATGCGCGGCCCGTTCGTCGACGACGGAAACGGGGGGATCCTGACTGCCAGGGGCAATCAGGTGCAGACCAGCGCCGACGGCGGCAAGACTTGGTCAGCGCCGCGCACCATGTACGACGGTCCCGGGCCTGGGATCCCGGGCGGCGGGCTGCTCCAGCGGACCAAGGACGGCGTGATCGTCTACGTCTTTAACGATTCGAGCACGGTCAGATGGAAGTGGCTAACCGAGCAGGGCGAGCCGGCCGCCAACATTCGGATCGACGTGTGGTCGGTCCGAAGCTTGGACGGCGGCAAGACCTGGGTGGATAGGCAGTTGGTGCAAGCCGGGTACTGCGGCGGTCTCATCACCATGATCCAGGCCAGCTCTGGCGAGATAGTCGTACCCGTCCAGGACATGTACCGGGAACCGGGCAGGAACGTCACTCAGACCTACGTTTCGCCGGACGACGGCGCCTCTTGGACGCGCAGCAACACGATAGACCTGGGCGGCAACGGCGACCACGACGGCGCCTACGAAGCGACGCTGACCGAGCTTCGTGACGGCAGGCTGTGGATGCTCATACGGACCAACTGGGACCGCTTCTGGGAGGCGTTCTCCGACGACGTCGGGCGCTCGTGGCGTACCATTAGGCCCAGCAACATCGACATGAGCAGCACGCCGGGCTACATAACCCGCCTCTCCAGCGGCAGGCTGGCTCTGGTGTGGAACAGGCTCTATCCCAGGGGCCTGACGTACTACGCCAGGATAAGGGGCCGGTTCTCGGCGACGCCGACAGTCTTCCAGAGGGATGAGATGTCAATCGCCTTCTCCGAGGACGACGGCTGCACTTGGACGCCTTCGCAGGTCATAGCTAAGGCGGACCCGGGCGCCAAGCCCCTGGTATTGGACGACGGACAGGAGATCAACATGCAGGGCCTGTCATATCCGTTGCTCTTCGAGCGCGCCCCCGGCGAGATATGGGTCACTACCAACTTCCAAGGGCATCTGCGCGTCAGCTTGCGGGAAGCGGAGTTCCTAGGATCGACGGCATGATGAGGGTAGTCAGGCCGGTCGCGAGAATTATCCAACCGGCCGGTAGAGGCGCCGGGCGCGCCAAGAACGGAGGTTGACCTATGGACGTAAGAGGGACGGGCCGCTGGATTCATCCTAAGGCTGCTGAGTTGGACATGCCCCTGGGCGTCGTGGGGCCTTTCGTCGAGCTGAGCGGCGGCGGCCTCATGATCGTCGAGCCGACTGGCGCCCGGACCAGCGATGACGACGGCAAGACCTGGTCGGAGCCCAGGCCGGTTACTGTCGGCCTCAAGTCGGGCATGGCGGAGGGCGGCATGTTGCTCAGGACCAGAGACGGCGCCATCATCCTCATGTACGTCGACCGCAGCAACTTCTATTGGGTCTGGGATGACGCCACCGGGAAGCCCGCGGACAACGTCAGGGGCGACGTGTGGTCGATTCGAAGCCTGGACGAGGGTAAGACGTGGACCGATCGTCAAATGGTCATGCAGGGCTACTGCGGCGCCATAATCACGATAATCCAGACCAGCACCGGCGAGGTCGTGGCGCCGGTGCAGAGGCTCTTATACGATCCCGGCCGCCATGCCACGTCCACCTACGTCTCCGCAGACGACGGCGCCAGTTGGACGAACAGCAACACCATCGACCTCGGCGGGCACGGCCACCACGACGGCGCCTTCGAGGCAACGCTCGCCGAGCTCAAGGATGGGCGTTTGTTGATGCTGATACGCACCACGTTGGACAGGTTCTGGGAAGCATACTCGGAGGACAAGGGGCGCTCGTGGCTAGAGCTCAGGCCCTCCGACATCGACGCCAGCAACGCGCCCGGATACATGGCGCGCCTCTCCAGCGGGCGGCTGGCCCTGGTGTGGAACCGGCTTTACCCCCAGGGCGCGGCCATGACTCCCAGGCGCTCCGGGCAAGCCACCCAGGCGGCGGCCAGCAACCACCGTGACGAGCTCTCCATCGCCTTCTCGGAAGACGAGGGGCAGAGTTGGTCTGCGCCGGTGGTCTTCGCCCGCAATCCGCGCCACCCAGGCAAGATGACACTGCCCGACGGCAGGGAGATGTGGGCGGGCGGGATCTCGTACCCCAAGATATTCGAGCGGCGGCCTGGGGAGCTGTGGATCACCACCGGTTTCCAGGGCCATCTTCGGATCAGCATCCAAGAGAGCGACTTCGTCGATTAGCAGGCTAGGAAATATGAGACGTGCAGAGGGGAATCGCCCCCTTTGCCGGGAGTCTGAGGGTGTCCCTCAGATATAATCTATTCCCATTCCCAGGCGGGAAGGGAGGGCTGCAAGGAACCGGAAGCGTTTTCCCGCAGCCGTTAGGTCAGACAGGAGGAATTTAGGAATGTCTCCAAACAAGAGATGGATGGACCCGCGGTGCAAAGTCCTGGACATGCCCTATGGCGGGCGCTTCGTGGAACTGAGCGACGGCCGCCTGTTCACGGTGCAGAACAACACCACCCTTTACAGCAGCGACGACGGCAAGACCTGGGAGGACAGGGGCCCGGTCTATACGGGCCGCAAGCCTGGGGTCCCGGGGTCGGGTCCCATGATCAAGACCGAGGACGGGGTGATCGTTCTGCTCTACGCCGACATGAGCACCTTCAAGTCGTCGTCGCGGGGCTGGGTCGACGCAACCGGCAAAGCCCCCGACGACGTTCGCCTCGACGTGTGGAGCATCCGCAGCCTGGACGAAGGGGCGACCTGGCAAGACCGTCACCGCATCCTGGAGGGTTACTGCGGCGCCATGATCAACATGATCCAGATGAGCCGCAACGGTCCCATCGTCGCGCCGGTACAGGACCTGTGGTACGACCCAGACCGCAACGTCCAACCGGTCTTTACGTCCGGCGACAACGGCAAGTCCTGGACCAAGAGCAACGTGATCGACCTGGGCGGCCACGGACACCACGACGGCGCTATGGAGTCGATCGTGATCGAGCTAAACGACCGCCGCGTCTGGATGCTCATCCGTACGAACTGGGACTACTTCTGGGAAGCCTACTCGATGGACGAGGGCCTGTCGTGGCGGATAATCCAGCCGACGACTATCGACGCCAGCAGCGCCCCCGGCTACATCCTCAGGCTGGCCAGCGGGCGCATCGTGTTGGTCTGGAACCGTCTCTACCCCGTGGGGCGAGACAGCTACCAGAGGCGCGCCGGCGCCTACTCCAACGTTGCGGGCAGTTGGCACCGCGAGGAGCTGTCCATAGCTTTCTCGGAAGACGACGGCAAGTCGTGGACCGATCCCGTGGTGCTGGCTAAGGAGGAAACCGGGCTGTCGTATCCTTACATCTTCGAGCGCCGCCCCGGCGAGATCTGGATAACGACCGGCTTCCAGGGAGCCCTACAGGTCGCTATCAGGGAAGAGGACTGGGTGGGATAACCGCCCCGCGAGGGAATAGCGGAGAACGTAATGGACACGTACCGCCCACTGCCCGGCACGCCGATCGAAGAGTTGGACACGCCGTGTCTGCTGGTCGATCTGGACGCCGTGGAGAACAACTACCGCGTGGTGGCGGAGACGTACCGCGGCACAGTGTGCAAGATGCGCCAGCACACGAAGAACATCAAGAGCCCCAGGCTGGCGCGGATGCAGATCGACGCGGGCGGCACGGTGGGCGGGGTCTGCACGGCCAAGGTTTCGGAGGCCGAGGTGATGGTCGAGGGCGGCGTCGCCGACGTGCTCGTCGCCAATCAGGTCGTCCGCAGGGATAAGATCGCCCGGCTCTGCGCCCTTGGGCGCCGCGCCGACGTGAAGGTCTGCGTTGACAACGCCGATAACCTGCGCGACCTGTCCGAGACCGCGGCGGCGCATGGCGTCTCCATCGGCGTGCTCGTCGAGATACACACCGGCATGGGGCGCGCCGGGGCCCGCAGCCCGGAGCAGGCCGTGGCCCTGGCGAAGCTGGCTCAAAGGCTCCCGGGCATCGAGTTCAAAGGCGTCATGAGCCATCAGAGCTCGGAGGAGAAGGACCGCGAGGCGCGCGCAATCATAGCGCGGGAGTACATCCAGATATGCCTGGACGCCGCCGCCGCCGTGGCGGCGGCGGGCATCCCTGTAGAGATCGTGTCCAGCGGGGAGACGTTCTCGTATGACGCCGCGGCGCGCATACCTGGCGTGACCGAGGTCGAGGGCGGCACCTACGCCCTCATGGGCGCCCGGTACAGCTTCATGGAGGAGTTCCAGATAGCCAACAAGGTGCTCTGCACCGTGATAAGCACCCCGAGCCCCTGCGCGGCCCTTGCCGACGTGGGCGCCCGGGCCATGACCGTGCCAGCGGGAGCCCCCCCTACGGTCGAGGGGAGGCCGGGGGTCACCGTCGAAAGGCTGCTGGACGAACACACCGTTTTGCGCGTGGATGACGGCGACAGTCTGAGCATAGGCGACAAGCTGACCCTCCTACCGTACTACCAGGACATGCTGGTGAATCGGTGGGACCAGTTCATCGCGGTTAGCGGCGGCGTGGTGCGGGAGGTGTGGGACATCCCCGGCCGCGGCTGCGCCCAGTAGAGGCCCCAACGACCCCGATCCCCTGAGCGCGTGACCGTCTCTCTAGAGTCGACGTCTCAGAGGTCGTCCCGTGAGCTTCAGCAAGCACAGCTTCACTTCCCATTCAGCCAACAAATGACTTGCTGCGTCCGATTATAAACCCGGGCCTTTGAGAGGTTCTTGCCCTGTGTCGTCTCTTTCCACAGACCCGCGGCCTTCATTTTGGTCTCCAGCCAACGCGCAGCCTCGATCTTCTCGTCGCCTGACCAACGCCCCTTGTCGACCTCGATGTATATCGCGGTTATTTCAGGCATCTTCCGGTCCTGCCGGCTATCGAGCAACTCCTCGATCTGCCTCTCTACCGGGCTGAGCTTTTCACGCGCTTTCGCCTTCTCCTCCCGACGGATGCGTTCCTCACGCTGTCGGTCAGCTTCGGCGGTCTGCTTCCTGAGCTTGTCGGTCTTGGAGCAGTCTAGAGCAAAGCGTCCGTAGCCGACCGCCGTCTTGGCCCCGGTCCCAGCCCACTCCAACGCCTCATGGAGCCACTTCTTCACCATCTCCACGTCCGCCTTCGCCACTCCGCCGCGAGGCATGACGCCGAACAGGAACGATGTCCCAGCAGCGGTAACCAAGAAGGGGATCGGCGTCGGAGAGCGCCAGTCGCCCGGCGGGTCGTCCGCGGTCCAGCCGGCGTAGTGAGGAGTCATGACGTCGGCTTCGAGCTGCACGGGTTTGATGGGGATCGCGTCCAAGATGCAAGCCGTTCCCACTTGCCCGCTCGTCCCGAACAGGCGATTGGCAACCTCCTTCGTCACCCCCTCCTCTTTCGCCCAGGCGCCAATCATTCCCTTGATAGAGCTGCCCGGCAGGTACGGAGCGCCCAGCGTCGGATGCCAGGCGAACCCGTTCTCGACCGGATGACTGCGCCCCAGGCCCGTCACAAAGCGCGACTCCGCAGTGAGGACCGCACACGTCCCGCCGCGTCCCTCGACGAGACGCACCATCCGCAACGCGCTCTCCTCGATCTGGTCTTTCGAGCCAACGGTTCCACGAGTGAGGGTTCGAATCCACTCGAGTTTTGAGTTGCGCAGGCCGTCACCCGACATGCTCCACGAATCGCCTTGCTCCCACTCGTTGCAGAACTTGTCGAACCACAAGCCGGCGTGCCCTTCGGCGACGCGCCCAGGCGGTGATGAGCTTGCATTGAGGTACAGCGGCAGGGTCATTCGCCGCCTCCGTCGTCGGCTGGGAGATAAGCGCGGCAGAACTTCTTGTGCCACTCCAGCCACGCCAAGGCCTCGCCCTGCGCGCGCAGGTAACGCGACTGGTCGTTCTTCATGATGGCCGTCAGCAGGTCGGAGGCCGAAGGATATACGCCCCCGTCTTGCCGGCAGAGCCACTGCTTAACGCTGTTGTAAACCGCTCTGTGCGCCTTTTCTCTATCGTTTGAGGGACTTGGTCCCGATGCGGCGGTTTCCGTAGCCAGCGCCTGTCCCAGCCCGTTCATCAGTATAGACGGCCCCAGGGAGTCAACATACGAGCGGTACAGTGCCTTGAAATTGTCACCCCTGTTATTCAACTTGTTGACTCGATCCAAGGCGTTCTCCGCGCGCTGCTGTTGGATAGTCCTCACTGCTCACCCCCTACGTTAGCGCTGCGGGAGTTGACCGCGAACCAGCCTTGCCCCACGGTCTCGTTGCCGCCGACTTGCAGATAGGGGTCGTTGCTTGGAAAGAGGCCGTCCAGCGCGCCGAGCGCGTCATCGCTGCGACCGGAGATGAGCGCGTACATCACTGTATCCGGCGGAAGCGTCTCTTCGTACCACAGGCTCTTGCTCTTTTTGCCGTCTCCGAGCTTGTTGCGCGCCTGAACGGACAGGCCGTATCGGACGAACCACGCGAAGTCATTGTCGTTCAGGATCACGATCTGATCACCCAATCGGCTCCTGGTATCTTCGTGGAGAATCAGCGGCTCTATCGAAGCAACCAGGCCGCCCGGTAGTTTGCCGTTGATACAGAACTGCCGCTCTTCCAGGAACATGTCGCCTTCGCCGGCCGCCAGCGCCTTTCCCTCTTCGACGTCCTGCTTCCCAGGCAAAGGACTCAGGCCGGCGCGGGTGAGGTCCCGACTATATCTTTCCAAGATGTGCGGACATGTCGCCCAGCGGTATGATGCAGTCAGGCTGCGGACGGGCAGTAGCAACAGGCGTCCATCCGAGACCAGGAGCTCGCCTGCTTTTTCCTGTTCGCCGAAGATGCGAGAGATGTCCAACCCATAAGTGTTCGCCTTGTCTCGAAGCGCGCCCTTCAGGCTGGAACCCACTATCACCGGATAGTCGGTCGCGGCCTCGCGCGCCACCGGCAGGTCCACGACGCCCATTCCGCGTCCCGAGCCGGGATGGATAGCAGTCTCGGCCAGCAGGCCGAGCATGGTTGTTTTCATCGCGTGTCCTCCTGTCAGTCGGGCCAGACGCCGAGCGCCGCTAGCCCGAAACCCCACTCCGTCCGCTTGCCGATGCGGGCCAGCCCGCTCTCTGTCGAAGCTGCTTGTGCAAGAAGATTCGGTTCGGATACCTTGCAGAACAGCACGCTTCCCGCCGGCAGTGTTGACCGAATCGGCAGCGGACGCCGCTTCAGCGAGTCCCAGCCGCCGATTCGCTGCGGCCGGCCCATGCAGGCGGAGACGACGCGGACGCCAAGGCCCGGGATCTCATCGTTGGGTCCGACCTCGACGTCCACCGGCGACAAGGCGATGATTGTCGCCCTGCCGCTCTCCTGGATAGCGCCGCTCTGCGATTCGATACCCACGGCTGAATCCCAACGCCGAAGCTCCGCGAGCCTGCTCTCGCCGCCCAGGGGCGTCATTTGTTCGAATGGCCATGCCCAGCTTTCGGGCAGACCCGATACATGCGCTCCAAGTGATACGCCGGCCTCGAGGCGGACGTGTACGGTGCTATAGAGCATCCCTTCGCTTGCAGTACGCTTTTCCGTCTCGCGTTTCAGCCCTATCCTCGATTCCGACGACCAGAGGCAGCGGCTCGGCACAACATCGTCCTGGCATGGGAGTTCGCCGCGCAACGCCGCGTTCAGTCCGGCAGCCGTAATCCATTCGCCATCGCCGGGCTTGAGCATCTCCGCGCCCTGAGTCGCCGATCCCAACTCCGGAAGACGAACTTCGCCGAGGTCGCACTCTACCGGCTGGCCGGGGCGCAGCAGGGCTTTGGGACACCATTTGCCGCGCTCGGTGACTCCGAGCAGGTGGCGGGGCATCCGGAACAGCGGCTGGCCGCAGCGAAGCAGGAACATGCCCTCAATCTTGACCTTACCAAGGTCGTCGGGGCCGTCTCCTAGCGCGTCGCAGATTTCCTGAGACCATGGCTCAGCGCCGTCCCAGCCGTTGTTGCGAGCCAGCGCAGACCGCAGGGCGCCCACGACCGTGGGAGGATGCGGCGGAAACAGGCTTTCGACATCTTCCTGCGCTGCGGCGTCCATCGTGAACGGGGAGCCGTCCCGAAAGAACCAGGTATCTACCGGGCAGAGCTGAACGCCAGTCATCGGTATGCCTCTTGGTCGTCAGGGTCAGCTAGGAACCGCGCGAGCAGAAGCGCGTCGATGCCGGCTTCGGTGATTCTGCCGCCGCCGCCTTCCGCCGGCTGTGGGTTGCGGGCAGGGGAAAGGAGACTGACGACACGGGAAGCGAGGGACTCGGCGCGTTTCGCCGCGCGTTCGCCCATCCTGATGTCCAGGCTGCGAAATATCTCGGCCTGCAGGAACGGATAAAGGTCGATGCCCTTGGGAACGGCGCCCCACTCGCCGGGCCGCCATCTGTCCCAGCCGCAGAGCATCGAGAGGGTATCCCGAATCCGATAGACCAACGACGACGAAAGCCCGGGCTCCGCCGCGTTGTGGTTCAGGGCCGACTTCAGCTGATCTAGCAGAGCCACGGCGCGGTCCTCGCCACTCGGGCCTCGAGTCCACGTAGTAACCCATTGGCAGTGCTTCCCGGCCGGCTTCAGCACCGACACGGCTAACGAGTTCCGCCCGTTGCCGTCCTTGGCGACGTCGTCCAGCATGTGATGCGCCTCCCGGAGGACCGAGCTGAGAGGCAGCCGCGCATGAGCGAAAACGACTGCAGCGGACAGGGTCGCCTCGTCACTGACGCCAGTGAAGGCGTTCTTGTAAGCCTCCGAGATCTCATCAGCACATGTCAGCGCCCTTGGTACGGAAACCATCGCCAGCACGTCGTCGCCCCCGGCATAGATCGGCACCCCGTCATGGCCGCTCACGACCTTCGGGACCCTATCCGTGAACTTGGTCAGGGCTTTGCTCACGACGTCGCCCCCAGCCGCGCCAACCAACTTCCCCAATCTATCGCCGTCGGCCAGCAGCAGCGCATAGAACAAGCCCGGCGGCCCCAGCGGCTTATCCTGTGCATCCTTCGTATCGGAGATGCGCTTCAACGCGCCGGCCAACTCCTCCCGCTTATCTTGGCCCACGCCGTCCTCCAGCGGAGACAGCCGCTCGTCCAACACGAAGCCGCTGCGCATGTAGTTTGCGTCCAGCTTCGGGAAGTCGCCGGACTCTGGCGCGAGCAGACAGTCGAATGGCGGGGACTGCATGGGGAACACGTCACTCTGCGCGCTCTGCCGGACTGTCTTCGCATACTCCCTAGCGTGGCCCGGCGCTGCTGAAACTACGCGGCGGATCCACGGTACGGCGGCGATATATACAGTCGAGGGCCAGCGCGAGGCATAGACAGCCCAGCCCAGCGCGTCCTTCGCTACCCTCGGAAACATCCGCTTCACCAGCGCGATGGCGCACAGCCGCTCGTTGTCCTGTAGGTCAAGGCCTCGGATGCGGCACCGGATGCGTTCCCAGAACTGGTCCTGCTTGGCTCTGTCTTGGGCGCGGATGAACCCCGATAGCTCCTGCAAGTCATGCATGATGGAGCACTTGTCGCCGGGCTCGTCGGGGGGGCGATGGCTGCGCCAATGCTTGCGGCGCGCAAGCAGGCCGCCGCCTCCGTTATCGGAAGGCCCGGCAGTCCACGTCACTTCCCAGAACCTGCACACCTGCCGATCCCAGATGTCCTTTGTTCCGTTTCCGTCCGAGGCTGCATGTTCGACGAAGCAGCGCCATACGGCGTCGCAGACCTGCCCCCATGCTACGCGCAACGAATCCGTGGCGGCAGCCGCTATGGGCCTTGGGTCGCCGTCGGTCTCGACTACGAAGTGGTTCGGCAAAGTGCCTATTCGAGGCGGGTCGCCCTCGCGTTCCTCACAGACCCACTTGAAGAGCGGATCATTGTCAACTTTGGGCTGGACGATCTTGCCCCCAGCCCTTTTCGCGCCGCGCATGGCGTGAGCCGACAGGAACGCCAGCAGATACGAGCTGCCCCACAGGTCGCGCGTGCGGCGAGACTGCGATACGAAACCCTGCACAGGCCCTATGGAGATGTCGAGGCGCGTACTCATAGACGAACTTCCAGGGTTTGTGCGAATCGTTCCTTGCGCCTGTTCGGCTCTATAAGACGATCCAGGAAGTCATGTATTGGCTGATATAGTTCCTTCTCCGTCGCCTGACCAATCTTACTGCCGCCCACGTTGATGTCGGAGCGCCCCTCGGGGAGGAACCGAGCCGGAAGAAACGACAGGACCGCGACAGGCGTTTCGCCGCACTGGTGAACATGGATGAACAGCGGGCTGGCGCGCCGGTCGAGGTTGCGGTCATGAGGGCCAACCTGCTTGCCGCTTCCTCCGCCATAGTTGTGAGGCAGGCCAAAGGCGATGCGTCGGGGGTGAGACCGGCGGGTGTGGCTTTGAGCCTTCATCAGGTCATGGTCGTCCTTGAAATTGCCCTCCGACGGGCTTCCCAAAACTCTCCCGTTATGCCCCCAGCTTCGATACCTGACCATCTCACTCCCAACCCGGTTCAGCAGCTCGATGGGGTCAATCTTGCCGGCGGTCAGCAGCACATGTCGCGCCCCCTTGGTCAAGGCGGTGTATTTAGGCAAGCCCCCCGGCGCGTCGTTGACTCGCAGCTTCACAATCTGGTCGTGAAGTTCGAGCGCAGACCGCAGCGCCTGCCACTGCTCCACATCGTCCACCTTCAGCGACTGCAGCGCCAGAGAGCCGTACCCCTTGCGGCTCTTCGCGCCCATCCCGCCGAAGACACCCAGCGCGGTCATCGCGTCCAGAAGCGAGTTGCGCCGTGCCTCATCGAGGTCGCGGGCACGCATCCGAACCGTGAAGTCGAAGAAGTCGAAAGGCGCCTCAAGGCAATGACGTTCGCGTGGTCCTTGCTCCATGACGCCGTATCCAAGGTATTTCGCGCCCGGGCCGGCCCTTAGCGAGTTGCCCGCTTGGATCTGCGGCTTCACGTAGTCCGTGAGCCGCATTGAGACGCGCGACTGCCCCATGTCGGCGCTGCCGAAGAGCTCGTCCTCCTCATGTTTGATTGCCTCGAGGTCGCCATTTCGCCGCGGCCATGCGAGCGCCCGCCACCAGAACCGCAGGACGCCCTTGAAGCTGGGGAGACGCAGCTCGGCGTCTGCCGGATTGGCTCCCCCGCAGAACATGGGTGTCGTGACCTGGTAGGTTGCCTCAATCACGGTTGGCATCGTCATCCTCCGGCCCATCGAGCCAGAACGGCTCGCCGGCTTGGTAGGGGTCGGCGTCCTGTTGGTCTGTGGGTCGGCGGTCTATCAATCCGAATCGACGCGTCGGGCGAGCGAAACGGCGCGCTTCTGACGCAATCGCCTCGGCGGCCAAGCCCATCAGCGTCGTACCGCCGGTCACGTTGACGACCACCTCATCCGCGCCTATGAGATGCTTCCGGGCGTCCTTCACAAGCCGCTCGATCTCCTCGCTTCCGCCTCCAAAGGCGTCTTTGAGGAGCAGCGGTTCGAACCTGCCGCCATATCCCGCTTGCTTCAACGCCCCGTCAATCTTGTCCTCGGACTTTTTTGAGCAGATGATGAGGCACGTCGTCGGCTCTTCTAGGTTCTCGCCCGCCTGACACGCCATCACGGCGCTGAACAGCACGCCGGGGCGCAAGCCAATCGGACTGACCAGGACTAGGCCGCCGGGCGAATCGCCGATGGACAGCGGGAAGCCGGGCAGCGATTTCAGCGTCGTATCCCAATACTTGCGAATCTTGTCAACTTTCCCGTTGATGTTCTTGTCGCTGATGAGATCCTGCGGCCTCATTCCATAATGGCTATATCCATTGCGTAGCTCGGTCAATTCATTCCAGAAGTCACCCAGCGACCGTTGTTCTTCGGTCAGGTCGGCGCGAAGCTCTGGCGTCTTACGGATGGCGGCGATTGCGCCGAGCAGACTTGCCGCCCGCTTCCTTACCTTGCGATAGTTGAGCCATTCGGCATCAGGGCGCCGGCGCCAGATGACCCACGAAACCGTCCACTCGTTCATCAGCCCTAGAGCCGTGGCCGTGTGTCCGTGGTTCAGGAGGTCATCTATGATGCAGGCTTGCCGCAAGAGCTCGCCTTCTGAGAGGGCAATGCCCTTCTTCAATACCTGCCTGGCAACCGGCGCCCCCAGCTCGAAGGGCTTGATTATCTCGGCAAGCTGGTCACGCAACTCCCGTTCGAGAGGCAGGCGTCCGAGCGGCTTGTTACGCTCGCTCATCTTCCGGGCCTGCAACCCCAACTCCAACGGCAGGCCGGAGAGATACGCCTCTGACAGGCGCCTCAAGTCTCGCGAGATGTCGCGTGCGACCGGCGCGGCCTGTGAATCGGCTTCCAGCAATTCTGCCATCGGCAAGGCGCTGCCGGTCTCTCCCAAGACCTCCAGAGCATGGACCCAGCGAGGCAGCTCCAGAAGCGGGCGCAGATCGAGGAAAGGACTCGGCGCGTCCCGATTCAGCAGGCCGTAGTACGCGCCGCGAACCTGAACCCCGCGCAGCGCGGCCAGATAGAGCACGGAGACATAGGTGAGGAAGGAGAGGTGCCTGAATCCGTGCGTAACGTCCACGGTCAGGTCAACGTCGCGCGGGACAGCGCGGGTAACTGCCTCTAGGAACTTGGCGATGCCGTCTTGATCATCTCCGGCCGGGACGTCGACCGGCTCTACGCAGAACCGACCCCGGAGCAACTCCTCGAGTTTGGGCCAGGTCTCATTCCTCGCCTCTGGCGTGCATAGAGCCAACACGCGATCCGGCCGCTCCTCCTCCGGCAGAAGCTCGACAAGGGCGACCGGGGCGAGGTCAGACTCGACCTCCTTGCCGTTCAGGGTGTACCGCGCTTTCCCCGCCCCCATCCCGAGCACAGTAAGCATCAGCCGACCGGGTTGGCCCGTAGAAGTCACTGTCTCCAACTTCTCAAGAACGTTCTTGGACGGCATACCAGTTCGTTCCTGTAGAGAGCCGGCGCGGAGATGTGATTCGCCGATCACAAGCATGAACGCGAGGCGGCTCCTATGCGATATTATAACTCTGGTGGCGCTGACTTGACGGCAGGCGGCAGAACCCTCTGAATATATTATACTGCATACGTGTCAGACATAACAGATAAACAGGCTATCAGTCCGACCCTGCAGGCCATTCGCGCCAGTCTTGACCTGACGCAGCAGCAGCTCGCTGAGCGGCTGGGGGTCTCGTTCGCCACGGTGAACCGCTGGGAGGGCGGCGCTACCATGCCCCAGAAGGCGGCGCGGACGGCCATTGCCGCGCTGGCCGCCGAGGCCGGCATCGACGCTAAGCAGCCAGCCGTCAATGGGACCGGGCCGGCGGCCCGCGTGACCGGCAGGCGGTCGCGGCGGCGCCAGGCGTCCGTTCCATCCACCAAACCCATGGAGCAGATGCTGTGGGACGCCGCCTGCTCCATCCGAGGCGAAAAGGACGCGGCCAAGTTCAAGGACTACCTGCTGCCGCTCCTCTTCCTGAAGCGCCTCTCCGACGTTTTCGACGACGAGATCGACCGGCTGGCCGAGGAGTTCGGGGACCGGGCGGCCGCGCAGGAGATCGCGGAGAGCGACCACGAACTGCTGCGCTTCTACCTGCCGCCGGAAGCCCGGTGGGGAGCCGTCAGCGGTCGCGATGATTACGACTGGCCCCTCGACGAACAGGGACGCAGCACCCGCCCGATGGACGTCGGCGAGCATCTCACCAGGGCGGTGCGGGCCGTGGTCCGCTACAACCCCACCCTCTCCGGCGTCATCGACATTGTGGACTTCGCGTCCGACCGCAACGGCGAGCGGGACGTGAACCCGGCTCGGCTCGCCGCCGTAGTGGAGACCTTCTCCGATCCTCGATACCGGCTCGGCCTCGCCGACGTGCAGCCCGACTTCCTGGGCCGCGCCTACGAGTACCTGCTCCGCAAGTTCGCGGAAGGCTCCGGCCAGAGCGCGGGCGAGTTCTTCACGCCCACCGAGGTCGGCTTCCTGATGGCGCACCTGATGCGCCCGAGGCCCGGCGAGGGCTGCCACGACTACGC
The DNA here is from genome assembly GCA_958296245.1 of uncultured Dehalococcoidia bacterium. GTDB lineage: Bacteria > Chloroflexota > Dehalococcoidia > Lucifugimonadales. The sequence continues at coordinate 1,131,067 of OY282458.1, forward strand.
CTGCGGCTCGGTCGGGCTGCTCATCAAGCTCCAGCTCGTCGCCCGCGAACTGGACCCCACCAGCCGCGTGCCCCTCAAGCTCTACGGGCAGGAGCTGCAGGCCGACAGCTACGCCGTCGCCCACATGAACGCCATCATCCACGACATGGAGGTCCGGGTCGAGCGCGGCGACACCATGATAAACCCCAAGTTCAAGACCGCCGCAGGCCGAATCGCCGCCCACGACGTCGTGGTCGCCAATCCGATGTGGAACCAGGACTTCAACCCGGACGTCTTCGCCAACGACCCGTTCGACCGCTTCCGCACCGCCGGCGGCGTCACCACCGGCAAGGGCGACTGGGCCTGGCTCCAGCACACCCTGGCCTGCATGAACGAGCGCGGACGGGCGGCGGTGGTGCTGGACACCGGCGCGGTGACTCGCGGCTCAGGCAGCAAGAACGAGGACAGGGAGCGCAACATACGCAAGTGGTTCGTCGACCGCGACCTGATCGACGGCGTGATCCTGCTGCCGGACAACCTCTTCTACAACACGAGCGCCGCCGGAATCGTCGTCGTGCTGTCGAAGCGCAAGCCGGAGGCCCGCAAGGGCAAGATCGTGCTCCTGAACGCCAGCCGCCGCGTGCGAAAGGGCCGCCCCAAGAATTTCATCCCCCAGGAGGACATCCAACCGCTGGCAAATATGTTCCTCAAGGGCGAGCCGGTCGAGGGCGAGGTCGCCGTCATCACGCGGGAGCAGGCACAGCAGGCGGACTACAACCTCGGCCCGAGCCGGTGGGTGGGGCTGGCGGACGCCGTCGCTCAACGTCCGCTCACGGAGATCATTGACGAGATGCAGAGCCTCGGTGAAGAGGCCCGCGAGGTGGATGCGTTGCTGGCCAGAATGCTGGTGCGTCTCCAATGAATGGTGCGTGGACATGGCGCCCACTCGGAGAACTGTTCGAGATCGGCGCGGGGAAAACTATGTCCGCCGCCGCGCGCAATGGCTCTGACAAGACGCCATTCCTACGGACGTCTAACGTACTATGGGACGAGATTGACCTGTCGTCTGTTGATGAAATGTCGCTCCCAGAGCACGAGTTGCCTACCAAACTATTGAGGCGAGGCGACTTGCTCGTTTGCGAGGGTGGTGAAATAGGACGTGCAGCGATCTGGCATGGCGAAGTGGAAACGATGTCGTTCCAGAACCATCTGCACCGGCTCCGGCCTACTGTCGAGGACGTTGCACCGCGCTTCTACGTGTACTTCCTGCAATCAGCCTTCACGCAACTCGGCCTCTTCGAGGGCGCCGGCAACAAGACAACGATTCCGAATCTGTCACGCAGTCGGCTGGCCGCGCTTGAAGTGCCCCAGCCGCCGCTCTGCGAGCAACAGGCGATCAGCGTAGCACTCAATCGGGTACGTGACGCAGTTAGAGCACAAGAACAGATTATTGTGGTCACACAGGCCTTGAAACGCGCGGCGATGCGGACGCTGTTCACGCGCGGCCTGCGTGACGAGGCACAGAAGGAGACGGAGATCGGGCCGATGCCGGAGAGTTGGGAGTTGACACCGCTCGATGCACTCTGCGAGCGGGCAGACGTGGTCGATCTCCGGTCGGAAGGTGATCGCGCAATCGAGTATGTGGACGTGTCATCGGTGTCGCGAGATGCCTTGAGTATTGAATCGACATCCCAGTTTGTGCTCAGGAAAGCGCCAGGACGAGCCAGAAAGCGCATCCTCACCGGAGATGTAATCTTCGCAACGGTGCGGCCAACACTGGCGCGTATTGCCTATGTCCCCATCGAACTGGATAATCAAGTCTGCTCCACTGCGTTCTGCGTCATTCGGCGGGACCGTAAGAGAACCGCTGACAAATACTTCTACTATGTAGTGCAACGTGACCAATTCTTAGGAACGCTGGCGGGAATTCAGACAGGAGCCAGCTACCCGGCTGTGACAGATCGGGCCGTTAAGGAACAGCCGATCCCTCTTCCTGGTTTAGACGAGCAGCGAGGGATCGTCGCCATCCTCGACGCCATCGACCGCAAGATAGACCTGCACCGACGCAAGCGCGCCGTGCTTGACGACCTGTTCAAGGCGCTGCTGCACAAGCTGATGACGGGAGAGATACGGGTGGGGGAGCTGGACTTGTCGGCGGTGCATCTGAACGCCGCGTCGACCAAAGGGACACTCGAACCGATAGGGGATCTGGGATGAAATTCAAGAGCGCTACGATCAAGGGCCGGCGCGGCGGGCATGGGCTGTTCGGGGTTGCGCAGGCCGGGTCATGGCCGGGCAGTAGGTCAGCGAGCGCACCATCGAGGAGTTGAGCGCCGAAATGGAGGAGCAGAGCAATGAATCCGCAGGTATCGGTCCCCGGTGACGCTATCGCCGCGTTCTGCCAAGAGCACGGGATCAAGCGGCTCGCCATCTTTGGCTCGGCGCTGCGTGAGGACTTTGGGCCGGAGAGCGATATAGACGTGCTCGTCGATTTCGAGCCGGATCGCATTCCTGGGCTGTTGGGCGTCGCCGGCATGGAGTTGGAGTTGTCCGAGGTCCTTGGCAGAGACGTGGACCTGGTAACCCGCGCGGCCGTGCAGGAGAGCCGAAATTACATTCGTCGCAGGTCTATCCTTGAATCGGCAGAGGTGGTCTATGGAACGTGACGGCGCCATGACGCCTGATCAACTCACATCCCTTGCCGCCTCCGGCGAGTCAGAGACGCTGGAGTTCAAGGCCACCACCGGGACGCGCCGCGAGGCGGCTAGGGCAGTGTGCGCCTTCCTGAACCGGCGCGGCGGGCGGGCGCTGTTCGGGGTGACGCAGGCCGGGGCCGCGGATTACCAGAGGCGGCGAACGCCGTACCGGTCGAAGAGCGACTCAATGGAGATGAACGTCAGGTTGCGCGACAACGCCTGGGCTATGAGCATTCGGTCGAAGGGGTCGCGGAGGGGGCCCGGCAGGGCTCCGGCGCGGGCGGCGTCAACTACGGTTATCGGCAGCTCCTCGAAGTTCTCGCTGGCTATGTGGCCGGCAATGTCCTCGGCCAGACCTTCCGCGTCGGGGAGTCTGCGGGCGCGGTATTTGGCGGCGATTTCCCAGGCCGACACCGCGCTGACCAGCACGTCGTTTTCCCCATCCGATATCGCGCGCCGGGCGGCCGCTGATAAGCGTTTGCTGCCGGCGGACCACCAGATGAACGTGTGGGTATCCAGCAGAAGGCGCACAGGCTACGCCCTTCCCTCCCACGCGGCCAGATCCTCCTCCGGCAGCGGGTCGAAGAAGAAGCTGTCGTCGAACACGGCTTCGTCCAGCTCGATCCGGCCCTTCCACGAGCCTGGCAGCCGCTTCCCGCGAGGCCGGCAACTCACCAGTCGGGCGACCGGAGCGCCGTTGCGAGCTATGATGACCTCTTCCCCGGCCTCCACCTGCGCCAGCAGGCGCGACAGATGGGTCTTCGCTTCATGCACATTTACCGTTACCACCGCCGGCTCCTCGAGGACAAGGTTAGCTAACGGTATGACTAGCAGGGGAGGCTGTCAAGCGAAGCAGCCGCCCGTGAGCGCGCTTCACGCGGGGGAAGATGCGCCGGGCATCCGCTCAGAAAGTGCGAGGTCACTATCTTGACGCCCGATGAGATAGCCGCTCTCGTTATGACCGGCGAGTCCGAGACGCTGGAGTTCAAGGAAACCACCGGGACGCGCCGCGAGGCAGCTAGGACGGTGTGCGCCTTCCTGAACCAGCGCGGCGGGCAGGTGCTGTTCGGGGTGACGCCGGCCGGCGCCGCGGCTGGGCAACAGGTCAGCGAGCGCACCATCGAGGAGTTGAGCGCCGAGCTCCAACGAATCGACCCTCCGGCATTTCCGACGGTCGAACGGGTCCGCGTGGACGGCGGCCGCGAGGTAATCGTAGTCAGCGCGGGCCAGGGCACGTCGAGGCCGTATGCCTACCGAGGCAATGCCTACCGCCGGGTCGGAAACGCCACGCGGGAAATGTCCGCAGACGAATACAACCGTATGCTCTTCGAGCGGATGCACAGTGAGCAGCGTTGGGAGAATCAGCCCGCCGCAGAGTGGTCGGTCGATGACCTCGACGTAGCGGAAATTCGACGGACGGTCGCCGAAGCCGTCAGGCGCGGGCGGCTTGAGGAGCCTGTAAGCGGGGACCCTTCCGACCTGCTGCGCGGACTGGGCCTTATGCGTGACGGCGTGCTGTTTCGGGCGGCGGCGGTGCTGTTTGGGAGCGCGGAGCGGCTGGAGTTCGAGATGCCGCAGTGCTTGCTGCGCGTCGCCCGTTTCCGTGGGTCAGACCGTATGGAGTTTCTGGACAACCGCCAATTCAACGGAAACGCCTTTGCTCTCCTCGCAAACGCGGAGCGCTTCCTGCGAGAAACCCTGCCCATAGCCGGGCGATTCGAACAGGACCGCTTCGAGCGGGTGGACGAACCCCTGTATCCACCTCTGGCCACACGCGAGGCATTTGCGAACGCCCTGTGCCACCGCGACTATTCCATCGGCGGCGGCTCGGTTGGCATAGCGACTTACGATGACCGCCTGGAGGTGACCTCCTCCGGCTCACTGCACTTCGGCTTGACCCCGGAGAAGCTGTTCTCCCCGCACGAGTCGCGGCCGTGGAATCCGTTGATCGCCCGCACCTTCTACAGGCGCGGGGTCATCGAGGAATGGGGAAACGGGACGCTGAAGATGGCTGCATTGACCAGCGAGGCGGGGCTCCCGGTGCCGGAGATAGAGGACGACGGCCTATGCGTCACCGTGCGGTTCCGGAACGTCCGATTCGTGCACCAGCCAGGTGACGGCAAAGTCAGCCCCGCCCAGAGACGGGAGGCGGTCCTCGTCCTGCTGGATGGCACGGAGGATGGTTTGACACGCCGCGAAATTCACGCCCGATTGGGTCCCGGCGTCAGCGAGCGGCAGGTGCGGAGGACACTGGGGGAGTTGAAAGACAGAGGGTTGATTGTGCTCACGAATCGCGGACGGTTGACGCGCTGGAGACGCGGGCAGGGGGCGCGATAGGGGCGCGATAGGGGCGCGATTTGGGGGCGCGATAGGGGCGCGATAAGGGGCGCGATAAGGGGCGTGATGGGGGCGCGATTTAGGGGGCACGATAGGGGGCACGATAGGGGCGCGATAAGGGGCGCGATAGGGGCGCGATAGGGGGCGTGATGGGGGCGCGATTTAGGGGCGCGATGGGGGCACGATAGGGGCACGATAGGGGCACGATAAGGGGCGCGATGGGGGCGCGATGGGGGCACGATGGGGGCACGATAGGGGCGCGATGGGTCTTACCGGAGTCCGGCCATGAATGAACTCACCATAGCCGAAGCAGTCTCCGTCCAGTTCCCGATGGTCCGCCACGCTGCGGAGGTCGGCTGGGCCCCGCTGCCGCCGAATGACGCCCTTGCCATGAGGGGGGGCGAATCCGGTCTGCTGTTCCAAAGCGAGCTCGAAGGCGCGCTCCGCCGGTTCAATCCCTGGATGACAGACAACGCCATCCGTTCCGTGATCGAAAACCTCCAGGCGCTCCCGCCGACCATAGAGGGCAACCGCCAGATGCTGGCCTGGTTGCGGGGCGAGCGGCAATGGTACGACGAGGCCGAGCAGCGTCACCGGCAGGTACGGCTCGTTGACTTTGAGGACCCATCGGCGAACGGCCTGCACGTTACGTGGGAGTGGCGGCTCAAGCCTCCCGCCCGCAAGGGCAACCGCGCGGACGTGATGTTCGTGGTCAACGGCGTACCGGTAGCCATCGTGGAGCACAAGAACCCGACGGATGCCGACGCCATCGAACGGGGCGTCACGCAGCTGCAACGCTACGAGCGGGAGACGCCTGAGCTGGTGGGGTCGGCGCAGTTGTTCAACGTGACCCATCTGCTCGACTACTGGTACGGCGTCACGTGGAACCTGTCGCGCCGATTCATGGCGCGATGGAAGGAAAGGACCGAGGACAGCTACCGATTTGCGGTCCAGTCGTTCTTCGAGCCGACCGACTTCCTGCGCACGCTGCGCGACTGGATACTCTTCTACGTAGAGGACGGCGAGACGCGGAAGTCCGTGCTGCGCCAGCACCAGCGCCGCGCGGCGGCCCGTATTGTCGAACGCTGCGCCGAGCCGGTGAAACGCCGGGGCCTGGTCTGGCATACCCAGGGATCCGGCAAGACGTTCACGCTGCTCACAGCCGCCCGCCTGATCCTGGAAGCCAAGGACAGCTTCCGCGCGCCGACGGTGGTCGTCGTGGTGGACCGGACGGAGTTGGAAGGGCAGCTTGCGGGGTGGGTCGAACGGCTGCTTGGTGAGATGCAGCAGCAGGACATCGCCGTTTGGCGCGCCAACTCCAGGGGCAAGTTGCAGGACCTGCTCACCGCCGATAGGAGAGGCCTGATCATCTCGATGATTCACAAGTTCGAGGGCATCGAGAAGGACGCCAACACCCGCGACAATATCTACGTGTTCATCGACGAGGCGCACCGCTCGGTGGCCAAGGAGTTGGGCACGTACCTCATGGCCGCGCTGCCCAACTCGACCATCATCGGATTCACCGGTACGCCCATCGCGCGAACGGCGCATGGGGAAGGGACCTTCAAGATATTCGGCGCCGACGACGATCAGGGCTATTTGGACAAGTACACCATCGCCGAGTCCATCGAGGACGAGACGACGCTGCCGATCCGCCACATGATGGCGCCGAGCGAGATGACCGTGCCGGCCGAGCAGCTCGACAAGGAGTTCTTCGCCTTGGCGGAGATGGAAGGCGTCACCGACGTCGAAGAGTTGAACCGCGTCCTGGACAGGGCTGTGGGGCTGAAGGCCTTCCTAACCGCCGACGACCGGATCGAGAAGGTTGCCGCATTCGTGGCCGAACATTTCAAGGATAACGTGCTTCCGCTCGGCTACAAGGCGTTCCTGGTAGCGGTCAATCGTGAAGCTTGCGCCAAGTACAAACGCGCGCTCGACAAGCTGCTGCCGCCTGAGTGGACCGCGCCAGTCTACACGGAGAACGTCGATGACGTCGTCACGAGGCCGCTGGTCGCGGAGCTACAACTCTCACCCGAACGCGAGAAGGACACGCGGGAGACATTCAAGAAGGCCGACAAGGACCCGAAGATCCTCATCGTCACCGACAAGTTGCTGACCGGCTTCGACGCGCCGCTGCTGTACTGCATGTACCTGGACAAGCCTATGCGCGATCACGTTCTGCTCCAGGCGATTGCCCGTGTGAATCGTCCATACGCGGACGCAGAGGGCGTGAGCAAGCCCATCGGCCTCGTCGTGGACTTCGTGGGCGTCCTGCGCGAGTTGAGGAAGGCGTTGCAGTTCGACTCGTCCGACGTCAGCGGAGTGATCGAAGACCTCGGTCTGCTGATGCAGGACTTTCTATCCAAAATCGCCGAGGCCGGGGCCGAATATCTGGATGGGCCGATTGACCGCACAGAGGGGCCGCGCCAGGTGGCCGAGGCGGGCGTTCAGTACGTGACCGGCAGCGACGATGACGCGCGCCTGGAGCAGATCGTGTTCGGGCGTTTCCTGTCCCCTGAAGCCAGGGAGCAATTCTACTCGGCCTATAGGGAGATCGAGGCGCTGTGGGAGATTCTGTCCCCAGCAGCAGAGTTGCGCGACCACGTCGAAATGTTTCAGCGGCTGGTTAGACTCTACACCGTCGTCCGCAACGCCTACGCCGACCGCCCCGACTTCGTAGCAGAGCTGGCGCACAAGACCCAGCGGCTCGTGGAAGAGTCGGCTACGATGCAGGGGCTCGGCAACCTGACCAAGGCCATGACCTTCGACCTTCGCACCCTCGCGGCGCTCCGGAAGGAGTCCGGTCCGGACGAAGCTAAGGTGTTCAACCTGGTGAGGGGTCTTCAGGCGGAGGTAGAGAGCGAGCCGGGTCTGGAGTCCGTGCTGCGGCCCCTCAAGGAACGCGCGGAACACGTGCTGAAGGGTCTCCAAGAGCGCACGACAACCGGTCTCGCGGCTATTGACCTGCTAGGGGCCCTCGCCAAGGAGAAGGAGAAGGCCGTAGCCGCCGCAAGGGATAGCACACTCCCTCCAAGGGCGTTTGGGGTGTATTGGACGATGAAGGACAACCCGGCTCTTAAAGTAGCCGGCGTGAGCGCACTGGAGTTCGCGCAAGAAGCCCAAACGCTTGTGAGCCACTTCCCCAACGCCGGTGTCAACGGCGACGAGCAGCGGCGGCTACGGGCTTCTCTCTACCCCCGATTGCTGAGAATAGAAAATAATGAACGGCGCCGGATTGTAGAGCGCACCCTTGCGATCCTACTGGGAAGGGACGCAGATGCCTAGACGTGGCGGCAGGTACGAGGGCCTCCGACAACGTGTCGAGTATTGGGCGGAGCGTCTGCACGTCGTTGCGCCGCGCGTGCGCGTCCGGAACATGACGCGCAAGTGGGGCTCCTACTCGACGTCCGGGACTATCACTCTCGCAACCGACTTGAGCCATCAGGAAGATGGGTTCCAGGACTTCGTTATCGCGCACGAATTACTCCATCTGCGTGTGCCGAACCACGGCAAGCTGTTCAAGGCGCTGATGAGTGCTCATGTTCCCAATTGGAGAGCGTACGAGCCGGGGGCTCGACCGCCCCATCGCTCGTCCGGACACCAGGCAACCTTCGGTCGAACCGGTAGCGTGGGGGCTCGGTCAGGCGACCCCGGTCCGACTTCCTCGACTACGCCGCACCACCCTTAGCCTGGCATCATTATCGACGCTGCGCCTAGTCTCCCTTCTGAGCCTGTCGGCTTCCTTCATTGGCCGGTCCGACTGCGGACGACATATTTCTGCGACATTTCATCGCTACCGTGAGTACAGATACTCCACCAAAGAGGTGAAACGATGATTTACAAGAGACTGATGACGAAAATCCTGGTTGGGTCGGTACTGGGGGCTATACTCTCCGCGGTGATAATCAACGGCTGCACAGCCGACACCGGACTCGGAGACGGCCAAGATTCTGACCGCGCCACGGTAAGCCAGGGCATCTCAGAGCGAGAAGGTGGTGACTCTGAAGGTGAGCATAGCAATGGACGCGAAGGCAACGAATCCGGCGAAGGAAGGACAGAAGGCAGCGGCGGAGAGCACGGCTCTGGTGGTGAAAGCGGCAGTGAATCCGGCGGAGCCGGTGGCGAAGAAGGCAGCGCCAATATGTTGGCGCCGGATGAGACCTTCGACGCAGTTCGAGGCGGCGCACGACTGATCCTGAGCTACGACGCTGCAAGCAATTCCTTCAAGGGCACTGTGGAGAACACGACCAACGGCGTGCTGGACCGTGTCAGGATCGAAGTGCATCTCTCGAACGGAACGGAGCTGGGGCCGACGACTCCGACGGACATGGCTCCGGGCGAGGTGGCGCCAATCAACCTGCCTGCGACGCCAGCATCGTTCACCGGATGGACAGCGCATGCCGAGGTTGGCGGAGGTGATGGCGAGTCGGGCGGCGGTGAGTCGGGCGGCGAGCATGGCGGCAGCGAGTCTGGCGGCAGCGAGATCGGTGAAGCAGCCATGTCTAGCCCGATCATTCCGCTCGGACAGTCGTGGAGCGGCGTTCTCGGCGGCCTGGCAGTTTCCGCGCAGTACGATGCGACAACGCAGTCTGTCAACGCAACGGTACAGAATACGCTCTCGCAGAAACTTTGCTATGTGCAATCCGAACCTCACCTGAAGTCGGGAACGACGACAGTAGGAGAGCTTGGGCCCGAGAAGCTGGGACACCTGAACCCTGGACAGGAAGCAACGACAAGCCTGACGGTCGCCAGTGAACCGAATCTTGCCGGAGTTTCTTACGATGGATATGTCATCCACATGGAGGTCTTTGACTGCGGCGGTCCTGGTCCCGTACCTCACACAGGAGGGGAAGGCAGCGAGTCCGGCGGAGGAGGTGCTGAAGGCAGCGGCGGGGAGCACGGCTCTGGTGGTGAAAGCGGCAGTGAATCCGGCGGATCCGGTGGCGAAGAAGGCAGCGCAAATATGTTGGCGCCGGATGAGACCTTCCACGGAGTTCGCGGCGGCGCTCGACTGATCCTGAGCTACGACGCTCCAAGCAACTCCTTCAAAGGCACTGTGAAGAACACGACCAACGGCGTGCTGGACCGTGTCAGGATCGAGGTGCATCTTTCGAACGGAACGGAGCTGGGTCCTACGACTCCGACGGACATGGCCCCAGGCGAGGTGGCGCCGATCAACCTGCCGGCGACGCCAGCATCGTTCACCGGATGGACAGCACATGCCGAGGTTGGTACCGGGGGTGAGGGGAGCGAGTCGGGCGGGGAGCATGGCAGCGGCAGTGAATCCGGCGGCGAACACGGTAGTGGCGGCGAGAGTCGAGGCGGCGGCTAGGGCCGATCGGATTCGGCTGAGTTAAGATGCCGAAACTTCAAGTGAGATAATCTCATCATAGACGCGGTGTCTCTATGAGGTATCGCGTCTGGGCTGCCGTCGTCACTGGTGTGGGCGTCGGCTGCGCGGCTTCAACAGGAACAGACGCAGGAGTCGGCAAAGGGTTCGCCTCGGGCCGCGCTTTCGGCGCTGGGATGTCCCCGCCGCATCCATACACGGCCAGCAACGACACCAACACCGCCAGCGCGAGCAACCCCCGTCTTGTGTTTGCCTTCATGCTCATTGGATCACTGCTTGCAGGCGATTGTCCTCTCCTACTATCACCAAGACACGAATATCTGTGCCGTCCGGCGCCATTGTGTAAAGCACAATGTCCTTCGGTTTCCCGGGGCTACCGTCGATGTCGTAGGTAATGCGAGAGGCGATTCTGGAGCCGTCGGGAGACCAGGACGCATATACATTATAATAGACGTCTATGCCGATTTCACGAAGGTCAGATCCATCTGAGTTGACCACGTAGACAGCCGCCCCAGTCCCCAGAATCCGAGTTCCGTCAGGAGACCACTCCAATATGCCAAAGGCGTACTGAGCAATTTCGATTAGATCAGAGCCGTCGTCCCTGACTGTGTACAGCGATGAACTCTCAGCATTATCCTGGTGGACGTAGTACGCGAATGTCAATGTCTTGCCGTCGGGAGACCATGCTGGGCCAGATGTTCCCCAAGATACAGTGCTAGTGCTGTTGATGGAATCCCCGACGAACAGCCGTCTCGGAACCGTGCCGTCAGCGCGCACAGAATAGAGGACCGCTCTGGTGCTCGGCCTCACACCTTCTTCAGATGCGGGAACGTCTTCTACAACAAAGAAAGCTAGATTTTCCCCATCAGGCGACCACACAGGGCCAGCTGTGAGACTGCTAACTGGGGGTATTTCTCCCGTAACTACTCTGAATTCGGACCCATCCGAATTCATTGTGTAGATGCTTTTTCCCCAAGCATCTCTAAACGCGATGTGGTCGCCGTCCGGCGACCACACTGGAAGGACGCTTACGGCGCCCGTGAAGTTCGTGAGCATCCGCCTATCTGATCCGTCCAACGCTGAAGTCACTATATTGTATGAGATTCCATCTTCGCTTAGCGCGTTGTACACGATGCGGGACCCGTCCGGGGAAATATCAGGAGAGCCGCCCACCGTATCGGTGTACCTCAGCCATTCTCCGGAGCCGTCCGAGCGGATGATGGCCGAGGGTGACAGAGCTATGTACTCCCCGTCGGGCGTCCACTGAGGTGTGAACCTTTCATAACTCTGAACCTCCCAATATGTATCATCATCCGATAGCCTGTGATCTTCGTAACCACTCACTGCTTGCAGGCGATTGTCCTCTCCTCCTATCACCAAGACACGAATATCTGTGCCGTCCGGCGCCATTGTGTAAAGCACAATGTCCTTCGGTTTCCTTCTGGAATCGTAGCTTCCGTAGGTAATGCGAGAGGCGATTCTGGAGCCGTCGGGAGACCAGGACGCATAATGGCCGCCTATGCCGATTTCACGAAGGTCAGATCCATCTGAGTTGATCAAATGGATAGTCCTCCACCACTCAGAGAACAGAATCTGAGTTCCGTCAGGAGACCACTCCAATTGGCCAATGACAGAGGGGCGCTGAGCAATTTCGATTGGATCAGAGCCGTCGTCCCTGACTGTGTACAGCGATAAACCCTCAGCATTATCCTGGTGGTCATAGTACGGGAATGCCAATGTCTTGCCGTCGGGAGACCATGCTGGATCATATGTTCCCCAAGATACAGTGCTAGTGCTGTTGATGGAATCCCCGACGAACAGCCGTCTCGGAACCGTGCCGTCAGCGCGCACAGAATAGAGGACCGCTCTGGTGCTCGGCCTCACACCTTCTTCAGATGCGGGAACGTCTTCTACAGCAAAGAAAGCTAGATTTTCCCCATCAGGCGACCACACAGGGTCAGATCTGAGACTGCTAACTGGGGGTATTTCTCCCGTAACTTCTCTGAATTCGGACCCATCCGATTTCATTGTGTAGATGCTTTTTCCCCAAGCATCTCTGAACGCGATGTGGTCGCCGGACGGCGACCACACTGGAGAGACGCTTACGGAGCGCGAGTAGTCTGTGAGCATCCGCCTATCTGATCCGTCCAACGCTGAAGTCACTATATTGTATGCGGTTCCATCTTCGCTTGGCGCGTTGTACACGATGCGGGACCCGTCCGGGGAAATATCAGGAGCGCCGCCCACCGTATCAGTGTACCTCAGCCATTCTCCGGAGCCGTCCGAGCGGATGATGGCCGAGGGTGACAGAGCTATGTACTCCCCGTCGGGTGTCCACTGAGGTGTGAACCTGTCATACTGCCGAGCCGCCGGATGTGCATCATTCAAGTGACCTTCGTAACCACAGAAAAACCCAGTCGACGACGCCAGTATCGCCAGCAACACCCCCAATGCGAACAACGGCTTCACGCTCCTCATCGTGAAACTCCTCCGAAGTCCGTCTGATTCTTTTCTTCCATCCTGTCCCGAACCACGCTCGTATGTCATGGGTTCACCGTAACCACATGCTCGACTTGTGCCGTGCTCCCGTCGGCGTCGGTTACATGGAGCAGGATAGGAACTCCCCTCTGGTCGACCGAGTCTGATGCGTCCACGTCCGGGAGGTATATGGAAACGGAGGACGACGTGTCATTGGGAGAAAACACCAAGCCGCTCCACTTCGGTGAAGACCATTTGTAGGCGTATGGCGACACACCTGCTGACACGTCTGCGGTTAACCGAACGTTCGTTAGCTCTCTCCCTGAAGATGGTCCCGAGATGGACGCACGCGGGACCCTCTGGTACAGAGCGTAGATCGCCATCACGTCGAAGGGATGAGGAGAGCAGTCGGGCTCGGAGAAGGATGTAGATGCTACTCCCGGGTGGTAGCCATGCACCCTATGGTTATAGTTCATACTCATCGGCTCACTGCTTGCAGGCGATTGTCCTCTCCTACTATCACCAAGACACGAATATCTGTGCCGTCCGGCGCCATTGTGTAAAGCACAATGTCCTTCGGTTTCCCGGGGCTACCGTCGATGTCGTAGGTAATGCGAGAGGCGATTCTGGAGCCGTCGGGAGACCAGGACGCATAATAGCCGCCTATGCCGATTTCACGAAGGTCAGATCCATCTGAGTTGACCACGTAGACAGCCGCCCCAGTCCCCAGAATCCGAGTTCCGTCAGGAGACCACTCCAATATGCCAAAGGCGTACTGAGCAATTTCGATTAGATCAGAGCCGTCGTCCCTGACTGTGTACAGCGATGAACTCTCAGCATTATCCTGGTAGACGTAGTACGCGAATGTCAATGTCTTGCCGTCGGGAGACCATGCTGGGCCAGATGTTCCCCAAGATACAGTGCTAGTGCTGTTGATGGAATCCCCGACGAACAGCCGTCTCGGAACCGTGCCGTCAGCGCGCACAGAATAGAGGACCGCTCTGGTGCTGGGCCTCACACCTTCTTCAGATGCGGGAACGTCTTCTACAGCAAAGAAAGCTAGATTTTCCCCATCAGGCGACCACACAGGGACAGCTGTGAGCCTGCTATCTGGGGGTATTTCTCCCGTAACTTCTCTCAATTCGGATCCATCCGAATTCATTGTGTAGATTCTTTCTTTTCCCCAAGCATCTATGAACGCGATGTGGTCTCCGGACGGCGACCACACTGGAGAGACGCTTACGGAGCGCGAGTAGTCTGTGAGCATCCGCCTATCTGATCCGTCCAACGCTGAAGTCACTATATTGTATGCGGTTCCATCTTCGCTTGGCGCGTTGTACACGATGCGGGACCCGTCCGGGGAAATATCAGGAGCGCCGCCCACCCTATCGGTGTACCTCAGCCATTCTCCGGAGCCGTCCGAGCGGATGATGGCCGAGGGTGACAGAGCTATGTACTCCCCGTCGGGCGTCCACTGAGGTGTGAACCTGTCATAACGCTGAGCCTGCCAATATATTTGCTCCGAATGCCTGGAATCTTCAGTACAAATAAACCCAGTCGACGACGCCAGTATCGCCAGCAACACCCCCAATGCGAACAACGGCTTCACGCTCCTCATCGTGAAAGTCCTCCGAAGTCCGTCTGATTCTTTTCTTCCATCCTGTCCCGAACCACGCTCGTATGTCATGGGTTCACCGTAACCACATGCTCGACTTGTGCCGTGCTCCCATCGGCGTCGGTTACATGGAGCAGGGCCAATGCGAAGGCGGCCATGAAACCGCCGCTACCGAGGCTGAACAGTGCCCCGGACGCGACCCCCTCCCATATCATCAGACGTAGGCTGCGCCCAAGCTCCGTATCGGTCAGCGTGGGGCTGGGACGAAGAGAAGAGAGAATCATAGTCAACCTATGTGATCAGAGTAATGGAAGCGCTCGCGATGCCCAGGAACAACAGGAAGCCGAACACGTCCGTGAACGTGGTCACGACCACTGCAGAAGAGACCGCTGGGTCCATGCCTATTCGCCGCAGGAACAACGGTACACCCGCGCCGACCGATCCTGCGATCATCATATTGCCGAGCATCGCGACTCCCAGCACGAGCCCTAGGCCAAGGTTCTGCTTCCATAAGATGGCGATGACCGCGACAAGAACACCCAGCCACACGCCGTGAAGGATGCCAAGGACGGCTTCCCGTGCCAGGAGCCTCCGTGCCCCGACACCGACGAGTTCGCCGAGTGCGATTGCGCGAACGATGAGGGTCAGCGTCTGTGTGCCACCAATACCGCCCTGCCCGGCGACGACGGGGAGAAATGCGGCGAGCACGACCACTTGAGTCAAGGTCGACTCGAAGAGTGCGACGGTGGCCGCCGCAAGGAACGTTGTGCCAAGATTCACCGTGAGCCAGGGAAGGCGCGTTCGGATCGAGCTGGACAGAGGACCGTCCACAGTTTCACCGGCAACATTCGCCACCTGCTGCATCTGGCGCGTGTCCTGTTCGACCGTGGCGCTCAATAGCGACTCTGACAGGATCACGCCTATAAGCCTGTTACCGTCGACCACTGGGATCTGGGTAAGGTTGTAGTGGCGCTGTAGTCGAGCGCACTCCTCGGCGGGCGTGTCGACCGTCACAGTGGCCACGATTGACGAAGCAACCGTACGAATTGGAGTCGTATCGTCGGCTAAAGCGAGGTCCACCATACCGACCTGGCCGACCAAGACACCGCTGCCTTGGACTACATAGACATGGGTGAGCTTGTCTCGATTCTCTCTCAACGCCCTAAGGCTCTCCCGTGCTTCTTCGGCTAGTCCGTTTGTATCCACCATCGGCAGTTGTGTGGCCATGAGGGCCCCCGCCGTATCCGGATCATGGCTAAGAATCTCCTCGGCCACCAGTGGTTGTGCCAGAGACTCAGCTACCTTCTGTGGCCGCAGGATAGGAATTTGTCGCAGCGTAGCCAGCGCCTGATTTGGACGGATCTGGCTGAGTACGAACGTGAGCATCTGTGCACCGAGACGAGTCCCCACTCGCCCGGCTACGACAGGGTTCATCTGCCTCAGCATCCATGCCACCGTTTCTGGCGACATGACGTGTACCAGGGCTTCTCTGCTCGGGCGAGGGAGGCTGGCCACGATGCTCCCCATGTCGGCTGGATGCAGGCGCCGGATCAATTCCCAGGCGGCATTCTCCCTTCCCGCTCTGACTAGCTCCCGGACCTCGCCGGCGATTTCGGACGCCTCCTCCACGGAGATCGCCTGAGGCTGCTGAATGTCGCCCTCGAAGACGGGCACACTTTCAGTGTTCCTGGGATCGACGTCCATCTGCCACCTCCTTCTTACTGCACGGTGATTCGAGAATTGATGCGCTCTAATTCTACCCGGTGCCGACCAGACGGAGGGGTTGACGGGCTTGGACAGAGTGTAGAATTATCCGGCCTAAGGCTAGCCTGGACTTCACGACGCCTCTGATGTACGGGGCGCGGCGCGCTTGGGCGACTACTGCCTCTGGCGAATCAATCGAGTTCCGTGCCCCACCGCTGACCTCGGCATCAAGCCGCAGACCTTCCCCACGTCTTCGACCGCTTCTACCGTACCGACCAGTCCCGCAGCCGTGGGATAGGCGGCACAGGTCTGGGGTCGGCCATCACACGAGCTATAGTCGAAGCACACGGCGGTACGATTACCGTAAGAAGTGACGGGCTTGGACAGGGTGTCACCGTGACTATTCGCCTTCCTCTGAATAAGTGAGGATCATAGTCCTAGGCCATGAACTCCACCCAAGAAGACAGCGACTGCTGCGGTCGAGGAGTTATGAATACAGTACACTTAGGCCAAAATGGTGGGCCCGGCAGGGATCGAACCTGCGACCAATCGGTTATGAGCCGACCGCTCTACCACTGAGCTACAGGCCCCGGAGGATGCTGGAGTAGCGTAATCCCGCAGTAGGGGTGTGTCAACCCGGCTTGCTCCAGGGCCTTTCCAAGGTCCGTCACTGTCATGCTGAGCGAAGCCGAAGCATCTGTCGCGCCGCGTGCTCAGACCTACTATCTGAGTCCTACGTCATGACTTTGGAAAGGCCCTGGGCTCGTATACCTCCCAGGCGGGAGCGCAGACGAGGCCATGTCGTGTCGATGCAGCCCGACCTACGTTGGCTTCGGCGAGATCAACCGGCAGACCATCCTACCGGGCCGCCTACGGTCAGTCCCCCTCGGCGATCAGAATCTCGTTGCGGGCAGAATAGTTCCGAAGCTCGGAGTAGTCCGTCTTGAAGAACAGCGGCCGGTCTCCATCCATTATCGGGATCGGCTTTCTTACCGTGAACTCCGCCTCGTCGAACCGGTTGTAGACCACGTAGGCTACCTCCAGGCTCTCTATGGGCCGGGCCGCCATAATGTTGAAATTCGGCACGATCAGCGGTCCCGTATCCACTTGGAACCGCATCGGCCCATCCACCACGTTCATCGTGTTCACAGGGTACTCCAGCACTGCGGTCAGACCCCTGCGCTCGTTTCTGATAGTCGTCCGCGACACCATAGGCGCCGAAGACTCCATCGCGGCCCTGAACACCGCATCCGCATCCGGGAGCAGCCGCGCGTCCTCGAACCGGCGTATCTCCAGGGTGTCCGTCCTAGGCCCGTATTGGGAATCGTCTCGGTCGCTCGTCCATGCGAAGCGCAAGATGCGCTTGTCCTCCGGACCCCATATGCCGCAAAACTCGTAGCCCGGCGTGGTGATCAACTTACTGTCTCCGTGCGTGTTCTCGGCGCGGCACGGCGCGACCAGGTAGTACGACTCCGGCCGTCCCGTCGAATCGTAGGTCAACGTACACGCCGCGTCGATCAGGATTCGGACGTTGTTCACCTCACCGTACCACCTCATGTACGACCTCGAGAAGTCGATGGCGCTCATTTGGCCCCCTCTCCGACAGCCAGCAGAATCCGGTTCTCCACAGGCAGAATCCGTATCTCCGAGTAGTCGGTTATATGGCTGGACGGACCGTCTCCCGCACGCGCTGCCAGCGGCTTGCGCAGGGTGAAGTATGCTTCGTCGAACCGGTTGTACACGACGTAGGCCACCTCGAAGCTCTCGATGGCCCTGTCGACGTCCTTAGTAAAATCCGGGAAGATCAACGGTCCGGTGTCCACCTGAAAGCGGACCGGGCTCTCCTTGACGTTCATCGTGTTCACAGGGTATTCCAGCACGGCGGTCAATCCCCTGCGCTCGTCCCGGATGGTCGTCCGCGACACCATCGGCTCGCCGGACCCCATGGTGCCGTCGAAGACCGCCCGGTTGTCCGTGAGCTCGCGGGTATTCTCGAACCGGCGGATATCCACGCTCTCCGGCCTGTGCGGCTGACGGTTGTCCCGCGAACTCTGCCAATGCGTCCGTATGATGAACGACTCCTTGTCGCCCCATATGCCGCAGAACTCGTAGCCCGGCGTCAGGACCAACTCCCCCCTCTTGCCGTGGGTGCTTTCCCCGCGGCAGGGGGCTATCAAGTAGTAGCTGCTGGACGTCCCTGCTCGCTCGTCCGTAATCGTACAGACCGCCTCCAACAGGATGCGGACATTGTTGCCGGGACTCCTCCACCGCATATACGACCGAGAAAAGTCTATGACAGCCAAATCAGACCTCCATACGAGCCGCGTGTGGACCCGCTATTCGTAGAACCACTCCACGGGCACGCGGGCCAGCTTCAGCGACGTACTATGCCAGTTCGTTGACCACTTCACTACCGAATCGGTCTTCCCCTGCGAGTATAGGACCAGCGCGGTATCGCCGTCGAACGTCAGCGCGGGGTACATGTAGCTGCGGCTCGTGTCCGGCTCCAGGTTCTTGACGTTGGTCCAGGTGACGCCGTCGTCCCTGGATACGGCGGTCGTCATAGGCGTCCGGGGTCCTCCTGAGCCGGGTCTGTCCGGCTTCGCGTTGTTCCAGATCAGCAGTAGGTCGCCGGTGCTTGGAATCCGGCCCACGATACAGGGCGTCGCCGGCGACTGGATCCCAGTGTCCCACGACTCCGACACGGATTCGCCGCGGTCGCGGGATTCCGCCGCCCATATGGTGCCGAGCCGCGTCCTTATGTAGAAGACCAGCGTACCGTCCTTCTTTTCGAAGACGGCCGGCTCGCTCGCGCCGGGACGGTTGGGGTCCCGCACCGGGGCCGCGTTGGAGCTTAGCTGCCACGTTTCGCCCACGTCGTCCGAGCGCACCGGCTGCAGGAGACCCCTGCCATCCTCCCGATCCGGCCGTACGGTGTTGAGCGCCATCGGCGTGATCAATCGGCCGCTGGAGTGGACGATCATACGGTCGTTGGCGGGGAACCCGCGCCACGTATCCAAGTCGACCATCGGCTTGTGCGGGGTCCACGTATGACCGCCGTCGGTCGACTTGCGGGAGAATGGCCAAGAGTAGAAGCAGGTCTCGTCGTCCGTGCGCACGTGAGACATCACGATGCTACCGTCCCCAGGCTGGGCAAAGCAGACGTTCATGACGTTGCACTTGCCGTCGTTCTCCAACATGACAACCGGCTCGCTCCAGGTCTCGCCCCTGTCGTCGGACCGCATAGCAAGGATGTGGGCGGGTGAGGCGTCGTGGAATCCGCCGTAGAATGCGGTCCACCCCAGCAGCCATTGCCCGTCCGGCAGTATGGCGATGGCGCCCTCGGAGTGGCGCTGGTACCTCTCGCTGTGGTGAGCGACTATGTCGAACTGCGGTTCCGCCATGGGCTGGCGCCTCCGGTGGGCCGGCTTCCGATATACATGCGGCCCCTAGCAGCGCATTATGTCACCTCTCCGCTCATTTCACTACCACGTGCTACACTAGTAACTGTTTAGACTTCATGTCCTTTTTCGACTGGCGCAGCCCCGATAAAGCAGACGTCATTGATCCTCACCCGCCTGCCCCTTGGTAACCGGGGGCACAGCCTCCAGACCCCCTGCCAGAGGGGAAGAGCCTCTCTGGACTTCCCCCCTCGGGTCTCACAGAGTCTGAAACAGTTACCTACACCATGGCGGAGTGTTCCCATGAGACGCATTCTCGTCATAGCCCTTGTCGTGCTGGGCTTTGGCGGCGCCATCGTTTCCCAGGCCATAGACGCGGCGCGCGCCCAGGGGGATCACGCCGCCCGGATCAAGATCGACGGTCCCATACAGGCCAAGTCCGTGCGCCTCCTGACACGCGCGATCGAAACGGCGACGGACGAGAACGCCGAGGTGCTTATCGTTCTCATCGACACGCCGGGGGGATTGTTAGATTCGACGCGGGAGATGGTCGAGGCGATTCTGGCATCCCCGGTCCCGGTAGTCGCCTACGTGCATCCCGCCGGCGCGGAGGCGACGTCCGCTGGCACGTTCATCACTGCGGCGGCCCACGTGGCCGCAATGGCGCCCAGCACCAACATCGGGGCTGCCGCGCCCGTCAGCAGTACAGGCGAAGACCTCCCGGACACGCTGAAGAGCAAAGCCGCCGCGTCGGCGTCGGCGTTCTTGCGATCCATAGCTGAGGAGCGGGACCGCAACGCTGATGCTCTGGCGGCCACCGTGGTTGAAGCGAAGGCATATTCGGCGTCCGAGGCCCTTGAAAGCGGCATCATCGACCTAATCGCTAAGGACGTCCCGGCGCTCCTCGATGCGATCGACGGCAAACAGGTCGAGCTGGAACGCGGAAGCCGCGTGCTAGAGACCGCGGGCATTCCGGTCAGGAAGATAGACCTTACGCCTCTGGAGAATTTCCTCAATTTCTTGTCCGACCCGAACGTGGCCTTCCTGCTGATTTCCCTGGGTGCGCTGGGCATTTTCATCGAAGTGATGTCGCCCGGGCTAATCGGGCCTGGCGTCTTGGGCGTCATCGCCCTAGTGCTTGCTTTCGTCGCAGCTGGCAACCTACCGGTAAACTGGGTTGGCGTCGGGCTCTTGATGTTTGCGATGGTGCTCTTCTACGTGGAGGTACAGGCGCCCGGTATCGGCGTTTTCGGGATCGCGGGCGCCATCAGCTTCGTCCTGGGCGCCTTTTTCCTATTCGGGGGGATCTCTCCGCCGCCTATCCCCAGCCCCAGCTTCCGTGTGGACTACTGGCTGATCGCCGGCGTGTCGGCCGCGATGTTCGCGTTCTTAGCCTTCGTTATACGGGACATGGCCGCCGCCCGGATGTCGGCGTTCTCGCGCCAGCCGTCGTCGAGGTCGCTGGTGGGCCGGATAGGGGTGGTGAGTCTGGCGCTTGACCCCCGGGGTTCGGTCCGCATCGGCGGCGAGGAATGGGGAGCGGTCAGCGAGGCAGGGGAGGAAATCGGCGCGGGTGAGGAGGTGGTTGTGCTGGAGGCGGAAGGTTTGACCCTCAGAGTAATACGGGCATCCGACTAGGGCAGCAACCCCGCCAGATCCAGATCAAGGGCCTTCCTACCGAGGCTCAGGGTATTCGCCCTCACGGGCCAATACGGAATCGCCCCATTCGTCTACGCGGGCAGGGTCCAGCCTGATTACGCCCGGCAGGCGGTCGAAGTCGGCGTCCGCGGAGATGATCCGGTCGACTCCCAAGCGGCGCATCACAGCGGTGTGGACGAGGTCTCGGGCGCTTATTCCCGGATGGTTGTCCGCCAGCCTTGCCGCCAGATGGATATCCCGTTCATGGACGAGCTCGATCCGGTCATGCATCACCTCGGCGAAACTCCGGAGGACCTCTCTCCCCAAGGCCCATCGCCCCGACGCAAGGTAGCGGTGCATAAGCTCCTGAAGGACCTCGGCGTCGGTCACAAATGACCGTGGGTGCTCTGCGGCCATCATGAGGACCCGAGCGCACGGCTCTTTGTTAGGGTTCTCCCTGCCGGCGGCGTAGACGGGGACATTGGCGTCAATGAAGGCCGCCGGGCTCATGGGCCGACTCCAACTCGCGGGAGAGCGTAGCAGCATCCGGCGGGTCCTCCACCTCCAGCCTAATCAGCCGCCCCACCGCCTGTCTGCGGCGCTCCCGCACGACGCCTTCATAGGCGTCATCGATCAGACGGCGCACCACCTCGGAGATGGGCACGCCCCTATCTTTGACCAACTCTTCCAGCCGCCGCCGCCGCTCGGCATCAAGTCGTACATCCAGCCGCGCCATACCACCCTTCCTTGTACGGATACTCATGTACGGAGATAAGTATGCGGCACGGCAATACTCCCGTCAATCCTGTCTGCTGCGTTCGGAATGACATGAAGACGTGGGGTGACGCGCGCTGCGTTCACGAGGCCAAGTCAAGTAGCGCAACGAACTTTGGACTCCCCGGCAAAGGGAACGCCCACTCCGAAAGCCCCAGCATCTCCGCAGCCTGTTATACTCGTCGCGGACGCTTGCCGCGAAGGTGAGCGGGGCTGGAGGCCTACATGGGACTTATCAATTTCCTCAAGGACTACGAGCGACTGGCAAGGTTCAGGTGGGGTAATTTCGAGGGGATGAAGGGGCCCGGACCCATCTTTCTCATTCCGATCATACATGCCGCCAAGAAGGTAGACCTACGCACGGAAGTCATGGACATCCCGCGGCAGACGAACATCACCAAGGACAACGCCCCCATAGACATCGACTTCTTGGTCTACATGAGGGTCATGGCCGCCCAGGCGGAAAGGTCGGTGCTGGAGGTTGAGGACTACCGTTCAGCAGTCATCGGCCTGGCGACGACCACCCTCCGGGCGGTGGTCGGCGACATAGACCTCGACGACGTGCTGTCGCAGCGCGAGCGCATCAACAACACCCTCAGGGAGAAGCTGGACTCCGAGACCGAGCGTTGGGGCATCAAGGTAACCAACGTGGAGATACGGGAGATCGAGCCGCCGCGCGACATCCAGGAGGCGATGAACCGGCAGATGTCCGCTGAGCGCGTCCGCCGCGCCGTGGTGCGAGAGGCGGAGGGTACCCGAGAGGCGGCTGTCACGGTTGCTGAAGGCGAGAAACAGGCGGCGATTCTCAAGGCCGAGGGTGAGAAACAGGCCGAGATATTGCAGGCCGAAGGCGATCAGCAGGCGGCGATTCTGCGCGCGCAAGGCTTCGCGGATGCCCTGAATCAGATATACGTCGTGGCCCAGAACATCGACGCCAACACGCTGAGCCTCCAGTACTTTGACACTCTCAAGGAGCTGGGCGCCAGCGAGTCCACCAAGTTCATCTTCCCCATGGAGTTCACCAACCTGCTCAGCCCGTTCATAGACAAGAGCAAGGGCAGCGGCAACGAACCGAGCGGCAGCTGAGGTTGTTCACGTGAGCCGCTTGGGCGCCCATCTCGGAGCGTAGGCCGGAGGTGGCATCGTGAGTATCATGGCGCGGATTCTGCTCTTCGGCGTCGTGGCCGTTGCCGTCGTGGTTGTTGCCGTCGTGGCCGCGGTGCTCCTATTCCTGCGCCAGTACAGCCGACCGGGCGAAGACACCGCACAGTTCATACCGTCGAGCGCGCCCCTTTACGTCTCCGTCAACCTTCGTCCGGGAATGGGCCAGATGAGGCTGGCCCGCGACGTAATCTCCCTGCTGGAGACGGACGACTTCATCGAAAAGCGAGACGAGATGCTGGAGGAGCTAGAGGACGCCACCGGTATCCACTTCCTCGATGACGTCACAACGTGGCTCGGGACCGACGTCTCGTTCGCCGTTCTCGATTTCGACTTGGACCAGCCGGAGTGGGTCCTGCTGGCGCAGGTTAGCGACCGTGAAGCTGCCGCATACTTCGTAAAGGACATGGTGTCGTATCTTGAAGACGAGTTCGACGCGTATTTCGACAGCGACACCTACGGCGGCGCCGATGTATGGGCGGAGGATCGTGACCGCATAGCCCTGGGACTCACGGACGCGTACATGCTGATGGGAGACAGCCGGGACACGGTGCAGGACGTGATCCGCAACATGAGGCGCCCGCCCTCCGAGCCGCTGGCAGATGACGAGGCGTTCATCGCGGCGCAGGAATTGGTGTCCGCCCAGCGCGTCATGTTCGCCTACGCGCGTACCGAGTTTGTGGACACGCTCTACGAGGCCATCGACCCTTACGGTGACTTAGAGGACTCGCTCAGGGACGTCAGACGCAGCATACCGGAGTACGTGGCGGCCTCAACGTCGTTCGTCGAGAACGGCGTCCGTCTGGACGTCGCCGCCAATACCCCCTCGGGAACGTTCACCCTGGACACCGAGAACCGGCTCCGGTCGGCCAAGGTGCTGCCGGAGGATACCCTCATACTGTCTTCGGGCGTTGGCGTCCGGGAGGCTTGGGAAGAGGGTAAGAAGGCCCTCGGCCAAGATGCCTACGGGGCGCTTCTGGAGGGCTTCAAGGACGCAACGGGTATCGACCTGGAGCGAGACGTGATCGAATCGATTACCGGCGAGGTTGCCTTTGCGCTGCTTCCAAGTGAAGTCCGGTTCGATCAGTTTGGAATGGATGAGAGCGGGACCATAGAGGCCCTACTGATGGCCGACGTCGAGAGTCCTGGGGGAATCGAGAACGCCTTGGACGAGCTCGCCGGCATACTTGAGGACCAGGGGCTCGACGTCGACAGGGAACCACTCGGCGTCTATGAGACTGTTACAGCTACCATGGACCTTCTGCTTGGCGACTACCGGCCGGGCTACGTCGTGACCGAGGATTGGGTGGTCGTGGGGAGCAATATCGACAGCTTGGAGGAGTTCTACGACGCGGCGACGGGCGGCGTGGACGTGCTGAGCTCGGAGGCCGAGTTTGCCCGGCTCGCCGGCATGGCGCCCAGTCCGCTCCACCACCTGTTCTTTGCGGACATGTCGGGCATAATCGCGATGGTCGAAAATGCCTTGGGTGACGAATTGCTGTCCGGCTACAGACGCGGCGTGAAGCCGTTCGTCGAGCCGTTGAACGCCTTGATGATGACGGGATCGATCGCTGACGAACGGATGCGGTTCATGGTCGTGCTAACGCTCCATGAGTAGCGGGAAAAGGGCAACGCACTTCGTAAAGGGTGAGTATGTACGACACGACGGCCACGCACTTGGACCTGGAACGCAGCGGTGTTGACACGGCGGTGCTTCCGGTGGGAGCCATCGAGCAGCACGGGCCGCACCTCCCGCTGTCAGTGGACTGGTTTCAGGGCGAAGTCGTTGCAAGGAGAGTGGCCGATCGGCTCGACGCCTACCTTCTCCCCGGGATGCCTTTCGGGTGCTCGCAGGCGCACGAGGGCTTCCGGGGCTCGATCTTCCTTGCCCAGGAGACCCTCGGCGCTGTCGTGAAAGATATTGCAAAGAGCCTGCTGGAACAGGGCTTCCGCCGCGTAGCCGTGCTCAACTTCCACGGCGGCAACCTGATACTGAAGCTCGCCGTGCGCGACCTGAACCTCAGCCAGCGCTTGGGGAAGGTCGTGCTGGTCAGTCCCGCCCACGACGCGAGCGCCGAGCTTAGCGAGGTGCTGGACGGCTACGGCAACGAGCAGCACGCCGGCGAGCTCGAGACATCCATCATGATGTACGCGGCGTCCGAGCAGGTAGGGCCGTCGCGGGTCGATCACGTCCCCGGCGTGGGGCCTGCATATTTCGATTACCTGCCTATGAAAGAGTTCTGCCCCGACGGGGTGTGGGGACGCTCCAGCCTGGCCACGGCAGAGAAGGGTAGGCTGGCGGTCGAGGCTATGGCGAGCTATACCGTAGGCTATCTGCAAGATACCTTCGCGAGGCTCGGTGTGCCCGGAAGGCGTCCACCTCTCGAGTCCACGCCCGCCCGGGGGACATGAAGGTCATCGATAGGGTGCTCATTGCGGGCGGCCCGGAGCCTCTGTCCAGGGCCCTGGCAGGCGTCCAGCTCTTGCCCAACGGGAGCCTTCTGGTCGGATACCGCCTAGCCAGCCGCCACCCAGTGGGCGGCCACGACATGATCGACGACGGGGCCGTGGTGACGACGCGGTCACTCGATGACGGGCGCACGTGGTCAGAGCCGCGTCCGGTCGCCGCGCTGCCGGGCTGGGACTGTAGCGGGGGCAACCGCATGGTGCAGACGCCCGAAGGCGACCTGGTTATGTTCGTAATGCGGGCCCGGCGTGCCGGCCGGCCCGAGTCACACGTCCACCCAATACGCTCCACTGATGGCGGTCTGACGTGGGGGCCAATGGGCCCTGAGATGGCCTTGTTCGGCGGGTCCACCGAGCCTCACGCTATGCGCCGCGCACTGATTACGAGTGACGGCGACTGGGTGTTGCCCGTCTACGGCGCCGACGAGCCGGGAGGGGACACGTACGCAGCCGTGGCCTTCTCGTCCGACGCAGGGCAGACTTGGGGCGACAAGGTGGTGCTGGCGCGGTCGCCGGAAGTTACGTTCTACGAAGCTGACTTAATGAGAATGCCGGACAGCCGACTCATGGCTGTAATCCGCACCCAGAATCCGCCCTTCGATAGCTACCTGTCCTACTCTGCCGACGAGGGCCGGACGTGGACGGAGCCGCGTCGACTGCCGTTTCAAGGACAGACGCCCTTCCTGTTCGAGCTGCGCTCCGGCGCCATAGCTTGCTTCTACCGCGACCGCAACCCTGAGCGCCCCGGTGTCAGCGTAAGTGTGACCACCGACGGCGGCGGAGAATGGGTCTACGCGGCGCAGATATACCAGGGCACGGACTGGAACTGCGGCTATCCGTCGGTGGTGAGGCTACGCGACGGCCGCCTTTTCTGCGTCTACTACTCATGCTACGAAGGCTTCGGATCCGAGGTCCACGGCGTCTACGTCAGCGAGGACGCCGATTATCCTTAACGCCGATCCGTTGTGATGGCGCCGCGAACCGTTCAGTGCGGGCTAACATGCTGCGGGAGGAATCCCCGTATTTTTCTACAGCCTGCCAATGCGGTGAGACCGTGGCAGCGCCCGCCTCATGGCCAGAGCAGCTCGTTGCCCTCATAGACGGCCTCTAGGGATCGGGTCTCGAAGGCGGCTCGGAAGTCGAAGGGCCGTTGGATGGCTTCGAATTCCACCAAGTGTTCGTACAGCTCCCGCCACTGGCTCTCTGTCATCCATCCGATCCCGTTTTGGTCGGTCAGGGGGCTAACGGCGTCGGCGAGCTCGGCGTCCAGCATGAATTGCATGTGAGCGCGGTCCTCTTCGGGCGCATACTTCATTATCGTGTCCATCGCCTCCTCCGGATGACCGATCACGTACTCTATCCCCTTCAGTGTCGCCTTGAGGAAGCGCTCGACCAAGTTCGGACGGCCATCGACGATGTCCTGCCGGGTGATGTAGGTCAGACCCATAGTTGGCACGCCAAAGTCGGCCGGGTCCCATATGTCCAGATCGAAGCTGGAGTCCGGGAGGTTGCGTACGATGTAAGGCTCATTGGACTTGAAGACTGCCAGCACGTCTACCTTGCCTTCAGTAAGGACCCTGGGATCGAACCCGGCGTTCACCTCCTTGATGGTCGAGCGGTCGACCCCCGCCGCTTCGAGCATGGCGAGGTAGTCGGGGGGGATCGAGATCTTGTAGCCGAAGGTCCTCCCCTCCCAGTCGTCCAGAGATTCGATGCCGGATCGCCGCAGCGCTGCGTAGGCCTGCTGTCCTCTCTGCCCGAACAGGGCCAGGGCGACGATCGGAATTTCCGGGTCGGAGCGCCGCTTCAGAACTGAGGCTGCTGCTGCGGTCGTGAAGTCAACGTCGCCGGCCATCAGGAGTTGTAGATGCTGCCCCTTGGACGAGTGCAGGATATCCACTTCCAGGCCCTGTTCCTCAAAGAATCCCTCTTCCTGGGCGACGTAAGCAGCCACGAACGGGAGATTCGCTTGGGGTTTGAACCCCGCCATGAACACGACCTTGTCCGGCTGCGGCGCTGCGGCTTCTTCGGCGCCGCAGGCGGCCGCAGCCGCCAGGGCCATAATCGACAGCAGGACCGATAGTCTCATCCTGTGAACCCTCCGGGGACGTCGGCGTGCCGTGCGCTCACCTGAACGAGTCGTGCCAAAAGAGGATGCGCCGTTCCAAGTATGAGGTGAGCGCAGTGAGGGCAATCCCCATTATGGCGAGCACGAGCACCGCCGAGAACACCGTCGGCATGTCCAGGTTGGAATGAGCCACGCTGATAATACTGCCTATGCCCCGGTCTCCTGTAAAGTACTCGGCCACGAACGCGCCTATGACCGCCAGGGGTATCGCGATCCTGAACGCCGCGAACAGGTAGGGCAGGGAGCCGGGCGCCCGCAGTTTCCAAAAGACCTGCGCCCTCGACGCATTCAGCGAGCGAAACAGGTCAAGATACTCGGCGTTTGCGGCCCTCAGGCCGGCTAGCGTGTTCACCAAGACGGGAAAGAAGGTTATGAGCGCCGCTATCAACACCTTCGGAGTCGGCCCGAAACCGAACCAGACCACGAAGAGGACCGCCCACACCAGCACGGGGACCACCTTCACCAACAAGGCCAGCGGGTACAGCGCTCTTTCCAGCAACTGCGATTGCGACATGATCGCAGCGTACAGGATGGCTACCGCAGATCCGAGCGCCCACCCGCCTATGGCAACGGACAGGGTGCTGGCCGCGTGTCCTGCGAAGAACGCGGGTTCGCCCAGGAGCCTGCTCCCCACGGCGGACGGCGCCGGTACGATGTAGACCGGGACGTCCGCCAGCCGCGTCCACACTTCCCATATCGTGACGATGAGGCCCAGTACCAGCGCCGGAAGCAGCAGCCTCCCGGCTGCGGGCCGGATGATCGATCCAAGCCGCGCCTCGGTACGAGTACTCCGGGGGCTCCGAGTCAAGCGGGAGACCCCGCTCCCGTAGCGGTTGGTCCACGATGCCCCTCCAAGGCAAGACTCTCTCGCACCTTCAGTACGTGCTCGGCGAAGATGCTCGACCCCTCCATTGCGTCGTCCCGGGGGCGCGGCATCTCGATCGGGATATTTCGCAGTATCCGGCCGGGACCCGAGGACATGACGGCCACCTCGTCCGACATCATCACGGCCTCGGGGACGCTGTGGGTCACCAGCACCACCGTCCTGCCAGTGCCTTCCCATAGCCGCAAGAGCTCGAACCGCATGTGGGTGCGCGTAATCTCGTCCAGCGATCCAAGCGGCTCGTCCAACAGCAGCAGCGCCGGGGCCGATGCCAATGCTCTGGCGAAAGCGGCTCGCTGCTTCATGCCGCCCGACAACTGGTGTGGATAGTAACTACCGAATGCGGCAAGCCCCACCGCCCGTAGGTGGCCTTCTACTGTGTCGGGTCCGTGTCCCTGGCCGTTCGCGATCTCCAGAGGCAGGGCGACGTTATCAGTGACCGTCCTCCAGGGCAGCAGGGCCGGGTCCTGGAAGACGAATCCTATCCGGTTGCGGCGCCGGGCGCCTTCCGGGGCCGTCCCGTCTATCTCCACGGTCCCCGACGTGTGATCGATCAGTCCGCCAAGCACCTTGAGCAGCGTCGTCTTGCCGGCTCCGCTGGGACCTATGACCGACAGGAAGCTGCCGCGCGCAACTTCCAAATCAACCTTGTCGAGAGCGATCAGGGAGACGCCGGATACGTCGTATACGTGCGTAAGCTCACGAACGACCACGTGGGGCGTCTTGTCCAATAGCGGCCTCCCGGAGATGTCTTAGTAATTATCTCAAAAAGCCTGAGTTGATACCAACGGCGACCGTTAGTGTAACTGTTCAGACTTCGTGAAGTCCTTTTCGGCTGGCGCAGCCTCGAAGTAAGCAGACGTCTTTAGATCCCCACCCGCCCGCCCCTTGATAACTGGGGGCGCAGCCCCCAGACCCCCCTACCAGAGGGGAGACCCTCTCTGGACTTCCGCCTTCGAGTCTCACAGAGTCTGAACGTAGCCCCGGGTAGGCAGCCGTCTTTGATTCCCACCCGCCCGCCCCTTGGTAGCTGGGGCGCAGCCCCCAGACCCCTTGCCAGAGGGGAGACCCTCTCTGGACTTCCGCCTTCGGGTTTCCATGAGTCTGAACGTAGCCCCGAGTAGGCAGCCGTCTTTGATTCCCACCCGCCCGCCCCTTGATAACTGGGGGCGCAGCCCCCAGACCCCCTACCAGAGGGGAGACCCTCTCTGGACTTCCGCCTTCGAGTCTCACAGAGTCTGAACGTAACCCCGGGTAGGCAGACGTCTTTGGTTCCCACCCGCCCCTTGGTAACTGGGGCGCAGCCCCCAGACCCCTTGCCAGAGGGGAGAACCTCTGGACTTCCCCCTTCGAGTCTCACAGAGTCTGAACGTAGCCCCGAGTAGGCGGACGTCTTTGATCCCCACCCGCCCGCCCCTTGGTAACTGGGGGCGCAGCCCCCAGATACCCCCGCCAGAGGGAGACCCTCTCTGGACTTCCGCCTTCGAGTCTCACAGAGTCTGAACGGTTTTCACGTTAGTAGTTAGCAGGACTCTTGGGAGGCTGAGCAATACGGGGTGAGCAGGGGGGCGCAGTCCCTTTGTCGTGAGTCTGAGATCCCGCCCTGAGCCTGCCGAAGGGGTGTCCTTCAGCTACAATCCCCCTTCATACCTGTTAAGGAAGAGGCCCCTCGAGACGGTGGTATAATTGGGGCCAAGCTGGAGGGGCGCACTGCGCGCGCCTGTCGTTTCCGGGCAGCTGCGGGAGCCGACGTGCTACTGGCTTTGGATATAGGCAACACGAACATCAAGTTCGGCGTGTTCGACGACGCGCATGGATACTCTCCGGCGGCAACGTGGCGGGTTGCCAGCGACCGAAAGCGCATGGCGGACGAGTACGCGGCCATGCTGCGGAACTTGTTGGAACTGGGGGGATACTCGGCCCCGGACGTAAGTTCGGCAGCCATATGCAGCGGCGTACCGCCGCTGACGCCGGAGATCGTGGGACTGTGCCGCACGTACCTTGGCATCGAGCCGGTGGTGGTTGGCGCGGGCGTCAGGACCGGCGTGAAGGTACTCTACGACCCCCCGCGTGACGTCGGCGCCGACCGGATAGTAAACGCAGTGGGCGCGCTCAAGCTGTATGGAGGCCCGGCCATCATCGTGGATTTCGGCACCGGCACAGTCTTCGACGCCGTATCGGCGGATGCGGAGTACCTCGGGGGCGCCATTGCGCCGGGCATCACAATCGCGGCTGACGCGCTGTTTCACAACGCGTCTCAGCTGCGGCGGGTCGAGCTCCGCAGACCGGACGGGGTGATAGGCAAGAACACCGTCCACGCCCTCCAGTCCGGCTTGGTTCTGGGCTACGCAGAGATGGTCAAGGGGATGGTAGCTCGGTTCGCCGATGAGCTCGGCGGTCAGCCCAAGGTCATAGGCACCGGCGGCCTCGCCGACCTGATCGCCGAGGAGGCGGGAGTCTTCGACGCGGTGAACCAGAACTTGACCCTGTCCGGTCTGCGCATCGTCCACGACATGAATCCTTGAAGGAGGCAATGATATGCCGAACCCGCTAGAGGGCAGGACAGTGGCTCTGGGCGTCTCCGGCAGCATCGCCTGCTACAGGGCGCCGTACCTCGCCAGCAAACTGGTCCAGCACGGCGCCAGGGTGGACGTCGTCATGACCGAGGCGGCTGCAAAGTTCGTGACGCCCTTGGCATTCGGCAGCATCACCCACAGGCCGGTGGTCACCGACATATTCGACCCTCAGACTGAGATGGGCATCGACCACGTCGCCATTGCGGAGCGCTCCGACGTAGTGGTTGTGGCCCCGGCCACGGCCCATGCCATGGCGAGGATTGCGCACGGTCTGGCGGACGATGCCCTCACGACGACGGTGTTGGCGACCCGCGCCCCCGTTGTGGTCTGCCCTGCCATGGACGGCCACATGTACGATAACCCGGCCACACAGGAGAACGCCGCAACATTGAGGTCGCGCGGCATCACCGTCGCGGGCCCGGCAACTGGACGCCTGGCCTCGGGCATGTACGGTCCGGGCCGCATGTTGGAGCCCGCTGAGATCATCGACCACGTGCGCGCCGTACTTGGGCGGGACGGCGATCTGGCAGGCCGTAAGGTGGTCGCCACTGCGGGAGGCACACGCGAGCTAATCGACCCCGTCAGGTTCATCTCGAACCGCTCATCCGGCAAAATGGGTCATGCCGCCGCCGAGGCGGCCCGGGACCGCGGGGCGTCCGCCGTCCTGGTCACGGCGTCAACCACGCTGCCGGATCCCGTTGGGGTCAGCGTGGTCAGGGTGGAATCGGCCATCGACATGCGGGACGCCGTAATGCGGGAGTGTGAGGATGCCGAAGTCCTGGTGATGGCCGCCGCCGTGGCGGACTGGCGGCCCGCCGAGCCCTCCGAGCGCAAGCTCAAGAAGGGATCGGCCAAGACGTCGTCCCTCGAACTGGCGAGGACCCCCGACGTGGTAGCGGGCGTGAGGACCAAGGGTCTGATCAAGGTCGGGTTCGCCGCCGAAACCGATGACGTCGAACGAAACGCTAGGGCAAAGATCCAGCAGAAGGGCTTGCATTTCATCGCAGCCAACGACGTCACCGCCGCCGGCAGCGGCTTTGGCGCGGACTCGAACCGCGTTGTCCTCATAGACCGCGAGGGCCGCGCGGAGAGGTTAGATATGCTGAGCAAGTACGAGGTCGCTCATCGGATCCTTGACAAGGTGCTGTCCTACTGGGACTGCTAGCGCCGACGGACGAATGTCCGCTTGGCGCCTTGCGTTCGGTGCTCGGGTGTCTGGTGTCGGTGGTCTAACAGTCTGCGGAAGAATCCTCCCGGATATTCCTTAAGGCCCCTTTTCCTGACCAGAGACTGTTCGGGATCCATTTGGGAAGGGTGCGGCGGCCTTACACGACCAAGGAGATGTCGCTCCGCCGCGCCCCGCTCCACCTCAATGAAGTCATCGTTACAACCAAGACCGAGATACGGGGGAGAGAGCTGCACGGGAACTAGGAGCGTATTCCGCAGTCTAAAGACTCATTGGGGGGCGCTTATCATAGGTGTCCAAGATGGAGGTCAGATGCCGATGGGACGGGTCAAGAGCTGGGCGAGCATACTGGACGACCGGACACGCAAGCAGGCGGACATGCTGTCGCGTGCCCCGGGGATCGCGGGTCACGTGGCGCTCATGCCCGACGCCCACCTCGGCAAGGGCGCGACGGTCGGGAGCGTCATCCCGACCTTCCCCAACACCCTGATCCCCGCCGCCGTCGGCGTCGACATCGGCTGCGGCATGATCGCCGTCCGCACCAACAAGACCGGAGGCGACCTGCCGCGCGACCTGACGCCGCTGATAAATCTGTTCTCGCGCTCAATACCCGCCGGCGTGGGAGGCGAGCACCGGCTTGGCGGGGGAAAGTCCCGCCGCTCCCAAGCCTCCAGATCCGCCCGGTGGCTGAAGGACAACCCGCTGCCGCACGCCTCGGGGTTCGAAGAGGACAGGGCCCAAAGGCAACTGGGCACCCTCGGTTCGGGCAACCATTTCGTGGAGGTCTGCCTGGATGAGCGTGAGCGGGTCTGGTTAGTGCTCCATTCGGGCTCGCGGGGCATTGGCAACAAGATCGCGACCACCTTCATCCGCCGGGCGCAGAAGGAGAACGCCGAGGAGCTCGAGGACCGCGATCTAGCGGCCCTCCGAGGGCCGACCTTCGAGCAGTACGTCGAGATGATGGAGTGGGCCCAACGCTACGCCTTTACGAACCGGGAGTTCATGATGGACGCGGCCATCGCCGACGTGGGCAGCCTCGTCCACGGCCTCCGCGAGGAGGAGCGTATCAACTGCCACCACAACTTCGCCGTCCGCGAGACGCACTTCGGCAAAGAAGTATGGCTGACCAGAAAGGGCGCCATCAAGGCCGGCAAGGGCGACCTCGGCATCATACCGGGGTCGATGGGCACCGCGACTTACGTCACGTCCGGCCTGGGCAATCCGGACTCCTACTACTCCAGCGCCCACGGGGCCGGGCGACAGTACAGCCGGAAGGCGGCCAGGCGCGCCTTCACGGTCGAGTCGCTCAACGAACGCATGGCCGGCAAAGCATGGAACAGCAAGAACGCAAAGGCCCTTCTCGACGAGCACCCCGAGGCCTACAAGAGCATTCAGCAGGTCATGGAAGACCAGAAGGACCTTACCCGCATCCTCCACACCCTGCGCCAGATAGTCAACTACAAAGGGGCCTGATGAGGATGCTCCGCTTTCTCTATGCGCGCGGTGCGGAATGGTTCTTCCGCAGCTATGGGATGTTCAGGAGCGGGAGCTTAGGATGGCGGCTGTTTCCTCCCTAATCCTTGTGTTACGATTTGCAGCGATTCGGCTACGTGGGGATGCCGGCGGTAGATCACCTTGAAGCTACCCAATGAGGAGCGAAGCATGAACAGGACTATTCTGATACCCGCCTTCCTGGTAACGGCAATGATGGCCGCAGCCGTGATCGGGCTGGGCTGTGCGAACGCCAGCGCGCGCGACTATGACGTGGACGACGACGGCCTCATCGAGGTGTCCAATCTGGAACAACTGAACGCTATCCGATGGGATTTGGGCGGCGATGGCGCGTGGGATTTGGGCCGCGACGGTGCGGCTGACGACTCGGCCGTCGACAGCTACGCGGCGGCGTTCCCGGACGCGGCCTCCGGCATGGGCTGCCCGAGCAGCGGTTGCGTGGGCTACGAGTTGACACGCAACCTCGACTTCGACACCGCGGGCAGCTACGCTTCCGGCGAGGTCAGCGCAGAATGGACTTCGGGGGCCGGCTGGCTGCCGATGGGCAGCCACGCCGCGCCGTTCCAGGGGACGTTCGACGGCGGCGGCTACACCATCGCCAACCTGTTCATGGACCGTGCGTCGGGCCTCACCCATACAGGGCTGTTCGCCGAGAATAGCGGCGAGATTCGCGGCGTCGGCATAGTGGATGCGAGCATAAAGGGATCGAACACCGTGGGCACCCTGGCCGGCTCGAACAACGGCGTTATCCTCGAAAGCTACAGCACGGGGGCGCTTTCCGGGTTCAGGGACGGCGGCGGTCTGGTCGGCGCGAACCGCGGCGAAATCAACGGCAGCTACTCCGAGGTCGCTGTAACCGTCGGTATCGTTGCGGGCGGTCTGGTCGGCCCCAACTACGGCGAAATCAACGGCAGCTACGCCACAGGCCGCGTATCGAGCTCGTCCAGGGTCGCCGGAGGGCTGGCGGCCATCAACTTCAACTCCGTCAACGACAGCTACGCTACCGGAGAGACCTCCGGCAGGGACCTCGTTGGCGGACTCGTGGGCCTCAACCAGGGGCCCATCACGGGAAGCTACGCCACGGGCGCAGTGTCCGGGGAGGGAGACGACGTCGGAGGGCTGGCGGGCGTCAACTACAACCCGATAACCGACAGCTACAGCGAGGCCAAAGTAACCGGCAGACATCGTGTCGGCGGTCTGGTTGGGATCAACCGCAGCAGCGGCGAAATTGGCGCAAGTTACGCCGCGGGCGCGGTGTCCGGGGACATCGGCGCCGGCGGCCTGGCCGGATGGAACGACGGCGAGATCCACGAGAGTTACGCCAGCGGCGCCGTGACGGGAGAGGACGACATTGGCGGCCTGGTCGGGAAGAACAACGGGCCGGTCACGATGAGTTACGCCGCTGGCAGCGTGTCCGCCTCCCATCGCGTTGGAGGTCTGGTTGGAGACAACAACAATGCTGGGACCATTAGCTCCAGCTACTCCTCGAGCGAGGTCTTGGGCTCGGACGACGTAGGCGGGCTGGTGGGTGAGAATCAGGGCGCAATCAGCGCGAGCTACGCTGCGGGCGACGTGTCAGGCGAGAGGGATACCGGCGGACTTGTGGGCGAGAACCTGTTGAGCGAGAGCGCCGGGTCTATAGTGGCAAGTTACGCCTCAGGCAACGTGCGCGGCATGATCAGGGTTGGCGGCCTCGTGGGCTGGAACAACGGGCCTATCAGCGCGAGCTATGCCATGGGCGGGGTGTCCGGTGAGAGCGGCGCCGGCGGACTGATAGGCGAGAACGAGAACGCCGACACGATCAGCTCGACCTACTGGGACACCCAGACCACGGGGCAGTCGGCGGCGGTGGGCTTCGGGCCGTCCCCCGGCGCCGAAGGCAAGACCACCGCCGAACTGCAGTCGCCCACGGGATACAGCGGCATATACGGGTCCTGGGACCAGGACGGGGACTTCTGGGACTTCGGAGGATCCGGCCAGTACCCGGCGCTCAAGGTGGACTTCGACGGTGACGGGACGGCGACGTCGGGGGAGTTCGGCAGCCAGTAGCGCAAGGCTGCCAAGGGATGGGGAATCAAAGACGTCTGCTTTATCGGGGCTGCGCTA
Organism: uncultured Dehalococcoidia bacterium; assembly: GCA_958296245.1. Lineage (GTDB taxonomy): Bacteria > Chloroflexota > Dehalococcoidia > Lucifugimonadales. Next base: position 1,167,057 of record OY282458.1, read on the forward strand.
CAAACGGGTCGTCGCGCGTCACGGCTGGCGGCGTGGCAACGTTTATCGAAGCGACACTCTCAGCTACCCAATGAGGAGCGAAGCATGAACAGGACTATTCTGATACCCGCCTTCCTGGTAACGGCAATGATGGCCGCAGCCGTGATCGGGCTGGGCTGCGCGAACGCCAGCGCGCGCGACTATGACGTGGACGGCGACGGCCTCATCGAGGTGTCCAACCTGGAGCAGCTGAACGCCATCCGCTGGGACCTGGACGCTGACGGCGTGGCTGACGACTCGGACGCGGACTCGTACACGTCGGCGTTCGCGGACGCGGCCTCCGGCATGGGCTGCCCGATCAGCGGTTGCGTGGGCTACGAGTTGACACGCAACCTCGACTTCGACACCGCGGGCAGCTACGCTTCCGGCGAGGTCAACGCAGAATGGACTTCGGGGGCCGGCTGGCCGCCGATGGGCAGCCACGCCGCGCCGTTCCAGCCGTTCCAGGGGACGCTCGACGGCGGCGGCTACACCATCGCCAACTTGTTCATAGACCGTGCGTCCGGCGTCACCCATGCAGGGCTGTTCGCCGAGAGTAGCGGCGAGATTCGCGGCGTCGGCATAGTGGATGCGAGCATAAAGGGATCGAACATCGTGGGCGCCTTGGCCGGCGCGAACAACGGCGTTATCCTCGAAAGCTACAGCACGGGCGTGCTTTCCGGGTTCAGGGACGTCGGCGGTCTGGTCGGCGCGAACCACGGCGAAATCAACGGCAGCTACTCCGAGGCCTCCGTAACCGTCGGCATCCTCGGGGGCGGTCTGGTCGGCCCCAACTTCGGCGAAATCAACGACAGCTACGCTACCGGAGAGATCTCCGGCATGGACCTCGTCGGCGGTCTGGTCGGCGCGAACCGCGGCGCAATCAACGATAGCTACTCCGAGGCCTCTGTAACCGCCAGCCTCGTCGGGGGCGGTCTGGTCGGCCCCAACTACGGCGAAATCAACGGCAGCTACGCTACCGGAGTGACCTCCGGCAAGGACATCGTTGGCGGACTCGTGGGCCTCAACCAGGGTCCCATCACGGGAAGCTACGCCACGGGCGCAGTATTCGGGCAGGGGGACGACGTCGGAGGGCTGGCTGGCGTCAACTACAACCTGATAACCGACAGCTACAGCGAGGCCAAAGTAACCGGCAGACATCGTGTCGGCGGTCTGGTTGGGATCAACCCCAGCAGCGGCGAAATTGGCGCAAGTTACGCCGCAAACGTGGTGTCCGGGGACATCGGCGCCGGCGGCCTGGCCGGATGGAACGACGGCGAGATCCACGGGAGTTACGCCGGCAGCACCGTGACGGGAGAGGACGATATTGGCGGCCTGGTCGGGAAGAACAACGGGCCGATCACCATGAGTTACACCGCTGGCAGCGTGTCCGCCTCCCATCGCGTTGGAGGTCTGGTTGGAGACAACAACAATGATGGGACCATTAGCTCCAGCTACTCCTCGAGCGAGGTCTTGGGCTCGGACGACGTAGGCGGGCTGGTGGGTGAGAATCAGGGCGCAATCAGCGCGAGCTACGCTGCGGGCGACGTGTCAGGCGAGAGGGATACCGGCGGACTTGTGGGTGAGAACCTGTTGAGCGAGAGAGCCGGGTCTATAGTGGCAAGTTACGCCTCAGGCAACGTGCGCGGCATGATCAGGGTTGGCGGCCTCGTGGGCTGGAACAACGGGCCTATCAGCGCGAGCTATGCCATGGGCGGGGTGTTCGGTGAGAGCGGGGCCGGCGGACTGATAGGCGAGAACGAGAACGCCGACACGATAAGCGCAAACTACTGGGATACGGAGACATCCGGCCAGGCGTCGGCGGTGGGCTATGGGCCGTCCTCGGGTTCCGAGGGCAAGACCACGGCCGAATTGCAGTCGCCCGCGGGATACAGCGGCATATACGGGGCCTGGGACCAGGACGGGGACTTCTGGGACTTCGGAGGATCCGGCCAGTACCCGGCGCTCAAGGTGGACTTCGACGGTGACGGGACGGCGACGTCGGGGGAGTTCGGCAGCCAGTAGCGCAAGGCTGCCAAGGGATGGGGAATCAAAGGCGTCTGCTCTATCGGGGCTGCGCCAGTCGAAAAGGACCTCACGAAGTCTGAACAGCACGAGTACGGCGAGTACGGACAGACACTTGAACCGGCCTTGCTATAACGGGTAACATCACGGCGCAACGTCATTACGTCCTTTAAGTCGGTCCCGAGAGGCTGACAAGGAGTCGGTTCCAACCCCTTGTCGCCTGGCGGCGGGGGTTTCTTGACGCCAAACAGGTCCATACTCACAAACAGGTCCGTACTCAATTCCGACCAGTTCCGGCGCGCGCTATCGCGCATCGCTCACGAGATTCTCGAGCGCAACGGCGGCGCCGGCGAGATAGTCCTAATCGGCATCCACACCAGGGGGGCGCCTCTCGCGCGGCGGTTATCCCGGCTCATCGGGGAGTTCGAGGGCCTCTCGCCGCCGGTTGGGACTCTCGACGTCGGCCTGTACCGGGACGACCTCGCCTCCGGCGCCAAGCCGCTGATGCGGCCGTCCCACGTGCCCGGCTCCATCGAGGGCAAGGTCGCCGTGCTCGTCGACGACGTTCTCTACACCGGCAGGACCATCCGCGCCGCCATGGACGCGCTGACCGATTTCGGACGGCCCAAGCAGATCCAGCTCGCGGCCCTTGTGGATAGGGGCCATAGGGAATTGCCCATAAGGCCGGACTACGTGGGCAAGAACCTACCCACCTCGCGGGATGAGGAGGTGCGCGTGCATACCTCGGAGACGGACGGCCTGGACGAGGTCGTGCTCGTGACGAGGACGCCGCGATGACGCAGGCGGTCGAATCCCTAGCGGCGCGGCGGCACGTTCTCGACTTGGACGACTTCAGCCGCAGCGAGATCGAAGCCGTCCTGGACAACGCAGCCGCCATGAAAGAGGTGCTGCAGCGCGACATCAGGAAGGTCCCGGCACTGCGCGGAAAGAGTATCGTGACGCTGTTCCTCGAGGCCAGCACCCGCACCCGCGTCTCTTTCGAGCAGGCGGGCAAGATACTGAGCGCCGACGTCATCAACGTCACGGGCGGCGGCAGCAGCACCGAGAAGGGCGAGTCGCTCTACAACACAGCGCTCACCCTTCAGGCCATGAACGCCGACGTCATCGTCATTCGCCACCCGCACTCGGGGGCGCCCCACTATCTGGCGCGCCACCTCGCGCCGTCCATAATAAACGCGGGAGACGGATGCCACGCGCACCCGACCCAAGCCCTGCTCGACCTCTACACCATCAGGGAGAAGCTGGGCAGGATCGACGGGGTTACGGTGGCCATAGTCGGCGACATACTCTACAGCAGGGTAGCCCGCTCCAATCTGTGGGGCCTCACGAAGATGGGAGCCAACGTCGTGTTGTGCGCTCCTCCCACGCTCCTACCCCCCGACTTCATAGACGGCGCCCGGATGGACGAGACCCACCCTTTCGCCTCGGTCCGGATAGAGACCAAGGTCGAACTGGCGTTGGAGGGCGCCGACGTGGTCTTGGCCCTGAGGATACAGAAGGAACGCCAGAAGGCCGGACATCTTCCGTCGCTCAGGGAGTACTCTAGGATGTACGGCATCACGTCGAGCCGTCTCGAGGAGGCCAGCCCGGGCGCCCTCGTCATGCACCCCGGGCCGATGAACGAGGGTGTAGAGATCGACCCGGAGGTCGCTCACGGCGCGCGCTCAGTCATAGAGGACCAGGTCACCAACGGGGTCGCGGTGAGGATGGCGTTGCTCTACGGCCTCCCATCTCCCGCGCGTGCAGGCCGATGATTGCGCGGCTGCGCGAGCGGGCCACGGTGGTCGTGCTCAGGGATTGCAGGGTGCTTCTGGTCCGGGACAAAACCGGACGCTTCTCAATGCCGGGAGGCGGCATCGAGCCGGAGGAGACGCCTATGGCAGCGGCGGTCCGGGAGTTGCAAGAGGAGACGGGCTTGGCGGCGGCGCGGACGGAGTCCCTGTTCGTGTGGGAGAGCGCCATCCACAGACACCACGTCTTCCGGATCGAGACCGCCGGCGACGTCGAGGCGGGTCACGAGATCAGCGAATTCCGGTGGTGGGACCGGCGCGAGGGCCTGCCGACCTACCCACACGTCGACGCGATACTCGAGAGGCTCTGAGCCTATGAGCTACCCACGACCGATTCTCATCAAAGGCGGCCGCATCGTCGACCCTTCCCAACGCAGAGATGAGCGTGGGGACCTGCTTGTTCGGAACGGCGCGATCGAGGGCATCCACCCTGACATAACCCCGCCGGACGGCGCACGGATCATCGACGCAGGCAGCCTCGTCGTCTGCCCCGGCTTCATCGACCTGCATTGCCACCTACGCGAGCCGGGTTTCGAGTACAAGGAGACCATCGCCACGGGGACCAGGGCGGCGGCGCGGGGCGGATTCACGACCCTGTGCGCCATGCCGAATACGGATCCGGTCATGGACTCGCGGGCCGTGGTGGACTTCGTGCGGCGGCGGGCCCGGGAAGAGGGCGCGGTGCGCGTCCTGCCCATCGGCGCGGTGACCGCCGGCAGCAAGGGCATGGCGTTGGCCGAGATGGCGGAACTGGCCGAGGCCGGGGCAGTGGGCTTCAGCGACGATGGGCGCCCCGTTGCGGACGCCAACGTGATGCGCCAGGCGCTCAGCTACGCTTCCGGGCTTGGGCTGCCGATCATCAACCACTGCGAGGTCCCGGAGTTGGCAGCCGGCGGCGTCATGAACGAGGGTTGGGTCGCCACGCGCTTGGGGCTGAAGGCTGTCCCCCGGTCCGCCGAGGAGGCAATGGCCGCGCGGGACGTTGCCCTGGCCGAGACGACAGGGGGCAGGCTTCACGTAGCCCACGCCAGCACCGCAGGGACGGTCGAAATGGTCCGGCGGGCGAAGGCGCGCGGGCTGGAGGTCACGTGCGAGGTGACACCCCACCACTTGACATTGACGGAGGAAGCCGTCTTGGGCAGAGGCAGCGGCGGCTACGAGCCGCTTTCCGTCTCGGCGTACGACACCAACGCCAAGGTCGCGCCGCCTCTGCGCTCGCACCGGGACGTGGAGGCGATGGTCGAGGGTCTGCGCGACGGCGCAGTGGACCTCATCGCAACGGACCACGCGCCCCATGGGCGGACCGAGAAGCTCTGCACCTTCGACGATGCAGCGAACGGTATCAGCGTTCTCGAAACGGCGCTCGGCTCCCTTATGTCACTGGTCCACGGCGGCGCCGTCACTCTGCCCGCCCTCGTGGAGAAACTCACGGCTGCGCCCGCCCGCTTCCTGAGCCTGGACCTCGGCGCTCTAAGGCCGGGGTCGCCCGCCGACGTGACGGTCTTCGACCCCGGCGCAGAGTGGGTCGTAGACCCGACGGCTTTCGCCTCGAAGGGGCAGAACACCCCCTTGGCCGGTGAGGCGCTGAAGGGGCGCGTCGCGGCCACCATAGCGGCCGGAGAGGTCGTATATGATGGCCGGTCAGCAGCATGAGACCCCTTCGGCCATCCCCTGAGCCTTCCCCTAAGTTGGAAAGGGAGGCCTCGGACTCCCGGCAGAGTGGTTCAGCCCCTCTGCGAACGCTCGTATTAGCTGCTGCGCCTCATGAATGACATCCCCATTGCCAGGGTGCTTGAGGGTCTTGGCATTACCAACCCCGCTGATCAGCAGGCAGCCCGTGAGGTTCTGGTCCAGGCCGGCGTCATCTCCTCTCGTCCGAACCGCGCCAACATCGCACTGAACAAGGTTGGGCAAGCCCGTGACACGCTGTGGAATGCGTTTCTGCTGCACTGCGGCAGCGGCGGCTGTCGTCAAAAAGCGACGGCAGCGAGGTCGCCGCTGCTGGTTGAAAGGTCCTATTGCCGCTTGTGCGGCGGGTCCAACGACCGCGCCGCCCTGAACGATCTGGCCGAGCAGATGGGCGCGGCCCGGATTGGCCGCATCCTGGTCGTTGGCGGGACGGAGACGAAGTATCGGGAGATACTGGAAACCTCTCCACCGGGCATCGAGTGGCGATTCGTGGATGGACAGACGGCCCGCCACGAACGCTACTACCGTACCAACCGCAATTGGGCGCAGGTCATAGTCCTGTGGAGCAGCACGCCGTTGGGCCACAAAGTGTCATCTCACTTTGACGGCAAGGGCGATAGCCGGACAGTCACCGTGTCGCGCCGAGGCATTACCGCTCTGGCGAACGGGGTCATCTGCCACTTGCGGGCAGGACAAAGAAGCTAAGGCTCCGGGGATTCGGCGGCTGCCGCCCTCCCGCCGCCGCACGTGCTCCGAGTCCGATTCGGCAGTCCGCCGCGGCTGCCCGTCGGGCTACTCGTCCTCTACGCCCTTCGACTTGAGGTAGTCTATGGCAGCCTGCACGTTGGTGATGCTCTCCGCGTCCTCGTCGGAGATCTGAATGGCGTTGTCGTCAGTGCCGAACTCCTCCTCGAAGGCCATGATAAGCTCGACGAGATCAAGGGAGTCGGCGTTAAGGTCCTCGGTAAACGACGCTTCCGGGACTACCTCCGAAGCGTCGACGCTCAGCTTGTCGGCAACCACCGCCTGCACACGCTCCATCACCGTAGGCATCTCACTACCTCCATCTGCTCACGCACTGATTGTACTTGACGGCTGCGGGAACCGTCCTCTGGCTTCCCCTCAGCTCCTCTCAAGTCTCATGATTCAGCAGCCTGCAAATCTTTTGCCTCTTGCGCCGCGATGGTGTCCATCACAGACCCCAACACGCCGTTCACGAACCGGGACGAGCTGTAGCTCCCGAATATCTGTGCAAGCTCCACCGCCTCGTCGATGGCCACCTTGGGCGGCGTTTTCTTCTTCTCCTCGGTTATCTCGTAGATGGCGATCCGGAGCAGGTTCCTGTCCACCGTCGCCATCTGCATGAGGGGCCATTCCGGCGCGTGAGTGGCTATTATATTATCAATCTCCGCTTTGTGCTCAACGATCCCTTCCACGAGTTCGCGGGTATAGCTCGCCACCCACGCGGGCGTGTTGCCCTGTTTCAGCCGGTCCTCGAGCACCCGTTCGGGTTTGTGGCGGGCCCCGTCGATCTCGTAGAGCACCTGAAGGGCCGCGGATCGCGCCCTTCGCTTGGCAGGCCGCCTGTCCACAACGCCGGGGATGTTCAAGGCTGTCCCGGGAGGCTCCGCCGGTCTGGGTTGTGCCGGCTTTCACCGTGATTACCGTAAAAGCGCGGAGCCGACGCTCGGCACACTGGCCGACTGCGGAAGCGGCGGCGTGGGCCGGGATGCAAGTGAGTTCCCAGAAATATCAGCAGGGCCCTAGTTAAGGCTGAGCCGGATGATCGAGTCCATGTCGCTGACGCTGACTACCTTGGCAGAGCGGTCGATTCGCTTCACCATGCCGCTCAAGGCCTTGCCCGGGCCTATCTCGATGAAGTTGGAAACTCCGGATCCCACCATGTAGTCCACCGCCTGCTTCCACTGGACACAACCGCATATCTGGGCAATTAGCTCGTTTTGGATGGCCGCGCCAGTCGTGAGCGGTGCGCCGGTGACGTTGGCGACTATTGGGATTTCCGGGTCCCTGAAAGGCAGGCTCCTGACGGCGTCCACCAAGCCCTCACGGGCCGGTTCCATGAGGGCGCTGTGGAACGCGCCCCCTACCCTGAGGGGGATGACCTTCTTCGCGCCGCGGGCCATGGCGAAGTCCAAGGCCCGGGCGACGGGTATACGCTCGCCGCTGATGACGACCTGCTCGGCGGTGTTGACGTTGGAGACGTAGGTATCCGTCTCCCGGCATATCTCTTCGAGCGTCATATGATCCAGCCCAAGAACGGCCGCCATGGTGCCGGGGCGCCGGTCACAGGCTTCCTGCATGAGGCGGCCCCGCTCTTGGACCAGCTTTGCCGTGTCCTTGAGGTCGAGCGTCCCCGAGACAGCTAGCGCGGTGTACTCTCCCAGGCTGTGCCCGGCCATGAATGCCGGTCGGGGCATTGTGTCAGGCCCCAACTCGTGCTCCATCGCTCTATGGCAGGCTAGGCTGACGGCCATGATGGCCGGTTGGGCGTTTATCGTTTCCTTCACCTCGCCGTCGGACCCGTTGAGCAGCAGTTCGCTGAGGGGCCGTCCGAGCGCCTCGTCGACCTCGTGGAAGACCGAACGGGCCGCGGGCGACGCGTCGTAGACCTGCTTGCCCATGCCGGCGGCCTGGGCTCCCTGCCCGGGGAAGAGGAACGCTACCGCATTGCCCTTTCTGGATGATGCAAAGCTGCTGAGCATCAAGTACGCCCTTCAATGGTAGCCGTGACGGCGCTACTCGGCATCGTCGCTCTCTACTTCAAGCACCATACGGCCGTTATAGTAGCCGCAGTGCTTGCAAACCCTATGAGGAAGCTTGGGGCTGAAGCATTGCGGGCATTCGGAGGGTGAGGGCGCGGTCATGTGGAAGTGGGCCGAATTCTTACCCTGCCGACCCTTGGAGCGTTTCTTCTTTGGTACGGCAGGCATTATCTGAAGAGCGGCCTTTCCGGGTTAGCCGTGCCGGGCGAGGCCAAGGAAGCCCCGCTGACTGTGGGCTGTGGGCACGGTTGCTGCCGCCGGTCCGGTCTCAGCGGCGTTGGACCCTATTTACGCAAGGGGTTATTCTACGTCGGCGCGGCGGTTTCTGTCAAGTTTGAGTGTGTCAACGTGTGGATGTTCAATGATGATTATGTCAGGGGTAAGTGTTCAGGCTTCGTGAGGTCCTTTTTGACTGGCGTAGCCTCGAATAAAAGCAGATGTCTTGCCAGGAGGGGGGGCGCGGGAGCCGGAGGCGTTTTCCGCAGCCTGTTATCGTCATTGCCCGCTTGGGGTGAGGGGCGGGCCCTTGTGACCGCGTTCACATTGTTGACTTCCGGTTTAGGCTGGAATACAGTTGCAGCGGACGCGGTGGGCCTGCATGCCGTTGTACTCAGTGCGTGCAGCCCGGCGTCGTTATCTCCGAGGAGGTGCGATAGCCTTGAAGGTGCCTATAGAAGTCACGGTTAACGGACGCCAATACAGGCACGAAGTGGAGCCCCGGCTGCTCTTGGTCGACTATCTCCGGGATACCCTGGACCTTACCGGCGCCAAGATCGGCTGCGACACCAGCCAGTGCGGCTCGTGTACGGTGGAGATGAACGGGACCGCCATGAAATCCTGTACCTGTCTCGCGGTCCAGGCCGACGGCTCCACCATCACTACTATCGAGGGCCTGGCTGTTGACGGGCTCCATCCCATCCAAGAGGCGTTTTGGAACAAGCATGGTCTCCAGTGCGGCTTCTGCACTCCCGGCATGATCATGGCCGCCAAGGAGCTTCTCAGGAACAACCCATCCCCGTCCCCGGACGAGGTCAGGCACGGGCTGGAAGGCAATATCTGCAGGTGTACCGGCTACACCAACATCGTTAAAGCCGTCCAGGAAGCTGCGGCGGTGATGGGAGGCGCGTCATGACTACCCGCATATTCAGCTCGGGGATCAGGAGGCGCGAGGATCCGCGGCTCATCACGGGGCAGGCCAGCTACACCGCCGACATCAAGCTACCGGGCATGACCCATGCCGCCATCCTGCGCAGCCCGCACGCCCACGCACGCATAAAGTCCATTGACGCCAGCGCCGCCGCAGGGCGGGACGGCGTGGTCGCGGTCTTCACCGGCGCCGACACCGAGGGGGCCCTCAACGGCATCCCTTGCGCCTGGCAGGTCCCCAACTCAGACGTCAAGGCAGTGGACCACCCGCCCATCGCCAAGGACGTCGTGAGGTACGTTGGGGATGCCGTGGCCGTCGTCGTGGCTGAGAGCAGGTACGTGGCCGAGGATGCTCTGGAGCACGTCGACGTCGAATACGAGCCTCTCTCTTCGGTCACGGACCCCAAGAAGGCCACGGCAGACGGCGCCCCGCAGCTCCATGAGGACGCGCCCGGCAATCAGGCCTTCCACTGGACCGTTTCGGGCGGCGACGCCGGCGCGGCTTTCTCCGAGGCGGACGTCGTGGTCAAAGACCGGATCGTCCACCAGCGGTTGATCCCGAACGCCATGGAGCCGAGGGCCGCGGTCGCGCAGTGGGTCGGGTCCACCCAGGACCTGACTCTATGGAGCACCAGCCAGAACCCCCACATCGCGCGGTTCCTCATGTCTGTGGTCACAGACCTGCCCGAGCACCGTATCCGAGTCATCGCACAGGAGGTCGGGGGCGGCTTCGGAAGCAAGATACCGTTCTATGCGGACGAGGCGATCATCGCCTTCTGCGCCATGAGGACCGGCGGCCCGGTAAAGTGGGTCGAGACCCGCAGCGAGAACTACCAGGCCACCATCCACGGCCGCGACCACATCGAAGAGGTCGAGCTCGCAGCGACGCGGGACGGTAAGATCACCGGTGTAAGGGCCGCCGTTTGGGCCGGAATGGGGGCGTATCTATCGACCGCCTCTACCGGGATACCTACGATCCTCCACGGGCTGATGTACGCAGGCCCCTACGACATACCCAACGTTCACGGCGACGTCTACGGCGTGTTCACCAACGCAACACCGGTCGACGCCTACCGGGGCGCCGGGCGTCCGGAGGCGACCTTCTTGGTCGAGAGAATGGTCAACCTCTTGGCGGACAAGCTTGGCATGGATCCCGTAGAGCTGCGGCGGAAGAACTTGATCCCAGCCTTCGAGAACGGACACGACGTCTCGACCGGGCTCACCTACGACAGTGGGGATTACGAAAAAGCGCTCGATATGCTCATGGACAGCATTGCGTACCAGGACCTGCGCCGCGATCAGGCCGCCGCCCGCAGCGAGGGCAAGCACGTAGGGATCGGGGTTACGACGTATGTTGAGATATGCGGTCTCGGTCCCTCGCAGGTGGCGGGCGCGGTAGGCTTCGGCGGGGGTCTGTGGGAGAGCGCGATCATCAGGTTCCACCCCACGGGCAAGGTCAACGTCATGACCGGAGCGTCCCCTCACGGCCAGGGAGAAGAGACCACGTTCGCGCAGGTCGTCTCCCACGAGCTCGGCGTAGACGTCGACGACATCGAAGTGCTTCACGGCGACACTGATACGTCGCCCATGGGGTGGGGGACCTATGGCAGCCGCACGACCGCCGTGGCCGGGGCTGCGGTGGCTCTGGGCGCCCGCAAGCTGAAGGAGAAGGGCAAGGCCATCGCCGCCCACCTGCTGGAGGCGGCTGTCGAGGACATCGAATACGACGACGGCAACTTCTTCGTGAAGGGGTCTCCTGACCAGTCCAAGACGATAGATGACATCGCGCTCATGGCCAACGTTGCTTGGAACCTGCCGGAGGGCATGGAACCCGGCTTCGAGTCGACCACGTTCTACGACCCGCCCAATTTCGCGTACCCGTTCGGCGCGCACGCCGCGGTGGTCGAGCTCGACCCTGATACCGGCCAGATCAGCCTGACTCGGTACGTGGCCGTTGACGACTGCGGCACGCAGATCAATCCGATGATCATCGAAGGACAGGTCCACGGCGGCGTCGTTCAGGGCGCCGGCCCGGCCCTATGGGAAGGCGCCGTGTACGACGACGGGGGCCAGCTGATAACGGGGTCCATGATGGACTATGCGCTCCCGCGTGCGGATATGGTGCCGGAGATAGAGACCATGTCCACCGACACCCCGTCCCCCGACCACCCGTTGGGCGTCAAGGGTATCGGGGAAACGGGCACCATCGCATCGACCGTAACGGTCTACAACGCGGTGATGGACGCATTGAAGCCGTTTGGCGTTGACAAGCTGGACATGCCCCTGACGCCGGAGCGCGTCTGGAGGGCCATACATCACGGGAATGGGAGCTAGGTCATGTATGCAGCACAGATCGACTACCATCGGGCGTGCTCCCTGCAGGAGGCAATAGCTCTTCTGCAAGAGCACGAAGGGGCCAAGATCATAGCCGGAGGCCACAGCCTCATCCCGCTGCTCAGGTTCAGGCTGTCGGACGCGTCCTCTTTGATCGACATCGGCCGGCTGGACGAGCTGAAGGGCATAAGCCGAAGTAACGGCTGCGTTAGCATTGGCGCATTGACTACCCACGCCGAGCTCGCGTCCTCGGACGTTCTCAAAGACGCCTGCCCGATCATACCGGAGGCCGCGGCGGTGATCGGAGACCCGCAGGTGCGCAATCGGGGCACGGTGGGCGGTAACTTGGCCCACGCGGACCCTGGGTCCGATCTGCCGACGGTGCTCGTCGCCCTCGGCGCCGAGTTCCGAGTCGCGGGGCCCTCCGGCGACAGACTGGTCGCGGCGGCAGACTTCTTCCAAGGCCTGATGTCCACCGCGCTCGGTAACGATGACGTCCTGACGTCCGTTGAAGTACCTGCGGCTCAGGCAGGGCAGGGGATGGCATACGCTAAGTACATCCACCCGGCGTCCCGATACGCCGTCGTTGGGGCGGCGGCCGTCCTCACGGCCAGCGGAGATACGTGCTCTGCGGCGAGAGTGGCGGTTGGCGGGCTGACGCCGAGCGCTACGAGGGCGCCTTCGGTGGAATGCTCCCTGACCGGCAACGGTCTGGGGGAGAAGGCGCAGGCGGAAGCGGCAAGCCAGGTCGCGAATGACCTGGGGGACGACCTGCTGGGCGACATATCCGCGTCCGCCGGCTACAGGCTCAAGATGGCCGAGGTGTACGTCGGGCGTGCGGTGGCGGCAGCGGCGGCGCGGACCGCATAAGCCGATCCGGTCTCGGCTGATGCTCACCCGTGTCCTTAGGTGTCGGAGGCAGTCCCTACATCACAGATAGTTGCAAATGAGCGTCGGTAGCTGCATTGGCGCATTGCAGGCGGCGTTGCGCGCCGATTTGGATTTCCACGGCATAAACGGCAGTCATGGGCCGCATTCTTTGCATCCCTTCCCAGCGAAGTTCCCGCCCAAGCTGCCGGAATTCTTCATCGGGCGCCTTTCCGACCCGGGGGACGTCGTTCTAGACCCGATGGCCGGCTCCGGGACCACGCTCGTAGAGGCCGTTCGGCTGGGGCGTCGGGCCATTGGCTGCGACATCGACCCGCTGGCCCGAATAATCGCAACGGCCAAGCTGACCCCCATCGATCCGATGGCCGCGCTGCAAACAGGACTCGAAGTCTTGAGGGCCGCCAAGAACGACTACCAGGCCGACGGCCGCAGGCTGAAGCGAGAATTGAAGCGTCGGTTCGACGCAAAAACTGGTGAATTCATCGACTACTGGTTTCTGCCACAGCATCAGCTTGAATTGCTTGCCCTCCTGCAGCGCATCGAGGAGTTGCCCGAGGGGGGTGTGCGGAACTTCCACGTCGTCGTCTTCTCCTCGACCATCATCGCCAAGTCGGGCGGCGTATCGCTGGCGCGCGACTTGGCGCACACCCGCCCCCACAGGGATGCCGGGAAGACGCCGAACTCGGCGTTTGTGGAGTTTGGCAAGCGATTGGAGCGCAACGTAGCCGCTTTGGGCGGAAGCAAGGGTGAACCTCCGGCTCCGAATGGGACCGGCCAAGCCGCTGCCAAAGAGCCATCCCGCGCCGTGGGAATACACGCGGCCAGCGCAGCCAACACCGGCCTGCCGTCTGAGAGTATCGATCTGATAGTGACCTCGCCGCCCTACGCCAATAATGCGATTGACTACATGCGGGCGCACAAATTCTCTTTGGTCTGGCTCGGTTGGAACATCGCCGACCTCACCAAGATACGGGCTGGGTACTTGGGCCACAACGCCACGAACGGCGCGGAGTACGGAGGGTTGCCGGGCCGGTGCGAGGAGACGCTGTCCAGACTGGCAGAGCGCGACGCCAAGAAGTCGATGGTGTTGCGCCGGTATTTCGGCGAGATGGCGGCCGTAATCTCAGAGATGCGGCGGGTCCTGAAGAGGGGTAAGGCGGCGGTGATCGTCGTCGGAACCTCGACTTTGCGCGGCCTTGACGTGGAGACGCACAAAGGAATCGCTGCCATAGGGGAAGGCGTAGGATTCGATCTGGCGGGAACCGGGGTGCGCCGCTTGGACCGGGACAGGCGCATGATGCCGGCGCGCTGGGGCAAGCTGCGACTGTCGCAGATCGAGGGGCGAATGCATGAGGAGTACGTGATAGGACTGGTGAAGTAGTATGCCTAGCAGGATCGGAGCGCTTCGACAAGCATACCACGATAGGATTTGCCAAGGCGTATTAAGCCAAAGTAGGAGAGCATGAAACAGACGACCACAGTTCCCGCCACCGTAGATGAACTGCAACAGGCCATGCGCGAACAGCTCTACGTAGCCGATCGCGGCCTTGCCATATCGATCCACCTGGCTCTGAGCCTGAAGCGGCCTCTTCTTCTGGAGGGCGAGGCCGGGGTGGGCAAGACCGAGGTCGCAAAGGTGCTCGCATCCAGCCTCGACACGGACCTAATACGCCTCCAGTGCTACGAGGGCTTGGACGTCAACCACGCAGTGTACGAGTGGAACTACGCTCGCCAGCTCTTGGAGATACGTCTGCTGGAGGCCAGCGGCGGCCTGGACCGCGGCGCCGCGGCCCGCGACCTGTTCAGCGAGGAGTTCTTGATAAAGCGTCCGCTCCTCCGGGCCCTGGAGCACGACGGCGGCAGGCCTCCCGTGCTCCTCATAGATGAGGTGGACCGCGCCGACGAGGAGTTCGAGGGGTTCCTGCTGGAGATACTATCCGATTTCCAGGTGACCATCCCGGAGATGGGAACCATCCGTTCCGAGGAGCCGCCGTTCGTCGTGATCACCTCCAACCGAACCCGTGAGGTGCATGACGCGCTGAAACGTAGATGCCTATACTACTGGATCGATTACCCCGACTTCCAGAAGGAGTACCAGATTGTCACCACCCGCATCCCCGGCGCGCCGCGCAAGCTCTCGGAGGAAGTGACGGCCTTCGTCCAGGAGCTGCGCACCGCCGAGCTCTACAAGGTTGCCGGCGTGGCCGAGACGCTGGACTGGACGGCTGCGCTGGTTGCCCTCGACCAGACCGAACTCGATCCTTCGGTCATCGACGATACCCTTGGCATCATGCTCAAGTACCGCGAGGACATCGAGTCGGTCCGGGGCGAGCCTGTGCGGGCCATGCTCAACCGCGCCCGGAACCGAGGGACGCGGCGAGGCCGCGCGCGGGGATGAAATCCCTCCCTATGCGCGGGCGGGCGGCATGAGCGCCGACGGCCACCTCCTGCATAACCTCATGCTCTTTGGGCGTCTGCTCAGGGAGTTGGGCCTCGACGTGCACTCCGGCCGGATGATCGACGCCGCGGGCGCCTTGCGCCTGGTGGGGGTCCGCCGCAGGTCGGACTTCTACCACGCGCTCAGGACCGTATTGGTGCATCGCCAGCAGGACATTGCCCCGTTCGACGAGGCGTTCCAGCTCTTCTGGCGCCCCCCCAAGTCCGATTGGACCACCATGGATTTGCGCTCCCTCGGAGAGGAGCGAAGGTATCGGCAACCGCAGTTCGATCCTCCACCCACGGCGAGCGACCCGTTGGGCAGGCAGGAGGGCCCTGACGGCGGGGACAAGGTCGAGATGACGCGGACCTACAGCGCCAGGGAGGTCCTCCGCGAGAAGGACTTCGCTGAGTTCACAGCCGACGAGGTCGACGAGGCCAGGGCGCTGATTGCCGAGCTCCGGTGGGATCTGGGCCGCCGACGCACCAGGCGGTGGATGCCCGGAGCAGGGCCCCTGATCGACCTGCGGCGCGCCATCCGCAAGAACATGGCCGTGGGCGGTGAGCTCCTGGATCTGCCTCGCCGGCAGCGTAAAGAAAAGCGGCGGCCGCTTGTGCTGATTTGCGACGTCAGCGGCTCTATGGAACGTTACACGCGCATACTGCTGCACTTCATCCATACCGTCTTCGGCGACGTCGGCCGGATAGAGGCATTCCTGTTCGCAACCCGGCTCACTCGCGTAACGGGCTATCTGAAGGACCGGGACATCGACCGCGCCGTGACGGAGGTCGCGCACGCGGTGCCCGACTGGGCGGGCGGTACTAGAATCGGCGACGTCCTGAAGGCATTCAACTTCCATTGGGCCCGGCGCGTCCTCGGCTGGGGCGGTGTCGTGCTCATCATCTCGGACGGCTGGGACAGAGGCCAGCCGGATATGTTGCGTTTCGAGATCGCCCGGCTTCAGCGGGGCTGTCACCGCCTCGTCTGGCTCAATCCCCTATTGGGGTCGCCGAGCTACGAACCGCTCTCCCGTGGGATGCAATCGGCCCTACCTTTCGTAGACGACTTCCTGCCGGTGCATAACCTCATCAGCCTCGAGGGGCTCGCGGAGCATCTCAACGCCCTCCCTTCGAGGCGGCCAAGCCGGCGCCAGCAGACGAGGCTTCTAGCAAGGAGCGCTTCCCAGGAGCAACAGGAAGCCCCGGAGGCGGTTCAACGCTCCTGGCGCCTGGACGCCAACCCGTCCTTCCGTCATCCGCGCTGGGGCGGAGGCAGGGAAAGGCAGGGAAGCTAGGGCGCGGCGTCTCTCGCCGGGAGCCTTCCTGGTTACGTCCGGCCATGCCCTCGCCAACGTATCTATCCATGAGGATGGGAAGTGCAGGACTCAATTTGTTCTAGCCGTCTCTTCCGCGAAAGCGGGTGCCGGTGTGCCGAGGTGAATTCCCGCGTGCGCGGGAATTACGATAGCGAACACGCAGTTTGTACTTCCCTCTCATGATGAGGGGACCTAGAGCCGGAGGCTCCAACTAGATGCGGTTCACAGGCGGGCGGCTTGGATTTCAGGCGTTGGCGTTGGCGTCACTCGCCATCTCCCTGACCGCATGCGGCCAGACGGAGCCCGCCTCCTCCGGGGCGGACTCAGCCCGAGACATGCTCAACGCGTCCTCGGCGCGCATGTCTGAGGTCGAGACCTTCAAGGCGGCCATGTCCACCGATATCGGGCAGGCCGTGGACGTCGAGATAGATATACAGGCTGGTCTCGACGGGAAGAGGTCGTTGGCGGTGAGGGCGGAGTCGCGCGACGGCGTGATGCAGTTCGAGGCAGTAGTGGACGGGCCCGACACCTACATTTCCTTTCCCGGGGACGGCTGGTCCAGAGCCGATTCGGATGACACCGAGATCAAGGACGTGCTCAACCTTGGACGGATCACGAGCCGGGACGGCGGGACTCTGAGCATTGGCCCGTTCCTCGATCTCGTACATGAAGACCCGTGGGAGGGCTACGAGTTCGAGTTCGCCGTCGAGGAGTTGATCGACGGCGTTCCTGCAACACACGCAAGGGCTGTTCTCTACGTCGATGGAACGTCAACGGCCTCACGCAGGATATCCCCTAGAGATGACAACAACCTTGCCAGACTGGTGGACGGCCTTGACGAACTGGTTGAAGAGACCACCTCGATTACTGTGGATGCCTGGGTGGATGAGGATGGCTACGTCAGGCGGTTCACCGCAGAGCTTACCGGGGCCGAGGGGTTGCTGTTCAGGACGAACTTGACGTTCACGGACATCGGCGAGGCCATCACCATCCGCCCGCCGGAGGAGTACGGGGAAGGCTTCATATCCGGCCTCTCTTCAGGGCCGCGGTTCTCGCTGCTAGGCTCGGCGGTAGGCCCCTCGCCGGCGTCAGCCGCGTCTCTGAGGGGCGAGGGTGCGCCCCCCGCCGTCCCCAGAGACGCATCCGGCCGTCGGGGCCTTTGGGCCGGGGCCGTGCCGGATGCTTACCCGTACGCCATCCCCTGGCTGGCCCTGAGATTCGCACCGGGTGCGGACCCGGACGTGGACCCGTGGCGCGTAGGGGGCGGGCGATTTGGTCCGCCGGTGCTGGAGTGCGAGCCCACGCCGGTGAGTGGAGGCTGGAATTTGGGCGGCTGCACCGACACCCGTGGAAGGTCGGTGCCCGGCTTGGACCTGAGCGCGTTCGTGCCGGAGGAGGGCGATGCCGGTCTGGAGGTGACTTTGGACCGAGGGCACTTTAAGCTCCATGCCGCCTTGGCCAAGGTGGCGCAGAGGGCGGAGCCCCAGTCCTCGGATAACGTGACGCTGCTCTGGCGCGAGGACGACGTAGACAGCCTCAACAGCGACATTTGGGTGGACGACGGCATAGTCTTTGCGCCCCGCCTCGACTCCCGGATCGCGCTGCTGGACGCGGCAACAGGGGAGCTGATCTCTTTCGCCGGCATCCTGGGCGCTATGGGGGAGGGCGTAGCCTCAGTCTACGACGTCAAAGCTAGGGACGGCGTTCTGTACGCCGCCACCGTGTCGCACGGCCTGGTCATCTTCGACGTCTCGGAGCCGGAGAGTCCGGAGCTGATAGGGCAGCACTACGCCTTCGAGTCCAAGGGCTCGGATGAGAACTTTACCAACGTACATAACATCTTCCTGGCGCCGGACGGGCCGTTCGTCTACGCCATCAACCAGTCCTTCCAGTGGGCTGATCTCCGGGTCATCGACGTCTCGGATCCCGCCGCCCCGAGGGAAGCGGGCCGCTTCGCTATCGACGAAGGCTTGGGGCAGGCTCACGACGTCCACGTCATCAGGCGCGGCGGGAAATTGATCGCCTTCTTGAATTACCTGACTGCCGGTCTCTGGGTTCTCGACGTTACGGACCCGGAGACGATCGAGCCTCTTGGAACAATCGGCTGGGACGGCACTTTCAGCCACGGCGGTTGGGCTTTCGAGGCGAACGGCGTTCTGTACTACGCCCATACGTCCGAAGGTTACGACCAGTCCCTGAAGGTACTCGACGTCTCCGACCTGTCCAGCCCGCGGGAGGTATCTACCTTCAAGACCAGGGACGGCATCTCCATCCACAACGTCGAGGTCTTGGACGGTTTCGCCTATATCTCCTACTACATCGACGGCCTGCGCGTCGTGGATCTGCGAGATCCCCGCCATCCGGTTGAAGTCGCACATTACGACACCGTTGCAGCCGAAGACGAGTTTGACATATTGCAGGGCGCCTGGGGAATCAAGGTCTACGACGGAGCGGTCTACGTCTCGGACATCGAGACGGGGGTGTACGCCTTCAGCGTAGACCTCCCATAATGCCCCCGCGCAAAGCGTAGAGGGGTCTCTACCGCAGCATACTCGCGTAGGACTCCCGCCCTTGGCGGAACAGGTCGAGCACCTCGCGGCGCTGGGCGTCCGTGTAGAACCTGCCCTTTGAACCCACCCACTGCAACGATCGGTCGATGGATTCGATGAACCACTCTGCCGCCTCTCGCCGCGCCGACGCGGCCTTGCCGGCCTTGACGTAGACCGGGCTCGTGTGGGCGAAGATGGGTTGGGCGAAGCTGTCCCGTGAGTGGCTGGAGAGCCGCGCCGCCATCCAGCCGTCGGCCTCCGCCGCGACGCCGCACTCGAAACGCCCGCCCGTGGAGCCTTCCGGGAACCTTTCCCGTGCGGCTATCTTTCCGTTGAACAGTATCTCCACTACGCCGACCGGGTAGTGAGACTTCCACGATGCTGCGGCAGACAACCGCTGCCCGGGCGTAGCCTCGACGGTCGATCCTATCCCCGCTCCCTCGACCTGCAGATCGAGAGCCGGCCCGTTCGTGATGAAGGTGCGCCCTCCCTTGAGCGCCTCCAGCCACGATTGGTATTCGAAGCGCCCGCCGACGTGGGAGTAGACCCGGTTGGCCGAGCTGATGAACCAGTCGGAGCCGGTGGACGCCGGCAACCGTATGCCGGCGTTGAGCATCCGGTAGTAGATGTCGTACTCCGGGTCCATCCAGTACGGGTCGAACAGGTTGAAGGCGTCCAGCTTACCGAGCACGGCTGCAACCGGGGCCTCCATGCCTGTCCCATTGTGGCACCAGATGACTATGCCGCCCTGGCGGTGGGCGTCGTCGCACGCATAGCTGAGGGGTGGGTAGTCCGGATCGAAGGCGTCCACCAGCGCTCCCCGGCTTACCGGGTGGACCACGTTGCGGATGTTGAGCAGCATGACGTGCCCGTATCCGATCTCCCAGCCGTTGGCGTTGTGGCGGTTCTCCTCGCCGCTCTGCACGTGGTGGTGGGAGGACGAGAACTCGGTCAGGAACCCCGGAGGGTACTTGTTGGTCGTGTACTCCAGGTCCCAACGTCTGAGGATGCTCACGGCCGTCATTCGGAGGTCTTCGATCCGCGGATCGAGCCGGAGGCGCTCGTCTGGCCGCTTCTCCTTCTCGTCGTAGTGGAGGTGGGTATTGCCAGGATGCCAGCCTTGCCGGGCGAGCTCGTTCCACCGCTCCAGCTTGAGGTCGACGGCTACCGGGCCGCGAGCCGGAACGTCCAAGTCGAGTCTGGCGGGTGTGTACTCGGTGCCGCGCTCGGCTACGATCCTAGCGGCGCCCCTTGGGGCGTCCACCTCGAATGCGCCGTCGGCGTAGAAGAACGGCGCACCCGGGCCCACCTTTAGGATCGCGCCGGGCGGATGGACCGTCTCCCCGGTGGAGACCAGGACTTGGACGCGCGCCGGGACCGGCTCTCCGGTCGCGGCGTCTATGATGGATCCTGTTATCTTGGGCATCGCCGGACTTCTATCTGTGGGAACTCTGGGATTGCCTCATACAGGGTATAGGGACTTCTGAATCTGCCCATGACTACGCGCCGACGCCCTCGGCGGCCAAGAGGCGGTGCAGCCTTTGGACGGTCCGGCTGTTCTCATCCATCGTGAAGCCGTCCACGCGGTACTCCTGCTTGCTGCTCATGCCGTCGACCGCCCCGGCGTCGACGATCTGTCTCACCAGGCTCTGCTCGTACTCGACGGAGGGCAGCAGGTTCTCGTTGCGCCTCCGCGACAGCGCCGCGACAAGCCCATAGCCGCCCCAGTTTGAGACGCTGGAGATGATAAGCTCGGTGGCGGCGGTCACGCAGGGCAGCCTGACCAGGGTTGGCACTGCCGGTATGGCTTCGGCCAGCGCTCCCATGCCTATTTCGTTGCCGCCGTCTCCAATCCCCACGGTTGCCGCCGTCTCCGAGAAGAGGTAGTCCAACCTCGCGGTGTATGGGGATATATCCTTCCCGTGCATGTTGAGATACGCGCCGTCCTCCGTGAGCCCGCATCTCTCGATGGCGATGACGACGGAGGGGGCTACCTCGGACAATAGGTCCGCGGCCGCGCGTCTGCTGGCCTCGGAGCCTGCGATGGGGAAGTCGACGACCCGCGCCTTCGAGCCCAGAACTGCCTTCATCAACGGGGCCGCGTGAACGTCCGTTACGTAGACGACTTCATAGCCGATGGCCTGCAGGGCGTCGCCTATGGCAATGGCCCCGGGCGGGCCGTCAGTCTCCACTGCCCCGGCGGACATTATGTAGAATCCCGTGGCGATGATGGCGGCGCCGGGGTTGTTCAGTATCAGGCGGGCGGCCCGGTCGCAGAAATCGGGCGGTGCGTGAGGGCGCAGGGCCGAAATGCCGCGCCGGTCATGGTCGAGGACAATATCTTCTATGGTCTCGGGCATCTCATATTACCGCCATATCCTCGTTGCGCAGGTCCGTGATGAACATGTAGCCCGGCGAGTGCGTGATCATCAGCGGCGGTTTCGACCTCATGGCGACCGCCTGAGGCGTAACCCCGCATGCCCAGAAGACGGGCGCTTCGCCTTCGCCCACTTCCACCGGGTCGCCCAGGTCCGGCTTAGAGACGTCCGGTATCCCGATGGCGCCCGGGTCTCCCACGTGGACGGGCGCGCCGTGGACTGACGGGAACCGGGAGGTAACCTGGACCGCCCTGACTACCCTGTCATGCGGCACCGCTCTCATGCTGACGACCAAGGGGCCGGAGAAGACGCCGGCAGGCGTCGTCTCCACGGACGTTATGAACATGGCGACGTTCCGTCCCTGCTCCACGTGCGGCAGGCGGATGCCCGCGCCTATCAGTGCGTCTTCGAACGTGAAGCTGCAGCCCAGCAGGAAAGATACCATGTCTTCCGACCACAGGTCAGCCACACTGTCCGGCTCGGCTGCCAGTTCGCCCCTTTCGTACACCCTGTACTTCGCCAAGTCGCGCGAGAGGTCCGCACCCGGGGCCGAGGCCGCCGGCTCGACCGCGCCCGCCTCCACCACCTCGA
The DNA here is from genome assembly GCA_958296245.1 of uncultured Dehalococcoidia bacterium. Lineage (GTDB taxonomy): Bacteria > Chloroflexota > Dehalococcoidia > Lucifugimonadales. The sequence continues at coordinate 1,189,021 of OY282458.1, forward strand.
TAAGGGGACAGGGTCTGGGGTTCCGCTGACAGAATAGGAGGAAGTCGAAAGCCTGCTCCCTTGGCAGCACGACGAGGTTTGCCTGCACGTAACCGGGGGCAAGTCCGGAGGTAGGCCTGACCAAGGCCCCTTCTCGAAACAGACGCCTCAGCTCGGGCGGGCCTGCCTGCAACACCTGCTCCCGTACGGTCGTGGCTGTGCTCATGATGCCTCCTCCGTCCACCCGTGGCCGGGTCGACGTCCGCAGTAGCGGCTCGTCAAGAGCGTATATGCGCCCGCCTCCACCGTCAAGACGCTGTGCCCGTTGTGTAGATGTTCAGATTTGGTGAGGTCCTTTCCTAGACGGCCCGGCGCGTGTGCAAGGATTCTAGATTCAGGCGGATGGGCTTTGAAGTATGAGGTCGTGATGAGCAGACGTTCTTGAGGATGTATGATCGGGTGGCGATAAGCCACGCCGGCGACGGGGTACTATGTGTGTGTGGCTGCCGCAGGAGCTGGTGCGCGGTGGGCAAGGGGGTTGGGGCGAACCGAAGTGAGGGGAGGCATTCGGCGTTGCTGATGAGGCTGACTGCGGACGGAGCGGAGACGACGGGAGCCGGCGCAATTCATGGAGGTCACGTTGGAGATGCAAGAGTTACGGGTCTGTGTATACGATGCGGGTGAGGGCCCGAGGGTGGGTTCGGTGGAAGGAAGGAGGGTCTATGACTTGAACCTGTGCTGCGCCGCCCGTCTGGAGGTGCAGGGAGTGGACGATCCCTTCGGACTGGCGGAGGTCATGGCGCCGCCTGGTCTGAGCGGATTCCTTGCCGGAGGTGAGGAGGTGCTGGCCGAGGCGCGCAGGTCAATGGAATGGGCGCTCGGTCAGGCTGAGGACGCCGCGGCGGCGGGGAGGGCCCTTTGGCTCAACCTCGGCGACGTCAGGTTGAAGGCCCCAATCACCGCGGCCACCAAGGTCATCTGCATGGGAAGGGTCTTCATGAGCCACGTCGTCATCGGAGGCTTGGAGCCCCATCCCAAGCCCACGCCCTTCTATAAGCTGAACCAAGTCGTGGTGGGCCCGGACGAGTGGGTCGTCCTGCCAAGGCACCACTACCCGGACCCAGTCGTCTACGGCACCGAGCTCACCGTGGTCATCGGCAAGAGCGGCAGGAGCATCCCGGAGGACCGCGTTCAGGACCACGTCTGGGGATACACCATTCTCAACGACGTCACCATGCGCGGCGTCCACAACACGATGGCGAAGGTGTTCGACACCAGCGCGCCGGTGGGTCCCTGGATAACGCCCCGCGACCAGTTCCGCAATCCGCACGCGGCGCGGCTGCGCCTTCGCCTGAACGGCCAGGAGGTGCAGAGCGGCAATACGAAGGACCTACGGTTCACCATAGAGGACATGGTGTCGGAGTCGTCCAAGTGGCTGACCCTCCAGCCCGGCGACGTCATCTCGACGGGGGACGTGGGCGCGACGGTCCCGCTTTCGCCGGGGGACGTGATGGAGGCGGAGGTCGATGGCCTCGGCGTGCTCCGCAACCCGGTCAAGCTGGAGGAGTAGGCGGGTAGCGCCGCTACGACCCCGACCGGATGAAGTCCGAGACGCGCTCGCCGACGGCAAGCGTCGCCGCGCTAGTCAATTGACGTTGATTGGCTCATGCTATATGCTTGCTATTGCAATTCCATGCAATAAGATGAGCTGCGAGGACCACTCCATACAGACGCTCCGCGAGTCGGGGCACCGGCTGACGCCGCAGCGGGTCCTGATCCTGTCCGTACTGCGCCGCGCCGAGGGGCACATGACGGCCTCGGAGGTGCGGGACCACGTCAAGGAATCGTACCCGTACGTTGACGCGTCCACGGTGTACCGGACGCTGGGCGTGCTGAAGAACCTGCGACTGATCTCCGAGAACAACATCACCGGGGGCGAGTCAGAGTATGAATGGCTGCACCAGAACCGGCACCACCACCTGATCTGCCGTGAGTGCGGGGAGCTGACGCGGCTCGACCACAGATATCTTGCCAGCCTGGGTACGGAGATCCTCGAGGACTACGGCTTCAAGGCCGACATTGACCACTTTGCCATCTTCGGCCTGTGCACGGGCTGCGTTTCGGAACTCGCAGCTCGTGACTCCGAACGCATCTTGACGGGTTAGGGTATGGATATCGAAACCGGCGGAATAGCGACGGTGCTGATCCTAGGCTTCTTGCTTGGGCTCAAGCACGCCACCGACGCCGACCACGTCGTCGCGGTTTCGACGATCGTGACGGAGCAACGCAACGTATGGCGAGGGCTTTGGGTGGGCGCCTCGTGGGGCGCCGGCCACTCGACGCCGTTGCTGGTGTTGGGTCTGATCATCCTCTTGTTCCGGGATTTGGTGCTCGGACGGTACGAGTCACTCGCGCCCTTCTTGGAGTTCGGCGTGGGGATCATGTTGGTATATCTGGGTGTGAGCGTCGTGTGGAACATCCAACGGGGAAAGCTCCACGTCCACCAGCACATCGACGAGGACGCCCCGCACGTGCATATCCACGCCGCGCACGAGGCGCAGGCCGAGCATGGCTCCGACACCGAGAGACACAACAGCTTCTTCGTCTTCGGGAGGCCCGTGTTCCGCCTCAAGTCGTACGTCATCGGCGTGGCGCACGGGCTGGCGGGAAGCGCCGCCGTCATGCTGGTGCTCCTCCCGATCATAGACTCGTTCTGGACGGGCGTCGGATACCTCCTGCTCTTCGGCGTCGGCACGATGCTGTCGATGGCCGTGCTTACTGTCATCCTGGCTGTCCCGTTCGCCGCGACCAGCGGCAACTCCGTGCTGAACCGGGCGGTCGGTGTGGCCGCGGGTGTCGCCAGCGTCGCCGTCGGCGTCGCCGTGATGTCGGAGATCGTACTGGACGTCTCGATCATGCCGTTTTAGCGCCCCCGGCGGCAGCTGCGTGGGGCCGTCCGCTACGGCGGCGGGAGGAGGTATTCCAATGGCCGACGTGACGACCGGAGCCGCGTACGCCCCACGGGGGGACAGGCGGCTCGTCTACGTGAGCGATCCTTCCAGCATAGCCATCCATCACCTGCCCGATCCCGTGGGTGAGCATGACCTGAGGCGCTGGATCGACGATCTGGCCGACGCGGGCATGGATACGTTCGTGCAGGAGGCATATACGCAGGGCTGGACGACCTATTGGCGCTGCGGCCGTTTCGACTACGACGCGCGGCTTCAGCACCGGCGGTTCCTGCCGCTGCTGGACTCCGGGGTACAGCCGCTTCAAGTACTCTTGGACCAGAGCCACAAGCGCGGCATGGAGTTCCTGGCCGGGGTCCGCATCAACGACAACCACGGCCACGTCTCGGTTGCCCAAGGCGTGGGGGCGGGCGCCCGCTTTCTCGTGGATAACCCCCACCTCCAGATACAGGAGGCCCCACCGGGTCCCTACTACAAGCTGAGTACGCCGCTGGACTTCACGCACCCGGAGGTACGCGAATACGTCTTCTCGGTGGTGGAGGAGCTGGCGCGGACGTTCGACGTCGACGGGATCGAGCTCTGCTTCAGGGACCACCGTTACTTCCCGCCGGGCAGAGGCGCTGACAGCCAGCACCTGATGACTGGGTTGGTGCGCCGTGTCAGGGAGATGCTAGACGCACTCGGGCCGCTGCGGGGCAGAAGGTTTCTTCTGGGCGCGCGCGTCTATCAGACCCTGGATGAGTGCCATAGCCAGGGCCTGGACGTGCCGGGATGGATAACCGGCGGGCTGCTCGACTACGTGGCGCCGTCGGACGTCATGCACTCCGACTTCAACGCGCCGTATGAGCAATTTACCAGACTCGCGAGAGAGGGTGATTGCATGGTGTATCCTGGCGTGCTGCCTTGGAGCAGCGTCAGGATGCGGCGGCGGCTGGCTGAGCAGCCGCTGTCCCCGGAGCAGCTCAGGGCGCTGGCCCAGAACTTCTACGGCGCCGGCGCCGACGGCGTTTCGTTCTACAACCACTTTGTACCGCTCGGCTGGGCCCCCTTCTACCCCATGATGCTATTCGGGTTGGATGAGTTGGGGGACCCGGAGCGGGTGGCAGCCGGCAGCCGCCACTACCTGTTCGAGCCGACCTGGGCAGGGCAACTCGGATTCGGGGAGGGTAGGACCTCTACCGGCGCGCTCAAGGCCGACAGGATCGCCCTGAAGCGCGGCGACTCCTCCTCCGGCGGCCGCTACCGGCTCCGCGTCTACGAGGACGTTGGCAATGCCCGCCGGGCCATGCTCCTGTTCCGTGCGTACAACCTGACCGATGCCGACGAGGTGCGGGTCAGCCTCAACGGCTCGCCCGTGCCGGACGCGGACCTGGGGCGCCGCACGGACGAGCGGCGCATCGACGTGGCCGCTCCGACCGACCCGAGTTCTAACGCAACGTTGGGCCTGCCCCTCGTCGCCAAGGCGCCGAGCTCATGCACGACCTTCTGGTTCAGGCTGACGGCGCCGCCGTTCAGGTGCGGCGAGAACGAGCTCGAGGTCACGCTTACTGAAAGCGACCCGGCGGGTGAGAGCGACGTGGTGATCGACGAGATAGAGGTGTTCGTAGCCGCCTAGGGCGCTGAAGCGTCTCACCGCGCCCACGTAGAGGCATGGAGGCATATGCTTTGGAGATCGGTATAGGCCTCGATCGCACGCTCGGGCTGTCGCCTGCTGAGGAGGCGGAGCTGTCGGCGGAGGCGGCGCGTCTGGGGTACGCCAGCATCTGGACGCCGGAGGGCCCCGGCTACGATTCGTTCCAGATATGCTTGCACCGCTGGGAGGCCACACGCTCAGTCGCGCCCGGTGGGTTGTCCACGGGCATTTCGGTGTCTCCGGTAGCGCTGCGCACACCCTTCAGCCTTGCCATGAGCGCGGGCACGGCAAGTGTGCTGACGCAGGGCCGCTTCGTCTTGGGCATCGGCGCGGGCGCAGTACACACGCCGGAGGGAAGACGGCCTTACGCGTTCCCTGACGTGGGCGTCATAGAGACGATGCGCGAATACGTGACCGTCGTTAGGTCCCTAGTAGCCGGGGAGGAGGTCACGCACGACGGGCGCGTGTTCCGGCTGAGCGGCGCCAGCCTGGACATTAGCCCGGCGCCGGGAACGCCGGTCTATCTGGGCGCCCTCGGCCCGCGGATGGTGCGGCTTGCCGGTGAAACGGCGGACGGCGCGGCCCTGAACTGGTGTACGCCTGAGCAGGTGGCATGGAGCCGCATGCGCGTGGCCGAGGGCGCGTTGGCGGCGGGGCGGGACCCTGCCGGCGTGAAGCTGGCCGAGTACATCAGGGTGTGCGTGGACGACGACACCGACGCGGCTCGCGTTGCGCTGGCTAAAGCCGCGCTGGGGTATGCCATGGGGCCGCGGAGAAGCTCAGGCGCGAAGCCCATGGGATATAGGGCGCACTTCGAGCGGATGGGCTTCGCTGGGGAGCTGGCCGAGTTGGACCGGATGCGCGACCGCGGCTCCTCTATGGACGAGTTGGCGGCTGCATGTCCCGAGGAGATGCTGAGGCGCGTCGGCTACTTCGGAGATGCCGCAGGCGCCTCAGAAGCCATACGGCGGCTTGCGGAGGGGCTGGACGTCGCCGTGGTGCGCGTCGTTGCGGCGCGGCCCAGCGTGGGCTCAGTCCTGGCAACTATGCGCGCCGGCCAGCCCGGCGCGTAGGGCGGAGTCCTACACGGCGTAGGACTCGACCATCTGCTCCAATGTCTTGGATTTGGCGCTTCGGGCCATCTCTTCGATGCGGGCCTCGAACGGCGCCCTTCCCTCGTCGCGTAGCAGCACACCCAACGGGACTCCGCCACTATTGGCGATCTCGAAAGCCGCGCCAAGGTCTTCGGGGTCATGGTCGTCGGGGATGTCCCAGGCCAGCGGCGCGATGCCCTTGCGCGCATTGCCCTTGAGCTGCTCGTAGGTGTTGTGGTAGGTCGTGCAGGGCGACTGAACATGCACGACGGCGAACCCGGGGTGCTCCATTGCCTCGTAGATGAGGCCGGAGAGGTCCTTGATCTTGCTCGATATGGCGGAGGCGACGAAAGAGACTCCCGACGTAAGGTACATCCTGAGGGCGTTCAGCCCATCCTCCGGCTTGCCGTATGGCGTCGAGCTGGTGACCATGCCGTATTCGGCCGTTGGCGAGCTCTGGCCCTTCGTCAGGCCGTACACTGCGTTGTCCATTATGACGCAGGCCACGTTTAGGTTCCTTTGCGCCTGCGGGGCGATGTGCTCCATGCCGATGCTGAGGAAGTCGCCGTCACCGGCGACCACGACGACGTTCAGATCGGGGTTCCCCATCTTGACGCCCATGGACACGGGCAGGGTTCGTCCGTGCAGCCCGTGGAAGCCGTAAGGCTGCGGTCCCTCCAGGAGGTGGACCATGTTGCCTGAGCAGCCGATGCCGGCCACCACCACGGTGTTCTCGATGGGTATCTCGGTCTCTACCATCCGTCTTTCGACGGCCTGCTCCAGCGCGCGCCGGACACCGAAGTCACCGCATCCAGGGCACCATTTGAAGTCGTACTCCGGGTTCTTGTCAGTCATACCGCGACGCCTTCTCCTTTCCTTACTCCAATCCTTTCCGAGACTATGCGGACGAGGTCCCCGACCTTGAACGGCAGGCCCGTGTACTGGGTGATCGACTCGGCGCGTACCCCCAGCGAGCGGAGCACCGAGGAGAACTGGCCCAGGTAGTTCAGCTCGGGCACTAGGACCAACTCCTTGGCGCGGAGCTCCTCTAGGAGGGCCGGCGGAAGCGGGTTGAGGTACATCGTGTAGTACCAGCCGATGTCTACGCCGGACTGGGCAAGCTGCCTGTAGGCGTCGAAGGCTGGCCCCTTCGAGCCTCCCCAAGGCATCAGGGCGACCGCGGAGTCTGTGCCGTCAGACTCGTAGACGCCGTCTTCGAGGAGCTTGAGCTTGCTGAATCGCCTCTCGGTCATCTGGATGTGCCGCTGCGGCAGATGGGTGGTGTCGCCCATCCCGTCGTGCTCGCTTGCGTTGGCGACGTAGCTGCCCGGGGTGCCGGGTATGGGCATCGGCGAGAGCTCGAAGCCGTCGTAGCGCTGATAGCCGTTGCCGCCGGTGTACACCCTGCGGTTCTCGACGGTCAAGCTGCTCAGGTCGGGCTTCCGGATGTTCTGCTGCCGCTCGGACAGGGCGTGCTCGCTGAGGAGTATCACCGGGCCCTGGTACCGCTCCGCCCAGTTGAACGCCTGCACGGCTGCGTAGAAGCACTCCTCCACCGTACCGGGCGCGATGACCGGCAGCCTGACGTCGCCGTGGGCCGGATTCAGAGCCATCAGCAGGTCCGACTGCTCGGTCTTCGTAGGGAGTCCCGTTGCTGGGCCTCCTCTCTGGACGGCCGCGATCACGACGGGTATCTCAGCCATCCAGGCAAGGCCGATGCCCTCGCTCATCAGGGAGAAGCCCGGCCCGGCCGTGGCTGTCATAGCCTTCTTGCCGGCGTAGCCGGCGCCTATCGCCGACGTGATCGACTCGATCTCCGAACTGGCCTGGTAGGCGAACTTGCCGCTGCCCACCAGGTTGTTCTCCATCCATACGAGTATGGTCGTAGCCGGAGAGATCGGGTATCCGATAAAGAACTCCACGCCGACAGCGGCGGCCCCGAGGCAGATCGCATCGTTGCCGTTGAGCATTATCTGGTCGTATTCGGGTCTGACCGGGTCATTGAGCTGCCCCAGCCGGAAGCCGCTCGCCTTCGCCGCCTCGCGTCCGAGGTCGAGGGCCTTGCCGTTCGCCTGGACCACCTTGTCGCCGTATCGGCTGAAACGCTTCCTGTTGAACTCCTGGAGCGTCTCCTGGGGCATGTCTACCAGGCCGGCGAGGGTGCCCATGACCACCATGTTGGCGGCTCTAGGGTTGCCGGTGGACTTGCCGAGGCGGTCGAACGGGACTCCCAGGCTCTTGCTGTCGTCCTCGAGCTGGAACGCTTCCGAGTCGTAGATTATCACTCCGCCGTCCTTGACCTCGTCCTTGTGGAGGTCGTAGTTCTCGCGGTTGAAAGTGACCAGGACGTCGAGGTCATCCCCGCGGCTCAAGACGGGCGAGGTGGATATGCGGGCCTGCATCCAGGTCGGCCCGCCCATGATCTGGGAAGGGAACGTGGCGAAGGTCTGGGTATGATATCCGGCTTGGTTGTTGGCCGTTGCGAACCCGACCGCGGCGGTTAGGAACCCCTGGCCTCCCTCGCCGGCGAACCGGACTACGAAGTCATTCTTCTTCTCCAAACTACCGACTCCTTGGCGGACCAGCGGTGTGGTGCGCCGAGTTAAGGCTCAACGGTGCGTCCTGCGGACGCCCAACAGGCCGGCGAGAGCGGTCACGCGACGAGTCGGACGCCTCTGATCGACGAAAACGGGCCTTTGCTACTCGATTCATTGCTGAATGCATTCAGTGGAACGCCACAGGCCAATTGCAATGACGGAATAGGCCATCGGACACTCTTCAATATATCTAAAGAGAGGCTCCCGTGTCTAGCTCTCTGTGGTCCCTTGCCGTGAGACCATCAGGCTGCGGAAGGACTTTTCTTACCTTCCTCTGACAGGCCACGGAAACGCTTATGCTCCTTTGATCTCCCTATCCTGGCATGAAGGCGAATAGATTATATCTGTAGGGACACCATCAGACTCTCGGCGAGTGGCTCTGCCCCTCTGCGCCCCCGTATCCACAGTCGCTCTTATAGTATATACGACCTGCCCTCCGTTCGCGTAGTCCGTGCTGTCGTGCGCCCCTGAGCGTACCGCCTCGTAGATAGCCGGGCCGATCCCTGCGCGACCGTATGGGCGAGACAGGTGGAAGCCGTCCAACTGGAATGCTGCTCGTGTACGCTGAGGTCTGCCATCAGCCTTGACCCTCCTGAAAGGTTTGTACTCCTTCCAGGTAAAGTATAAGACTGATGGCGCCTACTAAATCTGGGACAGGCTCGAACATCCACATCTACTTACTTGACCCTCGGCCCCGGGATAGTGTATATTCAATTGACGCGGGTCGCCGACCCGTGGGAGCGTCGCCCTTAGATGCCTTTGGGCCTCATGGGCAGCCTCCGGCACCTTAACAACTGGATAGTAGAAGGAACCAGTTAGTTCTTAGAGTTTGATCCTGGCTCAGGACGAACGCTGGCGGTGCGCTTAATGCATGCAAGTCGAACGGTGCTGGACAGCTTCGGCTGTTCGGGATAGTGGCAAACGGCTGAGTAACACGTAAGTGACCTGCCCCGAGCAGGGGGATAAACCCGAGAAATCGAGTCTAATACCCCGTAAGCTCCGTTGGTTGAGGCCAACGGAGGAGAGGCCCCGTCGAAAGGCGGGCGCCGTCTTGGGAGGGGCTTGCGGCCTATCAGGTAGTTGGTGAGGTAATGGCTCACCAAGCTGAAGACGGGTACCCGGTGTGAGAGCACGGACGGGCAGAGGGGGACTGAGACACGGCCCCCACTCCTACGGGAGGCAGCAGCAGGGAATCTTGCGCAATGGGCGAAAGCCTGACGCAGCGACACCGCGTGGGGGAGGAAGGCCCTAGGGTTGTAAACCCCTTTTCTCGGGGAAGAGTAAGGACGGTACCCGAGGAATAAGCCTCGGCTAACTACGTGCCAGCAGCCGCGGTAATACGTAGGAGGCGAGCGTTGTCCGGATTTACTGGGCGTAAAGGGCGAGTAGGCGGCTTGCCAAGTCTCATGTGGAATCTCCCGGCTCAACTGGGAGGGGTCATGAGAAACTGGCAGGCTTGAGGACAGCAGAGGAGAGTGGAATTCCCGGAGTAGCGGTGAAATGCGTAGATACCGGGAGGAACACCCGAGGCGAAGGCGACTCTCTGGGCTGTACCTGACGCTGAGGCGCGAAAGCATGGGGAGCAAACCGGATTAGATACCCGGGTAGTCCATGCCTTAAACGATGGATACTAGGTATAGGGGGTATCGACCCCCTCTGTGCCGAAGTTAACGCGATAAGTATCCCGCCTGGGGAGTACGGCCGCAAGGCTAAAACTCAAAGGAATTGACGGGGCCCCGCACAAGCAGCGGAGCGTGTGGTTTAATTCGATGATAAGCGAAGAACCTTACCAGGGCTTGACATGCTTCCGAAAGCCGCCGAAAGGCGGGCCTCCCTTCGGGGACGGTTGCACAGATGTTGCATGGCTGTCGTCAGCTCGTGCCGTGAGGTGTTGGGTTAAGTCCCACAACGAGCGCAACCCTTGTCGTTAGTTGCTTTTTTCTAGCGAGACTGCCCCTAAAACAGGGGAGGAAGGTGGGGACGACGTCAAGTCAGCACGGCTCTTACGCTCTGGGCTACACACACGCTACAATGGCCGGTACAGAGGGTTGCCAAGGAGCGATCCGGAGCTAATCCCACAAAGCCGGTCCCAGTTGGAATTGCAGGCTGAAACCCGCCTGCATGAACGTGGAGCTGCTAGTAACCGCAGGTCAGCACACTGCGGTGAATACGTTCTCGGGGCTTGTACACACCGCCCGTCACGTCATGGAAGTCGGCAACACTTGAAGTCGCTGCACCAACCCCTAATCGGGGAGGTAGGCGCCGAGGGTGGGGTCGGTGACTGGGACGAAGTCGTAACAAGGTAGCTGTACCGGAAGGTGCGGCTGGATCACCTCCTTTCTAGGGAGTTAGGGACTCCCCCCGCCCAAGCGCGGGGTGGAACTCCTAGGTCGTTCGGCGGGTGAGAGTCGGCGAAGGACGCGGGTCGAGCAGGCCCCCACGTTGGGGAGCTCCCCAAATCCCGAACAGGCTCTCCCTATGAAAACCCGCCGGAAAGTCAACGCTCCACCGGAGCGAACGAAGTTTTTTTCTGGTTCCTTCTACTGTTCAGCGGTTAAGGCCAAGGGGCCGGGCACAGTACCGGCCCCTTTCCATATGCGCCGATAACTGTGGGGCTGTAGCTCAGATGGGAGAGCGCCTCCCTTGCACGGAGGAAGTCGGGGGTTCGAGTCCCCCCAGCTCCACCATTCACGCGGTTTACCAGGCGTCTCACCCGAAGACTCCAGGATCAGTCATGAACTACGACAATAGAGCCGGTGTGCGTGGTGGTGAGCCCGACTGTTCACCGCACCCTCTCGACGTAATGGCGATATATGCCTTGTACCAATCCGACTGAATGCGAACGCAGATAAGAGGGCAGCGCACAAGATGAAGAGATCGTTGATGAGCTTGGTCTTCGTGCTGATTGGGCTGTTGCTGATGGGAAACGAAGCTACTTGTGGAGGGGATGAGATCGAACTGATAAATATGGCAGAATTTCAGGTAGATCCGGTGTGGTCGAAGGACGGCTCGCAGCTGATCATCTCCCACCCGCCGAGTGGTCTATTCTCGGTTGACTCCGATGGATCGAACGTGAGGGCCATTCCTTCGGCCTCGTCCGTTGGGAACGTTTCGAGCCCGGGGAGTTTTGCGGCTGCCCTTTCCCCTGACGGATCACGCCTCGCCTATGCTATGGACATGAAAGGAGATGACACCTCCGATATAGTGACCTCTGCTATCAACGGTTCCGACCTACGCAGGCTGACGAACGACGGGTGCTATAGCATATATCCGGTGTGGTCTCCCGACGGCAGCCGTATCGCCTTCGTATCGGACCGCGCTGGGACGTACATGAGATTCCACCTCTACGTAATGGACGCGGACGGGTCCAACGTGAGGAGCGTGGAGTCATCGCTTGGATCCTGGGGATTACCGCCTGCGTGGTCTCCCGACGGCAGCCGCATTGCGTTTATAGCCCACCGCCGTGGAGAGGAAGACCTTGGGCGCGGGACCGTCCTCTTCTCCGTACGTCCGGACGGGTCTGGGCTGACGGAGCTCGGGAATACGGCAAGTTACCCTGCGTGGTCTCCCGACGGCGATAGAATCGCCTTCATCAGGAGGGTAGAGACAGGCGGGCAGACGTATGGTGGGCTGTGGACAGTGGAGGGGGACGGGTCCAACCCGCGTGAGTTGCAAAGCTTCTCATTCTCATCCCCCGGTGAGATTCCCTTCTACAGGACACTTTCGTGGTCTCCCGACGGATCGCAGATTCTCTACGGCACAGATGGATTCTTCATGCTCCTATCAGTCGATCGAGATTACGCCCGGGCCGCGCCGGTCGCATATTTCCCGCGCAGCATGTTCGATAGAGCCCCCGGTTTGGTCGAGGTAATGAGCCCCATAGATGTCGCGGCAAGGATTTCCAATGTTGGCTTGGACATTCGCTATCTCGCGCCGACCGCCGTGGCCCAGACCTCGCCGACCACCGTGCCCCAGACCACACCGACCACCGTGAGCTACCATTTCCCGTCCGCCCCGACGGGGAAGACAGCGGGGGCCGCATGGTCCCCCGACGGTTCGAGGATCGCCTTCTTTCGGAATACCGGCCTAGAGAACGCTGTCGTGCTGTACACCACGTCCAGTGACGGGTCGGACAAGCGCGTCCTGCTGATGGGAGATGACCCGCGTATAGCAAGTAGAGAAATCGGCAAGTAGAGTACTAATGAACCCCTGAACAAGTCCACGGATCGTGGTATAGCGGCATAAGGAAGTTGGCTGCGTCGATGGGTTATTCAGAGTATCCCTAAAGTGGAAGCAAAAGGATGAAACGAGTGGTTGAGCGCCGACAGGACGTCTGGGACTCAAGGACGCTAGGAGCATGAACTTGAAGGCGACGGCGTGTTCTCTCTTGCGGGTGAAGCGGGAGAACTTCCAGACCAGAATCTCGTGGAAGGGAGAGTTGGGACGGCTGGCCTCGTCCAACATCCTGCGGAACTGGGGCCGGTCGGCGATGCGTCCGCTCTCCGCCTCGTCGACGTACTCGCGGGCGACCACGTAGCCGTTCTTCTCGGCGTAGTCCCTGAGCGCCCTGAGCTGGGCGGTGACGGACAGGTCAACGTCCTGCCTATCGCTGGACACCCTAGCGTAGAGGGCCGCCGGCGTGGGGTCTTGCCGTTCACTCATCTGTGGGTCTTCCTTCTGCGTGTTCCCGATCATCCTGGCGAGCCTTCAGCCTCTCGTATCGCATCGTCCGCCGCCACTCCCATTCCTCCATGTAGTTGCGGAGGGCCTCCCACACCAGCTCGCTCATGGTGCGGCTCTCCTCGCGCATTACCTGCTGCACTTGCTCCGCCATCTGCGGCAGCAGAGAGAAGGTGATGGTTTTCGTGTTCCTGGGTTTGGCGGACACTCTCTCTTTGCCTCTCGTTGTAATACGTGGGCCAACCGGCCTTCCGTTATCAAGGAGTGGCGGCCCCGGCAGAGCCGTATCCGCCCCTAGCCCCATCTGCTCAAATCACCTGGTGGACCTGTGGGATGCGCTCGAAGGACGCATGGCCCAGCTGCGGCGAGAGAATGGAGCGGTCGCGGTAGGGCACGGCGGTGACAGACACCTTCGCCAGGCGTCCGTGCCAATTGACGGGCCTTGCGGCTACGGTCACGTCGTCGGCCCGCCACAGGTCGTGGCCGCTCACCCTCTCCACGTAGACGGGCCTGCCAGTGAGAACGACCCGCTCGGCCACCGAGCCGGGAGCGGGTGGAGCGCCCCGCCGGGGCAGCAGACCCCGCAGACACGACAGGGGCCTCTTCTGCGTCCTAAGCCTGAATCCCGGCGTACGGGCCACCACCGTGGCCCTGAAGACCTCCGGCGCGGGGGCGGCTTCCCACGTGCGCGGCTCCCCCTCCTCCTTACGCTCGTACAGCACCGTCAGCAAGGGCTGGCTCTGCATCACCTCGGCCAGCCTGATGGTCAACGAGGAGTAGGCGCGCCGTAGGTCCGTTGCAGGGCCACCACGTCGAACCCGGCGGTCTGGGCGAACAGGGAGAACAGATGTGGCTGCATCAGGGCCGCCGCCGCGAAGCGGTCGGCCTGACGGCACAGGGCCCTGTCCTGCGGGAGTCCGACCTTGGGATGGAGGTCCCGGAGCCGCTCCCTGACGATCTCGTAGGTCTCGTGTAGCACCGTGTGCTCCTGCGCCCCGTTCCCGTCGGCGGCGTCGTACCTGATGAGATAGCGTCCGTTCTTCGTCCCCGTGTGGTAGCCCCTCAAGCCTCCGACCTCGCTGGAGCCTACGACGCTCCCGACGCCGGCGTTGTCCAGGATGGCCTTGATCTCATCCATGCGGGGGAAGGTGGAGAGGCCGAAGAAGTCCACGAACTCCCGCGCTATGTCAGTCGGATGGAGTCTCCCTTTGGGAGTCCCTTCGTTCACGAGGCGGTGACAGAAGTCGTCCAGCATGACGCCGTTCATTCGAGCAGCCTCTTTCCGCTGTAGCGCTCGTAAAGCTCCACGATGAAGCGCTTGGACTCGATGGAGAGGGGACCCCTGGGCCTGGCGCCCACGCGGAACACGGGGTCGGACAGGACGTACCGGTAGGCCCGCTCCACCTCGGCCGTCTCATCGACCTCCGGCTCCGCTCCCTCCTCCTCCAGGTACCCGGCCCTCCTCAGCAATTCGTGCACTCCGACGCCGTAGAGGGCGGCCAGCCGCCGGAGCAGCTTGGGTCCCGGATGGCGGATGCCCTTCTCGATCTGGGAGAGGTAGGCGTTGGAGACGCCGCTGAGCCTCTGGACGGCCTGGCTGCCGGTCTCCCCCGCAGACGCTTGAGCATCTGCCCGATGTCCTCGTCCCGGCGGTCGGTCTCCTCGGTCATCGCAGCCTCCTCATGCAATTCGTGTGTTGCACTGGCGCCTTCACACCATGATCCACCCGTGCATGACACCGAATGCAGATGAGAGCCGGACACGTGAAGACGAAGCCGAGGCTCACGAAGAAGCAGAACGAGACGCGGCTGCGGGGCCTGAGAATCCTAGCCCGCATGATCGTGCGCCATCATATCGCGTCCCTCAGAGAGGACAGCCGGGGGCGTCCTTCGACATCTCGCAGAGACCCCGAAGCGAGTATCGGCCAGACTCCCCCCGGAAGGAGGATGGGCATGGCGGGTAAGCGCCCCTGTACGAAGGTCAGGTTGAAGGCCGGGGCGGTGTGGGACCGCCTCAACCGGCTCAACATGACCCAGAACGACCTGGCTCGTCTGGTCGGCGTCTCGTCGGGCTACCTCTCACGCCTGATAAACGGGAGGCGCTGCCCGTCGCCCCGGATGCGGCAGGGCCTCATGGAGGCCCTGGACTGCTCCGAGTTCGACGACTTGTTCGTCGTGGTGAGCGCCGATGAGTAGAGCACGCCGAACCCCATCCACGCTGTTCCCGCCTGGCGTAGCCCTGCTGCCGGAGGACTTCTCCGAGCGGCTGAACGTCCTCAAAGAGATCACCGGGCTGTCCTGGGACGGGATGGCGGTGTGCATGGGCGTGGACAGCCGGCAGCTGCTGCGCTGGCGTCAGGGCGGGTGGCCCAACGGAGGGGCGATGCTGGCCCTGGTGCGGCTGGCGATTCGGGTGCCTGGGGGACTGGGGGAGCTGTTGGACGAGGACGTGACCGTAACCTACAAGCCGAGGAGATAGGACTATGGGCCGCCGGCAGCAGTGGGTCTACCACGTAGAGCCGTCGCGGTTCCCGCCGGACTTCCCGGAGCGTCTGGAGAGGTTCAGGGAGGCCGGGGGATTCTCCTCGCGGGCACTGGCGCGGCGGCTGCGGGTGGACAACCGCATGTTGCGGCGCTGGCGGAGGGGGGCGCAGCCGGACCCGGGACAACTCGTCGCCCTGTTCAACCTCGCCGCCGAGATGGGGATCCTGCACATCCTGCTGCCGGCGGTCGGGGAGCCGGAGGCCGTCGAGCGGTGAGCCATAGGTGATCGGCGGTGTGGGCGACGCTCCAGGCGGGAAGACCCTTCTTTGGGGTCTTCCCGCCTTTCATATCCTGAAGACCTCCGGCGAGGGACTCCGCGGACGCATCGTCTAGCAGCTCCCGTATCGAGTCCTATCCTCGACTCCGATCGAGGGACTGGGCGGGCTCTGGAAGGCGTAGGTGGATTCCGAGCCGTCTGGGGCGCGCCATGCCCGCCCCAGGGGACCCACCGTCTCCAGCAGGCTCCTGTGGGAGACCCAGAGGGGGACCTTCACCCCGGTTCGCTCCATCTCTTCCCGCGCCACCCGCAGGAAGTGCGTCTGAGCGATGTCGTCCTCGAAGACGACCAGAACGGAGGGCTGTGCGCCCTGGTCGTCAATGGGCCGGTGGGAGGAGTAGTAGTGCAGGTAGGGGGCTATGCGGGCCGCCATCGTCACGGGTCGCACGGCGCGGCGCTCCCACTCCAGGAAGAAGGGCCACGTCGCGTCTCCCCTGCGCAGGACTCCGAATGCGTCGGGGCGGACCGACCGCAGCCCTCCGCCGTGCCGGAAGTAGCGGGACGCACGGCGGGGCGGGTCGAGCTGGACCACCTCCCTGGAGCGGGAGCGGGCCTGTCTCTCCATGACCGCTGTGAACCAGTGCACCGCCTCGGTGTGCTCGACGTTCCTGAGCAGCTGCCGGCTCCTGCTGCCGGACACGTTGCGCCACGCGAGGGGAGCCTGGGGGTTCGCGGGAGTGACGCTCCACCGCTGCTTTGCCGCACCCACTGCGGCGCGGTCCCTGCGGGCGAGCGTCGCCAGCCCCCGGTCGGCAAGCGCCAGTCTGCGGCGGCCCTCGACGTGGAGATCGGCGACGAGTCCCAGCCCTTCGAGCCGTTGCAGCACCAGTGACAGCCTCGACCGCTTCACCCCCAGCAGCTCGCCCAAGTGGGCGGGCGACACCCAGGGCCAGTCGGAGAGCAGATCGAGGACGCGCTTCTCGGTGGGCTTGAGCAACACGGACAGCATGTGCCCGGGCGCGTCCTGCCCAGAGCCGTCGACGTCGAGCGCTTCGGGTAGAGACGCCTGCGCGGGCGGCTCCTCGGTCGGCCACACGCCGCGCGGCCCCGTGTGCGAAAGCGCTGTCCGCAGGTCGAGGAGGGCGGCCCCGGAGGGCGCACGCCAGACGCGGACGTTCGTCCCGGCGGAGGCAGCCTCGCTCTCGAGAGCGAGGAAGGCTAGGGCGGGCGCTCCGGCGACCAGCCTGCGGGCGTGTCTCAGCCGCACCTCGTCGGGCATGAGCATGAGGACGGCGCTGGGCGGCGGCCCCTCCCTGAGCCGCCACATCCGCTTGGAGAAGGCCGTCCTGTCGGTCGTGAGTCCCTGCCTGACGACGGCGATCACCCTCCCGTCGGGGAGCGCAATGGCTGCGTCCACAGGCATGGCCCTGTACCAGCGGAAGCGTATGGGGTGTGCGACGTTGGAGATTGCGGAGGCCAGGCGGTATATGACGGCCACGGCGTCGAGGCGCTCCGTCAGGACGCGCCGCCATTGGCCGGAGACGGGATACCTGAGAAGCAGCTCGTCCACGGTCGTGCCCTCGTCTCGGGCCAGCCGGTGCAGCCCGGCGGCGGTGAGGTGGAACCTTCGCGTCGGCGGGATGAGGTCCGATGCGTGGGAGACGGAACCGGCCAGCCCTCCCTTCTCCAGCTTCTCGACGGCCTCGTAGACCGCTCCCCTGGACCGGCCGGCGACGGCCGCCATCTCCAGCCGGTCCAGGAAGGGCATCGCGGCCAGACGTCTCAGAAGCTCCGCCTCGCACCCGTCGCGCCTCATTCCACACGCTCCTCATCAGCCGCGTCGACGTCCCACTCCGCGCCGGTCGCGCCCTGTTCGGGGGCTCCGGTGGGCGGCCGGTAGTGCTTGCTCCGCTGATTCCTGCGCTGCAAATCTTCGGCGGCCTGGCTCTTCCGATCCGACGAGGGGTTCCGTCCGTTCCTGATGTCCTCGACGCCCCTCCGGTGGTCCTCGGCCCGTCTGCGGCCCTCGGCCTGCTGCGCGGCGATCTCCTCGGTCGTCATGAGATAGCTCCCGGCGGCGGCGCGGATGCGGGCGGCCGTCTCCGGGTCTCCCTGCTCCGGCTTCCTGACCATCATGGAGAAGGCGGGCATTCGCTCGGTTCCCACGGTGGCGCGGACGTAGCAGTGGTGCACGGGCAGGGACACGATGTCGTCCTCGGTCACGCGGTCCTTGCCCAGCTCCCAGACCAGCTGGCGGGCGTCGCTGCCGGCCACCTGGAAGACGGCCAGGCAGCCCACGTTGGCCAAGATGGTGTCGCGCATGGTGCGGGAGAGGTCGTCCAGCTTGGCGAGGCTCTGCGTTGCCAGCACGAAGCTGGCCCCGAACTTGCCGAGCTCGCTGAGCATGGACTCGTAGTCCACGCCGGGCATCGACTGCATCTCGTCCACCACCACCAGCGCGCCTCGGCGCATCTCAGGCTGCAGGCTGCCCTGCTCCCGGATCACGGCGTCCACCAAGTTGAGCAGGGACGCGCCCACCAGGGCGGCCACGTCTCTGCCGACGCTCCCCTGGGCGGTGGATACCAGCAGGACTCCGCCCTCCAGAATGGTCTCCCGCAGGTTGATGGTGGAGCGGGACTGTCCCAGGATGGCCCGCGCCTTCTTGGAAGAGGCGTAGTAGGAGAGGCGTGTCTGGACCGGGGCGAGGGCGTCGCCCCGGTAGTCGCGGCGCCAGCCGGCGAAGTCCCTGGCCCACCACTCGAGAAGGTAGGGGTCGGTGACCTTCGCCAAGACACCGCTGCGGAACCTGTCGTCGGAGATCAGCCGCAGCCCATCCAGGATGGTGAATTGCTCGTCCTCGTTGGTGGATGGGTGATCGTTGGCCTCGTGGAGGCTCTTCACGGCCTGCTCCAGGATGGACTGCATCCTCGGCCCCCACTGCTCCCACAAGCCCTTGGCCACCCTGACCACCGAGTCGGCGGTGCGGTCGCGGTCCGCGAAGACGCGCGTGTCCAGCAGATTGATGCCGGGAGCGCCCCGCTCGTCGGCCAGGTCTATGAGGCGCACCCGGTCTGCGAGGGACTCCGGAACCTGCTCGAGGAGTCCGCCCACCAAGTCGGCGTGAGGGTCCACGACTACGATGGCGTCGCCGTCCCTGCCCTCGGCCTTCTCCCTCATCTTGTGGACGACGATATGGTGCATGAGGGTGGACTTGCCCATGCGGGTGCGGGCGACGTAGAGGTGGTGGCGGCGGATCAGGTCGTCGGGGAAGCGGATCTCCCGGGGCCTGCCCGTCGTGGTGTCTCCCATCGGAGCGCCGCCCCTGACACCCCGCGCCGTGGGGATGAGCGCCTTCGAGCCGGACCTCGCCACCAGGGGCGTCTCGTCCCGCGCTCCCGGCGGGTGCCAGAGAACCGCCGCCTCCCGGACGCCCATGACGCTGCGCCTGCCGAACAGGCCGGGGCCCGACGGCTCCATGACGGTCGGGTCGGGGACGACGGGGCGCACCCTGCCCACCTCGAACCGCGCTCCGGCGGGGTGGTCGTAGTGGCGGTAGGCCGCCGTCACCGGAGTCAGCAGACCCTTCCCCCGCTCCTCGGTCCCGCCGGGGGGCAGGATAGCGACGACCTGAAGCTCGGCGTCGAAGGCGATGCGTGAGACCTTCTCCTTGATGAGCAGCGGGTCGTAGACGCGGGAGCGGGCCTTCTTCCAGCGGCGCCAGGCCCAGCCTCCGACGGCCAGCCCCAGGGCCCCGCCCGCGCCCAGCAGCGCGGCCTTCCACGTCTCCCCAGCCTGCACCCATAGGTAGCCCCGCAGGGCCGCCAACGCTCCCACGCCCAGGACGGCCATCGTGATGCCATCGGTCTGAAGGGGCCTGGTCTGATAGGTATAGGAGGGATCGCGCGGTTCGTGCCCGGGACGCTTATGGGCCTTTTCCAGGTGAGCCTGGGACCAGTCGGGGCCCAGGGAGCGCAGCAGCAGCCGCGCCACGACCCGCTCACCGGGACGCAGGTCCGACAGCGCGCCCAGGAGGGCGATGAGGGGGTCGGAGCCGGGGTCGAGCAGGTCGTCGTCCCGGAAGACCCTGAGCGGCACGTAGTCGGGGCCGCTGGACCGCAGCGTCATTCCCCACGCCTGCTCCCCCTCGTCAAGCCGCAGGGGGTCATCCTCTGCGTGCACCTCGTGGATGCGGGCCTGAGGGTAGTGGGTGGATATCTGGCCGCGCACCACCTCGTCGTCGATGCAGCGTGCCATCAGCGTCACGCCGGCGGCGTCCCCGGACAACTCCAGGGAGAAGGGCTCCGGCACCGCGATGGACTGGAGCAGGTTCTCCACCCCCAGCAGGGTGCGCTCCCCGGTCCTGGGCGGCGTCACCGCCAGCAGCGCCGGAGGGTTGTTGTCACGGTCGTCCAACAGCCACTTGATGGGGTTCAGCTTCATGGTCCTCTTTTCTCCCTTCTTCCGTTGGTCTCTTAGCGTTCTCGCCGCGTTACCCATGCGCTCCCGGCCGCCACTCGATGACCTCGGCCTCCTCCGGCGTCGCTTCGACGCGGACGGGGAAGCGCCCGCCCCTTGCGAGCAGGAGGCCGTCTCCCCTGGGGCAGGACAGCAGCCAGCGCTGGAGGTCTGCGGGCAGGTCGAAGGCGTCGCCCACCGTGCTTATGGCGGCGGCGTCCTGCTGAAGCAGGAGCTTGAAGGCGGCGTTCTGTAACAGTGCCCGCCCGGAGTGTCCGGTGATGGCGCGGGAGGAGTCCTCGGAGAGAAGGTCCTGCACGTCCTGCGTGATGAACTGAAGGCCCAGCCGGTGCTTGCGCGCCCGCTTAGCCATGCTGACCATAAAGGCCGCCCCTTCGGGGTGCTGCATGATGCTCCACACCTCATCGACCACCAGCAGCCTCGGCTTGGAGTCCTGGGCTGCGGCGGCCCACACCGTCTCGGTGCACACCATCGCGGCGGCGGGCCGAAGCTCCGGCTCCAAGAGCCGCAGGTCGAAGACGGTAACGAGGGCCTCGCTTCCCAGCAGGTCGTCGCCCTCGTCGGAGAGGAGGTGTCTGAGGCTGCCTGTGGCGAAGGGCCGTAGCAGCCGGGCGAGTTCTCCGTCTCCGTCGCTCTGTAGGTATGCGTGGAAATCGCGGAAGCCGGTGCGCTCTCTTGGCTGTGCGTAGTAGCCCGCCAGGGCGTGGTCGAGGGAGGCCCTGCGCTCCGCTCCGAGCGGCTCCCCCACCATCACCTCGATGAGTCTTCTCAGGCTGCCGATGCGCTGCAACAGCTCCTCGGAGTTCCCCCGCTCGATGACGAATGGGTTCATGCCCTCGCCGGGCACGCCCGGCGACAACACCCTCCCGCCTGCGGCGCGGGCCATGTCCGCATATTCACCTTCGGGGTCGATGACGTAGGCGGTGACCCCGCGAGTGACGCCGCGCAGCACTCCCAGCTTGGTTGCGAACGACTTGCCGCTGCCGGAGCGGGCTAGGACGGCGGTGTTGGCGTTCAGGTGCGTTCCGTCCCAAGAGTCGTAGACCACCGGGGAGCAGGCCCGCAGGTCGATGCCGTAGAGGGTGCCGCTCCGCGTGTCCAGGTCCGGCGGCGAGAAGGGGAAGAGCCGCGCCAGGCTGGACGTGTCCAGGGTGCGCCACACCGCCACCGCGTTGAGGGCCAGGGGCAGCGTCGAAAGGAGACCTTCGCGCTGGCGGAAGGCGAGGTTGTCTAGCTTGCCCAAGGTGGCCGCGAAGTGAGCCTTAGCACGCTGGGTCATCTCCTTCAGTGAAGCCTCGTCCTTCGCGTGCAGCGTCACCGACAGCGACGAGTGGAAGAGCCTTTCTCGCCCTCTCTGCACCTCGTCCCTGAGCCTGGTCACGTCCTCCAAGGCGATCTCCGCCTCCGGGGACATGGTGCGGCCCCGCTTGAAGGAGAGGCTCTGCGCGGACTCGAATCGCACCTTCTGCCACTCCAGAGTACGAGCCGCCTGCTCAGCGGGAATGGGGCCGAGGTGGATGGACAGGTCCATCGGTGCGCCCGCCGCCATGAGGCTTTGGAGGAAGCCGGGGGCCAGCGACCGGGGCCACTTGCCCAGGTGCAGCGAGCGGGTGAGGTGTCCACCAGTCTGCCCAGGTAGACAGACTCGCACGTCGAGGCGGTTGATCTCGACCCCGACAGGCGCGTCCTCGTCGAACTCGGCGGGAGACCCGCCAAGGGCGGCGGACACCAGGAACATTCGCAGCTGGCGGCCTTCCAGCTGATGCACCGACAGTCCGGCCTTGGCCAGCAGCCCGCGAAGCTCGTCGGCCCGCTCGAACTCGCACACGGCGTAGAAGCGCCGGTCAAGGATGCCGTCGCGTGCCTCGAGATTCGTTAGCAGTCCCCGAAGGGACTCCGACGCCGCCTTCGTCTGCGCGGGCAGGTCGTCGGGCTGCGCCTCCTTCAGGTTCTCCCGCAGTCGTCCCAGACGCGGCGGGTGCTGTCGAACCAGCAGCTGAGCCGGGAAGTCGAGGGCATTGAGCGCCCCGGCGAAGGCTCCGAGCTTCGGCTCGTCAAGCTCCAGCCCCATCACCTCGCACACACCGAGCTTCACCCCGTCGAGGCGGACCGGGCCGTCCTCCTCGAGGTGGGAGAGCATGAAGAGCAGTGGCAGCTCCGGCGGCGGCTTGGGAGCAGGGTCTTTCGTCTGGGAGTCGGACTTGCGGCCAACGCCCAGCCTCTCTCGCAGAGCCCGCCTGACGGCAGGGCAGGCGGCGACTCCCATCGCTCCTCTCATCGTTCGTTCGAGTAGCGTCTTCAACTCGGCGGTCTCCTTCTATGGGATGGGGACGATGCCGCTCAGCAGGGCAAGGGCCACGCCCTTCGCCGACAGCGCCAGGGCCAGCCCAACGACGGCCCCGACGACGGCGCTCCTGGCCCTGCCCGCGCCGCGCTCCTCGCCTCCCTCGGCCATCAGGACGAATCCCGCCCACACGACGGAGAACAGACAGAGGCCGGACGCGGCGTAGGCCATCGCCGTCAGCACGTCGCTGAAGGCTTCCAGCATCTTCTTTTCCTCGTCCGGCGCAGCTCCCAGAAACGTGAGCGCCGCGCCGGTGAGAAACAGGACTGTAACGATTCGCCTCATTACGGCCTCCGTCCGTCGAAGAGGTCGTCAAACTCCCTCTCGGTGAGGGGCGTCTGCTCGGCGGGCTCGGGCTTCTCCTCCGGCTCGGGCAGGACGAGGGTCTTGAACGAGTCATCGGCTCCGACGTTCAGCGACAGGACGACGCTCTCGCTCCTGCTCCGGGTGATGGGCGAACGCTCCACCACCTCGGCCTGCACGCGCTCCGGGTGGAGTATCTCGAAGGTGAAGTACTCCGAGATGACGCGGGCGGGGAACGAGGCATACCTCGACGCGTGGCGGGTGGACCATGTCCCGTCGTGGTTCCGCACCGGGAACGAAATCTCGACCCACCTGCCGACCTCGGGGCAGGTCATGCTCACACTCTCGGTGCGCTCCTGGACCCTCGCGGGGTGGTGGGTGAGCCGCGTCAGCGGGGGCAGGGCGATCTTCAGGCTCGCACGCACGTCCGCCCGTATTGCCACGGCGTGAACGGCCTCGCCTCTCTCCACCGAGAGGGAGAAGCGGGTATCACCGTCGCGGACGAACGGGACGCTCGCGCGCGACCCGCCGACCATGACCGTGACGGTCCCGGTGACGGCGGTGACCTCGGCGTCCATCGCCGCCGTCTCGGTGACGCTCTCGTGTCCGGCCACCGTCCGGAGGCTGACGGCCTCCTCGACGTCGGACGCGCACTCGGACTCGACCGTTCCCTCGATGCTCCCCGGCGTCCAGCCCAGGGACTTGACTCGCACGTCGCAGAGCTCCCTGTCAGCCGACGGCAGCGGGTACGGCAGCTGCTCGTCCTTCAGGGTGACGGCTCCCGCCTGTCCCAGCGTGTCCTTCCACGAGAAGGTGAGGGAGGGCGCTTCGCCTGAGAGGGGCAGGGAGTAGGCGATGCGCTCCCCGTCGTCCAGGCTCGCCGAGCCCCAGAAGCGCAGCGACCGGCCCTGCCTGCCGCCGTAGGCCCTCACCCGCAGGTCCAGGTCGGTGGCGGCCCGCAGGGTGACGCCGGCCCGGTCTCCAGACACCGCCAGCCCCTCGATGAAGAGCCTGCGTCCGGGCACCGGCTCGGGTATCTCGAACCCGATCTCGTCGAACCCCCAGCCCCCGTCGTCGGGGCCGTCGGCCAGGGCCGCCTGGGGAACCGCCGCTGCCGCCACCGCTAGGGCGATGACGATCACGAGCGCGAACCTGCCCCTGCGGGGCTTTCGACGCCCGGCCTCCAGCGCCTCGGCCCTGTGGCCGTGACCGCGGCTTCCTCCATCACTCCGCCTGCGCTTGCCGAACCAGCGCATCCGCCCGTTGCGGCGCTCGCCGTCCTTGCGCTTCTTCTTGCGCAGCCTGCGAAGGCCGTGCCGCGCCTTCCTCACCATCAGCCGCAGCCTCTCTGCGTGCCTGGCGGGGGCTGGCGGGCCGGAGTCGGCCTGAGCGGGCGTTGGAGGCTCGCTCCGCACCAGCTGGGTCGGAGGCCCGGCGTAGCGCCGAGCCCCCAGCCCGAACCTCAACAGGTCGGCGGCCGCCAGCGGCAGCTGCCTTCCTCCGATCTTCCCCACTATCATCGCGACCCCCGCGAGGCCCAGGACGACGGCCAGGGCCATCCGTACCCCTGCGGGACCCACGGGGGCGTAGCGGTACGCGCCGTAGGACAGGGCGCACACCGCCGTCATCGCCACGATCTGGGGGAACGTGAACCACAGCAGCACCCTGTCCTCGGCCTGCACGTGGGTCGGCACCTCGTGATCTCTCATGTCTCTTCCTCCTTCCGCATGTCCGGCTATCCGCCGGACCTGGGGGTCGGCGTCGGCGTGGCCGGGTCGGGCAGGTCGATCTCCACCGGCGATCCCACCACGGCGTTCATCACCAACTCGACGACTCCGTAGGCCACCATCGCCAGCACGATGCCCGCTATGGCGGTCATCATGGCGCTCTTGCCTCTCTCCATCTGGTGGGGCGCCCCGCTGGCGGTCAGATAGAGGTACGCGCCGTAGACGAAGAAGCCCACGCCAACCGCACCCACGACGCCCAGCAGGATTCCTACCAGGTTCGAAATGGTCTGCGTCAACTGTTCCATTTGTCTCTTCTCCTCTCGTTTCGCCGGGCGACCTCATCGCCCGGTCTTCAGCCGTTCGCTCCTCGTTCCGCGCCTTCCTGCCGTTCCGCCTACCGGCACATCGCTCCACCTCCTTCGCCGTGTTGCCGTTACTCCCCGCTGCTCCTGGGCGCTCCGCCGCCACCACCCTCGTCCGAGGGGGTCGCCATGTCCGCCGCAGAGCGGATGCCGCCGACCACGCCGGACGCGAGGCTCGCAACCGCCGCGCCCACCGCCATTCCCACCGGGCCTCCCGCAGTCCCCGCCGCCGCACCCTTGAGAAGCCCCATCGACCGGGCGGAGCCGAGTAGGGCCTTGGGCAGCGCCATGCCGAAGTAGAGGGCGCTCAACCAGGAGTCGAAGGTGCCCGCGTTGCCGAGCATGGACGGCACCTTGGTTGCCATGTAGACGAAGGCGATGGACATCAGCAGCTTCCAGATCAGGTCCTGCACCGGCTCGAAGGCCGCTATCGCCGCGACCTCGTTGAGGAAGCCGAGGCCCATCGCCAGCGCGATGAGCTGGATGGCCTGCTGCCACACCGTCGTCATGAAGAGCCGCAGCCAGTGGCGTCCCCAGCCGGACGTGTGCGGCAGTATCCACAGCCCCAACGCGATGGGAGCGAGCGCCAGCAGGATGTCGATCAGCGCCAGCCTGAGAATCATCTGCACGATCACGTAGAGCACGAAGAAGCCGTAGACCAGGTAGAGCACCGCCATCAGCGCCACCAGGCCCACGCTCCCCGTCACGACCGGGGTGAGCAGGGTCGCCAACTTGGCCCGCAGCAGGTCTCCCGGCGTGACGACCAGAGAGGCGGCGATGAAGCCCGACACGGCGTCGGCGACGTCGAGCACTAGGGCGCACCACCACAGCGACGTGGCGGCGGCCACGAGACCCAGCACGAGCCGGGGAACCATCTCCCGCCAGCCCGCCTGGGTCTGCCCCAGGTGGTGCTGCACGATGAGGCTCAGCCCCATCCAGCCCAGGATCACGACGAGGGCGCCGGACGTTACGGCCCACACGACCGTCCACGACTGTCGGACGATGGGGTGCAGGTAGGTCAGCTCGGGGGGCGTGCCGGTCAGGATGTCACTCATGAGGCTCAGTCCGTCCCGCAGTTGGCTGCGTCTGAGCCGCTGGCCTTCTCGACCACGCCGCAGAGGGTGCCGTGGACACCCTCGATGACCCATCGGGCGACGGCCCTGGCCCAGCGCGCCGGGTCGAGCGCGCCCAGGATCCTGTCCCAGATGCGGCCGGGCTGGTGGATGGGGATGACCGCGTGGAAGGTGTGGGGAGCGGACCCGCTCGTCTCCCTCGCCAGCATGACCAGCAGATAGGCCCGTTCAGGGTCGAGGTCGGGCTGCTCGTTCAGCGCCGGATACTCGAAGCCGTACTCCCAGCCCTCGCGCAGCCTCTTCTCACCGCCCTTGATCCGATACATGGCGGTGGTCCAGTCGCCGGTGTCGGCGTCTCGAATGCCGTAGTAGAGGGCGTAGATCTCGCGGTCGAAGATGGGCCTCGCCACGAAGTCGCCCTTCTTCTTCCGCTCCACGACCTCCCGGTCGGCGTTGACCAGGACGATGGGCGACCCGCCTGGCGGGGCCTGCGCTAGGGCGAGGCTGCTCGACGGGACGACCAGCAGCGCCGCCAGCAGCAGCGCGGCGGTCAGGGACGTCAGCCGCCTTGCGGACCTGAATCTCGATTGCAGTTGCAACTCGTTCACCTCTCTGCGGTCTCTTGCGAATCGTCGACTCGCAGCTCTCGCAATCGAGTGTGAGGAGTCCGAAAGCGTTATCCCATGCCTCATAGAGGGGGGTGAGCCCGCCCCCCAGGGGGCAAGCGCGCCCCTCTCTATGGGGCATGGGAATCTCGGGGGCGTTCGTGGTGTCATAGACGTGTACGGGAAATGGCGCGAGTTCCAAAAACGGAAGTCGGGGTGTTGGCAAAGCTGAAACGGGGTGAACGGCCCCCTACAGGACAATCGCGGGAAGCGCTTTGGTTCCACAGCGCGTTCCGGCGCCGGTTCCAACTCCCAGCTACGAGAGTTCCGTTCTCGGAAGTGGGCCATCGGGAGCGTGACTTCCGGTTCGCAGCTATGGAAGTTCCGTTTTTGGAAGTGAGCTTTCGGGGCCGGATTTTCGGTTCGCAGCTACGAGAATTTCGTGTTTCGGAAGTGGAAGGAGGAGAGGGATGAAAGAGAAATTGCTGGCAGGTGACGCCACGCCCAGCCTGGAGAGCCTTCACGGGGTGCGGTTGACGGCGTTGATGCACGATCTCATGAACAGGGAAGGCAAGATGGGGGCGGCGCAGATTCTGGGGGTCAACCACAAGACCCTGACGGCCGCCGTCGAGTCGGGGAACCTGACTCCACGGTTGTCGGACGCCTTGGAGAAGGTGCTGCTGTCCCGTGAGGCCGAAGCCTTCGTGGAGCTCAGGGAGCGGGTGCGGGAGTTGGAGAGCCGCATGGAGGCGGTCGAGGCGCGGGCTCGGAGCATCCCCGGCGAGATCAGGGAGGCCGTCGAGATGGAGTCGGAGAGCCGGGAGAAGGGAGTGGGGACGGCGAGTGAGCCGACGGAACGGCCCGCCGGCATGGGTGCAAGTCCCCAGGGAGAAGGCCCCCAGGATGCGGCAGGGAGCGAACAACGTCAGCCGCGCAGTTCACCGCCTCGTCGACTGTTCAGGACGACGCGCCCCTCGGTGGTCACGCAGGAGCCGCAGCCCGGCGACGAGCAGGCCTTCGGAGAGGCGTGGCCGCTGGTGGAGGAGTGGCGCGGGCTGCGGGAGAGCCATTCCCCTCAGGGCCGGGGACTGTCCTGGCTGGTGGGCGAAGAGCGGCTGCGGGAGCTGGAGACCGCCCTGATCGGGGAGCACGAGCTGACGATGCCTCCCGACACGGACCCCTGGGACAGCCTTGGCCGGCGCACGCAGGTCCGCTGGCGCACTCAGACCCTGGACAGGGTGCGCGGCGAGCGCGTCAGAGCGCAGTGGCGTCGGTGGATTCGTCGGGTCCTGACCCTCGGCCTGTGGCGGAGCTAGCCTCCGGCGCATCGTTGGCCCATTGTTGGCGCAAAGCAGGCAGCGATATGGACTTCGACGCGTGAAACCGTTGCCAAAGGCGAGAATAGGCGGTAATACTGGGATTGTCGTCAGGCTTTTCCAGAGTTTCCCGCCCCAGAAACCTGGAGGGTCCATTCCCTGACCCGGGAACGACCGCATAGGATCGAGCGCTGCTCTCCGAACGGTCGCCCATGAGGGATAAGCGCCTTCCCGCTGCGTGAAGCTGGTCGAGGGGTCGAGCTCCGCTCCTCCGAAGCCGCTTCGGAAGCCGGGACACCCTGGGCGATGCGCCTCCTGCGCTTCGGTCCACGGAATCCCTGGTCGGAGTGCGCCCTGCGCCCCGACCGGTTCTTCACGCCTGCGGCATGGCAACTGAGTAGCTGAGCCGCAGCTTCACCACGCGCCGGTCTGCGATGTCGTCGTAGGCTGGCCGCTTCACGTCCCGCAGCTTCCCAGGACGTAGCCAGCGCAACTCCTGGGAAGCTGCGTCTTCCATCCCCGCTCGTCTCCCGCGTCCGCATCCGACCGTGGGCGGAGTGCGTCACTCGTCAACCCAATCACCAACGACCCGCGCCACGGATGCCGGCATGGGTCAGCAAACGGAAAGGAGGCGTCAATGAACGTCAGAGACATCCGGGCAGACGGCGAAAGCACAACCACAGCAAGGAGGACACGATGACGACGCAAGCGACGACGATTGGTGGGATTGGGACAGGGTCCAGGCCCAGCCTGGAAGAGCTGGTGGACCGGCTGATGGCCGCCCTGTTCAGCGAGGAGCGTGAGACGGCGGCGCCGACGGCAACGCAGAGCGTGGCCCGGAGCGTCCACGAGGCGCGGCGGCTCAGACAGGCGGGAGACCTCGACGGGGCGCTGGCAGTTCTGGCGGGCGTGGACACGGCAAAGGCGCAGACGCGGGAGGCGCGATGGACCTACGCGGAGTGGCTGGCCCTGGCGAAGCGGCGGTTCGGTGACAGGGATGCCCTGGTCTACAGCCAGGGCGTGGGACGGGCCGCTGCCCTCGTTCCCAGGGGTGGCGGCGCGTTGGAGGTGGTTGCGGTCCTGGGGATGCGCTGGCAGCCCGGCAAGGTGGTATCCCTACGCAGCCTGCGTGGGCTGAAGCCGCTGAAGGGAGGCGCGTCATGGTCGTAGCCAACGTTGACATCCCGGCGCTGAAGGCCCGCCACCCCCTGGGCGACACGGTGGAGGCGTCGGGCGTGCGGCTGAGGGGAAGGGGCAGGGTCCGCCAGGGCGTCTGCCCCTTCCATACCGAGAAGGAGGGCAGCTTCACTGTGTACGGCGACTCGGAACGGTGGTACTGCTTCGGGTGTGGCGCAGGCGGCGACGTGCTGGACTTCATCCGGCGAGCCGAGAACCTGAGCCTGCCCCAAGCGATCAGGCGGCTGGACGGCGGCCACGGGCCGATTTCCGGAGCCGCCACTCGTCCGGTTCCAGCCAGGCGTCCCAAGGCAACCTCGCTGCCTCCGAGGGACCCGTCGCTGCTGACGGCGGCGGCGCGGTTCTACGCCGGGCAGCTTCGGCACAGCCCCGTTGCAAGGGTGTATCTGGCCTCGCGGGGCGTCGGCCTTGACGCCGCAGCCCGCCTGGGTCTCGGCTACGCGCCGGGACACGGGCTGCGGGAGGCCCTCGAGTCGGACGGCTTTACGACCGAGAGGCTCAGGGACTGCGGGCTGTTCATGGAGCGAGGCTCGGAGCGGTTCGCGGGAATGGTCGTAGTCCCCGAAGCCGTAGGCGGGCTTGTCCGGTGGCTCGTCGGGCGGGCCACAGACCCCGACGTCACGCCCCGGTTCCAGGCGCTGCCCGGCCCCAAGCCGGCGCTTGGCCTGGGGCGGCTCGGACCCGCGCCGCCGTGGGCGGTTGTCGCCGAGGGTGTCTTCGACTGGGTTGCCCTGGCGCAGTGGGGAATCCCCGCCTGCGCCGCCCTCGGCGCTCAGGGCGTAGAGAAGGTCGCCGCCTCCCTGCGGGGCTGCCCCCGCGTCTTCCTCGCCTTCGACGCCGACGACGCCGGCCGTGAGGCCGCGGAGCGGCTTGCGGCCTTGCTTGGACGCAGGGCCGCCGTAGTACACCTTCCCGATGGCGTCGGCGACGTGGCCGAGCTTGCAACCCGACCACGTGGCCGCGCCGCCTTCCTGCGCCTCCTTGCACGGGCGGCCCGCTCCGCCAGGTAGCGCACCGACCACGCCACGCGGGCTTCTTGGCCCGTTCCCCACACGGGCCTCCGGCCCACTTCACCTGTCCACAACTCATACCCAAGAGGACCTGTGCCCAATTCACGACGGAGCTTGCCTGTCCGCTTGCCCCGCACACGGCTTCCCCATGAGGGGAATCCGCAACGACATTCGCTACAGAAGCACACCACAGAAGGAGAAACGACATGTTGAACGGAACGAACAGGAACGGAAGCGGCAACGGCGTCCACAGGGACGCCTCCATAGTCGGCGAGCACGAGCTGCTCTGGGATGGGCTGGCCCCCTCGGTCACCGAGAAGCTGGCTCAGCCCCTGGACTCCAGCCTGGTCTCCCAGCGCAGGGGCCGGGGCAATCGCAGCTTCGCCTACCTCGAAGGCCACACGGCCATCGACCAGGCCAACGGGGTCTTCGGCTTCGGCGGCTGGGGCTACGACCTCGTGGGCGACGTGACCCTGCGGGAGATCGAGAACGTCGATCCCAAGACGGGAGAGGTGAAGCGCGTCCGCGCCTACGCCGCCACGGTCAGGGTCAACGTGCCCGGAGCGCCCTCGCGCACCGACGTGGGCTTCCACGCGGTGGCCGGAGAGAGCGCCGATGACTTCGAGACGGCCTACAAGGGCGCGGTGACCGACGGGATGAAGCGGGCGCTCAGGTCCTTCGGAGCCCAGTTCGGCAACGCCCTCTACGGGGACGCTTCGACAGGCGGCGCGGCCCGCCAGGAACGCGCTCCCGCTCGCGCTGCGCAGACGGGCAGCCGCTCGAAGCAGCCTCCACAGACCGACCGGATCGAGGAGGCGCGGGTTCAGGCGATGCGGTCGGGGCTGATCGAGCTCGGAGGGATGCAGGGGTTCGACGAGGCTCAGGTGCGTGCGGCGGTGAGGAAGCAGACGGGCATGGAGTTGGATGACCTGCCTGTGCCGGAGCTGGAGAAGCTGATGGAGAGCGCGACGCTGAAGCTCCAGAAGATGCAGGAAGCGCAGGCGGCGTGAGCGGCCCTGATGGACTAGAGATACGGAATCGAGCGGGGCCGTCTCTTCGGGGCAGCCCCGCTCCCCATACAGCAGGAGAAGGAGGAACGAAATGACAGGAACCACGATGCACACGCCCTGGGGATGGCCCCAAGACATCGAGGAGCTGGCGGAAGGCGTCTGGCGGGTGTCCACCGCAAGCCATGGCGGGCTGAAGCTCAGCCCGGAGCGGTGGGATGCCGTCCCCGCCGCCGTCCAAGACACGATGTTCACCCCGACCTTCGCCGAGGAGGACTGCGAGGAGGTCATCGTCAGGACGCTGCTGGACATCGGCGACGACGGGGACAGGGCGATGGCGCTCAGGGTCGCGGAACGCTTCGAGCGGTACGCTCCCGCGCTGCCCCATCTCCGGAAGATAGGGGGCAGCCGATGACCACCGCAACACGGCCCAGACCCCGCAGCCTGCCCAGCACGACCACGAAGCTGAACACCGAGTACGGCAACCTGTACGTGACAGTCTCCGTGGACGAGAACGGCGAACCCTTCGAGGTGTTCGGACACATGGACAAGGGAGGCTCCTTCCAACACGGGGTCACCGAGTTGGCCTGCCGTCTCATCTCCCTGCACCTGCGAAGGGGTACTCCGCTCGCAGAGGTCATCGGCCAGTGCCAGGGAATAGCCGAGATGCAGCCCTTCTTCAACCTCCTGCCGGACGGTACGAGTGTGCCGGTTCTGGGGTTGGGCGACGGCATCGCCCACGTGCTGAAGACCTACCTGAAAGCGAGGAAGGAGGTGAGGGAAGCCGGAGCACGGAAGGCCGCCTAGCGGCAGGGACAACGGACCGGAACCAATGCGGGGTCGCTCCTTCGGGGGCGGCCCCGCATTCCATCTACAGGACACAAGAAAGCAAGGAGGATGGACATGACAACGAAGGACAGGGCGAAGCTCGAAGGGCGGGAGAAGACCCGCATGGTGGGCATGGTGAAGTCCCGGCGCTACTCGGTGAATCACCGCAGGCTCAATGCCCTCCTCGACCCGGAGGCCAGGGCGGAGATAGTTACCGAGAGGGTCTCCGAGTACCTGAGGGTCAGCTAGACGCTCCTCACCAGGAGCGCAGGGACGGGGCCGCTTCCCTCTACAGGGGTCGCGGCCCCGCCGTTCATCAATCGGGCGCGGCATCGCCGCGCCACGTCACTCACATCAGGAGGAATGAAATGTCGAGGACCATCAACAAGGTGGAGCTGTTGGGACGGGTCGGGACCGAGCCGGAGATGCGCTACACCCGGGGCGGAACCGCCGTCACCCAGCTGCGACTGGCCACCGAGCGCCGCCACAAGGACGGGGAGACCACCGCCGACTGGCACAGCGTGGTCGTTTGGGGCAAGCAGGCTGAGGCGGTGAACGAGTACGTGGGCAAGGGCGACCGCATCTATGTGTCGGGCCGCCTGGCGCAGAACTCATGGGAGACCGAGGACGGCCAGCGACGCCATCGCACCGAGACCCACGCCTCCGAGGTTGTCTTCCTGGACCCCCGCAGAGGCGGGAAGCAGGAGCAGACCGGCGACGAGGACATGCCCTTCTAGGCGCCCGAGCCACAACCGCACAACGACGCCCTGCAAACCGGGCGCAACACGGGCCGCCCCCTGTAGATGGGAGCGGCCCGCTTTCTAACCCATAGAACCGATAAAGAAGGAGGACGAAATGCCCAGGAAGAAGCAGACCAAGCGGATGGAGCCTTTCCCGTCACCCCGGAGGGGCAGGCGCTGCTGGACGCGCTGCGCAGCAACCTGAACCTGCTGGGGGAGATAGCCATGCGCTACGAGGTTGAGACCCGGCCGAAGCGCCCGGCGAACCTGCCCACCATCTCCGGCCCCGATGACGTTCACAACCTGCTGGGACCGGAGATATCCGCCCTCGCCCAAGAGCAGCTGCGGGTGTTGCTGCTGGACACGAAGAACAACGTCGTCGGCCAGCGGGTCGTCTATCAGGGCAACGTGTCCTCGGCCATCGTCAGGCCCGCCGAGGTGCTGCGCCCTGCGGTGGTCGAGGCCGTCCCCAGCATCATCGTCAGCCACAACCACCCTTCGGGCGACCCGACCCCCAGCCCGGAGGACGCGGCGGTTACCCGTGACTTGGCACAGGCGGCCAAGCTCCTGGGCATCGACCTGCTCGACCACGTGGTCATCGGTGGAGAGGGGTTCGTCAGCCTCAACGGGCGCGGCCTCATGTCCAAGTAGCCCGGCCCTCCACGACCGGCGGTCCCAGGCCGTCTGGCCCCCACGCGGGGGACTCGCTCCTCTGCGCACACCTCAACACACTAGAAGGAAACACCCCATGCTTGCGACCCAGTTCGACATCAACCCCGAAGACCTCTACACCATCAACGCCGGGGGCTTCTCGGCCACCGTGGACGCCTTCGCCCGCGACGACACCGAGGGCCTCTGGTTCCTCTCCATGGTCGGCTCCCAGACGGCGCTCAAGGCTATCTGGGCCAGCCTGCTCAAGCAGCCGCCCGACTCCGCACACCTCATCAGGGGCGCCGACGGCATGGCCCTCAGCGGCGGATACAAGCGCTGTGTCGTCCCCCACGAGACCATCGGAACCTGGACGACGAAGATAGCCCGGCTGCCGGTCTCCGGCGGCTGGCACGCCCTGGTCTACACCAGGACAGCGGAGTACGCCTTCGAGCGGGACGACTTCCTGCTGCTGGCGCAGAGCGAAGAGGACGCTCCCGCGCTGCACCACCGCTTCCTCGACAAGCGCAGCCCGCTTCCCCTGCACCGCTCCTGGGCCGACTGGCTCTGGCGCAAGGGCCTCCGGAACGGGGCCATCGTCCCTCTCCGGTCGGTGGGCGTCTTCGCCTACAGGTGCAAGCCCAACGCCGAGTGGCTGAAGGAAGACCTGTCCGAGGCGGTGGCGTCGGGAAGGCTCACCCTGCCGAAGAACGACGGGGAGGAGGCGACCGATGGATAGGACGCTGAAGACGGCCAAGCGCCGCAACAAGCGGCGGAGCAACCGCAACTACGAGGCCTGGCGGCGCTTCTCGCCGGACGGGACGACCTGCCGCTTCTGCCCGCACGACAACACGCAGCACCTGTGCAGTTCCGGCCAGCCGCATTTCTACCGGCCAGCCACAGAAGGGGAACGGCGCGACCCCTCGGTGACGCTCTACCGCTACGCCCTCCCCCAGGGCGGCTCGGCGTTGGTGCGGCGGATGACCGCCGCCAAGCACGCCGAGCTCATCACCGCCTTCTGCACCGCCTGCGCCGAGGCCATGCAGACCGGACAGGTGCTCTGCTACCAGCGGAACCTGGCCGTCGGAGAGATGGTCGGCATGCGGATCGACCACAAAGACATCGCAGTCGCCGCCTGAAGCGGCACGAGAAAGGAGAACCGACATGAGACTTGCAGCATAGGCCAAATGGGGCTACTACCCCACGCCCGACCGGGTGGTGGACATGATCGCGGGACTGGTTCGCGCACCCATCGGATACCACCACTACAACCGGGAGACGCTGCGCATCCTCGACCCCTGCTGCGGGGCCGGTGACGCCGTGGCGCGGCTGGCGGAGGAACTGAACAGGCCCAACGCCCTGCCCATCGAGACCCACGGCGTCGAACTGCACCGGGACCGGGCTGAGGAGGCCGAGGCCCGGCTCGACCGCGCCCTCGCAGCCGACCTGTTCCAGACCTCCATCGCCAACAGCGCCTTCGGGTTGCTGTACCTCAACCCGCCCTACGACTGGGACTCGGAAGACAGGCGGGTGGAGCACGCCTTCCTCACCCACTGCACCCGCTACCTCGTCGAGGACGGCCTCCTGGTCTTCATCGTCCCCCGCGCCCGGCTCTCGGTATCGGCCCGCTACCTGGCCTCCCACTACGGGCGGATGCGCTGCTGGGCATTCCCGCACCCGGAGCGGGAGGTCTTCGACCAGGTGGTGTTGGTGGGCTGCCGCAAGGCCGAGCCTGTTCCCGACGCCCACGCCGAGGAGCGGGTGAGGGAGTGGGCCGAAGGGGAGCCGGAGGAGTTGGACTCGTATCCCTACCCGGTGTTCAGGGCGCCCGCCACGCCGTCGGGGGACATCCTGTTCACCACCCGCAGCGTGGACCCGGTCGCGGCTGCGGCGGAGGCCCGCAGGTCGGGGCTGTGGACCAGCCCTGAGATCACCGACACACTCTGGCCCGCCAGGGACCTCCGCACACGCCCGCTGATGCCCCTGCGAAGGGGCCACATGGCGATGCTGGTGGCGGCGGGCTTCCTCGACAACCTCTGCCTCGAGGCCGACGGACGGCGCGTCCTGGTCAAGGGCAGAACCTCCAAGGAGATGACCCTGGTGGAGGAGACCCCGGAGAAGGAGACCTACCGCGAGCGGCTGAAGACCACCGTGGTGGCCCTCGACCTGGACGACGGCGAGATCACCGACATCGCCGCATAGACTGTCCGCCGCAGACGAGACGGCTCGCCACCGAGCCGCGGCACGAGGCCCCGCTGGTTCCATCGACCGGCGGGGCCTCGCTCTGTTTGGACGTAACACACCTAGTACAAGGAAAGAGAGGTTACAGATGCAGACGACCATGACCCTTGACGCCTGCGCCCGGTGCGGGCAACCCATCGCCCCAGGGGAACCCGCCATGCAGACCGCATCGGTGGACGTCCTCGGCGGAAGGGACGTCGCCTCCCCGGTGAAGTCCTACCACCTGCGGGGCCGTTGCTACGACGACGCCAAGATACCCGAAGCCACCCGCAGGCCCGTCCCCAAGGCGGCATAGACGACTCAAACCCCGACGGCTCACCAGAGCCGCGCCACGAAGCCCCGATGGTCCCATCGACCCGCAGGGCCTCGCAAGTTCGGCGACCGAACAACCTACCGCCTGGAGGACGTTCCAGGGCTTGAACCTTGAAACGTCCTCCCGCAGTGGGGGGCGTAGTGCGCCTTCCGCCGGCGTGCGTTCGGGTTCGGGTGGGCGTCCTCCTAAACACCTCATCAAGGAGGACTCACAGTGAACCTGGCAGGATTCATCGACACGTTCAAGGACGCCATCGCCCAGAAGGTGGTGGAGTCCTACCCTCCTCTACCGGCCCTCGAAGAACGGACACAAGCTCCCCATGCTGCTCCGCTCCCCCCTGGGCGCGCAGGCCGACGCCATCCGCGGCGCGGCCCTCTCCCTCGAAGCCCACCGCGGCACCACCGTCGTCGGCGAGATGGGCACGGGCAAGACCTTCATCGCCGCCGCAGCCGCTCACGTGGCGGGCTTCCAGCGCGTCCTGGTGCTCTGCCCGCCGCACCTGACCCGAAAGTGGAAGCGGGGGGTGGAGGAGACGGTGCCAGGCGCCCGCGCCGCCATCGTCGCGTCCATCACCGACCTGGAGCGCCTGCGCTTCTCCGTCGGCTCCGGCCCCCTCTTCGCCGTCATGTCCCGCGAGCGCGCCAAGCTCTCCTACCGCTGGCAGCCCGCCGTCGTCCGGCGGTGGGCCGCCTCCGGCGGCAGGCTGGTGCGGGATGAGGTGACGGGGGAGCCGTTCCGCGTCCCCTGCTGCCCGGCCTGCAACGCCCAGATCACCGACAAGGACGGCGTGCCTCTGACGGACGCCGACCTGAACCGCAGGAAGCTCAACTGCGCCCACTGCCGTTCTCCCCTCTGGCAGGCCGACGGCAAGAGCCTCCGCAGATACCCGCTCTCGGACTACGTGAAGCACCACATGAGGGGCTTCTTCGACCTGCTCATCGGCGACGAGGTGCACGAGTACAAGGGACGCGGCTCGGCACAGGGCATCGCCGCGGGCGTCCTCGCCGACGCCTGCGGCAAGTCCCTCAGCCTTAGCGGAACCCTCATGGGAGGCTACTCCTCAACCCTGTTCCACCTGCTCTACAGGTTCTCCCCTGAGATCAGGACGGAGTTCGGGCGCTCCGACGAGCGCCGCTGGGTCACACGCTACGGCTTCGAGGAGCACACCGTCGGCAGGCCCGACGACGATGCCGTGGAGGACGGTCGCAACAGCCGGAGGCGCAAGTACCGCAGGACGGTCAGGGAGCGGCCGGGCCTCGTACCCTCCGCCCTGTTCCACCTCATCGGCAACACGGTGTTCCTCAAGCTCGCGGACGTGGCCTCGGGCCTGCCCTCCTACGAGGAGCAGGTGCTGCTCTCCTCGATGGACCGGGAGCCGGACCACACGGGCTACTCCCAGCGCAAGGCCTACGACACGGTGTTCGAGGAACTGCGCAAGGCCCTGGCCGAGGCCCTGAAGAAGGGTTCGAAGCGGCTGCTGGCGACCTACCTCCAGACCCTGCTGGCCTACCCCGACGGCTGCACCAGAGGCGAGACGGTCTTCGACCCCGCCGGCGGGAACCCCATCGTCCAGGTCCCGCCGCTGGCGGAGGACAGGCTCTACCCCAAGGAGCAGGCGCTGGTGGACCTGGTGGCGGCGGAGCGGATGGCGGGCAGGAGGGTGCTGGTGTACG
This sequence comes from uncultured Dehalococcoidia bacterium, assembly GCA_958296245.1. Lineage (GTDB taxonomy): Bacteria > Chloroflexota > Dehalococcoidia > Lucifugimonadales. Next base: position 1,226,596 of record OY282458.1, read on the forward strand.
CCACGCACACCGGAACCAGGGACGTCACCGAGAGGATGGACGACATTCTCACCAAGCACGGCTTCAGGGTGGCGGTGATGAAGGCGGACGCCGTGAACCCCGACCGCAGGGAGACGTGGGTTGCCGAGAAGGTGAAGAAGGGCATCGACGTGCTCGTCTGCCACCCCAGGCTGGTGCAGACGGGCCTGGACCTGATCGACTTCCCGACCATCACCTGGTACGAGACCGACTACTCGGTCTACGTCATGCGGCAGGCGTCGCGCCGGTCGTGGCGCATCGGCCAGACCCGGCCGGTGAAGGTCGTGTTCATGGCCTACGGGAACTCCCTACAGGCCGACGCCCTCAAGCTGGTGGCGAAGAAGCTGCAAAGCTCCCTGGCGGTGGAGGGGGAGCTGCCAGAGGACGGGCTGGCCGCCTACGGCGACGACGGGGACGACCTGATGATGGCGTTGGCCCGCCAGATAGTGAGCGGTGAGGAGGACGACGCCGAGACGGTGGAGGCGGTGTTCGCTCAGGCCAGGGACGCCGAGGCCACCGCGGAGGAGTACCTGGTGGACGACGGCTGGAAGGCGGTGGAGATAGAGCCGGAGGCCGTAACGGTCAATGGGAACGGGAATGGCAACGGTCACGCCACTAACGGCATCGGGCCGAGCATCGAGTTGGTTCTGGACAACGGCCACGCCAGCGGTAAAGGGAATGGTCACACCAACGGAGTTAACGGCAACGGCAGCCACGACGAGGCCGACGAGGGGCAGCAGTCGCTGTTCTCCTGGGCGGAGTTCATGGCCGAGGAGCCGATGAAGCCCAGGGTCCGCAGCCGGAAGCCTCAGATCGCATCCCTCTCGATGTTCGAGTGGGCGTTGGAGCAGGAGCGGGAGGCGGAGCCGGTCGGCGCAGGGCGTTAGACTGACACGCAAAGGGGGAGGGCATCGCTTCATCGGCGATGCCCTCCCCTGGCTAGTTCATGTATGCGGCCTCTTTTGCGTTTTCGGCGTTACGGACTTTCGTGTGTGCAGCCCTTTTTTTGTTGCCCGAAACCTACGTTCCTCTCTCAGGGTTTCCGAATCGCTGTAGATTGACGGCAGATACTCGTAAACCTATACTTTCATCGTAAATTGTAGGCTTTCATTGTAAGGAGTTAGCGGGACATGGCGTCTGAAGAAGGATGGGTCGGTATTGCAGACGTGGCTGCCCACCTGAGCGTAGGTAAAGACTCTATATACCGCTGGGTTGACTCGAAAGACTTCCCGGCGCACAAGGTAGGGCGGCTCTTACGCTTTCGGCTTTCGGAGGTGGACGATTGGGTGAAGGCAGGAGGTGGCAATAGGCCGAAGACTCATCAGGGTCGCAGGACGACGCTGGCCCAAAGTCCGAATAACGAGTAGAGCATTTATGCCACGTATCTTCGACAACCTAGCGTCTGACACCAGTCTCCTGCCCGCGTTGCGGGAGACCCTAGACCTATCGTCGCGTGCGGACTTCTGCGTCGGCTATTTCAACCTGAGGGGGTGGGGTGGTCTTGCTCCGCTTGTGGATCGTTGGCAGCCGGGTGACGGCCCGTGCCGCGTGCTCATCGGGATGCAGCGACTGCCGCACGATGACCTCCGCGATGCCCTGAGTCTGATCGAAAGGCCCTCGGGCATAGACAACCAGACGGCGCACCGCCTTAAAGTGCAACTAGCAGAGCAGCTTCGCCAGCAGCTCACCATCGGTGCTCCCACCAACGCCGACGAGAGGACCTTGCGGCAGTTGGCCTCACAGCTTCGCGCCAAGAAGGTCGTTGTCAAGCTCTTTCTCCGTCACCCGCTCCACGCGAAGCTCTACCTCCTGTTTCGCAACGATCCCATCAACCCCATCGTCGGCTTCTTGGGAAGCAGCAACCTTACCTTCGCCGGTCTGTCGGCACAGGGCGAGTTGAACGTGGACGTGCTCGACCAAGACGCCACGGTGAAGCTCAAGCAATGGTTCGAGGACAGGTGGGACGACCGCTTCTGCGTGGACATCACGGACGAACTGCTCCAGATCATCGAAGAGAGCTGGGCGCGGGAGGCGCTGATACCTCCCTACCACGTCTACCTGAAGATGGCCTACCACCTTTCCCACGAAGCCCGCGCCGGGCTTGCCGAGTTCAGGGGATTCCCCGTCCCTGAATCGATGTTCTCTGACGCACGGCTGCGAGAACTCGGCCGGCTATACCTGAAGGACATTGACCGCAACAGCACCATGCTTGTCCGGCAACAGAAGCAGACCGGAAAGACAGAGACTCAATCCTTCAAGATTCAGAAATCCAAACCCATCATCGACAAAATCGACCGGGTGCTTGCCGAACACTACGGCTTCACGGAGGAAGAATTGGACTTCATCATCAACTACGACATCAAATACCGCATGGGGCGGAATGCCTAATAGCGGAGACTAGTCAATATGGAACAACTGACTGACTACAGCGATAGTAGAAACAAGGGCTTCTGTATCCATTGCGGGAGCGGATTGAGACATGATGATTCCAATCGGGACTACGTTCCGACTCGGGGTCTCTTGAACCCTCCTTACCCCGAGAACTTGCCCGTGGTGGATGTGTGCCGACAATGCAACTCCGGCTTCTCGTCGGATGAGGAGTACCTCATCGCCTTTCTCGGCTCAGTGCTCAGTGGTTCAACGAGACCAGACCCGGTTCGCCTTCCCACGGCCTCCGACTTATTGGCCCACAGCCCCCGATTGGGCAACCGGATTGACCGATCCCGAACAGTTCAAGGGAACCTGTGGGGCGATGCCGAAGTCTTGTGGGAGCCTGAACTCGACCGCATAGAGCGTGTCCTCGTGAAGAATGCCCGCGGGCACGTTCTCTACGAACTCGGTGAACCGATGCTTGAGCAGCCATCTCACGTGTCAGTTTGTCCGATTCAGGCGTTGACAACTCACCAAGTTGATCAGTTCGAGAACGTTCCGTATGGCTCCGTTTGGCCGGAAGCGGGCAGCAGAATGATGCAGAGGGCGCTCATTGTTCACGGCCCCGGAGGTGCGCAAGAAGTCTACTTTGATGGCTGGCAGGATGTTCAAGATGGCGTTTATCGCTACGCCGTTGCTCAGGTATCAGGCGGATCCTAGTAAGGATGGTACTACGCGAATACCTAGCCTGTGAGGTGGGTTGGGATGAACACTAAGATGACCTATGCTGACAACCTATCCAGTCCTGCAAGCCTTCTCAGCCCTGCTGTGGAGGAGTTGCTCACTCTGGTAGGACTAGCTTGCTACAAACCAAAACTTCAGAGCATTGCGGCGCGATTAGCAGAGGATCGCGACGCTGCGGTCCAAGATCTGTTGGTACTCGATAAGACTATCCCCGGACTTGGGTTACATAATGTCAACGAGCGGACTGCCGGCGGCGGTCTTACTGGTGTCTATAGCATACAGGACCGGCCTATATTCAGGGGAATACAGTACGTGGGTATGTATCTCTCCTTAAGCCAGACTGAATGGCTTTCAAGGAAGATCGTCACTGATTCATGCTATCACGTCGAAGGCAGCCTCAAGCGGCGCCTCAACGTAACAGGCAATCTCTCAGTGGGTATGATACTCAAGAGACGTGGAAGCGTGCTTGACCGCAGTCTCACAGACATACTTTGGCAACTAAACAACGCGATCTACAATAATGCCAAACATACCGTTGAAGCGATTGACTTTGACAGTCATATGTTTTCAATTGGGGATGCCATTGCGATATACCTGGTATGTAGGAACCTCGGCGTTCGTCTTCTGAAAGATCTGGGTATTGCAACAAAGTATGGTGATCCTGTGTTTGACTAGGAGTTCCGACGCTAGTCAAAGCAACACACTACGTGAAGGAGTTACTAATCATGCAAAAGGCACTGCACATCAGGACGACGGTACAACCAGGGGGCAGGGTGGAGGTTGCCAGCCCAGAGTTGGAGGCTGGGCAGTCGGTCGACGTGGTGGTGACGCGCTCCTCGTCTACCGAACGGCGATCCGTAGTCGACATCCTGGCCGAAGCGCCGGGGCATCGCCTCTTCACGACTGGGAAGGAAGTCGATGACTACATCAAGGAAGAGAGAGCATCGTGGGATCGCTGACCCTACCTGCGCTCGGTCCCGTTTACCTCGACGCCAATGGCTTCATATACAGCGTGGAGCGTGTTGAGCCGTACCGCACGTTGCTCGAACCCTTGTGGCAGCAAGCACGGGCCGGTGAGTTCGATGTTGCGAGCAGCGACATCACGGTACTGGAAACGCTTGTCAAGCCGCTGCGGGAGGGCGACGTGGTTGTCGAGATGCTGCTTCGGTCGATGTTCGATGCGCATGAGGTTAGTCTAATCCCGGCCACCCGGGAACTGTGGGAGGACGCGGCACGCATCCGCGCCGATACGGGGTTGAAGACCCCCGACGCGCTTCACGCCGCGACGGCCCTTAGCATCGGCTGCACGCTCTTCATCACTAACGACACAGACTTTCGCCGTGTCGAGGGCCTGCCCATCGTCGTCCTCGACGATCTGATCGAGGCGGAAGCGGAGGCATGACCTGTGCCAGACGATAGGTTCAAATGAGCACTGCGAGGCATTTCTCGCACAGTACACCCGCAAGAACACTCAGACTGTCACCCAGCGCCTTGAAAGCCTGTGCGGGTTCCTCAGACAGAAAGGCAACGTGGTGCAGACCATGTTTGGCGGTTCCGTGCGGAAGGGCACTTATGTGACCGGCCTCAGCGACGTCGATGTCCTTTTGGTAGTGAATGAGTCTTCGCTGGTCAACCAGTCTCCCTCAGATGTCATCGAGTACGTGCGAGACACCATCCAGCGACAGCTTCCGAATAACACAGTAAGCGCGGGCAAGCTGGCTGTGACAGTCAGATACGCCAAGGGGACCGAGATTCAACTACTGCCTGCCATACGGACAAGGACTGACGGCGTTCGGATTGCCGAGCCCGGAAGCACCCAGTGGAGCAACGTAGCTCGACCTGATGACTTTGCCGAGAAGCTGAGTGAGGTCAATCAAGCGAGAGGTGGCAGGGTCATACCCGTAATCAAGCTCGCCAAGGCTATGGCGGACTGCTTCATCAGCCGTCCCAGCAGGAAGATTTCTGGGTATCACATGGAGGCCCTCGCGATAGAGGCATTCAGGGACTATACAGGCCCCCTCGACACGAAAGCCATGCTCATTCACCTGCTTGGGTACTCGATCGAGGCTGTGATGCACCCGATCACCGATTCCACGGGACAGTCAAGACACGTGGACGAGTACCTTTGCTCAGCAGGGTCTGGGCCTCGCAAGCGGACCTCAACCTACTTCGGACAGATGCGCGGCAAGGTCAGGTCGTGCAGTACCAAGGCAGAGTTCGACGCCCTGTTCTGCGAGGGGAACTGAGACAGGCAATCACCGATGAAGGGCAAGTTCATACTGATATCCGGCAGCGCGGGACAATCGTGCCCTGCGGACAAGCTCGATGTCGCCTCCCGGTTCGTCAGGAGCTTCACCGGAGAGGTGTTGAGTCGGGGAGGGGGAGTCGTGGTCCTTGCCGGAGACCAGGCAATCACTGACGACGAACACGGCGCGCCCCACATATTCGACTGGCTGGCACTGCGAGAGGTCGAGCGCTACGTCAATAGTACGACGGAAAGCTCTCGGTCATACGCACGCATTGTCATGTCCGACGAAGCGCCGGAGTTGAAGATAGACGACGCCGGTCTGCTGTTGCTGAGAAACCTGGAGCAGAGAAACGCTGTGGAGCGCTACCACATACGGCGGGAGGTGTTTACTGGTGGGGAATATCGAAAGACGATGGTCGACAGGGCCGACGCCATGCTCGCAATCGGCGGGGGGAAGGGCACTTATGCCGTAGGAACGGAGATGGCTGCGCGAGGCAAGCCCGTGTTGCCGCTCGACCTGCAACTTGGGTCCAGGGCCAACGATGGAGACGGGGCCGTTGCCTTGCACAGGGAGATGACGGCGGATCCTGGACGCTTCTTTCCGAGCACTCACCAAGGCGTGATAGACAGGGCCGGGTTGGTCTCCTTAGACCGGGGAATCAGCGACGTGGTAGCCGTGGCGCGAGTGTCGGCCGAGATGCTTGCGGGAGAGCTGGAAGTGCTTCAACTGCCGGAACAAGGCTCGACCGCCAAGGGGCGAATGGCCGCCGCGTGGCACTTCGTTAGGGCACTCCCCTTCGTCGCATCCGCTATCAAGATAATCGAGTGGGTGAGGGGTCTGGTCCCCTTCATGCTGTGAGCTGACGAAATGGATCGGAGGCATTGAGCCTGGAAGCTCAGCCGAAGATGAAGTCGAAGGGCAACCTCAGCCTGCTTGAAGAGCCGCTGACCGCCCTCTTCTGTTCCCAGCGCTGCCCCGGCGACCTCATTCTCAAGACCTACGATCTCGCCAGGGCTATGCGAGAAGCAAGGGTGCCGGTCGTTGGCGGCTTTCAGACACCGATGGAGAAGGAGTGCCTTCGCTTGCTGCTCCGCGGCAGCCAGCCAGTGGTCGTCTGCCCGGCCCGCGGCATCGACAACATGCGCATCCCCCGCGACTGGCACACCCCTCTTGCCGAGGATCGCCTGCTGGTCCTGTCGCCCTTCCCGGCCACGGCCAGACGCCCGACGGCAGAGCTCTCGGTCCAACGCAACAACCCTGGTGGCGTCGCTGGCGAGCCGGGTTTTCATCGCCCACGCCGCGCCCTGCAGCAAGACTGAGGCGTTTGCCCTCCAGCTCGCAGCCTCTGGCAAGCCTTTGCTGACTCTCGATAGCCCTTCCAATACAAACATAGTAGCGATGGGAGCGAAAACTGTAGAGACAGAGCAGGCGGATGGGGCTAACATTAGACTGGTAGACTTCGATGAGGCCTAGACGTGCGAGCTGATTCTCAAGCTGGTTCAAAGTAAGTAATGATGGTCGAGATGAATCTCTCCCGACGAGCTCGACTTGGTCATCATGGTGGGGTTGAGTTCAAGAGTGCGTAAGGTGGAGCACGACCTCGTTTCCCGAGCGCCGACTTGACGGTAAACGACGAGTATCGTTGCTTCTAAAGCCTCATCGCCTTAGCTCTAGGCTTCGGCCCAAGGCCTCAGCACTTCAGAAGCGATGAGGTGGTCAAACCGCTCAGCAATCGCGGCCGCCTGGGGACCGCGAACCCTCAGCCCTAGCTCCAGATTTGATTCCAAACCATGGAATGTGAAGTTCGCCGAGGTGACAAGTGCGTCGAGACGATCCACGACCAGGCACTTGGCATGCAGCTTGGTGAACGGATGATCTGCCGGAGGTCTCCAAGTGTAGACTTTCGGTTTCTTTACGAAGACATCCCAAAGTTTGAGTAGATTGTCCAGATTCGTTGTCTCGTCTTCGTCGCTGTGGAGAACGATGGAGAGGGCCGCATGTCGCCTTACCGATTCAACCAGCAGTTCGACCACGCGCTCCATTGTCGTTCCAGGTTCTACGGTCAATGCATACCCTACAAGGAGCACCTCTCCGGCTTCACGCACGCTTTCGAGCATCTCCTCCAGGACGACGGATGTTGAACGAACTAGGGGGCCAGACGCCGCTGGGCCGGTCCAGGCGATTTCAATCTCGGGACGTGCGAGTCTCTCTACGAACCGGAGCCGATTCGCGACACGTAGCGCGGTGGCCACAGCTCTCTCGTCAATTCCTATCTGCTGGAGGGTCGCAGCGATCCTACCCGCATGGTCATCACTTACTCCCCGGAGACGAGCGAATCCGAAGGAGCTCGTCGATAGACTTACACGACCAGCTTCGAGTCCTTCCGCCAGCGCATCAACCGCACTGGGAGGTAGCACTGCGACAAGCTCTGCAAGATCATCTGTCAGCGACAAATGCGGTATCCGTGGAACGCAGCGTCCCGGCCAAGACGGCTCTATCGAGAAAGTTGTTGCCTACCTCACAGGAAGTTTCGGATTCGAGAAGACAAGCGTGACACGCCGCTCCGTTTAGCTGAGTTCCCGTCGAACTCACGACCCGGTCGGCACAGAGCGGATCATTCGCGCACAGCTTCGAAGCCTTTAGGGCTCTATCCAACATCGGCCCCAGACGCTCGGAGCGTGACATTTCGACGAGTCCGCCGAGAGAACCTTCCGAGTCTGGACTTGCCGTGTAAATCAAAATGCCTGCCATAGCATCGGCCCCCGTACCGCAATATATGCGCTCTCGTAGCGAGGAGGACGCGTATCCGCACTCGAGTCCCAGTTGACGAACCAGGAGATGCGCAAGTGCGTGCAGAAGTAGATAACGTGCCGGCCTCGTCTCCGGTTCCTTCATATCCCGTGCCGCATACCATTCACGCTGCGCCGCAGAGTGTCGCTTGTACAAGTCATCAACTGCCGGGCGTTCCTCCCATTGCCTAACGACGTCCTCGTCGAGCCGAAGGAAGACGCCCTCGCCCCTCTGGTCAATGCCCGGAAGCCAACTCTGGCGCTTGGTGGCAAGCGGTGCCAGGCCCGCATCGATCGCGGCTACTTCGCCAAGATCGCCAATGTCGGGGATCGGGTCGATTCGCGTGAACCCTCGCAGTGCACGTACCTCACGAAGTCGAACCACTTGCGTCACGTTGGCAACGAAAGGCTTGACCTCATCCGGAACCACCGTAGGTCTAGTCTGGAACTCGGCATCGGGATCGATGTGGTTCCTGTCGCGAGTGAATGAAGCCCACTCTTCACGCCGCAAGTCGGCGACACCGATGTCACCCGCCCGCCTTCGTTGTATGCCTGCCCACACCCGGTCCAGAGGGAATTCCTCTAGGGCTGGGGCATTGGCGAACTTCAGAAACATCTGCAGATCCTCAAGTGAGTTCACTTTCGCGAGCTCATCAACGTACTCGCCGATGGCGAGTTGTACAGGATCGGACCAAGGCGGTACCGAGATCGCGGATTCTACTACGGGAAAGTACGCGTTGGAGGCGCCTCGGAGTATCACGTGCATCTCTCCGTCACATGACTCGAAAGACTTGATATCCAACCAAGGCCGGAACCCGCTGCATTTCGGAAGACGCTTGCGAGCCATCGCGCCGGTTGCTTGGCCCAGATTTCTGGCACGATCATGGACCGGACATCGCACCCAAAGGTCCGTAATCGCGCCCGTGCGCCCGGAATCCCAAAGGTGTAGTTCCGCGTCACAGTCCAATTCGTCACCGTGCACGTAGTAGTGCCAAGGAAAGTCGTCCAGATGACCGCGACCACAGGCGACCATGAACCTAGCCGGGTACACCGGATGGTCGCGCCCTCCGCCGTGCGCCGCCGTGCACACATATTCCGGATTGCGCCGCTCCTGAAACTTGAACGCCGTATGAGGGGCAAGACGATTACATCGGGGACACACCATGAATCGAGGAAAGACACGAGCTGGCAGTCCCCCATTCCTTCGTTGGTGATGGTAGTAGGGGGGACGATAGAAGAAGCCGACTCCCAGTTTCCTAGCCAAGCGGGGTTCGTCTACCCTGCGGGCATTCGACGTGTCCCAGTCTTCGATCCCCGTCACTACCATCGACAGCGTCGGCAAATCGATTAGAGCACCCGGTCCGAACTGGGACACGATCTGGCTCGGACGCATCTTTCCGGCGCGTACGGCCATGTCACTCCTCCCGATCTTGGAGCAGGATTACGTCGACTTCCTCCTCCACCTCACGTAGGGAGGTGGCAACCGGCCAAGATCCTCTACCTTCAGTCTGCTCCATAGGCTTGATGAGGATTGCGGGGTCCTCTGTACTTTCGCTTTCCTTCCGACGTCCCCTCGTTCCGAAGGACGAGTAGATTAGCCCTTCGTCCGACTGAGCCCACCCGTGCCACTCGCTCGTCAGGTTGTCTAGCAGGAGCTTCGTCTCGGCATCTACTCCCTGACTACCGGTTACCTTGTACGCGCGGTCACGGATGAATTCAACGATCTCGCTGACGCGGCCTAACGTCCAGTCGAAGCGAGACGCTGCCGCAGCGGGAAGCGCCATCCCGGGAACATCCTGACGAACAAACGACGTCAGAACACCACGTAGTGCACGATCGCGCGCGCGCTCCGAAAACGGAGTCACGCTTGTGGCCTCGACATGGCGATAGAACGTGTCGTGATAGTGTGCAAAGCGTTCGTAGTGTGAGATATCCCGAGGACGAACCCAGTTGTAGACCTCGACTATGAGACCTGGATGCCTTCTTCCTACTCGGCTGGTCGCTTGGATGTATTCGGCGCTCGTCTTCGGCTGAGCGCTGACGACCATTAATCCCAAACGATCAATGTCGACTCCGACCGAGATCATGTTCGACGCCAAGAGAACGTCGATTGGATAGGATCCCGCCGTCCGCATCTTGAAAGTCCTATCCAACGCATCGAGTGTGTCGGAAATCTCGGAACTTCCACGACGACTGGTCAGCTCCCTGTCTTTCTCATACAGCAGGCGGTTTGGTCCGAACCCACGGTTCTGGAGCACGCGAAGGCGAGCCGGCACGTCATCGTCAAGGAGTCTAAGGGCACCACCGAGTTCGCGAAGAGAGTTGAAGTAACCGACCAGTGTCATATAGGCGTCCGCGGCGGCCACCTCTTCACTATCGGGATCGGCGGCAACGGCCGTATCGAACTCGAACTGCGCTCTACTAAGCAGCGCACCGTATGTTCTCACCAGTGTCGTCTTGATCGATTTGCCCGGCCCGAACAAGCCCACATACAGACGCCCCGGCTTGTCCGTCTCTTCTACGGCAAAGAATGAATCGGAGGCGTCGATTCCGAGAGGAGGGAAGATATCCGCGTCGCGATCGAAGAGTGACCGAATTTGGGTCGTAGCACGTCTGACTGTAGCGGTCGAAGCTACGATCTTCGGCCGGACGGGTCCATCGTTGGAAGCTCTGGTAGATAGCCCGTCGATCACCGACTCGTAGATGCCAACGAGACTTCCCATTGGCCCGGCAATCAGATGGAGTTCGTCTTGAATGATGAGGTCCGGAGGCGCGAGAGGCGCTCTCAGGTCGCGAACTACGGCGGCCGGCGACCCGACACTTTCGCGGTGCCTAGCCTGATGAGACTCTCCCTCTCCTAGGTAACCGTGGCGCGGGCAATGGCGGTCCACTCGGCCGAACAGCGCTCGTATGCGACCGTTCCAGGCCATCTGCGCGAATTTGTCGACTGTTGCCAAGACCAGCGACGGGGGATGACGATATATCTCCTGATCGACGACGAGCGCCGGAACTCCAAGCTCGGAAGTGGCAGCCCCGAAGGGGCAGTCAACGGCCAAACATTTGATTAGTGTGCGTTCGAGTTCGTCGTCCGTCACATAGTTCGAGGGAGCGATGTCGCTTCCGCACCATGGACAATAGAGAACCTGGTAGGGTGATCTACCGTAGACGCGCCGTTCCTTTTTCAGTTGGTCGAGAGCGTCCTTTGAGTCCTCATAGGAATTGGGCGTAACGGACTGCCCGACCCAGAGCCCGATGGTAAAATGCTTCTCCCCCCACTTCCCAACGTCCTCCTGCCGGAGCAACTCGCTGGCGCATACTAGGGTTAGAGCACGTTGGAACTGCTGGATCGTGAGCAGTCTAAGGGTGTACCGCATAAGCACCGCCGTGCCCGCACTCCAATCGTACCTCTCGTCGACTTGTAGCCGCCTCAAGGCAAATGTGAATGCCGTGAGACCCAAATACGCCTCGGTCTTGCCGCCCGCGGTCGGATACCAGAGTAGGTCGGCAACGTCCCTGTCTGGATGTGAGGGATGAACAAGTGCCGTCAGAGATTGAAGGATGAAGCCGATTTGGAACGGACGCCACAATGTCGGTATCTGATCGTCCGTCGGGACGGTGTCACCCCGGCGTCGATGCAGAACGCGCACGGTGGTCCGCCTCTGCATTGCCATCGCGCGATTCGCGAAGCGGAAGGCTTCAAATGCGTGCGGATCCGTCAAGCACTCCAATCCCAGGCGCATTCGCTCAAGGCTCTCAACTTGAGCCGCGATGTGATCGCGAGCCACCGCATCGTCGGGAGGAGATATACCGTCGACTTCGGCCTTTCGTTTATCTATCCATTCCTCGTACGCTTCAAGTAACGGAAGAAGTAGAGCTCGCACCTGTTCGGGGGCCTTCGCCCGGCCCAGTCGGTCCATCGACAGCGGCGGTACATTCGTTGGGCCGCGCACGGCATGTACTTCGCGACTCGGCACGATTGTCGTGTAGACTCTGGTGGCCCGAGTCTCATCCTCACTATCCGTATTCCAGCCGACGGCTACTCCGTGTCCGACGGCGAATTCTTGTCGACGGCGGTAGATGAGGTCGGCAGACGCCATATCCGGATCGGTATCCGGAGTACTACGAGGCAATCTCCTCGACAGGAAGATCGGACCGTTTCCGAATACGGACAGTTCGGGCTGGTACATCCAGTCTTCGTCGGCCGACCGCCTGTCCTGGGACGCGGTACGGGTGTTCGTGAGAAACACCGATACCACCCTTCGAACTGCGAGGCTTTCGACGACCCATTCAATCGACGCGCCAGGCGAAATCTGTTCATGTCCGGTTCGATTGGAGAGTGGCAGCAGTATGGTTGCGTCAAATGGAGTTCGAACCCAACGGTACTCCTTGTGCCTGGTCGTTGCAGTTGTCTCTGGGTCGGCGTCCGGGTCGATGTCGGTGGCTTCCTCCGGATTCAATTCGGGGCTGTCGACCATCTCAACCCGTTCATACTCTCCCCAACCGGCACGGACGCTGACGGCGTCGCAGTCGGCACTGACGATAAACGATAGCCCGATGGACGAAGGCGCCAGTTGCTGCACCCCTCGGGGACCGGCTTCATAGTCTTCGTCGTCTTCGACGGTCGAGGTCGCACTTTCGTCTTCCGAAGGCGAAAGCCTCGTGCCCTGCGGAGCCAGCATTCCTATTAGGTAGCGGGTTGACGGTGATTGCGCCAGCTCCTCGTCTGGCGCTTCGGGTCCGAGAAGGTCCGTTTTCAGAGCGTTGAGCAACCGCTCCCTTACGGTTTCTCCCTGCGCCTCGAAGTAGGCGGAAGCTTGCCCGACTGGTTGCGAATTCATGACAACACGTCCTCGTTCCTCGATTGAGGGACAACCTCAACGCGCGCGGCGGCCAGTAACCGATACTCCGCCTGAGCCATCTGGGCGGCGGCGAGGTCGCGCAAAGACCGAGCCTTATCTTGTCCAAGCGATTCGAGCTCCCCCTGGGCACGTTCCAGATTGGCCTCCCATAGTGGGATGGCCTGACGCTGCAATGGTTGGTCCGAAGCCTTGAGCCGCTCCAAGGTGCCCGCACACGACCGAATCCGATCCCTGGCCGCTCTGGCACGATTGTCGTACAGACGTTGGATACGATCCCGCTCTATTTCAATGCGGCTCTGCGTCTCCTCACGGAGATTGGCAATTTGCTCGTCGACTATTGCACGGACTTCCTCGTGGGCGCGTTCATAGGAAGCGTCCAAGGTAGCGAAGTCGACGCATCCCTCGGATTCCTCTTGTTGGAATTTGCGGGAGTGCTCAAGCAGGTCTGCGCCTAGGACGGGATCGACCAGTCCACGGTCGTCTACGAATGAGGAGTGCATGAATTCCCGAGGTTTCAGGCCTCCCACCTTGACCAGCCAGTTAAACTGCCAGCCCGGCCGTAATCGGTCCACGGTCCCGTCCCGGAGTTGTCTTATCGCGCTGGCACCCTCGTGGCGCTCCTCGGTCACACGCCTAACTATCGCATCGATGATCGGATGCCCGAAGCCGAAGTATTCGACAAGTTCGCTATCGACGAACGTCTGAGGATCGAAGCTAACGCGCCGCTTCTCCTCGCCGTCGACGAGTTCTTTGTGTTCCTCCGTGAACGGCGGATGGAAATGAATGCGCCGTTCGGCCGTGTCCCGACGGGTCTCGACCCAAGTGTTCACCGATCGCAGAAGCGCCATCATCAGCCGCTCAAAGTCCGCTTGACTAACGGATTGCCTTTCCTGGAGTGCCGTCTGAGCAATCTCTGCTGCGAAGCTCTTGGTGTCGAGGATAAGGTCCTTTAGCTGGGTCTCGGCTATTCGAGCCTGGCGTACTCGCTCTTCGAGTCTCTGAGCTACGCGCTCCAACTCCCTATCCCGCTCATCCGCAGTCGCCCGCAGGGCCGTCCTGATATCGGCCTCTGCGTCCCCGAGAATCGGATCAAGGCCTCCTATCGACTCCTCGAAAAGCCGGATACGCTGCTCGAGGACATCAAGGATTCGCCCCTCGATGGTTCCCCGAACGTGAAAGTTGAAGATGGTCACGGGATGTTCCTGGCCGATTCGGTCTACGCGCCCGATTCGCTGTTCCACGCGCATCGGGTTCCAAGGCAGATCGTAGTTGACGAGGACGTGCGCAAACTGGAAGTTGCGACCCTCCCCGCCCGCTTCGGTTGATACCAAGATCTGCGGCCCAGCCCCGACTCGAAATGCTTCGATGGCGTTGTCCTTCTGAAGGGGGTCTAATTGCCCGTGGAACCGGTGGGCGGACCATCCCTGCGCCGCGCTGAGTTCTACGAGCATCTCCTGCGTCTCGCGGAATTCGGTGAACACGATCACCTTGCCGTCCGCGTCCTCCTCGAATAGCTCCCGCAGCTTTTCGGCAAACGTCCGTGCCTTCGAGTCGATATCGATTCGTCTCAAAAGTTCGATGACGCGGTCGATCCTGAATATTTCATGGGCCGACGCCTCTGGGAGTTCCCTGGTAATCTCGGAAGCCTCCACATCATCGGACAGGCCGTCTTCGGCCGCTTCCGCCGAGAGGGTTCCGGTTATTTTGCCCTGTAACAGTCGATCACGACGACTGTCCAGGGACTTCAGCAACGCACGAGAGGAACTGGCTGCCAATTTCTGCCAGATAACCATAAGGAAGCCCACCGCGTTCCTCTGGGTTCGCTCCGCCTCCCTGTATCCGTCGGAGATGATCGAATCCATCTCGGACTGTACCGCCCGTTCATCCTCCGTAATGTGTACGTCCCATCGGAACGCCCTTCGAGGTTGGAATCCACCGATGACCGCCCGACGATTCCGTATTAGCACCTCGCTCAGCCTATGCCGTTCCCTAAGCCTCCCAATCAACTCGCCGATTTCCAAATCTTCCAGCTCGCTTGATTGTTCGTCGAGGAGAGCTCCCGCCCGCTCGGTCAGTTCGCCTACGGCGCCATGGCGGGTGAGCTCTTCCACGAGTCTGTTCAGTCCGCCTAGACCCTGCACATGAGAGACGAAGTCGTCTTCTGAGGCGAAGAGAACCGGGTTAAGCATCTCGACCAGGGAGAATAGTTCGTGGCGGTGGAGTTGCAGAGGCGTTGCCGTCAAGAACAGCACGCCCCGTCTGGCAAACTCGGGACGGGAGGTTAGAGCCGACACTAGCCGATAAAGGTTCGTCATAGTGACGCTACTCCCCGACCTTTGTCGACGAGCGTGGTGTGCCTCGTCGACGATGATCAAGTCCCAGTCGACGGCAGCGATCTCCTCACGACGATCAGAACTCCAAGAGGCCCACGACTGAGAAGTGATGACCGAGTCGTGGTCGGTCCATGGATTCCTGGTCCCCTTTGATTTGAGGTATTGAAGTGTATTCCTGTCGAAAATCGCGAAAGTTTCGTTGAATTTTGTTTTCAACTCGAACTGCCACTGACGAACCAAGCCGGAGGGCACTAGGATCAATACTCGCCTGGCGAGACCTCGCGCTCGTAGCTCCTTTACGATCATGGCAGCCTCGATCGTCTTGCCTAGGCCGACCTCGTCACTCAGAAGGAAGCGATACGGATAAGACGAGGTGACCCTATGCACGACCGACACCTGGTGCGGCTTGAGGTCGACTCGAGCATGCGATAGGGAGACGAGCGAATCGTGTAGGTGTCGCGTCCATAGGTCAGCCGCGACCGAGCGCAGATTGAATTGCGCGGCGGTCCCCAGCTGATTGGCTCGAATTCGTTCGATGGGATCATCCAGGGTCGCCGGACGAAGGGCCATCTCTGCTACATTGCTCGTCGTCCCATCGGCGAAAGCAACTTTAACGGTCGGATAGGTTTGTGTGGACACGCTCGCGATAACTACACCTACCCCGCCGTCGCCCCGCATGACGTGATCCCCAAGCCCGAAGGGGGCCGGATCAAGTACGCCCGCATCAAGACTGAACATTTGCTCCGCGCCATTGTCAAATGCGACGAAGGCTGTCTGGCCCTCTATGCGATCGACATAACCGTCCAATCCACCGGCGGCCCAGCGGACCCTTCCTCCAACTCTAATCGTCATTGCACTCATACGGCCTCTCGCCTCCTGCGCCCAGGGCGCATCCCCGAGCTAGCTTCGACCCTCCGATGACTAGCCCGCCCTTGCCCGCAAACTGATCGCCAAGGCAGCCGGATTCGCCCGGGACGAGGTGACCGAGCCTCTGGTGCAGTTGCAACGACAGCGGCTCCTCGACGATCTGCCCGCCCGTCTGGAGTTCGTCAGCCGAGGCTTTGACTTTCAGGCTGCTGAGCTCGCGGCGGCCAGGGCGCGCTTCACCGAAAGAAGCCGTTCCGGCGACCCCTCCGCCAAGGGCGAACTCTCTAAGATCAAGAGGAGGCAGCGCAGCTTGGCGTCGGTGCGAGGCCGTCGTCTCGGTGAACTTCAGTCCGAACCGGGGCATATTAGGCCGGGTGCGTTCGAGTTTCTCGTCCACGCACTCGTGGCGCCCAACCAGGACCCCGAGGAGGCCAAGCGTTTCGACGCCCAAGTCGAAGCCATTGCTGTGGAAGTCGCCACCGGATACGAGGAGAGCCTCGGCGCCGCCGTGAAGGACGTCTCAAAGCCCGAGCTCGCACGGCGCGCGGGGCTGCCGGACTGGCCGGGATTCGATCTCCTAGCCGCCCATCCGGGGGCCGAACGGCGGGCCATAGAGGTCAAGGGCAGCGCCGGTGCGGGAAACGTCGAGATAAGCGATAACGAATGGGCCAAGGCCTGCAATCTTCGCAACGACTACTGGCTGTACGTCGTCTTCGACTGCGCCACGCCGCACCCGCGCCTCGTGCGTGTGCGCGATCCGTTTGCCAAGCTGCTTGCGAAAAGCCGCGAATCGTTTGCCTACACGATCAGCCCTAGGGCTCTGCGCGAGGCGGCAGAGCCCTAGGGAATGGGGGGCCGAGAGTGGTTGACGTAAACCTAAAGATACCTGCAATTGAAAAGCTGCTGGACTACGCCGCCAGTGGGATAGGAGCAACCGCCGGACCAATGCTGGCCAATTGGAGAGCATCGAGAGAGGGAAAGGCAAGAATCACCTCCGCCCTCGCGGATGCGGAAGTGCGCCGCATTGAAGTGGAATCAGACGTCGGCGCTTTGCGGATTATTGCCGCCGCGCAGGCCGAGGCTCGGCGGTCCATCGACACGACGATTGAGTCGGGCCGTGGAATGGTGGAAATCACACGTGGAGACATTACACAGTCGATTGAGTTTCAAGGTCGGAAACGCTTGACTAACGTCAGGTCCGTCGTAGAGGAAGCAGCCGATGAGCTTGATGACAAGGAAGTAGCTGACCACGAACCTGACCCGGACTGGACTGCCCGCTTCTTCGATTGTGTCCAAGATGTCTCGTCGCAGGATATGCAGAAGATATGGGCAAAGCTGCTTTCCGGTGAAGTGGAAAGCCCTGGGCGGACTTCCCTCCGCACGTTGGACACTCTCAGGAACATGACGAAAAAGGATGCAATCCTGTTCAAGAACATCTGCGACTTCGTTATTGGAGGCGACTTCGTATTCTACGACTGGAAGTACGTAAAGCAGTACAGCCCTCTTGAATACGACAACCTGCTTCATATTCAGGACTGTGGTTTGATAAACGTTGGCCCCAATTTGGTAGAGGAAGTCGCGTGGGGTGACAAAAAGAAAGCTCTGGTTACATATCAGGACGGCGTTCTAATGATTAGTGGTAATCCAGACGCTGATGACGAGTTGGAGATCCCAGCGATCGTGCTTACGACTGCGGGAAAGGAGCTGTTCCGGATTGCTCAATGCACGTTGCATATGAGATACCTGCAATCTTTCTCAAGATTCCTCCAGCTGAAGAGCTGCGAATTATCCTATCTAGAAGGTGTGCGGCCATTGCCTGACGGAACACTACGTTACGCACGCCGTATTCCCATTGAGCCACATCCTGAGCAAGTGGAAGATACCACACCATGACCACGGCCAACACCAAACGCCTGATTGAAGCCGCGTTCCCGCTGAAGGAGGTGTCGCTGGACTCTGTGCATGAGAAGAACGTGCGGCATGGGCATATCTCGACACTGCACATCTGGCCGGCGCGGAGGCCGCTGGCCGCTTCGCGGGCTGCGCTGATCGCCACGCTGCTGCCCGATCCGGGCAGTCCCGACAAGCGAAATGCGATCCTGGAGCGCATGGCGGGCCACGTGATGAAGAAGACCGAGCGCAAGCGCGTGAACGGGCGCACGGTCGAGAAGGTGAAGGAGGAGACGGTAGGCGGCATCCTCCACTGGGGGCGCGAGAACGGCCCCGACCTCGACTGGTTCCGCAAGGCGATACGCAAGGCCTACGGCGGACGCGCCCCCAGGGTGCTGGACCCCTTCGCGGGCGGCGGCGCCATCCCCTTGGAGGCCATGCGGCTGGGCTGCGAAGTGACCGCCATGGACATCAACCCCGTCGCCTGGTTCATCCTCAAGTGCACCCTGGAGTATCCCCAGAAGCTGGCCGGGCAGACTTGCCCTCTGCCCGAGTTCACACTGAAGGACCGCGACTTCATGAAGGCGTTCCTGAAGGCAAAGGGCTTCAAGGGGGCCGGCCTGCGGACGTTCCTCGAACGGCTGGGCCACGGCAACGGCGGCGACGTCCAACTCGACCTCGTGCGTCCCGACGATCCGAGCCTGGAGGCGGACCTCGCCTGGCACGTTCGCGCCTGGGGGCGGTGGGTCCTGGCCAGGGCGCGCAGGGAGCTGGCGTCCCACTACCCCACCTACGCCGAATGGGGAGCGGCTAGTGATCAGGGGATAGTGGATGGCGGGGAAGAAACACGCCCCTGGCTGCTGGAGCCGGACGCCGACGGCAAGACCGATGCCGGGCCGTTGAACACGCGCTTCGATTCGGCCTATCTCAATGACCCGCGCAACCCGCGATGGGTCGCCAAGCCCACGGTGGCCTATCTCTGGGCGCGCGCCGTTGCCTGCAAACAGTGCCGGGCCACGCTGCCCCTGCTCAAGACTCGCTGGCTATGCAAGAAGGACAACAAGCGGGTGCTGCTGACTATGGAGCCGAACTCGGACCGGACCGGCGTCGTCTTCGGCGTGCAGCCCGACGCGCCCCGCAACGGCAGCAACGCTGCTCAGCGGCGGGAGCACGACAGGCGCATCGGGGCCGGCACCATGTCCCGAACCGGCGCAACCTGCCCCTGCTGCGACACCATCATGACGATGCAGGACATCCGGCTCGAAGGCCGCGCCGGACGGCTGGGCGCGGTGATGACCGCCGTCGTGGTGGATGGAGTGAAGGGCAAGGAGTACCGCCTGCCCACTGACCATGAGCGCGAGGCTGCCGAAGTGAGCGAGGAGCGGCTTCAGGCTCTCTATGCGGACATTCCATTCGGGTTGCCGGAGGAACCTTTGCCCAGCAAGGAGGCTCTTGGGTTTCGTGTCCCACTCTACGGGTTCGACACGTGGCGCAAGCTGTTCACGAACCGGCAGCTGTTGGCGCTGGGTGAGTTTGTTCGTTCACTCCGCGAAATGCCCGAGCAACTTGCTGATTACCCCAAGGAGTGGCAGGAAGCTACCGTTGCTATGTGCCTACCCATCATCAGCCGTATGGCTGACCGGGGAAGTACGTTGGCAACATGGACCAACGATCCCGAAAAAATCAGGAGTACGTTCGCCCGTTTCGCATTACCCATCACGTGGGACTTCTCCGAGTTTGCGCCACTTTCAGACACCACCGGAGGGTTCGTTCAATCTGTCGATTGGGTATTCAAGGTCTGCGAGCATCTGCAAAGGAGCGTGGACTCGGCCAAGAGCGGGGAGTGCATCTGTGAATCCGCAATCTCCAGCCCGGTCGGGAACGTCGATCTCATCCTAACTGACCCCCCTTACTATGACGCGATACCATATTCTGATCTGATGGATTTCTTCTATGTCTGGCTCCGGCGTTCGATTCCAGGGTTGTCTCCCAAAGTCGATTCCGTGTTCTCTCGCTCCCTTGGGCCAAAATGGGACCATGATTCAGGTGACGGCGAACTCATAGACGACGCCAGTAGGTTTGGCGGTGACCAGGAGCGATCCAAGCAGAATTACGAAGAGGGCATGGCCCGCTCGTTTCAGTCGTGTCACGCTGCGCTGAGTCCTGATGGTCGGCTCGTCGTCGTGTTTGCCAACAAGCAGCCCGATGCGTGGGAGACGCTGGTAGCCGCCCTAATCCGGGCCGGCTTCGTTGTGGACGGTTCTTGGCCTGTACAGACAGAGATGGGCAACCGCAACCGAGCCATCGCATCCGCCGCCCTGTCGTCATCGGTCTGGATCGTCTGCAAGAAGCGGCCCGCATCGCGCCCCGGCTGGGACAACAGCGTCCTACAGGAGATGCGCGAGAACATCACCCAGCAGCTGCGCGACTTCTGGGACGCGGGGATTCGCGGGCCGGACTTCGTCTGGGCGGCAACCGGCCCGGCCCTGGAGGCCTTCAGCAAGTATCCGGCGGTCAAGAAGGCGAACGCCCCAGACCAGCTTATGACCGTATCGGAGTTCCTGCGCGAGGTGCGGCGGATGGTGGTGGACTTCGTGGTCGGTCGCGTCCTGACCCATGGCGATGGGCACGAAGCCGTGAGCGGACTCGACGACGTGACCACATACTACCTGCTGCACCGCCACGACTTCGGCATGGACGACGCGCCCGTCGGCGGCTGCATCCTCTACGCCCTGTCGTGCAACCTCTCCGACTCGGCTTTGGTAAACCAGCACGACCTTCTGGCCCAATTGGGCAAAGGAAGCGCCGGCGACACCGGAGAGAACGACGCTGCTGAGGAAGACGAAGAATCGGAGAGCGGGGGCGGCGCAAGGGTGAGGCTAAAGGCGTGGAACCGGCGGCAGGGCCGCAACCTCGGCCTCGCGGGACCGGGCGACCGTCCCGCCCCACTGATCGACCAGGCGCACAGGCTGATGCAGCTCTGGCGCGCCGGGGACCAGGTCAAGGTGGACGACTACCTTGACGCCCGCGGCCTCCAGCGCAACGCCCTGTTCGGCCAGATACTCCAGGCGCTCATCGAGCTGTCCGACGCCGGCTCCGACGAGCGCTCGATCCTCGAAGCCCTGAGCAACCACGTGGCCGCTCGGGGTAATATAGGCGCACCACGCCAGCAGGCCATGCTATGACTACAGGCGACCGTCATCCCCCATCGGGCGCGCGATTCTTCAAGTGTGCGTTGCAGGTCAACCCGCCCCACTACGCCGAGACCTTCCGCGGGCAGGACGGCGAAAGCGATCCGCGAGCATACGCTGAGGCCATCGTCGAGAAGGCCGCAGAGATTGGCGTCGAAGCCCTTGCCATCACTGACCACAACGACGTAAGCGGGGTGTCTGCGTTCCGCGATGCTGCGTCCGATTACAATATCACGGTGCTCCCCGGCTTCGAGCTCACCTCATCGGAAGGCATCCACGTGCTGTGCTTATACAATCCGGACACTGACACTGAGCAGCTTGACAGATTCCTGGGCGAGTTCGGAATCCGCACAACCGGTTCTTCCTCAGAACTGTCGGACGAGTCCTTTGAGGATATCCTCCTGAAGGTCAGAGAGCAGGGCGGCATCGCGATAGCCGCTCACGTGACGAATGACAAAGGATTGCTCAAGACTCTCACAGGACAGGCGCGGATCAACGCATGGCGGAGTGAAGGCCTCCTTGCGATCCAGATACCGGGGCCTATCGGAGATCTGCCTTTCGACCAGCGGCAGATAGTAGAAAACAAGGACTCCAATTACCGCCGTGCCCACGCGGCGGCCGCGATTAACGCGAAGGACGTAGCCAAGCCTGAGGACCTGAGCGATCCATCGGCCACCTGCTGGATCAAGATGTCCGAGATCAGTGTCGAGGGTCTGCGGCAAGCGTTTCTGGACCCGGTCTCTCGAATCCGGCTTAACAGCGATCCCGTTCCCGAAGATCATGCGGAGCTGATTGCGCTGACGTGGGAGGGTGGATTTCTGGACGGCGCGGCTATCCGCTTCAACCCGAATCTGAACGTTCTCGTCGGGGGGCGCGGTACGGGGAAGTCCACCGTCGTCGAGAGCTTGCGGTACGTGCTGGGCCTAGACCCTGTTGGGGAAGACGCCCGCAAGTCCCACGAGGGGATCGTGAGTAACGTATTGCGGAGCGGGACGAAGATCACGCTCGTAGCGCGCTCCCACCATCCGGCGGAGCGAGAATACCGGATCGAGCGGACCGTTCCGAACCCGTCTCTGGTTCGCGATGAGAACGGACAGCTGTCAAATCTGCTTCCCAAAGACGTTCTTCCCCGGGTCGAAATCTACGGCCAACACGAGGTCTCGGAGATCACCAGGAGTCCTCAGAAGCTCACCTCGCTCCTCGATCGCTTCGTTCAACGTGACCCGTCGCTGGACAAGCGCAAGGCCAGTGTGCGCAGGGGCCTGCAACAGACGCGTGAGTCGATCATTGGCGTTCAATCCGAGCTTCAGCAGATTGATGAACGCTTGGCTGCGCTGCCGGGACTTGAGGAGACGCTCAGGCGTTTCAAGGAGGCCGGACTCGAAGACCGCTTGCGCGAGCAGAGCCTGCTCGTTCGGGAAGAGCAGGCGCTCGACTCGATCCCCGGGCGTGTACGGACGTTCCGGGAGTGCCTGGAGACGCTGCGGCAAGAGTTGCCCATCGACCTGACGTTCTTGTCGCCGAAGGCCCTGGAAGGACTGCCGGGCAGGGAGATTCTCGCGCAGGCAAACGGAGCGCTGGGCCAATTGAGTCAGGACTTAGGGCAGATAGCGCAACGCTTGGCGGAAGCCCTAGCGCGGGCTGACGAAGGCATAGAGGATGTTCGCAGCCGTTGGGCAGAACGCAAGGCCGAGGTGGAGGCTGAGTACCAGAAGATCTTACGCGAGTTGCAGAAATCGGCTGTGGACGGGGAGGAGTTCATCCGACTGAGGCGCGAAATCGAAAACCTGCGCCCGTTGCGTGAGCGCCGTAGTGCGCTCGAGCGGCTGGAGAAGGAGCATACAGGAAGGAGACGCGCACTTCTGGGTGAGTGGGAGGACATCAAGGCGTCGGAATTCAGGCTCCTCGACCATGCGGCACAGACCGTGAGCTTTAGGCTTCGCGACCGGGGCAAGGTTGAAGTGGCTGCCGCGGGCAACAGGGAGCCGCTCTTCAAGACGATCAGAGAGGAGATTGTCGGACGCCTCTACGAGGCAATAAACGCTCTCAGGCAAGCGCCGGACCTATCGTTGCCAGAATTCGTAGAGCGATGCAGGGCAGGCGCGGACGAGATCCAGAAGGCTTATGATGCAGTCCCTCCGGCCCAGGCGGAACGCCTCTCCAAGGCATCAGATGATACGCTGATGAAAATCGAGGAGTTGGAATTGCCCGCGACGATAACACTACATCTGAACACGGCGCCCGCCGGCGCTCAGCACTCGTGGCAGGCGCTGGATGACCTTTCGACAGGTCAAAAGGCGACTGCCGTGTTGCTGCTTCTGCTGTTGGAGTCCGACGCCCCGCTCATCGTCGATCAGCCGGAAGACGACCTCGACAATCGATTTATCACCGAGGGTGTGGTCCCGAAGATGAGAGAGGAAAAACGTCGCCGGCAGTTCCTGTTCTCGACCCATAACGCCAACATCCCGGTACTCGGTGACGCCGAGCTCATAATCGGCCTGGACGCTTCGGGCGCAGCGGGAGATATGAAGGCGGTCATTCAACCTGAGCGCATGGGTTCTATCGACACGCTGCCGGTGCGGGAGTTGGTTGAGGAGATACTCGAAGGCGGCAAGAATGCGTTCGAGACGCGGCGGCTGAAGTACGGATTCTGAGGCGCGAGGATGAACCGTACCGAGCTGCTGGAGATCATCAGCAACGACGAGAACTCAGGCGTCGAGTTCAAGCGAGACGACGAACATCCGGAAAGCCTTGCCACGGAGATTGCCGCCATGCTGAACATGGAAGGTGGGTACATTCTCCTGGGTGTCGAATACGACGGATCGGTTTCCGGTCTCAGTCGAGAGCGAACGGAGGCCGAAGAGTGGACAATGCATGTGGCGCGCGATCGTGTCCTGCCCTCAGTGATCCCCTATTGGGAGACCCTGGAATGGGAGCCGGGCATCATCGTTGGGGTGATCTCGCTCCCCGCAGACGCCCCCGACAAACCGTACAAGGCGAAGCGGGGGAAGTCTTGGGTTACTCGGATACGCGCCGGAACCACTACGCGCGACGCGACGCGCGAGGAGGAGGAGCGCCTGTATCAGCAGTCGGGAAGGCTCCAATATGGCCTCAAGCCCGTGCCGGGCGCAGCTCTCGACACACTTGACCGGAGACGTTTGCGCGACTACTTTGTCCGCGTTTTGGAAGGGGACGTTCCGACCGACGACGATGACGACCAATGGCAACAGCTGCTCTGTAACCTGGACATGGCGACCACGCCGGCGGGTCGAATTGCGGCAACCATCGACGGGATGCTGCTCTTTGGGGAGAATCCGAAGCGATTTCTTCCGCAGTCGGGCGTCCGGGCTGTCTGCTACCCCGGGGAAGAACCGGATTACGCTACACGTGCGGACGAATACTTGAAGGGACCCCTGGTCCCACTCGGCACTAGGGACGGTACGATAATCGAACCTGGCATCGTAGATATGGCGTGGGATTTCGTGCGGCGCAACACCGCTCCATCAGCCCGCTTGGAGGGGGCGCGGCGAATCGACCGCTGGGATTATCCCGAAGAAGCAGTGCGCGAGGCGATGGCCAACGCCTTGGTACATCGAGACTACAGCATCGCGGGCACTGACATCATGCTGGCAATCTTCTCGGACCGCCTTGAGATTCTTAGCCCAGGACGGCTCCCCAACACGGTTACGGTAGATGGGATGAAATTGGGGATGCGTTACGCTCGAAATCAGACGCTGGTCAACGTCATGCGTGACTATGGATACGTCGACGCGCGCGGTATGGGAGTGCGGAATAAGATCATTCCGGCAATGAAGACGCACAATGGCACCGAGCCGGATCTCGTCGAGGAAGAAAGCCGTTTCATCGTTCGCCTTTGGAAGGATGCAAAAACAATTCATGAGCCATAGAGATGGCGCAAGCGTGTGCCCTGAAGCAATGCTTGAAACCCAATAATGAGGACGACATGACACAACGACGCGGTTGGAAACCCTGGCACGGGGTTGTGCAGATGCGTGACGACCTGAAGAGCGGCGAGCTCCCGCTGGCCGTGTTCGCCGCTGACCTGTACGACGTGGTGATGCAGAAGGGGCAGCGGAGAGTTTACGAGGACCCCGCCGAGTTTTTCGCCCTCACCTATCCGACGTACAAGCTGCGCGAGCTTGTCAGGGACATCGCCCTGCGCTTGGACGGTAGGAGCGACAAGGCGTATCGAAAGCTGTCGGTCAACTACGGCGGCGGCAAGACCCACACTCTCATCACGTTGAGACACTTGGTGCATGACCCTGATGGCCTGCCCGACCTGCCTGCCGTCCGGGAGTTCGAGGCGCACGTCGGGTTCAGGACGCCGAGGGCGCGGGTCGCCGCCCTGTGCTTCGACAAGATAGACCTGGAGAAGGGCGTCGAGACTCCAGGGCCGGACGGCACGGTCAGGATGCTCAGACATCCGTGGAGCATTCTCGCCTATCAGCTGGCCGGGGCCGACGGTCTCAGACTCATCCATGCTGAGGGCAGGGACGAAGAGCGGGAGACTCCACCGGCGGAACCTCTCGTAGTGGACCTGCTGTCGAGGCCACAAGAAGATGGACTCTCGACCTTGGTGCTCTTGGACGAGGCGCTGATGTACATCCGCGCGCAGGTAGAGACGAACCCAGCAACGCGCGGACGCCTGATCGCCTTCTTCCAGTACCTCACCCAGGCGGTCGTAAAAGTGGACCGGTGCGCTATGGTAGTCTCGCTTCTCGCCTCCGATCCCAGGAAGCACGACGATCTCGGGACGGAGCTTCTCAGGGACGTGTCTGACGTGTTTGGCCGCCAGATGGAAGAGGATGCCAGCCCCGTCAGCAAGGAGGACGTAGCGGAAGTTCTGCGGCGGCGCTTCTTCAACCCGGAGTCCATTCGAGATGCGGGTGTCTTTCGGCCGCACGTCACTTCCACGGTTGGCAGCATCGCCTCGCTCGACGAGCAGACGAAGAAGGAGCGCCCATCTGCCGAGGAGCGCTACCTGAGCAGCTATCCCTTCCACCCCGACCTCACCGAGGTCTTCTATACCCGGTGGACCCAACTGGACGGGTTCCAGCGCACCCGCGGCATCCTCCGAACATTTGCCATAGCCCTTCGGGACGCCGAGAAGTGGGACACAAGCCCGTTGGTGGGGCCAAACGTCTTCCTGAATAAGCCGGGCGAGAACGACTTGGCGGAGGCGGCAAGCGAGCTGGCATCCTTCGCCAGCGTGGACACAGACACGGGCAAACACCAGGAATGGAGGCCAATCATCGAAGGAGAGTTGGCCAAGGCGCGCACCATACAGTCGGAAGCGACCGGCCTCAACCACCGTGAGATGGAGCAGGCAGTTATCACGGTCTTCTTGAGTTCTCAACCCATAGGCCAGAAGGCTCTGACCCAGGAATTGATGGTGATGCTCGGCGCGACGAATCCGGACAGGATAGAGTTGGAGAAGGCGTTGCGCCGCTGGACGGAGGTGTCCTGGTTCCTAGACGAGGTGGAAGTCGGTACGAGCGAAATGGGCCGGGGTGGTACACGTCAGATGCCGAAGGCCTGGCGGCTGGGCAATCGTCCGAACCTGCGCCAGATGCACGACGATGCCTGCGCCAATCGTGTCCTGCCCGCGCTGGTGGAATCGCAGATAACTGACCTCATCGAGAAGGAACGGTCTCTGACATCAGGAGCGGCGCCGGCCGGCGCCAGGGTGCACAACCTGCCGGAGAGACCCCGCGACATCGCGGACGACGGCGAGTTCCACTACGCTGTTCTGGGACCGAAGGCCGTCTCCGATTCCGGCAAGCCCAGCACAGAGGCAAGACGGTTCATTGACGAGACGACGGCCCCAGACCGCCCCCGCGTTCATCGTAACTCAGTCGTGCTTGCCGTTCCCTCCAGAGACGGCCTCGAAGCGGCGCGGGTCCGAGTTCGCGAGCATCTCGGCTGGATGGAGGTACAGGAGCAGCTAAAGGACCAGCCGATAGATCCCATCCGCGGACAGATGCTCTCCAGCGAGACGGAGTCGGCAAGAAGACGCATCCCCGATGTCATCAGGCAAGCCTATTCCATCGTCGTGACGGTCAACGAAGACAACGACGTCCATGCCTTCAAGATCGCGGTGACGGGAGATCCTCTTTTCACAACGATCAAGGCCGATAGGCGCGCCCGTATCCAGGAAACTGCAATCAGCTCGGAAGCGATGATCCCGGGCGGCCCATATGACCTCTGGCGCGAGGGAGAGAAGTCCCGACGGGTCAAGGACCTGGTCGGCGCCTTCGCGCAGTTCCCCAAGCTACCCAAGATGCTGCGCCGCAAGGAGATCGTGGATACCATCGTGCAGGGGGTATTGAGTGGGATCTGGGTAGCGCAGATAGTCCGACCGGACCGAACGACCAAGACTTTCTGGCGAACCGCTATCGATGAACATGTACTTGACGACCCCGGCCTCGAGGTATTCCTGCCGCAGGCTGCAACACTCAGCGACGTCGCTCACACACTCCTTTGCTATCAAAAGCTGCCGGGGCTGTGGCACACCGAAGAGATCACAGTCAAAGACATGCATGAGTACTTCTCCGGAGAACGCGTGGTAGCTGTACCCAAAGAAGGATACGACGACACGTTCTCCATCCCCGGATGCAACTCATCGACCGTCGATGAGTCAATTTCGGAGGCCGTGAACCAGGGGGGGCTATGGTTAGTCAACGAACCGGCGTCGATTCTTAAAGAGCCAGTACCTCCCGGCATTCTCAGCCCGTCTGCTTGTCTGCGGCCTCCGCCTGACCCTATTGACCTCGACGAGTTGACAGAGAAGTCTATCCCAGAGGCCTGGATAGATCGTAAGACCAACGCCCTAGCCGTCGCGACCGCCCTTGCAGCGAAGCGGGGCATGTCCCTGCCCTGGCATACAGTGAGATCGGCAATAGACACCGCGATTAGCACACGGTGGCTAGATCTGAGCACCGAGAGTGCCGCATGGCCGTCGGATATGGCAGGTGCCCAGTACGTGGTGCTTCAAATGCCGGAAGCACCGAAGATTGAAGCACCGAAGATTAAGGATAACGGATGTGACTATCGGCAAAGACCGTCGGGAACGTTGACGGCCCAAGCGATACTGGAAGCCAACGGCATTCAGGATTTGGCTGATCAGATCCCGGACATCGCCAAAGCCGCCGTCGGAAACGACCTCAAGTTCAACGTCAGTATCAAGTTCGGCGGAAAAACTGCACCCGACCCGTCAGTTGTGGAGAAGATCAACGCACTCCTCTCTGATGTGTCCGAGGAGTTAGAGCTGCGTTGAGGCGACTCCAATGGGGAGGTATGCCGTGACAGAGGCTAGGACCTGTTCACACTAACGCATTGAAGATGAGGGCGAATAAGATGAATCCTGTTAAGAGCGACAACGACACTTACAGGGCCACGAAGACCGAAACTACTACAATAATCGCCAAGGCGGAGGTGACGGTAAGGGTGGTAAGTCCTCTCAAAGGGCAGTACCGCCTACAAAGCTCGTGTCCCATGAGCGCACCGCGACCAAGACAGTGCCCGGCACCACGTCACACGGCAAACAGCAACTCAAAGATGGTACTGCCTACCGTCAACTTAGGCCCACCAAACTGTTGCTTCTACGCAGTTCGGATTCCGAGGGAGTCATTTGAACCTCGATAATGTGGTTTCCGACGTTTCGGCGCAACTGGAACAACAGGCTGGACTTGGCGTTCAGATCACCCGGTTGAACGAAGTCCCCGAAGTTGGGCCGACCAACAAGGGTTTATGGTCCCAGATACCGAAGGTCACGGCTGTCTTTGCCGACTTGAAGAACTCGACAGAGCTCAGTGCAACTGAGAGATCGGAAGTCGCAGCCCGCGCCTACACGTACTTCATTAGGGCGATGGCAGTGACCCTCGAACGGTTCTCCGCCAAATACGTCGACATCCAAGGGGACGGTATTTTCGGATTGTTTAGCGGCCCAGGCTCCGCGTTTCTCGCGGCGGCATGTGGGGTTACGATGAAGACCCTCGTGGAGCGAGAAGTCTCCGCTCGATTCAAGAAAGACGCCAGCACAGATTGGGAACTGACAGCAGGGATAGGGATTGATCAGGGAACACTGCTCGTTCGGCGTCTTGGGCTGAGAGGAACCAAGCAGAACGAGGTGTGGGCAGGCAAGCCCGTGAATATGGCTGCCAAACTGAGTTCACTGGCCGCCTCCAACGAGATGGTGGTGTCGGACCGGGTGTTTGGTCTGTACGAGCGAGCGTCGAAGCGGCGGCGGGCCCTGATATGGTCGTGCGGCTGTAATGGAGGGGTACAGGGCGCCGGACTGGATGTCCCCATCGGGCGCACAATCTGCCTGTGGGAACGGGAGCTTGCGCCTGAAGACCTGGGGCTGGATTTCGCGAACCTCCACAGGTTGCGCTCGCCTTGGTGCGTTACGCACGGCCCAGAGTTCTGCGAGGTGATAGTTACCGGCCGGCGGCCCAGCCTGTAACAATGGAAGAACGCCTCAAGTCCCATTACGAGTCCCTGACCCGGGCGATCAGGTTTGTGAGGACGACAGACACCAAGGCGGCCCCCGTCCTGGGTCTTCAGATCGCTCTCGTGGGCACACTGGCAACCCGCTCCGATAGGCTGCTGAACATTGCCATGGAGTGCAGCGTAGAGAGCGTGGCCATTGTCGCCCTGGGCGTGCTCTACATTTTCTTCCTGTTGGCAGTGATCACGTTCGCATTTTCGGTCTATATCCCAATGAATCCAAGAACTGGGAAATCCCTCATATACTTCGAAGATATAGCATTCATGAATTACGAGTATTTCGAATTCCATGCCAAAAGCATGGGCGCGGAGGTGATTGAGAGCGATATCCTCGACCAGATTTACAGGGTATCGAAGATAGCCAGCGCCAAGATGCACCGGGTCCGCTGGGCATTCATACTGAGCGCTCCCGCGAGCCTGTTGTGGATCGTGCTGTTGGCCTGGGGGACGATGAGCTAACACTCAGTCGTTGAAGCCAGTCGATGAGGTGTTTGACATGGGACTCGGAGACGACCTCAACTCAGAAGTGCGGAAGGTACTCCAAGAGATGTGGTCCCAACGCGAGGGGCAAGTTGTGCCAGAGTCAGACAGCCTGGGACTCTACAATGATGCAGTCACGTTAGAAGGCACAGTCCTCTATGCTGACCTCGATGACTCGACCCAATTGGTAGACATGGAGGAGCCCTGGTTCGCGGCAGAGATCTATAAGTGCTACTTGGCGTGCGCTGCTAGGATTATCCGCGCTGAGGGTGGAGAAATCACGTCATATGACGGCGACCGCATCATGGCGGTGTTCATAGGCGACGCAAAGAACGACAGCGCGGCCCGAGCCGCCCTCAAAATCAACTTCGCCGTGCAGAAGACCATCAATCCTGCGATACGGGACGAGTATCCCGATGATAGCTATTCGGTAAAGCACGTGGTGGGCATCGATACGAGCCATCTCTTCGTGGCACGGACAGGCATCCGGGGGGCCAACGACCTCGTCTGGGTAGGCCGCGCAGCCAACTACGCGGCCAAGCTCTCTGCGCGGGCTGGGCCGGCTACACAGATCACGGCCAAGGTCTACAGGCGCCTGAGCCAGGATGTGAAGATCGGTTCCGACGGGCAGAATATGTGGAAGTCAACGATGGCCCCAGAGATAGGAAATAAGCAGATATACACGTCATCCTGGCGCTGGGAAGTGTAGTCATTCTACCGCTGACGCCTAAGAGGATGCTGGCAGCCATGAAGCCGCCAGGTCATATGGGGCCGTCAGGGCGGTGGGGCGGGGCGCGGTAGTTGCCTCTGATATACTTGGGCCATCCCCCTTTAACAGGTCCGGCGTATGCCTATCAAGAACCGTGACGACGCGGTTGAGGTCAATGACCGCGTCGGGCGCATATTCGCCGCCGCGCCGTCTGAGCGCGCAGGCGAGATTCGCGCGCTGTTCGTCGAGGTGCTGGACTTCCACCCGGCCTCCGGCCTTGTGGGGCTCGACCCCGCGCCGGGCAACGCGGCCCTGCCTCCCTCCGCCGAGCGCGTCGCGGAGCTGGACGGGGTTCACGTCCTCTACGCCGCACTCGACACGACCCAGACAGACCGGGTGCGGAAAGGGGAGGTCGAGGCTGCGGCCAAGCTGATCGCGGACCAGCTCGGCGACGACCTGCTCCTGGTCTTCACCAACACCTCCGTCAGCCAGCTTCACCTGATTCAGCCCGGATTCGATGCCTCCAGGCCGCCCCTGCGCCGCATGGTCGTCGAGCGCGACCTGCCGCGCCGCACCGCCGTCCAGCAGGTCTCCAACATCTACTGGAATCACCGGGGCGGCGTCGGCATCCGCGCGGCGCTGGATAAGGCCTTCAACGTCGAGGCCGTCACCAAGGCGTTCTTCGAGGAGTACAAGCGCGTCTTCGACTTCGCAATGGACCGCGTGCAGGGCTTCGGAAGCGGCGATGACGAACAGGAAAAGAAGAGGCTCTTCGTCCAGACGCTGTTCAACCGCCTCATGTTCATCTACTTCCTGTCCAGGAAGGGATGGCTCACCTTCGGCGGCGACAACGACTACCTCAACGCCCTCTGGCGCGGCTACGGCTCGAATCCCGAACATGCCAACTTCTACGCCGACCGGCTGTATCACCTCTTCTTCTTCGGCCTCAACAACCCGCAGTCCCGCGACCTGAACTTCAGAGACCGCTTCATGGAGTCGATCTTCGGCGACGTGCCCTTCCTCAACGGCGGGCTGTTCGAGAAGACCGAACTGGACGAGCGCGGCGGCGTGACCGTGCCGGACGACGTTATCGAGTCCATCCTGAGCGACCTGTTCGACAGGTTCAACTTCACCGTTACGGAGTCGACGCCCTACGACGTCGAGGTGGCGGTGGATCCCGAGATGCTGGGCAAGGTGTTCGAGGAGCTTGTGACCGGCAGGCGCGGCACGGGCTCCTACTACACGCCCCGTACCGTCGTCTCATTCATGTGCCGCGAGGCCCTCAAGGGCTACCTGGAAGGCTGCGGCGCCGGCCTGACGGCTGAAGTCATCGCGCGGTACGTGGACGACCGGGACACCTCCGGCCTCTCTCCCCTGTCGGCGCGTAGGATCTCCGACGCGCTGGAGGAGGTGACCGTGGTCGACCCGGCGTGCGGCTCAGGCGCGTACCTACTGGGCATGATGCAGGAACTGGTCGATCTTCGGACCGCCCTGTTCAACGTCGGCGTCGATGCCCACAGCCTGTACGACCTGAAGCTCCACGTCATCCAGCGCAACTTGTACGGCGTGGATATCGACGAGTTCGCGGTGAACATCGCCATGCTGCGCATGTGGCTGTCGCTGTCGATCGAGTACGAGGGCGACAAGCCCAAGCCGCTGCCCAACCTGGACTTCAAGGTCGTCATGGGAGACAGCCTGCTGGGGCCGGACCCAAGCCCCGACAACTACGGCGACCTGTTCCACCACAGGGCGCGCGGCGTCGCGGCCCAACTCCGCCGACTCAAGGCGCGGCACATGGGAGCCACGACCGCGACCGACAAGGACGCGCGCAAAGCTGAGATAGAGCGCGTTCAAGCTGAACTCAGGGAGGCCCTCGCCGATACGCCCGCGCCGGACGGGGCCATCGACTGGCGCGTGGAGTTCGCCGAGGTGTTCGCCCGCGGCGGCTTCGACGTGGCGCTGGCGAACCCGCCGTACATCCAGTTACAGAAGGACGGCGGCAAGCTGAGGCGTCTCTACAAGGATGTTCAATACTTAACATTCGCCTCGCGTGGTGACATCTACCAGCTCTTCTACGAGCGGGGTTGCCAGCTTCTCCGGCCTTCACGCGGCCTACTGGCCTACATCACCTCCAACAGCTGGCTGAAGGCCGAGTACGGCAAGCCGCTGCGCCGCTACTTCTCCGAGAAGCATGAGCCGTTGGCTCTCCTTGAACTGGGCAAGGACGTCTTCGACAGCGCCATAGTGGACAGTTGCGTGCTGCTCCTGCGTGAGGGCAGTGGCAGCCGCGCCTTCCCCGCCGTGGACATGGACAGACTTCCCAATGGCGACTTTCCGCCTGATGAGGGCCTCTGGGGTCGTGCGCGACCCGACGGCGAAGCGCCGTGGAGCATCCTATCGCTCACGGAGCAGAGCGTCATGGACAAGATGCAGGCTAGGGGAACGCCGCTTGCGGAGTGGGACGTCAAGATCAACCTTGGGGTCCTGACCGGCTACAACAAGGCCTTCATCATCGACGGGGCGACCAAACAGGCGTTGATCGACAGTGACCCGAGCTCTGCGGACATCATCAAGCCCGTGCTGCGGGGCCGCGACATCCGGCGATACCGGGCAAAGTGGGCGGGGTTGTGGTTGGTTGTTGCGAAATTCGGTAGTTACACAACTCTTCCTGAAGAGTATCCAGCAGTGTATAAGCATCTCGTGCAGCATGAAGAGAAGTTGAGGGCTCGCGGACAATGTAGATACTCACGTTCCGGGCGTGCTGGTTCACACTCAGACTACGAAGGACAACACCACTGGCTGGAACTTGATAACAACCCAAAGGACGATTATCTAAAGGGCTTCGCTAAAGAAAAGCTGTTCTGGATGGACATGTCACCCCGAGGCAGGTTCGCCTACTCTGATGCGGAAATGTATTGCAACGACAAGGGATTCATCATGACCGGTGAATCCCCGAAGTACCTTTGCGCAGTTCTAAACAGTTCCTTGATCACTTGGGTGATGAAGAATATGGCGCTGACAACCGGGATGGGACTCATGCAGTGGAAGAGGTTCGTAGTCCAGCGTCTACCCATCCCGAAAATCTCCGCCGCCAGGCAGCGTCCGTTCGTCAAGCTGGTCGACGACATCCTCGAGACCAAAGCCGCCGGCCCCGACGCGGACACGAGCCATTTGGAATGGGAGATAGACAAGCTCGTCTATGGTCTGTACGGCCTGACGGAAGAGGAGGAAACGGCCATAGAACGCAGCCTGGGTCTGATACACGCCAGCGACGAGGAGGAGGACGCCGCGCTGGGCAAGTGGATCCAAGAGGGCAAGACAGGCACATACGTCAGCAAAGAAGCCGTGATGGAAACGTTGCGAAACCCGTATGGAGGTTAAGTTCGACGCCAGCTTCAATCGCGATCTCAGGCGAATACGTGACGCAGACCTGCGCCGCAGAGTCGAGCGGGTAATCGAAGAAATAGAGGGTGCGTCAGCCATCACGGAGGTAAGTGGAGTCAGAAGAATCGCGAGCCGAGGGCGTTACTACCGTATCAGGGTAGGAGACTACCGTGTGGGCATTGAGGTCGAGGGCGGCACGGTTATATTCATCAGACTCGGACACCGCCGCGAAATCTACCGTTTCTTCCGGTGACGTCTAGCAACAGGAAACCGATATATAAGTCAACATGGACGTGAGAATCCCTGAAGTAGGAGAAGCGCTCGTCCACCGCTTCCGGCGGCGCGAGGGTGAAATCCGGGCCGAAGTCGTAAGCGTCGACCCGGAGCGCCGGGCCGTCCGCGTCCGTATGGACGGCAAGGAGTACGCCTCCCTATCCGCCGCCGCCAAAGCCGCCGCCGGAACCCCCCAAAACGGCTGGATCTACTGAGGCCTCAAGAAGCAGATACCCCGGAGCCGATAGGGCGCGTGATAGGATTGGAGCAGCACCGCCCCGCCGCAGACACAACCGATGACGGACGCAACTCAACTACGGTGAGGAAGCAGTGACTGCGCCATCCAAGATCAAGAACCTCAAGCTGAGTGTCGCCAACCTCGGCCCTATCGCCAGGGCGAACATCGATCTGCGCCCGATGACTGTGTTCGTAGGACCCAGCAACACCGGCAAGTCCTACTTGGCGATCCTCATCTACGCGCTGCATAGATTTTTCGGCGGCATGATTAGTCCAAGATTAGGCCCCATATTCGGAGTCCGCTCCGTCTTTGGTATTGGGCTAATGGGAGATGAGGCGATTCCAGCCGAAGACAAAGAGGCGCTGATTAGCTGGGCAGAGGAGATGTCAAAGAGGTCAGAGCGGCTCCCAGCCCAATTGCCGGAGTCCGTTGCAAAGATGGTCCGGCGCCGACTCGAAGATATTGGCCCCTTTGCTCAATTCCTTGATGATGAAATCGCCCGCTGCTTTGGCATCGAAGAAACCAAGCGTTTGATCCGCAACGAAGTCAAGGACGGTATGAGTGTTGTTGCGAGGCGCTCTGTCTCGGAGGAGGGGGCAGATGCTGGGTTCATTGAATACAGGTACACGAGAAGAGGAGACAAACTCGATCTGGCGGCTTCAGTCCCAAGCGCAACTCCTCTACGTATCGCGGCGCGTACCAAAGGCCGATTAACTCCGTACTCCATTCATCCTTCTGAGTTCAGGGACAACCCAAGCGAAGAGGAAAGGGCTTTCTTATTCGATGCTGTGTTGAGTGTGATTGCTGATGAGTACGGCCCAGATTTAGTTAGCCCTTTGACGCGTAGACCATACTATCTGCCCGCAGACCGCACCGGTACCATGCACGCTCACAGAACAATCGTGAGCTCCTTGATACGACACGCCCCGCGAGCAGGGCTTAGCCATGAATCTCCACTGCCCTCTCTTTCAGGAGTACTTGCCGACTTTCTCGAAGTCCTGATTGGATTGAGTGATCGAGCGCCTGCAAGATCAAGCCGCAAGGAAGACCTTGCCAAGATGCTAGAAACCAATCTGCTGAGCGGCGCGATACTCAATAGAGAATCCGTCACCGGGTATCCTGAATTCTCATATCGGCCCGATGGGTGGGGAAAAGACCTGCCGCTCATGCATACGTCGTCGATGGTCTCAGAGCTTGCGCCGGTTGTGCTCTACCTTCGACACGTCGTTCAATCCGGCGAGGTGCTGATCATCGAGGAGCCGGAGTCTCATCTTCATCCTGCGATGCAGGTAGAGTTCATCAGACACCTGGCGGCGGCGGTGCGCGCGGGCGTCCGCGTCATGATCACGACGCACAGCGAATGGGTCTTGGACGAGCTGACCAACCTCGTTCGCCTATCGGACCTTCCGAAGTCGCGGCGAAAGGGAATCGCGGGCGCGGACTTCGCGCTCAGCCCTGAGAAGCTGGGAGTGTGGCTGTTCGAGCCAAAGAAACGCCCCAGGGGTTCTGTCGTGAAGGAGATCCCGTTCGACGAGAAATTCGGCGGTTTCCGCTCCGGGTTCGATGACGTCGCAATGGAGACCTACAATGACTACGCGGAAATATCTGACCGCATAGGGGAGACCAAGTCTGAGTACAAGTCTCGTTAGCAAGGTTAAATCGGCCATTCCCGCGTCATGTCTCGTCAAGGCATGCAAGGGGAATGGTTGCTCGGTGGACCTGCAAGACGCGCCGCGGCCACATGTCCTGATTGACATGGACTGCCCACAGGTGCCGATCAGATCTGGAGATAAGAAATGTGACTTCGTGTTCATCAGCGACCACGGCAGCTTGGTAATCCCGCTGGAGTTGAAGAGCGGGGATCTGAGGGTCAGCGAAGTTCTAAAGCAGATACAGGCTGGCGCGCGATTCGCAGAACAATTTATCCCTCCCACGTGCAAATCGGTACGCCTCATTCCTATCGCGGTTGTTGGCGGCGGGGTCCCCCGTCCTGAACTTAAGCAATTGCGCAAAAACAGCTCCCGGGTGCGCTTCAGAGGTAAGCGGGTAAGTATCAAAACATTGAAATCCGGACGGCCTCTCATGGAAGCTATCCGACGGGAGGATTGACTGAGACCGCCGCGCATGGCTCCGAAGGTTGACCCCAACCTGATTGACCCTTTACCACACCACCCTCTTAGATTCCTCACTCCGCCGGCGCTGCGTTCGGAATGACAGTTTTAGGACAGCTGGGCTGCGGGGAATGGGGAGGCTCTCACGATTCGACTCATAGAGACTGAGCAGTTACAAGGAGACCTGGACGTTTGACAACGCCTGACGAGCTATGAGAACATGCGTACGCGGAACGACTAGAGCATAGGCCGCGTCGACGGATCGCGCGCCAGCCTACGGGACAGCTTGGTAGCTCATGGCATCCTCAATCGAATGGACGGATGAGACGTGGAACCCGGTCACGGGCTGCACGCGGATTTCGCCGGGATGTGATCACTGCTACATGTTCGCCCTCTATCCCCGCCTCAGGGCTATGCGGGTCCCCGGATACGAGACGGCCCCGGACGACGTTCGGATGCTGCGCGAGCGTTTGCTGGCCCCGTTGTCCTGGAAGAAACCGAGGCGCGTCTTCGTAAACAGCATGTCCGACGTGTTCCATCCGAGGGTGCCTTTCGAGTTCGCGCTCGATATGTTCTCGGTGATGCGGGATGCGTCGTCCCGGTACGGGCACGTTTTCCAGGTATTGACCAAGAGACCCGGGCGGGCCGTGGCCTGGTGGGAGCGGTACAAGGAGAGGTTCCCCGACGGATGGCCCGCGAACGTGTGGATGGGTACGTCGGTGGAAAGTGGGAAGTACGCTCCCAGGCTCACGGTCTTGGCCCGTTTGCCTGCGCCGATACGGTTCGTATCCGCAGAGCCGCTGTTGGAACGGATCGACTTGAAGCCCTGGCTGAAGAACGGGTCGTTGCAGTGGGTGATCGTCGGCGGCGAGAGCGGAGCGGGGGCAAGGCCGATGGATATCGATTGGGTTCGCGATCTCCGCAGCCAATCCGTCGAAGCCGGCGTCGCGTTTTTCGTCAAGCAGCTGGGCGGCGCCCGCAACAAACGAGGCGGCGGCGCCGCGACGGTGGACGGCAAGCTTTGGCGCGAGATGCCAACGGCAGAGTAGAGGCAGGTATGAGCAACGCGCAATTCGGCGGCGACTTGTGTTCCGAGAAACCAGATTGAGGATAGCCAGAATGGCCTACGGTCGTTTTACAACATGAAGATCTCGAAACTGACGTCTGACGACCTCGACGCAGTGGACCAACTAATGCTGCCTAACACGCGTACGGTTGGCTTTCTTCCTCGAGAAGTGCTTAAAGAGTACCTTAACAAGGATTGCGTGCTGGGCGTTTCAACACAGGATGACACGCTCATTGGCTACCTTCTGTACGGTGCCTACCTTGATCGTTTCCGTGTTACCCAGCTCTGTGTATCAGAAGGCTTCAGAAACAAAGGAGTGGCCAGGAAACTTATTGAGACACTGAAGAAGTCAACCACTACTCAGAAAGTCATAGTACTCAACTGCCGCAATGATTTTCCGGCACATTCTATGTGGCCTAAACTAGGGTTCGTATCTGTAGATGAACATCGAGGCCGATCTAAAGAAGGACACCTTCTAACTCGGTGGCTCCTTACTTTGGCCCCTGATGATCAGCTAGCGCTTTTCCGCGCTAATGTATCAGACACGGTTCTTGATGCCGTTATCGATGCCCAGATATTCTTCGACTTCTATAAGCCTGATATAGACGTAACACAGCCATCGAAAGCCCTGATCTCAGACTCCTTTGTAGATTCACTCAATCTTTGGTTTACCGACGAACTTCTCAATGAGATCGGCCGGAACCAAAGTGATGACGAACGCAGAGCTGATAGAGAGAGAACCGGACAGTTCTCCCAAGTGCAGCATAACCCTCGCACTGTTGAAGCTCTCTCGGAAACACTCAAACAGATTCTACCGAGTGGCACTGAGAGTCAGCTATCGGACATCAATCATCTGGTAAAGACTGCGGCCTCCGACGTCGATATATTTGTTACTAGAGACCAAGGCCTATTGAAGAAAGCTGTGGAGATCGCCGACTTGGTAAACCTAGAAGTTCTATCCCCGACGGCCTTGATCCTTCGACTAAACGAGTTATCAGAAGAGCAGCCCTATGAACCGAACCGTGTCTCCGGGCTTGGCCTCCGGTGGCAACGCCTGAGCTCTGATGAGCTCTCTACTTTTCCCTTCGACCGCTTCCTTGACAGGGGGGAGTCGTTGCGTTCGTTCAGGGGGGCGATAGACTCCTTTCTCGTGGATAGTCGTCCTCACGAGTTGGATGTCCTACGGTCTGAGGAAGATCCCGTCGCTTTGCGGGGCCTCAGATATGATCTCGAACGAGGACTTACCATATCTCTATGCAGGGTGGCGAAAAAAACTTCTAGCGACTCAGCGTTGTTCGGTAGATTTCTGATTGCGGATGCGATATGCAAGGCTATGTACAAGAATCTGAACATGGTGAAAATCGAGGCGGCTTCTCTTACAACAGGTCTCGTCAAAGGTCTTTGGGAGATGGGATTTACAAGATGCGGAGACTATTTCATAAGATTCTCATTTGCGCGCTATCTTGATCGAAAAGATGTATTATCGGAAATTGCAGAACTGGCCCCGGAAGCCGTCGACAACTATCAGAGTATGACGCCTTTAAAACTCGAACGTTCTTGCTCGCCACTGCTTTCTCCGGTGGATCAAGGTTATTTTTTGATGCCAATTCGCCCAGGATACGCCCTCAATCTATTTGACATGCAACAGTCATCGCATGACCTATTCGGAGGAACACCAGGATTACTGCTGCGCTGGAGCAACGTCTATTATCGAAAGGCGACTTATTATAAGATGCTAGAGGCGCCTGGGCGGATACTGTGGTACTTAAGTGGAGACCGAAAGGAGGTCGCGTACATATCCCATCTTGATAAAGTGGTAATCGACACTCCGAAGGATCTTTTCCGGCGATTCAGGAAATATGGAACGTTCGAATGGGAAGACCTCTACAAGATGTGTAGAGGAGATATAAGCAAGAAACTCATGGCCTTGCAATTCTCTCATACCTTCCCTCTGCGGCGACCGATTCCGCTAGCCGAGGTCTGGAAAGCGTTCGATGAGGATGGGGTCGGGCGATCCGTACAGTCTCCAAGAAGTATACCATGTAGCACATATCGGAAGCTGTTCCAACTGGGGTACCCGGAGCAGTCATGAACGCCTCATCTACGCCGTTGCTTTTTTCCTTGAAACCCCACTATGCCAAGTTGGTATTCGGCGGGCTAAAGAAAGTCGAGCTGAGACGACGTATCCTGACAGGGATCGAAGGGATCGACGTGTTCGTCTACGCTACCAGTCCGGTACGGAAGTTACAAGGCGGATTCCGGGTTGGGAAGGTATGGACTGGAACACCTGAGAAGATTTGGGGCGTTGTGTCCAAGAGTGCGTGTGTAGAGAAACCGGACTTTGACGCCTACTACGCTGGACGGGACGTCGCTTGCGCTTTGGAGATCACGGAGACCTGGGAATACTCGAATCCCATGGGACTCAGCGCGTTGAGGGACACGTTTCAAAATTTCGTGGTCCCACAATCCTGGCGATATGTGAAACCTCAAGAGCGTCAATCCTTCCTACGGATGGAGCGTGCCGGAGGAGTGAAGGATGGCAAGGAGTACGCCTCCCTATCCTCCGCCGCTCAAGCCGCCATAGGCCCCCACAAGAACGGTGGATCTACTGGGCCCTCAAGAAGCACTAAAGATAGCCGGACACCTTATCGACAAGTGGTAACGCGCACGACCGACCCTGAGCCCCCGCACGGTATAATTGAGGCTTTACGCTGCTAACCAACAACCGCAAGCACTTTGAGCGTTGTGCATGGGCTGACCATGCTATCGGTGTGATTCCTTGAACATCCTCCACGCCACGACCGATCCGCCGCTGCTGGCGCGCCTGAAGGAGATGCTGGGCAGTTCCTCGCGCGCCGACGTAGCCGTCGGCTACTTCTTCATCAGCGGCTTCGAGGCCGTGGCCGACGACCTAGCGCGGCTGGACAAGGTGCGCGTCCTCGTCGGGCGCACCGATAGGCACGTCCTGGAGGAGGTCGCTTTGGGCCTTCAGCAGACGCAGGCGCTCCGCGCGCGCATCGACGCCGATGCGTTGGTACAGCGCAGCGAGCGAAGTCAGATCGCGCAACAGGCCGTCGCCCGCATCGCGGAGGGCGTATCCGTCCTACCTCAGGAGCGCGGGACCGAGTCCGCCGTGTCGAGGCTGCGGGACATGGTGGCCGTCAAGCGGGTCGAAGTGCGGGCATACCTGCGCAGTCCGCTGCACGCCAAGGCGTACCTGTGCTGGTACGACAACCACGCCGAACCCGGCGCCGCCGTCGTCGGCTCATCCAACCTCACGCTCGCCGGCTTCACCGGCAACACCGAGCTCAACGTGCGCGTCACCGGCGACGCGGAGATGTCGGCACTGCGCGACTGGTTTGACGCCCTGTGGGAAGACTCGGAGGACATCAGCGGCGCGCTGGTGACGGAGTTGGGGCGGTCGTGGGCGCTGGCGAAGACCCCGCCGTACCACGTCTATCTGAAGGCCCTCTACGAGCTCTACTACGCCGAGCTTGGCGGCGGCCCGTTGCCGGTCTCACCCCGCGACGAGGAGTTAGCCAACTTCCAGCTTGACGCCGTGAGCCTAGGCCTGTCCATGATCGAGGCCCACGGCGGCTGCTATATCGGCGACGTGGTGGGTCTGGGCAAGACCTTCGTCGGCGCGGAGTTGCTGCGCCAGCTTCGAGTCAGCTATCCGAACGACGGCCCGCCGCTCATCCTCTGCCCCGCCGGGCTGAAACCGATGTGGCAGGTCTTCAACGAGCGATTCGGCCTCGGGGCCGAGGTCGTGTCCCACAGCATGATCACGGCCCCCCCGGAGGCCGAGTTCGACGAAGAGATGGGGCGTTACGTGGACGTCGACCCGTCCGGACACGGCATCGTGCTGGAGCGCGCTTACCCCAACCGAGGGCCGGTGCTTGTGGACGAAGCCCACAACTTCCGCAACGCGAACCGGCGGTCGAAGGGCCTGAGCGACTACCTGGAATCGGGCGATCATAAGGTGGTGCTGCTGAGCGCGACCCCCCAGAACCTGGGGCCGATGGACGTCTACCGCCAACTCAGGCTGTTCTTGGACGACACCGACCACGGCCTGAGCATAGAGCCCCTCAGCCTGGAGGCCTACTTCCGCAATGCCCAGAGGTGGCTGGAGTACCGCGCAGAGTACGAGAACTACGAGGCCGAGTTACGAATGCGGCGGGCCGGCGGCTCCATCGGGGCGTCCCCGGTGGAGCCCAACAAGCCGAACGTGCCCAAGGCGGAGATAGGCCAGGTGCTTTCCTCGGTCTTCATACGACGGAGGCGAAAGGACATACAGGACCTCTACGGCGACACGGCGATGGTCGACGGCAAGCCGGTGCGCTTCCCCGACCCGGTGCTGGACAACGAGGGGTACAGGCTCGACAAGGTGTACGCAAAGGCAGGCTCTCTCCAGGATCTGCAATGTCTGCTGCGCAAGCACAAGGCGGCGAGGTATCGTGCTACGGAGTACGTCAAGCCCGAGGTCAGGGAGAACCCCGAATACCGCGACCTGTTCCGGGCAAGGGACAGGATCGCCAGGCTGATGGGCGTGCTGCTCTTCAAGCGGTTGGAGTCGAGCATCGAAGCGTTCCGCTCGACGCTGCACTCCCTGATGACCAGTAACCGCAACTTTCGGGAGGCGCTCGCGTCCGGCTATGTCCCCATCGGCAGCACGGCGACCCGCCTACTGTCCGGCCAGTCCTTCGACGTGGATGACCTCCTCGAGGTCCTGAGACAGGAGGAGGA
This sequence comes from uncultured Dehalococcoidia bacterium, assembly GCA_958296245.1. GTDB lineage: Bacteria > Chloroflexota > Dehalococcoidia > Lucifugimonadales. The sequence goes on from OY282458.1 coordinate 1,269,442, forward strand.
GCGCCGCCGGCAGCTGGGCAGCGGGCGCGACAAGCTGGTACATGACTCCGGCGACTTCGAGGCCGACCGGTGGAAGGAAGACCTCGATGCGGACTTCGACCTGCTGAATGACGTCGTGCGTAGAGTCGAGGACATCGGGCCGGGAGACGACGACAAGCTCCGGGCGCTGAGGGGTTTCCTGGACCGGCCCGAAGTTCGGGCGGGCAAGGTGCTGATCTTCTCCGAGGCCGAAAAGACCGTCGAGTACCTGTACCGCGAGCTGAACCCCGGAGGCCGCGACCCGGAGATAACGCGGCTGACCGGGAGCACGAGCCACGATGCGGAGAACATCGTAAAGCGGTTTTCTCCAACGTGGAACTTGGCGCAGGGCGAGACGCTCCCCGGCCCTGAGGTCAGGGTGCTGTTGGCAACCGACGTCGTATCCGAGGGTCAGAACCTACAGGATTGCGCTCGGGTGCTGAACTACGACCTGCACTGGAACCCGGTCCGGCTGATCCAGAGGTTTGGCCGCGTCGACCGCATCGGCGCCGAGCATGAGGTGATCAACCTTCACAACATGTGGCCGGACGTGGAGGTCGACGCGGAGCTTTCGCTAACGGAACGGTTGCACGGGCGCATCCAATCGTTCCATGACCTGATAGGGCTGGATAGCAAGCTGCTGTCCGATGCCGAGAGGCTGAACGCCAACGCGATGTACCGCATCTACGAGGGCAAGAAGCTGCCTGAGATCGACGACGGCCTGGACGAGGTGGCCGCGAATCAGCGGGCCATCACCCTGCTTCAGCGCATCCAGGAGGGCGACCCCGATCTGTGGCGTACGATCACGAGCTTGCCGGACGGGATACGGTCGGCCCTCCGGGTGCGGACCACGCAGGTTGAGGGTCCCAACGAGAGCTACGCGCAGAACGTACTGCCTATTGAAGGCGCGCAGGCGCCGCTCATGTCGCCGCAGACGTTCGCATCCATACCCTCGCCGTTCGACGACCCCAGGCAGGGTGAGACGCTGGTCCTGCTCAGCGCGGGAGGCGTCAGGAGCTGCTACGCCGTCGACGACAGCCTGCAGCCGCGCCCGATCAGCCCAGCCCAGTTCATAGCGGCGGCCGAATGCGGCCCCGAAACGCCGGCCGAGCAGCTGCCCGCAGACACGAACGAGCGTGTCATGGCGGCGTTCGAGGCCTTCAGAACGGACTTCCAGCGGCGGTTGGGCAGGGCCAGAAGGCCGCGCGATACCCGGGCGCGCCGGTACGTGTCACGCCATCTCGGCATAGCCATGCGCGAGGCCGGGCAGGACGGCGCGGCAATGCGCCGTATCGAGGTCCTCAGGCGGATATTCCTCGGGGACGTGTCGCCGCAGGTCGAGAGCGCCCTGGGTGAAATCAGGAATCTGAGGCTGGGAAGCCCAGTGTTGCTGACCCGGCTTGAGGCCCTGCGCGAGCGGTACCGCCTCAACCCCCGCGACGACTCCAAACGGTCACAGCCTCAGGAGCCGCAGATAATCCGCATTGTCTGCTCCGACGGCCTTGTGTGAGGTTTGGGACAGGGGAGTTGCCGGACCATCATAACCCGCTTCACCGCGCTCTCTAACGGGGTCTTTCTTCTCATTAGGCGGCGGACGTGAGGGAATCACCTGCATCTCTCACCAAGACCGAGCCGTCGCCGTGCGAGCCCAGGCGCTGTATTAAACGCCGTGAGAACGGTCGATGAGTAGTCCGTTCGGCTTTTGGACGAGGGCGCCGCAGTCGCGCCGTGTGCTCCTCTTCGCCTCGGCGACCCACGTGTGGAGCGACTTGTTCTTCGCCCTGTACGCGCCTCTGCTGCCGCTCATCAAGGACGATCTAGACCTCACCTTCACGCAGGCGGCTATGCTCAAGTCGCTGTACGTTGCGGCCTCTGCGGTCCTCCAAGTCCCGATGGGCTTCATGGCCGATAGAGTCGGCGAATTTTGGCTCCTCGTGGGCGGGAACGTCTGGGTAGCTCTGGGGCTGGTCGCCATGGCCCTTGCGCCGAGCTTCGGGGCGCTGCTGGCGTTCACCCTGCTGGGCGGACTCGGCGGCGGCACGCAACACCCGCTGGCGTCGGGCATGGTTTCCCGGGCCTACGATTCCAAGGCGCGCGCAACCGCCGTTGGAATCGTCAACTTCGCGGGTGACCTCGGCAAGATGGCAGCGCCGGCGACCGCTTTGATCGTGGCCGTCACCTACGACTGGCGCGGGGCGATGCTCATCACCGGAATTGCGGCGACAGCTTTCTTCCTGACGTCGGTCCTCATCCGGCGCAGTGTGGAGATCGGCACGCCTGGACCGGTTGGATCGGAGCAGCCAGGCGAGGGCGGTTTCCGAGGCGCAAGCACGGGGTTCAAGATCCTAAGCGTCGTCGGATTCATCGACTCTGCGATTCGCGCCGCCGCTTTGACATTCGTACCTTTCATTCTCGCGTACCGGGGGGTGGGGGAGTCAGAGGTATTCGTCATGCTCATCCTGTTGCTGGCTGGCGGAGCGTTCGGCAAGTACGCGTGCGGCTGGTTCAGCGAGCGCCACGGACTCATTAGCATCGTATGGGTGACCAAGGCGTCGGCCGCTCTGCTGCTAGCCGCGACGGTCTTTGCGCCCATGGCCGCCATAGCGCCGTTGATGGTGCTGCTCGGCGTCGGGCTGAACGGGACGTCGTCGTCTCTCTACGCCACGGTCGCTATCTTCGCGTCGCAGGCGAGGCGCTCCCGCATGTACGGTTTCTTCTATACAACCAACGAGATAGGCGGCTTCATCGCGCCTCTCGCGTTTGGCCGTCTCGCGGACGCATTCAGCATAGGCGCCGCTATGGTCCTCATGGGGCTGTCCACCCTGTTCGTCCTACCCGTCAGCCTAGCACTCCGCCCACACCTCCGGGCGTCGCCGGCAAATTGAATTGGTAGTTGGGTGAGCGGCGAGACCGGACCGGATCTGGAATAGCGCGAGCCGCGAGGCCCTGCTGCCGGTTATTGCCGGGCGACAGGGGGCCGCTGCCGTCTGAGAGGCGGGTAGGGAACCGCAGCCGCTCCCCGCGTTATCTTGAAGCTCTCGCCCCGTTGCCGCTACGCGGGGACTCCGGCCGGCTCCGGCACCGGCCAGCCCGCGCCCCTCAGCGCGGCCCTGATCAGGTCGAGCTCACCCTCCGTGAGCGGCAGCGATGGAGGCCGTTGCGAACCCACGGGCCGACCCATGACCGCCATCACCCCCTTCTTCATGCGGGCCTGCCCCCCCGAGCGCGTGGCTAACTCCGCGTAGAGCTCGTCCAGCGGGGCGGTTAGCCTCTCCCACATCTGCCGGGCCTCCTCGTACTGCCCCGATTCCAGAAGCTCCAGGATGCGCAGCTCGTACGCAGGGTAGGCCGTCGCCTGGTGGTCCAAGAAGCCGTGGCCGCCGTTCTGGTAGCACCTCACCGGCTGGTTGGTGTTGTCCAGAATGTTGAAGTCCGCCGTCAACTCCGCCATCGACTCATAGGGAACGTCAGCGGGGGAGTTCCACTTGATGGCCATGATCTGCTCGAAGCCCGCCATCTTCTTGAAGGTGTCCACCTCGATGCGGCAATGAGGCATCCAGTGGGAATGGTAGATCATCACCCCTATGTCGATCGCGTCGGACAGGGCCTCGAAGTACCTCAGCATGTCGTCCTGTGTCGGATCGTTGTACATCGGGGGCGACACCTGGAGGCCGAGGGCGCCAAGGTCCTGCGCCTTCTTTGCGTCCTCTATCGTCCGAATGGTGTCCTTGTCGTGGATACCGGCGATGACCGGCACCCTGCCGGCGGCGGCCTGCGCGACCGTGCTCACGAGAGGGCCGAACTCCGCCTCCCTGAGTTGGGGCACCTCTCCCATGACCGACGCTATCTTGATGCACGCCTTCCCGTTCACCAACCCGCTCTCTACCCACCACTGAGTCAACTCGTACATCTTCCCCAAGTCCAGCTCGTAGCTGTCGTCCATGGGCGTCGTCGTAGCGACGATGACCCCTCGCAGCAGTTCCCGAAGCTCGTCCCTATTCATAGCGTGCCCTCCTTGAATTCATGGATCGGGGGTTCGCGGCTCGCGCAGCCTACAAACCGGACGGTATGCCGAACGGCTTGTCGACGCGGTGTCCCGGCATAGGCCAGCCTTGGCCCCCTATGGTCCCGTACTTGTCGTGCTCGCCGCGCATCCACAACAGCATCTCCGCCGCGTCGTAGCAGTCCCTGAACTGCTGCCGGTAGGTGGGAGCCGGCGACCCATAGTCCGCGGCCACCAGATCGAACGACGGCTCTATTACCCAATCCCGCCTCGGCTTCGCGGTGCGGAAGTAGTTGTACTTCAGGTTATGCCGCACTCCGGCCCCCGTGGACTCCGAGCGCCGGTGCCAGATGGCGTAGTTGGTGATCAGGATGGAACCCGCCGGGGCCGCGGCACAAACAGACCCCCGTATCCGCCCCAAGTGCCGCATGTAGTCCCGATGTGAATATAGGAAGTGGGAGCCGGGGAGCAACTCCGTCGGGCCGAGTTCGCGCGGGGAGTCCTGGGGCAGATAGAAGACCTGCAGGTAGTTCAGCTCAGGGCCGTAGACCGACCCGCCGTCGGTGTGCCACTCCTGCGCGGGCATAGGGCAGTCGGTGCGGTGGCTGCTCATCAGTATGGGTAAGCCGAAGTCCTTCCCAAGCAGCGACCTGACCGCCCCGGCCGCAGCCGGATTCAGTATGACCCCGTCGACGAACCAACCCTCATGCAGTATCTCCGACGGCTCGATGCCAGGATGCGCCTCCACGTACTCAATGGATCGGCTGTTGACCTCTTCGGAGATGACCCCCGGCAGCAGCAAGAAGCCCTGCTTGCAGAACTCCAGCACCTGGCTGTCGTTCAAGGTAGGCTCGCAATCGTGAGTCTTCATGATCCACCCCCTACCTTTCTAGGATGAAGTCGCATCCCAGGCCGTAAGACCGCTTGTCGTCGAGCATCAACGCGAGCTCCGGGAACTTGATCACCCTCCAGCCGTCCCTCACCGCGTCCAGCACCGTCTCATAGGGCCAGTCCGAGGGGTCCTCCGGCCCGTCCCGCATCTCGCCGTTCTCGACGATCCTCATACCGAGCAGCGCCGAACTGAGCGAGTTCGTTTCGGCCTGGAGGTACAGGAGGTCCTGCGGCTTGCCCGCGAGCTCCGGGATGCGCCGCAATGCATCCTCCGTGAGGACGCCCCGGCGAAGATCTCCGATGCACTGCTCGACCTGCCGCCTCGCTTGCTGATTCATGGTGGCCCCCCGATAATGCCGCCCGGCCTACAGCGGCAACGGCACCTTCATGCCTGTCTGAGCGCTGCGCGTGACCGCCTCGGTGAACTCCATGTACCGCACCCCGTCCTCGAAGGTCGTGTGCTTTACATGCTCAACGCCTCGGATGGCGTTGATGAACTCCTCCTCGACACGCCACTTGCCGACCTTCTCCGGGGGGATCGGGAGCTTCTGAAGCCCCGAATCGCCGCGCCTGCCGCCGTACAGCGTACAGTTGCCGTTGCCCGCCTTTGGACTCATGCCTATGTCAACCCGCAGATTGCCCTCGGAGCCGAAGAGCATCGCCCTCGCCTCCGGCATTAGCCCGACGAGTTCCGTGAACCTCAGGTGCGCCGCCGGCCCCGACGCCATCTCACACAGAACGTCCACGTGGTCCGGAATGGTGGTCACCCTCTGCCGCCCCTCGGCATCCACGCGCCTGGGCACGAAGACCCTCGTCTGGGCCGTGACCGACGTGGGAGGCCCGAGCCAGCGCATGAAGCACTCGAAGACGGCGCCCATCAACATGATGTTGTAGCCGCTCATGTCCCTGTCGTTCCGCCAAGTGTAGGGCGCCTCACGGTTCATGAACCCCCCGTGGACCGCAAGATCCGCCACTACCACCTCCCCGAGGTAGCCATCGGTGATCATGTCTATGATCGTCCGGTCCACCTGGAACGTGAAGTCGGCGGGCACGACTTGGGCCACCAGATCAGGATTCTCCAAGGACGCCTCGAGCATCTCGTGCGCCTCCGAGGCGTTCATTGCCATCCGCGCCTCCGTCAGCACGTGCTTGCCCGCGTCGAGGGCGTCCAGCACAAGGGTGCGGTGCATGTACGGCCACGTCCCGATGCAGATGGCGTCCACGTCGGGGTCGTCGATAATATCCGCCCACGTGTCGGCCACGGTGGGTATCCCGAACCGGTCTGCGACTCGCTGGCCCGACTCGCGGCTCCGGTTCGCCACGGCGGCCACCTCTACGCCGTCGATGGCCTGGAAGCCGGGAATGTGCATCAGCGTCGTATTGGTTCCCGCGCCAATGACGCCGATTCGGATCGTCTCCTCACTCATGTGGGCCCGCTCCTAGGGTTATGGATAGGTCTGTGTAACGGCTCAGATTATATGCCAGCCGGTGATGGGAGTCCATACGCCCGCTGCCGCGGCGCTCAGCCGACCCCTCTCGTAACCGGGTGGCGGAGCCGTGCATTTGCCGGCCGCGCCTGATGCTATAATCAAGACGTGACCCCTTCCTGCAATGAGGGGATTCAAGCAGGGTAGGGAAGGACCCTTTCGCAGCCTGCCCAGAATGCGTCCGCGCTTGGAGGGACCCTGAGTTGAAGATCACCGACCTAAAGATATGGGTCACGATGCCCGAAGGGGCCCGCTCGTACGTCTTCCTGCAACTCGACACCGACGAGGGGATAAGCGGCGTGGGCGAGGCCACCAGCTCGGGCGGAGGCGGCAGTATAGTCGTCGGCAACATGGCCCGGCTGCTCAGGGATTCTACCGTCGCCCAGGACTTCCGCGATTCCCTGATAGGCGAAAACCCTGACCATATCGACAGCATATGGCACAAGCTGTACCGTAGGTTCACCGGCGGAGGCGGACGCGGCGGGTTCGTTACGACCCTGCTCAGCGGCATCGACATCGCTCTGTGGGACATCAAGGGCAAGGTGATGGGCAGGCCCGTCTACGAACTGTTCGGCGGGCCGGTCTGGGACCGGGCGCCCTTATACACCCACGTCAACGCCGGCGACCCGCTGAAGGCCGCACAGGAGGCCAGGGACCGCGTTGCCGAGGGCTACTCCGCTCTCAAGACCGACCCGTTCATGCACGAGATGCACCGTCACCACCGCCGCTACCTGAACGGCGCGATCTCCCAGGACGGCGCGGCCCTTGGCATAGATACGGTAGCCGCCGTACGCGAGGCCGTAGGCCCCAGCGTGGAAGTGCTGATCGACGCCCACGGAAACTTCAACGTGCCTACCGCCATCGACCTAGCCAAACGCCTGGAGCCTTACAACATTACTTGGTTCGAGGAGCCGGTGCAGCCGGACAGCCTGGACGCGCTGAGGCACGTCAAGGAGAACGTCGGAGTTCCCATATGCGTGGGCGAGCGCCTCTATACCCGCTGGGACTTCGCCCCTGTGCTCGCCGCGCGGCTGGCCGAGTACGTCATGCCCGACGTGGTCTGGACCGGCGGCATCAGCGAACTGCGTAAGATTGCCAACCTCGCGGAGGTCTACTACGTGCCGGTGAGCCCGCACGACGCATCGGGCCCGGTGAATATCCTGGCAGGCGCGCACACGATGATGACCGTTCCCAATTTCTACCGCGTGGAGATCGCCACCGGGGTGCTCGACCTCTATTCCCGCATGGTCTCGCCCCCCCTCGACGTCAGAGACGGTTACCTCTACCTATCGGACAGGCCGGGCCTTGGCGTCGAGCTGAATACCGCCTATCTCGACGCCAACGTCGACCCGGATTGGGCGTGAGCTGCGGAATGCATGAGATGGGCAGTACCGCCAAGGTCAAGTCTCTGGAGATCTCCGACGACGGCGTCGTAACCGTGGAGTGGGGGGACGGGCACCGCAGCCAGTACGACCCGAAGTATCTGCGGCTCAACTGCGCCTGCGCCGAGTGCATCGAGGAATGGAGCCGGCGGCAACTCCTGGACCCGGCTACGGTGCCGGCCGACATCCGCGCCGAGGATTATCTGATGGTGGGCAGGTACGCGGTACAGTTCCTCTGGACCGACGGCCACTACACCGGCATATACCCCTTCAAGATGCTCCGCAGCCTATGTAGGTGCCGCCCGTGCCAGGACGCGAAAGGGAAATGACCGCCGCCCGGCAACCTGGCCCTTCAGGTCTCCACGACCTTGCCGGTGTCGAGGCGCGCCGCGTGGGTCGTCAGAGTCTTGGCGTCGTTCTTCCGTGCCACTTCGTGGCACGCGCGGACGCCTGCAGGCCCTAGGCGCAACACCGTCCCAAGGGCGACGTATGCGATGTCAACCGCCTCGAGAACGGCGTTCTCCATCTCGCCCCGGTTGACCGCCCGGGCGTGTTCCCCCGTCTCCTCTGCCAGCAGCGCCAAGCGCCCCCTCAGAGCGCCGAACACGGCGTCCGGATTCGAAGCGTCCACGCACCCTATCCCGAACCTGTCGTGAAACGAATATACGCTCTCGCTGATGGCGGTGATCCCCTCGATGAAGCTCTCGCGGTCGCCTGTCATTTCGCCTCCTGGTGTACTTTTCCCGTCCGTGCCCAGCCCTCACTTTACCGCCCGAGGCGGCGGAGCCGGGCCCTCCGCGTGCAACAGCATTCCTCTTTCGACGTTGCTCCTCAGCCGTCCGTACTCGGAACTGAGTTCGGCTCCCAGAATCAGAATGAAGCTGCTGACGTACGCCCAGAGCAGAAGCGCTACCACCGGAGACAAGGAGCCGTAAACGTTCTCGAAGTTGGAGAAGCGGTTTACGTATATCAGGAACAGGTTCTTCAACACCTCTAACAATACCGCCCCCACGACGGCCCCGGGCCATATGTACCGCCAGTGCGTCTTCGTGTTGGGCAGGAACTTGTACACCACCAATAAGATCATCAGCGTCAGCACGAAGGACACTGCCTGGAGGAAGACCCTCCCAGAGGCCCCGGACGCCATGCTTGACATTGCCGTTTGGGTCTCCTCGGTAAGACCTGCTATACGTAGCAGGGCGGATGCCCCCACCGACATTACGAACACCACCCCAACCCCGAACGCCATCAATATCTGCCTGGGCTTCCCAACATAGACCGGCCGGTCCTTATGCACGTCCCACGCGCGGTTCACGGCGCGGGAGATGGCGCCGAATACGGCGCTGGCTGACCAGAGCAACCCGATTATCGAGAAGATGCCAATGGCCCCGCGAAGCCTGAACGCCAGGTCTACGTTCTGGGTGATGAGATCCCTTGAACCCGGCAGATACTGCGCGATGAACCCCATCAACTCCGTCCGCACTTCCTGCGACCCCACGAAGAAGCTCAATATCGAGGTGAGCCCCAGCATCAGCGGGAAGATCGAGAACAGGGCGTAGTACGCAACCCCTGCCGCCATGTGCGTGGCGTCGTCAGCCGATAGCTCTTGGATGGTGCGGACGGTGAGCCTCACCAGGAAGTACCGGCCCAGACGGTCCCGCACCGGTTCCAGGCGCTCCAAGGGGCCGTGCGCGTAAGCGCGGGCCCGGCGTAGGCCGGCGCCCAAGAACGCCAGCCTGGATCGAGACGGTGGAGGGCCCTGTGCGTCTACGGGACGAGCTCCGGGTTGGAGTAGCGGCCCTTCGAGCCTAGCACACGCCCGCCCCGGGGCGCCACCACTCGACCCAGCCGGGAAGCCCTTACCTGCGCCTGACGGCTTCCTCCCATGCGGCCCTGAACCCGTCCAACGACCTCTCCAGGGTGCGGTCGTCTACGGAGTAGGCGACGCGGAAGTACCCCGGCGTCCCGAAGCCCCGTCCGGGGACCACCAAGACCCTGTGCCTTCGCAACGCGTCCACGAATGCCGCGTCGTCCTCTATGGGAGCCTTTGGGAACATGTAGAACGCCCCCTGCGGACGCACCACCGAGTAGCCTATCTCCGTCAGGCCGTTGTAGAGGAAGTCTCGTTGCGACTGGTAGTGCGCCGCGTCTACGGTCTCCGTCTGAAGGCGGCTGACCAGATGCTGCATCAGCGCCGGTGCGTTCACGAACCCGAGAGTCCGGTTGCAGAAGGTCAGGCCGTTCATCAACTCGGCCTGATCGGGGCAGCCCGGGTTGATGGCAACGTAGCCGATGCGCTCGCCCGCCAGCGACAGGTCCTTTGAATGCGAGGTTGCAACGATGCTGTTGGGGTGATGATGAAACACGTGCGGGTACTCGGCGCCGTCGAACAGTATCTTCCTGTACGGCTCGTCGCTGACGAGGAATATCTCCGTGCCGTACTCTTCTTGCTTCAGCCGTATCACCTCGGCAAGCTCGCCCACCGCCTCAGCGTCATAGACGGCCCCGGTGGGGTTGTTGGGGGAGTTTATGAGCACCACGCGGGACGCAGGCCCGATTGCCGCCTCCAGCCCCTCGGCGTCGGGGTAGAAGCGTTCGTCAGTGGCGACTACCTTGCAGACGCCGCCGTGGTTGTCGGCATAATATACATACTCGACGAAGTACGGCGCGAAGATGATGACCTCGTCGCCGGGGTCGAGTAGGGTCTTGAGGATCACGTTCAACGCCCCGCCCGCCCCGCAGGTCATCAGTACGTGGTCCGACGTAAAGGGGAGACCCGTCTCCTCGGCGAGCGGGGCCGCGACCGCGGCGCGAGTCTCGACGTAGCCTGCGTTCGGCATGTACCGGTGCGCACCCGACGCGGGATTCTCCGCAACCTTCTTGAGCTCCTCGAAGAACCTGCGAGGCGGCTCTACCACGGGGTTGCCCAACGACAGGTCGGAGACGTTCTCCTCCCCGTACTGCTGCTTGAGGGCGATACCCTCCTCGAACATCCTGCGAATCCAGGAGCCCTGCTGCATGAAGCCTTTGATCTTCTTCGAAACGGCCATGGCGCCGACTCTAACGGGCCTGCCGGGCCTGTGTCAATCGCGGTTTCTCCCCTCAGGCAGGGGGGTCTGGGGGATGTGCCCCCAGTTACCAAGGGGCGGGTGGGTGGGAATCAAAAGACGTCTGCTTTACCGGGGCTGCGCCAGTCGAAAAGGACCTCACGAAGTCTGAGCAATTATAGGTAGCGGAGGGGTGGTCTTCACCTCGAACCACTTGGTATACTGTCCCGAACCTTAGGCCGAGTACCAAACGGGTTCTTAGGGTCAGCACGGCAAGAGCGTTAGAGCCGAAAGGAGTCTGCGTAAAATGGCTACCAACACGAAGGCCCCGGTCCTAGTAGTCCTACAGTTGACCGGCGGTAACGACTACCTCAACACCGTCGTCCCATACACGGACCCCAACTACTTCGACAATAGGCCCACGCTGCACTTCACCGAAGATAAGGTGCTGAAGATCGACGACGAGATCGGACTCAATCCCCACCTGGCGCCCATGAAGGCGTTGTACGATAGGGGGGACGTGGCGATCCTACACGGCGTCGGCTACGAGAACTCCACAAGATCCCACTTCCGCTCCATGGACATCTGGCACACCGCTGAGCCTGAAGTAATCGCCACCGAGGGCTGGCTCGGCAGGGTTACCCGCGAACTGGATCCCGGAGCCGAAAACCCCGTGACCACCGTCAATATCGGTCAGGGGCTCCCGAGGGCGCTCCTTGCGGACGGCGTCTCCGCTGCCTCCGTCTCAAGCCTATCCTCCTACGGCATGCTCACCGCCGTCGAGCAGAAACAGAAGCGCAGCCAAATGCTGCAACGGTTCGCCAACATGTACGCCCCAGCCCTCGGCGCCGGCCCGGTTATGGACTATCTCGGTCAGACTGGCTTGGACGCCCTCAAGGGAGCTGACATGCTCAAGGTCGCTCCGCAGCGGTACGCGTCCAACGTGGAGTATGCCGACACCCCCATCGCCAATAAGCTGCGAGAGGCGGCTATGGTGCATACCGCCGACCTCGGCGCCCGCGTCTTCTATACCGAGCACGGCGGCTTCGACACCCATGCCAGCCAGGCGACGACCCATCCCGTTCTCTGGAACGACGTTACCACCGCGGTCGCCGACTTCTGGGACGACCTCCGCGAGCACGACGCTGACGACAACGTCATCATGCTCATCTTCTCCGAGTTCGGACGCCGCGTCCGTGAGAACGGCACGGGAACCGACCACGGCGCAGCCGGGGCGGCATTCGTCATCGGGCCCGGAGTCAAGGGTGGAATGTACGCGGAGTACCCCGAGACGAGGGCCGAGGCCCTGCGTGACGGAGACCTCGCCCCCTCCATGGACTTCCGGAGCGCCTACACCACGATCTTGGAGGACTGGTTCGGCTTGGACGCACCGCCCATTGTCAACGGACATTTCGAGAAGCCGAAGTTCATAGCCAATGGAGGATAGGACCAGATCAAATGCGAACGACGACAGCCGCCGGCAGGACTTGGCACTTCAGCCACGCGCTCGGCCGGGCAACGGCCGAACATAACGGCAAAACGGGCGGTACAGAGACCCCCGTCAGCATCACCCTAGCCCCAGACGACATAATTTTCATCCTGAGCCGGGGCTTCGGATACCCGCTGCCCGGGTACGGGAGAGACATCGGGTGCCGTATAGGCAAGACCACCCTCGACGAAAACCACCTCGGCGATTTCTCTAGAGGCGGCTTCACCTGGCCCGTTAGCATCGCCCGCGCAGCCGACGGCAACCTCTACGTCTCGGACGAGTACGAAAACGTCATCAAGGGATTCGGCCCCGACGGCATACTGCCTCCCTTCGAATACGACCCCGAAGGAGAGCACTTCCGCATCTGGGGAGAGAAGGGCTCGGGCGAAGGCCAACTGGACGGTCCCAGCGGCTTGGAGTTCGACGACGACGACAACCTGTACGTCGTGGACAGCCGCAACGACCGCGTCCAGAAGTTCACCAAGGACGGCAAGTACCTGTCAGGATGGGGTGAAAGCGGCAGCGGCGAAGGCCAATTCAACCGCCCGTGGGGCATCACCGTAGACGCCGAAGGCAGCGTCTACGTCGCCGACTGGGGCAACGACCGCGTCCAGAAGTTCACCGCAGGCGGGGACTATCTGATGACCTTCGGCACGCCGCCGGAGCAGGGCGGAGGCCTGCGCAGGCCCGCAGACGTCGCCGTGGACAGCGACGGAGATGTCTACGTCGCCGACTGGGGCGAATACCGCGTGCAGATCTATGAGCCGGACGGCCAGCACGTCTGCGCCCTGCACGGCGACATACAAAGCCCCTTGGACTCCAAAGCCGGCGACTACGTGACCCATAGAGACCCGGAGACCGTCAAGGCATACGCCCGCGTTGACGACCTATCGCCGCTGGGGAAATTCGGCCGGCCGGTCGCCATAGAAGTCGACCACGAGGACCGCGTCATCATCGCCGAGAGCAAGCACAGGCTTCAGGTTTACGCCAAAGACCACGAGTACGCCGAACCGAAGCTCAGCCTCCGGCTCGTCCAGTAGCGGCTTGGTCCATAGCTCCACTGGCGAGGAAGCCGGAGAGCGTTCCCGGCAGCCTGGCAGGCTGCCGTACAGGAGAATGAAATGACCGGGTACAGAGCGGCGGTTATCGGGTTGGGCCGGATGGGCAGCACCTTCGACGATGAGATCCAACGCGGCGGCTCTCTATTCCTGCCGTACTGCCACGCTCCTGCCTACGAAGCCTCCCCGCACACTGAATTGGTGGCCGGCGCCGACCCGCACGCCGAGCAGCGCGCCATCTTCGGTGAGCGCTGGGGCCTCTCCTCCGACCACCTGTACGCCGACCACAAGGAGATGCTGGAGAAAGAGGACATCGACGTAGTCAGCGTCACTACCACCGCCAAATTCCGAGCCCGAATAGTCCAGGACGCCGCATTGGCCGGCGTGAAGGCCATCTGGGCGGAAAAGCCCATCTCGTTCAGCCTCGAAGAGGCGGACGCCATGGTATCGACCTGTGCGGAGGCCGGCGCGGCGTTGGCGGTAAACTGCGCTCGCCGCTGGAACCCGTTCTACCATGAAGCCAGGCAGATGGTTGAGGGCGGCGAGCTTGGCGCCATCCTTCAGGTCACTGTATACGCGCAGTCCGGCATCTCGCACAACGGCAGTCACGCCATCGACATCATCCGCTACATGGCCGGCGACGGTAAGGTCGACTGGGTGTTCGCCGAGATGGAGTCCGACGAGGCCGCCGCGCGTGATGAAGACCTATCGGGAAACGGCTACCTCGCCTTTGCCAACGGGGCCCGGGGCTACTACAGGTCCACGGCGTCAGGGGCCGCCGGATGGGAGGTCGACGTGATCGGCGAAAGGGCCCGCGTCAGGGTACTGGACAGCGTGGGGCAGTGTCATCTCCTGAGGTTGGAGACTCCTTCGGAGAAAGCACCCTCAGGCACCCGCACGCTGTCGAGCCGGGCAAGGTCCCCGCTGCCCGCAGAGTACCCGTTCCCCTGGCCGGTCAGGATGCAGGGCATGGGCCTAACCATAGTCGATGACCTGATCAATGCCATCGAGACCGGCCAACCCCCTCGCTGCTCAGGAGAAGACGGGCGCGATGCCCTCGAAGTGGCGGTCGCCATGCGCGAGTCACACCGCCGAGGCGGTGTTAGGGTCGACCTGCCGATTCAGGACCGCTCCCTGCAGATACGCTCCCTGGAAGCTATCCGCGGCGACCTGCCCGCCCGCATCCGCCGGCAGATGGAGCAGGGCTGATCCCCCTGCCGCCCTCCTAAAGGGGCGTCTATAGCTCGCAGGCCAAGGTCAGATCTCTCTGGCCCAGGGAGTCTCCGCGAACCCGCAGAGCGCCCCACTCGGCGACATGAAGCGGCTCGTAGTCTGCCCCCAATCCTCCGTCCTAGGTCCCTGTAGCACCTCCCACCCTCTGCTCTCCAGGGCGTCGGAGGCCGCCTGCACCTTGTCGACCTCGAACTCGACCGTGAAGCCCAGCGGGATCTTGGACGCGGCCCCCTTGTCTCCCAGCGTTGCCTCCGCCGCCGCCTCACGGCTCCAGATGCCGAAGTGCACCGCCCCCGCAACCGCTGCCGTTGCATAGTCGGAGCCCTCGGTCCATTCCACCTGCAGGCCGAGGACGTCCCGGTAGAACGCCACCGCTGCCCCCACGTCGTCGACAATCTCTCCGATGCTGGCCACGTGTCTTATCATGACTGCTCCTTTCCCTCCTCATCTTACTGTAGGGAGACCACCACTCTGGGTGGTGACTGGGACTCACTAAGGCGCAAACGCTCGCTGTCAGGATGCGGAAGCACCCATTCACCCCATCGTTGAGAATAGCTCCTGCCTAACCTCTCTACTGTAGGGCGACTACCCTTCTCTGTGTGGTGACGAGCAGCGCGAAGACGGCCAGAGTCACGGTTGCGAGCATCGCGATGACGATGCGGGCGCTGAGCAGGTCGATCATGAGTCCCGCGGGCATGAGGACCAGCGGCGTCAGGCCCGCGTTCAGCGACATGAAGCTGATCACCCGTCCGCGAAATCGGTCGTCGACGTGCTCGATGAGGAGGGCCTGCTTCATGGCCATCGGGCCCGCGCTTCCCAGCCCTTTTAGCCCCAGAATGGCGATCCCTGCGACGTAGATCGGTATCAGCGCCACCAGCATCATGCAGAGGCCCGCGGCCAGGATGCCGAAGGCCAGGATCAGGCCGCGCCTCCAGCGTCCCAGGGATGCCACCACGAGGCCGCCGATCAATGCCCCCAGGCCCATCGCGCTCACCAGCAGCCCGTAGGACTCCGACTCCAGCTTGTACACGTCCACGACCATCACCGGAAGCAGGTAGCTGAACGGGGACGTGAGCATGGATGTCACCGTCCCGACCGCAAGCAGGACCAGCAGCAGCCGGTTGCCGAGCACGTACGCCATGCCCGCCCTGATATCGTTGAAGACCTTCTCGCCCAGGCTGCGGTTAGGGTTGGGCCTGTCGCCGATGAAGTACGTCAGACAGACGGCGACGGCTCCCATCGCGGCGGTGATGTAGAAGACGCCGTCCGGGCCGATGTACGCGTACAGGAATCCGGCCGCTGCCGGCGCTGCCAACGACGTGGCGCTCATTCCGGCGGAGTTGAGCGCAATGGCGTTGCTAAGCTTCTCCTTGCCCACCAGCTCGGGGAGCAGCGCCTGACGCGCCGGCCAGGCGAACGACCATGAGACGCCCTGCATCATCGAGGTGATTAGCAATGTCTGCCAGGAGACCAAGCCCGTCGTGATGGAGACGGCGATCAGCAGTGATACGGTCGTGGAGATGATCGGATAGAGGAAGATCAGCCGTTTGCGGTTGAATCGGTCAGCGACGGCGCCGCCAAATGGGGCCGTGGCCAGCAACGGCATGGATATCCCCGCCGCCACGACGCCGAGCAGAGCAGCCTTGCCGGTGAGCTCGTAGACGAGCCAGCCCCGCGCGATTATCTCCATCTCCGAGCCGCCGATCATCAGCATGATGCTGATCCACAGCAGCAGGTAGTCGCGGTGGCTGAGGGAAGCAAAGGTGCTGACGGGGGTCAGCCTGCGCGCCGACGGCCTTGATGCGGCGGAGGCCCCGTGCTGACGCGAGGGAGGCCCGTCATCGGAAGCGCGGTCGCCCGACGCGGCCTCTGCGTCTGGATTCATCGCAGCAGTCTATCCCTCTGCGCACCTTCCGCGCAAACCTAGGGAACTCTACGCAACCCCACCGCCGGCCACTCCCATTCTCGCAGGACGCCTACCGGCCAGGTACTCCCAAACACGCGCTGCCGCCCATCCCCTGATCCGGAAAATCCTGATTCAGACAACCTTCGCCAGTGGCGGCTAACGGTCTTGTATTCGGAGAACCCGCCCTGCGTTGACTCCGGCAGGGCGCCCCTCGTCGATAGCCATGCGTCCGTTCACCAACACGTACCGCATCCCTTCGCTGTATCGGTGGGGATTCTGCGCAGTCGACCGGGGCGCGAGGCTGGCGGCATCGAACACGGCGACGTCCGCCCAAAAGCCCTCCTCGATCAGCCCCCGGTCTCTCCAGCCCAGGATCTCGGCGGGCAGCCCCGTGGAGGACCTGATCGCGTGCGGTAGAGAGACCACCCCTTGGTCGAGGGCGTACCGGCGCAGCTTCGTGGTGAAGCTGGCGTACGTACGGACGTGCTGTGTGACGCCCATGGGGTCGACGCCGGCTCCGAAGTAGGGATAATCGCCGTCGCTCCCCGTGGCGACGTAGTCCCTGCGCATGATCAGCTCTACGTCTTCCTGCGAGAGGATGTCCGCCATCGCCCGGGCCCCTTCCAGGCCAAGCCGGATCGCGGCGTCCTCCGTCGTTAGGCCCAGCCCTACCGCTGCGTCGGCCAGCGTCCTGCCCTCCAGTTCCGGGCGCGCCGACTCCACTATTGCGACCCGTCCGCCGCCGCCGTATTGCTCCAGGTTTTCCGCCACGATGGATCTGATACGCGCTCCGTCAGCGGGGTCGCCCAGCCGTTCGATGAAGCGGGCCCTCTCTTCCGGGTTGCCTGGCCCTCTGTGGACCCCGTACCACGAAGCCAGTTCCATCAGTCCGCTCCCCTGGGACGGCAGCGCGCTGCTCAGCGCCCCGGCGGCCATCTCCCGCAGGAGACCGGGCCGGGCCTCCAAGAAGCGGCGCCGGTCGGGTTCCAGGGACGGCAGGGCCGCCATCTCCGCGTACAGCCCCAGCATATCCGCGTCCGGAACGGCTCTGAGAGCCGCTGCCAGCATCGCGGCGCGCTCCTCGGCGGCGGTCTCCGCCGGCAGCCGCGCCCGCTCAGGGATCAGGGACACCTCGGCGTCCGCGAACGGGTACTGGTCGGCGTACACTCTGACACCCCGGCCCCTCGCTTCTTCGATCATCTCGAGCGCGCGGCCAACCTTGCCCCAGTTGCGCCGGTAGACCGCCTTGAGATGGGTCAGGACGCCGACGGCCCCCGACTGCTCCGCGATCCCGATGGCCTCGGCGACGGCTTCAAGCAGACCGTCGCCCTCGCTCCGCACGTGGGTGTGATACATGCCGCCGCGGCGCGCCGCCTCTGAGGCCAGCCCGATCAGCTCCCCCGTGTCCGCATGGCGTCCGGGGGGGTACTCCAAGCCCGACGACAGCCCCCATGCGCCGCATTCCATCGCCTCGCGCACGTGGCGCTTCATGGCCTCCAGATCGCCGGCCGTTGGCCGCCGCGCCGACGTACCCATGACCAGACGGCGCACCTGGCCCGCGCCCACCATGAGAACGGCGTTCGTGCCTATGCCTTGGCGCTCCAGCCTCGCGGCATGGACGTCCATCGTCTCGTGCAACGGCCATGAGCCGTAGCCGTCGGCGCCGCCGACCACCGTCGTGACGCCCTGAGTCAGGTACGGCAGGCTCGGGGCCAACTCGGGGATGTACAAGCCCCGCTCCGAGTGCGTGTGCACGTCGACGAAACCGGGCGTAACGTAGAGGCCGTCAGCCGGGATGATACGGGGCGCGCTCCAAGCGTCCAGGCTGCCGACGGCTGCGATCCTGCCGTCTCTGATTGCCACGTCCGCGGCAAACGCCTCCGAGCCGCCGCCGTCGATGACACGGCCGCCCAGTATCAGGACGTCGGCCCGCCCCGGACCGTGGGCCATCTCGCTCCCCCTACAGCCGTCTTCCATCCCCTGACGTGGTCTTCGCAGGCCGCGGGCGCTCCCGGCGCAAAAGGGGCCCGGGCTGTAAGCAGCACTCGTCCGCCGCAGCGAAAGGCGCTTACAGGTGTTCGGCCCGGGCCCGTGTCTTTTGCTTCCGCCCGGACGGCAACAGAGCCGCCGTCCAGCGTACCCGCCCCAGATGTTACCATATGGCCCGTCATGTCAAACACCTTCGGCCACCTGTTCCGGGTGACTACGTGGGGCGAGTCGCATGGCGACGCTGTGGGCGTCGTCGTGGACGGCTGCCCGCCCAGGATCAGGATCGATTTGGACGACGTCCAGAGAGAGTTGGACCGCCGACGTCCGGGGCAGAGCGAGATCACCACGCAGCGCAGGGAGTCCGACCGCGCCGAGATCCTGTCGGGCGTGTTCGACGGCCTGACGCTCGGCACCCCGATACTGATCGGCGTATGGAACGAGGACCAGCGTAGTAAGGACTACGAGCACATGCGCGCCAAGTTCCGCCCGTCCCACGCCGACTACACCTACCAGGCCAAGTACGGCATCAGGAACTGGAAGGGCGGCGGCAGGGCCAGCGCCAGGGAGACCGTGGGGAGGGTGGCGGCGGGCGCCATCGCCCGGAAGGTCCTCGCCCAAGAGCACGGCGTGGAGATAGTGGGCTACGTCAAGCAGGTGTGGACGCTGGCGGCAGACGTAGACCCCGACACGGTGACCGCTGCCGAGGTCGAGTCGAACATCGTCCGATGCCCCGACCCGGACGCGGCGCCGCGCATGATAGACAGGATCAAGGAGGCGCGCAAAGACGGCGACTCCCTCGGCGGGGTGGTCGAGGCGGTGGCGCGCAACGTGCCCCCCGGTCTCGGAGAGCCGGTCTTCGATAAGCTGGAGGCCGAACTGGGGCGCGGCGTGCTCTCGCTGCCGGCGTGCAAGGGATTCGAGATCGGCTCGGGGTTCGGCGGCGTGACGATGACCGGATCGCAGCACAACGACCCGTTCTACAACGACCAAGGCCGCATCCGCACCCGAACCAACCGCTCCGGCGGCGTCCAGGGCGGCATCTCCAACGGCGAGAACATCATCATCCGCGCCGCCTTCAAGCCCACGGCGACCATACTCAGGCCCCAGGAGACGGTGGACGTCGAGGGCAACCCCACGACCCTGGAGGGCAGGGGCCGCCACGACCCGTGCGTCCTCCCCCGCGCCGTCCCCATGGTCGAGGCCATGATGGCCTTGGTGCTCATGGACCACACCCTGCGCCAGCGAACGCAAGCGGGGTGACACGGGCTCTGGCAACTGGCGGGCGAACCGAGCTAAACACGCTGGAGATGGGAGGCGTTGCCAAGTGATAGATGACATCCTAATGAAAAAACAAGTCGCTATTTATGATCCCCCGAAGGTTGGCGAAACGCCTCAGAAACGCAAGGCATGGTGGCGGCCTTTCTGAGTGGGGGGATGGTGAGGCGCGCACGATTACCGCCGTCCAATACCGGGAAGGCTCACCCGCCTTGATAGTCGACCTGACAAGAGGAGGATTAGGCCGTGATCAAGACCATCCTGCTCACGATTATAACCATACTTACCGGCACAGCCTGTGCTGTGTTTAGCCCCACGCCGACCAGCACGCCCAGACCCACCCCCACCAGCACGCCCACCTCCGCGCCGGACAGGTATGCTCTGGTCGCGTTCTACCTCGCCACGGGCGGCGGGAGCTGGTTCATCGACATGAACTGGTTCCCCAACAAGCCCCTAGACGAGTGGATGGGTGTCATCACTGACGACAGCGGTCGCGTCGCCGGATTGGTCCTCCGGAGTAACCGGTTGAGTGGTGAGATACCGTTGGAGCAGCTGGGCAACCTTACCAACCTGACAATATTGATCCTCTCGGAGAACCAGTTAAGCGGGGAGATACCGCCGGAGTTGGGCAGCCTCACCAATCTGACAGGTCTGGGGCTCTCGGGGAACCAGTTAAGCGGTGCGATACCGCCGGAGTTGGGCAGCCTCACCAATCTGACAATATTGTCCCTCTGGGAGAACCAGTTAAGCGGTGAGATACCGTCGGAGTTGGGCAGCCTCACCAACCTGGAACGGCTCGACCTCGATAAGAACCAGTTGACTGGTAAGATACCGCCGGAGTTGGGCAGCCTCACCAATCTGGAACGACTCTACCTCTCGGAGAACCAGTTGAGTGGTGCGATACCGACGGAGTTGGGCAGCCTCACCAATCTGACAATATTGTCCCTCTGGGAGAACCAGTTGAGCGGGGAGATACCGTCGGGGTTGGGCAGTCTCACCAACCTGGAACGACTCTACCTCGATAAGAACCAGTTGAGCGGGGAGATACTGCCGGAGTTGGGCAGTCTCACCAACCTGGAACGACTCTACCTCGATAAGAACCAGTTGAGCGGGGAGATACTGCCGGAGTTGGGCAGCCTCTCCAACCTGGAAAGGCTCCGCCTCTCGGAGAACCGGTTGAGCGGGGAGATACCGCCGGAGTTGGGCAGCCTCATCAACTTGGAACGGCTCGACCTCTCGGAGAACCAGTTGAGCGGGGAGATACCGCCGGAGTTGGGCAGCCTGACCAATCTGGAACGACTCGACCTCTCGGAGAACGAGTTGATCGGTGCGATACCGCCGGAACTGGGCAGCCTGACCAATCTGGAACGGCTTGACCTCTCGGAGAACGAGTTGATCGGTGAGATACCGTCGGAGTTGGGCAGGCTCCTCAATCTGGCGGAGCTGAAACTCTCTGGGAATCGGCTTACGGGGTGCATACCTGTGGGTTTGAAGTATATGCCTACCAGTGATCTTCCCAAGCTTGGCCTGGAGTTCTGCCAAGCGCCCACGCCGACGCCGGACAGGGATGTGCTGGCCGTGTTCTACGATGCCACGGGCGGCCCGAACTGGGTGGACAATACGAACTGGTTGAGCGACGCGCCCCTTTTCAAGTGGCGCGGCGTCACCACTGACGACAGCGGCCGCGTCACCAAATTGTCCCTCTCGGAGAACTGGTTGAGGGGGGAGATACCGCCGGAGTTGGGCAGCCTCTCCAATCTGACAGCATTGTTCCTCTCGGAAAACCAGTTAAGCGGGGAGATACCGCCGGAACTGGGCAACCTCTCCAATCTGACAACATTGTTCCTCTCGGAGAACTGGTTGAGTGGGGAGATACCGTCGGAGTTGGGCAGCCTCTCCAATCTGACAGTATTGTTCCTCTCGGAGAATCAGTTAAGCGGGGAGATACCGTCGGAACTGGGCAGCCTCTCCAATCTGGAATGGCTGGAGCTCTGGGGGAACTGGTTGAGTGGTGCGATACCGCCGGAGCTGGGCAGCCTCCGCAATCTGGCGGAGCTGAAACTCTCTGGGAATCGGCTTACGGGGTGCATACCTGTGGGTTTGAGAGACGTGGATGCCAATGACTTTCCCGAGATGGGCTTGCCGTTCTGCCAAACGTCCAACACCCCCGCTAGCACGCCCATACCCACGCCGGCGCCTACCCGATAGACCCGGACACCCGCGTCACGCCAACGACTCTTTCCCATACGACTCGTCCAGCAGGTCGGTTATGTAGCGCACCTGGACGGGCTTACCGGAGCGGCGGGCGCCTAGCTGAAGTTGGATGAGGCAGCCGGGGTTTGCCGTCGCTTGCGCCCACTTTGTTTAGAGTGTCCCTGAAATGGATTTGTGAAGGCTCTCCGAGGGACAGGGCCGCCGTCCAATACCGGGAAGGCTCACCCGCCTTGATAGTCGACCTGACAACGGGGAGGATTAGGCCGTGATCAAGACCATCCTGCTCACGATCATAACCATACTTACGGGCACAGCCTGTGCTGTGTTTAGCCCCACGCCGACCAGCACGCCCAGACCCACCCCCACCAGCACGCCCACCTCCGCGCCGGACAGGTATGCTCTGGTCGCGTTCTACCTCGCCACGGGTGGCGGGAGCTGGTTCATCGACATGAACTGGTTCCCCAACAAGCCCCTGGACGAGTGGATGGGTGTCATCACTGACGACAGCGGTCGCGTCGCCGGATTGGTCCTCCGGAGTAACCGGTTGAGTGGTGAGATACCGTTGGAGCAGCTGGGCAACCTTACCAACCTGACAGGGCTGAACCTCTACGATAACAGGTTGAGTGGTGCGATACCGCCGGAGTTGGGCAGCCTCACCAATCTGACAATATTGGTCCTCTCGGAGAACCAGTTAAGCGGTGAGATACCGTCGGAGTTGGGCAGCCTCACCAACCTGGAACGGCTCGACCTCGATAAGAACCAGTTGACTGGTAAGATACCGCCGGAGTTGGGCAGCCTCACCAATCTGGAACGGCTCGACCTCTCGGGGAACGAGTTGATCGGTGAGGCGCCGTCGGAGTTGGGCAGCCTGACCAATCTGAGATTCCTAGCTCTCTCGGAGAACCAGTTGAGCGGGGAGATACCGCCGGAGTTGGGCAGCCTGACCAATCTGGAACGGCTCGACCTCAATGGGAACCAGTTGAGTGGTGCGATACCGCCGGAACTGGGCAGCCTGACCAATCTGGAACGGCTCGACCTCTCGGGGAACCGGTTGAGTGGTGAGATACCGCCGGAGCTGGACAGGCTCCGCAATCTGGCGGAGCTGAAACTCTCTGGGAATCGGCTTACGGGGTGCATACCTGTGGGTTTGAGGTATATGCCTATCAGTGATCTTCCCAAGCTTGGCCTGGAGTTCTGCCAAACGCCCACGCCGACGCCGGACAGGGATGTGCTGGCCGTGTTCTACGATGCCACGGGCGGCCCGAACTGGGTGGACAACACGAACTGGTTGAGCGACGCGCCCCTTTTCAAGTGGCGCGGCGTCACCACTGACGACAGCGGCCGCGTCACCAAATTGTTCCTCTCGGAAAACCAGTTAAGCGGGGAGATACCGCCGGAGTTGGGCAGCCTCTCCAATCTGACAGCATTGTTCCTCTCGGAAAACCAGTTAAGCGGGGAGATACCGCCGGAGTTGGGCAGCCTCTCCAATCTGACAACATTGTTCCTCTCGGAAAACCAGTTAAGCGGGGAGATACCGTCGGAGTTGGGCAGCCTCTCCAATCTGACAGTATTGTTCCTCTCGGAGAATCAGTTAAGCGGGGAGATACCGTCGGAACTGGGCAGCCTCTCCAATCTGGAATGGCTGAAACTCTCTGGGAATTGGCTTACGGGGTGCATACCTGTGGGTTTGAGAGACGTGGATGCCAATGACTTTCCCGAGATGGGCTTGCCGTTCTGCCAAACGTCCAACACCCCCGCCAGCACGCCCATACCCACGCCGGCGCCTACCCGCTAGACCCGGACACCCGCGTCACGCCAATGACTCTTTCCCATACGACTCGTCCAGCAGGTCGGTTATGTAGCGCACCTGGACGGGCTTACCGGAGCGGCGGGCGCCTAGCTGAAGTTGGATGAGGCAGCCGGGGTTTGCCGTCGCGACCGTGCCGGCGTCCGTCTCTTCAACGGCGCTCATCTTCGAGTCGAGCAGGCGGAGCGAGAAGGCGCGTTGGGTAATGGCGTAAGCGCCCCCGGCGCCGCAGCAGCGGGACGCCCCGTCCATCTCCACCAGCTCCAGGCCCGGGATGGAGCGCAGAAGCTGACGCGGCGCCTCGGTAATCCGCTGCGCGTTGACCAGGTGACAAGAGTCCTGGTACGTGACCCTGCGGTCCAGGCGGCCCGTTGGGGGGACGAAGGGCAGCTCAGCCAAGAACTCGTGCACGTCCTTGACCACGTGCGCGAACCCCGCGGACCGCGCGCCGTATTCCTCGTCTCCCTGGAGCAACTCGTCGTACTCCTTCATCCGCGCGCCGCAACCCGCCGACGCCGTGACGACGGCATCGACGCCCGCCGCCTCGAAGACGTCGACGTTCCGGCGGGCCATCTTGCGCGCCGTGTCCAAGTCGCCGACGTGCGAGTGAATGGCGCCGCAGCAGACCTGCTCCTTGGGCACGACGACCTCGCAGCCGTTGCGGGACAGTACGCGCGCTACCGCTCTCATCTCGGGGCCGTTGACCAACGGCATTACGCACCCGGACAGCAGGGCCACCCTGGCCCGGCGCTCTCCGCGTGCGGGGATCACCTGGCCCCCGGCCCTGAAGGGCGCTCCCGACACGGCCGGCGCCGACTCCTCCAAGTCCGCCAGCCTGCGCGAGAGAACCCTGAGCGCCCGCGTTCCGCGAACGGCCCTCTGGATGCCCAGGCGCTGGTAGAGCCGCAGGCCGCCCGTCAGAAGGCCCAATCTGCCCTGGTGGGGTAGGACGCCTTTCAGGATGGCCGAGGCGGCTACCCTGGGCAGCAGGCTCGGTTTCCTGTGGCGCTCGACCTCTGCCGTCACGGTTTCGATCAGCCTTCCGTACGGAACGCCCGACGGGCACGCCGTCTCACATGCCCGGCACTGGATGCACAAGTCCCAGTGCCGGGAGACCGTGGGGCTCGGCCCGATACGCCCCTCGTTGACGGCCTTCATCAGCGCGATTCTGCCGCGCGGAGACTCGGTCTCCAACCCCGTCTCCAAGTACGTGGGGCACGCCTGCAGGCAGAAGCCGCAGTGGACGCACTTGTAGAGGTCCTCCTCGAAGTCGGGGCCAAAGGACGGCGGCGCGGACACCATCATATGCCCCCTACGTAGCGGCCCGGACTGAGAACGCGCCTCGGGTCGTACTGGTCCTTCAATGAGCGCATGACCGCTATCTGGTCTCCCACGTCGTCCCATACGTCCAGCCCCGCTTTGGCCGATGCCGGGCACTGCTCCACTACCATCTTGCCGCCCGCTGCGCGGATGGCGCGGCGGGCCGATCGGATGAACGCGCGCGCGGCCTCGTCTACGGGCTGCGCCCCGTCAGAGCGCCAGTGCGCCTGCACTATACCGTGCGCCGGATGGCCGACGAGCGCCGTACGCCCCCCCGGAGCGGTCCCCTGACGCTGAAGGGCCGCCCAGAGGCTGCCGACCGAGGCGGGTGTGACCGAGGCCCGTACGCCCACCGTCGGTCTCGTTGCCGTGTCCCAACCGAAGTCGGCGGCTTGGCGCCAAAGTGAAGCCGCGCCGGCGCCGTCCGCCTGGCGGATTCGCCGACACCCATGCCGTTTCGAAGCTGCCTGGGCCTCGCTGACCATCCTCTCCACAGCCCTCGGCCTGCCTCCAAACCTGACGGCCAGGTGGCAGGCCCCGGATTCGAGGTCCTTGAAGTCTGCGGCTGCCGAGGCGTCGATCACCGTGAGAGCAAGGGGGGCCGTGCCGCCTCCGAAGATGTCCAGGGCGGCATCGATAGCGTCCGACGCGCTGCCGTAGCTGGCTGTAACCGTCGTCTCGTGAGCGGGTAGGGGGGTCAGCTTGAGGGAGACCTCGACGATAACGCCCAACGTGCCAAGGCCCCCGACGTGCAACCGCGCCACGTCGTAGCCGGAGACGTTCTTGACGACCTGCCCCCCGCTCTTTGTGACCGCGCCGTCGGCCTGTACCACCTTCATCCCTATCACGACGTCGCGGACGCTGCCGTACTGCCACTTGAGGGGGCCGCTGCTGCCCACCGCCAGGGCGCCGCCTACGGTGGCGGACTCCGGCAACGGAGGATCTACCGCGAGGAACTGGCCGTGATCGGCCAGTGTGCGCTGAAGGGCGGCCGCGGTTACGCCCGCCTGGACGGTCGCCGTGAGGTCTCCGGGGTTGTGAGCGATGATCTGATCGAGCCCCGTCAGGTCGAGCGCAACGTCGTACCGTCGGGGCAGGTTGCCTATGGACGTGCGCGTCCCGCCGCCCCAGGGCGTCACCGCGGCCCCCGCCCGGTGGGCCGCCGCCGTGACGGCGCTTACGGCGTCCACGGCAGCCGGACGCACTGCCACCTTGGGCGTAACGCCGTCAATGCCATAGGCGTCTGCGCCGCTGCACGCCGCCGGCCCCCCGGCTGCGCCGTTGACGGCGTCCACGAGTTCCGCTGCGTCCGCGCCCCAGGCTGCCAAGCCGGGCCGCCTAGATGAACGCCCCGGCGCCTGTCCGGGCCACGGCGCCGGCGTGAGGTATCGGGGCGCGGGTCTTCCCCGTGGGGAATATCTTGCCGGGATTGAACCGGCCGCGGCTTCCGAAGGCCGGGGCCAGCTTTGCCATGGCCGCCATGTCCTCGTCGTTGAACATCAGAGGCATGTATTCCTGCTTTTCCAAGCCGATCCCGTGCTCTCCCGAAAGCACCCCGCCGGCCTCCACGCACAACTCGAGGATCTCCGCGCCGGCTTCCATGGTGCGCCGAAGCTGGTCAGGGTCGCGCTCGTCGAAGAGCACTGAGGGATGTAAATTTCCGTCCCCGGCGTGGAGTAGGTTGGCAATGGGGAGCCCGTACTTGTCGCCTATCTCCGTGATACGGGCCAAGACCTCCATCAACCTCGTCCTGGGAATGGTGCCGTCCACCAGATAGTAGTTCGGCGCGAGGCGGCCAAGGGCGCCTAGAACGCCCTTCCTCCCCGCCCACAGGCGGGCGCGCTCCTCTTCGTCGACGGCGGCGCGTATCTCCATCGGGTCGTAGCTGCGGCATACGCGCTCGATCTCCGATGCCTCCTCTTCCACGGCTTCACTCAGGCCGTCCACCTCCACCAGCAGCACGGCGCCGGCGCCCTTGGGGTATCCTGCGTTGACTGCCGGCTCGACGGCCTCTATGCAGAAGTGGTCCATCATCTCGATGGCGGCGGGAACGATGCCGGCCGCGATTATCCCCGAGACGGCGGAGCTTGCCTGGTCCATCTCCTTGAACACCGCGAGAAGGGTCTTGACGGCCTCCGGCTGCTTGAGCAGCCGAACGACTATCTTCGTAGCGATGGCGAGCGTACCCTCCGACCCGATCACGATGCCCCGGAGGTCGTAGCCCGGCGTCTCCCGCGTCCGTCCGCCGAGCCACGCGATCGAGCCGTCCGCCAGCACGACCTCCATCCCCAGAACGTGATTCGTAGTAACGCCGTAGGCTAGGCAGTGCGGCCCTCCCGAGTTCTCTGCCACGTTGCCCCCGATTGTGCAGGCCCTCTGGCTGGACGGGTCCGGGGCGAAGTAGAGCCCGTACTCGGCTGCCGCCGTGGAGATATCCAGGTTCACCACGCCCGGCTCAACCACCGCCAGGTGGTCTGCCGGGTCGATCTCCAGGATGCGCTTCATCCTGGTGAGGGCGACCACCAGCCCCCCCTGCTCGGCAACGGCGCCCCCGCTTAGCCCGGTGCCCGCTCCGCGCGCCACGATGGGGACCCCTGCGCGGGAGGCGGCTGACACCACCTCCGAGACCTCCGCCGTGCTGCCTGGAAGCACCACGGCGGAGGGCATGGCCTTGTCCACCGAGCCGTCGTACTCGAAGACTATCAAGTCCTCCGGCAGGTGGATCACGTAGTCGTTGCCGACTATCGCTCTAAGCTCGTTGACCAGCGGATCGACGTCGGGCACAAGCGGCTCCCAAGCACATCTTATTGAATCGTCGGACCGCGTTCAACCAACCCGACCAAGCGCGTCCATAACGGAGTGGGCGCAGAGTGTCCACGCTCCCATGCCCAGAGGGGGCGGCTGGCGCCGCTTGGCTCGTTGTCGCCCGGGTGCGGGCGGGCTATACTTATCGCCAATACTGGGCCGATTGGGCGCTGAGGGGTGTGTTGATGCGTGTCATGGTGACCGGCGGGGCCGGCTTCGTTGGCTCCCACGTCGTCGACGGCCTGCTGGCCGGAGGCCACGAAGTACTCGTCGTTGACGACCTTTCGACGGGCTGCCCGTCCAATCTGCCCCCGGACGTCGAACTGGAGGAGATGGACGTCGCCAGCGCCGAATTGGTCGACGTGGCGTCGGCATGGCGCCCCGCGGCCGTGTCCCACGCGGCGGCGCAGCCATCCGTCCCGGTGTCCATGTCTGACCCCGCGCTCGACGCCCACACCAACGTCATGGGCGGGCTGAACGTGCTCAAAGCCGCCGTGGAAGCCGGGGCCTCCCAGTTGGTCTACGTCAACACCGGCGGAGCGCTTTACGGCGAGCCCGACTATCTGCCCTGCGACGAAGGCCACCCGCTCAGGCCGGTCAGCGCCTACGGCTTGAGCAAGCTGACGATGGAGCGGTACTTCAACCTCTTGCTTCCAAGGTCGATGACCCTCAAGGTCCTTCGCCTAGCCAACGTCTACGGCCCCCGTCAGTCTTCGGAGGGCGAATCGGGGGTCATCTCGATATTCGCCCGCCGGATGCTGCGCGGAGAGCCGGTGACCATCGACGGCGACGGCCTACAGACGCGCGACTTCGTGTACGTTGAGGACGTAGCTGCCGCGCACGGACTCGCCATCGACGCGACGGGAGCAGTGACCGCCAACATTGGCTCCGGGCGCGGCGCCTCCATTAGCGAACTATTCAACGTAATCTCGAAGCTAACCGGCTATGACCGGCCTCCTCGGCACGGGTCGCCGCGAGTGGGGGACGTCAGGCATATCGTGTTGGACGTCTCCGGGGCGCGCGAACGTCTCGGGTGGACGCCCGCGACCAGCCTCGCGGACGGCCTCCGTAAGACCGTCGCGGCCCTGAGCCGTGAACAGTAGCAGGGCTGCGGAAGACGGGGAGTGCAGGGGCGCAGCCCCTTTGCCGGGAGTCGGAGAGCCCGCCCTGAGCCTGCGGAAAGGGGTGTCCCTCAGATACAACGCACCTCCTTTCCCGTTCAGGAAGGACCCCTCGGCATGACCGTTCGGAGAGGCCCTCACGGTTCAACTCATGGGGACTGAACGGTTACGTCCATGTTGCGCCCCTTCATGGGAGTTACGTAGAATCAGGGTTTATAGACACCCACCGCAGCTCTCCGGCTAGATCCTTAATGGCTTCGTTCCCCGCTGTATCCAACTTGCAGGTCGACGTTGTTCTGGTCAGGACCATCAAGGTCGTGCTGGCGCTCGTGGCGCTCACGCCGCTAATAGTCATGACCAGACTGCTGCCCGACGTCGATTGGTTGCTGCCCAGCGCCTTCTTCCCTTTCGTCGTCGGCAAGGCCCTATATCTCCGGTTACTGACGCAGGTAGCGTTCGGCCTGTGGCTGCTCTTGTTCCTCAGGGACCCGTCTTACAAGGCTCGGTGGTCAGCCGTCCTGATAGCGTTTGCCGTTTACGTGTCCGTCACCCTTATTTCGTCACTGCTCGGCGTGTCGCCGCAGCTTTCCACGTGGTCCAACTACGAGCGGATGCAGGGGTTTGTCGGCTTGGTGCACTGGTTGGCCTTCGTATGGGTGCTGGTTTCCGTTTACAGGACCCAGTCCGATTGGCGCGCCTTGTTGAACGTTGGTCTGGCTGCCGGCATTGTGATTGCCGTGCTCGGAGTGGCGCAAAGCTCCGGCATCCGGATCTTCTCCTTCTTGCAGGACGTGGACAGGCTCGACATCACGCTGGGCAATGCCACGTACGTCGGCAGCTATATGTCCGTGGGTGCGCTCGTAGCCGTGGCTTTCCTTGTCCATTCCTTCCTGAGGGGTGAAGACGAGGCCCCGGAGCAATCGGAACGGGCGAGTCGAGAGCGGCCCAGGACGAGGCGCCGGAGAAGGCGGGGGGGGGGCCGGCAGGCCCGCCAGTCCCCTCAGATGTTCAGCCCGTCCATCTGGCTTGCAGCCTGGCTGGCCGCCTTGGGGCTGTCCCTTCTGCTGGTGTTGGTCACCAGGTCAGCGGTCGCCTACGCCCTGTTTCTCGCCGTGCTGGCGGCCTTTGGAGGAAGCTACTACTTGTCCAAGGCGCAGCGGGAGTCTTGGTGGAGGGCATTTTGGATCATCTCAGCGGGTCTTTTCCTCGGTGCCGTGTTCCTGAGTGCGACCAGGGGCGCGGTCGTCGGACTGGCTGGCGCTGTGATCGTGTTCGGGGTCGCGTACGCCCTACTGGGTAAGCTGAAGTGGGTGCGTCTGTGGGTGGCTGGGTTCATAGGCGTCGTGCTGCTTCTGAGCCTGCTGATGTTTGCGGCGCGTAACACCCCTCCGGTCGAGGCGATGAAGTCTTCCAGCCCCATGCTGAGCCGCGTATTGGAGTTTAGCCCAAGCGACCTGAGCGTCAGGGGGAGGGTCGCGGCGGCTCGGACTGGGCTCCGAGCCTTCGCGGATAAACCCATCTTTGGGTGGGGCCCCGGGAACTATTCGGTGGCCTATGACCGGTACGTGACCGCGGAGGCATCGATCACTGTGGACGAGTCCTTCGATCAGGCGCACAACAAACCGATCGAGGAGCTCGTCACCGGAGGCGTAGTGGGTTTTACGGCATATATGGCGGTCTGGGCGTGCATCTTTGTGGCAGTGCTGCGCCGGGCGAGGCGGCAGACGCCAAGAGCGCAGATCTATACGATGCTGATCGGAGCTGCCCTTACCGGCTACTTCATACAGAACTTGTTCTTGTTCGATACGCCGGGCACTGTGGTCTGGTTCATGCTGATGCTCGGATATGCAGCGTATCTCGAGACCGAGAGATCCCCCCTGAGCGTCGGCGTCTCAGGCGGGCAAGCCCCAAAGGTCCACGTGTCTGAGACGCTGGCGCTCAGGGGGGCGGCGGTTGCGGTTGCGCTGGCCGTTGCTTTGTCCGCCTACTTCCTCGTAGCACGCCCGTTGGTGAGCGCTGTTCTCGTGGTCGAGGCTCTTGACACCCGGAGGCCGTTAACGTGGGAGCAGCGCATAGACACCTTCCAACGGGGTTTCGCCGCCTTCCCTCCCAATGCGAATCAACCGCGTGTCGCAATGTTCAAGATGGTCGCGGCGGAATTCGCCACCCTCACGCCGTGGGACGCCGACCGGACCCTGTATGTCGTCGATGGAGTCTTGGAGGAAGCCACCCGCGGCCACCCTGAGGGGTGGCGCCTCCTAGTGGGTGCTGCTGAAGTTTACCAGCAGGCCGCGGCCCGCTCCCCTGAGTACTTGGCTGTGGCCAGGGATCTCATCGATAGGGCGGGTTCCCTCGCGCCGGGGCGCAAGGAGGTGGTGCGCGCCGAAGCAATCCAGTACCTTGACGAGGGCGACCTAGAAGGGGCCGGAGCCGTATTGGACGGATATGTTGCCCAGTATGCGGACGCCGAGGGGTACTTCAAAGACATCAGGCGGGCCATCGAATCGCGGTCTGAGTGAGTCCCCCTGCCGTGGGGCGGGATAGCTTCTTGAACGGGGCGGCGTTGGAGGTATCGCGTGACTCTGTACCCTGTGATAATGGCCGGCGGCTCAGGGACACGGCTCTGGCCGTTGTCTCGCGAGCACCACCCCAAGCAGTTCTTCCCCGTCGTGGGCGACAAGACCATGCTTCAGCAGACCGTGGGCCGCCTCGACGGAATCAGGTCCGCCGAGCATCCCATCCTCGTCTGCAACGAGGCCCACCGGTTTCTGGTAGCGGACCAGCTTCGAGCAGTGGGCGTGAACCCTCTTGGCATCATCATCGAGCCGGAGGGCCGCAACACTGCGCCCGCCCTTACGCTCGCAGCTCTCCAGCTTCTCGAGATGGGAGACGGCCGCGACTGCGACCCGGTAATGCTGGCGATGCCGGGGGACCACGTGATGCGCGACGTCGGCGCCTTCCACGAGGCCGTGGAGGCCGGCGAGGCGCTGGCCGCCGACGGGTGGATGGTGACCTTCGGCGTCGTTCCGGACGCGCCGGAGACCGGCTACGGCTACATCAAGAAGGGTGATGCGCTGAGCGATGCGGCAGCAGACACCCCCGCCGCGGTCCCGTGCCGCATTTCCGAGTTCGTAGAGAAGCCGAGTTGGGAGACCGCGCGGGCCTACGTGGACAGCGGTATATATCTGTGGAACAGCGGCATATTCATGATGCGGGTCTCGACCTGGCTCTCGTCACTGGAACGATTCAGGCCGGATATTGCAAAGGCATGTAGGCGCGCGCACTCTAACGGGCGCGTCGACGGCGCCTTCTACAGGCCCGGAGCGCCGGACTTTCTTGGATGCCCCAGCGAATCCATCGACTACGCGGTGATGGAGAAGGCCGCCGGCCTACCACCGAAGGGTCGGCATGGCTTGGCGGACAGCGCCGTGGTGCCGTTGGACGCCGGCTGGTCGGACATCGGCACGTGGTCTGCCCTTTGGAAACATGGGGAGCCGGACTGTGCGGGCAACGTAATACGCGGCGACGTGTGCGCACAGTCCACCGAAGACGCCGTTGTCGTGTCACAGCATCGTCTTGTGGCAGCAGTCGGGGTCAAGGACATGGTGGTCGTGGAGACGGCCGACGCCGTGCTGGTGGCCCACAAAGACAGCGTACAGGACGTCAAAGAGGTGGTGCGGCGCCTGAAGTCAAACGAAAGGCCGGAGGCGGAATCCCATAGGAAGGTGTACCGGCCGTGGGGAAACTACGAGGTGGTGGACTCCGGACCCGGCTTCCAGGTCAAGCGGCTGACGGTTAACGCCGGGGCTGCCCTCTCTCTTCAGATGCATCACCATCGAGCGGAGCACTGGGTCGTGGTCGGCGGTACTGCGAAGGTCACCAGGGGTAGCGAGGTATTCTCGCTCTCGGAGAACCAGTCGACGTATGTTCCCATGGGCACCAAGCACAGGTTGGAGAACCCGGCCCAAACGCCCTTGGAAATCATAGAGGTACAGACCGGCGGCTATCTCGGTGAGGACGACATAGTGCGGTTCCAAGACGATTATGATAGACACTAGCGCCGTGAGGTCCGCCGGCGCAGTGAGGGATGATGTCTGAATCAGGATTGGGCGGGGGACGGTTGGGCGGGGAGGGTGGAGGTCAGATGCTGAATAGTATGTTCAGGACGTCGCCGTCCTGGACCGGGTACGTCTTCCCTTCCTGGCTGAGCTCGCCCCGCCGGCGCGCGTTGGCAGGCCCGCCGCAGGCGGCCAGCGCTTCGGCGCCGATTACCTCCGCTCTGATGAAACCCTTCGCGAAGTCGGTATGCACTCGCCCTGCGGCCTCGACGGCGGTTGTACCGTCAGGAACGGTCCAGGCCCTGACCTCGTTGGCGTTGCAGGTGAAGAAGGTGATCAGGCCGGCGGCCGCCTGCGATAGCTCTATCATCCTGTTCAGGCCGGACTCCCCGAGTCCCATGCCCTCCCGCATCTCGCACTCGGAGGCGGGGTCCATGCCGGCCAGTTCCATCTCGATTTCCCCGCAAAGGGCTGTAGTGTGGATTCCAGCATAGGCTAGGCCGTCTTGCAAAGACGCCGCCAGATCGTCGGCGCGGTCGAGCTGCTCCTCGCCGACGTTGACGGCTACGGCCATAGGCTTGGCCGTGAGGAGTTGAAAGCCCTCCAGGGAGCGCCGGTCGTCCCCGGTCAGTTCCTGGCCCCGCAGGGCGGTCTCTGCTTCTAGGCCGTCCTTGACCCGCGTGAGCAGATCCCGTTCCTTGACCAGATTGCCGCGCTCGGCGGCTTTCGCGCCCTTCAACCCATCCTGAATCCGTCCGAGACGCCGCTCGATGATCCCGACGTCGGATACGACGAGCTCCAGCAGCATGGTTTCGGCGTCGCCCAGCGGATCGACGCGGTCGTCTGCTGCGGGGTCGGTGAAGCCGCGCACCACTAGGAGCAGGACGTCGGCGGACTGCATCAGGTTGAGATACTCGCCCGACACGCCCCGCGTCCTGCCCAAGCCTTCGGGCGGCGACGGCAGGTCGGCATAGCGCACCTCGGCGGGCACGACCCGTTTAGGCCGGTAGACGTCGGCCAGCACGTCGAGTCTGGGGTCGGATACCTTTGCCACCCCGAGGTTAACTTTAGCCGAGTAGGCGGCGACGTCCGCCCGGCCTCGTGTGACGGCGTTGAATACCGTCGTCTTGCCGCTCCGCGGTAGGCCGGCTATGACAACGTCCATCGGCCTCCGAGGAGAGCGGGGCTACCTGCTCGGTTGGTCGTCGTCTTCGTCGTACCGGAACGATCCCTCGATGACGTCTCTCTTGGGCGAGGCGCCCCGGTCCTGCGGGGAGGCCGGCTTCCTTCCCGTTGCGTGCTCTATTACCACGTCCTTGGGGCATGAGGCCAGGAACAGGGCGAGGGCCGCGAGAGCCACGATGAGGTCGTCGAATCGGCCGGCGAACGGCAGGAAGTCGGAGACGAGATCGAACGGGGATATGACGTAGAGGATGGCCGCAGGTATGATCAGCTTGGCGCCGACCGGGACCCTCCGGTCCATCATCAATCTGAAGATGAGGCGGAGGCCGCCCGTCAGTCCGAGCAGACGGATCAGTCCGATCAACGGCGTCGCTCTCCTTACCCGTGGTGGGATATTATACCTCTTGCCGGCAGCCTTCTGCTGACGGCTTGGAGGAAGCATCTGATACGACTGTACTACGGCGACGATTCGTTCTCAATAGATGAGCAGGTCGCGGCAATGACCAAACAGGTGTCGCCTCCCGACCTTCGCGACGTCAACGTGACCACCTTCGACGGCAGGGAGGTGAAGTTCGCCGAGCTTTGCGCCACGTGCAGCACGGCGCCCTTCCTTTCGGAGATGCGTTTGGTCGTGGTGCGGGGTCTCCTGTCGCGGTTCGAGCGTCGGCCCGGGTCAGGCCAGCAGGGCCGCGAAGGCGCGGGCGAATGGGAAGGACTGGGCGACTATCTCCCCACCGTTCCCGACACCACCCACGTCGTGTTCACGGACGGCCGCCTCGGCGCCCGGAACCCGCTGCTGAGGGTGATCAAGCAGCACGCCGAGGTGCAGACTTTCCCTTTGCCTCGCGGCCGCGGGCTGTCGGAGTGGGTCCGGGAAAGGGCCAAGGGCCGCGGCGTCGAGATCGAGCCCAGGGCGGCCCAGTCGCTGACCGACGCGGTTGGCCCTCAGCTGCGCGTCTTGGACTCGGAGATTCGGAAGCTGGCGGCTTACGGACGCGGCGGCGCGATCAGCCACGCCGACGTGCAGGCGCTGGTGTCCAACACCCGCGAGGCCAGCATCTTCATGGCCGTGGACGCGGTCATAGAGGGCCGGCCGGGGGTGGCCCTGCGGCACGTGGCGAAGCTGATGCAGGCGGGCAGCTCCGCCGGGTACATACTGGCGATGCTGGCCAGGCAAGTGAGGCTGTTGATGCTGGCCAAAGACCTCAGGATGCAGGGTGTCCCGCATGAAGAGATGGGCCCGAGATTGGGGGTGAGCGGCTTCCCCTTGCGGAAGACCCTAGAACAGGCAGGCACGGCAGACCTCGATCGCTTGAAGGCCATGCACTGGAAGTTGGTTGAGACGGACTTGCGGACCAAATCGACCGCGGGGCATGATGAGCTGGCAGTGGACTTGCTCATAGCCGAGGCGGCGGCCACCGCCAACACCCGCGCACGGCGGCGTTAGCTCTACACGCGAGGCTTCTCCCCTGTGGCAGGGGGTCCGGGGCTGTGCCCCCAGTTACCAAGGGGCGGGCGGGTATCAAGACGTCTGCTTTATCGGCGCTGCGCCAGTCGAAAAGGACAGTTACGCCGGCGCCGTGCCGTTGACGATGCGGCGATAACCCCTTATGATTCTAGGCAAGGTCAGGTCCCCTGGTGATTCTAGCGAGGTGGAACCACCCGTTCCCATCCCGAACACGGTAGTGAAACGCTTCAGCGCCGACGATACTGCACTTGCAAGGGTGTGGGAAAATAGGCCATCGCCAGGGGGCTTGATTCCTTCTCCCGCTCACCCCACAGCGGCCCTGTAAAAGCCCGGTATTTATGCGGCGGCCTTCCGGGCCTCGCTTGACCGCCGCATTTTCGTCATGCTACCATCCCTAGAACCTGAGGTGAACGGACCTCAGGATATACTAGGGAGTTCTGACACTCTCAGGAGGCAACCCGGTGACCACAACCAAGCTTATTGAAGTGACCCCTCTCGCTGCTTCCAAGCTGAATGAGGTACTGAAGGACCAGGGCGACGAGGGATCGATGCTCAGGATTATGGTCACGCCCGGCGGCCACGGCGGCTTTCAGTACATGCTCGGCGTCGAAAAGGAGCCGGCCGAGGACGACGTGGTGATCCAAGCCCAGGACGTCCGCGTCGTGGTGGACCCGGACAGCGTAGCACTGGTCGAAGGGTCCGAGATCGACTACATAGAGGGCCTGATGCGAAGCGGGTTCGTCATCAGCAATCCCAACGCGGCCGGCGGTTGCGGCGGCGGCGGTGGTTGCGGTTGCGGCGGCGGCGGTGGTGGTTGCGGTTGCGGCGGCGGTGGCGGTGGTGGTTGCGGCTGTGGCGGCGGCGGCCACTGAGGCGAGGCTAAGCCGGAAACGGTGTAACGAACAGGCGGGGCGCGCTCGCCCTGCTTCTCTTAACGCCCGCCGACACACTCCTGTCTGAGACCTGTCAGGCCTTGGAGTCCCTGGGATGATTCTGACTGCCCTAGATCAGATCATCTCCTCCCCGTTGGATGGCGCCGTCACCCTTGGCGTCTTCTCATTCGCCCTGCTACTTGGGCTTACCTTCCACGAGTTCAGCCACGCCGTCGCGGCCACCCTGCTTGGAGACCCCACCCCCAGGCACAACGGCAGGCTATCGCTGAATCCTCTGGCGCATCTGGAGGTCGTCGGGACCGCGATGATCTTCCTGGCAGGGTTTGGTTGGGCGAAGCCTGTGCCAATCGATCCCGGGCGCCTCAAGGCCGGCGCCCGGACGGGCATGGCTCTCGTTGCGGGCGCCGGCCCACTGGCCAACATAATGCTGGCCGTACTAGCCGCCGCACCGATCAACGCCGGAATCGCGGCCAAACAGGCGGTGGGCTTCACGCTCTTTCGGGGACAGATGGACGACCTCGGGGGCTACGTGGTGGGATCGGTCGTGTTCTGGAACCTGCTGCTGGCCTCATTCAACCTGCTCCCCATCGCTCCCCTCGACGGCTTCAAGGCCGCCCTTGGCATCCTCCCCGGACGGGCAGCCGCACTGTTCGCGCGTCTGGAAAATTTCGGCCCGGGAATACTGCTGCTCCTCGTTGCGTCGACCCTGATGTTGCCGGGAACCCCCGTGCTGGTGTTGATCATACGTCCGATCCTGAACACACTGGGCGCGCTCGTGCTGGGTGGGTCTTCTATATGGGGGTGATTGACCACGTACGGGAGTATCCGTACAATCGCCCTCAACGGTCATGAGTTCTACGGACTACCGGAGCCAATATGAGGAATGCCGATCAGATGGACATAAGCCAAGCGCTGGAAGACCTCGCGGCGACCGAGAATGCCCTGCCTGAACAGCACAAGGCAGAGCTGGACGAGAAGGGGTATACGGTACTGCCCGGCGTCATGGATGGGCCGTGGCTCGCGGCGCTGCGGGAGCAGTTCGAAAGCCTATGCGAGGCGGAGGGTATCGCCGCAGGGATCGAAGTCCATCAGGAAGCGGGCACGCGGCGTCTCGCGGACCTGGTGAACAAGAGCCCGGTCTTCGACGGCGTCTACACCCACCCGACGGTGCTCGCCGCAGTCCACCACGTTATCGGGCGCGCTTTCAAGCTGTCGTCGCTGAACGCACGGGATGCCCTACCCGGCGAAGGCCACCAGGAGCTGCATACGGACTGGCCTTCGGACTACGACGGGCGCTTCCACGTATGTAATTCGATCTGGCTGCTTGACGATTTCACTGAGGAGAACGGCTGCACGCGTCTCGTCCCGGGCACGCATCGAGGCAAACACCCGGGCAACGTCCTCGAAGACCCAACGGCGCCCCACCCGGAGGAGGAGCACCTGGTCGCGCCTGCCGGTACCGTCGCCGTGTTCAACAGCCATATTTGGCATGGGGGCACCCGGAACCGGAGCAAAGGCGGCAAGCGGCGCGCGCTGCATTGCTACTTCGCTGCGCGGGAGCACCCGCAGCAGCTTGATCAGGGCGAGTACCTGCGCTACGAGACGTGGAAGCGTATGTCCAGGGCCGTGCGTTACATCCTAGACGTCGACGTGGACTAGGGCAGCGCGCAATCTCGCCTTGACGCTCCGCCGCGGCCCTAACTACAATGAGACTCGCCAGCCCCCCGCGCCGTTCGGTACTCTTGGCCCGCTAGCTCAACTGGCAGAGCAACTGACTCTTAATCAGTAGGTTCTCGGTTCGAGTCCGAGGCGGGTCACCAAACCGGACGCAGCCCACCTGACCGCCTTTGTTCAGACGATTCCTCATCGACTGAGAAACTCCATCAGGGCGTTGGCGATAACCACGTGTCCGGTGTGATTCGGGTGGACCGGCTCGGGGCAGAACGTACTGGGCGGCCGATACCTGAGATGTTCCTGAAAGACATCGTGTAGATTGAGGAACAAAGTATCGTATTCGGCGCTCATCTCTTCTACGACGTCGACGTACTGGGGAATCATGCGGAGTACTGCGCCTTCGACCTCGTCGTCCAAGTTGGCCGAGATGTAGAACGGAGTTACAAGGAGGATTGGAATTTCTCCGAGGGCCTGACGCGTAGAGGTCAATATCTCGTCGAAGTTCCTCCTGTACCGATCGGGCGGTACACCGTCGGGGTCACGTCGAAGGAAGCTGTGCAGGTCGTTTATTCCAATCTTGATCGAGAGACGGTCCGGCCTGTGGTTGATCACGTGGGCCAGCCAACGTTCCCTCAAGTGGGTGGTCCGATTGCCCCCGATACCCATGTTGAGCCACTCGATGTTTCGCTCCGGGTACCTTGCAGTAGCAAGCTCCGCGAATATGCTCACGTACCCGTCGCCGAGGGGAATGGCGCGGTCACGCCGTCCACAGTCGGTGATGCTGTCGCCGATGAGCAGCATCTTCTCGCCGTCCTGAATCCAGAAGTCGCCCATCATTTCCCCTTGATCCCTGCGGCGTAGCCGCGCTATCCGCCGGCCCCGTACTCCTCTCGACTGGCGCAGCCCGTCAGGTATGGGCAGCGCCCGGATAGGCTACCTGCTCTCCAGGTACAGCGGGGCGAGCATGTTGTCCACCGGGACGTAGTCGTCGGTCAGGACCACGCCCGGGTCCTCCTTCAGCCACAGTGCGAAGTCGGCGCCCGGCATCAGCTCGGTAGTGGACGCCCTGCCGGCCCGATTAGCTGCGCTGTTCAGGTCGTAGGCGGTGAAGGGCTGGTTGGCCCCGGCGATGACGTAGGTGTGCCGGCTGGGACTGTCCCAATTCGAGTCGCCGCGTATGACGTAGACGTAATCGAACGTCTCCTTGAGGGTCGACGCAAACGAGCGGAGGAACCGGCCGTCCTGACGCTCGTCCACGACGTTTGCCACGTAGATCCCGTCCTCCTTCAGCAGCGCCGCGACATCTTCGTTGAACTCCTTCGTCGTGAGGTGGTACGGCACGGACAGGTCGTTGAAGGCGTCGCCCACGACGAGGTCGTACTTGTCGTGAGGGAGCCGGGGTATCTTCATCCGCGCGTCCTCGTTGTAGCTGATGATGCCGGTGTCCGGTCGTAGGCCGAACTGTTCGAGGGCGACCTCCGTCACCGCCGGGTCTATCTCGATCACCTCGAGCGTGCTTTCCGGGTAAGTATGCTCGAGGTACCGCGGCATCGTGTAGCCGCCCCCGCCGATGAACAGCACCCTCATCCCGGGCTCCGTCTCCGCTATGTAGTCGGCCATGTCGGCAAACACCTTCTCGTAGGTGTACACCAGGTGCGCCGGATCGCTCAGGTCGGTGAAGCTGTGCCTGAGCGCGTCCAGGGTCAGGATGCGAATCTCCCGACCGTCGCGCACCTCGTCCTTCACCTTGATGCAGAAGTAGGCGCTCTCCTCCAGGCAAGGGGACCCCAACGCGCTCCTGGCAAACCCGATTCCCACGAGGCCAGCGACTACCGCCAGCAGAGCTACGCCCACCGGGGCTATGTTGCGCGTCCCGGGGCGCCAGAGGTTGCCAAGGGCGAGGGCGAGGAGGACGAGCACAAGCGACACGACGACGAGTATCGTCCGCGTGCCCCACCACTGGATGAGCACGAATCCGGTCAGAAAGGTGCCCAGGATGCTGCCCGCGGTGGACAGAGCGTATATCCTGCCCACCACGTTGCCGGTCTTCTGGAGGTCTTTCAGCTCCAGCTTGATCACCACCGGCGTGACCATCCCCAGGATGATGCTCGGCGCGATGAAGAGCGACGTCACGATCAGGACGATGCGGGGGAGTATGGGGACGCTGTCGAACAGGTCGGCGACCGCCGCGAATATGGGCAGGATCGCGAGGCTCGAT
This sequence comes from uncultured Dehalococcoidia bacterium, assembly GCA_958296245.1. Taxonomy (GTDB): domain Bacteria; phylum Chloroflexota; class Dehalococcoidia; order Lucifugimonadales. The sequence goes on from OY282458.1 coordinate 1,309,980, forward strand.
ATGCCCCCGGCCAGCAGTATCAGGCCCAACGTGGTCGGGTGCGGCCTCCAGTCGGCGATCCGCCCCCCCAGGTAGTTGCCCAGGCTGATGCCCGCTAGTACGATGCCTATGATGCTCGTCCAAGTATAGAGCGATACCCCGATCACCGGCGCCAGGATCCTGCCGGCGACGATCTCGATGACCAGGATGCACGCGCTGGCCGTGAATACTACGACGTAAGGCTTGAGCGACGCGATTGACATTTAAGCTGTCTCCCTCCCTGCCGTCCTTCCCGTGAAGGCGGGGATCCGTCCCAATGGCTCGGGCCAGGCATCCTGCCTTCCGCCTCGGCCCGGCAGCCGCGCCGCCCATGCGGGCGCGGCTCGCAGAGCAATGATAGCCTAAAGTGCCGGGTAGTAATATACTCATCCAAGAATCCATCACCGCCATCGGTACGGGAATCGGTATGAGGCGCCGCGCCGCAAGGCGGTGTGCAACCCTCCCCCCTGCCGCAGGACGCCGCCGCCATTTCACCCCCGGCGTGCTGGCCGCCTGCATGAGCGATAACACGTCCAAGCGCAGCCCAAGGAGGACCCCGCTATGAAAGTCACCCGGATAAAGACGTTCCACGTCGCCGGAGAGAACGAGCGCAGCTACTTCATCGTCAAGGTGGAGACCGACGCCGGGGTCCACGGATTGGGCGAGTCCGGCGCGCTCTTCTGGGGGCCGGCCATCGAGAAGGCGGTCGAGCACCTCTCGGAGCTGGTCGTCGGCCAAGACCCGTTCAGCACCGAGAGGCTGTGGCAGCACATGTTCAGAGGCGGCTTCTTCCCCGCCGGACTGGTCTATAGCTGCGCCATAAGCGCCATCGACGTCGCGCTCTGGGACATCAAGGGCAAGGCGCTGGGTATGCCGGTGTACAAGCTGCTGGGAGGGCCGGTCCGCGATAAGGTCGTCTGCTACCCGCACACGCAGGGCGAGGACCTCGGCGAGTTGGTCGAGAACAGCCTCAAAGCCGTGGACGAGGGGTGGAAGTTCGTGCGGTGGGGCCAGCCCGAGACCTCGCCGAGGTGGGAGGAAAAGGAGGAGGGCCGCCTTGAGCCGGTCCACTCCATGGACGCCGCCGAGGAGCAGATGGCCCGCGTGCGGGAGGCCGTGGGCCCGGACATACAGATATGCTTCGACGTGCATACCAGGCTCGACACCGCCCACGCAGTCTCCCTATGCGGCCGGCTGGAGAGGTACAGACCCTTCTTCATCGAGGACCCGCTGCGCTCCGAGAACCCGGCGAGCTACCGGACGCTCGCGCGGCACGTCAGGTTGCCCATAGCGGCCGGCGAGCAGTGGTCGAGCAAATGGCACTTCAGGGAGGTCATAGAGGAGGAACTGATCAGCTACGCTAGGATAGACGTCTGCAACGTCGGCGGCCTGACCGAGGCGCTCAAGGTCGCCCACTGGTGCGAGACCCACTACATAGACATCGCTCCCCACAACCCACTCGGCCCCGTGAGCGCCGCCGCGTGCGTCGCCCTCTGCATGGCCACGACCAACGTCGGCGTGCAGGAGATGCCGCGCAGGCCGGGAACTACGGACACCGCCGTCTTCCCGCAGCAGATCGGATGGATGGACGGCTACGCCTTCGCGCCGGACGCGCCCGGCCTCGGCGTCGAGATGGACGAGGCAGCCGCAGAGGCGGCGCGCACCGCAAAGCCGGGCGGCTGGCCGCCGCTGCTGCGCCGCAACGACGGGGCGTTTACGAACTGGTAGACGGGAAAGAATGCAGGTGCTAAGGTTGGCGCGTTCATTGAAACTCGGCTAGGAGATGCTTTCATGACCGACATGAGAGCCTACGAGGACAATCTCATTCCACCTAGATCGGACGGTCTGACCGGCAGCATCACTTGGCGGTCAGAGGATGGCGAGTCCTATGTGTACTACGGGGACAGCCTGGAGTTCATGGCCGCCATGCCCGAGGGTAGCGTTGATTGTGTGTGGACGGACCCGCCGTACTTCCTGTCCAACGACGGCATCACATGCGTTGCGGGCCGGATGGTGCAGGTCAACAAGGGAGAGTGGGATAGAAGCCAAGGCCTCGAGAACGATCATGCGTTCAATCGCGAGTGGCTGTCTCAATGCTACCGCGTCCTCAAGCCCGCGGGTACGATCTGGGTCACAGGCACACTCCACGTCTATCTCAGCGTGGGCATGGCGATGCTCCAGACAGGCTACCGCATCCTCAACGATATAATTTGGCAGAAGCCGAACCCCCCGCCCAATCTCGGCTGTCGGTGCTTCACCCATTCGACGGAGACCGTTCTATGGGCGACAAAGGCTCGGAAGGGTAGCAAGCACCGCTATACCTTCCACTATGAACGGATGCGTGAGGAAAACGGTGGGAAGCAGATGAAGAACGTCTGGCAGTTCCCACCAGCAGGGCGGGCTGAGAAGAGATACGGCAAACACCCTACCCAGAAGCCCGTTGCCTTGATCGAGCGCTGCCTTCGGGCTAGCACGAACCAGAGGGACTTGATATTAGACCCATTCGCGGGATCGGGCTCGACCGGAGTCGCCGCACTCGGAATGGGGCGCAAATTCATCGGCTGCGAGCGACAACAGGAGTACGTACAGCTCACAACCAGACGTATGGAAGCTGTTACTGGGTATACTCCAGAGCCCGTATATGTGAATGGCTCTAGCCAACTTCCACAACCCAGGCTCTTGGAGTCCAAGGCCAAGCTGTCAGGGGGATAGAGATGGAGAGACCCGAAGCCATACGCCGCATACGTGAACTGAAGGGGGAGAATCTCCGCGCTCTGGCTGACGAGCACGGGATAACCGTCTTCAAGAAAGGCAAGTTGAACAAGGGTTGGGCGGGACAGACTATGGAGCGGTGTCTGGGTCTACCTCTGAGCTCGTCTCGTAATCCTAACGCCGGCTCCTGGGAGTTGAAGGTTGTTCCTCTGAGGTATCGTAGGGATGGCAAGCTTGTCCCTAAGGAGACAATGTGGATTACGTCGATCACCCCTCGGGATGTGGCAGGCTGCCCATTCAAACGCAGCCATCTCCTGGGAAAACTGGCGAAGATGCTTATCGTGGGCAGAGTATTCGAAAGCAAGGAAGAAACGCACTCAGTTATCTATGGCGCGGCCTCCTTCGACCTTGACGATGCTGACATGTACCAGTTGGTGAAGGCTGACTACGACTTGGTTAGAAAGGCTATCCGAACAACCGGATTCGAATCGCTGACTGGCAGAATGGGAGTGTTGATCCAGCCTCGGACCAAAGGGGTAGGGCACGGCAGTACTACAAGAGCGTTCTATGCAAGGAAGGCATTTATATCACACGTGTTTGGACTGCGTCTGTGACTGCTCCGTTTGCTTTGTCACTCCAGAATCTATTCCTCTAGCATATCCGCTATGAACTGGATTGCTTCTGAGTCTTCCTTGTGTTCCCTCAAGAGCTCTACCACCTGATTTCCTTGATACACTCCGGGCTTAACGCGTTCGTAAATCGGTTCAGGACTCTCGCCATGCTCCGCAGGATCGGGTATAGATAGTTCCAGCCAACGGTCTTCCATTTGTAGTTTCCTCCATCTCTTCGGGAGACCATAGCACTCGCGTTCTTACACGTCAAGTAGACATACAGGAGCAAGCGCCATGGCCACGACACCCACAGCCCTGACCCCGAGCGGGCCTCCTCAGGCCGAAGAGGTCTTCTACCCCGAAACGGACGGTATGCCATTGGCAGACGGATTTGAGCAGGGGCCGCATTTTAGAGACGCCTTTTCTACACTGAGCGTGCGCCTGGGCGGCCCGACGACCGCGGTCAGCGGTAACTCCTTCGTCTACTACGTCGAGGGCGACCCCGGGAAACGGGTAGCCCCCGACTGCTACGTTGCCTTTGGGGTCGACGTGGAGTCCATCAGACGGTTCAACAACTACAGGGTGTGGGAGGTGGGCAAGGCCCCCGACTTCATACTGGAGATAGGGTCGCCTTCGACCGCGTCCAACGACATAGGCCCCAAGCGCGGCCTGTACGCGAGTCTGGGCGTCAAGGAGTACTGGCGTTTCGATCCCACGGGCGGCGACCACTACGGCGAGCCGCTGGTGGGCGAGTATCTGGTGGATGGCGAATACCGCCGGTTCGAGGTGAGCAGCGAGCCGGACGGCGGGGCGCGGGGTCGCAGCCCGCTGTTGGGCTTGGACCTGTGCTGGCAGGAAGGCCGTCTGCGCTTCTACGTTCCGGCGGCGGGCCGCTGGCTGGAGAACCATGCCGAGGCCGCTGCGCGCGCCAATGCTGAGCGCGCCGCCCGCGAGACCGCCGAAGCCCGCGCTGAGACCGCCGAAGCCCGCCTGGCCGAGATGAGAGCCGAGCTGCGGCGGCTGCGCGGCGAATAGGCCGGCCCCTCCGTCCCCTTGGGCCTGTCGAAGGCCATGCCTTCTTAGGCGTCCATGATCGGGCGCCATGATACAATCCGGCGCGCACAGGCCATGAAGATTACCAACGTCGAGACGTTCATAGTGGACGCCGGCTTCCGGCCTTGGACGTTCGTCAAGGTGGAGACGGACGAGGGGGTCACCGGGTACGGGGAGTGCAGCGACGGCAGGTCGCCCCTCGGCATAGCGGGGACCGTCGAGGACCTGGCGCCCGTGCTCGTCGGGCGGGACCCCAGGGCGTTCGAGATGCGCTTCTGGGACATGCTGCGCCGGGTGCGCCAGAGCCCCGGTGGCATAGCCGCGAAGGCCATCGCGGGCGTCGACTGCGCCCTCATCGATATCAAGGCCAAGGCCCTGGGCATATCGGTCGTCGAGCTGTTCGGGGGGCCCACCAGGGACAGGACCAGGCTATATTGGTCGCACTGCGGCACCACCCGCGCCCGGTGGCCCAAGCTGCTGGGTACGCCGCCGCTGCGCACCATGGAGGACGTCGCCGACCTGGGGCGCGAGGTCGTCAGGCGGGGCTATACGGCGCTGAAGACGAACATCTTGCTGCCGGGAGAGCCGGCGGACGTCTTCTTCGGCGGCTTCGGCGGCGGGCCGGGCACCACCGACCAGTACGTGACGACGCCGTTGCTGCGCCACGTCGAGGCGCTGGTCGGCACGTTCCGCGACGCCGTAGGCCCCGACGTGGACATCAACCTCGACCTGAACTTCAACTTCAAGCCGGAGAGCGCGATGCGGATCGCCAAGGTACTCGAGCAGTTCGACTTGCTGTGGCTAGAGGTCGACATGTACGACCCCGACGCGGTCCTCCAGATCAAGCAGTCGACCAGCACCAAGATATGCACCGGCGAGAACCTCTTCTACATGCGCGAGTACATCCCGTACTTCCAGAGGCGCGCGGCCGACGTATTCATGATCGACGTGCCGTGGAACGGCTTCAGTCAGTCGAAGAAGGTCGGCGACCTGGCCGAGGTCTACCAGCTAAACGTCGCGCCCCACAATTATTACAGCCACTTGGCCGACTTCATGAGCGCCAGCCTGTGCGCCGTCCTGCCCAACGTCCGCATCATGGAGACGGACGTCGACGACGTGCCGTGGAAGGGCGACCTCGTAACGGTCCGGCCGGAGGTCGTCGACGGCCACGTCATGACTCCCACCGGGCCCGGCTGGGGCGCGGACCTCAACGAGGAGGTTGCCCGAGAGCACGCCTGGAAGCCCGGCGCGTACTGGGAGGGCGGGGGAGAACGCCCCCGGTAGGGCGCGGCGCACTGGTCCTACGGGAGCGCGCCTGAGCGCGGGGTCAGGGCCGCAGTGGCGTAACAACCCCTCAGCCGACGCGGCCCACGGCCGGTCTTGGGGGCCGGCTAGAGGCTGCTGAGCAGGGCGGAGACCAGCTTGCTGACCCTATGTCCCTCCGCTCTGCCTCGTACTTGCGGCATCACCTGGCCCATGACCCGGCCCATGTCGCCGGGGCCGGAGGCTCCCATCTCCGCTATGACCCTCTTGGCGATTTCGGCGGCCTCGTCGTCGGAGAGCTGCCGGGGTAGGTAGTCCATGATGACGGCCAGTTGGCCCTCTTCCTTTTCGACCAAGTCCGGGCGGTTCCCCTGCCTGAAGGCGTCGATGCTGTCGCGCCTCTGCTTGGCCTGCCTTCCGAGGACGGCTATAACGCCGTCGTCGTCCAGGTCCGCGCCGTCTTCGATCTCCTGATTGTGTATCTCCGAGCGCAGGTATCGGAGTACGGTCGTGCGTGCCGTATCGCGGCTGCGCATGGAGCTTTTCAAGTCCTCCATCATCCTATCTTTGATCGACATGTTCGCGCTCCGTTAGGGGGGTCGTACCGGTCAGCCGGGCGTGATTGCACTGTATGCGGACAGCTTGTCCAGGGCGTCGTCTATGGCCGCGAGGGTGCGGTCTCGACCGAGGACTTCCATCGTCTCGAAGAGGGGGGGCGCCACCTTTAGGCCGGTGGCGGCGACCCTGAGGACGCCCAGAAGCTGGCCGGCCTTGAGGCCGAGCTTGCCGGCCAGCGGCCTTAGCGCGCCCTCTATGGACGCGGCGTCGTGTGACGGGAGCGCGCCGAGAACGGCCCGCGCCTGTTTCAGCGCGTCCAGGGCGCCGGCCTCGTCCATGCGTTTTTGCACCAGAACGGACGGGTCGTAGTCGACCTTCTTGAAGAGGAACTGTACGAGGGGCGCGGCGTCGCGCAGGGTCTTGAGCCGCTCTCGGACCAGCGGCGCGATGCGCGTCATGAGATCGAGGTCGCGGGGCGGGGGGAACTCCGCCGGCGGGTAGCGCCGCCAGAAGTCCAACAGCGCTTCCGCGAGGTCCCGGTGGGTCAGACGCCGTATGTAGTGGCCGTTGAGCCAGACCAGCTTGTCCGAGTCGAAGACCGCCGGGGAGCGGGACACGCGCTCCAGCGAGAAGGCTTTGATGAGCTCGTCGGCGGAGAACTCCTCCGTCCGGTCGTCCAGAGACCATCCCAGCAGAGCCAGGAAGTTGGTCATGGCCTGCGGCAAGTACCCCATCTCCCGGTATTCGGTGACGGTCGCCGCCCCGTGCCGCTTGCTCAGCTTGGACCGGTCCGGAGCCAGGATGATGGGTAGGTGGGCGAAGACGGGCGGCGTCCACCCGAACGCCTCGTAGAGCCGTAGGTGCCTCGGCGCGCTTGGGAGCCACTCCTCGGCCCTGAGCACGTGGCTTATCTCCATATCGTGGTCATCGACCACGTTGGCGAGGTGGTAGGTTGGGAATCCGTCGGACTTGAGGAGAACGAAGTCGTCGATCAGTTCGTTCTCGAAGGACACGCATCCTCTCACGACGTCCTTCAAGGAGGTGGTCCCATCCTTCGGCATTGCGAATCTGACCACGCTGGGCGCGCCGTCTTGCCTTGCTCTTCTCTCCTCGGCGGTCAGGGCGCGGCAACGGCGGTCGTATCCGACGTGTTGCTTTCCCCGCGCCTGCTCGGCGCGCATCTGCTGCAGGCGCTCGGGGGTGCAGTAGCACGGGTACGCCTTCCCGGCGTCCATCAGATTCCCTGCGGCTGCGTGGTATCGGTCGAGCCGCTGAGACTGGTAGTAGGGGGCATGTCTGCCGCCCACGTCAGGCCCCTCGTCCCAGTCGATCCCAAGCCATCGGAGGGCTTCCAGGGTCTCGTCAACCGCCCCGTGGACCAGTCTGGCTTGGTCGGTGTCCTCGATGCGCACCATGAAGGCGCCGCCGGCGCCTCTGGCTAACAGCCAGTTGAATAGCGCCGTGCGGATATTGCCCAGGTGGGGGCCGCCCGTGGGGCTGGGAGCGAACCTCACCCTCACGTTCGCGGGGCGGGTCATGGATTCACCTCCGAGCGGCATTCTAGCACGGGAAGGCCGGGCTAGCCGCCCGGAATCAGCAGGGAGCGGTCGCTGACCGGGAGGGGGACGCGGGCCCCTCCCTGGAGGTGGGAGTGGGCTATGCCGAACTGGGCCTCTACGGTCTGCATCGTGACGTCGACGTTGCCCCTGGTGCGCTGGCCGGTCTCGATCTCCCTGATGATGTCTCGGATCGTGTTGACGGTGTGACTCTCGCCGGTGGGCCGGAAGGTCTGCAAGTCGACGACGCTGCCGTACATCCCGGCGCGCCGGACGAAGTTGGTCTCGCCGTTGTCCCACGAAGCCGCGAAACCCTCGGTGCCGTGGACCTCGATGTTCCACCCGGAGCGGGCGGGGACGTAGACGCCCTCGGCGCCGTTCTCGTAGCCGACGCGGTAGAAGTCTACGAGCGGGTCCGCTATCTCGTGGCCCTCCGGCGGTACGAACCCGTGCCTGTCGGGGTCGTACTCAGGGCTGGGAAGCGGCAGGCGCTGGGACAGACCCGGCCCGAACCTGGGCCCCATTCGCGGCATGGAGGCGTCCAGAGGGTCGCCCCTCTCGACCAGCCTGCCCTCGACCCATACCGGCTTGGGGTCGCCCAGCATCATGGAGACGGTATCCAGCGTGTGGGGGTGGTGCTTGATCAGGTCGGTGAAGGTGAATACGACGGCGTGCGTGGGTCTGCCTATGTCGCCCCTGGCGATGGCCTCGGCCACCTGGACGTAGCCGCTGTGCTGGCGGCGGGACGCCCCCCAGTTGAAGGCGGCGCCGTTGCTGTTGCAGGCCGCTTGTATCCGGTCCGCCTCGGCGAGCGACGAGCAGAGCCCCTTCTCCGCGTAGATGCCTTTGACGCCGTGCTCTGCGGCGAAGATTATGGGGTCTGCACGCGCAAACGTTGGTGTGGTCACGCTGACGATGTCGGGCTTCTCCGTCTCGATCATCTCTTCGTAGTCGAGGTAGGCGTTGCGGAAGTCGAAACGGTCGCAGAAGACCTTCATCCGCTCAGGGCTGCGGTTTGCCACTGCGACCACCTCGGTCTCCTCGATCGCCGAGTAGGAGGCGAAGTGGGAGTAGGGCTTCGAGTACCGGTTGGTGTACGGCTGCTCGTCCTCCATCAGTCCGGCCATGCGCCCCGTCCCGATGATTGCCGCCTTGTATTTGGGGTTCGCCATACTCGCCTCCCTGCGGTGTTTTCGGGGAAGACTGTATCAGCAGGCTTGCATCCGCCGCAACGGACCGGCGATGAGAGAGGGGAACCGGTTAGCATGACAACACCTTAACCAGGTGTTGCACTTCGTTTGTGAGTCTGGGGAATCCACTCCTTGGCCCTGCGTATACGGCGGCGTCACGGCGACTTGGCATAACCCGGCTCGGGAATCCGGATTACGCTTCGCGGCAAATACGGCGTAGGTACGGCGGATAGGGCTTGAACGGCTTGCGTCCATGATGTAGATTATCCTGCAAACTTAGTCGGTGCAAAAAGCGCAATGGAATCGAGGCGCAGGAGGGTACAATGACCTCGAACGGGCACAACCGGTCGCTGGTGGTTATCCAGCTTTCGGGCGGAAACGACTATCTGAACACCCTCGTTCCGTACAACGAAGGGCTGTACTACGACTACCGGCCCGCCGTGAGCATCGAGCCTGAGCAGGTGCTAAAGCTGGACGACCAGTACGGGTTCAGGCCCGGCATGGAGCCGGTCAAGCGCCTGTGGGACGAGGGCAAGGTTGCGATAGTGAACGGCATCGGCTACCCGAACCCGAACCGCTCCCACTTCCGCTCCATGGACATATGGCATACCGCTCTTCCCGAGGACATCGGCAACGAGGGTTGGCTCGGCAGAGCCATCCGCGAGCTCGACCCCAAGGGCGACAACGTGCTGACGGGCGTGAACTTCGGACGCGGGCTGCCCCGCGCGCTGGGGTGCAGGGGAGTGCCGGTGGCCTCGGTGGGTAACCTCGAGACCTACGGCCTCTTCCCGGACATGGAGGACGAGTCGCTGCGCAAGTTCGCGCTGGAGACGTTCGCCAAGATGTACGGCGGGGCCCGCGGCGGCGACGCCGTAATGGACTTCCTCGGACAGACGGGCACGGACGCGTTGAAGGGCGCCGACATCCTCCGCACCGCGCCGGCCGTCTACTCGTCCGGCGTCGAGTACGCGGCTGACCCGATGGGCCAGAGCCTCAAGAGCGTGGCCCAAGTCTTGTTCGCCGACCTCGGCACCCGCATCTTCTACACGCAGCACGGCAGCTTCGACACCCACTCGGGCGAGCTGAAGACCCATGCCCAGCTGTGGGACGAGGTTGCGGGCGGCATCGGGGACTTCATGGACGATCTCAAGGAGCACGGGCGGGAGGATGACGTAGCCATCCTGGTCTTCTCCGAATTCGGGCGCAGAATCAAGGACAACGGCTCCGGCACCGACCACGGCTCCGGCGGGATTGCGTTCGTAATCGGCGGGTCCGTCGATGGCGGCATGTACGGCGAGTACCCCTCGATGAAGGAGGAGGACCAGCTGGACGGCGACCTCCACTTCAACAATGACTTCCGGTCCACATACTCGACCATCCTGGAGGACTGGATGGGTTTGGAAGCCGCACCGATAGTCAACGGCCGGTTCGAGTCCTTCGACCTCATCAAGAACTGATACCGAATTGCCGCGAGGGGGGCAGGTTGGACCCGCCCCTACGCGACGGGGAGGCACAAATGAGCAGTCGCGACATGGAGATGATGGCGCACCTGATGCGCCGGGCCGGCTTCGGGGCCACCAGGCCCGAGCTGGAAGAGCACGTTGCCAGAGGCTACGAGGCGACCGTAGAGAAGCTCCTCAACCCCGGAGACCCCCACAATCTGCCCGACGACGTGCTCCGGCGCTACCACGTGGACATGGGCGAGTCCCGGTTCCTGGACACGGCCGGCGCCTACTGGATATACCGAATGGTCACGACGGAGAACCCCCTGGAGGAGAAGATCGCCCTCTTCTGGCACGGACTGTTCGCCACCGGCTACGCCAAGCTGAACCAAGCGCGCTCGCTCCTCAACCAGATCGAGATGTTCCGGCGCGTCGGCCTCGGCAGCTTCCGCGACCTGCTGGTGGAGCTGTCCAAGGACCCGGCGATGCTCGTCTGGCTGGACAACAACGACAACCACAACGGGGCCATAAACGAGAACTACGGGCGCGAGCTGCTGGAGCTCTTCTCTATGGGCATCGGCAACTACACCGAGCAGGACATCAAGGAGGCTTCGCGGGCCTTCACCGGCTGGACGCTGGGCAACGCCGAGTACATGGTGACCAGGTCCATGAAGGATTCGATATGGCCCTACGGCAGGATCTCGTGGCACTTCGACTTCCGGGAGTGGGACCACGACGACGGCGAGAAGACCTTCCTCGGCGAGACGGGCGCTTGGGACGGGGATGACATCGTTGAGATCATCTGCAAGCAGTCGTCGGCAGCGGAGTTCGTTTGCAGGCGCATCTTCCAGTTCTTCGCCGCCGACGAGATAGACGGGGAAGGAGAGGAAGTCGTCGCCGATATGATGCGCAGCTACTTCGAGTCCGACTACGAGATCAGGTCCGTCCTCCGTACGTTGTTCAACTCCGACTACTTCAGGTCGGAGCGCTCCATGTACAAGAGGGTGAAGGCCCCGGTCGAGGTGGTCGTGGGCGCCGTACGGATAGCTGGGAGCTACCGGGAGCCCACCCTGGAAGCGCCGCAGCTTGCCAGCCAGGCGCTGTTCATGGGCCAAGGGCTGCTCATGCCGCCCACGGTCGAGGGATGGCACGAGGGCGACGAGTGGATCGACAGCGGCGCGCTGGTGGAGCGCGTCAATTTCGCCGCTCAGGAGTTGAGAAACGTGGAGCTGCCCGGCGTGCAGGACATAATATACAGGCTCGCGCACATGAACGGGGGCACGCTCACGCCCGCCGAGCTTGTGAACGGCTGCCTCGACCTGATGGGGCCGATCCGGGTCTCCGACGAGACGAGGGAAGCGCTGACCGGGTACGTTGCCAGGAGCGGCGATGTTCCGCTGCGGGACGACGATTCCGCGGAGGAGTCGGCGAACCGGGTCGGCGAGGTCCTCGGCCTCATAACGGCGACGCGCGAGTATCAGCTCGCATAAGCCCGTACAGGAGTACCACGGCAGTGACTACACAGGCCGCCGCGCCGCCGCTGACCCTGAAGTACGCCAAGACGATCGGCATCGTCAACAACGGCCTCAACGGGCGCGGCTTCGCCTACCCCTGCGACCTCGCCGTCAGCGGGGATGGGCGCATCTTCGTGATGAACCGGTGGGACAAGGCCCCGCGCGTCGGTATCTGCAACCTCGACGAGGACTACGTCGGGGAGTTCGGCGGGGGATACGGCAAGGACGCGGGGCAGTTCACGCTGCCGGTCTCCATCGCGTTCGACAGCGAGGAGCGGCTCTACGTCACCGATGAGTATCTGGACCGGGTCTCCATATTCAGCACGGACGGCGAGTTGCTCGAGACGTGGGGCGCGGCGGGCTCCGGCGACGGCGAGCTCAACGGCCCCGCCGGCATAGCCTTCGACCCCGACGACAATCTCTACCTTGTCGACCAACGCAACCACCGCGTTCAGAGGTTCTCACGCGCAGGCGAGTTCCTCGGCAAGTGGGGGAGCCACGGGGACGGTCCGGGTGAGTTCAACATGCCTTGGGGCGCCGCGCTGGACTCTGGCGGTAACGTCTACGTAGCGGACTGGCGCAACGACCGAGTCCAGAAGTTCACGCCGGACGGCTGCTACCTCGCCAGCTTCGGCGATCCCGGCAGCGGCGAGGGCCAGCTGCACAGGCCGGCAGGCGTGGCGGTGGACGGCAACGGGAACGTCTACGTTGCCGACTGGGGCAACGAGCGCGTCCAAGTCTTCGCGCCGGACGGCAGCTTGGCGGCGCTTCTGCGAGGAGAGGCCACGCTGTCCAAGTGGGCCTCGGAGTTCCTGGCGGCGAACCCGGACGAGAAGGTGGTGCGCGACAAGTCCAACCTGATCCCGGACCTGCCGCTCCATCTCAGCTCCCCATACCAGGTATCCTCGCAGACCGAGCCGTACTTCTGGGGCCCCGTTTCCGTAAAGCTGGACGGCCAAGGCCGCCTCTACGTCACCGAGACGAACCGCCACCGCTTCCAAGTCTACGACGTAGCGTAGGCTCCGTTGCACATAGGTGCGTTCTACGAGTTCTTCTCCGGCGCCGGGATGGCGCGCGCCGGACTTGGCGAGCACTGGCAGTGTCTCTTTGCGAATGACTGGGACAGTAAGAAGGTGGCGACCTACTTCTCGAATTGGGGTGACATGCCACTTTGCGAAGATGTCCGCAAAGTGGCTGCCGATGATTTGCCCGGTCGCGCCGATCTGGCGTGGGCCTCTTTCCCCTGCCAGGACTTGTCTCTTGCCGGCGGAGGCGCTGGCTTGAAGGGAGAACGCTCCGGTACTTTCTGGTCGTTCTGGAGGATCATGACAGGGCTGAACGATCAGGGAAGAGGGCCGACACTAATAGTGCTTGAGAACGTCTGCGGGGCTTTGACCTCTCACGGAGGCAGAGACTTCGCTACTATCTGCGGGGCGCTCCAAGAAGCAGGCTATCGATTTGGAGCGCTGATTGTAGATGCAGTGCTATTTGTTCCGCATTCGCGGCCGAGACTCTTCATTGTTGCCATTAAGGAAGCCGTAGATATACCTAACTCGCTGGTAGGTGACGAACCGCGCGGAGAGTTCCATACCCGCACGCTAAGAGCAGTCTATTCAAGGTTACCATTCTCTGTTCAAGAGAGTTGGATATGGTGGACTTTGGACGCTCCGGCAGCAAGAGATGCTTGCTTAGCAGACATCGTTGAAGAATACCCCTCCAGCGTGCCCTGGCATACCCCGGAGGAAACGCGTAAGCTGCTAAGCATGATGAGCGACATTAACCTAGAGAAAGTGTGTAGAGCCAAGAGAGAAGGACGCCGAATAGTAGGCACAGCCTACAAGCGTACGCGCCGTGACAATTCGGGTCGAAAAGTTCAGCGGGCTGAAGTTCGTTTCGATGGTGTCGCCGGTTGCTTACGAACTCCAGCAGGCGGATCGAGTCGGCAGCTCCTCGTAGTTGTAGATGGCCAGCAGGTACGGTCGCGCTTAGTTTCTAGTCGGGAGAGCGCCCGTCTTATGGGTCTGCCGGACAACTACAACTTGCCGGACAATTACAACGAGGCATACCATCTTACCGGCGACGGAGTTGCGGTGCCAGTTGTACGATTCTTGACGTGCGAAATTTTTGAGCCTCTGCTTATGCGGACCGCCAAGACAAAGGTGGCTGTATGAGCGTTATCCCTTGCCGGAAGAACATTAAACTCCGAGAAAAAATCGAGGAATTTGCCGAGATACTGAAGTCCGAGTCACACAAACTCGGTAGTCACGGCCTGGATGAACAGGATTTCTACAATAGCGGCTTGTTCAGAGGCACCATTGAGCGTATCCGCGGTCAGTTCTCCGCGACTATGCGCGAGAAGCGCGAATTCGCTCATTCCATCCTCAACTACATGCAGGATCAAGGCTTCATTGGTGAGTGGAAGTCTGCGGGCGAATCCAATAGGCATGACTACACCGTGCAGTTGGAAACCGGTCGACAAGCCGTGATTGAATTAAAGGGATGTCTCGACGGGAACAATACGAACATCTTTGAGCGTCCACCTCATGCTAATGAGTTTATCATTTGGAGCATATGCACCAATCCCGGAGCCGACCCTAGGCACAACGCGTGGTCTGGCATCCACACCAGACTGAGCGCAGAGATCATTTCGCGCCAACAGCGAGTAGACGGCATCGTCATCTGGGACATGGTCTGCGGAACCATGGGCCGGCCGTGTCCCAAGTTGGACGATAACTCAGATAGGCTAACTGAGGTAGAGCCATTCTCGTTGCCGCCACCCTGTCTATATCTGTTGCCTGCGACCATTCCGAGCCCAAGGAATAATCCTCGTCCGCCGCCACAATCCCTTGAAGACGTTCGGATCATGCAAGCCTTCAGCGATTGTTTTCAATGCCGCCCGGAAGAGATCAACTACGTCAGGTTCGAAGTGACCTACCGGGACAATGATATGGTGCGAGCAACGCGGATCACCCGTAGCGGTGAGATGCAGCGGGAGTCTTCCTCTACAGCTATTCGCCGGTCATGATTTCCGTCTCCGAGCAGCGCAGCAGGACGATGCGAGCGGTGAAGAGCCACAGCACGACGCCAGAAATGGCTGTGCGCCGCACCTTGCATCGCATGGGATACCGCTACCGTCTGCATCGAAGTGACCTCCCGGGGAAACCTGACATCGTCTTTGGGCCACGTCAGAAGGCGATCTTTGTGCATGGATGCTTTTGGCATGGCCATAGTTGCAAACGCGGCAATCGGATGCCGGCGACCAACGCCGATTACTGGAAAGAAAAAATCGCACGCAATGTTGAACGTTACTCCTGTCAAGTCAACGAACTTACGGCTTTGGGTTGGACTGTACTTACATTGTGGGAATGTAAGTTGAAGGACGAAAATACGATTGTCGGGCGCTTGAAAGCATTCCTCGACGCGACTGAATAGACACGCGAAGGATGGGAAAAACCATGAGGCTTCACGTAGTACATTCCTACCTCGGGACCACCTGCCGTACCTGATGAGGCCGGCTTGGCCCAATTGCCCGCTCAGCCTCCGTGGGCGCCGAAGAGGTGGCGGCGTTTGGAGTGTAGGTACCGTGAGGCGATGAAGGTCAGGGGCTTGCGGGCCGAGGTGAAGCGCTCGCGGAGGAGCCCGAAGACGCCGGTCAGCCCCATCAGGCTTGCCGTCGGGTGCTCTTCGGCCAGCCGGTAGAACCTGCACCCTTCCGTTTCGTAGTCCTCGATGCTGCGGCGTCTGCGAATACGGCCGGGGCCGCGCTGCGGCGCCGCGAGTTGTGAGCGGGCGTAGCTTGGAAACATCCCCGACGTGAACAGGCATACGTCCGCTATGCGCTTGTAGAAGCCGAATCTCTCGTGTTCTCCCGCGTTCGCGCAGAGGCCGAGCAAGCTGTCGACGTCCATGTCGTTGTAGCGGACGCGCCGCCGGACGCCCTGACGGACTCGCACCGGCACGGTGTAGCTGCGGATCCTCGTGAAGGAGGCCAGCATGTCCGCCAGGTACTCGATGATCCCGTCGCGCCGCAGTAGCGAGGTCACCTCCGACGTGTCGAAGACGGGAATGCTCGACCGGCCGCTTCTCTCTACGGTATGAGTCGACGCCTCCATCTCCTTGAAGGCTCCCCGCAGCAGCACCTCGAAGAAGAGGGCAGGGGATACCTTCAGGAAAACTTCCTCGTCGCTCAGCACGCGGTCGAGCACCTTCTCATCCCCGATCATGGCCTTCCTGAAATCGGGGTCCTCCCTGATGAGGTCGGCCAATCTCGAAGGGTTGGAACTGTCGGGGGCCGCTTGCCCGACGACGAAGGCGAGGTCGGTTTCCGTCAGGCCGGGGCGCGCCGTGATGGCGTCCATGGTCCGTTCCCCTTCCGGCTAATCTGTCCCTGCCTGCTCCATCATCATGAATCCGTCCTCTATCGCCGCGTCGAGGGCCTCGCCGTCGACGTCTTCATAATCGGTTACGGGTGTCAGGATGTCCCGGAAGAATTCGGAGTCGGTCGCCGCACGCTTCCAGTCTGACCCGGCGACCTCCTCTAGGGAGGAGTCGTACATGCGCAGTAGGAAGACGGCCCTGAGTGGGTCGATTCCCTCGGCCTCGTAGACGGGAACGCGCAGGTCTACGCCTCGCCCCGTCCCGAACCGATGCGAACCCGGGGCCGCGCCCGGCAGTACGTCGCTGAACAGGTCGTACCTCTCGACGTAGGACTCGGCCTCCGCTATAAGCTGCGCCAGATGCTGCTCACCGCAGGGAGAGACCTCCGCCGCGCCTTCGCGGATGCTCACGTAGTCCAGGTCGTCGAGACGGTGAAGCACCTGGGCCAGCGAGGCGTCCTCGTCAACGCAGAGGCTACCCGCGCCGGAACGCCGCCACAGGAAGAACAGGACGGCGGTCTCCTCCAGCCACCGGAGCGCCGCGCCCGCGTCGTCGGCGTAGCCCCGATGCACCGCGTACTCCAGAGGGGTTGGCAGTTGCTCTATGACCAAGTCGAGCAGGCCGGGGCCGTTGCGCTCCGCAAGCCAGCCGCCGACGCGGCCGTCCAGCGTGAGTTCGGCTCCGTGGTTGACGTAGAACCGCAGGTCGCATCGGCGCTCGCCCCAGTGAGAGAAAAGCTCGACCAGGGCGTCGAACATGTCGGGCAAGTCGGGGTTGGCCCTGGCGTCCAGAAGCCGCCTGACCTCCCGTTGCCGCCCGGGGTCGGGCGGGAAGGTGGCCGTGATCAGACTGCCCAGCGACACGTCCGCATCGAAGGGCGTCTCAACCTGGAAGGCGTCGTCCAAGGGCATGTCGCCCAACGTGATCCGCAGTAGTAGTTTCGATTGTGCGCGGGGGTGCCCGAAGCTACTCGGGCGCGGCCCCTTGGCGTATTTGGGGGTCGGTCGTCCCATGGGCGCGTGGCCGGTGACGAGCTCCGAATCTGGCCTAGCCCGGCGGTGCGAACCGATCAAGGCCGATCAGCGTCTGGCTTCCTCCCCCGCCGCGAAAGAAGCCGCCTCTACCTCCGAAGCCGGAGCTTCTCGACGCCCCGGCCGATCTTCCCCAAGAGCTTCTGACGCCCGTGCTGCTCTTCGTGAAGGCTCCGCTGGACTGCTGCCTGTTCATGTACGACTGCCGGGACGTGCTGAGGTTGCGCCCGGCGCTGTCATACCGCGAGCCTGCGAACCGCTTCTGCGTTTCGAAGTAGTTGCTGTTGCGCGATACCTGGCTGCGGTACCTGCTGCTGTTCCTGTACGAGTCCCTCTGGCCGGTCATGGTGGTGCGGGCATATGTGGGCGGCGTCGTGTAGTAGTAGCCGCCGCGGGGGACTACGGCGGAGATGAGCAGGTACGTGAACAGGAAGTTGCCGGCCCCGAAGGAGTTGTGGTAGTAGGAGTTCGCGCCGTATCCGCGCATCTCGTGCTGTCCGCTTCTCTCGAAGATCGAGAAGAGCAGGTCGTCCTGGGTGTCGGAGATCTCGTAATTACCGTCGAGGTCCTCCCACCCTTCCAGCACGAGGCCATCCGCCTCCTGCTTGGCCCTGACGAGCACGAGGCCGTCGCCCTCGTATATCTGATTGACGCGCTGTTCGAAATCGGTCGCGCTCTTCGAGTTCCTGAACGCCTCCTGCACGTCGTCGAGATTCATGCGGCCGGCCGCGCCGTCAGTGGATGCCCACTGGTCGTAAGTTGGGCCGGAGCTGCACGCCGCCATCACTGGACCGCCCGCGACCATAGTACCGGCAAGAGCCCACGCACTGGCTTTCCCTAATGTTGCTGCCATCTTCAGCCTCCACTTGCGGCCGCGTCACGCGGCCTATACGAGAATCTGCTCCGCGTCTTCCACCAGCTTCAATTCGGGAGTTGGTTGCGTCTCGGCTTCTGATACGCCGCCTGTGAGCAGTTCCTGCACGAACCGGTCCGCGGCCTCCTCCGAGAAGATGCGGTACGTTTCGACGCTGCGGCGTCCGAAATCGGAAACGGCCTCGGCATGGCCCGGCGCGGCTGCCTGGATGCCGGCAATCAGGCCGTTGACCTGCACCAGGTGCTCGCTCCACGCCGCGTCGGACGTCCTGAGCATGAGGCTCTTGGCCTGCTGTTCGAAGTCCTGGAGAGGCATGCCGTTGCTGGACTGGCGGACCCTCTCCTCCATGAGCTCGGAGAGGACCGACTTGGACTGCTCAGGCCCCAGACCCCATACCTCCTGACCGTTGATCCTGTAGTCGAGCCAGAGGGTTTCCGATAGGCGCTCGAACCGGGCGGCGTAGCTCTGAGGGTAGCCTGCGCCGAGGTGACGGTCAACGAGGCGCCCGGCGCACTCCCTCGCCAGTCTGAGACACGCGGCGCGGAAATCGGCGGAGCGCATGACCCAGCGGCGGGTACGGTAGTATGCGGCAGTCTGGCGCTCGATGATCCGGTTGAGGTCCCTCCGAGCCTTCAGGACGGCGTGGTCGTCGATCTCGGCGGCGGCCTGGGCATGGCGGACGCCGCGCGACGTGTGCGGCCCCTCGTAGTAGAGCCGACCTGCGCCGTCGCGGTGGCTCTCACGTCTTGGCGCCGACACCGCGCGGGGGTTGGACGTCAGCAGGCGGTCTTGGAGCGACAGTATGAACCTGGAACCGCCGGGCTGTCCCTGTCTGCCGGAGCGGCCGCGAAGCTGACGGTCGGTCCGGGAGGCGTGGCCCAGTTCAGCCCCTATGACGTACAGTCCCAGGCCGGCCTCCACCCTTATCTCGCCGATGGTCCCGTCACCCGGTGTACGCGCCGCGCGCGAGACGCTGATTACGGAGTTCCCGGCGTCCACCCTCTGCGCGAGGTCGCCCCGGCGGTCGAGCGCCTTACGCAGCACCCGCATCTCTTCCGGCGACCCGCAGGCCAATGACACGGTGCGGTATCCCTCAGCTAGATGCTCGTCGATCATCGAGACGTAGCCATGCGCGATGCGGTCGTCCAGACCGGGCTCGAGAACGATGTCCGTCCCCCTTCCGGCCACGTTGGCGGCGACCGTTACGGCTCCTGCCCGCCCCGCGTCCGCTACGATGCGTTCCTCATCGTCGAGGCTGTTGGCGTCGAGCGTGTTGTGGGCGATGCCGCGCTCGGCGAGCAGGGCGCTGATCTCGGACGACTGCTCCACCGTGGCGGCCCCGATGAGCACCGGGCGCCCGGCGCGGCGGCAGACCTCGACCTGTTCCACTAGCGATCGGTGCTTTTCCGATGCGCTCCTGTAGAGACGGACCGGATAGTCGGTCCGTTGGGACGGCAGGGAAGGCGGCACTGCCGCGACGTCCAGGCCGTACAGGAAATGGAAGTCCTCCGCAGCGTCCGCCGCCGTGCCCGTCAACCCGCATAGCGTCCGGTACTGCTCGAAGAAGCCCTGCACCGGCAGTTGCGCTAATGCGTCGCCCTCTTCAATGATCGGGACGCCTTCCTTGGCTTCCACGGCGGCTTGGAGCCCGTGCTGATATCTGCTATCGGGGCGGCGCCTTCCGGTGACGCCGTCGATGAGAACGACGCTCCCATCGGAGACGACGTAATCGACGTCGCGGCTGAGCAAGACCTCCGCGTGAAGGGCGCGGTTCACCTGGTCCATTAGCTCATACTGCCCCGACAGTCGGCGTCTCAGGTATTCGGCCCTGTTTCGTCTATCCGAGATCGGCAGATCGTATCGATCACGGAGGCGATCGAGCCGGCCTTCCAGGTCTGCGGTGTCGAACACCGGGCCGAGCGCAGCCTCGACGCGCTCGCGTCCCAGCGTCGTGAGAGAGACGGCCTCGTCCCGCCGGTCTACGACGTATAGCAGCCCTTCCGCGATGGGCCCGCGCCCGCCTCCGGCGCGGTCGGACGCCAGGGCGCGGATGTGTCTCGACAACCTCGGGTCGCCGGTCATGCGGCTCGTCAGGGCCTGGTTCGAAGGGTCGGCCAGGTACAGGGCGGCGGCAGACGTGAGGTCCATTGGGTTCTCATCCATGCGCCGGCGCAGGGTGGAGACGATCATCTTCTGGCTCTCGACCAAGTCGGATATTACCGACCTCACCCTGAGGACGCGCCTCACTCGGCGGCGCCCGGAGCCGGAGATGATGATGGGCGTGTGCGCCTCGTCGATCATGGCCTGGTCGGCTTCGTCGACGATGGCTACGTCGAGCGGCCCCTGCACCATTGCGTCCTCCGAGTGCTTCAGGTTGTCCCGGAGGAAATCGAACCCGAGCTCCCGGAGCGTACCGTAGACGACGTTCCCGCTGTACGAGTAAGCCCTCTCTGCGTCGTTCATCTGCGTGAGGACTGCTCTCACCGTCAGGCCCAACGACTCGTACACCGGCGCAAGAAGCTCGGCGTCCCGTGACGCCAGGTAGTCATTTGCGGTGACGACGTGCACGGAGCGGCCAAGCACGGCGTGGAGCACTGCCGGAAAGGCAGCGGAGACGGTCTTCCCCTCGCCTGCGGCCATCTCCACTATCGAGCCTTCGAAGAGCAGGCAGCCGGCCGTGATCTGCTCGTCGGTAGTACTGAACTGTGTCTCTTCCGTGATGCCTTTTCGTCTCAGCGACCTATAGAAGCTGCCCGGCATCATGATGTTCGAGGCCTCGGTGCGCTGTACCTTCTCGGCGGCGTAGACCATCCAACGGACGATGGCGCGGTCGTCGGCGTCTAGGCCGGCCATGGCCGGATCGGCCTCGACGGCGCGGCAGAAGGCCGGCCCGTCCAAGTAGCCGTCGCCGACGTAGTAGTCGGCGTTGGCCCTGTAACTGCCCCTTTCCATTATTGCGCCGGCGATAGATCTGCGCTTGGCGAGCGGCGGCGGGTTGAAGTCAGCGTCGAATATGCGCCAGATGCCTAGGCGCCTCCTGATCGCTTGATCCAGCACGGCGAAGACCAGGGGAAGGAGACAGTCCATCCCCCACGCGGCCGCGTTTCGAGTGGAGAGCGAGATGATGCTGCGGAGCGCTTCGTCTGAGTGGCCTTCGAGGTTGTAGGCGCGGATTCGATCCAGCGTTTCCGCCGGCGTGCAGTGAGCCGGGCCCCGTGGGCGCCCTCGTAGGCCGACGGCGTTCGCAGCGTCCTTGGCGGCTCTAATCATGGTGTTGAGGGCGGTACTATCAGGACCGGATCACCGGAGCCCCTTACTAGGGCGTCCGTGACGCTGCCCAACACCCATCGGGATACGCCGGTACGGGCGTGGGTCGCCATTGCAATAATGTCATGCGGGGTGTTGTCGACGTGGTTGATCAGCATGGCCGCCGGGTGGCCCGTCAGAACCTTCGTATCCACTTCAAGCCCCCGGCTCCTGAGCCGCTGCGCCACGCAATCCAGATAGCTGTCGGCTTCCTGTCGCATGGCTTCTTCAGACTCCCCGAGGCTCTCCGGGTAGCTGTCCATCCAGAATACGGCCGGAGGGGTTACGACCCTGGTCAACGATATCGTGAGGGAGAGCGCCAGGGCCAAGTCCTCGGCGTACGGCAGCGCGGTCTCGCTGAGCGGCGACCCGTCCAATGGGACCATGATCTTGGTCAGCTTGATCTGATGGTCGCGGTACAGATCGGCCTTCTCCGGCGTGATCGTGAGGACCGGGATGGAGGCGCCGTGGATGACCTTGCTGGTGACGCTGCCCAGTATGCCCCGGGCGAAGAGGTTTCGCCCGTGCGTTGACATTGCTATGAGGTCGCAGCCCGTCTCGGACGAGGCGGCTATGATTTCCTCCTCCGGCGCGCCCGTTGAGAGGTGTATTTGGGTGTCTACGCCCTGCGCCGCGAGCTCTTCACTGAGGTCCTCCAATCTGGCGCGGGCCGCCTCCGCGTCCTGTTTGTAGAGGTCGCCGTAGGCCTCCTCCGTCTGTGTTCCTCCTTGCACGGCGGAGAACAGCACGACAGGGACGTCTAGACCCGTAGCCAGCTGAGAAGCGAAGGGGAGAATCGCTTGGGCTACGTCGCTCCCGTCGAGGGCGACCAGCAGTTTCCTGAACAATCCTTACCTCCCGGGGCCCTCGTTGGATGATCTATCACTCCGCGGCCTTGCGACGTAGACGGGCGGTTCAAGCGATTGACGGGCCCGTCCTTGCCCCGTATGCGTCGATTGTACTATGCGGCGGAAGCTTTCGTTGTGTTCCGGGTCCTCTATCCGGTAGACGTGCTTGTAGATTTCCCGGATCACCCGTGTTACGAGGCTGTCGCTCGGAGGTCCCTCTGCGCCGACAGGCAGGAAGACGAGCTTGAGTGGTTTGCGTTCCAGCCCTTGGACCGGCGGCTGTTCGTAGTCACGTGCGGCCTCGTACGCGCCCCACCGGTAGAGATAGGCGCTCAATAGGCTGCTTCCCGGCTGCTGTTCCGAGACGGTGTAATCTACGGCGCCGCCGTAGCGCGACGCCTCGCTGCTGAACCCTGAAGTCAGGCGGTTACGCATCCCCCTGTAGATTCCCTGGCCGCGCGACGCCCTGGCGACTGCGCCGTAGAGGATCATGCCAACGTTGACCGCCGTGAGGTACGATCCGATCATGGCGCCTCGCAGCGCGGGGCCGTCCGACGCGCACACCAGCAGGGGCACGGCGGCTCCGCATACCGACGGCGAGAGCGTTTGGATGAGGGACGGCAAGTCCTCCACCAAGCCGGGCGCCATCTCGTCCTTCAGCAGGCGGTGGACCGCCTCCACGCGCTTGGGGCTGGGGCTAACGATTAGCTCCTTCCGGTGCGTTGCGTTCGTCGGCAAGGTGCGCCTTTCTGAAGCCATGCCATGAGCTCTCATGCACGAAGTCTATGCGGAGACCCAGAAATCCCGCGCCGACCAAGAAAGCAATGTCGGGCTCGTGGCCGAAAAGGGACTCCCTTATAGCCTTCTCGCGGTCCGCCAGCCGGGTGGGTAAGCGCAGGATGAGCATGTCCGGCTCGCCCCCGGTCAAGGTGGCCTGCATCGGCCCGGCGCCGGATACCGCTCCGTATACGGCGTCGCGAATCGACTGGTAGCTCAATTTCACGCCGAGCACCGAGACCGAACCGTCCGCGCGGCCTAGAACTTCAACCCTCGGATAGGGCAGCCCGCAGGGACACGGGCCGTTAATGACCCTCACCCGATCCTTGAGAGAGTAGCGAAGAAGGGGAAGCCCCTGCTGGTATAGAGTCGTTACCACCACCACCCGCTCGTCGGCGCCGCCGGACCCCGGGACGCATTCGATGATCGCCGTGTCGGTGAAGAGGTGAAGGCCGCAGTGGGAGCGGCATTCGATGCCCAACGTGGACGTTTCGGACGACCCGTAGTATGAGAATACCTCGACGCCCAACGACTCCAGCCCGGCGCGCGCGGGCGCCGGAAGCGGCTCCCCGGCGTAGACTATCGTCCGCAGGCTCAAACGGCCGCTCTCCAACCGTTCGTGCAGCCTCCCAAGGACGCGCTCCAGCACCGACGGGATGGTCATGATGACCGTGGGATCCAGCGCTGCCAAGCCGTCGACCGTTGCCGTGGGGTCGGTGCTCATGGTAAATGCATAGGCTTCGGCTGCGCCAAGGTGGTCCAACGCTTCGGTGAAAGACGCCATGAGCGTGAGGGGGCCGGTATCCAGGCACGCCACCCTATCGTCCGGGACGACGCCGCATATGCCGAACGCCCTTGCCAGCACGCGGGTCTCTAGATCCGCGTCGCCGCGCGTGATGAGCCTGCGCTTCCGTTCGCCCGTCGTACCTGACGACGCTTCCACGTCGATGATTCCCCGGTTCACGTCGAGGCTCTGACGGAACAGGGCCGGCAAGTCGCAGGCGTCCAGCATGGGAAGCCGCCATAGGACGTCAAGAGGCCTGGAGGTTCGGATGTCCTCCCCGGTCAACCCCGCTCCAAGGAAACGCGACCTGTACAGGTCGAAATCCGAGTAGGCGCGCGCCAAGGCGCTGCTCAATGCCTCCCGGGCTGAGTCGCCGACACCCCCCAAAGGGGATGCGGCGGAAGACTCAAGGGTCGATTCAGGCGCGTCAGCGGCCATCGGCCCGCGCAGCATCGGCCAGCATCGAGCTCATCTCGGACCATCCCAGCTGGGACGTGCTGATGTACACCAGGGAGTCGCCTCTTTCCAAGGACTCGCCCGAGAGGCTGGTAATCACTGAGCCCCCGCGAACTACTCCGACCAGGTTGACGCCGTGGTCCAAGAGCGCCTTTGCGGCGGTCACGTAAGACGTTCGCGGCTGTGGCGACTCGGCCACGGTGCTGGCCAGGGTGCCCTCTATCTCGTTGCTGGTTATCGCCTGCGCCAGCAGATGAACGCCGTGGTCCTGGGCCTCCTGGACCAGCAGGTTGTTGGCGACGCTCAGCGTGTAGACCAGCGACACGCCCGTGGTCAGGTCGAACAGCACGCTGTGATTCGGATCCAACACCTCCGCAACGATGCTTATGTCAGGGTTCAGGCGCTGCACGACGAAGGCGGCCGACGCCACGAGGCTATCACTGCGGGGATCGTCATAGCTTGCGCTGAGTATAATTGCCTGGCTTGCGTGAGAGACGTCGGCTCGCTCGTAGGAGTCCTGCTCCAGGGGGGAGCCTCGTATGAAGGAGACGTTGTCGATCTGGAATGGCAGCAGCTCTATCTCGTTGGAGATGACCACCACCTCCATCCCTCGGTGGCGGCGGTCGATGCAAAACTCGTCCACGATCTGGCGTATCCTGGACTCGTTGGGGAAGTTGACAATGATCAGGTGGCCCTTTGACGTGACTCTGCCCATGCCGGTCCGCTCCTTCTGTCTGAGCTCCACTATCCATTCGACGACCATGCCGACGGCCGTCGTGAACGCCGCCAGCCCGATGAATATGATGAATATCAGGGTGCCGATCCTCGCGCCGGCCGTTTCGGCCGAAAAGTCGCCGTACCCGATTGTAGTGACGGAAATGATGCTGTACCACAGGCTGTCCCACGGGGTGAGCGGCGGGTCGTGATGTAGCCTGTCGAAAACGTAGAACACGAGGGTGTTGCCGGCGAGGCTTCCGACGAGCACCGCGACTAGGAACGTGACTCCCAGCTGCCTACGGCGCCTGAGTTTCCGTATGATCCTGCTCAGTGAATGGTACATCGGTCTCGTCTCGCTACGACCATCTTCTCATGGAAGCACGATCCGCCATCCCGCCGCGGGGCCCTAGGGTCGAGGGCGGTTTCCCATCAGCGGACGCGCCTCCCGGCAGCGGTGCGCTGATCCTCAGTGAGCCAGCCGCCCAATCTTGAAGTGATGCTCATCCAACAGCCTCGCCTCGTCCTCCGTCTCGATCCTGAGCAACGGAAAGGTGCGGTTTCGCAGGGCGGTTACCACCAGCCTCCCACGGCCTGATACCTCATAATAGTACTGGTCATTATATGTCATCCACCGGCGCCGGTCGGTCGAGTGGCCCAGGAAACCTAGCTCGTCGACCAAGTAGAGGTCCATCTGAGGTGCGAAGGCGGGAGCCGGTGAGCGCCGGATAGTGATGCATAGCTCCCTGGGCGGAGGGACATCCGCGTCGCGGACTTCGCCGGAGAGTAGGGCCAGGACGTCCGGCTGAATCAGCCCGATCAGACGGCTGGCGCGTGCTCGGTCCCGGTTGGTGAACACGTGGGTCGCGATGCCGGCATACCCCAGCATCGTGCCGACCTCGGCGGCGAAGTACCTGCGTTCAGGCGTCGTCAGGACAACCCCCGTGCGGCCCTTCCTCACCGGGAGCACGTCTTTGAGCGCGTCGCGGAATATGGCGTAGCGCAACGCCGTCTCGTCCGCTCCCTCGGCCACGGCGACCTCCGCACCCTTCCGGCCCAGGTACCGGCCAAATATCCAGCTGACCCGATCCGGATCGGCGATGACGTCGGCAGGCGCCTGCCGGCGCAGCTTCGCTATAGGCGTGATCGGCAGGCTCTCGAAGTCGCTCAGGGACCTGATGGCCCGCTGTCCTCCGAGCGCGGAGCGGTAGAACCGGGTGCGCAGAGCCGTTTGGAGGATGCGGTCCAGTAGCTCTACCACGTCATCCGGGGTGTTGTAGACGGTCGCAGCCAAGTCTATGGAGCTATCGGCGCAGCGGTATCACGACGAGCCCGCCATCGTGGCCCGGGCCGTGGCAGTCATCGTAACGCATCAGGAGGTGGTCCCTGGATGCGAGTACCTTCTCCGCCGCCTTTGGGTACGTCTCCGCGAAGCGTTGTCCAAGTGGGGTGTCAAGGGTCCAATCCTGAGAGACCGCGCAATCTAGGTCGGACGCGCCGCACACTCGCAAGTACTCGTCTCGAATCTCTCCGTACGCCGCGTCTGTCTTGTAAACGGCCGCGGTGACCATGAAATCCTCGCATATGTACAGCCCCAGTTCATTGTCAAATACCTGTACCAGATCGACATAGGGTATCCAGCCCTCCAGGGCAAAGAAGAGCATTTCGGGTATGTCTTGGGCCACCCTGTGGTAGTAGAAGTCCTCCTCGTGGACCGCCATTTTGACCCTGACCGGCGGTTTCGCCCGGTAGCCTAGTAGGCGGTCCGCCTCGCTGCCCCGGATGAACAGGAATGGGATGTTGCCGTTAGTCGCGTCCACCAACACCCGGCTGCCGTCGACGTGGTAGAGCAGGGCAGTGTGCTGCCAGTAGCGCATCTGGCGCTTGGCGAACCTGAAGTCGAAGGTGGTCAGGAGCTCGCGAAGCCTGCTCTCCGGCGCCGGGTCCGGCACGTCGGCCCCGGCAAGTACGTACTCGGACCTGAAACCGTAATGGTCGGTGAGGAACTTGAGGGCCTGGACCTTTTCGGAGCAGATGCCCCCGCCCCCGCCGATGATATTGCGGACGGTCTCGTCGCCTGTCTTGTAGGCCCACTTGGGGCCTACGAAGCGGGAGTAGCTCTCGAAGTCGGATTCCCAGATGCGCCTCGCCACCGCTTCTAACAGATTCAGCTCGTCCGCCGCGGCGTCGACTCGAACGGCGCCGTTGGAGTATCCCTCCAGACATGCCCCGACGAAGTCCGAGTACTGACTTGGGGCGATATCCCACCTTCGGCGGTTGAAGCCGGTCCAGTTCCTGCCGTAGCTCACGTTGGTGCGGTCGATCAACACGTCGACAACCAGCACGGGGGCGCCGGCCACCCACGCGGGCTCGGCGTGCGGCGTGTCCTCCATACTCAGGCGGCGTCCTCCCTGGAACAGTTGAACGCCGTGGATCGGGTCGGTAAGCTCCCCTTGGTCTGTGCAGCCGTACACCATATCCTGAAGAGAGGCCAGCGTTTCCGCGGAGGCCTCGGTGATTCGGTTCTCACGCCGTAGCTGTGGAAGATCCGGACGTTTCAGGTAGCGGTCGAGCAGCTGAGAGGCGGGCAGACGCTGCTCGCTTGCGTCAATGCGGGTCGCGTAGCGCCTGCCGGTTACCTCGTCCGTTATCTGAAGTAGGACGTTGGCGGTGTCAGTCACTTTGGAGGCAACCCCGTTCCCGGCGGCAGACCGCCCGGCGTCGTTCCCTCGGCCCGGAAGGCGACGCCCAAGCCGGGGCCCGTGTGCGCCCCCAAGACCGGCGAGAATTCGTTGACGAACAACTCCTCCGTCTCGAAGTCGGAAAGCGAGCGATGGCCCGTCGCGGCGCTGATTATGTTGGCTTGTCTACAGTTAGTCAAGCATGGAGAACGGCCCCAAAATCCACCGCCTAACAGGCTGAGAGGGAGACTGAGGGAGGGCTGCAAGGAAGCCGGAAGCGTTCTTCCGCAGCCTGTTAGGCCGTTCGTTCTAAAATGGACGACGGCTTTGGGTCGGCAATCCAACCCTGGAGGCGGTAACATATAGCCGGTGAGATTCTCTGATATCGAATGGAGTGAGTGACATGAGGCTTGGCGCGCACGTAAGCGCTTCGGGAGGGCTGGACAAGGCAATAGACCGGGCCGCGGGGATCGGGGCTGAGGCGGCGCAGATTTTCGTCTCGTCTCCACGAATGTGGAGGTTTCGCCGCCCGCCTGAGGGCGAGGTTGTTAGGTTCAAGGAGAAGGCGAAAGCCCAGGACGTGGGCCCGGTATTCATACATGGAAGCTATCTCATAAACCTGGGGGGCGGTGAGGACCTCCTCGCCAAGTCGGTGGACGTGCTCTCGAAGAGTATGCAAGCCGCCGGCACGATCGGCGCTGCCGGCGTCATCTTTCATGGCGGCGCGCACAAGGGGGCCGGGTTCGAGGGTATGCTGCGCCAAGCCGTGACGGCCATGCAGGAGGTGCTCTCGGCCAGCCCTGAGGGCGTCTGGCTGATCGTCGAGAACAGCGCCGGGATGGGTTCCCACATTGGGTCGTCCTTCGCGGAGGTGGGGCGCCTGATCGGGGAGGTAGGCAGCCCGAGCGTCAAGGTGTGCTTGGACACCCAGCACTCTATGGCCTCGGGATACGACCTTGCCAATGAGGACGGTCTGGCCAGGGCAATGGATGAGTTCGAGAGCGAGATCGGCCTGTCGAACCTAGTCGCAGTTCACGCCAACGATTCGAAGGTAGAATTCGGGTCCGGCGTGGACCGGCATGAGAATATCGGGGAGGGCCACCTGGGCATCGCCGGATTCGAGACGATAATGGGCCACGAGGCGTTCCGTAACGTGCCATTCATACTGGAGGTGCCGGGCTTCGACAAGAACGGCCCGGACAAGGAGAATATGGACATCCTCAAGGACATCAGGGCCAGGCTGGAGATTCCCGCTTGAGAGCCTGAGTTGAGGGGAGCGCCGAGGGGGCTAGGCCCCTGAATGGCCGGGGTCAGAGAGCCGCCCTGAGCCTGCCGAAGGGGTGTTGCTCAGACGCAATCCCCGTAACTTCCGCGCCGCACCATGCTAGTCGCATTTCCCTCCGGCGTCCGTCTGCTTGGTGACTTGGCCGCTGCTGTCCCAGCAATAGGCCCACGTCGATTGTGAGTTTGGGAAGTAATCGCCTCGATCCGGCCCGAGATTGATCGACCCGGGCCCGAAGGGGCTCTTGTCTATGTTCCATTCCCTGTGTCCCGTAGCCTGGCCGCCGTCGTTCGCGGCCACCGAGGACAACCCCAGCGCCGCCATCATGCTGTCGATAGCGTTCTGAACCGAGGATAACTCGCTCTCCCTCTGTCCATCGTCCCCGTCGCTGCTCCGTCCCACGAACTGCGGAACGATCGCCGCGGTCAAAGCGGCGATGATGCCGACTACTATCAGCACCTCAATCGGGGAGAAGCCGGGCCAGATCCTGCGCAAACCGTCTACCAGCCTGGGCATGTCTCACATTCTCCGTAGTTCCATGAATGGCTCGGTCCGATCTTCCCGCTATGAAGGGCTTGGTCTGTGCAGTGCGGTTGCCCGGTCGCTGTCACTATACGGCGACCGCTACGCCGTCGTCCTTTACGGTGACCGTGCGAACATTCTCGACTAGGAAAGCTCGCCTCGACTCGGCGTTCATGGCGTCCCATTCCTCCACGCTCCCCGTGTAGGCGCAAGGGCGGCCCGTGCTCTCCAGCGCCGCGCGGGCCGCGTCGAGGTCCTTGAGGTATTCGCCCAAGGCAACTGTGGACAGCTCACCTTGGGCGGCGCGTCTGATCGCCGTCAGGAAGCGGCGCTCGGCGTTGTCCGCCATGCGCCGCCGCGGCTCCTCCCGTTCAGAAGATCTGGTTTCACTACTTCCCGCGTCCGACGCGGCCTGGGGTATCCGCGACCGGAGCGCATCCCGAAGCTCGGTTATGACCGCATCCTCCAGAATGGGTTCGCGCCACGTGTGATAGGCACAACGACCCTCATTGCTCCGGGACTGGCACTGGTAGTAACGGTATACGGCCCTGACCCTCTGGCCATCCCTGCGTTTCCATGAGCGCTTTCGAGTAACCCCCATCATTCTGTTTCCGCAGTAGCCGCAGCGCGCGAGACCGGATAGCAGGAACGGTTGCCGCCTCGCCGCGCGCCTAAAGGGCCGGCGTTTCCTGGCGATGTCCTGGGCGGCCCTGAACGTCTCCGGGGTGACGATGGCGGGATGAGCCCTCGGACGCCTCACGCCGAATCGCGTCGAGGTGCCAATGTAAGAAGGGTTCCTGAGGAGGTCGTGGATGGCGGCAAGGCTCCAGGCGCCGCCCCGCCGTGTCCGGGTCCCTTCATCGTTGAGGCGCTGCGCGATGAGTCGTACCCCTAAGCCCTCCTCCGTGTACAGCCGGTACGTGCGGCGGACTACCTCTGCTTCGTCGGGCACGACGACGAGATGGCCGTCCCGGCCGATCCGGTAGCCGTATGAGGGTCTGCCCAACGCCTGTCCCTCTATGGCCTTGGCTCGCATGGACTCGCTGATGCTCTCGCTGAGGGTCTGCGATACACCCCGCACGCCGAGGGTCTGGAGGGCGTTTTGCAGCGGCTCAGGGCGCTCTTCGTCCGAGCACGCCACGACGGCCCCCAGAGAGTCAAGCTCGACCAGTTTGCGCGTTACTGCCTCCAGATCGGCGCCCAGGTGGGTAGCGTCCGGTACCACCACCAGGAACTCGCTGCCCGATGAGCGCATGTAGTCGAGGAGGCGTCCGTAGGCAGGCTCCGACCCTAGCCCGCCGTGGAACGTAGTCATGGGCTGGTGCATCTTGAGGGCGCAGTAGTCGATGAATGCGCTCTCAAATTCCTGTGGAGTGCGCAAGTCCCGCTCCGAGGTCTCGAAGAGCCCGATTGCTCGCATTTAGGGCACGTAGAGGATCATGCGGCAGCTGCCGCACTGCACGACACCGGATCGGGAGGTCCTGGCTCGCTGCAGCTCCATAGTGGAGAGTGAGCGACGGCAGCCCTGGCACATCCCGCGCTCTACCCTCGAGACGGCATGCCCGTTCTTGCTCCTGCGAAGCGATTCATACAGCGCGTAGAGGTCGGGGGGAATCTCGGGAGCGGTCCGGTCCCTCTCTGCGCGAAGGATGGTCAACTCAGACACCAGCTCCCCTTCCGACCTGGTAAGCTCCGCAATCTCTTGTGGACGAGCAGCCTCAATCCTCTTCAAGACGTCTTGGAGTTCACGCAGCAAGGCTTCAGCCTCGTCGGCCTCGACCATGACCTCAAGCAGAACGTCTTCCTGTTCCTGCTTCTGACTGGTCATGGAGCCGCGCTCTTCCTCAGCGGCTTCGAGCTCGCGGAGATTTTTCACCGCGCCTCCGTAGAGCCGAGCCTCGATTCTCTTGAGATTATCCTGGAGGCCGGCGACCGTACGCTCGGCGGCGCGCCGCCTCGATCCGAGGTCCGCGAGCCGGTTCTCCACCTGGGCGATCTTCTGCCGTGTGGACGTGATCCCCGAATCATCGGCAAGCTTGGCGCGTACCTCGGTCAGCGAGGCGTCACGCTTGGCGATCTCCAGATCGACCCCTTGCAGGTCGTAAAGCCGCCTGACCGTAATCATCGCAGATGAACTCAAGAAGCCCCCCAGTTCGACCGTGCGGCGGTCTCCGAACAGTCCCGCTCATTGTACGGCAGTCAAAACCGCTCCTGTAAAGAGTGTGCTCGTGCTCGTGACCGAGATTTACGTGCCTGCGGGGTTGGACTTCCGCACGCGATTGTCCATAATGTTGTCTTGTGAAGGACGAGTCTACGGTCGGTTGCGGGCCGGGTATGCTGGACAAGCCGAAAACGAAGATAGTTTGCACGTTGGGCCCAGCCGTGTCCACCGACGAGAAGGTGGAGGCCTTGGTGCGCTGCGGAATGAGCGTCGCCAGGCTGAACATGACGCACGGCAGCCGGGATGAGCACCGGGCGGCGGCGGATCGGGTGAGGAGGATCTCGCGGCGCTTGGGAGCGCCCGTCGGTCTAATGGTGGACGTGCCGGGCGCCAAATACCGCACCGGGCCCCTCAGGAACGGGATGACCAACCTCGAACGCGGTGAGGTGTTCACCCTGACCAGCAGGGACGTTGTGGGCGCTTCGGGTGTGGTTTCCGTGTCGCCCAACGGCATCCACCGAGACGCCATGGCAGGCCGTCCCGTTCTGATCGACGACGGCCTCATCGAGCTCAGGGTCACGAGCGTACGTGGGGAGGACGTCGTGTGTGAGGTCGTCAGGGGAGGCGTGCTCACTGAGCGGCGGGGTCTGGCCACGCCCGGAAGGGCGCCGTCGCAGCCATTCCCCGACGAGGAGGGGACCAGGGCGTTGGAGTTCGCGGTCGAGGTCGACGCCGATTTCGTGGCCCTCTCCACCGTCACCCGCGCCGGCGACGTGGAAGCGGCGAGGAGCGTCCTAACCCGGCTCGGCATGGAATCCTACGTCATCTCCAAGATAGAGCGCTCCGAGGCTCTCGACAATTTCGACGACATCCTCCGAGTTAGCGACGCCGTCATGGTGGCCCGTGGAGACATGGGGGTCGAGGTACCCTTGGCGAAGGTGCCCGTCATCCAGAAGAGATTGATAGATTCGTGCAACCAGGCCGGAAAGCCCGTGATCACCGCCACCCAGATGCTCGAGTCGATGATAAGGTCGTCGGCCCCCACCAGGGCGGAGGTCGCCGACGTAGCCAACGCCATCTATGACGGTACGGACGCGGTGATGCTTTCCGGCGAGACGTCCATCGGTCAATACCCGGAGGAAGCCGTAAAGGTCATGGCGCAGGTGGCCGTCGAGGCCGAAGCCGCGCTCCCCTACGACAGCATCTTGGAGGAGAATCTGCGCCACCTCCGGCCCGACGTCAACGACGCCATCAGCTACGGCGCCTGCCGCGCCGCCCACCAGCTCAACGCCAGCCTCATCGTTGCCTTCACCGAGTCAGGCAGTACCGCGGACAGGGTCTCCAGGTACAGGCCGGTAACGCCGGTCCTCGCGTTGACCCCAAACCCGAAAGCCCAACACCGTCTGATGCTGCGGTGGGGAGTGACCCCGGTGACGTCCAAGTCGATCGGCTACGTCGACGACTTCTTCGAACTTGGGGAGCAGGCAGCCTACCAGGCCGGGCTGGAAGCGGGGAGCAAGGTGGTGCTCGTAGCCGGGCTGCCGATAGGCGTGCCGGGCAAGACCAACTTGCTCAGGATACTGACCCTATCCCCGCAGATTGCCCGGGACGGAGAGGAAAGTACGGAAGCGCGAGGCAGCAAGGGTTGAAGATTTACAACACCCTGACCCACGGGTTATCGGAGGTTGCCCCCCTCAAGCCGGGGACGGTGGGCATCTACACCTGCGGCCCTACCGTGTACCGGGACGCGCATCTGGGCAACTTCCGCTCATACCTGATGACTGATTGGATTCGCCGCGCCCTGGAGTTCCAGGGGCTTGACGTCTACCACGTCAAGAACATCACCGACGTAGGCCACATGCGCCAGGAGATGTTGGACCGGGGCGAGGACAAGGTCATCGCGGCAGCCCTTGCGGAGGGCAAGACGCCCGAGGAGATCGCCCGGCACTACACGGAGAGGTTCCTCAGCGACGAGCGAAAGCTGAATATCGAGCCCGCTCACGTCTACCCCAGGGCGACGGACCACGTGGCGGACATGATCGTCGTCATCGAGCGCCTGATCGAGAAGGGCGTCGCCTACGAGGCGAAAGGGAACGTCTACTTCGACGTGGATGGATTCCCGTCGTATGGCCTGCTCTCAGGCAACGTCGATGAGCAGGGCCTGCTGGAAGGCGTCAGGGTCGATGCCGACCGGCTAAAACGCCGTCAGAGAGACTTCGCGCTCTGGAAGGCTGCTGAACCCGGAAGGGAACTGAGGTGGGACAGCCCCTGGGGAGAAGGCTTCCCCGGGTGGCATATCGAGTGCTCCGCCATGTCGATCAAGTACCTCGGCGAGCGATTCGACATACACACAGGCGGGGCTGACAACGTCTTCCCGCACCACGAGGACGAAATCGCTCAGAGCGACAGCTTCACGGGCGGGCCTGTGGTCAACACTTGGGTGCACGGCCAGCACCTGCTCGCCGACGGGGTCAAGATGGCGAAGTCGGCGCGCAATTCCTTCACAGTCTCCGACCTCGAGGTGAAGCACGTCGACCCTCTGGCCTTCCGCTATCTGTGCATGACAGCCCGATACCGCACCCGGCTCAACTTCACCTTCACCTCCCTCAAGGCCGCTCAGCGCGCGCTTCAACGCCTTCGGAACCGCGTTTGGGAGTGGGGGTCTTCTCCCAACGGCCCCGAGGCCGCCGAGGAGAGTAGGACGCAATGGGAGGCTCGATTCATCGAGCGTCTCAACGACAATCTGGATATGCCGGGGGCCTTGGCGCTGACGTGGGAGATGGCCGGGTCCGGCCTGCCCGGCAGGATCAAGTTGGAGATGCTATGCAGGTTCGACCGGGTACTCGGGCTGGGCCTTGGCAGCTCGCCTGATACCGGCGCCGCCCCGAGTGAGATTTCCGCAGGGGTCAAGAAGAGAGACCTGCTCAGAGAGAAGGCCCGGCAGCATCTCGCCGAACTGCCCGAACTCGGTTCGTCCGTAGCCCGACGTGCGCAGGCGGCCCGGGGCGCTTACCGGGAGGCGGACGCCCTCAGGGACGCCTTCCGCACGCAAGGATACGTCATCCAGGACACCCCGGCGGGCGCTAGGGCGCGCCCCAAGTCCAGATGGGAGAGGCGTCAGGAGTCGCATCCGGAGGTCTCGTCGTCAGCCGACGTGCTCTCTCTCCTCTCGCAGCCGGACGCCGTCGACGTGACTATCGGCGTCGTAGCCAATGGCTACTTGGAGGACGTGGAGCGTTGCATCGGGAGCGCGCTGCGCTGGGCCGATGGCCGGCGCGCTGAAGTCGTAGCGGTGGATAACGGCGCGGTAGACGGTACGGGAGCTTGGCTAGACGATATGGCGGCTGAGGACGACCGGTTCCGGGTGATACACGCCGACCACCGGCTGGGCGAAGCGGCGGCTCGTAACATCGTCCTCAAGCAGGGGCGGGGCTGCACCGTCTTGATGCTCGACACCAGCGTCGAGATCAGAGGCGACCTTTACGGCCCCATAGACGAGCTCTTGGACGATGAGGGAGTGGGGGTCGTTGGGCCGTTCGGGTTGCGTACCGGCGATCTGCGCCACTTCCACGAGGACGAAGCCCAGGCCGCCAAGGGGGACGTCGACGCGATACAGTCGTACTGCTTCGCCTTCAGGCGCAAAGCCGCCGCCGGAGTCGGCCTCATGCGTGAGACGTTCCGCTTCTACCGGAATCTGGACCTGGATTATAGCTTCCACTTCAAAGACAAAGGCTACCGTATCGTCGCTGACCCCGGCCTTCCTGTCAGGCGCCACACCCACCGAGCTTGGGCGGAGTTGGGCGAAGCGGAGCGCGACGAACTGAGCAGGAATAACTTTCGGCGTTTCCTGCGCAGATGGGGCGGCCGCGAGGACCTACTCGTCGCCAGCCGAGATCCACACGAGGGGTCCGACCATCTCCATGGTCTTCCCCACACTACGGCGCCCGACTAACGAATACGCGAATGGCCATCACCAGAAGCCTGCTGTTCGTACCGGGCAACCACGTCCGCATGTTGGAGAAGGCAATCGGGCTCAGACCTGACGTCTACGTCCCGGACATGGAGGACTCGGTCCCGCTCGCCGAGAAGAGCAACGCACGCTCCACGGTGGCGTCGATGCTCCCCAGGCTGGCCTCCGCTGGGCCGCTTGTCATACCTCGCGTCAACTCATTGGGCAGCGGGCTGCTGGAGGATGACCTGGCTGCCGTCGTCGGGCCGCACGTCTACGGTGTCTCCGTGGGCAAGGTCGCGAGCCCGGAGGACGTTGCGGCTGTCTCGGACGCGCTGGAGAGGTTGGAGGCTGCGGCAGGCTTGGACTCCGGCGCCGTGAAGCTGGTGCCCTGGATAGAGACTGCGCTCGGCGTTGTGAACGCCTACGCGGTCTGTGCCGCGTCACCCCGGATCATTGGCGTCGCGTTCGGCGCCGAGGACTTCACCGCCGATATGGCCATAGAGCGCACACTGGCCCAGTCTGAGGTCGAATATCCCAGGCGGGTCGTCTGCTTAGCTGCGCGGGCCGCCGGCGTGTCGGCGCTGGACACGCCCTACTTCACCCTCCGCGATCCGGAGGGTCTCGGGCGCGACGCCGCAACCGCTAAGGCGTTCGGTTTCAAGGGCAAGTTCGCCATCCACCCGGAGCAGATACGAGTGATCAATGAAACATTCTCGCCGTCCCGCGCCGAGATTCAATACGCTAGGCGCGTCGTAGCCGCCTTCGAAGAGGCGGAGCGCAGAGGCACGGCCGCGACGTCTCTTGATGGCAGGGTGGTCGACGTACCGGTGGTCGAACGGGCGAGGGGTTTGCTGGCCCTGGCTGAGGAGACGATAAGAGGCATTTAATGGGCAGCGACAAGATCCAGATTGCGGGGATGCTCTTCTACGGCTACCACGGCGCGCGCCTGGCCGAGCGGGAACTTGGGCAGCGCTTCATCGTCGACCTGGAGTTGGAAACCGACCTCTCGACTGCCGGCAGGACGGACGCCCTAGCCGACACCATCAGCTACTCCTCGGTCTACGAGGTAGTAAAACAGGTTATGGAGAAGGGGCGCAGCCATAACCTGCTGGAAAGCCTTGCCGAGACGATTGCAGGCCTCATTCTGGACGGGTTCGACGTGGATGCGGTCCACGTGAAAGTCAGGAAGCCCACGGTGCCGATTCAAGGCAGTGTCTTGACCCACGCCGCGGTAGAGATCACGCGGCGCAAGTAGCGGGGGTACGGTTCATAGCACCGCGGGGGGACGGAGCACCCTACGCAGCGAGTTAGCACAAGGCCGGCTTAAGACCTTGCCGCCATCCGCTACTCGTGCTCAGTCAACGGCGGACCGCTAGTCCGGCGCCCCGGCGTGAAGGTCCATCGCGAGGTCACGGAAGCCTCGGACGCGGTGGACCGTAACCAGATCCGCGTTATGCTGATCGCCGGAATCGCGGCTCGTGCGTGACATGACGACTAGATCGTCTCCGTCTACAACCGCACTGGGATACATGAAACTCTTCACCACGCTATCGGGCCAGCGGGCCACGCAGCCGGCGGGGAACCAGTTCAAACAGTCGATGCCGTAGTGCAGAAAGAGCCAGCGCCTCTCGTTCCCCGACGGCCCGTGCTGAGACTTTGGCCAACGCTCCTTCCAGCCCAGCATGTCTTGCGAGTTTGTAACCAGGTTGCTGAGCATCCAGTACGTACGGCTCGGACGGTCGCGCACTATGAAGAACTTGCACTGCCCGCCCGGCCAGGACGCGAACTGGGTGAAGCTCAGTCGGTCCCTCTCAGGGTCGTAGTCGAGGACCGCCGCCACGTGGGCGCTGGCGTAACGGTCGATGACGCAGCGCGTGAATACGCGGATACGGCCCTCCACCTCCACGGTGTTGGGCTCGAGCCATAGCGGCGACCGCCTTGTGCCCCGGTTCTCCGAGTGGAGCTTCCTGGTCATCGAGTCGGGCAGGGCGGGTTCGGGGACGACGTTGGACAGGTTCCAGGACTCGGGCGCCATGGGCGACTTTCCGCGCTCCAACCGAGCCATCACCTTCCCATAGCAGCGCCGCCCGTCCGACGTGTAGTCCATCGCCCAGTAGATCGCGTCCGACCGCGCAAGCATAGGCGTAGATATATTCCAGACCGGCGCTTTCAGGACAGTCGCAGGCTGCGACCACGTCCGCCCGCCGTCTTCACTGGTCACTATTTGGAAGTCCTGATGGCTCTTTTCCTGGACGAACATGAAGAGACTCCCATCGACGACGAACGGCGCCGCGTCAGCGTACGGAAGCTCAGCCAGTTCATCCCAGGTCTGGCCGCCGTCGACGCTCCGGGCGACCCGCGTGGACTGGCGCCCTCCGAAGCGCATGAATTGCCACTGCGGGGCCGCAACTATTAGAGCGCCGTCGTCCATCCGGGTCATGCCTGGGTCGTGGAAGAAATACTGCTCGGAGTCGGGTACCTGCAGAGCTGCGGAGTGGCCCTGAGCAAGGGGAATTACGTTGGGGTTGGACATGGCGACGATCTCGTTGCGGGGTGGCCGCGGATGATACACGAACTTGACAATCGGGGAAAGGTCGTGATTTGATTGCGTCGAACTCGGGGGCATGTTTAGGCTGTCCGATGGGGTGAGCACTCCCTGAGAAATAGTAGACAGAGGGTATCTATATGCGTTCGAGCGGCCGGTCGATACTACTAGCTTCTTTTGCCGTCCTTACCCTGCTCGTGGCGATGGCCTGCACCAGGGAGAGGGAAGTGGTCAAAGAGGTGCCTGTCGAGGTTGTGGTGAAGGAGGAGGTTGTCAAGGAAGTGATGGTCCCCGGCGAGACCGTGGTGGTGAAGGAGGAGGTTGTCAAGGAAGTGATGGTCCCCGGCGAGACCGTGGTGGTGGAGAAAGAGGTTGTCAAGGAAGTAATGGTCCCCGGCGAGACCGTGGTGGTGGAGAAGGAGGTCGTCAAGGAGGTGCCCGTCGAGGTGGTGGTGGAGAAGGAGGTTGTCAAGGAGGTGAGGGTCCCCGGCGAGACCGTGGTGGTGGAGAAGGAGGTCGTCAAGGAGGTGCGGGTGGAGGTGGAAAAGATAGTAGAGGTCCCGGTAGTGCCTCAGAAGGTACTCCGGTACAGGGTCCCCTTCCAGGAGGTCAAGTGGGTGCCTCACTCGGCCGTGAACGAGATCGTGACCCTGATAGGCAACCACACATTCTCCAGCCTGCTCCAGCCCGACCCCATAAGGCGCAGGTACGTTCCCGAGTTGGCCGAGCGGTGGGAGTTGAGCGAAGACGGCATGTCGACCACCTACTTCCTGCGCAAGAACGCCTTCTTCCACGACGGCGAGCAGGTGAAGGCCGACGACGTCAGGTTCACCTTCCTTTCCAGGCTGCACTCGGAGACCCCAAACAACGGGACCGGCGACCTGCCCATCATCATCAAGGGCGCCAAGGCGTACTTCGACGGTGAGGCCGCCGACATACCCGGCATTGAGATCGTCGACGACTTCACCGTCAAGATAAACCACGAGTTCCCCACGGGCGACCTGCTGTCCGGGGACGGCCTCGGCACCTTCGGCTTCGACATCCTGCCGGAGCACATCGTAGGCAAGATCCCGCCGGCGGAGATAAATGATCATGACTTCTTCAAGAACGTCATGATCGGGTCCGGCCCCTACAAGTTCGTCAGACACGAGGTCGATCAGTTCGTCGAGTTCGTGGCCGATCCCAACTACTTCCTGGGCAAGCCGCGCATCGACCGGGTCCTCATGATTACCATGCCCTCGAACGACGCGGCGCAGATAGCGTTGCAGAGAGGGGAGATCGACACCACGCTGGCCGGAGACGGTCTGCTGTCGGAAGAGGGTATGCAGGCGATGCTATTGGACGACCGGTTCGACGTGTACGGCATCTCCGGCACCAACAGCCGGGGCTATGCCTTCAACACCAAAAACCCGCTCGTCAGCGACGTGAGGGTCCGCCAAGCGTGGTTCCACGCCCTCGACAGGGAGGCGCTGATAAGGGTGTCAGAGAAGGGCGGCTTGGGCAGGCTCAACAACACGATCATGTGGGAGCCCGAGCACAACACCCCGGAGATGTACACGGCCTACGAGTATAACCCCGACAAGGCCAGGCAACTCTTGGCGGACGCCGGTTGGGACTCCAGCGTTACCGTCCCGGTGGCTACGCCGACCTTCGTCGTCGGCAACACGGCTGGCGAGGCCCAGGTGGCCGCCGAGCAGCAGATGCTGGCCGCAGTCGGCATCAACGTAGAGTACGTCCTAGACGAGATCGCACCGTGGGTCACGAAGTACTACCAGAGTGAGCCCCCGGACTACGTGGTGGCGCGCGTTGGCGGCTGGGGCCCCACGGTGGGAGGCGCCAAGTTCCAGTGGCACACCGAGGGCGGCGGAGGATGCCCCAACGAGATCTGCAATGCCGAGCTGGACGCCATCATCGATAAGGTGCCGAGGGCCCTCAGCAAGGCCGAGAAGGACGCTCTCGGGCTCGAGATAAACCAGGTGCTGTTCCGGGAGATCCCGATAGTCACCTTGTTCATAGGCACGGCCATGTTCCCGGTGAGGTCCGACGTGAGGATCCCGGGGTTCGGCCTGCCGCAGCGTCCTCAGGCGACGAACTTCGAAGAGATGCAGCTCACGCCGCGGTTCTGCTACAACTGCTGGTGGATATACCGCCTCGAGCAGTACGACATAGTCCAAGAGAACTAAGTCTTTAAGACGCCGCACCTAGCAGGGCAGGGGATAGCTTTGGAGCCGGCCTGGTAGATAATCCGTTATCGCCAAGGCCGGCTCCTCTTTAGGCGCCGCATATCGTAGACAAGGATCCTCCCGCCGGCTAAAGAAGGGCCTCGAAAGGGTTAAGGTATTCCGCATGGTTGATATAGTCGTAGTCAATCCCAGCAGGCCCGCCGCCCAGGCAATGGAGTCGGGGGTGAAGAAGGCCGTGCTGACCTTCTATGAAGGGGTGCTGGAGAGCCACCCGCGCGTACTCAGCTACAGAGCACCCGGCGCGTCGGGGTTTGAGAACCGTGGTCTGTACCAGATATCGCCCTTCGGCGAACCTTTGAAGACGCTCGCGGGGCCGGCGCGCGCCGCAGGTCAGGAGACCCACCCCTACGCCCTCGTGGGCACCGCCGGCGTTTGGATGGGCTCGCGCAGGACGAAGCCCCGCACCCGCATGCGTCT
Organism: uncultured Dehalococcoidia bacterium; assembly: GCA_958296245.1. Lineage (GTDB taxonomy): Bacteria > Chloroflexota > Dehalococcoidia > Lucifugimonadales. The sequence continues at coordinate 1,350,867 of OY282458.1, forward strand.
CGGCACCATACCCAAGTTCAGCGCCGAGCACCGGGAATACCTCTCCAAGGACCGGAATGGCGAGAGTTGGCTCGATTGGGAGATAGGGGAGAGCCCGTTGGGCTACGACGTCGGCTATATGGGCCTCGCCTACCCGGAGGTCCGAGAGTACGAGAGGGCCGCTTTCGTATCATACGCGAGGGACTTCGGAGCCGACGGGGTCCAGTTGGAGCTTCTGCAGGTGCTGGCCGAGGGTGGCGAGGTGTGGCCGCTCGGCTATGACGATCCCGCCATCGAGGAGTACAAGAGGACCTACGGCGTCGATCCCAGGGAGGTCGATGCCAACGACGAGAACTGGGCCCGCCTCAGAGCAGGTTACTACACGCAGTTCGTCAGGGAACTGAGGCAGGACCTGGACGCGCTCGGCAGGAAGGTGGAGGTCTCGGTGGCCTCCGAGGGCGTGTGGGACGATCCGGCGGCCGCCTACAAGTACGTGGTCGACTGGCCGACCTGGGTCGAAGAGGGCTTGGTCGACTCGCTTCACCCCAGGTTCTGGATCATCGACCCCGAATACCCCTTGAGCTACCCCAACAGCGAGACGGGGTCGTGGTTGGTGGACAACGCCCGCATCGCTCAGGAGATATCGACCGTCAAGGATTTCGTCGGCGACCGCTGCAAGATATACGGGACGGTGTTGTGCAAGCACGACGGGCCGGCTCCTCCCATTAGCGAGCTGACACCTCGCATCGCCGGGGCCGCGAAGGCGATCATCGAAGCCGGGTCCGATGGATTCGGCATATACACCGACGCGCAGGTAATGGCCACCGACGAGTTCTGGGACTGCCTGAGGGAAATCCACGAGGGCCGGTTCTAGGGGCGTGTCTCTACCCTGCCTCCTGGGATAAGGCCGGCGGCAATTCCTGGAGGCCGGTTCGCGTCGGGGTGAGGGCGGCCGCAGGGGAGTTCCAGTGATACCCATCGTCGTAACCAATCCGTCCCGGCCCGCCGCGCAGGCCATGGAGGCGGGCGTCAGCAAGGCCGTGCTCACCTGCTATCATGGGATGCTGGACAGTCACCCGCGCGTGTTGTGCTACCGGCCGCCCGGCGCCTCGTCCGGGGCCGAAGACAGAGGCCACTACCGCCACACCGAGCCCGGCGAGCCGCTGCGCTCCGCCGCCCTGGATGCGCACTCGGCGGGCCAGGAGGCCCACCCGTACGCCCTTGTCGCCAACGCCGGCCTCTGGGAGGGCTCCCGGAGGGCCAAGCCCAGCGCCAGGATGCGGCTCGGCTCGATGCCGAAGTTTGCCATCGAGCATCAGGAGTACCTTTCACGGGCACGGGACGGTACGACCTGGCTCGATTGGGAGATAGGGGAGAGCCCGCTGGGCTACGACATCGGCTACATGGGCCTCGCCTACCCGGAGGTGCGCGAGTACGAGCGCGCTGCGTTCGTCTCGTACGTCAGGGACTTCGGCGCGGACGGCGTGCAGATGGAGTTCGTCCAGGTGCTCGCCGAGGGCGGCGGGGTGTGGCCGCTGGGCTACGACGCGCCCGCCATCGAGGCATACGAAGAACAGTACGGCATCGACCCGCGCGAGGTCGACGCCAACGACGAGGCTTGGGCGCGCCTCCGCGCAGGCTACTTCACCCAGTTCGTCAGGGAGCTCCGGGAGGACCTGGACAGCCTTGGGAAGAAGGTCGAGTTCTCCGTAGCCAGCGAGGGCGTATGGGCCGACCCATCGACGGCCTACAAGTACATGCTCGACTGGCCCGCCTGGGTGGACGAGGGCATTATCGACACGCTGCATCCCAGGTTCTGGATCATCGACCCCGAGTACCCGTTGAGCTACCCCAACAGCGAAACGGGTTCCTGGTACGTGGACGACGCCCGCATCGCGCAGGAAATATCGACGATCAAGGGTGTCGTCGGGGACCGCTGCAAGATATACGGGACGGTCATCTGCAAGCACGATGGGCCGGCGCCGCCGACCTCCGACCTTACTCCCAGGATCGCCTCGGCTGCGAAGGCCATGTTGGAGTGCGGTTCGGATGCGTTCGGCATATACACCGACGCCCAGGTTATGTCCACCGGCGAGTTCTGGGACTGCATGAAGAGCATCCACGAAGGCAGCACGTAGCGCCGCTTCCGGCGCAAACCGAGTCCTCATGGGCCTGTACATCGTCCGCCGCCTGCTGATCACCCTGCCGATGCTCTTGGGCATCTCCATCGTGACGTTCTTCTTCATCAACCTTGCGCCCGGCGACCCCATCAGCGCAATGATCAACCCCAACACCGCCGAGACGATGGAGGACTACGAGAAGGTACGCGAGAGGTTGGGACTCAACAAGCCGATCCTGGTCCGCTACGGGATATGGCTGGGTCAGCTTGTAAGGGGCAATTTCGGATACTCCTACTTCACGGGGGAGCCTGTGCTGACCGTAGTGAGCAAGCGTCTTATCCCAACCCTGGAGCTGACCATAACTGCGCTCATCCTATCCACCGTATTCGGTACGCTGTTCGGGGTGATTGCCGCCCTTAAGCAGTACAGCATCTACGATTACGGCCTGAGCGTAGTGTCGCTGTTCGGCGTATCGGTACCCACCTTCTTCTTTGCCCTGGTGGCCCTGTACGTCTTCGCCGCCACCTTGGAGATAATGCCCACCTTCGGCATGTACGACCTGGAGGAAGGGTTCTCTTTGCGATCCAACCTCCATCACCTGATCATGCCGGCGTTCGTCCTCTCCATCGACTCGATGGCGGGCAACACGCGCTACGCGCGCACGGCGATGCTGGAGGTGATGCGGTCGGACTACGTGACCACCGCCAGAGCCAAGGGGCTGTCGGAATACTCGGTAATCGCCAGGCACGCCTTCCGCAACACCCTGCTGCCGCTCATAACGATAACCACCCTCCGGCTGCCCAGCCTGATCGGGGGCGCCTTCATCATCGAGTTCATGTTCACGTGGCCCGGGATGGGCCAGCTTGGCTTGGCTTCCATCACCCACAGGGATTACTCCGTGCTGATGGGGCTGACCTTCTTCACGGCCACGCTGGTGCTGCTGGCGAACCTGCTTGCCGACATCCTCTACGCATACGCCGACCCGCGCATACGGGTCTCGGTCTGACGAGGAGCCCAGGGATGGCGGAGCAGACAGGAGCGGCGCACGGCGGCAGGGACGCGATAGAGGACCAATGGGACCGCCGCAAGTCACAGCCCAGCACGTGGCGGCGCTTCAGACGCCATAGGGTAGCCTTCGTCGGGCTGGCCATATTGAGCCTGCTGTCGTTCGCAGCCATCTTCGCTCCGTATATTGCCAGACACCATCCGCTGTACGTGGACCTCGATAAGGTCAAGCAGTCGCCGAGTCTGGAGCACAAGCTCGGGACCGACGAGGCGGGGCGCGACGTGTTCGCGCGGCTCATCTTCGGAGGCCGCGTCTCCCTGAGTGTAGGTCTTGTCTCCGCCGCCATCACGGCGGCCATTGGCACCGTGATAGGACTTGTTTCAGGATACGCCGGGCGGAGGATCGACAATGTCCTCATGCGCTTCACGGAACTAGTGATGACCTTCCCTGCATTCTTCCTCATTCTGATCCTGATCGCGCTAATCGGAAGGAACGTCTTCAACATAATGCTCGTGATCGGCCTGTTTGGCTGGCCGGGGCTTGCGCGCCTGGTCCGCGGGCAGGTGCTCTCCATCAAGGAGATGGACTACGTCGTCGCGGCGCGCGCGCTGGGCGGGAGCGACAGGCGCGTCGTCTTCATACACATCATGCCCGCAATCCTTGGCTACGTTGCCGTGGCGGCCATGCTGACGGTTGCGGGGGCCATCATCACCGAGACCTCCCTAAGCTTCATAGGGTTCGGCATAAAGCTTCCCATGCCGTCTTGGGGCAACATGATGACGTCCGCCCAGGGCCTGCACACCCTGCAGTACGAGCCCTGGATATGGGCCCCGCCGGGCATCGTGATCTCGGCGACGGTAATAGCCGTCAACTTCGTAGGCGACGGGCTGAGAGATGCCCTGGACCCACGCACCAGGGTCGAGTAACGGGAGACGTGCGGCCACGGTGGGCTGAGTTGGGCGCCCGTGACCCTGTGGAAGAGTTGCGTTAGTGCGAGGGCGGCTTCGGCCCGCGCTTGCGCGGACGCTTTCCCCGCACCGCCATCCCGAGCGGAAACGCCAGGAGCAGCAGGTTTGCCAGTCCCGCTGAGGCCGGGGCATTGGGAGGGGCGATGCAGCCGTGGCCGGTCAGCGGTACCGGCGTCGCCACCGGACCGGTCGCTTCCACCTCCTCGACCATCGTGGTCAGCATGACCAACGTCGCCTCGGACTCCGATGTCCCGTCGCTGGCCCGGTAGCTGAAGGATTCGGCTCCGGACTCGGGGTCGGGGCTGTACGTGAAGGAGCCGTCTTCGTTTAGGGACAGCTTCCCGTTGCCGACATCGGCGGCCAGCAGGGCCGTGAGCGGGGCCCCGCTCCGGCTCGTATCGTTGGCGAGCACCCCGGAAGTCGGGTCTATCGTGAGGACGAGCCCAGGCTCGATGACGTAGCCGTCGACCTCCGAGACGGGCGCCCGGCTTGGGGGGGCGTTGATCTCGACGGACCCGAGGTCGCTCGCGCCGCCTTCGGGCCGCCGGGCGCCCCTCTGGTCGGCGCCGGGGGCCGCCGCGTCGTCGCCCGCGTCCACCGCCGGACTTCCGGCCATTGGTGCGTGGGTCAGACTGGCGCCGCCGTTGTCCTCCAGGGGGCCGAGCATCGGGTCTACCCCGGAGATGTCCCCTGGGTCCGAAAAGCCGCAGGAGCCGTCGCTATCCAGGTTATGGCCGAGCGAATTGATGCGCCCGGCGCAATCGTTGCCGGAGCCGCTATTGGCTACGATGGTATTGGTGAGGTCGGCCTTGAAGAGGAGGTCGTTGAAGATGCCCCCACCCTCGGCGGCGCTATTCCCGGCGAACGTGCTGTTTACCACCGTTGCAGTGCCGGCGTTGTTGAGGCCGCCGCCGTCCAGCTCCGCGCTATTGCCGCTGACCGTGCTGTTGATCATGGACAGGACGCCTGCGAGCTGTATGCCGCCTCCGGTAGCCTTTGCCGTGTTGCCGCTGATGGTACTGTTAATCACGGTCGTCGCCCGCCCAGCGTAGAGACCGCCGCCGTAGAGGGCCGAATTCTCGCTGATGGTGCTGCCGGTTATCTCCAGCGTGCCGAGTACCGCGGCGACCGCCCCCCCTCGGTTGAAGGTCGTGTTGCCGGTGAGGGCCACGTCGGAGAGTGTGAGGGTCGCCCCTCCCAGGATGTTGATCCCGCCTCCGTCGCCCTGGTCGCCGGAAGTCCTCGAGCCCACGGCTACCGCTCCCTTGCCGTAACGTATCGTCATGCCGGTGATGGCTACGTTGCCGGGGGTGTTCACCAGGAAGACCCGGTACTCCGCCGCTCCGGGTTCCGCCGCCGCCTGCACGATGGTCCTCCGTTGCCCCGCGCCGGTGATGATCAACGACTTGTCGATGTCGAGCTGCGCCCCCAAGGTGTACGTGCCTGCGGGGACTGTTACGATGCTCCCCGGGGCGGCAGTGCTCACAGCCTCCCGTAGGGAGCAATCGGCGTCGCATTGCCCGTCGTCGGTGTCCGCCGTCTTCGTGACTGTCAGGGAGGGCGCCGGCTGCGCCGCCGCATGGCCGATGCCGACCACCGCGGCGGCCAGTAGGGTAGCAACCAAGAGGAAAAGGGGCCGACGGAGCCTATGATGGCTTACCAAGCTGCTCCTCGATCCCATGAGAGACTGCATTCTATAGAAGCCGGAGGTGAGGGCGCAAGGGCAGGTTGGAATAGGCCGGAAGAGGAGGTGACAGCCGCGAACGGCAATGGACAACGATGATCATCCCCGCAAGGTATCCAGCCTGATAGAATGCGCAGGCTGTCCCTTTTTCATAATCGCGGCAGCCCTGCGGAGGTGATAATGGGCGAGACTCACAGCGACAACTTGGCGGACAGGGGGCTGTCGTCGGACCCCGTGTACATTGCCGACCTGGGGATGTGCCAGCCCTCCGGCGCCATCTCCCGCAAGTCGGAGCGTCACCGGTGGCGGGCGTACGATTACGAGGTTGCCGGTTTTGCCGGCGTCATGCTCATGGCCGGCCCGGAGACCGAGGCGCCCGAGATCACCTACCCGCTGGACGTCGACGGGTGGCACGCGGTGTCCATAGGGTTCTACTCCACCACGCACAACCTCAGCGGGGTCAACGATTTCCTGGTCAGGCTCTCGGGCGACGACACCTTTTCGGTACTCGACCCCGTCAGGGCTGATGCCTTCGAGCAGCAGCAACAACTTGAGGAGATCTACTGGAAGACGGCGAACCTCACCGGCCAGCAGATCGTGTTTGGTCAACTGTCGCGCAGAAGAGGGCTGGGCGGCGGGCCCGGGGTCGTGGAGTGCGGCCCGGTCCGCATCGCGTACGTCAAGCTCGTCCCGCTGACCGGCCCCGAGGTGGAGGAGCACACCCGGGACAGAGGCGACGGGAAGAACAAGAAACTCTACGCCCACAACGACTCGTTCAGCTTCCAGAACGAGTACCGGCCCACCACCGCCGAGGCGATCAGGCGGCAGATCGAGCCGTACCGGGACACCGACTTCTCGCGCATGTACTGGGAGATCGGGAACGGGGACACGCTCTTCTACCCGTCCAAGATCGGCCGCAACTGGGATACTATCGACCTCCCGGAGGACTACGGACGGATGCGCGACCGGCTCCGTGACGAGGCGTGGCGCATCCTGCGGCAGGACGGCGTCGACCCCTTCCGGGTCGCCGTGGACCACGCGCACGACGTCGGCCTCGAGATACACGGCTCCTACCGGCTCGCGGCGTGGACATATCCGCCGCCCGCGCTGAGCTATGCGTTCGAAGGCGGGATGTGGGATAAGCGGCCGGACCTGCGCTGCGTCGATCGGGATGGGCGGTATCTCCCGCGCCTTTCCTATGCTTTCCGCGAGGTGCAGGACTTCGCACTGTCCGTACTGCGGGAGGCGGCCAGCTACCCGCTGGACGGCTTGGCGCTTCTCTACAACCGCCGGCCGCCGTACATCATGTACGAACAGCCGCTGATCGACCGCTTCCAAGAGGAGCACGGCGAGGACCCGCGCCGGCTGCCCGAAGACGACCCCGCCTGGCTTGCGTATCGGGCCGGCGTCGTGACGGACTTCATGCGGCGCGTCCGGGCCGAGTTGAATACCATCGCGGACGAGCAGGGGCGCGGGCCGATCCACGTCACGGCCTGCGTGTTGGGCAAGGCGGAAGACAACATGTACTTCGGCTTGGACACGGAGACCTGGGCCGGAGATGGTCTGATCGACACGCTCATACCGTACAGCCCGGCCCCGTTGGCAATGCCGATAGCCAGCGACATATGGTCGGACCCCGAACAGGTCGAGCCCTTCGTGTCGATGGTGCGGGGGACCAACTGCGGGCTGGCTCTGAACGTCATGCCCAGGGACCTCGGCCCCGAGGAGTACCGCCGGATGGCCTCGATGCTCTACGGGGTGGGGGCGGAGGCCCTGTTCTTTTGGGACACCAACGCGCGCTGCACCTACCGGCCTCCTTGGGCGGCTCTTAGGAGACTGGGGCACAGGGACGAGATAGAGGGCTGGCTGCAGGCGGGCGAGCCCGACTTGGGCGCCGTGGTGCAGCCTCTACGGTCGCTGGCCGGCTGGAACATGGAGGCGATAGCTCCGGGTTGACCCTAAAGGCTCTACGCAACAGCCGCGGCTGCTGCGTACCCGATGAGCTTGTAGGTCAGCTTGGCCGCCGTGAAGGCGCAGGCCTCCGGACCCTCGCCGGGGCTTAGCTCCGTTACGTCGAACCCGACGATGCGCCTCCGGCCGGCGACCGCTTTCAGGAGGCCCGTGGCTTCGGCCCAGCTCATCCCGCCCGGCTCCGGCGTACCCACGGCGGCCATCAGCGACGGGTCGAACACGTCCAGATCGACGCTGACGTAAACGTCCCCCGTCAGGGAGTCCAGCACCAGGGCCGCCAGTTCCTCCGGGGGGATGCCGGACGGCCAGAATACCACCGGCACGCCTGCCTCGCGGATGAAGCCGCGCTCGGGGGCGCTCAGGCTCCGCACGCCCACCTCGACTATGGGGCACGTCTCCTGCAGTCGGCGCGCCACGGAGGCGTGCCCCCAGGGCGTGCCCATGTACTCGTCCCGCATGTCTGCGTGGGCGTCCAAGTAGAGCACCGAGAGGTTCGGGTAGATGCTCTTCAGGGCGCGGACGGCGCCGACGGTCACTGAGTGGTCTCCTCCCAGCACACCCACCAGCGCGCCCCTGCGCGCGGCTGCGCGCACCGACTTTTCGACCCGGCGAATCATCGCCTCCGGGCCGCTCACGTCCGGCTCCAGTTCGGGCGCCGTGTAGATGCCCATGCCCGAAAGGTCCCTGTCGAGCTCGATGTCGTAGTCCTCAAGCTGCCGCGAAGCGTTGATGATCGCAGCGGGGCCGTCACGCGCTCCCGTCCGATAGGACGTCGTGCTGTCGTAGGGGATGGGAAGAATGACCACCCGTGCGCCGGCAGGCGTAACCTCCCCCGGCGGCACGCCCAAGAAGGTGTTCCAGTATCTGGGAGTCCCGCCCAGAAGGTCCTCGGGTTCAGTCATCGCCGGCAGAGGGCCCCGCAGTCAGGGAGACTCGCTCCCTGACCAGCCCGCCGTAGGCTTCCCTCGGGGTTGAATGTTCCCACCCGCGCTCCAGGGTCGATACCTTGACCTCTGAGAGGCCGAAGGCCGCCTTGACGTGCTTCACCGATTCAGCGGCCTCGAAGCTCTTGCAGGAGAAGACGTCGATATTGACGTAGCCCCTGTCGGGGAAGGTGTGCACGCTGATGTGGCTCTCGGCTATCAGTACGAAGCCGGAGATTCCCCAATCCTCGGGCACCCGGCCCCGGTACGTGTAGACCTGCGGCGCGATCATCTTCGTCATGCCGATCTTCTCCGGGTACCCGTCCAGGAAGCGGTACACAAGGCCCTCGTCCTGAAGCCTGCCCCGATCCGCGCCGTATCCGTCGACTATGAGGTGCAAGGGCATCTATCCCGTATCTGTTTCTTACCGGCGGCAGCCCGCGCGGACAGCCTATAGTGTACCGTACTCGCCGGTATCTCTACAGGAGCGCGCCGGTCAGGACTCTCGCCCAAATCCCATCAGCTCGATGCGGTCACCATAACGGCGAAACGTCGGCAGCCAGCGCTCCCGTATGCGGGCATGGTTGCGACGATGTTGGCGTGGTGAATTTGCCGCCCGCCTACGGAAACTTCACGGCACAGCCCCGGCTCTCCCGGTACTTCCACCCCTTGGTCTGTCGCCATGCCGAGTCTCCGTGTCTTCGCCAAGTACCCAAAGGTGATGCTCAACAGGGAATCGCCAAACTGTTCAGACTCTGTGAGATCCGAAGGAGGAAGTCCAGAGAGGTTCTCCCCGCTGGCAAGGGGTCTGGGGGCTGTGCCCCAGTTACCAAGGGGCGGGCGGGTGGGGATCAAAGACGTCTGCTTTATCGGGGCTACGCCAGTTCGAAAGGACCTCACGAAGTCTGAACAGTTACAGAATCGCCATGTCTATGGCGTCCGACGCGTCTCAATGCTACAATCGCGCCGTACCAGACGACAAGGGAGGACGTAATGAGACGCGACGAGCTGAAGAAGCTGATCCAAGGCGCGATATGCACGCTGCCAGCGCCGTTCGACGACAACCACCGCGCCGACTACGGCCGGATGTATGAGCTCTGCAAATCGCTGGTGGACCAGGGACTGCGCACCGGCAACTCGGTGCTCAAGGTCGCCGCCGCCGGCGGCGAGGGGAGTCAGCTTGCCGATGACGAGTGGGCCGCCATGGTGCAGTGCGTGGTGAGCGCGGCAGACGGCAAGGTGCCGGTGATGGCAGGCATATCGCATAAAGACACCTACAGGACCATAGAGGACGCGAAGAAGGCGCAGGACCTCGGAGCGGTCGGGTTGCAGATATCGCCTCCCATCTTCAACGACCCCAAGCAGGACGACCTGCTGCGCCACTACTCCGCCATCTCGGACGCTATCGAGATCGGCGTCATGGTCTACAACACGCCCTGGTTCAGCATGCGGATGGCCAAACGCTACGGTGGAGGAGGTTTCCACTCCCTGGGAGACCACCACCCCGACACCATCGTAAAGATGGCCGACTTCGAGCACATCGTCGCCATAAAATGGTCCGTCTCCGACGATTACGAGTACGAGGAGATGAAGAGGTTCGTCCACATCTTCAACGTCTTGGACAACAACACCGACCCCATCCTGTGCCACAAGCTCGGGGGCAGAGGATACATAAACACCTTCAACGACGTATACCCGCCCCACGATCTCGAGATATGGAGCCTCATGGAGAGCGGGCGGTACGAGGAGGCGCAGAAGCTCTACGTGCATCCGCGGACGCCCGAGATGGCGGCCTTCTCGGCCAAGGTCATGGCTAAGTCGGGCGGCATCGCCCGGATTAAGAAGGGCATCGCGGAGGTCATGGGTCATCCCGTGGGCGCGATGCGCCCTCCGTCGCTGCCGCTAACTGAGGACGAAGTCGATGAACTGCGCGAGATCGTCAGGAACTGGGGCTGGCCTGTCGTCGAGTCCAGGGCCCAGCAGCCTGCCGCCGTCTGATTCCATGGGATTGCAAGACCCATCCCCGGAAACGGAAGGAGAGCAGGGGGCCGACTACTATTCCAAGCTTGGCGTTCGGAGGGTCATCAACGCTTGGGGGAGCAGCACGGTCCTAGGCGGCTCCGCGTCGTCGCGCGAGGTCGTCCTGGCAATGGAGCAGGCGAACACCGGCTTCGTCGAGATGGACGAACTGCTCCGGCGCTCGGGTGACTACGTCGCCGACGTGCTGGGCGTGGAGGCGGCCTACGTGACTGCCGGCGCCGCCGGGGCCATAGCCCTGGGAGTCGCCGCGTGCATGACCGGGGTGGACGAGGAGAAGATCCGCCGGATTCCCGACACCGCCGGCATGAAGAACGAGATCGTGATACAGAAGGCCCAGCGTTACCGTTACGACAGATGCTTCACAATGCCGGGCGCGAGGCTGGTCGAGGCTGGGGACGCGAGCGGCTGCACCAAGGAGCAGTTGGCGGCAGCCATAGGGCCAAGAACGGCGGCTGTGGCCTACCAGGTCCAGTACGACCGCGCGGACTCGGTGCTGTCCGTCGAGGATACCGCGGCGGTCGCCCACGATCACGGGACCCCGGTGATCTCCGACGCCGCGCCGCACATATACCCGCTGGACTACTTCAGGCGCAATGCCCAAGCCGCCGACCTAGTCTGCTTCAGCGCCAAGTACTTCCGCGCGCCGCAGACGATAGGGATCATATGCGGACGCAGGGACCTGATCGACGCGGTGCGGGCCAATGGCTTCACCGCGTACCACGCCAAGGAGACGGGTGTCGTGGAGGCCATGACGAAGTTCCCCGCCGGCGCTTGGGGGCGGACGATGAAGGTGGACCGGCAGGCTCTGGCCGGCGGCTTGGCTGCCTTCGACAGTTGGTTCTCCATGGACCACGAGGACCGCATCCTAGGGTACCGTGCGGTGATGGCGGCGATTCAGGACGCCTTGGCGGGTGTGCCGCACGTTAAGAGCGAAGTCTTGAACGTGCCCAACTTCTGGCAGGTGGAGTTGAACGTATACCTCGACTCGCCGGCGTTGGGTAAGACGGCGGAGCAGGCGGCGGCGGAGCTAGACGCCGGCGACCCCCGCATATGGGTGGCCTTCTTCGGCGACGACCGGATACTCATAAAGACGAACACGATGACGGAGGAAGACGGCCGCATACTAGGCGATAGGCTCAGGGCCGTGTTGACCCGTTCGTAGCGGCGGCCTTGCGGGAGAGATCGTATGAAGACCAACAAGGTACTGGAGAAGATGAGGCAGGGGAAGAGGGCTGTCGGCTGCGCCCTCGTCTTCCCCTCCACCGACCTAGTCGAACTGATCGGCATGGCGGGGATGGATTTCGTGTACATAGACTCCGAGCACGGCGGCTTCTCGCCGGAGGCCATCGTCGACATGTGCAGGGTTGCCGACCTCTACGGCGTGACGCCGATAGGCAGGGCGCCGGACATTCTGCCGTCGACGATAGGCAGACTACTCGACTGGGGTTACATGGGCGTTGAGGGGCCTCACGTGGGGACCCGCGCTGATGCTCAACAGCTTGTGGACGCTTGTTACTACGCCCCCCTGGGCAAGCGCAGCCTGGGCGCCAGCCGGGGCGCCGCGTACGGCGCCGGAGGGCCGGCGACTCAGTACACGCAGGACGCCAATTCTCAGGTCTTCGTCTTCGCGCTCCTGGAAGACCTCAGGGCCGTGGACAACATCGAGGAGATACTGGAGGTAGACGGCATCCACTCGTACCATATCGGGACCAATGATCTGGCGCAGTCCATGGGCCTTCCGGGGCAGCCGGACCATCCCAGGGTGCAGGAAGTCGCCAACCGCATGGTCGACGCCATTCACGACGCCGGCAAGAAGACCTCCGAGGAGCTGGTTGCCGCCGCCCGCGGCACGAACCTATTCCTAGACGGGGCCAAGGCGTTCGCGGACGAAGTAGCTAGGACCGGATAGCTCCTACTCCCTGCGTCGTCCTACGTCTTGGTCGAGGCTGCGGCAAGGTCGTCGAATCTGTTGCGCTGTTGGCGGGGCCGCGAGTGCTCCTACGTTATCCCATTGTCCTTCGGATGCTCCGGCTGCTCGCCGGCGCGGCGGCCGTAACTGCCCTCTCGTGCGGGATTGCCGAGCGCCCCAAGGCGGACCTAGGGCTGGCTGCCCTGCCCCCCGACGGGGCCTGTCTGCCTGCAGGCAGGCTCGGAGTGGCCCCCGGCGACCATTGGAAGCTGGCCGGGGACCTCCGATCCCTGGATATATACGGCGGCGGTGAGCAGTCCGGGGCGTTCGTAACCACCCATATCAGGGTGACAGGCGTCTCCGATGGCGTCCTCGAGTCCGGCGGCGAGGCGGTCGTCGTGCGCGGAGGAGTGGTGGAGGGGACTATGGAAGACCGCCCCGACGAGTTGGGAACGCTTCCGGCGGCCCCCGTCCCTTTCTCCCACTCCACCGTGTCGTCTATAGACCAGGGCCCCGCGCTGACCATCGATTGGGAGTGCCACCGGAATCAATGGCTGGCGCACGTGGACGTGAGCGAGCCAAGGACACCGGAGACCTTCAGGCCGCCCACCAAGTACAAGCGCACCGTCGAGGACAGAGTCCTAGACTCCGGTATTGACGTGATAGTCTTCAAATTGCAGCGTGACGAGCCGGGACTGCTTAGTTCTAGAGTCACGACCTTCATCACGAGTTTCGGGTACGATAGGGAGACCGGGAGGCTGGCGCTCCGCGAGGTCAGCACCTTTGGCATACAGGAAGAAGAGACCTTTGGGGCCTTCTCCTCGCAGGAATTGGCGGCGGAAGTCGAGCCGCGTCCTCAGGATGAGTGAAGGCTCCGGCGTGCGGCGCTGCTCCGGGTCGGAAGGGGAACGCAGCAGCTTGAGTCGGAAGGCCGCGGATGATAACGCGGCGTCTACGCTTGGAGGCAGTCGATATGACAGACTTGGACACGGACGGCAGGGCGGAGCGGATGGAGAAGCTGATACGCACTTACTTCGAGGGGTGCAATGAGGCTGACGCCGAGAAGATGACCTCGTGCTTCGTGCCGGACGCGGTGCACTACTTCCCGCCGGACATGTACGACGGCCCATGGACGTCGGCCCGCAGGATCGCGGAGGGATGGCAGGCCGCGGTGGACAAGCTGGGATCGTACTGGGTCATCGACCGCATCGTTACCGACGCCGACCGCCGCGAGGCCGTGATCGAATGGACGCACTTCAAGACCAAGCAGGGAGTGGTGCTGCGCGGGGCCGAGTGGTACGAGTTCGACGACGAGTCCGGCCTGATCAAGGAGTTGCGCGCCTACTACGCCTCTCCTCAGGACAGGGGATTGGACAAACTGGAGCTCGGGGGGATGGACTACGAGGGACGCGGCTACTCGATGGCCCCCCCGGAAGGCGCAAGGGACTGATCTATAGCCCTATCAGGGGCAATTCGGTATGAGAGCGGCGCCGTCTCACTGTAGGAGGGATCGAATGCAGCAGACAACCGAAAGCGGCCTAGCGGAACTGAGGAAGCGGATCCGCCACTCGACGGCGCACGTCATGGCGGACGTCGTTACCACCATGTTCCCGGGGACGCGGCTGGCGATAGGCCCGCCTACGGATGACGGCTTCTACTACGACTTCGATACACCCGAGCCATTCTCCGACGATGACCTGCGGCAGATCGAAGAGCGCATGGAGGAAGTAGTCGCACGGGACCTCAGGTTCGAGCTTCATGAGTATCCGCGGGACGAGGCCGTGGCGATGAACTCCGACGAGCCGATGAAGTTGGAGATAATCGGCGAGATCCCGGAGGACGACCCCATCACCACCTACCGCCACGGGAAGTTCGAAGATCTGTGCGCAGGGCCGCACGTCGAGTCGACGGGCAGGATACCTGCCTTCAAGCTGCTGAGCGTCGCCGGCGCATACTGGCGCGGCGACGAGCGGCGCCAGATGCTCCAGCGCATTTACGGCACGGCCTTCGAGTCCCGGGAGGCCCTGGAGGAACATTTAGAAAGGCTGGCGGAGGCCAGGCTGCGCGACCACCGGCAGCTCGGACGGCAACTCGACCTGTTCTCCATTCATGACGAGACCGGCCCTGGCCTGATCGTATGGCACCCGAAAGGGGCGGCCGTCAGAGGGATCGTAGAGGAGTTCTGGAAGCAGGAACACCGTAGGCGCGGTTACGACCTCGTATATACGCCGCACATAGGGCGGTCCACCCTGTGGCAGACCAGCGGCCACCTCGACTTCTTCAAGGAAAACATGTTCGCGGCAATGGAGAGCGAGGGACAGGACTACTACCTCAAGCCGATGAACTGCCCGTTTCATATCCTGTACTACAAGACCGGCCTGCGCAGCTATCGCGGTCTGCCGATGCGAGTCGGGGAGCTGGGTACGGTGTGTACCGGTACGAGCGCGCCGGCGTGGTCCAAGGCCTGCTGCGGGTCAGGGGCATGACGCAGGACGACGCTCACATCTTCTGCCGCCCCGATCAGGTCGAGGATGAGGTCAACGGCGTACTCGACTTGACGTTCTTCCTGCTCAAGAGCTTCGGCTTCGACGAGTACGACGTAATGCTGTCCACGCGCCCGGATAAGGCGGTCGGCGAGGCGCACCAGTGGGACTTGGCTACCGCCTCTCTGAGGAGCACGCTGCAAGCTAGGGGCATCGAGTACGGAGTGGACGAGGGCGGAGGAGCCTTCTACGGGCCGAAGATCGACGTCCACATACGGGACGCGATAGGCCGCCTCTGGCAGTGCACGACCGTTCAGTTCGACTTCAACCTTCCGGAGCGGTTCGGCCTGACCTACGTCGGCGAGGATGGGCGGGAGCACAGGCCGTACATGGTCCACCGCGCCTTGCTGGGGTCGCTGGAACGCTTCATGGGCGTGCTCATCGAGCACTACGGGGGCGCTTTCCCAACCTGGCTGGCGCCTGTCCAAGCCGAGGTGGTCCCAATCGCGGAGAGACACTTGGAATACGCCAGGCGAGTTGAAGCCCAGGCCGCCGACGCCGGGCTGCGCGCCCACGTGGACGCTAGGAACGAGCGAATGAACGCGAAGATCAGGGACGCCCAGCTCCAGAAGATACCCTATATGCTGGTCGTGGGTGACCGGGAAGCCAACGCAGGCACGGCAGCCGTGCGGCTGCGCTCCGGGGAGAACCTCGGGGCCATGCCCATCCCGCAGGTGATCGAAAGGATAGCCTCGGAGAACGGGCCTGCCTAACGGCCTCGAGCCGATGGGCGCCGCCTAGCGCAAACCACAATTTCGTCTCATTGCGCGGCCTTCGCAAGGCCATGACGATTCTGAGGAGCGCAGCAACGAAGAATCTAGCAGATTGAGGAATGCCGGGTGTGCAGAGGAGTATAAAGCCCCTTGCCGGGAATCTGAGAGCCCGCCCTGAGCCTGCCGAAGAGGGTGTCCCTCAGATACAACCCCCACCCTTTCTGAACAGGAAGGGTTTTCTTCCCCCCTCCGGGGCAGAGGTCTGAGGGCTGTGCCCCAGTTACCAAAGGGCGGGCGGGTGGGGGTCAAAAGACATATGCTCTATCGGGGCTACGCCAGTCGAAAAGGACCTCACGAAGACTGAACGGTAACACGTGATAATCCTTGTTGCTCATAACTTGCGCGCTGTGCTATATTCTTTGCTGTTCATTTGGCCAGTAAAGCCTTGTGAGAGGTAGAGGCATACCTAAAGACTATCGGGTTAACGGACGGATCAAAGTCCCGCAGGTCCGACTCATCGACGAGACGGGCAAGCAACTCGGCGTGATGCCGACGCGGACTGCTATGGATACTGCGCAGGCGCGCGGCTTGGACCTAGTTGAGGTTGCATCCAACGCCGCCCCGCCCGTATGCAGGCTGCTTGACTACGGCAAGTTCCGCTACGAGGTGACGCGCAAGGAGCGGGAGGCCCGCAGGGAGCAGAAGTCTAAAGGGGGGGCGCAGCAGCAGCGCGAGGTCCGATTCAAGACGCGGATCGGCGACCATGACCTTGAGACCAAGACGCGGCTCGTAAAGCGGCTCTTGGATGAAGGGTCGAAGGTGCGTGTCTCGGTCTCATTCAGAGCGCGCGAGATAACCCATCCCGAACTCGGGATGGCCGTCCTGAGACGGGTCGCCGAAGACTTGGCGGAAGACGCGGAGATGGAGAAGACCCCAGGGTTCGAAGGCCGCTTCCTGACCATGGTGCTAGTACCCGTTGAAAAGAAGACTTCCAGGCAGAAGGAACCACAGAGTGCCAAAGCTTAAGACCCACAAAGGCGCTGCGCGCCGCTTTCATATCACCGGGACCGGCAAACTCCGGCGCATGAAGGGCCACAGAAGCCATCTGCGCCGCAAGAAGCCCGCGAACGTACGCCGCCTGTACGGCAAGAAGTTGAAATTGAGTCAGGGCGACGAGAAGAAGATCCGACGCCTCCTCCCGAACGGCCTGCCCTAGCAGGCTTCGCAATCTCGCGGTGTGCAGAGGGGCGGCGCCCTTTCGCCGGGAGTCTGAGCGTCTCCCTCGGATAGATAGCCCGCCGGCCGCGCGGGAGCAGTGCAAAACAGAACGAGGAAGCTAGTTTGACTAGGATAAAGAGAGGCGTCGTCAGACGCCGGCGCCACAAGAAGATACTCAGCCAGACCAAGGGTCACAAGGGCGGGCGGCATACCCTCGTCAGACAGGCCCGCGAATCGATGATCCATGCCCTCAGCTACTCCTACGCGCACCGCAGGGAGAAGAAGGGCGACATGCGCAGGCTGTGGAACGTCCGGATCAACGCGGCCGCCCGCGCCAACGGCATCTCCTACAGCAGGCTTATACATGGACTCAAGCTCGGCGGCGTCGAGGTGAACCGCAAGATGCTGGCGGAGCTCTCCATCCGCGACCCAGACGGCTTCTCCCACATAGCCGCCCAGGCCAAACAGCGCTTGGGCCTCCTGCCGGACGCCGCCTAGTCCGGGCTGCGCCACAGGCCGAAACCCGCACTTGAAGGCCGTCCCCCGCTGAACTCTAACCTTGCAGGATGGTTGGGCAGCGCTAAGTTAGACTCCAAGGGATGAGCAGCGGCTCTGCTCCCGTCGGGTTCTCGCGTAGCGGGTCGGCTACCTGAGCAGGGCGCGTATGTCCTTGACCAGGGCTTCGGGGTCGAAGGGCAGGGTGTGGAGGCCGCGTAGCAGGCCTTCGCGGTCAATTAGGTAGACCGGCGCCGAATGCGTGATCGTGTATGCCTCGGCTATGTCCTCGGCCAGCGTGCTGACTCCGCCGCGCGCCGCGTTTGCGTCCCTACGCGGCGACCCCTGCGGACCGGCCTCTGTTGGGTCGATGTAGTATGCGGCCCACACCGGCTCTAAGTCGGCCTCCTCGCCGACGAGGAACGACCACCTGTCGATCATCCGCCAGCGTTCGGAGTAGTCGTACGCCTCCTTTACCGAGTCGCGGTCGGGGTCGACGCTCACGGCTATCAGGCCAACCTCCCGGGCGTCCTCGCCCAGGATCTCATAGGCGTCCCGCAGATGGCTGGTCACAACGGGGCATATGTCCGGGCAGGCAGTGTAGAGAAAGGTAAGGACGGCGACACGGCCTTGGAAGTCGGCCAGATCCGCCGGGTCCCCGAACTGATTGACCAAGCTGAACCCCGGCGCAGGCTTGGGGTCCTCGAAGATGGTGCCTTCGGATGGTCCCGGCTGCGAGCAGGCGGCCAAGACTGCGGCGAGAGCTACTGCAACTGACTTCAGGAGCAGCCCGGCGCCGGGCCGCCCTTTGGCCAAGAACCGATTCAGGACCGCTCGACTCTCCGTTCGAGCAGGGCAGCCGCGGCGGGAACGCACACCGTGATCACCACACCTAAGGCCACTACGGCCCATTCCTTAATCACCTGCTCGTTGAGCACCGTGAATACGATGCCCAGCCCCCCGGCGTACGCGGCCACCATCACTATTGCGAGCAGAGGGAAGAGTATCGCCTGTCCGAATCTACGTTTTTCCATAGTTGTCCTCGACCTCGAAACCGCTTTGGGCTGGGCCTCCTTCGGATACCTCGCCGCGCCGCAGGAGACGCGAACCGCTAACCGTCCGGCTCATACCCCGCCTCGGCGAGCTCCCTTCGGGTCCTTTCCTCCTCCCGGCTGTACCACCGGAAGAACGCCGCAATGATGAGCGATATGAGAAGGACCCCGCCGCCTATCTTCATGATGATAGCGCCTATCTGCTGGTCCGTAACGGCGTCCAAGCCGACTATCCTCGGCGCGTTGGCGTACCACTCGTACAGCGGGCCTGTTGCGAAGGTGATCGGCGCGAAGATTATGATCTGCGCTATCGATATGAGGAACAGGTAGAGCATCTGAAGCGGATACGACAGCCGGGGTAACTCCGGCATGGTGCTTACGATGGGCCACCACATCAGAACGGCCGTACCCATGAACAGCACGTGCTCCAAGACGTGCGCGGCGCGGAACGTCACGCTCAGGTTGTAGAGGGCGGGCAGGTGCCACACGGAGAAGACGGCGTTGAACAGCAGGAACGCGGCGACCGGATGGGTGGCTATCCTGGCGGCGATGAACAGTGGGTCGGGTCTCAGGATGCGGCGTAGCAGCCAGTCCGGCGTCCCGAGAATCAGCAGCGGGGGAGCGATCAGGGTCAGCAGGACGTGTTGCAGCATGTGAGCGCTGAAGAGAAAGTCGTTGCTTATCCGGTGCAGGGGCGATAGCAGCGCGAAGAATATGATCAGCAAGCCCAGCGTAAAGGTGGCGGTCTGTCTCGGGTCGCTGCCGTCGGCCAGGCCGTACCGCTCTCTGATGGGACCCACCCCGAGCAGATATCCTCCCTGCAGCAGCCCCAGTCCTATCAGCACTTCGGGGTGTGAATGCCACTCTGTCCATATGGAATCCACCGCGCCTTGCGAACGCCCCTTTCTCCTCATGCCCAGTGTAAGGCGGGATGGCTCCCGAACCCACGACGCGGGCGCTCCTACGCGAAGAACTTGAACAGGGCGAGAACGGACAGTCCAATCGAGAGAGCCAGCACCAGCCCGCCAACGAAGAAGCCGGTGAACAGCTTGGCGTCGTAGCGCAGATGCATGTAGAACATCGCAACCATCGCGAACTTTGCAGTCGATAGGACAACCAGAATCGGGATGATGCCGAGCCCCAAGTCCTCGATGTAGAAGATGCCGACCTCGATGGCTGTGATGACCGACAGCGTCATGGCGACCTTGAAGTAGGTCAACGGGGTCGGATGCCCCGTGTGTACGCTGCTGTCGGATTGAGTCTCTGTCTGTATCTGCTCGGCCATGTTCCTGTCCTATATCCCTGGGAATACCCCGAAGAGGTACACGACGGTGAAGATGACGATCCAAACGACGTCCACGAAATGCCAGTACAGAGCCGCCAAGTCGACGTCGAGGCTGCGCGCAGGCGTCACGCCGCCGCGGGTAAACGAGAAGAATAGCAGCGATAGCAGCCAGATGACGCCCAAAGTGACGTGTGCGCCGTGGAAGCCGGTCAGGGTGAAGAAGGTCGTGCCGAACAGGTTGGTCCTAGGGGTCAGGCCGTGCTGCTCCTCGAACTCGTCCACCCCTTCCACGCACTCGTCGACGAACGTCTTTTCGTAGTCCGTCAGCTCCTCGATGGCGGCCTCGTTGGTCCGAATCTCAACGCAGTCCAAGTGCACCTCGTGGTTGGCGAAGTCCGTGAACTCGAACACCTGAAAGGCCAAGAAGGTCATGCCCATGATGGCGGTGGACGCGATCCATATCCTGAAGCCCTTGATGCTGCCGCGGTTAAGGGCCGCGTAAGCCAGCACCATGCTCATGCTGCTCATGAGCAGCACGAAGGTGCTGACCGACGTAGTGGGGATGCTGAACACGTCTTCGGGGAAGGGGCCCACTTTGCTCCTCCCAAAGTAGACCACGTAGGTTGCGATCAGGGACCCGAAGAACATGCAGTCCGAGCCTAGGAAAGCCCACATCAGGAGCTTCCTGTGGTTCAGGCCCGTGGATGTCTCTTCGTGTTCGCCGCCGTGCGCGGCGGCTTCTGCGTGCGCCAAGGGGGGGCTCCTGCTCCGTTCTTAGTGGCCGGCTGCGCCCTCTACGGGCTCATTCACCGGCTCGAAAGACCATGCGTAGACCGAGACCACCGTGGTCGCAAGGCCAACCGCGCCGACGATGATCCCCGTCCACGTGGCGCTGTAGACCAAGCCGTAGGCCCCTATCAGCAGACCAATGGACGCGATGAGCGGCCAGTAGGAGGGCTGCGGAAGATGGATATCGTGACTGTCTCCGGAAGCGCCTGCCACCGGTACGGTGCTCACACGCTGCCGCTTCTGCATCCAGAACGCGTCCTTCCCGTGTACAGTGGGTATCTGCTCGAAGTTGTACTCGGGGGGTGGGGAGGGGATGGACCACTCCAGGGTTCGCCCGTCCCAGGGGTCGGCCCCCGCCTTCTCGCCCTGCTTGGCGCTGCGGACCATGTTGATGATTGTCACCAGGATACCGGCGGCCAAGACCACGGCCCCGGCCGAAGAGACCAGGTTCCAGAGGTCCCAGCCCATTGCGGAGTCATACGAGTGGATGCGCCTCGGCATACCGTCCAGCCCTAAGAAGTGCATCGGGAAGAACGAGATGTTCATGCCCATGAACACCAGCCAGAAGTTGAGCTTGCCCATTCTCTCGTCCATGAGCCGTCCGGTCATCTTGGGGAACCAATAGTAGGCGCCGGCCGCGATCGCCATGATGCTCCCCCCAAAGAGCACGTAATGAATATGAGCGACGATGAAGTAGGTGTCTTGCTGCTGGGCGTCTGAGGCGGCCGAGGAGTGCATCACGCCGCTCAACCCACCAATGATGAACAGGAAGACGAACCCGATCGCGAACAACATCGGAGTCCT
The DNA here is from genome assembly GCA_958296245.1 of uncultured Dehalococcoidia bacterium. Taxonomy (GTDB): domain Bacteria; phylum Chloroflexota; class Dehalococcoidia; order Lucifugimonadales. The sequence continues at coordinate 1,372,366 of OY282458.1, forward strand.
CAAATCGATCGAGCCGTTCCACATCGTCCCTATCCAGTTGAATATCTTCACCCCCGTGGGCACCGCAATCGCCATCGTGGTCAGGGCGAATACCGAGTTGGCTACCGGACCGAGCCCCACGGTGAACATGTGATGGCTCCATACCATCCAGCCCATGAACCCGATGATGACGCCGGACAGCACGACGACGGGATAGCCGAAGAGCGGCTTGCGTGAGAAGGTGGGGATGATCTCCGATACTATGCCCATGGCCGGCAGTATCAGGATATACACCTCCGGGTGGCCGAATATCCAGAATAGATGCTGCCAGAGCAACGGATTTGCGCCGGCGCCGATGCTGAAGAAGTTCATACCGAAGAAGCGGTCGAACATCAGCTCGATGAGCGCTACCGTTATCACCGGGAAGGCCAGCACCAGCAGGAACGAGGTCACGAGGGTCATCCACGTGAACAGCGGCATTCGCATCAACGACATGCCAGGCGCGCGCATGTTGACTATCGTCACGATGAAGTTGAAGGCCGCGGCTAGCGACGCAATACCCAGGACCTGGAGGCTAACGGCCCAATAGTCGATGCCGTGGCCGGGGTTGAAGTCGCTTCCCGTGATCGGGGCGTACCCGAACCAACCTGCGTTGGGCGCCCCGCCCAAGAACCAACTGAGCTTTAGGAGGATCGCGCCTGCCAGGAACGTCCAATAGCTGAAGGCGTTCAGGCGGGGGAACGCAACGTCCCGCGCGCCTATCTGCAACGGTATGACGAAATTGAAGAACGCCGCACCCAAGGGCATGACCCCGAGAAAGATCATCGTGGTGGCGTGCATGGTGAATAGCTGGTTGAATACCTCCGGGCTGACGAAGTCTTGGCCCGGCTGGGCCAACTGGAACCGCATGTACAGCGCTTCCAAGCCGCCGGTAATGAACAGTACGAACGCCGTTACGCCGTAGAGGATGCCTATCTTCTTGTGGTCGATGGTCGTCAGCCATGCCAGCACGCCCGTGGGGTGGGCCGGCCTCTTCGGCAGCGGTATTGCGAGCGTAGTCATCTCCTGGCTACCTCATCACTCCCTGCTACTAGGATGTCGAAAAAGTGCTCCCTTGACATTGTAACTCTAGCCGTGCCCTTGAGGATTGGGGCTTCGGCCCCAGTCTAATCCAACCCTCTCAGATAGGCTACGAGCGCGGAAACGTCCGCTCCCGTGAGCTCCCTGACAGGGTCGTTGTACACTTCGGCGTCCCTGGCCATCAGGTTGCCTGGCTTGACGGCGTCGGGGTCCTCCAGCCACTTGCGAAGATTGGCCTGCGTGTTCTCCACGATTCCGGCGGCCAGATGGGCCCTGCTGGCGACGTGCGTCAGGTCGGGTCCCTGTTGGCCTCGAGCCCTCTTCGAGCCTGCCACCGTGTGGCAGGACCAGCATCGAGCGTCGCCTTCGAACAGAGCCTTTCCCCTTAGGGCCAGGGGATCAATCGGCTCAACGGCGTCTTGGGCCTGGGTGCTCAGCCAAGCGTCGAACTCCGGGCGTGATTGGGCAATGACGCGAAACCTCATGTTGGCGTGAGCAACACCGCAGAACTCGGCGCATTGGCCGTAATACTCGCCGGGTTCCTCGGCTAGGATCCACATCTGGTTCGGATGGTTCGGCACCAAGTCCACCTTGCCGGCGATCTTTGGAATCCAGAAGCTGTGCAGCACGTCCTTGGAGTCCAGGTTGATGTTGATCACCTCGTCGACAGGAATGTGCAGCTCGTTAGCGGCTGTCACCACAGAGTCGGAGCCGTCCGGGTGGGGGTAGTTGAACTCCCACCACCACTGGTGCCCGACGACGTCGATGGTCAGAGAGCCGGGGTCCGGGGAGTTCGCGTTGTAGAATATAGTGGTGACCGTTGGCACCGCTACTACGGCCAAGATGAGCGCCGGCGCCACCGTCCATCCGATCTCGAGCGGGGTGTTTCCGTGGGTCTGCTCGGGGTCGGGGTCGCCCGGCTTCCGCCGGAACCGGATCGCCGCGTAGATGAGGATGCCCCCTACCACGACGAAGACAAAGACCGCGGTCCATAGGATCCAGTAGAAGAGATTCAGCTGCGACCGGGCCACCGGGCCAGTGGCGTCGAAGGTCGACTGATTGTGCTCAGGCGTACAGCCTACGGCCAGCAGAACGAGCAACACGGCCAGCCCGACTGTGACCAGCCTTGACGAGTAACGATCTATCTTCGACATGCAGCTTGATGCCCTCTCCCAGCCCCCCTAAGACGGGTCAGAATCTATCAAAGCGTGGCTTTGGCCGTCAAGTCTTCTGCGGGCCCGTCCGGCGGCGCTGCCCCGACGCGAGTCATCTCCAGCGCCGTCGCGAAGGCCACTGACACCCAAAGCAAGCTCGCAAGCGCCAGGTGGGATGCCCTCAACGGGGTTGAGAACCCTGTCCATACGGTAACCGCCCCCACAAGGGTCTGTACGACGAAGATCAGAAGCGCAGCTAGGTTCGCTCGCCACGCGTAGGGGAGGCTGCCCCTGCGCTGATACGCCATCAGGGTCGACGCCGCTATAAGCACGCCGAGGACCACGGCCGTGTACCGGTGCGACATGTGAATAGCGTATTGGCTGCCCTCTGGGAACAGCGTGCCGCGGCACAGCGGCCAGGTCGCACAGGACGAGCCGTACCCGATCCCAGTCACGTACGACCCCAACAAAATTACCAGGAATGAGGCGGCCAGTGTCGTTATGATGTGCCCGTGGCGCCATACTATCCTTGCCGGCGCGGAGGCCCCGGTGGGGTTGGCTACGGCAAGCACTATGGCCGCGGCGAGACACCCTGCCGCCGCCTCCGCGATCCCAAGGTGGAGCAGCCTGACCCACCACGCCAACTCAGTCTGCACGGTCACGGCTCCCAGGACGGCTGCCGTGACTACCAGGGCGAGAGCTGCCGACACGGGTAGGACGGATCTCCTGTTGCGGTAACGGGAGCGCCACGCCATTATGGAAGCGGTTACGACGAGCACCCCCACGGCCACCGCCGTCAGCCGGTGGGAGTACTCCAGCAGCGCCGCGGACTCCAGCGGGGGAAGAAGATTCCCGTGGCACAGGGGCCAGTCGGGGCAGCCGAGACCCGAGCCGGTCACCCGCACGACGCCCCCCAAGGTGATCTGCACGAGGGCAGCCGCCAGCGCAGCCCATAGGATGATGAGGAATGGGCGGCGGATGCTAAGGTGAGCCGTGGACAATTGGCCTACCGAGGACGCGCAACCATGCCCGGAGACGTTCGTGCAAAGTTTCACAATGATAGCACCGCGCAATTCCCCAAGTCAACGCTTACACGTACAGCCCGCGCCTTCCAGGTCCCAATCGCGGCGAAGTGGAGCCGGAGTTGGTATATTAGGATCGGATGCGGGACGCTTTCCTACTGATGACGATGGCTGACAAGTACTTTACGGTGGAAGAGGCGCAGGGCCTGATAGATTGGCTGGAAGGGAGTTTCCAAGCCATGCGTCCGCTTGTCCGACAGGTACTGGACCTGGAGAAAGAGTTGGCGGGGCTGCGGGACAGGGTGGGCTCTAACGGAGGCAGCGACCTGAGCGGCCGGGTGAGCCGCATTCAAAGGGATATGAATGCAGCCGCCGACTCGATCCGGCGGGGGGCCGCCGCCATTGCGGAGCGGGGGGTTATCGTGCGGCGCGTGGAGGACGGCCTTGTGGACTTCCCGACGCTCTATGAAGGTAGGGAAGTGTATCTGTGCTGGCGGTCGGGCGAGGCGACGATCGACTACTGGCACGAAGTAGACGCCGGGTTCGCAGGACGCAGGCCCCTCTAGCCGACCCCCGCGTCATCCCCACTGTGGGGTCCCATTATCTGGTGTATGTATATGCTGATGTCGAAGGCGGGCATGCTCATGAGGCTGACGGTGCCCCGTGCCCCGAACTCGGTCGAGATCCGCGCCACGGTCTCGTTGTCGGGCGCCTGCAGCACGGTTACGAAGTCGTAGGGACCCAGCACCGCGTACTGCGCGATGACCTTGGCGCCAAACGCTTCGATCTCCTTGTTGACTTCCAATACGCGCTGCGGACGCTCCTTTACGGTCCGTCTACCCTCCTCGGTGAGCGTGCCCATGAGTATGTACGTGGCCATCGGTTACCTCCTTGTGAACGGGCTGCCATTCTAGGAGTTGGCCCGTTGCAAGTCAACGCGGGCGGGTGGAGAGGTGAACTTTTCAGGCCGCGTGAGTTGGAATCGTGAGACCCTCCCTCAAAGGGACTGTGAGACCTTCCCCCAAATTGTCATTCCGAACGGAGCTCTAGTAGAGTGAGGAATCTGAGGACCTGCCTGCCCCGCCGATTCATGGATGAGCCTGATCCGAGCGAGCACCAACGCGCCTGGCCCGCATCTAACGAACAAATAACGTGCCGCGCCCAGCCCCTGACGTGCAGCTACCCGAATATGGAGGATAGAGAGCCGTGACCAGCCGCCGGCTTGCCTGGGTCGGTGTCGCCGCAGCCATCCTGGCGGGGGGCGCTGGTGCTGATCGTCTCCGCGTTGACGGGCGGAGGACCCGGTCCGGGGGGCGGACAGCCTGACGGGGCAATCTCCGGTGAGGAGACGTCATCCGAAACGGTTTCTACGGGGCCGTCACGTGTCCAGACGCCTGAGCCGACCCCGGTCGCGGCCATCCCCTCGCGGGACGAGGCTTTCCTCGAGGAGGAGGACGAGGTCGTACTCACCGACGCCCTGGGCGGACCTGCGATAGACCCGACGGTGGCAGAGCTGTTCCCGGACCTGGCCCGGGTGCTGGGCAAGGACGACATACTCCCGATCTACAACCCCATCCTGGTCACTGCGCGGGAGTCCGGCTTGGAGGACGGCGACCACGTGATGGGGCTGGCGATAGGCGGTGAGGCCAGGGCCTACCCGGTCAGGGAGCTCTTCTCGCGGGAGATGGTCAACGACGAGGTGGCCGGCGTCCCGGTGCTCGTCACGTGGTGACCGATCTGCAACACCGGTCTCGTGCATGACCGGCGGATCGAAGGCAAAGCCCACGTATTCGGCAACTTCGGAAAGCTGTATCTGAACGCCATGACCTGGTGGGACCACGAGACCGGCAGCGTCTGGTCGCAGCCCTTAGGCAGGGCCCTCAAGGGCCCTTACAAGGGCACGCAGCTAGAGATGATTCCAGTGGCCGTCATGCCTTGGGCGTCCTGGAGAGAAGAGCATCCCGACACCCTCGTGCTGAAGGTGGACACCCGATTCAACGTGGCCTACGACCCGTTCGAGTACGACCTGGACATCTACGTCATCGGCGTCTCCCTGGGTGAGGACGCCAAGGCGTACCCGTGGCTGAAGGTCAGCGCAGAGGGTGCGGTGAACGACCGCTTGGGCGGCGTGCCGCTGCTGATCTACGCCAACCCTGAATCGAGGGCCGCGCACGTCTACGTCAGGCTCGCCGGGGATAGGGAGCTCGAGTTCGCCTGGCGCGGCGGCGCGCTCATTGACGTGGAGACCGGGTCGACCTGGGACCCCGGAAGCGGGCGGGCAGTCGAGGGAGAGCTTCGCGGCGAGGTATTGAAGCAGGTGCCCTACGCAACGGCCTTCGATTGGGCATGGGCGGACTTCTACCCGGAAACGGCGGTCTACGGCAGGTAGCGCCTACGCCTCCCGTTGCGCCTTCAAGCCGTGGGGGCGCGGCCCAAGCTGCAGGGCAGGCTCAATCCTCCATTTTTACGGGATTGCGGAGGATGCCTATACCCTCTACTTCCGCCTCCATCACGTCCCCCGGCTTGACCGGCTCTACGGAGCCGACGTCTCCGGTCGCGATAATGTCGCCGGGGCGCAGGGTGTGCCACTTCGAGATCTCCGACAGCATGTCCAGTATCCGGAACCTCATGGACCTCGTTGAGCCGTCCTGGACCTGTCTGCCGTTGATTCGGAACTTCAACCCCACGCTCTGCGGGTCGGCCACCTGGTCCTTAGGCACGATCCACGGGCCGACGGGAGCGCTGGTGTCGAACACCTTGGGTGTTGGGCCAAGCTGAGAGTGGAGGCCCCTCAGCGTTACGTCGTTTAGGATCGTGTATCCCCAAACGTGGTCCCAAGTCTTATCCGCAGGTATGCTGCGCCCCTCCTTGCCTATTACCACCGTGAGCTCAGTGCCGTAGACCATGGGGCCGTCGTGGTGCTTGGGCACGACCACGTAGTCGTCGGGGCCTACCACCACCTGGGTCATCTTATAGAAGAGGCCGAACCTGTCCGGGACCTCGTCGCCCCGTATCGTCAGGTGGCTCTCGAACGTGTCTCCGAGGCAGATGACCTTGGTGGAATCGGGCAGTATGGGCGCGCGAAGCCTCACGTCCCGGGCGTCGTGCGTGAGCGGCTCCCCGCCGGGGCCCTTCTTGATGCCGTTTGACTTTACGAATCCGATGGCGTCCCTGGCCGCTTGGATGGCCGCGTTGCCTCCCCTGATGAAGCCGCCCAGATCGTGCGGCGTAAAATTGTTCGCCAGCCGGTAGGCGTCAGGGGTGTTCTTCTGGGACGCGAGCTGTTGGACGCAGCAGTAGTTCACGTCGTATACGACGTTCCCGTCGACGCTGCCGACCCTGTCCGTACCCGCGTTGTAGATGCATATCCTCAGTTCTTGCATTGGCGCTACTGCTTCCTCTCCTTGAGTTGGCGGATCGTGAGGCGGCGCTCACGGCGTCTCACGTCATCTGCCGAAAGAAACGGCTCGATCTTCTCGGCGAACTCCGCCAGCGTCTCATCCACCCCGGCGGAAGTGGTGTCCAGAGAGAAGCGGTTCGGGATGGCGGACCGTTCGTACTCCTCGCGGAACCTGCTCGAGACGTGTTCCACGTCGGCCTCGCGCACGATCTGCCGTGGATGGGGGGATGCTTTCATCCGGCTGCGGATCGAAGCCGGCGATGCCTCCATGAGCACTAGGACGAAGTCGGGCGCAACCTCTAGCAAGGCTCTTTCGACGGTCTTCTTAACAATGCTGCGAGCGCCGGGCTGCCCGTCCGCGCCGTAGTTGAAGTATAGCGGCCCGTAGACCGAGTCTTCGACGTGCATGCCGATGGCGAGGTAGTCGGAGTAGAAGCCCTGCTCCTCCTCGTGTCCTTTCCTGAAGGCGCCGGGCTGTATGTGGTAGTAGAGGCTGTGGCGCTGCATCTGCTCTTTGACCTTCGGCGCCAGGGCGAGGAGGCCTTCCTGCTCGGCCTGGCTCATGAAGCTGTCGGTATCTATGGGCCAGTGGCCGGTGACGTTGGGTATCTTCCAGTGGTCGTGGAACAAGCCAAAGTCGGCGCCCATCTCCTCGGCGCCCCACCGGTAGATCTCCTTGGCCAGGGTGGTAGTCCCCACGTACTCGCAGCCGACTAGCAGTATTCTCATGACCGTCCTTCCCGTCCTTCCCGTCCGTCCGGCAGGCCGATGACGCCGCCCGTCATGGCGGCTGCCGCGAGAGGGAGCAGGCGAGACGCCTGCGCTCCCACGTCATCGGCGCTCAGCACGTTGTCGTAGTTGCGGATCTGGTCGAGGCGCTGCCGGTAGGTGTAGTACACCATCTCGAAGGGGCGGTCGGAGCCCCCACGTCAGCCGGTCGGCGCATCCTCACCAGAAGTTTGTTGCTATAGCCTAAACCATATCTCAATACTATGACAATACTACCTGGAACGCCCTTGGTAACTGGGGGCACAGCCCCAAGACCCCCTGCCAGAGGGGAGAACCAGCAACATCAAGGGTGCGCTGGAATCCCATTACCCCCCTGCCAGAGGGAGAACCCCCTGGCCTTCCCCCTTCGGGTCTCACAGGGTCTGAACAGTTTCCGAACCAGTACCAGGACAGCGGGGACTTATGCCAATTCGTTTCTTCACGGCAGGCCCCTTGCGATTGCTCATCGCGTCCCGGGCGGGTCGATGCGGACCGTTATAACGTCGGCATCGTGATACCGTTGGTGCCGCACGGAGGAGGTAAAGTGCGTAAGCAACCGGATCGAGAATTCAGGTCTTGATGTCGGGGCTTCCATGGCCTGGTCCTGGAGCTGCCGGATTCTGTCCTCCAGGTTCTCTGCACTCGCCGCACCTATGAACTCCAAGACCGCCACCGGGCCGTCGCTGGACGCCAGAACGAGCAATCGCCACTTGTCTTGGTCATTCTCCCCTTGATCCGGCGGCGCCAACGTCAGGAGAGTTTCTTCCGCGACTGCGCTTACCCGGCCCGTCATCTCCGAGCCCCAGCCTTGCCGCTCCGTGAACTTGGAGATGAAGGCATTGAGCTCCGGCAATGCCTCGATGTCCAATGTCGACCGGAAACGCATACGCCGCGAGGCGGTGAGTTCCATAAACAGATTCAGGACTATCACGGTGAGCCCTCCGGCTGTCATGCCGCTTCGGAGCAGGCTTTCATACACCGGGTGAAGCTCTGGCAGGGCGTACAGCCGAAACTCGAAAGCCGCGCCGATTAGGACGGAGACTCCCACAATCACAACCTTTCGCCTGTCGAGACCGTCTTGGACAACGGTGCGCGCGCCCTCGGAAAACATGACTGCGGCTACCGCGATGATGAATCCCGTCATGACGGGGCTGGGGATGCTGGCAAACAGGCCCGACACCTTGGGCAGGAACGCCAGCATGATGAACGCTCCGGCGACCCAGTACCCAATTTTGCGCGAAGCGACTCCGGTGATCTGGACGAACGAGACCATGGTCAAAGCCCCGATGTTGGGCGCCGCTCCGGCAAGGCCGGCTATCAGATTGCCCGCGCCGGCGGTTGAGATTGACCGCTGCACTTCTCGGAAATCGACCGCGCGGGGCCGGCGCCATGAGCTCTGATGCAGGCTGATGAAAGTGCCGCCAGTCTGAAGGGAGATGATCACGCTGAGGAACAGGAACGCCGGAACAAGGGACCAGAAGGAGGCGCCGAAGTCCAGCCCGTTCACCAGCGGCCAAGCGTCGAGGGGAACCCCCAGCCAGGAAGCCTGCGCCAATACACCAAGGTCGTATATGCCCATAGCCGCCGCAGCTGCGCATCCGGCGGCTACACCGCACAACGGCGCCCAGAGACGCAGCATATCCGAGCCCCGGAGGGTTATCGCGACAATGACGGCAAGTGTCGTCAGAGCCGCCACCGGCACGGGCCACGGGGAGGACACCGGCTCTTCGCTCAGCAGATTGGACATTACAGAAGCCAAGGAGAGCGCAATTAGCATCATCATCGTGCCGTACACCGTTGGCGTGATGATCCGCCTGATGTTGAACAGCCACTTGGAGAAGACGATCTGGAATGCCGCCGAAACGAGCACCAAGGTAGTCATCGTTGCGGGCCCGCCGTCCACCAGCGCCATGATGCAGAACGGGATGGCGGCAAAAGACATGTACATGGGGAAGACGGCTCCAGTCCCGATGGGACCAAGCCGGATTGTCTGCAGCAGCGTGGACACGCCGATCACTATCAGCGTGGCGAACACCAACCATAGCAGGAAGGCGTCACTCCCCCCCGACCCTTTGATCACGATGACGGGCCCCACCAGCGTCTCGATGGAAGCGACGATCGTGAACTGCAAGCCAACTCCCGCGACGACCAGAATAGGAGGGCTTTCGTGGGGCTCGTAGCGGGGGTTGATGGAAACAGGCGTCACTGTTAAGACCAGTCCCTTCGGTCTCGAGCTTTAGAGAGAGGAGGCGTGCGGCGTTGCCGCCCAGCGCCATGCGCTGCCCGTCCTCCGAAGAGTGGTAGTCCCCACGTACTCGCAGCCGACTAGCAGTATTCTCATGAACGTACTTCCCGCCCGTCTGACAGGCCCATGACGCGGGCCATGTTGCCGCCCGTTATGGCGGCAATATCATCGGCGCTCAGCACGTCGTCGTAGCTGCGGATCTGGTCGAGGCACTGCCGGTAGGTGTAATGCACCATCTCGAAGGGATGGTCGGAGCCCCACATCAGCCGGTCAGCGCCGATACGCTCCACTAGCTTCTCCATCGCCGGCTTGAACTGCGGCATCGGGTACGGCCACCTCGCGCCGAGCGTCACCGAGAGCACAAGCTGCATGTGGAAGTTCGGGTTCTCGATGGGGGTCTCCCTGAAGAGTGCGTCGGGGAGGACCATCGCGTCGCCTTCGCGGAACATGCGCCAGCTAAACCCGTGCGTGAAGACCACCACGACATCGGGGTAGGCCTCCATCCACCGCCTCAGCACCCTCAGCTCGTTGAGGTAGGCGTCCACCGTCACCCTTCGCCAGGGGGCCAGCGTGAAGAAGACCGGGATGCCCATGGCGGACACGGCGTCCCAGAAGGGCTTGAACCCGGGCGCGTCCCAGTCCTCGTACTGCTCGTAGGCGCCGAGGAACATGGGCATGAACTGGAGCGCGGAGAGCCCCTGCCGGTCGATCGCCTCGACGAGCCGGGCGATTGACTCGTCCGGCTCCACCTGCACGAGCCACGGCTCTATGAACGCCAGCCCCTGTATGCGGTCCGGGTACTGCCGCACGCAGCTTGCGACGAAGTCGTTGCCAATGCCGAGATACGCGGTCCGATGGAGCATCGCCATATCGACCCCGGCGTAGTCCATCTCCGCGATCAGGCTGTCCGCGCAGTACTCCATGTTGGCTGCGGACGGGGGCATGAGCTGCTTGACGTACGTCTCACCGCCGGCGGTCCATTCGAAGCGGCCGTTGGCCGAGGTGAGGGTGGCGTCCTTGATGGCGTCGAATGTCCAACCCTTCGACGTGTCGGCCAGGGCTCCGGTGTCGGCTGGGGCGCGGTCTCGCTTACGCCAAGGCTGCCGGGTATGCCCCATCCCCGCGACCGCAAGCTGGACGTGGCGCTGGAACTCGGCGCGATCAGCGAAGCCCCCTCGGCCCTGCAGGTCGGGGAAGCAGTAGGCATGACCATCGTATATCATGCAATCCCCCGGCGGCGAACCGCCGTGAGCGAGTCTAGCAGCGGGTCGCCTAGTGCGTCAATTGAACTCAAGACCATGCCCTCAAGCCCCGCCGCGCTTCCTCAACGTCATCCAACTGGGCCATGATACGGCCCGGGGCCTCGGCGTCCCCGCGGAGCGGGTGCGCTTCACCGCACCACCTTTGGCGGGCGGCCCGTTCTTCGTATCCTGATCTACTGGAACGCGCTTCATCATTGGGAGGCATACGTGATCTCCGGCACCCCCGCCCGCCAACCCTCGCCCGCACCTGCGCCGGATGGCTATGCCCGTATGGCCGGTGTCTTTCTGTTGCTCACGACCGCTGCAATGGTCGTCATGCTGGTGGCGCGCGTCGCGGGCGACGCCGACCAAGCGACTCTGATTGAATCGATGCGCGCTATCGCAGAGGCAAGAGGCATCTACGCAGCGGGCGGCGCCGCCCGGTTCATCTCGGGAATGACTCTGTTGGCCGCAGCGTGGAGCCTGTCTAGGACCTGGATCATCCGGGATCGCCTGGCAACCCCGCTCGCGCCGTATCTACTCGCCGCGTCCGGCATTCTCACGGCAGCTTCAGGAGCGTGCGCCGTCCTGTTGGCGGCGTACCATCTGCCCGATTCGGCTATTCCGGACGGCCTGACCGTTGCCATACCGGCGTCAGTAGAGGCTACGTCAACCCTTCGCTGGCTCACCGGCAAGATCGGATTCGTGGCCGCCGGCGCCGGACTCGTCGCCGCCGCCTGGCATCAGTGGCGGGCCGGAGGGACCCTGAGGAAGGTCTCACTCGTGACTGCTGCCATAGGCATGGCGATGCAGCTCATATGGATCGACGCCGCGACGACCATGCACCAAATAGTGGGCGCCGCATTCTTCCTCTGGCTGATTGCCGTAGGAACGATTCTTACGACGGGCCGCGTCGATTCAGCGTACCGTTTCAAGTGCTACAATATGGACCCAACGACAAACTTCCAGGAGGGCGATAAATGCTGAGCGCCAAGCTCGAAAGTGCTCTCAATAATCAGATGAACAGCGAGCTCTACTCGGCTAACCTCTACCTGTCGATATCCGCCTACTTCGAATCGGAGAACCTGAGGGGATTCGCACACTGGATGCGCATACAGCACCAGGAGGAGATCTCCCACGCCATGCGTCTCTTCACCTACATCAACGACCGGAACGGCCGCGCCGTCGTGCAGGCTATCGACCAGCCCCCAGTCGAGTTCGAATCGGTGCAGGCGGCTATGGATATGGTCTTGGAGCAGGAGAAACGAGTGACCGGGATGATAGAGGACCTCTACAGGGAAGCCCAGTCCCACAAGGACTACGCGACCCACGTGCTCTTGGAGTGGTTCATCCAAGAGCAGGTCGAGGAGGAGAAGTCGGCCATCGAGATCATAGAGGACCTGAAGCTCATAGGCGGCGATGGGACCGGTCTCCTCATCCTAGACGCCCGAATGGCGGAGCGCAGCGGCGACTAGCAGGCTGTGGAATACGGGGGGTGCAGGGTAGGGGCCGCGCCCCCTGTGCTGAGGCGTGGGCAGGATGATCAGGAAGGATTCCTCCGCAGCCCTGCCGGGCTTGGGATGGAGCCCCGCTACTCCAGGGGATCGAAGAAGGTCAGGTCGGCTCCGTGGTTGTCCATTGCTTCCACCTCGTCGCCCCTGAGCCTTACCCGGGTCCGCCGCGTGCGGTGATCCAGTACGACCTCCCGGTTGGGGAGCAAGAACGCAATGGAGATCGGCTCCCCCACGGCGGGCCTGGGCAAATACAGATAGCCTGCGGCTAACCTCGGCGAACCGGGTTCCGCGGGTCCTGAGCCCGAGACCGGGGAGCCGCTGCCGCACACTTCGATCCGGCTCTTGCAGACCCATGAAGGGATGCGGACGAACAACGGGCCGGGCTTCTTCAACGTGACCCGCATTACGGGATGGCTGTAAGGCGACTCGACCTTCAACGCTTCTGTTTCGTGGTCTAGGTGCAGGTCCACCCAGTGGCCGGCCTCGTCGCGGCGGGCCGCCGCCCGATAAACCTCGCACAGCGACGCCACGGCCCCGCCGACGATGTCCATGTTGAAGCTGACGCGGGCGGCCCCGACGGGCTCGTGGCCGTAGGGCGCCGGGAAGCCGAAGGCGCCCAGGTGCCGGTCTGCGACGTTGCGGAGGCCGTCCTTGCCGTCCGGGTTGGGCGGCTCCTCGATGAACGAGACGTCCCGGAGCTGCGACGGCAGCATGTGGCACCGGACGATGCGCTCCGCGTCCTCGTAGTATTCAGGGTGGCCGTGACGGCCCAGGATCAGGGCGGTTTCCACCACGTCCCCGGTGTTGTTGACCTCCCCCTTGTCGGGGTCCGCATTGGGGCCGGAAGACTCGATGACCCATCCGACGGCGTCCCGAATCTCCCACAGGCCCTTGTCGTAGAAAGCCTTCACGCGGTTGAGCAAGCCCTCGTCCCGGGTCAGGTCGGCCATCTGGGCCAGCGAGGACATGACGCAGGTAGTCGAGTGGGTGTGGTAGCCGAATAGTTCCCTGTCGTACTCTCCACCGGCGCTGAAGAACTCGGCGACGGCCTTGTCCTTCAGCACGGCGGCAAGCTCCAAGGCGGGCTGATATCCGGTGGCGCGGTAGTACTTGACAAGGGGGCCGATTGCACGGGCGAGGCCGGTTACGAAGGTGGAATCTCTGTAGAACCTCAGGCCGTAATCCCCGGCAAGCCGAGCCTCATCCCATCCGTCGACCGGGTCCCAGAGGTCGAAGACGGCGTCGATGCTTGCTTCCGCCACCCGCCGCGCCTGCTCCGACTGTCGGTACCTGACCAGAGCGTACAGAGCGTGGAACCCCTCGCGTACGTTGTGTGCGCGGAAGCTTGCGAGCGGCCCGCCCACCCGGTCGCGGTTCAGGGGCAGTGCGATGGGGCCGCTGTACGACATGAAAGCCGCGCGGGCGTGATTTTCGACGGCTCCGGCGTCCAGTTCCACCCCGGCGGCGGCCTCGGCGGTCAGCATAGCGTTCAGATGCCGCCCCGGGACGTGGGCCTCGCTACAGTGCGGGCTGAAGGCCAACCGCGCCTCGGGCCGCACTGTGGATCCGAAGAACGGCACGTTGTCATCATCGGCATTGAAGACACTCGACGTGGTGCGGCATCCCATCCGAATAGCGTCTAAGACGTCCGCGGTGTTGACGCCGCTCATTCTCGTCATTGGATCACCTCCTCCCCTGGAACACGTCTGCCACTCGCGCCGGGTAGGGGAGTTCTTCAGGGTCCACAGGCACCTCGATCACCGTCGGAACGTCGGAGCGCAGAGCCTCGGAGACCGCTGAGGCAACCTCTTCGGGCCGTTCGGCGTAGAACCCGCGGCCTCCGCACATCTCGGCCAGCTTGTCGAAACGGGGATTGGCGATGTCGGCCTCGACGTATCTTCCCCCGTAGAGCTCCCTCTGATAAGCCTTCTCGGAGCCCCAGGAGTTGTTGTTCATGACGATGTTGACCACCGGCACCGACCAACGCGAGGCCGTCTCGAGCTCTTGAGCGTTCATGAAGAATCCGCCGTCGCCGCTTATCGACACCACGGGCCGCTCCGGCTCGGCCATCTTCACGCCTATGGCCTGCGGAAGGCCGGAGCCCACGCAGGCGAGGTCGATGGTGGTGTACATGCTTCTGGGCGCCTCATAGTCGATCCGGTCGAATCCAAAAGCAGGCCCGCCGCCCGCGTCGAATACAACCGCCGTCGACTCCGGCAGGACGCGCCGCAGCTCTGCGTACACCCTCTGCGGCTTCGGCGGCAGGCCGTCCAGCCCGGCTTCAGCGTCGATCCGCTGCCGCCGGCGCCGGCGCAGGTCCGCGGCATCCTTGCGCCGTTGATCGACCGCCGCCGGAGGGACGGCATTTTCCAGCCTTTGCGCCAGCGACCTGGCAACCGCGCCGGCGTCGCCGAGGATACCCACCGCGACGGGGAAGTTGCGGCCTATCTCGCGCTGATCTATCTCGACCTGGATGATGGCGGCGCCCTCAGGTATGATCCTGTGGTCGTAGAAGGTGGTGAAGTGGCCTAGGCGGCTGCCCAACGCCAGCACGACGTCCGCCTTCCGGCACGCCTCCGCAGCCTCGGGCGCCCCTGCTCGGCCTATAGCCCCCACGTACAGGGGATGGCTGTTGCTTACGGCGTCATTGTGACCGTAGGATGTGACGATCGCCGCGCCGAGCGCCTCGGCCAGATGGACTGCGTCGGCGTCGGCCCGGCCCCAGTCCACACCTCCGCCGGCTATGAGTACCGGACACTCGGCCCTCGTCAGGAGATCGGCAGCCTCGGCAACCCTGCGGGCGTCTCCTTCGGGGTGCTGCTGAGGCCGGTACGACGCAGGCTCTATCAGTTCGACCTCGACCTCCCCGGCGTTCAGGAGGTCGCGGGGCAAGTCCACGTACACCGGGCCCATCTTGCCTGATGCAGCCACGCGAAAGGCGTCGCGGAGCATCTCCGGGGCTCGCTCCGGTCTGTTGATCTGGAGAACCTCCTTGCAGACCGGCCGGAATATGCCGGGCTGGTCGAGCTCTTGGAACGACTCGCGGTACATCTGGCTCGTCATGGACGCGCCGCCGATGATCACCATGGGCGTGTGGCACACCAGCGCGGCGGCAGCGTTCGTGACCAGGTTGGTAACACCCGGTCCATTCTGAGCCACGCAAACCCCCGGCTGCCCCTTGGCGCGGCCGTAACCCAGCGCCATGAAGCCTGCCCCCTGCTCGTGCCTACAGCCGACGAATCGGATGTCGCCGCGGCCGTACATCGCGTCCATGATCTCCAGCGTAGCCGAGCCCACCACCCCAAAGACGTGCTCCACCCCCTCCAGCGCGAGGGTCTCTACAATGGCCTGTCCGACCTTCATTATGGGCATGTGCTATGCCTCCTAGCGGCGCGGTTATGGTACCATCCCCCCGTTGATCGTAGGAGGTGAGATGGAGACTACCGTACTCGGAAGGACCGGACTCGAAGTAAGCAGGCTCGGGGCGGGCCTGGCCGAAATAGGCTCTCTGGAAGACGCCGGAGAGGCTGGGAGGGTGCTGAACCGGGCGCTGGACGCGGGCATCAACTTCTTGGACACCGCCGAGTGCTATGGACGCAGCGAGGAATTCATAGGGAAGACGGTCTCCCATCGCCGCTCCGAATTCGTGCTGGCGACCAAGGCCGGGCACGTGCACGGGCCCGATGCCTTACCGGCCGAACCCTGGACCGGCGCAGCCGTGACCGGCGCCATAGAGCGCAGCCTGATCAGGATGAAGACCGATGCTGTCGATATCGTCCAGCTGCACGCCTACGACGTGCCGACGCCGCCGCCGGATGAGGTGATCGAAGCGCTGTTGAGCGCCAGGGACGCCGGCAAGACGCGGTTCGTCGGCTACAGCCAGGAGAACGAAGAGGCCGATTGGGCCGTCAACAGCGGCATGTTCGACACACTCCAGACCACCTTCAATCTGGTCGACCAGAAGGCCCGGCATAACCTCTTCTTCAGGGCGCGCGCTCAAGGGGTTGGAATCATAGCCAAGAGGCCTATCGCCACCGCCGTTTGGGGAATCAGCGCGGATCCCGCCGGCCTCCAGGGCATCCGCAGGCCGTTCGCGGAGCGTGCCCAGGCTATGGCCGCTCTGGGGCCGATCCCCGGGGCGCCTGACGACCCCATAGCGCTCGCGCTGGGGTTCGTACTGGCGCACCCCGACGCCCATACGGCCATAGTGGGCACCCGCAACCCCGCGCACATGCTGGCCAACATCAGAGCCGTAGAGACCCAGCTTCCGATACCGGACACCGTGGTCGAGGAGCTGCGCAGCAGATTCGACCAGCTTGGCATGGGGTGGCCTAGCCTGGACGTCGTACGTTAGAACCGCCGCCGGCCTGATCGTCGTAGAGCAGCTGCTGGGGGAGCGTCCGGGAAACCGGCGCCCTGACCGGTAGGGGCGCACAAGGTACTACTCTTTCGCAGCCTGCTGGGGCTCCACGAGCTCGATCAGGATCCCGTCCGGGTCGAGCGCACACACCACGCCCGCGGCGCCCGGGGCGGGGGCCGGCTCGGACAGGAACGAGACCCCCTTCGCCTTCAGCGCTGCGTGTTCTGCCTTCACGTCCTCCACGAAGAACGTGAGCCAGCGCACCCCCGCTGCAAAGTCCGCGGTCCGCCTGGCGGGCGGCGACTCGATCTCCACCAGCTTGATCAGCGTCTGGCCCGCCTGGAGGCGCACCTGCCTGAACCCCCGGGGCGCCAGCCCCACGGCCTGCGCGCGGTCGGCGGGAATGTCGATGTCGAGCACGACCTCAAAGCCCAAGTCGTCCCGATAGAAACTCAACGACTCCTCGAAGTTGCTGCATACTACGCACACGTCGACTACCGAGTGTGAAAGCTCCATTGCAAACCTCCACCCCAAGATGAGAAACTCGTTGCCAGTATACGCCGAATCGAGGCAGGGCGAGCCCCGCCGCCGGAGGTAGGCCATGAAGAAGGCTAGACCAGTGAGGATAACGGTCGTTAAGAAGACGTTCAACGATGACTTCGTAGACGAGTACACCGAGGGCGTCAGATGGCGGCCGAAGGGCTGTTGCCACGACTTCGAGATCGGACAGGAGTTCATCAGCGACGGCCACATGCCGGAGGGTTTCAGCGACTGGGCTTGGGCCGACATTCATAAGTACGTCATGACCCTGGCGCGGGGAGGGAACATGATCGGCGTCAGGCCTGGGACGTTCATAACCTGCTGCACCGACGGCTTCAGGCCCGTCTTCTACAAGCTCGAACGCATCGAAGAGGGCGAGTAGCCCCGGAGGAGGTGGCGGGAGCGGGAGGGAGTCGAACCCACCGCCCCGACCGAAGGGCCGGGGCCAACGGATTTGAAGTCCGCGAAGCCCACCGGGGCCCATCTGCTCCCGCGGATCATTGTGGATATTCGTCTGGGGCCGCGCTAGGACAAGGCGGCTTCCAACCGGCCCTTGAGGACCGACTTGGGGACCGCGCCGACGACCTGGTCCACCGGCGCGCCTCCCTTGAAGATGAGGAGCGTCGGGATGCTGCGCACCCCGTACCGGGTCGGCGTATGCGGGTTGGCGTCGATGTCCAGCTTAGCGACTTTACACCTGCCGTCGAACTCGCCCGCAAGGGCTTTGACGGCAGGGGCGACAACCTTACAGGGCCCGCACCAGTCTGCCCAGAAGTCCACGAGAACGGGAACGTCGGACTCTATTACCTCGCTCTGAAAGGTATCGTCGCTGATGTCGATAGGGTCTACCATGATTTCCTCCGTCCCGGTATAGCACTGGGGCCTGTACCGGTGGCTCAACATTCTTGAAGAAAGGGTTAGCCGAACGATGCTATGAAGGCCCGGCGGCGGCTGATAATGAGGGCATGGCTCTGAGCCGCGCCACCAGATCCGTTAGCCGGTCCAGCAGGTAGTCGACCTCTTCCTCAGTATTCCTCGAGCCCACGGAGACCCGAAGACTCGCCTGGGCAATGTCCGCCTGCAAGCCGATTGCAAGGAGCACGTGGGACGGCTCCAGCGATGCGGACGAGCACGCGCTGCCGCTCGACGCGCATATGCCTCCAAAGTCAAGGCCCAGAAGTATGGGCTCGCCTTCTACAGACTCGAACGAGATGTTCACGTTGTTCGACAGCCTCTCGGTAGGATGGCCGTTCAAGCGGACGCGGTCGATTCGCTCGAACACTCCCGCGATGATCCTGTCGCGTAGGTAGGCGCAGTGAGCGTTGGCGGCGTCCCTCTCTTGTGCAGCGAGCTTCAGCGCCTCCGCAAGTCCGACGACACCGGGCACGTTCTCAGTACCGGAGCGGCGTTGGCGCTCTTGCCCGCCGCCCAACTGCTGGGGGTCGTAGGGCGTTCCCCTGCGGATGAAGAGAGCACCCACTCCCTTGGGCCCGCCGAACTTGTGAGCCGAGATGCTCAGCATGTCCACGCCCAGCCGGCGCGTATCGACGTCCAAGAGCCCCGCTGCCTGGACCGCGTCGGTGTGCACTGTGATCGTACGGCCCAGACGCGCGGCTTCTGTCTTCGTTGCGTGCGCGATCTCGCGGACGGGCTGTATCGTGCCTATTTCGTTGTTGGCCATCATGACGCTGACCAATATGGTCCGGTCCGTAATGGCTTGGGCGACGCTGTCAGGCTCGACGCGTCCGCGCGTATCCACGGGGAGATAGGTTACTTCGAATCCGACCTGCTCCAAGTAGTGGCAGGTATGCAGCACGGCGTGGTGCTCGATGGACGTGGTGATTATGTGGCTGCCGGTGTTCCTCAGGGCGAACGCTGCGCCCTTCAGGGCGGCGTTGTCCGACTCGGTGCCGCCGCTCGTAAATACTATCTCACTCACCCGGGCGCCCAGAACGCGGGCGACCGTTTCGCGGGAGTCGTCCATCGCCTTGCGCGACTCTTGGGCGAGCCCGTAGGCGCCGGAAGGGTTACCGTAGCTTTCCGTGAAGTACGGCAGCATCGCCTCGAGGACCTCGCGGCGCACCGGAGTCGTTGCTGCGTGATCCATGTATATCATCTTGTTGAAGCTGGACATCCTTGCGCTCTCAGAATCGCCTCGCCCTTGGGTTGAGATGTTGGGCGCAGGCGCATCTCATTCTAACACGCGCGCCGAGGCCAGAGTTAAAGGGGCTGTGCCCCTTCTGGACTCTAGAAGCCCCTTGCGCCGGTGTTGGGGGATGATCAGTCCTCGCCCGTGAGGGCGCGGCGAGGATTGTCCACCATTATCGATCTGAACTCCGCCTCGCTCACCCCAATGCCGCGGAGATCGTCGACGAACTTGTTGGGGATGTAAGCGTAACCTCCTCCGCCGTACGCGGAGTACATCCATCTCACGCACAGGTCGTGGGACAAGAGCAGATGGTCTATCAGGCCGGCGTCCAGGATGTCGCGGATCGAGCGCAGCTCTATGCTCTGCTCGTGGTCGTTGCGGCTGCCGAGGCCCTCTATGGATATGTAGGCGCCTCGGCGCGCGATCTCCCGGTGGTACTCGATCCTCGGGTCGCTGTTGGCGTGGCTGACGATAACGCGGTCTAGGGCGACGCCCTCCTGTTCGAGGATGTCAAGCTGGTCGAGCCCGACGGGGCCCCACGCCGTGTGTGTGGAGATGGCGGCGCCCGTGCGCCTGTGCGCGTGCGCCGCTGCCCTGAAGACGCGCTCTTCCACGGGCGAGATCCAGTTAAGTTGCGACCCGATCTCTCCGATGATGCCGGCTCTGACTCCGGTGCCCTCTATGCCCTCGGTCAGTTCGGCGACCATCTCTTCAGCGATCTGGTCCGTCTTGGCCCGCCATAGGTAGGGCTCGTAGTACTTTTCCCGGTACCACCCGCACCCCAAGACGATCTTTAGTCCTGTGCGTTCGGCCACCTGCCTCACCCCTTCGGCGTGCTTGACCGGGAGCAGGTGTTGGTCGTTCCCGCGCAGGCCCCCGCTCGTCTGGTCGACGACGGTGACGCCGCCGGCTTCCTTGTAGAGCATCAGTTCCCTGTAAGCCAGCTCAGGGTCGTTTAGGAAGCGGTCCACGGACCACTCGTCCCGCATCATGTCCAAGAAGATGTGTTCGTGGATCAGCGTGAAGCCGAGGCTCTCTGCGTCTACGGGGCCCGTGACCGTCATAACGGA
Source organism: uncultured Dehalococcoidia bacterium (assembly GCA_958296245.1). Classification (GTDB taxonomy): domain Bacteria; phylum Chloroflexota; class Dehalococcoidia; order Lucifugimonadales. The sequence continues at coordinate 1,392,888 of OY282458.1, forward strand.
TGGCAAGGGGATAACCTCCGGGCAGTGTGGCCTAAGTTCAGTCGCCGCCGGTGAGGAGGCGCCGCGGATTGTCCACCGTCACCTGATGGAACTGCTCCTCCGTCATCCCAATGCTTGCGAGGTCGCCAAGCAGACGCGTCGAGCAGTAGTCGTACCCGTGGCCCCCGTAGGCGTGATACATGGAGCGGTAGCAGACGTCGTGTGAAAAGAGAAGGTGGTCGATGAGGCCGCACCGCAGCACCTCGCCAACGAGCGCGATAAGCTCCTTGTGGCCCCGCTGGCTGGTGGGCTGCATGTTGTCGAAGGACAGGAACGCGCCGCGGCGGGCGATCTCCTTCTGGTACTCGACGTCGGGATGGCTGAAGGAGTGCCCGACCGCAACGCGCCGCAGGTCGACCCCTTCTTCCTCCAGGACGTCAAGCTGGTCAAGGCCCAGGGGGCCGCGTGTAGCGTGCGTCGTGAGCGCCACGCCGGTCGCTTTCTGCGCCCTGGCGGCGGCGCGCAGGACGCGTTCCTCCACGGGCGAAATCCAGTTGAAGTGAGCGCCGATCTCGCCGATCAGCCCGGCCCTCACGTCGGTGCCGTTGATCCCCTCGGTCAAGTCGCGCTCGATCTCCTCGGCGATCTGATCGGTCTTGGCCCGCCAGAGATACTTCTCATAGTAGGTCTCACGGTACCAGCCGCACCCCAAGACTATATTCAGTCCGGTGCGCTCGGACATTTCGCGGATCGCGAGCGGGTGCTTTACCGGTAGTATCTCTTGGTCGTTCTCTGTGAGGCCGCCGCTGGTCTGATCGACCAGGGTCACCCCTCCGGCGTCCTTGTAGCGCATCAACTCGCGGTAGGCGAGTTCAGGGTCGTTGAGGAGGTAGTTGCCGCCCCACGTGTCACGCATTAGGTCTAGGAAGATGTGCTCGTGCGGAAGAGTGAAGCCGAGCTCGCCGCTGGGAACGGGGCCTCTCACTGTCATCACGTCGGTCATCTTTGATTCGGCTCCATCGGCAATGAGGCGCGGGCGCCGCCGTAGGCCCATCGCCTCAGCTCAGGTACTCGTCCAGCACCTCGAAGAATCGGTCCAGATCGTCGCGGTTGTTGAAGACGTGGGGGTCGACGCGCAGGGTGCTGTTGTATGTGTGTCCGCCGAAAACGTCCACCTTGCGTTCGGCCATGAAGGCCTCCGCCTCGAGTGCGTCCTCCATGACCACCGCGACGACGCCGCCGCGGCGCTCCGGCTCCGCCGGGGTCAGTACCTCCAAGCCGCGCTCGCGCAGCCCCTCGACGCAGTAGCCCGACAGGTCCAGCACGTGCTGTTCTACCTTGTCCATTCCGACGGCTAGGAGCATCTCCAAACCCGGCCTCGACGCGGCGAGCCCGATCAGGTTCGGTATCCCTGTCTGGAGCCTGTCAGCCCCGGCTTTGGGCTCGAACGCGCTGCTGTGCGCCGGGTGGTGCGAGCCTGCGCTTCCTGGGGCGGCGGCGTGGGGAGGCGCCGACTCCAGATGGCGGCGGTTCGCGTAGAAGTAGGCCAGGCCGGAGGCGCCCAGCAGCCACTTGCAGGCGCCGGCCGCCAGGAAGTCCACCCCCTGCTGATGGACGTCTATCTGGACAGCCCCCGCCGACTGGGCCGCGTCCACGAGGAGCAGCGCGCCGTGCTCGTGCGCGGCTTCAGCGACTGCCCCCAGGTCTTGCCGGAAGCCCTCGCCCTGGGTCACGTGCGATATGCTGACCGCCAGCGTGTCGTCGTCGATCGCCTCCGCCAAGTCGTCCACCTCGATGAGCCCATCCCTGGCCGGAACGAAACGCCTCTCGACGTGCGCCCTCTCCGGCAAGGTCCAGGGGTATATGCTGGACGGATAGCTCCACTCGTCGAACACTACGTTGGCGCCCCGGCGCGGCTCTATCATCTCTACGGCGAGGTTGGAGCCCATGCCTGTGCTCTCTACTATGGCTATCTCGTCCGTCGAGGCTCCTATCAGGTCGGCGAAAAGCCCGCGGACCGCGTCCTGCTCTTCACGGAGGCGGCCATACAGGTCCGCGATTTCGTACGTCCACTCGTCCGTCAGCCGCTGGACGGCCTTCCGCGCGGCGGAGGATGCGGGGGAGTGACCTCCGCTGAATAGGTAAGTCCTCTCCCGGAGTATGGGGAACCGGCTGCGCGCCTCGACCAGATCCATCGGGATCTACTCGTCCAGGCCGAGGAGCTTGATCGCGTTCAGACCCAGGACCTTGAGCTTCGCTTCGTCAGGAATGTCGGCGGTGACGATGCGGCCGACCTGCAGCCGAGGGTCCATCAAGGGCATGTCAGAGCCGAACATGACCCGATCGGGGCCTGCTCCCTTGACCAAGTATTCTATGGTGCCATGCTCGCCGAAGGAGGTGCATGTCTCCAGATAGATGTTCGGACATTCTTGTGCGGCTTCCACGGCCTGCTTCTGGCCTTGGGCGCTGTTCCCGGAGTGAGCGAGCACCCACCGCACTTTGTCGTACTGCTGCGCGAGAGAGATGAACCGGTGGGGGTTGCTCAGCATGTCGTGATCGCCCACGTACGATGAATGGCTCATGATCACTACGCCACGGTCATTGCACCACTCGAAGATGTGATGGTAGCCGGGGTCGTCTATGGGGCGTTGGAAGTACGTAGGGTAGAGCTTCAGCGACCTGAACCGGAGGGCTCCGAATGCGCGCTCCAACTCGTCTATGGTCTCGTCGGGGTAGTGGGGCGTGACGAACGCGACGCCCACGAACCGCTCCGGGTGCGCTGCGACCAGCCGGGACACGACGTCGTTGCCGCGTCTGGCGTCGCCGTGAAAGATGCAGTTTACGTTGCACCTGTCCACCCCGGCGGCGTCCATGGCCTCCAGCAGGCGGCCTACGTCGTCGTCGGTAGCCTTGTTGCCCCAGCGTCCGGCGTGAACGTGAAAGTCGAATACGGGGGTATTCAAGGTTTCACTCCATCCTCAAGAGCCGTTTCAGGTTGCCAGAGCATATCGCGCCCAGCGTCGACTCGCTTAGCCCGTATCGGTGTAGGTGATATAGCTGCGGCGCGATGGGCGAGTCCGGGAACCTTGACCCGAACATGACCCGCTCTTCACCTACGGTCCCCAAGAGGACGTCGATGCCGGACAGGATTACGAACCTGGAGATCTCGACGTTCAGGTTGGGGAGAGCGGCCAGCATCGGCAGCGCCCAGTTGGCGTGCGAGTAGTGGGCCTCGCTGAGCACCACTTGGACCTCCGGGTTCTCCAGCAGGGTGTCGTGCGTCTCGGAAGGATCGACGTGCGCGGCGTTGAGCCATAGAGGGATGCCTGCGTCCGCGAGCCAGCTCAGCCAAGGGCCCACCACCCAGTCTCTGAACGGGTAGTCGTGGAGCGTGGGCGCCATCCGGATCGAGCGTACGTCGTGCGCTTGGACATCCTCGATGAAAGCTTCCATGTCGTCGAACGCGGGGTTGACGACGAACTGCGGCGCGAATCTGGGCTCGCCGGCTGTCATCTCGAGCAGAAGCTCGTTGCCCTGCGGTCCGTCGAACTCCACGGCGTGTTGCGAGTAGACGACGGCGCGCTGCACGCCGGCCATGTCCATCGCGGCTAGGGCGCCCTCCGCCGTGTGGCTCCTGACCGGCCTGTCGTGGCGCCTCCCAAGGGCCATATTGGCGTCGAATACGGGCGCCGAGGGTCTGAAATGGAGGTCTACCTGTCCCATGGGTGGCCGTGAGTCTAGCAGCGCACACTATGGCCCGTCAACGTGTGTGTGTAGATGTTCAATGATTATGTCAGTCCATGAAGAGGGCTGATTGATTGGGGCCGATGCGGCTGGCTACAGGACTAGTACCTTATCTGGCTTTCTCACCGGCGGCGCTCACGTTGGGCGTCTGGATGCCTTGGGGCCTCGGGTCCAATACTGCCTCAGCACCGCGAGGTGTCGAGTGGTCCAATCCGTGTAGCCAAGTACCAGGGCCTCGTCCGGGTATTTCGAAGACTTTACCTCGTCCCACACTACGAGATGGATATTGTACTGACCGCAAATTCTATTGACATGGTTCCGAGACACACTCTCGTCTGCCGTGAAGAGGAAGACGTTAGGAGAGCGAAGATTGAATAACTCCTCCGCTACTTCTGCCCAGCGTTCTCGTAAGGTTCGCTTTATCGATACGACCGCTGAGATGTTCCGATTCGCCTTATGGGTTTGCAGATCAGGAAGGATCAGGTCGGTTCTATGCTCCATCTCCTGCCGATGGTATGGCAGCTTGGCGAGATCGAGTAATCCTTCGATCTGAAGTTCGAAGTCTTTGCCGCCTCTCGTCTTGCGGCTCTGGCTAACACTGAGGAAGGCGTCTCTAAAGCGAGGGTAGAGCTCATTGAATAGCAACGAAAACCCTACCCTGAAGCCCTGATTAGAGGCTTTACGTTCCGCACGTTCGAATGAGCCTGGAAACTCCTCTATGAAGTGACGGGGAATCCCGCTGGCGTAGCTGGACTCTTCGTAGCGTTCTAGGGTCACCAGGGTTTCCTTCCACAGATTCCAGAGCATCTCGTTGAAACGGGCAGCCACGTGATCGGGATCTACGGATTCACAGACATACCCAAGCCGCATGAACGTCTCCTTAACGATCACCGTTGACGGTGGCAGCCTGCCCTCTTTGCGGACACGCTTCATCAACTTCCTCATCTGTCCGCGTGGGTCAGCCATCAGTGGGAGGATTCCGGAAGTCCAACAGGTATTCGAACGTGGTTCCCATGGTTATGTAGTTGCTCGGCCACCCGAAGATGCCTACTCGATTGACAATGTTGGTGCGGTCCCAGATTATTGTATTGCGGAACTCGTACCCCGCCTTCCTCAGAGCTTCTACGACGGACATGTGGATGGTGATGCGCCGGTTTTCCCACCACATGTCAGGAACGTTGATGACACAGTGTGCGCCCGGCTTCAGCAGCCTGCGCATTCGCGCAAAGATGTCACCTATCACTGCCGAGTAACGCTCCAAGGGCATAGTGCCCAGGTCACGGGGATCCTGAGAATATTGCTCCACGACCCCCAATTGGTCGTTCTTACGGTCCCGCCGAGATTTGTTCCCCCTCTTCCTGTTCAATAGGTTGGCGTAGGGTGGAGAGGTTAGGATCAGTGACACACTGCCGGGCGTGAGGTACTCGGCGATCTTAACGGCGTCGTCGTGTATGACCAGTTGCGTTGTGCCAGTGAACAGGTCCTTCTGAATCAGGCGGCTCTCCGAGACATCTATGTACCTCTGCTGAAGATCGAAGCCCACTGCGTTCCTGTCGGCATCCTGAGCGGCGACTAGAGTCGTACCGCTCCCGACGAACGGGTCTAGTACCAATTCTCCCCTGTGAGAGAAGAGCTCTATGACTCTTGTAGCCAGTGAAATCGGGAAAGTGGCGGGATGAATCTTCTTGTCACGGATGTCGCGACCTTCATAGTTGAACTGCCAGACTCCCAACTGGCATTTGAGCCACTCCTTGGCAGACAGGCAGTTCAAATGGTTGGGTTTGCAACCGCACAGCCGGTCGTGTCCAACCCCCAAGTTGCTCCGGTACAAGGCATTGCCTTCGCGGATGGCATGAGGCAATCTGGGTACGTCGTGGTTTGACTGACCATCCGCACCCGCATCCACCATGTGTGTCTTCTGGGCCCTCGCTCTCGTAGGTGTCGCTGTTTGAGAGGGTGTGTGACAAGGTGCTTGCCGAGTCATAGTATCCGTTCACCCTGAGCTGTCGAAGGGTCGTTCGTGGTTCGACACGCTCATTACAAGCTGAGATGCATTGTACCCTAGTCCGACGGCCCTGTCGTTAGTGCGCAAAGTGCGTTGGGCCTGCTTTAGATGATGTAGGATACAATTCATGCCTACCATCGGATTGGCGGGCATGAGCAGGCTTCCGGGCCGCCGCAGGCGAGATGCAGGGAGGGTGAGATGCACGTAATACGGGACGGTGAGCTTCATAGCCTCGTTAGCAGGATCCTTCGGGCGGCGGGCGCCGACGATAGGAACGCCGGCCGGGTGGCGGAAGCGCTCGTGTCATCGAACTTGGCCGGCGTGGACACGCACGGCGTGATACACCTTCCGAGGTACGTTGAAGCTATGAGGGACGGCGAGATCGTCCCCACGGTCTGGCCCGAGGTGTTGAGCGGAACGCCGGCCTCGGCGCTTGTCAGCGGCAATTGGGGATTCGGGCACGTTGCCGCCAAGTACGCCATGGAATTGGCCATCGAGAAGGGCCGCGAGCAGGGGATAGCCGTCGTCGGTATCGTGCAGACCAATCACATCGGCCGTCTGGGAGAGTATGCGGAGATGGCCGCGTCCTGCGGCATGGTCGGGATGGTGTGGGCCGGCGGTTACGCCGAGCAGAAGCCTATGGCCGTGCCCTACGGAGGCCGCAAGCCGGTGCTGCACACGAACCCACTGGCCATGGGCTTCCCGGCCGGCGGCGAGCCCACCATCGTGCTGGACTTTGCGACGACCGCTATCGCGGGCTCGAAGGTCCTATTGGCGCAGCAGGGCGGCAAGCCGATCCCTCCGGGCTCGGTCGTGGACAAGGACGGCAACCCCACCACGGACCCCGCCGCGTTCTTGGACGGCGGGGCGCAGCTTCCGTTCGGCGCTCACAAGGGCTACGCCATCATGCTGGCCGTAGAGTTCCTGAGCAGGATCCTGCTCGGTACGGCCCGGTACGCCGATCCGGCGCGGGGCGGTGTGAACATGCGGGACCAGGGCGTGTCGATGATTGCTTTGAAGGCTGACCTGTTCCAGCCACTCGGCGAGTTCGAGGCATTGGCCGCCGAGATGGAGCGGCGGATCAGGGCCATCCCGTCGGCGCCGGGCTTCGATGAGGTGATCGTTCCGGGAGACCCGGAGGCCCGCAACCGGGAGGAGCGCACCCGGGACGGGATCCCCATCACCGACGAGATATGGGCGTCGCTGGTCGAGACCGCCGAGGCTCTGGGCGTTTCCGCCGGTTGACGTAACTGTTCAGAGTTCGTGAGGTCCTTTTCGACTGGCGCAGCCCCGATAAAGCAGCGTCTTTAGATCCCCAACCCGCCCGCTCCTTTGGTAACTGGGGGCGCAGCCCCCAGACCCCCTGCCAGAGGGGAGAACCTCACAGAGTCTGAACAGTTACGGTTGACTCGCTCTATGGCGCTCTCTATACTCGCCGGCGTCCGGTCACCCATCCCTTCGCGAACAGGAGCACCGCTATGGGCGCCTTCGAAGGCAAGGTCGTAATCGTCACCGGCGGCGCCTACGGTATTGGCCGGGCGACGGCCTTGGAGTTTGCGAAGGCGGGCGCCGCGGTCGCCATCGCCGACGTCAACGAGGCGGTTGGCCGCACGGTTGAAGCCGACCTGAAACGGCTGGGCGCAGGCGGCTTGCTCGTCAAGGCGGACGTGGCCCGCTTAGAGGAGTGCCGGCGGGTCGTGTCCGAAACGGTGGACGCCTTCGGAGGCGTGGACGTCCTATTCAACAACGTCGGCATCCAATCGCCCTCATCCTATCTGAACGTCGAAGACACTCCCGAGGAGCTTTGGGACCGCATCGTGGACGTAAACCTGAAGAGCTACTACATGATGTCCAAGTTCGCCATACCTGAGCTCCGTAAGCGCGGCGGCGGCGCCATCATCAACACAGCCAGCGTCCAGGGCCTGCAGTCGCAGAAGCTGGTGCCGGCATACGCCGCGAGCAAGGGCGGGGTGTTGTCGCTGACGCGCCAGATGGCCTTGGACTACGCCGAGGAGAATATAAGGGTGCTGGCCGTATGTCCCGGGACGATCGACACCGAGATGGTGCGCACCATAGCCCGCACGGAGCAGGGCGACACGGACCAGATCGTCGCCGGTTGGGGTAAGGGGCATCCCATAGGACGGGTCGGGCAGGGGACCGACGTCGCCAACGTGGTGCTCTTCTTGGCCAGCGATAAGGCCAGCTTCATGACAGGCGAGCACGTCAACGTAGACGGCGGGTTCATGGCTCAGGGAGCCTGGGCAACGGGCGCCGGGTCCCAAGACTAACCTCTAAAGAGCGGATCTTAGGAGAGCGCGGAATGGAAGGCAAGGTTGCCGTCGTCACGGGCGGGGGCGGCGGGCTGGGGTCGGAGATATGCCGCAGGTTCGCGTCTAGGGGCGCCGCCGTGGCTGCGGTCGACGTCAACGCCGATGCGGCCGAGGAGGTTGCCCGTGGGATAACGTCCGGCGCTGGCCGTGCGCTGGCCGTGCAGGCTGAGGTCACCGACGAGGCGTCAGTCGAGAACGCGGTGCGCGAAGTCGTGGAAGGACTGGGCAGGGTGGACTACCTCGTCCACTGCGCGGGCACCAACATCAAGGCGCCCATCTTGGAGATGTCCTTGGAGCAGTGGAAGGTGTCCCTAGAGGCCCACCTGACCGGGGCTTTCCTGTTCTGTCGGGAGGCGGGCAAGCGGATGGTCGAGCAGGGGAACGGCGGCAGCATCGTCCTGATGTCGTCGGTGGCGGCAACTGCACCGGTGCCCGAGAGAGGCGCCTACGGGCCCGCCAAGGCCGGGCTGATCAATTTCGCAGGACAGTTGGGCTTGGAGTGGGCGCAGTACGGCATCAACGTCAACGCAGTCTGCCCGGGCGTCGCTCTGACCCCTATGACCAAGATGGTCTACGAGCGAGAGCCGGAGCTCAGGGCGCAGCGGCTGAAGCGGTTTCCCATCAAGCGGGAGGTCACCCCCGAAGAGGTGGCCGGCCTCGTTCTGTTCCTGTGTAGCGAGGAGGCCGGCTATATCAACGGCGTCGGGGTCCCCATAGACGGGGGCTTCCTCAACTCCGGCTTCTACCAGGACCCGGAGGGCTGATTCCCCTTTCGCATTACGGGAATGCGGCTGGCATGGAGTAGTTGCTCGATGACAAAGCCTTGGAAGTGGGACGTCACCATCTACGACCGGCCCGGCTGGATGACGGTCTCCGACAACCACAAGCAGCTTTACCTGTCTCCCGGCGGCAGGCTCGGACTGCGGATATGGTCGTCCCCGGCGGCGCTCACGGCAACCGACTACTGGAAGGAGCAGTTCGACAACAGGGTCCTGGTCTCGGACGACGGCGGCATGAGTTGGAGCGCCGGCAGCGGCTCGGACGTGCCGCCGAGACGCTCGGTCAGGACGGCGTCGGGGCGCATAGTCTCCATCCTTAGCTCCGAGGTGATGCAGGCCCCGGAAGAGCGGAAACGCCACCTGGAGAGCGTCGGACTCGGCCATCTCTACAGCGACACCACCTTCTACCAGTACCGGCTCTGGCCGGAGCGTATGCGGGACGAGGTGGCCGGGATGGGGTTGCTGGTGCACGAGGTCGGCGACGGCGTGATCGGCACGCACACGGGCCAGACGCTGCGCATCTCCGAGGACGAAGGGAAGACGTGGAAGCACCGCGGTCTGTCCGAGTTCCCCTTCCACGCGAAGATGATCGGCTTCTTCCGGGACCCGGTCATCACTCCATCGGGCGCCATAGTGGGCGCCAGCGACGGCATCCCCAACCCGGAGCGCGGCCCTGCGGAGGGCCTTAAGTCCGTCGACCACTGCCTCAGGAGCGAGGACGACGGCGACACGTGGGAGCTGATCACGGTTGGCGTGGACCCTGAAGGCGTCCGTGAATTCGCGGAGCCCCAGGTGGCGCTGCTCCCGTCGGGAAGGCTCATCATGATGATGAGGACGGCTGCGGGAGAAGACGACCGCCGCATCTACCAGAGCTTCTCCGAGGACGACGGCAAGACCTGGACGCCCGCGGAGCGCACTCCGATGTGGGGCAAGCCCCCCAACCCGGTCGTGCTCCGCAGCGGCGCGCTGCTCTGCAGCTACGCCTACCGGCGCGCGCCCTTCGGCGTGCGGGCATGCGTTAGCTACGACGAGGGCGCTACCTGGGACATCGCCAACGAGAAGATCATCCGCGACGACGCCGTCACCGGCAGAATCAGCTATCCGACCGCGGTCCAGCTCGAGGACGAGAGCGTCTTCGTCTTCTACGGCATCAACAAGCCGTGTGAGCCGTTGCCCGAAGAAGAGAAGATACAGGGCGAGAACATCAGGATATACCTGGGCGGCAGCCGCTTCCACCAAGACTGGATGCGCCCGGAGCCCGTCCCCTAGATCCGAACCTGATGCCTCCCGCCAACGGCGTGTTGTCTGGCAAGGCGGCAGTCGTCACCGGCGCAGGCAAGGGAATCGGCAAGGCCATAGCCGTCGGCTACGGCGCCGCTGGCGCTACCGTGTGCTGCGTCGCCCGGACCGAGTCCGACATCTGACGCGAGTGTGCAGCTCGCAGCCTGTAGGGTGATTTCCTCTCAGGCCGCCCTGGCCACCTTAAAGGACTCATCGGTGAACCATAAACCTCGGTACTTCTTCAGGACCTGTGAGGTCACGTCTATGTAGTCGCCCCGGCTCATCGCTGGCCTGAGCCGTTCGTCCTCTATCTGAGCAACATAGGTTGCGGCATTCCAAGCGGCCAGCAACGTCGAGGTGCTGATGTTGGTTTCCAGTTCAGAGGGCGGCAACCGCAATTCATAGCGGAACCGTGCCCGGGAGTCGGGATAGCTCAGATACCGGAGTTCCGGTTGGCTGTCCCCTAGTTGTGAACTCAGTTCTCTAAGAAGTTCCTGACGAGGCGTGAGGAAGGGGGCCTCGCCCGGCCAGACTCCACGAATTATCTCCATCCCCGGGTCCTTTCCGGTGGACTGAATGACGACCATACACCCCCCGGGAGCCAGGGAGCGCGCCAAGGGAGCAAGTACGTTCCTGACTTTGACCTTCGCTGTCAGCCTTGCCCTAAAGGGTTGGGCTGCGATCACAAGGTCGTATTCGTGGTGCGGGACCCCTTTCTGAGGGATGACCGGCGCCAACGGCCATTCGTGGTCTTTGCGAAAAATTACCAGCACGGAGGGAGTCACGTAGAGGGGATTGCCGGTGCGCTCACTCGGAGTTGTCTTCCACCAGTCCTGAACGCGTTGCTCCAAGTCTCCAATCTGTTCATCGAATTCGGAAGCCGTGCTGCCTTCAAGCGGCGCCTCCAGCCAGTTGAGGCGAGCCCTCATCGCATTCGACCTGGGACGTAGCCAAGGGGCTTCGGAGTAGAGCATATTGGTCAGCACCAGGACAGTGAGCGGATGTTCATAGAACCTATCGGCCATCTTCTCCAAGCTGATACGGATGTCCTCTTGGCTAATCTCCTTCCCAACGATGAGAAAGGGGACCGTGGGGTATTGGCGGTGGAGGTCTCTCATTATCCGTGTGAGAACGGTCCCGTCGCCCATACCGGCGTCAAAGACGCGTAAAGCCGGCGGCACCGGTTGAAGACCTCGGATTTCCATGGCAACGCGCTCGGAGATTACCTGCTTCTCACTGCAGGTGCTCACGAAGAGGAGGTATTTCTCGCGGTTGTCGTAAAACCGGAAATGGCGTTCGTAGCTATCAGTCATTCTGGATCCTGCCGTAGCTGCGGTATTAACGGATGATTCTTCGCAAACTCGCGTTGACAGGATGCATCAATCAGCCAGTCCTTGTCCACGTACCTTGATTCTGAGACTGTCGGAGCTACGGACTGGTCGACGTACCACTGAGGCGTGTTGGCATTCGCCGAATTTCGCTATCCCGTCACAAACTGCATCGCGTATATCCTCGCCCTGCGCATCCGTAGCCGGACCCGCACCGGCCTGCCGGCCCACTGCGACAGGTCCGACTCGCCCCTCCACGTCACGGTATGGCTTACGCTGTCGCCGGTTATGGGGTCGCAGTCCTCGAAGGAGCGGCCCTCGACCGCCGGGGCGTGGACACGCCTGTTGTCGTTTGACGCGTCGGCCAGCTCGACCAGTATCTCGCCCCCGAAGCGGGTCCAGGCGTTGAGCCGCATGCTCGCGCCGGTGAAGTCCAGTATCAGGGTCGTGCAGGCGCCCTCGGACTCGGCCTCCAGCGATACGAAGCCGTCCTGACGCCAGGTCGCGGCGGCGACCCCCGTCTCGGGCGCGGAGTTGTCGAAGAACACGCGGTTGTGCGACGCGCGCCTTGGCGAGAAGGGGATGGACCATTCGCCTGGTCTGAGGCTGACGATGCCTGTCCCGGCATAGATGCCGCCCTCCGACCAGGTCCCGGGCTCCCCGGCCGGGATCACCGGCTCTCGAAGGGGGCGCTGCCAGTCGATCCCGTCGCGGCTGGTCATCATGTGGATCTCGGTGAAGTCGCCGTTGTGTCTATAGAAGGCGGGGAACAGTAGGTGCGCGTCCGCGCCGTGCCAGGGGGTGTAGCCGTTGGTGTAGATGTCTACGTCCACGTCGTCGTACATGGCCGTGGTCACCAGGGGCCGAGGCCTCGGCCAGTTGTCGAAGCGGTCCGTCTCCGCGTAGCAGATTATCCGCCGTCCATGCGAGGTGCCGTGCTCGTGCTTGGTCCAGCCCCGAAAGTAGGCCGCGTACCTGCCCTTGTCGGGGTCGAAGCGGGCCACGATCTGGGTGTCGCTCAGATACGCGGGGATGAGCGGCTTCTCTATCATCCGCCAGTGCAGCCCGTCGGGGGAAGTGCCGCCGAAGACGCAGAACCTGCCCTCGTAGCTGCCTATGTGGATGATCTTATACCTCTCGTCAGCGGGTGCGCTGGGGTCCTTGAACACTGTTGCGCCGTGGGCGTCGCGGCCCGGTGAGGCGTCGAGCCCGTATACGAGGTTGTTCTCGCGGGAGCCTTGATAGGTGACGGTCCCGACCACGGGCTTGACCCAGTTGACGCCGTCGCTCGATTCGGCGTATGCCATCACTCTCTGCGTGCCGATGTCCTCGTCGACGTCGAGTTCCCCGCTCATGTCTCCGCTGTCGTAGTAGAGCCGGAACAGCCCGTCGTCTTCGAATAGCGTGCAGTAGACGCCTATTCCCGTCTTGGCGTTTCCCTGCTCCCAGGGCCTGTCGGCGGTAACCAGCGGGGGGTCGAGGCGGGGCCGGTGCGGCGTCAGACGCACCCCGTAAGGCATCTCCCAGCTCTCGGGCTGGTCGCCGCCGAAGGACAGACCGTAGCCAGGGTCTATCAGGCTCCAATCGATGAAGACATGTTTCCTAGACCCCAGATGGTGAGGCTCATATGGCATTGCATCCTCCGGCTACTGCAATCATCGCCACATCGCGTACGGGGCTATTCAAAGCCCCAAGCTGGCGGCTAGACCGAACTTGGTCGCCAGAGCACGTAACCGTTCCCACGTCGCGTCCTCCACCTCTATGCCTTCCTTCAGCTTGCGCTGCGTGGTCAGGTGCTCGAGTTCGCCGGGGTAGTAGACCCGGCTGAAGCCCGGCGCCGGCGGCGTTTGGCTCAGGTACGCGGCAAAGTCGGTTACGTCCTGCTTGAACTCCTCCAGTGGGCGGAAGGCCTCGACGTTGAATGCGGCCATGAACACCCCGTCGTTGTGGCGTCCGGAGGGTTCCACGCCAAAGCCCAGCCCCGTCAGTATCCCTGAGAATATCTCCACCATTACCGAGAGGCCGTATCCCTTGTGCCCCTGGGCGCCTCCCAGGGGCAGGGAAGAGCCGCCCTGCTGAAGCGCGGCCGGGTCGGTGGTGGGGTTGCCGTCCTTGTCGACGATCCAACCTTCGGGGATGCGCTGGCCCCTGGCCAGGGCAACGCTGATCTTGCCTCCCGCCACGGCGCTGGTGGCGACGTCGATGAACAGCGGGCCGTCCAGGTTGCTGGGCATTGCGATGCAGATGGGATTGGTGCCCAGCTTCGCCTCCCGCCCGCCGAAAGGGACTACCTGCTTCGCCGAGCGGCCCGAGTCGGCGGTCATCATCCCTATCATTCCGGCCTCAGACGCCATTACGGGATAGTCGGTAACCCGCCCAACGTGCCCCTGACGGTAGACGGTCGTCGCCGCGACGCCGTGTTCTCGCGCCTTTTCTATCGTCAACAGCATCGCCTTCTCGGAGACCGTATAGCCGAATCCCCAATGCCCGTCTACAACCGTGGTCGTCGAGGTCTCACGCACCACCTCGAAGGGCGCCCGGGGCGCCAGGTGCCCCATCTCGATCCGGTCGATGTACGTCGGTATCTGGATGATGCCGTGGGAGTCGTGGCCGGCGAGGTTGGCGCCGATGGAGTGTTGCGAGACGATTGCGGCCTCTTCCTCATTGGCGCCTGCGCCCCGAAGCAGGGCGGAGGCTATCGTCTCGAGCTTGTCAGCGGCAACGATTGGCATCTCGTACTCCTTAGCAGGCTACCCGAAAGAACCCTTCCGTGCCTTCTTTCCTATTCCCCTTCCCGCCAAGAAGGGGAGTAGGGTTCATACTTGAGGGACACCCTCAGACCCCCGGCAAGGCGGCCGGCACCCTGGCATATCTCGTATTTTCGCAGCCGGTAGTTCTCCGGTCGCCTGTGAATGCTACTACACATGCAGCCGCGCCGTCTCCCATCCCCAAAGGGAACTTCAGCCGGCAAGCGGGCGGGTATCCGAGTTCCACAGATAAAACCCTGGTCATGTTTTTGGGCCGTTACCGGAACAGGTCTAGGGAGCGCTCGCGCACCAGCCGCCGCGCCGATCCGACCGCCTCCCGGTACTCGTATCCCCGTACTGTCGCGGCTGGAATGCCCGACGTCTTGGCCATCACCAGCTCCGCCGCCGCCGCCAACTCGTCGGCAACGGCTGTCATTGTCACCTTCAAGGGCTTCCCCACGGCGTCCATGCCCCCCCTGTAGTCCATCAGGGCCTCGATTCCGGCGGCCCCGATTGCAACGTCGGTCTGGCCTTCCCTCCACGGCCTGCCGAAGGTATCGGATATGATCACTGCAACGATCTTGCCGGTCTCGCGCTTCACGTCCGCCCTGATGACGCGCGCCGATTCGTCGGGGTCCTCCGGCAGCAGCGACACGACGTCATCTCCCGGTACGTTGGAGGAGTCGATGCCTGCGTTGGCGCAAACGAGGCCGTGCTTCGTCTCGGTGATTAGAATGCCTCTGGCGGTGTCCATTCTGACGACTGCCGCGCTCTCACGGAGCACGAGCTCTACGATACGAGGGTCGCGGCCGCTGCGGCCCCCAAACCCCGCTGCGAAGGGTGACGGCAGGACCGAGTCGAGCCGTACCAGCCTTCCCTCGGCCTTGGACACGACTTTCTGGGTCACGACCACGACGTCCCCATGCACGAGATCGTCGCCTTGGCGCGCGGCCGCCTTCGCGATCAGCACGCCCAGCCGAGCGCCCGCCTGGATCTCGGGAATCCCAAGCACGCCGGTTACTGTTATCCGGGGAGGGGCCTGCTCGCCCCCGTTGCCTTTCCCGTGCACTGTCAGAGCTCCGCGAACTGCGTCCGCTTGAAAGGGCACAAATGTATGTGCCGGTAGTCCTACTCTTACGGCCTGCTAGTAGCGGCGGTCGATGACATAACGGGCGAGCTGTTCGAGTGAGTCGCGGGCCGGGCCGGGATCCAGAGCCGCCAAAGACTTGATCGCGGCAAGGGAATAGCTGTTGGCGGCGGCGTAAGACGCATCGATTATGGCCGGATCCTGCGCCAGTTGGACCGCCATCGCCAGGCTATCGGCGTCACCCGGGTGTCTGAGCGACGTCAGCACCGGGTTGTCGGCTGGGCCGGTCTCAACTGCGATGATGGTTGGCATCGTCATGATGCCCTGCGCCAGATCGGCGCCGACGGGCTTGCCGACTTCCTCCCTAGTGGCGTCGAAGTCGAGGATGTCGTCGACGATCTGAAGCGACATGCCCACGTTGAAACCGTAACTCTTCAGGGCATCCACCTCATCCCGGGATGCGCCTCCAAGTATTGCGCCCGACTCGGCGGCAGTGGTGAAGAGCGAAGCCGTCTTGTCTTGGATGCGCTTGAGGTAGATCTCTCTGGTCTGGGTCGTCTGAAAGGCGCAGGCCATCTCCTGCAGCTCCCCCCTCGATAGCGACATTATCGTCTCTGCGAACCTGCGGATTACGTGGACGTTGCCGGTGTCGCATACATACGTCGCCGACGCCGCGAAGACGTAGTCCCCCACGAGCACCGCGGCGTTCTTTCCCCATAGGCTCGAAACGGTGGCAAGGCCGCGGCGCAAGTCCGAGTCGTCCACCGTGTCATCGTGAATCAGCGACGCGACGTGAAGCAGTTCCACCGCCGCCGCCATGAGCTCCGCGTTGCGCCCGTCGTTGGGGTGGAGCAGCGCGGCGAGAAGGGTGACGGTGGGTCTCAGGCCCTTGCCGGAAGTCCTAAGGACATGCTCCAAGGGCTCGGTCAGATATTCGTCCTGGTCGCTGGCGAGCTGCCGCAAGCCCTTCCTGACGCGGTCGAGCTGAGCTTGGACCGGCTCGTAGAACCGCTCCACGTGGTCAGGCCGGACTGCCGTTCCCCCCAAATATCCGCTCGCCTCACGTGCCTGTGGAACTCTCAAATGGCCGCCACGCAGTTCAGCTTTGCGCCCGTGCGGCTTCTTGCTCGATCACCGCTTCGTCCAGCTTGGCGAACAACGGCTCCGGCTTTGGGAGCGGCTGCCCCGGCGCGATGGCGTCCGGCGACCAGCGCCAACCGGTATCTTCCAAGGCCCCGTCGAAGCCCAGCATGGAGTGCAGCTTGCCGGAGCTGAAAGGCAGGTAGGGTGCGAGCGCGACCTTGAGGCAATTGACCGCCGCCAGCGCCGTCCAAAGTGTCGTGGCGGCAGCGGTCCTGTCCGTCTTGATCTGCCGCCACGGCGCCTTCCGGTCCAAGTAGCGGTTGGCCTCCTGAGCGAGGGCCATGGCCGACCCCAACCCGGCTCGGAACTGACACCCGGATATCGAGTCGGCTGTCTCGTCGAGCCGGGCGCGCGCTGCCGCCAACAGTGCCTCGTCCTCCGGCTGAAGGCGCCCCTTCTCAGGCGCCCGGCCGTCGAAGTTGCGGTGGGACATGGTCAACACGCGGTGTACGAGGTTGCCATACGTGGCGACTAGCTCGTCGTTGTTGGCGCGCACGTACCCGCGCCATGAGAAGTCCGAGTCGCTGGTCTCCGGCATGTTCGCGGCCAACACGTACCTGAGCGGATCGGGCTCGTATCTCTCCAGGTAATCGGGCAGCCACACCGCCCAATCCCGGCTCGTGGAGAGCTTCAGCCCCTCTAGGTTCAAGAACTCGTTCGCGGGAACGTCGTAGGGGAGGTTCAGCCCGCCGTAGCCCGTGAGCATTGCAGGCCAGATTATAGTATGGAAGGGAATGTTGTCCTTCCCCATGAAGTAGTAAGCTCGGCAGTCGTCTTGCCAGAAGCTGCGCCACCGGTCCGGCTCGCCGCCGTGGGCTGCCCACTCCTTCGACGCCGAGAGATACCCTATCACGGCCTCGAACCAGACGTATATGCGCTTTCCCTCGTATCCGTCGAGAGGCACGGGGATGCCCCATTCGATGTCGCGGGTGATGGCCCTGTCGTTGAGGCCGCCCTCCAAGTAGCCGATGGTGAAATTGCGCACGTTGGGCCGCCAGTGGCGCTGCTTCCGCACCCAACCCAAGAGCTCCTGCTCGAAGGCGCTGAGTTTCAAGAAGAAGTGCTCGGTCTCGCGGATCTCAGGCGTGCTGCCGCATACGCGGCAGGTCATGTTCACGAGGTCCCGAGGATCGAGTGTGCGGCCGCAGCTGTCGCACTGGTCCCCGCGAGCCCCCTCGGCGTCGCAGTGGGGGCATCTCCCTTCTACGTAACGGTCTGCTAGGAACCGCCCGTCCGCCTCGCAGTAGGGCTGATGCATGACGCCCGGGTAGATGTACCCGGCCTCATGCAACTTCAAGAACATGTCCTGCGCCACTTGGTGGTGATTTGCAGTATGGGTCGAGGTGAAGAGGTCGAAGCTGATCCCAAGCCTGTCCCAATTGTCCAAGAACTCGGCGTGGTACTGTCCGAAAATCTCTTCAGGCCGCGTCCCGCGCTTCTCGGCCTCCAGGGTCAGAGGCGTGCCGTGCGAGTCGCTGCCGGAAACCATCAGCACCTCGTTACCCTTGAGCCTGTGGTATCGCGCGAAGATGTCGGCGGGGACGTAGGCGCCCGCCACCTGCCCGACGTGGATCGACCCGTTGGCGTAAGGCCATGCGACCGCCACCAGAATGCGCTCGCTCATTCTCTCCCTCTGGAGTAACTACCCATCCCCGCAGTTCGCTAAATCGTATCACAAACGGGGCTGGCCCCGGCTCGGCGTGTGCGGTTGCGCTTCATGAGTAGTTTGCGGGACGGCCCCAGATGATGAGCAGCTTCAGGGTGTCTTGCCCTGTGTTACGGAGGCCGTGGTCGGCGCCGGGGGGCGCCATGATAGCGTCGCCAGGCCGGACGGGCGTCTCCTGATCGTCCATCCACACGACCCCCCGACCCGCGATGAAGTAGTAGAACTCTTCGAGGGCATCGTCCCCGTCGTGGACGTGGGCGCCCTCGCTTGCGCCGGGCGGAAGCTCCCATATCTCGACGCGCACCGGCAGGCGTGTGAGGCCGCGGAAGAACCCGCGGCGTGTAATTACCCCGTCGCCGTCGTGTACGGCGGGTGAGTCGATGACGTCCGAGGCCTCGTTCTGCTTCCAGTCCATTCCATCCTCCACACCGAGTTTCATTGAAGGGTGAGTATATCTTGCTCGATACGTCGATATCGACGGCGGATCTGATGCCGGTATCGGGGTCTGGGAGCCGCACGGGCGCGCCCCGCGTACTTGTAACTGTTCAGACTCTGTGAGACTCGAAGTGGGAAGTCCGGAGGGGTTCTTCTCCTCTGGCAGGGGGTCTGGGGGCTGTGCCCCCAGTTACCAATGGGCGGGCGGGTGGGGATCAAAGTTGACACACGACGCTTGACAACCGTCGGGAGGCGGCCCTATACTGGCGCCGTTCAAAAGCATACCAACAGGCTAAGAACGGGATTAGTACGCCTCCAGCGAAGCTCAGAGAGCCGGGCAAAGCTGCGAACCGGCGCTGGCGCAGTGGCGGAATGGACCCGGGAGCCTCCATCCGAACCCAAGATTGGGGTGTAGGCGTGGACGGGGTGGGCGCCGTTATCAGAGCCTAGGGCATCTGCGCAGACGAAGCGCCTGCCTGTCATGAGATGCCGCTGGCGGAGACGCAAGCGGTGAAGTAGGGTGGCACCACGGAAAGCCCCGTCCCTCGAACGGACGGGGCTTTCTCTCGTTCTAGGAGGATCACCGTTGCAGACCCAGGGGACAGACGCCGTCATGGTCACGGAAACGGACGGGACTAAAAAGCGGGTCTTCAGCGGGATACAGCCGTCGGGGGAGCTCCACCTTGGCAACTACCTTGGGGCCATCAAGGGTTGGGCCGACCGTCAGAACGAGAAGGTGAACTTCTTCTGCATAGTCGACCTGCACGCCATCACGGTGCCGCAGGACCCGGAAACCCTTCGGAGCAGGACGCGCTCGGTCGCCGCGATGCTCCTCGCCTCGGGGCTCGACCCCAGCCGATGCACGCTGTTCATTCAAAGTCACGTACCCGCCCACGCCGAAGGGTGCTGGCTCCTGAATTGCGTCACTCCCATCGGCTGGCTGGAGCGGATGACGCAGTTCAAGGACAAGTCAGCCGGCCAGCAGCGCGTCTCGACGGGACTGCTGGACTATCCGGTGCTGATGGCTGCCGACATCATCCTATACGATGCCGATGAGGTGCCGGTTGGAGATGACCAGAAGCAGCACGTCGAGTTGGCGCGCGACATCGCCAGCCGGTTCAACCGGCTGTACGGCGAGACTTTCGTCGTACCCGAACCCGTGATCCCGGAGGTGGGGGCGCGAGTCATGGGGCTGAACGACCCGGCTGTCAAGATGTCTAAGACCCACTCCGCCGCCCGCGGCCACGCGGTGGCGATGCTGGACGAGCCGGAGGAGATCGAACGCTCCTTCAGACGGGCCGTCACCGATTCGGGCAACGAGATCGCCTTCTCGGACGACCCTGCGAAGGCCGGCGTGAACAACCTCCTCGGCATCTACAAGGTCGTAACGGGTCGGAGCAAGGACGACGTGGCGTGGGACTTCGAGGACGCGCGCGGCTACGGCGACCTGAAGGCCCGCGTCGCTGAGGTCGTGATCGAGGAGTTGCGCCCGATTCAGCAACGCTACCACCGGCTCATGGGCGACGTCGGAGAGCTGGACTCCCTGCTGGCCCGAGGGGCGGAGCAGGCCGAGGCCGTGAGCGGCCCAAAGCTCAGGGAGGTAAAGGAGCGCGTCGGACTCGTGCTCCCCGGGTAGAGGAAACGACTATGTATCAACCCACGTTGGAACAGGTCCAACGGCTGGCCGGTATGGGGAACATGGCGCCGGTCTACAGGGAGATCTCCGCCGACCTCGAGACGCCCGTGTCGGCCTACCTGAAGGTAGCCCGCTCGCCCTACTCGTTCCTGTTCGAGAGCGTCGAGGGCGGCGAGCGCATGGCGCGCTACAGCTTCATGGGCACGGAGCCGTACGACGTAATCACGACCGGCCCCGGCCAGCGGCATGGAGACGTGGACCCCCTGAAGCCCGTGCGGGAAGCGCTTGACGGCGTCAGGTTCGTAGAGCCGTCGGAGCGCCAGCGCTTCAACGGCGGCGCTGTCGGCTATATCTCATACGACGCCGTCCGGCACTTCGAGCGCCTGCCGACTCCGCAATGCGACCCCCTCGGGCTGCCGGAGGCCGTCTTCATGCTGACGGCGACCTATCTCATATTCGACCACCTCAAACACAAGATCAGGGTCGTCAGCCTTACCCGGCTCGACGGGAACATTCCGAGCGACTACGCCGACGCGGTAGCGCGCATCGACGATATCGTAGCGCGCCTCCGCTCGCCTCTGAAGCTCCCTGGAGGCCGAGCCCCCGGGCGGGAAGGGCGGACCAGCGTGAACATGACCCGAGGCCGCTTCGAGGAGATGGTCAGCGCGGTAAGAGACTATATCTACGCCGGCGACGTGATCCAGACTGTGATTGCCCAACGGGTCGCGCGTCGGACGGACGCCCATCCGTTTCAAATCTACCGCGCGCTGCGCGCCATCAATCCATCGCCGTACATGTACTACATCGATCTGCCCGGATTCCAGATCGTCGGCGCTTCTCCCGAACTGCTGGTCCGAGTCGAGGACGGCGTCGTAGCCACCCATCCCATAGCGGGCACGCGCCCGCGAGGACACGGCGCCGAGGAAGACAAGGCCCTTGAAGAGGAGATGCGCGTCGACGAGAAGGAGCGGGCCGAGCACATTATGCTGCTCGACCTAGGCCGCAATGACATAGGCCGCGTCAGTGAGCCGGGCACGGTCGAGGTGACGCAGGTGATGGACGTGGAGCGCTACTCCCACGTGATGCACCTGGTATCGCACGTCACCGGCAAGCTGCGCTCCGACTACACGGCCTTCGACGCCCTGCGCGCCTGCTTCCCCGCCGGGACCGTCTCGGGCGCCCCCAAGATCCGCGCCATGGAGATAATCGCGGAGTTGGAGCCGGACCGGCGGGGCCCATACGCCGGCGCGGTGGGTTACTTCGACTTCACAGGCAACATGGACACCGCCATCACGATCCGAACCATGGTCATGAAGGATGGCGTAGCATACATACAGGCGGGCGGCGGCGTGGTCCACGACAGCACGCCCCCACTGGAATACGAGGAGACCATCTACAAAGCTTCAGCCCTGATGCGCGCCATTGAAGAGGCCGAGGCGGGCCATGAGCCGGAGCGCCTATCGTGACTACACGCAGATACTCGGCAGCCGAGCCCGTCGGACAGCTCGTCGAAGAGCTCCACAAGCTGCCGGGCATAGGACCCAAGACGGCGCAGCGGCTCACCTACCACCTCGTGCGCATGCCCAGAGACGACGCCATGCGCTTGGCGGACGCCATCCTCGCAGTGAAAGACCGCATCGTCCTGTGCTCGCAGTGCTACAACATTACGGAGACTGACCCATGCCCCCTGTGCAGCGGACCGACCAGGGACCGGACCCGGATATGCGTGGTCGAGGAAGCCCTGGACGTGGTGGCCTTGGAGCGGACGGGGGTATACACCGGGTTGTACCACGTGCTCCACGGGGTTATCTCTCCGATGAACGGCATCGGCCCCGACGAGCTCAAGATCCGCCCGCTGCTGGACCGTCTCAAGGGCGGCGGCGTGCGGGAAGTCATTCTGGCCACCAATCCGAATCTGGAAGGTGAGGCCACTTCGATGTACGTCCATAATCTGATCGCGCCCCTGGGCGTGAAGGTTACGCGCCCCGCCAGGGGCCTGCCCGTGGGCGGCGACCTCGAGTACGCCGACGAGGTCACCCTGAGCCGAGCCATCGAAGGGCGCCAGAGCATGTGAGGGGTGTATGGCAAGGCCCCGTACATATGAGACGGAGGGCGTCGTTCTCAGGCAGATGCCTCTGGGTGAAGCCGACAGGATACTGACGCTCTTTACCCCTGACCGGGGCAAGCTGCGCGTGGTGGCGAAGGGCGTTAGGAGGCCCAAGAGCAGGCTGGCCGGCCACTTGGAGCCCCTGACGCGCGCCCGTGTATCGGTCAGGGAGGGGAGGTCTCTGGACCACGTCGGCGAGGCGGAGACCCTGCGGAGCTACCGCCGGTTGCGCGAAGACCTGAAGCTCGTGAGCAAAGGCATCTACCTCGCCGACCTCATCGATAGCTTCACCGTCGACCAGTCGCCGTCTACGGCTCTCTTCGACGTACTCGTAGGCTCCTTGGCCTGGCTTGAGAGCGCGTCGGGGGTCGAGGAGGCGCTCCGCTACTTCGAGGTGCAACTGCTTCACGTGTCGGGGTTCGGGCCGGAACTGCGGAACTGCGTCGAGTGCAGGTCGGCCTTGAAGCCGTCCCCGTACGGGTTCTGCGCCGCCGCGGGCGGCATCCTCTGCGCCGGATGCGGTGCGTCCGCGAAGGGCTCGCTGATACCGCTTTCCGTCAATGCCATCAAGCTTCTGCGGTTCTTCCAGCGGGAGCCGCCCGCTGCCGTCGCCGGCTTTGTGGCGCCAAGCCGTGTTCTCCAGGAAGCAGCTTGGGCGCTGCGAGGCCACATTACCTATGTCTTGGAGAGGGACTTGAAGAGCGCGCGCTTCATGAATCTAGTCGCGGCGGCCGCGCCGCGCCGCAAGCCCATCGCTATCTGAGAGCCGCCCGGCTCAGGAAGAACATATAGAGGCGCTCCGGCATTACCCGCTTGGCGGCGACCGCCAAGCGGGCGTCTGCTCCCACGACGTGCCGAAAGGCAGGCCGCCGCGAGCGGATGATCTTCCGTATCACTCGGGCCACTCTGGCCGGATCGCCCGCCAGAGCCCCGTAATCCCTGCGCTCTCCGTATCGCGATCGCGCGGGTTTGCCCTTGCCACGGTGGGGCAGGCTGCCTGAGCCAGCCCGCGCGGCCTCCACCTGGTTCTGAAGGAAGCCGGTCCTGAATAGGCCAGGCTCCACTATCGCAACCCTGACCCCCAGCGGCCACAATTCCATCCTCATCGACTCGCTCATGCCTTCCAGCGCGAATTTGCTCGCCGCGTAGGCGCCGTTCAAAGGCATACCGATCCGGCCCAGGACGGAGCCGACGTTGATTACCGTGCCCTTGCCGCTCTCCAGCATTCCCGGTAAGACCGCCTTCGTAAGGCGGAGAGGGGCGAAGACGTTGGTCTCGAACTGGGCCCTTATCTCGTCTGTCGAGACGCTATGCAGCGGACCCCGCAGCCCGTACCCTGCGTTGTTGACCAGCACGTCGATGCGCCGCACGTCGAGGAGTAGCTTTGGCATCTCCTCATCGACTGCGGCGTCGGAGTTTATGTCCAGCTCGACCGTTCGGATTGCCAGGTTCCGATCCGCGGCCTCCTTCCGGAGGTCCTTCAGCCGATCTATCGACCTGCTCGCGGCGATGACGTTGTACCCATCGCCCGCCAGGAGCCTGGCGGCTGCGAGTCCGATCCCCGAGGAGGCCCCGGTTATCATGACCGTCTCCCGCTCTCGCCGCATCTAACGCCGCGGACCTGTGCGCCCGGCGAGGCGTTCCAGCATCCACGGAAACCTGGCGCCGTAGTAGTCGCTGCTATCGCGCGCGGGCCGCACGGTGTCGGACAACCTCCTGGTGAGGATGAGCATATCCACCACGTCGGCCCCGTCTCGCAACCGCCCTCGGTATCGGCCCTCCTCGGAGAATCCGGCCCCGCGCGCCAGTTCGACCTGCTCTCGATCCCGCTCCCCGACGTAGGTCTGAAGTATGCTTATCGACATGTCGGCCGCCTTAGCCGCCGCCGCGTCGATCAACTCCCTGGCCTGACCGAAATAGGACGGGCAGATACGGAAGCTGAACTGTGCGGCGTGCTGCTCATGATAGGTGTTCTCCCGCTCTAACGCCGCCAGCCCGACAACCCGCTTCCTGGGGTTCTCCAGGACCAGGCAGGCCCCTTGCTCGTCTTCGATGCGTCTCAACAGCTTTACGAAGTGACTCTCATACCTCGTATCCCGGAAGGTCTTGGTCAGATGGTCCTTGATGAGCCATGCAGGCTCAGGATGGTTGTAGAGCGCCGAAGCGTAGGGGAGGTCGGCCCAGGTCGCCTTCCTGACGTGAGCGGCGCCGTCGTGGGCGAAGAAGGTGTCGTCGAAGCCGTCCGCACCGGGCGCCAAGTATCTGAGGCCGTCGCCGACCGTGTACCAAAAGCCGTGCTTTTCGTACAAAGAACCCGCGATGGGGTTGGCGGTGCATAACATCAGGGCGAGGCCGCCTTCGGCGTTGAACTTCTCGATCAGGACGGACATCAGCGCGGACGCGATGCCCTTGGAGCGGTGCGCCTCCGCCGTCTCGACGAACTGGATGAGGCCCACCTCTTGGTTGTAGGTCGACGTGTAGTACGCAATAGAGCCGGCCAGTTCGTCCCCGATCTCCCCAATGGCATAAGGAGTATACAGCCAGGGTCTCATCTCGCCGGAGATCACCTCGTCCTTGATTTCCCCCCAGAGCCAGTTGACCAGCCTGCCCTCCGGCGAACGTCTCGCGTACTCCGTCAAAGGCGGCTCGACGATCTTGACGGTCATCCGCTCCCCGGATCTCAAGACGACAGAAGATTCTCGGGACATCCCGCACCTCCTGAAAGCGGTGAGTATAACACCGCCCGCCTAAATGCCCTGAAACTGTTCAGACTCTGTGAGGTCTGAAGGGGGAGTCCACTGGCAGGGAGTCTGGGGGCTGTACACCCCAGTTATCAAGGGTCGGGCGGGTGGGGATCAAAGACATCTGCTTTAGCGGGGCTAAATGCTGATCGAGAAGACCTCATGAAGTCTGAACAGTTACAATTCTCTGGAGGTGTCCCTCTCCGGCTCCCGGTAGCTGTCTGTGCCTGTCCTGTCGCGCTGACCTGCTCGGTGGCGCAATGAGTTTGGCTGACTGGGCATGAAGGCATCGCTGAGTAGCCGCTGACTCACATACGACTCGCAGACTTGGCGCTCTCGACGTCTTGATTCTTGGTATGCTAAAGTACCTTGCACAATCACGGAGGGAGCATTGGGTCAGAAACGCGCATCGCCTTGATACGAGATGGTCTTATGCTTATTGCATAGGACATTCGCAGGAGCCATGACGTAGGTATGCTGGTCATCCACCAGTACACGAGATTTCCATAGCGCGTGAGGAGACGAGTATGGCCGGAAATGGCCCAATTTGCGTTTCGGTGATTAACATGAAGGGCGGCGTCGGCAAGACAACGATTGCAGCGTTGCTGGCACGTCATGCGGCTGAAAAGCTGAACCTCAAGGTTCTTGCTGTCGACCTCGACCCGCAGGCGAACTTATCCCAGGCGCTCATGGGATCTAGTGCATACAAACAATTCATAGACAACAGAGCGCCATCAATTGTTGAAGTCTTTGAGGGCTATATGCCTCCAACTCCGAGCAACCCATCACCCAACCCGCTTGATGTAGGTGATGTGATTCAGAGGATTCTCGCTAATCTGCATGTCATTCCTTCGAGATTCGATTTTTCTAACCATCTGGTTAATTCAATTGGGACTAATCAGCGAGTCTTGGCACAGCTTATCGCTAATAATTTCCAGGATAGAGACCTTGTAGTCATAGATTGTGCACCGACCGAATCCATATTCACTCAGGCTGCATACCACGCATCTCGTTACATCCTCGTACCTGTCAAACCAGAGTTTTTGGCAACGATCGGATTCCCCTTGCTGGATCGCTCCCTTGAAACGTTTAGAAACGCGAACCCGGGACAGGCTATTGATGTCATTGGCGTTGTGATCAACGACACTTCTGATTACCAAGCTTACTCAACACCTGAAAAAAACAGGGCTTTGGCTGAGATAATCGAAGAATCAGAAAAAGATGGTTGGTATTTGTTCGCTAATTGGCTTAAATACTCTCGTGGGTTTCCTAAGATGATGCGAGGCGATTTCAATTCCCCTGGGCATGCCCCGCATATATTTTCTCGTTTTGCAGAAGAGTTTTTTGAGAGGCTCACATGATGACTGACGCGAAGCTCAGAACGGCTCTCCAGCCTATAGTCCAAGAGTATAGCTTAGGAAGGGTTCTTAAGTCTTTGGGAGAGATTGCAGATGCGCGACATGAAACCTCAGAACAGCTTGCGACATCTCCCAACGGAGTTGCAAAAGCGACCACGCGAAAAAAGCCAAAAGTCACAGCATCTGGATATGTCGAGAAGATGGAACTTCCTATCGCGAAATCGGCAGCGGTAGCTGAGCTTGCGGAACGATTCCAACGGAAGTCTTTCTTGCCCACTGTTAATGATATTGCCAATTTCTGTCAGATGTACGGAATTGAAGTGCCTGCGTCCAAGAGCCGTGCAAGCGCTATCCCCAGGATATTCAAATTCATAGCCGGAATGGAAGCTGACGAAATTCAAAGAATACTGGCCGATGGGATGTTCTCCGGTCCGTCAAGGCTGGGGCCTATTGCTGACGCAATTCGCAATTACGGCGGTGCAACCTCTCAACGGTCGGCGAGATGACTTCGGAATACTTGGAGCGTCTGCGGGGGGTTGTACAGGCGGCCATCGACGCGGGCAGTCTGGGGTCCCCGCGGTATCTGAGGTGCGTCGCCGGCGTCCCGCCCAACGGCGTACTTGAGGATGCCGCCGGCGGGCTGGGCGAGCTCGCCTCGGCGTGGTTCGGCTCCGAGCCGAGGCGGCGCTACAGGCTGAGCGGCGCCGGGGCGGTCTACCTCACCGAGATGCAAGAGTGGCCGCTCGGTCAGGGCGCCATCATCACGGTGTCTCGCTCGGCATCGCCGGGCGGCTCGAAGCTCGACCTGATGCTGATCGGCAGCCGGGGAACCTTGTACCACGAAGAATAGCACCGTATGGAATCTGAAGACGGCTATACTGATCACTATCGGTCATTGGTATGAAATAGCCGGCGTCCTTGGGTTCTCATGCCTTGGCGTGCCGGTCGCGCGGCCCGTACGGGTGATTCCCGCGAAGCGGAAATCCGGGTCGGGAGGCAGTGCGAGTTATACGACGAATTGAGGGGTTGAAATGCTCGGTCAAGCCCATGATCATATCGTTAGCGAACTTGGAGAGAGCAGCCGCACGGATACCATTTTCGTGCTTACCTCCATTGTGTTCAACCTGATCGTCCTTGCGATCAACTCCGGCGTATCCCTGGAGGCCGCAAGAGAAGATGCTGCGGCCACGTACGACCTAATACTGGCTGTATTTATCGCGATGACGGTACTGCTCAACATCATCGCGGTGGGAGCATTGGTCCTGGGTAGGCGGACTCGTCGCGTGCTTCTCGGTGGTCTGGTCGCCATGTATCGTGACAATGAAGTAGACAAGTATTACGATCCGTCCCTGATGTCGAACTATGGCGTTCGTTATCTTCTGTTTGCCGGGGTGATCGCGGCGCTGGCGGTCACGGCGATCATAGTCCCCTTGATCGTCCGCTTTACCGATTCAGCGTGATCGAGGCGTCGTCCAGCAAGCGGTAGTAAGGAGGATATGGGATTGGCCGAATATGGAGTGTTGCTGGTGGGGGGCAGCCGGACTCATCAGGAGAGCCACGCCAGGGTGTTCGCCGCCCACCCCAAGTGCCGCTTGGTCGCTGTCACGGACGAAGAGGGCGTCTCTGAATACAGGGCCGAGCTGGACCGCAGGCTTGCAAGAGAGCACGGGATCCCCTACGTGGCGGACTTGGACGAGGCTTTGAGGATGGACGTACAGATCGTCAGCTCCACGCCGGAGGTGGAGCGGCGGGGCCGCGTCGCCGTCCGGTGCATGGAGGCAGGCAAGCACGTCTACCTGGACAAGCCTCTAGCCGGCACACTGGCCGACGTCGACGGCATAGTCGATGCCGCGGACAGGACCGGTGTCACGGCGCAGATGTTTACCACCATCTGCTCGGAGTGGGCCCAGGCGGCGCGGCGGGCCGTCCGGTCCGGCAGGGTTGGTGAACTCCGGGCCGTACACGTCGAGAACCTGTTCGCCAAGGGCAGGGCGGGAACGGTCCCGGACGGCGCCGCGCGCAGGGAGAAGGAGCGGGTAGGGCGGGTCACGTTCGTCGAGGCCAAGCGCGAGATGTTCGACGTGAGCATCTACTGCGTTACCCTCGCGCACTGGCTCACCGGGCAGCGGGTCGAGACCGTCTATTGCCAGACGGGCAACTACTTCCACGCACAGCACGCGCGCCTCGACGTCGAAGACTTCGGAGCGATGGCGCTAAGGATGACCGGCGGCGTCACGGCCACCATAGTGTCGGGCCGCTTCGGCGCTGCGAGCCATCCCCAGAACGGGCCTCAGCGTATCGTCCTGATCGGCACGGAGGGCGCTCTTACATTCGACGCTTATAGGCCGAGGGTCGAGGTCTACAACGACGACCCGGACTTCACTCATCCCCCGCTTCATCTGATGGACCCGATGGCGATGTGGGCTTCCACCGCCGCCGAAAACCCGCCGGTCCCCAAGCGGCGTTGGGCGGCCTTCGAGCAGGCGGACCCCATGATGTCCGACGTGGCGGCCTTCATCGAGTGCATCGAGACCGGCCGCAGACCCGAGATCGACCCACAGACCGCAGCGGCTTCCACCGAGGTCATCCTGGCGGGCTACGCCTCAGCCGCTAGGAAAGAGGAGGTCGCCCTGCCTCTGCCTAGGGGATGACGCGGCCCCGCGGGCCGTCGTGAGGAAACGCTATGCAGATAATCGACTCCCACTGCCACGCAGGCGCCTCATGGTTCGAACCCATAGAGTCCCTGCTGTTCCAGATGGACTCAAACGGTGTGGAAAGGGCGGTGCTCGTCCAGCACAAGGGCGTCTACGACAACGGCTATCTCTTGCGCTCTGCCCGCCTCCACCCGGGACGCTTTGCCGTGGTGGCCATGGTCGACACGGCGCGGGGCGACGCAGCTAGCCGCCTCGAATACTGGGCGGAGCAGGGCGCCGTTGGCGTGAGGCTCGGCCCCCTGGAGCGGTCGAGGGGAGAAGACCCCTTGGCGGTCTGGCGCAAGGCGGATGAATTGGGCCTGACGGTTAGCTCGCAGAGCGACGCCGTGGAAGACTTCGCGTCGGACGAGTTCGCGCGGCTGGTCTCGGAGCTTCCGGGGCTGAAGATAGTCGTCGAGCACCTGGCGGGCATGGAGCCCGGCGCGGAGCCTCCCTACGACGCCTACCGGAAGGCGCTCGAGCTGGCGCGGCGGCCAAACACCTACGTCAAAGTGGGCGGCCTCGGCGAGATCAGCCTGAGGCCTGCGGTGCTCTCACCGGAGTTCGGCTTCGACGATACGCCGCCCCTGATAGAGATGGCCCTGGAGGCGTTCGGGCCCGGCAGGACCACGTGGGGCAGCGACTTCCCGCCAGTCAGCGGCCGCGAGGGCTACGGGAACGCGCTCCGCGGCGTGATGGAGCACCCGGCCCTCAGGACCCGGGATGATCGGGAGTGGGTAATGGGGAAGGCAGCTTTGGACGCCTTCAGGTTCCGATAGACGAGGCCCAGCCTAGCGCCACTCGTCGTCCGGGGGCCAGACGTTGCGGGCGCCGCGCCCCGCGCCCGTGGGGCCGTCCTCCCTCCAATCCGAGGTGGCGTCGCGCCACCTGATGAAGTGCGGCGCCTTAGTGTGCTCCTGAAACGCGGCCTCGTCCTCGTAGACCTCGTATAGCCATATCCGGTTCGGGTCGTCTCCGTCCTGCACCACGTCGAACCGCAGGCACCCGGGCTCGTTTTCGACGGATCCCTTGGCGTCGAGGATCATCTCCTGGATGAATCTGTCCCTGAAGCCGGGCTTTATCTGGATCGGCGCTACTATGATGTACATCCGCCCTCCGTCAGGCCATGAAGTTCATACCAAGAGCCCACTCGCCGACGTGCAAAGGCGCGTGGGCATCCTTCCCTTGCACAGACTTGCTATGCCGTTGGACCAGAGGTTGTGAGGGCCTTGCTTGCCGCGGCGACTCCGGCGCCGGCCCCGACCTCGAAGCCGGCTTCAGGGAGGATCTCCTCCAGCGCGGCCAGCAGCGCCATCACGTTCTCCAGACGGGAGGAGGCGCCCATCAGACCGACGCGCCACACCTTCCCCGAAAACTGCCCCAGCCCTCTGCCTATCTCGATATTGTGCCGCCGCAGCAGCGCCTCGCGCACCTGTTGGTCGTCCACGCCGTCGGGGATCCACACCGGGGTTATCTGGTCCAAGCGGTGTGCGTCCGCGACCACCAGATCAAGCCCTAACGCCTCCAGGCCCGCCCGCAGGGCGGCTGCGGTCCTGGCGTGCCGGGCGTACCGCGCCTCCAATCCCTCCTCGAGGACCATCCGCAGCCCTTCCCGGAGGCCCAAGATCATGCTCACGGGCGCCGTGTGATGATAGACGTGCTCTCCCCAATAGTTGGCTATCAGCGCTAGGTCGAGGTACCAGGAAGCGGGTTTGTGCTTACGGCCCCGCACCGTCTCATGGCTTCTGAGGCTCAGGGCGGCCGGCGACAGCCCCGGCGGGCAGCCGATGCACTTCTGCGTCGCTGAATAGCAGTAGTCGATGCCGAGGTCGTCCACCGTAACCGCTGTGCCCCCCAACGAGGTCACGGCGTCCACCATGAACAAGGCGTCGTACTCGCGCGCCAAGCGCGAGATGTCGCCGAGCGGCTGAAGCACGCCCGTAGAAGTCTCGGCGTGGACGGTGGCGACCAGCTTCACGCCGCTTCGCCTCTTTAGCTCAGCCTCGAGCATTTCAGCCGGGAACGGAGTCCCCCAGTCCGAGCGCAGCACCACGAGATCTGCGCCCACCCTGGCTGCCATGTCCGCCATCCGCTCGCCAAAGAACCCGCACACGCACAGTATGGCGGTGTCCCCCGGCTCGAGTAGGCTGTTGATCCCTGCCTCCATGCCGGCCGACCCGGTGCCTGATAGCGCCATCGTGATGCTCTCATCGGTCTGGAAGACGACTTTCAGCAGCTCGGACACCTCATCGAGTACGAGCATGAAGTCCGGGTCCAGATACCCGATCACCGGCGACATCATCGCCCGCAGCACCCTGGGCTCGGCGTTGCTGGGCCCGGGTCCGAGCAGGATCCGGGGCGGCAACTCGGGCATTCTCGATTCCGGCAGCGGCTTCTTCTGCATACGTAGCGACACCCCACCAGTACTAAGGCCGCGCGCATTATATGCGCTCAGCATTGCTCCTGTCACGCTCTCCGCCTCCCCGTAACTGTTCAGACTTCGTGAGGTTCCTTGTCGACTGGCGCAGCCCCGATAAAGCAGACGTCTTTAGATTCCCACCCGCCCGCCCCTTTGTAACCGGGGGCACAGCCCCCAGACCCCCTTGCCAGAAGGGAGAACCGCTCTGGATAGTTGAGCCGCTTTCGATACCTACCCCAGACTCCTTGCCAGAAGGGAGAACCTCTCTGGATAGTTGAGCCGCTTTCGATACCTAACCCAGACTCCTTGCCAGAGGGGAGAACCGCTCTGGACTTCCTCCTTCAGGTCTTCACAGGGGCTGAACAGTTTCGCCTCCCTTATACAGGCTGCGGGGAAACGCTTCTGGCTTCCCTTGCGGCTCCGGTCTTGCTCATCGACACGGGTTCGAAATTCCTCACTTGGCGGGCAGGTCCCGAAGAGCGGCCCGCAGTGAGGGCTAAAGGTATACGACGTTCGCGCTCGTCAGGGGCTGTGGAACTCCCTACAAGGCCCCCGGATGGCATACAATGCCTGCATCCCAACAGGAGACCGTGATATGACCACCGATATTTTGGGCAGGCTCTGGAGGTACATACCGGCTGAGGCGGAGCTGATCTACGACGGCAGCCTCGACCACGTCAACATGATCGAGGGGAGGGACGGCGGGTTGTTGGGTTTCACCGAGGATGACAGGCGCGCCTCGCCGGACGGCGGCAAGAACTGGTCGGAGCCTCAACCCGTCCGCCGCTCGTCGGGCGAGGAATTCGAAGGACTCAGGCATCTGCAACGGCTGAAGTCCGGCGGCCTTGGCGCCTTCACCGGCCCCAGGGGTGGGGGAAAGCGTTGGGCCGGCCAGATTGAAGGCCAATACGGCCATAGCCTCTGGTTCACAACCTCCCAGGATGAGGGAGCGACCTGGTCCGACCCCGTGATGCTGTCTGAGCCGTTCAATAACGCCGTCATGCACGGCGCCACGGTCACCCACACGGGCCGGGTAGTGGTGTCCGCGTACAATCTGGTCGGAGAGCATCTGCGGGAGACGTGGGTAAACGTCGAGGGCAGCCGGGCAGTCTACGGCGACGACTGGGTGAGCGTCGGGCCGCACGGTTACGACGCCTTCATCACGTACTGCTGGGCATACTTCTCTGACGACGAGGGCAGGACCTGGAGAACGAACGACAACAAGGGCGTCTGGGCCGCGGGCGGCGAGCTCTTCGTCAACCGCGACTACTCCGCCGGCGGGCACTGGCGGGCGAACGAGCCCGTCGTGGCCGAGGCCGCGCCCGGACTTCTACTCATGCTCCAACGCACCCCGTTGGGACGCCTCTACCAGTCATGGTCGTCCGACAACGGCGCCTCCTGGTCACAGTCCGAGCCCACCTCGTTGGCGTCCGCGCTGGCGCCGGCCGCCCTGGTCAAGCTGCCCGCCACAGGCGACCTGCTGGTCGTCTGGAATCAGGCATCCCGAGACGAGATAGAGCGGGGGGTCCAACGCCATAGGCTCTCCACGGCCATCAGCAAGGACGGCGGCGCCTCGTGGCTGCGGGGCCGCAACATCTTCTCGCAGTACGGCGAAGGCGACCGCCGATATGTCGACCCCCCGCCGTTCGGCAACTACCGCGCCATGGAGATAGCGCCAAGGCTGCCTGCCGACACCGCGCGCGGCACCTACCCGACCATCACACTCTGGCAGGATAGGGTGATCGTCCAGTTCGGATATTCGTTCCGCATCCCGGCGGAGGGCGCCGCGAACCCCACGGAGGCGGGGCAGGTGGGGGGCCAAGTCCGCGTCAGCCTCCCCACGTCGTGGTTCTACGAGGAGCTGCGCCCCTTCGGCTAAGCCGGGCACAACCCGCGCCGTCTCCTAAAATTATAATGCGGACGTGACGCCCCGGAGACCAAGCTGCGGCTGCGGTCAGTTACCGCCATGACTCGGCGTCGTCTTCGGGCGCGTATCCGATCACCTCTCGCGCGGCCTCGACGTCGTGGATGCGCCACTTGTTCCCGGATACGCCGTAGAAGACCCCGAACCGCACGCTGTCCGGCGCGTCGATGCATCGTGAGACCAGCTCCGCTAGGTCGTTGTGCGTCAGCAGGGTGGCGAAGTGGCGTATGTTCAGAGGCCGGCCCTCGGGGTTTACCGTACCGATCCTGAGGCATAGGACGGACAGGCCGAAGCGCTCCGAGTAGTAGCGTCCGGCCGCCTCTCCGAAGGCTTTCGCGATGCCGTACGGCCCGTCCGGTCGTATAGGCGCGTCCGCCGTGATCCGGGGCAGCGTCTCGGGGTCCAGTCCGTCGTATCGGCCCGCGACTACGTCGGAGTAGGGCGGGTCGTTCTCGTAGAGCCCCGTGACGTGATTGGAGCTGGCGAAGACCACGCGCCGGAGTCCCGCCCGCCTGGCGGCCTCCAGGACGTTGTAGGTGGACGGGATATTGTTAGCGTACACTTGGTCCCACGGGGTGTGCTGGTCGGACAGCGCCGCCAAGTCCACCACCGCGTCCGCGCCGCGAAACGCCGGCGCGATCCCGTCCGGATCGGTCGCGTCGGCCACCGTCATGGAATCGAACCCCGGCGCCGGGCGCCTGTCCAACCCCCTCAGCGCGTACCGGCCCTCGAACGCTCTGCGCAGCAGCCCGCCTATCAGGCCGGACGCCCCGGTGATCAGGACGGCCTTCTTGTCGTCCAAACTTCGATTCTCCCCCGTGTCCCGCCGATCTTCGGCCTGATTAGGCTCGCTGCGCGGCCTGCTCTCAGGCGCGGATTCGGAAGACGCGCCTGAGGAGTCCCGGGATGCTCTCGTTGGCCAGAGTGTACACCACCGGGACGACGACGAGCGTCAACACGGTCGAGCTCATGAGGCCGCCAATCACCACTGTAGCCAGCTCCGCGCCGATGATGCCGCCCTCCGAGCTTACGAACGCCGCCAACGGCAGCAGTGCGAAGCTGGTTGTAATGGCCGTCATGAGAATGGGGCGAAGTCTGACCCGGCCGCCCTCGATCAGGGCGTCGTAGACGCTCAACCCCTTCTCGCGCAGCTGTTCGACGAACGCGATCAGCACGATGGCGTTCGTCACGACTATGCCGATCAGCAGCAGGATGCCCATCATAGCCGGCAGCCCCAGGCTTCGGCCCGTGATGGCGAGGGCGGCTAGGGCGCCGATGAGCGCTAGGGGCAAGCTCGTAACGATGACGAACGGGTTTCGCAGCGAACCGAGGCTAATTACCATAACCAGGTACACCAGCACCACCCCAATGGCCATGGCCAGGAAGATGCTCTGGAACCCCTCAGCGATCTGAGCGAACACGCCTCCGCTCTGTACTTCGACGCCTGGCGGCAGGGTTAGTTCATCTATCTTCTGTTGTACTAGGACGCCAACCGCCTGGGCGTCCCCGTCGGTGATGCTGCCGGTGATGCTGGCCGACCTGCGCCCGTCGGTCCTGCTGACCGAGACCGGCCCCTTCTGTACCGTGACCTCCGCAAGGCTGCTCAGGGGCGCGGTCCCCCCGGGTCCGGCAATGACGAGTCCCCGAACGCTTTCGACGTCGGTAATGTCGTCGGACCGGCCGGCCAACACGACGTCGATTTTGTCTCCGTCCACCTCCACCTCGGTAACGGTTCTTCCGACGAGGAATTGGCTGACCTGGAAGGCCACGGCTTGGGCGCTGAGTCCGACGAGGGCGGCCTGGCTGGGGTCTACGTCGATGACGATCTCGTCCCTAGCCTCAGTGACGTTGCTGGATACGTTGACGATGCCGTCGATGGTCTCCAGATCGGCGACGAGCTCCAAGGCCGTCACGGCTATGTCGTCGTAATTGCTGCCCGTGATACTGACCTCCAGCCCTCCCTGAGGCGGCCCCGCGCCGCCGATCTCCCTGACGCTCACGGTCCTTCCGGGGAGGCCTTCGAGCTGCTGTCTTATCTCCTCGGCGACGCCGCTTTGAGCGTCCTCTTTCAGCTGGAGGAGAATGCTGCCCTGGTTGAAGCCGGCGGGACCTCCGGGACCGAATACCGCCGCGGGGCTCCCAATCGTAGTTGTGTATACGTCGGAAAGGTCCTCTATCTCGGCCTCTATCGCGGCCGCTTCCTCAATCGTCTTGTCGGCTGCCGTGCCCGGGGGCAGGGTCAGGTCTATCTGGAGGAACCGGTCGCCTCCCGACGGGAACAGGTTGACGGGTATGACCGCTATCAGGCCAAGGCTGCCCGCGGTGATCACTAAAGCGCTGATGAGGGTGACGGCTTTGCGCCGCAGCGCCCAACGGAGCACGGGGTCATAAGCCCGCTGCATCCACGTTTCCCGCTCCGCCAGGTCCGTATCTTCCCCGGCGCCTTCGGGAAGGTCGCCCGGACGCAGCAAGTAGGCGCCGAGCACGGGGACGGCAGCCAAGGCCACCGCCAGCGAGGCGATCAAAGCAAAGCTGACTGCTAGGGCGAATGGGAAGAAGAACGCGCCTACGAGGCCCTGTATGAAGGCCAGGGGAACGAACACTACTATGGTCGTCAGCGTCGAGGCCGTTATCGCGGGGCCGACCTCGACCGTGGCCTGGAGGGCGGCGCGCCAACGCTCGCGGCCCCCTTGGATATGCCGGTAGACGTTCTCCAGCACCACGATACTGTCGTCCACGACGCGGCCTACGGAGATCGCCAGCCCGCCCAAGGTCATGAAGTTCAGCGAGAGGCCCTGCCAGCTCATGAGCAGCACGCCCGTGAAGATGCTCAACGGTATCGACAAGCCTATGACGACGGTGGGCCGAAGCGTATTGAACAGGCCTCGAGGCGCCGTCGGTCTCAGCGTGATCATGAACAGGAACACGACGGTGATTGCGAAGACGAATCCGAAGAGGCCCTCGCGTTGCAGCGTGTCTATCTGGGCCTGAATCGCCGGGCCGTCGTTGGAAACCGTGACGACCTCCACGTCATCAGGCAGCGCTACTGCATCCAGGGCCTCCAGCACGCCGGTGGTAACGTCGATCGTGTTGGCGTCCGGGTCCTTGATCACGCCCAAGCCGAGACTGGGCCTGCCGTTGGTGCGGGATATGCTGGCTGCGGCGCCTGCCCCCAGAGTGACTTCGGCCACGTCTCCGAGCCGGACCGGCTCCGGGGAGACGGGTTGACCCGACCCTCCCGGCCCCTGCGCCCGGGGCGTCATCCCGACCACGAGGCCGCGCAGGTCGTCCAGAGACCGGTATGAGCTGGTCGTCTTGATGGGGAACGTCTGTCCCTGGCCCGTGATCGTTCCCGCGGGCAGCGTGATGCTGTTGTCGCTCAGCGCTTGGGAGACTTGGAATAGGGATATGCCGCTCTCCAGAAGCTTGTCCGGGTCCAGTGTTACCAGAACGCGGCTCTCGACGTCGCCGGCGACCTCGACGTTGAACACGCCTTCGACTGAGCGAATGGCCGGGAGTATCGACGATTCGAGGATAGGTTGCAGGTCCTCGATGCCTCGGTCGCCGATAATGCTGAACTGGATGACAGGACGCGAATCGGGTCTGAGCCTGCCCACCGACGGCGTGTCGACGGTGGGGGGGAACTGTACGCCGCTCAGATTCGACGTTATGACGTTCGCAGCCTCGTCCATGTCTGTGCCGTACCTGAAGTTGGCTAGCACGATGGAGCGGTTCTCAGAAGATACGGATTGGACGTCTTCCAGGCCGTCCACACCCAATATCGCGCGCTCTATGGGAGCGGTCACGTCACGTACGACAGCATCGGGGTTGGCCGACGGATAGAACGCGGTAATAGTTACCAGAGGGAACTCTATCTCGGGGAATAGCTCCACGGGGAGGGTCCTGTAGGTGAACACTCCAGCGAGAAGCAGTAGGACTATGCCCAGCAGCGTTACCGACCGCCGCCGGATGGCGAGCTCCGTGACAATGCGCATTAAGTCGTCTCCTCATAGTACGTGCGGCTTCAAACCTGGCCGGACGCGCCGGCCTCGGTGACATTGTAGCGCGTCGAGCGCCCAGCCGGGGTCTGCGAAGGAGGGAGCCCTTACGGACCTGCTGATTATGGGTCTGTAGGCCTACCCAGAACGAGGAGGAGCTTCAGCGGCGCCGGTCCGTCGTTACGAAAGCCATGTACGCTGCCTTGGGCCAGCAGCAGGGCTTCTCCCGGGCCGACCGGTATATCTTCGCCGTCCGCCTCCGCTGTACCGTGTCCGGACAGGCAGTACAGTATCTCCTCCTGGGCCTCGTCGTCCGGATGGGAATGGACTCCCCAGGCGGCGCCCGCCGGCAGTTCCCACACGAAGACCCTGACCGGCAGACGGCTCTCGCTCTCGAAGAAGCGGCGCGCCATGACTGTGCCTACGCCGCCGTGCAGCGCCTCTATCCTCTCGACGTCTTCAGAGTCGCTCTGCTTCCAGTACATGTGTTGTCTCCTCAGGGACGCGGTTTTTTGCCGCGTGATTGTCGATTCTGGTATCGTAACGGTCGCCGCGCAACTGTACGCTAAGGTGGTTATCCGTTCAGAGTTCGTGAGGTCTTTTTCGACTGGCTTAGCCCCGATAAAGCAGGCGTCTTTGATCCCCGCCCGCCCCTTGGTAACTGGGGGCACAGCCCCCCAGACCCCTGCTGGAGGGGAGAGCCTCTCTGGATTTCCCCCTTCGAGTCTCACAGAGTCTGAACAGTTCCCTAAGGAGGGTTAAGATGCCCATTCTGAACGAGAGAGAGTCTCCGCAGGTCGAAATATCGCCCGGATTCGAGCGCCGGGAACTGGTCAGCGGGGAGCTTGGAGCCGAATCGCTCACGGTCGCGCACGCGACGCTGGCCCCTGACGGCGAAGCTCCGCTTCACACCCACCCCACGGAGGAGGCTATGGTCATCCTGGAGGGGGAGGCCGTAGCATGGCTTGGCGATGATGAGATAGTCGTGAGCAGGGGACAGACGGTCCTTGCTCCTGCGGGTGTCAAACACGGCTTCGTCAATAGGTCCGGAAAGCCCGTCCGCGTCATGGCTATATTCCCCACCGCCAAGGTCGAGAGGGTGCTGGTGGAGTAGCTCCTAGATACCGGCGTGTTCGTTCACCTCCCGTTGGTAGGCGTTAACCCTGTCCCCCGCCACGTCGGCGAACAGCGTCCGCTGGCCGGCATGGCCCGATTCCAGTAGGGCGTAGCATAGGGCCACCGCGTCCAATCCTACTTGACCGGACATCTCGGGCTGACGGCCATGCTCTATCGAATCGGCAAGGTCCTTCAATCCCATGGCGATGAACTTGCGGTCGATCTCCGCGCCGCCGTAATCGTAGGAGGCGATCCGCCTCCTGCCGTCGAAGAACGACGCGGTCAGGTCGTCGAGCTCGAAGTCGGGCGCCAGAGACAGGACGTCCTCCTCGGATATGGGCTCGCGGCCCTCCAGGCGGGTGATCCGAGTTGGCCTGCCTGAGCGGCTTCCAGGCAGTTGGATGGAGCCCTCGCCGCAGTATATGACGTCCGTGTCCAGGAGTTGCCCGGGCGCCGCAATGGATTTGCCGTAGTAACCTATCGCGCCGGAACTGAAGCGCAACAGGCCCAAGGACATGTCCTCGGACGTGCATTCGAGGGTCGCGGCCCGCTCCAAGTCCTCCTTGACGCGGTGGGCATAGTAGGCGCCCAGCCCCCACGAGCCCGGCTCGGCGGTATGCTCCCGGCTGGTCTGCCGGGTCTGCTCCCATAGACGTGTCTCGGCGAAGACGCTCTCGATCTCGCCGAGGAAGTACAAGAACAGGTCGGCGTCGTGGACGCCGTAGTCCAGCAGATAGCCCCCTCTGTTCTTGATATGCCTCCAGGCCGTGCCGTGCGGCAGGCGCCGGGTCCCGCTGAAGGACGCGACGTGCATCAGGCGCGGCGCACCCAGGGCGCCGGAGTCGAGTATCGCCTTTACGAGGCGATTCACCGGGTCGCGCCGGTGGTTCTCTTCGACGAGCAGCACCTTGCCCGCCTTCTCGGCGGCCTCCATCATCCGAAGGCAAGCGCGCACCGTGACGCCCATGGGCTTCTCCACCGCCACGTTGAGTCCCGCCTCGAATGCCATGTTGGTCAGACGGTCATGGAGACCCACGTCCGTAACTATGTCCACCGCGTCTAGATCCCTTTCCGAGTCGAGCATGTCCTCGAAGTCGGTGTAGACCTTTGGACGCCTGCCGAGTCCCTTTTCAGCCTCGTCGGCGACGTAGTCGGCGGCTGACTGGTTCAGGTCGCAGACCGCTACAAGGTCGAAGCTATCGGCTCTGCGCTGCAACTCCACTTCGCCGTACAGGTGGCGAAGCCCCATACCGCCGCATCCTACCTGTGCAATTCTCAGATTTGCCATTCAACAACTCCTAATTTTGCGCGGTCGGTGAGCGGCTGCCGGCGCCGCACTCTCGGTTGACACGTCCAACGGCTCCCTTGGGACATCGCCGACGAGTCGGCGTCTGCGTTCTCAGGCGGTCGATTCGGAGACGCACTTCGCACCTACTCCACCGGACGTTGGGAGACTTTACCTGAACCCCACTGAGCCGTCGTTTCGCGTTAGCGTGCCCACGCTGCCGGGAGTGTAGGCATACGACCTCGCCTTCTCCTCGTCGAGCTCCACGCCGACGCCCGGGGTCTCAGGTACGACGATATATCCGTCGTTGACCTGCATCGGCTCCTTGACCACGTCATCTTTGGGGTCGGGCCGGTACTCGAGCACCAGGAAATTCGGAATGGCCGCCGCGAGTTGCACGTGCCCCGCCGTCAAGACGGGACCGCGGGCGTTGTGGGGAGAGACGGTCGCATGGTATGACTCCGCCATTGCCGCTATCTTCTTGCACTGGCTGAGCCCGCCCTGAAGGCCGACGTCCAGCTTGAGGTCGCGGGCGGCCCCGCTGCTCAGCACCTCTTTGAACTCATACATCGTGTGAAGCCTCTCGCCGGTGGAGACGGGTACGTTGACACGTCCGGCCACTTCCGCCATCGAATGTATGCTGTCCGGGGGGACCGGGTCCTCCAAGAACAGGATGTCGAATTGCTCCAGTCGGCGGGCAACCGCCACAGCCTCCGAAGGGCCCAACTTGCGGTGCACCTCGACGCAGACGTCGACGTCTGGGCCCACCGCTTCGCGCACGGCGCCGACGTGCTCTGTGACCTCCTTGGTTAGCCGCGCCATCGTCCAGTTGGCATACTCCGGCGGGAATGGGTCTATCTTGACCGCGGTATGACCTGCACTCACCGCATCCGTGGCTTCGCGGACGGCCTGGTCCCTGTACCCGGACATGCAGAGCGCGCACATCCTGATCTTGTCGCGGTGCCTGCCGCCCATCAGGGCGTATGCCGGGGCGCCGTAGTGTTTGCCTGCTATGTCCCATAGGGCGACGTCCACGGCGCTGATGGCCGCGCAGATCGCGGGGCTCCTGAAGTAGCCGCTCCTGTAGAGGTAGAGGGAGTGGCGGTCTATGGTCAGGGGGTCTTTGCCCACCCAGTAGGCGGCGAATCTCTTCACCACCTCGGCGGTGGCCGGAAGCTGCGACCAGAAGGTGGCCTCGCCGACGCCGCTGATACCCGCGTCGGTGTCAACCTTGACCAGCACCCAGTCCTGCGCAATGATCGGCTCTACGCTCTCGATTCTCATCGTACCTCCAATTGCGACACCCGCATTCAGCGCCGTCGCCGGCGCCGCTACCGTCATCCTTCGAATGGGCGTGCTCGGATGTCGTATCTGCCGGGTTCCAACACCGGCACGTGGCCCGACTCTACCAGTTCGTCCAACGGATGCCCTGATGGCGGGAGGGGCAGTTCGATTCGCCGGTGGCGGAGAGCGGACTCGTAGACCGCCATGCATATCTCCAGCGCCTTGTAACCGTGTGTTGCCTCGCCTCGGTGCGTGTCGGTCTTGCCGTCCACGCAATCGGCAAGCTCCACGGCCTGGGCCGCGAAGCCCTCGACGTACTCGTTCCATTCGGGGCCTGGACTGGAGAAAGCGCCGTCGGGGGCGTATTCCTTCCAACCGCCCGCGCTGCCGTCGAGCAGCCTGAGACGCTCCGGGGTCAGATCGATGATCCCCTCTCCGCCGTAGAAGACCCCGCCTTGGTGGTACCCCGGGTCCAAGCCGCTCAGCAGTAGAGCCGTCGCCCCGCCCTTGAATCCGAGCGTGCAGACGGCCCTATCTTCGACTCGCAGGCCGCGCTCGTACCTGTCCGTCGTCCGCTCTACGCTGCCCATGACCCACTCGCACTCGTCATCTAGGACGTACCGGATCATGTCCACCAGGTGACTGGCCCAGTTCAGGAGGCCGTCGTCTGAGAAGCACCTGACGAGCTGGACGCCGCCGATAGCGCCGTCTGCGATCATCCGCTTGGCGAGATTGTAGGCAGGCAGGAAGCGCCGTTGATGACTGATGATCAGCTTCGTGTTCTGCTCGCCGCACACGTCCAGCATCTGCTTGGCCTCGGCGAGGCTTGCGGCCATCGGCTTTTCGCACACGACCGCCGCCGCGCCGCGCCGGGCAGCCTCCATCGTCCACGGCGCGTGCCCCCCGTGCCAGACGCATACCGACACCACGTCCAGATCCTCGGCGTCGAGCATATCCGCGGCGTCTGAATAGCGCCTTCCGGTGTAGGAGGGGCGCGCGCCGAACCGTTCGTCCAACTCGTCTAGGACCTCTGCGCGCGGGTCGGCGATGGCCGCAAGCTCGTACCTCCCGGCGTCCAGATAGCCCTTGGCATGACGGCGGCCTATGCTGCCGCACCCGATGATTCCTGCTTTCAGCATCTCTTGCAGCCTCCGCGGCTATCCCCGCAGCCTGCCCGTCGCGCGCAACAGGGTCTCCTGGACCAGCAACTCATGTTCGAGGGAGCGGTCAGGCTCCTTTTCGCCCCTGACGTCCTGGACGAAGGCGGCCAGGCTCGCCGCGTATCGGGGCCTGTCTTCGAGACGCATGGTCGTGATGCCCTCCGGGTAGCCGCCCTTGGCCTCGGGCAAGCAGAGCCGGAGGGTTTCGGCAGGCTCGAAGGGCTCCATGATGGCCCAACCGGCTGTGCCGTACACCTCGAACCGGCGCGCCCTGGGCGGCGTCTCCATGGCAGCGATGTCTACGATGGCCATGGCCCTGTCGTATTCGAACACGCCCAGCGTGTTGTCGGGGAATCCCGGCGCTATGTCGTCGTCGTGCCTTAGGAAGGACGTAACGGTATGCGGCCTTCCCAGGAGCCAGACGATCTGGTCGAGCATGTGGCCCGCAAGGTCGTAGAATATCCCGCCTCTGTGCTCGCCGATCCGGGCGCGCACGTCCTCGTCCGCGAGCGTAGCCATGCGGGCGCGCACGGAGAAGACATGCCCCAGAAAGCCGGAGCGGGCCAACTCGGCGATGCGCTGGAAGCCGTCGTGGTACCTGAACATGTACCCGAGCTGGATGAGCAAGCCCCTTTCGCGGGCCTTGGCGACGACGCGCTCGAACTGCGCGTAGTCGTCCCCGGCCGGCTTGTCGTAGAAGACGTGCTTGCCTGCGTCGACGATCTCCTCGGTCTGGTCCAAGCTCTCCATGTTCATGCCTTCCGAGGAGACCGCGTCGATAGTCGGGTCCTCCAGCATCTCGCCCCTGTCGTCTATCCAACGCACCTGCGACCAGGGGGGCCTCCCCGCCGACTCCAATTCGCGGCGGCGGGCCGCGTCAGGCTCGTAGACACCCACGAGCTCGACGTCGGGGTTGGCCAGCGTCACCGCCAAAACACCCTCGGCGTGTGCGTGCTTGGTACCGTACTGCGACATCCTGACGCGCTCCGGCCTGTCTGTCATCTGCGCCCTCCCTCCGGCCCTATCGGGCCAGTCTGATTGCCGCCGCATTCTACCACCCATCGGCGCACGGGTTATGCTGCGGGCGGGGTAGGGGACGCCGGCCCCTGAGCATCACCACAACAGCCATCGCCGCCTAGGGCATTATCTACGGTGGCGTACCCACGGTTTCCACCATCGACGGGCCGGACGCAATCTATTGCCAAGAAAAGCCTCTAAGCTGCCCCTATGCAGCACCGTTCTACCGCCACCGCCCGCGTCTTCATCGATCAAAGTCGATGGCACGTCTTCCCACTCAAACCCGCGTCTGCCGAAGGCGTCACGCTG
Source organism: uncultured Dehalococcoidia bacterium (assembly GCA_958296245.1). GTDB lineage: Bacteria > Chloroflexota > Dehalococcoidia > Lucifugimonadales. The sequence goes on from OY282458.1 coordinate 1,436,459, forward strand.
CTCCCAGACGATGACCCTGTCGCCGTCGATCATCCAGCCATTAGACCTGTCGCCCTCGCTATTCGCGCGGGCCGACAATCTGAGCAGGTTCTTGAGGCGGACCTTCACGCGGTCGTACCGCTTTTCGGCGTAGCTGAGCCAGGTCATAGTCTGGCACCAATGCGGCAGAGGACCATCTGTAGCTTGCAAGATGATGCCGCTCAGCACATCCGACGAGAGGGCCAACCAGTCCTTCGGCAGCCGTTCGTCGGCGAGGCGGTCCATGACTTCCACCAAGTAGCGCCGGTAAAGGTGTCCCGTTAGGTCATGCCGCATCTCCTGTATTCTGCTCTGCAGGCGCTGACGCCGCTCTTCGTCATGGGGCGGCAGCGCCGTCGTCGTGTATATCATCATGCTGCGCTTGACCACCTCGTCGGGGAATGATTGAGGCTCTGCATTCATGGAGAGTACGAATGCCGGATACTCCAAGACGGGAGGCTGTAGCTCGTCTTTAATCATGTCTTTACCGTAGCGATTGAAGGCGCTGCGTCGTATGTCGTCAAACACTACTGGGAAGCGTTTATATCCCCGTTGCAACCCTCGGAGCTGAGCTGTGGTAAAGCTCTGTTTGTCCACAGTGTGAGCATAGCCGAACATAGAAGTCATGAGGGTGTCTACGAGGCTGGTCTTGCCGCAGTTCGACTTTCCGAAGACTATGGCAAAGGAGGGGTACTGTATTACGTCGCTATCCTGCAAGAGAGCCAGAGACCGCATGTCGCAGATGAACGGCGCGAAGTACAGCCATGCCATGAACGTGAAGTAATCGCGCTGGAGGCGTTCCACATTTCCCTCAAATGCGCCCTCGTAGTTCTTGAAGTAGTCTAGGAGCAGTCCCGCGTCCCTCTTGACCGAATCGGCATCGCATTCCAGTGGGAATTGCTCACCCGACAGCAGAGCGGAACGGGTCTCCCTATCGATAGAGAGATAGCGGTTGTCCGCTTCCTCGGCGGACTTGACGAGACGTACCCGGCTTATCTCTCGCTTGATCTCAGGGGTGATTCGCTGCTTGCCGTTGCGAATCGCGGGGAATGCAGCGGATATACGCGGCCCGAACACCGCCGCGACTTTCTCTATACGTTCTATTTGGGCCGGCGCCGCTACCGGCAACTCCTCTACTGGCGGCGCTTCGATAACGAGTGTGCCGAGCTCATCGGCTATGACAGGAGTCTCTGATACTTCGATTTCAGCGGTGACTATCTTTTCCTCCGGCAGTGGAATCTCGTCAGAGGCCGAGTTCCGTATCTCGTCAAACATCCTGTTGTAGTGGTCCCACGCCTTCCCGTCGTCATCGAACGTGACCAGAGTCTCAGGCTGTCTCCCAGAGAAAGCCTGCTCTGACAGGTTGGCGGAGCCAACGATCACCCGTGTGCGCCCGTCCGAGCTCGACAGCAGGTACAGCTTCGCATGAGCTATCGACTTCTTGAGGACTCGGAAATGAGCCTGGCCAGTGCGCACCCTCTCGAGGATGCGTATATGCCGTTCGTCTTTCAGCCCCATGATTGCGGCCCGAGTGTCACCTACGACTACCTTCTGGAACGCCAAGATGTTCTTTATCTCGCGCAAGGTGCCTTCGCATCCAAACACGCATTCGAATTTGGAGAACGAATACTTGTCCAGCATCCTGACGATAGCGGCGACGCTCGCGGAGTATGTCAACACGCGCAGGCTGTCGTAGCCCCCAAACAGATCCCAATCAAACCTCTGTTCGTTCAAGAACTTGGCTTCTACTACTCGGAGCCCGGTACCGTCATCTAATGCGAGTTCGGCTTGAGGCTCGGACGTTCCGGGTGCTTCAGCCCACATCATGTCCCTTCTACCCTCACTGGTAATTCTAGGTCTGACATTCGATAATCAATGGACTGGGGGGTGCTGAAATGCGTAAAGAGCGCAAGCCTTCCCGTATGTTTCCTCAATCTCTCATCGTCCCGTGCGCCAGGCCATCTTCATATAGACGCCCCCCGCCTCCAGCTCGTCCAGCATCTGGGCCAGCCGCCTGCGCCGCGTATCGTCGCGCTTGGCCCTGGCTATCCAGCCGAGGTAGTCGTTGCGCTGGTACGGGGGACGGGCCTCGTACGCCTCCATCATGCCGCGCTCCGTCAGGGCCTCGCGGACGGAGTCCGGCATCTTGTGCAGGGTTCTTCTCAGGGGCGGCACGCCGGCCTGTGCCTACGCTGGGATTTCGAAACGGCGCCGCTCAGAACCACGGCCTCGTATTGACAACATACGTCTGCTCGAACTCTTCGTGGGTCTTGGTGAGATAGATTATGCCTTCGACGAGGCCAATTACCGATATTACGAGGGTGCCCATGAACAAGGGAATCATCCCAACAAAGAAGACCACCAGATGTATTATTCCTTCCTTAGTGTACCCAAGATAGAACTTGTGGATCCCAAGGCCGCCCAGAAGAATTCCAAGTACCCCTGCGGCTACCCTGTCCTTCTCGCCCTCGATGTTCTGCCCCCTTGATCCAGACAAACTCCCACTCCCGCCTGCAGGCGCTCCCAGCGCTCGGTATACGCCCAGAGCCTCGGTATCCCGAATCTCGAAATCGACGTATGTTCCGCGCTCCGGAGTGGTGTTTTCCTTCCATTGATCCCCGGTGAAAGTGTATCGATTCCCGTCATCACCGGAAATGATCCCAGAGTTGGTTTGAATAGAAAAGTCCAGCAATCGGCCCTTCATTTTCTCTCCTTGTTCACTGGACGCAGCAGAAACCCTCGCGGACGGAGTCCGGCATATCACGCAGCGGTCTTCTCAGGGGCGGCACGCCGGCCTATGCTCCCGGGGTGTCCTCTGAGGCGGGCCGGCGGTCGCTACGTGACCTGGAGGGTCGGGGAGCGAAGCGGGGGGATGATCCCGCTGGGCCCGAGGGGGATGACTTCCTTCTGGTACACCTGCACCCTGAACGACATGTAGTCGGGGATGAACATCCTGCCCTTGGCGTCGAGCTTGACTGACCTGGGGTTCCTGAGCCGCTTCTGGGGCTCCAGCACCGCCATCTCGCGCAGGCGGTTGGGTTTGGCGTTTGAAAGCATGTACTCGCGGGCGGACTTGGACAGGGTCGCGTCGCCGATGAACCGGTCGACGTACCGGCGCTCTTCGCTGAACTGCTGGACGCGGTTGTTGCCCGTATCGGCGACGTATATGTCGCCGTCGCTGTCCGTGGTCACCCCGGCGGGCCGGCGGAATTGCCCTTCGCCGCTGCCTCCGGCGCCGAGCGCGAAGACGAAATCGCCTTCCGGCGTGAATTTCTGAACACGGTCGTTGCGCCAGTCCGCGGCGTAGACGCTGCCCTCGTCGCCGACGGCCAAGCCCCAAGGCATGTCTAACTCGCCCTCGGCGCTGCCGTGTCTGCCCCAGCCCAGGATGTACTCGCCGTCTGCGGTAAACTTCTGAATGCGGTGGTTCATGGTGTCGGCCACGTAGACGTGGCCCTCGGCGTCCGGAGCGACTCCGGCCGGGCGGTCCAGCTGCCCCTCGGCGCTGCCGGGGTCGCCCCAGGTGCGGACGACCTCGCCGTCCTTGGTCAAGGTCGTGATGCGGTTCAGCGCCTCATCGGACACGACGAGATTCTCGTCGCGGTCAAGCGCAATCGACACCGGCCACGTGAACTTGCCTTCGTCGCTGCCGCCGCCGGCGATGACGCCTAGGATGTCGTCCTCCATCGACAGCTTGGTGATCTCTCCGGCGCGGCCCAGGACGTACACGACCTCATCGCCGTCTATCGCGACGTCGACGGGCGTGTTGGTGACGCGGCGCATGCCGATCGTCTTGAGGTATGGGAAGCCGGCCCTCAGAAGTCCGTGTGGTCTTGGCATGAGTTCTCTACGACCTCCTCGCCGCTCCAAGCTTGCCAACCCATCGACCCCATCTTGCTGTGAGAAGGCCTCTAGGCCGCCTCTACGAAGGGGCGGATCTGCTCGAACTGGCCGTTTACGATGGGAGCCGCCTCCAGGGAAAGCCACTGCTCCAAGACGGTTGAGTATAACCCCCGGAAGTCGTAGGTGTGGCGCAAGTCCTCGCCGTTGAGCCACTGCTCCGGGGCCAGCGGCGGATACTCGGCGTAGAGCCCGCCCGCGACCCTATCGCCGATGACGAAAGCGCCGCCGCCGGAGCCGTGGTCGGTGCCCGTGCCGTTGTCCCGCATCCGCCTGCCGAACTCGGTGAAGACCAGTATGGCCACTTCGTCGGACGCGTCGTGGTCCCGGAGGTCCTGCATGAAATCCATGATGGCGCCGGACAGGTCGGAGAGCAGGACGGGGTGGTCCGGCATCTCGTTGGCGTGGGTGTCGTACCCGCCGTGCTGGACGTAGAAGATGCGGGTTCCCAGGCCTGCCGTATGCACCCTGGCGACGTCGCGCAGGCTTCCGGCGATGGCGTTGCCCGCGTACTCGACGTCCGACTCGTACGTGGCGGGGGCGGCCTTGAGTTGGTCGGCGCCGGTGAGCACGTCCATGCCCGTCTGCGCCAAGTATTCCATGACCGGCCCGGACCCGATCGCGGGGCTGTACATGCTCTTGAAGGTGTCCAACGCCTCTTCTCGCTGACGCTCCTCGGATATGCCGGTCAGCAGGCCGTAGCTGTCCAGGTTCCCTACGGAGGTTACGGGAACTCCCGGGACCGACATGGCTCTCGGCAGGCCCCTGCCGAGGTTGACCCCGGTGAGGACGTTCTCCTTCTTGGGGTCCAGCTCGCGGATGGCCCGGCCAACCCAGCCCTCCGTGCCGAGGGCGACGGGCTCGCAGGTGTGCATGATGTCCATCGCGCGGAAGTGCGACCGGCTGGAGTTGGGGTATCCGACGCCCTGCACGACGGCCACGGTTCCCCGGTCGTACAGGTCCTTGAGCGGCGCCGCCGAGGGGTGGAAGGCGAGCGTGTCGTCGATCGCCAGGGCCTCCTCCTCCTTCACGCGCACAAGGGGCCTGGCGTCGTGATACGCCGGGTTGGTGTATGGGACCACGGTGTTCATGAAGTCGTTGCCGCCCGAAAGTTGGAGGACGACGAGAACCGGGGGTTTGCCGTTGCCTTCCATGAAGCGCCTCCTGACCATATGTCCCTCGCTATTGTTCCTCCTCCCTGGACCGGGAAGGGAACCGTCTTACGCCAACTGATACTCCCTCGAGGCTACTACCAGTTGCAGCATCCGTGCGGCCTTGGCGGTGCTCAGGCTCGACTCCTCCTCGGTGGCGAAGCTGAGGCCGCCGCTTGTCTCTGCGAACCGCGTCAATCCCGCTCGCGTCTCCTTGCCGACGGCCACGGGGCCGGCCAGATCGAGGGACCGTTCCACCATCTCGTCGGGGGGCAAGGACGTCTTCCCGGACGTGAGCCCCGCAATGAAGCTCTGAACTCCGGGCTTGTCGGGTGCGACCTCGTTGACCGCGAAGTTGACGCGCTCGTTGAGTGTTCCGCCGTCGATCCACTCCTTGCCGGTATGCCAGCCCTCCACGGTGGGGGGGTTGAGCAGCTCTTGTCCCATCATTTTGGTCGCTTCGGCGTAGGCCTCGAAGCCGGGTTGGGGGAACCGGTGAGTTCCGACCAGCTTGAGTATGCCGGTAACCAGCTCGGCTGGGCTCTTGACCTTCCGATGCCGTGCATTCTTGAAGGAGTCGGAGTTGAACAGCACACGGAGGACGGACCTCATCTCGAAGCCGGATTCGAAGTAGGCGGCGGTCATGGCGTCGATGGCGTCAGGGTCCCTGGGCGGCTCGACGCTCCAGGCGGGTACCTGGGGTTCGTCGGCCACGAAGAAGTTGTACAGGTGCCGGGCTATGAACCTGGGAGTCGCCGGTTGCCGGGCGATTATATCGATGATGTCCTCGCCGGTTAAGCGCCCGGTCTCCCCGAGGAACGACTTCTCGCTGTCGTCGTGCGCCTCTGGGTCGTAGACGAACGAGGATTGGTAATGGCCGTGCGGATATAGAGGGATGGGTTGAGTGAAGGTCCAGCCGGTGAAGGCCCGCGCGGCCATCTTTAGGTCCTGCTCGGTGTAGTTTCCGACGCCCATCGAGAAGAGCTCCAGGAGCTCGCGTCCGTAGTTCTCGTTTGGCTCGCCGCGGTGGTTCTCGTTATTGTCCAGCCAGAAGATCATCGCCGGGTCCCTGGAGAGCTCTAGGAGAATCGTGGGCAAGTCGGACATACCGACGCGGCGGAAGGTGTCGATCTGCCGGTTCAGGGTGACGGGATGCTCGCTCTTGGAGTAGGCGGTGGCGAATACGTGGTGCCAGAACAGGGCCATCTTCTCTTGGAGCGGACGTCTCGTATTGGCCATACGGTATAACCACGGAGCGGCTCCGAGGGTCGTAATGTCCCAACCGAAGTAGCGCCCCATGACGTCCTCGTCGACCTCCGGGAAACGCTCAGGGTGGAGGAGGTCTTCGACGACAGCCTCGTAGTCTCTGGCTGCGGCTTCCTCCAGTTCTTCCCGTGTAGCTCCGAAGCCGGCTCGCCGCAACAGGTGGGCCGTAAGGGCAATTCTGCCGTCAGCCATCATCAGCTCCTTAGGAGGGCTGTACTCCGGCGTAGCTGCGCCCCGGAGGCGCACCCCTCAAGGGACGTCATGCCGCTGCCTCCACGCACAATATACTACCTATCGGTTGCCGTTTCCACCCAACCGGCCCGGATTTCGACTCCGGCTGCCTGGGATTGCCATGCCCCCCCGCAGCGCCGAGGGGTCTCGTCCTCTGCTACACTGAAGCAACTACACTGAAGCACGAGGAGGCAGATTCATGCAGAGAAGGGTAACACTGGTGCTGGCGGCCCTGTTGGGCTTGGCGTTCGCAGGCCTTGCTTGCGGAGGAGGCGCTGAGCCGACGGCCCGGCCTACGACCGCAGCGCCAACGCCAACGGCGGCGCCCGCTGCGGCTCCCCCTTCGAGGGGCGGCGACGTCGTAAAAGTCGAGAATCAGGACCCCGGCGGCACCGGCGATTACAAGTTCGTGCCCGCAGAGTTCACGTTCAGGCTGGGAGACACGATAACCTTCGAGATGTCCGGCGAAACCGAGTTCCACACCTTCACGGTCGATGATCTCGGCATAGATGAGGTTGTGGACGGCGGTGAGGTCGTGACGTTCGAGGTTACCTTCGACAAGCCGGGCGAGTTCGAGCTCATCTGCATCACGCATCAGGCGCACGGCATGACGGGGACCATCACCGTCACGGAGTAACCGAGCCCTCCTCCGCGTCCCCGCCGGAGCAGCCGGAGACGCTACCGGATGCCGTACTGCCGTTTCAGCTCCAGGATGCGGTCGGCTGATTCGTAGATGCGTTCTTCCGGGATGACTCCGTCCGACGCCGCCTGCAGAAGGGCGTCCCGCACGCGGTACACGTTCAGAATGTCGTACTCGCCGCTCTGGTTGGCGAGCATGACCATATCGACCCCCGCCTTTACCGCCTCTATGACCGCTTCCGTCAGGCCGTACTCGGCGACGATGGCGCCCATCTGCATGTCGTCCGAGATGATGACGCCCTCGAAATCCATCTCGTCCCTGATGAGCGTCGTCATGACGGCTCGCGACAGCGTCCCCGGCCTTCCGCTAGCGTCGAGGTTCCTGTTGACGATGTGCGCGGTCATGATAGGGCCGTCGTACCCGCCCTCGATAAGCTCCCGGTATGGCGCGAGTTCTTCCGCGCGTCTGTACGTCGCCGTCACGTCGGTAACGCCGAGGTGCGTATCGCCCGCCGCGCTGCCGTGCCCGGGGAAGTGCTTCAGCGCCGTTATCACCTGCTGCTCCTGGTGCGCCTCGACGAATGCGGCGGCGTGCTCGGCCACGATTGCGGGGTCGCCGCTGAAGGAACGCTCGAACGCGCCGATGGCCGGGCTTTCGGGGTCTACGTTCACGTCGACGACGGGCGCGAAGTTCCAGTTGATGCCCAACTCCCTCAGCTGGACCGCAAGCTCACTCGCCGCCGCCGCCGTCTCCGCCGTGAAGCCCAGCCCCAGGGTCTGCGCCGACGGCACGGAGACGCCGAACCCGTATTTCGACTTCAGCCGGTTGACGTATCCACCCTCCGCGTCGATCGCTATGAAGTAGGGGATGACAGCCGTCTCCTGGAGTTTCGACGTCAGCGCGCGAAGCTGGGACGGCGAGGTGATGTTTCGCACCATCTTCCCGCCGCTCGGCCCGTCGCGGTCGAAGAGCACGACGCCCCCGGGACGAATGTCGCGCAGCATCGCCGCGGTATCGTCGTCCAGGGCGTCGCCGCGAAACCCGATCATCAGCATCTGCCCGACCGCTTCCTCCAACGTGAGGGCGTCGGTGCTCCGGTTGTCCGCCGAGCCGCACGCCAGGGCCGCGAAGACAGCCGCCGACAGAAAGGCCGTCAAGGTACTCCTCCACGTGCGGAGGAGTCGGGTCCGCGTGAATACGCGCACACGAGCCGAAACGTCAACCCAACCCGATCTCGGTCCGAAGAATCCCATGAGAACCCGTCTCGAAGCCTTTCCTCAAGGTTATCACCACCCGCAAGCCGCCGTATGGCGCACTTGCGGCACGAATCCCGCTTGACCGCCCGGCGTCCGAGTCGTACACTCCCGGCGTCGTAGACACCGTAGCCCTCAAATTGGGGAGGCATCATGGCCAAGCCAATCAGCCATATCGTCAGGCGGCCTGGGCGGGTTGCCGGAGAGCCGGACGTCGAGGTTCCCGTGGCCGCGGATTTGGCGACAACGCCGGGCATTCCACTCCGCGAGGTGGACGTCTCTTTCTACAGCCGCGTTGCCCCCCTCGAGAGTCAGAATGTCGAGAAGGGCGCCGACAGGGACTGGGTATGGTCGGTCTACGACGATGACGTAGCCGAGTACATCAGGGGCCACGATGAGCGAATGAAGCCCTTCGTCGACACCGCCTTGGCGTCGGGCGGCGTCGAGCCGTCGGGCGCTCCCGATGGGGGCGATGACCTGACCGAGGACATCCGGCGCGCCGCGCTCGAACTTGGGTTCGGAGAGGTCGGCTTCACCAGATTCGACCGCCGCTACGTCTACGAGAGCAAGCGCGGCTGGGTCAAGTTCCCCCATGCCGTCTGCCTGGCGCTGGAGCAAGACTACGACCAGACGCAGAGCCTGCCCAGCCTCGAAGCCGAGCACGCCCACTATGGCACCTACGAAATCGAGAGCGAGATGGCGGACAGGCTCGCCGAGTTCATCCGGAGCAGGGGATACCACGCTCAGCTTCACAGCCCCCGCGACCCGAGCGCGGCTGTGATACCCATGTTCGTCGCCGCCGGGCTGGGACAGCTTGGGGCCAACGGGCAACTCCTCTCGCCGCATTTCGGCTCCAGGGCCCGGCTGATGATGATCTCGACCGATGCCCCCGTCCGTTACGACGGGCCGGTCGATTACGGCGTTCACGCCTTCTGCCAGAAGTGCCTGGTATGCGTGGACCGGTGCCCGGGACGCGCTCTCGTCAGGGACAAGGTCTGGTGGCGGGGCGTGGAAAAGAACAAGCTCATCTACGACCGTTGCCGCCCCGTGATGGCCAAGTACGAGGGCTGCGGCGTATGCATGAAGGTATGCCCCATACAGAAGTTCGGGATGCCCGCCGTGATGATGCACTACGTGGAGACCGGCGAAGTGCTCGGCAAGGGCTCCGAGGAGCTGGAGGGATACGCCCTGCACGACAAGGGTTACTTTGGCCCCGGCCAGCTCCCGCACTTCGAGCGTAGCTTCTTCGACTTTCCGCACGGCCGCCGGGAGGACTGGCTGTTCGAGCAGTTCAAAGAGCGGCTTGCCAACGACGACGTCCCAGCCGAAGGCGAACTGGCCGAATTTGCCCAGAACGTCAAGTCGGCCATGGAAAAGAGCCGCACCACCCGCGACGAATAAGCAGGCTGCCGAAGCAAGGATGCGCAGAGGCCGTGAGCGCCCTGCCGGACACGTGAAGGTGTCCATCAGCCTGCATAGACTCGACCGAAGATTCGCCCGGAGTCAGCCTCGATGACGTCAAGGGGTCCCGTAGACGCCGTATTGGTGGGCGCCGGCCGCAGGGGCTACCGTAACTTCGGCGGGTACGCCCTGGAGCACCCCGACGAGCTCCGCATCATCGCGGTGGCCGAGCCGGACGACGCGCTGAGGGAACGCTTCGCGCGGGCTCACGGCATCCCCTCGGAGCTGTCGTTCCGGTCCTGGGAGGATCTGGCGGGACGCGGGCGGCTTGCCCCAAGCCTTCTCAACGCATCCAACGACACCACTCACTACGCCTCAACGATGGCCGCCATAGAGGCCGGCTATCAGGTGCTGACCGAGAAGCCGGCGGCCACCAGTCCGGAGCAGTGCGTGAGCCTTGCCCTGGCTGCCGAAAGGCGGGGCGCGGACGTCTGGGTCTGTCATGAGTTGAGGAACACCAACTACTTCAAGACGGTGCGGGACATCGTCCGCTCCGGGCGCTTGGGCGAGGTCGTACACGTAGGGCACAGGGAGAACGTCTCCTACTGGCATATGGCCCATAGCTTCGTGCGGGGCAACTGGTCCAACAGGACCAGCTCGGGGCCGATGATCTTGACCAAGTGCTGCCACGACTTCGACATCCTGTCGTGGATACTCGGCGTGAGGGTGGAGCGCCTCTCTTCGTTCGGTTCGCTGGCGCACTACCGCCCGGACCGCGCGCCGCGCCAGGACGTACCGGAGCGTTGCACGGACGGCTGCCCCGTACAGGAGGAGTGCCCATTCTATGCCCCAAGGCTCTACTTGGGAGAGCGTATGGAACTGCTGGCCGGCGCAGTGTCGCTCGACACGAGCCGAGCAGGGGTGACGCGGGCGCTGGAGTCAGGCCCGTACGGGAGATGCGTCTACCGCGTCGGCAACGACGTGGTGGACCACCAGGTCGTCAATATGGAGGCGGAAGGGGGCTTGACGGTAACGCTGACGATGCATGGTCACTCCCACGTCGAGGGGCGAACGATGCGGTACGACGGGAGCCGCGCCACGCTAATCGGCGACTTCTCCGGCCCGGATCCCGAGATCGTCGTCCACGACCACCGCACCGAGACCGGCGAGCGGATCGCGCCCTTCGCAGGGGGCGGCCACGGCGGCGGTGACGAGGGTCTCATGGCCGCCTTCGTTCGGGCCGTGAGGGACGGCGACCAGTCGGGGCTCAGTACGGTGCGGGAGGCTCTGCCGAGTCACCTGCTGGCCTTCGCCGCCGAGGAGTCCAGACTCAATGGAGGCGCCGCGGTGGAGATGGACGAGTATCTCAGGCGTGTCGAGTCCGCAGCAGGCTATCGCTAGCAGGCTGAGAAAGAACTCCTCCGTACCTCCCTTGAATCCCCTTCCAAGCGGGAAGAATCGTATCTGAGGTCACCCTCATAACTTCCGTCAAGGGGCCTATGCCCCTCTGCACACCCCGTACTTTCGCATCCTGATAGACTCCTGCTCCCCCCTGCTCACGCCGCCGTTGGTATCAACCCAGGCTTTTGAGATAATAAGAGTGGTGGTCCCGTCTAATAAGCCGGCGGTGGAGGGTTGATGCCCTATGTCCGAAAAATTGTCCCAATTCCATCCCATAGTACGGGACTGGTTTGCGGGCCAGTTCGGCGGGCCGACGGACGCGCAGACGCTGGGCTGGCCCGCCATCGCCAGCGGGCAGCACACGCTGATCGCAGCGCCTACCGGTTCAGGCAAGACGCTTGCGGCGTTCTTGACGTGCTTGGACAGCCTGGCGCGGCAGGGGTACGACGGTGGATTGAGGGATCGGACGCAGGTCGTGTACGTTTCGCCGCTCAAGGCGTTGTCCAACGACATCTACCGCAACTTGTCCGTGCCGCTGGAGGGCATGAAGAAGCTGGCTGCGGAGCGAGGCCAGCCCCTGCCGGAGATCAGGACCGCCGTCAGGACGGGGGACACCTCCCCGGCGGAGCGCCAGGCCATGGCGAAGCGCCCGCCGCACGTCCTCATAACGACCCCGGAGTCGCTGTACATACTGCTGACCTCGGAGAGCGGCAGGGAGGGACTGAAGGGCGTTACTACCTTGATCTTGGACGAGTTGCACGCCGTCGTGGGCAACAAGCGGGGTTCCCACCTGAGCTTGTCCGTGGAGAGGTTGTGCGCGCTGTCGGATGAGCGCGTGACCCGCGTGGGGCTGTCGGCGACGCAGCGGCCGATCGACGAGACGGCCCGGTTCCTGGTTGGGATGAATGGCATAGGCGGCGATGGAAGGGCCCGCTGCGCGGTGGTCGATACCGGGCACGCTAGGGAGATGGACATCGCCATAGAGTTGCCGCCGGACGACGAGTTGGGGCCGATAACGACTCATGAGCAGTGGGCGCACGTGCTCGACCGCATTGCGGGGCTGGTGGAAGAACACCGCAGCACGCTGCTATTCGTGAATACGCGGCGTCTGGTGGAGCGTGTCGCGCATCTGATGTCGGAGCGTCTGGGAGAGGAACAGGTGGCAGCGCATCACGGCAGCCTCTCTCAGAAGCGCCGACACGATGCGGAGCGTCGGCTCAAGGAGGGTGGGGTGCGGCTTTGCGTGGCGACTGCGTCACTCGAGTTGGGGATCGACGTCGGCACGGTGGACTTGGTCTGCCAGATCGGGTCGCCGCGCTCGATTGGCTTGCTCCTGCAGCGGGTGGGGCGTTCTGGGCACCATCTGTCCAGGACACCCAAGGGGCGTCTCTTTCCGCTGACGCGGGACGAATTACTGGAGTGCATGGCCTTGGTGAGAGGCTTCACGAACGGCAACCTCGACAGGTTGGTCATTCCGCCGTGGCCCCTGGACGTGCTCGCTCAGCAGATCGTGGCCGAGACTGCCGCCAGGGAATGGAGCGAGGACGGCCTGTTCGAACTGTACCGTGGAGCCTATCCCTACCGGGAGCTTCCGCGTCAGAAGTACGACGAGGTGGTGGGCACGCTGTCGCGGGGGGTCGCGCCCCGCGAAGGTCGTAGGGGGGCGTACGTACACCGCGACGCAGTGAATGGGAAGCTGCGCGGGCGTCGTGGGGCCCGCCTGGCGGCTCTGACCAGCGGGGGCGCCATTCCGGACAATGCCGACTACGACGTCATCGCGGAGCCTGATAACACGTTCGTGGGTACGGTAAACGAGGACTTCGCCATAGAGAGTATGCGGGGGGACATCTTCCTACTGGGGAACACCCCTTGGCGCATCAGGAGGATAGAGGGCGGGAAGGTGCGGGTTGAGGACGCCAGCGGCTCCAGTCCCTCGATACCTTTCTGGCTCGGCGAGGCGCCCGGGCGCACTTTGGAGCTCTCGGACGAGCTTTCGGAGTTGCGCCAAGGGCTGCACGCGAGGGGCGAGGAAGGGGAGGGGGCGCGGTGGCTTCTGAGCCAGGGGTTCAAGGAAGACGCCGCTGAGCAGGCGGCCGCGTACGTGGCCGAGGGGGTCCGGGTACTGGGTACGGTGCCGACGAAGAAGCGCATCGTGGCCGAGCGGTTCTTCGACGAAGCGGGCGGGCTGCAGCTCGTCATTCACTCGCCCTTCGGGTCGCGTATCAACAAGGCGTGGGGTATGGCGTTACGCAAGGAGATTTGCCGCGCCTTCGACTTCGAGCTTCAGGCCTCGGCTACCGAAGACGGGATAAACCTGTCGCTGGGGCCGGGGATGACGTTTCAGTTGCAGGAGATATTCAGGTACATCAAGTCGGACAAGGCCGTGAAGGTGCTGACGCAGGCGATATTGCAGGTGCCGCTATTCGGCGTCCGCTGGCGGTGGTCGGCGTCCAGATACCTGGCGCTTCTCAGGTTTTCGGGAGGCAAGAAGGTGCCGGCGCCCATACAGCGCATGCGCTCCGAGGACCTGCTGGCGGCGGTTTTCCCGGAGCAGGTGGCATGTCAGGACAACGCCCCGCCCGGCGACGTCGAGGTCCCCAACCACCCGCTGGTGTTCGAGACGATGAGGGACTGCCTCACCGAGGCGATGGACGTTGAGGGGTTTCGACGGCTGCTCGCGGACATCGAGAGCGGCGAAGTGGAGGTCTTGGCCAGGGATACGACCCAGCCTTCTGTGTTCAGTCACCAGGTGTTGAACGCCATGCCGTATGCCTTTTTGGACGATGCGCCGCTTGAGGAGCGCCGCTCGCGGGCAGTCGCTCTGCGGCGCGCGCTGCCGGAGGACGCCCGAGACTTGGCATCGTTGGACCCCGGCGCCGTTGCGGCGGCTTCGGCGAACGCATGGCCGGGGATGCGCGACGCGGACGAGCTTCACGACGCCCTTCTCACCCTGGGCATTCTCACTGACGCCGACGTTTCCCGCGGCTTGGGGGCCGAGGAGACGGGGCGGCGGCTGGGCTGGCTCCGGTCACTCGCCCAAGACGGGCGGGCCGTGAAGGCTTTCTACGCGGGCGGGCGGGCTGCATGGGTAGCCTCAGAATGTGCGGATATGGTGTCTCTGGCGTTTCCGGGCGTCCGCTTCGAGCCCGCGCCTCCGGAAGTCGCCCAGCTACTCGACGCGGCGAACGAGGACGAGGCGGAGTTGGCGTTGGTACGGAGCCGGGTCGAGTGCAGCGGGCCGTTCTCGCCCGAGGAGATGGCGTATACGCTGGGCATGGGCCAAGGCGCCGTGGACATAGCCTTGGCGCACCTGGAGGCCACGGGCGCGATTCTGCGCGGCCACTTCACCCCGGGCCGCGGGGAGGAGGAGTTTTGCGACAGGCGAATACTGGCGCGCATACACCGGGAGACGGTCGGGAGGCTGCGGAAGGAGGTCGAACCTGTGTCGGCCTCGGTCTTCATGCGCTTCCTGCTCCAGTGGCAGCACGCCGCGCCGCGCCACCGGTTGACCCGCGAGGGAGGACTGCTGGACGTGGTCGAACAGCTTCAGGGGTTCGAGGCGGCGTCGGGTGCGTGGGAATCCGAGCTGCTGCCGGCGCGCATAGAGGGGTATTCTTCCAGGGCGCTCGATGACGTTTGCCTGTCGGGGGAGGTGGTTTGGGGCCGTTTCAGCCGCCGGAGGGGCAACGGAGACTCTCGCGGCGGGCGCACTCCCTTGAATCGCGTGATCCCCATCTCGTTGGGGCTGCGCGAAGACCTCCCCTGGCTGCTGGGGCCCATCGAGGACGTGGACGCCCCGTTGGGGGCGGCCCGGCAGGTGTTCGAATTCCTAAGGGAGCGCGGCGCCTCTTTCCAGCCGGACGTCGCAGCTGGCGCCGGCCGGCTGCCGTCGGAAGTGGACGAGGCGTTGTGGCAGCTGGCGGCGTCCGGCCTGGCCACCTCCGACGGCTTTGCGGCGGTGCGGGGGCTGGTCGACGGCACGACCAGAAGGTTGCAGCAACAGCCGCGCTACCGCCGCCGCCCGAGGAGGCGGAAGCCCACCAGCCGGTGGTCGTTGTTGGAGGCGCCCACCGCTGAGGAAGACCCGGTCGAGGACCGGGCGGCGCAGCTTCTCCGCAGGTACGGGGTCGTCTTCCCGGAGGTACTTGCTAGAGAGGCGAACGCCCCGCGCTGGCGGGATCTCCTCTACGCGTACAGGCGCGCGGAGGCCAGGGGGGAGATACGCGGCGGTCGGTTTGTCGCCGGGTTCGTGGGCGAGCAGTTCGCACTGCCGGAGGCGGTCGAGATGCTGCGCGCGGTCCGCAAACAGCAGCCTGACGGCGGGCTTCTGGCGCTGTCGGGGTGCGATCCCCTGAACTTGGCGGGGATAACAACCCCCGGTCCGAAGGTCGCGGCCGTGCTGAGCAACAGGGTGCTGCTCAAGGACGGCGTGCCCGTGGCTTCCCTGGAGAGCGGACAGATCAGATGGCATACCGAGCCCGACGAGGCGGTCCGCACACACGGGATGAGTTTGCTGACGGCGGTTGCCGGGACCGGGCCGCGGAGGCAAAAGGCTTCAGCGCCTCCATAGCAGATCTGCGGGGGCGGTACTGTACAATTTGGGACAGGATGCCCGTTTCCCATCTCCGCGCCATATATAGCTTCAACTCTGCGGCGGGTGTTGTATTGGCCGTTTTAACGCTGCTGCTTGCGGCGGCCTGCGCGGGACGGTCAGAGCCTGAGCCGACCCCGGGCGTGGATGCGCTCGTCGATAGGCCGGCGGCGACGCAGGTCCCCACTCCCGACATGCAAGCTACTGTGGAGGCCGGCGTTCAGGCTACGATGGAGGCGTTGGCGCTGACTCCGACGACGGAGCCCACGCCGACCAGTACGCCCACACCCACGCCGACCGGCACACCCACGCCCACGCCGACCAGCACGCCCACGCCCACGCCGACCAGTACACCCATGCCCACGCCGACCAGCACGCCCATGCCCACGCCGACCGGCACGCCCATGCCCACGCCGACCAGTACACCCACGCCCACGCCGACCAGCATGTCGTTTGCCGACGTTGTGGAGATGGCGAGGGTGGGCGTCGTCCACGTCGTGGGCGCCTCAGTCACGGGATCGGGATTCGTGGTCGATCCTGCGGGTTACGTCCTGACGAACGCGCACGTCGTCGCCGGGGCCGGGAGGTTGACCCTCGTGTTCAACGACGGCACTCGATTGACGCCGCGAGTGGTTGCTTCCGACCCTAGACGAGATATAGCGCTCCTGAAGGTGGATACGGCGGGCCGCTTAAAGACGCTGGCTTTCGCGGCGCGTGTGCGAGAGGGGGAGGAAGTCGTTGCGTTGGGGTATCCGCTCCAGTTGCAGGGTGGGTTGACCGTGACGATGGGCGTGGTTTCAGCCTTTCGCACGATTGACGGCGTCCCGTACGTCCAGACCGACGCGGCTATCAATCCGGGCAACAGCGGCGGGCCATTGCTGAATCTTAGGGGCGAAGTCGTAGGGATGAATACGAGTGTACGACGCGAGATAGAAGGGCTGGACTTCCAAGCGCAGGGGATCGGCTTCGCCATCAGGTACGACGTGCTGAACAGCCGTTTGGAGATAATGAGAACAGGCAATTTCTCCGCGCCGACGCCGGCGCCAACACCGGCGCCCATCTTCGGTCCGAGGGGCGGTTCGCTCAACCATGATACGGATGAAGAGTCATCTAGGTTAGACAGCTACACGGACGTTGCCGATTTCGTGGCGGAGGTCACGTTCAGGATTCCCCGCGACATAGCCGGGGATAGGTGGAGCGCCGGCCTCTTGATAAGAGCGTCCCGCAATGCTCAGGCTATCTCCATCTGGGATTCGGGGCACTGGTCCCACAGCGTTCTCCCCGATGGCGCTGACGAATATACAACTGTCCAAATGGAATTCTCTTCCAACATCGGGACAGGCCCTAACGCGGAGAACCACATCCGCGTAGTGGCGCAAGGCGATACGGGATGGCTGTTCATCAACGGCATCTACGGGGCCGAGTTGGACCTGAGCGGCCTCATGGACTCAGGGACCATCGTACTATTTGCCTTATCCGATGAGGGTACAACACCCACCCAGTACTCCGATTTCATCATTCGGCCGCTTGAGAAGGTGTACGGTCCCGAGAGCGGCGCCATCGAGCACGACCCGGGCAGCGGCCTCATCGACGGGCACGACGTCTTCATCTCAACGGCAGACGGGATGATCGAAGCTCGATTCTTCAATCCGTACCCCGCTTCGGAAGGCGACTGGAGCAGCGCTTTCCTGTTTCGACAGGTCACCTCCGACGAATTTCACGCCGTCGGCGTCCTCCAGTCCGGCACGTGGTTCCACCACCTGCGCGCCGGCGCCGCCGAGTCCGCGCAACAACTGGCATGGCAGGATTCCCCCCACGTATCCACCGGCCCGTCCGGCAGCAATCACATCCGGATCATCGCTCTTGGAGGGGAAGGCTGGCTGTTCATAAACGGGGCCTACGTAGGCGAGTTGGACCTGAGGGGCTGGCTGGGAACGGGGAGCGTGTCCGCCGTAGGGGCTTACTTCGCAGGGCACGGGATCGAGGGCAAGTCCACCAAGTTCGAAGGCTTCACGGTCTGGTCGGCTGACAGTTCGGAGTGAGCGTAGGGGAATGGGATTCCGGCTCCGCGCCGGAACGGCGGACGTGGATTGGGGAGATTCTTGCCTGACGCGGCGGCGCTAAACCGGGACTCGCCGTCTGTGACGGGGAATCCGACGTCGAAGCGGTACCCGCGTACCTTGGTTGCCGCCTGGAGGAGGGCGGCGGGTATTGTGCTGGCTGTTTCGGCGCTGCTGTTGGTTCTGTCAAGTAATCAAAGGAGAAGCCCATGAACGCGAAGAACCGACTGCCTCCCAAGTGTGAGCGCCTGGGATGCTCCAGGAGCGCCGCGACCCGCGACCCGAAAGGACGCTACGACTGCGGGCATCATTTGACGGGGCGAGAACAAGACGCCCGCGACTTCCAGGACGAGAGAGACGCCGAGGCGAGCTGGCGGGTTTGATTACTTGACAGAACCCTGCTGTTTGCGGCGGCCTGCACGGGACGGGCCGACCCTGAGCCGACCCCGGACGTGGACGCGCTCGTGCGGGAGGCCGTCGATAGGGCGGTGGAGGAACGAGTTTCCGCCATCGACTTGCAGGCAGCCGTGGAGGCCGGGGTTCAGGCGGCAATGGAGACGTTGGCGCTGACTCCGACGATAGGGCCCACGCCGGCGAGTACGCCCACCCCCACGCCGACCGGCACACCCACCCCGACGCCGACGAGCACGCCTACCCCGACGCCGACCGGCACACCCACCCCGACGCCGACCGGCACACCCACCCCCACGCCGACCAGCACACCCATGCCCACGCCGACGAGTGCGCCCACGCCGACGCCGACGAGCACGCCCACCCCGACGCCGACCGGCACACCCACCCCGACGTCGACGAGCACGCCCACCCCGACGTCGACGAGCACGCCCACCCCGACGCCGACGAGCACGCCCATGCCCACGCCGACCGGCACGCCCACAGCTACGCCGACCAGCACACCCACGCCGACGCTGACGAGTACGCCCACAGCTACGCCGACCGGCACACCCACGCCCACGCTGACGAGTACGCCCACAGCTACGCCCACCCCGACGCCTACCAGTATGCCTACTCCGACGCCGAGTCCATCCCTCGCAGACGTGGTTGAGAAGGCCAAGGCGGGCGTGGTGCGTATCGCTGGGAGCACCGGCGCCGGGTCGGGGTTCGTCATCGATCCTGCAGGGCACATCCTGACGAACGCGCACGTCGTCGAAGGACAGGATGAGGTGACCGTCATATTCGACGACGGCGCCGAGTTAACGCCGCAGGTAGTCGCGTCCGACCTGGGACGGGACATCGCGTTGCTGAAGGTGGAGGCGGAGGAGCCCTTGGCGGCGATTCCCCTAACTACGGAGATGCGGGAGGGGGATGACGTGATAGCGCTGGGGTATCCGCTTCACTTGCGGGGAGGGATTACCGTGACGACGGGAATAGTTTCAGCCTTTCGCACGTTCGGAGGAGTCGCCTATATCCAGACTGACGCAGCGATCAATCCGGGCAACAGCGGCGGGCCGCTGTTGAACCTCAGCGGCGAAGTCGTGGGCATTAACACGTCTGTGTTGCGGACGATACCGGGAAGGAGCTTCGACGCGCACGGGATCGGCTTTGCGATCAGGGCCAACGCTCTGGCGTTCAGTTCGCTGATAATGTGGGCGGGCGCGTCGGCGGCGCCAACGCCGACACTACCGCCCCCAGAGCCGCCGGACACCTTCGGCCCGGAGAGCGGCATCATCGGCGGCGATGCAGAAAGCCGGTTCGTCTCGACCTTCGAGAGCCGCACGGCGGCCGCAGACTTCGTGGCGGAAGCGGCTTTCACCACCCCTAACGACCTACCGGGGAACGCTTGGGGCAGCGGTTTCCTGATCCGGCGGACGGAACGGAACAGCTTCCACGCGTTGGTCATGCATGGATCGGGGGTCTGGCGCCACTACCTGCGAAACGGCGGCTCTGAAGATTACGAGTTGCTCAAGGCGGCCCAATCGTCCAACATCAGAACAGGCGCCGGGGCTCAGAACCACGTCCGTGTTGTCGCAACGGGCAGCATGGGATGGCTATTCATCAACGGGGGCTACGAAGCCAGGTTGGAGTTGAGCGGGTTGGAGGAGTCCGGATCCGTTGCCCTGATAGGGGCCGTGTTCAAGAGCGGCGAACTGACGGGGCGCTCCACCCGCTTCACCGGTTTCACCGTCCGGCCGTTTCGCGAGGTGTACGGCCCAATTGACGGGGGCATCGAACACGACCCGGGGGACGGCCTCATCGACGTTCGACACACCCTCACCCGGCTGGCCGACGGGATGATCGAGGCTAGGTTCTATAACCCTTATCCTGCTTCAGAGGGCGACTGGACCAGCGGCTTCCTGATTCGGAGGAGCGTTTGGGGCGAATTTCACGCCGTCGGGGTCGATCAGTCCGGCAGATGGTTCCACCGCCTGCGCAGTGGCTACGACGAATCCGAGAGGCGATTGGGAGGGCGGGATTCGGCGCACCTGCTGGCCACCGGCCCGAGCGGCAGTAACCATTTGAGGGTTATTGCCCTTGGCGGTGAGGGCAGCCTGTTCATTAACGGGGTCTACGTGGGCAGCCTCGATCTGAGCGGTTGGACCGGGACCGGCAACGTGGATGCGGTGGGAGGCTATTTCAGAGGCGACGGAATCGAGGGCATGTCCACCAGATTCGAGGGCTTGACGATCTGGTCGGCTGACGGCTCGCCGTGAGGCCTGCGCCGGTTTCGGAGTCGTTATCCAACATCGTCAGACTCGCGGCAGAGGGGCTGCGCCGCTCTGCACACCCTCCCCCGTATCCGCAGGGCGTTAGGCCGAAGCTGCGGGGGCGGAGGTGCGGCCGTGCTGAAGTTCGGGGTTGACGCCGCCCGAGTAGATCAGCTCCCCCCTCTTGAGCACCGCCAACACCCTCGGGATATGGCCGCTCTCCGTGAACAGGCAGAGGTCAGCAGCCAGCCCCGGGGCCGTCCGGCCACGGTCGGTCAACGATAGGGACTTGGCCGGATTTGAGGTTATCATCGCGATCGACTCGGGCAGCGGGCAAATCCCCTGACGGTACAGAAGCATCGCGGAGTAGAGGATGGATGGCGCGTGATAATCGCCGCATAGGATGTCGAGCAGGCCATCGCGGGCCAGGCGGAGCGCGCTCAGGTTTCCGCTGGACGAGCCGCCTCTGACGATGTTGGGAGCGCCCATCGTGATCCACTGTCCGACCTCTCTGGCGCGCTGAGCCGCCGCGTAGGTCACGGGGAACTCGGCGATGGTCACTCCCAGATCAGCCAGTTCGTCGATCTTTTCTGGTGTGTCTGGGTCGTGGCCGAGCAGAATGAAGGGTTCCTTTGCGATCTCGTCTCGCGTCCGTCGGAGGACCTCCACGGGGCGCTCGTTGCGGGCCGCGCCGCTCACCTTGGAACCCACGATCTCGTTCGGGTCGAACCTGATGGCCATCTTGGCTAGGTAGGCTGAGAGGGTCTTCTTTAACTCGTCGAGGTCGCGGTACTGGCCCTGGCCGGGGGTGTGGTCGTTCAATGACATGGCTTGGACCTTCGCCTTTCGCATCGAGTTGAAGAGCGGACCCAGGCCGCTGGGCGTCCAGACGTCGAGGCGGTAGAGGACCTCATGGTCGATCAGGGGGTTTGTCAATTCGTGCAGCATGTCTGCGATAGCGGAGGCGCCGCGGATGGTCCGTTCTTTGTCGAGCAGGTCTGCGAACATCACGGCGTGAAAGGCGGTTGTGACCCCGGAGGAAGCGGCCCGCATTTCGTAATTGGCGATGGCGAAGTTCGCCGGGAAGCCCGCGCGGGGGCGAGGGTTGATCTCCCCCTCCACTCCGTCGTTATGGCTGTCGATGATACCGGGGATCAGGTAGGCTCCCCGCGCGTCGATGGCCTGCATTCCCCGAACCGGCAGACTGCCGGCGGGGCCGAATTCTTCAATCAGGCCCCCGGAGACGATGAGGTCGCCGTTTTCGAGGACGCTGTCGAGCAGGACGATGCGCGCGTTTGTTATTGCCAGGGCCAAGTCAAACTGCCTCCCAGGTCAGCTTCGAGCTATGGCTGCCCGCCCACGTACCTAGCGGCGTCGACGCGGCCCAAAGGGCCAAATTCAGCCGCGCGGCCGTTGTCGAGCACGAGCACGTGGTCAGCCAGCGCTTGGAGTACGTGGATGTCATGAATTATCGCAATCATAGCCGCCCCGTCTCTTCGGGCGGCGGAGAGGAGGTCGAGCACCCTCTCCCGGTTTCCGGCGTCGAGGGCGGAGGTGGGTTCGTCGAGGAGGAGCAGCCTGCGCGGGCGGAGCAGGGCCCGGGCTACGTTCACCCTCTGCTGCTCGCCCCCGCTGAAGACGGAGGGGTACGACGATTGGAGTTCGGGCTGGATGCCCAGGAATGACAGCATGGCGCCGGCGTCCTTCCGGACCTCCTCGAGGCGCCCGTTCGAGGCGTGGGGCATCGCCACGACGTCCACAGCCGCCATACGCGGCTGTGCTCGAAGGAACTGGGGCACGTATCTGATCTCGTCCCTTCGGACCTCCAGCACCTTCCGCTCGTCAGCGGAGGCCATGTCCACGGTGTCCCCTGAGGCTGTCTTGA
Source organism: uncultured Dehalococcoidia bacterium (assembly GCA_958296245.1). Taxonomy (GTDB): domain Bacteria; phylum Chloroflexota; class Dehalococcoidia; order Lucifugimonadales. The sequence continues at coordinate 1,458,919 of OY282458.1, forward strand.
AAGCGATGGCGCCGCCGGTCGCAGTGTACGTTCTATAGATGCACTTGAGCAGGCTGGACTTGCCGGCGCCGCTGCCGCCGACGAGCGCCACGCACTGGCCGGGGCTTACGTCGAAAGACACGCCGTTCAAGGCCTCCACACGCTTCCCCCCCAGAACGTGCATAGTGAAGGTCTTGGTCAGGTCTCTCACGCGCAGTATGGGCGCTTGTTCCATCGTCTCTCCCGGTGCGGGCAGGGGTATGCCTCTACAAAGCCGAGCTCACAAGCAGTTGCGTATAGGGGTGCTGCGGGTCCTCGAGTATCTGGTCGGTGAGACCCGATTCGACCACCCGCCCATGACGCATGACCAGGGTCCGCTCGGCGAGCATTCCGATAACCGATAAGTCGTGGGAGACGACCACGATGGCGACCCTGAAGTCACGGCGGATGTCCCGGATCAGGTCCAGGACGCCGGCTTGTACGGATACGTCGAGGCCGGTGGTCGGCTCGTCCAGCAGGACGAGGTTGGGGCTGTTGGACAGGGCCTTGGCGATCTGGACCCTCTGCTGCATACCGTTGCTGAAGAAGGCGGGGAAGTCGTCCATGCGGTCTAGAGGGACCTCGGTGCGCGCCAGGTAGTCGGCGGCCTTGCTGCGTATATCGGCAACGCTCCGCCAGTCGGCGGCCAGAAGCCGTTCTGCGACGTTCCCGCCGGCTGTCACGAGGAGGTTCAACCCTCTGCGGGCCTCCTGATACACGATGCCCATCAGGTAGTTGCGGATGCGGCGCCGCTGAGGCCGGTCGGCTTCGAAGATGTTGTGCCTTCCCGCTTCGAACGCGGCGAAGTAGGCCTCGCCGGAGGTCGGCATATGGTCCAAGTAGAGGCTTCTCATGACGGTGGTCTTCCCGGAGCCGCTTTCACCCACTATGCCGAGGACCTCCCCCGGGTATACGTCGAAGCTGACGTCTGAGCAGGCCGCGATCAGGCCGCAGGCCGCGCAGGAGCTGGTCCCGGGGTCGTCTTCACGGTCCAAGAGGCATCCCTCGGATCCGCGCCCCCGGCAGGCGGGCCCGTAGGTTTTCGTAAGGCCGCGTACGGTCAGGAGGGCTAGTACCAAGTCTCAGCCTTCCCGCCGGTCAGCCGGAGGTCGCAGTAGGCCGTGTCTGAGCAGGTGAGGGTGCGCGACCCGTCCGCGTTGAGGCGCTCCGTGAGGAAGGTGGCAGCCGCGCCGCATCTCGCACAGGGGGTTCCTCCGAACCCCTCCACCTCGAACGGGTGGTCCTCGAACTCCATGGGTGCGACGTCGGTGTGTGGGGGGATTGCGTACAGCCGCTTCTCTCTGCCTGCGCCGAACAGGTGTAGGGCCTTCGAGCGGTGCAGCTTGGGGAGGTCCCATCGCGGGACGGGGGTCGAGGCCATGACGTACCGGTGATTGACGACTACCGGATAGCCGGCTCCGATGGTGACCTCGCCCTTGCGGACGACGTCCTCATAGAGGGCCAGCCACATCCGGGCGTAGTCCTTTTCGGCATGCATGGTCCGTGCGGCCGTCTGGCTCCGCTCCACGAGTCGCAGCGGTTCTGGGTAGGGGACCTGTAGGACCAACACCTGATCTTCCCTGAGCACCTCCTCCGGCACCCTGTGACGTGTCTGGATGACCGTTGCGCCGGCGGTTTCCAGGGTCGTGTCCAACCCCGTGGTTCTCTCGATGAGACGCCGGATGTTGTTGGCGTTCACCCCGGCGTCGTCGCCCTGGTCGATCACCTTGATTACGTCTCCCGGCCCAATGATGGACAAGGTGATCTGGAGGCCGCCCGTGCCGAAGCCTTTCGCCACGGGCACCTCGCGGGACCCGAACGGCACCTGATAGCCCGGTATCGCAACGGCCTTGAGCATCGCGCGGCGCAAGTCCCGCTTAGCGGTCTCGTCCAGGAAGGCATACGAGTATCCGCTATGGCGTGAGCCGGACCGCTCTAATAGCTCAGCGATGGTTGCCATTGCGGCCCACCCTCTTCATAAGCTCGGTGATGCGGTTGGTCCGCTGCATGTCCGCTTGGAAGGCGACGTAGTGAGGCATCTTCAGATGCTCGACGAACCCGGACGATTCGACGCAGTCGATGTTTTGGAGTACGAACTCGTCGTCCTGCGTCAGGCCGCCGGCGTGGTGACGTTGAGAGAGGTTCTCGTCGACTATGGCCATGGATATCGCCTTGCGCTCGTCGCCTCCGAGGGTCAGGCCGTATCCGAAGGTCAGGTCCGCTCTACGGTCATTGAGCGACGCCTTCCCGGGGAAGACGGCGTGGGCCTCGGTTACGGGGATTCGTCCGATAGCAGCAGGATTCCCGGTGATGGGGTGGCGTATCTTCACGTCGACGCTTCCGACCCTGACTTCGCTGACGTAAGCGTGGGACTCTCCGTATCCACGCATCGCAGCGTAGCCGAGCGAGAGCAGCGCTCCCGCCTCCCCGCGGGCCATGATCTGAAGCCTGGCTGAGCGTTTCGCCGGGAACCGCAGGGGTTCGGTTGTCACGTCGAAGGGCTCGTCCTCGCCTGAGCCGGCCGGGGCCTCCTCGACGTAGCCATCCTTTCGCAGGTAATCGAGGACCACGGGAAACTCCGGGGGGGCCTTCGTTGCCTGTGCGGCGTCGCCGGGGGGGGCGTGGTTCTCCGAGGATGACCTAGAGTCCCGTCCGGCCGCCGCCGGGAAACTGGCTCCGTTAGCGAGTGAGAGGTCGAGCAGCCTCAGAGTGTAGTCCCGCGTCCTGCCCAGGACCTGCCCTCCGGGCACGTCCTGGAAGGCCGGGGAGATTCTGCGCAGTACGTGTACGTCTTCGCTCCGCGAGGGGATGGAGTAGCCCAGCCGGGGCAGTGTCGATCTGTAAGCCCTGAGCAGGAAGGCCGCTTCTATGGGGTCGCCTTGGGCTTGGATGATGGCGAGCGCCCCAAGTCCGGGGTCGTAGAGCGAGCCTTCCGCCATCACTTTTTCGACGAGAGGACTCAGGCTCTCGACGATCTGGGCGGCGCGCAGCGGGTGTTCTACGGACAGTATGTCGTCGGTGATGAGCTTTTCAGCCCGCTTGATGGCGTCCAGACTCGCCTTGACGGACGTATACACGCCTAACCCCCCATGAGCGCCGCTTCGATCCGGTTGGAGCGCGGGATGCACGCTGCCGAGTTGTCCGCTGCGACGAGTATAAGGTCGATTCCAAGAGGGAAGTCCCTGTTGCGGCGGCTCACGGTCCGAAACGCCTCGACCGGAACGCCGGCGACCCGAAGCGTTCCCGCGCCGCACACTCCCGGGCCGTAAAGGGTGAGCCGCACCGGACCGCGGGTGAGGGAATCGCACGATATGATAACAGTAGCGCCCTCGTCCGGGTACTCGATGGTCCCGACAGAGGCTCTCGATACCGCATGGACGGCCCCCGGCCCGTCTACGGCGACGAATCCGGCGTCCGCGGCCTGCACCCTGCGGGCCGTCGTCCTGTAGGAAAGGGCCCTTTCGACCTCCTCGCCGAGGGCCGGCGAGATCCAGTATGCGGCCTGGTGGTCGACCAAGCACGTCATTACCGCGAGGATGCCCGGCGCCGCGCCTGCGCCTGACGCCTGAGCGGGTAGGGGATTCACCTTGCCCGGCCGGGCCATGGCGTCGAGGAGGGCCCGAAATACCGCCTGGTCCTGCCGTGCGGAGGCGCTCAGTACAGGCGTCCCGGCGCTCACGTCGCATCCTCGAACGTAATCTGCGTGGGCGCGACGGCGGCCCACTGGGCTTTCATCTCGCTCTTCATCCCGGACTGTACGAGTTCCAAAGCCGCCTCTATCTCTTCGGCCATCGCGTGCCTCGACTCCACCGCCGCGTCGAGCACCGCCGCCGCGAGGGCTTTTTCGGGCGACCGGCCCATGACCATCGCGTAACCGCGCTCTTCCCCGGCCAAGACCTCGGCTTCCGTCACGGCGACCTCGACGAAGTTGAAGACGAGCTTTTCGGAGGGTTCTTCCGCCCGGGCCATCACGAGGCCCACCGTGGGTCCGCGAACGACCTCGACGTCCAGAGACTCCAGCGCGCGGTCCGCAAGACCGACGAGGAGCTTGTCCGAGGCGCTTGCCATCGCTTCGAGTCTCTGATCTCTGTTCATGTTCCCTCAGCCGATTCGGATCGCGTTGGGGCCCGGTCGTTGCTCAATTATACGGCAGAGGCTCACGGTCACGCAGCCGGTCTGCCGCACAGGGTAATGGACAATGACACGAGAGCGGGGGTTCTCCTGTATTCTCAACGCAGCCCTTGGCGTGAAAACTGTTCAGACCCTGTGAGACCCTCAGGGGAAGTCCAGAGAGGTTTTCCCCTCTGGCAGGGGGTCTGGTCCTTGGCCCTGGCCTGGCTGGTGCCTGGTGCGGGTTTTCCCCTCTGGCAGGGGGTCTGGTTGGGCGCCCTGGCCGGGCGGCCTGGCTCAGAGGGTTCTCCCCTGCGGCAAGGGGGTCTGGATAGGATAACCACCCTCGGCGGGAGCAGCGCTGGTCCTCCCCTCTGGCAGGGGGTCTGGGGGCTGTGCCCCCAGTTACCAAGGGGCGGGGTGGGGATCAAAGAACAGTTTTACCTTGGCGTGTACAGCTTGTCTCGGAAGTGCTAGGATTGCGGCTGTTCAAGGAACCCGGTCCGGGAGGAGGTTATGGGTCGATTCGATGGGCAGGCCGCGATAATCACAGGCGCAGGCGGGGAGATAGGATTCGCGGCAGCCTGCCGCCTCGGCAACGAGGGGGCTTTGATCACGGTAGTCGATCTCCATCAGGAGCGGGGGGAAACGGCGCTCGCCCGCCTCTGCGAGTCAGGCGTAGACGCCCGGCTGATAGTTGGAGACGTTGGAGACCCGGCGACAGCCGAGGCAGCGGTCAAGGCCACACTGGACGCTTGGGGCCGCGTCGACGTTCTCATCAACAACGCGGGCGGGGGCGGCGCCTACGACTACGGCAATATATGGGAGCTGCCGGTGGACGCGATGGATACTTCCTTCCGGAGCAACTTCATGGGGGCCTTCCATTTCACGCGCGCGGCGGCCCCGCACATGATGGAGCGGAACTACGGCCGCATTGTCAACACCGCTTCGATTGCCGGCAAGGAGGGGAATCCGCAGCGCGTGCCGTACTCCGCTTCCAAAGCGGCGGTCATCGGGTTGACCAAATCGGTTGGCAAGGAGCTTGCCCTCACCGGCATTAGGGTGAACTGCATCACCCCGGCTGTAGTCATGACCCGTCCCAACCGTGGGCTGGAACAGAGAGAGTTGAGCTATATGATCGAGAAGATCCCCATGGGGCGGACGGGGACTGTGGATGAAATGGCCTCGATGATTGCCTGGCTCTCATCGAAGGAGTGCTCGTTTACGACCGGCGCCGTCTTCGACGCCAGCGGAGGCCGGGCGACATATTGAGGATCATGAGAGGAGTCATCCAGCGATGACGGCTGCGCCGCACGACAGCCTGACCGTAGAAGACCTGCGGGAGATGTACCGGATCATGCTCTTGGGCCGTCGATTCACCGAGCGGGCCTTGGAGCTCGCCTGGGAAAAGCGCCTGCCCGTGGGGCTGCACCCGAGCGCCGGGCAAGAGGCGGTCGGGGTTGGGGCCTGCTACGGGCTGCGGCCCGGCGACTGGGTATTGCCCTCGCTGCGGACCACGGAGGCATTCTGGACCCGGGGCGTTACGGTATTGCAGATGTTCAACGCCGTCATGGGCAACTCGGGGAGCATCAACTCCGGCAAGGAGTCGTTCCACCACAGCGGCTACCCGGAATTGGGCATCCTGGCTGGCACAGCCATGGTGGGAGCGCAGATACCGGAGTCCGTCGGCGTCGGTTGGGCTATGAAGATGAAGAAGACCGACGACGTGATGGTCTGCTTCTTCGGTGACGGTGCAGCGGGGCGCGGCGACTTCCATGAGGGCTTGAATCTCGCCGCTCTGCTGAAGGTCCCGGTCGTCTTCGTCTGCGAGAACAACCTCTACTTTCAGACGGTCCCCGGAACCGTGGGCCAGCCCATAGCAGACATTGCCGAGCGCGCCGCTGCTTACGCGATGCCTGGCGAGGTCGTCGACGGCCAGGACGTTCTGGCGGTGTACGACGCCGCGCAGAAGGCCGCCGACAGGGCGCGCGCAGGCGGCGGGCCAACCCTGTTGGAGTGCAAGACCTATCGCTTCATGAGCCACTACCCCTTGATGCTGGAAGATTCCCGTCCGCCCGAGGAGGTCGCCCACTGGAAGAAGCGAGACCCAATCACCATATTGGGGCGCCGTCTAGAGGAGATGGGCTACCAGGACGCCGCAACGGCTAGGGCGGTCGAGGACGAGATACTGGAGGAGATCGAGCGCTCCTTCGAAAAGTGCGCGGCGACCCCGTTCGCTGACGTAAGTACGGCGTTCGCCAACGTGTACGCGGAGCCGTTAGAGGATATGGGGCCGTGAGGAATCTGGAGCTCAGGGCGGCGATAAGGGAAGCCCTGGTCCAAGAGATGCGCCGTGATGAGACGGTGCACCTCTTCGGGGAAGACGTCGCCTACTACGGCGGCATCCTTGGGGTTACCAAGGGGATGCTGGAGGAGTTCGGCCCGGACCGGGTAATGGATACGCCCATATCGGAGTCGGGGTTCGCGGGCATGGCAGTGGGCGCCGCGCTGATGGGCCTCCGTCCGATAATCGAGATGCAGTTCACCGGCCTAATTACGGTAGCTATGGATCAGCTCGTCAACACGGGAGCCAAGGCCCGCTACGTGCACGACGGCGCCATGTCGGTCCCGATGGTGGTGCGGTCGCCGCACATGATGCACGGCAACGCCTACATGAGCCAGGCGCTCGAAGCGTGGTTCACTCACATACCGGGGTTCAAGGTCGTCACGCCATCGACCCCGGCTGACGCCAAGGCGTTGATGATAACGTCGATACGCGACCCGGACCCCGTGCTCTACGTCGAGCACGAGGACTTGTACGGCGTGATCGGCCCCGTTCCTGAGGAGTCTGAGGGGGCGCCCCTGGGCCGGGCTTCGATCCGGCGGGAGGGGTCGGACGTGACGGTCGTCGCGTGGCTGGCTATGGTCCCGGTCGCGGACGCGGCGGCCTCAGAACTCGCCGCGGAGGGGATTTCGGTTGAGGTCATAGACCCGAGGACCCTCGTGCCGTTCGATTCCGAGCGCGTGTTGCAGTCCGTCCGCAAGACGGGGCGGCTGGTCATAGTCCACGAGGCCGTCAGGCGCGGCGGGTTCGGCGGCGAGATAGCGGCGATGGTTGCGGGCAGCGACGCCGTCTCGCATCTGAAGGCGCCCATACAGCGCGTCGCTAACCCGGGCGTACCGGTGCCCCATGCCAAGGGGCTGAACCGGGCCGTCCTCCCCGACGAGGACGACGTCATAGCAGCGGTGAAACGAGCCCTAGACTGAGTCAGGACGTGGAGACGCCTACGACTCACCCTCTGAGTTGATGGCTCCGGCATACGGTGGTCCAAGTTGAGAGCACAGGGTGCGGCGCCCACCGGCGCTGACGGACGAGAAGGCTCCTCTTAAAACGCAGGCATACGGCAGGAACTGCCGCAGCTACGAATTCCGACGCCTCTCACGCGCATTGAGCCAGCATCCTAGCTGACTCCTCCGATCTGTCCGACGGCGAGCAGTTCCTCTAGCACCTGTGCGACGCCGTCCTCCTCGAAGGCAGGCGCAACGCGGTCGGCTACCTCCAGCACCTCTGCGACGGCTCCATCTACGGCGACCCCCAGGCCCGCCCACTCCAGCATGTGCACGTCGTTGTAGCCGTTTCCGAAGGCGATAGTTTCATCACGCCTGACCCCGAGGCGGCTGCCCAGCCAGGCCAGAGCCTTGTGCTTGCCGCCCTCCGGGTGGAGTATCTCGCAGAAGCGGGGCAGCGACCGTGTTATGTGCAGCGTCGAGTCGAAGGCCTTGGTCAGATTCGAGTGAAGCACGGCGACGTCGTCCTCGCCGCCGACTGCGACGAGCCTGCACAGGGACATTTCAGCCAAGTCCCTCAGGTCGTCGACGACGTGTACGCGCCCCGGGTTACGCTCGGCGTAGCCCTCGACCCAGGGGGTCCTCATGTTGACGTAGACGTCGTTGCCGAGGTAGGCGGCCACCTCCGTCGGCCACGCTGCCAGCGCGTCGAGGGCGGCGTTGGCCATTTCGGGCGTCAGCGTGCGGCTCCAGAGCACCTCTCCACCCTGCGGCTCTGCTACCACAGCGCCCTGGAAAGCGACGATAGGCGTCGTAATACCCAGTTCGGCAGCAGCCGAAGCGGCGGAGGTGAATATCCTCCCGGTGGCCAGCGTGACGGCTGCGCCGGCGGCGCGCACGCTTCCTAAAGTCCGCCTCGTACGCTCGGACGGGGAGCGATCTATCGTTCGTATGGTTCCGTCGACGTCCAGGGCGGCCAGCTTGTACATGCTTACTGCCTCAGTGTAACTGTTCAGGCTTGGTGAGGTCCTTTTCGACTGGCGCAGCCCCTGTTCATCACTGGGGGCACAGCCCCCATACCCCCTGCCAGAGGGGAGAACCTCTCTGGGTCCCCCCTTCGGATCTCACGGAGTCCGAACAGTTTTGCCTCAGGTCGTGCGTCATTCTACATCAGGGCCGACGCCTATAGCTCGCAGCCCGGCCCCGCCCATTCTCCCTATGCTAGAATGCAATTTGTACTGCAAGGAACCAGGAGATGGTGATGGTAGCTGATACAACGGCAGCGAAGGCCGGCTACAAGGTTGTGGGGACGCGCCCGATCAGGCACGACGGCGTCGACAAGGTCACCGGAAGGGCGCTCTACGGGGCCGACGTCCGGCCGCCGGGGCTCTTATGGGGCAAGATGTTGCGCAGCCCCCACGCTCACGCGCGGATAGTGTCGATAGACGCGAGCCGGGCGGAGGCGCTGCCGGAAGTCGCGGCCGTGGTCACGTTCGCAGACCTGCCGCGGCCCAAGGACACCTTGGCCGAGGTCGGCGAAGACCAGATCATGAGCCAGAAGTACTTGAGCAACAACGTCATCGCCGAGGATAAGGCGCTCTACAAGGGCCATGCCGTCGCGGCGGTGGCCGCCTCCAGCCCCCACGCCGCCGAGGAGGCCCTGGGCCTGATCGACGTCTGCTACGACGTGCTCCCCCCGGTCACGAACGCCGAAGACGCTCTGAAACCGGACGCGCCCATCCTTCACGAGCACATCACCGCTCCGGAGGGATTCGGCGACGAAAGGCGCACCGGGACCAATGCGACTGGCTACGTGCAACATCGTCTCGGCGACGTCGAAAAGGGGTTCGCCGAGGCGGACGTCGTCATCGAGCGCGAGTTCCGCACCCGGACGGTGCATCAGGGCTACATCGAGCCCCAGAACGCCACCGCCCTATGGGGCGAGGACGGCAGGCTGACCGTGTGGTGCAGCAGCCAAGGCCACTTCGGCATCCGCGACCAAGTGTCGAGCATTCTGGACGTTCCGGTGTCTAGGATCAAAGTAGTCCCGATGGAGATAGGCGGCGGCTTCGGGGGAAAGCTGCGCGTGTACTTGGAGCCGATCGCGGCGCTGCTCTCCAAGAAGAGCGGCGCCCCGGTGAAGATGGTCATGACCCGCGCCGAGGTGTTGGAGGCGACCGGCCCCACTTCCGGCAGCCACGTCAAGGTGAAGATGGGGGCGACCACGGAGGGGCGAATAACGGCCGCCCAAGCCTACTTCGCCCTGGAGGCGGGGGCATACCCCGGGGCGCCGGTAGGCGGCGCGGCGGCCTGCATACTGACCCCGTATGACATCGAGAACGTCCTGCTCGAGGGCGTGGAGGCGCTGACCAACAAACCGGCCACGGCTGCGTACCGAGCCCCCGGCTCGCCGATCGTGACCTTCGCGGTCGAATCGGTTGTCGATGAGATCCGCCGCCGCCTGGACCTCGATCCCATGGAGTTTCGGATTCTCAATGCCGCCAAGGAGGGCACCAGGCGCGCGGACGGGACGATGAACCCGCCGATAGGCGCGCTCGAGGTCATGGAAGCCGTTAGGGACCATCCGAGCTACTCGGCTCCACTGTCCGGCCCCAATGAGGGGCGAGGGGTCGCCGTAGGGTTCTGGCGGAATAACACGGGGCCCGCCGCGGTCGTGGCGAACGTGCTGCCGGATGGGCGCGTCAGCCTCGTGGAGGGGTCGGTAGACATCGGCGGTACGCGGACGGCGGTGGCTCAGCAGTTTGCCGAGTCCCTGGGTATTCCCGTAGAGGACGTTTCCCCGCAGATAGGCGATACGGACGCCATAGGATACACCTCCAACACCGGGGGGAGCGGCGTCGTCTTCAAGTCGGGCATGGCTGCTCTTGAGGCCGCCAGCGACGTCAAGCGCCAGATGGCTGAGCGGGCCGCTATTCTGTGGGAGGTCCCCCCGGAGGAGGTCGAGTACGCCGAGGGCGTAATCCGGCACAGAAGGGACCCTGAGCTGCGGATGGCTTTCAGGGAGTTGGCCGGTCAGCTCAACGATACGGGAGGCCCGGTAGTGGGCCGCGGCAACGTCAGCCCAACGGGGGTGGGCGGGTCCTTTGCGGCGAACATCGTTGACCTCCGGGTCGACCCCGAGACCGGAAAGGTGGACGTACTCCGGTTCACCGCTATCCAGGACGCCGGCGCTGCCATACACCCGTCATACGTGGAAGGGCAGATGCAAGGAGGCGCGGCGCAGGGGGCCGGTTGGGCCCTGAACGAGGAGTACTTCATGAGCGGAGACGGGGCGCTCCTCAACGCGACGCTTCTCGACTACAGGATGCCGACTTCGTTGGACCTGCCGATGATAGACACTGTTATCGTGGAGGTGCCTAACCCGGGACACCCATTCGGCGTTAGAGGAGTAGGGGAGGCGAACATCGTCCCCCCGCTCGCCGCCTTTGCCAACGCTGTTGACGACGCTGTAGGAGCCAGATTGACCCAACTCCCGATGTCCCCCGCAGCTATCGTCGCCGCCTTGGCAAGGGCCGGAAGGACATAGCCGCTTGCGCGTCCTTGGGTTGACACCCTCTTCTAGTGAGTCCTATAGTGAGTCTAGGCAGCCTCAGTATGGGGCCGATGTTCGTTCGAGGTTAGAGGCGGAATTTTCTCTGCTGAATGAGGGGCCGGCGGAAAGCGCCAGCCGAGCGCCGTTGGCCTCGGCAGTCCCGGGACGCCGGCGTCATGCCAAGTTGACGCACCTCATCCGATTCGAGGGTAGGGATCGAGTAGATGGCTGACAATAAGAGCACGGCAGATCTGACCATCCAGGTCAGCGGGGTTACCAAGACCTTCGGCCCGACCGTGGCCGTGAACGACGTCTCCTTCGACGTACGCAAGGGCGAGGTGGTGGGTTTCCTGGGTCCTAACGGCTCAGGCAAGACGACCACCATGCGGCTCCTCACCTCCTACTATACGCCTGACAGAGGCGAGATACTCATCGAAGGGTCCGACAACCAGGAGAACGACCTCGCCACAAGGCAGAAGATCGGATACCTGCCGGAGAACAACCCACTATACGGCGACATGCTCGTCCACGAGTACTTGGACTTCGTCGCCGACCTCCGCGGCCTGTCGGGGTCCGAAAAGAAGGCAAACATCGAACAGGCCGTCGATGAGACCCATATCGCGGAGATCTACTACAAGCCGATCAGCGAATGCTCCAAAGGTTACAGGCAGCGGGCCGGGTTGGCACAAGCCCTTCTCCACAGGCCGAACATCCTGATCATGGATGAGCCCACCGAGGGTCTGGACCCGAACCAGAGGGTGCCCATCCGCGAACTCATCAAGACGATAGGCGCCCAGAGGACGGTACTGCTCAGCACCCACGTCCTGAGCGAGGTCGAGCAGACCTGCGACCGGCTCCTAGTGATCACGCGCGGCAGGATAGTTGCCCAGGGCACTTTGGACGACTTGCGGGCCCAGGCCAGAAGCAGAAGGCAGGTCAACATCGAGGTGAAGGGGAAGGGTGTCAAGGCCGGGCTCCGAGAGATTCCGAACGTAGATGAGATCGAGGACGTAGGGGCGGTCGACGGCCGCCGGCGCTATTCCGTCCTCGTTTCGGGTGAGGGCGACGTAAGGCCGCAGGTCTTCGACATGGCGAAACGGCGCGACTGGGTGCTGTGGGACCTTCATGAGGAGGGAGCCAGCCTCTCGGACCTCTTCCATTCCCTGACGGCGCCGGGCGCGGACGAAGAATCCCAGACGGAGAGTAACGAGCCCACCGAGGGCGGGCGCTTCAGGTGGCGCTGGCCTCCCTTCCGGGCGTAGATCGAGATGCGAATTTTCACTGCCCTAGTCAAGAAGGACCTCAAGGGGTACTTCGACCAACCGACGGGATACATCCTCCTCGTAGTGTTCATCGGGGTAATCTCGTTCTTCTTCTTCAGGGCGTTGGATACGTCGAGAGAGGCATCCTTGCGCCCTCTGTTCGAGGTGTTGGTCCTGCCCTGGGTGCTGCCGGTATTCGTTGCGGCGGCTACCATGAGGCTGGTTGCCGAGGAGCAGCGCGACGGAACCCTGGAGATACTGTTGACCCAGCCCCTGCGGGGCTGGTCGGTGCTCTTGGCCAAGTTCGTTTCCGGCTTCCTGTTCGTGGGTGTCGGCATCCTCTTCACCGTGGTCATCCCCTTGGCGCTCTCGGCGGCGGGCGACTTGGACAGCGGCGCCATCGCCGCGCAGTACATTGGGACTTTCCTCCTGACGGCTTCCTTCGTTGCCATCGGTGTCTTCAGTTCCAGCCTAACGCAGAACCAGATCATCTCGTTCATGGTGTCGCTGGCGCTGATAGTCGGTCTCATGCTCGCGGGCTCGCCCGTGATCACTCTGGCTGTGCCCCCGGGCATCGCCGTGCTGATTCAGGACCTGAGCCCGGCGACCCACTACACGTCGATACTCCGCGGCATCATCGACCTGAGGGACGTGCTCTACTTCATCGCGCTGGTATCGGCCTTTCTGAGCGGCTCATACCTTCTCATCCGAAGCAAGAGCATCAGCCACCGGTCGCCGATGTACCGCAATCTCCAGCTTGGCGTGGCCGGCCTGGTTGTCATCAGCCTCCTAGTAGGGTGGTTCGGCGGCATCATCGAAGGGCGGATAGACCTGACCGAGAAGCGGTTGCATACCTTCAGCCCGGCCACCAAAGAGGTCCTTGGGAGCCTGGACGACCTGCTCACGATCAAGTTCTTCTACACCGACGACCTGCCGCCCCAAGCCGCTCTCGTGCGGCGCGACCTGGAGGACTTCATTGACGCTGTGCAGGAGCAGGGCAGGGGTAACATCAGGGTACTTCTCCGGAGAACAGACCCCGAGGACGAGGACTCGGTACGCGAGGCTCAGGAGAATCTCATACGCCCCGTCCAGTTCAACGTCCAATCACAAGGTGAGATCCAAATCAAGGTCGGATACCTCGGTCTCGCCATGACCTACATCAATCAGCGTGAGGTCATCGCAGTGGTCCGTACCACCGACGGGTTGGAGTTCGCGCTGGCCTCTGCCGTATTCAGGATGCTCCAAAAGGACCCCCAGACCGTCGCCTTCCACACCAACTCTGAGGACCCCGGGTTGAGGTTCGAAGAGGGCGGGGAACCCGACTTCAGGACGATCCGGGCCGCCCTGACCGCGCAGACTCAGGTGGAGGAGAGCAGGGAGGGCAGGGAAGGGCAGATGCAGATGGGCGGTATCGACGCCCTCGTGGTGACCGGCCCCATGAGGGAGTTGCCGGAGCCTCTCTTCACCGAGTGGGACACGTACTTCGCAGAAGGCGGGCAGGCTGTGTTCCTGATGGACCCCGTTATCAACGATACGCAGAACTTCAGGGGCGTCATGAACCAGTTCAACTTGGACGGATACCTCGCGCAGTATGGGGTGCGCGTCAACAAGGACATGGTGTTCGACACCCGGTCTCACGAGTCGCTGACAGTACCCGACGTCTTCCAACCCATCATCGTCCCTTACCAATACTGGGTGCGCATACCGCAGGCCGACGCCCGGGTGTCAGGCGGCGTGACCTCCGTCGTATTCCCTTGGGCCAGTTCCATAGACTTGGTCGATCCCACTGAACCCTCCGTCCAGATAGAAGACGTAATACCGCTGGTCGAGACCACCCAGTTTGGGGCAGTGGATTCAGATTACCAGAACCTATTTCCCCAATCTCCGCATCTGTCCGACCTGCCTGAGGACGAGCTCGGATCGAGGATGCTGGCCGTCGCCATAACCGGCACCAGATGCCCGCCGGGCGAGACGGAATGCACGCGGGATCCTGAAAAGCGCTTTCGGATAATCGTTGCGGGCGACTCCGACTGGATAAACGAGGGTTGGGCCACCCAGGGCCAGGGCCACGTTGAGATGATGAGCAACTGGATCGACTGGCTCACACAGGACGACGCGCTGGCCGCGATACGGGCCAAGGGGCGCACCGTTCGGACCCTCCTGTACGACTCGGAGACCCAGCGTCTGCTAGTCAGATATGGCAGCATAGCGGGCGTGCCTGTGCTCTTCGTCATTCTCGGCTTGGTCCGCTTCTTCGTGAGGCACAGAATGAAAAGGAAGACGTACACAAGTGAAGAGTAGACAGGTCGGCATCCTGCTGGCGGTGGTGGTAGTCATCGGCGTCGCTGGGCTCCTGATCAGGTTGCTCTCGGCCGACATCCTAGACGAGTCCGAGCTCAGCGGCTTGGCTCAGCTGGACGAGGACGTCATCGACAAGGTCGTCATGAGGGGGGAGGATAGTGAGATCGCGATAGTCAAGTCGGAGGACGGGTGGTTCTTGGACGAGTACCCCGTGTTCGACGCCAAGCTGTTCATCATGTGGGACGCCGTCTCAAAGTTCGACGGCGCCGACCTCGTATCCACGAATTCCGAGAACCACTGGCTCATGGGGGTCACTCCGGAAGACGGGACGACTGTCCAGTTCTTTAGCGGAGACGAGATGAGGGAGGAGTTGCTGATAGGAGACCACTTCGCGGCGTCGATAGGGATGAGGCAGCTATCGGCCTGGTCGCAGTCGGTGCGAATGTGTTACATCCGCAGGCCCGGCGCCGATGAGGTCTACGGGATAACCTGCCTCTTCTCCGACAACTTCGCCCCTCAAGACAACGAGTGGAAATCTCCGATTGTCGCCCAGGTCCCGACCGAAGACATCCTGTACTTCACGTACGAGTTCCGCGACGAGGCGTTCCATGTCCGCCCGATCGAGGGCGGCGGCTGGGCGGTAGTCTCCGAGGATGGGACGATAGAGGCGGCGAGGGATGGGGTCATGTCCGGGATTTTGAGTGTTCTCCAGCGGTTCATAGCCTCCAGCGTTCCGACCGACGAGGAGAAGGCCGCGATGGACTTCGGCGACCCGTTCCTCAAGCTCAACGTCATAACCAAGCCGGACTCGGAGACCCCTTCGGTAGAGTTCCTGTTCACAGAGAAGGATGAGTTTACCTACTACGTCAAGGACGCCTCCAAGCCCTACGCGTACGTCGTGGAGTCCGACCCCGTCTTCGACCTGCTGAGCAGTCGCGAGCGCTTCACTACGGAGCCGGTATACGAAGGGCCAGCCATTCCGCAGCCGGGGACGCCTGCCACACCCGGAGCCGCTCCCAGCGGGGACGACGCTACGGCGACCCCCACGCCGTCCGGCTGATACAGGGCTTATAGGGTTCTATCTGCACTCGGCCGGAGCCGGGCGGCCTCTCCGTAAAACAACCATGCGGCCCCGGCGTCCAACCGGACGATCCTTAGAGGGCAGAGGGGGCTCCTCGCCTCAGATGCGGGGCCTCACTTCCCCAGGGACCGCCGGAGCCAGGCTGCCACCCTCTCGAAGTACTCCACCCGGTAGACGTGGCGCCCAGGCGGCTGGTACACCGTGAACCACTCGGGCTTGCCCGCCTCCTCGTAGGCGGCGCGCACGACGGGGATCAGGTCGTCCACCCCAGAGCGCGGCATGTCCTCGTCTTCGGTGGGAGCCACCATCATGAACGGACGCGGGGCGATGCACGCGGCGACGACCTCTGGATGGTCGAAGTGGCGCAGCATGTGGGGAACGAAGTAGTAAGCGCTGTGCCGTTCGTTCTGTCCTTCATGGATGACGCGCTCCATGCGGCCCAACCCACCGCAGACGGGCGCGGCGGCGGCTATCCACGGCGCGCAGGCCATCGCGTACCAGGACGCATTGCCGCCCAACGACATGCCGGTGAGCCCGATCCTGCCCGGGTCCACACCCTCGGCGTCCGCCAGGATGCGGGCCGCAAGCAGCGTCTCCTCGACCAGTACGCCCATCTGAGAGCGGCCATAGGGGGCCAGCAGCTTCATCTCGTGCGCCCACGCCTCCGCCGAGCCACGCCTGGCCTCGGAGCCCTTGGGCGTGATGGCGATAGTCACGAACCCACGCCTGGCAAGCTCGCGCGCCCATCCGAACAGGCGGCCTTCTTCCCGAACGTGAAGCTGCGGATGCGCCAACATCCCGGTGCTGCCGCCGGTGCCGGGCACGCAGACTACGCCGGCCCTCAGCCGCTCGGAGGCCCCGTCGGGCTTCATCATGATGGCAGGCACGTCCTCGCACAGAGACGTGCGGAACGACCCTCGGGAGACCGACAATCCGTCCTCGGTGTCCACGGAGCCAACGGCAAAGTTAGGCGCTGCCGGGATCTCCTCCAACCCCAAGAGCTCCATCAGCTTCCGGCGCACCCGCCCGCGCTCAACCGGTTCCGGGTACGCCGGCCGTATGTCTCGGGGGATCGTCCTACTCATCGAATACCGCCTCTCCAGCTTCCTGTCAGCACCCAAAGCTGTTCAGTGAGTCTAACAGACTGCGGAATACCGGGGTATGCAGAAGGGCGGTGGGCGGTGCTTATTCTTCCGTAGCTTGCCGGGCTTTCGAGAGGGATCTAACGAGCGCCCGCCGATCCGATCTGGGATATAATGGTAACCTCCTGCGGGGGCGATTGGGCCACCCCGCAACCGAGAAATAAACGGCCTCAGATCCTGAGGCGGGAAGAGGGGGATATGCCATGATGCACTACGGCAGCTTGGAGCACCTCAGCCAAGGTTTGGTCGGGCAGATCAAGTACGGGGAGCTTGCGTCTATCGGCGGCGGACCCATCACGTTTAGGCTCCAGTACCTCGACCTGCTCAAGGACCAGGGCATCTCTATTCAGGTCCTTGGAAAGGTCGACGGCGAGGAGCGGCAGCTACTGCGCTTCTACTGCCTCGACCAGCTCCCGCACTACTTCTACGGCCCGGACGAGCGCGGCTTCCGCATCAGCATAGACACGACCACCGAAGGCGACCCACTCGACTGGTCGCTCTGGCTGCTCCGCAACAGGCTGCCCGGGCTCGTCGCGCGGGCGGGGTTCGAGCACGTGGCGTCCGAGATAGACACGCAGGCTCTGGAGCCCGTCTTGGCCGAAATGGAAGACACCGCCCGAAGGATAGCTAGGGAGCAACGGAGCACGGTGGTGCATAACCGAGGGGACGTAATGGTGGAGGCGGGCCCCGTCCGATTCGGCATCGAGGACCGTGAGCCCGGCATAGCGATCCACGTTCTGGGAGACGTGGACGGGGAAGAGAAGGAGATGCTGGCCTTCGACTGCTTCGACGAGGACCCTCATTACCACTACGGGCCGAGAGCGAAGAACGAGCGCCTCTACTTGGACCCGGCGGCCGTGCCGGACTCCTTGCGCTGGACCATTGACCTGTTCAAGGGCGGCAAGCTGGGGCCGATGCTCGAAAGGGCCGGGTACCACGACCACGCGGCCCGGCTGAATCCCGCTACCATCGCCCGGAAGGTGGCCGAGGTCGAGTCCGCGGCGTTCAAGATGCGCGCCGCCCGCGGCGGCTGAGCCCGACGCGCCGCTTCATTTCAGGAGGCTCCATATGGAAGACCGACTGGGCGACTTGCTCCGTGAGAACGACGTCCTATACGGTTTGACGTGCAGGGACGCTACGGCCACGGACATCGAGTTGATGGCCCAGGCCGGCTATCACGTCGTCTGGATCGACCTCGAACACGGCCCGCAGTCGGCCGCCAAAGCCATCTCTCTCGGGCGCATGGCAACTCACCTGGGGATGATCGCTCTCGTCCGTATCCTGGAACTGTCCCGCACCCACGTTCAACGCCTCCTCGACGGCGGCATTCAGATGCTCAACCTACCGGACGTCTCCGACGCGGAGGAGGCCGCCGAATTCGTGCGCTTGGGCAAGTATCCGCCTCTGGGCCAACGCGGCGTCTCCAGTACCAGCGCCGGCACGGGCTTCAGTCTGGGCGCCGATCCGCGCCGGGTCCTGGAGCGGGCTAACGAGACGACGCGTCTTATGGTCATGTTCGAGGGCGACCGGGCATACGAGAACAGAGAGTCGATTCTGGCGGTGGACGGTATCGACGTCGTTACCGTTGGCCCGATGGACTGGTCCATCGGGCTGGGCCTGTTCGGCCAAGAAGCCGACGCGTACCTTGCGCCGAAGATCGACAACCTGCTCGAGGACATCCGAGACGCCGGCAAGACCGCGACCATGAGCGTCTCCAGTCCGGAGGCGGCGATGCGCTACCGTAAGATGGGCGTTCGGATATTCTTCCTTGGCGTCGACGTCGCGATGAAGCGGGAGATGCTCGCCGGGGCCATACGTCCGTTCAAGCCGCAACCCTTGCCGCGATAACGATGTGGCGCCAGCACCCGCTCAGAGACAGCTACGACGTCGTAATAGTAGGGGCGGGCGTACACGGCCTTTCGACCGCCTACTACCTGGCCAAACAGGGGGTTACGGACGTCGCCGTCCTCGACAAAGGCTACGTCGGGGGCGGCGCCAGCGCCCGCAGCACGGCGATCGTACGCGCGAATTACCTGACCGTCGAGGGGATCCCCTTCTTCAGGGAGAGCCTGAAGCTCTACGAGAGCCTTGCCCTCGAGCTCGACTTCAACATCATGTTCAACCAGACGGGGCGCCTGGACGTCGGTCACGCGGAGTCCACAGTGTACGCCTTGAGGCAGCGTGTAGAGCTCAACAAGCTCCTCGGGGTCGACAGCCGGCTGGTAGGCCCTGAGGAGATCAAGGAGCTCGTCCCCGTGATTGACCTGCGCCAGGACAAGCATCTGCCGGTCATGGCGGCCTTGTACCATCCTCCTGCCGGCACCGTCCGCCACGACGCGGTCGTGTGGGGATACGCCCGCGGGGCCGACGGGTTGGGCGTAGAGATACACCCCTTCACGGGAGTTACGGGCGTGCTTCGCGCCGGCGACCGGGTTACCGGCGTGGAAACCGCAAAGGGGCCTGTGCGCGCAGGTACGGTAGTCAGCGCGACCGCCGGCTGGAGCTCGATCATTTCCGGCATGGCGG
The DNA here is from genome assembly GCA_958296245.1 of uncultured Dehalococcoidia bacterium. GTDB lineage: Bacteria > Chloroflexota > Dehalococcoidia > Lucifugimonadales. The sequence goes on from OY282458.1 coordinate 1,478,200, forward strand.
GGGTGGAGTTGCCTATCGTGACCTATCCTCTGCAGGCGTTCGTCACTGAGCCATTGAAGCCCTTCATGGACAAGGTCATCTCCTCGGGCAACTTGCACGTCTATATCTACCAGACCGACCGCGGCGAGCTTGTCATCGGCGGGCCGGTGGACCATTACCCCACCTATAGCCACCGCTCCACGCTGAACATGTTGGAAGAGTTGGCCCGCTTCGCAGTAGAGCTGGTGCCCTCCCTGCGCGACGTCAAGGTCATGCGGCAGTGGACGGGGATATGCGACATGACCCCCGACTATGCGCCCATAATGGGCGAGGTCGACGGTGTGCGCGGGTTCGTACTCAACGCCGGATGGGGGACCTGGGGCTTCAAGGCGGCTCCAATAGCGGGAAAGAGCATTGCCGCGCTGGTGGCCACGGGGAAGACGCCGGACTTGATAGAGCCGTTCGGGCTGTTCCGCTTCGCGGAGGACCGGCTCGTAAACGAACGCGCCGCCGCGATCGCCGCGGCGCTGCACTGAGAGGGGTACGAAACCGATGAAGGCGGTTCGAAAGGCGGCGCCCGGGCCGGGGTTCGAGATGGAGGACATCCCCGTTCCCGAAGTCGGCCCGGGCGAGGTCCTGATCAAGGTCGAGGCGGCCAGCCTTTGCGGTACGGACATTCACATCTGGAAATGGGACGAATGGAGCGCGCAGCGCGTGACGCCGCCGCTTACGGTCGGCCACGAGTTCGCGGGGGCAGTGGTTGAAGTCGGGGAGCGCGTCGAGCACGTCGCGGTGGGCGACTACGTATCTGCCGAAAGCCACGTCACCTGCGGCATGTGCTTCCAGTGCCGGACAGGTCAGGCGCACATGTGCCCGCGTACCGAGATACTAGGGGTGGACCGCGACGGGGCCTTCGCCGAGTACGTGGCCCTGCCGGAGAAGGTTATATGGCAGAACGACCGCGAGAAGATGCCTCCTGAGATCGCAACCCTGCAGGAGCCATTCGGCAACGCCGTCTTCGCCGCCCTCGCTCACGACCTCGCGGGGCAGAGCGTCGCGGTCCTGGGCTGCGGCCCAATCGGGCTGTTCTCGATTGGGATAGCCCGCGCCTCAGGAGCCTCGAGGGTGCTCGCCGTGGACCTCAACGCCCTCCGGCTGTCCCTAGCAAGTACCATGGGAGCCGATGCCGTGCTCAACGCCGCAGAGGTCGGGGAGGGGGACGCGGTAGCCGGCTGGCTCGCCGAGGCCAACGATGGGTTCGGGGTCGACGTCGTGCTGGAGATGAGCGGCGCCGCGTCCGCCGTGGACGCAGCCCTGAAGGGCGTCCGAAACGGCGGACGGGTAACGCTCTTCGGAATACCCTCCAAGCCGGTTACCATCGACGTTGCCGAGAGCATGATCTTCAAGAATCTGACCGTGCTGGCCCTCAACGGGCGCCGCATATTCGACACGTGGTACCGGACCAGGTGGATTCTCGAAAGCGGCCTAGTGGACGTGAGACCCCTGATAACCAAGGAGATGCCCCTCGACGACTTTCACAAGGCGCTGGAGCTTCTCGCCTCGGGACAGGCCTCCAAGATCGTCCTGCGCGTAGGGCAGGGAGGAGAGACGGCAAAGCCGTCCGGGGCCGCGCATGGCGAGGGAGCGCCCAATATCCGGGGTCAGGTGGTCCACCGATAGCCGCGCGTTGACGCGATTGCTCGGCACGGATACCCCCCGAGCCTGAATACCGCCGAGGGTGGGTAACTCGGCTCCGCTGCGAGGCGCCCGCCACCCTGTCGCCGCGCAGGCCCTCACTCTCATCAGCCCCGCAGCCTCTGACACCGTCACATCTCCCGACAAGCACTCCGTTCAACCTCTGTATCCTCGACTGCTCTCCTTATTTCTTCGGTCGGCCCTCTGGCAGGGGGTCCGGGGGCTGTGCCCCCGGTTGCCAAGGGGCGGGCGAGTGGGGGATCAAAGGCGTCTGCTCTATCGGGGCTACGCCAGTCGAAAAGGAACTCACGAAGTCTGAACAGTTACAGCCGCGTTGTAAAGGTAGCCGTTCTTGCCAATAGGAAGTAATATACGGTGTGCCCTTGCCAATCCTGCAACCTCGAGGAGGCGCCAAGTGACGTACACGTCTATCAAGACCTGGATCGACGAAGAGCTACAGGGGATCCGTGACAGTGGACTCCACAAAGCCGAAAAGGTGATGACGGGCCCCCAGGACTCGCGCGTCAACACCCTCCAGGGAGAGGTCATCAACTTCTGCGCCAACAACTATCTGGGGCTCGCCGACGACCCGGAGGTCATCCAGGCGGTCAAGGACGGCCTCGACAGCTACGGCTTCGGGATGGCGTCGGTCCGGTTCATCTGCGGCACCCAGAGTATTCACAAGACCCTGGAGCAGCGCATCTCGGACTTCATGGGCACGGAGGACACGATCCTCTATACCTCATGTTTCGATGCGAACACAGGCCTGTTCGAGACCTTGCTCAGCGCCGAAGACGCCATTATCAGCGACGCACTGAACCACGCGAGCATCATCGACGGTATCCGCCTTTGCAAGGCTCAGCGGAAGGTCTACAGGCACAGCGACATGTCCGACTTGGAAGCCCGGCTCAAGGAGAGCGAGTCCGCCCGCTTCCGCATGATCGCCACCGACGGCGTATTCAGTATGCAGGGCGACCTCGCGCGGCTGCCTGAGATATGCGACCTAGCTGAACGGTACGACGCGCTCGTCATGGTGGACGACTCGCACTCCACGGGGTTCTTGGGGGCCGCCGGGAGGGGAACCGCGGAGGAGTTGGGGGTGGACGGCGGAGTAGACATTCTGACGAGCACCATGGGCAAGGCGCTGGGCGGCGCGTCCGGCGGCTTTACCACCGGCCGCAAGGAGGTCATCGAGCTTCTTAGGCAGCGCTCGCGCCCGTACCTGTTCTCCAACACGCTGGCGCCGCCCATCGTGACCGGCGCCCTAAAGGCGCTGGACCTGCTCCAAGAGCGCCCGGAGCTCCGGGAACGTCTCTGGGAGAACACGCGCTATTTCCGGGGCGGCATAACCGCGCTCGGCCTAGACGTGATCCCGGGCATCCACCCCATAGTCCCCATCATGCTCAGGGATGAGTTGAAGACGGTGGAGATGGCTAGGGCCATGAACGAGAAGGGCGTTTTTGTCGTTGGGTTTAGCTTCCCCGTGGTGCCAAGGGGTGAGGCGCGGATACGCGTCCAAGTTTCCGCCGCCCACACGAGGGAGCAGCTAGACCACGCCCTTCACGTCTTCGAAGAGGTGGGCAAGGAAACTGGCGTTATCTGATGATTGATCCCAAAGAATTGGACGGAAAGGTTGCCATCGTTACCGGCGCGGGCCAGGGGATGGGGCGCGCGGTGGCCGAGCGGCTCTCCGCCGCCGGCGCCAGGCTGGCCCTGAACGACTTGGACGGAAAGGCCGCAGCGCGGACGGCCCAGCTCATTGCCGACAAGGGCGGGGCGGTCGGCATCCAGCCGGGCGACGTGACCTCCGCCACCGAGGTCCGCGGCATCGTGCAGGGCGCGTTGAACCGCTTCGGCGGCGTACATATCCTGGTCAACAACGCCGGCGTGCTGCGTCCCACACCCGTGATCGACATAGAGGAGGAGGAGTGGGACTTCGTCGTGAACGTCAACCTCAAGGGTACGTATCTATGCTCCAGGGCGGTGCTGGCGTCCATGCGCGAGGCCGGCTGGGGCCGCATCGTCAACTTTTCCTCCACCGCGGGCAAGAAGTACAGCACCATAGGCGGCGCGCACTACACCGCCGCCAAGGCCGGGATACTGGGCTTCACCCGCCACCTGGCCAAGGAGGAAGCGGCCAACGGCATCACGGTAAACTCGGTCTGTCCCGGCCTGATAGACACCGAGATGGTGCGATCGACGATAACCCCGGAACAGGCGGCTTCCTATGGAGCCGGCTTTCCGGTGCCGAGGTTGGGCCGGCCCGACGAGGTTGCCGAGTTGGTCGCTTTCCTGGTCTCGGACAGGGCCGCCTACATTACCGGCGCGGCCCTGGACATCAACGGCGGCGACCTGATGGTATAGTTCGTTGCGCTATTTGGACAGAGCACCCGTGTTCATGATGTCATTTCCGAACGGAGCGCAGCGGAGCGAGGAGTCTAAAGCCGCTGCTCGAAGGACTGTCGTCCGTACAGCGGGCCCTCTGGATTCCTCGCTGCGCTCGGAATGACGTGAAAATCAACACGGCCTGGTGGGGTGGATAGTGGGCAGTGTGGCGTAAGGAGTCGAATATGACACAGACGAGAGACCTCGAAGTCTACAGAAGGCTGGGCGTGCGCCCCGTGATAAACGCCCAGGGAAACAGGACCGTCTTGGGAGGCTCGACGCCGGGCCCGGAGGTCAAGGCGGCCATGGACCATGCCGACCGGAGCTACGTTAAGATGCAGGATCTGCTCGACAGGTCGGGCGAGGCGATCGCGGAGATGCTGGAAGTCGAAGCCGCGTACGTCACCTCGGGGTGCGCTGCGGCGCTTGCCCTGAGCACGGCCGCCTGCATGACTGGCTGTGACCCCGGCAAGATCGCTCAGCTCCCGGACGCCGCCGGGCTCAAGAGCGAGGTCCTCATACAGAAGGCCCACAGGTACAGCTACGACCGCAGCTTTACGGTGCCCGGCGCGAGGCTCGTCGAGGCCGGGACAGGCGATGCCTGTTCGCCTGAGCAACTCGCCGCCGCCATCGGCCCCGACACGGCGGCAGTCGCATTTCTGATCAGACCGGACGACGACGGCTCCACCGTATCTTTGGAGCAGGCTGTGGAGGTCTCACGCCCCCGGGGCGTCCCCGTAATAGGCGACGGGGCGGCACAGCTTTACCCACTCGACTACTTCAGGCGCAACGCCCAGACGCCCGACCTTGCCTGCTTCGGCGCGAAGTACTTCGGCGCCCCCCATTCCGCCGGCTTCCTGTGCGGCAACAAGGAACTGGTGGAAGCAGCCGCCGACCACGGGTTCATGGCCTTCCAACACAAGGGCGCCAAGGCCTTCGGACGTACCATGAAGCTGGACCGCCAGGAGATCGTCGGCGTGGTCACCGCCCTCGAGTTGTGGCTGACGATGAACCACGAGGACAGGCTGTTGGGGTACGAGGAGAAGATAGAGACCCTGCAGCGGGGGCTTCACGGGGCCCCCAACCTGAAGTCGGCTGCTATGGTACGCAATAAGAACTTCTGGGGCGTGACCCTACACGTCGAGATCGACGCCGAGGGGCTGGGCATGGACGCGAACGGGGTGGCGTCCCTCCTCGACGAAGGCGACCCCTGCATCCTGGTCAACCTCGAAGGCGACCATACCATAGCCATCAACGTCCATACCCTGAACGAGGGCGACGAGCGCATCATCGCCGATAGACTTGGCGATATCCTCTCCGGCTAGGGATAGGGGAGTAGCCTGCGGAGAAATACGGGCGGACTGATGATTACCGATGCGAGGAGGGCGTTGAAGTGGTGAAGACTCCGTATCGCGTGGGACTGGTCGGCGCGACCGGGATAGGCGTCCGCCGCCCGGAGCCGCCTCCTCCCCCGTTCAAGGACGAGCTCATGACGTCGCACGCGGCGGCCCTGGCCTTGCTCCCCAACGCCGAATTGGTCGCCGTCTGCGACCTGGTCCCGGGGCTGCTGGAGGACTTCAAGGCGGTCTGGGCAGACGAGTTCCCCGGCGCCGCTACCTACACGGACTATAGGGAGATGCTCGCCCGCGAGCGCCTCGACATCCTGGCGGTGGCGACGTCGGACCACAGGCACGCCGATATAGTGGTCGACGGCGCCGCCTCGGGCGTCAAGGGCATCATGTGCGAAAAGCCGTTGGCCACAACCTTGGAGGATGCCGATAGGATGATACGGGCGTGCGCCGCGCGCGCGGTCCCGATCCACGTCAACCACACTCGGCGGTGGAATCCCACGCTGCACAAGGTACGGGACGAGGTGCGGGCCGGCCTGATCGGACCGCTGAGCGCCATCTTCGCCTACCACGGCGGCCCCAGGGCCATGTTATTCCGCAACGGCACCCACATAATCGACGCGGTCTGCTTCTTCGCGGAATCCGAGCCGGCGCAGGCCTTCGCCCGCCTCCAGGACGGCTACGAGGGCTGGGACCGGTACAAAGGGGACGGCGGGAAACTACCGGAGAACGACCCATCCGCGACCGGCATGGTCCTCTTCCGCAACGGGATACGGGCGGTCTACAACAGCTCCAAGGAGACGTCGTCCGTCTCCAACGGGATCCACCTGATGGGGCCCGCAGGGGAGATACGCCTCAACCTGGAGGGGCACAGCGCCCTTGTGGTCACTGAGCACGGCGACCCCGCGGAGCCTGTGACGCGAACGCTCTACCCTGTCCAATATCAGCTCCAAGCCCTTCCGGCGGCCTACGCCGAGCTCATAGGCGTCATGGAGAACGGCGGCGAGGGCGTCTCTCCGGCCACGGAGGCCCGCAAGACCCTGCAGATACTGCTCGGATTCCTCAAGTCGCAGCAGGAGGGCGGCCGGCTCGTAGACGTCCCCGGCTAGACGCCCAGCGCCCACACCCCGCCCAAGACGACGTGGGCTTGTTGCCCAATCCTGCATGGGTCAGTGAGGGGTTTTCAAACTGAGACACTACACCGGGGTGTCATCCGGCTCGCGGCCAGGCCTGCCCGTTGCAGGCAGGGCGGCGCCGACTAGCTGGGTGGATACGAGCTGAGCGTAGAGGCCCTGCTTGCGGAGCAGGTCGTCGTGTGCGCCCTGTTCGACGACCTTGCCCGAGCTCATTACCACGATCCGGTCGGCGTCGCGCACCGTGGACAGCCGGTGCGCAATCACGACGGTCGTGCGGCCACGCATCAGGCGGCGCAGCGCGTCGCGTATCTGCCTCTCGTTCACCGCGTCCAAGTGGGAGGTGGCCTCGTCCAGTATGAGCACCGGCGCATCCTTCAAGATCGCCCTGGCGATGGAGATGCGCTGCCGCTGACCCCCGGAGAGCTGCATACCGCGCTCGCCGGCGAGCGTGTCGTAACGGTCGGGCAGGGCGTCGATGAACTCCTCGGCGCTCGCGAGCCGGGCTGCCTTTCGTACCTCCGTATCCGCGGCGTCGGGCCGCGCGATCCGCAGGTTCTCCATTATCGACGCGTTGAACAGGTACGTGTCCTGCGTGACCAGCGCGATGCGGCTCCGCAGCTCGTCCAGCTCGAACCGCCTCAGGTCGTCGTCGTCCAGGGTGACGCGCCCCTCGTCCGGGTCCCAGAACCTCATGATCATGTTCGCCGTGGTCGACTTGCCCGCGCCGGACCGCCCCACAAGCGCGACCGTGGCGCCCGATCCGGTCTCGAAGCTCACGCCGTCCAGCGCGCGCCTGAGATCCGGGCTGTATGCGAAGCTCACACCCTGGAAGTCTATGGAGGGCGCGCCGCCGTCTTGCGTGCCGTCCTTGGGCCCAAGGCCCGGCCCGTCGTGTACGGCGACCGGCTCGTCGTACACCTCGAACACGCGGCGGGACGACGCCAGGGTCTCGATAAGCTGCTTCAACGTGACCGCCAGCTCCGTCACCGGGCTGAACGACGACAGGGCGAGCAGGGTTGCCAGGGGCAGATCGGTGCGGTCCATCTCGCCCTGCGCCACCAGCCACGCGCCCAGGGATAGCACCGACAGCCCGGCCAGCGCCGTCAACACCTCGATGGTTGCCGAGTGCGCCGACTGCGACTTGAGGAATCTCATGCGGTGGTCCGAGAGCTCTCGGCCTCGCCGCGTCGTCTCCTGCACCCGCCGCCGCCCGGCGCCGAACGCCACGATCTCACGCATCCCCTGTATGCCGTCGACCAGGTACGCGTTCAACCTTCCGAGATGCCGGCGCATCTCCGCGCCGACCCGCTCCGTTCGAGCTTGGGCTATGAAGGGGCTCAGCGCGCCGAGCGCCAGGAAGGGCAGGAGCACCAGCGCCAGCGGCCACGCCAGAAACGCCAGGACTGCCAGTACGGCGCCGGGCGCCAGGACCGCTATCAGCGCGGGGGTTATGGTGTGGGCAAAGAAGTACTCGATCTTCTCTATGTCGTCGCCGGCGATGCTGACCAGGTCCCCGGAACGGCGCCTAACCAGGTACGCGGGGGCCAACGGCTCCAGCTTCCGGTACATCTCGATCCTCATCTCCGCCAGAAGCTTGAAGGCCACGTGGTGAGAGATCCAAGATTCGCCCCAACGGGTCAGCGCCGACAACGGCGCCAAGACCGCCAGCAGAGCGACCAAGAACCGGATCGGCTCCTCGTCGAAGACGGCGGCTACGAGTAGGGCGCTCACTGCTCCCAAGGCGATGGTGGACCCGTGGTAGAGCAGACCCAGGCCCAGCGTAACGGCCACCTGAACGCGCCACCGGCGCACCAGGCTTGCGAGGCGGACCCAGTTTTCCCAACGGCCCACCGTCCTGACAGGCCGCCACGCGGGCGAATCGCCGGAAGGCTGCCGGCCTCCATCTTCGCCGACGCCCACGGCGCCGGGGGCTCTTGGCAAGGCCGCCGCTATCAGGTCCGGGGTCTCGCCGACCTGCTGGTCGGCCATGAGCCGGGAGTAGACGCCGCCGGCAGCCGCCAGATCGGCGTGGCTGCCGGATTCCACGACACGGCCCCGGTCGAGTACGATGATCCGGTCGGCGCCGATCACGCTGGACAGGCGGTGAGCTATGACCAGGGTCGTCCTGCCCTCCATGAGCCGGTCGAGCGCCTCTTGGATTACCGACTCGTTCTCGGCGTCCACGTTGGACAACGCTTCGTCGAGAAGCAGGATGGGGGCCGACTTCAGCAGTGCGCGGGCTATGGCGATCCGCTGTCTCTCCCCGCCGGAGAGCCTTACGCCGCGTTCGCCTATCTCGCTGTCGTAACCGTGAGGGAGGGCCGTTATGAACTCGTGGGCGTTGGCGGCCTCGGCGGCCCTCTCCAAGTCCTCCCGGGAGGCGTCGGGCTTACCGAGCCGCAGGTTTTCCGCCACCGTTCCTTGGAACAGGTACGTGTCCTGTGTCACGACGGAGATATGCTCCCTGAGCGCTTCCAGGGGGATCTCGCGCAGGTCGCGGCCTCCGAGCAGTACGCGCCCCCGTTGGGGGTCGTAGAGCCGGAGCATCAGCCAGACCAACGTCGACTTACCGGCCCCGCTGGGTCCCACGACGCCAAGGCGCTCGCCCTTGTGGAGCGTGAAGGAGACGTCGTGAAGGGCTTCGCGTCTGCCTTCCTCGTATCCGAAGGTCACGTCTCTGAAGGCGATCTCGGGATCGAGGCGGTCCTCCCGCGCCCCGGCGGGCGCCGCGTTCGGCGACCTGATTTCTACGGGGGTATCCAGCAGTTCGAACACCCCCTCGGCTGACGACATGGCCGTCATGCCCAGGTGGTAGAGCTGCGCAAGCTCGCGCATGGGCCGGAAGACCTCGGCCCCCAGCATCAGGATGATCAGGAGCGCGGACAACTCTAATTCACCGTTGCTCACCCTGACGCCGCCCCATACGAGGGCTATCGCGGCGCCGGCCGAGATACCGAGCACCGTTACCGCCCCCGACGCGCCATCCGCCGCCAGCATCCACATGGTCGTGCGGTACACGTCCTGCGCCCTCCTGGCCAGCAGCTCACCGCGCGCCTTGCTCTGCCCGAACGCCTTCAGGGTGCTGAGGCCCTGTATGGAGTCGAGGAGCTCGGCGCCCATGCTTCCCCACGCATCCCGCCGCGCGAGAGTACGGGGCCGGTTGGCCTTCTGTATGAATGAGGGCGCCAGGAGAGTGAACAGGGCGAACACCACGAAGACCAAGCCGATCCGCACGTCCAAGAACGCCATGAATGCGAAGATGAGCAGAGGGGCTATGGCCGCCACGATGAACTGCGGCAGGTACTGCCCGAAGAAGGTTTCCAGGTTCTCCACGCCATCGACCAAGAACGTCGTCACCTCCCCGGTGCGGCGCCGGTCGAAGTGGCCGGGGCCAAGGGCGAGCGAGTGCTGGTACAGCCTGTGCCTCAGGGCGACCTTGGTCTCCGCAGCCGTTTTGTAGCTGACGCTATTCCTGAAATGTTGTAGGACGCCGCGGAGGAGAACCAGCCCCGCCAGGACGCCTAGAGGAAGAACCAGAGACGAGAAGCTATCTCCCCGGAAGACATTTGCAAGGACGAGCCCGGTAAGGGCAAGCATGGCTATGCTGGCCGCAACGGCAAGCAGGCCCGCCATTGCCGCAGCCAGTATTCGAAACCGCAACCCTCTGGTCATTCCGAACAGTCGGAGATTGAAGTACAAGAGCAGTCCTCCGGCAGGCCGCGGCTAGCGGCGCCTATGGTCGTATGATTGCGGCGGACAGGGCGTACCGCTTTCGTCACGCAAGGCAGAGCACTCGCGCAGCCCTGAGCGCCAGCGAGGGTAGGGGCTCGAGCAAGGCGCGCAGCCTGTGGACGAGGAGAGCTATCACCACGCCCAACGCGCCTCCCACGACCACGTCCAAGGGGTAATGTACCCCTGCGTAAACGCGCGAGAAACCCAGCGCCGCGGCCGCCGCCAGCATGACGGCGCCCGCCCTCCGGTTCACCACCCATACGGCAGCCGCTATGGCGAACGTAGCGGCCGCCGAGTTGGCGGGGAAAGAGGGGTCCGTGGGGTAGTAGAACAGTACGGAGACGTCGTTGTCCACAAACGGCCTCGGACGCTGGTATACCCCGTTGACCGCGTAGACGGACCAGCTCGAAAGCGCCATCGCCGCCAGGGCTGCCAGAATGCCTTTCTGGTGTCTCACCCTCTCGCCGGCGTCCTTCCCCGCAAACCAGAGCCCGACAAGCGCCAGCACCATGCCCACCGCAATCATGTAATCGCTCACGACGAGCACGATCATGCTGTCGAGCCATGATGCCGCGCCGCTCCACCTGTTGACCCAAAGCAGTATGCTCTCGTCGATACTCATCAGGCCCGTGACCGCGCTGGATCCCGTCAGCCAGGCCGGTGAGGGTAGGGAGCCGGCGCTGCCGCTGCTCCACAGGAAAGCGATCCCCGCCAGAACCGCCCCTCCCGCGGCGAGGGTCAGCGCCACCCTGCCCAGGCTCGGGTGGCCCCCTGCGCCACGGCGCCGCGCATGGATGTTGTGGCGCAAGCTCTCCGCAAGCGCCCGGAAGTAGCTTGCGGAGCGCAGCGCGTCCAGCCCGTCCGCCGCCGAGCCGGGCGCCGGGGTCATCTTGAAGTTGATCAGCGTCGACGTTATGAGCGTAACGGCGAGCGCGGAGACTGCGCCGAGGAGGAAGAGAATAGCCTGCGCGTTGGCGTCCAGCCCGCCCTCGGTGTCGTTGACGTTGCGGTCGGCGACGCTGAAGAACCAGACGATCGATCCCAGTGTGACCGCCAGCCCGAGCAACCGGGCCGCGGGAAGCGAAGGCAGGAAGAGCAGGCCGCGGAGCCGGCCCAAGGAGGCGGCTATCTGGATCACGCCGACTGTTGCCGCAAACGTGAGGAGGTAGTAGTCGGCCGCGAAGCTAAGCATGTCCGGCGCCGGGGCGTCGCGTCAACGCTCCAGCGTCACCGGCGTGCACCAATGCACGTAGCGGGGGGCGTCCCCCCGAACTACCTTGGAGTAGATGTCGCTGATCGACTGGGTTACGGGGCCTATCTTTCCGCTGCCGATGGTACGGTGGTCCAGCTTTCCGACAGGGGTGACGTGGGCCGCCGTGCCGGTCAGGAACACCTCGTCGGCGAGGTAGAGCTCGCTCCGGTAGAGGTGCCTCTCAACTATATCCATCCCCAGTTCGTTCTTGGCGAGCTGGAACACGGAGTCCCTGGTTATGCCGGTCAGGTTGTTGTCCCCAAGCAGGGGGGTATGGATGGCGCCGTCGGAAACCATGAACAGGCTCTCGCCCGCGCCTTCCGAGACGGTGCCGTCCTGATTGAGGAGTAATGCCTCGTCGAAGCCCGCCAGGGTCGCCTCGGTCTTGGCAAGAATCATGTTCACGTAGGCGCCGGACACCTTCACCCGTGGAGGTATGTTGGTATCCTCCATGCGGCGCCAAGAGGAGGTGCAGCAGTGTATGGCGCCCTCGGTCTCTATGTACGAGCCGAACGGCACGACCACCAAGGCGAAGTCGCTGCTAAGGCGCTGGAGCATTAGATTCGCGACGAGCTCCTCGCTCTTGTAGGCTATCGGCCTGATGTACACGTCTTCGGCGTAGCCGCACGTCCGGAGCAGCCTGGAGGTGATGCCGCAGAGTTCGTCGACGCCGTAGGGGATGTCCAGCATCATGATGCGGCAGCCTTGTAGTAGACGCTTGTAATGTTCCCGGAGTCGGAACACGAATAGGGTCTGCTGGTCTTCGTTCCAGTTGCCCCGGACGCCCTCGAATACCGACGTGCCATAGTGCAGGGCGTGGGTCATTATGCTTACCTTCGCGTCGGCGATAGGGACCACCTCCCCGCGAAAGAAAGCCATCGCCTGGGGCATCTTGTCCTCCTGAAAGTGGGGCCGAAGCTGGCGCACATTATAAATCAATGCCATTCGGCGAACAACACGTTGCACTCTTAAAGGCTCTTAAAGGTAGCTGTTCAGAGTTCATGAGGTCTTTTCGACTGGCGTAGCCCCTATAAAGCAGACGTCTTTGATCCCCACCCACCCGCCCCTTGGTAACTGGGGGCATAGCCCCCAGCCCCCCTGTCAGAGGGGAGAACCAGGATGACGACCTTGGGGCGACCGCCCGCCTGCCCCAGCCCCCCTGTCAGAGGGGAGAACCAGGATGACGACCTTGGGGCGACCGCCCGCCTGCCCCAGCCCCCCTGTCAGAGGGGGAGAACCGGGGGAAAGAACGCCGTGCGAGAGGCGGCCAGGCCAGCCCCCTGCCAGAGGGGAGAACCCCTCTGGACTCCTCCTTCGTACCTCACAGAGTCTGGACAGTTACACCCTAAGCACGTGTCCGCACCGTCAAGGACCAGGAAGGGAAGGCTGGCAGCGGCGCGGAGACGGCGGCGTTCCGGGAGGAATCAGGGTTTACAGAGGCTCGGCTGCTGCTCTAAACTCTATGTCAGCCGGCCCGGCCAGCATGTGACAACGGAGGGAGGTCGGACATGCCGAAAGGTCACGCCCCCAAGAGAGAATCCAAGAAGGCCAAGAAGAAGGCGGACGGCCCAATTCTCACGCCGCCGTCCCAATTCGTCTCTCCCGAGGTCGAGGTGATCAAGAGGAAGAGGAAGCGGCGTAACGAGGAGGAGTAGGCCATCGCTCCGGCGGCCCAACGTTCTTGAAGTAAGGGTTAGCTGAGATCGACGCGCTCACTGACAACGCTCTTGAAGTGCTATTCGCGCATCGAGCCTCAACCCTTCATGATCGCGGTACGAACACGCTGAACCACTAGTAGCCGGCGCGCTTGTCGCAGACGTAGGGGAAGGGCTTGCCGGTCATGAAGCGCTCCAGGTAGTCCACGTACACTTGCCAGCGCCCCCCGAGCAGGCCCGTGGTGTGGGCGGACGAATGCGGCGTTATGATGACGTTGTCCATGTCCCAAAGCGGGCTGTCGCTTGACAGGGGCTCGGGCTCGAGGGCGTCCAATGCGGCGCCGGCTAGATGCCCGGACCGAAGCGCGTCGACCAAGGCGCTCTCGTCGACGATGCCCCCTCGGGAGATGACGATCAGGCGAGATCCCTTCTTCATCAAGCTCAGCCTGCGCCGGTCGATTAGATTGCGCGTCTCGGGCGTCAGCGGAGCGGTAACGACGAACCAGTCCGACATCCCGAGCAACTCGTCCAAACGCTCGGGATCCCAGACCTCCTTGATCTCAGGGGCGTTGCGCGGTTGGACGTCCACGGCGTAGATGTCCATGCCGAACCCGTGGGCCCTGCGGGCGACGGCGGCTCCGATGTCGCCAAGGGCCAGGATGCCCATGACGGCCCCCTCCAACTCCGCGTACGTGCCGTGGTACTTCTCGGTCTCCCAGCGGTGGAGCCGCTGGTCTTCCATTAACTCCCGCCACCTGTGGGCTAGCATTACCACCATCGCCATCACGTGGTCTGCCATCGGCGCGACGTGCGGCCCCCTCGTGTTGGTGACCACGACGTCGCTCTCGACGAGCTCCGGTATCCTGGTGAGCTGGTCGATGCCGGTGCCGGGGCAGTGGACCCAGAGAAGCTTCTCGGCGGCGACGAAGACCTCGCGAGTCGGCCAGCCGTAGTATGCGTCGGCGTCCCGTATCTGCTCCATCTGCTCCTCGTCTGTCGAGGCGACGACGAACTCGGCGTCCGGGTGGGTCTTCCGCAGGGCGGCAATCCGGCTTTCGGTTTCGTCTCCTGGCTCTCCGGCGAGCAAGATCTTCATGGCGCTGTCTTTCTCCTAATCATCAGTCCGGGCGGCTAGGCGCTCCGGCCACGCTCCGTACAAGCTAGGCGGCCCGTACTCTATATCTCCTTTGGGCGGTTGGGCAACCCCTGGCGCAGCCCCGATAAAGCAGCCTTTCGGGTCTCACAGAGTCTGAAGAGTTTCAGTCCTGAAGGCTTTCGGCGAAGCTCCCGGAATGCCAAAGGCGGAAGGGGAGGGGACCGCACGGGAGTTCACCACCCATGCCGTCCCAAACAGCCGCTCCAGCCTTGAGCAGGAACCCGGAAACCGGGTGTAGGTCGCTACGCCGCGGGGTCCCGCGCCTCCGCCAGAGCCGTCTCGATCTCTTCGCGCACCTCGGCCTCCGGCTCGCGGGCCAGCGCCGCTTCCAGGGCATCGGCGGACACTTGGCCGCCGATGCGTCCGAGCGCCCACGCGGCGTGGGACCTGACGAGCGGCTCCCCGCGGGTCAATCTGCCGATCAGGCCGGGCACGGCCGACCGGTCTCCGATGTTGCCGAGGGCCACGCAGACGTTCCGCTGGAGGCCGACCCTCTTTGCCCTCTTGATCGGGCTGTTGCGAAAGCGCTCGCGGAAGCCGTCGTCGTCGAGCTCCAGCAGCGGCAGCAGCGCCGGCGCCCCGAAGTCGCGCCGCTGCCGGAAGGCCGGCTCGGTCCCGTGCTCCGTGCCTCGGTTGACGGGGCACACGTCCTGACAGATGTCGCACCCGAAGACCCAGTCGGCCATCAGCGGGCGAAGCTCTCGCGGAATGGCGCCCCGCAGCTCGATGGTCAGAAAGGAGATGCACTTCCTGTTGTCGATCACGTAGGGGGCGACGATCGCGCCCGTGGGGCAAGCGTCGATGCACCTTACGCACTCCCCGCAGTTCTTCGCCAGCGGCGGGTCGGGCCTCAGTTCGAGGTCGGTTATCACCTGGCCAAGGAGGACCCACGAGCCGCGACTCGGCGTCAGAATGTTGGTGTTCTTGCCGAACCAGCCGACCCCGGCGCGCTCGGCGGCGGCGCGGTCGTTCATGGGCCCGTCGTCGACGAATATACGCGTCCTCACCGGCCTGCCGGCCGCCCCCGGAAGCGCCTCCGCGAACCGGCGTAGCCGTTTCTTCATGACGCCGTGGTAGTCGTCGCCCCAGGCGTAACGCGCTATTCTCCCGCGCGGCGCCGCCGCGCCGGGCTTGGGCTCGCCGGTGAGGTAGCTCATGGCGAGGGAGATTATGGACTTGGCCCCCGGCAGCAGCGCCTCGGGGCGGTTCGCCTTGCGGACGCGCTCCTCGGTGTACCAGGGCAGACCGTCCATCAGCCCGCCGCGCACGCGCTGAACGGCCGCATCCTCGTCGCGCAGGAACGGCTCCGCCGACGCGATGCCGACAAGGTCGAAGCCCATCTCGCGGGCCAGCGTCTTGACGGCAAGCTCGGTCTGTCTCATGGGACCGCTCCGGGCGGGCGGCGCCTCCAACCTGTGCATCCGCCCGTCAACCCTGCCGTACCTGTCATTCCGAGCGCAGCGAGGAATCTAGGGCTCATGCCCACAGACGGCCTTGTCTTGCGGGCAGCGGCCTTAGATTCCGAACGGAGCGCAGCGGAGTGAGGAATGACATGATGAACATGTCCATGTCTCGGTTTCCTCGCCGCTTCGAGGTCATCGAGCATGAGCAAGGGTCTAAGCAGATCCTGCCCATCGCGGCCTCTGACATGCCTCATGCACTCAGGCCGCCAGGGCCAGCATCCGGGCCACGAAACGGCGTACGAGCTCGGCGTTAGGTCCTAGGTCTTCGTGTTCCAGGAAGCCGTGGTAGAAGTTGGCGTGGAAGTGCCGCGCCGCCAACAGCCCCGCCCGCAGCCCGTCGTCGTCAAGCTCGTCGGCCACCCGCCGGGCAACGTCTATCATCACGCGATGGTTCCCATAGGGCTGCCCCCGTTGCTGAGCGACCGCCATGATCGCGTGGGAGGCCGCGCCCCACATCTTCTCTGAGCCCTGCAAGTCGTCCCCAGCGGCGAACTCACGCTCCGCCGCGTCCAAGAACTCCCGCGCCGTCTGCACGTGCTCTCGAGTCAGCAACGTAATAATACCAATGCGTTTTGAGTATGCCGCGAATTGCCAACCCTAGGGCGGGTCTGAAACCCGCCTCTA
The DNA here is from genome assembly GCA_958296245.1 of uncultured Dehalococcoidia bacterium. Taxonomy (GTDB): domain Bacteria; phylum Chloroflexota; class Dehalococcoidia; order Lucifugimonadales. The sequence goes on from OY282458.1 coordinate 1,494,626, forward strand.
CCGACGGCCGCAACCCCAATTACGCACGTGGCCCCATCGCGGCAATTCGGTATAACGCCTCTGCCTTACGCGCAGGGATTATAGCAACCGGCAGGCTGCGGAAGGATGGGTTGTGGGGGACAAAGATGGTCCCGTTCCGGCGGGGGCCGTTAGTTCCAGGCTGCCATCTCGCTCCTGAGCTCGGGGGCCAGCCCTTCGCTGTAGGCCAGCAGCGCGTTGTCGACGTGGCTTGTGGACCTAGCGCCTATCAGGGCCGCGGACACGTCAGGGTTGGTCATCACCCAGGCCATGGCCAGGCGTACCATGGGCACGCCGAGCTCCTCCGACTTGGCTCTGAGGGCGTCTACCACCCGGAAGTTTCTGTCTGAGAAGTAGATGTCGGCGTGGCCGGGCATGATGTCGTACCGGGTGCCCTTGGGGAGCTTCGAGCGGTCGGGGGTGTACTTCCCGGCGAGGAATCCGGCGCCCAACGGGCTGTAGGGGGTGACGGCGACTCCCTCTTTCGTGCATAGAGGGAACAGGTCCCTCTCGGCGTCGGGCACGGCGAGGTTGTAGATGGGCTGCGTGATCTGAAAGCGGGCGTAGCCCCGGGAATCGCTGACGTCCAGGGCCTCTCGCATCTGCTCGGCGGAGAAGTTGCTGCATCCGATGGCGCCGATGAGTCCGGCGTTTACCTGCTCGTTCAGCGCGTGCAGCGTCTCGGCTATGGGCACGTCGTCGTCGGGGGAGTGCATCTTGTAGACGTCCACCTTGTCGACGCCGAGGTGCTCCAGGCTGCCCTGCAACGACTTGACGACCTGCTCGGGGCTGCCGCCGTAGCTGAACTTGGTGCATATGGTGACGTCGTCCCGGTTGCCCCTCAGCTTCATCCAGCGCCCGATGATCTTCTCGGATGAGTACATCTCGGTCGTTACCTCTTTCTGGACCTCGACGCCCTCGGCCTCCTTGCGGCCCGCGTAGGACTGGCCGCCCCCGTAGCCCTCGGCCGTATCGAAGAAGTCGATGCCGCTCTCGAGGGCGTGGTCCATCACCTGGTAGCACATGTCCTCGTCGATCTCCCGTCCGAAGGTGACGCACCCCAGCCCTATGGCGCTTATGGTGCGGCCCGTACGTCCCAGAGGCTTTCTGTCAAGCATTATGGTTCTCCTCGTCGTGGATTAGCAGGGTGCGTATGAACCCTTTCTGTTACCTTCATTCAGAGCTTTCCTGGTCGGGAAGGGGGGGTATATATATCTGAGGGGACTCCCTCAGACTCCCGGCAAAGGGGGTCTGCCCCTCTGCACACCCCCGTATTCTAGCAGGGTGCGTATGAACCTTTCTGTTACCTTCATTCAGAGCTTTCCTGGTCGGGAAGGGGGGAATATATCTGAGGGGACTCCCTCAAAACTCCCGGCAAAGGGGGATCTGCCCCTCTGCACACCTCCGTATTCTAGCAGGCTGAAAGCGCTGCTACCGGTCCCAGTCGATTATGACGCCTAGAGCGCTCTCCGGGCTGTTGTAGAGCAGGTGATACGCCTCAGGGGTCTGCCGCCACGGCATTCTATGAGTTATCAGGGGCTCGACGTCGATGCGACCGGCCATCATCATCTCGGCGGCCTCCTTCTGGTGGTCCGCGCGGCGGCCACTGATTCGTGTGCCCGACACCAGCATCTTCCTCTGTATCAGCCCCGAATCCAACGGAACGGAGCCGTAACCCTCCAGCGGCCCGGGTTGGTACTTGGAAATCAGGTGTATGACCCCGTCTTTCCGGGTCATGGCTAGGGACTGTTCGAAGGACTTGACGCCTGCCGGTCCTCCGACGCATTCGACAACTACATCCGCGCCCTCGCCGTGGGTCCTATCTTTTATCGCCGCAACCGGGTCCTCCTTGGCGGCATTGACCGCCTCATCGGCCCCCACCCGGCGTGACACTTCGCACCGGGAGTCCTCGGCGTCTATGGTGATCACCCTGCCTGGCAGGCGCTCGCGCACGGCCTGCGAGTACAGCAGCCCGATGATCCCCTGTCCTACCACTACAACCGTGTCGCCTGGTTCCACCGGGGTCGTGCGCGCCCACATTACCGCGCTGGCCGCCAGGTGGAGGAAGGTCCCCTTCTCATAGCTCATGCCCCCGGGCAGCAGGGCGACGTCCTTGACTTCGGCGGTGGGCGACGCGGTGACGTATTGGGCGTGCGGGCCCACCGCCTTGACCCTCTGGCCTACCGCTATGCCCTCGACGCCGGCGCCGACTTTGGTCACGTCGCCCGTATCTGAATAGCCCATCATCTCGACGGGCACGGCCTCCTCCAAGACATACCGCCTGAACAGCTCCGAGCCTCGGCTGATCAGGCTGCGCCTGACCTTAATCTGAGCTTCTCCGTCGTTCGGCTCCGGTATTTCGTCGTCCATCATTCGGACGTTGCCGAAGCCTTCCAGCTTGACTAAGCGTTTCATCTTCGCCATCACTGCGTCTCCGTATCCTGCCTTAAATGCCATCCCTAGCAAGAGCCTGCTAATTGCCTCCGGTCGAAACCGAGGCCGTGAAGTCGAGTTCCACGCGGATGTTGTCCTCGACGCTCAGGATAAATGCGAGCCTGGGCACGTCCAGGTCGAAGGTATCGAACGTGAAGGATGCGGCCGCCAGGCCGGTGGCCGTTCCGTTGCCGAACTGCGCAGTCACACCCCAGGTCAGCGGGGAGGTCACGCCGTGGATCGTCATGTCGCCTTTCAGCACGAAGGTGACTTCGCCTGAGCTCGGCAGCGGCCACGGCAGCCCCTCAGTCTCCCTGGGCTTGAACTCGGAGGTAGGGTACTTGCTCGTCTCGAAGGTGTTGGTGCGGACGTAGTTGTCCCGGCGCCCGGAGTCGCTCGTGAGCGTGCGAAGGTCGACGGTGATCAGCGATTGGTCGGCGAGCACCGAGCCGGCGGCGTCGAAGCGGATGATGCCGCTGACGTCCGTCGTCTCCCCAACGGCGTCCGAGGGGGCGCCGATTCGCGCCAGGGTCTCGTTTACGAGATAGCGAGCGACCGAGCCCTCGCCGATCTCGATAGCTGTCACGTCCGGAGCGGCAGCGGCGGGGGTCGTTGTGGGCGCCGGTCCGGCCTCATCCTTGGCGGCAGGGGGAGTGCTCGCCGGAGTGGGATCAGACGCGCCTCCACAGGCTGCCAGCACCGCCAGCACGGCAATGGTGGCCGCGAGCGCAGCGAGAAGACGTAGCGGGCGATCTGTGGACATGTCAGAGACTCGCCTCCTTTCCGTGTAACGGCGCTCTGCGCCTTTCAGACGAAGCTATGTCTGTCCTCCAAAAGGCGCGCTCGAAGCCGACGACAGCGGCGCGGTCATAAGCCGTCTTCCTGGCCTCGCCCAGGGTTGGGGCGAGGCCCACAGCCATCAGGACACGGCCCCCGTCCGTAACGGTCCGCCGGCTGGCGGCGTCGAGCCGCGTCCCCGCGTGGAATAGCATCGCATTCGGCTGCTCCACGTCCAGACCGTCGATCGCAAAGCCCGTCTCGTATGTGCCTGGATACCCTCCGGAGGTCAGGACGACACCCACGCATGGCCGCGGGTCCCATGCCAGCGTCACGCCGGTCAGGTCGCCACGAGCCACGCCAATCATAACGTCGGCCAAGTCGGTTATCAATCTGGGCAGCAGGACCTGAGCCTCGGGGTCGCCCAGCCGGCAGTTGAACTCGATCACCTTGAGTCCTTGGCCGGTATGCATGAGCCCGGCGTAGAGGGCGCCGGTGTAGGGCGCGCCTTCCTCCGACAGAGCGCGCACGACCGGCTCGATGATCCGGCTGCGCACCTCGCGGCATATGTCGTCGTTCCAGAGGTGGGGCGGGGGAGGGGAGTAGGCGCCGACCCCCCCCGTGTTGGGGCCGGTGTCGCCGTCCCCCTGGCGCTTGTAGTCGCAGGCCGCTACCAGCGGAGACACGCGCCGCCCGTCCACGAACGCGAAGACGCTGACCTCCTCGCCCTCGAGGTACTCCTCTATGAGAACCCGATCCCCGGAGGCCCCGAACGTCCTCTCTACCATCTGCAGGCGCAGGGCATCCAGGGCGTCCTTCTTGGTCCTTGCGACCACCACGCCCTTACCGGCCGCCAAGCCGTCGGCCTTGATCACGACGGGCGCCGGCGACCCCTCCACGTATCTCCGCGCGTCGTCGTAGTCGTCGAAAACGGCAGCGGCAGCGGTGGGCACGCCGTGCCGGAGCATCAGGTCCTTAGCGAACGCCTTGCTGGTCTCGATGCGCGCCGCGGACTGCGTGGGGCCGAACAGCAGCAGGCCGGCCTCTGCGAATCTGTCCGCGATGCCGGCGGCAAGGGCCGCCTCCAGGCCTACAACCGTCAGGTCGACGGCCCGGTCCTGGGCGAGACGGAGAAGGCCGTCTACGTCCTCAGCGCCGACGGCGACGTTCTCGGCCACCTGCGCAGTTCCCGCGTTGCCTGGCGCGGCGAGCAGTTCGGTCACGCGCGGGCTCTGGCTCAGCTTCCACGCGATCGCGTGCTCCCTGCCCCCGCCGCCGATCACGAGCACTCTCATGACTACTCCTCTTCGCGCCCGGCTCCACAGCCATGATAACCCAGCATTCGGGCGCTGTCGCGCCGGACACTGCAAGACGTTGAACAGACCAGAAACATAGTTTACTATACAACCATACACATAACTAATAAGAACATACTTGAATGGACTAGTAACATGAGTTAGTATATAGCCATGCATTCAATCAGATAGGAAGGAGGAGCCGTAAGCGCATACGACCATGACTACTACAACCATGCTCAACATGCACGAAGCCAAGACCCACCTGTCCGAGCACGTCGCCAAGCTGAAGACCGGCGGGAGGATCGTACTATGCCGCAGGAACCGCCCCGTCGCGGAGATCCTGCCCATCGCGGAGCCTGAGAGCCAACCGCGCCCGGTAGGCTTGGGGAAGGGGCTCGCAGAAGTGCCGGAGTCGTTCTTCGACCCGCTGCCCGACGACCTCCTCGCCCTGTTCGACGGGACGGCCTCCTGAGAGGACCATAGGCGGCGATGAGGCTCTTGCTCGACACGGTAACCTTCATCTGGCTGGTTGACGGCGATGCGAGACTGAGCGGGCCTGTGCAGGGCCTGATCGTCGATCCCGCAAACGAGGTGTATCTGAGCGCCGCGTCAGCGTGGGAGATCGCGATCAAGTACGGCATTGGCCGCCTCCTTCTGCGGGTGCCGCCGGATGAGTACGTCACCGGGCAACGCCGTCTCCATCGCATCGAATCCCTGCCCGTCGGCGAGACGGCTGCTCTTCAGGTGCCTAAGCTGCCAGCCCTCCATGACGACCCGTTCGATAGAATCATCGTCGCCCAGGCTATCATCGAGGGCTTGGCGGTCGTGACTCCCGACCGTCATATCAAGCAGTATCCGGTGCGGGTCGAGTGGTAATGACGCGCGGGCAGCTACTCTACGAGGCTCTCCAGAGGCGCCTGCATCTCGGGGCTGGGTCCGAGGAGGGCAGGCAGCCTGCCTTCCGCCTCCCACGTTGGAACCGGGAGTTAACCGAAGTCGAACATACTAGGGGGCTGGGGGAATGGCCAGCCCCCTCCGCAGGGAGGTCAAGCATGACGACCGCCCATGCGGGTGAGAAAGACCACTGACTGGCTGACGGCGCTACTCCCACTCTATGGTGCCGGGGGGCTTGCTCGTGATGTCGAACACGACCCTGTTGACACCCGGAACCTCGTTGGCGATCCGGTTGGAGATCCGGGCGAGCACCTGGTAGGGCAGTCTCGCCCAGTCGGCGGTCATCGCCTCCGTGCTCGTAACGGCCCTGACGGCCACCACGTGCCCATAGGTGCGATAGTCCCCTGTTACGCCGACGGTCTGCGTATTGGTCAGCACGGCGAAGCTCTGCCACAGGCGGCGGTACAGGCCGTTGGCCTTGATTTCGTCCATGACTACCCAATCGGCGGCCCGCAGCACCTCCAACTTGTCCTTGGTCACCTCGCCCATCACGCGGATCGCCAGCCCCGGTCCTGGGAAGGGCTGCCGGTAGACGACCTCCTCGGCTAGGCCGAGTTCCAACCCCACCTCGCGCACCTCGTCTTTGAAGAGGTACCGCAGGGGTTCGATCAGCTTCAACTTCATCCTGCTCGGCAGGCCTCCCACGTTGTGGTGAGTCTTGATCTTGGCCGCAACCTTATTCTCCGGGGTCTTGCTCTCGATGATGTCCGGATAGAGCGTCCCCTGCGCGAGGAAGTTCGCGGTTCCCAGCCATGCCGCCTCCCTCTCAAATACCCTGATGAACTCCTCGCCGATGACGCGGCGCTTCTCTTCAGGGTCGATTACCTCACTGAGCGCGTCCAAGAACTGGTCGGATGCGTCGGCGTAAACCAGCGGGACCCCCAGGTGCTTCTTGAAGGTGTCTAGCACGCGCTCGGGTTCCTCGCGGCGCAGGAGGCCGTTGTTGACGAAGATGCACGTGAGCTGTTCGCCGACCGCCTTGTGTATCAGCGTGGCCGCGACAGCGGAATCCACACCACCGGACAGGGCGCAGATGACCTTGCCGTCTCCTACCTTGCTCCTGATGTCTTCAATGGCGCCGGCTACGAAATTGGCTGGCGTCCACAGCGCCTGGCACCCGCATACGGAATGGACGAAGTTGTCCAGCAGAGCTTTGCCGTCAGGCGTGTGAACGACCTCGGGATGGAACTGAATGCCTGCGATGCCCCTGCGGTTGCCGATCGCCGCAACAGGGGAGTTCTCCGTGTAGGCAAGGGTCTCGAATCCCGGGGGCGGCGCTATGATCCGGTCGCCGTGGCTCATCCACACCGGCATCGAGGCCGGAAGCCCGGAGAACAACGGCTCGTCCTGCGTATTCCGATGAAGCACCGCGTGCCCGAACTCGCGCCTGGCGCTGGGAGCTACTTCGCCGCCGAGCTGGTGCACCAACACCTGCATCCCGTAGCAGATGCCCAGGACGGGGAGGCCCTTGTCGTAGACCCACCACGGGGCCGTAGGCGCTCCCGGCTCATAGACGCTTGCCGGCCCGCCGGAGAGTATTACGCCTCGGGGGTTGAGGTGCTCCACCGACTCCCAGGGCGTCTCGTGCTCGATGATCTCGCAGTATACCTTCGACTCCCTCACGCGCCTGGCGATCAGCCGGCTGTACTGCGAGCCAAAGTCGATGACGAGAATCGCCTCGCGTTGGGGGTCGGCCGGTTGGTCGGGGGCAGACCCTTGGCCGCACTTCCCCTGGGCGATCTCGAGGTACGCGGAAACCTCCAAGTCGTCGCTGGCGGCTACCCTGCGGCTGTAGGGAGGAGGTATCTGCGTCATTTGCGGTGAGGGTTCCCAAGGCTAGCACCGCGAAGGCGGCCCGGTCAAGCGCGGGGGGACGACAGCGCGGGGGGCAACGAATCTTGTAACTGTTCGGCCTTGGTGAGAAGTGCAGGGAATCGCCCTCCCCGTTTGTCATTCTGAGGCCCTACACCTGTTTCCTGTCATTCTAATACGCTGGGCCGCTGAGAAATGGGGCGCCCCAAGTAGTAGGCATCAGATTCCTCACTCCGCTGGCGCTGCATTCGGAATGACAACTTGGGGGCGACGGCTGGCGGCTTGCGTTCGAAATGACAGGTTGAGGGGTTCTCGCGATTCGACTCATGGGGACTGAACAGCTTCCGAATCTTTGACGCAGGGGCTGAGTTGTGGATGCACAACCGGATTGTCTCTTGCGGGATTCGGGCGCTACGGTTTCCGCGTGACGGAGGAGGCCGAACTTAATGAATGGTCTTAAAACTGAAGAACCGAAGCACGGAATCTTGACAAAGGGGCCTTAGTCGTGATACTTAACAGCGGGTCGGTCTAGGTCTTGCGGAGTTGCGGTTTCGAAGGGAGGAGATATTCATGACTAGTATGAGAGCTTTGTTCGCAGTGGCGGCGGCGCTGGTTCTGCTCGCCTCTTGGGCATGTACCCGAGAGGTGGTGAAGGAGGTGCCGGTCGAGGTGGTGGTGGAGAAGGAGGTGGTGAAGGAGGTAGAGGTACCCGGCGAGACGGTCGTCGTGGAGAAGGAAGTGGTGAAGGAGGTGCCGGTCGAGGTGGTGGTCACCAAGGAGGTCGTAAGGGAGGTAGAGGTGCCCGGCGAGACGGTCGTCGTGGAGAAGGAGGTGGTGAAGGAGGTGCCGGTCGAGGTGGTGGTCACCAAAGAGGTGATCAAGGAGGTGGAAGTGGAGAAGGTAGTGGAGAAGGAGGTCGTCAAAGAGGTACCCAAAGAGGTGGTGGTGGAGAGGGAGGTGGTGAAGATAGTCGAGGTCGAGCGACCGGGTGGCAAAGAAAAGGTCTTGAACATCCGAATGGCCAACATGCCGCCCAGCTTACCGCCTCATACGACGGGCAGCGGGGCCGTGGTGCAGGTTATGGGGTACATGTTCCCACGCCTGGCTCAGCCGGACCCGACGCTCGGAAGGTGGGTCCCGGACCTGGCCGAGAGGTGGGACGTCACCCCCGATGGCAGCCAGTGGACCTTCTACCTTCGCAAGAACGCGGTGTGGAACGACGGGAACCCGATTATCGCCGAGGACGTCAAGGCAACCTTCGAGTCGTACCTCCTCCCAGAGGCAGGGTGGTGGATGCACAACATGTTCGAGAACCTAAAAGGGGCCTCTGACGTCGTGGAAGGCACGGCCACCGAGATATCCGGTGTGACCATCGTAGATGACAACACAATCCAGTTAACGATGGACCCCCCCACGCTGACGTTCCTGGACACTTTGAGCAACCTGTGTGGCCTGGCGCCGCCGCCGGTCCTCCCCGCGCACATACTGAAGGATATACCGGACGACCAGCTTCTCGAGCACGATTTCTGGTCGAGCGGCTTCATGGGGGGTGGGCCCTTCAAGTTCGTCGAGTATGTCCCGGACCAGTACATGGAGATGGAGGCCAACGACGAGTTCTACTTCGGGAGGCCGAAGATTGACCGAATCATCCTGGCAATCATCCCCTCGGCAGACGCGACCCAGATCGCCATGCAGCGGGGAGAGATCGACGTAACCGTGCGCGGCGGGGTCACAAACGACGCCGCGCAAACGATGCTCCTGGACCCCCGGTTCGACGTCTACGCTACGCAGGGTACCGTCGCGGTGGGATTCGGCTTCAACCAGCGCCACGACCATTTGAAGGACGTGCGGCTGCGACAGGCCTGGGTACACGCCCTCGACCGGAAGCTGCTGCTGGACAAGTTCCAGAATGGACTGGGAAGTGTAATAAACAGCCCCCTGGTACACAGCTGGTACCAGAAGCCGGAATGGGACGATGCATTCCCGTACGACCCTGAGAGGTCGAAAGCGCTGCTCGCGGAGATGAACTGGGACCCCAACAAGGTAATCATGGTGCACGCGGGGGCTCCGAGGGACGAAGAGGGGCGAGCGCGGCTTGCGGTCATGCAGCAGATGCTCGGGGACGTGGGCATCAAGATAGAGTACGACACGGAGCCGGGCGCAGCCGGACAGAACAAGTGGTACGACACCCACTCCGCTGAGGTCCTATACTCCGGCTGGGGCACGTTTGGTCACCCGACCGGGTGGCTCTCACATATCAACCGGCCGCTCGAGGACGGTGAGTTCTACTACTACAACGCTGATCTGCACGAGTTGACCACCAAGGGAGCCGCAGCAACCGATCGGGAAGAGGCCGCGATGATCTGGCAGCAGATAGTCGAGGAGTACTTCCACAAGGACCTTCCCTGGGTGGGGCTGTACAACGGCGCCGGGATAAAGGTGAAGAACAAGCGCTTCTACATGCCGCATTTCGGAGAGATCCCGAAGCCGCTAAAGCTTTCCCAAATCAAGGTTTACCCGGTCCACGTGGGACGTGACGACAACTGGCAGTACCACGTCGAGCAGTGGGACATAAGGGACTAGCAGGACTTAGGTACGCGTTCAGGAAGACTGGGAATATGCGCGGTCGGCTTGGGCAGGTTTCTGGCCGGGCCGACCGCGACCTTTCATAACAGGTTTCCTCTGTGTGTGCAGGAAGGCGCAACAGTTGGACGTCCCCTCAAGAGCATCTGTCCGCTCGTGGGATCCCATTGATCGATGGCTAATCTGTTACGCGTACGGGAAGCTTCCTGGCCGATGGACTAAGTTACGAGGGATGTGACACGAGAGATTGAGACAGTCATGGAGCCACGCATTGACATCGTGTGCCCGTACAGTGTCGAGTGGCCGCGCAACTCGGAGGGATCGATAGCCGTGCTGCACGATGGGCGCTGGCTATTGGCTTGGAGCGGCTTCTACGGCGGGTTCTGGGACGACTCTCCCGCGCACATCATGGGCAAATGGTCGCACGACAAGGGCGAAACGTGGAGCGATCCCTTCATAATGAAGGAGAACGATGCCGAGCGCTGCGTGGCATCGGCAAGCCTTGCGGTGATTGACGACGGCAGTATCGGCCTCGTCTACTGCCATAAGAAGAATGAGACCGATGAGTGCAGGCCCTTCTTCCAGAAGTCCTCGGACGAGGGCCGGAACTTCGGTACCGATAAGACTATGGTTCCCGCGACCATGACACCTTGGTATGGCGGCTCCCTGAACGGCAGCCTGTTCCAGATGTCCACCGGTCGCCTGGTGGCGCCGATCTATCCGCCTCAAACCGTGATGGCCGCCTATTCGGACGACGCAGGCGAGTCCTGGGAGCTGAGTTCGAAGACGACCACGGTGGAGGGGCCTGGCCCGTACTATGCCTATCCTTCGGGTGGGGCTGCCGAGCCCGTTGCGTTCGAACGGAGGGACGGGACGCTGCTCTTTATCTTCCGCACCGCTCTCGGAACGCTTTACGCAGCCGAGTCCGCGGATGGTGGGGAGACCCTCTCGGATGCCTATGACACGGGGCTAATGTCACCACGGGCCCCATGCGCCGTGGGACGGATACCCGCTACAGGGGATATCCTGATAGTGTGGAACAGGGCGCGTCCGTTGCCGAACGACCATGGTCCGAGGGCTCCTCTTACAGCCGCGATCTCACGGGACGAAGGTATGACGTGGGAAAACGTCAAGGACCTCGAGCCTGACAGGGACACAATCAACACGTACGCGTCGCTTGCGTTCGACGGCGACTTGGTGCTGGTCACCTACTCCCTGGGGCAAGTAGATGTCGACGACAAATGGGGGACCAAGACCTCCTTCAGGAGCCTGCCGGCGCTCAAGCTCGCGCGGGTCCCGTACCAGTGGTTCTATGAATGACAACCGCCGGATACCGGTTGGGGGATCGATTGTATGGATGGTTACCCGAGGCGGGCCTGTGCCGGCTGGGCGCATAGGCGGCGTAGCCTCGTAGCGGAGCGGCTCTTTCATGCAGAGGTACATTGCGCGGCGCCTGCTTATCGCCATTCCTATGCTGATAGGCATCACCATGATGACCTATGCGTTCATAAACCTGGCGCCTGGCGATCCCGTATCCGCCATGGCGGACCCTCAGCTGACCTTGGGCAGGACCAATCCCAAGCAGCTAGAGCGACTGGGGCTGGACAAACCTGTAGCTGTCCGGTACCTGATTTGGCTCAGGGAGCTCGCAAAGGGCAACTTCGGATATTCCTATCAGTCCGGCAAGCCGGTGCTAGAGATAATCAGGGCCCGGATAGTGCCGACGCTGGAGCTGACATCCGTTACCTTGGTCGTGTCCGTAGTACTGGGCACGGTGTTCGGGGTCCTTGCCGCCCTGCGACAGTACAGCATATACGACTACCTGCTCAGCGTGGGCTCCCTGATCGGTCTTTCGATCCCCACATTCTTCTTTGCGTTGCTGGCGCTCTACCTCTTCGCCGCCGTATGGCCGATCTTTCCCTCGTTCGGCTTCACCACCTACGGGAGCGATTACTCCGTCCTCGACAACCTTCACCACCTCATCCTACCCGCGACCGTGCTCTCGGTCGAGTCGATGGCGGGCAACACGCGGTACGCGCGCACGGCGATGCTGGAAGTGATGAGGTCGGACTATGTGACTACCGCTAGGGCCAAGGGGCTGAGCGAGTTTTCTGTGATCGGCAGACATGCCTTCCAGAACGCGCTGCTGCCGCTGATCACCATCACGACCCTGCGACTTCCTTCCCTATTTGGGGGCGCCTTCATCATAGAGTACATGTTCGCATGGCCGGGAATGGGTCAGCTATCCATCCAGGCAGCAGTCATGCGCGACTATACGGTACTGATGGGGTTGGCGGTCATCATCGCCGCTCTCGTGCTTGGTGCGAACCTGCTGGCCGACGTGTTGTACGCCTTCGCTGACCCGCGCATTCGACAGACTTGAGCGGCCGAAGGACATAACGAAGAATGTCGACAGCTGATGACGCAAGAGATGTAGACCTTGAGCTAACGGCTCTGCCCCGCAGGTCCAATCAAGGTGTCTGGCCGCGGTTCCGACGCCACCGCCTCGCGCTCATCGGACTCGTCATACTGGTTGTATTCAGCGTCATGGCCATCCTCGCCCCGTGGGTCTCAATAAACGACCCCCTAAGGGCAGATGTTTTCAACATCAAGACGCCGCCGAGCCGCGACCACATTCTCGGCACCGACTCCGCCGGACGCGATATCTTTGCCAGGATAGTCCACGCCGGACGTGTCTCATTGAGCGTGGGCATTGTCGCCGCTCTGATCTCCTCTGCGATCGGCACCATCCTCGGGCTAATCTCCGGGTACGTCGGCGGGTGGGTGGACAATCTGCTCCAGCGCTTCACCGAGCTGGTGATGACCATTCCGACCTTCTTTGCCGTGATCATACTGGTCTCGATAGTCGGGGCAAGCATCTGGAACCTGATGGTGGTCATCGGCTTCCTGGGGTGGACCGGGCAGGCCCGGCTCGTACGCGGCCAGGTGCTCTCCCTGCGCGAGACGGACTACGTCACCGCGGCGCGGGCGATCGGCGGCGGCCACGGCCGGTTGATGTTTGCACACATCTTCCCCGGCATCGTGCCCTATATCGTGGTGGCCGCCACGCTGACGCTGGCGGGCGCCATACTAACCGAAGCGGGCCTCAGCTTCCTAGGGCTGGGTGTCAGGATCCCAACCCCTACCTGGGGAAACATGATGAACTCCGCCCAGTCCCTCCACATACTCCAACACCAGCCCTGGCTCTGGCTCCCTCCCGGCATCGCGATCTCCGCAACCGTCATCGCCGTAAACTTCGTGGGCGACGGCCTGCGGGACGCACTCGACCCACGCACGATAATAGAATAGCTCTCCGCGGGACGGGCAATCCAACGTCCGCCAAGGACGTTTAGGGTGGACCCCGGAGCCGCCGAGAGGCACATAGCAAGGCCGGTGAGTACGGCGTTGCGGCGCTAGTGAACCACCTCTATGGTGTGCGCCATCCCGCGGTCTTCCCAAGTGCGGCTGTACATGTACAGTGAGTCGAGATCAGCGGGGACAGTGAATTCGACCACCTCTTGGTCACCAGCCCAGAGCTTGAGGTCAGCAAACCTCTCACCCTTGACTCTGCTTCTTCTTTCCCTGCTTACAGCAAGGCCAAAGTCGATTCACCAGCACTCGTCAGGGTCGGTGAACGTGTTTGTAACGATGAACCTCACCTTCTTGCCCGCCGGCACGGTCAAGGGGCCGTCGAAGTCGAAGATGTATTTGTAGTTCTCGTCCCACGTTATGTCGATGTAGATCGTCTTGGCTACGGGGCCATCGTCGGCGTCCGCCGTCACCGAGCCGTCGTCCGGGCTGGGGATTGGCCACTCGACCGATGCCGGCAGAACGGTCATGGCTGGCTGAATGCGGACCGGGCCGCTGTCTTCGTAAGGTGCCGCAACGTCCTCGGCGGTGACTTGTTCAGAGGGCAAAGTCGAGATAGCTTCGGGCTCCGCCCGCTCACTAATCGGCTCTACGGAAAGGGCCGAGCCCTTGCCGCAGCCTATGCTCACGGCCAGCAGCACTGAGAGGACGCCCCACAGGGCCGGTTTCAGCATACGCAAGCCTCAGCGGAGGTAGGGGACATGGCCATCATACCATAGAGCGCGGGGCCTATACAGACCTATACAGGTACATGAACCTATTCAAACCGAGACCATCACGATAACCGTGGTAGCGGGAGAAAGCCAGGTCTTCTTTATCGAGCCCGAAGACGGGGCCCAGTTCAAGGAGTTCCCGTTCAACGTCAAGATTGGCTCGGAAGGGCTCGATGAGAGCTCGGGACACTACGTGGTCGTGTGGGGCGTAGACGACCCTTACCCCGCTGAGGGCCAGCCTGTGCCCACTGACGAGCAACATATCCACTTGGAGCCGGGTCAGTCGGAGGTCCAGCTGGACCCAGCCGGAGGACAACAACCCCTTCACATAATTTTCGTGGACGAGAACAAGATGGTGACGGACCGGTCGCTGTCGGACTCGATCGCCGTTACCATCTGGAAGGCGGTAATTGACGACATCCCGGCTGGCACAGTCCGTTCCGAGGACTACTCCGAAAAGGCGTCCACCCCTGAGCCTGACAACTGAAGCCCCACGCGCGCCCTGAACCGTTCAGAGCGGCTTGGATTTTGATACCATAGCAGTTGAGGCTCCGACCGCCGTTCTTCCCACCCAATGACCGCGACGTGCGCATCACATACCCAGCAGCTAGACGCCGCAGTGCGCCTGCTGCGTAACGGCGGCGTCGTTGCCATACCCACGGACACCCTCTACGGACTGACCGCGGCCGCATCCGACGTTGGGGCAGTGAAGCGCCTCTACCGGATCAAGGGCCGCCCCGCAGCGATGGCGGTCCCGCTGCTCATCGCCGACGAAAGCCAGCTCGAGGTCTACAGCTCGTGCGTACCCCGGGTGGCCCGCAGGCTCGCGCGGGCTTTCTTCCCCGGAGCCCTAACCCTGGTGCTGCCCAAGAGCGGCCTCGTCCCCGACGTGGTGAGCGGGGGAGGGAACAGCGTCGCTCTCCGCGTGCCTGACCACCCGGTCCCTAGGACCATTGTCAACCGGCTTGGAGGCGCCATAACCGGCACCAGCGCCAACCGCAGCGGCGCGCCGAGCCCGACCACGGCGCAGGAAGTGAGGCGTCAGCTCGGGTCGGATGTTGACCTTGTCGTCGACGGCGGCAGGTGCCGAGGAGGCGAGGCCTCGACCGTGGTTGACGTCACAGGCCCAATCCCAAGGGTGCTCCGCCAAGGCTCGGTGGCAAGGGAAGACTTGGAGGAAGCGCTGGGCATGGAGCTTGGCGAGGCTGCAAGCTAAATGCCGCCCGGTCCAGTCACTCCCAGCCTCGCCTCCCAGGTGGAATCAGGCTTGCGCAGCGTCTTGGAGCCGCGCAGAATGCCGCTATACAAGATGATGTCCTACCACATGGGATGGACGGATCGGAGCGGCAACCCTGCGCTGTTCCGGCTGCCGGCGCGTACCCACGGCGTAGCGTGCCTCGCCGCGTGCGCGGCGTGCGGGGGCGACCCTGAGAGAGCCGTACCCGCCGCTGCGGCCGTCGAGTTGGTGGAAAACTTCTCCCAGATACACGACGACGTGCAGGCGGGGCGCCCCCAACGAGATGGCCGCGATGCAGTGTGGTGGGTATGGGGCCCGGCACAAGCTATAAACGCCGGCGACGGCATGCACGCGCTGGCCCGGCTGGTCATGCTCCAGATCCAAGGCGCAGACACGCCCGCCGAAACGACTTACAAGGCCGTTCACATGCTGGACCACGCGAGCTTGGAAGTCTGCGAGAGCAGATTCGAGGATCTGGAGGCCCAGGAACGAATCGACCTCAGCGTCGACGCGTACATGAAGACGACCTCCAGCAAGACAGGCGCCCTCTACGAATGCGCAATGAAGCTCGGGGCGCTCCTTGCGTCTGCCGAAGAGTCCACGGTGGAAGCCCTGGGGCGGTGCGGGCGCAACGCCGGGATAGCCCTTCAGATCCGGCGCGACCTGCTGGAGCTGTGGCCCGCCGACGCCGCTTCCGCCGGCCCGAGCGCAGCGGTGCTGAACAAGACCAAGTTGCTTCCCATAGTGTACGCCGTACAGGAAGCTAACATAAACGACAAAAGACGCCTGGGGGACGTATACTTCAAGCGGGTGTTGGACGGCGGCGACGTCGAGACGGTAAGGGGCATCGCCGAACGGCTGGGAGGCAGGCGATACTGTCAAGACCTCGTACGAGAGTATACGGCCAAGGCCGAGCGTGCCGCCGCCGATGCCGGGATGACCGGGGACTCTCTGGAGACGGTCAAGCAGTCGCTGAGATTCCTCTTGGAGAGTTCCAACCCGGCATGAGAAGGGTGCTTGTAATCGGCAGCGGCGCCGCGGGGAAGACCACTTTGGCGCTGCGGGTAGGCGAGATCACAGGGTTGCCAGTCGTCCACCTCGACAAGCTGCACTGGGGCCCCGGCTGGGTCATGCCCGACGGGAACGTCTGGCGTAGGCGTCTCGAGGACGTCATGTCGGGTGACGGATGGATCCTCGACGGCAACTACAGCGGCACCTTGGACCTGAGGCTCGCTAGAGCCGATACGATCCTGTTCCTCGACTTCCCGCCGTACGTCTGCGTATGGAGGGCCGTCAAGAGGTATATAGAGTATCGAGGCGCCACCCGGCCGGACATGGCGCCGGGCTGCGAAGAGAGGCTGACGCTGAGCTTCCTCTACTGGATATGGACCTTCCGGAGGCGCAGGGTAGCGGCGATGACGCAGATGATCGACGAGCAATCCCGCGACGCTGCCGTCGTGGTCTTGAGGAGCCAGAAGCAGATCGACCGATACGTAAATACGCTTCGGACCGGCAAAGCCGGGCAACTTGGCCCTATGCACGGGGAATGACTGCTAAGAAGACCATCGAAGACATCGACCTTGCAGGCAAGACCGTACTGGTCCGCGTCGACTTCAACGTACCATTCAGCCCGGGCACGACGCGGATATCGGACGACTCGAGGATCAGAGCTTCGATACCGACCATAGAGCATCTGCGGGGTCTGGGGTGCAGGGTGGTCCTATGCTCGCACCTGGGGCGGCCCGGGGGTAGGGCCGTCGATGGACTGAGACTTGCCCCCGTCTCCGCCAGGCTCTCCCGCCTGCTTGGAGCGCCGGTGGCCCAAGCCGCGGACTGCGTAGGCGCCGGCGTCAAGGCCATGGCTGACAGCCTGGAGCCGGGGGGGGTGCTCATGGCGGAGAATACGAGGTTCCACCCAGGGGAGGAGAACAACACCCCGGAGTTCGCCAACCAGCTCGCGGATCTAGCCCAAGTGTACGTCAACGACGCGTTCGGAGTGTCCCACAGAGCGCACGCTTCCACAGTGGGCGTGGCGAGCCGCCTGCCGGCCGTAGCGGGGCTTCTCCTTGCCAGAGAGCTAGACGTCTTAGACGGGCTGTTGCAATCCCCGCGCCGCCCCTTCGCGGCAATTTTCGGAGGCGCAAAGGTCTCCGACAAGCTGGAGGCGTTGAATCGCCTCGCGGAGAGAGCCGATGCCCTGATCGTCGGCGGAGGCATGGCCGCAACGTTCCTGGCAGCTATGGGCTTAGGGATCGGCGGCTCCCCCGTCGAGCGGGAGATGGTGGCCGACGCGGGGCGGCTGATCGAGGCGTCGGCGGCTGATGGGCCGGAGCTCTTCTTGCCCGTCGACGCGGTCGTCGCCAGCGAGTTCTCGGAAAAAGCCGCGTACCGGACGGTGGACGCGGACTCTATCCCTGACGGATGGACCATCATGGACGTTGGGCCCAAGACGGCTGACCTCTTCTCAGCAGCCCTGGCTCCGGCCAAGACGGTCGTCTGGAACGGCCCGGCCGGGGTCTTCGAGTGGGAGGCGTTCTCGGGGGGCACGAGGCGCATAGGAGAGGTGCTGGCCGGCCTGGCCGATGCTACGACCGTAGTGGGCGGCGGCTCGACGGCCGAGGCAGTAGCGGAGCTCGGCATAGCCGACAAGATGTCCCACGTCTCCACCGGCGGGGGCGCTTCCTTGGACTATCTCGCCGGCAGGACCCTCCCCGGCGTGGCCGCCCTGATGAGCAGGTGAGATGATCGACTTCCCGTATATAGACGACATCTGCCGGCGGACCGGCAGCAAGATAATCATGCTGGTGGTGGACGGCCTGGGAGGCGCCCCGCACCCGGAGACCGGGCTTTCCGAACTCGAGACCGCCTCGCTGCCCAACCTGGACCGGCTCGCGCGGGACAGCGACGCCGGGTTGACGACTCCCGTCGCCCCCGGCATTACGCCGGGCAGCGGCCCGGGGCACATGGCGCTCTTCGGCTACGATCCTGTTAAGTATCTGATGGGACGCGGCGTCTTGGAAGCCCTGGGTATCGGGGTTGAATTGCGTGACGGCGACGTTGCGGCTCGAGGCAACCTGTGTACCGTGGACAACGGCGGACTACTGGTGGACCGAAGGGCAGGGCGGATACCGACTCAGGAGGGCGCGCCGGTCGTGGAAAGATTGGCGCAGATCGAAGTTCCAGGCGTCGATACCTCCGTCCACGTGGTGAAGGACCACCGGTTCGTGCTCGTACTGCGAGGCGAGGGCCTCGGCGAGGCCCTGACCGGGACGGACCCCCAGGCCGAGGGGGCAGCGCCCATGAGAGCCGCGGCGTTGGCTCCGGACTCCGCAAAGACAGCCGCGGCGGCAAACTGCTTCGTGGACGGCGCCAAGCTCGCTCTCAGGGACCGTGAAACGGCAAATATGGTGCTTCTGCGCGGCTTCTCGCGGCTCCCGCACGTCCCGGACATGGGCGAGACGTACAAGCTCAGCCCGGCAGCTATCGCCGCCTACCCCATGTACCGCGGGCTGGCAAGGATAATCGGAATGAAGGTACTGGCCACGGGTCCCACGTTCGACGACGAGATCGATACCCTGCATAAGAAGATACGCGAGCACGATTTCTTCTTCCTGCATTACAAACCTGCGGACGCGGCGGGCGAGGATGGCGACTTCAGCGCCAAGGTACGCGCTCTCGAGGAGCTCGACGCACGGATACCGCAACTGCTAGACGCCGCCCCCGACGTTCTGGTCGTGGCCGGCGACCACTCCACGCCGGCGACGGCCGCCGGCCACAGCTGGCACCCCGTGCCGCTTCTGGTCAGGTCGCGGCTCACGAAGGGCGGCGGCGTGGCCGGGTTTTCGGAGCGGTCCTGCGGACAGGGCAGCCTCGGCCGCCTGCCGGCGGCCAACGTCATGCTGATCGCGCTCGCCCACGCAGGCAAACTGCACAAGTTCGGGCCCTAGAAGTCCAGGCCCCTCAGACATGGATTCCCTCTTCCTGTACCGGAAAGGTATCTCCGCAAGCTATGTTAGGACGTGTTCGGAAACCACTCTAGCTGAGATAGCAGCGGGTTATGGAGGCGCAAGCGGATGAGGACCCCGATCGTAGCAGGCAACTGGAAGATGAATAAGACGGTCGCCGAGGCCGCCGCCCTTGTGAACGCCATGAAGGATAGCCTCGACGGGATGGCGGGCATAGACGTCGTGCTGTGTCCGCCTTACACGGCCCTGGAGGCCGTTGGAAGGCTGCTGGAGGGAACAGGCGTCGGCCTAGGGGCGCAGGACATGCACTACGAGGCTGACGGCGCCTTCACTGGGGAGGTCTCTCCCGTCATGGTGGCGGAGCTGTGCCAGTACGTGATCATCGGCCACTCCGAGCGCAGACAAACGTTTGGCGAGACCGACGCGTCCGTGGGCAGGAAGGTAGCGGCGGCGCTGGAAGTTGGCCTTAGACCGATCCTCTGCGTCGGGGAGACCTTGGAGCAGCGAGAGGACGGCTTGGCTGAGGCCGTAGTCGAGCGGCAAGTGCGGTTGGGCTTGGCGCGCGCCGCCTCTGTAGAAGGGCTGATAGTGGCCTACGAACCGGTCTGGGCCATAGGTACGGGCAGGGCGGCGTCGCCGGAGGACGCGCAGGCGGTCATGGCGCGCGTAAGGGAGATTCTCGGAAGCGCATTCGGGGAAGCGTCCGCAGACGCAGTACCTCTACTCTACGGCGGGAGCGTCAACCCGGACAACGTCGATGGCTTCGCGCGCCAGCCCGACGTAGACGGGGGTCTCGTCGGGGGGGCGAGCCTAGATGCGGAGTCCTTCGTCCGCGTGGCGCAGGGCATAGCTGGGGCGGCCGGCTGAATGCTCGGCAAGTCAGGCCGCGGGACGGTGTTGTTCATCGTCGGGCCAACGGCGGTCGGCAAGACTGAGCTTGCCGTGAGGCTGAGTAGGGAACTTCAAGGAGAGGTGGTGAGCGCCGACAGCCGGCAGGTGTACCTCTATATGGACATTGGCACCGCCAAGCCCACCGCCGAGCAGCGTTCGGCAGCCCGACACCACCTGATCGATCTGGTCACTCCCGACCGGCAATATAGCTTGTCTCTCTTCTTGCGTCAGGCGCGGGGCGTTATCGAAGACATTCGGCTGCGCGGCTGCCTGCCGATAGTGGCCGGCGGCACCGGGCAGTACCTTCGCGCTCTGCTGGAAGGCTGGCGTGTGCCCGAGATGGAGCCGGATCCCCGGATCCGCCGCGAGTTGGAAGCCCGGATACGGGTCGAAGGGGTGAATGCGCTGCACGGCGAATTGGCTGCTCTAGATCCCCTGACGGCTGCCCGGATAGACCCTGCAAATCCACGCCGAGTCATCAGGGCCTTGGAGCTGCATCGAGGGCTTGGCCCGCCGCCGATGGGCCAGGCCTTCGATGAGCCGGGATTCACGCCCGTAATGCTGGGGCTGACCCTTGATCGGGACATGCTCTACCGCCGAATCGATAGCCGCGTCGACCGGATGCTCGATGACGGGTGGGTAGGGGAGGTCAGCGGCCTGCTCCGGCGCGGCTACACGCGAAGCCTCTCTTCCATGTCCGGGATCGGATACAACGAGCTCGCCGCCTACGTAGAGGGGAATTTGTCCCTCGACGAGGCCGTCCGCAAGACCAAGAGCCGCACGCACCGATTCGTAAGACAGCAGTGCAACTGGTTCCGGCTCGATGACCGCCGGATCACCTGGTTCGATGGGACCGACTCCGGGCTTCACGGCGCAGCGGCCTGGGCCGCAGAGCGCCTGGCTGCGTGATCAAGAACCCCTCGCAGGGGAACCATCCTGCCCGGGCCTGCACGCATGGAGAACTGGTGCGGTCCGTTCATATTCGTAGGTGCGCCCCAAGTATCTCCTGCATCAGCGCATGCGGCTCGACCCCAGGCCCCGGCTGGAAGACCGCCGCCCTCATACCGAGCTCGACGGCGGCGGCCACGTTGGCGGCGTGGTCGTCGATGAAGAGCGCCTGGCCCGGGTGGATGCCTACCTCCTCAAGTATCGCCGCGTAGTAGGCCGGGGCGGGCTTCTTGTGCCCGACGTAGCAAGAATAGAACTCCATGTCGAACAGATCCGAGTAACCGAGGGTCTCGGACATGTAACGCGCCCTATAGGTCATCTGGTTGGACGCAAGACAGCACAGGACGCCCGCCTCACGCAGGCGCCGAACGATGCCGACGATAGCGCGGTCGACCCGTATGGACTTGGACGCCCTGATGAGGTCGTCCAGACGTTCCGCGATACCCCACTTCTCCAGCGCCGCCGACAGAGCCGACGCAAAGTCGGCGTGTCCCGTGAGGGCCGGGGCCTCTGCTTCCCACACGTCGCGGTAGAGTTCGTCAACGCTGTGGCGCTCCGCTCCGAGTACGTCGGTCAGGACCGAGTGAAGCGACTGAGACTGTTGCTGAACAACGCCGTCCGCATCGAACAATACCGCCCTGATCGTCATCGGCTGCTCCTTTTCCATCGCCTGAGCGAGTCGTCCCATTGTAGCCCCCACGGAGGTAGTCATGCCGTCCTGTCCGCCGGTTCTGATTGGATCGACAGGCGGGGTTTCCCGACGCCATGAGCGCCTCGGCCCTTATGCTAGAATGACCGGAACGAGGCAGCAGTGATCATGTTGAGATTCACGAAGATGCACGGGGCCGGCAACGACTACGTCTACGTCGACGGACGCGGCGAACGTAGGGACTGGCCCGCGTTGGCCGTGGCAATGTCCGACCGCCACCGCGGCGTAGGCTCCGACGGTCTCATCGTAGCTATGCCATCCGACAGCGCCGACATACGCATGGCCATGTTCAACGCCGACGGCTCTGAGGGCGAGATGTGCGGCAACGGGATACGTTGCCTAGTGGCCTTCGCCTTCGAGAAGGGAATCGTCCACGACGGCAGATCCCGTGTGGTCGTCGAGACCTTGGCCGGCTGCAAGACGGTAACGCCGCTCTGGGAGGGCGGCCGGGTAACCGGCGCGACCGTGAGCATGGGGCAGCCCATTTTGGAGCCCGGCGAGATTCCCGTGCTTGTGCCACGGCTCGACCGCGTCATGGGCTACCCGCTGGAGGTCGGCTCCCACTCTTTCATCATCGGGTGCGTCTCGATGGGCAACCCCCACGCGGTGGCCTTCATCGACACGCCTGTTGATGACGTGCCGCTCCATGAGATCGGCCCAATGGTCGAGCGCCACCCCATGTTCCCCAAGCGCGTCAATTTCGAGATCGTCAACGTGATCGACCCGGGGCGCGTGAAGGCTCGTGTCTGGGAGCGCGGCTCCGGCCTGACGGAGGCGTGCGGCACCGGGGCATGCGCTATCGGCGTGGTGGGTAAGATCAGCGGCCGGACCGGCGGCGACCTCGAGGTGGCGCTGCCGGGCGGCGATCTGCGCGTGCAGTGGGCAGGACAGGGCGAAGTTGTCATGAAAGGCCCGGTGCAGTCGGTATTCGACGGGGAATGGCCCGGCTGAGACGGGACCTGTGCCCCGTTCCACCAGGAGGGACTCGGCAACCAATGAAGCGCGCAAAGCGAATCGACCAAGTACCGGAGTACCTGTTCGTACAGATCAGCCGGAAGATCGCCGAAAAGCGAGCCCGGGGCATCGAGGTAATAAGCTTCGGCATAGGAGACCCGGACCTGCCAACCCCGCAGCCCATCCTAGACGAACTGCGCGCCGCGTCCGAGGACGCGGTCACCCACCGCTACCCCGAGTCTGAGGGCCTGCCTGAGTTCCGCGAGGCGGTGGCCGGATGGTACGCCGGAAGATTCGGCGTCGACTTGGACCCCGAGAAGGAGGTACTGTCGCTGATCGGCGCCAAGGAGGGGATAGGCCATGCGCCGCTGGGCGCCCTGGACCCGGGCGACACCGCGCTGATACCGGACCCCGGCTACCCCGTCTACTCGGTGGGGACGCTGTTCGCCGGCGCGGAGGGCTACAGGCTCCCCCTGACGGAGGGGAACCGCTGGCTGCCCGATCTCGACGCCATCCCGGAAGACGTTGCCCGGCGCGCCTCCCTGCTGTGGATCAACTACCCGAACAACCCTACCGGCGCCACGGCGGAGCTCGACTTCTTCGAGAACGCTGCCGACTTCGCTCTGAAGCACGACGCGGCCGTCATGCACGATGCGTGCTACACAGAGGTCGCGTTCGACGGTTACTGCCCGCCAAGCTTCCTGGAGGCATCCGGCGCGAAGGACGTTGGCATAGAGTTCCACTCGCTGTCGAAGACCTACAACATGACCGGCTGGCGCTTGGGCATGGCCGTCGGAAACGCGGACATGATCGAGGCGCTGAGGGTGGTCAAATCCAACCTGGACTCCGGCGTACCCCAAGCCGTACAGCGCATGGGCATCTCGGCCCTGAAGCTGAGCGCGGACGTCATCGCCGAGCGCAACGCCGTCTACCAGGGACGCATAGACCGGGTCGTCGAGGCGCTCAAGTCGATCGGCCTCTCCGTGGAGCGGCCCAGGGCGAGCCTCTACGTGTGGGCGCGGGTGCCCGAGGGCTACACCTCAGCCGAGTTCTCCGAGAGGCTGTTGGACGAGCGGGACGTGCTGGTAAGCTCAGGGTCAGGCTACGGAGAGCATGGCGAAGGGTACGTGAGGCTGTCGATCACCGTGTCCGACGAGGACGTTGATAGGGCGGTGGACAGAATATCGTCCTGGAAGGTCCCCGACCCGGCGGGCGCACGGCAGTAACGGAGGCGAGACATCTCCCGCAAACTCGTTCCAACCGCCAGGGCCGCCGAGCGCGCCTATCTCTTGGGCGTGGAGATGAAGGGGCGCCGCTCCTCCAAGGCTATCGGCGGCTCGCTGGAGGAGCTGGCCGAGCTGGCGCGAAGCGCAGGGGCCGAGGTGGTGGGATCCACCTCTCAGCGCCTGAACCGGCCCACGCACCAGTACGCCGGCAGCGGGAAGGTTGAGGAGCTCAGGGAACTCCTGAGACGGCTGCGGATCGATACCCTGATCTGCGACGACGAACTCACCCCCACGCAGCAGCGAAACTTGGAGAAGGGCTTCGACGAAGAGGTGAAGGTCATTGACCGCACCGCCCTTATCCTGGACGTGTTCGCCCGCCGCGCGCGCACCCGTGAGGGGCGGCTTCAGGTCGAACTGGCCCAGAACCAATACCTGATGCCGCGCTTGGCGGGGCAGTGGTCCCACCTGGAACGCCTGGGCGGCGGCATAGGCACCAGGGGGCCCGGCGAGACACAGATCGAGACGGACCGCCGCCTCGTCAGGGGCAGGATCCAGCGGATGACAAAGGCCTTGGAGGACGTGCGGCGTCACCGCGGCCAGCACCGGGACCGGCGAAGGCAGCAAGGGTTTTCGGTCGCCAGCCTCGTGGGCTATACGAACGCCGGCAAGAGCACGCTATTGAACAGCATGACCGGGGCAGGCGTCGAAGCCGAGGACCGCCTATTTTCGACCCTCGACCCGGTGACCCGCCGGGTGCGCCTTCCGTCCGGGACGGACGCGCTGATCACCGACACGGTGGGCTTCATCCAGAAGCTGCCGCCGGCCATAGTCGCGGCGTTCAGGGCGACGCTGGAGGAGGTGGAGGAATCTTCCGTCATCCTCCAAGTGGTCGACGTCACTCACCCAAACGCTGCCGCTCAAGTCGACGTGGTCGACAAGGTGCTCGCCGATCTCGACGCGGCGCACAAGCCCCGCATCTTGGTGCTGAACAAGACGGACAGGATAGGGAAGAGCAGGGGGGCGGTCTGGCGTGGCGCTGACCTTAGCCCCTCCGTCGAATCGCTACTCTTGCCGGACGCGCGCGCCGTCTTCACGTCGGCGCTCACCGGCGAAGGCCTGGACGACCTCCTATCGGAGATCGACGGCGTCCTCAGCGAGCCGCCAGCACTCCCGGCGGCGCTGGCGGGGGACGTCCGCTAGCGCATCCGCCCAGCCTCATACACCCCGCCAACCTGTCATTCCGAGCGCAGCGAGGAATCCAAGGCCTATGGCCTACAGGCGCCGTTGTCTTGCGAGCAGCGGCTTTAGACTCCTAAGAAAGCTCAGCGGAGTGAGGAATGGCGGCGGGGCGCGCTGTGAAGACCGGTCTAGCTTCTTTTAACACTCCAAAGAGGCCGATCCTACGAGGTCGATGAGAAACTCCCGGCGTCCCTCGGCAGGTCGCGGCTCAGCATACGCACCCTGTCTTCCGTGGTTATGTAGGGCTTGATCTTCCGCGCGAACTCTCCGAAGGTCTCCTCCACAGAGGCGTCGGTCGTGTCCAGGTCGAACCTGTAGGTCAGCAGCGAGTTCTCGTACTCCTCCTCGAAGCGCTCCAGGACCAGCTCGGTGTCCTCCTCCCGGAATGGCGTTGCGCCGTGCCGGTGAGGGAAGGGGCTCTTGCGCTCCCGGAAACGCTTCCTGATCGCCTCCGGCGCAGCTTTCATGAGCACCAGGACCGTGTCCGGGATCACCTTCAGGACGCTCTTGTCTAGCGTCCGGGCCAGCTTCCTGCGGTCGCCGTACTGCCCCACGCCGCCGTAGCCGTAGTACAGCGGGGCGTAGACGGCCTCCCCGTAGTACCAGTCGATGAAGAACATGTCCTCGTACTCGATGTAGTTCACGGCGTACCCCAGCGAGAACTTGTTCATGATGTTGTACCGCTGGAAGTACTCCATCAGCCCAGGCGGCAGCGTGAGGACATGCTTCTGGCCCGCCTCGACCTGCTCATCATCGTGGTGGCCGGTGGTGTGCATTATGTAGGGGATATTGAAGTGGTCGTGAAACTTGTGGAAGCGCGGTTCCTCGTCCTCGACGTCCGCAGCGCGCCCGTGTGGGCCGACCCCGATGTCTTGGCCCGTCTGCTCGGCCCACCATCTCTCTATCCGGAGCGCCAGCGTGTGTTTTCCCGCGTACTCGATTCCGGCTAGGATAAGTCTCATTGCGCACCTCTTCGGGATTTATTCACGCCATCCTTTCCATCCACGTCAACCTCCCCATTCCCCCGGGTCATGCGGCTTGCCGCAGCCTCAGCGCCTCATCGCGCCGCGCCTTGACCTTCTCCGCCAGCCATCCGACGCGTGCGAGTATATCCTCGAGTGTGCCAGACAGATCGAGCGCGACGATCTCCAGCCGCTTGCCGGCGTGCCTGATTTCGTGGACCACCGGCTCCGCCTCGCCCTGAGCGTATATAAGCATCCCGCCCGGCAGATCAAGCGCGGTAACATAGGCGAGCATCTGGCACAGGTCGGCCACGGGTACGGACCCGTCGGTGAGGTTCTTGTACTTGGCGTCGCCCACGAACACGCAGTTCTCGCCGCGCCACCAGGTGAGGTCGGGCCGGAGACGCACCTTACCTTCCTCATCGAGGCTCGGAATTTCCCTTTCTAGGAACACGCGCTCGGAGACGCGCAGCGCCTCCCGCAGCGCCACCATTACGAACTCCTGGAAGACGAAGTTCATGTCCATCAGGAACCCGGACGCCCGCACTTCGCCCCGGCCCGCCTCGAACGCGCCGTGCCGCAGGACGAGCCGCGACAGCGCCACGACGTCTTGGTAGTGCTCGTTCAGCCGGTCGAAAGCGACCTCCGGGACGTTGCTCGGAGGGAACGGGACGAGCGAGACGCTTTCCAGCATCCCGGCAACCCGTCCCAGCCCCCGGCGCGCCGTCGGCGAGCGCAGCCGCATCCCGCCCAGCCGGTACACAGCCGCCTTCACCAGACGGTTCGCCAATATGTCGTCCGTGAACTCGTCGTAGCGCACCTCGACGGGCAGGGGGGCGTCGAACCTGCGCCGTATCTGCTCGTCGAACCTGATGCGTCCGCGCACGGTGTGCAGTGCCTCCTCCTCCGTGCGGTAGCCGTGGAGCAGCCCGCGTGAAAAGGCCCGGCGGGCGTGGGAGGCTAACGCGAGTGCGAGCACGTCGGGCAACTCGTCCTCTCTGCGGAAGGTGAAGTCCTCATCCCGCAATACGACCTTTCCAATTGCGTAGCAGGCGAGCGACAGCAGCTTCGGGATGCCTATCTTGGGCCGAATCAGTATGGATAGGCCGCCTATCTCGACCGCGCCGACGGTCGAGCCGGGCCTCATGTAGTACTCGCTGCTCCCACCGGCGGCCGGCGTAATGGAGAGCCTGAGTTTCGTCTCACCCAGCAGGTCGTCAAACTCAGTGGGCGAGAGCGTATGCGGCCCGCTCTGCTGGTACTCCTTCAGGTCGATCTGACGCATCACTGCGCGCCGCCGCCCTCGTTCTCGTCGGACTGCTGCGTCTCTGCGCCATCGCCTGCTCCGCGCAGCTTATCGAGGGCGAACTCGTCGAGACCCTCGCGTTCCGCGAATAGGCGTTCCTCAATATAGGGGAGCACGCTGTGCTTCCAGATGCGGTCTACCGCCTCATCGTCGAGGCCGGCCTTCATGAAGTAGCTCGGCCCGATGGCGGCGTGCCGGTCTTCCTTCAACTGCTTGTTCGCCTGCTCGACGACGCCAGCCACCCAATCCATATCGGGCGCCTTCTCTTTCAGCCAGCGGCGGAGCACGCCCTTGATCGGCTCATCGTCCGGGTGGAACTCCACGAAGTAGAACCGGCGCCGCAGCGCCAGGTCCACCAGCGCGATGGAGCGGTCCGCCGTGTTCATCGTCCCGATGACGTAGAGGTTGTTGGGTAGGAAGAATGGCTCGTCCGAGTACTGTAGGCGCATCTCGCGGTCGCGGTACTCCAGCAGGAAATACAGCTCTCCGAACACCTTGGCGAGGTTGCCCCGGTTGATCTCGTCTATGACAAGGAAGTGGTCCGCATCCGGCTCGCTCTGCGCGCGTTTGGCGGCCCTCAGCAGCGGCCCGTTCCGCAGCTCGAATCCGGGCCGGCCGTCTTTCAGGGTAGGGCGGTAGCCTTGCACGAAATCCTCGTAGGCGTATGACGGGTGGAGCTGGACCAGTGTGACCCGCTCCTTCGAGCCGGCGAGGCGCTCGGCGAGCTCCTGAGCAACGTAGGTCTTACCGGTGCCCGGCGGCCCTTGGAATATGACCTGACGTTTTTCGTATAGCAGCGATTGGATACCGCGTAGGAATTCGGCGGTGAGATGCAGTTCGGTGGCGAGGGTGAGGAGGTCAGAGGGAACCATATCGGAATCCGGCGGTGCCGGTGGGCCGTCTTCTTGCTGTCTGGGAAGATTCCAAAACTTGTCGTAATGGCTCAACCAAACCATCGACTGCGCGTCGAGGCGGTGTCGTAAGGTCAGCCCACGCTTCGACGCCTGTTCCATGAATCGGTCGAGGAAGCCAAGAGCGTGGTCGTACAGCGCCGCCTCGTCCGCGTTCTGCTCTGGGGAGTCGTATCCAGTACGCTCGTATGCCTTTTTGAATGCCCTAGTCTTGAACGGCGGGTACCGCTCGGCGTCCAATCCCATCAGCAACACTGACACAACGTTTGTTCGGCTTCCCGGGGTCTGCAAAACATCCTGATGGAATAGCCTACAGAAGGCACGGATTCGCTCAGAGACAGAGGGGTAGTCCCGCGTCCAAATCGCCCGCAACGCTCGCAGCGCAGCGTTCGGGGACTCGTTGATCCAACTCTTGAATTTCGCTTGATCAATTTGGAAGATGAGTGGGAATTTGCTAGCAGAGATCCCTTTCTTTACCAAGTCTGCCCAGTTGGCATCTTCGGCAAGCACCGCTTTCCGCGCCGCCGCGAGCCTTCGACCTGTCTCAACCTTGGGGGCAATATCGCCTTTTACTTCTTCTTCTTCAAGGTGGCCAATCGTTTTGGCGTGTCTGACGAACTCGTCCCAAGGGTTAAAGTCAGGATCCATTTGTTCTCCCTCGGATGCTGTTTGCTGGGAGCATTCTAGCCCGCCCAGAGAGTGGTCGACAAGCCGCAGCCTCGCAACATGGACAGGCCGTCTATCTCGACCGCGCCGACGGTCGAGCCGGACCTCATGTAGTACTCGCTGCTCCCACCGGCGGCCGGCGTAATGGAGAGCCTGAGTTTCGCCTCACCCAGCAGGTCGTCGAACTCAGTGGGCGAGAGCGTATGCGGCCCGCTCTGCTGGTACTCCTTCAGGTCGATCTAACGCATCACGGCGCGCCGCCGCCCTGATTCTCCGCGCCGGACTGCGCCTCCGCGCCATCGCCTGCCTGGGGGTCGGGAGTGCCCGCCCCGCGCAGCTTATCGAGGGCGAACTCGTCGAGACCCTCGCGTTCTACGAAGAGGCGCTCCTCGACGTAGGGGAGCACGCTGTGCTTCCAGATGCGGTCTACCGCCTCATCGTCGAGGCCGGCCTTCATGAAGTAGCTCGGCCCGATGGCGGCGTGTCGGTCTCCCTTCAATTGCTTGTTCGCCTGCTCGACGACGCCGGCCACCCAATCCATGCCGGGCGCCTTGGCCTGTATCCAGCGACGGAGCACGCCCTTGATCGGCTTATCGTCCGGGTGGAACTCCACGAAGTAGAACCGGCGCCGCAGCGCCAGGTCCACCAGTGCGATGGAGCGGTCCGCCGTGTTCATCGTCCCGATTACGTAGAGGTTCTTGGGTAGGGAGAATGGCTCGTCCGAGTACTGGAGGCGCATCTCGCGGTCGCGGTACTCCAGCAGGAAATACAGCTCTCCGAACACCTTGGCGAGGTTGCCCCGGTTGATCTCGTCTATGACAAGGAAGTGGTCCGCATCCGGCTCGTCCTGCGCGCGTTTGGCGGCCCGCAGCAGCGGCCCGTTCCGCAGCTCGAATCCGGGCTGGCCGTCTTTCAGGGTAGGGCGGTAGCCTTGCACGAAATCCTCGTAGGCGTATGAGGGGTGGAGCTGGACCAGTGTGACCCACTCCTTCAAGCCGGCGAGGCACTCGGCGAGCTCCTGAGCAACGTAGGTCTTCCCCGTGCCCGGCGGCCCCTGGAAGATGACCTGACGTTTTTCGTATAGCAGGGTCTTGATTTCGCGAAGGAACTTGGCGGGGAGGAATAACTCCTCAGCGAGCGCCTGCAGGTCAGGGTAGGGAACCTCCGGGCCGTCCGTTTCAGAAGAGGTGTCTTCTTCAGATAGTCCACCTAGCTTGGGATCCCACTGTGAGCGGATGTCATAGAAGTCAAAGTCGTGCTCGAGCTCGGCCTCGAGGCCTCGGCGAATCTGATAGATCTTGCGGTCAACATCCGGCGTCGGCTGAGTGACGAAGCGTGCGAACGCCTCTGCGCCGGCTATGAGTTCCTTGTGCCGGAAAGTTACGATACTATCGAAGTAGTCGGGAAAGACAAAGTGGAGCAGAGCCTCGCGTTGCTCGAAATCTATCATACTCGCGTTGAGCCGCTCGAGATACTCGTTGCCTTGCGTTGCAAAAGCTTTGAACGCCCACGGGTCCTCGAGCAAACGTTGGCGCTCGCCCGAATCCAACCCCTTCCACTGCTCTACGAACTTTACGAGGAACCCAACGTGAACTGGAAGTGCCCATTTGAGTTTCGCAGAGGCAGCCTTAGAGGCAGCTATACCAGGCGTTAGACCGTCTACAAGATCGGCAGGAATTTCTATTTGCCGCTCCGACCAACCCAGCACCCGCTTGAGCCGATTATATTTCGTATCACCCCGCATGTCTGTACGATGCATAATGAGGAAGTGGAAGTAGAGCGCCTCCCCCATCAGTTGGCAGACCTCCGGGGGGCTGCCTGCTAGCTGCCTTTGAAACATCTCGTGGTAACCGCGCCATTCCTCAACCGGCTTACCTAACCACTCCCGAAGCTCCCCAAGCCAGTGGCTGGACCAGATAGCCTTGCCGGGCGTGAAGAGCGAGTCGTCGGCCCGCAGCGCGCAATCAACCCACTTCTGCGCCGCCGCGTACACCTTCTCTGCTCCGTCGTGTGTCTTCCTGCTGCCCATACTCGCGTTCTCCTTTCCCAAGAGTGTCAGGTAGTATTCCCTGCTCTCACCGGCGGCCGGCGTAATGGAGAGCCTGAGATCTTTCGCCTCACACAGCAGGTCGTCGTGCTCAGTGGGTGAGAGCGTATACGGCTCGCTCTGCTGGTACTCCTTCAGGTCGATCTAACGCATCACTGCGCGCCGCCGCCCTGATTCTCCGCGTCGGACTGCGTCTCCGCGCCATCGTCTGCCTGGGGGTCGGGAGTGCCCGCCCCGCGCAGCTTATCAAGGGCGAACTCGTCGAGACCCTCGCGTTCCGCGAATAGGCGTTCCTCAATATAGGGGAGCACGCTGTGCTTCCAGATGCGCTCTACCGCCTCATCGTCGAGGGGGTCCTTCATGAAGTAGCTCGGCCCGATGGCGGCGTGCCGGTCTTCCTTCAACTGCTGCTTCTCGTTCGCCCGCTCTACGGCGTCAGCCACCCAATCCATGCCGGGCGCCTTGGCCTGTATCCAGCGGCGGAGCACGCCCTTGATCGGCTCATCGTCCGGGTGGAACTCCACGAAGTAGAACCGGCGCCGCAGCGCCAGGTCCACCAGCGCGATGGAGCGGTCCGCCGTGTTCATCGTCCCGATTACGTAGAGGTTCTTAGGTAGGGAGAATGGCTCTTCCGAGTACTGGAGGCGCATCTCGCGGTCGCGGTACTCCAGCAGGAAATACAGCTCCCCGAACACCTTGGCGAGGTTGCCCCGGTTGATCTCGTCTATGACAAGGAAGTGGTGCGCACCCGGCTCTCCCTGCGCGCGTTTGGCGGCCCTCAGCAGCGGCCCGTTCCGCAGCTCGAATCCGGGCTGGCCGTCTTTCAGGGCAGGGCGGTAGCCTTGCACGAAATCCTCGTAGGCGTATGACGGGTGGAGCTGGACCAGTGTGACCCGCTCCTTCGAGCCGGCGAGGCGCGCGGCGAGCTCCTGCGCAACGTAGGTCTTCCCCGTGCCCGGCGGCCCCTGGAAGATGACCTGACGTTTGTCGTATAGCAGGGTCTTGATTTCTCCAAGGAACTCAATGGAGAGGAATAACTCCTCAGCGAGCGCCTGCAGGTCAGGGTAGGGAACCTCCGGGCCGTCCGTTTCAGAAGAGGCGTCTTCTTCAGCACTTGGCTTGGGGTACCACTGTGCGCGGATGTCTTCGTCAGCATAGAAGTCAAAGTCGGGCCCGAGCTCAGCCTCGAGGCCTCGGCGAATCTGAAGGATACTGCGGTCAACATCCTCCTCCGTCTGCTCAGTGACGAAGTGTGCGAACGCCTTTGCGTCGGCTATGAGTTCCTTGTACCAGACAGATACGATACCCTCGAATTTGTCGGGAAAGACAAGGTGGACCAGAGCCTCGCGTTGCTCGATATACTTGTTGCCTTGAGTTGCAAAATCTTTAAATGCCCACGGGTTCTCGAGCAAACGTTGGCGCTCGCCCGAATCCAATCCCTTCCACTGCTCTACGAACTTTACGAGGAACCCAACCTGAACTGGAAGTGCAAGCTTGAGTCTCGCATCGGCAGCTATACCAGGCGCTAGACCGTCTATGAGATCGGCAGGAATTTCTATTTGCTGCTCCGACCAACCCAGCACCTGCTTGAGCTGATCAACTTTCGTGCTACCCCACACGATTGTAGGATGCACAATGAGGAAGTGGAAGTAGAGCACCTCCCCCATTAGCTGGTAGACCTCCGGGGGGCTGCCTGCTAGCTGCCTTTGAAACTTCTCGAAGAAAAACCCCTCTCCCTCATCCGGCTTATTTAACCGCTCCTGTAGCTCCCCAAGCCAGTGGCTGGACCAGATAGCCTCGCCGGGCGTGAAGAGCGAGTCGTCGGCCCGCAGCGCGCAATCAACCCACTTCTGCGCCGCCGCGTACACCTTCTCTGCTCCGTCGTGTGTCTTCCTGCTGCCCATACTCGCGTTCTCCTTTCACAAGAGTGTTCATTCTAGCCTGCCGGAAGGTGATTCGCACAAATAACCGAAGTGCCGCTGTCACGCCGCTTTGCGCCAGCTAACGCTCGGACGTGCAATAATACGGGCGGCGTTCATATGGCAAGACCATACTGCGGGGTGATTCGATGACTTCCCGGGAGCGTGTCAGGGAGCCGGCGCGTCCCATGGACCATGTCCGGGCCGCGCTGGACTTTCTGGAGGCGTCGGACCGCGAGTTCGACGAAGGAGACCGTCTTCAGGCGTCCGAGAAGCTATGGGGTGCGGCGTCTCACGCGGTGATGGCGGTCGCGGAGCGGCGCGATTGGCCCCACGGCAGTCACCGCGCGATGAAGAACGCCGTCGAGCGGCTCTCCGATGAGCACGATGACCCTCTCATCAAATACGGGTTCAGCGTTGCGGAGAAGTTCCACCGCAACTTCTACCATGACAACATGGAGGACTTCGAGCTGGACACCGACCGCCCCAAGGTGCGGGACTTCGTTGAAAGGGTGACCGCGCTGCTGCGCTGAGCAACTGTTCAGACTTCGTGGCATCTCACACCGGAACACCCGGCTAACCGACAAACCATCCTGAAAATCCAAATCTGACAAGCCGCTGCCACGCGCTTTGCGCCAGCTAACGCCCGAACGTGCGATGCTCATACGGCAAGACCACACTGCGGGGTGATTCGATGACTTCCCGGGAGCGTGTCAGGGAGCCGGCGCGGCCCATGGACCATGTCCGGGCCGCGCTGGACTTTCTGGAGGCGTCGGATCGCGAGTTCGACGAAGGAGACCGTCTTCAGGCGTCCGAGAAACTATGGGGTGCGGCGTCTCACGCGGTGATGGCGGTCGCGGAGCGGCGCGATTGGCCCCACGGCAGTCACCGCGCGATGAAGAACGCCGTCGAGCGGCTCTCCGATGAGCACGATGACCCTCTCATCAAATACGGGTTCGGATTCGCGGAGAAGTTCCACCGCAACTTCTACCATGCCAACATGGAGGACTTCGAGTTGGACACCGATCGCCCCAAGGTGCGGGACTTCGTTGAAAGGGTGACCGCGCTGCTGCGCTGAGCCGCGCCCGCCGAGTCCGACTCGCCAGGCAGCGAACGGGGAGTGAGGGCGGGGGGGGAGGCCTCATGACAGAGACCCCAAAAACGGAAGGTCGGAGGGGAAACTCGCGCGTCGGCTAAAAAATCGCTCTGCGGGCATCCTGAGCGATTTTTTTCTTGGAGCGTCCGTAAGTTCGGTGAGCATGACGCGCAGAGGGACAACGAGACTCCTCCGCACAGCGCCGTAAGCATATGTTCGCACTATATATGTTATGTAAAGTAGACGCTAGGCGAATAGGACGGCCGACGCGATCAGGCGCCGACGCGCACCTGGATGACGCCCAGCCTGTGCAACTGTCCGAGGACTTGCAGACCCATCTCGTGGACCTGCGCGCGCCGAAACCGTAGACCGTCCCACTGGATGTCTGAGTCGAAGCCGGCCTCGTTCAGTGGGATGACCCGGTCGTCGCAGAGCGCGGCTGCTGCCCCGAGCTGGGCCAGCACCTTCGGGATCATGCGGCGGAGCCCCAGACCGGCCCAGGGTCCGCTCCGGGGCTCCGCGAAGATGATCACTGACGCGGCGCACCCGCGCATGGCCTCGATGGTATCCGGCGATACCAGGAAGCCGTCGTCGGGGTCGGCTTCGGTCTGGACGCTCGAGATCCCAAACGAGTCCAGCATCCCTTTGACCGCCTGGGCCACGTCCTCGGCCCCCGCGTGCCCGATGAAGACAGTCCCTCGCTCCACTGGCTCGCCGGGCGGCCTCTTGTCCACTGGTCCTGGGCCGTCCTCTCTCTCAGACGCCTGGGATGAGAGCGAAGGGCCGTCCGAGGCCTCCCGGCGGCCGGTGGACGGGCCAGCCTCAGGGGCAGACAGGCTGACGTAGAGCGAGCCGCCCACGTCGGTGATTATCCCTGTCAGCAGGCCGTTCTCCTTGATGATCCGTAGGCACTCGGCGGTAAGCTCCGGGTGAATACCGAGTTCCCGGCGCAGGACATTTTCAGCGTACGCGTCCCCGGGCACCTTCTTGCCTGCAAGCATTTCGTAGAAGTGCCTGAAGGGATCCGGCTTCAGGGACACTTCGATCATGGTCCTCCGCCGCTCGTTCGAGTCTTGAGGACCTACGAGCGACTCCCCCAGGTCGGTAAGAGAGATGCTTCCCTCGCTCGTGCCTCCCTGGGTCAGGCCGTACTTGGTCGAGGAGCTCAGCTTCATGGTGAAAGCGCTGCTGGAAGGGGTCGTGCCCAGCTCGCGGGCGAGCAGTACGCGGTCGAACGGCAGACCCGCATTGGCCTCGTAGACCGCGGTCGGCACTGACAAGGCCTCCTCCAGGGTATGGATGGGGTACGTCCTAGTCAGTCTCGTTCGCTTCCTACCTCCGCCGTTAGTCGACTCGGGGCTGCCGGCTGCCATTGAAATATAGCCACCTCGTTGAAAAAAAGTCCTGAATGCAACCAAGAATATAGGCGGATACGGGCCTGGTGTCAAGCGTGCTTTTTCACTGATATTCAAGGCGTAACAATGGTGGTCAAGTATAATCTGAGACCTATATGAAAAGGATTGAAATATACTCAGCTTTGGGCGCCGTCGTTTCAACGCGGCTCGGTTCTTCGCTCAACCACCTCATGCCGCCCTCTGAGGAAACCCCACCACGGGCGGGCATCGTAGAGTAATCACGGGCAGGCACTTCGTCTATCCGGCGCAAGGCAACGCTTGGTGTAGAATTAGGGACAAGTACAGGGGGACACACTAGGAAGGGGTCTGGTTTTGCTCACTCACACGCGGACGAAGATAACTCTGTTGGCATTATTCATGATGGCCCTAGCGGCCTCGGGCATGGCCTGCGGCGCCGGGGAGCAGACAGCCCGGGAAGCGCCGGCCGCCGAGGTCGACGTTGCGGCAGAAGCAGATCTCTCGGATGCGGCGGCCGTTGCCGACTCCCCTGCACTGCCAACTGTAACGGAGACCATACGAGCCTACGAGAAGCCGTCCGAGGTCCCCGAAGAGTTGAAGGTCATCTGGGAGGCGTGGGACATCCTGGCTCAGGAGTACGTCGACAGCTCGAAGCTCGACTCGGAGGCCGCCGTAGCCGCGGCTGTTCGCGGGATGCTGTCGGTACTGGACGACCCTCAGACGGCCTACGTCGATGCCGAGACCATGCAATCCAGTTTTGGAGACATGTTCCGGGGCGACTTCGAAGGCATAGGCGCGCACGTTCAGATAAACGCCGCCGGCAAGATCGTTATCGTCTCTCCGATCGAAGGCAGCCCGGCGGAGGCTTCAGGCATACGTCCGGGCGACGTCATCATGGAGGTCAACGGCAATAGCATAGAAGGAATGGGGCTGCTGGACGTCGTATCGATCATACGCGGGCCAAAGGGGACTCAAGTAACCCTGCTGATAAAGCACCTCGGGGCTTTGGACCCGATTGAGATCACGATAACCAGGGGTGTCATCGAGTTGGCCAGCGTGCTGCTGAGAAGCGAACCCGGGGAGCAGTTTCCGCATATAAGGATTACGGAGTTCTACCCCAACACGGTCGAACAACTCCGCGTCATACTTCAGCAGGTACAACGCGACGGCGCCGAGGGGCTGATACTCGACCTGCGCAACAATCCGGGGGGCCCCCTCCAATCCGTCGTGGACGTGGCCAGCCAGTTCTTGGATGATGGGTTGGTACTCTACGTTCAGAGGGGCGACGGCCGGCGCACCAACTGGGAGGTCAGGCAGGGCGGCATAGCGCTCGACATCCCCATGGTGATATTGGTCGATAACGGAAGCGGCAGCGCGAGTGAGGTCCTTGCCGGGGCCCTGCAGGACCACGGCCGCGCCACCATCATCGGAGCGACCACCTTCGGCAAAGGCAGTGTGAACACCCTGCGGGACCTGAGCAACGGAGCCGGGCTCTACCTGACCACCGCCCACTGGTACACCCCCTCGGGGAGGCTAATCGACCGCGTGGGGATTCCGCCCGACATCGAGGTGGTGGACCGAGACCCCGAGCAGGCCGACGTGAAGCAGCTACGCCGAGCCGTCGACGAGCTTGAGAGGCTGGTCGAGGAGAAGAGGTCGGCCAGAGTGGGGGCATGAAGGCAGGCAGGACGTTCGCGCTCAACCGCAAGGCCCGCTTCGAGTACGACATATTGGAGACTCTCGAGGCCGGCCTCGTGCTCCAGGGGACGGAGATAAGGGCGATTCGTGAGGGCAAGGCCAACATCGCCGACGCCTACGCAAAGCCCGACGGCGGCGAGCTTTGGCTGGTCAACGCCCACATCGGCCAGTATTCCGCAGGCGGGGCCGTCAATCACGACCCCAAGCAGCCCAGGAAGCTGCTCTTGCACAAGTACGAGATATCGCGGCTTGCGAGCCAGGTAGAGGAGAAGAGGCTGACCATCGTGCCGTTGAGGCTGTACCTCAAGCGCCACCGCGCAAAGGTAGAGCTGGGCCTTGCCAGGGGCCGCAGGCAGTACGACAAGCGGCGCGCGATAATCGAGAGGGATCGAGACAGGGAAGCCAGACAGGCGGTGCGCCGGGCGACGGTGTAACCGCCTGGGCGCGTGACGCGCAAGGCGGGCTGAAGAAAAATAGGGCCGGGTCCAGACTGGACCCGGCCCTATTTGGCCTTTGAAGTATTGCCTCGCTTGCCGGGCTAGTCTGCGTCCCTCTTCACCTCGATGATCTCGCCCGGAGACACCGCCACGCGCTGCACGCTGATCCCGAGCTTGAGCAGCCAGTAGCCGAGGGTCGCCTTGCTGACCCCTATGCTTTCGGCCGTCGCCGAAAGACCCCTCTCCGTAAGCATCGGCGGGAGCATCTGCTCCAGTGGCTCGTTGAACCGTTCCTCCACTGCGGCCATCTTCTTGGTCTTTCTGCCGATCATTGCAGCCTCCCAAAGCTGTAGTGTACTGATGCTAACCTCACCCGTAAGTTTACGTCAAGACTATTCAGCCCCTTTTCTTGGATATTTCCAATCGCTGAAATAGACCAGAGTTCCGTTTCACGTCCGCAGAAATAGGCCTGAGATTGCCTGCGCCGGTCAGCCCTCCTGTCGATTGACCCTCCTGTAGAGGCGGTGGTAGACTGGCGCAGCCATGAACAGATCCCTGCGCTGGCCGGTATCTCCGTACGGTGTTGTGAAAGCGACGAGGCGCAATCACGGCATCGAGCACGGGACCGTGGCCGTTCTCCTGGAGCAGGGGGTCTCGCCTCCGATGGGAGGCAACGCGACCCCCGGCGGGTTCTACATCTACAGCAGGGCTTCCGTCGACGTAGAGGCCGCGGCGAGGGAGGCGTTGGCTCGGATGGCGGCTGGCGAGCACGAGTTGGCGGTCTCGCCGCACTGCGGAGCGAACTTGGTTGTGGGCGCGCTGATCGCGGCGCTGGTCTCCCACCTAGCAGCGCGTGCCTCGGGGAGCCGCAGGCCTAGGTTTTCCGATCTGATATTGGGAGCCCTTGCCTCCGCCCTCTTTGCAAGGCCGCTGGGCGCCCTGGTGCAGAGGCACTGCACCACCCTACCGGACGTCGAGGCCGTCGAGATCGTCTCTGTCAGACGCTTTCGCCTGGGACCTTTGGCCGTCCATAGGTTCGAGACGGCCGGCGCCGCTAGATGAGACCGGCGCCCACGCCCTCGTAGCGCAGCTCCACCCTCGTGACCCGCGGGGTGCGTCCGCTGTTGACCGCGCCCAAGGCCAGTCGGTACTGGGCCCATCTGCCGCGGGCGGAGACGCGCCCGCCGTTCTCGATCCAGACGCCGCCGGCAGGCCAGGGTTCCCGTCTGAGGCGTTCTGCGGAATCCGCGGCCCTGACCTGTGCCCTCACCCACGTCTTGGCAGGCACGTCGGCGGTCCATGAGACGGCGGTTGCCCTCACGTCTTGGGGCAGTTCGAACGGAGCCGAAACGTAGTATTCCTCCGGCCCCCCGTCGGCGGCGTTGGACGTCCCCGCGGAGGACATCCCGTGAGGACCCCGGCTGGGCAGCCTCGTTGTCCTGTCCTTGGAGAAGCCGTCAGGGCCGTTCCACCAGACCTCCGAATACGCCACCTGGTCTCCCCACACCTTATGATTGGCAATAGCCAAGTCGGTCCAGCCGTCCTCGTCGAAGTCAGCGGCCACGCAGCCGGTCGCCGAATGGGTGAACAGGCGCGTACGGTCGGCGGCGGACAGCCCCCTACCCTCGCGGTTCCAGTAGACGTAGGAGTCGAGATCCCGTGTCCTGCCGTCCGCGTAGGAGCAGACGAACAGGTCGGGCAGGCCGTCGTTGTTGAAGTCGGCCACGCTCAAGGCGTTGACGTGGTTGGCCGGCAAGAGCGTCTTCCGGTCGTCGCTGATGCCCTCCGGCCCGTTCCAGTAGACGTACGCGAACGAGTCGTGCGGCCCCCCTGATGAGGTCTGGGACCCGCCGAGGATGAGGTCAAGGTAGCCGTTGCCCGTCAAGTCGGCGGCGCGGGCGCACATGGTGTTGAACGCGCCGAGGAACTGGACGCGCTCCATGCTGAACCCCTCAGGCCCGCCCCAGAGGACGAAGCACCGCTCATGACCGTTGCCCTGCGGGGCCACCACGTCCAGCCAGCCGTCGTTGTTCAGGTCGGCCAGAGTGACCCACAGGCAGTAGTCGTAAACGACGCCGCCGTGTTCCATACGGATGCGCTGAGGGTTGGCGGCGTCGAAGCCGTCGGGGCCTCCGTAGAATATGAGCATGTCCGGGTTGGAGTAGCCCGTAACGACCAGGTCGAGGTATCCGTCGTGGTCGAGGTCGCCTACGGCGGCTCCGTGCGCCTTGCTGGTGGGCAGCGTCATACTTGGCTCCTTAGGAAAGCCGTCTGGACCAGCGAGGTACACGAAGGAGCCGGGGTCGCGGCTGACGCAGTTGTGAGAGCTGTTAGCCAGCACCAAGTCCACCAATCCGTCGTCGTTCAGGTCGCAGCAGACAGCCTCCACCGACCCCACGCCGCGCACTTCCTCGCTTCGCTCCGGCGAGAAGCCGCCCGGCCCGCCGTAGTAGATCGTCGGGCTGACCTCGAATATCTTCCGGCTGTAGTGGTTGACGAACAGCAGGTCCGGGCGGCCTGTATCCGTGGACTTGACCGGAAAGACCCGCCGCGGGTCGTGGACTTCAAGCATCAACGGCTGGCTTATAGACCGGTCGCGTGCGCCCCGGTAGACGAACGAGTCGGTGGTGAAAGACTCGTCGGTATGGCACTGACACAGCACCACCTCGTCCAGCCCGTCTCCGTCCAGGTCGACGACGGCGACGTCGCAGGCGCGGTTGCTGGGCAGCATCACCCGGCTGGACTGGTCGAAGCCGGCCTCACTCCCCCAGTAGATCCACGAGCACTCCCCTTCCCCGGAGGACTGCCGAGCGGCCACCGCTAGGTCTTGGAAGCCGTCGCCGTCTATGTCGCCGACGGCAGCCGCCATGGCCCGGGGGCAGTCCAGCACGATGGGGTTGCCTACGCGGCGGCCGGGCAGGATGGGTACCAGCGAGAGCGAGCGGTGACGAGCTACGAAGACGTGAGGGCCTTCACGTAGGAGCAGCACCCTAACCAGAGGGGGGGCGTCCCGGTTGTATTCCGAGTGCAGCGCCTCTTTGGCTTCTTCCTCCGGGCTCAGGGCGGGCTCGTCCATCGCCGCCTGGAGACGTGTGCTGACAGCCGGAGCGATCCCGCCGGGGCCGCCCCAATGGACTGCTACTGCTCCGCCTGCCGTGCGAACGACCAAGTCGGCGTGTCCGTCCCCGTCGAGATCTTCCGCGGCGATCTGGCTTGCCGGGATGGCGAGGTCGACGAAGCGCTTCGGCTCCAAGCCCAACTCGGTCTGATAGAAGATGCGTACCTTGCCGCCGATCCCCTCGTCCACCGCCTCGCACACCATCGCCAAGTCGAGCCGCCCATCGCCGTTGAAGTCCCCGGCGGCGATGGAGACACACCCCGGGGCGGGCAGGAGCTGTTGCCTGCGCTCGCCGAATCCGCCGGCTCCGCCGTAGTAGACGAAGGCGTTGAGGTCGCTCCGTTCCCCATTGTTGAGCATCCCGATCACTATGTCGTCGCAGCCGTCGCCGTTGAGGTCCGCGACAGCGCCGGACCAGGCGCCGTCGGAACGCAGCTCTGCCCTGGAGGCCTGCCCCAAGGGGTCGCGGTAGAGGAAGGAAGGCGGCTGCTCCCCGTGGGGCTGACTGTTGCAGATGACGAGGTCCAGGTAGCCGTCCCGGTCTAAGTCGTACTGGTGAATGCGCTGGAGTACTCCGTCGCGGGAGACGTAGAGGTTCTGCCCGCCGTTGCCGAAAGCGCCCCGTCGGAAGGCGTCGAATCCCTCGGTATTCCATACGCCGCTGTTCGCCATCGAATCCGGCCCCCCGCTTGATCTGAGGGCATTGTACTTCGAGCCCTCTGCCCTCATCAAACCGTGGTCGTGCCGTTGACCGCCTTTCGATGGCGTTGCTAAACTGGTCTGGCAGCGTCCCTGTAGCTCAGTGGATAGAGCGGCTGCCTTCTAAGCAGCGGGTCGCGGGTTCGAATCCTGCCAGGGACGCCAGATCTGCCCGCCGAATCCGGCCCTGCCACTTATATCTAACCTCAACTCATGGGAACTGAACGGTTACTGGTGTGCGGAAGCTGTTCAGACTCTGTGAGACCCGAAGGGAAACTCCAGAGAGGTTCTCCCTCTGGCATGGGGTCTGGTAATGGTGAATATCGTGCCGAGCGGCCAGACTAGGGTTCTCCCCTCTGGCATGGTAACTGGGGGCACAGCCCCCAGCTACCATGGGGCGGGCGGGTGGGGATCAAAGACGGTGTGCGGCCAGAAGTTGCAATTTCCTCTAACCGGCCTTAACATGGCGCCCTCATAGACGAGTCACCTGGCAGGTTAGAGGATGGGCAAAGAGGCCCCATCATCAAGTCCTTCGACAAGATGCGCGGGCTAGGATCAACGCAATGCGCCACGTGCCGCACGTCATAGACTACGAAGTGAAGGATGGGTCGGTGGCGTGTGCCCCGAACAGGTCGATTGTAGCCTCCGCCCGCGCGGTCTACACAGCCGGCGCCCCTGTCGGCGCCTCCTCCTAGCGGGCCGTTGTGGAGAACCTTCTCAGCCTTCTCCCTGGGCCCTCCACGTCAGTAAGGGCACTGAGGGACGCCATCAGGTTCCTGACGCCGGGGCTAAGCTCCTCCACACTCCCCTTGAGCCTCTATAAGTGGGCACGGTGAGGGACACCGACAGGCTGGAGGACGAGTTCCGAGCCGGGCGTCTGCTCAGGCCGTCCGTAGATACGCTCAACGTCGTGGACCTCGGGAACGCGATAGCCTCGGCAGCCGGGGCATCCGGGCGGCCGCTGACGAGAGGGGCGGAGACGATCGCCGGGATGATAGGGCCGGACCGGCACCTGGTCTTCGTAGCCGCAGACGGGTTCGGCGCGGTGTTGCTCGAATCGCTTGCCCCCGACTCCTTCCTGCGGCGCCATGCGGCGGCGACGCTTCATACCGTCTTTCCATCGACCACCGCCTCGGCGTTCGCTTCCATGGCGACCGGGGAATGGCCGAACCGGCATGCTGCCGTCGGGTGGTACACCTACGTCCCTCAGATCGACGCAGTGACGACCATAATTCCGTTCGTCCGCTCCGCCGACGGATCTCCCCTCGCCGACTTAGGTCTAGCCGTAGATGAAGCATTCCCAATCCCATCGCTGTTAGCTGACATCGATATGCCCAGCCTGTCGCTTCTACCGGCGGCCATGGAGTACGGCACCTTCTCGGCATACCTGAGTGGAGGTACGCCTGCCAGGGGCTACTCCTCCTTTGCCGAAGCCATCGAAATCATAGCAACCAGGTTGCGAAAAGCTTCGCAACCGACCTTCACGTACCTGTACGTGCCCGACGTAGACTTCGCAGGCCATGAGTGGGGGTTCTCCGACCCGCGAACCCTGGCCGCTGCCGCCGCCGTCGAGCAGGCGTTGGAATCCCTAGCCGCCGCCGTGGCTGGCCGCGCCCGGGTCGTGATGACAGCCGACCATGGGGGCCTCGACACCGTGGGAGATCGGGTCCACCTCATAACAGCTTCCGATCCCCTCGTCAGGCTACTGAAACATGAACCCTCAGGCGACAGTCGAGCCGTATACTTCCATGTCCAAGAGGGAAAAGATGCCGAGTTCCAAGCCGTCTTCCGGGACAGGTTCGGGGACCGCTTCCTTCTCATGACGATCGATGAAGCCGAAGAGATGGAGTTATTCGGCCCCGGGTATCTGACGTCGGAGACACGGCGGAGACTGGGATCCCTGGTTGCCGTGTCCCTTGGCGCGGATGTGTTCCTGTATGGATGGCCGACGCAGTCCACAGAAGACGAGATCCACGTTGGGCAACACTCCGGCCTCACTCCGGCCGAGATGCTCGTCCCGATGATAGTCATCTAGCCCCATACGAGCGGCGGGCGTGCGACGCGCCGGCTTCCGGAAGGAGGCCGGCCGGACAAGCGCGAATATCGAGGAGCGCCCGATGGCGGTTACAACAGTCGGGGACTTACCCATACGCCAGCGCCGGATCATTCGCGCTTGGTGCATGTACGACTGGGCCAACTCCGCCTTCTCCACCAGCGGCGTGGCCGCGATCATACCCATATATTTCGTCTTCCTCTTCAAGGAAGCCCTGGGCGGGAACGCCTCCTTTCTTGGGATGACTCTCACGGGCAGTTCCCTTTGGAGCCTGGGCGTGGCCGTATCTACGGCGGTTGTCGCCCTGTCAAGCCCGGTACTGGGGATCATCGCCGACCGCGCAGCCCTGAAGAAGATGCTCCTAGCGGTCTACGCAGCCGCGGGGTCGTTATTCATCGGCCTCGCGTTCTTCTCGGCGTACACACCTCACCCGTGGGCGTGGCTCTGGGGCGCCTTCATCCTGGCGAACATCGGCTTTGCGGGGAGCCTTGTGTTCTACAACTCCCTTCTTCCCCACGTCGCACCCCGCGGCCTTCTCGACGACGTCAGCAGCAGAGGGTTCGGATACGGCTACGTCGGTGGGGGGCTTCTTCTGCTGGTCCACCTTGCTCTGAACCTCCTGACTCAGGACACGGCAGCAGCCGACCTGGTGACCCGCGCGTCCATAGCCTCGATCGGCGTATGGTGGTTTGGGTGGACGATCTGGACGCTCAAGGTGGTGCCGGAGCCTCCCATACGCGACCCGGTGGATACGCTAAAACCATGGAAAGCGCTGACCCTAGCCCTTAGCGAGTTGGGCCGGACCTTCAGGGGGATCCGCAGGTTCAAGGTAGTCCTCGTATACTTGGGCGCATACGTGCTGTTCAACGACGGTGTCCAAACGGTCATAGCCATCGCCGGAGCCTTCGCAGCCGACACGATAGGGATCCCGCTGGCTTTCAACATGGCCGCGATACTGATCATCCAGTTCGTTGCCGCGGGGGGCGCCATGGCCTTTGCGTGGCTCGCGCGCCGGACCACGACTAAGAGAGCGCTCACCGTATCTCTTGCCGGCTGGGTCCTGATAGTAATCGGCGGCGTGGCGGTGGTGCCCCTGGTTCCTGCCGGACACGGAGAGTTCGATTACCAGTTGACGTATCGAGCGGATGAGGCGGCCTACGCCGCAGGCGCGGCGCCCGACATAGGAGACTCGCAATCCGAATCGGCGTGGCGGCTGGAAGGCCATGCTATCGACGAGGGCGAGCTACTCTCACCCCAACAGGCGGAGAGGCTCCTGGAGGGCGTCCGTCTATCGGAGTATTCCCAATACAGCATATCCATAGAAGGCGGCGGCTTGGACGGAGAGACGGCAGTCGGGCCGCAGCACCCGTCCACTCTGGGGGACGGGCCGGTGGACTGGTGGCCTAGTGGAGTCCGAAGCGTGCTGTGGGAGCCGCTGGGCCTGAATGCCGGGTACCAGTGGGTACTTCTGGGGGCACTCTTGGGATTGGTGCTGGGCGGCAGCCAGGCGTTGGCAAGA
Organism: uncultured Dehalococcoidia bacterium; assembly: GCA_958296245.1. Taxonomy (GTDB): domain Bacteria; phylum Chloroflexota; class Dehalococcoidia; order Lucifugimonadales. The sequence goes on from OY282458.1 coordinate 1,539,556, forward strand.
AGCCTGTTCGCCCAGATCACGCCTGAAACGCGAAGTGGGGAATTCTTTTCGTTCTTCGGCTTCATGACCAGGGCCTCGGCCGTGTTCGGGCCGATGCTCTACGTAGTCGTTGCTGCGGCGTTCGACACGAGAGTCGCCGTGACTTCGATCATCGTCATCATCATCGCCGGGATAGTAGCGTTGCGGTGGGTGGACGTAGCCGCGGGGGCGCGGGTGGCTACCGCCGAGGACTCGGGCGCGAGCCGCTCATAGGGAAAGCGGCAGTCCTGAACGACGTCCAATCGAGGCTCAACGCGATGGAGCCGTGAGCCGTTCGGTCCCCCATCCCGGGCATCCGCCCTCGGCCCCGCTAGATCGCCGCCTCGCCGTGCTCCCCTGTGCGTACGCGGATCACGTCTTCCACCTGCGTTATTATGATCTTGCCGTCGCCGATCTGCCCCCCTCCGGGACTTCGCGCCGCTTCTATGACGGCGTTGACGACCGCTTCCCTCAGGCCGTCGGGGACAACCGTCGCCACCAGGGTCTTGGACCCGGCGGCTCGGATCAGCTGCCCCCCTCTCCCGGTAAAGACCTCCACCCCCCTCTGCTTGCCCTGGCCGGTGACGTTCTGGTAGTGGAAGCCGCCGCATCCGGCCTGCTCCAATGCCTCGGTTACCGAGTTGATCCGTTCGGGGCGGACTATTGCCTCTATCTTGATCATTGCAAGCTCACCTCAGAATATCCCGGTCCACGTATGGCCGGTGTACTTAAGCTCTGCCGCCAGTCGGCTGTTGAACCTTTTCGACCATCCTACTGCGCCCCTTCCCGGTCAGGAAGGGGCGCCATCACGCCCCCGGCCATAGGGCTGCGCCTAGTCGGCGCCGTCGCTGACCACAGCCCTCTCGCCATGAGCGGCAATATCCAATCCCGAATCCTCGGCGGCGCTGGATACCCTCAGGCCGAGCCCAGGGATGAGATCCAGTACCTTCAGGATGACGAGCGTGACCACGAACGAATAGGCCATCGTAGCGACGACCGCCACCGCCTGGGTGACCACCTGGCCGCCGTTGCCCTCTATGGCGCCCGCGGCGCCGCCGATGGCCGCCACTGCAAAGATGCCGGTGGCGATGGCGCCCCAAATACCGCCTACGCCGTGCACCGCGAAGACCTCCAGCGCGTCGTCGATCTGCGTCCTGGCGCGCAGGTACACCGCGACGTAGCAGAGCAGACCGGCGCCGGCACCTATGGCGAGAGCGCCGAGCACCCCGACGTACCCGGAGGCCGGGGTGATCGCGACAAGCCCGGCGACGGCCCCCGAGGCGACCCCTACGGCGCTCATGCGTCCGGTCTGCACCTGCGAGATTAGCCCCCACGTTAATGCCGCGGCCGCCGCGGCGGTGTTGGTAACCAGGAAGGCGTTCACGCCCAAGGCGTCCGCCGCCAGCCCGGAGCCGGCGTTGAAGCCGAACCACCCGAACCAGAGCAGCGCAGCCCCCAGGACCACGTAGGGCACGTTGTGCGGCTCCGCTCCGGGGGCTCGCCTCTTTCCGACAAGCAGCGCCGCCGCCACCGCCGCCACCCCGGCGTTGACGTGGACGACGGTCCCGCCGGCGAAGTCCAGCGCGCCCCCTCCCACCTCGCTAATCCAGCCGCCGCCCCACACCCAATGCGCTACGGGGGCATACACGATGCTGACCCACAGCACCAGGAAAATTAGGTACGTGGTGAACTTGAAGCGCTCGACGAACGCGCCCGTGATGAGCGCCGGCGTGATGATGGCGAACATCATCTGGAATACGACGAACAGCAGCGTGGGAATGCCGCTATCCCCATATTCATCATTGACGTCGATGCCCGATAGGCCGAACAGACTGAAGTCCCCGACCACCTCGCTACCCTCTCCAAACGCCAGGCTGTATCCCCAAAGCACCCACACGATGCTAACCACGGCCATGGCTATGAAGCTGTACATAAGCGTGCTGATGACGTTCCGAGCGCGGACGAGCCCCCCGTAGAAGAAGGCGAGCCCCGGCGTCATTAGCAACACCAGGGCAGAGGCCGTCAGCATCCAGGCGGTGTGACCAGAATCCATGTTTCCATCCCCCTGCTTGTGTCCTTCGGCCACGACCGCACCCGCGGTGAACGCGAACCGGGCCGACTGCCGGAGGATGCTACCGGGCAGTTGTTACAGATGTGTTGCCGGCCTGTTAACTTACTGTTGCAGGCGGAGGACGGCCCCCGCGGGCGGCGCGCCCGTGCGCTGCGAGGCCGACAGGAGGCTGTGGAAGGTTGGTGAGAGGCGGTCCGAGGGCCCCGGCAGGGCTTACGTCACCACCGAGAATCCGTGAAGGCCGGTGGCGCCGCTGGGGTGATTGCCTCGCCTCTTCTCGATCTGCCCCGTACCGTCGCCCTCGGCGCAGCGTACCTCGAAGAAGAAGGAGCCGCTCTCGAAGGGCCAGTCATAGCGCCAGACCACCCACGTAGTCTCCGAGAGCGGGGCCCTGAGTTGGGCTTCCCGCCACGGACCTTTGTTAGCCCGGACCTCGACCTTGGATACGCCGCGAGCGCCCCCAAAGGCGATGCCGCCTATGGGTACGAACGTCGTACCCTCTCTTTCATACGCGGATCCCGTGGCCACCGTATCGATGACCGACGTGGACTCGACCCGCGCAACCGCGTCCCATCCGCGCTCCACCCAGTAGCCCTGCTTCAAGTCCCTCCGCGCCTCTATCCCGGTTATCCACTTGGGTTGCTTCATCCCGTACCGGTCCGGGAGCCATATGCGGAGCGGGAACCCGTGGTCGATAGGCAGCGGGTGGCCGTCCCACGAATGACACAGCATGATGCGGTCGTCGGACGCGATCATGTCCAGGCTGACGCTCTCGTAGAAGCCGTCTCCGCTGGTGATGTACAAGTACCTCGCGTCGCTGTGAGGGCTTACGTCGGCTAGGATGTCCTGAACGCTGACGCCCGTCCACTGCGTCGTACTGATCAGATCGGTGCCGACCCGCCCCGATATACAGGACAGGGTGACGAACTGATCTCGAGACTCGTAGCGGCTCCTGATGTCGTCGATGGTCAACGACATGGGATTGTCCACCATCCCCATTATCGGAAGCGACCAGGTCTCCCCATCGATCCTGGTGGGCTTGGAGCGGATGAATACCTTGTAGTGGTCTTTTAGGGGGGTGTATTCGGGCCGAGTTCCCGGGGCGGGCATGACGGGGTCCCCCGCATTTGGAAAAGACACCCTGGGCTGCTCTACCGACCCGTGCGGCATCAACGAGGCAGTCTCGGCCTCGATCTCGCGCCGCGCCGCCTGCGCCAGCATGTATCCCAAACCGCTGCCCGCCACCGTGATGGTCGCCGTGGCGGCGCCCATCCGGATGAGGAACTGCCGCCGCTCCACGCCAGAGCTTGCGCCGCTCGCCTCTCTGGGCTCCAAGAAGTTCTCTTCGGGGTACAGGCGGACGTACGATTCCCTGAGAGCCAACCCCCAGACCCCGAACGCGGCGGCCAGCCACAGCACGACGAGCACCGGCTGAAGCGTGGAGCCTCCTATGACGATGCTGATTGCGACCGTTGGAAGCCCCAGGAGGGCGCCCGCCATGACTCCGGCCAAGATGTCCGGGCGCGCCCCGCGCATCTTGAAGACCGCAAAGAACAGCGCGCCCGACACCGTGCCCAGCAGGAGGAATTGCGATACGCCCATGACCTGCTCGGCTGTCTTGGCCGTGCCGGCCACGCTCACGTTGAGCAACAGCATCGTGTCTATCATCAGGCTAATGCCGGTGGTGACCACCGCTCCGGGAAGCACGCGGGTCACCCAGTCGAACAGGTCGAAGGGGACGAAAGGCAGGCCGGCCAGTTGATCGGCCAAGTACAAGACCGCCGTGAGCGCAGACGTCACGAGCGCCCCGCACAGCGCCCCCAACATGATGTTTACCTTCTTCATCGTCCAGTCATTATCTCATAAGCCCGGGGCCGATACCAACAGCTACGTCACTGGCATAGCCCCGATGAAGCAGACGGCTTTGATTCCCACCCGCCCGCCCTTTGGTAACTGGGGGCACAGCCCCAGACCCCTTTGCCAGATGGGAGAACGGCAGCGGTCTTCATGTGGAAGATGTGCGCCACCCCCAGACCCCCCTGCCTGAAGGCAGAACCCTCTTTAGGACTTCCCCTTTCAGGTCTCACGGAGACTGGCGCGATACCACGTTCTGGAGCTCGGCGACCAGCTTGTCGGCGGCCTCTTGGGAGAGCGCCACGGGCTTTCGCATCGTGGGCCTAGCCGTCAGGTAGTGCCAGAAGGATAACCATACGCGGCTCTGCTCCTCAGGCGCGGTTGCCCTTCGAAGGGCAGGCAGGTACTTACCCGAAAAGCGGGACGCGATCAGCCTGGCCCCGTCGGCGTCCTCCCTCAACTCATCCTGGCTGACGGCTATCTCGAACCACAGGGACGGGTCTCTTCTTGCCATTGGAGGAGGCGCCGGCTCAGCCGCCGTGGCTGCCTAGCTGTATCATATTCCCATCGGGGTCCGCGGCGTTCCGCAGGCTCACGTCTCCCTCCCCTTGCACAGCACCTTTGTTTGAACCTAACGTTAACGACAAAAGGACGCTGGGGTGGGGTCAGATGGCGAAATAGAGTATTAGAGAGGCGCTGATCACTACGGCGCCCTCGATGAAGGCCGCCCCTAGATTGCGGTCCACGGCGAGCTCGTGCGAGACCCTCGTGCCGGGCAGCAGGACCAAGTCCACCAACATACGCACGACGTACAGCAACACAAACCCGAGCACGGCAAAGGTCAGGAACGCGGCGATGCTCTCCCCCCAGCCCAGGAACTCCCCGAAGATCGACTTGAAGGTCACTATGCCTATGGCAATCAGGTTCCCCCCGAGGGCGACCCCCACCGCGGCGTTGCCCTTCCCTATCTCGTCGTGCATGTCGAACGGGGTCAGGACTTGGTAGAAGAACGTGTAGGCCACCAGCACCACCATGCCCAGCCCCAGGAAGGCCAGGGACCGGACGGCGCTATCGACCACTGAGGCCGAGTCGCTGTCCGCGCCGGAGCCTGCTATCGCTCCCGATATTACAATCCCAACAGCCGCGTAGACGCCGAATTCCACGGCCCCGGCTCCCGTGTTGCGCTTCTCCACTATCTCCTTTTCGGTTTCGAACTTGAAGAGGATGATCCGGTCGACGATTATCCTGAAGATGTTCAGCACCACGATCCCGACGATCGCGTACAGCAACACCTCCAGCACGTCGAGCCAGAAGGCCCCGTCGAATTGCTCCCACCACGCAACGTCACTCACCGGTGTTAACGGCTGGTAGAGGGCTCCAAGGAAGACGAAGATCACGCCCAGATAGTACCCGGTGATGCTCAGGCCAAGGGATACATTGTCCTTGTGGGTAAGTTGGTCGTTGATCCGGTATGGCGTGACCAAGTCCTGCATTATCTTCGCCGCCACCAGGACGATGATGCCCAGGGCCACGTACACCAAGCCGGCGGGGAAGAACTCCAGTGTGTCCTTGAATGATTCGATCATGAGCATACCTCCCTATTGCGGACCGACTCAGCGGCCGTATACCGCTACGTTCTCCGCCGGCACTACCTGGCCCACGTACGCGTGAAAGGGGCGGCCCTCCCACTTGTCGATACTCAGCACCCTGCTCCCATCGTCAGCCTCGAACTCCCACACGTAGTGGCCGTGACCCTCGCCCATTCCGTCCTCGAAGAGGAACACTTCCCCACTGTTCTTGTAGTGGAACGTCTCGGCGTCGAAGCTCACGCTGTTGTCGATAGCGTGCTCGTTGTCCATACGGACTAGATCATCCTCCGTAATCCCCAGCTGCGATAGCCCCATCGGCCTCTCGTCCGGTGTGGCGGTCATGAACAGGTCGCCGCCGGCAGAGTAGTTAAGCCACAGCCGGGCATTGCTATCGACCCCAAGCAGTTCGTACCACTCGGAATTCGGACTCGCGTACCTGTTCCGCTTCTCGATGATGAAGTAGCTGTCCTCGTATTCGAGCGCCAGCCCGGTCACCGTGAAGACGTCCCCTACTCTCGCGTCTCTGATGGTCTCAACGACACGGTCGGCGCCGCGCTTTGGCTTCTTCCTACCGAACAGCGACTTGAACATTTGCACCCCCCGCGGCGGGAAGCGATGGAGCGGCGGCCTACTCCTCGATGGACTCGGCGGCGTCGAGATTGTGGTAGTAGCGGTTCCCCTGCCCGACGCCCTCCTGTATTTCCACCTCGTGTACATACAGGTCGCGCGAGTCCACGTGGAGAGTGACCCCGGTGGTCTCCACTATGAGGCCGCTGCTAGTCTTGAACTTCAGCCCAGCCTCTACCGACTCCGACTGTGCGTAACTCAATCCGTTCCCCCTTACTTTAGCCTCGGCGCGCTCGCCGGACCGTTCGCCCTACCGGGCCGCGGGAAAAACGCTCCTACTTCCCGCAACCCTCCTCTTCCTGAAACCGGGAAGAGACCCCAAGCTTCCAGCGAGAGGCTGCGCCCTCTGCGCGGACTAGATTCTACCAGCCGCCGGAGCTGATTGCATATCCGGCCCCGAAAACTTCACGCCATCACCATCTCTGACCGGGGGGAAGCAGTAATACGGATGTGAGCAGAGAGCCGCGCCCCCTCTCCGGGCGCCTGAGGTGTTCTTGGTGGGTTTTGCGGAATCAAGGCGCTTCGCCTCGAAGAACTCCCCCCCGGCAGGTTACGGGAGCGCCGGCAACCACACCGAGGCGGACGGCGGCGCTTCCGTTGGACTCCGCAATCTCAAGATAGCCGTGACTGCCGATCAGCGCCATCAGACCGTCCCCGTCCGCGTAGATGCCGCTCACCCTGTCGATCCTAGCCCCGGCGGCCTCGACGACAGCCTTCCCATGCGGCAGACCCTCGGCAGGGATGTTGGTTACAAGATTGCCGAAGCGGTCCACGTGGACCACCCGGCCATGCGCCCCGTCTTCCGTTATAGCTGGTGCGGGTACGTTGAGAGCCGTCAGTTCGTCCACTTCGCCCGCCATGGCCCGGGGCGCAACCCCGAGTGACAGATGGGCTGCCGCCGGGGCGAAGATGTCCCTCCCGTGGAAGGTGGGGCTGACGGGGCGCCGCCAGTATTCGCTGCGGTCCAACTCGAACGCCCGGCACCCCGGCGGCACCGGGATCTGAATGGGTTCGAACAAGCAGAGGCCCTCTACCCCGAAAGCGTCCGCGCCGGCGTGGTCGCGCAGTACGTAGGTAAAGATGCCGTTGTCGGGACCTACCAAGACGGCGTCCGGCGTTACCAGCAGGAGCGGGCGCCGCGAGCCGCCGACGCCGGGGTCCACCACGGCGACGTGTATGGCGCCCTTGGGGAAGCTCCGGTAGCACGCGCCCAGAACGAACGCGCCGTGGGCCACGTCTTGGGGAGGCACGTCGTGGGAGATGTCCACCAGCGCTGCGTTCGGGCTGACGGTCAGCACCGCGCCCTTCATCGAGGCCGCGTACTCCCCCGCCCCAAAGTCGGTGGTCAGCGTGATGACGGGAGAAGCCATCGCGTCCCGGCGCTAGCGGTGGGGAAAAAAGACCCTCTAGAAGGGCCAAGCGCCGGCAACGTTCCGCACGCTCAGGATCGAGACGAAGATGAACACGACGATCAGTCCGATTGTGAACTGGAACAGCGTCTTCTCGAACCCTCTGCGGGTCCGGTAAGAACTCTCGGCGGATCCAAAGAGACCCCCGCCCTGACCGCGCACCTGCATGATGATCACTGCGGTCAGGGTGACCGAAAGTACGATCTGGACTATGTTCAACGAGGCCTGCATCCTAAGCGTCACCTTCCCATCGGCGCGGGCCGCCCAGCCTGCTAGGCCCTGCGTCTACCATGATACACGTCCATGATTACCTCTGCCAGCTTTGCGGAGTCGTGCCGTGAGGGGTGGTCGGCGTCCGTGAGGTTGCCGGTTACGAGGCGCGCGCCGCTGATGCCCCGTTCGCCGATCGGAGACTGCTCATCGGCGATAACGTAGTCCGCAATGGCCTGGAACGTGTGGTCGCGCAGTGCGTCCACGTGGTCCGACACGGTATAGCCATCGGTCTCGCCCGGCTCGGTTGCCAAGTTGGAGACGTACATCTTCACGGCCCCGGATTCACGTATCGCCGAGGCGATGCCTCTGATCAGGAGGTTGGGCATGATGCTGGTGTAGAGGCTCCCAGGTCCTATGAGGACGAGCTGCGCGTTGGCGATAGCCTCCAGTGCAGGCCGATGCGCCTCGGCGCCGGCGGGTTCGATCATAACGCGGCTGATCGGGGCGCCGTTCCTCGTAATGCTGGACTCGCCTGACGTGTGGTACCCGTCCGTCATGAGAGCGGAAAGGGTGATGCTGCTCAAGGTGGAGGGTATCACCCTGCCGCGGACCGCCAGTACCTTACTCGACTCCAGAATCGCCTTATCGAAGCTGCCGGTAACCTCGGTCATCGCGGCGATGAAGAGGTTCCCGAAGCTGTGGCCGTCCAGATCTTCTCCCTTGTCGAACCGATACTGAAACAGATCGTGGAGCATGACCTCGGCTTCCGACATTGCGAGGAGGCAGTTCCGGAAGTCGCCCGGCGGCAGCATCCCCAGTTGCTGCCGAAGGCGGCCCGAACTGCCCCCGTCGTCGGCCACCGTTACGATGGCCGACATGTTCTCCGTGTAGCTCCTGAGTCCGCGCAGCAGCACCGATAGACCGGTGCCGCCGCCAATGGCGACGACCCTGACGCCATGGCCCCGGGAGCGCTTGGAATAGACCGCGTCTGTCAGCGCTCTGAAACTGGGGTCCGGCAAGAGCAGGGGTCCCACGGACCGGTAGAGGCCGTAAGCCCCCAGAAGGATCAGCGCGATCCCGATTACCGCAATTATAATGCCCTCTGAGTACCACGGCAGGAAGTCCGGCAGCCACAGGTCGAAGACGTTCTTCAGTAGGAATGCCAGGCCTATCGAGCAGATGCCCACACCGACGCCGCCCACCAAGAGCCACCGCTTTATCCCCAAGCCCAGGTACAGAAACTTCCGGATAACGTTACGCCACCCGCCGGTACGGGCCGCGCCGTTCATTGCCGTCCCGCCGTTACTCACGACTCCCTCAGGGACTCCAGCTTCTCTTTGACCAGCCGGGACGTGACCGTTGGGTTTGCCTTTCCCTTAGTGGCCCTCATGACCTGCCCGATCAGATATCTAACGGCGGCCTCTTTCCCGCTCAGGTAGTCGCTCACCGGTTGGGGGTTGCCGGCTATCACGTCCGACACCACCGGGCCCACCGCGTCATCGTCGCTGACCTGCGCCATCCCCGAGGCCTCGGCGACCTCCGCGGCCCCCTTCCCGGTGTTGAACATCTCCTCGAAGACACTCCTTGCCATGGACGTGCTGAGGGTCCCGTCCTCGATCAGCCTCAGTAGTTCCGCAAGCTGGGCCGGCCCCACCCTGGAGCGCTCTATCCCCGTTTGAGTTGCGTTCAGCAGCCGAGTCAGATCTCCGAGTATCCAGTTGCACGCCGCCTTGGCAACGCCCTCAACCGCAAAGCCGTCCGACGCAGCCACAACTTGCTCGAAGTAGTCGGCCATGGCCTTCGAAGCCGTCAGAAGTCCGGCGTCAGCGGCCTGCAGGCCGAACTGCTCGATGAACCTGGCCTTCCGATGGTGTGGAAGCTCCGGGAGCCGCTCCCGCACCTTCTCGACCCAAGCATCTCCGATCGCCAGCGGCGGGAGGTCCGGCTCCGGGAAGTACCTGTAGTCCGAAGCGCCCTCCTTGACCCTCTGCGGCACGGTTACGCCGCGGTCTTCCGCCCATCCCCTGGTCTCCTGGACGATGGGCCTACCCCGCCGCGCCAGCGCAGCCTGCCGCTCCGCCTCATAGACCAAAGCGCCATGGACCGAGCGGAAGCTGTTCATGTTCTTGACTTCCACCTTCGATCCCAGCTCTTCGGCGCCGCAGGGTCGGATGCTGATGTTTGCGTCGCACCGGAAACTGCCTTCCTCCATGTTGGCCGTGCTGACCCCCGCGTACCTCAGGATGGAGCGTAGCAGCACCAAGTACGACCGCGCCTCGTCCGCAGAGCGCATGTCCGGCTCGCTCACTACCTCCATCAACGGCACCCCGGCGCGGTTGACGTCCAGCAGACTGTATCTGCGGTCTCCCTCAGACCTGTGGACCAGCTTCGCTACGTCCTCCTCGAGGTGGACGCGCGTAATGCCCACCCTCCTCCTGCGGCCGTCCACCTCGACGTCCAGATGGCCGCCGGCGGCGACCGGCATATCGTACTGCGAGATCTGATAGCCCTTCATCAGGTCCGGATACGGGTAGTTCTTGCGGTCGAACTTGGTCCGCCGGGATATGCTGCATCCGAGCGCCAGACCGGTAGCGATGACCAGCTCCACCGCGCGGCTGTTGACGACCGGCAGCACGCCGGGCATGCCCATGCACACCTCGCACACAGTGGAATTGGGCGGAGCGTCCTGGTATGCGGCGGCGCAGGAGCAGAACATCTTGCTCCTGGTGAGCAACTGGCTATGGACCTCCAGCCCAATCACCACCTCGTATTCGCTCATAGACGGCCTCTAGCGTTATCCGTGCGGCGGTATGAGGCGCCGCCCTCCCTCCTACGCGCAGCCATTCGGCTGCCTGAGGAAGCGCTCTCGGACTTCATGCTCGGCCCAGGCATCCTTTCCTATGAGTGGTACGAACCGGCAAGCGCCGATGGTCTCGACCGAGTAAGAGCGCCCTGACCTCGTCACCTTCATCAGGTCTTGACCTTCCAGAGACCCCACGGGGACCACAAGCCTGGCCCCATCCGCCATCTGGTCCATCAGCACGCGCATCAGCTTCGGCGCCGCCGCGGCCACGACTATAGCATCATATGGAGCTTCACGCCGCCATCCGAGCTCCTCCTCGGCCAGCACCACCCGGACGCGGGAGTACCCCATCCGGTCGAGGCGCAGCCTGGCGGACTCGGCCAAAGAGGGCAGGCGCTCCACCGATACGACCTGACCTGCCAACTCTGCCAGTATGGCCGCCTGGTACCCGCTGCCGGCGCCTATCTCCAACACCTTGTCCGTTCGCTTTAGGTCCAGCGCGCTCACCATCAGCCCTACTATAAACGGTTGTGAGACCGTTTGGCCCTCGCCAATAGGAACGGCGACGTCCTTGTAGGCCAGATGCCTGTTCTCCCTGGGCACGAAGGCGCCTCGCGGCACCCGTTCCATAGCGGCGGCCACGCGCGCGTCGCCGACCTCGTCCCTGAAGCGGTCGACCAGCTTGACGTTAGCATCGGCCCGATTCCAGCCGCCCATAGCGCCCACCATAGCACGTGAGAGCGTATAGCGCACGGCGATTCCCACGGTCGCAACTGTCCCGGATTAGCCGGGCGAGACGCCCGCGCTCCCAGGAGGCGCCCCACCTGCCCGACCCTTGGTACTGGGGGCACAGCCCACTTGCCGGCAGGGAGAAACCGGGGAGCAGGCGTCCCGCCTGCTCTCCCCCATCCCCAGGCCCCCTGCCGGAGGGAAGAACCCCTCTAGACTCCCCCCTTCAGACCTCACAGAGTCCGAACAGTTACCCCCGGTCGAATCTGCAACTATTCATGATGATTGCTACACTACGGGCGCCGTGCTAGTCTTAATTACGCCGGCAGGCTGCGGAAAATGCGGAGTGCGCAGAGGGGCGCAGACGCTATACGAAAAGGTTCTTCCGCAGCCTTGATAGTGGTTCCGTGGTCTGTCTGAACTGTTCCCCAACGGTAACAAACCTGTGCCGCCGTATTATCCTGTATTCCTAGACGTTCGCGGGCGCAGATGCGTCATCATCGGCGGCAACCGCGTCGCCGAAGAGAAGGCCGCCCGCCTGATGGAGTACGGCGCGCACGTGGCGGTCATCAGTCCCAAGCTTACCGGCGGCCTGGCCTCGATGCTGGAGGGCGGGGGCTCCTGGATACCGCGCGGGTACGAGGCCGGCGACCTGGAGGGGGCGTTCATCGCCATCGTCTCCGATACCCGCGACGACCACGTGAACAGGGCTGTAAGCCTGGAAGCCCGGGAGCGCAACGTGCCCCTGAACGTGGCGGACGTAACCGAGATGTGCACCTGGATAGCGCCCGCCGTCGTAAGGCGCGGCGACGTGGTCGTGGCCGCCTCCACAGGCGGGGCCAGTCCGGCCCTCGCTCGGCGGTTTCGTGAGCAGCTAAACAAGACGAACAGGGTCGAGACCCGCTACGACCTCATGGCCTTGGCAGACCTGGCTCCCCTGCTCAGCGACGCCAGGCGCGAGTTGGCCCGCCGGGGCGTCCGCCTGAACCCCGACCACTGGCAGGCGTGCTTGACCGACGACCTGATCGACCTCATCCGCGCGGGCAGCGCCAAAGAGGCGTCAGAGCGTCTGATCTCCAACCTGATGACCGGCGCCGACTGCGGCTGCCCTGCAGGGGTGTGCAGAATGTGGGAGGATCTCGGCGCCCCTCCACCGGCATCCCAGGCCCCCTGACCCGCGTCTGCGTGGACGGCCAACGGACATTCCGCGTCGGTTCCAGGGCCAGCCCCCTTTCGGTAGTCCAGACGGAAGAGGTGCTATCCCTCCTACGCCCCCCCCACCCCGGAGCGCGCTTCGAGGTCGTGCCCATTACGACCGAGGGAGACCGGAAGAAGGCCGCCTCCATATCCAGCCTGGGGCGCGGCGCGTTCGTCCGCGAGATAGAACGGGCCCTGTTGGACGGCATGATCGACCTCGCCGTCCACAGCGCGAAGGACCTGACCGTCCGCCTCCCCGACGGGCTGACGGCGCGCGCCGCGGGCCGGAGGCGCGACCCGCGAGACGTGCTCATAGACCGGTGGGGCCTGCCGCTCGAGGAACTCCCCGCCGGGGCCAGGCTCGGCACCGGCAGCCCCAGGAGGACCGCGTCCATCAAGGCGGTCCGGCGAGACCTGACAGTCGTGCCTATCAGGGGCAACGTCGGCACCAGGTTGGAAAAGGCCAAGGGCGGCGACTATGATGGAGTGGTGCTCGCCGCAGCCGGCGTCCTGAGGCTCAACAGAGAGCGCGAAATTGACGAATATCTTCCCCCGGAACTATTCGTCCCGGAGGTGGGCCAAGGGACCCTGGCTGTCGAGGCGCGCCGGGACGATGAGACGGTGTTGGACATGCTGGAGCACGTCATGGACCAATCGACAAGCGCGGCGCTCAGGGCGGAGAGGTCCTTCCTGGCCGAGATGGGGGGCGGCTGCACGGTTCCCGTAGCCGCGTATGCCCGCGCGGACGACGCCTACGTCACCATCTCGTCCATGGCCGCCCTGCCGGACGGCAGCAGGTTCTTCAGGGCCTTGGTGACGGCCCCGGCAAACGACCCCGAGGACGCAGGCCGCCGCGCCGCGCGCGCCCTGCTGGACTCCGGAGCCAAGGAGATCGTCAGCCGGTGACCGCACGCCAGGGGAAGGTGTATCTCGTAGGCGCCGGCCCCGGAGACCCCGGGCTGATCACCGCCAGGGGCTTGGAGTTGCTGACGGGCGCCGACGTGGTCGTCTACGACCGTCTCGTGGACCCCGTGTTGATCGACAGAGCGCCCGAGGGCGCGGAGCTGATCGACGTCGGAAAGTCGCGTGGCCGGGCGCCCGTGAGCCAGGACGAGATCAACCGTATCCTCGTAGACCGGGCGCTGTCAGGCGGCCTTGTAGTCCGCCTGAAGGGCGGCGACCCTTTCCTATTCGGTCGAGGCGGCGAGGAGGCTATCGCGCTGGCCGACGCCGGAGTCTACTTCGAGGTCGTCCCCGGCGTCACCTCCGCGTTGGCGGCGCCGGCGTACGCCGGGATCCCGGTGACCCATCGCGGCGCGTCCTCCTCAGTAACTATCGTGACGGGCTCCGACGTGTCCGGCATAGACCAAAGCGCGCCCGCCCTCACCGGCGGCACGGTCGTGGTGCTCATGGGTTGGGAGAACATCGAGGCCATCGTCCGGGACCTGCTGCGCAAGGGGAACAGCCCGGAGACCCCCGCGGCGGTCATCAGGTGGGGAACCGAGCCGTTTCAGCAGACCGTCGAGGGGACCCTGGCCGACGTGGTCGATAGGTCGGCGGCTGCCGGCCTGCGCCCTCCCGTGGTCATCGTCGTAGGCGAGGTGGTGAGGCTGAGGGAGCGGATGCGGTGGTTCGATAACCGCCCGCTCTACGGTAAGCGCGTGTTGGTCACCAGGGCTAGGCCCCAGGCAGGCAGGCTCTCGGAGCTGCTCTACCGCGAGGGCGCGTTCCCCCTGGAGGCGCCGACCATAGAGGTGCAACCCCTCCCCGACTACTCCGTTCTCGACGATTGCCTCTCGCACCTCGACGAGGTGGATTGGGTGGTGTTCGCGAGCGTGAATGCCGTGGCGGCAGTCTTTTCCCGGATGGACTCGCTGGGACTGGACGCCCGCGACTTCCACTCGGCGAGCGTGGCCGCCATAGGCTCGGAGACCGCCGTAAGCCTGCGCCTACGCGGGATCATGGCCGACTTCGTGCCCGAACGGTTCGTCTCCGAGTCGGCGGTGGACGGACTCAGGGAGTTCGGAATGGCAGGGGCGCGGGTGCTCTATCCGCGCAGTCAGACCGGCAGGGACACCCTGCCCGCCGGCCTCGTGGAGATGGGCGCGGAGGTCGAGGAGGTCGCCGCATACAGGACCGTGACCGCGCACGACTCGGCCTCCACGGTAACCGAAGCTCTCGCCGAGGGGATGGACGCCGCCGTGTTCACCAGCTCCTCCACGGTAACGGGCCTGCTGGAACTCCTAGGCGGAGACCCGGCGCGGCTGGGGGAGACCGTGATCGCCTGCCTGGGCCCCATAACGGCCGACACGGCAAGGGACAACGGTCTCAGGGTGGACGCCGTGGCCGAGCCGCACACGATCCCCGGCCTCGTCCACGCACTACGGGCCTACTACTCGAAGGAGAACCCGTCATGACCGACTTCCCAGCCGCACGTCTCAGAAGGCTGCGCCGGTCCGCCGGCCTGCGAGAGATGGTCAGCGAGGCCAGAGTCTCCGTTAGCGACCTGGTCTATCCGATCTTCGTTACGCATGGCCGAGACCGCCAAGTGGCGGTCCCGCCGATGCCCGGCGTATCTCAACTATCGCTCGACAGGATGGTCGAGGAGGTGGGCAGCGCCGTGGACCTCGGCATATCCGCAGTCCTGCTGTTCGGAATCCCAGACGGCAAGGACGATTTGGGATCGGAGGCCTACGCGGATGACGGCATAATCCAGGAAGCGATTCGGACCATCAAGCAGACCGCGCCCGATCTGATCGCCATCGGGGACGTGTGCCTTTGCGAGTACACCAGCCACGGCCACTGCGGCGTGCTGGACAGAGGGCGCGTCGACAACGACGCCACGCTGGACCTGCTTGCCAAGACGGCCGTCAGCCAAGCCGGCGCAGGCGCGGACGTCGTGGCGCCGTCGGCGATGATGGACGGTCAGGTCGGCGCGATCAGGTCCGCCCTGGACGAGAGCGGGTTCCCCGACACCGCGATAATGTCCTACTCGGCCAAGTACGCCTCCGCCTTCTACGGGCCCTTCAGGGTCGCGGCGGAGTCCGCCCCTCGATTCGGTGACCGCCGCGACTACCAGATGGACCACCGCAACGCCAGGGAGGCCCTCGCAGAGATGCGGCAGGACCTGAACGAGGGCGCGGACGTCGTAATGGTCAAACCGGCCCTGCCCTACCTGGACGTCATCGCCCGCGCGCGCCAGGCGTTCGCGTGCCCGATCGCGGCCTACAACGTCAGCGGCGAATACTCGATGGTCAAGGCCGCCGCCCGGAACGGATGGATCGACGGCGAGCGGATTACCATGGAAATAGCCGCCTCTATCAAGAGGGCCGGGGCCGACGTTCTCATCACCTACCACGCCAAAGAGATCGCCCGCGCACTGAACGCCCGCGCCTGACCCGCCCGCTCACCTCACCATGCCGGCGCGCGCCGGAGGCCAGCAGCGCAGCCGGACCCTGCCGACTATGCGGGAGCGGACTACCGGGCCGAACTGACGGCTGTCAGTGCTATGCGCGCGGTTGTCGCCCATCACCACGTACTCCGCCGCGCCCAGCGTCCAAGCCAGCTTTCCGAGCCCCACCGACGACGGCAGCCCCCCGAGATATGGCTCGCGGACGCGCTTTCCGTCCACGAACAACAGCCCGTCGCGGAGCCGCACCTCCTCCCCCGGCAGCCCTACCACCCGCTTCAGGTACTCCCCCGCCCGCCCCGCCGGCTGCCTCACCACCACGACGTCCCCCCTGCGCAGGGTCTCACCCTCCCTGATCGTACTGACCAGCAAGATCTGCCCAGGCGCCAGCGTGGGGCGCATACTCCCCCCCCTGACAACGTACAACCTGATACCCACCGGACCATCTTGTTGGCGGAACTCTGCCAGTGTCAAGCCGCCCTCGGCCCACTCCGGATTCCCCGCCTAGAGCCTGCCTCGAAACTACTGAGAAGTCCAAATGGGTCCATCTCTGGCAGAGCTTGGAGGGACGTGTCCCAGATACAAGATCCATGAGGATGGGTGGGATTTAGAGACGATTGCCCTCCTGAGACGCTCTAATCAGGGGTTTGAGGTCAGCAGCTTTGCGAACGCGACGCGGTCGGCGGGTTGTGTACTGCGAACATCCAACTCTTCACAGACCGCCTGAAGAAACCGGATGCGCCAATCTTCACCCAGTAGCATGAACGAATTGCGCGCGAGCGACTGAATTGAGGTCTGGTGGATATTGCTTCCCTGTGCAAACTCCTCCATCACCCTGGCCTCAATTGCTTCACTATCAGCGGCGGCGAGGCCGGGAGTTGCAAATAGGATGTTCACGACTCGGCCGGTACGCGCCTTTGCTACCGTAGCCTCCAACTCAGTCAGGGTAAGCTCGTTCCCCTTGACTTCGACCGATAAAGCCAAGTTATCATCTTGGCCGTAGCACATTACGTCTCCCGGCATACCGGTCGCTGCGTCTGCTTCGTTTACGCCTTGGCTCTCGACCTTGGGAAACAGCGAAAATGCCTTCCCTATGATTCGCATTAGAGCGGTCGCCACGATCATCGGCCTCAGCCCGCCATTTGAGACCGCCAAGTAGCGATCGAGTATATTGCAAAGGTGGTCCAAGCCGATTCGCATCGGCACTGGATAATCCACGTGCTGGTCCCTGAGCCGGCGCGCGATGCTCCTGAGGCCTCGGATGATCATATCCTCTACTATTGCCGAATCGGACGCACTCTGCAATGCGCCCAAAATATCCACGAGCGCCTCCCACTCCTTCCTGTTCCTCAGGGACTCCGTACCTTGATCGAGTCGTGGTCGACGGAGTGGCTTGTTGACATATGGGTCGGCGCTAGTGCCCAAGACACCCTGATTCCTCTGAACCCAGGGCACCACGACTCGAGCACAAAACCCTCTAGGGTCCCAACGCCCGGCCAGCTCCGCACTTGATCTGCGTCCTCCGCTTTGTAGGCAGAGCAGGTCACGTGCGGAGTCAGTATGTTTCCCCAATAGCTGAGTCAGAAACGCGTACCGAATACTCACGACGGACGAATTTACAAAACGATCAATCTCAGGATCCGGATCGCTCGTGTAGTCTGTCAGCACCTCTTCCCACCGGTTGTCCAGCCAGTGCTTCAATTCATTTTCGTTCATGGCTTGAAGTTGACCCACAGGGACTCTTGGCGAGGCTGGCGGACGGAGTTGGCAGTCCGCACGGGGGCGTCTATGCGCCGCCAGCCCTTGAAGAGTCGGTCGTAGAGCGGCGTCCGGTAGCCGGACAGGACCGCGCGCCCTCGAATGGACCACAGCGCGTCGGCGAGCTCGACGTGTTCGTCATCGGTCATCTCGCACTCATACGCCGCCGTGTCGCCGCGCGACGAGTGTACGTAGGGGGGGTCCAGGTAGAAGAGTGTGTCGGGTGTGTCGTAGCGCCGTATCACCTCCAGGGCCGGGGCGTTTTCGATCTGGACCCGCTGCAGCCGCAGCGTTATTTCCGCGAGCCCGTCCACAGAACCCAGCCACCTGGACACCGCGCCCGCCATGCCGGCCCTAGAGGTGAGCACGCAGTGCGCCCAACGCCCCTCGCTGCTCCGCTGAGCGAGCCCGGTCCGCGTCTGCCGCGCCCTCACGAAGAAACGTCTGGCGCGTTCTCGCTTAGTAAGCCCCCGCTCGTACTCACACGCACGCGCGAGTTCCTCCCTGGAAAACGGGGTCAGGCTGATCGCACGAATTAGCTCCTGCCCGTCGTCCCTCAGAGTTTCGAAGAAGTTGACCAGCTCGGAATCTATGTCATTGTATGTCTCGACCGGGGCAGGGGGACGGTTGATTAGCACGGCTGCCGACCCGCCGAACACGTCGCAGAAATGCTTCGCATCCAGCGGTATGTTCGGCAGAATGAAGTCCAAGTGGCTGAATTTGCCGCCATACCACCCAAAAGCGATTTTCCGACGTTGTCCGTTACTTCGCCGCCCGGCGATCCGGCGGCCTGTGCCCGTAGAGTTGACCTGCGGAGCGTCCCGATTCACTGTTCCACGCTCTCCATTCCCTTGTGTAAGCTTTCCCAAAGTCGCACAGATATTCTGTGATTGCGAGCATGATGTCAAGCCCTGAGCCCTCCGAGTTAGAAGCCCAGTCACCTCGCCACTCCACTGTACTTGGAGCGCCGTCCACCGGCGCCAGGCTGACGCCCTTCGAGGGATACTCTACGCCGCCGTTGACACCCGTACAGCCTCCGAATAGACTACCCCCACTCTACGAACGGGAGGCCGTAACTATGGGCAGCCGCTTCATGCTGTCGGCCATGTGCGACTTCAACGACGACTGCCGCAACCTCACCTACGACCACGCCCTCTTGGGCTCGATGATGGACAAGTTGGTCTGGATGGGAGTCCGGCGCCTCTATTGGAACTACCACCAGCCCGGCTTCTTCGAACTGGTCGGCGACGGCTCGTTCGCCGAGGGCAGCCCCAATATCAACGAGACCCTCGCCGTTCTCGGCAACCCCATGTTCGCCGCCCGCAAGCTCGCCCACGAGCGCGGCCTTGAGTTCTTCGTCGTCATAAAGCCCTACGAGACCGGGATCACCCACACCGACCCCGCAGCCAGCGCCAAGGTCCTCGACATGCCGGGCCTGCCTGGCATCGGAGGCGTCTACGAGGCGGACGCCTTTACCATCGCCCACCCCGAGCTCCGCATACAGGCGCGCACCGCCGCCGTCCCCACCGGCTTGGAGAGCGTGCCGATAGCCCGTATCCAGCTACGCCAGAAGGACATGACGCCGGTACGCATCCGACGTGAGAACGTCCAAATATGGACCAGCGGCGACAACCACCGCTACAAACGGGAGGACGTCAGCTTCGACCTCTCCGAGTCCGTCGAGACCTGCCCCAACGACGTCATAGGCCGCGACAACGTGCCCCTGACCCACGGGGGCGACTCAGTGAGGGCGCTGAACATCACGGGCCTGAGCCTCTTGGCCCCCTTCGTTGCCGTCACGACGGACTTCAAGGACGAGGACGGCGCGTTCACGAACACCGTCCAGGAGATGGCGCGGGCCTACGGACCCGATGGCGCGGAGATTCCGACGCTCGCCGGCAGCTACCACTCGACGTGGCGCAACGAGCGCGACCTGCGCTCCGACGACCTGACCTTCGACGGCGGCTTCGGCAATATGATAACGACGCTGGACGCCGACTACGCCCTGCTGGAGTCGAAGGACGGCGTCATCGCCGTGGCCAAGGGCCGCAACGAGTACATGTCCGGCGCCCTCTGCGAGGCGTACCCGGAGGTCCAGGAATACTGGATGAGCTGGGTCGGCGAGTGCATCGCCTCCGGCGCCGACGGCGTCGACGTGCGCCTATCTAACCATAGCTGCTGGACCAATACGCCCGATATATACGGATTCAACGAGCCCATCGCCCGCGAGTACGAGCGCCGCTACGGCTCCGACCCCGACGCGGGCGACTACGACCCGGCGCTCCTGGCCTCGCTGCGGGGCGAGTACTTCGAGCAGTTCCTGCGGCGTGCAGGGACCCGGGTACGCGCCGCAGGCAAGGCCTTCCAGGTCCACGTCGAGCTGGAATCCACCGCCTTCCGGGACACGGACGTGCCCGGCCGGCGGCAGGACTACCCCGGCGTACTGCGGCTGGCGTGGCAGCGGTGGCTCCGAAGCGGCATCGCCGACGAGGTTACGATGTTCGGCAGGGTGCTCATGCCCGGGGAGGCCGTCCGCCACCCCTTCTACGCAGAGGTTGCCGACGAGGCCAGAGCAGCCGGCACACCCGCCCATTACAGCCATCCCGTCTGGAAGAGCGACGACCCCAAGGAGCACGGCGACTGGCTGGAGACCGTATACCGCGACGGCAGAGTCTCCGGCTACACGCTGTACGAGACCGCCGCCATGTCCGCCGGACGCCGGGACGACGTCGGAGCCCTGGAGTTCAACCCCGGCTACGCGGAAGAGATCCGCTCCCGCGCCCTCTCGCTGGGCATCGCCCCCTGACCCTCCCCCGCCCGCCTCGTCCAGAGTTAACGGAGGGGATTCAGTGAGTCAAAAAGGCACATCCAAGGCAGCGGCGGCATCCGCCATTGCAACGCTGGCGCTCTTGGTAATGCTTGCGGCTTGCGAGTCGGGGCCGGGACCAGTCGGGCCGCCTGGGCCTGCCGGGCCCGCTGGGCCGGCTGGGCCCACTGGGCCGCCTGGTGCGGATGGGCTGGTTGGACCATCCGGCCCGACTGGACCATCTGGACGGGTTGGACCACCTGGGCCGACTGGACCATCTGGACCCGCTGGGCCGACTGGATCATCTGGACGGGTTGGGCCACCTGGGCCGACTGGACCATCTGGACCCGCTGGGCCGACTGGACCATCTGGAGCCGCCGGACCTACTGGGCGGCAAGGACCGCCTGGCGAGGTATCCTTGTCCGACGTGGAGATATGGCCGGAGTTGCGCATCGACGTGACGGTATCCAGGCGTTGTGCTGACCGTATCCGAGCGGTTGTGGAATATCAGGGTACGGCAGCAGCCGTTGAGCGGCAGCGGAAGAGTTTGGACTTCCTGCTGACACTGCCTGCCAGATACATGACCAGATCGCATATCGACCGCATACTCAACTGGATGGGGCGGGTGGACGACGAAAGCCCGGACTGTGACGACACTGAACAGGCGCTAAGCCTGTTCTCCAGAGCGCGCTACAATAACCCTATGGGCCAATGGCGCGAACATGCGCTGCGGGATTATTGGCGTTGCGCATACCCGGACGACGATCTGCTGGGAAGGGGCTCCAGCGGCTATTGGAACATGGGGGAGTGCGCGACTTTGGAGCGATGGATACCGCCGGCGTGGATACCTGCAGAAGGTGGGCCGTGAGCGGCCTAGCTGACGGCCCGTAAACCAAAAGGGAGCGCGCTCCTTGGACAGCCCAACGGCGCATAATTTCCTGTTCCTCTTCCCGGACCAGCTCCGTCGCGACTTCCTATCGTGCTACGGCGCAACCTTCATCGACACCCCAAACGTCGACTGGATCGCCGACCACGGCGTCCGCTACGACAACGCCTACTCCGCTTCCCCCCTCTGCGTACCCGCCCGGACGGCCTTGCTCACGGGCATGAACGCCCTCCGCAACGGCGTCACCGACAACCTCCACGCCCTCAGGCCCGACTATGCCCGATCAGGCATCCGCACCTGGCCCCAGATACTCGCCGCAGCCGGCTACTACACCGCTGCCGTCGGCAAGATGCACTTCTACCCCTGGGACGCAAGACACGGCTTCCAGTACCGCGTCGTCTGCGAAGATAAGCTCTGGTCCCTCATCCGCGACGACTATTACCACTACCTGAAGGACCGGGGGCTCAGGAAGCTGGGCTGGCGGGAGTACGGCGAGTACCTGGACCGCAAGGGCGTAGCCCACACAGACGTGCCCTGGGAGCACTCCTGGGACCGCTACACCGGGCGCGAGGCCAGGCGCTTCATCGACACCCACGGCAGGGACGGCCCGTTCGCGCTGATGGTCGGGTTCCCCGGCCCTCACGACCCGTACGACCCTGCCAAGGACTTTCCACATACCTACCGCGCCCAGGACATGCCGGCCCCCATACCGGCGGCGGACTCCCACGGTGGGACGCTGCGCGCAGCCAGAATCCGCTCGCGGGCGGGCATGGGCATGGACCTGACAAGCTACACGGTGGAGGAGATGCTCGACGTGAGGGCGCACTACGCCGGGCTCGTCAAGCAGATCGACCACGAGGTCGGCGAGCTCATCGACGCGCTGCGCCGCAACGGCCTCCTGGACAACACGGTCATCGTCTTCGCCACCGACCACGGCGACCACCTGGGCGACCACGGCATCGAGGGGAAGGCGACCTTCTACGAGTCGGCCTCTCACGTCCCGTTGCTGGTACGGGTCCCAGGTCGGGAAGGAGGCGCCGCCTGCCCGGACCTGGTCGAGTTGCGGGACGTCACCGCCACGATGCTCGCCCTGGCGGGCTGCACCCTCCCCGACTACGCGGACGCGCAACCCCTACCCGCCCTGGGGCTGGATGGCAAGCCGCCGCGCTCTCACGTCTTCGGCTGCCTCACCCAGTCCTGGATGGCCTTCGACGGGCGCCACAAGCTGGCCAAGTACAGCGGCCGCGCCGGGCCTGGCGAGGCGCACCTCTTCGACCTCCATACCGACCCCGACGAGCAGAATAACCTGCTCGCCTCGCCCGGCGGCGAAGCAGCCGCGGTCTACAGCCGCCTGGACGCCGCCCTCACACAGGAGATCATGTCCTCGACGGCCTTCGCCATGCACGACCGCATGCCCATGCCGTATTCGATGTCCGGCGGCGAGGACGCGGCCAGAGAGGGATGGACGTGGCCTTATCCGTCCCCGGCCTCCGCAGCCGCGCAGGTCGGCGACCCCTACTGAGCTCGCCCGGGCCTCCGGGTTGCTACTGGACGCCGAACAGGGCGCTGACAGTCAGGCGCAGCTCAGCCCCTCCGGCGCTGATCGGGGTCGTCATCGACAGCTCGGCAGCCATTAACTTGATGCCGTAGTCGGCCTGGTCCGGAGCGGCAGCTCCGCCTTCGCTTATGGACAGGAGTTCGCCCAGCGCGACGCCCGCCAAGTCCGCGAAGTGCTCGGCCTTGGACATCGCCTCTTGGAAGGCCATCCCTCGGAGTTCCTCCATGAACGGCTTCGTGTCCTCGACCGTGAAGTTGATGCCGTTGATCCTCGTAAGGTCGCCGCCCGCCGCCGCTACGTCGTCGACGATCGGGCCGATGGCGTCCAGGTCGCGGACGTCGATCGCGGCGGAGTTGCGCACGGTATACCCAACGAGTACCTGCCTATCCACACGCACGCCGTCCCGCTCGATCTCCTGGTATTGATACTGGGGCCATATCTCGAACGAGGTCGTCTGGATGTCGGCGTCCGTTAGGCCGTAACCCTTGACGGCTCGGACGACGCTCGACATTGCTTCCGCGGCGTCGGCCCTCGCCTGCGCGACGGTCTCAGCCTGTGACTCGACGCCGACGTTGACGACCGCCAGGTCCGGCTCGACGCTGACACGACCTTCACCAGTGACCCATATGTCCGTCTTAGCGTACTCGGTTTGACTCTTGGACTTAGAGTCGGAGCTCTCGACCTCGGCGGCCTGGATGCCGAACAGGGCGCTGACAGTCAGGCGCAGCTCAGCCCCTCCGGCGCTGATCGGGGTCGTCCTCGACATCGCGGCAGCCTCCATCATCACCCCGGCGTCAGCCCGGAGGGGGGCCGGGGCAGCTCCGCCTTCGCTTATGGACAGGAGTTCGCCCAGCGTGACGCCCGCCAAGTCCGCGAAGTGCTCGGCCTTGGACGTCGCCTCCTGGAAGGCCATCCCTCGGAGTTCCTCCATGAACGGCTTCGTGTCCTCGACCGTGAAGTTGATGCCGTTGATCCTCGTAAGGTCGCCGCCCGCCGCCGCTACGTCGTCGACGATCGGGCCGATGGCGTCCAGGTCGCGGATGTCGATCGCGGCGGAGTTGCGCACGATATACCCAACCAGTACCCGCCTTTCCACACGTCCGCCGTCCCGCTCGATCTCCTGGTATTGATACTGGGGCCGGATCTCGAACGAGGTCGTCTGGATGTCGGCGTCCGTTAGGCCGCGGCCCTTGACGGCTTGGACGACGTTCGACATCGCTTCCGCGGCGTCGGCCCTCGCCTGCGCGACGGTCTCAGCCTGCGACTCGACGCCGACGTTGACGACCGCCAGGTCCGGCTCGACGCTGACGCGACCTTCACCAGTGACCCATATGCCGCCCGTCTTAGCGTACTCGGTTTGACTCTTGGCCATAGAGTCGGCATTCTCGATCGCAGCGGCGGTGACGCCGGCCTCCGTAGGCGCAGACGTTACGTCCGCGTCTAGACGGGAATCGCCTCTGCAGGCGACGAGCAGCATCATGACGGCGGCGAGCGCCGCCAACAGACCCAAGTACCTTCTCATCATTCAGCCTCCATTCGTGCAACCGTGCGCAGCCGCGACTATAATGTAGCCTGCACGATGACATGCGCTCTTTCCTGAGAGAACTATTCGAGACTATCATACTCGCGCTCGCCCTGTTCCTGGCGCTCCACTCGAGCGTGCAGCCGTTCCAGGTTGAAGGCGCGAGTATGCATCCAACCCTCGAAGAGGGTCAGTACATACTCGTCAACAAGCTGTACTACCTGGGGCTGGAGCCTCAAAAGGTTGTCAACCTCATCCCGTTCGTCAACATCGAATCGGACGGTCCCTCGTACCCCTTCAACGTCCCCAAGTCCGGCGACGTTATCATATTCAGGTTTCCTAAGGACGAATCGCGGGAGTTCGTGAAGCGCGTCGTAGGGGAGCCTGGCGACGTGGTGGAGATAAGACGTGGTGAGGTGTACGTCAACGACCTTCTCATGGAAGGCGAGCGCCAATTCGCCCAACTGGACCGCAGCAACATGGCGCCCTTGACGGTGCCCCAGGGCGCATATTTCGTGCTGGGCGACAACAGGGACAACAGCAACGACTCCCGGGATTGGGGCCCGGTGCCCCTGGAGAATGTCATAGGCAAGGCGTGGATTAGCTTCTGGCCCATCAACCGGCTGCACTCCCTCCAAGTGTTGCCGTGGAGGTGACGCCGCGAGGAAGCAGCGGTCCCGCCCATGCTCCCACAGACATAATCTATCCCCTGTCCTGTTGGGACGCCGCCCGACCGGTTTAGTCAAGCTGCACACAGTGGGCCGGTAGCTCAGTCTGGCAGAGCATCGGACTTTTAATCCGAGTGTCCTGGGTTCGAATCCCAGCCGGCTCACTCCCCCCACCCCTTGCGGGGTATGCGGCTCTCTCCGTTGCACCTGTTCAGACTTCTTGAGGACCTTTCCGACTGGCGTAGCCCCGATAAAGCAGACGTCTTTGATCCCCACCCGCCCGCCCATTGGTAACCTGGGGGCACAGCCCCCAGACCCCTGCCAGAGCGGAGAACCCTCCCTGAACTTTCCCCTTCGGGTCTTTCGGCGCAGGCCGGAATCTTAGGGTGGAGCGGGCGAGACGCCCGCGCTCCCAAGAGGCGCCACTAATCTGGGACAGACTCGAACAGTTACACTCCGTTGCACTGTGGGCGAAACGGCTGCTACAATCTCCGCCGTCGGGCCTCCGGCTACGGGGTCTTGCCAATCCACGATATGGTCCTCAGCGACCGCACCATCAGGGAAGAACTTGCCAGCGGGCGGATCGTCATCGATCCGCTGGGCGACGGGTGCATACAGCCGGCCAGCGTCGACCTGAGACTCGACGCGGAGATGCTGGAATTGGCGCCGCCCGAAGACTACTCCTTCATAGACGTCAGGGAAGACGCCGCTGGGCTTACCCGAAGGTCCCGCATCCCCGACCCCGCACCGTACATACTCAAGCCCGGCCAGTTCGTCCTAGCCAGCACCATAGAATTGGTGAAACTGCCGGACGACGTAGTCGCGCGGCTGGAGGGTAAGAGCTCGCTGGGCAGGCTCGGTCTCTTGATCCATTCGACCGCGGGTTACGTGGACCCCGGCTGGCAGGGGCAACTCACCCTAGAGATCAGCAACGTCGCCGACGTGAGCATCACCCTGTACTACGGGATGAGGATTAGCCAGATATCCTTTCTCCGCTTGACCACCCCCGCGGAGCGGCCATACGGCAGCCGCCAGCTTGGCAGCAAGTACCAGGGGCAGGCCGGGCCGACGGCCACCCGGTCGCACATGGACTTCCACGACGGGCGGCGGCCTGCCAGAACCTACGCGGAGCAGCCCACCAAGCTCCGCAGATGGTTGGAGGAAAGCGAGTACGAAGGGAGCGTCGCCAGATTCTCCGCCGTAATCGGGGTGCCGTTGAAGACCGTGGAGGACTGGGTATACGGCCGGAGCAGTCCGCGCGCCGATAACAGGGCGAAGCTGTTCGAAGCCACTCGGATCGCGGACTACGCCACCGCCGATTCCGGGTCCCAAGCGAGCTTTCTGACTCCTGCCGAAACCGACAAGCTGATATGAGCCATATGCGCCTTGCTCTGTCGCTGGCTGGGCGTGCGCTTGGCTCCGTCAGCCCGAATCCGGCAGTGGGCGCCGTCGTCGTCAAGGACGGCGAGGTGATCGGCAGAGGATGGACCCGCCCCCCGGGGCGCGAACATGCGGAAGTCGTCGCGCTGCGCCAGGTTGGCAGAAGGGCAGCCGGAGCCAGCCTCTACACTACCCTTGAACCCTGCAACCACTTCGGCCGCACCAAGCCATGCACCGAAGCGGTCATCGCCGCGGGTATCGAGGAGGTGTACGCAGCGATCCGGGACCCAAACCCCAACGTGACCGGCGGGGGTCTGGAGCGTCTTGCGGAAGCCGGAGTCCACGTCCGGGTTGGAGACCAAGCCGAGGCCGCCGGGAGGATGATCGAAGCATACCTGAAACACTCTACGACCGGCATGCCGTTCGTGACCGCGAAGTTCGCGGCCAGCCTGGACGGCAAGATCGCCACTCGGGCCGGCGACTCGAAATGGATAACCGCCGATCGCGCGCGGCGGGAGACCCACCGGCTCAGAGCAACGTCGGACGCCATCATGGCCGGGGTCAACACCGTGCTGGTGGACGACCCTCTCCTGACGGCGAGGGACCGGAAGGGGAACGCCAACGAGCGCCAGCCCCTCCGCGTCATCGTGGACAGCCGGGGCCGGACGCCTCCGAAGGCCAGACTCCTCAGCGAGCCCGGACATACGCTGATAGCAGTCGCACAGGCCGATTCCGCAGCCGCCGACAAGCTGACCGACGTCGGCGCGGAGGTCGTCGAGGTCCCGGGAGACGACGGCAGCGTGGACCTTGAAGGGATGCTGCGCCGTCTCGGCGCCAAGGGCATATGCGGAGTGATGGTCGAGGGAGGCGGCGCGCTGCTGGGCTCGTTGTTCGACCTCGGCCTCGTCGACAAGGTGGTGGCCTTCGTCGCGCCTACCATAATAGGAGGACAGGGCGCCCCCTCCCCTGTCGGCGGCCTCGGAGTGGAGCGCCTGTCCGACGCCGTCCGGCTGGATAGGCTGCGCGTCGCGCGGTTTGGGCCCGACGTGTGCATCATCGGCTACTGCTGACGTGAGGGGCTGGGGATGTTCACCGGGATAGTAGAAGAGATGGGCCGCGTTTCCGGCGCCGGGCCTCGGGGCCTAGCGATTTCCGCTTCCCGGATCATGGAAGGCCTCAGCCTGGGAGCAAGCATCAACGTCAACGGGGCGTGCCTGACCGTGACCGGCCTAGAACGGCGCGGCTTCGAAGTGGACGTTGTGCCCGAGACGCTGCGCCGCACGAACTTGGGGTCCCTATCGGTCGGCTCTCCGGTAAACTTGGAACGCCCCGTCCCGGCGGCGGGCCGCCTCGACGGCCACGTCGTGCAGGGCCACGTGGACGGCACGGGGAAGATCGAATCGGTACACGAGGACGGCGCGGCGCTCTCGATCAGAGTGGCGGCGCGCCCGGAGATGCTCCGCTACGTAGTGGAGAAGGGATTCGTGGCGGTGGACGGTATCAGCCTCACGGTTGTAGACTGTTACTGCAATGGATTCAGTTTCACCGTCATACCGTTCACCAGAAGCGCAACCACACTGGGCCTGCGCAGAGCCGGCGACCTCGTGAACATAGAGGTAGACATCCTGGCTAAGTACGTGGGAAAGCTGGTTGAATCCAACCTAAACCTAACGACAAAACCCGCGTCCCACCATTAGCAGGCTTGGGGAATGGGTGCGCAGAGGGGCACAGCCTCTGCTAGAAAGTCTGAGGGCGCCCCGCAGATATAAGGCCCTTCCCCTCATGGCAGGCTAATAGCAGATTCGCGTCAGGAGACGATAATGCCGCAGATATCGGTCGAAGCCGCAGTCGAGCGGATAAGGTCCGGCGGTATCGTCATCATCGTGGACGATGAGGACCGCGAGAACGAAGGCGACATGGCCATGTCCGCGGAGACGGCCACGCCGGACGCCATCAACTTCATGGTGACGCACGCCCGCGGGCTCGTGGTCGTCCCAATGCTGCACGAACGGTTGGAACAACTCATGCTGCCCTTGATGGTCCAGCAAAACACCGACCGCATGAGCACAGCGTTCACCGTATCCGTCGACGCGGTCAATGGCACCACCACGGGAATCTCGGCTCAGGACCGCGCGGCGACCATCAAGGCCCTGGTGGACCCCAACACCGGGCCCGGAGACCTATCCCGCCCGGGCCACGTCTTCCCCCTGAAGTACACCGAGGGCGGGGTGCTGGTCAGAGCCGGCCATACCGAGGCGATCATCGACTTGGCCAAGCTGGGAGGTCTGTACCCGGCAGGGGTCCTATGCGAGGTCCTAGCCGACGACGGCAGCTCGGCCAGACTTCCCCATCTGGAGAAGGTGTCTGCGGAGCACAACCTCGGCATCGTGTCCTTGGCTGACATCATCGCCTATCGCAACCAGCATGAGAACATGGTGGAGCGGGTGGCGGAGGCCCGGCTACCGACTAAGTTCGGGGTGTTCAAGGCAATCTCCTTCCGAAGCCTCGTGGACAAGGACGACCACATCGCCTTGGTAATGGGTGACGTCAACCCTGACGAACCCACCCTAGTCAGGGTACATAGCGCATGTCTTACGGGGGACGTATTCAGAAGCCTACGGTGCGATTGCGATGAGCAAAAGGACCTCGCTATGGAGGCTATCGCGCACGAGGGCAAGGGAATCCTCCTCTACCTCAGGCAGGAAGGAAGAGGCATCGGCATCCACAACAAACTCAAGGCGTACAACCTTCAGGACCGGGGCCTCGACACCGTCGAGGCCAATATGCACCTTGGGTTCGCCCCGGACCTCAGGCACTACGGCGTCGGGGCGCAGATGCTGGTGGACCTCGGCGTCCGGGAGATGAGGGTGTTGACAAACAACCCCAAGAAGGTCGTGGGACTGAGCAGCTACGGACTGAACATGGTGGAACAGGTGCCTATCATCGCCCCCCCCAACAAGGAAAATGTCCGGTACCTGGAGACGAAGCGCGCCAAGATGGGCCACACGTTCGAGGTGACAAACGCCGGAAAGGCCCCGGAATGACAAGGGAGATCCGGGGAACCCTACGTGGGGCGGACCTCCGGATAGGCATAGTGGCCGCCCGGTTCAACCGTGAGATAACTACCAGGCTCCTGATGGGGGCGAGGGCGGCGTTGATACAACACGGCGTGCCGGAAGACCAAGTAACCGTGGCGTCGGTACCCGGCTCATTCGAGATACCCCTGGCTGCTCGTAAGATGGCCGGATCGGGCTGCTATAACGCCGTCGTGTGCCTGGGAGCGGTCATAAGAGGCGATACAGACCATTACCATCACGTCGCCGACGCAGCGTCACGGGGTATCGCCAGAGTCGGACTCGATACGGGTGTCCCCGTGATCTTCGGCGTATTGACTACGGACACCCTCCAGCAAGCCCTTGACCGCTCCGGAGGGGACGGCAGGTACCTCGAGTCCCCAAGGCCGCAGAACAAACCGGGGCGCGGCACGGAGGACGCCGGCAGTCAGCACGGCAACGTCGGCTTCGATGCCGCTCTAGCCGCCATTGAGATGGCGAACCTGATGAGCGCCCTGAGCGCGGAATAGCAGGCGGCGCCCTTGTAAACCCTTTCCGACTATCCCCTCTGAGCACCCTCCCCTAGCTGTGGAGGGAGGGATTCCCTTGGACATAACCCCCTCCCAATCCTGAACAGGAAGGGCCAAAAGCAGCCTGCCAGCGTACCCTATGACTGAAGATCTGGTCCAAAGAGCACTGAATGGCGACCGCCGGGCCCTGCCCAAGCTGTTCACGCTGCTGGAGAGCGGCCCCGGTTCCTGCAGCGAGGTCATGAGGGCCATATACCCGTTGACCGGAAAGGCCCACTGCATCGGGGTTACGGGCCCTCCGGGGGCTGGCAAGAGCACGTTGGTAGATGGGCTGGTGCGTCAGTTCCGGGGCGCGGGCGCGTCCGTGGGCGTACTGGCGGTCGACCCCACAAGCCCTTTCACCGGCGGCGCCGTGCTGGGTGATCGCGTTAGGATGATGCAACACTATCTCGACGAGAACGTGTTCATACGGAGCATCGCCACCCGGGGGTGGAACGGCGGCCTCTCGCTGGGGGCCGCAGCCGCGGTGCGGCTCCTCGACGCCTTCGGCATGGACGTCGTGATCATCGAGTCCGTAGGCGTTGGTCAGACGGAGCTCGACGTCATGAACACAGCCGATACCGTGGTGGTCGTGCTGGTCCCGGAAGCCGGGGACGCGGTGCAGATGCTGAAGGCCGGCCTCATGGAGGCCGGGGACATATTCGTGGTCAACAAGGCGGACCGGCCGGGGGCCGATCGCATGGCTGCTCTCATCGGAGCGGAGGTGGCGCACGGCAGCGCCGATGCCTGGTGGATGCCCCCCGTGGTGATGACGAGGGCGCACCAAGCGGAGGGGATCGAGGAGCTGTTCGAGGCCATAGACAGCCACCGCAACCGGTCCCGGAGCGCCCCCAACCCGCAGCAGCGCCGCGCGGCGCGCCGTCGCGCCGAGTTCGTACGGGTGCTGCTGGGGGAGTTGGAATTCAGGCTATCCGGCACGGGCTCCGGTGACGGCGAGATTGGGAGTCTTCTGAAGGACGTCGAGAGCGGACGGATAGACCCCTACTCAGCAGCCTACGCCGCTTCAAAGGATTACGACGCGCTCGCGGCCTTGATACGAGACGCCAAGCCTTGATAAACTGCTGTTGCGGTGGGGATTCGTCTAGTGGTAGGACGACAGACTCTGGATCTGTAAGCCGAGGTTCGAATCCTCGATCCCCAGCCACCGGCCCCGTAGTGATGCGTGGCGCGTTCGTCTAGCGGCCAAGGACACCGCCCTCTCAAGGCGGAGATCACGGGTTCGAATCCCGTACGCGCTACCAAAGAACCCCAGTGCGGGCCGCTCGCGCATGAAAGCCGCAGGCAACCGAGAATCGCTTACCGCTCGCCCCGCAAGAGGTCCGCTCCCGTCAGCAGCGGGTACGTTCACATCTGCGAGATGACGGGCTTGCCCGTCTGGGGAGGACCGCTACGGAGAAGCGCCGCCGCCGGCGGCCATATCCGAACCACCGTGGCTCTGCCCGCCTGCGGGGATGCGTCATCCCCGCCTGACCGCCGGCGCCGGCTGCCGGGAGATCGACACGTTCACGCAGGCCGGGAGTCCGGCGTCTAGGGCTGCCTGAAGGGCCGGGGCAAGCTCTGCCGCTGACGTAACGTGAGACCCATGGCCGCCGAGTGCGGCGGCCACCCGGTCGTAACGCGACGGCAGCAGCTCGCACCCAAACAGTCGGTCGGGTCCGTAATCGCGCAACTGGATCTGGTACTCAGCGTTCCAGGCAGCGTCGTTGCCGACCACCGCAACGAAAGGGAGGCCGTACCGCACGGCGGTATCGAACTCCGTAGCGTGGAACCCGAAGGTGCCATCGCCAAGCGCGGCCACGATCCGCGCCTGCGGACGGGCCAGTCTGGCTGCCAGTGCGAACGGGATCGCGCTGCCGATGGCGCCGGACGGGCCGTTGATAAGCCGCTCCGGGGCATCGACGCACGCCTGAGCCCACTGGCCGAACTCCCCCCCGTCGGAGATGAAGACACTGCCGCCGCCGAGCAGCCCCTGGATCTCGCGGCAAACCTGGACAGGGTGCAGCGCGTCCGTCTCATTCGATATGGTCTCAGGCCGCGACGTGATGGCGCTGTGTACCTCAGCGGCCCAGCCGTGCCGCCGGGGCCGCGAGCCGCCGACCCGGGCCAGCAACTCCCGCACGGCCGCCGCCGGCTCCGCCACGACCTTCAGGGCCATCCGGCCGGGGTCTCCAAGGAGGGCCTCCGTCTGGGCCACTGCGGACTCCTCCGCGTCAATCTGAACGAACGGGCACTCGCGGCTGAATGCAGGCTCACGACCAAACTTCAGCATGAAGTCCAACCTCTTTCCGGCTAGGATGATGAGGTCGGCCTCCGGAAGCACCTCCGCGAAGGCGCCTAGGCTTGGGTCGGCCACCCCGCGGGGGCTCTCCATGTAGACCACCGGGACGCCGACCGCGTCTGCGAACTCGTCAATGGCCTGACGCGAATCCCCTCTACCCGCTGCCGGACCGGCGATCATCAGGGGGCGGGCGGCGCCGCGCGTCAGGTCGAGGAACCTGGACGCGGCGGCGTCCTGAACAACCTGCGGTTCGGGGCCGGCCTTCGCCGGCTCGTGCGCCGAGTCGGCAGGCGTCTTAGCTTCCAGAACGTCCACGGCAACGGCGACGTGTACGGGTCCGGGGCGGCCTGAGGCCGCGATGCCGTACGCCCGCTCCACGGCGCCGTCCAGTTCAGAGAGGGCCGAGACCGTCCATGACGCCTTGGTGACGGGTTCTGCCATCTTGGACTGCGGCATCTCCTGAAAGGCGCCCTGCCCCGCCGCCGCTGCGGGCGAACTGCCCGAAATGAGCACCAAGGGGGATTCGGCCATCCTCGCCACGTAGAGGGCGGATAGCGTGTTGGCGAAGCCCGGCCCGGCAGTCACCAAGGCAACGGCCGGCTGGCCGGTCAGCCTTCCCCAGGCGTCCGCCATGTGTACGGCGGCGGCCTCGTGCCGCACGTGATAGAGGCTGATGTCCTCGTCCACTAGGGCGTCGTATATGGGCATGATCTGATTGCCGGAAAGCGAGAAGACGTGCCTCGTTCCGGCCCGCGACAGCGACCGCGCAACGAGATCAGCCCCCCTCAGCCTCGAATCCAGTCTATCCAACCTTCCCACGAGCTCCTCCCTACTCGACCCGATCACGGCCTCGCGCCGTATGGATTCCGCAGCACCGGCCCGTGCCCGTGCGGGCCCAGGCGAGGCGGCGCCCAAAGTGTAGTTGGGACGAAGCAGAGCGTCAACGAATTCAGGAGCGGGTAACTGTTCAGACTTCGTAATGTCCTTTTCGACTGGCGCAGCCCGATAAAGCAGACGTCTTTGATCTCACCGCCCGCACCTTGGTAACTGGGGGCATCGCCCAGTCCCCCTGCCAGAAGGGATAACCTCCCCTTAGGGTCTCACACAGAGTCTTGAACAGTTTCGGGAGCGGGGTCGCTACAGCCGGAGCTCGGCCCGTGGCCTCCGCAGCGGCTCCGGCAAGTTCGTATCCGACATGAACTCCACCAACCGCTCGTGCACGTCCCGTGCAACGTCGGGCTTCTTGCCGATCAGATCGCTGCTCTGCCCCGCGTCCGATGGCAGGTGGTACAACTGCGACATCCCCGAGTCGATGCTGTACAGCATCGACCATTCGCCTGTCGTGACCGTCGTCACCGGCGCCATCCCGAGCTGCCGCCTTATGTTGTCCACAGAGTTCACCGAGTCGCCCGGGTTGGCGAACGGCACCGTCGAGACTGTGAACCCCCGCCCCGGCAGGCTGGGGTCGTGAACCTTCGGCAGCATCGACTCCCCCTGGACCGTCCCCGGAACTGCCATGCCCATCATATCCAAGACCGTAGGCATCACGTCGACCGCCGACGTCAGCCCCTCGTACACCCCTGGCCTCGCGCCCGGCACGTAGACCAGGAGCGGCACGAGGACGATCTCCTCGTACAGCGGCGAGAAATCCCACACCGCGCCGGGGTCGCCGTGCCCGTACAGCGCCCCGTCCGGGCCCTTGGCAAAGGTGAGCTTCCCAAAGAGACCCCCATGCTCCCCGAAATAGAAGCCGTGGTCGGACGTGAAGATGATCGCCGTATCATCCATCAGGCCCATGTTCTCGACGGCGCGCAGCAGGTAGCCGACCCACGTATCGACCATTGTAACCTCGCCCTTGTAGGTGGCCAGCGCCTTCCGGACGCGGTCGCCGGTGAAGCCCTGCGCATCGTGCCAGTGGCCGTAGATGGGCTGCACCACCTCGCCATCGTAGTCCGGCATGTACATCTCGGTGTAGTAGCTGGGCGCGTCCCAGGGCTCGTGTGGGTCCCAAGTGTCCACGTATAAGAAGAAGCTCTCCTTGTAGTGCAGTTGCAACCACTCCATCGCCCGCGTAACCGTCTGGGCGACGTTCCGGTCCGACTCGAAGCGCCACGCCTCGCGTGCGTCCCTGGACTCGTGATGATGCGCCTCGATGAGGCGTGTTACCGAGCCCTCCTGGCCCGTGTACATCGAGAAGGTCTGGAAGCCCTTGTCGTAGTTCATCCCGCCGCGCAAGTAGAACGGCGTGTCCACCATCGCCGCCGTATGAACACCCTGCCGCGCCAGCACCTCTGCCAGCGTCTCCACCCCGTCCGGTATCGGCTCCCACCCCATGAACGACATCGTCCACTGGCCCGTCGCGTGGTCCGCCCGCGTTGGCATCGTTGGAAAACCCGCCGCGTAGTGCCGCGTGAACCGCATCGACTTCGCCGCCAGCGCGTCCAGCGCCGGCGTCCTGATCTCAGCCTTCCCGTACGCCCCCAGATGGTCTTGCCTGAAGGTGTCTGCAACGATCCATATGACGTTCATCTCAAATACTCCCTCGGCAGTGGATGCCCCAAGTATATTGCGTCGGGTTTCCGAATGTTGCGCTTACGTCAACGTAACCCACGCGGTCCGTTCCAGCAGGCCCCGGCTGCGCCCCTTCCCGGCGCCCGGCGTTCCGCCGGTAGGCCGTGGGCAACCGGCCCCGGCCAGTCCTCCACCGTGTCGCAGCAGGATCGGAATAACGCGGGCGCGTCTTCATACCGACTACGCGTCGTGATCGACGTGACCGCGCCCATACCTGAAGTAGCCAAACCCGTTCTGGGCGGGCAACCCACCGCCGTCAGAGGGGATTGCGCCAGCGGAGGCCGGGGAAGCGGCTGAAGTCGGTATCGTTGGAATGCACCTCTGCTTGATACTCCATCGCCAGGGCGGCGACGTGTGCGTCGGTCACCAGATTCGCCCCGACGCCTGCGGCAGCGAGATTCCGCCGCAGGCGGTCCAGGTGGTCGGCGCCGGGGTTGATCGGCATGACGTGATGGAAGCGGAACCACTCCCGCACGTACTCAACCGCAGCGTCGGGCGTGGCCGGACGGACAAGCACCCTGGGATGAGTCATCAGCCTTACGAAGCCCGTCGCCACTACCCAAGAAACGCCGACCATCTCATCGCCGTTGATCAGGTCTTCCCACCAGCGCTTGGCGGCGCCGTGATGAGGGGATCCCTCGTTGTAGGCATATACCAGCAGGTTGACGTCCGGGACTATCACCCTTCCCGCCCGGCGAAGTCCTCGGCCTCGAGCTGGTCGCTGAGTTGGTTCAGCCTCAAGGGGTCTACGCCTGGGATGAGCGCGCTGCGGTTTGGCACTACTCTGTAGGGCGCTGGGTCCTCCCTAACGCTTGGCGACATCCCGCGGCGCAACGTGTCGTTCACAACGTGCTTGAACGATCTGCCAAGAAGTCTGGCCTGCTCTTTCAGAGAGGCGGCTATGTCCTCGTCCAGTGTCAGTGTGGTTCTCATGCAGGCATCATAGTGTATTCCTCATCTGATGTCAAGATGCTCTGGGGAACTGTTCAGACTCTGTGAGACCCTGAGACCCGAGGGGGAAGGCCAGAGAGGTTCTACCCTCGGCAGGGGCTATTCTGCACGTGATCTCGTTCAGATAATATGCCGTACACTCCATATCTCATCTCAGCAGCTCTGATAGGATACGGGCGAATCCTCGACTCGGAGGCCGGGAGCATATGACTGGCGGACAGGACACGATCGTATCGGCGGACGCGCACGCCGCCTTCAGCGAGAGGGCGCTCGTTGCCGTCTCGGTTCCCGCGCCTGACGCCGCAGTGATAGCGGACAGCCTGTTAGAGGCCGACCTGCGCGGCGTCTATTCCCACGGCATACAACTCTTGCACAGGTACGTTCGCGGGCTCCGGAACGGCATAAATCCAACTCCCGAAATCACCATTACCGCCGATGCCGGCGGGCTGGTCGTCCTAGACGGAGGAGGAGGAATGGGCCAGGTCGTCTCAGTCCGGGCTATGTCGTTGGCGATAGAGCGCGCCCGCTGTCACGGCGTGGCCACGGTCGTCGTCCGCAACTCCAACCATATGGGGGCGCTCGCCTACTATGGGATGATGGCCGTCGAGCAGGGGATGATAGGCGCGTGCAGCACGAACGGCCCGGCCATCATGGCCCCCTGGGGAGGCATTACCGAAACGCTGGGGAACAATCCCTTTTGCGTCGCGGTGCCGGCCGGCGAGGCTCATCCAATCGTCCTCGACATGGCCACCAGCACGGCGGCCCGCAACAAGATCCGCGTAGCCGCCGCCAAGGGCGAGACTCTACCGCCCGGCTGGGCGCTCGACCGGCAGGGGCGCCCAACCACCAACGCCGAAGAGGCGCTGCTGGGACTCGTGGCCCCTATGGCAGAAGCCAAGGGCTTCGGGCTGGCAGTCGCCCTGGAGGTACTGACCTCCGTCGTGAGTGGGGGGCCTATAGGTAAAGAGGTGCCCCGCGACGCGCTGGCGTCCGCGGACATCTTCTATCCCGTAAAGGTCAGCCACTACTTCCACGTAACCGACGTCAGCAAGGTGATGCCACTTGCCGATTTCACCGCAAGGGTGGACTTACTGGCCCGGCAGGTCCATGAAAGCGCCCTGACCGATAGCGCCGGCGCGGTGTACATGCCAGGTGAGATCGAGTTCCTCACTCGGGAACGGCGCCTCTCCGAAGGCGTCCCCCTCCTGCCAACGGTAATGTCGTCACTCGACCGCCTGGCCGCTGAGGTCTCGGTCGCAGCCATTGAGCGGTAATGCCAAGCTGAGTTTCATTCCGGCCCGCCCACAGGCTGCGGAAATACGAGGGGCGCTGAGAGGTATAAAGCCCCCATGCTGGGGAGCCTGTGGGATCCCTCAGAACACAATCCCCTTCCCTTCCGCTAGGGATGAGCGCGGCCGTAGTAGCCGCCCGACGCGGCGTCGTGATCAAGCGTGTCCCCTGCGTCGTCTTGCGGCTTGTACCCGAGTGACCGCTCTCCGGTCTCGATCTCATGAATGCGCAGGGTGTTGTTCGAGATGCCGTACGCCACCAGGAAGCCGACCGAGTGGGGGGCGTCGATGCTGCGCTCGATGAGCTGAGCAGCGTCACGGTGGCTCAGCCACAGGGCGAGGCCAGGGTAAGACTGGCGGTGCCACCCCTCGTCCATGTTCACCCCGCCGATGCGGAGCGCTACGAAAGATATGCCGTACTTGTCCCAATAGAAGCTTCCCAGCGCCTCGCCAAAAGCCTTGCTCACGCCGTAGAGGCAATCGGGCCGCACACGCTCGGCGGTCAGTAACGGGAACGGTTTCGGCGCATCGTCGAGCCGCCCCTCGAACACCGCCCTGTACGGATCGTCCTTCTCCGGGTAGTACCCGACCACGTGGTTGGTGCTGGCGAACACGACTCGCCTCACGCCCGCCTCTCGGCAGGCCTCCATGACGTTGTAAGCGCCGACGATGTTGTTCGGCAAGACGGAGTCCCAGGCAGCGCCGCCGCTCGGGTCGGCCCCGAGGTGGACGACGGCGTCCTGTCCCTCGAACGACGGCCTGATGGCGTCCAGATCGGCGAGGTCGGCGATCCGTGAAGGAATACCCTCTACCGCCACCCTGTCCAAGGCGCTCAACTCGTACTTCGAACTCAGAAACCGCCTGACTATTCCGCCTATACGGCCCGCTGCCCCGGTTACCAGCACCTTCTTACTCATTGCTCCTCCATATTTACCCAGATCCACTTCAGAGAAGTGTTACAGGCGATTGTATCCCCCAGCCCTGATTCCCGCCTGCCTACCGTAGTTAGGGGGAAGTCCAGAGAGGTTCTCCCCTCCGACGATACCCTTGCCTACCGCTCACAACTTGGGATAAAATTCCCCTCCATCGCAGCAACGCTTGGGCGCCGTGGCCCAGCCACAGAACGCCTCGATCAGGAGCGGACATGCCCAGAGTCAACAAGTGCATCGAACTGCTTGAGCAGGGCCGGGCCATCACGGTAACCGGCGCGCCGTCGCTGACCTACTCGGCTGGCCGCGAAGCATCCCAGACCTGGTGCGACCTGCTTCTGGTGGAGTTCGAGCACCACCCATTTGATACACCGGGCCTGCGCGACTTCATGCGAGGACTGAAGGATGGCGGCCCCACACCCAGCGGACACCTGATGCCGACCGTAGTAGCGACCCTGCCGTCCAACTGCATCACCCCGGAGGAGGTGTTCTACAACGCTTGGCAGGCGAGGCACGTACTATCGACCGGCGTCCATGGGCTCTTGCACACCCATGCCCGCAGCCCGGAGGCCGTCCGGGCGTTCGTCAGCACGGCGAGGTACCCGTTCCAAACCATCGGACTTGACCGGGGGATACCCGAGGGCAGACGAGGAGGAGGAGGACAGGGAGACCCGGCCCAAATATGGGGGTTGGGACCCAGAGAATACGTCCAGAGGGCGGACCCGTGGCCGCTCAACCCGGACGGAGAGCTGATGCTCGGCCTGAAGATCGAGGACCGCCACTGCCTACCCAACGCCGATCAGACCGCGGCCGTCCCCGGTCTGGCGTTTGCCGAGTGGGGGCCGGGTGACATGGGGATGTCCTTCGGCGACCCCGACGCCCACGACCCGCCCTACTCACCGCAGATGGACGAGGCCAGGCGTATAGTCCAAGACGCCTGTCGCCAGGCAGGCATAGCCTTCTACTGCGGTTGGCCCGACGACTCCATGACCGAGAGGGAACGAGTCAAGCACCTGGTGGAAGAGGTCGGCGCCCAAATAATCCCCACCCCTACCCGAGACTTGGCGGAGTACGCCTGGAGCCTGACCGGCCGCACCGACCCTTAACGGCGGAAGGACCTCCCATCCTTACCTGAACAGCACGCAAGTTCCCGGGTGCGCGCGGCGACGAACCCCTCTATCCCAAGAGCCTGTGCGCGTCACTCAATCA
Organism: uncultured Dehalococcoidia bacterium; assembly: GCA_958296245.1. GTDB lineage: Bacteria > Chloroflexota > Dehalococcoidia > Lucifugimonadales. The sequence goes on from OY282458.1 coordinate 1,578,923, forward strand.
CAACAACCCATCCTTACCTGAACAGCAAGGAAGTCCCTGGTGTGCAGAGAGACGCAGCCCCTACGCCGAGAGCCTGTGGACGTCCCCCGGATACACACCCCCATTACTTCCTGAACAGGAATTTAGGAGTCTTGGGGTGTGTTAGAGGGGCGGAGAGGTTACGGCCCTCTTGCACACCCTATGTCTCAGCAGCTTGATGGCGGCGTGCGCCCTGGATCTGCCAATTAGCACTACCAAGGCTGTAACAGCCAGCAGCTTCAGATCCAGGACTGGGCCTAGACGCCTGATGTAGAGATTGTCATACCGCAGCTTGTCCCGGGGGTGCGAATCGTAGATCCCCCTGACCTGGGCCAAGCCGGTAAGGCCTGGCCGCGCCCGCAGCCTTGAGGAGAACCCCGGGACCTCCTCGGCGAAGCGGCGCACCAGCTCGGGACGCTCTGGGCGAGGCCCAACGAGGCTCATGTCACCTCTGGCGATGCTGAGTATCTGGGGCAGTTCGTCTAGGTGAAGCGGGCGAAGGACCTTCCCTACCCTGGTGATCCGTGGGTCATGGTCGGCAGCCCATATAGGACCCGTGAGCTTCTCGGCGCCCTCGAACATAGTCCGGAACTTGAAGGCCGTGAACTCACGCCCCCCCCTGCCCACCCGTCGTTGAGCGTAGAACACGGGCCCACGGTCGCCCAGCCAGATAGCCAGCGGTATCACGGCGCAGAGTACGATCCAGACCGGGAACAGGACGACCAAGGAGACGACCAGTATGGCGAGGTCGAACGCACGCTTGTAGCCGTCGCCCAAGCGCGCGTCACCGTCCGACGGCGCTTGCGCAGCCTCGCCGTCTGCCCTGCTAGGGACGCTTTCAAGCTCGTGAACAGCCAAGCCGTAGTCCGTTTAGGTTTGGTCGAGTTCTTGGCAGTGGTGAACGGCGCCCCCTACGGCGCCGTTGCAAAGTGCTGGGTTAGGATCCGCCCCGCGCCTGGCGGCATGGCCGGATTATAAGACGAAGCATAAACGCTTTCAACATCCCTGCCGCCGCGGTAACTGTTCAGACTGGCGTAGCTCCGATAAAGCAGACGCCTTTGATCCCCACCCGCCCACCCCTTAGTAACTGGGGGCACAGCCCCCAGACCCCCTGCCAGAGAGGAGAACCCTAGGTCCGGCGGACCTGGTGAGTGAGGGTAGGGGGAGGCTTCATGGCAGAGACCCCAAAAACGGAAGGTCAGTGAGGGGAAACTCGCGCTTCGGCCAAAAAATCGCTCTGCGGGCATCCTGAGCGATTTTTTTCTTGGAGCGTCCGTAAGTTCCAGACCCCCTGCTAGAGAGGAGAACCCTCTGGACTTTCCCCTTCGGGTCTCTCAGAGTCTGAACAGTTATCCGCCGCGCCCAGCAGGCTGCGGAAATATGCGCCGTGCAGAGGGGCCATGCCTTTCTGCCGGGTGTCTGCGATCCCGCCCTGAGCCTGCCGAAGTGGTGTCCCCTCAGATACGGCCTCTTCCCCTATAGGCACTTGCGCTGTTACCGGGCCTCTTGTAGTCTTTAGGTTACATTCACCAAGGAGACTGAGGAAAAGATGAGACTGCAAAAGATGCTAACGCGATGGCTACCGGTGCATGAGGGGCGGGCCCACTGCGATATTCCTTGCGGCATATACGACCCCATTACCGCCAAGATCGCGGCACAGACCGTTCAGAAGATGGTCATGCGGATCCAGGCCTTGGGCGCGCCTGGCGCCAGCGCCTCCGAACAGGCGGCGCACGCCAATAACTTGGCAAGATACATTGCCGTCAAGGAGCAGCACGCGGAGCTGACCAAGCACGAGGTCGACATACTCTGGCACGACTACTTCAAGCCGGAGCATTTGGACAAGTACCCCGACCTGCACGCCAAAGTCTGGGAAACCACCAAGTTGGCGTCTGCCAACAAGCAGAACGTCGACGCTGACGCCGCCCAGAAGCTCGTCACCTCGGTCGACGAGATCGCCGCCGTCTTCTGGGCGACTAAGGGCGTCGACTACTGCGACCCCAACTCGGACGTCCGGTTCGGGACCTAGTCCCACCCGGCATCCCACGCGCTCCCTTACACGAGCAACCATTCAATACGGGGCGGCTGTTGCACGCGGTAGGCCGCCCCACACAATTTCTGTGAGGGGCAGCGCACCCAGAAGAAGGGTGAGGCTCGGCACCGATGACGCGGGGTCGCGCGCGTCGAAGCCGTAGCCGTTGTAAGGAATACAGCGCCGGCGCGTTGTCTCACCCGACAAGCAAACGGGACCACGAAGGGGGGGCGTTGACTTATCGATTCATTCGCTACGAAAAGCGGGGCCCGGTCGCTCACGTAACCATAGACCGGCCCCACCGCCTCAACGCCATCCACCCGCCAGCCAGCGCCGAGATGCGGGAAGCATTCATGGACTTCCGCGACGACCCCGCGCTGCTGATAGCTATCCTCACCGGCGAGGGCGACAGGGCCTTTAGCGCCGGCAACGACCTCAAGTACTCGGCCGAGCACGGCAAGTCTGGGAAGACCTACCCGGACTCCGACCGTATGCCCTTCGGCGGGATCACGTCGGACTTCACGTGCTGGAAGCCGATAATAGCAGCCGTAAACGGCTACGCGGTAGGCGGCGGGCTCGAACTGGCGCTGGCATGTGACATCGTCATTGCAGCGGAACACGCCCTCCTCGGAACACCGGAGCCCAGGGTGGGGCTGGTAGCTGCCGCCGGAGGCGTGCATCGCCTTCCCCGGCAGGCGCCGTTCAAGATTGCCATGGGCATGCTGTTGACCGGCAGGCCGATCACGGCGGCGCAGGCCCACGGCTGGGGCCTCGTCAACGAGGTCGTCCCCCAAACGGAGCTGATGCCCACCGCCGAGCGGTGGGCGCGGGAGATCGCCGACTGCGCCCCGCTGTCCGTTCGCGCGCACAAGCAGATGGCCACGGAGGGGTTGAGCCTCAGCGTGAACGAGGCGATGCGGCTCGAGTTCAGCGAGTTGGACCGCGTGCTCGCGTCGCCCGACCTCTTGGAAGGGCCCCGCGCCTTCGCCGAGAAACGTAAACCGACGTGGCGCGGGCTCCCGGAGTGAATGCGGCCCTTTCCCGCATCATCATCAAAAAGCGACCTACCGAGGTGTGCCATGCCTGAATCGGACGCAGTGATGCTTCCCAAGAATGTCCGCCCGGTGCATTACCGGCTGACGTTGACCCCGGACTTGGCCGAAGCCGCCTTTTCCGGGGAGGCGTCGATTGACCTGGAGATCCTGGATCCCACCGATACGGTGGTGCTCAACGCGGTAGAACTCGACGTCGCAGCCGGCAGCATTAGGCTTCCCAACGGCTTGGAGTACGGGGGGGAGGTCGCCCTCGACGAGGACGAAGAGACCGCAGCCTTCAGATTTGGCGCCATGCTGCCCCCCGGCCCCGCCACGTTGAGCGTCGCCTTTACGGGAGAACTCAACGACAAGCTCCGCGGCTTCTACAGGAGCAGATACGCCGACCGGTCCGGCGAGGAGCGCTACCTCGCCACAACTCAGTTCGAGGCTACGGACGCCCGCCGGGCGTTTCCATGCTGGGACGAGCCTGCGTTGAAGGCCAGCTTCCAAGTCACGTTGATCGTGCCAGCGGACCTGGCCGCCGTGTCCAACACCCCGGTAGAGCAAGAGTGCGAGGCCGGCGGTGACAGGAGACGGGTCAGGTTCGCCAAGACGCCCGTGATGTCCACCTACCTCCTGGCGTTCGTCGTGGGCGACCTGAGGTCCGTGGAGCGGCGAGCCGCCAACGGCACGCTGATCAGGGTCTGGGCGACTCCCGGCAACGAGAAGAAGGGAGAGTTCGCGCTGGACGTCTCCACCCGGCTGTTGGCGTACTTCAACGACTATTTCGGAGTCCCCTACCCGCTCGAAAAGCTCGATCATCTCGCGATCCCCGACTTTGCCGCCGGCGCGATGGAGAATTGGGGCGCCATCACCTACCGGGAACCTGCGCTGCTGGTGGATCCGGAGGAGAGCTCCATCGAGACGCGAAGAAGGGTCGCGGCCATCATCTCCCACGAGATGGCCCACATGTGGTTCGGCGACCTGGTCACGATGGCGTGGTGGAACGACCTCTGGCTCAATGAGAGCTTCGCGTCGTGGATGGGCGATAAGGCGGTCGATAACCTCTTCCCCGATTGGCAAGTATGGACCGAGTTCGTATCGCAAGACACGAACACCGCCCTGAGCTTGGACGGACTCAAGAGTTCGCATCCGATAGAGCAAGAGGTCAGGAACCCCGCCGAGATCGGACAGCTCTTCGACGCCATCAGCTACAGCAAGGGCGGCTCGGTACTGCGCATGTTGGAGAACTTCATCGGGGCAGAGACGTTCCGCAAGGGGATAAACCAGTACCTCGACCGGCACCAGTACCGCAACGCAGCCACCCGCGACCTCTGGGACGCCCTCGGAAACGCCTCGGGGCAGCCGGTGGCCGAGATGATGGACTCATGGGTGCAGCAGACCGGCTACCCTGTGTTGCACGTCAGCACCCGGCGCGCCGGCAACGACTTGGAGGTAACAGCGCGCCAGAGCAGGTTCGTGTACGAGCACCTGACCGATCCGGACGACGCCCACGATACACGGTGGCAGGCGCCGCTCAGCGTCATCACTTCCGCCGGAGAGGCGTCCGAGCCGGTTCTCATGAGCCAAGCCCAGGGGACTATCAGCGTCCCGGCGCCCGGCGGAAACCCCTGGGTGAAGGTCAACCCCGACCAGACCGGCTTCTATAGGGTTAACTACACGGATGAGGGCTGGACCGGCCTTCGGACGGCCATAGAACAGGCCGCCGTTTCCGCCATAGACAGGTTGGGGTTGCAGGACGACGCCTTCGCGCTGTCGAGGGCCGGGTACATGCCCGTGACTCAGTTCCTCGACCTGGCGCAGGCCTACGCAAACGAGACTGAGTACCCTGTCTGGTCGGACCTCAGCGCGAACATCGGCAGCCTCGACAGCCTACTTGCGGACCAGCCTTACCACGACGACTTCAGGGCCTACGCAAGGAGCGTCTTCCAGGCCGCCGGACGTAAGATCGGGTGGGACGCTCGGCCCGAAGAGGGGCATCTCGACGCGCTGCTCAGAACCACGCTGCTATCGAGCCTAGGCCACTACGGCGACGAGGCGGCCCTCGGCGAGGCGAAGCGCCGCTTCGCCCAGTTCACCGACGGCGGCGAGTCCATACACCCCGATATCCGCGACGTCGTACTGGGCCTAGCCGCGCGGCGGGGCGGCAAGCCCGTCTTCGACGCGCAATGGTCCCTGTACCTGGAAGCCGGCTCGGAGGAGGAGAAGGTGCGTCTTCTCAGGGCCATTGCCCGAGTCGACGACAGCGCCCTATTGGACGAACTACTGCATCGGTCGCTGACACCCGACGTCCGCGTCCATAACACGGTCGGGGTGGTTGTCGGCGTGGCGTCGAACCGGCGCGGCAGGGACGCAGCCTGGAGGTTCCTGAAGGATAACTGGGACGAGTTCGACCGCCGCTACGGCGAGGGCGGGTTCGGGTTGATGAGGTTGATATCGCTGACGCAGCACTTCAGCACCCGGCAGTTGCACGACGAGGTGGAGAAGTTCTTCGCAGACCACCCGGCCCCCGCGGCAGAGCGCACGGTGCGCCAGTCGCTCGAGCGGATACGGTTGAACATCGCGTGGCTGGAACGCAACTCCGCCGAAGTCGGCGCGTATCTCGCGCGACGGTAGCCTATCGCCGCCCCAGCCTCAAGAACAGGCCTACCATTGAGCCCATGACCACCACCACGGCCGCCAAGCCGATCCAACCCCAGATCGTCGACTGCGTCACCGTGATTACGATGTCCACGGTGTCCGCAGCCCCCTCCGCCACGGCGGCAACCGTCATGCGGTAGTCTCCGGGGATAGCGTCCTGGGAGGGCTGGACGGTAAGCTTCACCTCCCGCTCGTCGCCCGGCTCGAAGAGGTTGAGAGCAGCGGGGGCGACCTCAAGCTCCCACCCGTCCGGCGCCTGTCCGAAGAGGTTGACCAAGTCCAGCGGCGCGCCGCCCGGATTGGCAACGATCATGGTCATCTCGGTCGGCTCACCCGGGGCCGCGGCTGCATTCAGGCGGCCGTCCGGGGTCTTAAGCCTCAACTCCCTGGCGCCGGTCAACTGAATAACCAGACCCGTGGTGAGGTCTCTTTCGCCGCCGGAGGCTATGAACTCCACGTCGTAGCGCCCGGTGTCAGCATTGCTCGCGGGGGTGACTGCGACCGTCACGGTCGCGGCGGCCCCGGCGTCGATGCTCACCGAAATGATGCGCTTGTCGCGTTCGAAGGAAGGGAAGAAGCCAACGTCCCAGCCCAGCGGCGCCGTGGCCCCCAGGTCGAGATTCACCGGCTCTTCGGTCGAGTTGAGCAGGCCGACGCCGAACTCGAAGACGCCGTCGTTCTCACCGGCGAGCGACGAGAACCGGGGCGGGCGCAAGTATATGTCGCCGGCCGGGAATAGGGACTGCGGAGTCTCCTCCTGGGGCTCCACGGTGACCGCGAAAGGCAGCAGCCGTTCCCATGCGCCGTCCACGGACTCGGCCCTCATCTCGAAGTGGTAGGCGCCGGCCTCGACGTCGTCCGGGGCCCTGATCTCCAGAGACAGCGACCTGGTATCCCCCGCAGGCATGGCGACTCCTATTACCTCGAAGTTGGTCAGCGCTCCCCTTATGCCGGTCTCCCAGGCAGGTCCCGGGGTCTTTTCCCACGCCACCACGAACTCCACCGGGTCAACGCCCTTATTCTCCGCCGTCGCCGGGATGACGATCTTCTCCCCGGGCTCCAGTATGACGTGATGCCATCTCGGCACCAGGAAGAATGTCTCAGCCGGCTGTGCGCTGGCCGGCCCGAGGGCTGCGGCGAACATCGCTAGGGCCAGAATCAGTATTCCGATCAGAGGCTTCGAGTACATTTGGCTTCCACTCTCGCTTCGTGGTCCTATCTAACAGGCGGAAGAACCCTTCCGCGCCATCCTTAAAACCCTCTTCCTGTCGGAAGTCAGGAAGAGATTATATCCGAGGTACACCCCTTTAGCAGGCTCAGGGCGGGCTCTCAGACTCCCGGCAAAGGGCTTGTGCCCCTCTGCACACCCCGCATTTCCGCAGCCTGTTAACGTTGCGGCTCGATCGGGTTGTAACATGCGACCTTGTGGCCCTCCTCAAACTCCACAAGCGGCGGCATGGGGCTAGTTCTGCACTTGCTGGACGCCTTGGGGCAACGGGGCAGAAACGGACACTCCACGGGCATCTCCATAGGGTCCGGGGGAGAGCCTGTGAGCGGTCTTAGCGTGCTGAACGGGGAATCGAGCCGCGGCACGGCCTGCAGGAGCGCCCACGTATAGGGGTGAGCCGGCCGTTCGAAGATGGTGCGCGTGCCGGAATACTCCACCAACGAGCCGGCATACATCACCGCCACCGCGTCGGCGGTGCCGGCAACCACGCCCATGTCGTGGGTGATCAGCAGCACCGCCGTGTCGTACTCCTGCCTCAGCATCCGCAGCCGGTACAGCAGCTCCGCCTGCAGCGTCACGTCGAGGTTGGAAGTCGGCTCGTCGGCGATCAGGACCCTGGGGCTCAGCGCGACCGCCATAGCCATCATGACGCGCTGCGCCATCCCGCCGCTCAACTGGAACGGATAGCCCCGCATGATCCGTTCCGGGTCCGGGAGCCCCACCTGCCCCAGCAGATGCAGGCTCATCTTTTCCGCGTCTCTCTTAGTGGCGTCCAAGTGGACGGTGATGCCCTCGACCATCTGGTCGCCTACCGATAGGACAGGGTTCAACGACGCCACCGCGTCCTGAAAGATGATAGAAATCTCGTTGCCTCTGATCTTACGGAGCTCATCGGAGCTGATGGAGAGCAGGTCCCGTCCGTTCAGCTTCACCTCTCCGGATACTACCTCCCCAGGGAAGGGGACCACGCCCAGGATCGACAGGGCAGTCATAGACTTTCCGCTGCCGCTCTCCCCCACCAGGCCCAGGACGCCGCCCCTGGCGATCTGGAACGAGACCCCATTGACGACCCTCGCCACTCCCTCCTTGAGGAAGATGTGCGTGTTCAGACTGTCGACTTCCAGGATCGGGTCCTTGATGTCCATCGCCGTGGAGGCCTCCTCCGGGCGCCCTCATAACAGTATGCCACAACCAAGCTCCTCAAGCCGCGGGGGATTCTTTCTTGATGATGAGGTGCGCAGCGAATCGCCCTTCCCCTGTCTGTCATTCTGAGGAGCGCAGCGACGAAGAATCTAAAGTCCTTGCACACGCGCCGGGCCGTCTTGGGAATGGACCGCCCCAAGTCTGAACGGGGGCGGCCATGACCGCCGGCAAGACAGTTACCTTTTGGCAGAATCATGAACGTCCATACCGTTGACACCGGAAATTTGACACTGCTCCTCTGAACATGCTAACTTTCGGGCTACCTTGGCGCAGAGCTGTTGGAAACGAGCAGCAGGCCGGGGTTGGGTGTGTCCGCAGGCGGAGTCATTAATTTAGTAAGGGGGATCATGATGAAGAGTTACCGACTGCTGGTTGCGATAGCTGCAATCCTCGCTCTTGGGGTGGCTGCGGCCTGTACCCGCGAGGTGATCAAGGAAGTCCCGGTGGAAGAGGTCGTCACCCAAGAGGTGATCAAAGAGGTGCCGGTGGAGGTGGTGGTCGAGAAGCAGGTGCTCAAGGAGGTGCCGGTGGAGGTGGTGGTCGAGAAGGAAGTGCTCAGGGAGGTGGAGGTGCCGGTAGAAAGGGTGGTCGAGAAGGAAGTCATCAGGGAAGTGGAAGTGCCGGTCGTTGTGGAGAAAGAGGTTGTCAGGGAGGTGGAGGTAGTCAAGGAAGTCGTGGTTCCCGAAGGGGAACAGGCCTCGGTCATCAACTGGCGCGCCTCCAGCGCCGTCACCAAGCTGTCGCCCTTCACGGCGGTCAGCGGGTACGTGGGCCTCATAGGCACTCACGTCTTCTCAACCCTTATGAAGGGCAACCCGCATGCTCAGGTATATGCTCCCGATCTCGCGGCGCGCTGGGAAGTAGCTCCCGACGGAAGCTCGGCGACGTTCTATCTCCAGAGGAACGCCTTCTTCCACGACGGTGAGCCGGTAACGGCGGACGACATAGCCTTCTCCTTCACGTCGTACATGGACCCGCGCACCAAGAGCCGCGCCGTCCAGAGGCTCGCAATGGTCAAGGGAGCCGAGGCCTTCGCCGACGGCACCGCCGACTCCGTTGAGGGAATCAACGTAATCGACGACTACACGATCCGGTTCGACATGGCCTTCCCGACGGGGCAGTTCCTGACCCAGGCCGCTGGGGTGTACGCGCTCCCGGAGCACATCCTGGGCAAGTTGGCCCCTGAGGATATCGACGACAGCGAGTTCTTCATCGGCTTGGGGTCTCAGAAGCCAATCGGCTCAGGCCCTTGGAAGTTCGTCCAGCACGAGCCCGACCAGTTCCACGAGCTGATCAGCAACGACGAATACTACCTCGGCAAGCCGAAGATCGACCGCGTATTCGTACACCTGATCACCAGCCCCGACACGGCCCAGATCGCCATGCAGCGGGGTGAGATCGACGGCAGCAGGCGCGGCGGGTTCACGCCCGAAGTGAACCAGACGTTCTTGGCCGACCCTCGATTCATCATCGCGGCGGTAGGCGGGCGCGGGAACGGGCGCGGCTTCTCGTTCAACTTCCGCACCGACTGGATCGCCGACGCGCGCATCCACCAGGCGTTCATGTGGGCGTTGAACCGCAAGCAGATCGTAGACACGTTCAGCGCCGGCTTGGGGTACATCCACAACACGAACCTTTTCGTTCCCACGGGCGTCGAGACTCCCGAAATGATGGCCCGTTACACCCACACCGGCGACAGCGCGATGGCCCGCCAGCTTCTGACAGAGGCCGGCTGGGACTTCGACCGTGAGGTGACCGCCAAGGCCCCCGGATACGGCGCCGACCAGCGGCCCCAGATGGCCGCCAAGCAGCAGATGCTCGCGGAATCCGGGCTGAAGGTCACCTTTGAGACGATGGAGACCCCGGTCTGGGCAGCCGTCTACTACGAGAACTACAACTACGACCTCGTGTACGTCGGCGGCTGGGGCGGCGCTGTGGACCACCTGAACTACTACTTCCACAGCCAGAACACCAACGCAATGGGCTACGCCACCCCGGAACTAGACGCCCTGCTGGACGCGGTGCCCAGGGCCCTCAATGACGACGACTTGGTCAAGATCGGACTTCAGGTCAACGAGATGTTCATCGAGGATCTGCCGATCGTGGTGATATCTACGCCTCTCAGCCTTACGACCTACGGCGCTCACGTCTGGATACCCGGATACGGCAGGCGGCCACAGCCCGACCAGCTCAAGAACATCGTCTTCACGCCCCAGTTCGCGGGCGGCGGGGAGTGGGAGTACTTGATGCACCAGACCGACATCGTGGAGTTCGGGACGACTCACCCGCTCAACGATGCCGGGCCGCTTCACGGACAGCTGCGGTAGTTAACAACGCTGCCTGCTGAATATAAGAGGGGCCGGTGCGGTTGCACCGGCCCCTCTTAACATGCTTCACGAGCAGGCCCGCGAGGCGGCCCCCTTGGCGCACTACCCCACTGGGCTACGCTAGTAGGCTGCGGGAAAGTGCTTCCGGCCTCCCTGCAAGCCCCTCCTCTCCTCCTGGGAGGAGTCTTGTATCTGAGGGAAACTCGCTCAGTCTCCACCGCGCAGGGACTCCGCCCTGCACTCCCCTATCCTGGGAGGTCCTCTAAGTTGTCATTCCGAACGCAGCCCCGGCGGAGTGAGGAATCTAAACGGGCTGCGGGAAAAATACGAAGCGTGCGGAAGGGCGGAACCCCTCGCCGGGGAGTTTGAGAGCCTGCCCGATGGGTGCAGGAAGGGGATAAAAGGAAGAGCGTAGGGGTTCTTACGCAGTCTGCCAGGGTCTGCTATTGGGGCGGTCCATCCCTAGACGGGCCCAGCGCGTGTGCAAGGACTTGATCCTTCATCGCGGCGCGCCTCAGAATGACAGACAGGGGAAGGGCGATCCTCTGGCGCGCCTCATCAAGCCTGCACAACTACGGGTGAAGACCTCTGCACTCCCCGTTTCCGCAGCCCGCTAAGCTAAGGTGTTGGGCCGGCCCGCTCACAATACGGGACTCACGTCTCATGTGATCTTGGCGTGCCCATTGCGGGCGGCAAGCTCCTCGATCACGGTTTCCCGTGGGGTCTCTTCCGTCCAGGGGGTCGGCAGCTCGTTCCTGCCATATATCTTGGCCATACGGGGGTCCGGTTCGCCGTCCACCCGATGCACCGTATGCCATCTGCCGTCTCTGAGGACAACCTCTATCTCCCGATTCTCGCCGACCCACCCAAAGCTAACGTATCCTATCCCTGAGGTCTTGGTAGCCATTGCCGCTGCTCCATCTTGTTGTGAGACGAGGCTAGTACCGATAGAGCCGTTTGTCAATGCGAACCTAATTCGAGTAGCTGTTCAGATTTCGTGAGATCCCTTTCGACTGGCGTAGCCCCGGTAAAGCAGACGCCTTTGATCCCCGCCCGCCCCTTTGTAATTGAGGCACAGCCCTCAGACCCCCCTGCCCTAAGGGAGAATCTCCCGGACTCTCCTCCGGGTCTCACAGAGTCTGAACAGTTTCTGATTGGGATACTGCCAGCATCGGTTCGACCGGCGGCGACCACTGTATGATGGTCTCGCACAAGGAGAGCGCGACGAAAGAGACAGTGTTGGTAATCGAGGACGACGGGAACCTGCTCAGGGCGCTCCAGTACAGCTTGGAGCGAGAGGGGTACTCCGTACGCACGGCCACCGACGGAGAAAGCGGTCTCGAGGCCGCCCGCGAGGCTCGGCCCGGCCTCGTGATCTTGGACGTGATGCTCCCGCGTCTTGACGGTTTCGAGGTGTGCCGCATCCTGAGACGCGGCACCGACGTGCCGTTGCTCATGCTGACCGCCCGCGGCGAGGAGATCGACAGGGTGCTGGGGCTGGAACTGGGAGCAGACGACTACCTTGTCAAGCCGTTCAGCATGCGCGAACTGCTGGCGCGGGTCAAGGCGATGCTGAGGCGTTCCCGGATGGGGGCCGACGGGTTGGGGCGCCCGAAGGATAGGCAGGTGTTTAGGTCCCGCGATCTGGAGGTGGACGTCGACAGCCATACCGCCACACTCCGAGGCGAGGCGCTTAGCCTGAAGCCCAGGGTGTTCGAGCTGCTGGCCCTGCTCATGGCGCGCAAAGGCAGGATCCTCAGCAGGAACCAGATACTGGACCACGTCTGGGGACTCAACTATGTCGGAGATAGCAGAACCGTGGACGTTCACGTCCGGTGGCTCCGTGAAAAGATAGAGGAAAATCCAGGGGATCCCAAGAGGGTAATAACGGTCCGGGGATTCGGCTACCGGTTCGAGGAATGAACCCGCGTCTGCTCCAATGGCGTGTCGCGCTCCCCTGCGCCGTCCTGTTCTTGGTAACGGTGTCGATCGGCTTCACGGCCGGAGACGTATTGGCCGAGAGGGTCGCCCTCATCGCACTAGCGGCCCTGACCATCATCGCAGTCGTCACGAGTTTCCTCGTTACTCTTCACACGTCGCGCTCCGTCCGGTCAATATCGGAAGGGGCGCGGCGGCTCGCCGGCGGCGATCTGGAGCACCGGATCGCGGCGCCCTCGTCCGGCGAGACCCGCGACTTGGCCGATGCATTCAACCTGATGGCGGAGGCCATGGGAAACGCGGTCGGCAGCTTGACCGCGGAGCGGAACAAGCTGGCCGCCCTGCTGGACATCATGGCCGATGGTGTTCTGGTGATAGACGGAGATGGCAGGGTCTCGCTGCTCAACCGGGCCGCCGAGTCTATACTGGACGTGCGGGCTCCGGACGCGGTCGGCAGCGGGGTTGCCGAGATAGTGCGCGACCACGAGCTCCAGACCCTGGTACGGGATACCCTAGAGTCGGGCCGGCCCCACCAGTCCGACGTCGAACTAGTCGCCAAGCGTAGGTTCATTCGAGCCCTAGCCATTCCCGTCCAGGAAGACGGCCCCGACGGCGTTCTGCTCACGCTGCACGACCTGACAGGGATGCAGCGGCTAGACACGACCCGCCGGGAGTTCGTGAGCAACGTATCACACGAGCTCCGCGGTCCCCTGGCCTCTATCAAGGCCATGGTCGAGACCCTGACCGACGGGGCCTTGGAGGACAGAGCGGTCGCGGGGGAGTTCCTGGGGCGAATCGGGAGAGAGGTGGACCGGATGACGGTTATGGCCAACGAGCTATTGGAATTGTCTCTGCTGGAGAGCGGTCAAACCGAGCTCCACCTTGCCCCGCTTTCACTCAGGCCAATTGTGGAGGACGTGATGGCCCAAGCCGAAGGCTGGGCCGCCGCGACGGGGGTTTCGACGTCGGTTGACATTCCGGATACTCTGCCTCAGGTGGTTGGTGAGGAAGCCAAGGTGCGCCAGGTGCTTGTGAACCTCGTCGAAAACGCGATCAAGTTCATGCCGGAGGGCGGCCGGTTGTGCGTGCGTGCTGCGGTGGAAGGCAAGCTGGTAGAGGTCGGCGTCGAGGATGCAGGGGTGGGAATCCCGGAAGAGCACCTGCCCCACGTCTTCGAGCGATTTTACAAGGTGGACCGCTCCCGGCGAAAGGCGGGTACCGGGCTTGGCCTCGCGATCGTCAAGCACGTGGTGCAGCTGCACGGGGGCGGCGTGCGCGCCGAGAGCCGCGAGGGGGCAGGAAGCACCTTCTATTTCACCCTACCTCGAGCCTAGAGCAGGTTGGGAATGCAGGGAGAGGCGCCCCCTCATGTTGTCCGTGGACTGCGTTCGGAATGACAGTCTTGGGGAGGCCCTCACGATTCGACTCATGAATACTGAACGGCTACAGCCGATCCCCGGGGCTTGTGCCGCGCTTCACCTCCACGTTAAGCTTGTCTTCATCTGCCCCCGCGGCCTCTAGGGACCCGCCGAATCTTGTCTTACTTCACGCCATCCAACCATGCCCACAGGCTAGGCCCGGTCCCCGGGGAAGTACGGCTTTAATGGGACCCGCCCTACTGCTCGGCCTGCTTCAGGGTGTCTTGGAGTGGTTGCCCGTCAGCTCCGAGGGCATGGTCGTGGTGGTATATTCCCTCGTCTTCGAGGGCGGCGCGGCAGGTGGGATCGAATATGCGCTGTGGCTTCACGCCGGCACCGCTCCCTCGGCGCTCGTCGCCTTCCGGGGAGAGGCCGCCGGCATCCTGCGCGACGTTCTCACGAGACCGGCCAAGCCGTCCCCGCTGACAGCCTTTCTCTTCGTGTCGACGCTGATCAGCGGCGTCATAGGGCTGCCGCTGTTGCTCTACCTAACCGAGGTTTCGGACGGGCTGAGCTCCGCTGCTATGGCAATCGTGGGGGCTGCCCTTCTTGTCACCGGCGCTCTCCAATTGCGGCGACCGATTGGGGGCGCCCGCACCCGCGGGGACCTTTCCGGGGTAGACGGGCTGTTGGCCGGCGTCTCTCAGGGAGCGGCGGTCATTCCCGGCCTTAGCCGGTCCGGTCTGACGGTGGCGGCGTTGCTCTGGCGCAACCTGGACCGGCGCGAGGCTCTGGTCATCAGCTTCCTCATGAGCGTGCCGGCCAGCCTGACGGCCGCCGCGTACGCTTGGACGTCCGACAGCTTCTCGGTCTCTGCCGAGGCTCTGGCCGCAGCCGCCGTAGCATTTGTGATCAGCTTGGCCACGATTCGCGTACTGATGGCCGTGGCGGAGCGGGTCAACTTCGGCGTGTTCGTAATGGCGGCGGGGGCAGGCATCGTAGCCGGGACTGCCCTGCTTACATTCGGCTCGGCCACCGGTTAGCCCCTGCCCTACCCTCGAATCCCGTTCACGCACGGGCCTGCCCCGTATTCACAGCCTGCCGGAGCACACCGGGCGAGCGCCCTACCCCACGCTCGCCCGGGGTTGCCGGGGGGCCGCGCCTAAGGCCGAACGTTAACAGTCCGTTAACCTTCCCTTAGCCGAACGTTAAGACGCAGGGGTTAGTCTCCTTTGTAGAAGTAGCGCGGGATAGAGAAACGGAAAGGAGAAGTGTTTGATGATGAGGTCCTTCAAGACTTGGAAGCTGTGGGTAGCCGTGCCGGTGTTGGCGCCTCTTCTGGCTGCCGCCTGCGGCGGCGGTGACGCAGAGCCGACGTCGAAGATGGGCGAGACACCCACGGAGCAGCTGAGCGGCACCATCGAGATAGACGGGTCCAGCACGGTGTTCCCAATCTCCGAAGCGGTCGCTGAGGAGTTCGGAAAGGTACATCCCCGAGTGCGGGTGAACGTCGGGGTGTCCGGCACCGGCGGCGGTTTCAAGAGGTTCGCAGTCGGTGAGACCGACATTTCCGACGCCTCGAGACCCATCGGGGAATCCGAGGCCCGGTTGGCCGCCGACAACGGCGTCGAGTACATCGAGATCAGGGTCGGCACCGACGGCCTGTCGGTTATAGTCCACCCTGATAACGATTTCGTGGAATGTCTGACCGTGGGTGAGCTCAAGAAGATCTGGGAGCCGGGTTCTGAGGTCAGGACTTGGGACCAAGTTAGGACAACCTTCCCTGACAGGCCTCTGAGGTTGTATGGGCCGGATACCGACTCGGGCACCTTCGACTACTTCACCGAGGAGATCGTCGGGGAGGCCCAGGCGAGCCGTTCCGATTACACGGCCTCGGCTGACGACAACGTGTTGGTCCGGGGCGTATCGGGCGACAGGAACTCGATGGGCTATTTCGGATACGCCTACTACTCGGAGAATGCGGACAAGCTCAAGCTGGTGGCGATCGACGACGGCGAAGGGTGCGTGACGCCCACCGCCGAGACCATAGAGTCGGGGGACTATACGCCCTTGGCGCGGCCCTTGTTCATCTACGTGAGCAAGAAGAGCCTGGAACGCCCCGAGGCGGCGGCGTTCGTGCAGTTCTACATGGAGCACGGGCGCGAGTTGACCCGGGAGGTCGGATACATCCCGCTGGAGGCCGACGCCTACATGAGAACTATAGAGATGATCCGGTAGGCAGCAGCGGTAGGGTTCAGGCGGCGCCCTCTCAGGGGTTGCCGCTTGAACCCGGCTGTCTTAGAGTGTCGGAACAAAACAGTCGGACGATACCATCTCAGTGCACAGCTCCGCAGAAGACACGAGAACCCCGCGCCTGCCGCGCCCCCGAGGGGCATGGCGGGATATGGAAAGCCGCATCGCCAAGGCGTTATTCTTTGCCTGCGCGATGGTGTCCGTGCTGACGACGATGGGCATCGTCGTCAGTCTCGTCTTCCAGGCTTGGGGATTCTTCGTAGAGATACCCGTTTGGGACT
Source organism: uncultured Dehalococcoidia bacterium (assembly GCA_958296245.1). Lineage (GTDB taxonomy): Bacteria > Chloroflexota > Dehalococcoidia > Lucifugimonadales. The sequence continues at coordinate 1,595,256 of OY282458.1, forward strand.
TCCTATCAGGCGACCGCTGGTCTCCGATACTGAAACCCCGGTCCCACGGGGTGCTGCCGCTCGTCTCCGGGACCCTGCTGGTGGCCCTCATCGCCGCGCTCGTAGCGATACCCGTGGGAGTGGCGACGGCCATCTTCCTTTCCGAGTACGCGCCCGACGCGGCGCGCAGGGCGCTCAAGCCATTTCTTGAAGTACTGGCTGGCATCCCGACAGTGGTATACGGCTATTTCGCGTTGACGTTCGTAACGCCCAATCTCCAGGTCATCCTTCCGGACGTGATGGTGTTCAACGCACTGAGCGCCGGCCTTGTCATGGGGCTGATGATCATCCCGATGGTCTCTTCTCTGAGCGAAGACGCCATGCTCGCGGTGCCTCGGTCGCTCCGGCAAGGCGCCTACGCCCTGGGCGCCACTCGTTTGGAGGTGGCCCTCCGGGTTGTCGTACCCGCGGCGCTGTCCGGTATCGTAGCCTCCTTCATCCTCGCCATCTCGCGGGCGGTCGGAGAGACGATGCTCGTTACGATCGCCGCCGGGGCGACCCCCAGGATGACCTTGAACCCGCTGGAGAGCATTCAGACCATGACGGCCTATATCGTGCAGCTAAGCTTGGGGGAGACCCCCCAAGGCTCCTTGGAGTTCAACACGATCTTCGCGGTGGGGCTGCTGCTCTTCCTGATGACTCTGGCTATGAACATACTCGGGCACTGGGTCGTGAGGCGTTGGGGGGTGAAGTGGGCATGAAGGCCGCTCAGCAATTTCGCCCCAGGCTCGCCGAGCGCAAGCTGGTGGGCAACGTGTTCTACGTCCTCTTCTTCGCGGCGATTCTGATTGGCGTCGTGGGGCTGCTGATACTGCTGGCCCGGATACTGTACGAGGGGCTGCCCAGTTTCGGCGCCGCCCTGTTCTTCAACTACCCGTCCAGGCACCCGGAAGAGGCGGGGCTGAGGGCGGCCATAATGGGGACCATCTGGCTCATGGGCCTCACCGCCCTGTTCACCGTGCCGGTCGGGATCGGCGCCGCCATCTACCTTGAGGAGTACGCCCCGCGCAACAGGCTAACGACGTTCATCGAGATAAACATCTCCAACCTGGCCGGCGTGCCGTCCATCGTCTACGGACTTCTCGGGCTTGCCCTCTTCGTCCAGTGGCTCGCGCTGGGGCGGAGCGTTCTAGCCGGCGCGCTCACTATGTCGCTGCTCATCCTGCCCATAGTCATACTCACCTCCAGGGAGGCGATCAAGGCCGTGCCGTTGACCTACCGGGAGGCCGCGTATGCGCTGGGCGCCACTCAATGGCAGGTCATCAGGGGCGTCGTGGTGCCAACCGCGTTTCCCGGCGTTCTGACCGGCGTCATCTTGGGCCTGTCCCGAGCAGTGGGAGAAACGGCGCCCGTAATAGCCATAAGCGCGCTGGTCTACCTTCGCTTCGTGCCCGGCTCGCCCCTGGACCGGTTCACCGTACTGCCGATCCAGATATTCAACTGGGTTGCCAGGCCGCAGGAAGAGTTTCGCAGCCTGGCCGCCGCGGGCATCATCGTGCTCCTAATCGTGCTGCTGTCGATGAACGCCCTCGCCATATACCTGAGAAACAGATACCAGGCAAAGTCCATTGAATGATTCATTCAACGGCGCATACGTCCTGGATGCCCGCGGCGTCCAGGTCCGCTATGGCTCCTTCCTAGCCCTCAAGGAGGTCAGCCTGCGGGTCAAGCGCCACAAGATCACGGCGCTGATCGGTCCGTCGGGCTGCGGGAAGAGCACCTTGCTGCGCTGCTTCAACCGCATGAACGACCTGATCCCCAGCGCGGTCGTCGAAGGAGATATATATTTCAACGATCAGCAGATCAACTCATCGACCATAGACCCGACGGAGATCAGGTCACGGATTGGGATGGTATTCCAGAAACCCAACCCCTTCCCCAAGTCCATACGCGACAACGTGGCCTTTGGGCTCAAGATCAACGGATTCACCGGACGCATCGATGACGCCGTAGAAGGCTCTCTACGGCGCGCCGCGCTCTGGGAAGAGGTGAAGGACCGGTTGGACAAGAGCGCCCTGGAGCTCTCGGGCGGGCAGCAGCAGAGGCTCTGCATAGCGCGGGCGCTGGCGGTAGAGCCTGAAGTCATCCTGATGGACGAGCCAGCCTCGGCCCTGGACCCCATCGCCACACTGGCGATAGAGGAACTGATCAGGGAGGTGGTCTCCGACGTGACCATCATAATCGTTACCCACAACATGCAGCAGGCGGCCAGGGTCTCCCACGAGACGGCTTTCCTGATGGTGGACGACAACCGATCGGGATATCTGGTCGAGCATGGAGAGACCAACCGGATATTCACCGACCCCAAGGACGAGAGGACGGAAGCCTACATAACCGGACGCTTCAGCTAGGTAGAGGGCAACGCCATGGCAAGAACAGACTTCGACCGAGACCTGAGGATCCTTAGCGACGACCTGCTCATGCTGGGCAGCATGGTCGAAAAGGCGATTGCGAGGGCCGTAGACGCCCTGAAGCGCCGCGACGTGGACGCCTCGCGCGAGGTGATAGACCAAGACGACCTGATCGATTACAAGAGGTACGAGATCGAGGAGAAGTGTATAAACTTGATCGCGACCCAGCAGCCCATGGCCGTCGACCTCCGCATGTTGGTCTCCCTACTCCATATCTCCGTCGAGCTGGAGCGGATGGGGGACTACGCCGAGGGAATCGCCAAGATCAGCCTCGCCATGGGCGGCGAGCCTCCGCTAAAGCCGCTGATCGACATACCGCGAATGGCCGACCTCGCAGGCGACATGCTGCGGAGGAGCCTGAACGCGCTGGTCGACCGCGACATAGTCGCCGCCACGCAGGTATGCAACGACGACGACCAGGTGGACGCGCTCTACGATCAGGTGTACCGCGAGCTCCTCACCTTCATGATCGAGGACCCAAAGTCCATCCGCCGGGCCACCTTTCTCCTATGGGTAGCTCACGATCTGGAACGTGTAGCCGACCGCGCTACCAATATCAGTGAGCGAGTGCTCTTCCTGGTAACCGGTAAGTTTAACGAAGTCAGGACATCTACCTACTAGCTGGCCGGGCAGCCTCGGTTGAGGGGGGTTCTCCCCTCAGTGGCGGGGGGTCTCCGGGGGCTGTGCCCCCAGTTACCAAGGGAGCGGGCGGGTGTGGATCAAAGGCGTCTGCTTTATCGGGGCTGCGCAGTCGAAAAGGACCCATGAAGTCTGAACGGTTACGCCGGTGAAAGCGGTTGCAACCGGCTCGCATAACGGCTAGAATCGGTAGGCTTTCGGCCTAAGCACAACTAGGAGCGGATAGGCAGCCAATGAGGAAATACATTATTCGCCGCGTCCTGATCTCCCTGCCCATGCTGCTGGGCATCTCGATCATCACCTTCACGTTCATCAATCTGGCCCCGGGCGACCCCATCAGCGCGATGATCGACCCGGAGGAGTTCCAGGGCCTCGAGGACGCCCAGGCGATGCGTGAGTCCCTGGGCTTGGACAGGCCTATCCCGGTGCGGTACGTACTGTGGCTCAGGGAGGTGCTCCAAGGCAACTTCGGGTACTCCTACATGAGCAGGCGGCCCGTCCTCGACATCATCATGGACAGGATGCTCGCTACCTTGGAGCTCACCACGAGCGGCTTGGTGATCGCCACGATCCTGGGCACCATCTTCGGCATCATTGCAGCGCTCCGGCAGTACAGCGCCTATGACTACACCTTGAGCATCGCATCGCTGTTCGGCATTTCGATCCCGACCTTCTTCTTCGCCCTGGTGGCCTTATACATCTTCTCCCTAAAGCTGCATTGGATCCCAAGCTACGGCATGTACAACGCCGCGGAGGGGTTCACCATCCTTGGCAACCTGCACCACTTAATCATGCCGGCGTTCGTGCTGTCGATCGACTCGATGTCGGGGAACACACGTTACGCGCGCACGGCAATGCTGGAGGTGCTGAACGCAGACTACGTCACAACTGCCAGGGCCAAGGGTCTGGCAGAGTACGTGGTCATAAGCAGACACGCCTTCCGGAACGCGCTCTTGCCGATGATAACGATCACGACGCTGCGTCTGCCGGGGCTGATCGGCGGCGCCATCCTGATCGAGACGATGTTCTCCTGGCCGGGGATGGGGCTTCTTTCCATCAAGTCCATAACGAACCGTGACTACCCTATCCTGATGGGGCTCACCTTCTTCAGCGCGACCCTCGTCCTCTACGCGAATCTGCTGGCGGACATCCTTTACGCCTACGCCGACCCGCGCATACGAGTCCAGGATTAAGGCCGCCCGCGGCATTTGCCGGCTGCGGATGGAGGATTAGAAAACGGAAACCACAGGGGAACGCACAGAGGGCATAGACCAAGAAGCTCTGGCGGAGTTCGAGCGGCCCAGACGAGGTGCGCCCTCGCTATGGCGTCGCTTCCGCCGTCACCGCTTGGCGCTCATCGGCCTGGCGATCATAGTACTATTCAGCTCCTTGGCCATCCTCAGGCCGATCGTCACCTGGCACCATCCCAACGCCGTCGATCTGACCAAGTTCAAGAACGCCCCCTCGCTGCCCTTCATTCACGGCTCGCTTTCGGAATCCCACATAATGGGGACCGACGAAGCGGGGCGCGACATATATGCGAGAATCGTCGATGCCGGGCGCGTATCCCTGACCGTCGGCCTACTGGCTTCGGGCCTCTCGGCCTTCATAGGCACCATCATAGGCATGGTGTCCGGCTATGCCGGAGGCCGTATCGACGATCTTCTCATGCGGTTCACAGAGCTTGTGATGACCTTCCCGACGTTCTTCATGATCATAATCTTGGTCTCTCTGTTGGGACCGAACTTGCTCAACTTGATCGTGGTCATCGGGTTCTTCGGATGGCCCGGCAAGGCCCGCCTTGTTCGCGGGCAGGTGCTCTCACTGCGGGAGATGGACTACGTTATGGCCGCAAGAGCCCTGGGAGCCTCGGATCGGCGCCAGATATTCATACACATACTGCCGGGCATCATGGGCTACGTGGCCGTGGCCTCCATGCTGACGATCGCCGGCGCGATCCTTACGGAGGCCGGTCTCAGCTTCCTGGGCATCGGCGTGCAGATCCCAACGCCCACGTGGGGCAACATGATGACCTCGGCGCAGTCGATGTTCATCCTCGAGAACAACCCCTGGATATGGTTGCCGCCCGGCGTCGCCATCTCGCTAACGGTGATCGCGGTCAACTTCATGGGCGACGGCCTGCGGGACGCTCTAGACCCCAGGACTCGTATCGAGTAACCCCCGCCCCTGCTCGCATCAGACACCCGAGAGGGCGCCGCGCAGCTTGCGGCGCCCTCTCGCTGCTATAATCCGCCCTGCCCTCCCTGGGAGCAAATGTGATGGCCGTCCTGCAAGTGACCCGCAGTCCCGATCCGTTGCTCCGGCGGAGGACGCGCTGGGTCAAACGGATAGACGCCTCCATTCAGAAAATCATCGACGACATGATCGAGACGATGCACGCGGAGCGCGGCGTTGGCTTGGCGGCAAACCAGGTGGGGATACCCCTGCGCTTGGCCGTGGCCCAACCGGAGGAAGACGACGAGCCCATCGTCCTGATCAATCTTGAAATAGTGCGCCGCAAGGGTGAGCGCGAGGTGAATGAGGGCTGCTTGAGCATCCCCGGCTACCGCGGGACGGTCCGGCGGTCTGTAAAGGTGCGGGCCAAGGCGCTGGACCGCACCGGCAGGCCCTTCAAGATCAAGGCCGAGGGTGACGTCCTTGCACAGGCGCTCGAGCACGAAACCGACCACCTCAACGGCGTGCTGTACACCGACCACCTCGTCGACGGCCAACTGCGGCCTGTGGGAGCGCCATCCGCATCGGAGGACCCGGTCGGACCCGCCGAGGCCGCAGCGTCTTAGCTCGCTGCGCGCCCGCGCGAGCTAACCGGACGCCAGGCCCCCCTTTCGGACAAGGTGCGCGGCCAAGCCCCGGGGGCGTTGCCAGCGTAGGAGTTGGAACGTCCGTAGCTTGGGACTGGCTTCCTCATTCTGCCGCATCAAAAGGGAACTCCGCCTCCCAGAGGTGTTTGTAACCGCCTTCCACGGGCACGAACTGGCCGGTCTTGATGGAGGCGATGTCATAGGCGGGAAGCTCGCGCACGGCTACGGGCCGCTCGGTTAGCTGAAGTTCGTAGTCCTCAAAGCGGAAGTCGAGATTGTCGAAGCCGTACTGCGCGCGGTGGTCGGGGAGGTCGTTCACGTCGGCGGGGTACAGGTGGAGGAAGAATCGCACGGCGGCGGCGCTGCTGGGCTGCACAGGTAGGGAGGACACGGTCATCGCCTTGACCCGATTGCCACGGCTGTCGGTGTAGTGAACATAGGCCCGCAGCCGCTGGCCGACATCCGCGGCGGTGGGCGTGTACATGCCTGCGTGACCAAAGGGGGGGCCGGAGACATTGGTCCAGCCTTCGGCATCGCTGCCGCGCTCCCACTGCCAGGCGCTCCGGTCTGTGAAGCCCGCGCGGTGCACGGCAGGGGACAACACGGCATAGAACGGCTTACCCACTATCGGAATGTCCTGTTGGTACGATAATCGGGCGGCTCTATCTTCGCCTTGATTCCCCACGTAAATCAGTTTGTTCCCACTGCGATACACGTCAAAATAGCCATCGCGACGGACTACGAGTTCAGATTCCTGAATCATCTCGTCTATCTGCGTGGAATAGCCGCTCTGGCGGTAGAGAAAGAACCGCCGGTTGTCCGGCGTCAGCAGAGCGGGGACGTCGATTCGTTGGCGCGAGACGAAGAAATCGTATGCGAAGATATCAGGCCACGCAGGCCACGAGCGTCCAATCACTCTTCCTGCAAGATAATAATTCATCACCCTACCTACCCCGACAAACAGACTGGAGGATGCGGTGACAAAAACACTCTGTCCCGGCTCTACTATTGTCCTGATATGCTCAAAATCCGAAATGGCCGCCTGAAGTTCAGACGCCTGCCGGTCGTGCCCAACGCGCCCCATCTGGAAGCTGGAAAGGACGAATATCAGCAGCGCGGCCGCGGAGAGACCGACCAGAAGACGGCCGGCGAGTAACCGGCGCATGCACAACAGCCCTATCGAGAAGAGGACCAACGGAACGCCGATATAGAAGACGCTCTCATAATCATAGAGGGCGGTATTATGGCGCATCGGCAATGCCCAGCAGAAGCCGGCTATCAGCAAGGTTGCCAGCAGCATCTTCTGGCGGGCAAACAGCAGCCCAATGACGGCGAGGCCGACCGCCAACGCTCCGACAATCACGCTGAGGTAGTTATCGTACCTCCATCTATCTTGGTCAAACGGATTGATTATGAACGGCAGCGTAGCTCCGGCGATGCGGTAGAACTGATTCGGCAGGAAGTTTCCCCATTCGAGAGTCTCGGCGAAGTACTCATTGAACCCTTCACCCGCTCCAAGGCGATCCGTCATGGACTTCACCGTAGGCAACTCAGTCAGCGGGACCTCACCGTCAAACGCCCGATATTCGTTGCCCAGGTTGAAGGCCAACACCGCTATGCCGAAAAGCAGGGTGACGACGCCCAGCGTCATGTATCGGCTGAACAGCAGCGCCGAGGCGCAGCGCTTGATTCGACCTGTCAAGCTCGGAGGGGTAGATAGCCGGCGCGCCCGGTTCAGCTCGATCGCCATACCCAGGACAATAAAGGGCAGCAGCAGCGCATAGACGTGCCAGCCCAGCAGCAGAGCCGCACACGCCTTGATGAGCAACTGCCGGAAGCGGCCCTCTTGGACAAAGAGGACCATGCCGTGGAAGGTCAGCAGCACGCCGAAAAGGGAAAGGCCATTTTCGGTAGCTATCATGTCGTTGTAATAGAGCAAGTAGTACGACGAGAACGCCAGCAGAGCGGTAGTCAAGGCAATCCAGCGGTTGTCGGCAAGCCGGTAGAGGGATAGGTAGGCCAGCGCGGCGCTGCCGGCAAAAAAGAGCAGAAACACCATGCGGGCGGCATAGATTTTCGCCGCTAGGCCATCCCCGAACGGCAGTATGGCCAGTTTGATCAGCGCATAGCCGCCAATCGGAAAACGATTGTATGGGATGTAAGAGGGGGCGCCGTCTTCATCCAGGGTTTGACGACGGAACAACAGGAAGTTGTGTTCGGGAGATAGATTCGCGGCTACCGACAAGTGGTTCGCCGATACGGAATTGTGGTATCCCGGCCGGTATAAAGAGTCTCGCCGGTCGTTGCCGAACAGGAACACCGTTGACAGCGCCAGCAGCAGCAGCAACAGCGGCAACGACGCCCACGCGCTCATGTTCTGGTAGCGCACGGCAAGGGCGCGCCACAGATTATTCAGCGCGAAGCGACGTAGGCCGTTCCCGCTACTGTTCAAGGCGTATCTCTCCCCCCCAGATGTTATCGAAACCGCCTTCCACGGGCACGTACTGGCCGGTCTTGATGGAGGCGATGTCATAGGAGGGAAGCTCGCGTACGGCTATGGGCCGCTCGGTTAGGGGAAGATAGTAGTCGTCGAAGCGGAAGTCGAGGTTGTCGAACCCCTGCCGCTTTCTGTGGTCGGGAAGGTCGTTCACGTCAACGGGGATGAGGTGCAGGAAGATGACCGCCTCGGCGGCGCTGCTGGGCTGCACAGGTGGGGAGGGCGTGGTCATCGCCTTGATCCGATTGCCGCGGCTGTCGGTGTAGTGGACGTAGGCACGCAGTCGATAGCCCTCATCTGCAGCGGTGGGCGTGTACTCGTAGGTGGGTCCTGGACGGTCGGAGCCGGAGACGTTGGTCCAGCCTGCGGCATCGCTGCCGCGCTCCCACTGCCAGGCGCTCCGGTCCGTGAAGCCCGCGCGATGCACGGCTGGGGACAGCGCGGTAGAGAACGGCTTACCCACTATCGGAATGGCCTGTGCGATGAATCGGGCTGCTCTATCCTCGCCTTGGTTCCCGACGTAAATCAGCCTGTTCCCGCTGCGATACACGTCAAAATAGTCATCGCCACGGATTACAAGTTCGGATTGTCTGATCATCTCGTCTATCTGCGCTGAGTAGTCGCCCCTTCGGTAGAGAAAAATCTGCCTGTTTTCAGGCGTCAGCAGAGCGGGGACGTCGACTCGCTGGCGCGAGATAAAGAAATCGAAGCTGTCACGCCACACGGACCAAGGGCGTCCAATCATCCTTCCTGCAAGATAATAATCCACCGCCCGACCTCCCCCGGCAAACAGACGGTGGGGTATGAGGTTAAGAACGCTCCGGCCCGGCTCTGCTATCGTCCTGATATGCTCAAAATCGGCAACCACCGCTTCTTGATATTCGGACGCCTGCAGGTCGTGACCAACGCGCCCCATCTGGAAGCTGGAAAGAACGAAGACCAGCAGCGCGGCAGCGGAGAGACCAACAATAAGACGGCCGCCGAATGACCGGTGCAGGCGCGACAACCCCACTGAGAAGAGGACCAACGGAACGCCGATATAGAAGACGCTCTCAAAATCATGGAAGGCGGTATTATGGCGCATCAGCAATGCCCAGCAGAAGCCGGCTATCAGCAGGGTTGCCAGCAGCATTCTCCGGCGGGCAAACAGCAGCCCGATGACGGCGAGGCCGACCGCCAACGCTCCGACAATCACGCTGTTGTAGTTATCGTACCTCCATCTATCTTGGTCAAACGGATTGATTATGAACGGCAGCGTCGCTCCGGTGATGCGGTAGAACTGATTCGGCAGGAAATTTCCCCATTCCAAAGTCTCGGCGTAGCGCTCACTGAACCCTTCATCCGCTCCAACGCGATACGTTATGGACTTCACCGTAGGCAGTTCAGTCAGCGGGACCTCACCGTCAAACGCCCGGTATTCGTTGCCCAGGTTGAAGGCCAGCACCGCCATGCCGAAAAGCAGGGTGACGACGCCCAGCGTCAGATAGCGGCTGAACAGCAGCGCGGATACGCAGCTCTTGATTTGACCTGCCAAACTCGGAAGGGCAGATAGCCGCGCCCTGTTCAGCTCGATCACAATACCCAGGACGATAAAGGGCAGCAGCAGCGCATAGACGTGCCAGCCCAACAGCAGCGCGACGCACGCCTTGACGAGCAACTGCCGGAAGCGGGCCTCTTGGACAAAGAGGACCATGCCGTGGAAGGTCAGCAGCACGCCGAAAAGGGAGAGGCCACTTTCGGTAGCTGTCATGTCGTTGTAGTACAGCAAATAGTACGACGAGAACGCCAGCAGAGCGGCAGCCAAGGCAATCCATCGGTTGTCTGTCAGCCGGCGGAGGGACAGGTAGGCCAGCGCCGCGCTGCCGGCGAAAAAGAGCAGAAACACCATGCGGGCGGCATAGAGCTGCGCCGAAAAGTCGTTCCCGAAAGGCAGGGTAACCAGTTTGATCAGCGCATAGCCGCCAATCGGAAAGCGGCTGTAAGGCTCGTATACGGGAGCGCCGTCTTCATCCGGGGTTTGATGATAGAACAACAGGAAGTTGTGTTCGGGAGATAAATTCGCGGCTACCGCCAGGTGATTCGCCGATACCCCACTGTGGCCCCCGGGCCGGTAGAAGCGCCCCCGGTCGTTGCCGAACAGGAACACCGTTGAAAGCGCCAACAGGAGCAGCAATAGCGGCAACGACGCCCCCGCGCTCATGTTCTGATAGCGTGCGGCCAGGGCGCGCCACAGATTATTCAGTGCGAAGCGACGTAGGCCGTTCCCGCTACTGTTCAAGGCGTATCTCTTCCCCCCAGATGTTATTGAAACCGCCTTCCACGGGCACGTACTGGCCGGTCCTGATGGAGGCGATGTCATAGGGGGGAAGCTCGCGCACGGCTATGGGCCGTTCGGTTAGCGGAAGCTTGTAGTCGTCGAAGTGGAAGTCGAGATTGTCGAAGCCGTACTGCTTGCGGTGGTCGGGAAGGTCTTCCACGTCAACAGGGGTGAGGTGCAGGAAGAAGGTGAATTGGGTGGCTCTATCCTCGCTTTGGTTCCCGACGTAAATCAGCTTGTTCCCGCTGCGATACACGTCAAAATAGTCATCGCCACGGATTACAAGTTCGGATTGTCTGATCATCTCGTCTATCAGCCCTGAATAGTCATAGTCGCCCTGGCGGTAGAGAAAAATCTGCCTGTTTTCAGGCGTCAGCAGAGCGGGGACGTCGACTCGCTGGCGAGAGATAAGAAAATCGTATGCGAAGCTGTCACGCGGGGTTCCAATCACTCTTCCAGCAAGATAATAAGGCAGCGCACGCGCCCTGGCAAACTGATAAGAGTCAAGGAGTCCCCATACGGGTTGGGGGACAGAAACGCTCTGTCCCGGCTCTGCTATTGTCCTGATATGCTCAAAATCGGCAACGACCGCTTCTTGGAATTCAGACGCCTGCCGGTCGTGACCAACGCGCCCCATCTGGAAGCTGGAAAGAACGAAGACCAGCAGCGCGGCAGCTGAGAGACCAACAATAAGATGGCCGCCGAATAACCCCCGCAGACGCAACAGCCCTATTGAGAAGAGGACCAACGGAACGCCGATATAGAAGACGCTCTCAAAATCATGGAAGGCGGTATTATTGCGCATCAGCAATGCCCAGCAGAAGCCGGCTATCAGCAGGGTTGCCAGCAGCATTCTCCGGCGGGCAAACAGCAGCCCAATGACGGCGAGGCCGGACGCCAACGCTCCGACAATCACGCCGCGGTAGTCATCGTACCCCCATATATCGTGGTCAAACGGATTGATTATGAACGGCAGCGTCGCTCCGGTGATGCGGTAGAACTGATTCGGCAGGAAGTTTCCCCATTCCAGAGTCTCAGCGTAGCGCTCACTGAACCCTTCATCCGCTCCAACGCGATACGTTATGGACTTCACCGTAGGCAGTTCAGTCAGCGGGACCTCACCGTCAAACGCCCGATATTCGGTGCCCAGGTTGAAGGCCAACACCGCCATGCCGAAAAGCAGGGTGACGACGCCCAGCGTCAGATAGCGGCTGAACAGCAGCGCGGCTGCGCAGCTCTTGATTTGACCTGCCAAACTCGGAGGGACAGATAGCCGCGCCCTGTTCAGCTCGATCACAATACCCAGGACGATAAAGGGCAGCAGCAGCGCATAGACGTGCCAACCCAACAGCAGCGCAATGCACGCCTTGACGAGCAACTGCCTGAAGCGGCCCTCCTGGACAAAAAGGACCATGCCGTGGAAGGTCAGCAGCACGCCGAAAAGGGAGAGACCATTTTCGGTAGCTGTCATGTCGTTGTAGTACAGCAAATAGTACGACGAGAACGCCAGCAGAGCGGCAGCCAAGGCAATCCATCGATTGTCTGTCAGCCGGCGGAGGGACAGGTAGGCCAGCGCCGCGCTGCCGGCGAAAAAGAGCAGAAACATCATGCGGACGGCATAGAGCTGCGCCGAAAAGTCGTTCCCAAAAGGCAGGGTAACCAGTTTGATGAGCGCATAGCCGCCAATCGGAAAGCGGCTGTATGGGACGTAATCAGGGGCGCCTTCTTCATCCAGGGTTTGATGATAGAACAACAGGAAGTTGTGTTCGGGGGATAAATTCGCGGCCACCGACAAGTGATTCGCCGATACCCCACTGTGGAGACCGAGCCGGTAGAAGCGCCCCCGGTCGTTGCCGAACAGGAACACCGTTGAAAGCGCCAGCAGGAGCAGCAACAGCGGCAACGACCGGAGGAAGGTTGAATTGCCCCCCCCCGTACTTATGTTCTGATAGCGCGCGGCCAAGGCGCGCCACAGATTATTCAGCGCTGAGCGCTGGGCGTACCTCTTCCTCCCAGATCTTCTGCTGGATCTTCTTCTGCGTCTGGCGGGGTTCCGGTTACTACTCAAGGCGTATCTCTTCCTCCCAGATGCTATTAAAACCGCCGTCCACGGGCACGAACCGGCCAGTCCTGATGCGGGTAGTATCATACTCCGGGAGAGCCATCGCCGCCTTACATTTCAGCACGGAACTGCAATTCAAAGCGAAAATAAACTTGCGATGGCCCTGCCCTCGGGCTATTGACACCCCTAGGCCGCTGAGGATAACGTTGGCGTACGGCCAGACAGGAGGCAGACTAAAATGGCATTCACCACCCGCCCCGTAATCCTGGGAACCCGGGGCGTCGTCACGTCCGGGCACTATCTGGCCACCGCAGCGGGGTTTCGCATCATGGAGCAGGGCGGGAACGCCATCGACGCAGCGGCGGCGATGTGCTTCTGCCTGAACCTGTTGGAGCCGCAGAGCAACGGCATCGGCGGCGAGGTCCCTACCCTGATCTATTCGGCCAAGGAGAACAAGGCGGTCGCAGTCAGCGGCATGGGCTGGTCCCCGAAGGACTTCACCATAGAATGGTGCCGCGCCCACGACGTCGACCTGATCCCTGGGGACGGCTATCTCCCGGCCACCGTGCCCGCTCCCGTCGACACGTGGGCTACGGCAGTGGCGCGCTACGGAAAGCTCAGCTTCTCGCAGGTGCTTCAGCCTGCCATAGAGCTGGCCGAGAACGGCTTCCCCATGTACGAGGAGCTTCACAACAGTCTGACTGCCAGCTTCGACAAGTTCAACGAGCGCTATCCGACCACCGCCGAGATATACTATCCGAACGGCGCCGTCCCGGAGACCGGCGAAGTGTGGCGCAACGTCGATTTCGCGGCAACGCTCAAGACCATGGCGAAAGCCGAGGACGCCGCAAACCACAGGGGCAGGGTTGCGGGGATCGAAGCAGCCCGCGACGCCTTCTATGAGGGCCCTATAGCCGAGCGCATGGCCGGCTTCATCGCCGCCAACCCGGTGCAAGACGCCAGCGGACGCGCCCGCGCAGGGCTTCTGTCCTATGAGGACATCGCCGGCTGGCGAGCCGCGGTCGAAGAGCCGGCTACCTATGAATACAAGGGGCTGGAGGTCCACAAGTGCCCGTCGTGGACCCAAGGTCCCGTGTTCCTTCAGCACCTCGCCCTGCTCGAGGGCATCGACCTAAAGGGCCTGGGGCACAACTCCGCCGAGTACCTCCACGCATACGCTGAGACGGCCAAGCTGGCCTTCGCCGACCGCGAAGCATACTACGGCGACCCCCTGTTCGACGACGTACCCCTGGACGTTCTGCTGTCCAGGAGCTACAACGACGCCCGGCTCGCCCTCGTTGGCAGCGCCGCGTCTATGGACATGCGGCCCGGCGACGCCGGAAGCGGGATACCGCCCTACGACCACGACGTGGCCGAGGATAACCGGCGCGCCCTCGGGGTCGGGGCCACCGCGGTCCAGGACCTGGGGTTGGGCCATGCCCACGTCGGAGATACGACGCACTTGGACGCCGTAGACATCGAGGGCAACATGGTTGCCGCGACACCAAGCGGAGGATGGATCGGGACGTCCCCCGTCGTCAAAGGGCTGGGGTTTCCGATGGGCACCCGTGGGCAGATGTTCTATCTGAACCCGGAGCGGCCCAACGCCTTGGCCGGACACAAGCGGCCCCGGGCAACCCTTACGCCGTCGCTGGTGACTGAGAACGGAAAGCCGTTCATGGTGTTCGGCACGCCCGGAGGCGACATCCAGGACCAGGTGACGCTCCAGTTCTTCTTGAACTACGTCGAGCACGGCATGAACATACAAGAAGCGTTGGACGCTCCCACGGTCTTCTCGCGCCACTTCCCATCGTCCTTCTATCCCAGGGAGGCCTACCCGGGGCACCTGACCGCGGAGGCCCGCATCCCGCAGGGCGTAGTGGCGGAACTGGAACGCCGCGGCCATATCGTAGACCGCTCCGAGGCTTGGAGCGGCGGCAAGCCCATGGGCATCCGGCTTCACAGAGACAGGGGCGTCATCGCCGGCGGCGCGGCCCCCAAGGGGAATATCGGCTATGCCCTGGGCTGGTAGCCGTGCGGAGGGGCGGGTCCCTCGCCGGGTCTGAGATTCCGCCCTGAGCCTGCCGAAGGGGTGTCTCTCAGATATAATCTACTCCCCTTCCCTGCCAGGAAGGGAGCGCTGCAAGGAAGCCGGAAGCGTTTTTCCGCAGTCTGCCCGAAGGAGCAACTCGCATGGCGCGCAAGATCAGCATTCTGAACGTCGGGGGGCACCCCAAGGACGCGATTATGTACGCGGGCGGCACGTTGGCGAAGCACGCCGCCAACGGCGACCGAGTCTGTACCCTGACCCCAACCCACGGCCTCTCCCACCACGGACGAGCCCTGGACGACTACAAGAAGGGCAAACAGGTCGACCTCGGCGCGCTGATAGAGGAGCGCAAACAGGAACTGATAGAGGCTGCCGCCGAGCTTGGCGTGACCGACGTGCGCTTTCTGGGCCACGACGATGACGTCGTGTTGCCCCGCGAGGAGATCATAGAGGAGATCGCCGACGTGATCGGCGACGTCAGGCCGGACATCATCATCACCCACTGGCCTTACGATACCGTCGCCGCCCACGCCAACGCGGCCCAGATGACCTTGCTGGCCATGGAGGCCGCCTCCTGCATACGCCCGGGCAAGGCCGCCCCCCACGGGGTGCATCAAGTTTATTTCCACGTCATCCAGGGGAGGACCAACCACCGCGAGAACTACCGGCCGGTCAATCCGACGACGGTCGTCGACGTCACCGACGTGATCGACAAGAAGGCCGCCGCCATGAACAGGTTCAGATCCCAGTACTACGGCGGCGACGGCAGCCTTCAACGCAAGCTGGGCGAGATGATGGACGGCGGGATCCACGCAGTCCACGCCCGCGTCCCCTACGCCGAGGCCTTCGTCGCAGACAAGCCGGAGCTACACCCGCTGCTCCCGCTCAGCGAGTACGACCTTCAGATGTCGGCCAAGACGGAGCCCGAGCAGTACGAGCACATGACGCAGATGCTCATCTGAGCCCGTGAACGCCCCCGGCCCTGGCACGCATGTCGCATAGGAGCACTCAATTCAAGCGGTGGCCGCTTTGGGAGCGCGAAGGCAACCCCAACCTGTGGGACCACTACGCCGCGCACACGATGGAGCCGGGCTGGGCCGGGAAGCTGAGCTCGGCCCAGGTTAGCTACATCCGCGGCGTCCTCGCCGGCACGGTCAAGAGCCCATTCCATCGAAGCGTCACCATCCTGAGACGCAAATGGGGCTTCGAGGCGGACGGCGCAGACGTGACCACAGCCGCCATCGAGGTGGTGGCGCTAAGCGGCGACCCCGACGATCCGGCATTCAACGCCGCGCTGGTAACCGGAGCCAACGGCAAATCTCTTAGACCACCGCGCCAACTGACGATGCTGGTCCCGTAGGTCCCACAGCGGCGAGCCGGCTGGCCGTCAGTTGCCCTTCCGCGCAAGGACGATGAGGAAATACCGCCTATCGCCGTTTTCTTGCCGCGACCACTTGACCATCGCGCCCAATGGCGCATCGCGCACCGGGGCTTCTATGAGGCTCACGCCGGACATACGCGGGTCGGACTACCTCGACGCGATAGCGTCTGCGGGCTGCTCGGTCTCGGCCCATATCAGAGCAGAGCTTGGACGACTATCCCCTTGTCCAGGCCCATCACGCGCCCCCCTACCCTCTACACGAGGTATATAATCAGCGCGCAGAGGGATAAGCAGAATGACAGATCCTGCGATGGACTACTTCGGCGACCGGTTACGCCCGGAATGACCCTACGCAAGGTAGACGACTATGCCCTATCCTACGGAACGCTGGGCTAGGCTTGAGCCGCAGATGATTCGAGAATGGATGAAGAGAGCATGTTGCGGGCCGCCATGCCGTTCTTGGGACCCCTCATATCCGCTCACGTGGAACGGGCCTAGCTACTACGGAATCACCAAGACGTAGGCCGACCCTCAGGGCGGCCGGAGAGGGAGGATTGAACATGTCAGAGCGGTCAAAGCGAGTAGCCGAGAGAATCAAAGGCCCCGTCGTACCTCTCAACATATGCTTCAACGAGGACGGCTCCGTGGACTTCCCGTCCGTGGTCAAGTACGTGGACTGGATGTGCAGCAGCGGCGTGCCCGTAATCTCCATGGCCAGCGGCAGCAGCGAGTTCGCCAGCCTCTCTGATGAGGATGTCTGGCGGCTGACCTCGGCTATAGCGGAGGTCACCGCCGGCCGCTCCGTGTACATAGCCGGCACCGGCCGCTGGAAGACCAGCAAGTGCCGGGAGTTTCTGGTCCACGCGGACAGCGCCGGCGCGGACGCCGTCAGGATCCAGGTAGACCCGGCGATTCGCGACGCGCCCGACGCGTATATCGGCTACTTCGACCTAATAGGAGACGCCTCAGGCATCCCGCTGGTGCTCGAGGACGGGGCCCCGCCTGTCTCGATGGGGGCGGAGCTGGCCAAGCGCCCCAACGTGGCGGGAGCGATGATCCACGACAACCAGGCATACTTGGACCTGACCATCGCGACTACTAACGAGGACTTCTCGACCATCTGCGCGGGGCGGATGCGCTACATGATCTACGCCCATCAGGCCGGCTCTCCGGCCTACCAATGCGGCATCGCGCCGTTCCGCCCCGACCTCGCCAACGAGTTCTACGACCTTGTCGACTCCCGCCGTTACGACGATGCCTGGCAGATGGTCTTCCGCTACGAGGACCCGTGGTTCGAAGGCGTCCAGGGGGTGGACTGGATTCACGCCATCAAGACGGCCATCCACCTGCGGGGCCTCTACCCAAGCAACCGGCGATGCCCTCCCTGGCCGGCAGTCCCGCCCGAAACCGTTGCCACAGTCCGCCAGGTCGTGGAAGAGGTGTTCGGCCCCATCGAAGAGGTGGGACTGTGATTCACAAGCCGAGCCTGTAGAAATCGACCGCGTTCCGGAATAGGAAGCCCTCGCGCTGCTCAGGGGTCAGGCCGCCCACGGCCTCCAAAGCCGAGCTGAGCACCCGGGCGTAGCTTCCGGCCATCAGGCACACCGGCCAATCGCTGCCCCACATAAGGCGTTCGAAACCGAACTGCTCTACGACGTGGGTCACGTAGGGCTTCAGGTCTGCGACCGCCCACTGCGCGTGGTCGGCCTCGGTTATCAAGCCCGAGACCTTGCAGTAGACGCCCGGGATGGCGGCGACGGCGGCGATGCCGGTTGCCCACGGCTCCATCTCCCCTGCCGCGATGGGCGGTTTGGCTATGTGGTCAACGACCATCCGCAGGTCGGGCGCCTTTTCCGCCAACTGGGGCACGTACTTGACGTGCGGCCCTTTGACCAGCAGATCGTAGGCGAGACCGCGCCGGGCGACCTCCTTCAGCCCGTCTATCACCGCCGGCCTGGATAGCCATGTCTCGTCCGGCTCCTCTTCGACCTGGTGCCTTATGCCCACCAGGCCCCGCCTGGCGCATATCGAGTCCAAGTCTCTGCCAAGGTCCGGGCTGGTCAGGTCCGCCCACGCCACGACCCCAACCACGAAGTCGGTTGCCTCGGCGACGTCCAACATCCAGTGCGCCTCCTCGATGGACTGGTGCGCCTGCACGAGAACCGTCCCGGAGACGCCCGCGCTCTCCAGGAGCGGCGCCATGTCCTCAGGGAGGTAGTTCCGGCGGACCACACTGGGCGGCGGCGGCATCCAGGGATATTCCCGCCGTCCCATGTCCCAGAAGTGATGATGGCTATCTATGATCTTGTCACCGGGCGTTCCTGCCATGGCAGCCCTCCCCTACCAGTCGAGGTCGAAGACCTCCTCCATTTCGGCCCACCACTCCCCCGGCTTTGCGCCGGGCGCCGGTTCTTGAAGCCCGCGCATCAGTTCGTCCCACTCCTTGGCGCGAGGGTCGTCCATGTATCTGGGGAAGTCTCGCGCAGGGTCGAAGTCGTCATCGGCCTCCAAGTACATGAAGAGCTTCCGACCGTGAAGGTATATCTTCATCTTCTTAATGCCGATTCCGCGCAAACCCTCCAGCACCTCGGGCCAGACGGCGCGGTGGCGTCTCGTGTATTCATCGAGCACGCCCGGATCGCTCTTGAGGCCCAGGGTCATCGCGAAGGACTTCACGACCCTAGCCTACTCGTCAGGCGTCGGCGCCTCAGCCGGGATCAGCCCGGCGCGGCGCAGCTCCGACCATAGGTCGGCAGGCACGGGGAAGCGCACCATCGCGCAGTTCTCCTCGGCCTCCCGGACCGACCTGGCGCCCGGGATAACCGCGGCTACGGCCGGGTGAGCCAGGCAGAATTGGAGCGCGGCGGCCTTCAACGGCACGTCATAGCGGTCACAGACCGCCTTGATGCTCCCAGCCCGCGCCAGCACCTCCGGCGGCGATTCCGTGTAGAAGTAGGTGGTGCGGTGCGACAGATCCGACGCCAGAATACCGCTGTTGTAGGGCCCGCCGATCACCACGCTGATGCCCTTGCTCTCGCATAAGGGCAGCAACTCCGGGAGCGAGGATTGGTCCAGCAGGGTGTATCGGCCCGCCAGCAGGAAGCAATCGAAATCGCCGTCCCGGGCGAACCGCGTCAGCATCTGCCATCCGTTCATCCCTACGCCCACGGCATCGATTACGCCTTGGGATCGAAGCTCGGCCATTGCAGGGAGGGCCTCGTCCATGACCTGCCTGTAATGGTCCGGGCCTGAGAAGACATGGTCTACGGAGCGGCCTTCATCGGGGTCGTGGACGTAGAGAATATCGACCCGGTCGAGGCCCAAGCGGTCCAGGCTGTCTTCCAAGGACCTCATCACGCCGTCTCGGCTGAAGTCGAAGACCGGTTCCAGGGGCGGCAGGTCCACGAACTGCTCAGACGTTGGCGGCTCGCTCACCGGCTTCAGAATACGCCCGATCTTAGTAGATAGCAGGAAATCGCCTCGGGGAAACGACGATAACGCCCGCCCAACCAGGCGTTCGCTTCGACCATGGCCGTACAGCGGCGCCGTGTCTACATAGTTTGCGCCCAACTCGACCGCGCGCCGGAGCGTGCTCACCGCCTCGCCCTCGTCTACGGGATAGAAGAGCCCGCCCAGAGGGGCGCTTCCTATCCCGATACGAGGCAGGCTAAGCCCGGTTGATCCCATCTCTACAGTATCCGGTTTGTCCATGCGACCCCCAACCGTGATTGTACACAATCCGACTCATCCCTACCCGTTCAGTCTCCATGAGTTGAACCGTGAGCTTACCAAGTTGTGATTCCGAACACGGCGCCAGTTGCCCTAAATTGTCATTCCGAACACAGCGCCAGCCTCCCCAACTGTCATTCCGAACGCAGCGCAGCGGAGTGAGGAACCTGAAAGGCCCTGCCATCGGGGCGGCCCATCCGCTCCCCGACGGCCCGGCGCGTGTGCAGGGCTTCAAAAGCAGTCGTTGATATTATCTCAGGGCTTTTGAGATAATCACTTCGTCGCACAGTGTCCACACACTGAGCCCGCATCCCCTCGTTACCATCAAGGCAATGACGACTCCCCGAGCAGTGGCCGAAGTACGCGGAATCCACAAGAGGTTCGGCGGTCGTGACGTGGTCCGGGACGTCAGCTTCACGGTGGACCCCGGCTACGTGCTGGGCATGGTCGGGCCCAACGGCGCCGGCAAGACAACCACGATACGCATGCTGCTGGACATAATCCAGCCGGACCACGGCGAGGTCCGGCTGTTCGGCAAGCCCTTCTCAGGGGGGCACAGGGCCATGATCGGGTATCTCCCCGAGGAGCGCGGGCTGTATCGAGACTTGGACGTACGGGAGACGTTGGAGTATCTTGGCGCGCTCAAAGGGCTTCACAAAGCCCAAGCCAAGCGGAGCGCGGCGGAGACCATCGAGCGCCTGGGCATGCATGAGCACCGGAGCAAGAAGGTCAAGGAGCTCAGCCGAGGCATGAGTCAGCTGATCCAGGTAGCCGCGGCCATACAGCACCGGCCGCGGCTACTCGTACTAGACGAGCCGTTCTCCGGCTTGGACCCGGTGAACGTCCGACTCCTCAAGGAGGTGCTGGAGGAGCTCAGAGATGACGGGGCCGCCATAGTATTGAGCACCCACCAGATGAATCTGGTCGAGGAGTTCTGCGACCGCGTGCTCATGATCAACGACGGGCAAGTTGTGCTGTACGGCCACCTGGATGAGGTGCGGAGGGACTTCGCCGACGGTTCCATCTTGGTGGACGCAGACCCTCTGCCCGCCCATCTGCCGGGGGTCGTCAGCGTTACGGACCGCGGCTCTCACAAGGAGCTGGTCATGGCCGGCGCGGCGCCAACCGGACCGGTTCTCAGAGCCCTGGCGGAAAGCGGGTGCCACGTCCGCAGGTTCGAGATAGCTTCGCCGCCGCTGGAAGAGATCTTCGTCCGAATAGTGAGGCACAGGCGATGAGAATGGCCCTCATCGTGGCAAGGCACGAGTTCGGCGCCATATATCGGCGCCGCATGTTCCAGGTGATAACATTGGGGCTCCCCGTGATTGCCCTCGCCGTAATGGGCGTAATCTGGATCGTGCAGCAAGCCGGCGGCGGAGATGAGGACGATACCCGGGAGGTCGGCTACGTCGACCGGACAGGCTTCTTTGCCGGCCACCGCACCCAGGGCGGCACGCGGTTCGTGGACTACCGGGACCGAGAGTCCGGGATGGACGCACTGCTGGCCGACGACGTCGATCTTCTCTACGTCATCCAAGAGGACTACATGGCCCGGGGCGCGGTCGAGCGCGTCGCGGTGGGGCTGGGCCTGAACCTCGACGACGGAGGCGACGGGGTCCTCCAAGCCTTCCTGCTGGACAATCTGTCGGACGCGGCGCCGGACACCGACGTCGTAGAGCGGCTCAAGGCGCCGCTGAAGCTGACGTCGATCACCGTAGACGCCGAAGGGCGCCCCAGGGAACTGGACGCGGCGCGGGTATTCTTCTTCCTGGGGCTGGCGTTTCTGGTGGTGATGTCGGTTGCCATGACGGGCGGGTTCCTGCTCCAGGCCCTGGGCGAGGAGAAGGAGAACCGGATCATGGAGGTCCTCCTGTCCTCCGTGTCCCATTTCGAGCTCATGGCCGGCAAGGTATTGGGTCTGGGCGGGGCGGGACTTACCCAGATACTGGTCTGGGCAGTCTCCGGCGTGATCGTCTTTCAAGCGGCGTCCAGGCTCTTTACCGGCTTCAGCTTCAATGCGCCGGGCATCGGTATGACGCTTCTCGCCCTTGCTCTCTTCGTGTTGGGATACCTGCTGGTCGCCACGTTGATGGCGGGCCTTGGAGCAATCGCGCCCACGACGAAGGAGGCTCAGCAACTCTCCATCCTGCTGGCCCTACCGCAGTTCGTGCCCATATACGCATGGGTGTATATCGTCGAGAATCCCACGGCGCCTATCGTGCAGGCGCTAACGTACCTCCCTCTCACGTCCGCCGTCGTGGTGCTACAGAGGATAGGCCCCGACGCCATCGAGGTGTGGGAGGTTGCCCTCGCTATTGCCGTACTCGCCGCGTCCATCGGAATCTCTCTCGTTGCTACGGCGCGCATCTTCAGGGCATACCTACTCATGTACGGGAACCGTCCCAGCCTCCGCGAGGTCGCGCGCACCCTGGCCCGAGGATAGGACGAGGGGCCGGCTCTCCGGCCGGCCCCTCGCTCTTAGGCATCACGGCATCGCGTCGTTTTTTGCGTTCATGTTAGGCTCTCTCCGGCGTCTCCCGGAATCTACTGGGCTAGAGTCGCCCTCACCTGCTCGGTGCGAGCCACCAGGTCCGCGAACTCCGCGACGCGGATGTCCTGCGCAAGCAGCTCTTGGACGCGCCTGGCCTCCGGGAGCACGGCGCTCAGGCTCCCGTCCTGCGCCCAGTAGCTCCCACGCAGCACCTCGGCGTATTCGGCGACGACCGCCGCCATCTGGAACCTGGGCGAGGCCTCTTCGAATTCGGCGGTAAGCTCGCCCCGTTGGAACTCGCGGCTCATCTCGGAGACCTCCCCCGTGTCGGGGTTTTCGTAGCGCAGATACACGGTTGCCAACGTTCCGTCCGCGCCGCCGTGGAGCTTCAGTTCGTAGAGCGCCGTCACGCTGTGGTCGGCGCCGACCTCCCCCGCGTCCACGGAGTCGTTGCGGAAGTCCTCATCGGCGACCCGCCGGTTCTCGTACCCGAGCAGCCTGTAGCGGCTGACCACGTCGGGGTTGAAGTCAACCTGTACCTTGGCGTCTTTGGCTATCACCTGTAGGGTCCCAACGAGGTTCTCGGAGAAGATGCGCCTAGCCTCCGTGAGAGAGTCCACGTAGTGGTAGCTGCCGTCGCCGTCGTTGGCAAGCTGCTCCATCAGAACGTCGTTGTAATTACCCATCCCGAATCCGACGGTGGTGAGGGTCACGCCCTGTTCGACGTGCTCCCTGATCTCACTCAGGATGCCATCCGCGCCGGTCCGGCCGACGTTGCCCACGCCGTCCGAGAGGAGGAGGACGCGGGTAATCCTTCCGGGCCGCGCCCGTTTGGCCGCCAACTCATACGCCAGCCGCAGCCCGTCCTCTACGTAGGTGGACCCTCCCGCGCTCAGGGAGTATACGGCCCTCATTATCGCGTCCTTGTCCTCGCCGTCGGTGGGATCGAGGACGACTTGGCCATAGTCGCCGTAGACCACGATTCCAACCTCGTCCGTAGGCCGTAGCTCATCGACGAGGATCTGCAGGGATCTCTTGACCATCCCCAACCGATCCTCGCGCCCCATGGATCCCGATACGTCTATGGCAAAGACGAGTGTGGCGTCCTTCCGTTGCCCCGCGTCAACCGACTTCCCCCGCAGGCCCACCCGCAGAAGCCAATGGTTGCCGCCGCCGAAAGGCGAAGGCGACCCATCGACGTGGATGGCGAATGCGTCCTGCGCCGGCGGGGCGTAGCCCTGCTCGAAGAAGTTCACGAACTCCTCCACCCGCACCGAGTCCGGGTCGGGCAGATTGCCGTCTTGCACGAAGCGCCGGGTCACGCTGTACGACGCGGTGTCCACGTCCGTGGCGAAGGTGGACAGGCGGTCGTCCTCGGTATCGATGAAGGGGTTTACGCCGTAGTTCTGGAAGAAGGTCAGGTCGTAGGGCTTGTCGTTGACCGTCGCGGTGCCGCCTATGACGTTGAAGTGCTCGGGTCCAACCTGCTCGGCGGCGGCCCCTCGCTCCACCACCACTTCGACAGGCATCTCTTTGACCGTTTCCCCTGATGAACAGGCCGCCAGTACCATGGCCAGCGCGGCCATCCCAATAATCGCCGCTATGCTCTTCAGATTAAGCCTCATCTCTAACACCTCCTGAATGTGACCGTTGATCATCCATTCCACTGTGTAACTGTTCAGACTTCGTGAGGTCCTTTTTCGGCTGGCGTAGCCCCGATGAAGCAGACTGTCTTTGATCCCCACCCGCCTGCCCCTTGGGGTCCCACAAAGTCTGAACTAGCGCCTCCGAGAGGTCTGCGCTTGACCGTCGACCAAGTGGGCCATCTCCTCCTGTACGAGCCTTACCACGAGGTCGTCCAGCTGCTGGATCGTGTACTGGCTCACGTGGTGGGGCGTCGCGCCGCCGGCGCCGTAGACGATGAAGATGAACCGGCCCATCGTATGCTGGGATATCTGCCTGAAGACGTATTCGCCCTGGTCGTCCAACCCGCTGGAAGCTATGGTGAATATCTTGATGCCCCGGCGGTGGGCCTCGATCATCTCCTCGGCGTAGTCGTTGTCCTGCGAGTAGTCCAGGTGAGGAGGGGCATCGGCGATCATGAAGACCAGGCGAATGGCGTCGCCCAGCCGCCAGCTAGGCCCGTGTACGGCCTCGTGGAGCGCCTCGTTGACCGACTCCGGGTAGTCACCCCCGCCGTCGGCGTGTACTCCCTGAATCGTATTCAGGAACTGTTGCACGTCGCGGTCGAAGTCGAAGGTCAGGGTAACGTAGTCGTCGCCCCTATCCCTGTAAGTTACCATCCCGAAGCGCAGGTCGGGCCGCGACGGCAGGTTGTGTATCCGCTCCGATATGGACAGGAGCGTATCCTTGACCTGGTCTATCTCGTCGGCCATGCTGCCCGTGGAATCCAGCAGGAACAGGACGTCGAGCGGGACTCTGCGGCTGTTGGACCTGTCCACGTCGAGCTTCACGACCCACTCGTTCCCCTGGCGGCGAGTGGTGTCCAAGTACTGGCTCACGCCGTCTTTCTCGACGTGGAGGCGGAAGGCCGAAACGTTGCTGGCTTGAGGGAATGCCCGTGGAAAGAACAACGATTGTCCGTTGGCGTAGGTGCGCCCTTCGAAGATCGTCGTCTGGTCCGCGGAAACTCGCACGATCGCGTTGGGAACGGGCCGGCCGCGGGAGTCCCTCACCGAGATGACGTACCGCTCGGACACGTCGACGTCGTGAACGCGCGGGCCGGCATAGCTGCTGCGATACCGCAGGTATTCTCCCCAGCGTTCGTTGTCGTCTACCTCGCCTGCCGAGAGCGTTACCGGATTGGGCCTGGAACGCCTCCTCTCGGGACTCGGTGAGCCGGACGCGGGCGCCGCCGAGTCCGATTCGGCGGACTCCGCCTCCACCATGGCCTCTATCTCTCTGACCACGTCCTTCTCCACCACTACCGGCACCTCCTTGACCACCTCCTTCTCCACCACTACCGTCTCCCCCGGCACACTGACCTCTCTGACAACCTCCACCTCCACCTCTCTGACAACTTCCTTCTCCACCACCACCTCGACCGGCACCTCCACCTCTCTGACAACTTCCTTCTCCACCACCACCTCGACCGGCACCTCCACCTCTCTGACAACTTCCTTCTCCACCACCACCTCGACCGGCACCTCTACCTCTCTGACAACTTCCTTCTCCACCACCACCGGTACCTCTTTGACCACTGTCTCAGTGACGACCTCAGTCACAGGCACCTCTTTGACCGTTTCCCTTGAACAGGCCACCAGCGCTATAGCCAACACAGCCATCACTCCGGCGGCGGCGTATATCCCCAAACGGCGTATCATCATTACTCCCTCCTCACGCGGCGCAGCGGCCACGGTTGTCGGCTTGACCGGTCTGCTCCCTGCGGGCGCATCCGTCAGCTGCGCGACCAGCATGGCAAGACGGTCTGTACACTCCGAACAGCAGTTACGTTACACTTGGGTTGTATCACGTATCAGAGTTGTAACATATGGCCACTTTCGCCGAGCTGTTGACCAAATACATGACCCGGACCGGCATCGGCGACGCCGAGTTGGCGCGCCGTGTCGGGGTGAGCCGGCTCACCCTGGTACGCTGGAAGGAGGGGGTAACCAGCCGGCCCCGCCACCGGGAGGACGTGATCCGCTGCGCGGAGCTGCTCCGCCTAGAGCCGGAAGAGCGGGACGGGTTGCTTCTGGCCGCGGGCTTTTCCCCGGACAGCGCCCCAGACCCCATCGAGCCGCTCACGCCGGAGCACGCCGAGGAGACACAGCCGGCCTCCGGGTCAGCGGCTGCTCCGGCGCCGCGTAAGCTGAAGAGGCTCATGATAGCGGGCGCGGTTGGCGCGGTCATGCTGGCCGTACTCGCGGGCGGTCTTGCGGCGGTCATGCTGAGCCGCCCCGCCCTCCCGGAGGCCGCAGACGGGGAGTCGCTCATCGTCATGGCGCCGTTCGTCAACTACACAGGGGGGCAGCAGGGATTCAACGTTCGAGGCCGGCTGAAGCAAGAGATAGACCGAGAGCTCGAGGCGGCGGGGCTTGAACAGGTGAGAACGGCCGAGTGGCCGGAGGAGATCGAGGGGGAGGATGCGGCGGTGACGGCGGGGAGACAGTCCGGCGCCACGATCGTTATCTGGGGGGAGTACGACAGCGGGAGGGTCATCGCCGCGTTCACGACCCCCCACAGCCGTTCAGAAATGCGCGAACAGCAGAGCGTGTACCTAGCGTCTTCGCCTTCCGATCTGCCCGCAACGGTCAACGTAACCCTGACCGAAGAGGTCCGCCACGTAGCGTTGCTGACACTCGGTCAGCTCTACTTGGAGCAGAGGGAGTACGACCATGCCAAGACGGTCTTGATCCAAGCCATGAGACGGCCGCCCTCGGACCCCGAGGCGCTGGCCGGCTTGAGGTTCCGATTGGGACGCGCGTATCAGGGAGGAGAGAAGGTGGACCTCGACGAGGCGATAACGCTGTTCACACAGGTACTCGCCGTTCAGCCCCGCTCCGTAGATACCCACAACAGCCGGGCGCTGGCCTATCTGGACCGCGGCACGTCCGGCGACGTGGAACGAGCCATCGCGGACCTGACCAGGGCGGCGGCTATCGATCCCAAGAGTGCCGCCACGTACGTCAACCTAGCGGTCGCCTATAGCGAACGCCGTCAGGCCGGGGACTTGGACCGGGCCATATCGGAGCTGACTCGGGCTATACAGATGCGGGCCGATTACGCCGGCGCATACGTCAACCGGGCGGTGATCTACGTGGAAAGGGGCGGGGCCGAGGACCTCGAGCGGGCTTTCGACGACGTCGAGCACGCCCTGGGGCTGGACCCCGATCTATCGACCGCGTTCCTCAGCCGAGGGAATGCCCACCTGGCCCGAGGACTGGCCGGCGACTACGACCGCGCTTTGGAAGACTTTGGCCGCGCGATCCAGTTGGCGCCCAACTCCCCCATGGCGTACTTCAACCGGGGCCTGGCTTACTCTTCGCTTAGGGACTTGAACAGATCGTTGGCCGACCTGCGAAGAGCCCAAAGGTTGCGTCCGAGCGACCTCAAGTTCAACAATACCCTCTGCTGGCAGTTGGGGGTAACGGGAGAGCCCGAGGCGGCGCTTGCCTACTGCGATCTGGCCGTCAAGGCCGACCCTTCGGGGGTTTCAAAAGACAGCCGAGGCCTCGTGTACGCAGTGATGGGCCGAGCCGCCGAAGCGATCGACGACTTCGACTCGTTCCTTGCATGGGTGGACAGCTCGCCAAAGGAGACTTGCCGAAGCTATTACCGACCCAGCCGCATGGCGTGGATAGAAGCACTGCGGGCAGGCGAAATCCCATTCGACGCGGAAACGCTTCACGGGTTGCGCGTCAGACCGAGAATGTCCAGAGATGATCCTTGCTGAAGATACTGGCCGGAGGTGATACGGATGGATAGCGTCATGACCGTCACGGGGCCCGTGCCCGCCAACCGGCTCGGCTTCACGTTGATACACGAGCACATCTTTCTCGATCTAATGCGCGACGTCTGGTCGGGAGACGGTTTTCTGAACGACCCCGAGCTCGCAGTTGAAGAGATCGGGGCCTTCAGAGACGCCGGCGGCGCTACCATCGTCGACCAGACGAGCGGCGGCCTTCGGGGCAACGATCACGACCTATTCCCCGTCAAGCACGCCGTGGCGGTGCGCCAGGTCGCCGAGCGCACGGGGGTAAACATCGTCCTTGGATGCGGATGGTATAGGGAGACCTACTACGAGCCTTCCCTGTGGAGGAAGAAGACCGACGAGATCGCCGAAGAGATGGTTGTCGACTTGACGGACGGCATCGAGGGCACCGACGTCAGGGCTGGCATCATCGGCGAGATCGGCGCCCACTTCACGTGGCTGTCGCCGGTGGAAGAGCGCGTGCTGAGGGCTGCCGCCCGCGCCCAGAGGAAGACCGGCGTGCTCCTCACCACCCACTCTACGCGCGGGCCGGTCGGTCTCGACCAGCTGGACATCCTGGAGAAAGAGGGCGTCGACCCGCGCCGGGTGTCGGTGGGCCACTGTCACAGCTACCCCTACTTCGAATACAGCGCGGAGATCGCCAGGCGCGGGGCCTTCATCTGCTTCGACCGGATGGGCACCTTGCTCAAGGCCAATGATTACGAGCGCGAGAAGCTGCTCGGGCTCCTGAGTCGGATACTGGACGCCGGGCTGATCGACCACCTGCTCTTCTCACACGACATCTGCTACAAGAAGGACTTCAAGGCATACGGCGGCTTCGGCTACGATTTCATCCCCACCCGGCTCCTGGGTATACTGGCCGACCTCGGCGTCGACGAAGAGCAGTTCCACCGCATTATGGTAGATAACCCACGGCGCGCGCTCACCGGCGCGGGCTGACAGGCGGCAGACGATACGGACAGATACGGCTGGGCTGCCGCCTCTCCTTAAAGCGAGTCGATGGCGAGGCTGCGGTCCAGGCCGCCGGGGACGCGGACGCGGCTGCAGTCCCGGCGTGACGAGCAGTAGATGCCTACTATCTGCTCCAGCGCCTTGAGCGCTGTCCGGCCGTTGGAGACCGGCTCCGGTCCGCCCTCTATGGCCTCCACCAGCTCGTCGATTAGCTTAACCATAGGCGAGACGTAGTTGAGACTCTGCGGGAAGGGATAGACGACGGGCTCATAGCCCATCCGGCTCCCAGGTCTGTTGCGCCAAAGCCGGAGGTCGTA
Source organism: uncultured Dehalococcoidia bacterium (assembly GCA_958296245.1). Classification (GTDB taxonomy): domain Bacteria; phylum Chloroflexota; class Dehalococcoidia; order Lucifugimonadales. The sequence goes on from OY282458.1 coordinate 1,624,417, forward strand.
GCGGCTGATGACCATCTCCCCGTCCGAGCCGATGACGTGCAGCCTGAAGCCGACGGGGTTATCCTTGAAGCCGTTCACAAAACCCCGCACGCCGTTCTCGTATTCGAATATGGCGTTGCCTCCCGGGTCGCGTTCGCCTCCCGCTTGGATCTCGCCGCTAACCCAGCTTACCTGCGCGTCTCCGACGATGAAGTTCATCAGGTCCATGCCGTGTGTGCCTATCCACATCAACCTACTTGGGAATAGCATCATCAGGCTGTGCAACTCGCCGACTGCGCCCGACTGCGCCAGCTCGGCGGCTTTCCGGTAGACTGCGTCGCCCCGGCGGGTGTGGTTCACGGCCAAGGGGATACCGGCGTTGGCGCACGAGGCCACTACCCTATCGGCGCCAACCAGGCTGCTGGCGATCGGCTTTTCTAGGAAGATGGCCTTGACGCCGGCTTCCACAGCCGCCAAGGCCATCTCCTCGTGCAAGGGGGTCGGCGTGGCTATGCTGACGACGTCGGGTTGCTCCGCGCGCAACATATCCCGGTAGTCGGCGTAGACGTGATTAGCTATACCCCAACGCTCCCCGAAGGCCAGCCGCCTTTCTTGGTCGATTTCGGCGGCTGCAACGAGTTCCACGCGGGCGGCGGCCTCGTAGGACGGGGCGTGGCCGTGCGGCAGCACCCAACGCCCCGGTGCGCCCAACATGTCGTCGCCTATGGTGCTCGCGACGTCACCGCATCCGATGACGGCGGCGCGGTAGGCGGTCACGGCGTCACCGTCCAAGTCGCGGCTCCTCTGCGCGGGCAGGGCTGCGCTGCAAGGCGCGGTCCATGTCCCCCCAGGGCACCGCTGCATCTACCCATGACTGGAGCCGGTTGGTGTAGAGTACCAGGCTGTCGATCACGGCGATCAGACCTCGCCGGGTGGGCCTTGGCGACTGATCTAGGTCGTCTGAGACGCGTCCGAGCAGGTCGCAGGCTTCGGGGAAGCCCCAGTGCGCCAGGCGGCTTCGAGTCCTCCGTATCATGGCCGACGTGATGCGGGCAAGTTGCACGGGCGACAGCTTCCCGTCCGCGGCGAGGTCCCGAAAGACCAAGAGGTTCTCAACGATCCAGAACAGGTCGAAGTTTGCGTAGAGCACGCACGGCATGTTCCCCATCGGCGGACGCTCGAAGCTTCGCAAAGCGCTCACGTCGCCCGGCTCGCTTGACCATATGTCGGCCAGCGCCTGCCGCACCACGGATTCGAGTGCGGACCCACTTCCGCGTCGGGGCCGGGCCTTCGGGCCTTCCCCTCGTTCAATACGCACCGGAGCAGGGCCGCCGCTCAGGATGGTTTGGCCTGCCTGCCGCGCCGCGTCGAGGTCGTCGGGATGGACACGCGCGAACAGGCTGACGCTGGCGAAGGGGGCAATCTCGCCGTAGAAGAGGCATAGCGTCTGCCGCGCCGGGTAGTAACCTATGTCCCCCGGTGAGACCGAAGGGACCTCGTTCTCGGGTTCCTCGTAGAACGGCGTCATCACTATGAGCTCCTCTCCGGCAAACTTCGCGTGCACCGCGAAGCTGTCGAGGGGGAGACACGCACGGAAAGCCGAGCATATCCGCGGAGCGTCACCGTCCAGCAGGAAGACCCTAACGGGGCGCCCGCCCATTACCAGGGTGAATACGCTATCTTCGCTCATCCCAGGGAACTTGACCGCTCTCTTCCTGCTTGACGCCGTGATAATGCCCGAAGCTCACCTCATCGGCGCTCCGGTCTACATATCTGGTCGCTGACAATCGGCACGCGATTTCTGGGTGTGGGGCTTGCAGAGCCTAACTCGTATCTCCCATGGGGTCATGCTCCGGCTCTTCCTCCTCGTATGCCTCGGAGTAGCCAGCCGAGGTCAACGCTTCCTTGAAGACTTCGGCGCCGCTGCCAATCTCCTTGCCCATGGCCTGTCCGATCAGCCTAAGCATTGCTTCACCTCGTTCTATGAACGAGTGCCCGAAGTTGTCTGTCTCCAAGTGCGCGGGGTTCAACCAATGAGCCTTAAGTGCCTGTTCTAATCTCTCTCTGCCCATGTCTTTCTCGAGCCGTTTCAGGTAGGTCGACGGAGCACGCCCGCCGATGATCTGGTTCGTGGTCTTGCTGAGAGGCGTCTTGTTGATCACCGAATCGTAGAGGCGCGGCGGGATGGCAGGCTTCGAGCTTCGGCACCAAGCGGCTGGGAAGACGTGGTGTATGTCGATGTTCTCTGCACCATAGGCACGAAGGGACAGAGGCTGGTTGCTTCGCCAGTCATTCGCTCTGTTTTTCATCTGCAATGCGTATATGCCCTTGTACGCCGCGCTGTTACGTTTACGGAGCGTCAGCAGCCGCTCGGGAATGAAGCTGGCCTCCACAATCAAGGTTGGCTGGGGTCCACCCCTTACGTACTCCGCGACTTGAGCCAGATCCAGCGCGTACTGGGTCTCGATTGTTCCACCGTAGGTTTCGCTGAAAATGCCTGCCCAATACCAGTGGGCAAGCCTCTCGGCGGCATTCGCGGGCACCAGCTCGTCGCCCAGCTCCACGTACAGAGCGGCCATCGGCACTAGTTGGGTGTTGTATGGGACATTATGACGCCCAAAAACAAACTGACTCTCCAGGAACTTCGCCGCCTCGCGCAAGCCCTTCTCAACCTTATCGGCCCATTCCTGGTAATCGCTGAACCGCAGATTGAGAACGTCTCGTCTCTTGCAGCTTATGGGAGGCAGCCTGTTCGCAGGCTGGCCGTCTCTGATGGCCTGTCGCCGACCTTCCTGAGTCTTGAGCAGGGTAATCGCCTGCAGGAAATGGTCACCCCATATCCCCTGAAGCACGCCGTGGCTGGAGTGGAGGCGATTTCTGCGCTCATCCCAGTCCTCTCGGAGCGAGAATCCCTCCGACTCAGCGGCGAAGGAGGCCGTCACCAACTCAAAGACGTTTAGTGGTACTCCGCCTGTGTTGACCTTCTCGAATACGGTGCAGACAGCCTCTTTCGGAGTTCCCTTATCCAGGTGGATGACGGGCAGCAGGTATTTTGCAAATGGCTGTATGACTAGATGGTTGAACCTATTGAAGAAGTCGCCAGCACTATTCGTGGGGTGACCGGCTCGGCTACTCCAGTGATCGATGTAGCCTAGTAACCAATTCATGGGTTCGAATAGGCGCTCCGTAGGAAACATGTGGTTCTCGTACTCGAACTCCGGCTTGGAGAGGTCTCGTACCGTCTCACGTCCGAAGTCGCGGGTGACTTTCTTGTTTTCGGGAACACTGATGACCGCTTCATCTCTGTCACCAGACTCCGACACTGCCTCCTGCATGTCGATGTAGTACCAGCGTCGAGTCTTCTTGCCGCGGTTATCCTGCGTGGACACGGGACCGGGGTGTCGCAGAGCCTGATACAAGGAAGTGAGCCGCTGCTGGCCATCCAACAGAAACTGGTTGGGTGTAACACCGTTCTTGTCGCTGACTCCCTCAATCAAGCGGGCCTTGAATCTGATGTCGCCCCCGGCGCCAAGAGTCATGACCGCGCCGACCGGAAACCCGCGGGAGATACTGGTCAGGAGTCCCTTAATCCTGTCATCGTCCCATATCCAACCTCGTTGAAAATCCGGAAGCTGGATCACACCCTTTTCGATATTGTCCAGCAATGTGCTGAGTAGAATGGGATTCGTATTGAACAATGGAGACTCCTTGTCGCCGATACGCCGGTCATACCTAGGCTGCCGACTATCTGGCATTCATGGTAATCACCTTTCGCCTCGAACTCTAGCCCACGAATCCGCCGAAAGGGTTTTTATCTTCCAACTACAACGGCCTCGACACGCTCAGGCCGAATGGATCCCGGGGCTGCCGCCCTACCGGCCCGCGGGCACCTTGTTGCTGCCCACCATAGGGACGCCCGTTATGAAAGACGCGTCCATGGTGAGGGCGCGCAGGTCTTCGGGTTCCAGGTCGTGCACGTCCCACTTCCCGCAGGCGCGGGCGACGAGCTGTACTTCCATAGTCAGGGCGTTCAGATAGCGGGTCACCCTATCGGCAGCCTCGTCCACGTCGAGCCGCGCCATCAAGTCAGGGTCCTGGGTCGTGATCCCCACGGGGCACATACCAGTGTGGCAGTGGTGGCACTTTCCCGGCTCGGCGCCGAGGGCGCGGTAGTCGTCGACGTATATGGCCCGGTTGCAGTTCATGGCTATGAGCGCCGCCGTGCCGATGGCCACGGCGTCTGCGCCAAGGGCCAGGGCCTTGGCGATGTCCGCGCCGCTCCGTATCCCGCCCGCAATGATTAGCTGTACCTCGTCCTTGAGGTCGATGTCCTCCAGCGCGGCCACCGCCTCCACCAAGGCTGCCATGGTCGGGATCCCCGTATGGTCGAGTTGCATCTCCGGAGATGCCCCTGTGCCAGCCTCCATTCCGTCCACGAAGACAACGTCCGCGCCCGCTTTGGCCGCCAGCTTCACGTCGTCGGTCACCCTGCCGGCGCCCACCTTGACGTAGACGGGAACTCGGTTCTCGGTCGCTTCTCTCAGTTCCTCGATCTTGATGATCAGGTCGTCGACCCCCATCCAGTCCGGGTGGCGCACGGGGCTGCGCTGGTCGATTCCGGGCGGAAGGTCCCGCTGACGGGCGACCTCATCCGACAGCTTCTGCCCCAGCAACAAGCCGCCCGTGCCGGGCTTTGCGCCCTGCCCCACCACGACCTCCAACGCATTCGCCATACGGAGGTGGTCGGGGTCGAATCCATAGCGGCTGGGCAGCACCTGGTAGACGAGCAGCCGCGACGCATCGCGTTCGGCGGCCAGCATTCCACCGTCTCCGGTGCAGGTCGATATGCCCACGCGGGTCGCGGCTTTGCCCAACGCCACTTTGGCGTTTGGGGACAGGGCCCCGTAGCTCATCCCGGTTATGGTTATGGGCGCTTCCAGCCGCAGCGGCTCGGAGGCGTACCTGGAGCCGAGCACAGTCTCGGTGCTGCACTTTTCACGGTACCCCTCCAGGGGCACCCGGCTGAGACCCGACGTAACGAAGGTCAAGTCGTCGAACCCGGGCAGCTTTCGCAGCGTTCCAAAACCCCGGATCCTATAGCGGCCCAAGGCCGCCTTGGCCTGGATGTCCTCGATTACGCTGGGGCTGTAGAAGTAGCTCTCCTCCAGCAATGGTCCGGCGCCATCCTCGGCATCGCTCATCATAGCGCCGCCTTCCAGAGGCCGACGTCCTGCTTGTCGAAGTTGTACAGACGCCTGCCCGATTCTATCTTGGTAAACGCCTCGGGATCCGGGGCTCCACGTATCCCATATCGAACGAACAGCCCCCTCAGCATGGACACGTCTTCATCGTCGGGCTGCTTGGCTACGGTGTCGTTGCCGAGCTGTTCGATACGTCCGCCCACGTAGATACGGCCTTCGTACAACGAGTCTCCCAGAGCCTCGCCGGCATCCCCGCAGATAACGAGGACGCCCTTCTGCATCATGAACCCCGACATGTAGCCGACGTCGCCCCCGATGACGATGGCGCCGCCCTTCTGAGAGATGCCCACCCTCGGCCCCGCGCTGCCGTGGACTACGAGCGTGCCGCCGCGCACCGCCGCGCCGACTGCAGCGCTTGCGTTGCCTCGGACGATGATACTGCCCGACATCATCCCTTCACCCACCGACCACCCACAGTTGCCGTTCACTTCGACGTCGGCGTACTTGAGCATTCCGCCGCAATAGTACCCGACGTTGCCATCGAAGACGATGTTGCCCGGGTGGTTGACCGCTACGGCAAGGTTGTGACGTGAAGACGGGTTCACCACCCTGACCAGACCTTCGGGGCCGAGAGAGTGTCTGATGCCCCGGTTGATCTCGGAGGTCGTGAGGCCGGCGCAGTCTATCTCGACCAAGTCTTCACCGCCTTGGCTACGGGTTCGTGGACGACCGAATCCGGCGTGATCGCCGGGCGCAGGGCCACCTCTTCCGAAGCCATGGCCACGTACCTGTCGTTCTCGGCTACCACCAGCGGCTTCGTGGCGAACCGGTCCTTCGCGTACCCGATCGAATCTTTGGTCGATACTAGATAGGTGAACGTGCCGTCCAACGCGTTAACCGAGTCGGTCAGCGCTTCGGCCAGCGCGGCGCCCTGGGACAGGCGGTCTGCCACGTAGACCGCTATCACCTCGGAGTCGTTTTCGGTTAGGAACTCATAGCCGCGCCGCTCGTACTGTCGGCGCAGCTTGTGATGGTTGGTGAGCTGTCCGTTATGTACGACCGCTATGTCGGGGAATGGGCGAGCCCAGAACGGGTGAGAGTGGCAAACATCCACGCGGCTCTCCGTCGCCAGCCGAGTGTGCGCCAGCCCGTGCGTCCCCGTCGCCGCCCCCACACCGTGCCGGCCGTTCAGGCGCTCAGCCACCCCGACGTCCTTGATTATCTCCATGCCGCGTCCAATGCTGAACACCTTCACGTCGTCCACGGACTCAGCGGCGCGGGTAAGCCGGCCCAGAAGGTCGGTGCTCGCCTCTTCCGAGACGTCTCTAACTACAAGGCGCAGCAGGTCGCCGGCGAGTCGGGATCCCTCCACGGGCGCGACCTCTCCCACGCGGTCTATGACCTCGCGGTCCCGGCCTCCGGTGTCGGCCGGGCCGAGGCCTTCCAAGTAGGCCACCATGATGAGCGCGCCCGGCTGTCCCAAGCGCGTGATCGCCATCCCGGTGGAGTCGGTCCCGCGGCTCGCGAGGGTAGACGCCATGGCCAGCAGCTGCCGGCCCACCGGGCCCTCGTCGCGGTAATCCTTGAAGAGAATCCCTGCGATCCCGCACATTCTCAGGCGTCCTCCCCGTCTTCGTCCCACGTCAATGCCACTTGGAGGGAGGGTTCCGATTTGGTGCGGATGATCTCGTAAGCGCGGCTGATCTCCGTGTAGGGCAACACGTGAGTGATCAGCCCGTCGGTACGGATGAGGCCGCGGGAGATGAGATCGAGGACCAGCGACCGGTTCTTGAACGTGCTCCAGCGTCTGTGGCCGGCCTCCGCGGCGCCGGGATAGCCGCTGCCGCGCGACGCCAGCAGGTCCAGTTCCTTGTACAGGAAGTCCTCCCCAGGCTCGAAGTCGACCGACTCCAGGTGCCAGCCTATGATCACGACGCGGCCCTCGTCACGAGCAAGGGCCAAGGCCAGAGGCACTGCGGGCGCGACGCCGGCAGTCTCCAACACGACGTGGGCGCCCCCGTCGGAGATGCGCGCTATGGCTTCGACCGGGTCTCCGTCATCCGGGTTGATGCAGTACTCGGCGCCGAGACGCCTCGCCACGTCGAGGCGCCACGGGTCCTTGTCGACGGCTATTGCGCGGGCGGCGCCCACCAATCTGGCGTGCTGAATGGCCATCTGGCCCATTTGGCCCATGCCCACCACGGCCACGGTGTCCCCGTACCCTATCCTGCCCCGGCGCACGCCGTGCAATGAGGTGGTGGCCAGTACGGACAACGTGGCCTGCCGGTCCGAGACGTTGTCGGGCAACTTGGCGGTCGTGGCCTCGTCGACGGCGCAGTACTCAGCGTGACCGCCGTAGCATATGACGCGGTCGCCCGGCTTGAGCCGGTCGGCGCCGGGGCCGCGCTCCACCACCCTTCCAACGGCTTCGTAGCCGGGGTACATGGGGTAGACCCAATCCTCGCCCCAGCGCCGCTTGACCAGCGCCTCGTTCGTCCCCTTGTACAGGCCCATCTCCGTACCGGCGCTGATGCCGCTGACGGACGTCTTTACCAGCACCTGCCCGGGACCGGGCGTCGGCTCATCGCAGTCGTCTATGCCTGCCTCGAGTGGCTTGGTTATAACTACTCTCTTGATTTCAGTACACCTCCATGTATTCGGAGCGCTCCCAGTCCGTGACGTGCTCCCGGAAGCGTTGCGCCTCGTTCCGCTTCATGGCGCAGTAGACTTGGATGAACTCGCTGCCTAGAAGTTCCGAGAAGCTGCTATCGGCCTCCAAGGCGTCCAGCGCCTCCGGTAGGCTGCCGGGGAGCGCGTCATGCTCGGGCCGGCTCTCCGCCGGGCCTTCACCGGGAGGGGCTGCGGGGATGCCGGCCTCAATTCCAAGCAATCCACCGGCCACGACCGCCGCCAGAGCAAGATAGGGGTTGGACAGACCCGTACCGAGCCTATTCTCCAAGTGGGTATTCTCGTCACGCGGGTTCTTGGCCCGCACCAACGCCGTCCGGTCCTCAACGCCCCAGCTCACGTTGGAGGGGGCGAAGTGGTGCGGCACGAACCGATGGTAGCAGTTCACCGAAGGAGCAAGCATCGCCATGCTCGCGCTCGCATGGTCCAGCATTCCCTTGACGTACTGCCGGCAGATACCGGACAGGCCGTCTGCATCCCCCGCGTCCAAGAACACATTCTCGCCCGTGTCCTTGTCCAGCAGGCTAACGTGAACGTGGCACCCGCTCGCCGACTGGTCGGCGAACGGCTTGGTCATGAAGGTAGCGTTGTAACCGAGTTGGCGGGCTATCTCCTTGACGCCGTTCTTGAACGTAAAGCTCACGTCTCCCGCAGCCACTCCAAGCGCGGGGCTGTAGTTTATCTCGAACTGGGACGGGCCGTACTCGCTGTTGGCCGTGATTACGTCGACCCCCGCCAGCGGCATCTGGTCGAGTACCTGTCCGATGACCGGTATATAGGTGTTCCTAATGGTGTTGAAGACGTGGACCCCGCCGAAGGTGGGCTCGCCCGTCTCGCCGTCCATCACGTAGAACTCGTACTCCAAGCCGGCCTTGACCAAGTACCCCATCTCATCAGCCCGCTCCACCATGCGCTTCAACACCTGCCGCGGCGCGGCGCGCTGAGGGACGCCGTCGTCCCAGTAGCCGTCGCAGATCAGCCGAGCCGTCGATTCTGCCCAAGGAACGACGGACGCTGTCTCGAGGTCCGGGATGAGCCGCTGGTCGGCGTATAGGACTTCCTCATTGTACAGAGTCCCTCCGACCACGGATGAGGCGGTATCCAGGGCGACGGCGCCGCCGTAAAGGTTCAGTCCCGTAGCGGAGAAGCTCTCCACGTGGTCCAGCGGTATTATCTTCGAACGGCTGGTCCCGTGGAGGTCCGGAAGCTCGAAGCGCACGTAGCGTACGCCGTCCTCTCTCCACGCACGCACCAGTTCCTCTATGGAGGCGTTGTTGGCGGCCACACCCTTACCTCAGAGTTTGACTGGACCGGAGCCCGGCTCATGATCCGTGGGGATTGTACTCAGTCACTCAACGTTCCGCAAACGCGGGGCAGCTTCAGACAGACCGCCAAGCAGCCTGGAGGGCCGCCGCGCCGTCAGCCCCTCTTGCGGATGGGAATCCCAGTCCACGCCGCGTATCCCATTGACCACACAGGGCGGCTTGTGGCTTTGAGTCTGTCTTTGCACGAATGCTTGATAGTATACGCTCGTGAGGCCGCTCATGGAAAATCGACCGCTGGAACAGCCCGTCCCCGACTCACGCAGCAATCATCCGGAAGGGCTGGCCACTCCTACCCGTCGCTGCCCATTGCCCAAGGAAGCCGCCAGATGACCCTATGGGCAGACGACCCCAGCGCCGAGAACCCGGAATACCTGTCCCGCCAACTGATCACCTACATCGGGAATAAGCGCTCCCTACTCGGACATGTCGGCAGCGCGGTCGAGCGTGTCAAGCAACGTCTCGCCAAGCCCCATCTCAAGATATTCGACGCCTTCAGCGGGTCGGGCGTCGTCTCCCGATTCTTCAAGGCCCATGCCTCACTGCTCATCAGCAACGACGTGGAACCCTATGCCGCCGTGACTGCGCGTTGCTATCTGCGAAACAAGAGCGCAATAGACCTCACGGCCGTTTCTGAGATGGTGAACGACCTGAACCGGAGGGTTGACGCAGAGGCGCTCCCCCCCGGCTTCATCGAAGAGTTGTACGCGCCGCGAGACGAGACGCGCATCACTAAGGAAGACCGTGTTTTCTACACGAAGAGCAACGCCAGACGCCTGGATAACTACCGCCGCCTCATTGAACCCCTACCCTCTGGCCTCAAGGACATGCTTCTCGGCCCCTTGCTCAGCCAGGCGTCCGTTCACGTCAACACTGCGGGCGTATTCAAGGGTTTCTACAAGAACAGGGACACGCAGATCGGACAATTCGGCGGCAGCAGTTCCGACGCGCTGGTCCGCATCATGGGACAGATCAGGCTGGACGCGCCCGTGCTGAGCAATTTCGAATGTGAATACGAGGTGCTTCAGGAGGACGCCAACGCCGCCGCGCGTAGGCTCAAGGGCCTCGACCTCGTGTACGTGGACCCGCCCTACAACCAGCATCCCTACGGCTCCAACTACTTCATGCTCAACCTGCTGGTGCGGTACGAGCGGCCCAAGCGCGTCAGCCGGGTTTCCGGCATACCGACCGACTGGCAGCGCTCCGGGTACAACGTGCGGTCCAAGTCGCTGCCGCTGCTGCGGCAACTCCTCGACGCACTCGACGCGCCCTTCCTACTCATCTCGTTCAACAACGAGGGCTTCATACCGACGGACAAGATGTATGCGGCGCTGAACGACTTGGGCTCCGTAGACGTCTTGGAGACGCGGTACAACGCGTTCCGCGGCAGCCGTAACTTCGATAACCGGCCAATCCACGTAACGGAGCATCTCTTCCTGGTCGAGCGGAGGTGAGACGGATGGCCCGAAAGGACCAGCTAAGAGAACAGCGCGCGGGCACGGTAATAAACGTCGCCTCCAAGAAACAGGAGTCCGACGTCGAGGGCACGGCAAACGTCGGAGACCTCTGAGATGGCCGCTGGACGGGATGGAGACACACGACCGCCGCGCCCGTTCCCCCAGAGTGACTCAACCAGTGCCCTCTGAGTAGTTCCTCCTCGCACCCTACCCGACCAGTTCCAAGCTCATGTCGAGGGCGCGCGGCGAGTGGGTCAGCGCTCCCACCGATATGAAGTCAACGCCGGTTGCGGCCACGCTGCGAACGTTGTCCAAGGTGATGCCGCCGGATGCCTCGGTGACGGCCCGCCCCTGGGCCATCACGACCGCCGACCTCATCTCATCGAGGCTCATGTTATCGAGGAGCAGGATGTCCGCCCTCGCGTCGAGCGCCTCCCCGACCTGCTGCAGGCTCTCCACCTCCACCTCCACCTTGACGGTGTGCGGGCAGGACTCCCGCGCCGACTCGACGGCCTGGGCGATCCCGTATCCCATACGGCGCAACGCCTCGAGATGGTTGTCCTTGATCAGGATGCCGTCCCCAAGGTTGTGGCGGTGGTTCCGCCCTCCGCCCACACTCACCGCGTACTTCTCCAAGGCGCGCATCCCCGGCGTGGTCTTCCTCGTGTCCAGGACCCGCGCCGGATGGCCCGCCGCGGCGGCTGCGTACAGGCTGGCCCCGGTGGCGATTCCGCTCAAGCGCTGGAGCATATTCAGCGCCGTCCGCTCCGCCTTCAGGATGGAGGCGATTGGGCCCTCCACCTCGGCGACGAAATCCTTGGGCTCGACCCGATCGCCGTCGCCCACGAGGGGGCGCGTCCTGACAGCGGGATCGAGGCGGCTGAAGACCAGGAGCGCAACGGACAGGCCGGCCGCCACGCCCGCCGCTTTCGACATGATGACCGCCTTGCCGCAGAGCGAGGGGGGTATGAGACCGTCGGTCGTCGGGTCTCCTGCCGACAGGTCCTCGGACAGGGCGCGGTCGACCAACTCCTCCAAGTAGGCGGGAGGCGGGAGAACGGGACTCACTCTAGGAGACGGCGAGCATTCGATCCAAGGCCACTCGAGCATCTGCTCTGGTCTGCTCGTCCACCTCGATGCGGTTCACCACGACGCCCTCGTTCAGGCCGTCGAGCACCCACGACAGGTAGGCGGGGTGGATGCGGTACATCGTCGAGCATGGGCAGACGACCGAGTCCAAGCAGAATACCGTCTTGTCGGGGTTCTCCTGCGCGAGCCGTTGCACCAAGCTGATCTCGGTGCCCACGGCCCACACGCTGCCCGGCGGCGCCTCGCTGACGGCCTTGATGATGTACTCGGTGGAGCCGTCCATGTCGGCGGCGGCGACCACCTCCATGAAGCATTCGGGGTGGACGACGACGTTCACGTCGGGGTACCGCCTCCGGGCCTCCTCTATCTGGGAGACCTTGAACCTGGTGTGGACAGAGCAGTGGCCCTGCCAGAGTATGATCTTCGCCCGGCTCAGATCCTCTTTGGTGTGGCCTCCCAGGGGCTTGAATGGGTTCCACACGAGCATTTCGTCCAAGCCCACGCCGAGCTTCAGACCGGTGTTCCTGCCCAGGTGCTGGTCCGGCAGGAACAGGACCTGCTCCCCATGCTCGAAGGCCCACTTGAAGGTCGCCGTCGCGTTGGTGGAGGTGCATACGATGCCGTTGTTGCGGCCGCACAGCGCCTTTATGCCCGCCGTAGAGTTCATGTAGGTGATGGGGATGACCGTGTCCCCGAAAAGGTCGTGTAGGTCGTCCCAGCAGTCCATGACGTCGTCGACGTGGGCCATGTCGGCCATGGAGCAGCCTGCGGTCAGGTTCGGCAGCATCACCTGTTGGGACGGAGAGCTGAGCACGTCCGCCGTCTCCGCCATGAAATGCACGCCGCAGAACACTATGTACTCGGCGTCCCTCTGAGAAGCCGCGTATTGCGAGAGCTTGAAGGAGTCTCCTCGCAGGTCGGCGAACCTGATGACCTCGTTACGCTGGTAGTGGTGCCCCAAGATAACCAGTCGAGGCCCCAGGCGGGCCCTCGCCTCGGCTATTCGGGCGTCTAGCTCCTCCGGCGTCCTCTTCAGGTACTCGGTAGGAAGCTTCTGCCACCGGACGCCGGCGTCGAACTCTTCCGCAAGCGTCTTGGACTTGAGCTCGTCCTCCGTTTGACAGAACGCCGACTGCTCGATCTCCGTGATTGGAATAGTTGGCTTTCGCAGCGTGGTTACCAATTCGCCTCTCTCATGCCTACGCCGCCGCCCCTATTCGGGCCTGCAGCGACCATGGGCCGGTTGCTTCGACCGTCGCGGCCACGACCTCTCCAATGCGGTCCTCAGCTCCGACCACGTAGACTATCTTGTCATTCCGGTTGCGGCCGTGAGCCTTTCCCCGCCTGATACCCTCCACCAGAACTTCGACGTGTTGTCCTTGCAGCGCGCCGTTGATCTCGGTCAGCACCTGCTCTTGCAGGCTATCGACGGCTCTGAGTCTGGCTTTCTTCTCCTCTGCCGGCACGTCGTCCGCGAGCTTCCGAGCCGCGATCGTACCTTCCCTCTCAGAGTAGGCGGCGGAGTGTACCTTGTCGAACCTGACGTCGCGAAGCATATCGAGCGTCCGTCCAAACTGCCGGTCCGTCTCCCCGCAGAATCCGACTATCAGGTCGGTGCTGAGGGAGACGTTGGGGATTCTGTTGCGGATCTTGTCTATCAGCCCCCTGTAGTCGTCGGCGGTGTACCCGCGCCTCATTCGGCGCAGAACATCGTCGTCGCCCGCCTGGAACGGCAGGTTGACGTGCTCGCAGACCTTGTCGAGATCGGCGACCTGGTCGATGATGTGGTCGCTCATGTCGTTGGGGTGCGACGTCAGGAACCGCACGCGCTCCAGCCCCTCGACGCCGTTGACGGCCGACAGGAGGTCACCAAGGTCGGTCGAGCCGTCAAGGTCGTGGCCGTAGGAGTCGACGTTCTGACCCAGGAGGGTCACTTCCTTGACTCCGCGCTCCACCAGCAACTCGGCCTCCCTGACGATGTCCGCGACGGGCCTGCTGACCTCCCGGCCGCGCCGGTACGGGATGATGCAGAAGGTACAAAACTTGTCGCAGCCGTGGATGATTGGGATGTACGCCGTTACGGCGGGCCGCGCAGTCAGCGGGCCAATGCACCCTTCGACGTCGATGTCCATGCGTCCATTGAGAAGGTGGAACAGCGGGTCGTACTGCTGAGGCCGCATGAATACGTCGACTTGGGGAAACCGAGCGGACAGCGAGCCCGTCTGCGGCCCCACCATGCAACCCATCAGCGCGATGACCTTGTCCGGGGTACGCCTCTTGAGAGGCTTCAACGCCCCCAACATGCCGGCAACCTTATCTTCGGCGCTCTGCCTCACCACGCAACTGTTGAGCACGACGACGTCGGCATCCGTCGCGGAATCGGCCCCGACAAGCCCCAATTGACTCAGCCCGCTCTCCAGCCGCTCGGAGTCGGCCTTATTCATCTGGCATCCGATCGTCCAGATGTAGAAGCTATTCGGCGGTATGGGCGAAGGCGCCATGGGGATACCTGTGGCCGGTTAACTCACCAAGCCCGCCTTGGCGGGCTCCTGTGTCAAAGGCTAAACACACTCACACTCGAAGTGGCGGAGGGAATGGGATTCGAACCCATGAGAGGGATTTCTCCCCCTAACCGCTTAGCAGGCGGCCGCACTAGACCTCTATGCGATCCCTCCAAAGGCTTCCAATATAGCAAAGATGCGACTCTCAGGCAATCGGTGATATTGTGAATTCCGGCACTATTCAAGGATACGCCTCTGAAATCGGCGCCGCCCACCTTGGCATCGTTACGCTTTCACGTCTACATATAGACCTATGGCGACGATGCCTACGGAACTTCCTACGTTTCCCCACGTATATACGTAATCCTCCCACTGTAACCGTTCAGACTTCGTGAGGTCCTTTCTACTGACGCAGCCCCGGTTGCGCTCACGGGGGCGGCGCTGGGCTCCCCTAACCCATGATAATTCCACCTAGCCTGCTAATGACTCCCCGCCGGGCGGGAGCACCCGATGGAGCCAGGCCGTCAGGTCATCGAGCACTGCGGCGTTGATCTCGTGACCCATCTCGTATTCTCTATACTCAGGAGCATATCCCTCGCCTTTCAAGAACCGCAAAGACAGCCGGGCGGCCTCGACGGGAATCACCGCGTCCTCCTTGCCATGCGAGATGAAGATGGGGTGGTCTCTGTCTGCCGGAAGCCGTTGCCTCAGCTTGTCCGCATCCATCACCGCGCCGCTGAGGCAGACGAGGCCGCGGAAGGTCTCGCGCTTGGCCAGCCCGACGTGATAGGTCATCATGGCGCCCTGCGAGAAGCCGCCCAGCACGGCGTTGCCCGGCCCCACGCCGTAGAAAGCCATCACCTCGTCGAAGAACGCCTCGAGCCGCTCCTCGGAGGCGCGAACGCCGCTGTCTTCGCCCCCTTCCAAGGGGTGTTTCCAAGCATAGCCCACCATGCCGTAGCCCAGCGGAATCTCGATAGGGGCGTTGGGCATTGCGTAGACGTACCCGGAGGCGTCTACAACGCCGCTCAGGCCGGCCAGATCGCCCATGTGTGAGCCGTATCCGTGCAGCAGTATGGCCATGGGATACGAGCGTGCGGAGTCGTACCCGTCGGGCTCCACCGTAACGTATGGCAGGGTCTCTCCCTGAAAACGGCGCATCTGCATACCATGTCCTCCAGACCCTCGCAGGCTCGTTCTTGCTGGTTACAGATTAACGCAACAGGGCAAGTTGAGAAACTGTTCAGACTCTGTGAGGGTCTGAAGGGGAAGTCTACCAAGTTGAACCAGACTGGCGGCTGCCTTAGAATCTCCTCTGAAGTTAGCGACAGGAGGGACTCCCCGGATGAGCAGATTGATCGATGCCATTGAGAAGGCGGGCCTGCAATCCACTCCGCCTCTGGGGTTCGGAGCCGCGGCAGGGAGGGAGCAAGCTACACCTGACCTTACGCTTATCGAGTCGATGCGGATCGAGCACATCGACAGCCAGACCGCTGCAAGCTCGCCCGCCGACGCGATCGTGGTAGAGGGTCCAGTTCCTCCGGACGCCGTCTCCCAAGGTCTCGAAGGCAGGATTTGGGGCGTCCGGTCCCCGAGCTTCACGCTCGATCACTCCATTGACCTCATCAACAGTGGTTGCGATTTCGTCGTGTTCGAGTCGCTGGAAACCCACGCCGCATTGCTGAACGACGAGGGCCTGGGGGTCATAGCGTCGGTGAGCACCGACATGAAAGAGGAAACCGCTCGCACCCTCGCCGAGTTGCCTGTGCACGGCGTCCTCTTAACGCCCCCGCTGCGGGGGGTTCCTCTGACGATAGAGGACCTCATGGAGGTACAGGCTGTGCGAGGGCTGACGGACAAACCTCTGCTGGTGGAGGCCACGGAGGGTTTGGACTCCGCCGCGCTCGAATCGCTGCGGCTGGCAGGCGTCGACGCGCTCATCGTCGGCCATGAGTCGGGCAAGGCCGCCTGCGTCAGGGAGGCGATCCTAGCGCTTCCGCGCCGCCGGGAGCGCCCGAAGCATCGCAGCGCCTTGGTCCCCCACCCGCCGGCCCCTACCCCGTCACCGGCCTTCGACGAGGACGAGGAAGACTTCTAGCAGCCCAACATTTAGCCCAGAACCACATCCCAATGACCGAAGCCCGTGAGTGAGGAAGACGCCAGAGAGTGCGTGGAGCTGACCAGCACCGGCCCTGAGGAGACCAGGCGCATAGGCCGGGCGCTGGGGGAGACGGCCCGGCCCGGGGACGTCTTCCTGCTGAGCGGCGAGTTGGGCGCGGGCAAGACCTGCCTCACGCAAGGCATCCTGAGGGGGCTCGGCTCGGACGAAACGGCTAGGAGCCCCACGTTCGTGCTGGTGTCACAGTACAGCGCCCGGCTGACGCTGTACCACGTGGACCTCTACCGCCTGGAGGGCGGCGGCGACGTGCTGGACTTGGGCTTGGACGAGTACCTGGAGGGAGACGGCGTCACCGTGGTCGAATGGGCGGACAGGGCCATAGGGCTGCTGGGAGAGGAGTACGTGAACATCTCCCTCGAGCACGTGGACGACGAGACGCGGCGTGTGAAGGTGTCCGCGTCCGGCTCCGCCTTTGCGGAAGCGCTAGCCGCCTTGAGAACTCGCCGAGAGCCATAGGCAGGGCTTCATCGTGGAACTGTCCATAGATACCTCGACACGCTACGCGTCGGTCGCGCTGTCCGATAAGGGGCATGTGACCCACGGGCTTTCGTGGCGGTCGGAGCAGAACCACTCCGTCGAGTGCGTGCCGGCCATGCGCCGTCTCATGGACCAAGCCAAGGCAACGCCAACGGACGTAGACGCCGTCTTCGTGGCCAAGGGCCCAGGAGGCTTTAGCGCGCTCCGCGTGGGTGTCAGCGTGGCCAAAGCGATGTCGATGGCGCAGGGCATTCCCCTGGTAGCCGTGGGAACTCTCCACGTCGAGGCCTACCCATATCTCGAGCTGGGGCGTCCCGTGTGCGCCGTCATCGCGGCAGGCAGAAAGCTGTTCTACGTCGGCAGGTTCGAACAGGACGCCAGCCCGTACGAAGGCGGCGCTTATGGAGTCGCATCCCCGGAAGACGTGGTCGCATCGAGCCCGGAGGGCACGCTGTTTTGCGGCGAAGCGCTCCCCGCGCTTGCCGAGCGTGGGGGCGGACTGCCCTCGGGCGCTGCTGCCAAATGCACGCCTCCGACAAGATTGCCGTCGGCCCTGGCGGCCATCGCGTACAAGCGGCTGCGACAGTCGTCCCTCGACGACGCCGAATCGCTTCAACCCATATACATCCGCGGCTCGCAGTTGGACTCGGCGCGGCGCGGCGTCCGAATGCTAAACTCGTAGGGCCTCGCGGAATACGGGGAGCGTAGAGGGGCAGAGCCCCCTCTCCTCCCCTCCTGTCGAGGAAGGGAGGGAGATGGTCAGGATTGGATTCTTCCGCAGACCGATAGCATCAACGAAGGGGGCAAGAACGAATTGGACAGAAGCCTGGTACTACTGAAGCCCGACGCCGTGCAGCGCGGGTTGGTGGGGGAGCTGGTATCCCGATTGGAGCGCCGCGGCCTCAAGCTGACGGCCATGAAGATGCTACAGGCCGACGAGGCCCTGGGGCGCCGGCACTACGAAGCCCACGCCGGCAAGCCGTTCTTCGCCGGACTCATCGAGTTCATCACGTCGAGCCCGTTGGTGGCCCTGGTCGTCGAAGGTCCGGGGGCCGTCCGAGCCGTGCGCTCCATCATGGGGGAGACCAGCCCGGAAGACTCGCCTCCGGGCACGATACGAGGCGATTACGCGCTGACTATAGGCCAGAATCTCATCCACGGCTCTGACTCCGAGGAGTCCGCGGAGAGGGAGATCGGGGTCTTCTTCACGCCTGACGAGGTGCTCGACTACGATCGGGGCCTGGACCGCTGGATCACTGAATCCTGACGGTCTCCTTTCCGGCGGACCATGCACCCTCGACGTCGTAGAACTCCCGCTCCCGAGGATGCATGACGTGGACGATCACGTCGTTGAAGTCGAGCAGCACCCACCCGGCCTCGGCGGGGCCCTCGCGGTGGCGGAGCTTGCCGCCCCTCTGCTTTACGGCGGCCTCGACGTATTCGGCCAAGCTCTCGATCTGCCGGGGCGACTCGGCAGACATGATGACGAAGTAGTCGGTAAAGTCGCTCACGCCCCTGAGGTCCAGCATGACGATGTCCGACGCCAGCCTATCCGAGGCGACGTCCACAATCGTCTGAGCGCAAGCGGCGGCGTCTAGCGTGACCTCACCAGCCATATCCGGATTATAACCGCACGGATGCCGCTTTGCTTGAGGCTACCGCCAGCATGGCGGTCAGTATGCCCACAACGGCGGGTACTTGTCCATTACGTATCCGCCTAGGCTGCGAAGCTTAACTGAACGGAAAAACTCCCCTTCGCCGTCGTCCCAGCCAGCCAGATCGTTCCTGTGGCCCAGTCTCTGGACCATGCTCCACTCCGCCCTTCGCAGATGCCGGCCCTCCGTGTCCCAAAAACAGAATCCCTCGGCCCCCTTGTCGTAAAAGTCCACGGCGTGTTGTCTGAACTGCTCCGGCGGCATGCTTCTGGGCATGACCTCGGGGCGCAGGGACACCGCGGAGTCGCCGGTGATACCGGCGAAGTACGCCACGTCGATCTCCTCGTCGCGCCAAGGGTAAGGGATGAGCGTGTCGATCAGGCCCTCGCGCACCCACGCCTCGACGTCTATCCCGTAGAACAGGTTGGCGGCCTCGTCGTTGAGCACGTGCGTTAGTATTTCGACCTTGCGCCCGCGCTCCCGCCCCCTCTCCTCCAAGGCACGGCGGACCCTCCGCGCGAACGCCGTCATGAACCCGGCCCTATAGCGGAGGTACTCCTCGTCGTCCTCCGGCAGGTCGCGCGGGTCCTTCCCCGTCTTCGCCTTGAAGCCGTCCACCAGCGGCTTCTCGTACAGCACGTAGGGCGCCCCCCTGACCCAGGTCATACACACGCCGTCGACGTCGTAGCTCGCCAGCTCCAGCAGCAGGGAGAGCACGTAGCTCTGCATACCCTCGAAGGCGTAGCTCATGCGGCCGATCTCGCGGCCGTCTATGTCGATGCAGCGCCATTCGGGATGGCGGCCCCACACCGGGCCCGTGTAGGTCCCCTCCAGCGGCGGGGCCGCCTGGAAGGCTCCCATGCGTAGCTGGGCGTTCATCTCCAGTCCCAGCTTGTGCGCGTAGCTGACGGCCTCCTCCAGCGGGTCGATGTCCTTGCCGAGCAGGATGTTGAGCGCCTCGCCCTTTACGCGGTCGAAGGGCCGCGACCTGTCCTGCGTGTCGATATTCTGTAGAGCGCCGATACGCGTCGGGTAGGTGCAAATGTCGCCGCCGCTGCCGACACACCAGAAGAGCTTCTTGAAGTCCGTATCGCGGTACGGCTCGACCATCTCCCATATCTCCTCACGGGTCGTCGGCCTCAGGTAGCCCAGGTAGTCGTCCCCCTCGCAGGCGATGCCGATCAGGGTCTTCGTATCCGTGCGCTGCCGCTCCCGCCGAACCGCCGAGACCTCGGCGTCCGACAGCGGCACGAGCTTTACGTAGGCTGGATAGGCGCGGGCGGGCCAGCCGCTCATCTGCTGCGCAAACACTATGTCCCTGCCCGTCAGGTCTGCGTATATCCAGAAGCGCTCGTCGAAGCTGAAGTAGTCGGGCTCCTCGCGCACGATCCGCGTGAAGCAGGGGTTGTCGCTGAGGCGTACCTTGACCGTGTCCTGGTTCGTCCCGGTGCTCCACACGTCTTGGCGTCCGGTGCCCCACAGCCCGATGAAGACCGCGTGCCATCCGGTCACGCCAAGCGGCAGCGTGACCTCCGGGGCCTCCGTCTCCGGCCCGGTGGACAGCATGACCCCGGAGAACTCCCCCGTCTCGTATGGGATGGTCTGCCAGTGGTACTTCCGGCGCCGCTCGGACAACGCAGCCGCCGGCCTGCATACGCTCAGATCAGTGACGTAGACGGCCCTAGAGTGGTCCATCGCCTGCCTCCGTTACTCATGACACCTTCCGAGATCACTCGTGATTGAGTTCGTCTTGTCTCCAATCAAACGGGGCTGTGTCATAACGCCAACCTATTCTTCCTCTGCTCCTCGACTGGCCCGATCACCGTTCCCAGATGGTCACAGCCCTTCCCTGCTCCCCGCTGGGGAGGATTAGTACGCCCAGTGCGGGGGGTACTTGTCCAAGACGTAGCCGCCCACGCTGATCAGCCTCCTCGTAGTGAAGAACTCCCCTTCGCCGTCGTCCCACCCGGCGAGGTCGTCCTTGTGGCCGAGACGCCGGATCATGCTGTACTCCTTCTTGAATCGGTCCCGGCCGTTCGTGTCCCAGAAGCACAGCCCGTCCACACCTGCCGCGTAGTCCGCGAGTGCCCGCCGCCGGTACTCCTCCGGCGGCATCCGACGGGGCATCACCTCGTTGTAGTAGGCCACCCCGGCGCCCCGCGTCAGCTTCACGAAGTACGGCACATCGATTTCCCCGTCCTGCCAGGGATACGATATGAGGTTGTCTATAAGACCCTCCCGCACCCACGCGGGCACGTCCAGCGCGTAGAACAGGTTCGTCTCCTCATCGTTCAGCACGTGGGCCGAGATCTCGATCTTCTTGCCGCGCCTATCCCCTATTTCGTTCATCTCCTTGCGCAGATTGCGCATGAACTCCGTCATGACCTCCGCCCGGTAGCGCAGGTACCGCTCGTCGCGTTCGTCCAGATCGCGGGCGTCGAGCCCGGTCTCCGCCTTGAACCCATCCACCAGCGGCTGCTCGTAGAGCAGGAACGGCGCCCCCCGGTTGAAGATCGGGTTGACGCCGTCGACGTCGTAGTCGTTTGCGTACTCGCGGAATATGTCCATGACGAGCTCGCGCACGCCCTCATAGACGTAGCTCATGCGGGCGATCTCTCGGCCGTCGAGGTCGACGCATCGCCACTCCGGGTGGTCCTCGTAGAGTGGCCCGGTGAAAAACTCCTCGAACGGCGGCGAGCACTGGAAGGCCTCCATCCGGTTGCTCACGTGGACCCGTATCCCCGCCTCGTGGCAGAACTCGATGACCTCGCGCAGGGAGTCCACGCCCCTGCCCGACAGGTCCGTGATCGACTCGTGGATCGTCCGGTCGATTTCCCTGGGGAAGTCGGTCGTATTGGAGCCTATGATCGGGGCGGCCCTGGAGGGGTAATGCGCGGCGTCGCCTTGGCAGGCGCACCAGAGCAGGGTCTTGAAGTCGGTGTCCCTGTAAGGCTCCAGCCAGTCCCAGATCGTCTGCCTCGGGTCGTGGTGAGGCAACGAGACGTACTCGCTGAAGGCGTCGTTCATCAGTATCAGCCGTTTGGTTTCCGCGTCGGCTGCGCGGTCCGCCCGGATGGCGCCGACCTCGGCGTCCGAGAGGGGCACCAGCTTGACATAGGCGACGTAGGCCGGAGTCGGGCCGGAAGAGGCCGCCTCAGGCGCGAAGACCACGTCCTGGCCGGTCAGGTCGGCGAACTTCCAAAACCGCTCGTCCAGGGCGTAGTTGTCTACTCTGCCCGCAGACGGCCCGGAGTAGACGGGGTCGTGGGAACCCGCCTCCGACTCCTCCCGTTCGAACCAGGTATAGCCGCGGTCTCCGGTGAGACGCGCCTTGAGCGTGGCGCGATGGATGTTGCTGTAGAGACCAAGGAAGACCGCGTGCCACCCGGAAGCGTCCAGCGAAAGCGTCACCGGCGGCGCGTCCGTCTCGGGCCCCGAGTAGATCATGGTCCCAGAAAGGCCCTCAGCCTCATATGGGACCGTCTGCCATCTGTACTTGCGGTGTCCGGCCGTAAGGGCGCTGACCGGGGTGCAGACGCCCATGTCCGTGAGATACCTCGCCTTAGAATGATCCATGGAACGACCTCCTTCCGTATGCCGACTCCGTTTCCCGGGGTCAGAAAGCCCAGTGCGGCGGGTACTTGTCCAAGACGTACCCGCCCACGCTGATCATCTTCCGCGACCTCCAGAACTCCCCCTCGCCGTCATCCCAGCGCGCTAGGTCGTCCTTGTGCCCCAGCCGCCTTATCATGCTCCATTCCTTTCGCATCGGGTCGCGGCCGTTCGTATCCCAGAAGCACATACCGTCCGCGCCGGCGGCGTAGTTCTCAATGCCCCGTAGCCGGTACTCCTCCGGCGACATCCGGCGCGGCATCACCTCCGGGTAGAACTTGACCGGCGTGCCTCCGGTGAGGCTCCCGAAGTAGGCCACGTCGGGCTCGACGTCGCGCCACGGGTAGGAGATGAGGTTGTCTATGAGCCCCTCCTCGATCCACGCAGGCACGTCTAGGCCGAAGAATAGGTTGGTCTGCTCATTGCTCAGCACGTGGGCGGAGATCTCGAGCTTCCGGCCCTTCGTCCTGCCGATGGCGTCCACCTCCTGGCGCAGGGTACGCATGAAGTCCGTCATGACCCCTGCCCTGTAGTGCAGGTAGCGCTCGTCGTCCTCCGCGAGATCCCGGGCGTCGAGCCCTGTCTCGGCTCGAAACCCTTCCAACAGCGGTTGCTCATATAGCAGGAACGGCGCCCCACGGTTGAATATGGGGTTCACTCCGTCGGCGTCGTATTTGCCCACCGCTTCTTTGAACATATTGAGCATCAGGTCGCGGACGCCCTTGTACGCGTAGCTCATCCTGGCGATCTCGCGTCCGTCGACGTCGACGCAGCGCCACTCCGGATGCTCGGTGTAGAAGTTTCCGGTGAAGAACTCCTCGAAGGGCGGCGAGCACTGGAACGCCTCCATCCGGTTGCTGACGTGGACCTCGACACCCATCGCGTGGCAGTAGTCGATGACGGTCTTCATCGGATCGATGCCTTTGCCCGCGAGTATCTGGTGCGACTCGGCGTTCTGTCGGTCGCTGATGCGGGGGTAGTCGGTCGTGCTGTCCCCTATCAGGCTGCCGTACTCCGAGATGTAGTTGAGCACGTCCCCGCCGGCGCCGGGGCACCAGAGCAGCGTCTTGAAGTCGGTGTCACGGTACGGTTCCAGCCACTGCCAGATGTCCTCGACGGCAGTGGGCCTAAAATTGCCGAAGTTGCTGAACCCGTCGTTCATGAAGAAAAGGCGCTGTGTATCGCTGCCTGCCCTCTCGGCCTTCACGGCTTCCACTTCGGCGTCCGACATGGGAACAAGCTTGACGTAGGTGACGTATGCCGGGGTTGGCGCTCCGCCCCCCTGCTGCGCGAGCATGATGTCCTCGCCGGTCAGGTCGGCGTACTTGAAGAACCGCTCGTCTGTGGTGAAGTTGTCCACTCGGCCGTTGGGGCCTTCTTCCCTGTCCATGGCCGAGTAGGCGGTGTCACTGGTCAGCTTGACCTTGAGCAGTGACGGCGTCCAGTTGCTCCAAAGGCCGACGAATATGGCATGCCACCCCGACACTTCGACGGGGAGGGTCACAGGCGGCGCCTCCGTCTCCGGTCCGGCAAACAGCAGGGTGCCCGACACACCTTCAGCTTCGTAGGGAGTCGCCTGCCAATGGTACTTCAGGTGCCCTGGGGAGATTGCGGCCTGTGGCAGGCAAACGCTCATATCCGAGATCATTATCGCCTTGGAGTGGTCCATCGCGGCATCTCCTAGAGTGAGTAGTAACGAGGCCAAGGGTAGCACACCTAATTACCCTCGTACCAAGCCCTTGGCAACTGTTCAGACTTCGTGAGGTCCTTTTTCGACTGGCGTAGCCCCGATAAAAGCAGACGTCTTTAGATCCCCACCCGCCCGCCCCTTGGTAACCGGGGGCACAGCCCCCCAGACCCCCTTACAGAAGGGAGAATCTCTCTGGACTCCCCCTTTCGGGCCTCACAGAGTCTGAACAGTTTCGCTCGGCCCGCAGGGCGAGGATGCGCCGGCGTTCATAGAGTATAGGCAATTGCAACGGCGGCGAGGAACCCGACGCGCGCGGCTGGACGCGCGTTGACTGAGGCCCAAGGCATCGTTATGATGCGGTTAGCACGGAGCAGTAACAGGCTGCGGTAATACGGGATGCGCAGACGGCGCAGCCCGTTGCCGGGAGTCTGAGGGCGTGTCCCTCAGACATAATCTATTCCCCTTCCTGGACGGAAGGGAGGGCTGCAAGGGAGCCGGAAGCGTTTCCCGCAGTCTGCTAAAGGAGAGTCGCGGATGCTATCTAAGCTAGAGGCCAGAGACCGGTTCCAAGGCGTGGTGGTTCCCTTGGCCACCCTATTCAATGACGACCTGTCGCTTGACGTACAGGGCACGGCGGACAACGCCCAATGGATCGTGGACCGGGGCGCGAGGCAAGGCAACTCGGTCTTCCTGATCGCCGGTTCGGGCGGCGACTTCACCGTCCTCAATCTCGAGGAGCGCAAGCAAGTCATCGAGGCCGTGGCGAAAGTGGGCCGCGACAACGACGTCCCTATGATGGCCGGCGTCCAGAGCACGGACATACGAGACACCATCACCCTATGCCAGGTAGCCGAGGACCAAGGCGTCGAGATAGCTCAGATCAGCGGCGCCTACTACTACACGGTGCAGGCAGAGGACACGGTCGCCTGGCACGAAGAGGTCGCCAAGCACACGAATATAGGCTTCTCGGCTTATAGCCATTGGTACAGCGGGTCGAAGTACGACGTGCCCGCCGAGGTCATCGACCGGCTGCTGGAGATCCCCAACACCAACGCGGTCAAGTGGGGATCTCCCAACATAGACAGCTACGTACAGGGCCTGATGAAGTGGTCCGGGAAAGCGGCCCTCGTCAACAACGGCAGCCTTGTCATCTACGCCGCCGTGCTCGGCTGCAAGGCGTGGATCAGCCACGTGCCGAACTTCTATCCCGAGTTCTGCTGGCGGGCTCACGACCTGATGGACCAAGGCCGGTTCGGAGAAGCGCAGGAGTTCTTCCAAGGCTTCATGGCCGAGTATGGAAGGGTGCGAGGCGCCATCGGCGGCAAGACGGCAGGCGAGGGCATCTTCGTCAAGGCGGCGATGGACGCCACCGGCCGCCGCGGCGGCCCATCGCGATTGCCGTCGCGTGACGCGGCCGTTTCGCAGGACGCCAGGGACGCCTTCAAGCGACTGGTGGAGGCCCACGCCGGGGCCCTGTCATCCGTCTGAGCCCCTCCCTGCTAGGCCACTAGAAAGTCGAAGTCGCAGCCTTCGTGGGCCTGGGTTACGTGGCGGCTGAACAGTAGGCCGTAGCCCCTCGTCGGCCCCGGCTTGGCAGGGGGCGCCTCCTCAAGCCTGCGCTGGATCTCCCTGTCTTCGACCTTCAGGTCGAGCCGACGCCGCGGTACGTCCATCTCTATGACGTCCCCGCTGCGCACGGCGCCCAGCGGCCCTCCTGTGGCCGATTCCGGGCTCACGTGAACCACGACGGTGCCGAAGGCGGTCCCGCTCATACGGGCATCGCTGACACGTACCATATCCCGCACGCCGCGCTCCAGCAGCTTCTTGGGCAGCGGCAAGAACCCCCACTCCGGCATCCCAGGCCCGCCGACGGGTCCGGCGTTGCGCATTACTAGAACGTCGTCGGGGCGCACGTCCAGATCGGGGTCGTCTATGCGCCGCGTCAAGTCGTCGTGGTCTTCGAACACGAGCGCCCGCCCGGAGTGCCCCAGCAGCCCGGGCGACGCGGCGCTGGACTTGATCACGGCCCCATTGGGGGCAAGGCTGCCGGTCAGCACCGCCAACCCTCCCTCCGAGCTGACCGGGTCGCCGGCCGGCCTGATCACGGCGCGGTCGTAGACCTCCGCGCCGGCCACGTTCTCGCGCAAGCTGCGGCCGGTTACGGTCAGCACGTCCCCACGTAGAAGAGGCAGCAACCCTCGTTGGACGGCGGGGACCCCGCCCGCGTTGTGGAAGTCCTCCATGAGGTACTTGCCCGAGGGCTTGACGTCCGCCACGACCGGCGTCGTTCTCGACAGCGCGTCGAACAGCCGCAGCGGGAGGTCCACGCCCACACGGCCGGCCAGGGCGCACAGATGGATAATCGCGTTGGCGGAGCCTCCGATCGCGTGCAGGGTCCGGATGGCATTCTCGAAGGCCCCTCTCGTCAGGATGGCCGAGGGCCTCAGGTCCCTCTCGACCAGGGCGACGATCCGGCGCCCGGCGGCCTCCGCCAAGCGGGCCCTTCGGGGGTCGGCGGCCGGAATGGCGGCGTTGCCCGGCAGGGCAATCCCCAGGGCTTCGCCCATAGCCCCCATGGTGGATGCCGTACCCATGACCCCGCAGTGGCCGGGGCTGCGGATGATGTTGTCCTGCAGGTCGGCCCAGTCGGCCCCGGTGATCCTGCCCGCTCTGAGCTCCTGCTCGTAGCGCCGGCAGTCCGTGCACGTTCCCAATTCCTCGCCTCGCCAGCTTGCCTTGAGCTGCGGCCCCCCGGTGACCAGAATGGCCGGCGCGTCGGCGCTGGCCGCCCCCATCAGCAGGGCGGGCGTCGTCTTGTCGCAGCCCCCGAGCAGCACTACGCCGTCCAGCGGGTTGGAGACTATGGACTCCTCGACGTCCATGCTCATCAGGTTGCGGTATAGCATGGCCGTGGGTCGCATGAAGTACTCGCCCAAGGACATCACGGGAAACTCCAGCGGGAAACCGCCTGCCTGCCAAACGCCGCGTTTGACCGCCGCCGCGAGGTCGCGCAGGTGGGCGTTGCAGTGAGTCAACTCGCTCCAAGAGTTGCAGACGCCGATTATGGGCCGGCCCTCGTAGGCCAGCTCGCTGAACCCTTGAGCCTTGAACGCGGCGCGTCGGAGCCATCCGTACAGCTCCGGCGTATCCAGCCACTCACGGCTTCGCAGCCGCCGCTTACCCTCAGACTTCACGCCGGCGGACCCAAGCAACCCCGTGGACATGCATCCGTAACCTCCAGCGCCTCAACTGGCAGTGGAAGCCTGTTTCTGGCTTCCCTGCAACCCTCCCTGCCCGGCCAGGAAGGGAATGGATTATATCTGAGGGACACCCTCAGACTTCCCGGCAAAGGGGCTATGCCCTATGCCACACCCGTATTTCGGCAGCCTGTTAGAGCGCCGGCTCCGGCGCGATACCCCCTCGAGGCGATTATCGCGGGTCTGCCCTGTTCCGAGGGAGCTTACGCTTCCCCGTCAGGCGCCCGGCCCTCCTCCTGAGCCATCTCGTCGAACCGGCGAGCGGCAACGCGGATCTGGTCAGCCCTCCACCGGTTCAGGGCATCGAGCGCGGGGGGCGCCACGTAGAAGACCTGTATATCGGACGGGAACTGAACGCGGTGACTTTCCCCGATGAATAGAATGCCCGGCTCCGACTCCTTCAAGGTCTCGTCGATGCCCTTTGCGATGTGCTCGTACCGCAGGCGCGTCGCCTCCTGAAAGCCTTCCATCGCGGCGGTGAGTACTTTATGGCTCATCAGCCCGACCGATATGCACCGCTGCCAGTCCGAGCTCTCCTGCACGAGGTCGCGGTCCTCGGCAACCTCCAGCACAGCGCCGGAGTGGCAGATGGCCTGCACGAAGGAGTAACCCTTGGGATTCATCGCCTCCACCATGCTAAGACCTTCCTCGCCGCTGACGAAGACCGCTTCGTGGTACACCCGGGCGGCCTTGCCCAAAGAGCGCTCGAGGTTCTCCACGTGGTCTCGGACCTCAGACCAATAACGCTCCAGCAGGCGTTGGCCTTCCGCCGGCGCGTCGGGGCCGAGGGTGTAGATCGGGACGAGGTATAGCTTGCGGTTGCCCTGATACTGTGCCGCATCAGGCTTGGGCATCTGAGTTACCGGTGTTGGCATAGCGCTTCGCTCCAAGTATATTGCGGCGTTGGGAGCCTCTCGCTCCGCTGCGACTCTCCCCTATTACGGCTCAACCCTTCGACTGTCCTTCCCGCCTAGCAGGCTGTTGGACTTGTCCATCGCTCTGAGTCCTTCCCCAACCAGGAAGGGGGGTTCTCCCGGCTGAAGGGGTGGGCCGCCCCTGCGCACGTCACATTCTGCAACCGTTAGGCGGCCAGCGCAACGCCGTGGGCGCTCCTAGCGCGAGGCGCTCAACACGTGGACGGGGCGCATCCGCCTGCGAGCTTTTCGATACGTACGGCGCAGACCTTGTACTCAGGTATCTTCGAGTCGGGATCGAACGCCGCATTGGTCAGGAAGTTTGCGGCATGGTCTTTCAGCTTGATGAACGGCACGAAGACCTCCCCTGAACGCATCCTGTCCGTATAGGTAACGCGCCCCTCCAGGCGCCCCCGACGGGTCGCCAGGCCGACCCATTCCCCGTCGGCCACCCCGTAGCGCACGCCGTCCTCTGCGCTGATGGCTATCTCCAGCTCGGGAGACTTGGCGAGCAGAGCGGACGCGTGTCGGGTGATGGTGCCGCCGTGCCAGTGGTAGAGGTTGCGGCCCGTGTTCAGGATCAGCGGGAAGCGCTTGTCGGGTAGCTCTTCTGCCTGCGGACCCTGTTCGAATGGCACGAACTTAGCCCTCGGCCCCCGGGGGAAGTCCGTCTCGTAAAGGAAGCGCGTACCGGGGTGACCGGGCGCCGGACACGGCCACTGAATGCCTCCCTCCGCATCCAGACGCTCGTATGAGATGCCGGCGACGATGGGGGTTAGGGCCGCCATCTCGTCCCAAATCTCCGACGGGTGGCCGAACTCGAACTCGGCCTCGACCCCGAGGCGGAGCCGGCGGCTCATCCGTCGGGACAGGTCGCAAAATATCTCCCAGTCGGGGCGGCTCTCCCCTATCGGCTCGATAACCTTCCGAACACGTTGGACGCGGCGCTCGCTGTTGGTGAACGTGCCGTCCTTCTCGGCGAAGCTGGCCGCCGGCAGCACCACGTCAGCCAGTTCCGCTGTCTCGTGCATGAAGATATCCTGGACAACCAGGAAGTCCAGATTTCTGAACGCCTTCTCCGCGTGATGCAGATCGGGCTCGCTGAGCAGCGGGTTTTCCCCGGTGACGTACATCGCCTTGACGCGGCCCTCCAAAGCGGCCTCGACCATGTCGGTTACTACAAGTCCCTCCTCCGAGGGCAGGGGATAGTTGCCCCATCCCTCCCGGAACTTATCCAAGTTGCCGGCCACGCTCTGGTACCCGGGAAAGTCCGTAGGCAGGCATCCGGCGTCGCCGCAACCCTGCACGTTGTTTTGCCCTCTCAACGGCGACACTCCACTGCCCGGCTTGCCGAGCTGTCCCGCCACCAGGGCCAGATTCAACAGGCCGTGGGCGTTGGCGGTGCCGTTGGTATGCTGAGTCACGCCCATGCCCCAGATCAGGCATGAACCGCCAAAAGCAGGTCTTGCGTAGGCTCTCGCGGCCCGCGCTATGTCGCCCCCGGGAACGCCGGTCACACTCTCCGCATACTCCAGCGTGTACTTGTCGACGACCCGGCGCCACTCTTCGAATCCCTCGGTACGGTCGCGGATGAACCCGTCGGCGGCGAGCCCCTCGTCCAGGATGGCCTTCGCCATCGCGTTAAGCAGCGCGACGTCGGTACCCGGCCTCGGCCGCAGCCACAGTTCGGCGAAGTCGCACATCTCGATGCGCCGAGGGTTGATGACGATGAGCTTGGCGCCGCGCTCGATGACCGCACGCCGCATTCTAGCGGCAGCCACGGGGTGGTTGGAGTTGGCGTCTGAGCCGATGATGATCAGGCATCCGGCCTCTTCGTAGTCCTCATACGAGTTGCTTGTAGCCCCGCTCCCCAGCGCCTCCAGCATCGCCTCCACGGAAGGCGAGTGGCACAGCCTCGTGCAGTGGTCTATGTTGTTGGAGCCCATCACCAGCCGCGCCCATTTCTGCTGCAAGTAGCCGTCCTCGTTCGTCGCCTTGGCCGAGCACAGCGTCGCAAACTCGCTGCCTCTATAGCCGGAAAGCCGCTCGGCCACGTAGTCCAACGCCTCGTCCCAGGAAGCAGGCGCAAGCTCGCCGTTTCGCCGCAGCAGGGGCGCGGCGAGCCGGTTCTCGTGCTGTACGAAGGAATAACCGAATCGGCCCTTGACGCATAGCATACCGAGGCTCGATTGGTTCTCGGGACTGTCCAGCATCCCGATCATCCGCTCGCGCTCGTCGACTTGGGCAACGACACCGCAGCCCACGCCGCAGTAGGGGCACGTGGTCTCGACAGACCGTACTACGCCCTTGGGCGGGCTTTTGACGTCGATGGCCCCCGTGGGGCAGACCGAGAGGCATTGCCCACAGGTCGTACATACTGAGTCGGCCAGCGGCCTATCCATGAACGTGCCTATGCGGCTATCGCGCCCGTCGCCCAGGAAATCGATGGCGCCGATGAACTGGTGTCCGTCCTGGCAGGCCTGAACGCACCGGCCGCAAAGGATACAGTCCCGCATCGCTATGTCGAACACCGGGTTGCTGGCGTCTACGGGCTCGCGCTTCCGGCTCTCCCATCGGGACCGCGCAATGCCGTAGCGGCTCGACGCAATGCCCAAGTCCCCGTGGTCTCCGGCATTGCCTCCCGCGGCGGGGAGCATCGCCATAGTAAGCTCCAGCACCCCCCGGCGGACGTCGGCCACAGCAGGATTGTCGGTCCAAACCCTCATCCCATCCGCCGCAGGCACGGAGCACGACGCGGGAAAGCCATTCATGCCCTCTATCTCTACCAAGCACGTCCTGCAGGCCCCGATCTGCTTCATGTCGGGGTCCTTGCAGAGCTGCGATATGTAATCACCCGAGGCGTTGATGGCGTCCAACACCGAGGAGGAGTCGGGAATCCGAACCTCTCGCCCGTTGACCGCAAGGGTGATGTTCATCTTGTGCGTTCCTGCGCCGAGGCGCAAGCCGAAGGAGTGCCGAATGCCATCATCTCACCGCCGACATCTCATTCCCGAAGAAGTGGAGGGCGCTGACTACCGGAGTCCCCGCGGCCTGACCGAGGCCGCACAGGGACGCCGCGCCCACCACGTGCGCCAGGTAACGCAGCTCCTCCAAGTCTCCCTCGGAGCCGCCGTTGGAAGCGATCCGGTCCAGTGCGTCCACGATGCGCGGCGTACCCTCCCTGCACGGGGTGCATTTTCCGCAGGACTCAGCCGCGTTGTAGGCTGCCATCATGCGCACCACGTCCAGCACCTCCGCGCGGCCGTCCAAGGCAATGATCCCACCCGCTCCAAGTATCACCCCGGTGTCGTGAAGCCGCCCGGGAGCGATGGGTATGTCTAACATCGATTCTGGGATCACCCCGCTGGAAGGGCCTCCCACGGCCGCCCCTGTTAGAGTCTGGCCCGGGACCGGGCCGCCCCCAATCCCCTCTATGATGTCCCTAATCGGCGTCCCCATCGGCACCTCCACGACACCCGGCCGGCGCACCGACCCGCTGAGGCTGATGAGCTTCGTCCCCGACTCGGCGCCGCTGCCCACTCGGCGGAATGCCTCGGCGCCCGTGGCAAGGATATAGGGCACGTTCGCCAGCGTCTCGACGTTGTTGATCACCGTTGGTTTGGCCCACAAGCCCGACTCAGTGGGAAACGGCGGCCTGAGCCTTGGCTCCCTGCGATAGCCCTCCATTGTGTTCAGCAAGGTAGTCTCTTCACCGCAGACGTAGCCCCCGGCGCCGCGCCGGACCTCCGCCGCCAGCCCAAACCCCGATCCCAAGACGTCTCCGCCGAGTAGACCAAGATCCGCCGCCTGCTCCAAGGCCAGTTGCATACGTCGGGCGGACAGCCCGGCCTCGGCGTTGATATAGAGGTATGCCTCCGAGGCGCCCGTCGCATAGGCGGCGATGATGGCGCCCTCTACGATGCGGTGCGGGACGCCCTCCATCAGGTGCCGGTCCTTGAATATGCCCGGCTCTCCCTCCTCTGCGTTGACGACGAGATACCGCCTGTCCGACGGAACGCTGCGCGCACTCTCCCACTTCATCGCGGCCGGGAAGTACGCGCCCCCCCTACCCCGTAGGCCTGAGGCCTTCACCTCCTCCACCACCTCCCCGGGCGTCATCGACAACGCGCGGGCGAGTCCCTCGTAACCCCCGTGAGCGACGTAGTCGTCTATGTCCTCCGAATCGATCTCGCCGCAGCCATCCAACGCCAGCCTGTGCTGCCGGGAGTAGAAATCCTCCGGCCAGGCGGCCCCTGCCGCGTGCGGACCGGCCAGCACCGCCGCCGCGTCCGCAGCGCCCGCGTTGATCAGACGGCGGTTGCCGCCGTCCGGGAGGGCGGTTATAACCTTGGGCGCTTCGAAGCAGGCGCCGTCGCATCCGGCTTGGACCACGTAGGCGGCGTCCGGCAGGCAGGCGCTGAGCGCCTCAGCGACCCCATCCGCCCCGACGGATATAGAGCAGTGCGATACCTGAACGGCCACCCTCGCCCTGCCGTCGCGGCGAGCTTCGAGCCGCCGGGCAGCCTCGCGCCGGATCTGCTGCAAAGCGGCCTTGGCATCGCCCGTCACGGCAGCGCCGACCCCGGCAGCAGCTCGTTCACCGCCTCAGGGGTCGCCCTGCCCACCCACCGACCGTCCACCTCCACAGCAGGCGCCATGGCGCACAGGAAGCCGCAGGCGGCCTCCTCCACGGTCGCAACGCCGCCCCCAGGGTTCTTCCGAAGCCAGGACGCGATCGTTTCGAGCAGACCCGAGCTTCCACTCATCCAACAGGTTATCCCGGTGCAGACCCTGACAAGGCACTCCCCGGCCCCTTCCAACCGGAGTTCGGTGTAGCTGGTAGCCGCGCCGTAAACCTCGCTCACGGGTACGCCGAGATACCAGCCGACGACCTCCATAGCCCAGTCGGGCAGATGGCCGAACTCGTGCTGAAGGAAGTGCAGCGCGGGCAGAAGCTGGCCGCGTTGTCTGGGGAACCTCTCCCGCAGGGCTGCTCGCAACTCGCTCTGCCGCTGCCGCTGCAATGGAGTTACGGGCCTCGCCCCGCCGCTCCGCTCACGTTCTGACCGCATGGGGGGATTATATACGATGCGAATCGTGAGAGGCCTCCCTATTCCCGCAGCGCCACCTACTGTCGTTCGGCTCCCCGAGGGCGCCGCTTTCTCATACATACATCTACCAACCTGCTGCACCTGACCCGCCAACCTGTCATTCCGAGCGCAGCGAGGAATCTAGGGGCTATGCCTACAGACGACGTCGTCTTGGGCGCAACGGCTTTAGATTCCTCACTCCGCTGCGCTCCGTTCGGAATGGAGTACTTCACCTCGATGTAGGCCGCCGCAGCCGCAGCTTCCTTCTCGGCCTTGTCTTTAGCAGCGAGAGCCTTGAGCCTCTGGGCCCTTTCTTGTGCGTTCTTTTTTCTGTTAGTCATGATAGTCTCACCCTTCTTGACTACCTCAGGGTACTTGTCCCCGTGGAACTCCTTCAGAAGAGCGTGATACTCTTTTCTAGGCATCATGAATTCGGATACGCTCACATTGTGAAGTACTTCCCATATCCTGGAATTAGACACTCCACACTCAACTGCGAGCGTCAACTCCACGACGAGGTTTCTCACCAGACATGTCCTTGAAGATCTTGCGGATCTTATCTCCATTAAGCTTGGTCACTTTACACCTCCTACGTGCTCCGCACGCCAACCGGGTCGGCATGAGGAAATTCTGCACGCAACACGGCGAATTAGGGGAAGCTCCTTCGTTTTCATCAACCGGCGCCAGTGTTCAAGGGATGTTCCGGCATTGGGATGATTCCGCGCAAGTTCGTTCAGCCGCTTTCGCGTGATGACGTGCAGGACATATCCCTGTCAACCACGTCCCCCAACTCCAGCTCTCGCACCTTTTCGCCCGGTATCATTCCATCCTCGCCCCAGCCCCGGGCGCGGTAGTAGCTCTGCACCATCATGTCTAGGTCTTCCCTGTCCAACCCAATACCCTGTGCTACGCCCGTCGGTAGCCTTTCGTCCAGTACCCTCGGCGGCAGCGTGTCGTCGTCCCGCGTCCAGCCCTCGCGGATGTTGAAGAGCTTCTTCAGGTTGTTGATGCGCTCGCCGGCCCTACGGAGGTCTTCGGAGTCGGTCGGCCAGCCGGTCAGGCGCTCGTATATCTCGGCCGATTCGGCGTAGAAGTCCTCGAATGCCTTGCGCAGGAATTTGCACCACGTCAGCGAGTCCATGACCGCCGAATAGTCCTCGCCGTCCGCCGTAATGCGTCCGCGCCGCTCGTCGGCGGACAGGCGGTCCACCCGCGCCGAGAAGTCGGCCTCATAGGCCGACGAGCGGTTGTGGCAGGCGCCCCTTGTGCTTACCGCGAGTCCCAACGCCATGGTCTTCAAGCTTCGCGGCTCGTAACCCGGCATCTCCAGGCCCTTGACGTGCATGGCCCAGTAATCCGAGCCGCGCCCCACCGCCTGCGCAGCCCGGCGTGACCCCTGCGCCAGCAGGCCGCCGACGCCCTCCCGGCGCGATATGAGGCCCAGCAGGGCAAGTACGGACTCGGCGTCGCCGAACCGAGGGAGCGGCCCGGAGGTGTCATCGCCCGTCAGGGCGCCGCGCTCCACGCTCTCCATCGCCCACGCCAAGGTCACGCCCGCACTGATCGTATCCATCCCCAGTTCGTCGCACGCGTGGGAGGCGCGCAGCAAGTCGTTCGGATCACCTATGCCAACGAGGGGGCCCAGCGCGAAGGCGCTCTCGTACTCCAGGCGTCCCTCCGACCGCCCCCTGTCGTCGTTGACGGCCATGACGTGCTCGCAACCTATGGTGCAACCGGAGCAGTGGGCCGTCCTGACGCGGTGAGCCTGCACGTACTGTTCGCCGCTCACCATCTCGGCGCCGTCGAAGGTGGACTGCTGGAAGTTCCTGGTGGGCAGCGCGCCCAGCCGGTTGAAGACCGAGACGTTCGCCACGGTCCCCATCGTCCGGTACTTCTCGGTCGCCGGACCCAGGCTGCGGCGGGTCAGGTCGCGGGCGGCGTTCCGCAGCCATAGGGGGTCGGACGCCTGCGCGGGCTTCGATCCCCGTACCGCGATGGCCTTCAAGTTCTTCGACCCCATCACGGCGCCCGGTCCCGTCCTGCCGGCCTGCCGTCCGCCGTCGTTTGCGATGCTGGCGTAGAGCACCCCGCGCTCTCCGGCCGGCCCTATACAGGCGACCCGCGACCCTTCGCCGCACCGCGCCTTGACCGCCGCCTCCGTTTCCGACGTACTTAACCCCGCCATTTCCGAGGCGTCAAGGAAATCGACGCCGGCGTCGGTGACCTCGAGCAAGGTTAGACGTCCGGCCCTGCCGATGACCACCAGGGCGTCCGAGCCCGTCTTCTTGAGCTCTGTGGCAAGGTAGCTCGATGACAGCGAGTCGCCGATGAATCCGGTCAAGGGTGACTTGGTGACGACGGCGAACTTGCTGGAGGTGGTCAATTTGCTGCCGGCCAGCGGGCTTGTCGCGAATATGAGCGGGTTCTCACCGGAGAGCGGCGCGGCGCCCGCGGGACAGTGGCGATAGAGTAGGTAGGTCCCCAATCCGATGCCGCCGATGAACCGGCGCAGAACGCTCTCGTCCAGTGGCTCGCGCCACACCGCCCGCGTCGTCAGATCGACCACCGTTACCCGGCCGTGGTATCCGTACACCGGCCTACCCTCCCGCTTGGCTGGAGAACAGCAGTATCCGGTCGCCGGGCTTCAGCGCGACCACGCCCCCCTCCAGGAAGCGGGTGCCGTTCAGATTGAACACGTAGCTCCCCATCAGTCCGGCCTCGTCTTTCCGCACCACGCCCCCTACGAGGCAGGGAACGACTTCGGCGAGCGACGAAGCGAGAGCCTGGATACCGCAGAAGCCGGGTACTGCTATATCGACCTCACGCCGCCCGGCGAGCAGCTTGGCGTTTCCGAACAGCTCCACTGTTACGCTCACCGCTGGGACCACGGCTGCATCCCTCGGAAGCTGGACCATCGTAGTTACCTATACCCCTGCCGCGGCTAACTCCCTGGCGCGGTCGAGGTCCTTCTGGGTGTTGACGTTGAAGAAGCTGAGGCGCTCCGGGTCCAGCTCTTCTACGAGGGCCTGCGGCGCCCACGCTACCCGGACCGCATCAAAGAACAGCGCTATCTTCAACTCGTTCGACTTCAGGCGCTCCTCGATACGCGGGAGACACGTCTTGGAGTACGCGGCGTGAGTGGGCTCGGGGCGCCCGTCCAAGACGGGAACGACCGCGTCGTGACCATCCCTGCGGGCCAAGATCTCGGCCCATAGGCCTGTATTGAGAAAGGGCATGTCACACGCAGCGACCAGCCCCCACTGCTCCGAGCAGGCTGACAATCCCGTAAAGATGCCGCCAAGCGCCCCGGATCCGGGGTAGCGGTCTATCACGACCCGGGCAGATTCCGGGATCGGAAGCGTTCGGGCTCTCTCAGCGTCGTTGACGACCACCACGGCGTCGCCGGTGACTTGGGACAGTCTATCCAGCACCCTGAGCACCAGCGGCTGACCGCCAATTTCCTCCAGAGCCTTGTTACGGCCCAACCGTCTGCTCATGCCTCCCGCCAATACGATGGCGGAAGCGCCTGTCTCCCGCGTCACGTCGCCCCTCCGTAGCCAAACCATACCATAACGAGCGTGCGGCTACGCTACCTCTGCGACTACCTCGCCCAGCGTCGCAGTGTCGTAACCTCCGCTCTCGTCGATCTGCCGCCGAAAACCGTCGCTCCTTATCACCGCCAGCACGGGCGCGAGCAGCTCGCTCCGGTAGAAGTCCGAGGGTATGATCAGATCGAACTGTTCAGACCGCAGGGGAACGAAGCCGAGCCCCAGCGCCCGGGCCGCGGATAGTACCCCGAGGCCGGCGTCGGCGCCGCCTCCTGCCACGGCGGCGGCCACGGCCAAGTGTGTGTACTCCTCGCGGTCGTACCCGCGAATGCCGCTCGCCGCCAGCCCGCTCCCGGCGAGCATGTGATCGAGGAGGACCCTCGTACCGGAGCCGCGCTGCCTGTTGACGAATCGCACGTCCTTGCGGGTCAGGTCGGCCAACGAGGTCATCTGCTTCGGATTGCCGGCGGGGACTATCAAGCCCTGGATTCGGCGTACCAGGTTCATCAGCACGACGGGCATCCCGGGCAGGTAACGCCGCACGAACGGCAGGTTGTACTCCCCTGTCTCCTCGTCCATCAGGTGACTGCACGCAACATGAGACTCGCCGCGCCTCAACGCCAGGAGGCCCCCCAGGCTTCCCACGTTGGAGGAGGCGATGGACATGTCCGGGCGGACCCGTCGGAGCTCGCTTGCCAACAGGTCTATGACCACGTCGTGGCTGCCTATGATCACCAGCCTGTTATCCAGCTCCTCCGCGGGGCTGGAGAGCTCGACGGTTACCTCCTCTCCGGCAGCTATCCCTTCCGAAAAGCGCGGAATGCGAACCAGGCCGTCAGCCTTCACCAGCGACGTTATCACCCCAGCGCCGCGCAGGATGGGGGCCGCGACCATCTTGCCGCCGACCCGCCCTGCCCTGACGCGCAGGTACTCGTCCTCGCCGAGTGGCGAGGAGACTTTCCGCGCCATGGTGGCCCGGATCTTCGCCCGGACGCTGGCGGGGACGCCGAGCTTCATCTCGATCAGAGGCTTGAGGAACAGCTCCGACGTAATGGCGGCCGAGACGGGGTACCCCGGGATCCCCAGCAGGGCCTTGCCGTTTCCGACTCCCAACACCACCGGATGCCCCGGACGGATGGCCACACCGTGCACGACCAGCCTGCCCAGAGATTCGACCACCCGGGCCGTGTAGTCCTCAGACCCCGCCGACGAGCCGGCGTTCACGACGACGACGTCGGCCTTCTCCGCCGCGCCTGCGACGCTGGCCCGGAGCAGTTCGACGCTGTCCGGGACCGGGTCGAGCCTCAGCGGCGACCCGCCCCAGTCGGAAACCATACCGGCCAGCATGAGCGAGTTGAACTCCGGCACCTGCCCGGGACTCCTCGCCTGCCCGGGTGGGACTATCTCGTTCCCGGTAGGAATGATGGCGACGATGGGCCGTCGACGCACCGCCGCCTCCGTCAAACCGGCGGCGGCGCACGCCGCAACGTCGTGAGGCTTGAGTCGGTGGCCCTGAGCCAGCAGCAACTCCGTAGCTACAATATCCTCACCGAGCGGGCGGACGTGCTGGTAGGGAGCAACAGGAGAATATATCTCGACGGCCCCTGTACCTGTCTCGTGAACTACCTCGATCATCACCACGGCGTCGAAGCCCTCTGGGATAGGGTCTCCCGTGTCAACCCATACCGCCTGCCCGCCAACCCGCAGCGTTACGGGCGAGGCCTCCGAGGCGCCCACCGTGTCCCTCGACCGTACCGCCGCCCCGTCCATGGCCGCGGCGTCGTAATGGGGCGCCGACCTCTTCGCCCATACCGCCTCGGCGGTCACCCGGCCATTAGCCTCGTCGAGCGCGAGGGCTTGAGGTGGAGTAGGCTTCAGCGCCCCCGCCTCCGCCAACGCCGAATGGAAGCGGCGCACCGCCTCATCCAACGGGAGGTCCTCGAGATAGTATCGACGGCCGGGTGCGTGACCGCTCATCCCAGAGGCCTAGAAAGGTTGAACGTCAACGTCTTCGCCGGCGTAGAGGCCGCCCTTATCCAGAGGCACGATCACGGTCCCATCGGCTCGTACCATGGTGTAGATGAGGTTGGACTTGCCGAAGCTCGGCTCAGCGTAGAGGACCCCGCCGCGCCGCGCCAACTTCACGTGCACGTGGTCTTCCCGCCCGGCCTGCGACGGCAGGTCGCGCGTCAGGCGCGCCGATACCGCGCCCGGCGCCGGCGGGTCGGAGAGGCCGCTCAGGGCGTATATCGTTGGCCGCACCAGCAACTCGAACACCACCATGGCCGATACGGGGTTGCCCGGCAGTCCGAAGACAGGCTTGCCCCCCACCAGCGCCACTATGGTGGGTTTCCCCGGCTTGTGGGCCAGCCCATGCACCAGGACCCCCGGCTTTCCGAGGCTGGCGATCACCTCCGCCGTCATGTCGCGGCTGCTGACCGAGCTGCCCGCCGAGAAGACGAGCGCGTCGCCCCTGTCCAAGCCCTCCTTGGCCGCGCGGCGTTGTGCCTCGTAGTCGTCGGCGACCAACCCGATGGGCACAGGCGCGCCGCCAGCCTCCCGGATGAGACCGGACACCGTGTAGGTGTTCACGTCGCGGACCTGGCCGGGGCCAGGTTTCGAGCTCGGAGGCACCAATTCATCTCCGGTAGATACGATGGACACCCTGGGCCTGGCCGTGACCTCCACGGTCGTGATCCCTAGAGCCATGAGCCCGCCGACGTCCTGAGGCCTGAGCAGGTGGCCTGCAGGCAAAATGCGGCTACCGGCGCGCACGTCCTCGCCGGGCTGAATGACGTTCTCGCCTGGAGCCACCGGACTAAGCACCTCTATCGTGCGGTCATCGACCGCCTGCGTCTGCTCTACCATCAACACGGCGTCTCCGCCGCGGGCAAGCATACCGCCGGTGAACGTGCGCGCCGC
This sequence comes from uncultured Dehalococcoidia bacterium, assembly GCA_958296245.1. GTDB lineage: Bacteria > Chloroflexota > Dehalococcoidia > Lucifugimonadales. The sequence continues at coordinate 1,663,998 of OY282458.1, forward strand.
CTCCCCGGCCCCGATCGACACGGAAGGCGCCCTCCCCATAGCCACCTCTCCGGCCACCGTCAGATAGGCCGGTTGCCCTTCGGCAGCTCCGAAGGTGTCGGAGGCTCGCACCGAGTAGCCATCCATAGCAGACCGTGGGAAGGCGGGCAGGTCCTCCGGTGACGTCAGGCTGCCTGCGGTGACGCGCCCCACCGCTTCGGCAGTAGGCGCGATCTCCACCTTGGGGCGATGGCGCAACCGGGCAGTCAGTGCGCCGAGCGCGTCCCCTGAGGGCAGTACGTTGAAGAACTCGGTCATGTTGCGATTATGCCGCCGCCGGCCATGAACCATGAGAGGCGCGGGGCATCTTCCGGAGCGCCGCCCCGCGCAGGGGAGGTGTCTACAGCCCCAGGACGCGGCCCTCGTCATCGATGTCCAAGGAGCGGGGCGTGCTCGGCAGCCCCGGCATCGTCACTATGGAGCCCGAAATAGGGTATATGAACCCGGCTCCCACGGACGCCCTCACGTCGGATACTCGGAACGTGTACCCGGTTGGCCTGCCCTTGAGACGCGGCTTATCTGAGATAGACAGGTGGGTCTTCGCTACGCACACGGGCAGCGTTCCCCACCCGAGCTCGGCGAACGACCTAACGCGCCGTCTAGCCGCTGCGCTCCATTCAACGCCGTCGGCGCAGTACACCTGCCGGGCCAGCGCCAGGACCTTTTCCTGCGTCGCGGCGTCCTCCGGGTACAGGTACTTCACTCCCCCGGCTGGCCCGTCGGCCGCTTCGACTACCGCCTGGGCTAGGTCGATCCCGCCCTCACCGCCCCGCCCGAAGACGTCGCTCTCTACAGTCGCATGAGCCCCGGCAGCCTCCGACCGGCTCTTCACGATCGACACCTCGCCCGGCGTATCCGTCGGAAAGCGGTTGATCGCCGTGACCACTGGCAATCCGAACGACCGAATGACCCCGACGAGGTGTTCGACGTTTGCCATGCCCTCGGAGACCGCCGTTTCGTTGGGTGTATCCAACTCGCGGCGGCGGACCCCTCCATGGGACTTGACGGCCCTTACAGTCGTGACCAGCACCACCGCGCTGGGCTCCAAGTCGTTGAATCGGGCCTTGATGTGCATGAACTTCTCGAATCCCAAGTCGGCTCCGAATCCGGCCTCGGTCATCACGTAATCGCTGTGGCCCAGCGCAAGCCGGTCGGCGACCACCGAACTGCACCCGTGGGCGATATTTCCGAACGGCCCCGTATGCACGATAACCGGCTGCCCCTCCAGGGTCTGCACCAAGTTGGGCTGAATCGCATACCTGAGCAGCGCCATCATCGAGCCCACGGCGTCAACGTCACGCGCCGTGACGGGGCCACCGTCATTAGCGAATCCCACGACGATTTTGGACAGGCGCTCCCTCAGATCGTCGAGACCGGACGCAAGGGCCAGGACCGCCATGACCTCAGACGCAGTGACGATGTCGAATCCTGACTCTCTGATCGGGGCGTTGTTAGCCCCCCCGAGGCCGGTAACGACGGAGCGCAGCGCCCGCTCCTCCACGTCGACCACGCGCCGCCAGGTGATCCCGCTGGGTGCAAAGCCCTCGACCTGGCCCCGTTGGGCCGCGTTGTCGGTCAAGGCCGATAGCAGGTTGTGCGCCGACGCCACCGCGTGCGCGTCCCCGGTGAAGTGGATATTGATCTCGTCCTCGGGCACGACACGGGCCGCGCCTCCACCCGTGCCCCCGCCCTTGATGCCGAAGATCGGCCCCAAGGACGGCTCTCGGAGCGCGGCCATTGCCCGATGCCCCAGCCGGCCCATCGCTTGCGTGAGGCCGACTGTCGTTGTGGTCTTGCCCTCGCCCGCGGCCGTAGGAGTCATACCGGTCACCAATACCAGTTTGCCCCTCGGTCCGTCTTTGGGAATAGCGTCGAGGCTGATCTTGGCCTTGAAGCGGCCGTGCGGGATGAGAGCTTCCTCATCGAGGCCCATGGTTCGGGCTACGTCGCCTATAGGTAGCATCAGACTCCTCGTTCGGACTGAGACATTCTAGCACAGAGACGCCGTACGGATACCGAGCCCGCCGCGACCCGCACGGATGAAACTGTTCAGACTCTGTGAGACCCAAAGGGAAAATCCAGAGAGGGTTCTGGGGGCTGTGCCCCCAGTTACCAAGGGCGGGCGGGGATCAAAGACGGCGTGTATAACGAGTCCGGCGCGGCTATCCCGTAGGCCGGGGCAGAAGAACCCGGCCAGCCTGTTCTTGGACAGCCCGATAGACGTCCTGAATCGGCAGGCCCTTCTCCCTAGCTATGCGGCTGCAGTCGTCGTACTCCGGCGAGACCGAGACGCTGACTCCATCCAACTTCTTGACCTTTACAGCCATTCGCCCCAAAGAGGTCTGAACGGCCACGACTTCACGCTCGGCCTCGTACCGGGAGACCGGACGGACACGCACGCCGAGCGTAGAGGTTTCCCTCAGGATCAGGTCGGCTAACGCCGCCTCCAGGCTCGCGGGAGCCAGCGCGCTGATCATCGTGCCCGGTCTGTTCTTCTTCATCTGCACAGGCGTGAGCCACACGTCGCGGGCGCCTGCGGCGAACAGCCTCTCTTGTACGTAGCCCAGATGCTCGGCGCTCATATCGTCGATGTTCGTCTCGATTAGGGTCATGTTTGTGGTTCGCGGCGCGCCCTGCTCCTCGCCCAACCAGAGCGCGAGCACGTTGGGATAGGCGGAGGGGTCCCTCGTACCGAGGCCGTACCCGATCCTGTGAAGCGTGAGGGCCGGCTGTCTGAACGCCGCCAAGGTTGTCATGAGCGCTGCGCCCGTGGGAGTGACCATCTCGCCGGCCTCGCCGTCGCCCCCCGGCGGCGGGACGACGGGCGCGTTGGCCGTGGACATCAGGAGGGCCGTTACGGGCGACGGCGCCGGCAGAAGGCCGTGTTCCGTCTCGACCATGCCGGAGCCGGAAGGGAGGGCCGAGGAGTATACCCTCTCGACGCCAAGGGCCTCCAGACCAACGACGACCCCGACGACGTCGGCCAGCGTATCAAGGCTTCCAAGCTCATGGACGCGAGCCCCGCCCGCCGGGGAACCGTGTACCGCGTCCTCAGCCTCCGACAGCCTACGGAGCACGGCGGCCGACTTGTCCACGACCGACCGGGGAAGCCGCGAGCCTCTCAAGGCGAGCTCCATCTCGGCGAGATGCTGGACGCGGCCCCGGGCCGAGACGTGGACGCGCGTACCGGCTACCACACCCCTACTCTCGGACGCAGGTTCTACCCTGAGACCATCTATGCCGAGGAGAATCAGCGCCCGGTTGATCTCCTCCGGGGGGGCGCCGCAGTCGATCAGAGCCCCCAACATCATGTCGCCGCTGACCCCCCCCACGCATCTGAAGTATGCGCTCTTCAATTCGCTCCCTCCTTCACGGGCGGCGGCGGGATCGAGAAGGCCGACCGCAGGGCTTGGCGTAACGTCGATACCTGGCGCGTCCTGAAGCCGCCGGAGACAGGCGCGGCGCGCTTGCCCGCCGGGGCGATGCACGTCTGCAGTCCCAGGCGGGCTGCCTCAGCGACCCGCCTCTCCAGTTGCGGCACCCCACGGACCTCCCCGCTGAGCCCAAGCTCGCCCACGGCGGCCAGATCGGGGTCGATCGACGCGTCGCGGACGCTCGATACGATGGCGAGCGCCATGCCCAAGTCGGCCCCGGGGTCTGTGACTCTCAGCCCGCCGGCCACGTTGACGATCACGTCCTGGTCCGCTAGCGGCACGCCTGCGCGGCGAGTCAGAACGGCGCATACCATCAGCAGGCGGTTGTAGTCGAGCCCGGTTGCGACCCTCCTGGGCGCCGGCAGCATCGAGCGGTTCGTGAGAGCCTGAATCTCTACGAGGAGAGGCCTGGCGCCCTCCAGGTTGGGCACTATGACCGATCCGACCCCGGCGGCTGACCGCTCCGACAGGAACTCCTTGGACGGGTCTTCCACGTCCCTCAGACCGCCTTCGCCCATCTCCAGGACCCCCACCTCGTTGGTTGAGCCGAATCGGTTCTTAACGGCTCTCAGCAGCCGCCAAGAACCGATTGGGTCCCCCTCCATGTAGAGGACCACGTCTACCATGTGCTCCAGCACCTTGGGACCCGCTACGTCCCCGCTCTTGGTGACGTGGCCGGTGAGGACGATGGGGACGTCCGCCGCCTTGGCCCATTCCGTGAGTGCGCGGGTGGTCTCTCTGATCTGGGCTACGCTCCCGGCGGGCGAGGATATAGCCGGGTCGTGCATGGTCTGGATCGAGTCTACGACGACCAGGGCCGGCCGTATCGCGTCGAGCCGGGGCACGACCTCATCCACTCCGGTCGCCTGCAGGAGGAAGAGGCGCTTACCGGAAACACCCAGCCTGTCGGCCCGCATCCGTATCTGGGCCGACGATTCTTCGCCGGACACGTAGACGACCTCACGGCCAGTACCCGCCACGTCCGCCGCGACGCGAAGCAGCAGGGTGGACTTGCCGATCCCGGGGTCTCCTGCGACCATCGTGAGCGATCCGGGCACGATGCCGCCGCCGAACACCCGGTTCACCTCCCTCAAGCTGATTTCGGCCTTGGGAAAGCGGCCGGCGTCAACCTGGGAAAGTTCCTCTGCCTGGGCGGCCGTCCCAACGACCCGGGAGCGGGCCTTGCCGCGGCTCCGGGCAGCCCGGACCTCGCCCAGCGAGTTCCACTCTCCGCAGGAAGGACAGCGCCCCTCCCACTTGGGCGTCTCATTGCCGCACTTGTCGCAGACGAACACCGGCTTGCCGGCGCCAGCATTGGTCATACGGCAGGCGCCGCGATCAAGGTTGCCCGCCATTCGCACCGACAGCCGAAGGGAAGGAACCGCGAGGAGGCCGGGATGGCGGTCTCAACGCACCCAAAGGAGGGAGGGCTACGCGGACCCCACGGCCAGAGGTGATTCTACCTTGACGACAAGATGGTCGTCCTCGACGTCTATGACCGCCGTGTCGCCGGGCTTGAACTCCCCGTTCAGGATCGAATCCGACAGCTTGTCCTCCACGTTGTCTTGAATGACACGGCGCAGTGGGCGGGCGCCAAAGTGGGGATCGAATCCCTTGTCCCTCAGCCATCCCTTGGCGCTGTCGGTCACTTCAAGGCCCACGCCCTTCTCGAGGAGGCCGCTGGCTGCGTCCTTGAGGTTCATATCAACGATCTGGTGGATATGCTCCTTATTCAGCGCGTGGAACACGACCGTCTCGTCGATGCGGTTGAGGAACTCAGGCCGGAAGAAGCGCTTTATCTCGTCCAAGACGTTGGTCTTCATCCGCTCGTAATCGGCCTTGCCCTTCGCGGCGCCCTCGACGTTGAGGGAGAACCCCAACATCCGGTCCTGCCGGATCAGATCCGAGCCTATGTTGCTGGTCATAACGATGATGGCGTTGCGGAAATCGACCCTGCGCCCCTTTGAGTCCGTCAAGTGTCCATCGTCGAAGATCTGCAGAAGGATGTTGAACACCTCCGGGTGCGCCTTCTCGATCTCGTCCAGAAGTATCACGCAGTAGGACTTGCGCCTGACGGCCTCGGTCAGCTGCCCGCCCTCGTCGTATCCTATATACCCGGGCGGCGCGCCCACGAGTCTGGCGACCGAATGGCGTTCCATGAACTCGGACATGTCGATACGGACGACCGCCTCCTCGCTGCCGAACAAGAACTCGGCGAGCTTCTCTACTAGGTAGGTCTTGCCCACCCCCGTAGGGCCGGAGAATATGAATATCCCCGTCGGCCTCTTGGGGTTCTTGAGGCCCGCGCGGGCCCTCCTGACAGCCTTCGACACCACGTTGATAGCCTCGTCCTGCCCGGCAACGGCGTTGTGAAGCTCCTCCTCCATGTGGATGAGACGCTCCGTCTCGCTGGCCGACAGGCGGGTCACGGGGATGCCCGTCCACATACTGACCACCTCGGCGATGTTCTCCTCGGTGACCACCGGGGCATCCTGTCCCTTCTCCTCCTCCCACTCCTTTTCCAAGGCGCTCAGCTTCTCGGTCAGTTTCGCTTCCCGGTCGCGCAGCTCCGCTGCGTACTCGTATTGCCGCGAGGAGATCGCCTCGTCCTTCTCCCGGCGAACGCTGTCCAGCATCTTGGAGACCTCGGAAACCGAGAGGGGAACGGTGCTGAAGCTGATGCGGACCTTGGAAGCCGCTTCGTCGATCAGGTCGATGGCCTTGTCGGGCATGAACCGGTCGGGAATGAAGCGGGAGGCGAAATGCGCCGCGCTCGTGAGGGCCTCGTCGGATATCGTCAACCCGTGGTGGTCCTCGTACCGCCCCTTGACGCCGCGAAGGATGTCCACCGTCTCCTCATCCGACGGCTCCTCCACCGTGACGGGTTGGAAGCGGCGCTCGAGTGCCGGGTCGCGCTCGACGTATTTCCTGTAGTCGTCCATCGTGGTCGCGCCGATGCACTGGAGCTCTCCCCTAGCGAGCGAAGGCTTCAGTATGTTGGCGGCGTCGACGGCGCCTTCCGCCGCGCCGGCGCCGACCATGGTGTGAATTTCGTCGATGAATAGGACGCAGTTCCCGGACCCGCGGATCTCCTCGACGACCTTCTTGAGCCGCTCCTCGAACTCGCCCCGGTACTTCGTACCGGCCACCAGCGAACCCATGTCCAGCGTCACTAGACGCTTCCCCTGAAGCGTCGAGGGCACCTCGTTGCTGGCGATCCGCTGGGCGAGCGCCTCGACTATTGCCGTCTTGCCCACCCCGGGTTCCCCGACCAGAACGGGGTTGTTCTTGGTCCTACGGCTGAGTATCTGCGTGACTCGCTGTATCTCTTTCTGCCGCCCCACCGTGGGATCGAGCTTCATGGACTGAGCCGCGGCCGTGAGGTCGACGCCAAGCTGGTCCAGCGTTGGGGTTCGCGTTCCGGTCTTGCCCCCGCTCTGGGAGTGCTGCACCGTACGGGTCAGTATGCTGCTGGTCTCAGCCCGCACCTTGTCCAAGTTGACGCCCAAACTCTCCAGGACGCCGGCAGCCACCCCCTCGCCCTCTCTCATGAGCCCGATCAGCAAGTGTTCCGTGCCGATGTAATGGTGGTTGAGCCGACGCGCCTCGTCCACGGCCAGTTCGATCACCTTCTTAGCCCTGGACGTAAGCCCTATCTCTCCGGCCGTGGACTTCTCCCCGCGGCCGATTATGAACTCCACTGCCGAGCGTACCTTGCCGAGCTCCACCCCCAAATTGGAGAGCACCTTGGCAGCCACGCCGTCCGTTTCGCGCACGAGACCGAGCAGGATGTGCTCCGTGCCAATGTAGTTGTGATTGAATCGCTGCGCCTCTTCTTGAGCGAGCGACAACACCCTACGAGCTCTTTCGGAGAATTTCTCGAATCTACTTGTCATGTAACGCCTCTCCTGCTTGGAGTACCCGTGCCAGCAGGACGCCGTCAGTACCCTTCTTCATCTTCCGCCTGTCTGAGGCTCAGCCCCAAACGCCGGCGCTCCGGCTCGATCCGAAGTATCTTCAACCTCACCTTGTCGCCTTCCCCCACGACCTCTTGAGGGTGGTTGATGACCCTGGAGGCCAACTCCGATATGTGAATCAGGCCCTCCACCGACCCCTCTACTCGCGCGAATGCCCCGAAGTCCGTGAGCTTAGTCACCGTCGCGTCGACTATGTCGCCCACCTTGTAGCGTTCGTTGATCGTCTCCCACGGCTCGGGTTGAAGTCGCTTCAGGCTGAGTGCGATCTTCCGGTTCTCCGCGTCTATCCTCAATACGTATACGTCGACCTCGCTCCCGACGCTGACGATCTCATCGGGCGATCGGACCGTGCCCCAAGACAGTTCCGATATGTGGACAAGGCCGTCCGCCCCGCCCAGGTCTACGAACGCGCCGAACGTGCTGATGCCGGTGACTCTGCCTCGGCGCACCTCGCCCACCGATAGGTCCTCTATCAGGCGGGCCTTGCTCTGGTCCCGAAGGGCCTGCATGACTTGGCGTTCGGACAGGATCGCGCGGTTGCGTCCGCGGTTCACTTCGAGCACCTTCAGGGAGAGCATCTTCCCAACATCGTCAGGCTCCTTCGGCGGCGCGCTGTCCTGCGCTCCCGGAGCCTCGGCGTCTCCAGCCGGCTCGCTCGGCTCTTCTCCGGGCTCGGCCCCTTCCGGGCCGCGCCGCGCCGCAGGCTCATCCTTGGTCTCAGCACGCCTCGCCTCTCTGATATTGTCGCGGGAGACGGACACCAGCTGGGACATGGGGACGAACCCCTGCACGCCCTCTACCTCTACGATGGCGCCGCCTCTGTTGAATCCGAGGATTTTGCCTTGGAGCTGTTCGCCGGACTCCCGCGCCTTGTCCAGTGTACGCCAGCCGATCTCCCCCACCGCCTTGTCGATGGACAGGATAGCCGCGCCCTCGGAGGTCTCTCCGCGGACCACGAGCGCGACAACCTCATCCCCCACCTGCAGCTTCTCCAAGCCCTCTGCGCCCAGAGTCCTCATCTCCCCCGGCGGTACTATCCCCTCGGCCTTGTGACCGATGTTGAGGAGGATGCCGTCCGGGTCGGCCCGCATCACCAAGCCCTCCACCACGTCCCCGCGTCTCAAGGGCTTCATGGATTCCATCGAATCCAGAAGCTCGCCCATGTCCTGGGCGTTGTCGGGGTCTTCTGAAATTGAGTCCAAGACTAGCCTACCTCTGCGTACGATCTGGAGCCATTGCCGACGTCATCATATGGTTGGCCTTCATTATATGGCTGCTTCTCAGGGAGTGTAAAGGTGGGGATAGGCCAAATCCGCCCGGAATCATCAAGCAGCTCCATTATATGGGAGCCCCTGAGGGGGGAGCGCGTCAGGGCAAAATCCCTCCTCAGCACCGTAGCACACTGTATCACACGCCGCATCCGCCCGAGAAACTCGTAACTGTTCAGACTTCGTGAGGTCCTTTTCGACTGGCGTAGCCCCGGATAAAGCAGATGTCCTTAGATCCCCACCTGAGATCCTCACCTGCCCGACCCCTTTGTAACCGGGGGCATAGCCCCCAGACCCCTGCCAGAGGGGAGAACCGATGCTACCTCTCTATGTATATGAGCCCCCGGTCCCCAGCCCCCCCTGCTGGAGGGAAGAACCTCTCTGGACTCCTTCCTTCGGGTCTTACAGGGTCTGAACCAGCTCTGAAACCCCTCGAAGCTTGAAAGACCCCGATAGCCTATGCTATATTCCGGCCCAATCACAGCTTGGAAGGCCTGCAACAGCCATGCTTGACGACTACTTTCGGCAATACGGTCTGATCGCCGTCTTCCTCGGCCTGGCCGTAGCCGTCCCCTCCGGGATGCTGGTGACCTCCTACGTCCTGTCCAAAGTGGGAGTTCGTCCGCAGAAGCCTGACGCGATCAAGCGCGCCATCTACGAATGCGGATTCGAGACGCTGTCCGGGACGTGGAACCGGTTCAACTTCAGGTTCTATAGCATCGCCTTGATGTTTGTCATCTTCGACGTGGAGGTGGTGTTCATCTTCCCCTGGGCTGCCAGCTTCGGGGTGCTGTCCAGCCAGTTTGGCGCCTTCATTCTCGTGGAGATGGCAGTCTTCATCGCCATACTGCTGGTCGGGTGGCTGTACGCTTGGCGCAAAGGTGCGTTGGAGTGGAGCTGAACATGGCCCCCGACGGCTCCGGTAAGCCCGAGGCCGGGATTCCCCTGTACGCAACGACCCTGGAACTGGACCGCGCGGAGGGCGAATACGTTAACCGTCTCAAGTCCAACAACACCGAGCCGCTCGCCGAGCCGATCATCGAGGTGCCGGACGACCTGCAGCGGAACCTAGCCGTCACTTCGATCGACGCCCTCCTTAATTGGGGGAGGAAGTCCGCCGTATGGCCGTTATCGTTCGGCCTCGCGTGCTGCGCCTTCGAGATGATGGCCAGCGGGATGTCCCGGTTCGACCTGGCGCGCTTTGGGATGGAGGTGTTCCGCGCCTCCCCCAGGCAGGCGGACCTGCTCATCATCGCGGGAACGGTGACTTGGAAGATGGCCCCCGCCATTGAGAGGGTATACCGGCAGATGGCGGAGCCCAAGTGGGTCATCTCGATGGGCGTCTGCGCCACCAGCGGAGGCCCATACTACGAGTCCTACAGCGTCGTGCCCGGCGTCAACCACATAGTGCCGGTCGACGTGTACGTTCCGGGATGCCCTCCCCGACCCGACGCCCTCCTATACGGCATCATGCAGTTGCACGACAAGATCAGGCGCTATTCACTGCGCGGCAGAGCAGCGGGCGGGTGATGACCAGGGAGCTGGCGGGGGAAGAGCTTGCAGCGCGGATCAATGAGGCAGTCCCCGGCGGCGCCCTCCGGTGGAGCGGCGGCGGCGTGTGGGTCGAGTCCGACAAGCTGCCCGCTGTTGCGGCCTTCCTCAAGAATACGCCGGGCCTTGATTTCGCCTGCCTCCGCTCCGTGAGCGCGGTGGACTACGTCGAATACTTCGAAATCGTCTACCACCTCCTCTCCATGCGGCGGAACCAGTCCGCAGTCGTCAAGGTACGGTCTTACAGCCGCTCCGAGCCCTCGGCGCCCTCCATGGTGGACATATGGAAGGGGGCCGAGCTTCAGGAGCGGGAGGTGTGGGACCTGATGGGCGTCCACTTCGAGGGGCATCCGAACATGAAGAGGGTGTTGCTCTGGGAAGGATTCGAGGGGCACCCCCTGCGCAAGGACTTCGTCAGGTAGCATCCATCCATGGCTATCAAGACCGAGCCGATCACCATCAACCTAGGGCCGCAGCATCCCAGTACTCACGGCGTGTTCAGGATGCGCGTCACCTTCGACGGCGAGGTCGTCGTAGACCTCGAGCCGGTATTCGGCTACCTCCACAGAGGCACCGAGAAGCTGGCCGAGGAGCGCAGCTACGTCCAAGTCGTCACGCTCACCGACAGGCTCGACTACGAGTCCAGCATGACCAACAACTTAGCCTACGTCCGCGCCGTGGAGAAACTGGCCGGCATCACGCCGCCCGAGCGCGGCCTGTACCTCAGAGTAACCGCCTCTGAGCTTCAGCGCATCGCCAGCCACCTGATAACGATCGGATTCATGCTCCAAGAGCTGGGGGTCTTCGCCACCGTCCTTATGTATTGCTTCAGGGAGCGGGAGCGCGTGCTGGACATGTTCGAGATGCTCTGCGGCGCTCGAATAACGCTCAGCTACATGCGCCCCGGGGGCGTCACGCAGGACGCCCCTAGGGAGTTCTGGCCGGCCCTCGACGACTTCCTCAAGCAGATGCCCGGCTACATCGACGAGCTCGAGGAGCTCATCTCCCACAACGAGGTGGTGCTCGCCAGGATGCGCAACGTCGGTATCCTGCCTGACCATCTCGCGGTCGACTCGTCGATAACCGGGCCCGTGCTGAGGGCCAGCGGCGTGCAATGGGACCTGAGGAAGGCCGCCCCGCACGAGGTCTACGACCGCATGGAGTTCGACGTACCCATAGGCGCCAAAGGAGACACCTTCGACAGGTACTTGGTACGGATTCAGGAGATGCGGCAGAGCCTGAGGATCCTCGAGCAGTGCAGAGACCAGATCCCGGAAGGCCCCATCAAGACTGAGGAGCCATACTTCATCAGGCCGCCGGCGGGCGAGGCCTACGCCTTCGTGGAGTCTCCCAAAGGGGAGCTTGGCTTCTACCTAATCAGCGACGGTGGCATCTCCCCCTACCGGTGCAAGATCCGCTCGCCTTCATTCATCAACCTGACCGCTCTCAAAGAGATGACCGTAGGCTCCAAGATGGCCGATCTCATAGTCATATTCGGCAGCCTCGCCGTCAACATGGGTGAGGTGGACCGCTGATGTGCAGCGAGCCCACGGGGGGCATTCTAGACTTCTGCAGCGTCTACCGCCTGTCCGCCGGGCTGCTGCCCTCCGGGGCGGAATGGGCGGCCTTCGCATTGGCCGCGGTCTTCCTCGCCTTCATCGTAATCAACGGCGTCGTGGCCGTAACCGCAGGCTACACGTGGTTCGAGAGGCGCGTCATAGGCCGCTTCCAAGCGCGGATAGGCCCCAACAGATGGGGGCCGTTTGGCCTACTTCAGCCGCTGGCGGACGTCGTCAAGCTGATGACCAAGGAAGACCTGGTGCCCGAAGAAGCGGACCGCCCGGTCTTCAACCTGGCGCCGGTGGTCCTGCTCGTGCCGGCGCTGGCGGTCGTGGCGTTCATCCCGTTGGGAGAAAACAGCTTCCTCGGGAGAGTCAACGTCGGGGTGCTGTTCATCCTTGGGATCACCGGCCTGAACACGTTCGGCATCTTCATGGGCGGCTGGGCTTCGAGGAACAAGTACGCCCTGCTGGGAGCCATGCGCGGCGTAGCCATGCTCATCAGCTACGAGGTGCCCATGGCCTTGGCGCTCGCCGGCGTGGTCCTGACGGCGGGGTCCATGGCCCTGAGCGGGATAGCCGAGGCGCAGGCTGTGCCGTTCGCCTTGGTGCAGCCCCTCGGATTCTTGGTCTTCATGATCGCGGCGTCGGCGGAGATGAGCCGCGCGCCCTTCGACATGATCGAGGCCGAGTCCGAATTGGGATCGGGCTACCATACCGAATACAGCGGAATGAAGTTCGCCGTGTTCCAACTCGCCGAGTTCATGGCCCCCGTGGTAAACTCCGTCATCGCCACCGTGCTCTTTCTGGGCGGCGCCGAGGACGTCGGCCCCATCCCGGGCCAGGTCGCCTTCGTAGCCAAGGTGTTCCTGCTCGTGTTCTTCTTGCTCTGGGTGCGGACCACCTGGCCCAGGCTCCGGGTCGACCAGATCATGGCCTTCGCCTGGAAGGGCCTGCTCGCCTTGGCGCTGGTCAACACGTTCGCCGTCGCCACGGAGATGTGGCTTCTGTTGGGCGCGGATGCGCAGTTGGAGACCCGGGACCTCTGGATAATGACCGCGGCGAACTGGGTCGTTGCGATAGCGGCGGTCGTCGTGGTCGCCAACCTGATGGGTCAGAGAAAGATCAGACCGGAGGCGCCGGTACCGTCGCCCCTGGCGAAGATGGCAGCGGAGGCAGACTGACATGTACGGACTGGGGATGGTCAGAAGCTTGGCAGTCACTCTCAAGAATCTCGTGCTTCCCGGGCGCATGTTCACCGTCCAGTACCCCAACCGCCGCATAAACGTCTTCGATCTAGCCAAACGCTCGGGATCCAACGTACTCGCCTACTCTCTGAAGAATCCCAAGCCAGCCCTCAAGGCGCTGATAGGACTCGCCTCGGTGGAGGACCGGCTGCCGCAGCACCCCAGATTCAGGGGGCAAGAGTTCACCTGGTACGAAGAGCGTTGCACCGGTTGCGCGAGCTGCGCCAAGTACTGCCCGCTGGGCATCATCCGCATAGTCACCAGCCCCAGCGGCGCCTTCATGCAGGAGGGCGAGAAATACGATATCGACGTGTTCGACATCGATATCGGAAGGTGCATGTTCTGCGGACTTTGCGTCGAGGCATGCCCATACGACGCGCTGCACATGGGCAGCGGCTTCGAGGAAGGCAGCTACAGCCGGAGCCAGTTGGTGATCGACGTCGAGCGGCTGAAGAAGGCGCCGAAGCTCCCCAGCGTCTGGTTCAGGCCGCAGATGGAGAGCGCAGGCTATGACCCGCACGCGGGGGTGGAGCTTGACTGGCGCGGCGCAGGCCGCCACGAGAAGCCCAGCGTCCACGACCAAGAGGAGACGTGGGCCAAGCGATGACCTTGGGAGCGGGCACAGAAGCAACGTTTGCCACGACAGCCGTATTCTGGATAACGGCGGCATCCACGATCATCGCCGCTCTCGCCGTGGTGCAGCTCAGGAACCTCTTCAGAGCTTCGCTCTTCCTCGTCGTATCCCTAGTTGGGGTCGCCGCGATGTTCATCCTTCTGCGGGCGGAGTTCTTGGCGGTCGTACAGATCCTCATCTACGTTGGAGCGGTCTCGGTACTGATCATATTCGCCGTATTGATGACAAGGGACGTCACGGACGGCAGCCCCTCGAATAGGCTCCGGCTCCCGGCGGGCGTGCTGGCCCTGCTCTTCCTCGCGTGCAGCGTGTTCGTGATACTGAACACGGACTGGGCCCTGCTGGAGGACAGGCTCCCGGCCGATAGCGCCTCCAAGCAGTTGGTGGATCTGTCCGGAAACGCGATTGGGGCCGACCGCGCCGCAGCCGTCGAGCAGGAGGTCGTGGAGGTCTACTCCAACACTGTCCCCAGAGTGGCGGGTCTGCTCCTGTCCGACTACGTGCTCGCGTTCGAGGCGGCGTCTGTGCTCCTGCTCGCAGCCCTGATAGGCGCCATCGCGCTGGTGCGGGAACGCTGACCCATGAACCTGGAGAGCTTCCTGATCGTCGGCGCGGCCATATTCGCCATCGGCTTGTACGGCGTGCTCTCGAAGCGCAACGCCGTCACGGTGCTCATGGGCTTGGAGCTCATGTTCAACGCAGTGAACATCTCCGCCGTCGCTATGTCCAGGTACATAGTCCCCGCCAGAATCGGGAGCGCAGGAGAGATGCTGCCTCAGTTGCTAACAGGGCAGGTCTTCGCGATCTTCATCATCACGGTAGCGGCTGCCGAAGTTGCGCTCGGAGTAGCCATCGTCATCGCAATATACCGGAACAGGGAAACGGTGTTCGTAACGGACGTCAACGAGATGAGACGCTAGCAGACTGCGGAAATACGGTTGCGCAGAGAGGCGCCGGGGGTCTGAGAGCCTGCCGAAGGGAACGTCCCTCAGATATAATCTACTCCCCTTCCCTGGCAGGAAGGAAGGGCTGCAAGGAAGCCGGAAGCGTCTGCAGGACGGAAGCGAATGTGGGTCGATTACAAAAAAGCTCCTACGCTGCTAATCGCCGAGATGTGGAAGGACGTCTTGGAGGGAGAGGGCCTGCCCACGAAGATCCTTCCGGAGGGGGACATCCTCTCCTGGGGCGAGCGGGCGCCGTTCCGAATACTGGTCCCTCGGGGTCGAGAGCACGTGGCCGACGAGATACTGCGGAAGCTATAGCCGGATGATATCTGAGCTCTGGGTCTGGCTCATCCTGCTCTTGCCCTTGGGGTCGTTCGCCCTGATCGGCTTGATCATCCGGCCCTTCTTGGCCCGCCACTCGAAGCTCGCCGGGCAAGTGACTGTCGGGGCGATCGGCGCGTCGTTCCTGTTGTCGCTGTGGGCGCTCGGATCGACGATAGCAGACGGAGCTAGGGCGGAGACCTGGTCTTCCTATAAGTGGCTTTCCGTTGGCAACTTAGAGATCGACGTGGGGATACTGCTCGACCCGCTAACGGCTCTCATGCTCGTCGTCGTCACCGGAGTGAGCCTGCTGGTCCAGATATACTCTACGGGCTACATGAAGGGCGATCCGGGATACGCACGGTACTTTGCCTTCATGTCGCTGTTCACAGGCTCCATGGCTGGGCTGGTCATCGCCAGCAACATCGTGCAGCTATACATCTTCTGGGAGCTGGTCGGGCTGTGCTCCTTCCTCCTCATTGGATTCTGGTACGAGCGTCCAGCCGCAGCCGCGGCCGCCAAGAAGGCCTTCATAATCACCCGGCTAGGCGACTTCGGCTTCCTGTTGGCGATCCTCTACCTGTTCCTAAACGCCGACTCCATTCCCGGCAATCCCCTGGACATCAGCAACCTTACGAACCAGCTTCCACTCGCCATCGGCGCCGGCACAGTTGCGGCTTCGGTGGCCACGTGGGCCGGCCTGGGAATCTTTGCGGGGGCCGTAGGCAAGTCAGGGCAGTTCCCCCTACACACGTGGCTGCCCGACGCGATGGAAGGCCCTACCCCTGTCAGCGCCCTCATCCACGCGGCTACGATGGTCGCCGCCGGCGTGTTTCTGGTCGCCCGCTTCTTCGATCTGTTTGCCTCATCCGAGGTCGTCATGAGCACCGTCGCGGCGGTCGGGGGCTTCACCGCCCTGTTCGCGGCTACCATGGGGCTGGTCAACAACGACATCAAACGCGTCCTTGCGTACTCCACGGTGAGCCAGTTGGGGTACATGATGTTCGCGCTGGGGATAGGCGCCTACGGGCCAGCGGTATTCCATCTGTTCACGCACGCGTTCTTCAAGGCGCTGCTCTTCCTGGGCGCGGGCAGCGTAAGCCACGCCAGCGGCACCTTCGACATGCGGTACATGGGAGGGCTCCGCAAAGTAATGCCGTGGACGTACCACACGTTCCTGCTTGGGGCCCTGAGCCTCTGCGGCATCTTCCCGCTGGCGGGTTTCTGGAGCAAGGACGAGATCCTGGCCCACGGGCTGTCGTCCGCGAGCATCGGCCAAGTCGTCGTATGGCTGCCGATAGTGGCTGCCGCGTTGACCATCCTGTACACCGTCCGCGCTATCTCCATGACCTTCGAAGGCGAGTTCCGGGGCGGCGCAGACGCCGCCGAAGATGCCCAACCTCACGGCGGCGGCGTCCATCTGGCGGAGTCGCCGCCGGTCATGGTAGCCCCCCTGGTGATCTTGGCCGCAGCCACCATCTTGGGCGGGTGGCTGATCAATCCGACCACGGGCCTCGGCGTAATCGAAAAACACTGGCTGGCACACTTCCTGAACACCAAAGGGGCGGATGTAAACTTGCCCCTCGCCGTCATATCCACGGTGCTTTCCGCCGCCCTATTCCTGGCCGCCCACCACCTGTTCACAAAGAGAGCGGCAACAGCGCGGCGGCTGAGCGAGAGGCTGAGTCCCGCACACATGCTCCTATCTAGGAAGTACTACTTGGACCATCTCTATGAGGACGTGGTTACTGTCAGGGGCTTCTACGGCGGGGCCGCCCGGTTGCTGGACTGGGCCGACAAGGCCGTGGTGGATGGCGTCGTCCGCATGATAGACCGTTTCGGCAGGAACATCGGCAGAGCCATCGCCCTGCTCCAGACAGGGCAACTCCAAGGCTACGGCGTGGCCATCTCGGTTGGCGTCTTGGCGATGGTGGGCATCTACCTGTTCTTCTAAACAGACCGCAGGAAAGGCGCTCCCCGGAGGGAGCAAGTCAGACAGGGGGATAGTTGGACTCGACCGGATCGGGCCTTCTGAGCGCAGTAGTCTTTCTGCCGCTGGCAGCGGCGGCGATCATAGTCCTGGCAGCGCGGGGCGATAGAGCCGTGCGACAGTTGGCGGGCCTCGCGGCCCTGGCGGAGCTGGCGCTTAGCGGCTTCGTCTTCATCCGGTACGACCGAAGCGGCGACCGCTATCAGATGGTCGACAGGGTGACCGACTGGATACCCATCGAGACGTTCCAAGTCCAGTACTTCCTGGGGGTGGACGGACTGAGCGCGCCGCTGGTGCTGCTTACCGGCATCCTGGGCATGGCCGCCGTCTTTGCCTCCTGGGGAATCAAGCATCGAGTCCGCGAGTACTTCGCGTGGCTGCTCGTGCTCCAGACCGCCGTGATGGGGGTCTTCACCTCCTTGGACCTCATCCTGTTCTTCCTGATGTGGGAGCTCGAGTTGATCCCGATGTTCTTCCTCATCGCGGTATGGGGAACCGGACGCCGGGAGTACTCGGCCATGAAGTTCCTGGTATTCACCTTCTTGGGCAGCGCCTTCATGCTGGTGGGCATCTTGGCGCTGTTCTTCACCGAAGGAATCAACACGTTCGACATGACGGAGCTGCCCGCAGCCATTCGGGCCACCACGGACTTCGCGGCGCCCATCGGGCTGATCTTCACGCTTCTGTTCATCGCATTCGCAGTCAAGCTCCCTGTTTGGCCGTTCCACACCTGGCTTCCCGACGCACATACCGACGCCCCGACCGCCGTGAGCGTCCTGCTGGCCGGCGTCCTGCTGAAGATGGGCGGCTACGGTATGATTCGCATCTCCGTGGAGATGTTCCCGGACGTGATCAGGGACGCGGCTTGGCTGCTGGTCACAGCCGGGGTGGTAAACGTCCTATACGGCGCGGCGGTAACCATCCGGCAGACCGACTTGAAGCGCCTGATCGCCTTCAGCTCCGTCAGCCACATGGGTTACGTGCTCGTGGGCATATCGGCTGTGGCCGGCGCCGGGGCTCTCCCCGCCGTCGGCCTGACGGGCGCCGCAATGCAGATGTTCACGCACGGCACGATCACGGGGCTGCTGTTTCTGCTCGTCGGCCTCGTCTACGACAAGGTGCATACCAGATACATACCGGACATGGGCGGATTGGCCGGACGGATGCCGGTGCTCGCGGTGGCCTTCCTCATAGCCGGACTCGCCTCCCTGGGGCTGCCGGGGACGAGCGGCTTCGTATCGGAGATACTGGTTTTCATGGGCGCATTCCCTGTCTGGGGATGGGGTACGGCGCTAGCAGCGTTCGGGATAGTGATCACCGCCGGATATATACTGTGGCTGCTTCAGCGCACCTTCTTCGGCCCAAGAATTGAGCGCTTCGGCAACGTCCGCGACGCGACCCCCCTTGAGATGGCGCCTATGGCTGTCCTAATCGCCGCGATACTTGCGGTGGGAGTCTACCCATCTTTCATATCAGACGTGTTCAGGGACGGGATCGCGAACGTCATCGGCGGAGCGGCCTCAGCGGCTGCCGTCGCTCCGTGATACAGGTGGATAGCTGATGACACTAGGCGATCTGTACCTAATATCACCCGAGCTGAGCCTCGCCTCTTTAGCGCTGCTCCTCCTTCTCCTGGACCTCGTGGTCTCCCGCAAGGGTTTCCTGGCAGCCTTGGCCGTGGTCGGCTTGGTCGTGCCGTTGGTACTGAGCGTTGCGCTCTGGCTTGGGCTCGACTCCACCGGCCCGGAGCCCGTGAATACCGGCGTCCTGGCTAACACCCTGCTCGTGGACAAGTTCAGCCTGTTCTTCAAGTTCCTCGTCATCGGGACCGTGGCCGTGATATTCCTGATGTCAGGCGAGTACGCCCGGAAGTTCCAGCGATTCCAGACCGAGTACTACGCGCTGGTCCTGCTCTCCGCCACCGGCATGATGCTGCTCGCTTCCACCATAGAGATGATCTCGATCTACATATCGCTGGAGCTTTCGGCGCTGCCGCTCGCCGCGCTGGCGGCGTTCCGGCGCGACAGCCGCTCCTCCGAGTCCGGGATGAAGCTTCTGGTGCTTAGCGGCGTCAGCTCGGCTCTTCTGCTATACGGCATGGTGTTGGTCTACGGGTTCACGGGCAGCACCATGCTCAGCGACGTAGCGGTCAAGCTGGACGGCGTCGTCTTCAGCGGCGGGCAGCCCTTCGGCAGCTATGCTCTACTGTTGGGCATCGTCCTGATGGTGGCGGGGTTCGGCTTCAAGATCACGGCGGCGCCGTTCCAGATGTGGGCACCGGACGTGTACGAGGGCGCCCCGACGCCGGTGACCGCCTTCCTGTCCGTGGCCAGTAAGGCGGCGGGATTCGCAGTAGTGCTGCGGGTCTTCTACGTGGCATTTCCGGCGGAGGCCCTGAGCCTCCAGTGGGCCACGGTGTTCGCCGCCCTAGCCGTTCTGTCGATGACCGTCGGCAACCTCGTCGCCATAGTCCAGACCAACATCAAGCGAATGCTCGCCTACAGCACGATAGCCCACGCCGGCTATCTGCTCATTGGAGTGGCCGCCGTCGCGGCCAGGGCCCCGGCCGGCAGCGGCGACGCGGGTCCATCCGGCGTACTCTTCTACCTCGGCGGATTCGCCGTCATGAACCTGGCCGCCTTCTCGGCAGTCATTGCCATATCCAACCGGACGGGCAGCGACCTCATCGAGAGCCTCGCGGGCATGGGCCGCAGAGCGCCCGTCCTTGCGGGTGTGCTCGCGTTTGCTCTGGTCTCGCTCACCGGCGTCCCTCCCACCGTGGGTTTCATGGCCAAGGTGTACATATTCGGAGCAGCAGTGAACGCCGGCTTGGCCTGGCTGGCGATCGTCGGAGTGGTCAACAGCGTAGTCTCCGCCTACTACTACCTCAGGGTCGTCAAGGCTATGTACATGTCGCCGGCGCTCAGCGACGAACCGCTGGCGCCGGAGCCGCCTCTCCGCATCGCCCTTCTGGGGACCGCCGCCGCCGTGCTGCTCTTCGGCATATACCCCAAGTGGCTGCTGGACCTGGCCCTGACCGCGGCGCAGGCCCTGCACCTGTCTTGACCGGCTGACACATGACCAAACGGCATCTCATCGGACTTGTCCACAATGCCTTGGTGCCGGAGACAAGGCGCGCCGCCGAGGTGTTGGCCGACAGGCTCGGGCGCGGCTCGTGCTGGATTGCCTCAGCCGGAGAGCTGGGCGCCGGGGAGCTGGGCGCAGCGGACCTATCCGACACCTCGGTCATCATCACTGCCGGCGGCGACGGTACGATCTTGAGGACCGTCCGGGCAGCCGCCCCCCACTCCATACCTATCCTCGGCGTCAATCTGGGCCGTGTGGGCTTCATGACGGAGTTATCCGTCGATGAGGCCGCCGAGAAGATACCCTCCTACCTGGACGGCTCCCGCAGGATAGAAGAGCGCGCGATGCTGCGCGCGACCGTGGAGCCGGTGAGAGGTGATGGCATGACCTCCGCGATCGACGCCCTGAACGACGTGGTCGTCAGCCGAGGCGCCGTGCCTCAACTCCTAGACGTCGACGTTAGAGTCAACGGCGTGCGTCTCATAACGTACCGCGCCGACGGGGTGATCATCGCTACCGCGACGGGCAGCACCGGCTACGCTCTGTCCGCCGGAGGCCCCATAATGTATCCCGAGGCCGAAGACGTCCTGATACAACCGCTTGCGGCTCACATGAGCCTGCAGAGCGGGATCGTCGTGCCCGGAGACTCAGAGGTCCAGCTTAGCGTAGAAGCCAGCTCCGAATTCGTACTCACCACGGACGGCCGCACCGACGCGGAGCTCACCACGGGCGATGTCGTGAAGGTGAAGCGCAGCCCCTACGTAGCCCGCTTCCTGCGCGCAGATCCGCCTGCGGCCCTCTACTCCTCGTTGACTCGGAAGCTTGGGGTCAGGGGTCTTGCGGATAAGCCGGGAGCAGCCCCTTGAAGCAAGCGGCAACGGCGCCATGAAGAGCGAAGAGACCCTGTCGAGCGAGAGTGTCTTCGAAGGAAAGGTGGTGCGGCTCCGCGTCGATACGGTACGGCTGCCCACCGGACGTTCCGGCGTGAGGGAGGTGGTCGAGCACGGCAAGTCCGTCGTCGTCGTACCGGTCGGAGCCGATGGCAGCGTGCTGCTGGTGCGGCAGCACCGCTACCCGATCGGCGGCGCGGTCCTGGAGGCGCCGGCGGGCGGCGTCGACGCCGGGGAGACGCCCTACGAGTGCGCCCAAAGGGAGCTCCGCGAAGAGACCGGGCGCCATGCGGGAACACTCCGCAATCTCGGTTGGTTCTGGGTGAGCCCCGGCTACTGTACCGAGAAGATGCACGTCTTCCTCGCCACCGACCTGACGCACAGCCCGCTGGATCCCGATGAGGACGAGGCAATCGAGATCGTTACGCTGCCCGCCGCGCAGGCCGTCGAGCAGGCAAGGTCGGGGCACCTCCATGACGGCAAGACGATAGCGGCTCTGCTCATGGCGGCCCCGGCATTGGCCGCGCCGTGCAGCAGCCCCGCCTAGCCGCGCCGCCGCCGGGAGAGGCCATAGACGACCCGGGCTAAAGGAGTGAGCTAGCCGGCGCGCCCCCACAGGATATGACCCACCTGCTCCTTGCCCGCGATCAGCATCAGGGGGGTGGTGAGCAGCAGTCGGTCCCCTTCGAGTTGGACGAAGCGCCGGGGCGACGTCCCTACCCTGTTGGGGAAGAAGGCCACCTCGACGTGATGCAGCACCGAATCCCCCTGTACCTCATACCGGCCGCAGTAGGAAACATAGCTGTCCGCCGCAGCAAGCTTCTCCTCGTCGGTCCCGCCCCGGAAGTCCCCATCGGCGTAGCTCCGCCGCCCCGACGTCATCATGGACACGGACATGAACCCATCCTCAGTGTACGTGATGAACCCGACGGCGTCCCGGCCCAACGGGAAGCTTACCGACCCATCCGAGGCGCGCACCTCATACGACAACAAGCGCCAAGTCCCGATAATCTCGCTGCGTTGCATCTCTATCGCCTCCGCCCCGACCGGCCAGGCGCCGCTCATTCCAGATTCCCCAACTTCGTAGGGGCAGCGGTTGGGCGGAGCGGCAGACGCCCTAGGAAGCCCCTCGTCTCGAAGTTGACCAAAATTTCCGCTCCCATCATCATACCGTGAAAGCCGGTATCCGGTCCCAGCGTCGACAAGCCGCGGCCCCAGCCCTCGACAGAGCAACCGGCTTCACTGGCAGGCACACGGTTTGACACCGGCTTTCGGCCGCCCATAGAATCTTCCCGCATCCGAACCGCCACAACTTGAGCTGACAGACTGCGGAAATGAGAGGGCGCCCAGGATGGCACGGCCCCTCTGCCGGGTCTGAGGGTGTCCCTCAAATATAATCTGTTCCCCTTCATGGCCATGAAGGGAGAGATGGACGGAAGCCAGAAGCTGTTTTACGCAGCCTGCTAAGCAAGCTATGGAAACCCCCAAGGACGACGCAAGGCGAGAATGGACGCCAAGGCCCGCCGACCGTGTGGTCCGCCACCCCAGGCGGGCGCAGACCAGCCCCGTGCGTCTCACCCTGACGGCCCGCCGTGTCCAGTTGAAGGCCTTGGCGTCGCCTCTGATCCTCATCTACGTATTCCTCGGCCTCGTGGCCATTGGCACGGTTCTGCTCGCGTTGCCATTCGCCAACACGGAAAACGGCTTTACGCCGTTCGCCGATGCACTTTTTACCGCCACCTCGGCAGCCACCGTCACCGGTCTGGTCACAGTCGAGTCCGCCACCTACTGGTCGCGTTACGGCCAAGCGGTGATTCTGGTGCTCATGTTCGTCGGCGGCCTGGGGATAATGACCATGGCCACCTTCCTGCTGATCCTGTTCGGCCAGCGAATGCCGCTGACCCACAGGTTGGTCGCGAGGGACAGCCTTCAGATCAACCAGCTAGGCGGCTTGGCAAAGGTTACCGTCGTACTGGTAAGCGTCGCGACGGTTATGCAGGTGGTGGGCTTCATCGCCCTCCTCCCCAAGCTGTCAATACTCTACGGGCCAGGTGAGGCCGCGTGGCAGTCGCTATTCCAAGCAGTATCTGCCTTCAATAACGCTGGCTTCGTCATCCTACCCGATTCCGGCAGCCTATCGGACTTCCAGGCAGATAGAGTCGTGCTGGGCGTAACGGCGGTGCTCATCTTCCTGGGCGCCATCGGATACTGGGTCATCCTGGACGTCATAAAGCTCCGCAGGTTCTCGCTACTGCCGCTGAACACCAAGTTGGTCATCATAATGACCGGGGGGCTCATCCTGTTCGGCGCACTGGTCTTCTTCTTCTCCGAACTGAACACCACGTTGGAAGGGCTTTCCGTAACGGATAAGGTAATCGTGTCGGTGTTCGAGTCCATCAGCGGCCGGACCGCCGGATTCTCGACAGTCGACTACGGCGAGACCAAGCAGAACACGAACTTCTTCTTCACCAGCATGATGTTCATCGGCGGTGCGTCCGGATCAGTGGCAGGCGGCATAAAGATCAACACCCTCGCCGTCATCCTGGTTGCCGTGTTTTCGACCGTGAGAGGCATGCCGCACGCCACGGCCTTTGGAAGGGAGATTGCAACAGGCCAAGTGCAAATTGCCATGACGGTGGGAGCGCTGGCGACGGCTTTCGTCTTCGTGGTTGCCCTGGCGCTCGCTTACCTGGAACCGGACTTCACGTTCATCGACCTGCTATTCGAGGCCGTCTCGGCGGCCGGAACGGTCGGCCTGAGCACCGGGCTAACCGGTCAGCTATCCCCCTGGGGCCAAGGGGTCCTAACCGCGACCATGTTCTTGGGTAGGGTCGGGCCGCTGACACTGGCGCTTTACATGGCCACGCGCAGAGAGACAGCCCGATATCGCCATGCACAGGAGAGGATAACGCTGGGCTAGATACGCCGTCGCACTCTTTTGACGGCTGCGGAAATGCCGGGGCGTGCAGAGAGGCAGATCCCCTCGCCGGGAGTCTAAGGGTGTCCCGCAGACTTTAATCCATTCCCCTCCCCTGCAAGGAAACCGGAAGAGTCCCCCCAGCCTGATAATCGCCCCGGGAACGAGACAGGAACATCGAGGAAACACCGCCCCCCATTGGCTTGGTAAGCCCGGCTTCTGTATAATTCGCAGTGCCGAGGCGCGGCCCGGGGGAATCGCCCCTGTCAGCCCGTAACGGTAGGAGAGCGACTCGTTTGAAGAAGAACGTAGCCGTGATTGGCCTTGGCCGTTTCGGCTCGGCCGTATCAACGGCGCTGTACAACATCGGCCACGACGTGCTCGCGATGGATACGGACGAGAGCCGGGTCCAAAGTATGATGGGCCAGGTCACCTACCCCGTTACAGGCGACGCCACGAACGAGCAGGTACTCCGCGAGTTGGGGGTCCCGGACTACGACGCGGCAGTCGTAGCCATCGGCTCGGACGTCGTGAGCAGCGTCATGGCCTGCGTACTGCTCAAGACGATGGGAGTCGCGTATATCGTAGCCAGGGCCAACAACGACCTTCACGGCAACACCTTAGAGCGCATCGGCGTGGACAAGCTCGTTCACGCCGAATCGGAGATGGGGACGCGCATGGCGCACAACCTGTTCAACCCCGTCGTCCAGGGGTACATCGAACTGGCGCCCAACTTTGGTCTGAGCCGGTTGCCGGCGCCGCAGCGGTTCGTCGACAAGACGCTCAAGGAGCTGGGCTTCTCCGGCCCAAGGGACCGCTATGGCTTGGCCGTACTCGCCGTCAAGCGCCGCAAGGACATCATCCTGAATCCCGACGTCAACGAAAAGCTTCGGGCCGGCGACGTCCTGGTTCTCGCGGGAAGCGACGATCGCCGCGACGAGGTAATGGACACCCAGGCATCCTGACCCCTGACCGCTCGTCCGTGGCGGGTCCCGCACAGTGACTATACGTGCGCAATAGGAATAAGACCAAACGAAACGGCCTCTCGGCCTTGCTGGCAGTCGTTGACGGTCAGAGCTCCGACGATGGAGCGGTCGACTTGGCGTTCAACCTTCTCGACCAGCACAACGGCCGACTATATATCCTGTACGTCATCGAGGTGAGCAGACAGCTCCCCATAGACGCGGAGATACCCGACGAGACCGCCCGCGGCGAGGAGATTCTTCAGCGGTGCCAGGAGCGCGCGTCTAAATTCAGATTCGAAACCCAGGCCGAGATCCTGCAATCGCGCCAAGCGGGCCTTGCGGTCGTGCAAGAAGCAGTGGACCGCGGCGTTGACGCCATCGTGCTGGGCGCGCCCTACAAATACGTCCACGGCTCATTCTCGCCCGGAGACACCGCCACCTACGTCCTGAAGAACGCCCCGTGCCGCGTCGTCCTCTCTCGCGACATGGTGCCCAGCACGGCAACCGGCAACGGACAGGGGACCCCCGCGCCCCGGTAGAGAAAAGTCCCTTATGTTCCCCTTCAACCACATACGGCCCGGGAGCCTGCGTATCGTAGCCATGGGCTGCGGAGGCCTCGGCTCTGCCGTCGTGGCGTCCCTGTCCGAGCACGGCCACACCATCCACGTACTGGACACGAATGCCTCGGCG
This sequence comes from uncultured Dehalococcoidia bacterium, assembly GCA_958296245.1. GTDB lineage: Bacteria > Chloroflexota > Dehalococcoidia > Lucifugimonadales. The sequence continues at coordinate 1,689,511 of OY282458.1, forward strand.
TTCGACGGCCTGCCCAAGTCGTCTATCGAAGGCGGCGGAATCGTAACGTGCGTTGGCGACGGAACGGTGGTCCGCGACCTGATCAAAGTGTCTGCGCCTGTTGCGGACGTCTTCATGGCGCTGTCCGGCAGCGACACGAAGAACGCCCTCGCCGCCCAACTCGCCAAGCAGATATACAGCGTGCCCAGAGTGATATGCCGCGTCGACGACCGCGCCTTGTGCGAGATGTACGAAGGCCTTGGCCTGATCACCGTAAGCTCCACCACCCTCGCCGCGAAAGCCGCCGTGCAGGCGCTGGGCGTATAGCGGAATGCACGCTGTGATCGTTGGCGGCGGCAAGGTCGGGGAAGCGGTGGCCCGCTGGCTTATTTCAAACGGCCACGAAGTAACCGTCGTCGACGAAGACCCCGCCGTATGTGATGCGCTCGACGAGTCTCTGGGCAGCATCTGCGTCAACGGCAACGGTACGGATGCTTCTATCCTGACCCAAGCCGGGACCAATCGGGCTGACGTGCTCATAGCGACCACCCGCCGCGACGACGTCAATATGGCCTGCTGTCAGCTTGCTAAGCAACGCTTTGGCGTCGATAGGTCAATCTCCATTGCCAGTAGCCGAGACCACGTCGACCTCTTCAGCTTTCTCGGAATCGACGCGCCCATAGACGTTGTTGAATTCCTGGTAAGGCGAATCCAAGAGGGGCTGACCCTACACGGCCTCGTCCAGCTGATGCAGCTCCCCGATGACAAGTCCCTGGTCTACTTGAGCACCCCCCTGGGTCCCGGCACGGAAGGCAGGCCCGTAGCCGACCTGGACCTGCCCGAAGGCGTCCTGCTCTCCCTGGTAGTGGGCCGCGACGGCAACATCTTCATCCCCGGGGCCGACGCCGTGCTTCATCCCGGCGACCACGTCATCGCCGTCACCCCCGTCCACCATGAACGAGATCTCCATGAAATCATGATCGAGGGAAACGAAGAGTGACCTTCAGTTCCCCGCCCCGTTCGGCTAGTGGCAGACCGCTCAAAGGGGGCTGACGGATATGGCTACCCCGATCCGGCCTGAGCCTAGCGATGGAATAGGACGAGACACGGCTAGGCGCAGGCTCGCCTATCTGGGCCCCGCCGGCACCCACTCTGAGCAGGCGTGCATCAGTTACGACCCGGGATCCGATACCGTCCCCTACTCGTCCATCGAGGCCGCCGCCGCCGCTGTGAACTCCGAGGAGGCAGACGAGGTGGTCCTGCCAGTCGAAAACAGCCTCGGGGGCTCGGTGACGTCGACGCTTGACCTGCTAATTCGAGAGAAGGCCCTGTTCATCCGCCGGGAGATCGTCATACCAATCAGGCATTGCCTGGTCGCGGCAGAGGGGACCCTCGCCAAGGAAATCAGGACGATATACTCGCATCCCCAAGCGCTGGTGCAGTGCCGCTCATACCTCATGAAGACCTTCCCCGGCACTCAACAAGTCGCCTCCGAGAGCACGGCGGCCGCGGTCAAGGAGATGCTGGAAGAGGGCGGTCAGGCGGCGGCGATAGCCACGGAAAGGGCCTGTTGCCTCTACGGCGCCAGGCTATTGGCCAAGGGCATCGAGGATAACCCCAACAACATGACCCGTTTCGTGGTGCTCGCCCGCGCCGACCACGCCCGTACCGGCGACGACAAGACGTCGATCTGCTTTGCCTTCGACAAGGACGTGGCGGGGACCCTCTATATGGCCCTGGGGGAGTTCGCGCGCAGAGAAATCAATCTGGCCAAGATCGAATCGCGGCCTACGAAGGAAATCCTGGGGCGCTACATATTCCTGATCGATCTGGACGGGCACAGACTGGACGCCCCCGTCGCGGAGGCGCTCGCTCAGATCAGGGATCAGACCTCGATGTTCAGGCTGTTCGGCTCATACCCCAAACATCGCATAGCCGGCTGAGAACGCCTGCGCGGAGAATGCCCGTAATGCGTGGGAGGCGGTTCCCCGCGCCGTCTGACCGGCCCGCTACGCCCCGCCTGCGGGGCGGGGCTCCGGCGATGGCAAGGCCTCAGCAGCACCCTCGCCCTCCGTGCCGTCCGCGGGGCGGGGCTCCAGTGATGACGAGGCCTCAGCAGCAGCACCCTCGCCCTCCGTGCCGTCCGCGGGGCGGGGCTCCGGCGATGGCAAGGCCTCAGCAGCACCCTCGCCCTCCGTGCCGTCCGCGGACTTCCTGCCCATTCTAGCCGCTACTGTCTCTGCGACAGGCGCCATCGTGCTGCGGACCGTTTCTATGGCCGGCGACACACGCCCGCGCATCTCCTCCACAGTCGGCGACACACCCTCGCGCAATCTTGCCGCGAGCTCCTCGGCGCGGGTGCGCCACTCCTCACTCCGTTCCACCAGCTCGGCCCGCGTCTGGGAGCCCGACTTCGGCGCCAGCAGGACGCCGACGACGGCGCCAACTATCCCGCCTATCAGGAATCCCGCCAAGAAAGAACCGCTATCGTTTGCCATCTTCATCTCCTTTTTTCTTCTTGTTGAATCGCCGCGCGAAGCTCACGACAAACGCAGCCGCTTTGCCAGCGCCTGACGCAACTCCGTTCCCAGCCTCCGCCGGGCCGATCAGCTTGCTGGAAATCGTAGTGGTCAGCTCCTCAGCGTTCTTCAGTGCCCTGCCGGCCGAATCGAGCACCGACGCCAGCTTCTTGTAGACGAGGAGGAGCGCCAACGTCGCAAACAGGAGCGCAAGGATCAGGATGAAGTCCCTGACGATTCCAACGATTTCCGCGACGTTCTCGATTGCCAGAGGTTCCGACCTCGGAAGGGAATGAACCTATCCTAGCAGCCGAACGAGGCCCGCGCAATGGGAATAAGAGAGTCGTGACTGTTCAGACTCGGGGCTACGCCAGTCGAAAAGGACCTCACCAAGACTGAAAAGTTAAGGTATGGGTGCAAGCTTGACAGGGTCTTTTAGGGATAGGGCTGTACGAGAACCCTCATTGCGCCGGCGGCGTCCCGGCGCTGCGTCAATATCCGGTGCCCGCGCTTCTCCGCCCACACGATGACGTCGTACGCGTTGAGCACGTCGGGCATCACCACCTCCACGAAGGACTCCCTGTCACGCTCAACCTGCTCGCTCAGAGCAGCCAGAATGCCCGCACACGTCTTACCGGTGCCGTCGATGATCAGCCACCCGCCGGAAGATCCGTTCACCGATACCCGATTCGTGGTGGGATGGACCGCAACCTCGCCGGTTTCGCGGAGCGCCACCTGGCGCTTGAACTCGGCGACCGCCTCCCAGTGGACGCCGTCGTTACGGTCGCCCTTGGAGCAGACCGCCCCCCTCACGCCAACGATGTCAGGGTTGATACGCGCCAGCTCGTCGAGGTCCTCGACCTTCAGGTGACCGGAAAGGGCGGTGCTCATCCCCAACTGCTTGCCCTCGAACACCATGTCGCGGAGACCTTGCTCCCCGATGAAGTCGAACAGGTTCCTGCCGTCCTTGGTAAGAGTGTCGATGAGGAAGCCATCGCAATCACCGTCCTTGGACAGATCGATCATGCGGTGCGGGTCGAGACCGTCATAAAGCGGATTGTCCGCGAACAGAGACCCTATCAACTTGGTCTCGGACCCCTCCAGCGCCCTGCGCGAGGCCAGCAGCGTCTCCACCGCGACGTCGTATTCCGTCTTCATGAAGCCGACCTTGACGGAGGTCGCGTTGAGCAGCCCGGCGGCGTAGACGGCCATGGCGACCGTACCGACCTGGTTGGGGACCACACCCAGGGTAACGCTGGCGTGGTGGCCCTGGGGCACCGCTTCGCGCACCTCCTTGACCACCCAGGGGTTGGCTGAGCCGACCAATGCCTCCTGCAGGTTTTTCACGTCCACTATGTCGGCGCCGCCCTCCAGGGCCTGCAGCGCCTCTTCCAAGTTCTGAACACTCACCATGAGGATCATCGCACCTCTCCTATCCCGGCAACAGCCGGGCTGAGCACGGAATCGACGGCGCAGCGCAACTGCGCCTTCTCGTCCGGCCCCAAGTCAACCAGCGGGGGCCTGACGTGACCGCCTGCCATGCCCATCAGCTCGCCCCATGCCTTGCACAGCGACACCGGGAGCGCGCCGTTGTATCGCTTGACCGTCCGTTGCCACCACTCGTCTGAGAGCGCCTTGATGGGGCGTATGCGCTCATCGTACAGCGCGTCATCTATGCGGCCCTCCGTGGCCCGCTCGATGAACTGCACGTAGTAGTTCTCCCCCGGCCTGTCGAACCGCCAATCCGAAGTGTTGGCAAACATCACACGCTGTTGGAACCCCATTTCCCTCCCCTTGAAGAGAATCCATTCGTCGGGGGTGCTGATGACCGCATCCCCTCCCAACAGCACGTGGGCCTCCATCGACAGCCGCCGGTCGAAGCTTGCCTCCTTTACCCCGACGACGTTGGGTATCTCGCAAATCTGCTGAAGTCCCTGGGGGTCCAGGATGATTCCAAACTGCGGGGAATTGTAGAACATCACCGCCAAGGGCGTGTGGTCCGCAAGCAACCGGACGTACTCCAGCACCTGTTGCGGGGTCTTGGTGACGAAGTACGGGGCGCCAACGATCAACAGGTCGAATCCCACCGCCTCCGCGTGGTCTGCCAGGGTCATCATCTCCTTTGCGGAGGTATGGGTGACGTGGGCTCCGATAGGCCATTCGCCGCCGGCCTCGTCACTGACCACGTCGTAGACCCGGACCCTTTCCTCGCGGGTCAAGCTCCAGAACTCGCCCATGCCCCAGGTGCAGCCGGCCCCGCGTGTGCCGAGGCTGCGAACGTATCGGATGTTGGCGCGCAGCCCCTCTTCGTCCAATTCGTCCTCGGGGGTAAACGGCGTGACGAGGGTGGACCACTGGCCCCGCAGGTTCTCATCCGCCCATTCGCGCGCTTCGTCCCCCGCATAGTCTGCCATTCGGAGCCTCCTATACCACCCGCGCCACTCGGGCGGGCGGCGACCGCCACTGTTCCTATGATATTTATTCCCACGACAGGGTGTCAAACGGCCCGGGGCCTCGCGCAAAGGCGTCCTCTATATAGTCCGAGGGGAAAACGCCCTCTGGCTCCGGTGCAGCCCTCCCCTACTACCTAAATCAGGGGAATAGATATATCTGAGAGGACACCCCAGACACCCGGCATCGGGCTCCCCCGCCTGCACTCCCCCGCATAGCCCCTTCCTCGGGATTGCCCAGGATCGGGAGGAATAATCAGCGCGTATTGAGAATATATCCGCGCCTCGATGGTTCACCATGCCCGAGGCAGCGTGTACAATGCAGCGGCTTGGGAACATCCCTCCCGACGTGCGCGGACAGAGTAAAGATGGCTGAATACGACTACGACATGGTGGTCATAGGATCGGGCCCCGCGGGCCAGCGGGCGGCGGTGCAAGCCGCCAAATTGGGCAAGCGCGCCGCCATCGTGGAGCGCCACAACGAAATCGGCGGCGTCATGGTCAACACCGGCACCATCCCGAGCAAGACCCTCCGCGAGGCGGTGATGTACCTGACCGGATACCGGGAACGAGGCATCTACGGCGAGTCCTACTCGGTCAAGAACGACATCACCATGAGCGACCTGACGATTCGGACCAATCACGTCATGCAGCAGAAGACGGACACGCTGCGCCATCAGCTCCTCCGGAACAGGGTCAGGCTGATCACCGCTGACGCCTCGTTCATCGACTCGCACACCATAGACTTGGCCTCGACCGACGGGAGGAACCACCAGCCGATCACCACAGACAAGGTCGTGGTGGCAGTCGGCACCTCCGCAGCGCCCCCCGACGACATGCAGGTCGACGGCAAGCTAATCTTCCTGAGCGACGACATCCTGGACCTGCCGGAGCTCCCACGCAGCTTGGCCATCATCGGCGGCGGCGTCATAGGGCTGGAGTACGGCAGCGTATTCGCGACCCTCGGCATACGCGTTACCCTCATCGACCGATACCCCAAGCTGCTGCACTTCGTGGACGGGGAGGTGGTCGACACCCTCATGTACCACATGCGCCAGAAGAGGATGACGCTCCGACTGGATGAAGAGGTCACGTGGGCGGAGACGTTCGAGGACGACCGCGGAGAGCACGTGAGGATCAGGCTGGTCAGCGGAAAGCAGATCGTGAGCGACGCCGCCCTGTACAGCATAGGCCGCACCGGCGCCACCAAGTCGCTGAATCTGGAGGCCGTGGGCCTGAAGGCCAACAGACGGGGCCAACTGGCGGTGAACGAATTCTACCAGACGTCCGCGCCGAACATATACGCCGCCGGCGACGTGATCGGATTCCCCAACCTCGCGTCCACCTCCGGAGAACAGGGCCGCCTCGCTGCGTGCCATGCCTTCGGGCAGCCCGCCAATAGCGTCCCGGAGCTCTTCCCTTACGGCATCTACACCATCCCCGAAATCTCGATGGTGGGCAGGACGGAGGAGGATATGACAGAGGACGTCGTGCCCTACGAGGTGGGCAGGGCCCAGTACCGCGAGATAGCGCGGGGACAGATAATCGGCGACGACTCCGGGCTGCTCAAGCTGCTATTCCACATCAGGACGCGCAAGCTCCTCGGCGTCCACATCATCGGCGAGGGAGCCAGCGAGCTCGTACACATAGGGCAGGCCGTCCTCGCACTCGGCGGGACCGTCGACTACTTCGTCGATACCGTCTTCAACTACCCGACGCTGGCCGAGTGCTACAAGACGGCAGCGCTGGACGGGATAAACCGCCTGGGCGTGTAGCCGAGCCGCAACCCCAGTGACCGCACGCACGGCGCCGCGGCCAGTATAATGTCCTGCGGAGCCATGAGATTCGGAGTCGTAGTTTTCCCAGGGACTTGGAGCGACCGTGACTGCGGTCACGTACTCAAGGAGGTCTTCGGCCAGCGCGCCGACTACGTCTGGCACGAGGAGACCGACCTGTCAGCTTACGATTGCGTCCTGATCCCTGGCGGGTTCTCGTATGGGGACTACCTCAGACCTGGCGCTATCGCCCGCTTCTCCCCGGTAATGAGGGCAATGGAGCAGTTCAGCGGAGGAGGCGGCCTCGTGCTGGGGATATGCAACGGCTTCCAGATACTCTGCGAGGCTGGCCTACTGCCGGGAGCGCTCATGCGCAACGACCACCTACAGTTCAGGTGCCAGTGGGTCAACCTGCGCGTCGAGACTACGGCGTCTCCCTTCACCAACGCCGCGGAGGCCGGGCAGGTGCTCCGCATCCCCATCTCGCACGGCGAGGGCAGCTACTACGCGGATGAACGGACCCTCCGGCGCCTGAACGAAGATGGGCGCGTGCTGTTGAGGTACTGCACCCCGGAGGGCGAGATCACCCCTGAAGCCAATCCCAACGGCTCCCTGGGCAACATCGCGGGCATCGTCAACGAGCGCGGCAACGTCCTGGGGATGATGCCGCACCCAGAGCGCTGCTGCGAGCCGCTAATAGGCGGCGGCGACGGCGGATACGTATTCCGCTCGATACTGGAACACGCCGCCGTATGCTAGGCATCGCCCTGTCCATATTGGCGGGCGCCGGATTCGGCGCCACCGCGGTGATCGTCCGCCTTAGCGTTCAGCATATGCGGCCCATCACCGTGACGTTGGTCTCCATAGTCGCAGGCGCCGTAATGACCCTGGCTGCCGCGTCGGCCATCGACGGCCGGGGCATGGTCGGAGTCGCAGCCGCCGCCCTGCCGTGGTTCTTAGCCGCCGGGCTGCTGAACTTCCCCGCCGGACGCCTGCTCAACTTCACCGGCGTCTCATTGGCCGGAGTATCGCGGGCGAGTCTGATAGTCGGCGCCACGCCGCTGTTTGCCCTGGTGCTGGCCGTCGTACTCGGGGGCGAGTCCGTGAACGCTACCACCATCGCCGGCACCCTGGCCATCATCGGCGGCCTGGCGCTCGTGTTGAGCCAGCAATGACCCGCCCTCCCACGTCCGCAGTGCGTCCGCTCATCGCGCCGCGGCGTCAGCTACTCCTTGGCTACGCAGCCGCCGTGGGCGCGGCATTCTCGTTCGCCCTGGGCGCGTTGGTCGTCCGCAAGGCCGTGACCGACTACGCAACCCCGCTGGTGGCCGCCGCATACTCGATGATGTTCGGCTGCGCGGCGGTGACCTTGCTTGCGGGCCGAGGGGCTGTCGCCGAACTGAACAGAGCGTCTCGGGTAGGCTGGGCGCTGGCCGCGGCGGCGGGCGTGGTCTCCTCCACAGCCGCAATCTGCTTCTACTTCGCTCTGAGCGCGGCCCCGGTCGTCCTGGTGGCGCCGCTCTCCGGGACCTCCCCCCTCTTCGCCATGCTGTTCACCATCATCTTCCTAAGGAGACTGGAGAGGGTCACCCCCCGCATGATAGCCGGGTGCGTCCTGGTGGTCGTCGGCGTGGCATTTATCGCCGTCGGGCGGAGTTGAAGAAGATATGGCCGTGACCAAAGAGATGATGGAGGCCCTCGCCCTCTCTGAAGCGGAGTACGAAGCCATTGTGGAGCGGCTTGGCCGAGAGCCCAACGAGCTCGAGGTCGGCCTGCTCGGCTCCCTATGGAGCGAGCACTGCGGCTACAAGCACTCCAAACCGCTCCTGCGGATGTTCACCACGGAAAGCCCCAGGCTCCTAGCGGCCCTGGGCGCGGAGAACGCGGGCGCGGTCGACATTGGCGGCGGGCTCGCCATCGTGATGAAGATCGAGTCTCACAACCACCCGTCCGCCATCGAGCCGTATGAAGGCGCCGCAACGGGCGTCGGCGGTATCGTCCGCGACATCTTCGCCATGGGCGCCCGGCCCATCGCGTTGCTGAACTCCCTGCGGTTCGGCCCCCCGGAAGAGGGCCGCAACCGGTATCTCCTAGAGGGCGTCGTAGCCGGCATTGCGGGCTACGGCAACTGCATCGGCATCCCCAACGTGGGCGGTGAGATTGGGTTCTCACCCTCATACTCCGACAACCCCCTCGTAAACGCGATGTGCGTAGGCATCGTCCCAAAGGACCGCCTCGTTAACGCAACTGTCGGCGCGCCGGGCAATCTGCTGGTCCTCGTGGGCGCCGAGACCGGGCGGGACGGCATCCACGGCGCTTCCGGCCTAGCGTCCCGCGCCTTCGAGGATAGGCAAGACCTCAGACCCGCCGTGCAGGTGGGGAACCCCTTCTTGGAGAAGGTGCTGATGGAGGCATGTATCGAGGCCGCCCGCATGGACGGCGTCGCAGGCGTTCAGGACCTGGGCGCCGCGGGGTTGTCGTCAGCCAGCGCCGAGGCTGCCGACCGGGCCGGGCTGGGCGCCGCCATCGACGTCTCCAAGGCCCCCAGGCGCGAGACCGCGATGACGCCCTACGAAGTCATGCTCTCAGAGTCACAGGAGCGCATGTTGGTGGTGGTGGAACAGGACGCGGCGGACCGCGTGGCCCGCGTCTTCAAGAAGTGGCGCCTGAACTCCACCGTAATAGGACACGCGACGGACGACGGCATGATCACCGTGTCGGAGGGAAAGGACGCCAGGGGCGCGCTCCCGGTATCTCTCCTCACTGACCCGCCTCAGTACCGCCCTCAAGGCGTCGAGCCGGAACGGCAACGCGAGCTTAGAGCGTATGGCCTGGACGCGCTGCCGCTGCCCAGCGAGCCGCCCTCGGAGGTCCTCCTGAAGCTCTTGGCCTCGCCCAACGTCGCCAGCAAGGAGTGGGTCTATCGCCAGTACGACCACCACGTAATGACCAACACGGTCGCCGGGCCCGGAACTGACGCCGCCGTACTGCGCATAAAGGGGACCCGCAAGGGCATCGCCCTAACGACGGACGGCAACGGCCGTTACTGCTCCCTGGACCCGTATCAGGGCGGCATGATAGCCGTCGCCGAGTCGTGCCGCAACATATCGACCGTCGGAGCAGAACCCATAGCCCTTACCGACTGCCTCAATTTCGGAAACCCTGAGAAGCCCGACGTATACTTCCAGCTTGAGGAGTGCGTCAAAGGCATGGCCGCCGCCAGCGCGGCCTTTGGGGCGCCTATCATTTCGGGCAACGTCAGCCTATACAACGAGACGCGCGGTCAGGGCATCTACCCGACGCCGATCATCGGCGCGCTGGGTTTGCTGGATGACGTAACCGCGCACGCCGCGATGGCTTTCCGGCACGAGGGCGACGCGGTGGTGCTTCTCGGGGCGGGTAACGTCGCTTCTCCCACTGCGTCCTTGTCCGGCAGCGAGTACCTACAGGTCTTCCATGACTTGGTAGCAGGGCAGCCCGGCATCGACTTGGAGTTGGAGGCCGCAGTGCAGAAATGCTGCCGCAGCGCAGTCAGAGAGGGGCTGCTCAAGTCTGCCCACGACTGTTCGGACGGTGGGCTGGCCGTGGCCATCGCGGAATCGTGCATCGCCGGCGGCGTCGGCGTCACGATCGACTCCGCGCTCTCCGGGAGATGGGACGCAGCCCTGTTTGGCGAGTCTCAATCCCGCATCGTAGCCACGGTGTCACAGTCCCAACTACCCGACCTCCTCAGGCTCTGCGGCGATCTGGGTTGCCCGGCGTCTGCGGTAGGCACGGTGGGCGGCGACTCGATCAGGGTCGGCGGCGTGCTGGACGTCAGCGTCGCCGACGCGGCGGCGGCCTGGAGGACTCGGCCCTAGACGGCCTCCCTGGTCAGCAAGGCCCGCACGTGGGCCGGCGTCAGACAGGCCGTGATGAAGTCGTTTGCCGGCGTGGGAACGCCGACCTCCTTCCCGATGCGCGACACTGCGCCGTTCAGCACGTTCACCTCCAGCGGATTGCCCATCTGAAGGTCGTTGTACATCGAAGACATCATCTCGCCCCGAGACTCGACGAACTGGGACATCACCCCGTCGACGAATCCCTCACCCAGGCGGACTCCCCTGGCTTTCGCCACCGCGTCCACCTCGCACATCACCCTCCAAGTCATATCCTTCGTAACGGGTGTTTCCAGGACCTCGGTGAAGCTCGATCGTGTGATGCACGTCATCCCACTCAAGGCGCATATGTACGTCAGCTTCTCCCACAGGGCCTTGGGCGCGTCGTCCGAAAGCTCCGCTGCGATTCCCGCGCAGCGCAGCGCCTCCAGGACCGCCAAGGCTCTCTCGCTGCGGCTGCCGTCCTGCTCGCCGAACACGATGTTGCACGGCCCGCCGTCCTCCCGAACGACGCCCGGCTCCGTGCGCACGGCGTCGACGTAGGTCACGCCCAGCAGCACCTTCTCCCGTCCGAACGCCGCGCCAAGCTCATCTGCACTGCCGACCCCGTTCTGCAGGGTGAGTACCGCCGTATTCTCGCCCACAGCCGGACCGAGCAGCTCTATCGCACTCACGTTGTCGTACCCCTTCACGCAGAAGAGCGCCAGGTCGGGAGGCGCCGCTTCCTGCGGGCGCTCGAACGCCGGCGGATGGACGACGAATCTGCCTGACGTGACGCTCTCGACACGCAGGCCGCTCTCTCTAATCGCGGCCAGCCCCGCGCCTCGCGCGACGAAGGTCACGTCCGCGCCTGAGCGGCAGAGCACCGCCCCGTAGTAGCCGCCCACTGCACCGGCTCCCATCACCATGATTCTCACGTCACCACCCCGTATCCGCCACGTTGCGCGTAATCTCCGCTACTCTACCGATTCTATTTCTATCGATGCCGAAGCCCAATCCCCTGTCCTTCATGCTGACGTGACCCCGGGCGCCGATCACGACGTGATCCAGAAGCTCGATATCCATCAGCTCGGCTCCCTCACGGATCTTGTTGGTTATCATCACGTCCTCGGCGCTGGGCGTCGGGTCCCCCGACGGGTGATTATGCACGACGATGATGAACGGACAATTTGCCCTGACGGCGGGCCTCAGGACCTCGGCCACACGCACCATCGACGCGTTGACGGTGCCCTGGTACACCTGCTTGGAACCCATTACTTCGTTCTTGGTGGACAGCAGCAGGACGCGCAGCTGCTCTTGGTCCAACAGGCTCATCTCCGCCGCCAAGAGATGCTCTACGTCCCGAGGCGAGCTTATCTTGGCGCGGTCATCGGGGCTCAGGGATACCAGCCTTTTGCCCAACTCCAAGCCCGCCTGGATCTGGCACGCCTTGGCATCGCTGATCCCGTGTATCTTGCACAACTCCTCGTGCGTGACGCTGCCGACTCCACGAAGCCCCATCTCCCCAAGCACGCGAGCAGACATATTCAAGACGCTCTCGCCCTTGGTCCCCGACCGCAGCAAGATGGCAATCAGCTCGGAGTTGCTCAGCGCCCCGGCGCCCAACGCCTTCAGACGCTCACGGGGGCGCTCGGAGGGCAGAAGGTCCCGGATCATCGTCGTGTACGGCGCCCCGGCCACGAATCCCTCCCCTTTATGCTCGGAGGCTCTCGGGCGCTCCACCGCGCCCGTTTGGGAGCACTGAGACCTCGCTCATCCGACCGACGCCGGCAGGACTCCCGGAACCCCGCAGCACAGAAGCATTTCGCGGGTCCGTTCCCGGAATTGGTCCCGGACGTCCCTAGTCGGCGGCCTGCTCCGGCTGGACCCCAGGCCGATCAGTTCCAGGCACAGCTTGTCCAGGTAGCCATCCCCGCCGGTATATCCGGCCATCTCCTCCCACACCTCATAGAATGGGATGACGACGCGCACAAGCTCCCTTTGCGCCTCTGCGTACTCGCCGGCCTCCAACAACTCCCAGGTCCTGAGACCCCACTGCGGCCAGTAGTTCGTCGGGTGCAACTCGATCCCGCGCGCGCCCATCATGTGGCTGGTCACGTAAGTCAGCCGATTGTCGATGACGCTCAGCCGGTCGGCATACCTGACCACCGCGCGCTCGAACGCCATGAACGCCAGCCCCGGGGTCGACCACTTGAGCCCTACCACGTTAGGCGTCTCAGCGAGCCTGTCCACCATGTCCAGAGAAACGTTGCTGCTCGTCCAGAAGGTATTGTAGATGATGATGCCGACGTCGGCAGCCTCAGAGGCGGCCATGATGTACTCGTAGAAGTCGCCCTCCGTCGCCTCGAAGTAGTACGGCGGCGACACCTGCACGTACTCCGCCCCTGCACGCTCCGCCGCCTTGACGAGCTCCACGAGCTCGGCTGTGCTGGTGGTCTGCGCGCCCAGGATGACCGGCACCCTCCCCTCAGCCTCCTGTACCACCGCGTCGGTTAGCGCGACCCGTTCGTCGAAGGTCATGGTGGAGAAATCCCCAGCCGCCCCGCCCGCCAGCAACACGGAATTGCCCGTCTTCAAGCCTCCGTCTAGGAGGAACTTCACGTGCCGGCGCACCGCCGGGAGGTCGAGCGCAAGGTCGCCGTCTCTGAACATGGTCGGAATGGTCACGTAGCACCCGCACAGCCGTCTTACACGTGTCTCTCTATCCATACCTTCTCCCTTCCATCGGACTGCGGGACGGGACGCCGCAGGCTGCCCCTAAGTAGGCAGCGGGCATTATTCTGAGGGACATCCTCAGACTCCCGGCGAGGGCCTCGCCCCTCTGCACACCCCGTATTCCCCAGCCTGTTAGCCCTCCAGCCGCTCGATGGCCGACTCGAATGCGTTTATGGTCAGCCGTATGTCATCGTCGTCGTGGGCAGTCGAAACGTAGTACTTGGTGTCACCCTTGAACACGCCGTGCTCGAGTAGGAGCCTGTTGAATCGCGTCACCTTCTCCTTGTCTGCCGAAAGCGTCGAGCGGTAGTCTACTATCTCCTCGTCTGTGAAGTAGACGTCGAAGAGGACCGACTCGCCCACCACCTGCGCCGGTATCTCCGCCTGGTTCAGCAACCGCTGGAGCGCGTCCTTGACGCGCTGTCCGTTCGCGAACAGCCTTTCGTACGTCCCTTCACGCCGGAGCACCCTCAGGGTCGCCAGTCCCGCCGCCGCCGCAACGGGGTTGCCGTTCAGGGTGCCGATCTGGGGCATGAGACCGCCCTTCTCCATCCTCGCGGGATCGAAGTGCTCCATGATCTCATCCCTGCCGACCACCGCGGACAACGGAAAGCCTCCCGCAACGACCTTGCCCAGCGTGCAGATGTCGGGCGTGACGCCGTAGTATTGCTGCGCCCCGCCGTAGGCAAACCGGAATCCCGTGACTATCTCGTCGAAGATGAGCGGCAGCCCGTACTGCTCAGTGACCTCGCGCAGACCCTCCAAGAACCCCGGACGCGGCGGTATCACCCTCTGGAAAGGCTCCACGATCACCCCCGCCAACTCGTCGTGATGCCGCTCGACGATGGCCGACGTGGTCTCAATGTCGTTGAACGGAGCGATCAGCACCTCGGCTTGGACCGACGCAGGAATCCCCGGCGAGTCGGGAGCGGCAGACGGGAAATCGGGAGGGTGGGTGGGCCACATGCTCATCAACGAGTAGTCGTTCATGCCATGAAAGCCGCCCTCGAACTTGAGTATCTTGTCACGGCCGCGGAACGCCCTGGCGGCCCGCATGGCATAGTGCGTCGCCTCCGTTCCGCTGCTGAGGAAGCGTACCTTCCCGGCGCATGGCGCCGCGCCGGCTATCTCCTCGGCCAGCAGGACTGCCTGCTCGTTCAACGCGAAGAAGGTGGAACCCCGGGCCGCCTGCTCCTGTACGGCCTCGACCACCTCAGGATGCGCGTGTCCTATGAGCATGGGGCCCGACCCCAGCAGATAGTCCACGTACTCGTTGCCGCTCATGTCCCATACCCGGCTGCCCTTGCCCTCCCGCACGACCAGATCGTAGTACAGGTTCCCTTGGCTGCCTCCAGGCAGCACCGCGCGGGCGCGCTCCAAGACGTCTTTTTCCCGTGCAGTAGTCTCTCTTGCGGGCACCTCGCCCTCCTTGCCTTTGATGCGCGTTTGCCGCCGGGGATTATAGCAGACGCCAATCGAGTCCAATATAATCGCGTGAAAGGAATCCTCAAGCGGCCCGGTAGGCGGCCCGCAGGAAGGAACACCGATGGAGAGAGCATCCGCCGAAGTCATCAACGCCCTGAAGGAATTCGATTCAGCAACCGTCTTCAACGCGGTCGTAGAGATGCAGGGGGCCTCCCAAGGAGGCCGCGAGCTGGAGGAGGCCGGGGGCCAACCCGAATGCTACGCCGGCCCGGAGATGAGGTGCATGCTTCCGAAACTGGGCCGCGCCGTGGGCTACGCCGTAACCTGCGAGATCACCCCGTTGGACGCCGATTCTCCCGCCATCCCGTGGGACGAGTTCTACGACACCTTGGACCGGACGCCCGGCCCCATCGTGGCCGTCTACAAGGACGTGGACTCACGCCCCGGACGCGGCGCGTCCTTCGGGGACGGCATAGCCGCCGCGCACAGGATGTTAGGTGTAACCGGGGTACTGGTGGACGGCTCCGTCAGAGACCTGGAGGGCATCGAGCGCGTCGGCCTGCCCATCTGGGGCGCGGGGCAGGTACCGGGCCACGGCGTATTCTCCCTGCTGCGCGTCAACTCGTCGGTTACCATAGCCGGCCTGCGGATCAATCCCGGCGAGCTCATCGTCGCGGACAGCGACGGAGTGACCAAGGTCCCCGAGGGGTTCGACGCAGCGGGGGTGCTCGACGCAGCCCGCAAGGTGCGCGACTACGAGTCCAGCTTCCACGCCCTATTCGACGACCCAGACGTCAACCTAGCCAAGATTAAGGAGTGGCGGGAGAGCCACTGACTGAACAGTTATCTACGACAGAATCAGAGACCGTTGAGACCGTTGACACCAGTTGACACCAAAGGTTGACACGGAGGGGTGGATGCGTGTTAAATATCCTGCGTCGTCGCGCCTGAACGTAGGCGCAGAAGTTGTAAAGGTAGCAGCAAGAATTTTGTAGGAGGAGGATCTACATGCTACAGACGGTGAGAGGCAAGAAGTGGCTGGGGCTGGCTATTGCCCTTGTGGCCTTAGTCGCACTGGCGTGCGGCACTAGGGAGGTCGTCAAGGAAGTAGAGGTCCCCGGCGAGACCGTGGTGGTCGAGAAAGAAGTGATCAGGGAAGTCCCCGTAGAGGTGGTGGTGGAGAAAGAGGTCGTCAAGGAAGTGATGGTCCCCGGTGAGACCATGGTGGTGGAGAAAGAGGTCGTCAAGGAAGTGATGGTCCCCGGTGAGACCGTGGTGGTGGAGAAAGAGGTCGTCAAGGAAGTCCCCGTAGAGGTGGTGGTGGAGAGAGAGGTCGTCAAGACGGTGGAGGTCCCCGGTCAGACCGTGGTGGTGGAGAAAGAGGTCGTCAGGGAAGTCCCCGTAGAAGTGGTGGTGGAGAAAGAGGTCGTCAAGGAAGTCCCCGTAGAGGTGGTGGTGGAGAAAGAGGTCGTCAAGACGGTGGAGGTAGTCAAGGAGGTGGAGAAGATCGTCGAGGTGGAGGCCGCTGGCCCGGAGAAGCACCTCCGGATGCGCTTCAAAGAGGCGATCGCCCACATCAACCCATTCGACTCCCTGTCTAGGCCGCACAGCTGGGCGTGGAATCTGATGGGCTCCCGCCTCATCTTCCCGGACGACAAAGCTATGCAGTGGTCGCCCGACTTGGCCCAGCGATGGGAAGTCTCCGAAGACGCGACGTCCTACACGTTCTACCTCCGCAAGGGAGCCAAATTCCACGACGGAGAGGAAGTTACCGCCGACGACGTGGTCTTCACCTTCAGGTCCTACCTGAACCCCGAGGCCAGCCCTCGAGGGCCCAACTTGCTGAGCCTTATCAAGGGCGCAGAGGCCTTCACCGCGGCCAATGGCCAAGGTGACGTGGGGATAGTCAAGGTCGACGACTACACGGTTCGGTTCGACCAGGAGTTCCCCAACGCGCTGTTCCTAGACAAGTGCTGCAACAGCACGCCGATAATCATGCCCGAGCACGTCCTGGGCAACGTGGCCCCCGCGGAGATAGCGAACTACCCGTGGTCCAGGGAATTCATCGGCTCCGGCCCCTTCATGCTTGACGTCCCCTTCGTTGCTGACAGGGGCTGGTCGATGAGGAAGAACCCCGACTACTTCTTCGGGGAGCCGCGGCTGGACAAGATCTCGTTCGAGTTCATTGAGACCCGCGACGCGACCTTCGTTGCCATGCAGCGCGGCGAGATCCACGGCTCGTCCTACCCGACGCTGACCGAGGAGATGTACCAGGCGTTCGTCACCGATCCCCGCTTCAACGTGATCGGCATCAAGGGTTCGATCATGCGGAGCTTCATGTTCAACAACAACTACGAGCCCGCACAGGACCTACGAGTACGCCACGCCTTCCTGATGGCGATTGACCGCCAGGCGTTGATTGACGCCTACTGGCAGGGCAACGGCGACATCATCAACACCCCGTTCCAGAACCCTCTGTACCACATCCCCGAGTACGACTCGCGGTACCCGTACAACCCCGCCAAGGCCAGGGAGCTGCTGGCGGAGGCCGGCTGGGACGAAAGCACCGTAATCGAGAACAAGAGCTACTACGTCGACCGGGAGGACTTCTTCTCGGCCATCCAGGCGATGCTGGCTGAAGTTGGCATTCAGATGAAGACCACCATGCAGCAGGGCCCCGCCTGGGTCGAAGACTTCTACAATAAGCACGAATTTGATCTCGTGTTCGCAGGCTTTGGCGCTCCGTTCGACCCCGACGGCTGGCTCATCGCCCAGATGCACAGCAGCGCGCAGGACGGCGGCCAGTACGCCAACCCCGACTTGGACGCGCTGATCGACAAGGGCCGGGCGGCAACGACGCCTGCGGCCCGCGGCGAAGCATACGCCATGATCGCCGAGGACTTCATCGATAGGATGCCCTTCCTGCCTATCCTCAGGCAGAACGAGTGGTGGTACAAGGCGAACGTCTGGCACCAGCCCATACTGAGCGAGGCGCGCCAGGCCACCAGCTTCTCGACGATCCAGATACTCCCGGTGTTCCTCAACGCCGGCTCGTGGCACAAGTACCATCCCGAGCGCTGGGACCTAGACGTTCGGTAGAAACGGCAGTTTTGGCAACCTGAATAGAGACTGGGCGGGGCGCACCGTACTACCGGCCGCTCCCGCCCAGTCCTAGCTTGCGCCTCCTGTCCCACTCGCAGTTCCTAAGATTCGGCCCTAACACTTTAGATGCAGAAGTACATCCTCAGACGAATCCTGATCTCCATCCCAATGATCGTTGGGATATCGTTGATCACCTTCGTAATGGTCAACCTCGCCCCTGGAGACCCCCTCACCGCAATGATCCCCCCTGACCTCATGGCCGAGATGTCGCCCGCGCAACTGGATGCAAAGAAAAGGCAGCTCGGGTTGGACAGGCCGATGATGGTGCGGTACTTCATCTGGCTGGGCGAACTGGTTCGAGGCAACTTCGGGTTCTCGTTCCTGAGCCGCGAGCCGGTCCTGAAGATCATATGGGAGAGGATCCCCCCTACCCTCGAACTTACCTTTGCGGCGCTTGTCATCGGCACCCTCGGCGGGTTCGTCATGGGCGTGGTCGCCGCCCTCAAGCAGTACAGCCTATACGACTACGCCCTCAGCTTCGCCTCCCTTGTAGGCTTATCGATCCCCGGATTCTTCTTGGCCCTGATCGCACTGTTCCTATTCGTCTTGAGATTCGAATGGTTCCCTTCCCACGGCATGACGTCCGAGCTCGGGAGATTCAATATCTGGGACAATCTGTACCACCTGGTACTGCCCGCCTCCGTGCTGGCCATCGAGCTTCTCGCAGTGAGCACGCGGTACGCCCGCACGGCGATGCTGGAGGTGCTCCACTCCGACTACGTCACGACGGCGAGGGCAAAGGGCCTCTCGGAATGGGTTGTAATAGGACGCCATGCCTTTAGAAACGCCCTACTGCCGCTGATCACCATCAGCAGCCTGCGAATTCCGCTGCTCTTCGGCGGTGTAATCGTCATCGAGCAGATGTTCTCCTGGCCCGGAATGGGCCTCCTGACCGTGAGGGCCATAACCAACGTCGACTACCCCGTGCTGATGGCCCTCACGTTCTGGGTGGCGGTCATCGTACTTTTTTCCAACCTGCTGGCCGACGTACTCTATGCGGTGGCCGACCCTCGAATAAGGACGGATTAGCGCGAGATGGCGACAGGAGAGAGCAGCCCGGCCGTCAATCGTGAGTCCCCTCCCCCGGACCTTGGAGACCTGTCGCCGCGCAGGTCGAGCGTCAACCCGTGGCAGAGGTTCCGCCGTCACAGGATCGCGATGGTCGGCTTCGCCATCCTACTATTCTTCACGGCGTCCGCCGTGTTCGCACCGTTGCTCACAAACCAAGACCCCAACACGATCAACCTGAGGCTGCTCAAGAGGCCGCCCTGCTGGTCGACTGCGCTCGGAGTGGGTTCGGGAATAATAGAGGCCGAGTGTACCCCCGACCACTGGTTGGGCACGGACCGGACGGGGCGCGACGTATTCTCGCGTCTGCTCTACGCCGGCCGCGTGTCACTCACGGTGGGAGTAGCCGCCGCGGGCCTATCCGCCGTCATCGGCACGGTCCTGGGACTCATCTCGGGTTTCTTCGGCCACTGGACCGACAACGTGCTGCAGCGGTTCACCGAGCTGATCATGACGTTCCCGACCCTCTTTGCCGTGATCATACTGGTCGGAATAGTTGGCCCCAGCGTCTGGAACATCATCTTCGTCCTGGGAGGCTTGGGCTGGACCAGCACCATAAGGGTCGTCCGAGGGCAGGTGCTATCCATACGAGAGATGGACTACGTGCTTGGCGCCAGAGCCCTCGGCGCCAGCAACGGACGCCTCATGTTCAAGCACATGCTGCCGGGCGTCATGCCCTACGTCGCAGTCGGCGCCACTCTGACCGTGGCGGGAGCGATACTAACGGAGGCGTCGTTGAGCTTCTTGGGCTTCGGCGTTCGAGCGCCGACGGCAACTTGGGGAAGTATGATGAACCAGGCGCAGCGCCTGTTCATTCTCCGTGACATGCCCTGGCTGTGGCTCCCCCCGGGAGCCGCGATTTCCCTGACCGTGATCGCAGTAAACTTCATGGGAGACGGCCTACGGGACGCCCTAGACCCGCGGACCAGGATAGAGTGAGCCGCCGCCCTCAGCTCGTCTCAGCGGCGTAAGCAGCCGAGGCCTCGGGGCTCCCTACCCAAACTTCGCCGCCCTCGAAGTACTCCTTCTTCCAGATCGGCACAGTCTGCTTGATGCGGTCCACCACGTACTGGCAAGCAGCGAAGGCCTCGCTCCTGTGAGGCGAGGCGACGGCGACGACGAGACTAATCTCCTGGATCTCGAGCCGACCCAGCCTATGGGCTATCGCGACGTCTTCGATCCGCCAGCGCCGGCCGATCTCCGCTTCGATCTCGGCGAGCTTGTTGTCCGCCATAGGACGGTAGGCCTCGTACTCGAGGTGAAGTACGTTGCGGCCTCTCGTGTTGTCGCGGGTCGTCCCAAGGAATGTGACGACAGCGCCGTTGGTGCTGCGCCTGACGCGGGCGGTGATCTCCTCCGGGTCCAGAGGGCCAATGCTAATCTCTATCATTCGGCGCGCCTCCGCTAACCGGCGGTATCAGAGCCACCTCATCGCCTTCGTGCAGCCTGTGTAGGTGGTCCCGGTACTCCTGGTTGACCGCGACCACGAGCCGCGCCGGGTCTCCGATGAGCCCAGGGTAGCACCGCACAATCTCCTCGGACAACAAGCCGACTGTAGCCCCTTCAGGCAGATCAAAGGTCATCTCCGCCCGCCCGATCCGGTCCCGGTATCCGGCGAACAATCTCAAATCGATCTTCAGAGCCAACCCCCTCCCGGCGCCGAACAAGTATATATCACCCAGCCGGCGACTCCTCTTCCGAAGACGCCTCCTCCGGCGGCTCCCCTCCCCCAACGACGCCCCGCCTCAAGAGCTCGGCGACCCTGTCGCCGGAGTACCCCAGAACGTCGGCCAAGACGTACCTGGTATGCTCACCCACGGTGGGAGCAGACCCCACCACGATGGGCGTCCGGCTGAACTTGATCATCTTGCCCGCTACGTGGATCGATCCCGCGGCGGCGTCGGGCACCTCAACCAGCAACTCACGCTCGCGAAGGTGACGCTCCTCAGCCGCCTGCTGAACGTCGTTTATGGGTGCGCATGGGATGCTGTGGGACGACAGATACTCGACGGCGTCGGAGGTCGTGCGCCGTTCGAACCACGCCGACAGCTCAGCCTCCAGTTCAGCCGCGTTGCGGATTCTCCCCTCAGCGGTGGCGAAGCCGAGGCGCGTCAGCCATTCCGGCCTGTCGAGGGCCTCGCATACGCGTCTCCACATAGTGTCGTTGTTGGCATGGATGTAAACCCAACCGTCGGAGGTCCGGTAAGCGTTATTCAGACCCTCGCCGTTGCCCTCGCGTTGCGTCACCTCACCGCTCCCCAGGTATGCGGCGATGGGTATCTCGTTGACTGTGAAGCCCGTGTCGGCCAGGCTCACGTCTATAGACTGCCCTACCCCAGACTTTTCGCGCTCCATGAGCGCGGCCATGGCGCCTATGGTCGCGTGGAGGGCCGTTATACGGTCGATGAGCGGAAAGTAAGTCCGTACCGGCGGACCGCCCGGGAAACCGGTCAACGACATGAGCCCTCCGATGGCCTGCCCGATGGAGTCGAAGCCGATCCGGTCGCGGTAGGTACCGTCCTGGCCGTATGCCGACACGTTGACCATCACTATCCTACGGTTGGCCTCCCTCAAGGCGTCGTAGCCGAAGCCCATCGACTCGATGACGCCCGGTCGAAAGTTCTGCAAGAACACGTCGGAGACCCGGACCAAGTCCCGCAGGACGTCCTTGCCCTCTTCGAGCCTCAGATTGATCGCAAGGCTCTTCTTGCCGCTGTTGTACTGCACCCAATAGGCGCTCTGGCCCCGGACCCTGGGCCCGTTCTTGCGGCTCTCGTCGCCGATCAGGGATTCCACCTTGATGACCTCGGCGCCCATTCGCGCGAACATCAACGCGCACCTCGGGCCCGCCTGGTACCGGCCGAGGTCGAGGACCCGGATCCCATCCAACGGGGCGGTCTCGGCGCTCACTGCCTCGCCCCCTTACGGTCCAGGAAGTCCTTGAACCCGACCCCGACGGGCGTCGGCGCAAGCTTTCCTGCCCTGGTCTCGGTTTCGTTGCGGTGCATCTCCTCCCAATCGGAGCCGACGCCCTTGAGCATAAGCTCCTTTGCGCCCTGGACCATGCGGGGATCATTCGAGGCTATCAGCGCCGCTGTCTCCAAGGCCTTTTCCATGAGCCGGTCGGACGGGACGAGATGGTTCAGCAACCCGATCCGATACGCCTCCTCGGCTTCTACCACACGGGCAGTGAACAGCAGCTCCTTGGCCGCCGGCCATCCGACCTGCATCGGAAGGTTCCACGTGGAATTCACTCGCCCATAGGAGACGGCCAAGAATCTGAAGCTGGTGTTCTCACAACCTATACGAATATCGAGGCTCGCCGCCATGACAGCCCCGCCGCCATAGGCAAGCCCGTTGATCGCGCCGACCGTCGGCTTGGTGCATGACGCGATATGCCAGGCGTGCCGTTCACGGTCCCGGGCGGGTGTGGGCGCTCCATCTCGGGCCTGCCGGGCCATCTCGTGAATATCCCCACCGGCGGAGAAGGCCCGCTTGCCGCTGCCGGTCAGGATTATCGCCCGGACGTCGTCGTCCTGCTCCATCGAGGTCAACGCGGCGTCCAACTCTTCATATAGTGCCCCGTTCAGGGCGTTCAGCACCCGGGGTCGGTCCAGCGTGATGACGCCCACCCCATCCGACACTTCAACTAGGATGTTCTCGTAGTCCACCGATGCCCTCCCCGCGCGGCAATTATAGGAGCCGTTCAACGCACCGGTCAATGTATAATTACGGCCTGTAACCGTTCAGAGTCCGTGAGGTCCTCTCGACCGGCGTAGCCCCGATAAAGCAGACGTCTTTGTTCCCCACCAGCCCGCCCCTTGGTAACCGGGGGCATAGCCCCCAGACCCCCTGCCGGAGGGGAGAACCTCTCTCGGCATGGGACGACCTATTCGGCGAGCTCGGCTGGCTGCCCGGGGGTCGTCTCAACCTCGCGCATGAAGCTATCGACCGTCATGCCCTCTCGGAAACCGCCAATGACCCGGCCCTAATATGGGAAGGGGGGCTGGGAGAACAGGAAAAATACACCTTCGCAGAGATGAAAACCCTCTCCGACCTCTTCGCCGGCGTCCTTCGGAACCTGGGAGTCGTGAAGGGAGACCGGGTATTCATCCTGCTCGACTCGACACCGGAGCTGTTCGTAGCGTTCCTCGGAGCGCTGAAGGTGGGCGCGATAGCCTGCGTGCTCCCCTCGGAGCTTGGTCCCGACGACGCCAAGCACAGACTGGCAGCCGCAGGGGTCAAGATAGTCGTCACCGACCCCCGAGTGCGCCGCCGGCTCTCCGCCATCGTGTACCACCTCTTCGACCTACAGCATATCGTTGTCGTCAACAAGAACGACCGCGACCCGTTCCCCACCGATCCGGCGGACCTGAGCTACGATGAAGAGATGCGAAAGGCATCCGGCGACGCGGTTGTGGAAGCGACCGGCCAGTACGAACCCGCACTAATCGACTACTCACCGAGCAGCGCCGCCGGGCCTCTCGGGGCCGTGCACCGCCATATCTCAGCGGCTCAGCACCTCGTAACAGGCAGATGGGCGCTCTGCCTGGGAAGAGGTGACGTCTACTGGTGCGCCGCCGCGCCGGGCAGCGCTGCGTGGCCGTCCCTCGGTCTGCTGGGCCCCTGGATGGCCGGCGCAGCGGTGCTGTCGGTAGAGGCGGCTGCGGACCCCGACGACTGGCGCCGCCTCGTTAGCAGGCACGGCGTGACCGTCGCGTACGCAGGCGCCGGGCCGATGCCGAGAATGTCCGGCGCCGCGCCGGAAACCGGCAGCGCCCCAACGCTGCGGCGCCTCCTATACGGCGGGGCCGCGGACTCCGCCACCGCATCCTGGCCGGAAGACGCCATTGGCGCCCCGTTCCGGCAGTGCTGGAGCCAAGCGGAGACGGGAACCGCGATACTCGCCGACACTGGGGGGACGCCGAGACGAGGCCCGGCCGGCGTACCGGCCCCGGGGATCGAGGTGAGCATCCGGGACGACGATATGAAGCGCCTCCCGACAGGCGCGGCCGGCCACCTGACCCTCCGGCCCACCTGGCCGTCGATGTTCGCGGCCTACTGGGGAGACCCCGAGGCATACGGCTCGCGTTTCAACAGAGGATGGTACGTAACCGGAGAGCAGGCCCGCTTGGACGACGACGGATACGTCTGGCTGGAAGGCCCCATAAACAGAAGTGTGCAGGGGAACAGGCCCACTTTGCCGGACGCCTGAGGGTGTGTCCTCAGATATAATCTATTCTCCATTCCTGACTATGGGGACTTTAAGGGGTGTGCAGAGGGGGGTAAAGACCCCCTTTGCCGGTGTGCCTGAGGGTGTCCCTCAAGATATAATCTATTCTCTCTTCCTGACTAGGAAGGGATGCCAGCAAGGAGCGTTTCTTCCGCAGCCTGTTTTTAGGGGGAGGCATACTCGATGGAAAACAACGCCGCAGCACCTTGGTTCAGGGAAACGGAGATATTCACCTCAGGGGCGGAAGGCTACCACACCTTCAGAATACCGGGCCTCGTCGTGGCCGGAGACGGCGCCATACTGGCCTTCTGCGAGGGACGCAGAGACGGGAGCGACGACTACCACGCCCTCTATCTGCTGCTGAAGCGCAGCACCGACAACGGGGCCACCTGGGGACCTACCCAGGTCCTCGACGGCGACGGGACGCGTACCTATCACAACCCCACTGCCGTCCTCGACCGGGATACAGGCCTCGTCTGGCTGGCCTATAACATCGACGCCGATCGATTCATGGTCATGAGCAGCGCCGACAGCGGCGCGACGTGGTCCGAGCCAACCGACATATCCGACCAGGTGCGGAAGCCGGGAATGACGTTCTACGTCGCCGGGCCGGGACACGGAATACAGCGCAAGGACGGCGCCCTCGTCATCCCCTGCGACCACCACGCCGGGATGCGCATGGACTCCGTATACAACACCTCCCACGTGGTCTTAAGCAGCGACCACGGAGCGAGTTGGCAGATGGGCGGCTCACTCAGCGGCAGCACGGACGAGTGCGAGATCGTCGAGACGCAGGACGGAGCGCTGTACATGGCAGTACGCGGCCAACGAAACAGACCCGACTACCGTTACTGCGCTTGGAGCAGGGACGGAGGGATCACCTGGTCCGACATTGAGACGCTGAACGAGATCCCGGACCCGCATTGCCAGGCGAGCATCGCCAGGTTTACCTCCGAGGAGAGCCACGGCAAGAACCGCATACTGTTCTCCAACGTATCCAGCAAGACCCGAGACCACCTCACTATCAGAATCAGCTACGACGAGTGCAAGACGTGGACGTCGCCCAAGGTCCTATATCCAGGGCCGGCCGCATACTCTGAGCTGGCCGTCGCCGCCGACACGTCAATCTTGTGCATGTACGAAAGGGGTATACAGGGCCCCTACGAGAGCATCAGAATGGCCCAGTTCAACCTAGATTGGCTGACCGACGGCCGGGATACACTCGGATAGACGCGGCCCTTGCCCACGGGCGTGTCCACAACATGCGGCCTCGTCGACCTCGAAACGAAAGGGCTATGACTATGGACAAGCTAAACGTTGCGGTCATCGGATGCGGCGGGCACGCGGAAAGCCACTTCCGCGAGATCGCCGGGGAACCCAGGCTGCGCTTGGAGGCCATCGCGGAGGTCAACCCGGACCGGCTGCAGGCTGCCGCCGCCAGACACCGGCCCAAACGCGCCTTTGCGGACCACCGGGACATGCTCGACAACGCCGAGATCGACGTAGCCTACGTGGTGACGTTACCGGGCCAACTCCTCCCCATCGTGCTGGACTGCCTCGACCGCGGCGTAAACGTCTCCGTGGAGAAGTCCCCGGGAATGTCGTCCAGCGAGACCCTGCAGATGGTGGAAGCCGAGCGAAGAAGCAAAGCCAAGGCCATCGTCTCGTTCAATCGCAGGTACTTCCCGGAGGTGCTGGCGGTTAGACGGTTGATCCAGCAGCAGGGCGGCGCCGTCCACTGCGCCGCCACCTACAATAAGCCCCTGACCCTCGTCGGCACCCCCAAGACAAAAGATCTGTATCCGGACCCGCTGATCTGCGATTCGATACACTTGGTAGACCTGCTTCGCTGGCTGGCCGGCCCCACCGAAGCCGCCGCTGCCCACGCGACCGAGGTCTACTCGGAGGTCCAAGACGGCGACCGGCCCGGCGCTCATCGGCACAACGCCGTCATCAAGTTCGACACCGGGGCCTTAGGCGCTATGATGAGCCACTACGGGATCGGCTACCGCATCCAGCGAGCGGAAGTACACGCTGAGGACACGTCCGCCTACTTCGAACTGACCAGCGGCACCCGATATGACCTCTACAGGGCGCAACCGGCGGACGACGGGACTACCCAAGGCGCCAAGAGCGAGGACCCGCTGGACCTGGAGCCAATCGGCGGCAGCGGATTCAACGAGACGAAGCACTTCATCGACTGCATTTTGGAAGACCGCACGCCCTGGTCGTCGCTGGCGGATTCGGTACACACTATGGAGCTGTGCGAAGCGATCCGAAGAGGCCATAAAGGCGCGATCTAGAGTTCATACCCTCTCGACCAAACCGCGGGCCTGCAAGAGCGCCATTAGCCGCAACCAGCCTGAAATATGGGCTGGAAAATACGGGCTGTGCAAAGGGATAAAGCTCCCCCCGGTACATGAAGATGTCCCTCGCCGGATGACAATTCCAACGACCTCCGCGCATACAGAATACCCCCCAACACCCTGCGTAAATACCGGGATATGCAGAGAGGCAGCGCCCTTAATGCCGAGCCTGAGAGTCTCTACAACCCACGTTGCCCATCCTCTCTCGATCCTGAAAATCCCCTAGTCCCGTAGTCCTGATTCAGACAACCCCTCCCTTCAGGGGTTCTCCCGATGCCGCTAATAACCGAGAGTTAGCAGACCCACGCTTCCGCCGAATAACAACCGCCCACGAAATACTCTAACGTGTATAATAAGGGCCGAACTTCATTTCAGGAGGCACGTATGCCCACGTTCACACTCATGTCACGAGAAGAAGCGGCCCTATATTCCGCAACGGGGAAACGGGCGCAGATCACCAAGCAGTACATCGGATATATCAATGAACTGAACGCCAGACAGTCCGGCAAACTCGAGCTTGAGGAGGGCGAATCCGTCCCTACGGTAAAGCGTCGGCTGCACACCGCCGCCAAAGCCGCACGCAAGCAGATCTCTATCGACGCGGTGAGAAACAATACGATCTACTTCTCGATCAAGCGAAGAAAGAACGAGACGCCGGGTTAGCCTATAAACGGCCCCGTCCCCTGTAGGCTGCGGGGACTCCCCCTGTGCGAAAATCCCTCCCGCAACACTGTTGCAATTGCAGGCTCGTTGAAACCTTTTGACGTTACCCTAGAGCCCCTTCCTGAGCAGGAAGAAAGGCATTGTGTCTGAGGGTTTCCCCCTCAGACACCCGGCTCCCCATACGACGAAATAGTATCCTCTATCGCCCCCCAGATTAGCAGCGCGCACTTAATCCGGACGGGGTATTCCCTCACGCCTGCCAGGGTATTCAACTCCCCCATGCGCCCACGCTCTTCGCCGCTCAAGTCGGCGCCGCCCATCATGCCGGCAAACAACGCCCTCAGAGTATCGGCCTGCGCCAAGGTCAGCCCCAGAACGGCTTCTGAGGCCATCGAGGCAGTCGCCTGATTGATGGAGCAGCCTTCGGCTTGAACCCCAATCTCGGCGATTCGGCCCCGCTCGAGAACAATCTGAACGGCTACCTCGTCCCCGCAGAAGGGATTTACGGCGCAGCCAACAAGGTCGGGGCGGGCAAGCTCCCGCCGGTTGCGCGGGCTGCGCCGGTGCTCCAAGATCGCGTCCTGGTACAGCTCATCTAGCAGCCGATGCTCCATCTCCAAAGTATCTCAACGCTCGCTTCAGTGCGTCAACCAACGTGTCAACTTCCTGCTCGGTATTGTAGACGTAGAGGCTGGCCCTGGCAGTGGCAGGCACGCCAAGGGCGCCCATGAGAGGCATGGCGCAGTGATGGCCCGTCCTTATGGCTACGCCTTCCTGATCCAAGAAGGTGCCCAGATCGTGCGGATGCACGTCGGACGAATAGAAAGACAGGATGCCTCCACGCGAGTCAACGTCCCACGGTCCGAACAGGTCGATCTCCTCCAGCCCTCGTAAGCCGTCCAGAGCATAGGCTGTCAACTGCTTCTCATGCTCGCGCACGTTCTCCATGCCAAGGCCGGCAAGGTAATCTACGGCGGCGCCCAACCCGATAGCCCCGGCGATGTTGGGCGTACCGGCCTCGAAACGCATCGGCAAGTCGTTCCAGCTAGCGCCCTCGTAAGACACCTCCAACACCATCTCCCCCCCGTACAGGAACGGTTCCATCTGCTCCAAAACGTCCCGCCGCGCATAGAGGGCGCCGATACCCGTCGGCCCCATCATCTTGTGACCTGAGATCGCCAGGAAGTCGCAATCAAGCTCCTCTACGTCCACAGGCTGATGAGGAACGCTTTGAGCCCCGTCCACCAGGACCGCCGCCCCCACGGACCGGGCCATGCCAGCCAATTCCTTGACCGGTACCACCGTCCCGAGCGCATTGGACACGTGCGTTACGGCTAACAGCTTTGTCTTCGTGTTTATTACCGAGTCCGCGCCGTCCAGATCCAGCCTTCCGTCCTCTGTCAGGTCCAGAAACTTCAGTACGGCCCCCTTCTTGGCCGCGACCCTCTGCCACGGCACCAAGTTACTGTGATGCTCAAGCCGTGTCAGTACGATCTCGTCGCCCTCGGAGATGTTGCTCTCGCCCCAACTGCGCGCAACCAGGTTGATCGACTCGGTCGCGTTGCGCGTCCAGATGATGGATTCCGGCGCCCCTGCGTTGATGAAGCGGGCTACCTTCTCGCGGGCCTCTTCGTACCGATCCGTCGCCTCCATGCTCAGAGAATGCACCCCTCGATGGACGTTGGAGTTGTACGTCTCGTAGTACTCGCTCAGCGCCTGAATTACGGCCCGGGGCTTATGCGACGTCGCCGCATTGTCCAGGTACGCCAAGGGCTTCCCGTGAACGGTCCTAGACAGGATCGGGAAATCGTTCCTTATTCTCTCGACGTCAAGCACTTCACTTCCCCGTAACTGTTCAGAGTTCGTGAGGTCTTTTTCGACTGGCGCAGCCCCGATAAAGCAGATGTCTTTGATCCCCGCCCGCCCGCACCTTGGCAACTGGGGGCACGGCCCCCAGACCCCCTGCCGGAGGGGAGGACCTCTCCGGCCTTCCCCCTGCGAGTCTCACAGAGTCTGGACAGCTTCACTTCCCCGACTCAGATGATTCGGATGAGCATCCGCACTCCCCACGGTTAGCGAACCGTGGATTACCGGGCGTTAGCACCGTGGACAGATGAGAAGCGGTCAAACCTCCACCTGGATCTCTTCGCCTTCTAACCTGACCGGAAAGGTATCGACCGGCAGGAAGGCGGGAGCCTCCGTTGCCTCGCCTGTTCTGACGTCGAACCTGGCGCCGTGAAGCGGGCACTCGATCTCGAAGCCGTCGAGGTCTCCCTCGTCCAATGATCCCTCATCGTGCGTGCAGATGTTATCGATGGCGCATATGCGGCCGTCGGCGTTGCAGATGGCTATATCCCTGTCCCCCACCGTGACCACCTTCGCCGTGCCGGCCGGTACGTCCGGAAGCCTCGCTACTGTGACGTATCCCATTCATCCCTCCCTGGGTTATTTTAGGCGGGGACCAGCCGATCTTCCGCTAGGCGCCGCGTCCGATCCGTCAGGTCCGCAATAGTCGTGGAGTCGAGCACCCTTGCAATGGCCTCCTCCACCTCCTTCCACACCTCGCGCTGCATGCACGACGGCGTGAGGTCGCACTGTTCAGCATCGTCGAGGCAGTTCACCAACGTCTGTGTTCCCCCCAAGTACTCCATGACCATACCCATCGTGATCTTCGAGGGGTCGCGCGCCAAAGAGTGCCCCCCCTGCGGACCGCGGCGGCTCCTGACCAAACCCTCCTTCTGGAGGGTATGCAACACCCTCGCCAAGTAGGGCTCGGGTATGCTTCTGCGCCTGGCAATCTGACCGGCGCGGACCGAACCTTCACCGGCGTGCTCCGCAAGGTCCACAAGCGCCCGGATACCGTAGTCGACCTGTATGGGAACGTGCATCGGAGCCTCCTGAATACTGAGGCCTACTCAGTCTTGACGGTCTCATCCCGCTCGTTCAACGCAGCCGCCAACGTGTGCCACGCCAGCGTCGCGCACTTCACCCGAATGGGAAACTCCCTCACCCCCGCCAGCATCTCAAGTTCCTGCAGATCATCGCCGGGCTCGAAGTCCTCTCCCGGCGCACGAGTAACCATGCTGCGAAACGACTCGAAAAGCCCCAGAACCTCGGTGACGCCCTTGCCCCTTACGCTCTCCGTCATCATCGAGGCGGACGCCTTCGATATCGCACACCCGGTACCCTGAAACCCGACGTCCGAAATGACGCCGACCTCATCGACGCGCAGGCTCAGCGAGACCTTGTCCCCGCAGAGCGGGTTGAACCCCTCGGCCCTGCGGTTGGCGTCAGGAAGCAGCCGGAAATTGCTGGGCTTCCGCGAGTGCTCGAGGATCGTATCCTGGTAGAGATCGTCTAGCTGCGTCATCACCCGCCCCCAGGAGGTCCCACGCTGAACATCCGGTCCAGGTGACTGCGCAGAGCCGGCAACTCGATGGAATCGATTATCTCGCTGGCGAAGCCGTGGACGAACAGCGACCGAGCCGTCTCCTCATCCATCCCCCTGCTCCTCATGTAGAAGATAGCGTCGCCGGCCACCGCCCCGGCCGTGGCTCCATGAAAGCATTGAACGTCGTCGGCGTATATCTCCAGGCTCGGCTTGGTGTTGATCCTCGCGCCGTCGGACAGGACAACGTTCTTGTCCGCCTGGCGGGCATATGTCTTCTGGGCATTGGGCCGGACGAGCACCCGGCCGCTGAACACGGCTTTCGAACTGCCGTCCAAAATGCCCTTGAAGTATTGGTCGCTCGACGCGCCCGGCCCCGCGTGATCCACGTCTATATGGTTGTCGACGTGCTCCGACCCAGTGGTGTAGTAGAGACCCTTAAGAACGCACGACGCCCCCGGAGCATCGAGGAGCACGCTGAGCCCGTTCCTCGCTATCCGAGCCCCCCTCCCGAAGGACGTAGAGCGGAAGGAGCTGCCACGCCCCAAGCGCACGTAGGAGCTGCCCACGTGGAACGCGCCGGCGCCCTCCGTCATATACCGGTAATGCTCTACGCCGGAGCCCTCCTGTGCGACGATCTCGGTCACGGCGTTGGTGAAGTAGCGGCCGTCCCCAGGACCGACGTAGCTCTCCACGAGGGTGAGGCGGCTGTTCCTGCCTGCCAGCACCAGGGCGCGCGGATACGAGACCCTGTCCGGCGACGCGCCGCTCGAAACGAAGACTAGGTGGACCGGCCTTTCGCACGTGGTGTCGTCGGGCGCCTCCACCAACGCGCCGTCTCCCAGAAACGCGGTGTTGACGGCGGTGAAGCCGTCGCCGCTCTGAGCCAGCTTTCCAAGATGCTGCCGGACGCCGCCGCCGTCCTTGTGTAGAGCGGCCCCGATGTTGACCAGCCTCAGTCCGTCATCGCCGTCGAACGTAGTCGAGAGCAACGCGGAAAAACGCCCGTCGACGAAAACCAGCCTAGCCCAGTCGTCGCTCCACGGCCCCTGTTGCCTGAGGAACGCCTCGGTGACCGCGTCCATGTCGACGTCGAACGGGTAGGCGAACGTCGACCGCGCGATCGGAGCAACGTTCGTGTACTTCCAGCGCTCGTTACCGCGCCGCTCTGCGGGAAAGCCCAGCCGCCTGAACGCGGCCAGCGCCTCCCTGCGGACGCCGCGCAGCCAGGCCGAGCCGTTGGGCGGCTCCATGCCTTCCAACGCCTCGAAGTCGGCTGCGTACCGTTCGTATCCTGTCAGCGATTGCGTCATTAGTGGGCCGATTTTATCGGCTAGTCATACCAATCGGACTCGAAGGGTTCTCATCATGAATTCCAGTCACCGATCACCAGCCGTCGCCCCGTCCCGCAGCCACTCGTAACCCTTCTCTTCCAACTCCAAGGCAAGCTCGCGGCCCCCCGACTGCACGATCCTGCCGTCCAGAAGGACGTGAACGAAGTCCGGCACGACGAAGCTGAGGATACGCTGGTAGTGCGTCACCAGAACGATGGCCCTGTCGGGCGACCTGCGCCGGTTGACCCCGGCGGCAACCAATCTGAGCGCGTCTATGTCCAAGCCGGAGTCCGTCTCGTCCAGCAGGGCCAACCTGGGGTCCAAGACGGCCATCTGAAGCATCTCGCTACGCTTCTTCTCCCCCCCGGAGAACCCCTCGTTCACGGAGCGCTTCACCAAGTCGGGGTCCAAACCGGTCTCCCGGACCTTCTCCCGTAGCAGCTTGTCGAACTCGCGCGCCGAAAGCTCCTCTCGCCCCTGGTAGACGCGCACCGCGTCCAAAGCCGACTTCAGGAACTGCCGGTTGCGTACCCCCGGCAGCTCGACCGGATACTGGAACGCTAGGAAGATGCCCCTGCGCGCCCGCTCGTCCGGCATCACCTCCAGCAGGCTCTGGCCGTCGTACAGGACGTCGCCGCCGGTCACCTCGTAGCCCGGCCTGCCTGCTATGACGTTCGCCAGCGTACTCTTGCCGCTGCCGTTCGGCCCCATGACGGCGTGAACCTCTCCCTCGCCAACGGCGAGGCTCACCCCCCTGAGGATCTCGGTATCTTCGACCGACACCCTGAGATTGTGAATTTCGAGCATATTAGCGCCTTCTCGTTTCAGTTCTTGATCTGGAAGCAGACAGGCGGCGTGTCTGACCTGAGGTACAGCGGGTGCCTGGGCTGCCCCTTCCCGGTCAGCCCGAGGTGATACGTCTTGCCCAACCAACCCTCGCTCTCGAGCATTCCCATAACACGTTCTCCCCTGCCGAGATGCAACCCGTGATTCCCCCACGCGCAGACCACCCTATCCGCATCCCGCCCGCGCCTCACGACGTGGCCGTCATTCATCGGCCCTACCGGGTCCGAGGACTGCTTTAGGGATCCGGGGTCCGGAGAGCGCAGGGCGAACAGGTTGCACACCCACAGGACACCATATCCCCAGCCGCCGGCGAAGCCCTTGCACCTGGTGACCGTCGGGTCGGACATGGTCTCGTCTGCCGTGCTCGGGTTCAGCATCAGGAATAAGCAAGTCCCGCCCCTGTCGGACATATTCGCCTCTAGCCAGTAGCGGTAGCGGCGGTCACGTGAAAAAGACACGTTGTGCATCTCAGACCCCTACTCCAACACCCTTCCTCCAGTCCAGCGGGTCTGGCCACCGTACGAACGCCACTGAGCGAGACAGCCTGCTATAGTCGGACGCCGACAAGTCAGTCCGATAGGGCAAGGGGTGCGCCTCCAGACTCTTCCAGACGACGACCCCGGACTTGCTGACGTCGTAATCACTCAATCCCGCACACTCCCCCTCCGACTCAGAACGACCCTGGAGCTCAACACCGCCTACCCCACCGCCCCCTCTAGGCTGACCCGCAGCAACTGCTGAGCCTCCATGGCGAACTCGAACGGCAGCTCCTGGAATATGTCCCGGCAGAAGCCGTTGATCACCATGTAGTGGGCCTCCTCGTCCGATATCCCGCGCTGCATGCAGTAGAAGAGCTTGTCGTCGCTCACCCTGGACGTGGAAGCCTCGTGCTCCATGCGCGCCGACGAGTTGCGCACCTCGATGTAGGGCACCGTGTGAGCGCCGCACTCGTCCCCCACCAGCAGAGAGTCGCACTGGGTGTAGTTGCTGGCGTTCTCCGCCGAGGGCATGATCTGCACCAGTCCCCGGTAGGTGTTGTTCCCCTTCCCCGCGGAAATGCCCTTGGCGACGATGGTGCTCTTCGTGTTTTTCCCTATGTGGATCATCTTCGTGCCCGTGTCGGCCTGCTGATGATTGTTGACCAAGGCGACCGAGTAGAACTCGCCCGTGGAATCGTCGCCCTGTAGGATCACGCTGGGGTACTTCCACGTGATCGCCGAGCCGGTCTCCACCTGCGTCCAGGAGATCTTGGACCCCCTGCCCGCCGCCTTGCCGCGCTTGGTCACGAAGTTATAGACGCCCCCATTACCCTCCTTGTCCCCGGGGTACCAGTTCTGAAGGGTGGAGTACTTGATCTGGGCGCCCTCCAGAGCCACCAACTCGACGACTGCGGCGTGAAGCTGGTGCGACTTGCGCATCGGCGCGGTGCAGCCCTCCAGGTAGCTGACGTACGAGCCTTCGTCGGCGACGATCAACGTCCGCTCGAACTGACCCGTCTCCTCGGCGTTGATCCGGAAGTAGGTCATCAACTCGATCGGACACCGCACGCCGGGCGGGACGTAGACGAAGGAACCGTCGCTGAAGACCGCCGAGTTCAGGGCGGCATAGAAGTTATCCGTATAGGGCACCACCGAGCCGAGATACTTCTCTACCAAATCCGGGTGGTGCTGCACGGCCTCGCTGACCGAGCAGAAGACAACCCCGGAGTCCGCCAACATCTTCTGATAGGTCGTGGCGACGGAGACGCTGTCGAAGATGGCGTCCACAGCCACGCCGGTCATCCTCTTCTGCTCCTCTATGGGGATGCCCAGCTTGTCGAACGCCTCGATCAGCTCCGGATCGACGTCGTCGAGGCTCTCGGGCGAGTCGCCCTTCTTCACCGGCGCCGCGTAGTAGTGCAGGTCCTGGTAGTCGATGGGCGGGAACTCCACCTTGGCCCAGCGCGGCTCCTTACCGCCCATCTTGAGCCAGCGGCGGTAGGCCTTGAGGCGAAACTCCAGCAGGAAATCAGGCTCGTCCTTCTTGGCCGAGATCATGCGGACTACCTGCTCGTCCAGCCCTTTGGGCGCGACCTCGGACTCGATGTCCGTCACGAAGCCGTACTTGTAGTCGGCCTCCAACTCCGATGTCCTGGAAATCACTTTCGGCGCTGCCAACGGCGCCCCCTTTTCTTGAGCAATATGGTCAGGAATTATTCTAACCATATCGGCCCCAGCCGTCAATGAATCGGATGCCCACGTAACTGTTCAGACCCTGTGAGACCTGAAGGGGAAAGTCCGGAGAGGTCCTCCCCTCTGGCAGGGGTCCGGTATGCAGGCGAGACGCCTGCGCTCCCAGTTACCAAGGGGCGGGCGGGTGGGGATCCCCGCCCATCCTCTTCATCCACGTCCGACTGCCCCGACGGTGGGATTCACTCCCGGTAGGTCGCCTCGTCGAGGATGCCT
Organism: uncultured Dehalococcoidia bacterium; assembly: GCA_958296245.1. GTDB lineage: Bacteria > Chloroflexota > Dehalococcoidia > Lucifugimonadales. Next base: position 1,724,756 of record OY282458.1, read on the forward strand.
CTCATGAACGTCAGGTAGCCTTGCTTCGTCATTGGCGCCTTGTAGGCGGACTTGACGTCGTGGGCGCGCTTAGCTCCGTCGGATAGCAGGTCTATGACGGTCATCGCCATGGCCTTCGCCGCTGTCGTAACGGCCAAGTCGTAGTCGCCTATGAGATAGTCGGCTCCGTGGGCCAGCCCGGTAGAGGCCCTGACGTACGGGTGGATGACCGGCATCAGTTGCGAGACGTCCCCCATGTCGGTGGAGCCGGGGCGGTGCCCCAGATCGACGATCGCGCCGGCCCCCACCAGCGCAGAAGCATTGCCGCGGAACAGATCGAGCATTGCCCCGTCGTTGCGTATCGGCAGGTAGCCGGGCAGCGTCTGAATGGTGACGCTCCCGCCGACGGCCAACGCGCCCGCCCGCAGCGCCCGGTCCACCTTGGAGGAGGCGGACGTTACCGCCTCGACGCTCCGGGCGCGCACGAATGTCTCCAACCGCACGTCCGCCGGCACCGAACTCACCGCCGCGCCGCCGCGCGTGATTATCGGGTGTATCCGCACCGAATCCTCGTCCCGGTACGTCTCCCGCTGCGCGTGGATCGCCGTCAGCGCGATCATGGACGCGTTCAGGGCGTTGACGCCCGCGTGAGGCGCCGCGCCGGCATGTGCCGCCACCCCCTCGAACTTGACCAGCTTGGCCACCATCCCATTGTTCGAACCGCTCACGGCAAATTTTGCCCCCTCAGGGGAGGACGTGGTATGAATCATCATGGCCATGTCCACGTCGTCGAGCGCCCCCAGCCTGATGAATTCAGGCTTGCCGGCCAGAAACTCCAGGACGCCGTCACGCCGGAGCCCATCGCGGTACCCGATCTCGATATACTCCTCAGCCGGTACGACCAAAAGCGCGACCCGCCCCGACAGATCCGCCATGATCCCGGGCGCCATGAGACCCATGGCCACCGCCGCCAACGCGCCGATCTGGCAGTGGTGGCCGCAGGCGTGAGCCGCCCCGGTCGCAGGGTCGGCGTGAGGATGGCCAGGCACGATGAGCGAGTCGAGCTCCGCCATCACCGCGACTGTGGGACCCGGATTCCCGGAATCGAGAATGGCCTTCAGTCCGGTCACGGCGATGCCATCCTCGTACGGGATGGATAACCGCCTGAACGCATCGGCGACGCGCGCCGCCGTCTTCACCTCCCGGAACCCGGCCTCAGGCGCCTTCAGTATCTCCACCGACAACGCCACGGCCTCGTGCGCGCGCCGATCTATCTCAGCCCTAACCGCACCCTTCAGTTCCTCCGGCGTCATCATGCTTGCACCGCTCCTCCATAGAGCATTCATCCGACGGGCAGATTCTAACAGAGCCTCGACCGCGTAATGGTATATAATCCCCGCGACCGCCCGGAGCAGCCGCAATGAAGGTCGTCATCGCCCCGCAGGCGTTCAAAGGAAGCATCTCGGCCCTAGAGGTCGCCGCCGCCCTGGCGGAGGGCGTCAGACGGGCCGTCCCGGACGCGGAAATCGACCTGGTCCCAGTCGCCGACGGCGGCGACGGGACCCTGGAAACGCTGGTCGAGGCCACGGGCGGCGAGGTGCGCGCGGCGGCAGTCACAGGCCCCCTCGGCGATACGGTGGAGGCCGACTGGGGCGCCCTTGGCGACGGACGCACGGCCGTTATCGAGATGGCGCGCACGTCCGGGCTGGCCCTGACGCCGCCGGAAAAGCGGGACCCGCTGGCAGCCACCACGTACGGCCTGGGCGAGGTCATCGGGCGTGCGCTCGACGCCGGATTCCGGAGCTTCATAGTAGGCATCGGAGGCAGCGCAACCAACGACGCCGGGGCCGGCATGGCCCAGGCCCTCGGCGTTCAACTGCTCGACGCACGGGAGAGAGACCTGCCCACCGGAGGCGCGGCCTTGGCGCGCTTGGAGCGCATCGACGTGTCCGGCCTTGACCCAAGGGCGCGGGAGTCGACCTTCTCGGTCGCCTGCGACGTCAACAACCCACTGACCGGGCCGGAGGGCGCGTCTGCGGTCTACGGCCCGCAGAAGGGAGCGACCCCCGAGATGGTCGCGCAGCTCGACGCCGCGCTCTCCCACTTCGCCGAGGTGGTGCGCCGAGACCTCGGCAAGAGCATCAGCCAGATAGCCGGCGCAGGCGCCGCAGGAGGCCTTGGAGGGGGCATGGTCGCCTTCCTGGACGGCGGCCTAAGGGCGGGAGTGGATATAGTGCTGGACGCGGTCGACCTGCGCTCGCACCTGGAGGGCGCCGATCTGATCATCACGGGAGAGGGTCAGCTCGACTACCAGACCGTCTACAACAAAGCGCCGATCGGGGTCGCCAGACTCGCCAAGGCGCGGCGCATCCCGGTAATAGCCATCTCCGGCTCATTGGGAACAGGCTTCGCGGACGTCCACGAACACGGCATCGACGCCGCGCTGGCCATAACGCCAGCCCCCATCACCCTCGAAGAGTCCTCAAGGCAGGCCCGCGAGCTTGCGGCCTCCGCAGCCGAGCAGGCCATGCGGCTGATGTCGGTCGGTTCCCGGATATTCTCAACCCGCTGATAGGCGGGATCCGAAGTCGGACCCGCTCTTGAAGGCAATCCGTACTCCCGAAACGTCCACGGCTGAGAATACGGGACATGCATGGGGGGGCTCCGCCCCATGCCGGAAGTCCGAGGGCCTCCCGCAGATACAATCCCCTACCCTCCTGACAGAAAGGGCTTTACCCGCACCCCCGGCAATCAAGACCGCTGGGAAGCAGGGCTGCGCCAGTGAACCGGCTCCTCAGAGATCGAGCGCCCATACCTCCTCGGAGAAGACGACCTCGCCGTCGTAGATACGGCGAATGTCCGCGATGCCCTTCCCCATAGCCCCGCTGCCCGACAGGCGCGGCCCGACGTGGACCAGGACGAGCTTCCCCACTCCCGCCTCCTGCGCCATCCGGGCGGCCCCGGTGGTGCCGCACTGCCTGGGCGCTTCGCCGTTGCGCTCCATCACCTCCTGATCGTCCCAACACATGCACAACATGACGTCGGCCCCGGCGGCCAGTTCGACTACCGACCGGCACGGCTCCGTGTCGCCGGTGAACACGATGCCGCCCTCCGGGCTGTCGAGCCGGTAGGCAAGCGAGTCGAGATATGGTTGAACGTGCTCGGCCCTGGCTCCGGTCATCTCCCAGTCGGAGCCGGAGTAGACCCTGCCCGGAGCAACGTCCTGCGCCAAGACGTCGGGAGGCTTACGCGGCAGCACGCCCCCGCGGTTGACGAACACCTGCTGGCTGACCGGATGGTTCACGCGGGCCTTCCAGTCGTGGGCAAACACGCCGTCGTCGCCAATGATCCCCTCCGTGAGCTTCTCAGTGGGACTGGGGCCGAAGACCCGCAGTCGGTTCTCCTTGCCGATGCTCTGGTCCCAGCGGGTCAACAGAAAGCAGGGATAGTCCACGTCATGGTCGAAGTGATGATGCGTAAAGAAGAGATAGTCGATCTCGGTTGGCCAAAGGCCGGCCTTGACCAGCTTATGAGTGGCGGCGGGGCCGCAGTCCACCATGATCCGCTCACCGCACACCTCGACGACGTAGGAAGAACCGAACCTCGTCGGCGTGGGTGTCGGCGTGCCTGCCCCGAGAACGTGTACGCGGGCCATGCCATAACCTCCACGGAAGCCCGTCGCGCGGGCAGCGTTCGGAAAGTCTAGCAGCCCAACGAAGCGGCGGCCAGAACGCACGCCCGGAATGGTGCGAATCCATGCGTCATAGAATAGAATCCCGGAGAATCAGGCCCGGGGGAGGAGACTTGCCATGACCAAGATGCGAGTGCTGGTCACAGGCGGAGCAGGATACGTCGCCAGCCAGATGCTCCCGGCGTTTCGTGAGCGGTACGACCTCGTGCTGGTCGACGTTACCGACACCGACCGGGACGGCAACGAGGTCGATGGCGTCGTCAAGGCCGACCTCATCGACCCGGACAGGTCCAGGTACGAGTCGCTTTTCGAAAACGTCGATGCCGTCGTCCATCTCGGCTATCGCCAACGCTCCGGCGAGGCCATAGACCACTTCTTCCACGAGAAGCAGAACGTCGAAATGGCCTACAACGTCCTGCGGACCGCTTACGACTCCGGCGTCAGGCGCGTTGCAATGGCAAGCTCCAATCACGCCGCCGACTGGTACGAACACGCCCTGATCCACCGCCGAAAGATGGAGATGCTAGATCCATACGCGCTCCCGCTGTCCGACAACTTCTACGGATGGTCCAAGGCCGCCTACGAGCACATGGGGTTCCTGTTCGCCTGCGGCTTCCCAAGCTCCCAGGACCTGGCGGGCCGAGAGCATCACACCTCGGGGTTGAGGCCCGGAAGGCGCATGGGGGTTGTCATGGTCAGGATAGGCGCGCCGAGGGAGCTGGCGCTCGGCAGCTACGAGGGCGCGCCGGCCAACTTCAAGAGGGACCTGGGAGCCTACGTCAGCCCCAGGGACATAACCCAACTATTCGCCAAGGCCATCGAGACCCCCAACATCGACAACGAGCACGGCATCCCGTGGCAGGTGGTCTACGGAATCAGCAACAATACGCGCGCGTTCTGGTCCCTGGTCAACGCCCGCAGGGTGTTGGGCTACGAGCCGGAGGACGACGCGGAGATCAAGTTCGCCGAGGACGTCGCAAGGTTCAAGCAGAGCGCGGGAGGGGCCATAGCCTCGGGCCGGGTCGGCCTGCCCCCCGGGACGGGTCTATAGCCAAAGATTCGCCGCGCTGCCTACCCCGGCGTCTCGTAGGACAGGTCCCACTCGCCGAGGCGGCGCAGCGTCATGCGCGGCGCCTCCAGCGGCGGCGCGCCGGCCGCCTCCCACTCCGCTATCTCGTCCGCGTGGCCCAACCGCCTCATCGCGTTCCAAGAGTCGGTGTAGTTCGCTCGCTGCTGCGAAGCTGAGTCCCAGAAGAATAGGTTCTTCACGCCGTAGGCGTACAGCCGAGAGGCCCGTCGCCGGTACTCCTCCGGGCTCATCTGGCGGGGCATGATGTTCGGCGCCAACTTCACCTGAGTGCCCTTCGTGATGGATACGAAGAAGTCCAAGGCGCTCGGGTCCGTCCACGATGGGTTCATGCTGTCCAGGTTCGGCCCTGAAGAGTAGGGAATGATGGTGTCGACCAGCCCTTCAGAGACCCAGGCGCGCAGGTCCATCGCGACCGATAGGTTCTCCTGCTCGGTGCTCATCACGATGGCGGACACCTCTACCGGCCGGCCTCGACGGCGGCCCGCGTCGTCCATGGCCTCGCGCACCTCGCGCATGAATTGCGTCAGCACACGCGCACGGTAGCTGAGCCATCGAGGGTCTCTTTCGTCCAGCCGACGGGGGTCTTCGCCGTACTCTGCCTTGAAGCCGTCCACCACGGGCGGCTCGTACTCCACGAGCGGAGGCCGCCGGTTGTACAGCAAGCATATGCCGTCCACGTCGTAGCCCGCCATCTCGCTGAGCAGAGATACCACGAACCTCCTCACCTCCGGGTAGGCATACGAGACGCGGGGCGTGGGCCTCCCGCCGCGGTCCATCCCGCGCAACTCCGGGTGGTACAGGTAGAAGTTGCCGCGCTCGCTATCCCGGTCCAGCGGAGGCGGGAAGTGAAACCCCGCCAGTCTGTAGCTTGCGTGTATCTCGATGCCGATCTCGTGCGCGTGCTCCACCGCCACCTGCAGGGGGTCCAACCCCTGGTCACGGAAGGAGCGCCAGACCTCCGAGAACATGCGGTCGCCCTGCCGCTCGAAGTCCTCGACGCCGTCATGCGTTGGGAGCCGGCCAATGCGGGTCAGGTACGTCAGCGAGTCCCCGGCCCCCGTCTCCCAGTACAACCGCGAGAAGTCGGTGCCGCGGTACGGCTCCACCTGCCGCCTGATGCCGTCAGCCGTCGTGATCCGATAGCTGTACAATGGCCCGTGCGCGTCGTTATGAGCGAACAGCCTCCGGGTCCCGCTCCCCGCCCCATCGGCCTTCAGGAAGGCCGCTTCGTCGTCCGAAAGCGGGGTCAGCTTGACGTACGCGACGCGGGCGCCGTGAGTCCTCAACGATCCGGGACCGTCTCCCCCCGAGACCCGCCAGTACTGTTGCGCGAAGCTGATCCGCTGCCCCGTGAGGTCGGCAACCTTCCAGAACATCTCGTGGATGCCGGGGTCGGCAACCTCCTTCATCTTGCCCTCTTCCTCGCCCTGCTCGTAGCCCAAGGACCGCAGAATGAGCGCCGACGAGGTGCTCTCCTCCGAGAGCCTGACGAGCACCTGGGTATCCTCCACCTGATCCCCGTACACGCCGATGGTTATAGCGTGCCAACCGTCCGCGTTGAGCGGGTAAGTCACCTCGGGAGCCGCCGTCTCCGGCCCCGCGATCAGCATCACGCCCTCGAAGTTAGGCGTCTCATAGCCGACCTTTCTCCAACGCCTCCACACCGGACGGTCCGACAACGCCGCGCCGGGCTCGCACCGGTCGAGGTCGGACAAGTACACCGGCTCCCCCGCAAAACCCCTGTCGCCGATCATGTCAACCACGGGACACCCCCTAGCACGTCGTCAATGCCAACCACGCGATGACCACCGCCTACAACACCGAAGCCCGACCTGCCCCCTAGCGAACGATAACATCGCCTCGACGGCATAGCGCGGTTCGTACTTACGGATACGGTAATCATAATTTTGCTTACCTTAATCCGTTCATGCTGGTTAAGCAATAGCGGCGAAAGTTCCCAAATCTCCCACCCTTAACGATAACGATGTAGGTCTTCGTCGGCCCGTAAATAAGGCGCTAGGGCGAGATTGGCAATGAGGAATAGATTTCAGAATATACAACAATGCCCATTTTGTACTTTGGAGAGATGAATTGCTAAGTCAGCACCTGGAAGGCACTATCGCAAGGAATTGACCTTGGTTGAGCTGGTCAAATGGAAGGCAAGCGACTGAAGTACGTGGACTTGATAGTGTAAGGAGCACAAAGGAAATGCCCTATGTCGAACCGTCAACCCGATCAGCAGCCTCTTGAAGACGACGGGCCAATCGTCTTCTGAACGATCTTCACCTCAGCTAGTTCCAGAGACGGCAGACGAATAAGCCCGTCGGCATCCTTGTCGAAATCGGCCATGGTTGCCTCCTAGCGCATCTTCACCGTGAGGTACAGCAGTCCCATTGTGACTTTCAGTGAGACCCTCTTACCGTCGACTGTCGTTGTGACCTCACGGCTGTGCGCGGCCTCTAGGTTCTTGCCCGCCCACTCGGCGCCGTCTGTCCACTCTGGCGTCAGGACGGAAAAGAGCGCGGCAATCATCGTGCCTACGTGGAGTCGGTTTTCGCTCAGTGGTGCGGACAGAGTGACTGATTCGAGTGAGTGCGCTGAGCCTATGGCGTCTATCTCTAGACCGTCCTTGTATGCAGTCCACGAGTCCTTGCTGCCCATTGGGAAGTGGACGAACGTCATGCCGCCGAACCTGTTCTTGAGGGAGTCCAGGCTGACGCTTCTGACAGTCGGAGCCGGGCGTGGCGTGGCGGTGGGCCGAGGTGTGTATGTTGGTGCTGCAATAACCCGCGGGGTTGGGGTGGGTTCGGGAGTCGGTGCTTCGCCTTGCACGCAGGCTACGGTGCCAACGGTGATCAGCATGGACAGTACAGCTAAGGCGACGCTCGGCAATCTCACGGATGCCCCTGCGGCGAGGTTTACCACTTCGCTACAAGTCGGCATCACCGGGTACGGGCCGCAGGGAGCACGACGGCATCCCTCGCGCGGAACCGCACCGCTGTGACTTGTAGCGAAGTCAGAGATAAGCTACCCCAGCCGGTGGAGGCTGTCAATGTATTTGACGATTTGGTGTAGGTATAGAAGAGTAATCAAGCACAGGGGGGTGCAGTGAACAAGGGTAGGAAGGTTACGCCCTCCGGTTGCGGTATTCGTGGGTGGCGGACGTGCACGCGGCTGGAAGCGATTGGGCTTGAACCGAGGGGTGAATCAGTAGATACAACAGGGTCGGTTGAAGCGCCAGTGACAAGCAGGCGGCGAGGACTCTCGAATGGCAATCAGCCCGGCGTGACGTACGCCGTGTTCCATTCCCCGTGCTTGGTCAGCTTTACGGAGCGGCTCGCCGTATCCGGTTCGCCCGCGCCGCGCCAGGCCTCCAACTCCTCCGCGTGCCCCAGGCGGCGCAACGCCGTCCAGTGCTCCGAGTATCTGGAGGGCGTGTTCCAGAAGAACAGACCCTCTGCGCCGGCCCGATACAGCTCCGAAGCCCTGCGGCGCAGCCGGCCCGGCTCCATCTCTGACGGCTGTATGTTGAAAGACAGTTCGCAGGGGGTGCCCGCCACCAGCGACCGGAAATACCGCGTCGCCTCCGTGTCCGACCACGCCTCAGCGATCATGTTGTACTCCGGGTGCGAGCTGAACGGTATCAGCACGTCCACCAAGCCCTCAGCCACCCACGTCTTCAGATCGATGCCGTAGTAGAGGTTCTCCTCCTCGTCCTTCGCAACCACGGCGGAGACCCGCAGCCGCCTGCCCGACGAGACGCCGACCTCGTCCATGGCCTGCCTGAGCCGCCTCATGAAGTCCGTCAGCGAGCGGGAGCGGTACCGGAGCCAGTCCACGTCGCGCTCGCCCAAGTCCCTGGGGTCGATTCCATACTCGGCTTTGAAGCCCTCCACCAAGGGGGGCTCGTACTCGACCAGCGGCGGCCGGCGGCAATACAGCGGCGCCACTCCGTCGATCGGGTACTCCGACGCCATCTCGCGGAAAAGCGAGACGACGTACTCCCGTACCTCCGGATAGCTGAAGGCGATGCGAGGCGTCGGGTCGCCGTTCCGGTCTACGCCCCTGTACTCGGGATGAGCCGAGTAGTAGGAGTCTCCGTAGTCGAAGTGATCGTGAGCGGGCGGGCTCATGAAGCCGGCCACCCGATAGCCCGCGTGGCACTCCATACCCATGCCGTGTATGTAGTCCACGGCGAGCCGGTACGGGTCGATCCCGTCCGCCTGCAGCCGCCTCCACTGCTCCGCTTCACCCCGGTAGCCCGGCTGCGCGAAGTCGTTCAGGCCGTAGTACGTGCCCACCCTTGCGATCTTGGTGGGGTAGTTCATCAGGTCGCCGGCTCCGGCCTCGAGCACGATGCGCGAGAAGTCGGAGTCACGGAACGCGGTCAGGCTCTCTCTGATCTGGTCTGGTCCCTTGTGGGTGAAGTCGTTGTGCGCAAACAGGCGTCTGTCGTCCCGTCTCTCCCGATCAGCCTGAAGGGCCGCCGCCTCGTCCTCGGACAGCGGCGTCAGCTTGACGTAGGCGATGGAAGCCACGTTGCACTTGAACGAACCCGGGAAGTCGCCGGGCGCGTGGCGGTGCTTCACCTGCCCCACCGTCAGTTGCTTGCCCGTCAGGTCGGCAGCCTTCCAGAAGACCTCGCCCAGCCACTCGCCGCCGGTCCAGTCGTCCCACCCGGCAACGGGGTCTTCCGGCTCGCTCACCGTGGGCATCCTCAGCACCGAGAACGCGTCGTCCCCGGTAAGCTTCGCCTTGATCTCCACCGGGCCGGCGCCGCCCTTGTACCATTCCTTGAGCTTCCAGGCGCCTATCGTGACCGCGTGCCACCCGGTGGCCTCCAGCGGGTAGATGACGTCGGGCGCGGCCGTCTCCTGCCATGCCACGAGCATGACGCCGGAGACGTCATGTGACTCATACGGCACCGCCCTCCATCGGCCCCTCTTCGGCTCCGGCGATACAGCCCCGGAGGGGAGGCACCGATCCATGTCGGTCAGGTAGATCGCATCACCTCCGACCCACCTGTCGGCCACGCGGTCTATGGCAGTCATGTCCTCTGTGTCCTCCGTGGTCTTCGCCTCAGCGTCAGCCAGGCGTCGCATACGACAGATTCCAGTCTCCCAGCACCCTCAGCCCGACCTGAGGCAGGTCCAGGGCCGGCTCTCCGGCCTCCATCCACGCCTTCAGCTCCTCGCGGTGGCCGAGACGACGCAGCGCGTCCCAATCCTCGGCGTAGTGCGCCCGGTTGGAGGCGTCCGAGTCCCAGAAGAACAGGTGCTCGATGCCTGCGTCATACAGGGCCGACGCTCGCCGCCGGTAGTCCTCCGGGCTGATGTAGCGCGGCATCAGGTTCAGCGCAAGCGTCACCGGCTTGCCCTTAGTGATGTCCATGAACCACCTCGCGTCGTCCGGGTTGCTCCAACCCGCCGCCATGCCGCTCAGGTTCGGCGCCGACGTATAGGGGATGATCGTGTCCACCACGCCCTCGTTGACCCACGCCTCGACGTCCATCCCGTTGGCGAGGTTCTCCTCCTCGTCCTTCATCGTGATTGCCGTGATCTCCAAACGTTCGGCGCGACCCAGACGCTCCGCCGCGCCGTCCATGGCGCGCCTGACCTCGTGCATGAACTGGGTCAGCGTGCGGGCCCGGTACCTGAGCCAACGCTGGTCGTCGTCGGGAAGTTCCCGTGGGTCCTCGCCGTACTCCGCCTTGAACCCGTCCACGACGGGCGGCTCGTACTCCAGCAGGGGCGGACGCCGGTTGTAGAGAAGCCCAACGCCGTCCACTCCGTACCCTGCCATCTCGGTCAGCAGGGAGATGACGAACTGCCGGGTCTTGGGGTATGCGTATGAGAGGCGGGGGGTGACGTTTCCCGCCTTGTCCATGGACCGCAACTCCGGGTGGTGCATGAAGAACGACGTGCCCATGTTGAAGTGGTCCAGCGGGGGAGGATAGCGGAAACCCGCCAGCCGGAAGCTGGCGTGGATCTCCAACCCTATCTCGTGCGCCCGCTCCACGGCGACCTCGAGCGGGTCGATGCCCTTGTCCCGCAGGATGCGCCAACTCTCCGCCTGCATCCGGTCCCCCTGCCTGCCGAAGTCGTCCAGGCCGTCGTAGGACGGGATGGTTGCTATCTTGCTGTGGTAGAAGGCCATGTCGCCGCCGCCCGTCTCCCAGTAGAGGCGCGAGAAGTCGTTATCCGCGTAGGGGATGACGTGTCTGCGTATCTCCTCCTCGTTCGTCGGGCGGAAGCCGTAGTGGGGCCCGTGGGCGTCGTTGTGCGCGAACAGCCGCTTATTGGACCCGTCCCGGCGGTCCTGCTGGAGGGCTTCCGCCTCCGAGCGTGAAAGGGGCGTCAGCTTGACGTAGGCTATCCGGGCCGGCTCACAGTGGGTCGACCCCGGTCCCTCGCCGTTGGAAACCCTGTACTGGAATTGCCCCAACACCAGGTCCTGGCCGGTTATATCCGCCGTCCTCCAGTACATCTCGTTGATGGCTTCGCCGTGCCCGGTCCGGGCCACCGGCGGCAAAGTGATGATCGAGGAGGTGTCCTCGCCGCTCAGCCGGGCCAACACCCTCGTGGACTGCCGCCCGTCGCCGAGCACGCCGAGCGAAATTGCGTGCCACCCGCTGCGGTTCAGCGAGCACGTAACCTCAGGGGCGCCCGTCTCCGGGCCCGCCAGCAGCATGACGCCCGCCCCGTGCTCCGTCTCGTAGGACATCGACCGCCACCGCCCGGGGCGCGGGGCGTCTGAGAGCGCAGCCGCCGGGGTACACCGCCCCATGTCGGCGATGTAGATCGGCTTACTCCCGTACCCGCGGCCTCCGATGAAGTCCTTCCCTTCGAATACGTCGTTCTCCATCGTGGGGTCCTCTCTCTTCGTCCTCTAGCGTCCGAAGATTGGAATCTACCGCCGCGAACCGGGGTCAGTTTCGCATTTAATCACAGCACAAGTGGAAGTCAACCATCCTCGGCTTCCGGCTTCCTTCTAGGAAGGGAGGGACTGCGCGTGTTGGGATGGAGGAAGCAAAGGGTTCATAGGGTGGGGATTTCCCGTGAACCCGCAGGCTCCCCAATGGCGCATGGCCGTTCAGCCATAGAGAGAATCCTGTGAATCCTGATTCTGACAGTGCCATGACAGAAGACGATTTGAGGGATCAGGAGTTGGTGCTCCATCCCGCTACTGGGCATATTCTGTGGAGAAGAGAGGCGCCTGGCTGCCATCAGTGACAACACGACGGCCGGATCCCTGGCCTGAGTTGGGATCTGATTCCCAGATTTCGCGAAGCTTAACGATTTTCTGATTACCCTTGAGCGAGCCTCTAATGGTTACGAACGAATTCCACATCGGACGCACAATGTCATCCATCAGTCCAACGGGCACAATAACATCGTGAGGCGATTTATCCTGATCGACAATCTTGATTCTGTTGCGGTCCGTGGTTGCGGTTGCATAGAGTAGAGTACCGCTTATTTCGACGATACTCAACTGCGAGCTAGTTGATTCTATAACATCGGATGGAGGAAAACGCGAAGCCGGGGTGGTGACCGATAGATAACGAGGAATGCCGCCGCGGACCACAGTGAACCCCACTTGACGGATCCTATCGCCGTCTGGAGCCAATTTCTTCGCTAGCCCGAGGAAATTTCGCTGAAACTCCGGGGCAGTGATTCGTTGTCGTATCTTGGTGACGCTTGCCTCATTGGATTCGTTTGCAAGCTCCATCAAATCCATGAATTCATCTAGGATTTCACCCGTGTCCAACACACCGGGGAAAGATGCCTGTGGAAGAGGGCGACCCAGCTTCAGTGACATTGCGAAGCTGCCTGCCCTTGGCGCAGAAGCAAACGCTCGGAACCCTTTGCGTATGCCCACTGGTATCCGTCCATCATATTGTGGCTCAGCCTTCCTCTGCGCGATACGGTAAATCAAGGTTTGGAAATTATCCACACGGGTTACAAGATCAGACAGTAGCGCGGTGCCATTCGATACTGAATGGCCGGCCAGACTCAACTGCACTTCCTCCTCGCCCAGCTCAATGCCCCTCGGTTCCAAATGCCTTCGGAAGTTGATTTGCTCCAAGAGGTCCCGCAACTCTTCCGCAATCTCAGAGTGCGGGGTATGGGCGAGGCCTTTGGCTGCCAACTGTTCGGCCAGCCGAAGTTGGTTGCAGTCCAACGCCAAGGTTCCAGCGCTGCGATGAAGAACTGAGTACGTTGGCTCGGCCCTACTCCCCGTCTTTTCCAATTCCTGGATCGCAGCGAGTTCGTCCTGCAACGCCCGCTCAAAGAGAACAGACGCTTCCTCTGTGTTGCCTCGCGACCGTTCCACAAGGGCAAGGGCCGCAATATCCATAGCCTTGCGGTGGAAGTCGTTGATCGCGCTCATTTCTTACGAACCTCGGCAATGGGCCTTCCAAACTCAACTACAATTACGTAAGCGGGCAGCAACGAACGGTCTGAGCGGTCGGTCTGTCGCAGCTTCTGCCGCACTCTACCTCGGACGATGTGATCCTCGCCCTGACGAATGCCTGATACTTCCAGCCTACCCTTGCGTTGAAAAGGCTCATCCGATTCGTACCCAAGCCAGTAGTCGATCCCGGTACCTTTTCGCGAAACCTCGATTACCGTGTGGTCAAGCTCTCGACCAGCCAATAGGACCGCAATGCCGGCGGCCCCATGCTCAGTGGTATATTCCAAGTTACTCCAAGCCCTGAGAGCTTGGTCAGGTATAGGCGCCCACTCCAGAGCATGGGTGTTATTCCTATATCCTCTGACGGCAAGCAGTACACCCGGCGTATGGCCCTGAGACTCCAAGCATACGCCTGCAGCCTCGGCCAGCATATTGCCCACAGCCGGGGTGATGGCCCGTATGCCTCCTTTGGCCAAGTCGTTCAAGTCCAGCATGTATCAAATTGCCACTGACCCGGCTACGGTACCTCTCTCTCCGCGTAGACGCCCATTATATCGGGCAGGACGGCGCTACCGGATAGCTGGCATGCTATCATGCGTAGTATTCCAGTAAGGCCCAATCAGATGATCCCATTGCACGGCCTCATTGAAATCCGCGACCTGAAGCTATGGATGCTTTCGTTCGTTCTGGGCGCGGTTCTGCTCGCCGCGTGCGGCGGCTCCACCCCGGCAGAGCCCGCCATGACGCCCACGACGGCGCCCACGCCCGGCAGTGTAGCGCCGGCAGCCGAGCCTACCATGACGCCCACGCCCGGCAGTGTAGCGCCGGCAGCCGAGCCTACCATGACGCCCACGCCCGGCAGTGTAGAACCGGCAGCCGAACCTACCGCGGCGCCCACGCCCGGCAGTGTAGAACCGGCAGCCGAGCCTACCGCGGCGCCCACGCCCGGCAGTGAAGAACCGGCGCCCACGCCCGGCGCAGGCAACGAGGCTGCGCTGTTCAACATACCGGCGCGGGCGGAAGGGCTCGAGGGCCTGACGGACTCCGTTGTCGAGACCAACATCGCGCAGGTCTCCGTAACGCTACCGGACGGCCGCGTGTTCGTGGCCGGGGGCGTAGGAGAAGACCTCAGCCCGTCCGGGGCCTCGTACGTGCTGACGCCGGCAACGGGTAAGTGGAAGGCCCTGCCGCCTATGATCACCCCCCGCGTGCTCCATACGATAACCGTCCTCGCCGACGGCGAGGTCCTGGCCTCGGGAGGAGTCAGCGTGGATGGGCCGACGAACACCGCCGAGGTATTCGTCCCCGACTTGGGCTCTTGGAGACGAGCCGGGACCATGCCCCACGCCGTCGGCAGCCACTCCGCAACGCTCCTCGTCGACGGCAGGGTGCTGGTCAGCGGCGGCCAGTCGGACAGAAACACACGGGTCGCCTATCTTCAGATATACGACCCGCAGAGCGGCTCGTGGTCCGAGGCTGCGGAGATGATGGAAGCCCGCACCGCGCACACCGCCACCCTCCTACCGGATGGCCGCGTGCTCATCGCGGGGGGCGCACCCACGCCCGATACCGTCACCGAGAGCGCCGAACTGTTCGACGCGGCGGCGAACACGACCGCTCCGGGGCCTGGCATGAACAGCCCCCGCGCGTACCATACGGCGACCGTGTTGAAGGATGGGACGATGCTGGTCTCGGGCGGATACGGCGAGTCCGACTTTGCCAAGGAGGCCGAGATATACGACCCCTCAACCGGCGAGTGGAGCAGGACCGGGGAGATGTACTTCGGCGCCGTGCTCCTCCGATCTGAGCTCCTGCCGGACGGGAGGGTGATCACCTACGGCGGCAGCCGCGAAGGCCTCGAATTGACGATCCCGCAGGTCTACGATCCGTCCACGCGGAGCTGGGGCGTGGCGGACCTCAGATTGGAGCGCGCCCCCAGGGCGGGCGACGTGGACCTGGAGTAGGCCCGCGCCCCACTTCCCCAGAGGGCGGCGTGCATGGCCTCGACGTCACACCGCGCTGCCTGACGGAGCGAGCGCTAAGTTGGAGTTCTGGTCCCGCTCGGTGGGCGGCGTGCCCCCTCAGCACCCGGGGCCGACGCGGCCGGAGTGGCGATGGAGAACCGCGTGCCGCAAGCGTCAATGCTCACGCTCCCAAAGTTCGCTCATGTAGTATGATCGTCGCATGGTCATCTATCTACTGTCTTGCGTAAGACAGAAACAGCCGGTCCCTGCACCCGCGAAAGACCTGTACACCTCTTCCTGGTTCCGCAAGGCACGCTGCTATGTGGAGAACACGGGGCAGCCTTGGTTCGTACTATCTGCCAAATACGGTCTTGTACATCCGGATGAGGTGATCGCGCCTTACGACTGCACTCTGAACGCCATGCCGGTTGCGGAGCGCCGCCGATGGGCGAGTAGAGTGCTCAAACAATTGGAGCCGCATTTGGATGGTGTCAAGTGCGTCGTGTTCTTGGCCGGCAAACGCTACCGCGAGTTCCTGGAGTTACCTTTGCGACATCAAGGTCTGGACGTCCGCGTCCCGATGGAAGGCTTGAGGATTGGCGAGCAGTCGCAGTGGTTGACATGTCGACGAGATGGGCCACGTGATCCAAGGTGCTTGGTGTCTGAGCGGTTCGCAGACACCGTCCGTTTCTATGAGCTTCTCGACCGCCTTGCAGAGCGGGTCGGCGGCCCCAGGCTCTTGCAAAGCTGCCGCGCTGAGATGGGATGGCCGCTGCGTGGAGTATATTTCTTCTATGAGGATGGTGAATGCAGATCAGCCCCAGGGGCTGGGCTAAGGGTCGTTCGCATCGGTACTCATGCGCTGAAGGCCGGCGCCAAAAATACGTTGTGGGGTCGGCTCAGGCAACATCGCGGTCCCCGGTCTGGTCTCGGTAACCATAGAGGGTCTATCTTTCGGCTGCTCGTGGGTGAAGCCTTGGCCAACCGGAGCAATATCCCGCTACCGAAGTCGTGGGGCGTTGCCGGAGGTGCCGGAGAGGCTGCACGGAGGCTGAATGTTGACAGGAAAACGGTCAAAGAATCCGAGGCGAACATCGAGGCCCTCGTTAGCGAGTACGTCGGTCAGATGCCCTTCCTGTGGCTGAACGTGGATGATGCTCCCGGCCCCAACGCTAACCGTGGGCTGATCGAACGCAATGCCATAGCGCTCCTGAGCGGCTATAGCAGCCCTGCCGCCGACGGACCGTCGACAGCGTGGCTCGGCCAACACAGCAACCGGGAGCGGGTCCGCCTCTCCGGCCTTTGGAACAACAACCACGTCGATAAGACCTACGATCCGGCGTTTCTCGATGAGATGGAATCGTGGATTGACGATACTCATCAGTGATGGAGGCGCCCCGTAGCGGGTATTCGCCCGACCGTGGCAGATTAAGGCTGACTACAGGCCCAAGGCGAAACCTCAGAGTGAAAGACTTCTGATTTCGTCCGGTTTGGCGGACTGCCCTACCCCTCCAGCAGGTCGGCGTGCATGGCCTTGACGTCAACACGCGCCCCGGTGCGGGCCGACTCGTTGCACGCCTCCATCAGCACCCAGGTCGCCAGCGTCGAGTTGTGCAACCAGTCGCGGCCCTCGCCCGTCCCTATAGCACGGGCGAAGGCGTCCAACTGGATGACCTCGTCGGCCACCATGTCGGTGTGTATGTCCTGGAGGCTCAGGTTCTCTACGCACCGCCCCTTCCGGTAGAGGCGCAGACGCCCGGCATCGCGACGGACGTCGCCCCTCTTCCCGTGAATCTCCCAGTGGCCGCTCCAGCCCGCGAAGGGCTCGTTGAGGTGTCCGGCGCGGGTGCCGGTGTAGCAGAAGACCGCCCCGTTGGCGTACTCCATGAGCGCCTGCCCCCCAGCCGTCCCCATGACGCCAATCTGGCCTATCTCCTCGTCCCCGTCCAGGTGAGTCTTGGCCGTCACGTAGTCGGGAAGGCCCTTGGCGGCTACGAGCTGGTCGAGTTGGTGCGAAGCCGCCGCGTGGAAGAATAGGCCCTCCGTGAGGGCGTCGAACCTGCCCTCGGTCCGCAGGTCGAGGCGCACCCAGAAGCGGCACTCCCCGCCCAGCATCTCGCCGATCCCGTGCGGCTCCCGCAGCCACTCCCGCATCTTTGCCGCCGCCGGATTCCATCTCTTGTTCTGACCCTGCACGAGCAACAGGCCGGGGCGCTCCGCGTGGGCGGCGGCTACGCGCCGCATCTCGTCCTGAGTGACCGCTATCGGCTTGACGCACAGCGTATGCAGCCCCAAGCCCAAGCTCTCGACCACCAGCGCGGCGTGGGCCTGGGTCGAGGCGTATATCAGGCAGACCTCGGCGCTGTGCCGCCTCAGCGCCTCCGTGATCGTCGGGTAGACGCGGCCTGCAAGCATCTCTGCGGCGCTCCCGCCGAGCGACCGGACGCTCTCCCGCGCGCCCTCGACGTCGACGTCCACGCACGCCACCGGATCGAGGCCGCCGCACTCTATGAGCGCCTGGAGCCGGGAGCGTCCGAACACCTTGCACCCAACGTGAATGGTAGGAATCGCCATGTAAGCCCACCCGGTACGCCTGCTCGGCGAGCGCCCAAGGACGCGGAGGTACTGGGCAGCGCGCCTCCCGCCCGGCTCACCGGCTGTAGTATAGCAGGGCGCGAAAACGCAGGCCTCCAAGTATCCGAACCCAAATTCACGCCGGCTTGAGAAACTGTTCAGACTCTGTGAGACTCGAAGGGAGAAGTCTGGAGAGGGTTCCTCCCCTCTGGCAGGGGATTCTGGGGGCTGTACCCCAAGTTACCAAGGGGCGGGCGGGGATCAAAGACGGCTGCCTTATCGGGGCTGCGCCAGTCGAAAGACCTTACGAAGTCTGAACAGCGCGGTTGACGCTCCCTTGGCGCAACCCTATCATTGGCCTTCGGAGGGGCCAATGGACCTGAAGCCCTGGATACGAGAGGTTCCCGACTTCCCCAAGCCGGGGATACTGTTCAAGGACATCACCCCGCTCATGAAGGAGCCGGATGTATTCAAGTACGTCGTCGACCGGATGGCGAAGCACTACGCGGAACAGGACATAGACGTGGTCGCTGGCGTCGAGGCGCGAGGGTTTCTCTTCGCGTCGCCCTTGGCGGTCCAGATGGCAAAGCCGCTGGTTCCGCTGCGGAAGGCGGGGAAGCTTCCGTACCATACTCACAGGATGAGCTACGCTCTCGAGTACGGAGACGACGCCGTGGAGGTACACGTCGACGCCATAGCTCCCGGCAGCCGCGTGCTGATCGTGGATGACCTCCTGGCCACTGGGGGCACCGTGGCCGCCTGCGTCGAGCTGATCAGGAGAGCAGGCGGCCGCGTAGCCGGGCTGGCCGCCGTCGTCGAACTCGAGGACTTGCGGGGCAGGCATCGCGTTAGCGGCTGCGACGTCTTCTCCCTAATGCGTTACGGCCTCTGAGGGATACGGTCACGCTGCGCCGCGGCCTGCCGTATAATGCCTTTGAAGGATACCGGCAGGCTGCGGAAACGCGCGGGGGGATCTTGCCGGGAGTCTGAGGGCATCCCACCGGAGATAAGCCCCTCCCTGCCTGAACGGAAGGGGTTCGAAGATGATCAGGAAGGATTCCGCAACCCGTAGGGATTAGATTGGAGCAGTAGGCGCATATGGACATCTCGTTCGAACAGGGCAGCCAAGGAGAGCCCAGAGGGCACGCCCTGCTCTACTTCCTCAGTTCGTCCGACCCGGACGAGCTATGGGCCAGCTACGTCGTCGTGCTGCCGATCACGGTGGACGTCTCCAAGTACGTGCCGCCGTTCCTCATGAGCCAGGTCAAGGACTTAGGGCCCCGCGACCTGTCGGCCTTCGCCTTCCCCCCGGCGCCGGAGCGGCTGGGCGGGCGGGACGCCCTCGACAGGCTGGCCGCCGCCAGGGGCGACGACGTACTGTTCGGCGGCTCCATCAACCCCGCGGACGTGGCGTCCGGGATGATGGCGGTGAACGAGGCCGTGCAACGCTACACGGAAGTATACTCGCGCGTCGTCGGCATCGAGTCCGCGCCCGAAGAGAAGGAAGAAGACCAAGACGAAGGCAGCCACGGGGTCAGCGAGGTGATCTACGGCCTGATGAGCAACACGGACAAGCTCAACGAACTGACCAAGCTCGTCAGCAGGCTGCGCTTCGGCGTGGAGGGCGCCGATTCGAGGACGGTCAGCGAAGCCGAGCAGGATATGAACCTCCTGTCCCGGCACCTTCCCGCCAACCACGGCGTCGATCAGCTCATTCAGGCCGTCAAGTCCACGGACGAAGATTCCGCCGAGCTGGCCGACCTATACGTCCAGCGCTGCTTCCATCTGGTGCAGGAAGACTACGGGAGCCTGCCCCGGTTAGAGGCCAAGATCCGGGCCCTGGAAGCCAAGATGGAGACGTGAGCAGCCGCAGCACTGCTCAGCCTTGGTGAGGAATGCAGGGAATCCCCATCTCTCATTGTCATTCTTAAGGGAGGAGCGGGCGAGACGCCCGCGCTCCCAGGAGGCGCCTACTGAATCTGGGACAGACTCACGAGGCTGTAGGGCCTTTCCAAGGTCCGTCACCGTCATGCTGAGCGAAGCCGAAGCATCTGTCGCGCCGCGTGCTCAGACCTAAGTTATCTGAGTCCTAACACCCTGACCTTGGAAAAGGCCCTGACGAGGCTGACGGCAGGTTGCCGGAGCGCGGCATCGTGATATAGGATGCAAGGGTACGCACCGAGGCGACGTAGCCAAGTGGTCTAAGGCGGAGGTCTGCAAAACCTCTATTCGGCGGTTCGAATCCGCCCGTCGCCTCCACATCCTCTCATGACGCGCCGCCTGCCCTTAATTCGCCGCCTCACACGTCCCCGGAGCGCCCGATAGGAGGCAGGGACACGCCGCCGCCGTACTCCTCATAACCGGCATCCGTGTAGGCGGTGACGTTCCCGTTGCCGACCGCGCGCCACCCGTCAGGCCCGCTCAGAATGCCCGCCATTGCGTCGATGCCCAGCACGATGAGTCCCGCCGGCGCGTTGCCTCGAAGGCTCTTCGAGACGGCTGCCGGATCGCTGTTCTCGTGGTGGGGGAGCACTGCGGCGCCCTCCACCAAACCCAGAGCGGGCGCCCACCCGCCCTGGCGCATGTATGACCCCAACACCATGGCGCCGGCGCTGGATCCAGCCACCACGGCCCCGCGGCGGAGGGCCATGAGAATACGCCGCAGCAGCAGGGAGCCGGACAGCACGTCCAAGAGGTGGCGCGGGCTCCCGCCCGTCAGGTACAGCAAGTCCGCATGGTCGGCACGGCTTGCCAATGCCTCGTCATCCGCGTCGGCAGAGTCGATCGCCATCAGAGCGGAAGCGTCGCAGCCCAAGCCGGAGAAGTAGCTTATTCCGTTTCGGGCCGCCTTTCCCGGGTTCTCATGAGCCGCCGCAGTGGGCAGTATGACCACGCGGGGGCGGTCTGCGTCTACCGCATCGAGCAGAGCCCGGTCCATGGGCTCGCACCCAAGCCTGAATTCGCCGCCCCCAACCAGTGCGATCCTCCCGGTCACTCCTCACCTCATCGTACGGTTAGTGTACCATCAGACCAATAAAGCAGATGTCTTTGATCCCCACCCACCCGCCCCTTGGTAACTGGGGGCATAGCCCCCAGACCCCCTGCCGGAGGGGAGAACCGATCCAGGACCTGACCCACCGAGAGGAGCGGCGCCAGACCCCCCGCCGGAGGGGAGAACCTCTCTGGACTCCCCCTTCGGGTCTCACAGAGTCTGAACAGTTTCGCGTAACGGAAGCCGACGGGAGGTCTCGATGAAGCGCACCGCGGACGCCGTCGTGATCGGCGGCGGGGTCATGGGTTGCAGCATACTTCACAACCTTGCGCTCAAGGGTATATCCGACACGTTGCTACTGGAAATGGGCGGCCTCGGGTCGGGTTCCACGGGCCGATCCCAAGCGATCCTGCGGATGCACTACTCCAACGAGGTCACGACCCGAATGGCCTGGAAGAGCCTTCGGATATACAAGAACTTCGAAGACCTGACCGGTGGGGCGTCCGGCTACACGAAGACCGGCTACGTTCTCATAGTGAGCGGCTCCGACCGCAACGCCCTCCGGGACAACGTGATGATGCAGCGCGCCGCCGGGGTCGCCGCGGGTGAAATGTCTCCCGCCGAGGCTATGGAGGCCGCCCCGGCCCTACGGGTCTTGAACAGCGAGGCTTGCGCGTTCGAGCCGGAGTCGGGGTACGCGGACCCTCACTCGGTCACGCAGTCCTACGCTGCCGCCGCCCGTAGGCTCGGGGCTTCCATAGCCACGAACACCCCTGCCCTGTCCGTCGAGGTGTCCGGCGGGCGCGCAGCAGCCGTCCTAACGCCTCAAGGCAGGGTAGCCGCGCCTCTCGTCGTCGTGGCCGCGGGCCCTTGGTCCAAGGGCATACTGTCGAAACTGGGGATCGAGGTCCCACTGGAGACGATCAGGCATCAGGTGTTCGTACTGCGGAGACCGGAGCCACTGGCCCAAGACCACCCGATCATCGGGGACGTGGTGAACGGGATGTCGGCGCGCCCCGACGTCGGCGGCCTCACCCTCGTGGGCGCGGGCGAGGATGAGCAAGGGGATCCGGAAGGGTACGACCAAGGGGTGGACGTGGAGGTCTTCCGGGGCATCGCGGAGCGGCTTGAGCGGCGGATGCCGGGCATGTCGCAGGCACGCTTCCGAGGCGGATGGTCGGGGCTGTTCACGGTCACCCCGGATTGGCACCCCATCTTGGACAAGGCCGAGCACGTCGACGGCCTCTACGTCGCCGCCGGCTTCAGCGGGCACGGCTTCAAGCTCGCTCCTATGGTCGGCGTGGCCATGGCCGAGTTGGCCGCGGACGGTAGGGCCGCCACGATCGATATATCACAGCTAGGGATCGACCGCTTCAGCAGCGGCCGCCTGCTCCGGTCCCGGTACGGCATGAGCGTCCTGGCGTGAAGGCGCAAGATGGCCTCGGGGCCGTACCTAAAGTGTGCGGTGCGGCGAGGCCGCCCGTCCGTAGACGGACAGTTCCCGAGTTGCCGCTGAGTTGCCGCCGCCGCGCTATACGACCCCTACTCGGAGCCACTTCCCCCTGGCTGCGTAGGCCGCAAGGGCTGCGAATCGAAGGGCTGCGCCGGCTATGATTGCCCAGGGGACGCCAGTGTGGTCCAGGGAGGTGAACCTCGACAGGGCGAAGGCGAGAGGGACCTCTACGCTCCACGTCAAAGCTATGCTGACCACCATAGGCGCGATGGTCTCGCCGGACGTATTGAGTGTGTTTATGAAGACGAAGGCGCCCGCCAAGGCAAAGTATCCCAACGCGATGACCGTCAGCCACGAGGCAGCAGCCTCGACGAATGCCGCGTCTTCGTTGACGAACGACGCGATCTGTTCGGGGAAGGCCATCATGAGTACCGATGCGGGCAGGCTTACCAGGCCGACGTAAGCGATGCCCCACCAGACGGAGGCCCTTGCGCGCTGGGGATGACCTGCGCCCAAGTTCTGGCCTGCCAGAACGCCGGCAGCCCTTCCGACCGCCCGGCCAGTCAGCATGGAGGCCAGCTCTGCCCGGCGCGCCAGCGTAAAGGCCGCCACGGTGGTGGCCCCGAACGGCGCCACCACCGCCATGACGGCCAGCCGGGACAATCCGCGCTGTACGTCGGTTCCCGAGGCGGGCAGCCCGATTCGAAACAGCCGCCACAAGAGCGGAGCGTCGAACCGGTAGTCTTGGAATCTAAGCCGAATCTTGGACGAGCCCGCGGAGAGGCCGTACAGGTTGAGCGCGAGACCGACGCTGCGGGCGGCAAGGCTGGCCGCAGCCGCCCCAGCCAGTCCCAGAGACGGCATCCCCAACCAGCCGAATATCAGGATAGGACTCAGTACGAGGTGCCCGACCCTGCTGACCGTCTCGGCCTTCAGTGGCGTCATGACGTCGCCTGACGCCTGCAGCGCTCCGCCTGCGAGTCCATGAACCCCCCACACCGCTATCACCAGGAGCTGGATCCGCATGTAGGGAACGGCCTCGCGGACCACCTCGTCGCTGAGTCCAAAGATGCGCAACGCGGGATCCGAGAGCGTCCACCCCAAAACCACCATACCGGCCCCCAACACGCCTGCGACGGTCATGGACTGGAGCAACACGTGGTTGGCGTACTCCGTCCTGCCGGCGCCCACGGCCCTAGCTATCATGGCCCTGGCCGCCACCTCCAGACCGGTCTTGAAGGTGACGGCGGCCACTATGAACGCCTGGACCAGGCCCATTCCGGCGATGGCCTGGAAGCCCAACCTGCCCACCCATATGAGGTCGGCTATCTGGTCGAGGACGCCAAGGACGGCTTCCGTTAACTGCGGCCATGCCAGGAACCAGAGATTTCCCGGAATGCTGCCCCGCGTGAGGTCGCGGTGAACCCTCGGCGGTCGCATACGGCCTACGGCGACCAGGTCCTGCCCAGTCGGCGAACTGCCTCCAGGTCTAGAGCCGCGCCGAGCCCGGGGCCTTCGGGTAGCCGCAGTCTGCCGTCCTCTACCCGCTCGGCCGGCTGCATCAGGTCGGCGCGCCAATCTGCTTCGTATAGGGCATATTCCAAGGGCATCGCACCGGGCACGGAGGCCGTGACGTGTCCGCTGGCGAGCAGTGAGACCGGCCCCGAGGGGCTGTGGAGGGACATTCCCCCTCCGGCCTTGATCGCCGCCAGGCCGGACCGTCTGGCCACAGCCGCGCCGCCGCAGTGTTTGACGTCCGGCATGACGACCTTGACCGCTTGGCGCGCGATCAGGTCCGCGAACAGGTCCTCCCCGTATCCGCCCTCGCCTCCGGCCACCGCCACCGGCGCCCGCGCGGCAATCCGCGCCAGGCCGGCCGCGTCCTCCGTGGGCTGGACAGGCTCCTCGAACCAGCAGATGCCCAACTCGGCCAACTCCTCAGCCACTATGACCGCGGAATCGACGTCGAAGCGGCTGTGGCAGTCCACCTTGAAGCTCACGTCCGGCCCCACGGCGTCCCGGACCGCCGCCGCGCGCAGTATGCCGGGGCGGGCCAGCCTGACCGCCTCTTCCGGACTGTTGCCCGGGCCGACCTCATCGAACGGGGCACATTTCACCGCCTGGAATCCGTCCCGCACGGCCCGGGCGGCTGCCGCCGCGAAGTCCGCCGGCGTCCGCTGCGTCGAGAATAGGCCCCGGTTGATGTTCGCGTACAGCGGCACGCTGCTTCGCGGCCGGCCGCCCAAGGCCTCCATCAGGCTGACGCCGCCCTTCAGCGCCTGGATAACCGACACCCCGGTACGCAGGGCGCTCACAGCGGTAGCCAAGGCCGTGTCATGCCTCAGTCGGGGGGCGTCTACGCCCAACATGCTCGGGACATCTTCCTCGCCGGCTATGCCGGCTCCCTTCAGGGAGGCGGCCGCCCCGGCAACCAGTCGTACCACCTCGGCGGTAAGTTCGCCGGCAGTTATCTCCACGTCCGCTGAGACGCCGCCCGCGTCGTGCAAGCGTGCGAAGGTCCACTCCGTGCGCACGGTCACGACAGCCGAAGCAAACTCGACACGGTCCAGCCGCACCGCTTCAGTCGTCACTACGGGGCCTCCATTCGGGACGCATCCGGCGGGCGAGTCAAATACCTAAGGTCGGTGGAAAAGCAGCCGGGTCTGTGCCCTAAGACACAGATGGCGGCTTCAGCGGCAGCGCACGCTAACCGGCGGCTGCCGACTGCACGCGGGCCTAGTCGCCTACCTCGCCGCCCGCGCATTATACATGCCCCGCGTTCATGCCGAGATTGCCCGGCTGAATCTCCCGACCTCGAGAGCGTTTAGGAGGAGAGACACCCTCAGACTCCCGGCGTAGGGACTCCGCACCTCTGCACTCCCCGTATTTCCGAGGGACACCCCATTATGGGGGTGTGCAAAGGGGGGCTGCTTGGGCTACGATTGAGCGGATCGGCCTGAAGCGCCGCGCCACGCAGTGGCTTGAATACCTTCCCTTACCATCGAGGTCTAAAACAGGAGGCACAGGATGAACCGCGAAGAGCTGAGGCAACTGATACAAGGGACCCTGGTCACGGTACCGACCGCCTTCGATGAGAATATGAACGTCGATCTGGCGCGCATGACCGACCTGACAAGGTGGTGGGTGGAGCAAGGCCTGGGCACCAATACCGCGCCCCTGAAGGTGACAGCCGCGATGGGCGAGGGCCCGAACCTCGGCGACGACGAGTGGCCCCACGTCCTGCGCACTGTGGTCAACGCCGCGGGCAGCGGCGCCGTCGTAATGTGCGCCCTCAAGTCGAAGAATACCCTTCACGCCATCGACGATGCGAAGAGGGCGCAAGACCTCGGCGCCGTCGGTCTGCAGATCGACCTGCCCTTCTTCCACCACTGCCAGCAGGACGACTACGTGCGGTACTTCACAGACATCTCGGACGCGATCGACATCGGCATCATGATCTACAACACACACTGGTTCACCCAGAATCCCCAGCAGGAATCGATGCAGACGGACACGATGCTGAGGATGAAGGACGCAGAGCACGTCGCGGCGCTCAAGTGGTCCCCTGCCGAGGGGCAGGAATACGACGACATGACGAAAATCGCCCACGTATTCAACATTATCGACAACACCGGCTCGCCCGTCCGGTGCCACAGAAACGGAGGACGGGGCTACATCAGCAGCCTGATCGCCGTATACCCGCCTCACGACCTGGCGATATGGCGGCTGTTGGAGGAGGGCAAATACGACGAGGCTCAAGCCAGGTTCGACCGCGTAAGGAGCGCGCTGGCCGATTGGGACGCGAGGACGCGCGCAAAGTCCGGCGGCTACCGGCAGGGCAAGGGGATGATGGCCGCCTTGGGCCGCCCTGCGGGGCCGCCGCGTCCGCCGACGCTGCCCTTGGACGACGACGAGACCGCGGAGGCCGCCAGGATCATGAAGGGCCTCGGCTGGAGCTAGCTGTCATCAGGATTATCCTCTAGCCGCTGGCCCATCTGCTGCAGGAAGCTCTCCACGTCCGGGGCCAGCTCCACCTTCTCCTCCGCACTCTCCGGCGGGGCAGCCTGGCCCGTGGCGACCTTGTCGTAGTCGGCCTCGAGCTGGCGGATGACCCTGGTTATCTGGGAGTTGTTCTGCACCAGGGAGCTGATGTACTTGTACTGCTGCTCCCCCTTGGTGAAGTCAACGAGCGAGCTGGGGAAGCCGTATATGGCGCACAGGACCTGCAGGACGCGGGCGGCGGCTTGGTGGTCCTCGTCCAGTTGGGCATACTGGGGAACATGCACCATCAAGCTCGCCGTGGGCGTACCTGCGGCCTCCAGGTTCTCCATGACGAGGTGTACGATGCTGGTAGGCCCCTGGTACGTGTTGCTCCTCTCGGAGATGAGATCCCCGGCCAACCTTACCTGCTCCTCGGAGAAGGTGCCCGTTACGAGAAGGGGCCGGGTGTGGGGAACCGCGTCGTAGAACCCGCCTATACGGCAGTACTCGCTGACGCCGAAGTGCTGGAGCAGAGCCACGATGGCGTCCGTGTACTCCTCACCTCTGGCGTGCGGCTCTCGGATGTGGAGGAAGATGTAATCCTTGGAGCTCTCCGCGTCGAGGCCGTAGTTGACTATGGTATTGGGTATGGATAGTGTACGCCGCCCCTCGACCGACCGCATCACCGGCCTATCCCTGGTGAAGTCGAAGAAGTCGCCGGGCCGCGACAGCTTTCCCAACTGTCTGGCGCCCAGGTGCTGCTCGATCTTACTAAGCACCAAGCGGCCAACCTTGCCGACGTTGACCCACGGCGTGAGCATCGCCAACGCGCGCGGGTCGCGCAGAGAGGGGATGTCGTCGGATACGTCAAATGCGCCTACTCTCATGGGTGGTATCGTGCCAGAGTAGGCCGTCTAATGCAAGGCCAGAGTCGAAATTTTCTAATACGAGGCATAGCTATGGTCAACCACGTGGAGGGCGAGCAGACCCATGACGTCTGTACCCGTCCGGCCCTGGGCGGACCCTCTCGACACCACACCACTTGGACACTTGATATGGGGGGGGCCGCGGGCATACACTCCGGGACGAGAGCAGACCGCCGCTAACGGCAATAGGCAGGACCTGAAGGCAGACCACCGCATCATGGCCCCATAGTATGGAATACGTAAGATTCGGCCGGGCCGGCGTGAAGGTCTCGCGTCTGGCCTTGGGCTTAGGATTCAGAGGAATAAGCTCGCCGGACGAGGCCACCCGGGTCATCGAGCACGCCATCGACTTGGGCGTCAATCTGATCGACTGCTCCAACTTCTACGGCCTAGCCGACGGGTCCATGCTCTCAGAGGAGATTCTCGCAGGAGTACTGAAAACCCACCGCGACGACCTGGTAATCACCTCCAAGGTGTTCGGCCGGATCGGCCCCGGACCCAACGACAGCGGCAACTCTCGCCACCACGTCATGAGGGAGGTAGAACGCTCCCTGAGACGCCTGGACACCGACCGCATAGACGTCTACCTGCTCCACGGCTACGATGAGGATACCCCGCTCGAAGAGACCCTGCGAGCCTTGGACGACCTGATCACGCAGGGCAAAGTGCTGTACGCCGGCTGCAGCAACTTCGCCGCCTGGCAGGTCTGCAAGGCGCTATGGACAGCCGACAGGCTCAGCGCCGGCCCGATCATCTGCGTGCAGCACCCTTACAGTCTGCTCAACCGGGCTATTGAGACCGATCTATTCGGGCTCGTGCGAGATCAGGGGCTGGGGGTCATGGCGTTCAGCCCATTGGGCGCCGGTCTGCTCAGCGGCGATTACCGCACCGGAACGGCGCCCCCGCCGGGCACGCTCTGGGTGGGCAAGGATAGAGCGCGCTTCCATGCCTCGATGTCCGGCAGCGCCGTGGCCGTGCTCGGCGAGTTGTCCCGCATAGCGGCGGAACGGGGCAAGACGGTCGCCCAGACTGCTCTGAACTGGGTCATTTCCAAGAGCGAGGTAACGGTCGCGATATTCGGCTGCGACGGTGTCGAACACCTCGAAGACAATCTCGGCGCAGTGGGTTGGGAACTGAGCGAAGACGAGATGTCGGCCCTAGACAAGGCGTCCGAGGGAGCCAGCGTCAGCTTCGTCAATCTGTGAAGGGCGTGCCGCTCTCGGGTTCGCCGTCACCTGTCCCGCCAAGCCCTCAGGATGCCGGCGTCGTGAAAGAAGGGGAGCGGCGGCAGCGCGTCCGGGTCGAACAGCGCCGCGTCGCTGACCTCTTCCCCCGCCTGCAGGACGCCCCCGACGACCTCCGCCGCGTAGGCCGCCAGCACTATGGGGTCGCCCGTCCTTGAGTAGACGCCGATCAGCCGCGTGACCTCCACGACGAGGCCGGTCTCCTCGCGGACCTCCCTGACGGCGGCGTCCTCCACGGCCTCGCCCCGGTCCACGTACCCGGAAGGAAAGCTCCACTCGCCGAGCGCGGGCTCGTTGGCCCTGCGCACCAACACGAGCTTGCCGTCTATCGCTATGAGTACGACGGCGGCCAGCTTGGGATCTAGGAAGACTATGTTCCCGCAGCGAGGGCACCGGGGCCTGGGTTTCCCGTGGACCGTCTCGACGACCAGACCGTGGCCGCAACGCCCGCAGTAGCTCACGCCCGCTTCCAACACGGCCTCCTCCGTACCATCCCAGCCATGCTACCGGCACGGCCCAACGGCGTCTAGGACGCTGTCACTCACCGAACCACGTCTTCACCATGTCTGTATCCGTAGAAGCTGGCCCGGCGCCCTGCCCTCCC
This sequence comes from uncultured Dehalococcoidia bacterium, assembly GCA_958296245.1. Lineage (GTDB taxonomy): Bacteria > Chloroflexota > Dehalococcoidia > Lucifugimonadales. The sequence continues at coordinate 1,753,669 of OY282458.1, forward strand.
CCGCAATAGATTGGCGGGGACACCCTAACCCTGAACATACTCGTTCCGTAAAGTTCTTATATTGATGATATAATGCGAGTCGGCCCCTTCGGGGCCGGCGTATCACTACCAACCACGTATAGGGGCAACGGCACATGGTCACGAAAACCGACTTCGGGTACGTCAGACCCACGCAGATCGAAGAGGAGATGCGCAGCTCCTACCTCGACTACGCGATGAGCGTAATCGTCTCAAGGGCCCTTCCAGACGTGCGCGACGGACTCAAACCCGTCCAGAGGCGTATCCTCTACGCCATGCATGACATGGGCATGCGCTCCGGCTCGGCGTACAAGAAGAGCGCCCGCCTGGTCGGGGAGGTCCTCGGCAAGTACCACCCCCACGGAGAGGCGCCGGTCTACGACGCCATGGTCCGCATGGCGCAACCCTTCTCCATGAGGCTGCCCCTCGTGGACGGCCAAGGCAACTTCGGCAGCGTCGACAACGACCCGCCTGCCGCCATGCGGTACACCGAAGCGCGCCTCTCCCCCGCCGCCGAAATGATGATGGCCAACCTCGACCAGGAAACCGTCGACTTCGTCGACAACTTCGACGGGAGCCTCACCGAACCCGTCGTCCTGCCGGCCAGGCTCCCAAACCTGCTCATAAACGGCGCAGCCGGAATAGCCGTAGGCATGGCAACCAGCATCCCCCCGCACAACGCAACGGAGATCTGCAACGGCGTCATACTACTGATCGACAACCCCGACGCCGCCCTCCCCGACCTCATGAAGCACGTCAAAGGGCCCGATTTCCCCACCGGCGCGACCATCATGGGACGCGAGGGCATCAAGAGCGCATACTCCACCGGCAGAGGCCACGTCGTCGTCCGAGCAACCGCCGAAATCGAGGAAACCAAACGCTCCGACAGAATGCGCGTGGTTGTGACCGAACTGCCCTATCAGGTCAACAAGGCCGCCCTGATACAAAAGATCGCCGCCCTGATCAAGAGCAAGAAGATCGACGGCATCTCCGAAATCCGCGACGAGTCCGACCGCAAAGGCATGCGCATCGTCATGGAACTCCGCTCGGGTACGCAGCCCCTCGTCGTGCTGAACAACCTCTACAAGCACACCGCCATGCAGAGCACCTTCTCCGCGAACATGCTGGCCCTCGTGGACGGCACCCCCGAAATCGTAACCCTCAAGCAGGCCCTCCAACACTACGTCGACTTCCGCAAAGAGGTCGTCAAGCGCCGCTCCCAATTCGAACTCCGCAAAGCACAGGAGCGCGCCCACATACTGGAAGGCCTCAGGGTCGCCCTCTCGAACCTGGACGCTATCATCGCCCTGATACGGAACGCCAGAGACGCCGAAGAGGCCAGAAACGGCTTGATGGAGCGGTTCGGCCTCGACCAACCACAGGCACAGGCCATCCTGGACATGCAGCTCCGACGCCTCGCCGCACTGGAACGCGAACGCATCGAGAATGAGTATCAACAGCTCCAGGCCCTGATAAAGGAACTCGAAGAGCTGATCGGGGACCCGCAAAGGATCCTCGCCGTGGTCCGGTCCGAGACCGAGGAACTCAAGAAGAAGGTCCGCGGCGCCCGACTGACGCGCATCGGCGGCGATGCCGAAGAGTTCGACCGCGCCGCGCTGGAACCCCACCAGCAAGTGATCGTAACCCTCAGCAAGGCCGGCTACGTCAAACGCATCCCGGCAACCACCTACCGCAGCCAGCACCGAGGGGGCAAGGGCGTCGTCGGCATGACACGCAAGGAGGACGACCCCGTCAACCATATCCTCGTCGTGGACACACACGACACCCTGCTGTTCTTCACCGACCGCGGCCGGGTGCTCCCTCTGATCTCATATGAACTCAAGGGCGACACCTCCCGCACCACGCGCGGCGTCCCGGTCGTCAACGTCATCCCGATCGGCGGCGGCGAGGGCGTCAACTCCGTGATCGGGGTCGCCAACATGCACGAGGAAGACCGCTTCCTCGTCATGGCGACCCGTAAGGGCACGATCAAGCGCATAGCTCTGGAGCAAGTCTCATCCGTCCGCCGTTCAGGGCTCATCGTGATGAACCTCCAGCCGGACGACGAACTCGTGGCCGCCCGCCTCGCCAGAGCCGGCGACGACGTGATGATGGTCTCCCACGGAGGGATGTCCATCCGCTTCCCGGTCGGCGAGGTCCGGTCCCGGCAGCGGGTCGCCGGCGGCGTCCGAGGCATGGAATTGGGACCGGGCGACTTCATCGTCTCGATGGACGTCGTGGTGCCGGACAGCAAGCTCTTGGTGATCAGCCAGAACGGCTACGGCAAGCTAACGGACCTGAAGAGATACCGCAGTCAGGGAAGGGGCGGCTCCGGCATAACCACCCTCAAGATAACCCGGAAGACGGGCCCTGTCGCCGCGGCGGAGGTCATCGCCGACAGCGACGAACTCTATATAGCCTCCGAGAAGGGCCAGGTGCTCAGGACCAACCTGTCCGAGATACGAAACACCGGAAGGGCAGCCCAGGGCGTGACGATCTTCAAGCCCCAACCCGGCGACGCCGTGGCGTCCATCGCCTGCGTCCGAGACCTCCAGGAGCTGGAGGCCGCCGCCGCGTCCGGCAAGAATGGCAAGAACGGTAAGAGCAACGGCCAGATCCCCAAGACCTCCAATCTAGTGTGAGGATCGAACCAACCGGGGTTTGATGGGTTGCATCCACCCATGAGGGCGGATGAGGGGTCGAGCCGCCCCAAATGGCAGGCCCGACTCCTCACTCCCCTAACGCTGCCGTACGACCCCGGAGCAACGTTACCGGTAACTTCAACCACGCTACCCACTCCCGCCATCAGCGCCTCCGACACCTGCACAGATTCCGTTCCGTAGCCTAACATCTTCACTCCATTGACTTGAAACTGTTCAGACTCTGTGAGACCCGAAAGGGGAAGTCCAGAGAGGTCCTCACCTCCGGCAGGGGGTCTCGGGGATCTGCCCCAAGTTACCAGGGGCGGGCGGGTGGGGATCAAAGACGTCTGCTTTATCGGGGCTGCCCCGTCGAAAAGTACCTCACGAACCCTGAACGGTTACGACGCCTTTCACTCTGTTGACGCTCCTAGGGGGCGCTGGTACACTCGCCACCCTAAAAGTGCGGCGCCCTGTTCGAACAGGTATGGGGACGACATAGATGAAGACGCTGGCCGCAATACAGCCCGCCTGCGAGCTGCCCCTAGTGGTCGACGAGTTGCGCCTCCCGGACCCGGGGCCGCGCGAGACCATCGTCAAGCTGTTCTCCTCCGGCATCTGCCATTCGCAACTCCATCAGATGCTCAACCCTAAGCAGCCCCGTCCTCTCGTGCTTGGACACGAGGGCATGGGGGTGGTGACCCACGCCGGACGGGACGTCAAGCACGTGTCCGAGGGCGACCCCGTCATCGTTACGTGGGTCTCGCGCACCCCGATACGCGGGCGCCCTAAGCTGCCTGCGCCGGGGGCCTTCTACCGGGGCGAGGAGGTGGGCGGCACGAAGGGCTTCACTTGGACAGAGGACACGTTGGCGGATGCCGAGTACGTCGTCCCCATCGGCAAGGACGCGCCCAAGGACGTGAGCTGCATCATCGGATGCGCGGTGCTGACGGGCGCAGGCGCGGTGCTTCACACTGCCAAGGTGCGGCCGGGCGATTCGGTGGCGGTCTTCGGAGTGGGCGGCGTGGGCATCTCGGCCATCCGCATGGCGTCGATTCTCGATGCTCATCCCATCATCGCGGTCGACCTCAAGGACGATAAGTTGGAATTCGCCAAGGAGATGGGCGCAACTCATGGCGTCAACGCGTCCGACCGGGACCCGGTAGAGGCGGTGCTGGATATTTCGGGCGGCGGCGTCGATTACGCCTTCGACGCGATAGGGCTCCGCGTGACGAACGAACAGATACTACCGGTGACCCGCGAGGGCGGGCCCGGGGCTGGCAACGACGGCGGCATGGCCATATTGGTCGGGGTTCCCGGCGACCGGATGGCGATCGACCCGAAGCTGTTCATGATCTACCAGCGTCGGTACCGCGGGAGCCTGGGGGCGACCTACCCCGACCGCGACTTCGCCATGTACCTACGGATGCACGCGGAGGGCAAGTTCCCGCTGGACAAGCTGGTAACCCGGCGGTACCGCTTGGACCAGATCAACGAGGCCTGCGGCGCACTGGAGGCAGGCCGGATACTGGGCCGGGCGATCATCGAGTTCCAGCAGGCTGCGTAAGGGATCCTTCCTCACCATCCCTGCGGACCCCTTCCCTAACAGGAAGGGAGGAAACTTGTATCTGAGGGACGCCCTCAGACTCCCGGCAAAGGGACGCCGCCCCTCTGCACTCCCTCCGTATTTGCCGTAGTCTTATAATGCGGACATAGAGTTGGAATATCATGACTGCATGACGGCCTCACGCCCAAATTGGTATGACCCATACCTACAGTACTAACCGCGCCTGGCATTCCACGTTGTGCAATATGATGAATACCCACTACTCCAATGGGGGCTAAAACGGGATCATGAGTAAAAGATACGCGGGCCTACGGGTCTGGCAAGTCCTCGCCGCTGCTGCCTTTCTCGTGATCGGTTTCGGCGGAAGCTACGTCGCGTACAGGGCTCTCACCGGCTCGGAGGATCAACCTTCAGACAAGAACCAGCAACTCATCCCAGTGACTCGCGGCAACTTGGTGAACGACGTCTCCATCAATGGCAGTGTCAAGTACCCCAATCGGAAGAAGTTGTACTTCGGGACTAAGGGCACGGTCGCCGAGCTGCTGGTAGAGGAAGGCGAGGCCGTCGATGAGGGCCAGAGGTTGGCCCTCATCGACTCCAAATCGGTTGCCGCCCTGAAAGCGGACGTCGCCAAGGCCGAGGTCGAGTTGCGCGACGCCAATAAGGCGCTCAAGACCGCCCTCGACCCCTTCACCCGCCTCGACGTTGCGCAGGCGGAATCCAAAGTGGCCGGCGCCAAAGTGGCGCTGGAGGAGGCTTCCAAGAAGCTGACGGCGCTCACGCAACCCTCGCGGCACGCAATCGCCGAGGCCGAGGAGGCGGTCGCCAACGCGCGTACGTCCCTAACCAGCGCCCAAGAGGCTCTCGCCAAGCTCACGAGCCCCGGAGGCGAGGCCGTGGCTAAGGCTGAAGCCCGCCCGGACAAAGCCAGGGTGGCGCTGAACAACGCACAGGAGGCGTTGACCAAGCTGGTCTCGCCCGACGCGGCCGATCTAGAAAAGGCCGAGGCGAACGTCGTCAAAGCCAGGGTGGCGCTGAACAATGCGCGGGAGGCGTTGACCAAGCTGACCGCGCCGGACGCGGCCGATCTAAAAAAGGCCGAGGCGGACGCCGTCAAAGCCAAGGTGGCGCTGAACAACGCACGGGAGGCGTTGGCCAAGCTGGTCTCGCCCGTCGAGCATGACGTGAAGCAGGCCGAAGCTAAGGTGACCGGCTCCGGGATTGCGCTCGCGGAGGCAAAGAAGAAGCTGTCCCGCCTGGTAGATCCCGGCGCCCGCCAGATCGCCGAAGCCGAGGCCGCCGTCGCGGACGCGGAAAAGGCATTGGCAGACGCCATAGAGGCGCTAGGCGCGTTGACGCCCAGCGCGGAGGCGTTGGCCAAGGCGAGGTCCTCCGTCACGGAGGCGAAGGAAGCACGCGCCGACGCCCTGGAAGACCTCCGAAAGCTCGATAGCGGCCCTTCCGTGAAGGATGTATCGAAGCTGCAATTGGCGGTCGACCAGGCGGAGGCATCCTTAACGAGTGCGCGGCTTGACGTGGAGTTGGTCTCAGAGGAGTGGGAAGACAAGATCAAGCCTGCGTCCAAGACCGTGAACACCGCCGCGCGCGAGTACGTGAGCGTCTTTCGGAGCTGGTTGGGCATCGAAATCAGCGGCGACCAGGCCAGGATGGCTCCCGCGGAGGTGCTCGATTTCCTGGATCTGGACTTGGACTCGATTTTTGCCGTCCGACCCGTGGCGTCCAACGCGAACTTGCCTGCGGACGACCCGGACACCAAGTGGGACGAACATCTCGTCCATATCTGGCTCAACCTCTACCCGGGTATGGTGATCACAACCTGTTCCCCCGACGCGGATCTCCTTGGCGGGACCCGCTGCATAAGCAGGGAGATGGACAAGGCGTGGGATGCGCTTTCCGACGCCATAGACGCCCTGAATACTGTGGAGGCCAACGCCGACAAGGCGACGCTCGGGGCCAGAGCCGCCGTAGACAAGGCGATGAGCGACCTGGGCGACGCTCAAGACGCTCTGGCGGAGCTCATGAAGCCTCCGACCAGCCTTAAGCTCGAGTCCGCGCGGGTCCGAGTAGATGCGGCTCTGGCGAAGATGGAATCGGCGCAGGACGAACTCGCCCGGCTCGAGGCGGCGCCGATCAAGGTGGACGTGGACCTCAGAGAAACGAAGGTCGCCCTAGCCAGAACAGGCCTCCAACAGGCAAAGGACAAGCTGGACAAGCTGACGGAGCCTGACCCGCTGGACGTAGAGGCCGCGCAGAATGAGGTTACGTTGGCCGAGGCGAAACTGGCCGAGGATGAAAAGAGCTTGGCGGAGTTGACCCCGGACCCGTTGGACGTAGAGGCCGCGCAGAATGAGGTTGCGTTGGCCGAGGCTAAGTTGGCCGAGGATGAAAAGAGTTTGGCTAAACTGATCACCCCGGACCCGTTGGACGTAGAGGCCGCGCACAGTGAGGTTACGTTGGCCGAGGCGAAGTTGGCCGAGGATGAAAAGAGTTTGGCTAAACTGATCACCCCGGACCCGTTGGACGTAGAGGCCGCGCACAGTGAGGTTGCGTTGGCTGAAGCGGAACTGGATGAAGCAATATCCCAGTTGGCGAAGCTCACCCAGCCCAACGAACAAGAGATCGAACTCAAGCAAAAAGAGGTTGCGCTGGCAGAGGCAGAGTTGGAGAAGGCAGAGTCCCAATTGGCGAAGCTGATGGCGCCGGATCCCCGGGACGTTGAGAAGCAGGAGAAGGAGGTCGAAGTAGCCCAAGCGCTCCTGGGAGACGCGGTGCAGAAGCTGGAGGACGTGACGAAGGGCGCTGACCCGCTCGACGTCACCCTGAAACGTCTCACGGCCACGGCGGCCACCGCATCCCTGGAGGCAGCCAGGGAGTCCCTGGCTGCCTCTACCATAACGGCTCCGTGGAGGGGGGTCGTATCCGAGGTCAAGGTGGAGGTGGGACAAGCCGTGGATCCCAATACGATGGTGCTGGAGGTAGTAGACCCCTTGGTCGTGGAGATCAATGGCGCCGTGGACGAGATCGACGTCCTGTTCATCAGGAAGGGCGCCACGGCGTCAGTAACAATGGACGCGCGGGCGGGGCAGGCCGTTCAGGGCGTGGTGTCCAAGGTTGGCTCGGTGGCGAATAGCCAATCGGGGGTGGTGACCTATCCTATCAGCATCCGAATGCAGGTCCCCGCCGGGGTGGACCTTCCGGAGGGGCTAAGCGCCGTTGCAACGGTGGTCCTCCGCGAGGATAACGACGTGCTGCTCCTCCCGGTCGACGCACTGTACGGCTCCTACGAACAGCCCATAGTAAAGGTCTCTCAGGATGGCAGCTTCGAGGATAGGGAGGTGGGGCTGGGGAACAACGACGGCTTCTGGGTCGTAATAGAGAGCGGGGTGTCCGAAGGCGAGCTGGCCTTGATGAAGCCGCGAGAGACGGCCTCACGGGGTATGTTCGGAATGGGCTTCGGGCCGTAGCGGGGTGTGCAGAGGGGCGCAGCCCTTCGCCGGGGCGTGGGGTGTCCCCACCTCCACATAGGGCGGGGGGCGGGAATCTCATCAACACAATGATGTTGGACCACTAGATGATCGAGTTGTCGGACGTAACCAAGGTGTACCGGTTGGGGGCCGTTGAGGTCGCGGCCCTGAACGGGGTGAGTCTTTCTATAGAGCGAGGCTCGATGCTGGCCGTAATGGGGCCGTCCGGCTCCGGCAAGTCGACGTTGATGAACATCATCGGCTGCCTCGACGTGCCGACGTCGGGCGCTTACTCGTTGGAGGGGCAGGAGGTCGCCCCCCTGAGCGGGAACGGGCTGGCGGAGATACGTAACACCAAGATAGGCTTCGTATTTCAGACGTACAACCTTCTACCGCGTCTCACGGCTCTCGGGAACGTGGAGTTGCCGCTCATGTACGGCAGGGGAAGGAACCGCAGGAAGCGGGCGCTGGAGGCCCTGGAGCGGGTGGGCCTCGGCGACCGGACGCGACACCGTCCTGCGGAGCTCTCAGGGGGGCAGCAACAGCGTGTGGGGATCGCCCGGGCGTTGGTCAAAGATCCGGCGATCCTGCTCGCCGACGAGCCTACCGGCAACCTCGACAGCCGCTCCAGCGCCGAGATCATGGCAATTCTGACGGGCCTCAACCGCGACGAGGGCAGGACGGTCGTCGTCGTAACCCACGAGGCCGAGGTCGCCGCCCAGGCCTCCCGCGTGGTCGCGATGCGGGACGGCAAGATCGTAAGCGACGGGCCTTCGGCGGGTTCCGCAGGATATTGGCCCGGCGCGGGAGACAGGGGCGCCCAATGAGCCCGTTTACCATAGTCTCAACGGCCCTATCGTCCTTGGGGACTAACAAGCTCAGGACGGGGCTGGCCCTGCTGGGGATCGTCATAGGGGTGGCGGCTGTGATCTCGGTTATGTCGGTGGGCCGGGGCGCTCAGAGGTCAATCACGGCGGATCTCGAGGCGTTGGGGACGAATCTGCTCTTCGTGCGTCCCGGAAACTTGGGCGCGCGATATTCGTTTGCCGAGGGCGCCTCCGTCACCACCGTCATGGAGTTCAGCGGCCCCACACGGGGGTCGATGGAGACGCTGACCCTGGAGGACGCGTACGCCCTGTGGGACCCGCTCTTTGCGCCCCACGTCGTTGCCGTGGCCCCGGAGATCGAAACGTGGGGGCGCATCGTCGCGGGGCGCGAGAACACCTCTACACAGATCATCGGCGTCACTCCGGAGTACGAGACGATGCGCAACTATGCGACGGCTTCGGGGCAGTTCATAACCCGCGAGCAGGTCGCTACCGCCGCTGAGGCTGTCGTCCTCGGCTCTACGGTTTCCAAGGTGCTTTTCGGCAACCGCGACCCTGTCGGCCAGAGCGTGCGCATCGAGGGACGCCGGTTCTACGTTACCGGCGTACTTCAAAGCCGCGGCGGGACAATCCTCGGCAGCCTCGACAGCCAGGTAATGGTGCCGATTACCACGGCCTACTACCAGCTGTCACCGAACCGGACCACCTCGGGGGATATAGCGGTGTCGTCTATCAACGTACAGATCGACGACTCCGGCGCCGCAGAGGAATCGATCCAAGATCTGGCAACCGTGCTCAGACTGCGCCACCGGATCACGGGGGAGGACGACTTCACGATCACCAGCCAGGAGGAGACGATAAGGGCCCTGAACGACGCCACGAGGACGTTTACGTTGTTCCTGGGTTCGATAGCCGGGATCTCCCTGCTGGTGGGCGGCATAGGGATCATGAACATCATGATGGTTTCCGTAACAGAGCGGACGCGGGAGATCGGAGTCCGCAAGGCGATGGGCGCGAAGTGGCGGGACATCCTATTCCAGTTCGTTACCGAGGCCACTCTGCTGAGCATCGGAGGCGGAATCGCGGGCGTGTTACTGGGCGTGGGGGTGTCGCGCCTGCTGGATGGCAGCATAGATCAGTCCCTCCCGACCGTCGTAAGCGCGGACATCGTACTGATGGCCCTAGCCGTTGCCGCCTCGATCGGCCTGTTCTTCGGCATATACCCCGCAGCGCGGGCGGCAACCCTTCACCCCATCGAAGCGCTGAGGTACGAATAACAGCCTTCCCACCGACCGGCAGTGGGCCGGTACGCGAATACGAGGAGGAGCGGAGAATGAACAGCAAGGCGTTCATCTGGTTGCTGGCAGCGGTCTTGGTGGTGGGCGGGGCCATCGGAGGGGCCTTCTTCACAGGCTTGATCATAGGCAAGGGCGGCCAGACCGACTTGCCGGTGGTCACCCTGACCGGCCCGCCGGGCTCAGCTGTCAACCCGTCGGGCGGCGGCGGCCCAGAGTCCTTCACCCTGGGCGGGGACGGCGCGCCGGGCGGGCTGATGGGACAGGGCGACGTTATGAGTCCAGCAGAGCTGGAGGTACTCGCAGCGAGCGGCGCGGACCCCAACGAGGTGGCCGCGCAGATTCAGAGGCAGATACAGGAACAGCTGGGAGGAGGAGGAGAAGACGCCTTTTCCGCCGCTCTGGGCGTGCAGGTGGGGACGGTCGAGGCGGTGGACGGCAACACCCTAACCCTGGACACGCAGCAGGGCCCCCTGGAGGTATTCGCCGGGGACGAAACCGCAATCCAGATGACCGTCGACGTCCCTCTGAGCGACTTAGAGACCGGCATGGCGGTTATGGTCGAGGGGGAACGAGGCGAGGACGGGACGTTCACAGCCGGCAGCATCGCCGTTCTGCCCGAGGGCGCCATCCTGGGGGGCTTTCCAGCAGGCGGATTCGGCGGAGGCATGGGGGGCTTTCCAGCAGGCGGATTCGGCGGAGGCATGGGGGGCTTCCCAGCGGGCGGATTCGGTGAAGGCGCAGGGGGCCAGTAACGCCAGCGGGCTTCGGCTCGGTCCGGAACGGGCCACCCGTGAGCGGACCACCCAGTCGTGATCCCGAATAGGCAACCCGTTCGCGTTATCCTGGCAGGCGCGAACCCGAGACGACTATGAACAGACCCAACGTCCTGCTGATCTGCGTGGAGCACTGGTCGGGGCGGATGATGAGCGCGCTGGGGCATCCTGTGGTGATGACTCCGACCCTGGACCGCCTCGCCGCCAACGGAGTGTTGTTCACCAACGCCTACAGCACCACCCCGGTCTGCATACCGGCGCGCCGGGAGCTGATGACCGGGACATTCTCGCGCACCCACGGGGCCCGTTCGTTCGACCAGAAGATGACGATGGCGGGCCGTCCCACGCTGCCGCAGGTCTTCCGGGACGCCGGCTACCAGACCTACGCCGTGGGGAAGCTGCACGTCCACCCCCAGAGGGACCGCATCGGGTTCGAAGACGTGATGCTGGACGAGGCGGCCAAGGAGCGCCGGAGCAACCCCGACGACTACGAGATGTTCCTCACCGAGCAGGGGTACCACGGACAGCAGTTCACCCACGGAGCGGGTAATGACTACTTCACGAGGCCGTGGCACCTTCCGGAGCATACCCACCCGGCCAATTGGACGGTGCGCGAGACGTGCCGTTATATCGTTCGGCGCGACCCTACCCGACCCGCCTTCTGGTACATGTCCTTCGTACCGCCGCATCCACCGCTGACTCCCCCCGAGCCATACGTGGACCTCTACCGCGGCGTGGACGTGGGGGCGCCTTTCGTCGGGGATTGGGCCGAGGACGCCGCGGGAATGCCGTACGCGTACAGGGCGAAGGGGTACGCGGTCAGCCGCCGTTCGTATCCCGAGCCGATGCTGCGCGAGGCAAGGCGCGCCTACTACGCGCAGTGCACCCACGTTGACCACCAGATCAGGCTGGTCATAGGGACTCTGCGCGAGGAGGGACTGCTCGACGATACGGTGATCATGCTCACGGCCGATCACGGCGAGATGATAGGGAATCATCACCACTACGGCAAAGCCGTCTTCTACGAGGACTCAGCGAAGGTGCCGATGCTGCTGGCACCCGCGGCCGGCGGTGAGCGCGCCGCCGGCCGCGGGGTAGACGGACGCCTTGCGGCGCTGGCGGATGTCATGCCCACACTGCTGGACCTGTGCGGTATCCCGGCGCCTGAGGGCGTAGAGGGTCTGTCCTTGGTGGGCAGGGAACGCCGCGGCTTCCTCTACGGCGAACTGTACGAGGACGTTTTCGCAACGCGGATGGCCCACGACGGCCGCCACAAGCTCATCTACTATCCCACGGGCAACCGCCTGCAGCTATTCGACCTGGCAGAGGACCCCGACGAGATGCGCGACGTCTCCGAGGAGGCCGGGTACGCCGCCGTCCGGCATACGCTGACGGAACGGCTCGTCCGCCATATGCACGGCGACGACACGCGCTGGGTGCGCGGCGGCCGGCTGGTGGGTGAACCGGAGCCTGAGGACCCCGGCGATCTCCCCCCCGACCGAGGGCTGCGCGCCCAGTACGGTTGGCGCTTTACCTAACAGGCTGCGGAAGGACCCTGCCCTACCCTTCCTCTAGCTCGATTCCTGCCGGGAACGGGAGGAGGTTTTATGCTGAGGGAGACCCCCCGGCATTGGGGGACGAACTAAGGGGGGCGAACCGCCGCTCCGCACTACACGCGCGGCGGAAGACCACTGTTAGCCCGCCGCTGCCGCCTGGCCGGCGTCGGGTACGGGCCAGCCGAATCCAATCACGAGGTCGCGCAGCTCCGCCGTCTCGCGCTCGTCCAGAGGTTCCGAGGGCGGGCGCGGGAGGCCTATGGGCCGGCCCATGAGCGCCATAACCGCCTTGGCGCCGCCGCTGTGGCCCGACCTCTCCTTGATCCGGCTGCCGAACGCCCGGAGCTTCGGGACGACGGAATCGAAGAGACGTTGGGCCTCATCGTACCGGCCCTCCTCCATCAGATCCCAGATGCGGAGGTCGTGGAATGGGTAGACGCCCAATTCGTTCTGGATGTATCCCCTACCACCCATCTTGTGGTTGAGCACAGGGGAGACCGTGTTGTCGATGATGTTGAAGGTGTCCTTCAGGTCGAAGAGGTCCTCGTAGGCGAACCCGTCCGGCGGGCTCCACTTGACGGCGGCGATATGTTCAAGGTCCGCCATCTTCCTGAAGGTCTCGGGGTAGATGGCGCCGAACCGCCACCAGGGCGTGTTGTAGATCATCACGCCGATCTCTATGGCGTTTGAGATGGCTTCGTAGTGGCGTAGGTGGTCGTTCTGGTCGGGGCTGTTGAAGATCGGAGGCGATATCTGGATGCCTATCGCCCCCAGGTCCTGCGCTCTCTTGGCGTCTTCAACGGCGCGCACCGTGTCCTTGTGATGGATGGCGCTCATGACGGCGGCCTTCCCCTTGGAAGCCTGTACGACCGTGCGCACCAGGGCGGGCAATTCCCAATCCCGGAGTCTGTCGCCCTCGCCCGCGACCGCTGCGACCTTGATGACAGCCTTGCCCGCAACCGCCCCGGATTCGACCCACCACTCGGTGAGGTCGGCCATCATCCCGAAGTCCACCTCGTAATCTTCGTCGAAGGGGGTTGGTACGGGCGCGATGGGGCCTTGTATCAGCTTCTTGAGCGCGTTTCTGTCCATGCTTGCCTGAACTCCTGAGCTATCGTTCTATGGGCGCGCCGACGATGCTGCCGTACTCCGTCCAAGAGCCGTCATAGTTGCGCACCTTCTCGTACCCCAGTATCTGGCTCAGGACGAACCAGGTATGGGAAGAGCGCTCGCCGATTCGGCAATACGCGATAACTTCCTGGTCCGGGTTGACGGCCTTGCCGTATATCTCGCCCAGTTCTTCGGACGACTTGAAGGTCCCGTTGCTCTCGTCGACAGCGGAAAGCCACGGTATGTTGGCCGCGCCGGGGATGTGCCCCCCGCGTTGGGCGCCTTCCTGCGGCAGGTGGGCCGGGGCCAGCAGCTTTCCGGTGAACTCATCCGGCGCCCTGACGTCCACGAGGCCGACGCTGTTCTGGGTCCCAGCGACCTCGAGCACGTAGTCGCGGGTTGCCCTGATGCTGGTGTCTGGGTCCGAGGCCAGGTAAGTCCGGGGCTCGGGCGACGGCACGTCGGTCGTGATCGGCCTGCCCTCGTCTATCCACTTCTGGCGGCCTCCGTTCATCACCTTCAACTCCTGGTGTCCGTACATCCTAAGCTGCCAGAAGGCGTACGTAGCGAACCAGTTGTTGTTGTCACCGTACAGAACGACGGTCGAGCAGCGTTCTATACCTGAGCCGCCCATCAGGCTCTCCATCTGCGCCTTGCTGAGGATGTCGCGGCGGACGGTGTCGTTAAGCTGTGTACTCCAGTTCCACCCTATGGCGCCGGGGATATGGCCCTGCTCATAGGCCATGGTATCGACGTCCACCTCGACCACGGCAAGGTTGTCGTCTCCGAGGTGCTCGGCTACCCAGTCGGTCTCTACGATAGATTCCGGACGTGCTACTCGCGTTGCCATTCTCATCTCCTTGAAATAGTGACCCGCACCAGTCCTGCCCGCCGCCGCGTCAGATTGATTTGCGGCAAGCGGAGGGTGCGGTTCTTCTTCTACGCTTAGTCTACTTCACAGACGCCGCCGTCGGCAACTTCAGCCCCCGACCACCTCGGCCCGCCGCGAGGCTTTCGCGGTTCTCCTTACGGATTCTTCGCGCTCCTCAGAAGAGCAAACCAGCGCTGCGGCCGCGCAGGCGGACGGCGGTCCCGGGCTACTCCATGTCGCCCCAGGTGCGGCCCCTCTTCGTCTCTACGTCCAAGGGGACGTCAAGCTCCATAGCCGAGGGCATGATTTCCAATACGATCGATTCGAGCTGCTCCAATTCGTCCTTGGGCGACTCGAAGATCAGCTCGTCGTGTACTTGGATTATCATCATCGCGCGCATCCTCAGGGCGTCCAAGCGCTCTTGGAGACGCACCATCGCGATCTTGATGATGTCCGCGGCTGTGCCCTGAATCGGCATGTTGACGGCCATCCGCTCGCCGGCGGAGCGGACGCGGAAGCTCCGCGACTGTATTTCGGGGATGTAACGCCGCCTGCCCAATAGCGTTTCCACGTAGCCGGTCTTCTTGACCCGGGCCTTGGTCGAGTCGATGTAGTTCTTTATGCCGGGGTAGCTGCCGAAGTAGGTTGCGATGAACGCCCGGCCTTCGTCGGCGCTGAGGCCGGTCTGCTGACTGATGCCAAAGGGGCTGAGGCCGTATATCACGCCGAAGTTCATGATCTTGGCGATGCGCCTCATGTCCGCGTCGACACGCTCCAGCGATACCCCGAACGTGGACGACGCGGTGGCGTCGTGGATGTCCTGGCCGAGGCGAAACGCCTCCAGCAGGCCGGGGTCCTGGGACACGTGCGCCAGTACTCGCAGCTCGATCTGCGAGTAGTCCGCCGCGAAGAGTTCCCAGTCGGGCGCGTGCTGGGCGACGAATGCCTTGCGCACCTGTCTGCCGAGCTCGGTCCGCACCGGGATGTTCTGCACGTTCGGGTCGTTGCTGGACACCCGTCCGGTAGCCGACCCGGTCTGGTTATACCGGGTGTGGAGGCGGCCTGTGTCCGGGTTGACCAGGGACGGCAGCGCGTCGACGTAGGTGGACTTTATCTTGGTAAGCTGGCGGTACCTCAGGACGGCGTCCAGGACGCGGCGCGCTTTTGGGTCCACCGTGTCGGCCTCCCCGCCGTCGATCAGCGCCTTGAGCGCCTCCAGCGACGAGGCGTCGGTTGAGAACCCCGTCTTGGTGCGCTTGGTCGTGGGCAAGCGCATCTCCTTGAACAGAACGTCGCCCAACTGCTGTGAGGAGCCCGGGTTGAACTCGTGACCCACCGTCTCGAACATCTCGTTCTTGATGTCCGCAATCTGCGAGTTCAGCTCGCGCGACATGTGTTCGAGCAGCTCGACGTCCAGCGCCGCGCCGTTCATCTGCATTCGGACCAGCACCGGCGCCAGCGGGAGCTCGACCGTATCCAGCGCGGACCTGACGCCTTTCCGCCGGGTCTCCTCGTCGAGTATGCGGCTGAGTCGGAATACGGCGGCGGCATTGGCGGCGGCCAAGCTCGCGGCGCCCTCGATGGGCGCCTGGGCCATCGTGATCCGCTTGCGCCCGGTCCCGAGCAGGTCGGAGGCGGGCTTCAGTTCGACCCCCAGTTGCTCGAGGGCCAGCGCCCCGAGATCCAACGCCTTGCGCCCTCCCAGGTGGGCGGCCAACATGGTGTCGAAGGTCAGGCGCGCGGCCTCCACCCCGTGCCGCGCCAAGACCGTCAGGGCCGCGTTGGCGTTGTGCGCGGCCCTGGGAACGTCGGCATTCTCCATGAGCGGCTTGATCGCGGCCAGCGCCCGGCCAAGCTCCAACTGCTTGCCGTCCGCGTGGCCGACGGGGACATACCATCCCTCCTCGGACGCTCCGGCGAAAGCCAGCCCAACCAGGCCGGGCGCCATGGGGTCCGGGGACGACGTCAGGGCCTCGAAGGCGAATCCGTCCAGCGTATTCAGAGACTCGATCATCGCCTCCAAGGAGTCCGTCGTGTCCACGACGCGGTACGCCGTCTCCGGGGCCGCCCGGGGGAGAAGTTCTTCTTGCGCCGGGGCAACGCCGCCGCCGCCATACGGCTCCGGTATCCTGGGCGCCATGCTGAAGAACTCCAGGCCGCGGAGGGCGTCAACGATCTCGGAGCGGTCGTAGCGCCAGAAGCGGGCAGCCTCGAGGTCGAACTCCAACGGCAGGTCCCTGACTATGGTGGCCAATATCTTCGACCGCAGCGCGACTTGTTCGTACTCCCTGAGTTTCTCCCGGATCCTGGGCGGCTTGACGTCGTCCAAGCTGCTCATTATGCCCTCTATCGAGCCGTGATCGAGCAGCAGCTTGGCGGCGGTCTTGGCGCCAACCCCCGGGACGCCGGGGATATTGTCGGAGGTGTCGCCCTCCAGCGCCTTGATGTCCGGCACGGACTCCGGCCCCAAGCCGGCGTACCGCGCCCGCACCGCCGCCTCGTCGTACGTCTTCTGCCTCCGCACACTGTGGGTCAGCAGCACCCGCACCCACGGGGAGACGAGCTGGAGGGTGTCCGTATCGCCGGTTAGCACGAGGGTCTCGATCCGGTGCTCCTCCGCCCGCCGGCACAGCGTCCCCAGCACGTCGTCCGCCTCGTATTGGGGCTCTTCGAAGATGGGGACGTTGAACAGCCCCATGAGGCGGCGCACGTGGTCGAACTGCGGGCGCAGTTCCGGCGGCATCGACGGCCTGTGCGCCTTGTACTCCGCGTACTGCTCGTGCCTGAAGGTCGGCCCCTTCGGGTCGAATGCAATGGCGCAGTGGGTGGGGCTCCAGTCGTCCAGGTATCGGAGGAAGGTGTTCATGAAGCCGTATACGGCTTTCACCTCCTCGCCGGTGCGGCTGACGTTCAGGGGCTCCGGTATCGCGTGCCAGGCCCTATGCACCAGCGCCGGGCCGTCGATGAGCAGAAGCAACGGCTTCTCTTCTAGCATGGACTCCGCGCCCCGGTCAGGCATTGCCTCGCGCCTCCAGGCAGAGATTACGCCGCCCGCGCTCCCCTATCGCAGGCAGATGGTCCGTATCCGTGAGAATCATCCGGATCCTCCGATCATACGCCCCGCACGGTCACCGGGCAACGCCGGGCCGGATCAGGCCCCGGCAAGGGCGCGGGCCTCGGCCAACAGAACTTGGACGGCTTCCGGCGACTCGGCCTCGGCATAGATGCGGAGAAGGGGCTCGGTGCCCGAGAAGCGCACGAGCGCCCAGTAGCCGCCTTCCAGCACGAACCGGTAACCGTCCCGCGCGTCCAGAGCCGTAACGGTCTTGCCGCCGAGCGTCTCGGGGGCGCGTTCCCTCACGTTTCGTTCGATCTCCTGCCGCCGTGTCTCGTCGAAGCGCAGGTCCCAACGGTCGTAATGGTGCGGGCCCAGCTTGGCCTCCAGCATCGCCAGGAGTTCGGACAACGATTTGCCGGTCTTGACCATCATCTCCAATATCATCAGACCGCTGAGAATCCCATCGCGCTCCGGGATGCTGCCCGCGAATGCGTACCCGCCGCTCTCCTCGCCGGCGGCGAGGGCGTCCTCACGCATCATCACGGGCCCAAGGTGCTTGAACCCGACGGGGGTATCGAACACCGGCGCCCCGTACGTCTCCCCCAGGCGGTCGATCATGCTCGTCATAGTGATCGAGCGCACCAGGGGGCCGGACTTGCCCAGCACCTCCAGTTGGTGGAAGCATAGCAGGGCGAACGTTTGCAGCGTGGTGATGAAACGGCCCTGCTCATCGACGACGCCGACGCGGTCTGCGTCGCCGTCGGTGGCCAGGCCCACGTCCGCGGGGCCGCGGGCGACGGAGGCCATCAGTTCGGAGAGGTTATGCGCCAGCGGCTCCGGCTGCGCCATGCCCGGGAAGGCGGGGTTTCGCTCGCCGCGCAGCTCGACGGCTCGAGTGGAGCCGCCGGCGAGAAGGGCCGGCAGATAACCGGCGCCTGCGCCGAACATCGAGTCGACCATGACCTTCATCCCGGAGGCGCGGATGGCGTTCAGGTCCACGAGGGCGCCAATGTGATCGAGGTAAGACGGTCGGGGGTCGAAGTACTGGACGAGCCCGGAGCTTCCGGCCTCGTCCAGGGGCAGGCGCTCGGCTCTCCCCGCCGCCTCGGCGGCGGCGATCTCTCGCTCCAACTCCTCCACGACCTCGGGCGAGGCGCTGCCGCCGTAATCGGGTTTGAACTTGAGCCCATTCCACTGCGGCGGATTGTGGCTGGCGGTGACGATGAGGCCGCCGGCGGCGCCCCTCGCCACCAGGTTGTGACTCACGGCCGGGGTTGGCGCCGCCCTATCCGTCAGGAAGGTCCTTATGCCGTTGGCCGCCGTCACCTCAGCCACGGCGGCGGCGAAGCGCTCGGAGCCGAAGCGGGTGTCGTATCCGACGACTATGCCGCGCGCGGCCAGGCCCCGGCGCTTCAGCATCCCGGACGCCCCCTGCGCGCACAGCCTCACGTTGCGAAAGGTATAGTCCTCCGCGATGACCGCCCGCCAGCCGTCTGTCCCGAACTTGATCGGCATTCGTCCATCCCCAGCATACCTTAGCAGGCTGCGGAAGCACCCTTCCCGGCAGGAAGGGGGAAGAGATTCATATCTGAGGCAGCCCGTTAGAACGGAGTATATAGCAGCGAGGCAACATTCGCCGCGCCCGGAACGATGCCGTTCGCGCGGTGCCCCGGAGACGGCGCCTGCTATAATCATCCGTCGAGATAGCTTAGCGCGTTATATGAATTGAAACCATGGGAAGGTCGAGGCCGTAAAACATTATGCAGGAGCTAAGGAACGCCATCCGGAATCTCAGCAGCAGAATATCGAAGATCATGGTGCGTCTTTGACGTCGCCGGAATGGAAAAGGCAGTCTCAGAGTTGGAGAAGGCAGCGAGCGAACCGGCTTTTTGGAGTAGCGCAGCCGATGCCCAACGCAAGATGAGGACGCTGTCACGCCTACGGGAAGACGCCCAAGTCTGGAGGGGGTTGGAGTCGCAGGCCGAATCCGTTGACGGGCTCGTCACCCTCGCGCTCGAAGAGCAGGACGGCTCCCTATTCGAGACGCTGGCCCTCGAGACGGCGGAGCTCAGGGAAAAGCTGGACAGGCTCGAACTCAGGCTGGCGCTCTCCGGCGAGCACGACCGCCGGAACGCCATAGTCGCCGTCCACGCCGGGGCCGGCGGCGTGGAGTCGCAGGACTGGGCGGAGATGCTGGTGCGGATGTATCTGCGATGGTCGGAGAGAAGGGGCTTCCAAGGCTCCGTGCTGGACACTTCCCACGGCGACGAGGCCGGCATCAAGAGCGCAATAATGCAGTACACGGGAGACTACGCCTACGGGTACCTGAAGAGCGAGAAAGGGGTCCACAGACTCGTCCGGATGTCCCCATTCGACGCGGACCACGCGAGGCACACGTCCTTCGCGCTGGTGGAGGTGCTCCCCGAGGCCGAGGACGGCGTCGACGTGATCATAGACCCCAACGACCTGAAGATAGAGGTCTTCCGCGCGGGCGGCGCCGGGGGCCAGAGCGTTCAGAAGAACTCAACGGCGGTCCGCATTACACATATTCCAACCGGGATCAGGGTCAGTTGTCAAAACGAGCGCTCCCAGTACCAGAACAAGACGATCGCCATGAGGGTCCTGACCGCCCGGTTGATGGAGTACGAGTCGAGGGAGAGATCGAAGGAGATGGACAGGCTGCGCGGGGAGCACGTGTCGCCCGAGTGGGGCAATCAGATACGGAGCTACGTCCTACACCCCTATAAGATGGTCAAGGACCACCGGACCGGCTATGAGACCTCCGATTCCGACTCGGTGCTCGACGGACAGATAGACGGTCTCATGGGCTCGTACCTCGAGTCGACCGTGGGCAGACGGGCGCGGGCCTGACGTTCCGCTTCCGCGGATCCAGTCCGACACACGAAACGATGAAAAAAAAGTGGAGGCAGTTGTAATGAGAAAGGCGATGTTCGTATTGGCAGTCATTCTGGCGGCTGTGGCCTTCGCGTGCGGAGGCGGGACAGAACCCACGGTAGAGGAGACGGCCGCTGAGCCGACCCCTCCGATCTCGGAAACCCTGGCAGCCGTCGAAGAGGCGCCTGAACAGCCCTCAACCGACGACGCGGTGACCGAGGCTCCGCCAGGGGGCATATTCCGCCGCCTGTGGTCGGACCCGCCGACGCTAGATCCCCATCTGGTCACGGACACCACTTCCGCGTTCATCGTCGTGGAGGTATTCAGCGGGCTGGTGAAGTTCGACACCGACCTGAACCTGGTGCCCGACATCGCGGAGAGCTGGGAGATCGACCCCAGCGGCACCACGTACACCTTCCGTCTGAGGGACGACGCAACGTTCCATAACGGCAAGTCGGTCACGGCCCAGGACTTCAAGTGGTCCATCGAGCGGGCAGCAGCCCCGGTCACCGCGTCGCCGGTGGCCGATACGTACCTCAACGACATAGTTGGCGCGATGGACTACATCGAGGGCAACGCCGACAGCATCCAAGGCGTCAGGGTCGTAGACGACCGCACCCTGCAGATCACCGTGGACGCGCCCAAGGCTTACGTCCTTGCCAAGCTGACGTACCCCACGGCCTACGTCCTGGACCGGGAGGTGGTGGAGAGCGGCGGGGACAACTGGTGGATCGAGAACGGGGTTGGGACGGGCCCATTCAAGCTCAAGGAGTACAGCATAGGAGAGCGTATCGTCCTGGAGCGCTTCGACGGGTTCTACGGCGAGCACGCGAAGGTCGACTTCGTTCACATGAACCTGGCGGGCGGCCAGTCGATGGCGATGTACGAGAACGACGAGATCGACATAACCGGCGTCGGCATCTTCGACCTGGACAGGATCCAGGACGTCAACGAGCCGCTGAACAGCGACCTCGTCGTTGCGCCGCCCGACTTCAGCGTTTTCTACGTGGGCTTCAACCCCAACTTCCCGCCCTTTGACCAGCCGAAGTTCAGGCAGGCGCTCAACCACGCGGTGGACAAGGAGCTCATAGCCACCGAGGTCCTGTCCGGGCTTGTCGTCCCGGCCTACGGCATCCTGCCGCCGGGCTACCCCGGATTCAACGCCGACCTCGACGGGTTGACCTTCGACGCCGCGCTCGCCCAGCGCCTGGTCAGCGAGACCCCGTACGCGGACTTCCTGACGAACGTGGCATCGGACAGCCCATACTACGAAACTGCGCAGGCGGCCCTGAAAGAGTCCCCCTTCGCCGGATCCGGCAACACCCCGCGGATCGAAGTTACGGTCCCCGGCACGGGCGGCACCATAGGGTTGGACTTGGAGGTCGTGATAGAATTCTGGAGGCGTGTGCTCGGCGTGGAGGTCGATATCGTGCAGGTCGAGTCGGCGACGTACCTCGAAGAGCTGGACCTGCAGAAGTATCAAGCATTCTATGCAGGCTGGCAGGCCGACTATCCCGACCCCCAGGACTTTCTGGACATTCTGTTTCACACTGAAAGCAGCCTCAATCACATGGCGTACTCCAACCCCGAAGTGGATGGCATCTTGGAAGAGGCAAGGGTCGAACACAACGCCTTCAGCCGTGTCAGCCTCTACCAGGAAGCAGAGGACAAGCTGGTCAAGGATGCCGCCTGGCTGCCGCTGTGGTACTCTGGGGAGCAGTTCGTCCTGATAAAGCCCAACGTCAAGAACTACAAGCTCACGCCGATGATAGTCCCAAAGATGGCCGCGGTTGTCATCGAGTAGCGGCCTCGGGGCCCTAAGCCCCTGACAGCTTCTGAGCGCGACGCGCAGCGGGTGGTTGCCCCGCCGCCTCACGGGGCGGGGCAACCGAATCTTTGCGCGGGAACGCCCTAGATGTGGAAATACATAGCCCGTAGGGTACTCTGGCTCCCGGTCCTCCTGCTGGCAGTCTCCTTCGTCACGTTCGCGTTGGGACACTACGGGCCGGGCGACCCGGTGGCAGTCATGATGGGCGCCCGCTATGACCCGGACTCGGCGGCCACGAAGAACCTCCGGCGGGAACTCGGCCTCGACCGGCCGTTCCACGTTCAGTACGTCGATTACGTCTCCCACTTCGTGCGCGGCGACTTCGGCAGCAGCTTGAGCCTGCACAGAGGCCAGCCGGTGCGGGAGCTGATCATCAAGAAGATGTGGGTCTCCGCACAGCTTGCCTTCGCCGCCATGCTGATCAGCCTAGCGGGCGGATTGCCCCTGGGCTTCTTCATTGCACACCGTCAGGGGAGATGGCATGACCCGACCACAGTTACTATTACCCTGGTGCTGATGTCGGTCCCGGTCATGGTCAGCGTGCCTGCGATGACGTGGCTCATGTGCTTGAAGCTGAGCTGGGTCTCCTGCTCGGGGTGGGGCGGACTCTTCGACCTCCGCATCATAGTGCCGGCCATCACGATGGGCGTGCCCGGGATTGCAGGTCTAACGAGGTTGATGCGCGCCAGCACGCTCGACGTGATGGGGCAGGACTTCATACGCACCGCCCAGGCGAAGGGGCTGGGGGCGTTGACGATCGATAGCAGGCACGTGCTCAGGAACGCCATCATCCCGATAATCACCGTACTGGCGTTCTCGCTGGCGGGACTTATAGGCGGGGCATTCATTACCGAGACGCTGATGGGCATCCCCGGGGTAGGCAGACTGGCCGTCGACGCGATATTCGCCAGGGACTTCCCGATCATCATGGCCATCACGCTGATCGGCGCCAGCGCATTCGTCTTGGCGAACCTGCTGGCGGACCTAGCCTACGCCGTCGTTGATCCGCGCATACGCTACAGCTAGGGGACCGAATGGCAACGGCTGAAAAGACAACGGCGCTAGAGGACGACCGGCCCTACCGGAGGCGCGGCCACCTGTCCAGGGCCTTCTCTCGGCTCATCCGCAAGAAGATCGCCGCGGTGTGCATGGTCATATTGGGCCTGGTCTATTTCGGCGGGGTATTCGCCCCGTGGGTGGCCCCTCACGACTACCGCAACCAGGACCTGTCCGCCATACGGAAGCCTCCCAACGTGGTGACCGACCAGGGCATTACCGGGTTCTGGTCCAAGTCGCACTTCGCCGGGACCGACCTCAAGGGCCGCGACATGTTTACCCGCGTCCTGTACGGCGTGCAGAACACGGTGATCCTGACCCTGGTCTCGATGCTGACCGGCGGACTGGTCATCGGGGTGACTCTAGGTCTGGTGTCGGGCTATTTCGGCGGGAAGATCGACGCCGCCATCATGCGGGTAGGCGAGGTGTTCGCGTCATTCCCTGACATCTTGCTGGTCATCATCTTGGCCGCGACGCTCAGGGAGCGTGTGCGCGGCTGGGTCATCTGGCTGGAGGAGAACACGTTCTTAGACGGTCTGCTGACGTTAGGGGTCACTGACTACCTCGTCGTGTCGCTGGCCCTCGTAAGCTTCGGCTGGATCGGAATGGCGAGGCTGGTCCGGGGCCAGATCCTCTACCTCAAGGAGGCGCTGCACGTTGAGGCGGCGCGAGCGATAGGAGCATCCACCCCGCGGATGCTGTTCGTTCACCTGCTCCCCAACGCGATCAGCCCGATAGTGGTTACGGTCTCTATGAGCATGGGCTCGATGGTGGGCGTGGAGATCATCCTGAGCTGGTTGGGCATTGGCATCCAGCCGCCGCGCCCGAGTCTGGGCACGATGCTCTACGAGGGGGCGAGCATCAGCGCTCTCAGGAACTTCCCTTGGCTGCTGCTGGCCCCGGGAGCGGCGGCGTGGGTGATGGTGTTGTCGTGGAACCTGCTCGGAGACGCCCTGAACGACGTGCTCAACCCCAGGACCCGGTAGGACATACGGGCCGGTTGTCGCTCACGCCGCCGCCGCGGGTGACCCTGCTCAAGAGGGCACAAGAATCCGCGAAGCCCCTCGCAGGGTAGGCTGCGGGTGGACGAAAGCGGCGCTCCTAGTCCGGCTAAGCCCGCCTTCTCCTCACTGCAAAGAGGGCTAGTCCTAGGATTAGCCCCGGGCCGGCCAGGTCCAGCGCCCCGGCTGCGCCGTGCAGCGGCGCGCCGCAGCGCGAGCCCGACGGCTGAGGGTCCCCCGGCGTGGGGGTGGGCGTGATCGCTGCGGTCTCGGTTGGAGGCCCCGGCGTGGGCGAAGCGGACTTCGAACCCACCACGTCAACGCCGGCCTGCGGGGTCAGGCTGAACAGCCCCAGCGTGCGCTGGGGCACGGGTGTGGGCTTGGAACGCCCCGATTCGTCCAAGATGAAGGGCTCCGCCCCGATTTCGTCCCGCCATAGATTCTCCAACTCGATCAACGTGATCCCGTACACGTCCTCAATGGCCCTATCTATGTTGCCGCTCAGCTTGTGGTGCGCCAGAAGCTCGGCCATCTTCTCCTCGCCCCAGCGGTTGACCATCATGCGCGCGATGCTCTTGCCCTGCCCATAGAAGATGATCAACCGCTCCGGGTCGCCGGGAGGGGTGGCCATGTAGATGAACGGGAGGAGCGTCCCGGTTTCGACCGCGAAGCTCAAGGCTATGTCGTACTCCAAGCCGGAGTCGATGTTCCCGTACTCGGCGAGGCCCTCGTCGAGCCACGCGGGGACGTTCCGGAACGGGCTGTCGCCCGCCCGGTGGATCAGGATGTGCATCACCTCGTGAGACGCCGTGCCGATGGAGTTCCGGTCGGCGATCATGATCAGCACGCCTTCTTCGGTGGAGGCTTGCCCCAGAGTCGCCGTCCGCCTGGTAGTGGCGCCGCTGCGGCGTTGCTGCGCCTCCAGCATCTCGACCTGGTTATTGAATACGGTTACCCGGACCGGATCGGTGATCTCGATGCCCAAGGCGGGCTCCATGTTCTCTATGGTCTCCAAGATGGTGTCCAAGATCGTTTCGGCCCGCGACAGGACGGGGCCATGGAAAGCTACGGTGACGGGGCCTTCGCTGATCTCCTCCCATTCGAACTTGGGGGGAAGGTAGATGAACTCCTCAGGCTCGGTCTCGAACACGCCGCCGGCGGCGTCCTTGATGGCGAAGCTATAGACAATGATCACACCGGGAGGCATGTATGCGGCAGTATAGCCGGTGCGCCAGAAGAGCTCGGCGCTCACACTGGTCCCGGGCTCCAGCTTGGCGCAGCGCCACTCCCCGGCAGGCGCGTCCGTCTCCTGGCAAAGCTGGTCCACTTGGCCGAGGGTCCTCTGCCCCACCCGCGCCCGGAGCTCTATCTCCGTTATCTCTACGTCGCTCCTGACCTCCAGCTTGATCCGTATCCCGTCCGGAAACTCGCTGACGATCGAGGAGGAGACGACCTCCGTGTCGGCGGAGACAGGACTCGGAGACGCGACGAACAGGGCGAACGTCACGGCGAGAGCTGCCGCCAAGATGCCGACGTGTCTTTTGATCATGAGCCGTTGGAATATGGCCGCGCCCTCCCGGTCAGATGCGTGACGCCTCATGTATGCCTTACGCCGCCGACGCAATTTCAGTTTGCCTCGGACGCCCTCGCCATTACGTCGACGAGTTCGCGGACGGCGGCTGCCGATCTCCTCAGGGCCGCGTCCTCGTCCTCGGTAAGGTCGAACTCGATAATCTCCTCGACGCCTCCGGCGCCCAGCTTGACAGGGACGCCGACGTAGAGGCCGTCTATGCCGTACTCGCCCTCAAGATATGCCGTGCAGGGCAGTATCTCCTTCTTATCGAACAGGATGGACTCCACCATCTGGGCAATCGCGGCGGATGGCGCGTAGAAGGCGCTGCCGGTCTTGAGGAGGTTGACTATCTCAGCGCCGCCGTCGCGGGTCCGCTGCACGATCTCGTCTATCCTCTCACTCGGCAGCAACTTGGACAACGGCGTCCCGCCCACGAACGCGCTGCCGATCACGGGGACCATCGTATCGCCGTGGCCGCCCAGGACGAAGGCCGACACCGCATCCACAGAGACGTTCAACTCCGCGGCGACGAAGGAGCGGAAGCGAGCAGTGTCCAGTATTCCGGCCATGCCGACCACGCGATTCTTCGGAAAGCCGCTGAGTTCATACGCCCGCTGCGCCATGGCGTCCAGCGGGTTGGTGACGACCAGCAGAATGCAGCCGGGGGAGTGCCCAGCGACCTCTTCCACAACGGAGCTGACTATCCTCATGTTGGTCAGGAGCAGGTCGTCGCGCGACATGCCCGGCTTCCTTGCGATGCCGGACGTCACAACCACGACGTCGGATCCGGCCGTGTCACCGTACCCATTAGAGCCGAACGCCAGGGCGTCGCTGCCCAGGACCGGACCGGACTCGAGCATGTCCAAGGCCTTCCCCTGCGGCAGACCTTCGACTATGTCCACGAGCACGACGTCGGCATAGCCCCTATCGAAGACCCTCTGCGCTGCGGTCGCCCCAACGTTGCCTGCGCCTACGATCGTTACCTTACTGCGCATCTACTACCCCCGTCTTGCTCGAAGAGACTCATCGTCTGAGGGGGTCCCTCAGACTCCCGGAAGATCGGCCCGGCCTCTCTACACACCCTTGGGCTCAAGTATCCTGTTCAGCTCGCTCTCGATTCCCGCCCGAATCCTGCCCTGGAACAGTCTAGCAGCCAGGGGCAGGCGGAGGTCCACCGTGACCCTGCGGTCGGAGAGCGTCAACCGGCCTTTGATCACGAACCCCTGGGCTTGGAACGAAAACCGCGCCGTATCCCCTCCCCACTCTCTGGAGACGTCGGACACCGAATCCCCGAAGCGTTCCAGCATCGAGGCAAACTCGGCCTCCAGGCGTTCCCTGGCCTCGCAGGACCGGAGACTGTGCGCTACGGATACCTGCACGTCAGGCCTCTGAGCATTCTAGCCACCTGGACTCCAGGTGGGGGTCCTCGACAGTGGTCAGGACGTAGTCGCCGTACTCGTCAGAGGTTGCGCCGGAGCTGCGGCCCGTCATGACCAGCTTGCGTTCGTACGTACATATGTCTAAGGCCTTGTGCAGGCGTGATCCAAGGCTTGAGAAGCCGATATGCTCCAGCATCATCGCCCCGGCCCGGAGCAGCGAACTCGGATCGGCGTAGATGGCCCTGCCCTCCTCAACCATCCTGGGGGCAGTTCCGTGGATGGCTTCGAACATGGCGTGCGACTTACCTATATTCGCGCTGCCCGCCGTGCCTACCCCGCCCTGGATCTGCGCCGCCTGGTCGGTGAGGATGTCCCCATACAGGTTCGGCAGCACCAGCACCTGGAAGCTCGCGCGCCGCCGGATGTCGAGCAGCTTGGCCGTCATGATGTCTATGTACCAACTATCCCACTCGATATCCTCGTAGCCTTCGGCGATGGAGCGCGCCACTTCGAGGAATTTGCCGTCCGTAGCCTTTACTATATTCGCCTTGGTGACCACGGTTACCTTGCTCCTTCCCACCCGCCTAGCATGGGCGAATGCGGCGTCGATTATGCGCCGGGATCCCGGGGTGGTGATAACCCTGAAATCCACGGCGAGGTCCGGGGTCACGTTGACGCCCTGGCCGCCTACCGCATATATGTCCTCGGTATTCTCCCGGAAGAAGATCCAGTCGATGCCGTGCTTGGGGACCCGGACGGGGCGTACGTTGGCGAACAGGTCCAACTCCTTGCGCATCGAGACGTTGGCGCTCTCGATGTTGGGCCAGCTGTCGCCCCCCTCCGGCGTGTGCGTCGGGCCTTTGAGGGTAACGTGGCACTCCTTGATCTCCGCGAGGACGTCGTCGGGAATCGACTTCATGTGGGCCGCCCGGTTCTCTATGGTGAGACCCTCTATGACCCTGAACACGAACTTGCCGCCGGATACCTCTTCGGAGAGCAGCTTCTCTAACACCCGCTGCGTGGCCGCGCTTATGGTGGGGCCGATGCCGTCTCCTCCGATGACGCCGATGACTAAGGGACAGATGTCTGCGTAGTCTATCCAGTCTCCTTCTTGCTTTAGGCGCTCGACCCTATCGAGCTGCTGTCTGAGGACGACGCCGAACTGGGCTGTGGCGTCGTCTATCACTTGGGCATTGATCAAAGTGTCCTCCTCTGTCGGCGTTTACCCGCTGCCTGCAGGTCCAACGGGCGTTATGATAGCTAGGATGTCTCCCTTGGCCACCGTGGCTCCCTGGCTCGCCGGCAGCTCGCGAACTGTGCCTGCAACCGGTGAAGGCAGCGAGTTCTCCATCTTCATCGACTCGATCACCACTACGGCGTCTCCGGCGTCGACGCGCTGGCCCACCTCCACCGTGTAGCGCGATACGATTCCCGGCATCGGGGCGGCAACTGCCGCCTCTCCCGCCGCCGGCGCCTTGAGGGTCAGCCGTCCGCCTCCGGCCGGCGCCGCGTGCGCGGCTCCGCGTTGCGCGGAGCCCACGGGGTCCACCTCCACACGGTAGGCGCGGCCGTCGAGATAGACGTTGAAGGCCTTGGCGCGGCTGCTCTTGGGCGGCGCCTGCGACAGGGGCGCCGCGACAGGCTGCGCCGGGGCCTGCCGCCTACCTGCGGCAGCCGCCTCGATGGGCGGCTGCATCTCGTCGGGGACCGGATCAAGTCCGTGCTTGATGCGGATGAACCTCATGCCGGTGGTCGGATATAGAGCGTACGTCAGCACGTCGTCCAGGTCCGTGGATAGCTCCTTGACCGCCTCACGCGCCGATTCCATCTCCGGCTCGATGAGGTCGCCGGGTCGTGTCGTGATGGGTGACTGTCCTCGTTCGTAACCCTCCAGGACGGCCTTGGCGACGTCGGGGGCGGCGTCCGCCACGGGGCGGCCGTAGAGGCCGTATACGTAGTCCTTGATCTGTCTGCTGACCATTTTGTATCGGCCAAACAGGACGTTGCTGACTGCCTGCGTACCTACCATCTGGCTCATGGGCGTGACCAGCGGGGGGTAGCCCAGGTCCTTTCTGGTCCTGGGGATCTCGTCCAGCACCTCGTCCAGGCGGTCGAGCGCGTCGACTTCCCGCAACTGAGAGACCAGGTTGCTTATCATGCCGCCGGGTATCTGGTGGCTCAGCACCTTTGCGTCGATGACTGCGGCGCGTGTGGTCTCCATGTGCTCGCTGTACTTTGGCAGGACGGATTCCAGGTGGTCGCCCATCTCGAGGATAGGATCGAGATCGAGGGCCGGATCCCGCTCCGTTCCCTTCAAGGAGATGATGAGGGGCTCTATGGCAGGCTGGGAGGTGCGCAGAGCCAGCGGCGCCAGGCAGGCGTCGACGGCGTCGATTCCCGCCTCGATCGCCTTGAGGACGGTCATCGAGGCCATGCCGCTGGTGTAGTGGGTGTGCAACTGAACGGGGAGGTTGGTTGCCGCCTTGAGAGCGGCAACCAAGTCGTAGGCGTCATACGGGGCCAGTATTCCGGCCATGTCCTTGACGCATATGCTGTCGGCGTCCATCTCCGCCATCACGCGGGCGCGCTCGGCGTAGTAGTCCAAGTTGAATATGGGGCCCCCCATCCTCCCCCCGTGAGTCACCGAGTAGCAGATGGTCATCTGGAGATGCTTCCCGGCCTTCTTCACCGCCCGCGCGGCGGTGGAAAGGTTGCGCTCGTCGTTCAGTGCGTCGAACACCCGGAAGACGTCGATGCCGGCGGAGGCGGCGTGCCCTACGAATGCCTCGACCACGTCGTCGGCGTAGCTGCGGTACCCTACGAGCGACTGTCCACGCAGCAGCATCATCAGTGGGGTATTGGGCATCAGCTTCTTGAAAGTCCGCAGCCGCTCCCAGGGGTCTTCGGCGAGGAAGCGCGTGGCGGCGTCGAAGGTCGCGCCGCCCCAGACCTCCGCGGAGTACAGGCCCAACCCGTCCATGCGGGCGGCGATGGGCTCCATGTCCGCCATGCGCAGGCGTGTAGCGAGCAGGCTCTGATGCGCGTCTCTAAAAGTGGTGTCGCTTATCCTGAGAAGGGCGGGCATCCGATGGTTCCTGGGTACTTGAGTGCGCCGGGAGCTTAGCCGGCCTGCTTCCATCCGTAGCTTTGCAGGCTGCTGACTCTCCCAAACGGCCTGCGGGCGGCCCGCTTCCACGCGTTGATCCCGCACGGCCCGAGAGCGCCCGACTCCTCCTGTTCGAGGTAGGCCTGCACCGCCGCCATCAATATGGGTAAGACGGAGGTATCTCCTTGTGATTCGGCGCGGCCTGTCACAGGGGTATCGTTCCGTGTTTCTTTGGTGGCAGGACCTCGCGCTTGTTCCGGAGCATCTCCAACGCCGCGATGATCTTTGGCCGGGTCTCGGTAGGCTCTATCACGTCGTCGATCACACCGCGGCTCGCCGCGACGTAGGGGTTCATGAGACGCTCTTCGTACTCCGCCACCAACTTGGCGCGCAGCTCCTCGGCGTCGTCCGACTTTGCGAGCTCACGCCTGTGGATGATGTTTACGGCTCCCTCGGCGCCCATTACGGCCACCGCGCCCGACGGCCAGGCATAGTTCACGTCGCCGTGCAGGTTCTTGCTGCTCATCACGATGTAGGCGCCGCCGTAAGCCTTCCGTGTCAGAACGCTCACCTTGGGAACCGTCGCCTCTGCGTAGGCGTAGATCAGCTTGGCGCCGTGGCGGATGATGCCGCCGTACTCCTGTGACGTCCCCGGCATGAAACCGGGCACGTCCACGAAGGTGACGAGCGGTATGTTGAAGGCGTCGCAGAACCTGACGAACCGCGCCGCCTTAGCCGAGGCGTCGATGTCCAAGACCCCGGCCATCACCTGGGGCTGGTTGGCGACGACCCCGACCGGGTGGCCGGCCATTCTCGAGAAGCCCACTACGACGTTGGGCGCGAACCGGCGGTGCACCTCCAGCAGGTCGCCGTCGTCCACCACTCGCCGCACGACGTCGAGTACGTCGTAGCCCTGGTTGGGATTGGCAGGGATCACGCTCAGCAGCTCTTCGTCCCGGCGGCCCGGGTCGTCAGCGCCAGGATGGAAGGGCGGCTCCTCGGTGTTGTTCTGTGGGAGGAAGCTCAGCAAGCGCCTCACCTCGTCGAGGCACTCGCGCTCTGAGGCTATGGCGAAGTGGGCCACGCCGCTCTTGGTGGCGTGGCTGTCTGCTCCTCCCAACTCCTCATGCGTAACGGACTCGCCGGTCACGGCCCTGATGACGTCCGGGCCGGTGATGTACATCTGCCCCGTACCCTCCACCATGAACACGAAGTCCGTCAGGGCGGGTGAGTAGGTGGCCCCACCGGCCGCGGGGCCCATGATCACGGATATCTGGGGGACTATCCCCGAGGAGCGGACGTTGCGGAAGAAGATGGAGGCGTACCCGGTGAGGCTGTCTATGCCCTCCTGGATCCTGGCGCCGCCCGAGTCGATGAGCCCCACGACCGGGGCCCCGGTCTCCAGTGCGTGGTCCATGACCTTGCACACCTTCTGACCGACTGCGTTGGAGAGAGTGCCGCCTATCACGGTGAAGTCTTGGGCGTAGACGAAGGTGTGGCGGCCATCCACCTTGCCGTAGCCGGTGACAACCGCGTCGCCGGGGAACCGTTGTTTGTCGAGCCCGAACTCATTAGAGCGGTGGAGCACGAGGGAGTCGATCTCGTTGAAGGTCCCGTCGTCGAGGAGGTAGGCGACGCGCTCCCGGGCCGTCAGCTTGCCCTTTTCGTGCTGCGCGTCAATGCGGCGCTGACCTCCGCCCAAGAGCGCTTTCTCGCGCATCCCGCGGAGCACACGTAGCTTGTCATCGACTTTGCCTTGAACGACCATAGAGGTTGAAGGAGACGTTGGGATCGGGGAATAATTTCTCCCTCAACCGTATCAGATAAGCCGCAACCTAGCAAGGCGGAAACACGGGTGGAGTCTGTCCCAGATTAGTAGTAGGCGCCTCCTGGGAGCGCGGGCGTCTCGCCCGCACCACCCTAAAGACCGGCCTGCGCCGGAAAGATGGAGGGGGTTCTTACGCAGCCTGCGGGCGCGTCTATGGGACGACAGGAGGAGCTACCGCAGGGGGCGAAAGCCGCCGGGGTTCGACCCCTCGCTCGCCCCTGAGCCGGACGTGCGGGAGAGCAGGTCTTCCACCCAGGATGATATGGTGCTCTCGGGTATGTTCCCCACCCACCGACGCTCGACGATACCGCCGGAGCCGATGAAGAAGGTCACGGGAAGCCCAACGACCCCGTAGTCGACGGTGATCGTCCCGTCCTCGTCCCGGCCGTTCGGGTACGTGACGCCCAGTTCGTCGACGTACGCCCGGGCCGCCTCTTCGGAGTCCTGCACGTTTACGCCTATGAAGGTGACGCCGTCGGACATGAAGCGCCGCCAAGCGCGTTCGAGCCCGGGGGCTTCCTCCCAGCAGGGCGCGCACCAGGAGGCCCAGAAATTGACGACCGCGGGGCCGTCGAGTTCGGAGAGCGTCACGTTGCCGCCCCCAAGCAACTCCACCCTGAAGTCGGGCGCCGGCAGTCCGACCCGTGTTTCGCCGCTGAGTCCGGTCACCGGGTCTTTGCGGGCCAGCCCCCACGCCAGGACGGCCAGGACCCCCATGACGGCCAAGCCGATGACTGCGACCACGGCCAGGCGCGCCGCCGCCGTGGGCTCCCTCTCGCGGCTTCCTTCGAGCATCTCCAGTACCGGGCCTATTCGAGGGCTTGGTGGCCGGTCAGCTTCCTACCCACGATCAGAGTATGCACGTCATAGGCGCCTTCGTACGTATCCACGGTCTCCAGATTCAGCATGTGGCGGATTGCCGCGTGCTCCAGGGTTATACCGGATCCACCCAGAATCTCCCGGGCAGCCCTAGCGCCTTCGAGGGCTGCCCGCACGTTGTCGCGCTTGGCCAACGACACTTGCGTATAGTCCATGGCGCCCTCGTCCTTGAGTCTAGCTAGGCGCCACGCCATCAGTAGGCCCCGGGTGTGGTCGCCGAGCATCTTCACCAGCTTGGCTTGGACCAGTTGGCGGGCGGCTATAGGCTTCCCGAAAGTGATGCGGCTGCCCGCGAACTCCAGGGCCTCGGAGTAGACCGCTTCGAGGGCGCCGAGGGCGCCCCAGGCGATACCGAACCGCCCCTGGGTCAGACACGAGAGCGTAGCCGAGATCCCCTTGGCTCCGGGCAGCCTATGCGATGCGGGAACCCGCACGCCGTCGAAGACCAATTCGCTGGTGTCCGAGGCCCGGAGGCTCATCTTATGCTTCACCGGGTTCGCCAAAAGGCCCGGCGTGCCGGCCGGGACGATGAACCCGGCGACGCCTCCGGGGGCCTTGGCCCACACCAGAGCGAAGTCGGCTATGCCGCCATAGCTAATCCACATCTTGACGCCGTCGATGACGTAGTCGTCCCCGTCCCTCCGGGCCGTCGTGCTCATGGAGGCGGGATCGGAGCCTCCCCCGTGCTCCGTCAGCGCAAAGCATCCGATCATCTCCCCGCGCGCAATGCCTGGCAGGTATTGCCGTTTCTGGCGGTCGGAGCCGTAGGTCAGGATGGGGTACATGACCAACCCGGTCTGCACGCTGACGAAGCTCCTGAGCCCGGAGTCGACCCGCTCCAGCTCATACATGATGAGTCCGTGCGCCGCGTTGGAAGCGCCGCCGCCGTGCTCCCCGGGAAGGTTGGCGCCGATCATGCCGAGCTCGCCCAGCCTCGGGACGAGGTGACGGGGGAAGACGCTCCTCTCCCACCAGTCCGCGACGTAGGGCGCGGCCTCGGCCTCCAGGAAGGCGCGGGCGGCTGCCTTCGTCTGGAGTTCTTCGGGGGTGAACAGGCTGGCGACGTGATAGAAGTCGAGCATAGGGCCGAGGGCGCAGCCTAGCGTGTATGTCCTACTAGGGATACGGCTCGTTGAGCTTGACGCCGACGAGAGCGGCAGTGACCAAGAGGCGGTGGTCGTAGTAGAAGCGGGGTACGCAGGTCACGAGGGTTATGTCCTGCTGCCCCGAGTCGCTGACCTTCATGCGGCTCTGATGGACCACCTCGGTCTTGTAGACCTGATAGGCGTAGCTGTGGGAGTCGGTATCCACAAATATGTAGACGGCGCCGTCTTGAACTAGCTCCGGTATCTGGGGCAGGCGCCGGAACACGTTGCCTTCGCCCCGTATGGGGCTGTCCAAGTGTCCGAAGTACCATCCCTGCCCCGCCGCGCCGGGCCTCGCCGTGGTTGGGATATGGCCCACGACATTGTCGGGGGAGTCCCACGCGGGGCCCAAGCCGGCGAAGACCATTCGCAGGGCCTGGACGGCGGACGTCAACCCGATGGCGGGGATTCGTATCCTCGCCGCCGCCGACACGTCGTAGGAGTCCAGGACGTCCAGTTTGCCGTACGTGGCGACCAGTGCTTCGACGGGATCCGCGGGGGCTAGGACCGCATTCTCGGCCACAGGCTCGACGGCAACGGCCGGCTCGGTGGACGGCTCGACCTGCACCGCCGCGGGCGGCCCCGGATCCGGGGCTGACTTCTCAGCGGGGTTGGCGTAGGCGATTGGCGGACCCCGGCCCGCGATCTCGTCGTCCCTGAATTGGCTCATGCCGCCGGAGGTATCCGGTACGCCTCTCCAAGCCCATTGGCTCCCTGTTGAGACATGACCGGATGCGGGAACCCCAGAGCGCGCCGTACCGTCGACGTATTGCGTCCGTGTGACCTCGGCGGCCACTCGGATTACGACGGGGGAGGCGTCTACCTGGATGACGACGGGTTCGGCGGACGTCTGCGTCGCGGTGGGCCCCGTGGACGCCTGCGCCGCGACGAGAGAGGCGGTGGACCTGTCGGTCGGAGCCTCCGGGGCGGGTGAGTTGCTGGCCGCAGGCCCGGCGGGCGGCGCAATCCGGAGCGCCGTACCCGCTTGGGGCGACTCGTCCCCTACCACTGCGGCCGTCTCCGTCCGCAGGTCTTCCGGGGACTGCGGTACGGGGACTGCGGCGCCGGTCGTAGGCGTCCGCTCCCGTTGCGGGTCCAGGGTCCTCTGTGGGGGCCGCTCTGCGCTGTATGCTAAATCGTCAAGTTTGGACTTGGCGAACAGTCCGTTGGCGTAGTAGGCGCCCCCGGGCAACAGGAGCAGCAGGCCCACGGCGACCAGGAACCCGCCCAGGATGCTCTGCTTGCGCCCGCCCCTCATGGCCTCTCCTGCATTCAGCCGGCGCGGCTAATGGCCGCCTTCGCCAGCCCCAACCGGTCAGTCACCTGATATTATACGCTAACTCTTCCGTGACTGTACGGCCCGCGGACGTGATTATGGAAGGTGTGCAGGGGCCCCGGCCTGGCCCCGTCAGAATAACCCAGTCCCCTTCTGGCCGCAGGGGTAGCTGAGGGAAGCCGGAGAGCGCTTCCCAACCTGATATACGGGGGTGAGAATTCATGCCAGTACCCGCAGCCCGCCCGCTTCTGGTAAACGACGACGGTTGGATAATCAGCGAGGCGCAGCCCCCTCTGACCGCACGCGACCTCAAGGAGAGGATGGTGGACACCTACCGGGGCACCCCGGGGGCGCTGCTGTGGTGCATAGGCAACCGGGAGGTGTACCACTTCGAGACCCGGGCCGGCGAGATGTTCGGCGCCGGTTACGATACCCTCGAGGGTCTGGATGCCAGCGAGGAATACAGGCTGTTCGACGACCGGGACCAGGCAAACCACGCCGCAAACATACGGAGCCTCATCGACGAGCGGGGCGGCCCCCTGACCGCCATGGTCGAGGTTTGCCGCGAAGCCGGACTGGACATCTTCCCGTCCGTCCGCATGAACAGCCATTATGATACCGACCCCGACACGCCAAGGGGCGGGCGTTTCCGGCGGGAGCATCCGCACGCGCTCATAGGCAAGCCCGGAGAAACCTTCCCCCCCGGCAGCCTCGAATGGGGCGTCCGCACCGGTGTCGATTACACCCACTCCGAAGTCCGCAGGCATATGGCCGGGGTTATATGCGAACTGTTCGAACGGTTCGACGTGGACGGAGTCGAGCTGGACTTCATGCGCCATCCGACGTTCTTCAGCCTCAGCAGCGCCTACGCGAACCGCCACCTTATGACGGACTTGGTGCGCCACGTCAAGCGGCGTATGGCCGACGTGGGCGCCGACCGGGGCCGGCGCATCGACCTCGCCGTCAGGGTGCCCCCGACGCTGGCCGACGGGAACAGACTCGGGCTCGACGTTGCGGCGTGGATGGCCGAGGGCCTGGTGGACATGGTAATCGTGGGCGGCGGCTTCATTCCCTTCGAGACCCCCATCGGCGAGTTCGTCGAGGCCGCGGAGGGTACCGGGTGCCTGGTTTACGGCTCGATCGAACAGCTTCGACCGGCTGCCGATGACGACGTGATCCGAGCGATAGCGGCGCACCACTGGGACGCCGGCGCCTCGGGCATCTACCTGTTCAACTACTTCACCAAGTCGCCTGAGTGGAAGCGTCGGGTCTTCAACCAGATCGCCGATCCGGTGAAGCTTAGCAGGCTCGACAAGCGCTACCAGATGGAGAATACCCGATTCCGATGGGACTACCGCCGGGATACGTCGGCTAGGGACCTGCACGACTACGCGTTTCAGAACGCGGTGCCCACCGTCCAGTTGCCCGTTGCCCTGGCGGAGACGCTTACCGCGCGGGGGCCTCGGCTCCGCTTCGACGTCGCCGACGACGTGGGGGCGGCCTCGGCGGAGGGAGCGTTGAAGCACTGCGTCCTGAGCCTCAAGCTGTCGAACTGCACCGCCGAGGACGAGATGGAGGTGTGGCTCAACGGCGAGCAACTGAGCTCGGGGTCGGCCAAGCAGACCTTCGGGGATTGGGAGCGCCTGGAGTGGAGGGGGTTCCCAACGAGGCTCGCCCCAGCCGCCTATTCGGGCGCGGTCATAGAGTTCGACCTGGGGGCGCCCCCGCTGAGGAGGGGCAGAAACGAACTCGAGGTACGACTTCTGCGGGGCGCCGTCCAGAAGTCCGAACACGTCGTCCTGATAGACGTCGAGGTGACGATCGGCTACGCGTGAGGCGCACGGACGAGAAACACCCATAGGGAGGGACACGATCAGATGAGCGAGACTCTCAGCATTCTGAACATAGGCGGGCATCCCAAGGACGCCATCATCTACGCGGGCGGCACGATGGCGAAACACGCCGCCAGGGGCGACAGGGTGACGATTCTCACCCCTACGACCGGCCTTTCCCATCATCTGCAGGCGATCGACGAGTACAGGGATTCCGGGGACATGCCGGACGTGGAGGCCCTGGTCGACGAGCGCCGCAGGGAATTGACGGACGCCGCCGCCGAGCTGGGCGTAACGGACGTCAGGTTCCTCGGATACGACGACCAGATAGCCCTGCCCAAAGAGGAGATCGTCAACGACATCGCCGACGTGATCGGGGAGATTCGCCCCAACGTCATCGTTACCCACTGGCCCTACGACACCGTCCCGACTCACGCCGTCACCACTCAGATGACCCTGCTGGCGATCGACGCCGCGTCGGGGATACGGCCCGGCAAGCCCTACGCCCCGACCGGCGGGGACACCGCCGGCGAGACCGCCCAGATCTTCTATCACGTACACCTGGGGCGGACCAACGTGCTGGAGACCCTGAACGTGAGGGTGCCCACGACGATTATCGACATAACGGACACCGCCGTACTGAAGGCCAACGCGATGAACAAGTTCACGTCCCAGCACTACGGGGAGGATAGCCCGCTGCACCGTAAGCTGGGCGAGGGTATGGACGGCGGCACACACGCGGTCCACGCGAGGGTCGCGTACGCTGAGGCCTTTCTGGCCCACAACCCGGAGATCTACGAGTACCTACCCGTCAGCAGCTACCGCCGCAAGCTCAGCGCGCGTCCGCCTGAGAAGTTGTTCGACGACATGACCAAGATGCTGCTCAGCTGAGGGGCATTCCCCAAGGTGAGCGTTGCGGCGTCACGGCTCGGAGCGTCTCGAACGTCGTCGGTTCCGGGCCTGAAGACCACCCCCATGATGCCGACGCGCATACCCATTACGGGCGCCCCGAAACCGGCGCGGGGTGCCCCGCCCATCGGGGGAGTCTACCGAACCACCGACTTGCCGGTCGGCTCAATGCGGGTTACGACCGTCCGCGATCGGTCGATCATCGTGGGGACCTTGGGACCGATGCAGTTCTTCCAATGGTCGGACTCGTAGACGGACTCGTACAGACGCTCCCTCTGTTCCTCGCTGTCGAAGCGCCGGAGCCACACGTACAGGTCGTCTTCCTCCTCACCGACGAAGCTCCCGGCGATGACCATGCCGCGGGAAACCTGGAACGGGATGATCTCGCTCTCCATGAACTCGACCCACTCGCCGCGCTTGCCGGGTAACGTCCTGTACTGGCGCAACTCGAAGAACATAGCAGCCCCCTAAGTGCAGATTTCGGCAGCCCGCCGCCGATTCTGCAATAATACCGTCAGGGCGGGGCGCAGGGCAACGGCGCGGGAGCCATCCGGAAGGCCGCGCTCCGGCTCAAGACGGCGGAGGTCTAACGTGGCGCGTTCCGAATGGTTCAAGATCTGCCTCCACGCTCATACCACCGAGTCGGACGGCGACGAGCCGCCCGAGCGGGTTGTCGAATGGTACCGCCAACTGGGCTACGATTGCCTGGTCATCACAGACCACAATCTGGTGACGCGGCCCAGCGGCGGACCGCCGCTGAAACCCCTGCTCATCCCGGGGGAAGAGGTGACTACCATGCTGGACGGCGAACCCGTCGCCGTCTACGTCAACGCGGTGGGGTTGCGCAAGACCGTCGAGCCGACCGTGAAGGACGGGGTACTTGCCACGCTGCAAGCCAACGTGGACGCAGTCGTTCAGGCCGGCGGCATCGCGTGCCTGACTGCGCCCTACTACAGAGAGGGCTTCGATCACCACTCCCTGGCGGGGATCGAGGGCGCCGCGTTGATGGACATATACAACGCCCATCCCAACAACGTCCTCGGAGACCCCCGTACCTTCAGCTACGAGGACCTCTGGGACGAGGCACTGACGGCAGGCAGACGGGTATTCGGCGCCGCAACCGACGATGCCCACAACTACCGCGAGTTCAGCGCCGACAACGCCAACCCCGGCCGCGCTTGGGTGATGGCCAGGTGCCGAGGGCTGACCGAGGACTCGGTAATGGAGGCGCTCGGCTCCGGCGACTTCTACGCCTCTACGGGGGTGGGGCTAACCAGCTTGGAGAGCGAGTCAGACTCGGTCTCGCTCACCATCGAGCCGAAGAAGCCTCAAACCTACTCGACGGCCTTCCTGGGAAGAGGAGGAAAGGTCCTCTGCGAACAGCATGGGACCGAGGCAAGCTACCGGATCCAGGGAGGAGAGGGGTACGTGAGGGCCAGGGTGACGTCGTCCTGGGGCGCGAGGGCGTGGACGCAGCCCATCCCCGTCGACTAGCCCGGTGACCCCTGACGCGCGGGACGGACTGCTTGGCGATGCACAGCGTGACTCAAAGGGTCCTGATTACCGGCGCCGCAGGGTTTGGCGGCTCCAGCCTCGCTAGGGCGCTGCTGCGTAGGGGCTACGGCGTAACCGGCCTGGACATAACGCCGCCAAGCCACGCCGCGCTGCTGCGCCGGGAGATGTGCGATCCCGGCTTCAGCTATCTGTGGAAGAGCGTCCAGGACGTGCAGCCCGGCGACGTTGAGGGGCATTCGACGGTGGTGCATCTGGCGGCGCAGCCGGATACCCCGTTCGCTTTCGAGTCGCCTAGATACACAGTCATGCAGAACGTCGAGGGCACGGTTGCGCTGCTGGAGGCAGTGCGTCAGACGAGCTGCGTGTCGAAGTTGATGTTCGCGGCGTCCGGCAACGAAATCGGGCGCGCCCTGTACTTCCCGGTAGACGAAGACCATCCGTTGACGCCTCACAATCCGTACGGGTTCTCGAAGGCCGCCGCCGAGATGGCTCTGTCGGCGTGGCGTCTGGCTTACGGCGTGCCCTCGATCGTCATGAGCACGGGCGTGGTGATCGGCCCAGACATGCGCCGGGAGGTCTTCGTATTCAAGTGGCTGTGGGACGCCCTACACGGAAAGCCCATCGTCGTAGAGGGCGGCAAGCAGACCCGCGACGTGGCGTTCATAGACGACGTGGTAAGAGCGTGGATGCTCGCAATTCAGGCTCCCGTTGAGAAGGTCGCGGGGCAGAAGTTCTTCATAGGCTCCGGTGAGGAGTACACGGTTGAAGACTTGGCCGTAATCTGTAGGGAAGTTGCCGCGCGCGGCGTCCCGATACAATACACGGGATACCGCCCCGGCGAAGAGGGCCACAGAGAGGCGTTCAGCACCGAAAAGGCCGGAAAAGTGCTGGGCTACACTCCCCAAGTCGCCGCGAGAGAAGCGATTGCGCTAACAGCCGAATGGGTAAGAAGCCTGCTGTAGCCCCCTCCAGGTGAAGTGGACCTGCCCTGGCGAACGCCATAGCAGGAGACCGTCCAGATAATAGGGCCAGTCGATCTCGTCAATCGATAGCCGGTACAGATAAGCAACCAGGGCTGCCAGTATGGAGTCGTGGGTCACGTAGATGTTCAGGCGCCCGCATGACCCCAGACCGCTGGCAGTCAGCCCCAGGAGCGCGCCCACTCCCTCGGAGGTCGCTCTCATCCCCGCCGGAGGCTCCGCGTGTGCGAGCTGGCGTCTCACTATCTCCAATATGCCGATTTCCAGGAAGAGCGCCCCGCTGACGTCCTCGTCTACGATGAAAGCGCCAGGCCCGCCGAGCCGCCTGTCCGGCGCCGCCTCTTCAAGCAGGCCCCCGCCGCGCAGCATCGCCTCGGCCGTCGCCAGGCACCTGGGTACAGGGCTGGAGGCAGCCCTGACTTGCGGCCTCATGGCGTGCAGCGCCGCCCCAAGCCTTTCCGCAGACGCGACCCCGCCGGCAGTCAGGGGAATTTCGGAGCCGAATGTCCCCGGAAGTATGGCCTCCCGCTCGGCATGTCTCACGATCAGCGCCGCGTCGGCCTCGGCCGGTATGGCGCTGAGCTGTCTCACGACGTAGTTCATGCTGCGAGAATGCCTATAACGCCTTTGCCGTAATGACCGAGCTTACGGACCCCGCGGCGGTTACGTCTATCAGCCCGAAACCTGCTTGAGCAAGGATGCGCCTGAACTGCTCCTCCGTGCGTTCGGCGCCCTGGGTCATGACGAGCATGTTCAAGTCCAGCAGGCCTCCCCTGCCGGCCGCGTCGTCCAGGACCATCTCTATCACGTAGAGCGTGGACCCCGTGGGCATGGCTTCCCGGGCGCGCCTCAGAATACGCAGAGCATCACGGTCAGGCCAGTCGTGCAGCACCCTCGCCATGATGACGGCGTCTGACGTAACGGGCCATTCCTGGAATAGGTCTCCTGCCACGAACCTGCACCGCCCCTCAAGGTCTGCGGGCGGTCGGGCGTCGTGGACCACCTCCACCCTGTCCATGACCGTTGCCTTCAGATCAGGGCAGGAACGCAGCAGCGCGAACACCAGCTCTCCGGTGCTGCCTCCAGCATCCAGGACGCTGTCGTGGGCGGTGAAGTCCACCGAGCCGGCGAGGTCTCCGTAGTCGTGTCTCGCGTATGCGGCCATAGCCGAATGATAGGCTTGGAGGTCGGCGGGCCTGTCCTGCATCCAGTCGAAGAAATTCTTGCCGCGCAACCTCTCAAAGCCGGACTCCCCGGTCCGGAGCGACCGAACAATCCCGGACCACGATTCGTAAGACTCTTTGCCCCAGTGCCGGGCCGCGTCCGCAAGTGAGAACGGGTGACTTCGCGTGAGGAGCGCTCCGCGGTCGGTCGGATGGAAGACACCCCGGGCGTCCCGCCGTACGAGACCCAGTTCCATGAGGGCTCTCATCAATCTGATCCCGACCGACCTGCCCAGTTGGACCCGTCGCTCTATCTCTTCCGCGGATGCGGGCAGGCGCTCGAACACACCCAGCGCCTCGGCAGCATGGACCGTCTGAGTTCGCCAGAGGCCGACCATATCGCCCGATAGCTGTTCGAGATGCGATTGCGGCGGCTGTCCGAGTTCCAACAGCGTCTGCCCTGACTCGTCGATGACGGCCAGGGACCCGTCGAATCTCTCTACCCGGGCCTGTCC
The DNA here is from genome assembly GCA_958296245.1 of uncultured Dehalococcoidia bacterium. Classification (GTDB taxonomy): domain Bacteria; phylum Chloroflexota; class Dehalococcoidia; order Lucifugimonadales. Next base: position 1,795,751 of record OY282458.1, read on the forward strand.
GTTGTAGAACGGTTCCACGCTTCTGAACCGTTCCCCGTACAGAGGCTCTCCGACCGCGTCCACGTGGTGCCAGCCGTTCAAGTCGCGGGCGCGGGCGTACCGCTTGTGAAACACGTCCAAGTCCTGGAACCATCTGCCGTGCACCTGATTTCCGGAAGAGTCTATGTGAGTGAGTTTGCCGTCTTCGCGCTGAACGGCGGCGCACCCGTCCTTGAAGTCCCCGGCATACCGGTACCGCTCGCCGTACGCGGGCGCGCCGCCGCTCCCGATATGGAAGTAGCCGCCTCCCGGCAGTCGGACTGCGCAGCGCCCCTCCTGGAAGTTGCCGCACCATGCGTACCGCTCTCCGTACAGGGGAGCCCCATCCGGGAGGATGTGGGACCATCCGTCCTCGGAATGGACGGCTGCGCGGCCGTCGTAGAATCCGAATGTCCGAATGTAGCGCCGTTCGTAGGCAGGCAGGCCGTCGGGGGTTATGTGGTATGCGCCGCACCCGCCAAGTACGGGCGCGAGTCCAGGTCCGCGGAACTTCAGAACTTCCTGAAACCTTGGCTTGTATGCAGGCCGCCCCTGATATACGTGGTGGGATGAGTCTGCGGATATCTCGTACTTCCGCCACCGGTCTTTCATGAGTTGTCAGGCCGCCTCATGTTGCAGTTCCGGCACAGGGCGTTCTTCAAGTAGTCGGCCTGAAGGTCCCTGTATTGCGCACTCTCCCAGATGTCGTACAGGCTGGTGTCGTTTACGTTGCCGAAGTCGCCGAGCGTCCTGCGCAGCGCGTCCGGGGCGCAGCACGGGTTGAACCTGCCGTCGGAGGCCACCCACGCTTCCTGCCCGAGAAACGGGCACACGCCGTTGGGGGCTATGTCCCCGCCGCCGTTCTCATCGAGCCTGAAAATGTTCTCCAACAGTACGCGCCCGCCGCTCGGCAGCCTGTAGCGCCTGGCCGCATCGTACGCCGAATCTACGATGGCGTTCCAACGGGCGATGGCCTCCGGGCTTCTCCGCATGGACTGGAGGCGCATCCGGTTGAAGTGGACCCATAGATGGTGCCCCTTTACTCTGTCCACGCCGAGGCCGGCGGCCAGCATCACGACGTCGGGCAGTTCGGATACGTTGATTTCCATGAACGTCAACTGGAACGTTACGCGGCAGCGATTACCGCCGCGCGCAGAGTGGGCGTCTCTGACGCTGATGAACGTCCGAACGTTTTCGAGAACGGTCTCCCACTTCGATCCGAGCATGACGTTCTCGTGGGTCGCCTTGGTTGCGCCGTTCCAGGACACCTTCACGTCGGAGGCGACAGGCACGATCCGCTCGGCCCACGCCCTGGCTCCGTGCTTGGGGAAGGTCCCGTTGGTCGTCAGGTTGAGCTTGACTCCGTACTGCGCGCAGAGGTCCAAAATTTCGTCGAAGCGCCGGTAGAGCAGGGGCTCGCCCATGGTCGAAGGTATGATCTCGCGCAGGCCGGAGCCCTCGGACTCCTCCATAACGCGGCGAATCAGATCGACGTCCATGCGGCGTTTGGGAAGGTGGGCGCGCCGCCTGTCAATCTGGGTCGTGCTGTAGGGCGAATGGTCCTCGCACATGATGCAGTGTAGATTGCAGTCGTCGGGGTTGGTGTCGAACGTGATCCGCCATGGGCCCGTCCGCCCAGGGGCTGCCGGGGTTGACTGCGCTTCGGGGTGTGTCTTCCGTTCGACTGCGGCTTCGCTCACTGTTCCTTTCTCCGGCTTATCAAGCTGGCGTAGATCCGCTCCACCGAAAGAGAATGCTCCGTCATGTCCGGGACGTTCCCGTCAGCGGACTGCACGTATCCCCTTCCACCCAGCCGCCTTGCAAGTTGCGGATCGTCGGCCAGTCTCTGCATCTGCCCAGTCAGGGATTGCGTGTCGCGGTGTGTGAAGAGGAGGCCGTTCCGTTCGTGGCGTACGTATTCGGCCATCCCGCCGTATTCGGCGGTTATCACCGGAACTCTGGCCTGCAGCGCCTCGTGAATGACGAGCGGCGAGTTCTCCGCCCAGATCGAAGGCACCACGATTGCGTCGCAAAGGTTGAACACGTCGGAAACGATGTCCTGGTTTCTGTACTCCCCCATCCACTCGATGCGGCTGCCAGCGGAGTCAGGCAGGCTTTGCGCCAGCGCTTTCAGAGCCTTGGTCTCGACGCCCCGGTCGCGCCCCCAGATTCGCAGCATCGGGCTGCCGGACACTCTGCCAAAGGACGAAATGAGGTGGTTCGTTCCCTTTGCCGGTATATGCGTCCCGATGTAGCCGAACGTGAACGACTCACCTTGCCCCCTGCTTCGGCCCTCCAGACGCTGCCGGTGGAAGCCGTAATCGAGGTACGTCAGCTTGCGGTCCGGGATTCCAAAGTCGTCTCTGAATCTCCGCAGAAGATACGTGGACGGCGCTATGAACAAATCGACCGCGCCGCATACCTCCCGAACGTGGCCCATGCGCCGGCCCACCCAGCCCGTCCAGTAGTCGGCGTCCGTATCGTACTGCTCCTCATTGCCCGAGAAGTAGCGCGGGTAACAGCGGACGGCGCACTTCCTGTCGTCCTGACCGTCACAGACGGCCCAGACGTCCGAAGGGTCTTGGGGATACATTTGAATGAACTGGCCCCTTGGGCACATCAACCAGTAGTCGTGCAGTGTGAACACCACCGGAATCCGCCGCGCGCGCGCCTCGAACACCAGGGAAGTGGATAAGTGGTTCAGGTGTCCGACGTGGACCACTTCCGGGCGGATCCTGTCCAGCAGGCAGGCGAAGGCGCTGTCCGCGGCAGCGTGTCGATATCGGGCTGCCGTCCTCGCCATGTTGATTACGTGGAGGGTGATTCGAGCGTCGGACGGGTCTGTTTCCCGCTGCTCGGCATACTCGGGAAGGAATGCGTTTTCCTGCCTTGTGAAGACGTGCACCTCGTGGCGTTCGGCAAGCGCCTGCGCCAGACCCTGCGTGTACACTTCGGAGCCTGCGTTGTACCGCATCGGGTAGCCGTGGATTACCTGTAGTATCTTCACTGCCTCATCCCGTTGCGCCGAAGGCGTTGGCATAGCCGCAGGCCCTTGTGAATAACGGCCTGCAAAGACCAAAGCAACTGCCGTGCAGGATGCCGCTCTCCCCATGCTGCGCCTGGTCCGGCAGGGTGTACTGAGGAGCGGGGCCTCGTTGGTGTATGAGGCTGCCCCGCAGATACGGTCCCCTTCCCTTCCTGAACAGCAAGGGGCTTGAAGGAATGGTCAAGAAGGATCCTTCGGCAGCCGGCTAGAGGAGGGCGGCGATCAGAATCCCGGCGGCCAATACGGCCCCAAAGGCGTATGAGCCGACTATGAAGGCCATGGCCCACATGAGGCCAAGCGTCATCCTCTTCATATCTCCATCTCCTCCCATTCCCGGGCCCGACGCCGGGGCGTGCGGCGGCAGGGGTCGTCAGCGCCTGGCCCGTACCATATCCTCGATCCGCTCCAGCGCCCGCCTGATGTTCTCCTCCGAGTTGGCGAACGAGAAGCGCACACAGCCGGAGCCGTACTCACCGAAGGACTCCCCCGCGAGGCAGGCGACGCCGTAATCGCGCAGCAGAGTATCCGCGAACCCGAGGCTGGTCATGCCCGTACCCTCGACGTTCGGGAAGGCGTAGAAAGCCCCGGCGGGCATCGGGCACCTGATGCCCGGTATATCGTTCAGCCCGCCGACGAAGATGTCGCGGCGCCTGCGGAACTCGGCAACCATGTCGTTAGGGGCGTCCTGGGGGCCGTCGAGGGCCTCGATGGCCGCCATCTGGGTGGCGGAGGCCGTACACGAGACGCTATTGGTCGCCAGGCGGGATATGGGCTCGACAAGCTCGGTCGGCATGACGCCGTAGCCAATGCGCCAGCCGGTCATGGCGTAGGTCTTGGAGAAGCCGTCTAGGATTATGGTGCGGTCGCGCATCCCGGGGAAGCTCGCGATGCTGTGGTGTTCGCCCTCGTAGAGGAAGCGGACGTATATCTCGTCGGACAGCACCGTGATGCCGTGCTCCACGGCGAGCTCGGCAAGCCGCTCGAGGTCGCCCCTTCCGATAACGCTGCCGCATGGATTGTTGGGGGAGTTGAGCACCATGAGCTTGGTCTTCGGGGTAATCTGTCCGGCCACTTCGTCCACGTCGATCCTGAAGTCCCTCGAGGTCAGAAGCTTGATGGGCGACGGAACGCCCCCTACGAACTTGATCATCGACTCGTAGATCGGGAACCCGGGATTCGGGTACAGCACCTCATCGCCTTGGTCCACCAGCGCCAGGATGGCGAAGAACATGATGGGCTTGGCGCCGGGCGTGACAACGACGTTGTCGCCGGAAACGGATATTCCCCGCGTCGCCGCAACCTCCTCGGCTATTCGCTCCCGCACCTCCGGCAGGCCGGGAGAGGGCCCATAGTGGGTGTATCCGCCCATGAGGGCTTTGCTGCCGGCTTCTATGATGTTCGCGGGCGTGTCGAAGTCCGGCTCGCCTATCTCGAGGTGGATCACGTCCATCCCCTCGGCCTCCAGGCGGCGGGCCTTGGCGAGCACCTCGAAGGCGGTTTCGGTGCCCAGGAGGCTCATCCGCTTGGCCAGCTTCATCCCCAGCTCCTCTTGGTATTGAACTCGAACGTAGTATACAACGGCGTAGAGTTGGCGTTACGTATAGAGAAAGGGGCCGACATTACGCCGACCCCTTTCTGATTTGCCCATGCAGGCCGCCCCTGCCTACGCCGCCGGCAGAGACTCTATCCGGTCCTCAACTGCGGCTAGTTGACTTTCGCGCAGATGACGTATACCTGAAGGGACCAGTTGCCTTCTTGGCTCCCTACCTCAACCGCGCCAGCGGTCCAACTCGTGGGAGGATTCCCTTCTCCCACTCCAGACGGGTACGAGGAGGCTATAGCTACAGCCCCGCCGCCTCCAAGGACTTGCGCCCCGCCGCCTATTGCGGAGAGCGGCTCGCCGCTTGCAGTCGAGCAGTCGACGGACACTTCCTTACTAGCCGAGCTGTCGCTATCGGTATTCTTGGTGAAGATCGCGAGGCCGCTGATTCCAGGCTCGCCCTGGATCCCCTGCGGGCCGTGAGGCCCCTGGATGCCTTGGGGTCCCGCAGGCCCACGCGGCCCTGCCCCGCCTTGAAGCCCTTCAGCCCCAATCGGACCCTGAGGCCCTGGAGGCCCTGGAGGCCCCTGCTCACCCGAGTCGCCTCTCGGCCCCTGCGGACCAGGCGGCCCCTGCGGCCCCGTAGGACCCTGAATGCCCTGCGTACCTTGCAGGCCGGTGTCGCCCTTCTCTCCGCGGTCACCAATAGGCCCCTGAGGCCCGGCAGGCCCCTGAGGTCCTTCAGGCCCCTCTGGTCCTCCGGGGTCTCCTTTAGGCCCCTGACCGCCCTGCGGCCCCGCTGGACCCTCTGGCCCCGCCGGTCCCACTGGACCCTCTGGCCCCGCCGGACCCTCTGGCCCTCCGGGATCTCCCTTAGGACCCTCTGGCCCCGCCGGACCCTCTGGCCCCGCTGGCCCTAATGGCCCCGCCGGCCCTAATGGCCCTGCCGGCCCCGCCGGTCCTGCTGGCCCCTCAGGTCCCGTTGATCCCGTTGGTCCCGTTGGTCCCGCTGACCCCGTTGGTCCTGCTGGTCCCGCCGGTCCCGCCGGCCCCTCCGGTCCCACGTCGCCCCGGTCACCCATAGGGCCTTGGGGTCCCGGACCCCCAGTGGGCCCCGCGGGCCCCGGGGGTCCACTGGGTCCTATGCGACCTTGCGGGCCCTCCACGCCTTGAGGTCCCTGTAGGCCAACGTCGCCTTGGATGCCTGGCGGCCCCTGAGAACCGACGTCGCCCTTAAGACCCTGCGGACCTGTACTACCTGTAGGCCCATCGGGTCCCTGAGGGCCGCGTGCCCCCTGGGGCCCCGTCTCTCCGGCACAGGCAGAAACCAAGAAGAGGACGCCGAACAATAGAGCCGTGACGCCTAACTGCTTCCAAACAGAACCGATGGACATCCAACTGTCTCCTTACCCCTGACCTTAATAAACCATGCTTTAAGAACTGACATCCTCACTTTAATGACCTAAAGTCCTCTAGTCAAGCTTTTGGCCTAGCATTTTTATAGTTGGCCTAGCATTTTTATAGAACGTGGTACATCTGGAAATGTGCAACATCCTGTAGGTGATAGCCAGGCATACCCAAGAAGTAGGGCTCCGCTCTCCCTGACACCGCTTCCAACGAGTCGCTGAGGCTGCGCCCGCGGGTGTGGTAGAATCCAAGCTGAATCGGCAGTCATGAAGGTATTCTTAGGCCAACCCAGAGGTTTCTGCGCAGGCGTCGTTCGCGGCATAGACATCGTCGAGCTGGCTATCGAGCGGTTCGGCGCGCCGGTATACGTCAAGCATCAGATCGTTCACAACTCCCACGTGGTCGAGTCTCTGAGGAGAAAGGGCGCGGTAACCATCGAGGAGATCGACGAGGCCCCGGACGGCGCCATCGTCGTTTTCTCCGCCCACGGCTCCCCTCCGGAAGACTTCGAAAGGGCTGAGCGCAGGGGGGTGATGGTCATAGACGCCACGTGCCCGTTGGTAACGAAGGTGCATAATGAGGCGCGCCGCTACTCAGGCGAGGGCAGGAACCTGATCCTAGTCGGCCACAGGGGCCACCAGGAAGTCAAAGGCACAATGGGGCATCGCCCGATGCACTTGGTGGACGACCGCGAGGATCTCGACCTGCCCGATTGGGACCGTGACGAGCCGGTGACCGTTCTGACTCAGACGACTCTGTCCGTGGACGATACGCAGCGTTCCGTCGACGAGATCAAGTCTCGCTTCTCGGACGTGGTGGTGCGCAACGACCTATGCTACGCCACCACGAACAGGCAGCTCGTGGTCAAGAGGTTGTGCGACGTGGCCGACGTCATCCTGGTCGTAGGCTCGGCGAACAGCTCCAACTGCAACAGGCTGCGAGAGACGGCAGAGGCGCAGGGCGTTACGGCGTACCTGATAGACGGCCCCGACGACCTCTCCCCGGAGTGGATCGAGGGAGTGGAGAACGTCGGGATCACCTCTGGAGCATCGACCCCGGAACAGCTTGTGGGGGCCGTAGTGGACGCGATCAACCCTAGCGAGGTGGTGCGGGTCCAAGGCGCCCAAGAAGACGTGAACTTCGTGCTGCCCCCGGGGCTCCGGTCAACGGCGTAGGCGATCCGGGGACAGATGCGCCCGACGCTATAGCTGCGGGGCGCAGTCCCCGCCGACCGGCGCGGCAGGCCGCGAATGGGCAGGCGGGGCGGCCGATGCCGCCTCAGGGCTAACCGAGCATGGATATCCGCATCTACAGCCTCCTAGAAGGAGCGCGCAGCGCCCGCGGGACGGCCGTGATCATCGACGTCTTCAGAGCGTACACCACGGCGGCCGTTGCGTTTTCGAGAGGCGCGGAGAAGATCATCCTCGTTGCCCGCGTCTCAGAGGCGCTCGACCTGCGGGAGCGAGGGGCGGGTTCGCTGTGCGTCGGAGAGGTAGACGGTATCCGGCCTGAGGGGTTCGACTTCGGCAACTCCCCGTTCGAGCTGTCGAAAGCTGACGTCGCAGGGGCGACCCTGATACAGTCGACGCGCGCGGGCACCACGGGCGCTGCGGCGGCCACAAGCGCCCGCCGCATCTACGTGTGCTCTCTTGCCGTAGCCTCTGCGACTGCAAGAGCGGTCCTTGCCGATGCCCCGGACACCGTCTCCATCGTAGCGATGGGAGACAAGGGCAAGGCACGCACCGACGAGGACGAGCTGTGCGCCCTCTACCTGCGCAACCTGATCGAGGGCCGCCCCTCGGACCACGACGCCATCCGCTCCCTGGTGAGAGCCAGCGCGCACGCGGGCAACTTCGCGGACGCCTCCAAGCCCTGGTACCACCCGGAGGACATGGAGATGGCTCTTCGCGTCGACTCATACCCGTTCGCCATGCGCGTGGCACGCGAAGACGGTCTGCTGGTCGCGCGCGCCCTCAGGGCGTAGCCCCCGGGGGTCTCAAGCCGCCGCAGCCTCAGGGCTTTAGCCTGAACGCCTCGGGGGGCGTGGCGGATGGCACGCGATGGGCGGTGCTGCGGCCCGAATGCATGACCGTCGGCTCGTATTCGGCGCGCAGCACCCTTTCGGGTATCGGGAGCGAGTCGTAGGTAACGGCGGTTGGGCGAAGGAAGGGCTCCGCGTAGGCGCATCCGGCAAGCATGCCCCAGCGCCCGTCGCGGGCCTCGGCGATCCAACGCGCAGTCTCCCCGTGGTAACCCTGGCTGACCAACTGGTCCATTGCCTGAATCTTCTTGTGTATGACCGGCGTTATGTCCACCCAGACGTCGGGGACGATGCCCGGGGTGAGGAAGCTGTTCGAGTTGGCCTCCTCGCCGGAGGCGAACGAGAAGAAGGTCTGCTTGACGCCGTGGTACGGGTGGACGCCGTCGAACTGCGGTACCCTGTTCGACGCGGTCTCCAACGCCTTCATGACGATCTTGCCGGTGATGGGATGATCGTTGGGGGACGGCCCGGCATCCACCGGCAGGTGGGTGATCAGGATATCCGGCCTGACCCGGCGGATGATGTCGGCTATCTCATTGACCTTGTCCAAGTCGAAGTATATCTCGTGGTCGGTCCAGCCCAGAGTTATCAGCTCGCTGACGCCGAGCACGTCGGCTATGCGCTCGGTCTCGCGTCTCTTGAATCCCCTGTAGTCGGCGAGCGTCATGTCGTCAACGTCGGGGTCGCGCTCGCTCTCCGGCTTCTCCATCTCGTCGTGGAGCCACTGCATGTGATGCCGGTCGCCGTCGGTGACTACGACGCTGGTAATCCTATCGCCGCGCTCGGCGTGCAGGGCGACGGTGCCGGAGGCCTCGGTTGCGCTGTCGGCAGGGTGAGGGTACACGACCATGATGTTGAAGTTGCTCATTTCTGATGGATCTCCTGTCTCGCCGGTCTACAGTGGGAGCGGCATCTCGATCAAGGCGACGCCCTCGATCTCCACCAGCCACTCGGGCTTGGCCAGCCCCACGATGAGGGTCGCGTTCACGGGGGCGTTCCCCCCGTAGTAGTCCTGCCTTGCCTTGCCTATCGCGGGGAAGTACGCCGCGTCGGTGATGTACGTGGTGGTCTTTACCATGTCGGCCAGTGAGCCGCCGTGCGCCCTGCAGGCGTTCTCCAGATTCTTGTAGACCTGGCGGAGCTGGGCTTCGACGTCCCCCTCGCCGTGGAAGTTGCCGCTCTCGTCGAGGGCCACCTGCCCCGCTATGTACACGGTATCGCCGGCCCGGACGGTCTGGTGCAGACCGGGCATTTTAACCATCGTGTCCGGATCGAGCCTCTCGATTGCCATCCTCTGCCCTCCTGTCTCGAGACTGGGCCGATTCTATCATTGCCCCAGCCGCGCGTAGCAGGCGTCTTTAGATCTCGCCCACCCCTTGGTAGCCGGGGCACAGCCCCCGGGTAGGACCTCTCTGTCTCCCTCCGGGTCTCACAGAGTCTGAACAGTTACTTGCAGGGGGCGGGGTCGAGCCGGCCTTACTCCTTGGACGGCGCCTCCGCGCCGGCTTTCAGGAGACCCACGCCGAGTATGACGGCCCAGGCCACCCAGACGACGTAGCAGGCTCTGGCTATCGTGATCGCGGAATCCAAAAGGTCCGTGGAGCTAATCCCGACGATGAAGCTCACCACCGCGACGAGCGATGCCAGGGCCGTTATCAACGCGGCGACCCTGTTGAAGCCCTCCTTGGCAGAAAGAGCGACGCTGAGGAGGAGGAAGCCCAACGCGATGGCGACGCCGGATATCAGGATAGCCCCCGACTTCACCGCGTAAACGGGCACCATGGCCGCGATGGCCTCGGGGCCCTGGGCGTCGGCCATTGCGAGCGTCAGCCCCTGCGCAAGCACCCATCCGACGTTGCCAAACAGCACCAGCATGAAGCCGGCTCCCGACAGTGCGTCTCCACTGCCGCCGTCCCTGATGCCTGCATGCACTACGTACAACCCATAGGTGGTCATAACCAGGCCGAGCGCTATCACGAGCGCCGTTACGTCGGAGAGCGACGGATCCGATGCCACCGCTGACACGGAGGCTACGGGGTCGGACGGGTCTGCGCTTCCGACCAGCAGACCGCCGGGCTGAATGAGGAAGAAGACAAACGCCAGCACGGGGCCGACGATAAGCGATAGCGCTCCAAGTTTGTTTACCGACAATGATCCCATGGCCTGCCCTCCACGCGGAAATGTGGCGTACAGTATCGCCCAAAGGGTGGATTCTCGCAACGCCTTTACACGACTCCCCCATCAGCCTTATCATATTCATATCCCCTACGCGGGATATGGTGCGGAGACTGAACGGGGGCTCGCCGTGACTATTCCCCACCACGCCAGCGGCGCCCCGCCGGATGCCCAAGGGCAGCGGCCGCGAGGCCCAACATGAGAAAAGATCTGCCCGTCACGGGCATGACCTGCGCGTCGTGCGCTCACAACGTAGCCGCCGCCCTGGAAAAGACGCCCGGCGTGGCAACCGCCGCGGTAAACCCCGTCACCGGGCGCGCCAGCGTAGAACTGGCGGCGCCGGAGACTCGGACGGACGCCTTGGTCCGAGCCATCGAGGGCGCCGGCTACGGCGTGGCGACGGAGACCCTGAGCCTGAGCATCGGCGGGATGACGTGCGCCTCGTGCGCCGCTCACGTGGAGGCCGCGTTGGGGAAGGTCGACGGCGTCTCCAAGGTAACTGTCAACCTCGCGGCCGACCGTGCCGCCGTAGAGTACGTCCGGGGGGCGGCGGACGTCTCGGGCATGAAGGATGCCGTAGAGGGCGCCGGGTATTCCGTGTTGGACGAGGAGGCCGGGGAGGCTCCGGGCGAGGCTGACGATCGAGACCTGACGCAGCTCCGCCGCAAGTTCCTGTTCAGCCTGGCATCGGCAGCGGCGATCATGCTGTCCATGACGCCGCCCGTCAGGACGGCCGTCCCGTTCGACCTGGACTTTGTGTTTCTCGCGCTGGCCACGCCGGTCCAGTTCTGGGCGGGCGCCCAACTCTACTCCAGCGCCTGGGGCGCCCTCAAGCGCCGCGACGCAAATATGAACACGTTGGTCGTGGTCGGCACCTCGGTAGCCTACCTCTACAGTGCGGCAGCGACACTGTTGGACGGTTCCTTCCTCTTCAGGGAAGGGAACCCCGCCACCTACTACGACACGTCCACGGCAATAATAGGCCTCGTCCTAGCGGGCCGATACATCGAGTCCCGGGCGAGGCGGCGCGCCTCCGGCGCGGTCCGCGCCCTGGCCTCGATGCAACCCAAGCGCGCCCGCGTGGTGCGGGACGGGCGAGAGACGGAGGTCGCCGCGGACGAGGTGGCGAAGGGCGACGTCGTCATGGTGAGGCCGGGCGAGCGGCTGCCCGTTGACGGAGAGGTGGTCGCCGGGTCGTCATCAGTGGACGAGTCGATGCTGACCGGCGAAGGGGCGCCCGTGCTGAAGTCCAGGGGATCGAAGGTGTTCGGCGGCACGCTCAATACCACCGGCAGCTTCAGCTTCAAGGCCACCCGGACGGGGAAGGATACGGCTCTGGCCCAGATCGTGCGTATGGTGGAGGAGGCGCAGGGGTCGAAGGCTCGCGTCCAGCGGGCCGTTGACACGGTGTCGCGCTATTTCGTGCCCGCAATCATCGCCGCGGCGGCGGCGACCTTCGCCGTCTGGTCCTTCCTGGGCCCAGAGCCGGCATACGTCCACGCGGCCCGGGCCGCAGTCGCCGTACTCGTCGTGGCCTGTCCCTGCGCGCTGGGACTGGCCACGCCGACGGCCATAGTGGTGGGCGTCGGAAAGGGCGCGGAGAAGGGAATGCTCATCAGAAACGCGGACGCCCTGGAGAGGGCCCACCGCGTGCAGGTGGCGGTCCTGGACAAGACGGGTACGCTGACGGCCGGCGACCACCGCGTCGCCATGGTCGCCGGCGGGAGCGAAGCGCTGAGGCTGGCGGCATCCGTGGAGAGCGCCTCGGAGCATCCCTTGGCCCATGCCGTGGTGACAGAGGCAGAGGCCAGGGGGCTGCAATTGTCGCCTGCGTCCGGCTTCGAGGCCATGCCCGGATACGGCGTCATCGCAAACGTCGACGGGAGGGATGTCGCAGTGGGCGGCCTGCCGATGATGCGGCGGGCAGGGATGCGGCTTGACGGCCTGCAAGAGCGGGCCGAGGGTATGGAGAGCCGGGGCGCCGCCCTGCTCTACGTGGGGGTGGACGGCAACGTGGTGGGGGTCCTGGAGGTAGGCGCGTCGCTGAAACCCGAGGCAGCGGAAGCCGTATCGCTCCTGAAGGCGGCCGGCGTCGAGGTTGTGATGCTGACGGGCGATCGGAGAGGCCCCGCTGAGGCCGCCGCGCGGGAGCTTGGAATCGAACGGGTGGCCGCAGGCGTGTTGCCCGCCGGCAAGGCCGAGTTCGTCGATACGCTCATGCGCGAGGGCAAGGTCGTGGCCATGGTCGGCGACGGCATGAACGACGGGCCAGCCTTGGCCCGAGCCGACGTGGGCATCGCCATGAGTACGGGTACCGACGTGGCCATGGAGACCGCAGACGTAACCCTGGTCGGGGGGGACGTCCGAGCCGTAGCCAAGGCGATTGCGCTGAGCAAGGCGGTGATGCGCACCATCAGGCAGAACCTGTTCTGGGCGTTCGCCTACAACGCGGCGCTGGTCCCCATCGCCGCGGGGGCGCTCTACCCCGTCTTCTCGGGTGGGGGGGTGCCGCCGACCCTGCAGCCGGTCCTTGGCGAGTACGGGTTCCTGGACCCCATCTTGGCCGCCGCCGCCATGGGGGTCAGCTCGATCACGGTCGTGGTCAACTCGCTGCGGCTGCGCACGTGGGACCGCTAGGCAGGCCGATAGCCCGCGAGCGGGCATCATCTCTGTTGAGTCGAGGTAGATGAACGCATTCGACGAAGTCAATCTGTCCTTCGACCGCGCCGCCGACAGGCTGGACCTCGACGACGGGACGCGGGATCTCCTCAAGAAGCCCTGGCGGGAATTGACCGTCTCGGTCCCCGTGAGGATGGACGACGGCTCGATCAAGGTCTTCAACGGCTACCGCATTCAGCACAACGCGGCGCGGGGCCCCTACAAGGGCGGAACGCGGTACCACCCACGCGCCGACGTCGACGAGGTGCGGGCGTTGGCGTCTCTCATGACGTGGAAAGCGGCCGTCGCCAACATACCGTTCGGGGGTGGGAAGGGAGGCATCCAGTGCGACCCCACCACGATGAGCGAGCCCGAGTTGAACCGGATGACCAGGAGATACACCGTCAACATCCATCACCTGTTGGGCGTGAACCGCGACATCCCTGCTCCCGACATGGGCACCAACTCCCAGACGATGGCCTGGATGATGGACGCCTACGGCTCTATAGAGGGCTACACCCCGGGAATCGTAACCGGGAAGCCCATCGAGCTGGGCGGCTCGGTCGGGCGTGACTCGGCCCCCGGTCAGGGTGTCGTCTACGTGATGGACGAGGCCGCCGGCGATCTGGGCCTTACGGTCTCCGGCGCCAGGGTCGCCGTACAGGGGTTTGGACAGGTGGGCAGTTGGGTGGCCCGGGCGGCCCACACGAGGGGCTGCAAGGTCATCGCGGTAAGCGACGTGGAGGGCGGAATATATAACCCGGCCGGACTCGACGTCCCCAGGGTCGCCGAGCGCTACCGGCAATGCTCACGTCTCGCCGGGTTCCCCGACGCGGAGACGCTAACCAATGCGGAGCTGCTCGAACTCGATTGCGACGTGCTCGTCCCGGCGGCCATCGAGGGGGCCATCCACAAGGACAACGCCGACCGGGTCAAGGCCGCGGTCGTGGTCGAGGCGGCGAACCACCCGGTCACGCCGGAAGGCGACTCGGTCCTAAACGATCGGGGCGTCCAGGTCATGCCCGATATCCTCGTCAACGCCGGAGGCGTGGTGGGCTCATACTTCGAGTGGACACAGAACCTGTACCAACGCAGATGGGACGAGCGCGAGGTCAACGCCGAGCTGCGCAAGATCATGGCGGGCGCCTACCGCGCAGTGCGGGAGGTCGTCCGGCGCGAGCAGGTAACCTTCCGCGAGGCGGCGTTCCTCCTCGGCGTGGGGCGCGTCCACCGCGCGGCAAAGCTGCGAGGGTTCGTATAAATCGACCTGGCGGGAGGCCCCGCGCGCTTTGACCCGGACCGGGGGCGCTGCTACACTCCCCGGCAGGCCACGGACACAGGGGCCGTCGATCTCGCTGGAAGGTAAGACATGCCAGACAAGCTTCGCGTCGGTCTCATAGGCGCCAACGCCACTTACGGCTGGTCGCCGCGCGCGCACCTACCGGCCCTCGAGGCGCTGCACGACGTCGAACTGGTGGCCGTCTGCACCGCTCACGAGGAGACCGCCAAGGAGTCCGCCGAGAGGTTCGGGGCGTCCGAGGCCTACCACGACCACCGGGAGATGCTCGACAAGGCGGATATCGACGCCGTCGGCGTCTCCGTGATCGTCCCCAAGCACTACCGGCTCACCATGGACGCCTTGGAGGCGGGCAAGCACGTCTACACCGAATGGCCGCTCGGGGCCTCCCTGCTCGAGGCCCGGCAGATGACGGAACTCGCCCGCTCGAAGGGCCTGAAGACCATGGTGGGTCTCCAGGCCAGATGCTCCCCCCTCTTCCTGACCCTCAGAGACCTGGTAGCCGAAGGCTACGCGGGGGACGTTGTGGCGTGTCGGCTCAACCAGTTCGGTTCCGGGATGCTCGCCCGTACCTCCGACCGTACCTGGCAAGCGGACGCGGCGAGCGGCGCCAACACCTTGACCATCTCGTTCGGACACGTCATAGACTCCTTGTGCATGTGCGTAGGGGAGTTCCGCGAGCTATCGGCGGTGGCGCGCACCCAGGTGGACCGGTGGCTGGAGACCGACACGGGGCGGACCGTGAAGGTCACGTCCCCGGACAACGTGTTGCTGAGCGGCGTCTTGGAAAGCGGAGCGGTCGCGTCCGTCCACGTAGCAAGCATCCCTCATCACGGCAGCGGCTACCGGCTGGAGATATACGGCCGAGACGGAACGCTCGTCGTGGAGTCTCACGAGCACCCACAGCTCAACGGCATACGCCTGCTAGGCGCCAGAGGCGGCAGGGCCGCCCTCGAGGAGTTGCCCGTCTCCGCCGCCCACAGGTGGACGCCGGAATCGGTGCCCAACGGCCCCCCGCTTAACGTAGCTCAGATGTGGAGCCGCTTTGCTACGGCAATCCGCACAGGGGAAGACGCCGAACCCGACTTCGCCCACGCCGTCAAGCGCCACAGGCTGTTGGACGCCGTACAGCGAGCCTCAGCCACCGGCGAGCGCCAGACCCTCTGAGCGCAGCAGGCCCCCTTGCCTACTTTGGTTAGCCATTCAGCGCCGCAAGCCGTCCTCACCCTGAGCTCAGCCCGGCGCTATGGTGCTCATGTTCCATCCGTCCATGGTGCGGAGCGGGACGAGGTTCGGGCCGAGCGGCGGCTCCCCCGCCTCGACCCATGCGCCGACCTCCTCGCGGTGCCCGAGGCGTCTTAGCGCGTTCCAGAGGCTCTGAAAGTTGGCCCGTCCGTGCGGGCCTTCGCAGTCCCAGAAGAAGAGGTGCTCGGCCCCGGCCTTGTAGACCATGTCGGCCATCCTGCGGTAGCTCTCCGGGCTCATCCACCTCGGCATCAGGTTGACCGCCAACTTGCACTGCGTGCCGCGGACGGCCTCGACGAACGGGGCCACCTCGCCCGGCTCACTCCAGGTATCGCCGGCCACCGGCATCGCCAAGGGCGCCGGGCTGTACGGCGCCAGGGTATCGATCAGCCCCTCTCTCGCCCACGCGGCCACGTCCAGGCCGAAGTACAGGTTGTCTTCCTCCTTGCCAAGCACGCAGGCGGTCACCTCCAAGCGCTTCCTCCGCCCCTCGGACTCCCTGTCCATCCGCTGCCGCACCCGGCGCATGAACCCGGTCACCGCCTCGGCGCGGTGGGCCAGCCACCCGGGGTCGCGCTCGTCCAGGTCCCGGGGGTCCAAACCGTGCTTGGCCCTGAATCCCTCGACCAACGGCGCTTCGTAGTCGACGTATGGCGGGCGGCGGTTGTACAGCAGACACACGCCGTCCACGTCGTACCGGAGGACGTCGGCGAGCATGGCCAGCATGAAGTCCTGGACCTCCGGGAACGCAAAGGAAAGGCGCGACACGTCGCGCCCCTCCCGGTCGACGCAGTGCAGATCGGGGCGCCGGTCGTACAGCCCCCCGAGGAAGTCGTACTCCAGCAGCGGCGTCGGGTACTTCCAACCCGCCATCCGATACGCGGCGTGGAACTCCATCCCGATCTCGTGCGCGTAGTCGAGGGCCACTTGGAAGCGGTCTATCCCCTTCTCGCGTAGTATGCGCCAGCTCTCATGCCTCAACCGGTCGCCCCGGCGGCCGTAGTCGGGGCTGTCCACTGTGTCGATGGTCCGCCCCACCCGCCCATCGTAGTAATTCAAGTCCCCGTGGGCGAACTCCCAGTAGATGCGGCTGAAGTCCGTGTCACGGTACGGCTCCAACTCGCTCATCACCTGCTCAGCCGTAGTCGGTCTAAAGGCCATGAACGCGCTGAAGGCGTCGTTGTGGGCGAACAGCCGCTTGTGGGCGCGGCCCTCCCGGTCGGCCAACAGCGCGTCCGCCTCGGCCTCCGTGAGTGGAACGAGCTTGACGTACGCGATGCGGGCCGGGGCGCACTCGACGGACCCCGGAGCGCAGCCGGGGGCGACCCGCCGGGATACCTGATGGAAGACCAGCTGCTGCCCGGTCAGGTCGGCCGTCTTCCAGTAGACCTCTTCCAAGTTCATCCGCCCAAGGTGGCCGTCCGGGACGAGGGTGAGGTTCGAGAATGCCTTGTCGCCGGTCAGCTTTACGCCCACGGGGATATGGTCGCGGCCACCGGCGGACACCGCCCAGTGCGTCTCGTGGCCGGATGGGGCGTGGAGGCCAATGGATACGGCGTGCCAACCCTGAACGTCGAGCGGGTAGGTCACGTCGGCGGCTTCCGTCTCCGTGCCTGCCGCGATCATTACGCCGCTGAACGTCTGCGTCTCGTAGGGCATGGTCCGCCATCGGTTGCGAGATGAACGGACAGTCAGCGCCTCGGACGGCAGGCAACGGTCTAAGTCGGTTATGTATAAAGGCTCAGAGGCGAGGCCCCGGTCGGCTACGTAGTCTGAACCTTGATTCATGGGGCCCTCCTATGCGCCAGCCGCGTCACCCGCACGATCACGGTCCGAACTGAATGGCGTGCAGCCTGGCCCGGGTCATCTTAAGCCGCAAACGCACGGGCTTACCGCGCCATGCCGAAAGGTCGGACTCGCCATTCCAGGTTACGACCCCGTCGAGGACGTCCCCGGTCAGCGGGTCGCAGTCGTCCATCGTGCGGCCCGGTATCGCCTCGGCCGGCCTTGGGCGAGTCTCGATGGACGCGTCGGCCACCTCGATCCGGATCTCGCCCCGGAAGCGCGTCCACGCGTTCACCCGAAGCTGATTCCCCGTGAACAGCAGCGGATAGGTGGTGCAGACCCCGACCGTCTCGGCCTCAAGCGAGGTGAAGCCGTCCTTGCGCCAGGTCGCGCGGCATACGTACCCAAGGTCGTTGTAAACCCCTTGCAGGTGCGATTCCCTCATGCCCAGCAGGTTGTTATGCGAGGTGGAGGACGGGGAGATGATCAATGAGTGCTCGTCGGGGCGCAGGCTCACGAGGCCGCAGCCCGCGTAGATCCCCGCGTGCCAGTCCAGACCGGGGTTGCCGCTGGTGCCCGGCTCCATTCTGGGCACGATGGGGCCGGGCAGAGGCCGCTCCCAATTGACGCCGTCGCGGCTCGTCATCATGTGCAGATCCGATATGTCCAACCGCCTCTCGTAGAAGACTGGGAACGCCAGGTGAGCGTCGCCGCCGTCGGGCCACGGGGCATAGGCGTTGGTGTAGATGTCCGTGTCGGGGCCATCCTGCGCCTGCGGCCAGACGATCGGCTCCGGCCTTGGCCACCTGTCGAAGGAGTCGGTCTCGGCGTAGGCCATCCTCCGCCGGCCGTGGATCCTGCCGTGCTCGTGCCTGTCCCAACCTCTGAAGTAACCGACGTAGCGGCCCTTGCGGGGGTCGAACCTTGCGACTATCTGGGTGTCGCTGACGTATCCGTCCAAGAGAGGGTCGGGCAGCCGCTTGAATCTGAGCCCGTCCGGCGACACCGCGCCGAGCACCTGGTCTCCCCCGCCCTCCTTGTTCTGATAGATGAGCTTGTACCTCTCGGAGGACGGGGCGCTCGGGTCCTGGAACACGGTACCGGTCGTGTTGAAGACTATGTTGTTGTCAGTGGAGCCGCCAAACTCGACCGCGCCTATGGTGGGCTTGCGCCAGTCCTTACCGTCTTCGGACTCGGCATACGCCATTACCTGCGTCTCCCACGGCACCACGAAATCCGAATCTTCGCTGGCCCGCCGGCGCGCCTCCGGGTCCCTCTGGTCGACGGCGCCCGTGTAGGCGGGGTAGTAGAGCCTGAACAGGCCCTCATCCTCGAACACGGTCGTCATGCCGGATATCCAGTTTTCCCACGGATGCTCCGCCCTGATGAGCGGCTCAGGGTCGATGCGTGGGCTGTGGGCCGATATACGCACGCCGTACGGCATCTCCCACCCGCCGTCCCGCCCACCGCCCCAGGCGACACCGTAGCCCGGCTCGATGATGTCCCAATCCACGAAGACGTGCTTGCGGCCCCTCAGATCGTAGGGTGCGTAAGCCATGCTACACCTCTGCTGATTTGGAGATGATCATTCTCACTTACGTTGCGGCCATGCACGGGAGGGCGCGCTCAGGACGTCCTAACCCCGCTTGTAAGGGCGCCGTCCACGACCAGAGTCGTACCGGTCACGTACTTCGCCTCGTCCGAAGCGAGGAACAGCGCCGCCCGGGCTACGTCCCAGGGCTCGCCCTGCTTGCCGATGGGCACCATCGCGTCCCGGAGCCGCATCATCTCCTCGACGTCCCCGCCCCAAGCCCTCGTCAGAGATGCCTCGACGAACGGCGTCCTCATCATCCCCGGCAGAATGGCGTTTGCCCTTATTCCCTTGGATGCATACTCGACGGCGATCTCCCGGGTCAGGGCGATCATCCCAGCCTTGGAGGCGCCGTACGCGCCGGACAGGGCCGGGAGGGTCCTGATCCCGTTGATCGACGAGATGTTGACGATGGCGCCGGCCCCCTGCCTCACCATGTGGGGAAGGGTATGCTTGCAGGTCAGGAACACGCTCTTGAGATTGACGTCCAGCGTCCTGTCCCAATCGTCTTCCGAGGTGTCCTCGATCCCGCCGGGTATCTCGATGCCCACGTTGTTGTGAAGAACGTCCACCCTGCCATAGGCGCGGATGCACTCATCGACCATAGCCGCGCATTCGTCCGACTTGCTGACGTCGGCCCGGAACGGCAGGGATGACCCGCCCTCCTCGTCTATCAGCCTCCGCGTCTCTTGGGCTGCCTCCAAGCTGTGGTCCACGAGCAGCACGCTGGCGCCCTCTCTGGCGAACAGTATGGCTGCCGCCTTCCCGTTGCCGACGCCCGGCCCCACGGAGCCGGCGCCGGTCACGATTGCGACCTTTCCCCTGAAACGGTCCCCCAACTGCGCACCCCCTGTATGCCGTCCTGGGCCCTGCGCGGCCTGGCAGCTATGCTCCCCGGCCGATCTTCCGCATGGCCAGCCCCGCGAGCATGTACATGATCACGTACACGATGACCCGGTAGGCCAGCGCCGAGCCTGGCGGGATACATATGAACGACAACCCCGCAAGGCCCCGTTTCCCGATCTCGTGAGCGATGCGGATGATCTCGTAGTCCGTTAGCGCTATGGGCTCGGCAGCCTCGCCCAGCAGGTCGCCGGGCGACGGACCCGCGCCCCCCATAACGTCCATGTCGAAGTGAGCGTACACCGCCTCGGTCCCGTCATAGGCACGGTCCAACTCCCCGACCAGCCCCTCGATGCCCAGGCTGGTCCTCAGTTCCCAGGAGGAGATGAACCTCGCCCCGTCGTTCAGGTATCGGCGCACCAGTTCCTTCCTCTCCAACATGCCGCGCTCCCCGATCTCGACCAAGTGCATGGGGTGCATGTTGTCGTGGAACTCGTACATCTTGTGCTTCCAGCTGCCCGATCCCGCCACACGCGGATCGCCCGTCAGATAGTCCAGCGGCTGAAAGTCCCAGTGCGTGTCCAGACTGACACAGCCCACTGCGCCCTCGGTCCGCTCCGCTATAGGCTTGGCTATGGCATAGGACCCGCACGGCGAGTTTTGTCCTATGACGACGGGCACGGCCCCTGCGTCGAGGGCATGGCCTACCTTCTCCTCCACCGCGGCTTGAGCCCGCAGTATCTTCTCCGGCGACTGTACTTGCATGACTTCCGCAGGTATCGCCGCGTCTCCGTAGTCGACTACCTTGAGGTGCTCGAATACGTCCAAGTCGAAGTCCTGAATGTAGCCGGACTGGTACCTGATGGACTGCTGCCTGACGCGGAGCGGGGCTGCCAGCCACTCGTTGCGGTCGACGCCGGCGTACTTTTCCGAGGATGTGGCGACGTACGGCGCACCGATTACCACGGCGTCCGCACCCTCGAGATCGCTCCGGCTCGACGCGTAGGGCAGCCCCATGAACGTCGGCGATTCGGGGCCCATCATCGGAGACGTCCACTCCGCCCCGAAGTTCCCCTTGATGAACTCCTCCCACGCCGTCATCAACTCATCCCAGGTGGGGTATGCCAAAGTGGTCATCTCTGCCTTCCTTTCACTGAAGATCTGCGATCAGGACCCACATGGGCTCGCTGCCCACGGCGTACGTCTCGACCGGATGGAGGCTGCCCGCCGCCTCGTCGGCCCGGTACTCGGCGAGCTTCCCCGATTCCAGGCCGGCGGCCAGAAGGAAGCTCCCGGACGGGTCGAGGCTGAACGCGCGCGGTATCGGCTCCGTCGGCACGTTTGCAACCCGCTCGATGCGGCCTGCCGCGTCCACTGCGAAGCAGGCGATGGTGTCGTGACCCCGGTTCGGCGCGTACAGCATCCGCCCCGTCGGGGATATCTGTATCTGCGCGCACGTATTGAAGACGGCGGCGTCCTCCGGCAGCGTCGACACCGTTTGGACGGGCTCCAGCGTCCCGCCGTCCCGATCGAGGCTGTACGCCGTGACGCTGTTGCCCTGCTCGTCCGAGAAATAGAGCACGTCCAACGTGGGGTGGAAGCAGAAGTGCCTCGGCCCAGACTTCCGGCCCGGCGAGACCTGGGCGGGCGAGCCGGGAGTGAGTCTGCCGGTGTCTTGTTCGAACCTAAACTGGAAGATGGCGTTAGGCCCGTCGGCCCCGCCGCCCTCGAGAGTCCTGCCGGATGCGGCCTGCGCCAAGCCCACGGAGGACACGTTCGACAGGGTTGCGATGTGAGGGACGAATACGAATTGGTTCGATGGGTCCGCCTGGATCGAGTGCGCCCCCGGGCCGGTGGCGCGCCACTCCACCGGCTCGGCGTCGAGCGCCCCGTCGTCTCCGATGCGGTGCGCCCCGACCTTGCCGTCCGCGTAGTAAGCCGACAAGAGATACCGTCCCCTCCTGTCGGTAGCAAGATAGCAGGGGTCGGACTCGAGCGGGACCGCGCCAACGTGAGACAGCCGGCCAGACGCGCCGTCGACCTCGAAGGTCGAGACCTCCCGATCGTCGCGCCGGCCGACGTACAGAAACCGCCGGTTTGGGTGCAACGCCAGAGGCGCCGGGCGGCCGGGGACCGCGGCGGCATCCAGCAGATCGAGCCGGCCGGAGCGCCGGTCCATGGCGTAGACGGCGATCTTGTCCTCGCCGGACAGGGTCACGTAAACGTAATAGGGGGCCATTGAATTCTCCTACCGCCCGCCGGCGAGTACCAGAAGCCGGCGACCGCAGCGCCGATTATACACCGCCGCGGGCTGGCGGGCGCCGCAACTCCGCCGCCAAAGCCGGCGCCCTCCGAGGCCACTGCCCTACCTCGCGCCTGTCCCAGACTACATCATTCTATCCATGTGGCATAATGCAGAGGACTTCGAAACCGGGAGTAATGGAGATGACCTTCGACACGGACGACTTCGAAAGCGACGTGATCGCCCGCAGCTACGAGATCCCCGTCCTCGTGGACTTCTGGGCAGAGTGGTGCGGGCCGTGCAAGGTGCTCGGACCCGTGCTGGAGCGGCTCGCTCAAAGAAGCGAGGGCCAGTGGACCCTCGCCAAGCTCGACACCGACAGGCACCCGGCGATTGCGGCGCAGTACGGTATCCGCAGCATACCCAACGTAAAGCTCTTCGTGGACGGGCAGGTCAGCAACGAGTTCGTCGGAGCGTTGCCGGAGCGGACTATAGCCGAGTGGCTCCAGCGCGCCGTTCCCAGTAAATACCGCGCTCAACTGGATGGGGCCAAGCTGCTGCTACTGGAGGACAAGGCAGGCCGAGCCAGGGAAATACTGCAACCTATCGTCGCGGCTGAGCCGGATAACGACGAGGCTGCGGCGCTGCTGGCTCAGGCGCTATTCGATTCGGACCCTCAACAGGCCCTGCTTACGGTCGAGCCTATCCGGCTGGGGTCGGACTACCATGAAGTCGCCGACGCCATCAGGACCCTCGTCGGCGCGTTCGCCCGCATCGACGACTCTCCCCCACCCAAGGACCCGGTCAGGGACGCCTACGTCAAAGCGGTGGCCGACGCCCGGTCCCGCGACTTTCAAGCGGCGCTGAGCGGCTTCATAGAGGTCGTGCGGAAGAACCGCCGCTACGACGACGACGGGGCCAGAAAGGCTTGCATCGCCATCTTCAAGCTGCTGGGCGAAGACCACCACACCACAAAGCAGTTTCGCCCCCTTCTGAGCAACGCGCTCTACTGACGCCCACCGCCCTGAGGAGTCACGGAACTTAGGCCCGTCCCCGGGCCGCGCGCGTGCCTACGCGGGCTGTGGCGCCCGGAGTCCCGGTAGTCTGGCGCGTCTATGTGTATAAGCTGGCAGAGGGACGGATCTTTGACGCGCGACGCCACTGGGTCTTTCCGATCGGCAAAGTCCCCCACTGCGGTGATGATGGTGTGCAACCGTGAATTGTAGCGGTGCGAGATGATCTGATACAGCTTCTCCACGGCCCACGCGGTGCTGTGCTCGCGCCCCAGGTCGTCCAGCAGGAGGAGCGGGGTATTCTTCACGTCGTCCAGCAGCCTGTCATACGTTACGGTGCTCTCGGGGCTGTAGGTGAACCTCAGGTAGTCCAGTAGGTCGGACACCAGCACGAAGAAGACCGTCCTACCATTCTTCATCTGCTCGTTGGCTATGGCTACGGCGAGATGGGTCTTGCCCACTCCGGTATCGCCGAGCAGCGCAAGCCAGCCGTCCGGAGCGGCGGCGAAGCTCTTTGCGGCAAGGTAGGCCCCTTCCAGGCTTCCCCTCTGGTCCGCATTCGGGCTGTTTCCCCTGACGTCGAACTTCTCGAAGGTCATGCGGCGCAGCATCTCGGGCTCTATGGCGCCCAGGCGTCCCCTGCCCACGGCCGGATCGCCCAACTCGATCACGCGGCTGTGCCCCTCGGCCATCATGCGGCTCGCGACGTACGGGTCCACGTCTCTCAGGGAGCCGGTGCACGTGACCACCGTCGGCATCTCCATGTTGAACCTGTGGTTGATCACCTGGCGCAACTTCTCCTGAGCCCAGGGCGACGGGTTGCTGCTGCCGATACCGTCCAATATGAGCAGAGGAGCGGCCTTAACCTGGTCGAAGAGGTCGCTGTAGACCACCTCGCTGGAGGGGCTGAAAGAAGAGCGTAGATGGTCGAGCAGGTCAGGGACGTGTGAGAAGAAGACCACCTGACCTTGTGAAATGAGTCTATTCCCTATAGCGGCGGCCAGATGGGTCTTCCCGGCGCCGTGGGGGCCAACCAAGACCAAGAATCCCTCGGCCCGGTCGGCGTAGGCCACGGCTGCCTCGTAGGCTGCCTGGAACCGCCGGCGCACGCCGCTGTCCGGACCGCGCCCCTCCGGCGTCAGCGTACTGAAGGTGAACCGCTTCATAGACGCCAGGTTGCTGTAACGCAAAAGCCTGGCCTGCCTCTCCTGTGCGACCCGGTCCCCCTGGCAGCCGCAGGTCACGACCTGACCGAACGCCGGGTCCCCTACGGGCACGTCCGCAGTGAACCAGCCCCGCCCGCGGCAACGGGAACAGCCGTCGTCCTCCCGGTCCGGCTCAGCGTCCCGGTAGGGGTTATCTTCCGAGGAATCTCTCGTAGCCAGCTTTCTCAGGACTTCTGACAGATCTTCCATCGTCCCTCCCGTCTCTGTCCCACCTGTCCAGGATAACTGCGATATAGCGCCAGCTTCTCTTGTTTCGAGTCACCGCCTCCCGAAACGCGTCCCTGATCCACTGCTCGGGATACGTCTCCTCAGCCAACCTCAACTCCTCGGCTATGATGGGGTTGATCATGCCGATGTTGTTTTCGTACAGGCCGAAGATGTTTGGCCGGTCGATCTCGGGCACGTCCCCCGAGGCCGGCGGCGCCGGCGACGAACCCGCCAGCTCGTCGAAGGCCTTCCGCTCCGACTCCGAATTGATGGCGTAGACCTGCAGAGCGGAGCCGCCGCGGTCCAGCGAGCCGGTCACCACCGTCCCGCGTTGCACCGCCAAGCCCAGACCTCTGCGGACTTCGGCTGCGGCGTCCCGGCCGGCGCCGCCGAGTCCTTTGAGCAGCACCCGGTCCGCCATGATCTCGTCGATGGTCACGTAGCGGGGAAACCCCTTGGTGTTCTGCAACATCCAGACCAGGCGCAGGGTACACTTGAGCTCCGCCAGGTCGTCTATCTCCTCCAAGAGCCGGCCAAGGAGGAGGCTTGGCATCGCCGTGAGCCGGGAGCGCCTGGGGAAGCCGGCGAACCCCTTCCCGGTCCTCACCGGGGAGGCCATGCTACGCGAGCTCCCTGGAGCGCGCCGATAGGTCGAGGCTCTCGAATCTCACGACGTCGCTGCGGAAGTATAGGGGAACTTCGCCCGTGGGCCCGTTCCTGTGCTTGGCGACCAGCACCTCGGCGATGTTCTCAGGGTAGGGGTCGCGGGGATTGCGCTTCTCCCACTCATCGCGGGTGGTGTACTTGTCCTCACGGTATATGAACGCCACCACGTCCGCGTCCTGCTCGATGCTGCCGCTCTCCCGAAGGTCGGACAGAATCGGGCGGTGAGAGGGTCTCTGCTCCGGGGCGCGGCTGAGCTGAGAGCAAGCCAGCACCGGAATATCCATGTCCCTGGCAAACCCCTTGAGGGCCCTGGAGAAGTCGCCCATCTCCTGCACCCGGTTATCGCCCCTGCGGCTGCTGCCTGTCATGAGTTGAAGGTAGTCCACTATCAGGAGGTCGAGCCCGCGCTCCGCCTGCAGCCTGCGCGCCTTGCCCCGCATCTCGACTACACCCTGCACAGGGGTATCGTCGATGTATATAGGGAACTCCGACAATAGGCCGATGGCGTCCAGCTCCCGCCTGTACTCGGCCTCACTCACCATCCCCAGGCGCAGGCGGTGGCTGTCTACGTTCGCCTCGCTGGACAGGAGGCGTATGCCGATCTGCTCAGCGCTCATCTCCAAGCTGAACACCCCCACGCGCGCGCCCTGTTCGGCGCCGTGGCGGGCTATGTTGAAGGCGAGGGTGCTCTTGCCCAGGCTGGGCCGGGCCGCGACCACCACCATGTCCGACCGCTGCAGGCCGCCGCCGAGCAGCTTGTCCAAGTCAGCGAACCCGGTCGGTATGGGCGCCAGGTGCCGGTCGTGCTCCAAGTCCAAGGAGGCGGTCTCTTCCATGTAGGAATCGAGCACCTCCCGGATGTGGACGAAGTCCCGTGTCCCTCTGCCGGTGCGGACCCCGTAGAGTACGTCCTCCGCCTTCCGCAAAGCGGTGTCCACGTCCGGCCCACCCTCGTACCCTATAGCAGCGATGTCGCCTGCGGCCGATATGAGCTGTCTCATGATGGAGGTCCGCTGCACTATCCGGCCGTAGTGCTCGACGTGGACGGACGTGGGGACGGTACGCACCAGATGGGCCAGGTAGGCGGCTCCCCCGACGTCCTCCAAGGCGCCGCGCAATGAGAGTTCATGCGCGACCGTAACCTGGTTGATGGCTTCGCCGCGCTCGAACAGAGGCACGCAGGCCTCGTAGCACAATCTCGCCTTGGCGACGTAGAAGTCGCCGGACCGCAGGAACGGGGTGACCTTCGTCAAAGACTCGCCGTCTATGAGGATCGAGCCTATGACGGCCTCTTCCGCCTCTGTGTCATGGGGAAGCAGTCGTTCGGCGTACAATTCGTGCGCTTCTCTCCTTCATCGGGGCGAGGTGTTCATTGAACCTTCCGGGCGAGGGGCCGTTCGGCGTACAATTCGTGCGCTTCTCTCCTTCCCTGCGGGAAAGGCGACCCGTCCTGCCTGTCTGCGCCTACCGGGCAAGCACAGCGTGGACGGAGCGGACGTATGGCCCAGCCTACAGCGCGGCCTAGCCGGATTCGGGAGGAGCAGTCCCCTCCGCAGGAGACGCCGGGGGCTCTCCCGTGCCGCCGCCGTCTTCCGCCTCCGACTCGGCGGCCTCGATGCCGGCTCTGACTTCGTCCGGGTCCGATCCCACCGGATGGACCAGCACCGACACGGTGGCCGTCACGTCGGCGTGAAGCCTGAGCCCGGCTTCGAAGATACCCACCTCGCGTACGGATCCCGGGAGCTCGACGATGCGGCGGTCGATCTCCCGGCCCGTGATCTTCGACAGCTCATCAGCCACGATAGCGTTGGTGACAGACCCATAGAGGCGGCCCGAGGCGCCCGCTCTCATCGCCACGTTCACCGCCGACCCCTCGAGCATCGCCCCCAAGGCCCTCATGTCCTCAAGGGTCTTGATCCGCTGCTCCTCGGCCTGCTTGCCCAAGCGCGCGACTCGCTGCAGCGCGTCCGGGGTTGCCGGAACAGCTAACTTCTTAGGGATGAGGTAGTTGCGGGCGAACCCGCCCTTGACCTCTTTGATCTCCCCTCCCAATGCCACCCCACTAACGTCTTCTAGGAATACAACCCTCATCGACAGCACCTCGAAAATGGCTCGGCCGCCCCCGTCACTGTGCGAGCAACCACCCTCAGTTGAAGTCTACAGAAAGCGAAGGCGCGGGCTTGATTGTTGTCACCCCCCCCCACCACAATCAATGATCAGTTGGAGTCTACAGAAGCGGAGGCGCGGGCGCTAGGCGGCGGCCCCTGAATTGCCCCGAATTGGTCCAAAGAGTCATGATAGCAAATCAGCCCCGATCTTCCGGGCCAAGTTCCATGACGGCATCCAATGCGTCAGGGATCACACGGATGACGTCCAAGGCCGGCTGTCCCGGCAGTTCGACCCCGACGGCGAACTCCTTGCCCGCAGTCAGCCGGGGATCCAACCCCAGAAGGCTCACGGTGATCTCGACCTCCTCGCCCGGACCGAGATTAGGCCCCTCTCCATCTATCCAACGTACGCTCCAGACGTTCACCACTTCCGCCGTAATCACCTCGCGGAAGGCGATGGCTCCGGTGCCTTGGTCAGAGTCGTAGTAGACGATGCGCGTACCCGAATCTATCAGCGGGAAGGCTATGCTCTCCGACCTATTCCTCATCCTGAACTCAATGGAGTCGACGGCATCCAGCGCCTCGTTGGAATGCGCCCTGACAGGCCCCGCAATGGCGACCGGAGCTTGCCCCGCCGCAGGACTCGCCACTGCCTCCTCAGGCGCCTCCGGCGGGGTGGCCGACGCGGCCTGCGCAAGGACGGAGATGGCCTCCTCGGCGTCGTCCATCCGCCCCGCGACGGCATCCAGATCCCGCCTGACCGTTCCCAACTGACCCCGAATCTCGGCCAGCTCGGCCCGGAGCTCGGAGTCGCCGTTCGGCGCCGCCTCCTCCTGTTCGACTCCTGCGCCGGCATCGGGTCTGAGCCGAAGGCCGACGGTCAGCACGATCAGACCCAATACGGCCAACACCAGCAGCCCCGCCCCCCCCGGGAACCGCTGAATGGGCCGCCTCAAGGCCACGGTCGCCGCGAACCACATGACGCCGGCGGCGAAAGCCAGAAAGCCGAGAATGACCAACAACAACCACGTCATGACAATCGACACCGTTGGGATTGCGGATGGACTGGACGACAGCGCCTTGGAAGGCTCTACGTCCAATGTTATTCTACCCTCATCCACGGCGTCCACGTTGGAGGCAACCCTATGTTTGACATCGTCATCTCCGGCGGCACGGTTGTCGACGGCTCCGGGGGGCCGTCCTCCCCCGCCGACGTCGGCATACGGAACGGGCGTATCGACGCGATTGGGGACCTGTCCCTATCGGAAGCAAGGCGCGTCATCGACGCGCGGGGCCACGCCGTGTCACCGGGGTTCATCGACACCCATACCCACTCGGAAGGCGCGTTGCTGCTGGACCCCCAGCACGCCAACGGGCTCAGGCAGGGGATCACGACGGAGTTCCTAGGTATCGACGGGATGTCCTACGCCCCGTTGTCTCCGGACAACTACCGCACGTACCGGCGGTGGCTATCGGGGCTGCTCGAGTTCCCGCCCGAGGACCTGGACGTGAGCAGCGTGGCCGCCTTCCGGTCCAACTACGACCGGAAGGTCTCGGTGAACACGGTATATCTCGTGCCCAACGGCACCGTCCGCCTGGAGGCAGTCGGCTTCAGGGACGTTCCGCTGATCGGGGAGTCGATGGAGAGGTACAAGCGGCTCGTAATCGAAGGTCTGGAGCAGGGCGCGGTCGGGTTCACCACCGGGTCGAGCTACTACCCGGGACCGTGGACGAGCACCGCCGAGCTGGTCGAGATATGCAAGACCGTCCACGAGCGCGGCGGGGTCTACATGACCGAGCCGCGCCGGGCTAACCCGGAGCGCGCACACGGGGGCGGCGGCGTCCCCGAAGCCCTGGAGGTCGCCCGCCGCTCCGGGGTGAGCCTGCACTTCGCCCACTACCGCACGGCGCCGGAGACGGCGGGCCGGATCAACGACGTCATGTCAGACATAGACCGAGCAAAGGCGGAGGGCGCCGACATCACGTTGGACATCTACCCATATCCCGCCGGGAGCAGTATCCCCGTGGCCTACCTCCCAAGCTACGCCCAGGAAGGCGGGCCGGACGAGCTGCTGCGGCGCCTCGGCGACCCCGCCGAGCGCAAGAAGATGGCGGACTACCTGGACAACGAGTACGACCGGCCGCTCGACGAGGTTGTCTTCTGCTACCTGCCGCGGAACAGCCGCCTGGAGGGGATGAGCCTCCCGGACGTCGTAAGAGAGACAGGCGAATCCCTGGGCGAAGCGCTGTGCCGGATCCTGCTGGAGGAGGAGTTGGCAGTCGGATACCTCGGGGCGCCGCCGGCGAGCACCGCCCTATGGAGGCAGGTGAGCCGCGACTGCATGGAGCTTCTGTCGCGGCCCGACTACATGGTCTGCAGCGACATTACACCGGCGGGCAGCATGCCTCATCCCAGAAGCTACGGCGCGTTCCCCAGATTCCTGGGCAGACTCAGACGTGAGTTCGGTATGCTGACCCTGGAGCAGATGATCCAGCGTATGACCGACAACCCGGCGCGGCGGTTCGGTCTCACGGGGCGCGGGCGCATCGAGAAGGGCTACTACGCAGACGTCGTGGTGTTCGACCCGGAGCGCGTCGTCGACACCGCGACCTACGACAACCCGCGCCAGTTCCCCATTGGCATCCCGTACGTCTTGGTCAACGGCGAGGTGGCCGTGGACAACGACCACTGCACCGGCGTCTTGGCCGGCCGCGCGATACCGTAGACCGCCCGCGCGCCAACCGAACAAGGCCGGGTGATACGTCAGTAGCTCTGGAACAGGCGGCCCCAGCCGGTCTTCATGGCTTCCCGGACGCGGCGGCGGCCGATGAAGCGCAGCCAGTAGGCGTTGTGGTACAGGTTCGAGGCGACGAACGACCACGGCGCGATGGGAGAGCGCAGCAGCGCCTTCTCCAGCGGCTTCAAGGGCCCCCAGTATATGAGGCGCTGGCCCCGACTTGCCAGGGTGCTCTGGCCGCCCTCGAAGCGCCAGTTGACCCCCGATATGTCCTCGCCCACCACGTCGATCTCGCCTATCTCTCCCGCGCCGAGGCCCGTTTCGTGCGCGAGCCTGATGAACTCGATTGACATGGGGTCGAAACCCATCATCTTGGCCGACACCGCGTCTACGGAGACCTGATCGGCCCCGGCGATGATCACGTTCTTCTCATGCCAGCGCATGGCCCGGGGCCCGGGGCCGTCCCCGGCGAAGGTCCCGTCGGTGACGGCGAAGATGCCGGGGTGTATCTCCTTCTGGATGTTCAGAAGGTCAACCAACGTCTCGTGGATCACCGAGTGGGTCCAGTGCCGCTTGCGATTGAGCAGTCCTCCGAAGGCGTTCTTCATAGCGCCCGTTATGGTCGTGAAGACGTGGGTCTTCATGGTCGGGAGGTGGACAACGTTCTTCCCGAAGAACATCTTCGGGATCTCGAAGCCCTCCGGGTAGATCTCGTCCAGCGCAAGCATCTTGGCCTTGGGCCGGTACGGCGTCCACTCGACGGGGGGGAAGTCCAGGAAGACGCTCTCCAGGCCGTACCTGTCCTCTACGGCCTTGTGTCTGTTCTTGATCGACCCCTCCACGGGATCGACTACGACGGTGCCGTTGTGGGTCGGTATCAGATCACCGTAGCCGTCGTTGCGAAGGGCGCGTATCACCCCCTCGAGCTGCCACGGGGTCGTCGAACAGGCGGGGTAGTAATGCTGCCAGGAGATGTTGATCTTCAACAGCGTTGCTGCGTCGGCTGGGAGGGCGCTCCGGTAGTCGGCCAACCGCATGGCACGGCTGACGTCGTCTAAGACCGACTCGGGCGTGGTGTATAGGACCGCGACCTTGGACTTGGCGGCCCTCGGAGCGCTGGAGGCCTTCCGGTCCGTGCGGGGCATTGCCGCTTGGGCGGCCTCTGCGGACCATGTATCGGCGGCGGGCCTACTCAAGGAAATCGCGGAGCTTTTTCGAGCGGCTGGGCTGGCGGAGCTTTCGGAGCGCTTTAGCCTCGATCTGGCGAATACGTTCCCGGGTTACGCCGAAGTCGCGCCCGACCTCCTCCAGAGTCCGGTTACGGCCGTCCTCCAAGCCGAAGCGGAGTTGCAGCACGCGGGCTTCGCGCTCGCTGAGCGTGTATAGCACGTCGTCGACCTGCTCTTTCAGCAGCTGATTCGAGGCGGCTTCGAACGGCGCCAGAGCGCTCCGGTCCTCGATGAAGTCGCCCAGGTGGCTGTTTTCCTCTTCCCCGATTGGCGTCTCCAGAGACACCGGCTCCTGGGATATCTTGAGTATCTCTTTGACCTTCTCGGGAGGCACCTCCATGCCGACGCCTATCTCTTCGTTGGTGGGTTCCCGGCCGTATTCCTGTACCAGACGGCGGCTCACGCGGAGCAGCTTGTTGATGGTCTCCACCATGTGGACGGGGATGCGGATGGTGCGGGCCTGGTCGGCGATGGCCCTCGTGATCGCCTGGCGAATCCACCACGTGGCGTAGGTGCTGAACTTGTAGCCCTTGCGATAGTCGAACTTCTCGACGGCCCGGATCAGGCCGATGTTGCCCTCCTGTATCAGGTCCAAGAGCGACATCCCGCGGCCTATGTACTTCTTGGCGACGCTGACGACCAGACGGAGGTTCGCCTCAGCCAGGTGTCCTTGCGCCTCTTGGCCTCGGAACTTGATGTGGGCGATATGGCTGTAAAAGATAAGCTCGTAGGGGTCCAGCTTCTTCGTGAAATCCAGGTCGTTGACCTGCCGCCTGACGTCCTGCAGGGTGGCGTCTCTGCCTATCAGTTGCAGGGCCTCATCCGGAACCAGCCGAGTGTCCAGGGCTAGCTCCTGTATCATCGCCTTCACCTTGTCCGGCTCGACGTTGAGGGCGTCCTCGACGAAGATGAGCATCTCCTCAGGCAACTCGCCGTCGAGAACGTCGCGGGTCTCGGGTTCTACGGCCAGTTGGTAGAGGGTCTTGTTGCCAGCCAAGCCGGCGTACCTGCAGAGGGCGTCTGCCAGAGGCGCCCACTCGCACGCCCGGTTGATCGTGTGCAGGACGACCTGCCAGGCCCTCGGGGGTACGCCCTCGGGGCTGGTCAGCTCTGCCTCGATCATTTCGACGTGCTTGGACGCCTCCATCTCGCGGGCGAGCGTACGCTCTTGCGGCGCCTTCAGCAGGTTGACACGCCCGATCTCACGGAGGTACATCCGGACCGGGTCGTCGATTATCTCCGTCGCGTCGACGCCTTCTTGCCAATCCGGGTTGTTCTTCGGCACAGAAGAGCCGTTCCGGCCTCTGAGGCGGGAGAGGTCTTCCTCGGCGCCCAGAGCCGAGAGCCTGGCCTCCCTGGGGTCTTCTATTCCCATCGCGTCGGGCTCCCTGCGCGATAGCGCCGCCTTGAGCCGGCTGTACATATCCTCTGCTTCCTCTTGCTCTGGGCGTATGCTCATATTCCCATCCTCATCCTCCGTTCGAAGGCTAGCCGCTACGGATGCTGCTGCGAAAGAGGTCCCTCAGCTTGGCGTTAACGCTCACAATGGGTTCCTCGAGGGTTTTGGGAGGGGGCTCCTTGGCGTCCGCGGACGCCAAGATGTTCTCTTGCAGCTCCCGGAGATGGCGCTGCTCCAACCGTCTGAGCGATTGGTCAAGGGCATCAGAATCCGACTGCCGGTCACCCGGCCCATATTCGACCCTGCTAAGGTAGTCTAGGCGGTCGTAAAGGCTCGCGTCGATCGAGCCTCGAAGTTCGTCTATTGTAGAGCAGCTTTGCAGCGAGGTAAATAGCTCTCTGTTCTCTATTGCGCGGAATCGGTCGGACGCAACACCCGTGGCCGCATCTTTCAACTCCGGCCGCCGAAGTAGAAGCGACAGGATGGATTCTTCCAGGTAGTCGCGCCCCTCTTTGGCGACCGAGGAGCTTTCCGCAGATACGGGATCGGCCCTCTCGCGGCCCCTGCGGTCCGCCGCCCTGCCGAGGGCCGACGGCCCGCCTATGCTGGCCTCCAACGCCCCCCTGCTGACCCCCAAGGCCTCGGAGGTTAGCTGGAAGTAGTGCTCCTGCTCGACGGCGCTCCCAACCGAGGCGATGACCGGAGCCAGAGCCTCCGCGGCCTCGGCGCGGCCACGGGGTTGGGTAAGATCGTACCGCGCCGCGATAGCCCGTATCATGAACTCTACGTAAGGTCTGGCCTCCGCGACGACCTTCTTCCACTCGCCGGGGTCCCTCCTGATGAGCGTGTCCGGGTCCTGTCCGGCAGGGAGCGCAGCGATAGCCAACTCGAGCTTGCGCCCTCGGAACACGGCTCCCACCGCACGGAAACCGGACCCGGCCTGGTGCCGCTCCAACACCTTCCACGACGCCTCCAGGCTGTTCAGAGCGGCCGCCTGTCCTGCAACGTCAGGGTCCAAGGCCAGTACGAACTTGCCCGCGGCAGCCCTCAGCACTCCAACCTGACGCTCGGTTAGCGCCGTCCCCATAGACGCCACCACGTTGGCAAACCCGGCCTGATGAGCAGCTATGACGTCCATGTAGCCTTCGACGATCACCGCGGCGCCGTCATCGCGTATGGGCTGCGCGGCCAAGTGGAGGCCGTACAGGGTGGCCCGCTTGTCGAATATCGGGCCTGCGGCGGTGTTGATGTACTTGGGGTCCGACCCGTCCAGGGAACGCCCCGCGAACCCGATCACGCCGCCGTGCCTGTCTTGGATCGGGAACATGAGCCGGCCCCAGAAGAAGTCGCGGACGCCGCCGTCACCGCCTTTGCGGAGCAGCCCGGCCTCGACGGCGTTCTCTATGTCGAAGCCCAGAGTTTGGAGGTGAGCCTTGAGTTTGTTCCCCCTCTGCGGACTGAAGCCAAGCTTGAATGAGTTCCGCGCGGATTCGTCGACGCCCCGCTCAGTTAGGTACGCCTTAGCCCGGGAGCCTTCCGGGGAGTCCAGCGCGCGTTGGTAGAAGTCGGCGGCCTCCAGGTTGATGCGGCGCAGGGCCGAGTACCGCTCGGCGCTTCCCCGTCTCGCGGGCCGCAGGTCCACACCTGCCCGGTCGGCGAGCAGCCTCAATGCATCCCCGAACTCGACGCCCTCCTTCCGCATGACGAACGTGAAGGCGTCGCCGCCCGTGGAGCACGCCCCGAAGCAGTGCCAAGCCTGCCTCTCCGGGTTCACCACGAACGAGGGCGTCTTCTCGTCGTGGAAGGGGCATCTGGCCTTGTAGTTGCGGCCCGATTTCCTGAGCGAGACGTAGCCGGAGACTACGTCCACGACGTCCAAGCGGGCCCTTACGTCGTCGACGACGCTCACTCGGACACCTGCTCGGTCCTTGCGGGAGGGTCTGCGCGCTCGTCATCCTCATCCGCCTGCGCATATGCGAACTGCGCTATGCGCGTAATGGGTCGGTTGACGCTGGACAGGTGCCACCCCACGTGGGCCAGCACGGCCTTCAGGTCTACGAGGCAATCGGCTGCGGCCTCCCAGCCGTCTCCGGATCTCAGAAAGCCCTCGACCCGTGACGCCAACTGCTGTTGGGCGTTCCAGAGGTCGGCCAGATCGGTGCTCAGCCTTGCCAGGTCGTCGTCAAGACGATCGGGCAGGCCCATCTCCTTGAGCTTTATGACCACGTTGTGAGCCATCACCGCCGTCATGCGGGCCCGCGCCATGTCCGGCTCCAGACTTGGAGGGCGGCTAGCGCCCGGGTTGGGTATGTCTGCCAATCGACGCCTCCTCGAGAGGCTAATACTCGCCCGTGTAGTGTTGGACGTAGGTCGTCCAGACCTCCCGGATGGACTCCAATGACCTCTGCTGGGGCGCCGGGCTCATCTTGCTAATCTGCCCGAATATGCTCTTCCAGAGGCTGTCCACTTCTCGTCTCCACGGGCCGAACTCCAACCCGTGGGTGTCGCGCTGCATCGCCTCCAAGTGCTCCTGGACCAGTTTGACCCTGTTGCTCACGGTACGGCTGCGAATCCTGTCCGACGGCGTCAAGGCAAGTATCCCACAGAGCCATTGGCAAACTGCCGCGCCAGCCCCGGGCGCGTTCGCTCGGCCTCCCGTATGGCGTACAGATCGGACATCCCCGCGACGTAGTCCACGACCTGCCACCCGTCTTCCAGTGAGCTGGGCGGGAGCGCGTCCGAGTTCTCGGCATAGTGTTGGTACAGGATCCCGATGATCTCGCGAGCGGTCCGCCCCTCAGGGCCTTGGTCTTCGGGTAAGTATACCCTTTGAAACATGAACTCGCGCATCGTCATGACGGCGTTGCAAATGCGTTCGCTCATCGCGACCCGGGGAGCGCCGCCGGGGTCCGCTCTCTCCTCGCCGGCGGCGGCCCACGAAGACTCGACCACGTCGGAGACCATCGTATTGACCCTTTGCGAGTGGCTCGTCCCGAGCACTTCAGCAACTACGTCGGGCACGTCTACCCACGTGATGATGCCGGCCCTGAAAGCGTCCATCAGGTCGTGGTTCAGATAGGCAACCGCGTCTGAAATACGGCATATCTGCCCCTCCAGTGAAAGGCCGTCCGGGAGGTGGGCAGCTAGGAAGTCGCCGCGGGGCTTCGAATGGTGGAGTATGCCTTGCCTGACCTCCGTGGTCAGGTTCAGCCCGGCGCCGTCCTTCTCCAGCTTCTCGACGATCCTCAGGCTCTGTTCGGCGTGCCTGAAGCCTCCGGGGTGCAGCTTTCCGAGTTCGTACTCGCCAACGTGGCCGAAGGGCGTGTGCCCAAGGTCGTGCCCGAGAGCGATAGCCTCAGCCAGGTCCTCGTTCAGGTTGAGCGCCCTGGAGATGGTGCGGGCTATCTGAGCCACCTCAAGCGTATGTGTGAGTCTGGTGACGTAATGGTCTCCGGCGGGCGCTATGAACACCTGTGTTTTGTGCTTCAGCCGGCGGAAAGACTTGGAGTGGAGGATCCGGTCTCGGTCGCGCTGGAACTCGGTCCTGATACGGTCCGGCTCCTCTTCACGGTCCCTGCTGCTGTTGCCGGACTTGGCGGCGAAGGGCGAGAGGAGCTTCTCGCGCTCCTCCAACCGTTGCCTAATTGAAGCAGGCGTTGTCACTCAGGAGACCAGCATGGGGAGGCGCCGGGGCCGCTGGATGAGGGTCCCATTCCCGGTCGGTTGGGTCGGTGGGCTTTTGGGGGAGCATCGGGGCATCGGGGTGTATTATAGCATGGGGTTAGCCCCGCCATCGCGGTAGACCGGTTCCCGGCAGGGCCTGAGAAGGTCTCAGCCACTCTGCACGCCACGTAATTTTCTCGCAGCCCGTTCAGGGATATTCAGTATTGGGGGGCTTTGAGATGGCGGTGTTATCTCCAGGTCCATAGGGGTGAGCGGGGCGCGTTGAGAGTACCCGGTACGCCGTCCTGCTACACTCGGCCGGCGATGACGCCGCCCATCCGTGCGGTTCCGACCACGCCGCCTCCGTCACCCGCTATATCGGGAGTCCGGTAGCCCTCCGCGAGGACGGCTTCGACGGAACGCTCCACGGCCACGGCCTCCTCCTCCAGTCCAAAGGAGTAACGGAGCATCAGGGCCATACTCAAGATGGCGCCGATGGGGTTGGCAATGCCTTGGCCGGCGATGTCCGGGGCGCTGCCGTGAATGGGCTCGTAGAGAGCCGAGGGTCGGCGGGGCTTCCCGGCGCCGGGAAGCCCCGAGAGGCTTGCCGACTGCAACATGCCGAGGGAGCCGGACAGCACGGCCGCCTCATCGGAGATGATGTCCCCGAAGGTATTCTCCGAGACGACCACGTCGAAGCGGCTGGGGTCCCTTATGAGCTGCATGGCCAAGTTATCGACGTAGATGTGATCGACCTCCACGTCGGGATAGTCGGCCGCCAGTTCCGTGGCGATCTCCCGCCATAGCCGGGACGACTCGAGCACGTTGGCCTTGTCGGCGGAAGTCAGCTGCTTGCGGCGTCGGCGGGCCAGTTCGAACGCGACCCGGAGCACGCGCTCGATCTCGCGCTCTGTGTAGCGCAGTGTGTCGACGCCGCGCCGGCCTCGCGAGGTTGTCCAGCGGCGTTTGGGCCTCGAGAAGTAGAGGCCGCCGGTCAGCTCTCTAACGATGAGCATGTCGACGCCTTCGAGAAGGTGCGGCTTCAGTGGGCTGGAGTTGACGAGCGCCGGGTAAGCTCTGACCGGGCGGAGGTTCGCGAACAGTCCCATCCGCTTGCGCAGGTCGAGGATACCCTGTTCGGGGTGCACGTGGGCGTGTGGGTCATCCCACTTCGGGCCGCCTACGGCCCCGAACAGCACGGCGTCGGCCTCGTGGCAGACCGCGGACGTTTCGTCCGGCAGCGGCGTGCCGAATGTGTCTATGGCATGGCCGCCGATGCTGCCCGTGACGACGTTGACGGCGTGCCCAAAGCGGGAGGCCACGGCATCGAGCACTCTGACCGCCTCGGCGGTTACCTCCGGTCCCGCACCGTCGCCAGGCAGGACCGCCACGTTGAGTTTCATCGCTCCTCCCATCGAGCCTTGACAGCCGGCTTGGCAGCCCGAACGTCCTCAGCAGGCTGCTGGACCTACCGGGCCACTATGTTCACCAGTTTGCGGGGGACGTAGATGACCCGAGATATGGTCTTGCCTTCGATATGAGTCTGGACCCGGCTGCTTCCCAGAGCCAGCTTGTTGGCGTCTTCTTCAGTGATGGAGACGGGAACGTCGATGCGGTCGCGCAGGCGGCCGTTGACCTGGACCACCAGTGTGACGGTCTCATCGGCAGCGAGGACGGGATCCCATCTCGGCAGGGAGCGGCTATGTATGCTGTAGGCGCGGCCGGTGTGTTCCCAGAGCTCCTCGGTGACGTGGGGCGCCAGGGGGGCCATCAGCAGCAGCAGCTTTTCCACAGCGTCGGACCACGTTGCCGCACCGATTCCGCCCCTTTCCCAAGCGCGGTTCATGGTGTTGCTCAATTCCATCAGAGCAGCCAGGGCGGTGTTGAATTTGAACCTTTCCAGATCGCCGGTGACGCGCCGGAGCGTCTTGTGTACCTGGCGGTCAAGGTCCCTCACGGCGTCCTCGTCCTCGGGCCGGGCATCCAGCTCGGCGGGATTGCGCCTGGCCATCTCCCAGACCCGGTTGATCCAACGCGCCATGCCGTTGATACCGGCGTCGCTCCACTCACCGCCTTGGTCCCACGGCCCCAGGAACATCAGATAGCACCTGACCACGTCGGCGCCAAGCTCGGCGACGTATTCGTCCGGGGCGATTACGTTGCCGCGGGACTTGCTCATCTTCTGGCTCTCGGCGATTATGTGACCCTGGTTGAAGAGGCGTACGAACGGCTCATCGATACGCAGCAGCCCGATGTCCCGCAGCGCCTTGGTGAAGAACCGGGCGTAGAGCAGGTGCATGACGGCGTGCTCGGCTCCGCCGGTGTACTGGTCCACGGGCGCCCATTCTCCGAGCGCCTGAGGGTCGAAGGGCCCTTGGTCGTAGCGGGGGCTGGCGAAGCGCAGTTGGTACCATGAGGAGTCCACGAAGGTATCCATCGTGTCGGTCTCGCGCGAGGCTGGGCGTCCACAGCGGGGGCACGCCGTGTTGACGAACTCGTCGTGCCTGGCCAAGGGCGACTCACCGGTGGGGCGGAACTCGGCATCCTCCGGCAGCAGCACCGGCAGGTCCGCTTCCGGCACGGGCGCCGTGCCGCAGTCATCGCAGTAGACTATGGGGATCGGGGTGCCCCAGTAGCGTTGCCGCGATATCAACCAGTCTCGAACACGGTACTGTACCGTGCGCTTGCCCCAGCCGTTGGCCTCAACGTGTTCGGCTATGCGCTGCAGACCCTCCGAGCTGGGCAGGCCGTCGAAGGGGCCGGAGTTGACTTGGAGGCCGGGTTCTAGGTAGGCGTCTTGCAGTTCGCCGCCGTCCCATCCTGCGGGGGCTACGACAACTCGGACCGGGAGGCCGTACTTTCCGGCGAACTCGAAGTCACGCCGGTCGTGGGCCGGCACACCCATGACGACGCCGGTGCCATAGGTACGCAGGACGTAGTCGGCAACCAGGAGGGGCACACGCTCCCCGCTCAGCTTGTTCACGCAGTAGGCGCCCGTGAATACGCCGGTCTTGGGCTTCTCCGTGGAGAGGCGCTCAACCTCCGTTTGACGGCGTGCCTGTTCGACGTAAGCTGAGACGTCGGCCATGCGTTCCCGTGTCGTCAGGGCGGCGACCAAGGGGTGCTCCGGGGCAAGCGCGACGAACGTCACTCCGTAGACGGTGTCGATGCGAGTCGTGAACGTGGTCAGCGTTTCCTCGTCCAAGCCGTACTCGGATATATCGAACTGTATCTCGACGCCCTCGCTGCGCCCGATCCAGTTGGTCTGCATTATGTTGATCTTCTCGGGCCAGTCCAACTGGCGGTGGTCCAACAGTTCATCGGCGTAGTCGGTGATCCTGAAGAACCACTGGTTCAGGTCGCGGCGGGTCACCTCGGTATCGCAACGCTCGCATCGACCGTCGATCACCTGCTCGTTAGCGAGGACCGTATTGTCCTTTGGGCACCAGTTGGCGGGCGCAAAGGCGCGGTACGCGAGGCCCGCCCTGTGGAGTTGCAGGAATAGCCACTGGTTCCACCTGTAGTACTCCGGGGCGCAGGTGACGATCTCGCGGCTCCAATCGTAGATGGTGCCCATGCTTCGGAGTTGCCGGCGCATGTTGGAGACGTTGCCCATAGTCCACGTATGGGGATGGACGCCCTGCTTGATGGCCGCGTTCTCTGCGTTCAGGCCAAAGGCGTCGAACCCCATCGGATGCAGGACGTTGTAGCCCTGCATCCTGCGAAACCTGGCGTGGGCGTCGGACGGCGCCATGGCGTACCAGTGGCCTATGTGGAGGTCGCCGGAGGGGTATGGGTACATGGTCAACTCGTACCATTTCGGGCGAGGGTCGTCGTCGCGGACTTGGTATAGGTTGTCCTCGGCCCAACGCTCTTGCCACTTGGCGTCGAGCGCCCGAGGATCGTAATGCATCTCGGCCCTGCGTATCGACGAGGTAGCGGCTGCCTTCACTGCCATAGCCATTGCTGCTCCTTGGGAGATAGCTACTCACGACAAAAAAGTCCCGCCCCCCAAAGGGACGGGACTTCCCGCGGTACCACCCTATTTGCCCCTCCGTACCCGGAAGGGCCGCTTGTGCGGGCTGTAACGGCGCCCATACGCCCGGCCCTAGTTGCGTTACGTTCAGGCCGGGAGCTCCGGGGCGAGTTCGCGACGTGGGCGCGCCGGGCTTCCACCATCCCCCGTTCTCTGTCCGCGCCGGGGATCGCTACTACTCCCCTTCACTGCTTCTAGGAGCCAAGTTAGCATATGGCCCCCCACCCGTCAACACGCCCCAGGGGTGGTAACCTGTCCCAAGCCTCCGGGTCGGTTCGGGCCGGCATAACGAGTTGACAGCCCTCTTCGTATGGTGCTACATTGGTTTGGCTCTGGCATTCCAGCTAGGCGAGTGCTAACCCAGTCCCGAACGCGGGGTGACTTCAATTGCCTCTGTACGACTATAGGTGCCAGACCTGCGATCACGAATTCGAGATGCGCCAGAGCTTCTCATCCGAGCCGGTCGCAGTGTGTCCGTCATGCAATAACGGCGCTCGCCGCGTCATCCACTCCGTGCCGGTGGTATTCAAGGGCAGCGGCTTCTACGTCAACGACTACGGGAAGGGCCGCAGCGGCTCCTCTACCAGTTCGGAGCCGAAGGATTCCGGCTCCGACAAAGGGGCCGAACCCAAAGGCAAAGCCAAGGCCGAGTCGAAGCAAGAGGCGCCTGCGGCGAAGTAAGACTTCGGCGCCAGCCCTTTGCGAGCACTCATCCAGCGCGCGTCGCGGGCCTCCGTCTCCGTGGAAGGCGGCCGCATTGCAGAGATTGGCCGCGGTCTCGTCGTCTTCCTGGGCATCAGCGGCAGCGACGGGGAGGCCGAGGCTCGGTACATAGCCGACAAGGCCGCCAACCTACGCATCTTCGACGACGCCGAGGGCAAGTTCGACGGCTCGGCCCTCGACGTCGGGGCGGAGATGCTCGTCGTCAGCCAGTTCACCCTCTACGGCAACACACGCAAGGGCCGCCGCCCCAGCTTCTCCCAAGCCGCCCCTGCCGAGCAGGCGGAGCCGCTGGTGATCCGAACCGTCGAGATGCTTCGGGAGGCCGGGCTCAGCGTGGCCACCGGCCGGTTCCAAGCGCACATGCTGGTCTCGATAGAGAACGACGGCCCGGTGACTATCATGCTCGACTCGGAGGACCGCAGGCTCCCCCGCCGAAGCTCGCCAACGGCGTAGGCGTAACTCCCCCGCGGAGGGTCAGGCGACCTCGACGAAGGTCCCGGCCACGAAACGCTGCCCGTCCGACCGGTCGTTGAAGTAGTAGACGACCAGCGCCCGCCCGTCCGGGAGCAGGGCGGCATGAGGATAACCGAGGTCTCGCCCGCCGCCGTCCCCGCGCAGCACGATCTCCTCCGCCTCGGAGACGTTCGTGCATTCGGGGTCTAGGACGCGGCACCGTATGCCGAAGGGCTCGCGGCGGTAGCCGTTGACGAGCAGGAATCGCCCCGTGGGCAGCGGCAGAGCGAAGTACGGGAAGCCCCAGACGTCCTCTCGCTTCGGCTCGGTCCAGGTGCGCCCCTGGTCGGACGACCGGGCGGTCCACAGGTACCCGCCCCTGGTATCGGTAAGCTCGCTGCGGACGAACCCGACCAGGTCCCCCGACGTAGTCTCGACGACCGACCACTCGTTGAAGGGCCCCTCCATCGCAACGCCCCGGAATCTCCAGGTGCGGCCGCCGTCCTCCGAAGCGATCAGTATCGAGTCCTCCCTGCTGCCCTGCACGGGTAACAGTATGACGCCGTCCCTGAGCTCCATCGGGAAGCCGCGGAGCTGCACGGGGGAATGAAGCCCCTCCAGGAGTACCGGGTGGCCCGGCACCTCGCCGACCCAGGAAGGGCCGTCCCAGGTATCGCCCCGGTCATCGCTGCGCCAGATCTCCGTGCCGGCGCTGATGGTAGGCCAATTACGCTCGTTCCACCGGCCCTCGCTTCGCACTCTATTGAACCTACCCACCCGCTCCCTGGCGGCCGCCGCCGGCAGATCGTCCATCATATTGTCCGGCACGAGCTCTTGTCTGTGGGTCACGAACAACGTCGTCCCGTCGCGGAGCAGGCCAGCCACCGCGCACTGTCCGCCGCCCATGAAGACCCTGGGGAGGCTGTCCCACGTACTGCCGCCGTCGCGGGAGCGGACCAAGCATTGCTCGGTGGTCGGGTGCACGTGCATGTAGAGCGGCTCGCGGGTCCAGGAGCGATGACGCCTGAACACTACGGCCAATTCGCCGTCCGGGTACGCCACGACGGACGGGCCCGGCCCGCAGTAGTAGCGGTCATCCCGGTAGATGACGATGTCTTCGATCTTGCGTATCTGCATTGAACCTTACTCCTTGTAGGGGCGGCGCGTATCGGTCCGAGCAGCATTGCTCCGTAGGCTGACTAAGAACGCTTCCGGGTTCCTCGCAGCCCTCCCTTCCTGGCCGGGAAGGGAATCAGAATTATATCTGAGGGACACCCCTTCGGCAGGCTCAGGGCGGCCTCTCAGGCTCCCGGCATAGGAGGGTGTCGCTTCTCCGAAGTAGCCAAGGCGCTCAGAGTCCGAGGGCCTTGACAGTGATCACGGCTTCGCCGCCCCTGCCCTCCTCGGCGTTGCAGCGCGCGAAGTGCTGTTGCGCCGCAAGGAACGACAGCGAAACCTCGACCGTCTGCCCCTCCGCCACCTCCTCGTTGACTCCCATGCCCTGGATGATGAAACTGTGTCCGCTGTCCCTGGCCGTGACCTCGAACGTGACCGTCGCGCCGAGAGTGAAGCTGAGGTCGGACGGTTCGAAGGCGCATTCGTCCGCCGTCCCGCTGATGGTGATCTTGGTCGCCCCTGAGTCTCCCTCCACCTCCAGCGGCGGCGCGGCCGTCGGCATACCTGGCGCCGAAGCCCGGTCCGCCCTGGGGGGCGGCGTGACCTGGAGAACGTCCGCGCCGGTGGGGCCGGTCTCCTCCGGGGCAGCCGTCGGGTTCTCCGCAGTCCCGCTCCCGCCGCATGCCCCAACTGCCGCCGCCATCGCAGCGATCAGACAGTACAGCGCCGTCCGAGACATCATGCGCAGAGCGTTTCCGCCAGTCATGCCCCTATGCCTCCTGACGTGGGTCGAGAGCATCGCGAAGCCCATCGCCCAAGAAGTTTACCGCAATCACGGTGGCGGCGATGGCGACCCCGGGAGAGAGCCACAGCCACAGCTCGTTCCGTATCGTGTGGAGCGACTGGGCCGAAGTCATCATATTCCCCCACGTCGCCGTCGGGATCCGGACCCCAAGCCCGAGGAAGCTCAGGGAAGACTCGGCTATGATCGCGCCCGCAAGGGAGAGGGTCGCCGCGACTACGATGAACGGCACCACGGCAGGCAGGATGTGTACGAAGAGGATGCGCATGTCGCTGGCGCCTATCGCCCGCGCCGCGGCCACGTAGTCCAGTTCCCGCCCCTGAAGGACCTGACCCCGCACCAAGCGCGCTTTCCCCGTCCACCCAAGAATCCCGATTATCACCATGATGTTGAAGACGCTGGCTCCGAGAATCGACACCAAGACGAGCAGCGCGAACAGGGTTGGGAAGGTCATCACGTACTCGGTGAACCTCTGCAAGACGTTGTCGACCCAGCCGCCCGCGTAACCCGACACCAGCCCGATGACGGTGCCGATCACGACGGATATGAGCGTCGCCACGGCTCCCACGCTGAGCGACACCCTCCCGGCGTGCAGGATCCTGGCAAAGACGTCGCGGCCTGCCGAGTCGGTCCCCAGGGGGTGAGACCACGACGGGGACTGCTGCACGTTGTCCAAGTCGACCCTGTTGGGCCCGTGCCGCGCTACCACGGGCGCGAACGCGGCGCCGAAGCTGAAGGTCAGCAGGATTACGAGCCCGGCGAGGGCGAGCTTGTGCCTCCGGAACTGCCTCCAGACGCTCCTCCTCGAGCGCCTCGGCTCCGGGATCTGCCGGTCTATTGAGGCTGCGCCCTCGGTCGTGTTAGAGGTCGACAATTCTGCCCTCCGTGTGCCAGCCCTCTAGGCGTTTACCCTGACTCTGGGGTCCGCGTAGGCGTAGAGCAGGTCTGCCGCCAGGTTGGCAAGCAGCACCAGCGACGACACGATCATGGTCAGGCCCATGATCATGGGATAGTCGCGCTGCCCAACTGCCTGGATCGTCAACTGGCCCATCCCCGGCCACGTGAAGATCGCCTCGACCAGCAGCGCCCCCCCGAACAGGCCGGGCAGCCGCAGCATCGTCACCGTTATCAACGGGATCAGCGCGTTCCGGAACCCGTGCCTCAGCACCACCACCTGCTCC
Organism: uncultured Dehalococcoidia bacterium; assembly: GCA_958296245.1. Classification (GTDB taxonomy): domain Bacteria; phylum Chloroflexota; class Dehalococcoidia; order Lucifugimonadales. The sequence continues at coordinate 1,840,199 of OY282458.1, forward strand.
GACAATCCCTTCGCTCGGGCCGTCGTCACGTAGTCGGCCTTGAGCACCTCCAGCATGGCCGTCCTGGCGTACCGCGTCTTCCCGGCCATCGTGTCGATGGACAGCACCAACGCAGGCAGAATCAGATGGTATATGTTTAGTCGGAGTGAGAGCCCTTCGCCGGGTACGTACCCCATCCCGTGGGACGGAAATATCTCCCATACGAAGGCGAACAGGTACAGGGCCAGCAGCGCGAAGAAGAACGTTGGGATGGACACGCCGAAGAGCGAGGCGATCCCGAGAGTGTAGTCGTAGGCGCTGTACTGCTTGAGCGCGGCGATGATTCCGAAGAGCGTGCCCAGCACGGTAGACAAGATCATCGCGGTTGCGGTCAACTCGAGCGTGGGAAGTATCTTGGACGATATGCGGCTCAGCACCGGCTCGCCCGTGTAGTAGGAATACCCCAAGTTGCCCCGGACTATCTGCCCGAGCCAGGCTATGAAGCGCTCCGGCACCGACCTGTTCAAGCCCATCGCCTCCCTGAGCCTGTTCAGGTCACTGGCGCTCGCCTCGAGCTCTTGCGGGTCGATCATAGCGTCAATCGCGTCACCGGGCGCCAGATTGATGAACGCAAACGTGCTGACCGCGATCAGGAACAGGAGCGGCAGAGAGACCAACAACCTGCGAAGAATATATGCCTGCAAGGGCTATCTCCGGTCTACGGGCCGGCGCGCTGCCGGCCCCTCACAGGGCTGTGACGTACAGCGGCGACGAATAGCCGATTATAGGACCCTTCGGATACTCCGGCGCCTGTTGGGTCTGGACCCGGACGATGTAGTACCGCTCACCGGGGTCACGGCGTACGTCGGTGAACTTAACTACGGCCTGCCGCTCATTCACCGTGCGGTGCTGAATGTATCCCCCGTCGCTCCATAGGGAGACCGTCTCCACCGGCAGGGGCGCGGCGACCGAAACGCTGATCTCCACGGGTATGGCGGCGGCGCCTTCCTGACCCATGGGCACGCCGCCGGCCGTCGCCCAGAGCCCCAACTCCCCGCCGGCGCACGCGTAGGTCCTGCGCTCTCTCAGCGCCTCGAACACGGCCTCTCCGGTCAGTTCCTTGACCCAGAAGCCTGTCGAGCAGGAGCCGAGCGTCCTCATGTGATGATCGGTGCCTCCGATGAACCCCAACCGCGCCCTCTTCCACTCGATGAAGTTTATCGGGAATGGGAACTCCGAAGGGCCGCCGAACATTCCCTCCTCGGTCGCCAGCATGTCGCCGCGGCTGTGCAGGGCCTCCATGGCCCATTCTATCCGCGGGTCGTAGAGGTGCGTATGGGTGTCCCCAACGAGGCCGTGGCCGCCGAGGCGGCCGTAGTCGTGGAAGTGGCGGTTGGCCATCACCATGTCGGGGAATCTGTCGTAGACGTCGTTGAACATCAGGTGGATGTCCAGGTCCCGCAGGAGTATCTGCCGCAACTCTTTCATCACGTCTTTGTCGTACGTGTAGAAGTTTATGTGCTGCCACGGCTGCTTATTCCACTCGATGGCGTAGATGGGCACGTAGCCGGGGGTGTCCTCCCGCTCCATGAGGTCCAGCCTCTGGAGGTAGTCTGCATCCGAGATCCGCTGGTGGTCGGCGATGCAGAGGACCCGGTATCCGAGAACGTCCCTCTGCAACCTCATGTTGTCTATCGGGTTACCGTCGCGCACCGGCGAGCAGGACGAGTGGGACGTGTGGTTGTGGAGGTCTCCAAACGCCAGTTCGTAGCCCTCCGGCGCCGCGGGAAGCGTGGGCGCGTGCGTGGGCGGGTTGGCCGGCTTCACGTCCACGGCCTGCATGGTTTCGATGCCATAGTGCATCAGCGGCAGGCCGGGATTTTCATCCTGCGCGTGCCCCCGCAGGGACGCCGACACCACCTCCACCCGATGAGTCCTCGCGGGCATCTGGTCGGCGTCGAAGCAGTGGCCCGCCGCCAGCACGTTGCCATTGGAGGCAGCTAGCCCATAGGTATGATGAGAGAACCCCACGGGCTCGGTCGCGCGTACCGGCTCGCTCCATTGCCCGCCGTCCAAGTGGGTCATAGCCAGGTACCACCCCTCGCGGTGGTGATACATCTGCCGGTTACGGTTGAAGCGGCCGTCGACGACCCACGGCGCGTTGAACGTCGGGGCCATGTCCGGTTGGAACATTCGGAACGCGCACAGCAGGCCGGCGTCCGTCCTGATCACCCTGGGGTTGGACGGGGTCATGTTGACGGCGGCGTCGATCTCGCCGCTGCGGCTGAAGGAGCGCAGCGGCACGGGCAGGAGCCCGCCGGGCCCGGTACCCGGCCCGTCCGAGACTGCCCCGGACCCAAGGTCCGCCCTACGGAGCCACAGGCGCCGGACTTGGTCAACCCGTACGTCGAATCCCCAAGCCGGGCTGGACTCCCACGTCACGAGTATAGTCCCGTCGCCGGCCGATGCAGCGCGCGGCCGGAAGTTGAGCGGGTCGCGCGAGGAGAGCGTGACCTCCCCGCCGACTCCTGAGCCGGCGACGCTGGCAGCCGCGACGTGAGATTCGCCTTCCCTGAACACCTCGTAGACGATGGCAATGCCGTCCTGCGAGGGGGCCAAGCTGGGAAACCGGCCCTCGATCTCAGCCTTGACCCGTCCGCGTCCGTCCGTGACGTGAATCGCGTCTCCCGATCCGTCCCGGCGCACCCAGGCGCACCAGAGATTCCCGTCGGCGTCCCGTGCGATAGAGGGGGTTTGCACTATCCGGCTGCCGGAGTAAAGCGTGTCCGTCCTGCCTCCGGCATGAAGCTTGACGGTCCAACGTCCCTCGACGAGGGCCGTCCACAGGAACGCGGGGGCCGCGCCCCCCTCTACGGCTATGCCGGAGAACTGCTCCGCCGTCTCGGAGTGGAGCAGGCGGGGCGAGCCGCCGCTGCTCTCCAGGAGATCAAGCCTCGGACGCAGGGCCAAGAAGGCCTGCCCCCACTCCTCGTAGGTCTTGCCGGGGTATAGGAGGGCCTTGGCGTGCTCCCACTCCGTGTCCGCGTCCATGTTCCGCACGAACCGGCTGTCCACGTCATCCATGGCGACGACGCCCAAGACCCAACCGCCCAGCGTCGCGGCTAGGTCGCACTCATGCCCACCCTCGGCGGTGTAGAGCAGACGCGGAGCTGCTGCGGTCCGCCTCGTGTCAGTTTCGATCATGGTGTCAGACCCAACCGACCCGGGGCGCTGAGGGCGCCCTAGGACCGGCTCTCGTCTTCGACCCAAGGCCTAATTGTCCAAGTCCCACTCCTCGACGTGATAGTTCCACACGTCCAGCCGGTGGGTGAAGCTGGGGGCCACCTGCACGTCGTATAGGCTGGTCGGGTCGCCAACAGTGTCGAAGTGAGGTATGCGTACTTCCTTCCTCATGGCGTACCAGGAGTTCGTCATGTAGGTCGTGGATAAGGGCATGTCCCGCATCAGTACCTCCGCGATCTCGCGGTAGATCTTCACCCTCTCATTCGGATCGATGGCGGCCCCGCCCGCATCTATCAGCTTGTCGAACTCGGGGTTCGCGTACCGCATCAGGTTCTCTGAGTTGGTGTGCAACCGGTTCTTTAGGAAGCCGTCCGGGTCGGAGTGGACGCTGAACCCGCCGGTGAAGATGTCGAAGTCGCCGCTCTCGGTCTTCTCGGTGCGGGCGGCGCCGTCGACTGTGTCGTATTCGATCTGGAACCCCACGTCGGCAAGCATCTGCTGCACCGCGGCCAGTTGGGCAGAAGCCTTCTCGTCCCCCGGCGTCCCCGTTAGTACGCTCACCACCCTATTGGAGTCCCAGCCGGCATCTTTGAGCAGGGAGCGAGCCTTGTCCGGGTCGTATGGGAACCGGTCCTTCCACGTCGGGTCCTGATACCACGAGTGGGTCAGCGGACTGTTGTAGATGGTCCCGTTGCCCGTGCTGAACACGTTGATGATCTTCTGCCGGTCCAGGGCATGTAGGAACGCGTGCCTTATGCGTGGGTCCCGGAGGTCATCGACGTCGTGGTTCCAGGCATAGGTACCGATGACCGACCCCTGCACACCCTTTACGGTGAACCGCGGGTCGGCTATCAGCGCCGCGTTGCCTTCCGGCGTGAGCCCGTGGTAGAGGATGTCGAGCTCGCCCCTCGTCATAGCTATCTGACGCGCGTCTCGCTGCAGGATCATGCTGATGAGTATGCGGTCGATCTTGGGCTCCCCGAAGTGGTAGTCCGGGTTGGCCTCCAGCAGGACGAACTGGTCCGATACGTGCTCGGAGAACTTGAACGGTCCCGACCCCACCGGTATGGACGCGTTCGTGAACGTGGGGTGCGTCTGAAGGTCGGGCGGCGCCACGTCGCCGTAGACGTGCTCCGGGTATATCGGGTTTCGCAGTGAGCAGCACGTCTGGAAGAAGATCGTGCTTGGCTGCTCCATGTCGAACCTGATGGTGTAATCGTCGATCACCACCAAGCCCTCGACCGAATCGGCGTTCCCGTCCAAGTAGTCCTGGCCGCCCTTGACGATGGTGAAGGACGAAGCCTTCCAGGACGGGAAGTCAGGCGACAGCAACGCCGTCCACATGAACTTGATGTCTTCCGCCGTCACCGGCTCGCCGTCGTGCCACGTGGCGTCCTTGCGTAGGAAGAAGGTGTAGGAGCTTGCGTCCGGCGCAACCTCCCACCGCTCGGCCAGGTCGGGCGTGAAGAACCCGTTGGGGTTCGGCATCGCTATCCGCGAGTACATCAGGTCGAACAGAAGCGACATGCCCGAACTCTTAGCCAGGTGCGTCACGATGTTCGGGTACGTCTGCCCGATGGCGAAGCGCAACGTCTTGGGCGCCTCGTCCATCACTATGGGCACCTCCCTGACCACTTGCTGCAGAACGACCTTCTCGACCTCGACGGGCACTTCTTTAATCACCTCTTTTTCGACTACCCTCTCCACCTCCTTCTCTACCTCCACCACGACGGGTACTTCCTTGACGACCTCTCTGGTGCAGGCCAAAGCGCCCATCAAGGCCACCGCCGCGGCGATAGCTAAAAACAGCCCGAATCTGCTCTGACCCATAGTATCGGCCTCCCTAGCCAAGGGTTCCGCCCCACTCATCACCAAATGGGCCGGTCGCTGCTATCTATCACAACTTCGTGCCAGAGTCAACCGCCCTGTGTCAAAACCCAGATTCTCCCCAACCGCCGGCCCACTCTGACAAGCGGCGTAACGCAAAGGGCCTCACCAAGTCTGAACAGCTACTTCTTCTTGCAGGCGCTTGACAAAGGGAGGATATAGCCATATGTTCAGTCCCACGTTTTTAGGGGGCGGCTGGGCGCCCGGCGGTTCAAACAGAAGCCGGATCTCCCCGGCGCGCCGGGCTCCTAAAGTCTCAAGGTAGGGTGGTAGACGCCCCGGAGGCACCGTACCGGGCGCAGCGCCCGTCCGGTGTGCCTGGTACAAGCCCCTCACGCCGAGCGGCGCTGTTTGCCCGGTGCGCGCGCTATCGACAGTCAAGGGGGGATGGTACCCATGCAGCTAGGCGCTACTTCCGTAGACATTCTGAGCGACGGCGCCCTCCTCCTCGACGGGGGCGCGTCCTTTGGGCAGGTGCCGAGAGCCCAATGGGAGGTCTTGGTCAAGCCGGACCGCAAGAACCGCATCCGCATGGGGCTCAATTGCCTGCTCATACAAGCTCAGGGGACTAACATCCTCGTGGACACGGGCGCCGGCTCCAAGAGGTTGGGCAAGTACCGCGACCAGTACGGCCTCAACGGCAACAAGTTGACGAAGGGCTTGAAGGCGCACACTCTCACGCCCCGGGACATCGACGTGGTCCTGTTGACCCATCTCCACTTCGACCACGCCGGGGGCTGCACGAAGCTGGACCGATCGGGAAACGCCGTGCCGGTGTTCACCAAGGCCAGGTATATGGTACAGGCCGGGGCCTGGGAAGAAGCCAATGAACAGAACGAGCGCAGCAGAGGCGCCTACGACGAGGATGATTTTGTCCCGCTGCATGATGCCGGAATGCTCGATCTGATCGACGGCGATCAGGAGATAGCGCCGGGGGTGCGCGTCAAGGTGACCGGCGGCCACTCTGCCGGACACCAAGTCGTGCTGCTGGAGGCAGGCTCAGAACGGATCGCCTACCTCGGCGACCTGATACCCACCCCGCTCCACCTGCCGCTTAGGAACATCGCTGCCTTCGACAGGACGCCGGACGAGACCCTGGAGGAGAAGCGGGAGCTGCTGGAGATGGCGGCTTCCAGCGGTTGGCTGCTAGTATTCGGCCACGCTCTTACACAGCGCGCGGGCTACGTCGAGCAGCGCAACGGCAGGGCGCATCTCCAGCCAGTGGATATATAGTGCTCCGGCCCCCGCCTGACCGCGGCGGCGTCCCCTTAACACTCGGAGGGGCTGGACCCGACGCTAGGCATGGTCCCGAATACGCCGCGAGCAACCGAGGACTCATCCTCTCAGCCCTACTCTGCCTCGCCCTGATGCTGGCCTGCTCCACCGAGATCCCCCCGTCTCAGGCCACCGAGCCGACGGCGGCGCCTGCTGCCATTCAAGCCGCCGTTCCCACTCCGACGCCCAGCGCCGTGCCCACCGCCCCTCCTACCGCGACGCCCACGACGGAGCCGACGCATACGCCGGCCCCCCCTACCCGTGTCCTTGGCGACGATCCAGCCGACTATACCGATGAGGACATCCTGCTGGCCGCGAAAGCTCTTTACCGAGAGTTCATCGACGCGATAATGACTGAGCCGGAGCCCGACCTGAAGAGGGCCAAGGCTATCTATTCGGAGGCATGTCAGCCGGACGACGACGATGTATTTGCCAAGCAGGTGGACGCGGTGATGGAGCTGCTTGGCGATCCGGTGACCAAGCTGGACATAACCATGGCGCTGAGGCTCAGGGACGACGCGGCCCTAACGGTATCTACTCTCAAGATCGGGGACGGGCCCGGAGGCGTCACGCGAAGCCTCATCGTGTTCGAGAACGGGCGATGGCTAGACAGCGACTGCGACGCTGGCAGGGCCGCAGCCGGCGTGTTTCCATACGATGAGGACTATCAGGAGTCCGCAGTTGCCGGGCCGTCGCCAGTCCCAGCTCCCGTGACCCTCAGCGCCGACCCCGCGGACCATTCGGACGAGGAGATCGCCCGGAGCGTGGAGGCCCTCCACCGGGCCGGATGGCGGGCGATGCTGGCCCAGCCCCAGCCCGACTTGGACGGGATGCGGGCCATGAGCATCGAGGAGTGCCGGGTGGAGACCGACGAGGAGCTAATCCAGATTGCCGCATCCTCCAAACCGGAGTCAGAAATCGCTGACGCTGCAATCAACTTCAGGGTCACCGGGGTCGAGAGAGTAGACGACCGACATGCTTGGACTACCATCCTGACCGAGTTGGAGGGCTTCGTCATCCCGGGAAGCACGATGTCCCTTGTGGTGTTCGAGGATGGGCAGTGGCGTGACGGACAATGCAAGATGGAGCGCGGCGCCAACCTGGCGGCGCCGGACGAGATCAAGGAGATACAGCGCGTCGCGTTCATCGGAGAAACGGGGCAGCTACAGTTCGACTGGGAGGAACCGCCGTTCGCCATTACCGTATTGGCCCCCCCGGAGGCCGCGGACGGCTCCACGGTACGAGTGCCGGCGCGCTTCACCTCAATCATCAGCCGGTGGCGCTATGGACCCTACTCTCTTCTTGCGGAACTTCACACCGCGCGCGGCGAGGATGGTACGGTCATATCATGGCTCGACTCTCCCTGTGAAGAAGGCCCCTTCGACGACGTGATTCTGGTCAAGGGAGGGTCCCACGAGGGATTCATCTGCTTCGAAGGCGAAAGGGGCGAGTCCGCGCCCGACAGACCGTTCGTCGGGCTTCAGTACCTCGACGAGGGCTCCGACTGGCCCTTCAGGGTAGATCTTACGCGCAGCGTTCCCATACCGGAACGGGTTTTGTTCGAGGACGGCAAACCCTCGGGCAACGCCACCGTTGCGGGGATTGGATACCGGCTCGTCGACAGCCTTTGGAGTCACGTGGTGGAGCCGCCCCCTGCCGGTATAGGGGACAGCGTGACGGTTACGAACCACGGCCAGCCGTGGTTCGACCTGACGGTCCTAGGGCAACCGGAGATGGTGGGAGAGGCCGTCGCGCGCGTCCGCATCCGGATCGCCTCCCGAGCGGAAGACGAGGAGGAATACGGCTACGTTCCCCTGGAGCTGTCCACCGGCCCCGACGCCCATGGCCGGATACACCACCTATGGGACTTTACCTCGTTTGCCGAAGGTGGCGCGGCTCTTACGGACTCCTTCACCGGCGTAACCCTCGCCAAGGGCGAGGTCCGCGAGGCATACGCCTATTTCCGCGCTCCCGACGGCGAAGCCGGAGCGCCTCCCACTCCCTTCACGACCCTCTGGTACTGGCATGACGTATCCGCCTTCCCCATCGACCTGACCCGCGCCGAATAGCCGGCAAGCCCTCGCCTTCGGTGAAACTGTTCAGGCTCTATGAGACCCTGAAGGAAGTCCAGAGAGGTTCTCCCTCTGGCGGGGGGTCTGGGCGGGTGGACGTGTTCGCGGCCTTGGGCCTGCTGCGGTTCTCCCTCTGGCGAGGGGTCTGGGCGCAGCGGTATCGGGTCGCCGATGGACTTCCTCGGTTCTCCCCTCTGGCAGGGGGTCTGGGGCTTGCTACAGTTAGCTCGGGCGGGGGTGCGCCGGGTTCTCCCCTTTGGCAGGGGGGTCTGGGGCTGTGCCCCCATATGCACGCTTGACAGACTTCATGCCTTCCCCTTTGGCAGGGGGGTCTGGGGGCTGTGCCCCCAGTTACCAAGGGGCGGGCGGGTGGGAATCTAAAGACGTCTGCTTTATCGGGGATACGCCAGTCGGTGGGGGCGCTAGCCGGGCGGCGCGGCTTTGCCCTATAATCTCACGGGGTTCCGAGCGCCCCTCCATTTCAGCCTTTCGCCGTACGTGTCAGATTAGGGGATGAAGTCAGGATGATCGAGATAGCCGTCGGGCCAAACGTGTTCTCCCAAGAACTGTTCACCACGCTGGTGTTGAGCTGGCACGGCCTCTTGGCTTTCGTCGCGGTGGCCATCTCTGTGGTGCTGGTGGGGCGCTGGGCGCCGCTCAGAGGGGTGGACCCGGACGCCGTCTACTCGATCGCCGTCTGGGTTATCATCGGGGGCATCATAGGGGCGCGGCTGGTGCACGTCGTCGACAATTGGGTCTGCACGTCACCTGAAGGACTCTGCTACAGCAGGGACCCGGGGCTGGTGTTCGCGGTCTGGAGTGGGGGCATCGGCCTGTGGGGCGGGGTGCTGGGGGGGTTAGCCGCAGGAGTTGCGGCGTGCGTCATAATGAAACAGCCTATCGGCGTAATAGCCGACCTCGCCGCCCCCGCCGCGCTCATAGGTCAGACCATTGGCCGCCTGGGGGACATCGTCAACGGCGAGCACTGCGCGAAGGCTACCGACTCCTTCATAGGCTTCTTCTGGACCCACCCGGACACGCTCGCGGCGCCTCAGTACTGCGCCAACGGCTATATCTCGCCCGAAGGAGTGGGCTCCGCCTCACACCCGGTGATCCTGTACGAGATTCTGTGGAACACCCTCTCCTTGGCCGTCATCTGGCGGCTCAGGGGACGGCTGAAGCCGGATGGTATGCTGTTCGCACTGTACCTGGCGCTCTACTCCTTAGGCCGCTTCTTCATAACCTTCTTGAGGGAGGACCGCGTCTGGGCGCTCGGTATGCAGGAGGCCCACTTCATCGCGCTTGGCGTTCTGGCAGTCACGGTGCCGCTGCTGATAGCCAAAGCCAAGCCCGTCGCCAGGGTGGCGATGGAGGGGGTCCCGATAAAGTGGGGGACGCGCGCCCAGAGACGCCGGCGCCAACGTTAGGAGCAGGGTAACCCCTACCTCAGGTCCAGCACGACCATCTCGACACTGCGGGCGCCGTTCCACTCGTTGACCCGGGCGTTGTAGACGAGGTCCACGCGGTCCCCCGGTACGATGGGCGCGTCCCCACGATTGAAGGCGATGGCCGTCCACGCCCTCCCGCCGTGAAGCGTGCGCAGCCTGAGATGGGCCCCGTCCTGCCCTACACGCCTCGCCTCTACGACCTTCGCTCTGCGGGTCAGGAATACGGGCTCCGGGTTGCCATGGCCGAAGGGCCTCAGAGAGTCGAGGAAGCTCATGGTGGGCTCGGTGAGCAGCGCGGGCGAAATCTCGCAGTCGAACTTCAGCCCAGGAGCCGGGCGGGCGCCATCCGTCTCCTCACTGGCCGTGACCAGCAGCCGCTCCTCCAACTCGGCCAGCCTTGGCGTAGCCACCGTAAAGCCGGCCGCTTGCGGGTGACCTCCGAACCGATCCAAGAGCCCCTCATTCAACCGCAGCGCGTGCTCTATGTCGAAGTTAGGGACGCTGCGAGCGCTGGCGCGGGACGCCTCGGGCCCGACGGACACGGCTATCGAAGGGCGGGCAAATGTATCGACCATCCGGGCTGCGATGAGCCCCAGGATGCCGGGATGCCAGCCCTCTTTCCTCACGACGATCAGGGGCGGGACGGCGCCGAGGGCCTGCACCTGCCCCAAGGCGTCCGCGACGGCCTCGCGGGCCAGGCGGCGGCGCCTGTCGTTCTGTTTCTCGATCTCATCCGCCAGCGGCTCAGCCTCCTCGCGGCTGGCGGCCGTCAACACTTGGAGGCTGACAGAAGGGTCGCCGAGCCTGCCCGAGGCGTTCACGCGCGGTATCAGCTTGAAGGCGAGCGCCTCGACGTCTATCTTCCCCGGCTCCAACCTGGACCTGGCGATGAGCGCCTCCAATCCCGGTCTCGGCGATCGGTTGATGGTCTCCAGACCCCGCCTGACGAAGTAACGGTTTTCGCCGCCAAGTCGGCCAACGTCCGCAACAGTGCCGAGAGCCACCAGGTCCAGGAGGTGCTCGGGACGGGGCCTTCCGATCTCGGACCATAGGGCCTCGACCAGCTTGAACGCCAGCCCCACGCCGGTGAGGCCGTCGAAGGGGTAGCGCGACCCGTGGAGGTTGGGGTCAACAACCGCCGCCGCCTCCGGGAGGCGCGGCGGCGGGCTGTGGTGGTCCGTGACGATCGTATCGATGCCGCGCGACGCGGCCAGCGCGACCTCCTCGCGCGAGCTCACTCCGCAGTCGACGGTGATCACGAGCTTGACGCCTCGGGCGTCGAGGGCGGCAATGGCGCCGGGGTTCATGCCGTGGCCCTCTTTCTCACGGTCCGGCAGATACGAGGTGACGGGGCAATCCAGCTCTCGAAGCGCCTCGACCAGCAGCGCGGTACCCGTGACCCCGTCGGCGTCGAAGTCGCCGAATACGGCGACGGGCTCGCGCGTTTCCGTTGCCCGGCGGAGCCGCGCAACGGCTCTATCCATGTCCGGGAGCATGAACGGGTCATGCGAGAGGCGCGCATCTGCGGCCAGGTAGGGTCCCATCTGGCCGGGCGACCTGACGCCCCGGTTGTAGAGAAGATGCGATTCGAATGCGGACCTGCCCAAGGCGGCGCCAAAGCCCGCGGGCGGAGCCGGAAGGGATGTCCAGGTCCTGGGAGGGGAGGCAGTATTGACGGCGGTGGTTGCTGCTACTGCTGGAACTCCCGGAAGACGAGGCTGGCGTTGTGCCCGCCGAAGCCGAATGAGTTACTCATGGCAAAGTTCAGGGCGCGCTCTCGCGCGGTGTTGGGGATGTAGTCAAGGTCGCAGTCGGGGTCGTTGGTCTCCAGGTTGATGGTGGGCGGCATGGCCCCGTTTTGGATGGCCAAGACCGTAACGCAGGCCTCCAAGGCGCCTCCGGCGCCGAGCAGGTGTCCGGTCATGGACTTGGTGGAGCTGATGGGGACATCGTACGCGCGCTCTTGGAAGACGGCCTTCATCGCCATCGTCTCGTACTTATCGTTTAGGGGGGTCGAGGTGCCATGAGCGTTGACGTAATCGACGTCGGACGGCTGCACGCCGGCTTGGTCAAGCGCGGCCCGCATTGCGCGGGCGGCGCCCTCCCCGCCGGGGGCGGGTTGTGTGATGTGGTGGGCGTCGGCGGTCGAGCCGTAGCCGACCATCTCACCGACCGGTTCCACTCCGCGCTCGGCGGCGCTCTCGGCGCTCTCCAGAACGAGGACGCCGGCCCCCTCACCAAGCACGAACCCATCGCGGCCGGCGTCGAAGGGCCTAGAGGCCCTGCTCGGCTCGTCGTTGCGTTTGGACAGGGCTTTGCAGGCGTTGAAACCGGCTACGCCGATCGGACATATAGCCGCCTCCGAGCCGCCGGCCAGCGCAACTTCCACGGTTCCTTCACGCACCAGTTCGAAGGCCGAGCCGACGGCGTCCGCGCCGCTCGAACACGCTGAAACCGTCGCGAAGTTGGGACCCTTGGCCCCTATGAGCATCGAAATCTGACCGGACGCCATGTCTGGCAGCATCATGGGCACGAGGAACGGGCTCACTCTAGAAGCGCCCCGGCCGTTCATCACGCCGATCTGCTCCGACAGCGTGATTATGCCCCCGATGCCGCTGGCGACGATGACGGCGACACGCTCGCTGTTGCCGTCGTGGACCTCCAAGGATGCCTGCTCCATCGCCTCTAGGGTAGCGGCCACCGCCAACTGGACGAAACGGTCCATGCGCCTGGCCTCTTTCCTACCCACGTAGCCGGTAGGGTCGAACCCCTTCACCTCGCCGGCGATCGTGGTCTCGAGCTCCTCGGGGTCGAACGACGATATGTAGTCGATGCCCGACTCTCCGGCCAGAAGGCTCCTCCACGTGGCCTCGCGGGTGAGCCCGACCGGGCTGACGAGGCCGATCCCTGTTACAACCACGCGACGTTTCATGGATACAGCTCCTCAGTGTCTCGCTAGAGGTTATACTACAGAGCCGGACACAAGCAAAGCCCCCGCAGCCCACGGCGTGCGCGATAGCAGGCCAAACCCGTGCCGCCGACTCCCCGAAAGAGCGCCCCACTACCGCCTGCGCCGCCGGACGCAGGCTCAAGGGTTCCCACAAGGCACGGGCCCTACGGCGTCGGGCGGCGAGCCGCGTTCATGTTGACATCCCGACGTTTCGTGCTTTAATTCAAGCGCCCCTGACCGGGCCAGCGCGCCTAGCAGGCGGGAGGTTTCCAGGAGGTATCAAGCGTGGCCTCAGAACAGTACTCCGACACCTGGCTCTCCGGGGAGCCGGTCTACCTTGCCGACTTGGACAGATGCCTTCCCGCCGACGCGCTCTCCTCATTCCCGACCCGCGGACGCTGGAGGATGCTCGATTACGACACCGACGACTTCTCGGGCGTCATGCTGCTAGCAGGACCCGAGACGGCGGCGCCCGAGATCACGTACCCGCTGAACGTCACCGGATGGCACGCGGTTTCGGTTGGTGTTTTTCCGCACTACGAGGAAGGATCGGAGGTGCTGGTCCGCCTCAGTGGGGATGACACCTTCTCCATGCTGAGACGGGTCAACGAGGAGATGACCGTCCATGAGCTCACGATCCAGCAGATGTTCTGGCGGGTTGCGGACCTGACGGACCAAGACTTGGTCTTCGGCCAGATTGCCTACGAGCTCAGTTCCGGCGGAGGCATAGGCTCGGTCGAATCTCCCAGCGCGCAGGTCGCCTACGTAAAGCTCGTTCCTCTCACCGACACCGAGGTGCAGTCCTACCTGTCAGACCGGTCCACGAAGAGGAACAAACGCCTGTTCGCGCACAACGACGCCCACGGGGTCCACTTCAGCTACAAGCCGACGAACGCCGAGCACGTCCGGCGGCACGTCGAGGCGTACAGGGACACCGATTTCGGCAAGTTGTGCTGGGAGGCGGCCGGGGGCGACCTGCTTCAGTACTTGGGCAAGACAGGCAGGCACTCGACCTTCGACGGCCTGCAGGACTTCGGACCTCAGGGCTACCGCAAGCTGGCCGAGAGCTGGAGGACGTTCCGCGACGCGGGAGTGGACCCCTTCGAGGTGGCGTTGGAGCACACCCATGAGCTCGGGATGGAGTTCCACGCCGGGTACCGGATGACCGGCTTCTACTACCCGCCGCCCATCGACTACTTCAATCACGGCGCGTCGTTCTACAAGTACCATCCCGAGCTGCGGAGCATCGACAGAGACGGCGGCGCCGCTCCGCGCATGTCGTACGCCTTCCCAGCCGTTCGCGACTACGTGGTGTCCGTCTTCCGGGAGATCGCCCAGTATGACGTAGACGGGATATCCCTGCTCTACAACAGGCGCCCGCCATACGTCGACTACGACCCCCCGATCGTCGAGGGCTTCAAGCAGGAGACCGGGCAGAACCCCCGGGAGATAGACGACGCCGACCCGGATTGGCTGTCCTACCGAGCCAGGACGATGACCCGGTTCATGCGAGAGGTCAGGGAGGCGATGGACGACGAGGCTAAGAGGCAGGGTAGGCGGAAGATCGAGATCTCTGCCGTAGTCATGGGCAGCGAGGAGGAGAACCTCTACAACGCTCTGGATCTGAAGGCATGGATCTCCCAGGGGCTGATCGACACCCTGGTCCCGTACACTTCGAGGCCGAGTCTCGACAGCATGTCGCGGTCGTGGACGGATCCCCGGGACGTCGAACACTTCGTTTCGCTTACCAAAGGCTCCGATTGCGAACTGGCCCTGAACGTCATGCCCCGCCAGCAGAGCGCCGAGGACTTCCGGCGCATGGCGGCGCTGGTGTACGGCGCCGGCGGCGAGCAGCTATTCTTCTGGGACGGCGACACGGGGCGGGCCAACTTCTCCACCGCATACGACTCGTTGAGGCGTCTGGGCCACAGGGAGGACGTGCTGGCCTGGAGCGGCGCCGGCGAACCCGGTCTGCCCGCGGTCGGCAAGGCGGTGCGCAAACTGGGCGACTGGGACATGACCTACCAGACGCCGGGGTAGAACAGACTTGGACTCGAGCGACATCCTGCGGGACAACACTTTCTCGGCTAGGCCCGTATACCTGAGCAGCCTCGATACGTGCCAGCCTGACGGCGCCCTGTCGCGCGGCGCGATGCCCGGGCGATGGCGTGCGATGGAGTACGAGGCCGAAGGGATCTCCGGCGTCATGCTGCTGGCGGGGCCCGAGACCGCCGCCCCGGAGATCACGGTACCGATGAACGCCTCGGGGTGGCACGCCGTCTCCGTGGGCCTCTTCGCAGACCAGAGGCAGCCCACCAGCGTGCTTGTGAGGCTTACCGGCGACGACACCTTCTCCGTGCTGGACCAGCCCCCCCTCGAGTCCGAGCAGCAGGCCGGCAAGGAGGAGACGCCAGCTTACAGAGCGCACCAGATCAGGGAGCTGTTCTGGCGTGTCGTCGACCTGACGCACAGGGACTTGGTGCTGGGCCAGATACAGTGGCGGGTTGCGCCGGGAGAAGGAGAAGGCGCGCTCAGATCGGTCGCCAGCCGCGTCGCCTACGTGAAGATCACCCCCCTGACCCCCGCCGAGGCGGCGGCGGCAAGGGCGGACGCCGCCCGAACCGACACGCGGCGCCTGTTCGCCCATAACGACGCCCACGGCCTTCACTACTCCCACCGCCCGACCACTGCGGAGGAGATACGGCGCGAGATCGAGTGCTTCAGGGGCTCCGATTTCTCCCGAATCTACTGGGAGACCGGATCGGGGGACATGCTCAAGTACTTCAGCAGGCTGGGTAGGATGGGCACCTACGACGACCAGGGAGACTTTGGGCGCAGGGGCGACCGGCTCCACGCCGAAAGCTGGAGGTCGCTCATCAGGGACCGCATAGACCCCTTCGAGGCCGCGCTGTCCCACGCGCATGACATCGGCTTGGAGCTCCACGCGTCCTACCGCGTCGCCGGGTTCCACTACCCGCCGCCGCTGGACTACAACAGCTACGGAACGACCTTCTACAAGTTCGGCGCCAAGCTCAGGAGCGCCGACAAGAGAGGCCGCCGCGCGCCCCGCCTGTCGTACGCCTATCCACAGGTACGGCGCTTCGTCATCTCGCTTCTCAAGGAGATGGCAGGGTACGACGTTGACGGCGTCTGCCTGCTGTACAATCGGCGCCCCCCGGTCGTAGAGTACGACCCTCCCTTGGTGGAAAGCTTCCAGGCTAAGTACGGCTCCGACCCCCGGCAACTCGACGACGAGGACCCCCGTTGGCTCTCCCACAAGGCTCAGGCGCTTACGCAATTCCATAGAGAGGTGCGCCAGGCGATGGACGACGTGGCCGAAGAGCGCAAGCTGAGCAAGCGCATACAGGTCTCTGCCGTCACGATGCGCGACGAGCGCGAGAACATGCTCTACGCCATGGACTTGAAGGCCTGGATCGATGAGGGTCTGGTGGACACGATCATCCCCTACACCTCGGAGCCGATGCTCAACAGCGCGAGTGAGTCTTGGGCTGACCCGTGCGCGGCGCGGTACTTCGTGGAGTTGACCAAAGGGACCCCGTGCAAGCTTGCGTTGAACATCATGCCCCGCCGGATGACCGCCGACGAATACCGCAGCCGGATTGCGGCCCTCTACTCGGTGGGGGTGGAGAACTTCTTCTTCTGGGACTGCACGCCGGGCCGCGCCAATTTTACTTCCTCGTACGACGCCATGCGGCGGTTGGGTCACAGAGACGAGATAGAAGCTTGGAGCGCACAAGGACAGCCTACGCATGGGGCCGCCAGCGTAGAGATCAAGCAACTCGGCGGTTGGGACTTCAGGTACGCCACGCCGGGTTAGCGGGGCCCTCAGGCCGCGGGAAGCTTGGGGGCTTGAATTTGCCCGCGCGGGCGTCCCCGAAGCCGGACTTGGGAAGCGCCGCTATGAGGGGCTGGCGCATGGGCGCCGCAGCCCCCGGATAACCACGCAGACCGCGACAGGAGGTTGAGTCTCATGACACAGAGCAGCTTTGAGGGGAGCGACTTCTTCGGTGACCGGGGCTTTGCCGCCGCGCCGGTCTACCTTACCGACTTGGAGCGGTGTACGCCGTCCGGGTCCATCGCCCGGGAGTCGGTGCGGGGAAGGTGGAGGGCCTATGACTACGAGACCTCGGGTTTCAACGGCGTCCTGCTGATGGCGGGCCCCGAGACCGAGGCGCCGGACATAACCTACCCGCTCGACGTTAAGGGCTGGCACGCCGTGTCCCTGGGCATACATCCCACGGACAGCGGCCAAAGCGAACGGTCCCGCCTGCTGGTGAAGCTGAGCAGCGACGATACCCACGTTGAGGTGACGTGGGAGCCCGACGGGCACCTCGCGCGGCAGAGGCTCGAGGAGGTGTTCTGGAAGACTGCCGATCTGTCCGGCCAGCAGATACACTTCAGGCAGTACCGGGAGAGCCGCGTTCCGGGAAGCGCCGGTCGTGCAGCCGAGTGCTCCGCGGCCCGGATCGCCTATATAAAGCTGGTGCCGCTCACCGGCGAAGAGGTCCGGCGCGCCGGCGGCGGCCCTTCGGACCGGCGGCTCTTCGCACACTCGGACACCGACTGGGCCATGAGCAAGGGTACCGTCAAGGGCATCAAGACCGTCTTGGAACCCTACCGCGACACCGACTTTTCGCGCATGTACTGGGAGATGGGCAGCGGCGACCTGCTCCACTACCCGACCGAGGTCGCCCGAACGGTGGCCGAACTGGGCGTGACCGACTACGCGCGGGCCTTCGACCGGCAGCGGGACGAGGGATCGAAACGGTTTTGGGATGATGGAGTGGACCCATTCCAGGCGGCGTTGGACCACACGCACGAGATGGGCATGGAGTTCCACGGGGCGTACCGGCTTGCAGGCTGGACGTACCCGCCCCCCCTGCTGGACTACATGTGGGAGGGCGGCTTCTACGAGAGCCACCCCCAGTGGCGATGCGTGGACCGTGAGGGGAGGACCGTGCCCCGCATGTCGTACGCGTACAGGGAGGTACAGGACTTCGCCCTCTCGGTGCTGCGCGAGGTCGCGGTGAAGTACGACGTGGAGGGAGTATGCCTGCTGTACAACCGCAGACCCCCATACGTGGACCATGAAGAGCCGGTGCTGGAGGGGTTCAGGAAGGAATACGGAAAAGACCCACGCGACCTGGACGAGCAGGACGGCCGTTGGCTGCGGTACAAGGCCGGGGTCGTAACGGAGTTCATGCGCCGCGTGCGGAGCGAGATGGAGGCGGCGGGCCGCGAGCGTGGAAAGCGCGTAGACATAGGCGCGTGCGTGCTGGGGAAGGAAGAGGACAATATGTACTTCGCGTTGGACGTGAGGGGATGGGTGAGGGAAGGTCTGATCGACACGTTGATTCCGTACAGCCCCGCACCGTTGGCAATGCCGGTGGAGACGGACACGTGGGCGACTGCGGAGCAGATAGCGCCGTTCGTGGAGGCCGTCGAGGGCACTCCGGTTGTGATGGCGGCGAACATCATGCCCAGGCAGATGAGCCCTGAGAAGTTCCGGCGGAACGCGTCGATGCTGTACGGGGCGGGTGTGGACCAGCTGTTCTTCTGGGATTGCGAGGGCCGATCCAACTACAAGCCGATGTGGAACGCGCTGAGACGGCTGGGGCACAGGGAGGAGATCGAGGCCTGGAAGGCATCCGGTGAGCCGGGCTTGGGAGCGCCGCTGACACCGCTCCGCACGCTGGAAGGCTGGCACATGGGCGCAATCGCCCCCGGATAGCCCGGCATGAGGAGGCTCAGGTGGCCGGAGATTACATAGACGACCGCGCCTTCGAATCGGGACCGGTCTACTTCACCGACTTGGACAACTGCGAGCCCTCGTCCGCAGTGTCGCCGTATCCGGGGCTCGGCAGATGGCGCAAGCTGAGCTACGAGGCCGAGGGGATCTCGGGCACGATGCTGTTGGCGGGGCCCGAGACCGCCGCGGCGCCCGTGACCTACCGGCTCCCGGTGTCGGGCTGGCACGCAATATCCGTAGGGTCCTACGGCGGCGTAGTCTGGGCCGGCGAAGGCTCCCGGGGCGTCCACCTGAGAACGAGGACCCTCGTACTGGCCCGGCTGACGGGCGAGCGGACCTTCAGCCCGTTGTCGCTGCCCGAAGAGTGGCTCCGTCAGGGCGAGGAGGAGGGCGAGGTCCTGCGGGACATGTATTGGAAGGTCGCCGACCTTACCGGGCAGGACATCGTCCTTGGGCAGCTTGGCTGGCGGGCGGCGCCCGGCGATGGCCCGGGCAGCTTTGCGTCCGTTGCCGCCAGGGTGGCGTACGTCAAGGTCGTGCCGCTCTCCGACTCCGAGGTCGAGGCGGTAGAGTCAGACCGCCGGCGAACGGACACGAAGAGGATATTCGTTCACAACGACGTATTCTCCTTCTTCTACGGATGCCGCCCCACGACCGAGGGCGACGTCAGGAGGCACCTGGAGCCGAACCGCGACAGCGACGTCTCCCGCGTCTACTGGGAGATGGGCGGCGGCGACCTCCCCAAGTACCCCTCCAAGATCGGGCGCGCCGCGCCCTTCGATGGCCTGAACGACTTCTCCAGGGTGGGCGACCGGCTTCAGGCAGAGGCTAGGAGGGTGCTGAGGGACAAGGGCATAGACGCGGCGCGGGTGGCGATCGATCACACTCACGATATGGGCCTGGAGCTCCACGCCTGTTACCGCGTGGCCGGATTCCACTACCCGCCGCCTATCGACAACGTCAACCACGGCGCCAGCTTCTACAAGCAGCACCCGGAGTGGCGCGGCACTGACAGGGGAGGCAATACGACGCCCAGGCTTGCGTACTCCTATCCCGGAGTCCGCCGATACGTTCTCGCCATGCTTCGCGAGATGCTGGAATACGGCGTGGACGGCCTCTGCCTGCTGTACAACCGGCGTCCGCCGCTGGTCGAGTACGAGCCGCCCGTGGTGGACGGCTTCATACGAGAGTACGGCAAGGACCCGCGCCACCTCGACGACGCCGATCCGGTGTGGCTGAAGTACAGGGCGCGGGTGCTCACGCAGTTTATGCGCGAGGTGCGCCGGCTCGTGGACGACGCCGCGGCGGAGCAGGGCAAGGACGTCGCCCTTTCGGCGGTCGTGCTCGACACCGAGGCCTCCAACATGTACAACGGCTTGGACTTGAAGGCGTGGATCGACGAGGGGCTGGTGGATACCCTGATACCGTACACTTCCGAGCCGAATCT
The DNA here is from genome assembly GCA_958296245.1 of uncultured Dehalococcoidia bacterium. Taxonomy (GTDB): domain Bacteria; phylum Chloroflexota; class Dehalococcoidia; order Lucifugimonadales. The sequence goes on from OY282458.1 coordinate 1,860,270, forward strand.
GAACAGCACAGTGACCGGGTGGGCCGATCCGGCGAGCGCCGAGTACTTCGTATCGCTGACCAAGGGAACGAAATGCGAGCTCGCCTTGAACCTAATGCCCAGGAACCTGACGGCGGAGCAGTACCGGACCCTGGCTGCTTCCCTGTACGAGGTCGGCGTGGATAATTTCTTCTTCTGGGACGCCGACATGCTGCAGGCGCGGTTCAGCAGCGAAGGTTCGTGGAACGCGCTGAGGCGGCTGGGCCACAGGGATGAAATCGAAGCATGGGCCGCCGAAGGTAAGCCCAGCCTGGCTACCTCGGCGTTGAAGCTGAAGAGCATCGGCGACTGGGACGTCTCCTACGACACGCCCGGCTGATTCGCCAACCTGCACATACCAATCAGGAGGACATTGAATGACTGTTGCCGACCGTATCGCCGACCGTGGGCTCTCCGGCGAGCCCATCTACAAGACCGACATGGACAGCTGCATCCCGGCTGACGCGATCTCGGAGACCCCCAAGCACAGGCGGTGGAGGAGGATGGGCTACGTTGCCGAGAACGGCCTGTCCGGCGTCATGCTGCTGGCCGGTCCCGAGACGGCTGCCCCAGACGTTACGTATCCGCTGAGGGCCTCCGGCTGGCACGCGGTGTCGATCGGCGTCTACGGAGCGCGGCGGCATCAGGTCGGGATCATGGTGAGGCTCACCAGCGACGACACGTTCCACATCCTATCCCTGCCGGAAGTGGCGGCGCCCGTGAGCAGCCCAAGCGGCAAGATGAGGGAAGTACACGATCCCGGCATTCACGAGCTCTACTGGCGCGCGGCGGATCTGACGAACGAAGACCTGGTGATAGGACAAGAGCAGTGGCGCGGCGCGCCCGGCGACGGCCCTGGATCCTACGCCTCCCAGGAGAGCAGGATAGCCTACGTCAAGCTGGTCCCCCTCTCGGACTCCGAGGCCGCCGAAGTAGTGGCCGACAGGAATAGGGCCGATACGAAGCGGCTCTTCGTGCATAACGACTCCCACGGTGTCCACGTCCAGCCCCGCCCGACCACCGCCGAGGAGATACGCAGGCACGTCGAGCCGTACCGCGACAGCGACATCTCCAGGGTGTATTGGGAGTCCGGCATGGGAGACCTGCTGCACTACTTCACCAAGATCGGCAGAATCCCATCCTACTACGGGCTGGATGACTACGTTGGGATCCACTACCGGTGGGGCGCTGAGAGCTGGCGCTCGCTCCAAGAGCAGGGCATCGACCCCTTCAAGGTGGCCTTGGAACACGCGCACCGGCTGGGTATCGAGTTTCACGCGAGCTACCGCGTGGCCGGGTTCCACTTCCCACCCCATCACGACCACTTCGACTACGGCTCCACCTTCTACGACCACCACCCGGAGTGGCGCGCCACGGACCGAGGCGGCAATATAACCCCCAGGCTCTCATACGCCTATGAGGGGGTGCGCAACTTCGTGATCAAGCTGCTGCGCGAGATGGCCGGGTACGACATAGACGGCGTATGCCTGCTCTACAACCGGCGCCCGCCTCTGGTGGAGTACGACGAACCCTTGGTGGAGGACTTCAGGCGGGAGCACGGCGAGGACCCGCGCAGACTGGCTGACGACGACCCCCGCTGGCTCTCGTACCGGGCACGCATCCTGACCCACTTCCACCGTCAAGTACGTGACGCAATGAACGACGAGGCGCGAAAGCAGGGCCGCAGGCCCATCGAGATAACCGCCGTCGTCATGAGCACGGAGCAGGAAAACCTCTACAACGCCATGGACCTGAAAGCGTGGGTGGACGAGGGCCTCGTGGACACGCTCATTCCCTATACGTCGGTGCCCAACCTGGACAGTATGCGCCACTCATGGACCGACCCGCGCGCCGCCGAATACTTCGTTTCGCTGACGAAGGGCACGGCGTGCCAGCTTGCGGTCAACCTGATGCCCCGCCACCTGAGCTCGGAGGAGTACAGGCAACGCGCGGCGGCCCTCTACGGCGTGGGGGTCGAGCGCTTCTTCTTCTGGGACTCGGACGTCCACCAAGCCCGGTCCCACAACGCCAACAACTGGAACGGCCTGATGCGCTTGGGACACCGCGACGAGATAGAGTCCTGGGTGCGAGCAGGGCAACCGGACCTGAACATGCCCTGGACCCCGCTGTCCGTGCTGGGCGACTGGGACCTAGCCTACGAGACCCCGGGCTAACCTCGAGCGCCTACAGGCCTGCAACCGCGCCCTGACCTAGCCTACGAGACCCCAGGCTAGGAGCGAATCCCCAACGGCTGGTAGGCGACGAGGCGCGGGGGGCAGAGGCGACTCCCCTTTACCCTTGCGCTCAACTTGATGCCCGCCACCTGAGCTCGGAGGAGTACAGGCAACGCGCGGCGACCCTCTACGGCGTGGGGGTCGAGCGCTTCTTCTCTGGGACTCGGACGTCCACCAAGCCCGGTCCCACAACGCCAACAACTGGAACGGCCTGATGCGCCTGGGACACCGCGACGAGATAGAGTCCTGGGTGCGAGCAGGGCAACCGGATTCTGAACATGCCCTGGACCCCGCTGTCCGTGCTGGGCGACTGGGACCTAGCCTACGAGACCCCGGGCTAACCCACAGCGCCTACAGGCCTGCAACCGCGCCCTGGACCTAGGCCTACGAGACCCCGGGCTAACCCACAGCGCCTACAGGCCTGCAAACGCGCCCTGGACCTAGCCTACGAGACCCCGGGCTAACCCTAGGGGCGAATCCCCAACGGCTGGTAGGCGACGAGGCGCGGGGGACGAAGGCGACTCCCCTTTACCGCGGGTCTGAGGGAATCCACCTGATACAAAAAGTCCCCCTTCTGGGAGGAGGGGGAGCTAACGGAAGGGTGCGGGAGGACGTTTCCGCAACCCTGCTGGGCACGAGCAGAGGGGGGCCAATTGGCCCCCCTCTCTCTAACTTACTACCCGCTGTCTTCTATGGGCCTTGAATCGCGATCTGCTTGGCGAGCGGCCCGGTCTCGTTGAGAGGATGGACGCCGCCAAACGCGACGATGTCGGTCTGATGGATCAGGTAGTTCCAAGAGTCGTCTTGGCCGTGGAACTCAGGAGTGAACCGGACGTCCTTGAGCTGGTTGGGCTGAGGACGCCGGCCGAACCCGGGTATCCAGACGTGCGCGCCGTAGGTGAAGAGCCGCAGCGGCGAGGAGATGACGACGATCGGCAGGTCCTCGATGAAGAACTCGTTCATCTTGATGCCGATGTCCACCAACTCCTCGTTCGTCAGCGCCCGGGGCACTGCGTCCAAGAGGGCGTCCAACTCGGGGCTGGCGTAGCCCATCGCGTTGGTGTTCTTGCTGTGGAAGTAGTAGTCCTGGGCGTCAATCGCGCCTGCCCAGCCGCCCACGCGAACCGAGTCGTAGTTGTAGTTCTCGTAGTAGACGGCAGCCCATACCGGGGTCTCCATCGTCTCGAAGTTGACCTTCAACCCGGCGTCAGCAAGCATCTGCTGCTCGGCGGCGAACTGGACCAGAGCTTGGCCGGTGTAGCCGGGGGCCTTCTCGGTGATCTCACGGTCGAAGTCCCAGCCAGCCTCTTCCAGAAGCTGCCGCGCCGTGGCCGTGTCGCCCTCGTGGGTGTAGCGGGCCATCATCTCGGGGGTCTCGACGCCCGTGGGGACGAAGAGGTTGGTGTTGTGGATGTAACCCAACCCGCCCTCGAACGTGTCAACAAGCTGCTTGCGGTTCAGCGCCCACATGTGCGCCTGGTGGATGCGCGAGTCGCGGATCCACTCGGTGCGGAAGTTGAACGAGTAGCCGCCGCCGTTGTTGCGCCGGCCGGTGGCCGCGACCAAGAACCGCGCGTCCGCAAGGAAGGCCTCGTTGACCTCCGGCGGGAAGCCGCCGCGCCTGCTGGTGTCGATCTCGCCCTTCTGCATGGCAATCTGAGCGGTGTCAGGAGACGAGATCAGATGGACGAACACCCTGTCGATCTTCGGCTTGCCGAAGTGGTAGTCATCGTTGGCCACGAGCTCGTGGAACTGGTCGGGCTCGTGCTTGACGAACTTCCAAGGGCCTGTGCCGATGGGGGTGCTGCCGCTCAGACCGATGAAGAAGTCATGGTCGTCCAAGTCCTCAACCGGAATGCTGCTGAGGATGTGCTCAGGCATGAGGTACAGCCCCAAGCCCGAAGTGGTGCCCCCCGACTGCGCGACGAACTGGCTGCTGGGGAACGCCATCTCTACGGTTAGGGTATGGTCGTCGACCACCGTTATGCCGGACACCGAGTCGGCAGTGCCCTCGGCGAAGGCGTCTGAGCCCTTGACCATAGCGAACTTCCCGACGTGCCTGCTCTTGGTACGGGGGTCCATGTAGAGGTTGAACGTGAACGCCAAGTCCTCCGCAGTTACCGCCTCGCCATCGTGCCAGACCGCGTTCTTCCTCATGTAGAACGTGACTGCGCTGCCGTCGGGGGCCATGTCCCAGCGCTCCACGATGTCAGGGATGTAGCGCTGCTCGTGGGGGTCTACCTGCCAGAGCCTGGACATGATCATGTTGTTGATCAGCCCAACGTAACCGCTGACCCCCGTGAACGGGGACAGCTTCGAGACGGCGCTGGAGACGCGATGGTTGATGAGCTTCGTCGCCCCCTCCGCGCTCACCTCGACCTCGACGATCTTCTCTACGGTCTTCACGACCTCTTTCTCGACGATGACCGGCTTCTCAATCTCCCTCACCACCTCTTTCTCGACCACCACCTCGACCGGCTTCTCAACCTCTCTCACCACCTCTTTCTCGACCACCACCTCGACCGGCACCTCTTTCACCACCTGCTTCTCGACCACCACCTCGACCGGCACCTCTTTGACCACCGTCTCAGTGACGATCTCGGTCACCGGCACCTCTTTGACCACCTCCCGTGTACACGCGAAGGCGGCAACCAATGCGACCACTGCCGTGACCGCCAACAATATCCGAGACTTCCTAACCATCAGCATGTCCCTCCTGATTTGTCCCATCCCGTTCTCTTGTAAACCGACACGTCATTCTCCTAAGGACGCGGGCATTAAACCACAAGGTGAAGGCGCGTGTCAACGCAATATCCTCATAGAACCTGGCCCAAACTCTGTGAGACCCGAAGGGAAGTCCAGAGAGATTCTCCCCTCTGGCAGGGGTCTGGGGGCCGTGCCCCAGTTACCAAGGGGCGGGCGGGTGGGGTCCAAAGACGTTACGAACAGTCACCGCGGGTTGCCGCCCACGGGTCATTTTCGTACAATCGGCCAACTGTGGGGGCTGAGCATTCGACGAATCTACACAGCCTCACGTGGAGGCGCGGTTTGTGGTTCAAGAGTATCCTTACCCTATCGGCGATGGCCGTTGCCCTGGCTGGCGCCGCCTGCGGCGGCGGGGCGTCAGACTCTACGGACGGAGAGCAGACCTCAGGCGGCGATGGGGTGTTCTTCATCGAGCCCACGGACGGCGCGCAGGTCGTTAGCCCCTTCAGGGTCAAGATGGGCGCCAGGGGGCTGGTCGTCCGCAAAGGCTTCTCGGTCAAACGAGGGTACGGACACCATCACATCTTCATAGACGACTCGTCCCTGCCTGCCGCCGACCAGCAGATACCCTCGGACGCGACCCATTTCCACTACCACAGCTCAGAGACGGACACCATAATCGACCTCTCCCGTGGCCGCCACTCGCTGACCCTGCTGTTCGGGAACGACATAGACCGGCCGCACGACCCGCTCTACACCGACACGATCACAGTCGACGTGATCGACTCCAAGAGGGTGTTCTTCGAGGCTCCGAAGGACGGAGCCGACATCAGGGAGTTCCCGTTCGAGGTGGTGATAGGGTCGGAGGGACTGGAGGACGAGGAGGGCCATTTCGTAGTCATCTACGACATCTTCCCGCTCCTGAACTTGGGAGAGCCGTTCCCTGAAGACGAGTACCACATCCATCTCGAGCCGGGCGAGACCCGCACCGAAATGGACATCAGGGTCGGGGCGCGGCCGCTGTGGGTCTTCTTCGTGGACGAGAACAACATACCGCCGGACCCGCCGATCTTCGACGAGATAGAGATAACCGTGTGGCGGCCGATCGGCGAAGCCCCCTAGCCGATCCTCATTATAAGAGGGAACGCCCTCCCCCGGCGCAGGGCCTTTCCAAGGTTCGTCACTGTCATGCTGAGCGAAGCCGAAGCATCTGTCGCGCCGCGTGCTCAGACCTATTATCTGAATCCTACATCATGACTTTTGGAAAGGCCTGCTCCCGGCAGGGAGCCCCGTCCCTCTGCACACCCCGTATCCCTCCCCCTTTAAGCCGGGTCCACCAACAGCATGTGAACGTTCCCGGGCCCGTGAACGCCCTTGACGATCGTCTGCTCGATGTCGGCAGACCTGCTGGGGCCGGTCACGATATTCATGTATCCCAATCTGCGGCCTTCGACGTGGGCGTGGCGCCGCAGGGTGAACAGCTCATCGAGGCTCGGCAACACCTGGCCCCTCTCCACGACGGCGACGTGAACCGGGGGCAGCAGGGCCGCCAAACGGCTCACTCCCGCACCCGCCAACAGCACGCAACTGCCCGTCTCGGCGATCGCGTAGTCCACACCGGTAACCCCGAGGTCGGCGTGGATGGCCGCGTCCCGCATCGCCGAACGCTCATGCTCCCTTTCGGCCCCGGCGCTGCCGGAGGTGTCCATCACGGCGACCTCGGCGCCCGCCGAAGACAACGCCTCCTCGACGCACATGCGCTCCAACACGTCGTGCCTCGTCCGCACCGCCGAGAGCGCCCCGAGCTCACCGGCCAGCGCTTCGACGTAGCCGGAAGCCTCCACGAGGGAGGCGAGCCGGGCCACCGTCCATCCGGCGCCGTCCGCCGTGTGCTCAAGCTCGTCTAGAAGAGGACCCGCAAACTCAGAGGCCCTTTCCAGCGCCGCCGCCGCGCGCGCCCGCACCGCAGCATGGTCCGCGGCCTCCGCTCCGGGGTCCCGGGGCGCACCCGCGCGCTCGCTGCCCAGAGCGCCCCTGAGGGTGTCGAAGAAGCCTTCCCGCCCGGCGCCGTCCGGGCGGCTCACCGGGGCATCTCAATCGTCAATGTCATCGATTACCAGCACACCGTCCTCTTTATGATATTCAACCGTGACGGGTTCCCCCAAGACCATGTGCGCCCTGAGGTGCGACGGCGTGAAGTCGATTGGGTCGCTGAAGCCGCGCGCCTCGAAGCGCCACCGCTTGCCGTCTCCATCCACGATCTCGGCAGACGTAAGCTCCAGCAGCGACGCAGACTGAACGTCCACCACGCGGCCTCGAACGGCCCCGGCCTGATCCCCGCAGGCTCCAAACGCCAGCAGCAGCCCAACCGCGGCCAAGGCCGCTGCAAGGCGTCTCCACCTGACGACCAACCGGCGCACCGACCGGGACGCGCACCTTACCATCTCGCGGAGCAATTATAGCGCAGCGCGCCTCCCGACACGCCCCCGCCCCTCGACCTGAGGCTACGGCGGGAAACCGGATTTATTCCGACTTTTGGATAAAAATTAAACCGACTTTCGGTTGACCGTTAGTTTGTCCATTGTTTAGGTTGAAGGATAATGTGGAGGTGGAAGATGACCAAATTGGGTACTCTCCTATCGCTCGCCGCCGTCGCGGCCCTCTTCTTCGTGAGTGCAGGGGTGTCCGAGGCCCAGAGCGTCGGCGCGCAGCAAATGGCCCTGGTAGTCGCCGACCGGGACGCGGTACGCGCTTCGGAGGATAACGAGCGCCTGTTCCAGTCCCTGTTCGGGCTGCTGACGACGCTGCGTCCCGAGGACCGGATGGCCTTCGTGCCGGTGCAGGAGCCCGGGGACGCCGTTGGGCCGGTCGGAGGCCGCGAGGTCGATCTGCCGCTCATGATCGCGGACGTCGGCAGCATAATGGACGGCACCCCGCTGGAGCCGGCGACCCTCATGGAGGCCATGACCGAGGCTAATTCCCTGCTGGGCGCCGAGCGTGCCCTGGCAGGGTCCGACGTATACCTGATCGTCGGCGATGCTTCACGGGCAGATCTCGAGAGGCAGCATTCACGCCTCGCCCCGCTGCTCTCGCGGTTCCAGGACAACGGATGGCGGGTAAACGGCCTCATACTCCCCGAGACTACGGGCAGGGTGAAGCAGTTCCTTGGAAGGGCAGCCCAAGACGGCGGGGGCAGTGTCTTCGACCTCTCCGTGGACGGCGGTCTAGGGGAGCTTGGTCAGACGATTTTGAGTGAGGACATCAGGGGAAGCCTAACGCCGCTCGGCCAGCGCGAATTGGACCTTACCGACCTGATGACGACCGTCGTCAACATCCCGCCGGGCACTGAAGAGACCACCGTGATAATCATCAAGGAGGCCCCATTCGGATCTCTGCGCATCAGCAATCCCGACGGGCCGGAGTCGTCGGAGGGAGACAGGTCGTCCTTCAAGGTCATCGAGACGCCCCACGTGGTCGCATGGAAGCTGAAAGACCCTGCGACCGGCTCTCGGGAGATAAATATAGATGGCGTCGAGGGCCAGGTCTCGGTGTGGAGCCACTCGACAAACCGTTACAGCCTCGTGCTCGGGGACACCGGCCCTGTTCCAACGGGCCAGCCGGCGGCGCTCTCGGCCTACATAACGGAAGACGGTAGGCCGGTGAAGCTGGAGGGTGTCTCGGTGGTCGCCAAGCTGACCACTCCCGACGGGGTGAAGCTCGCTTACACGATGAACGATGACGGCGAAAGCTGGGATGCCGTCGCAGGCGACGGCTACTATTCGGCCGCAATGGGGCCGTTGCAGAGCGGCGGGGAATACGCGGTCGTGCTCGAGATGTGGTGGTCCGGCCACAGCTACACGGTAACCTCAGACTCCAGCTTCACGGCGTCCGCGTTCCCGGCCCTGGAGATAGAGCCGAGGCGGATAGAGGAGCTTGAGCCGGGCGTGCGGACGCTGGTAGCCGACGTATTCGTCCACGTCCAGGGCGAGCCATACGCGATTCCGAGCGAGCAACTCACGGCTGCCATCGGCACCCCGTTCGAGCAGGGGCGGCGCCCGACGCTAGGCAGGGGGCAGGCCGCCCAAGGGGCTGAAGGACAATCTCTTCCAACACCGGACACGGCGCCGGAGGGGCTGGGCCTCCTCGAAGTGGAGCCTCAGCGGCTGTTCGGAGACGGACCCGCTTGGGAGTACCACGTCTACTACACGCCCGCCAGTGAGGGAACGCGCAACCTGATCTTCGACCTCGACTTGGAATACGCCGGGGTGCGCTACTCGCACGCCTCCGAGGCGCTGACGCTGACCTCTTTGGCGCCTGCTCTCCCTGAAGCGCCCGCAGCAACGGATCCCGTAGCAGCTGCCCCCGTAACGGCAACGGATCCCATAGCAGCAGCCCCCGTAGTAACGGCAGCGGCTCCCGTAGCGGCGCCCTCTTCGCCGCCAAGCCCCGCCGTCACTGTCCCAGTGACGAATCCACCCGCACCGCGGCCGGCGGAGCCGCAACCGATGCCGTTGTGGCCGGTTGTCGTCGTGCTGGTCGTCGCCGTCATAGCGGTCGCCGCCGCCCTCGCCTACCTGCTGGCGCAGGCGCGCCCACGCGGGTACCTGTACAACGACCTCAACGAACCTATCGTAGACTTCGGGAAGCTGAAGCGTCGGCCGGCTGTGGCGTTGTTCCTCAAGAATTTCGTCCCTGGGAAGGACCTCAACGTGCCTGAGCTTAGTGGGTTGGTCTTCATGTTCTCACGCTCGGGGGTCAAGCTGCGGTCCGCAAGCGAGCACCCGACGGTGAGGGTCAACAACCAACCCCTGGTCACCGAGGCTCAAATCGACGACCGGACGTGGATCGGCAGCGGCGGCAAGCTCTTCACCTACATGCTGTCTCCCCTGCCAAGCCCCATCCCCGCCCCCGCCGAGTGATGGGCGGGTGAGCCTGCCTGAAAGACCCCTACGAGATGAGGGGCGGGGCCGAGTCCCCGCCCCTCATCCATTCCAAGGGACGCGCCGCGACCAACCCCGAGGGAGGGGCAATGCTGCTGCGATGACAGAGCGAAAAAAGGTCGCCGCAATCGTAACGACCTATTTCCCCCACTCCCACGCCGACTTGATCGTGTCCAAGTTCGTCGAGGGCTTCCCCACCGGAGGCGGCCTCATCGAACCCTCGGTGGACCTCGTGTCGATGTACGTCGACCAGCCCCACCCCGACGACGTGGGAATGGAGGTCGCCCGGAAGCACGGCGTCGACGTCTACCCCAGCATACGCAGCGCCCTCACGCTGACGCCCCCCAGCGCCGGCCACTGGCCCACGGCCTCGGACTGGAAGGTAGGCGAGCTGGCCGTAGATGGGGTGCTCATCATCGGCGAGCACGGCGACTACTCCGGCAACGAACGCGGGCGTCAGATGTACCCTCGGAGGCACTTCTTCGAGCAGGTCTGCGGCATATTCGCAACGTCAGGCCGAGCCGCGCCGGTGTTCAACGACAAGCACCTTGCCCACAGCTGGGCCGACTGCGTCTGGATGTACGAACGGGCCGCTGAGTTGGGCGCGCCCTTCATGGCGGGCTCCGCCCTGCCGGTCGCCGACCGCGCCCCCGAGCTCGATCACGAAGTCGGGGCGCCTATCGAGGAAGCCCTATCTCTGGGCTACTTCCATCCTTACGTCAACGGGCTCGACTCCTACGGCTTCCACGGTCTGGAAGCCCTGCAATGCATGGTTGAGCGGCGGCGCGGCGGCGAGACCGGAATCAGGGCCGTGCAGTGCATCGAGGGCGGCGCGGTCTGGGCGGCGGGTCGGGATGGTCTATGGCCCCGTGACCTCGCGGATGCCGCCGAGGCCCAAATCCGGCAGAGGGACCCGGGGCGCATGGAGGACAACTGCGCGAACCCCGCAGTCTTCCTGCTGGAGTATCTCGACGGGCTGCGCGCCGCCGCCCTCATGCTGGACGGACACCTGAAGGGCTTCGGCTACGCCGCCAGGGTGGACGGAGAGACGCACGGCGCCGGGTTCAACGCGACAGGCTCTCGACACATGCCGTTCAGCTATCTCGGCCTCAACATACAGGAGATGTTCCTCACCGGCCGACCTCAATACCCCGTGGAGAGAACGCTCCTGGTCAGCGGCGCACTCGACGCGCTCATGGAATCCCGCTACCGGGGCCACGTCCGAATCGAGACGCCTCACCTGCGGGTGGCTTACAGCCCGCCGGAAAGGCCGCCGGCGCGGCCATGCAGCCCACAGCGCGCCGGGCCCGAGTTGACGGCAGCAAGCATGAACTGACATTCTCACTGAACGGCTAGCGCTACCGGAATCATAGACCGCCGACGGGTAACCGTTCCGACTTAGTGAGAAACGCAGGGAATTGTCATTCCGAACAAGGTTGCCCTTATCCCCTCCCCTAGTGTTATTATGATTATCATCGTGTTATCGATTGGCGCATTGTAAACTTGTACGGAGGTTCGGGATGACACACGACAAGCACGAATGCGACGACCACGAACACCATGCCCACGAGCATGACAAGCACGAATGCGACGACCACGAGCACCACGGCGAGCCGGGACACGCGCACGACAGGCACGAGTGCGACGACCACGAACACCACGGCGAGCCGGGGGGACACGTGCATGACAGGCACGAGTGCGACGACCACGAGCACCACGGCCACTGATGGCAAACGGACTCGCCGGCGGCGGCCTGCGTTAGAACGATGCGCGGGCCGGCTGCCGGGAGCAGCTAGGAATATGCGTCATCTCCAAGCGCCTGTCAGCGCCATGTTACCGGCTCTCTCGTCGAGACAGGCACGCCCCGTACGCCAAGCAGCCGCGTCAGGTCTGCTTTTACGATCATGAGCTCGTCAGACGAACGGCCTGAGCCCAAACGCCCAAGTCCGCCCCAAGGTCACGCGGACGAACACGACCACGACGAACACGACCACAGCGGCCATGACCACGGCGAACACGACCACGGCGGCCACGGCCACGACGAACATGACCACAGCGGCCATGACCACGGCGAACACGACCACGGCGGCCATGACCACGACGAACACGACCACGGCGGCCATGACCACGACGAACACGACCACGGCGGCCATGACCACGCGCACGACCTGCGGGGCGTCAGCCGGCGCAATCTGATAATCGTCCTGACCCTGGTTGCGGGGTACACGTTGGTCGAGCTGATAGGCGGGTTGGCCTCGGGCAGCCTCGCCCTCGTGTCCGACTCGGCGCACATGTTCACCGACGCCGGCGCGATAGTCTTGGCTCTCTTCTCCATGTGGATCGCGGAACGGGAAGCGTCCGCGGAGCGCACGTTCGGATTTTATCGCACCGAGGTGCTCGCGGCCTTGGTCAACGCCCTCTCACTATGGCTGATCGTGGGCTGGATATCCTTTGAGGCCTACCATCGATTCACGGACGGAGCGGAAGTAAACGGGGTGGGGGCGCTGGTCATCGGCGCCGGCGGATTGGTCGTGAACATGGTCAGCGCCTGGATACTCCACAGATCGGCGCAGCACAGCCTGAACGTGGAGGGCGCCTTCCAGCACGTGATGGCCGACCTGCTGGGGTCCGTCGGCGTGGTCGTCTCTTCCATCCTCATCATAGCGTTCGGATGGATGATCGCCGACATCGTCGTGAGCGTCTTCATCGGGTTGCTCATCCTGGTCAGCTCCTTCCGTCTGATGACCAGGGTGTTCCACGTGCTGTTGGAGGGAACCCCAAAGCATATCGACGTATACAAGCTGTGCAGTAACATCGAGGACCTGGAGGGGGTGACCCTGATACACGACGTCCACATCTGGACCATAACCTCCGGGAAGGAGGCCTTCACCGCGCACGTACTGGTGGACCCACGCCACAAGGGAGACATCGGCCTGCTGCTCAACCGGGTGCAGGATATCGTCCACCGAGACTTCGGAATCGGCCACGCCACCATACAGTTGGAGCAGTCGGCGAGCGGCTGCCCAGAAGGCCACCACGTGGGCCATCTGCTGGCCACAAGCGCGTCTGACGCCTCTTGAGGGAAACTGTTCAGACTCTGTGAGACCCGAAGAGGGAAATCCAGAGAGGTTCTCCCCTCCGGCAGGGGGTCTGAGGGCTGTGCCCCCAGTTACCAAGGGGCGGGTGGGGATCTGAAGACGCCTGCTTTATCGGGGCTGCGCCAGTCGAAAAGGACCTCAACAAAGCCTGAACAGTTACTCTTGAGGGACTGGGCAGCTTGCCCACCGCCCAGTCGTCCGCTTCTCGGATAACCTGCGGAAAGCTACCCTACGATGTCTCTGAAAACCCGCAGGTAGTTCAACCCCAAGAGCTTCCGCAGCTCCTGTTCGCTGTAACCTCGTTCGGCCAGCTTCAGGGTAATGTTGGGCCAGTCGGTAAACTGATCGAATCCGTCGATCCTGTGGTCCTGGCTCAGCCTGTGTTCGGGCCGGAAGCCCGACCAGTTGAACCCCTGGGGCACGCTCCTAGGATCCGGGGCGTCATTGTAGAGGTGGGATTGTTCGAATGGACCCAACTCGGCGGGGAATAGGACGTTGGACTCTGTGCCCGGCCCCGGGCCGCACTTGTCGCAGCCTATCCCCACGTGGTCGATGCCCATCACGTCGACGAGGTGGTCCACGTGGTCGGCAAAGTGGTCCAGCGTCACCTCTGTGGTCTCCGAGAGGAACCCCCCGATCGCTGCGACGCCGAAATATCCGCCCTGGTCGGCGATGGCCCTAGCCAGCTCGTCCCCCTTGCCGCGGTCGTGGTAGCAGACGGCGTTGCTGGCCGAGTGTGTGACGATGACCGGCGACGACGACGCCTCGATGGCATCCCAACCCACCTGCTCGCTGCAGTGGCTCACGTCCACCGCCATCCCCAACTCGTTGAGCCGTTCGACGACCTCCAGGCCGAAATAGGTCAGTCCCGTCTTATAGCGCTCGGTGCAGCCGTCCCCCACCAGGTTCCGCAGGTTGTAGGTGAGCTGTACGACGCGGAGTCCCAGGTTCCTGAACAGCTCTATCCTGTCCAAGTCGCTGCCGAACGGTGTCGTGTCCTGGAAATCGAATATGACGCCTCGCTTGCCGTCCTCATGGACGCGCTCGACGTCGTCAGCCGTGAGGACCAGGCGCACCTCGTCTTGGAGAGCGTCGATCATGGCGCGAGCCTGGGTCATCATCTTGAGGGAGGTCTCGAACGCAATGTTGGGGGGGATCGGCCCGGCATAGGTGGCGCTGGCGACGTCCACTCCCGAACTCTCCCAGACTGCCATGTACTCGCGCCGGGCGTCGGCGGACGCCTGGACCTCCTCGACGGCCATGTCCCTGAGACGCTGCGCGATCTCACCCCTGGACAGCTTGCCCTCTCTCGCGTACTCGTCCAGGGCAGCCTTCATGTTGTCGTTGAACAGCATCCCGCTGGTGGCGCCGGGCTGCTGGCTATCGACCACCAACGCCTCTTCGTGGAGGCGGCGGGCCTCGTCCGGGGTCAGGGTCGGTCTCCTCCGCGTCATCGCCATTCGATCCCCTCCTAGCTACGGAAAGCGCTCTACGGCTCCCCGCACCCCTTACGGCACGGGCCACCCGGCGCTGCGCAGCGCCGCCTTGAGCTCCGCCATCTCATCACTGTTCATAGCCCCGGACGGCGGCCTGGACGCCCCGCACGGCCGGCCCATCGCGGCCATCATCCCCTTCTTCACCACACCCTGCCCGCCTGTCCGCTCGCCGACCTTCCGGAATATCTCGTCCAGTGGACCATTCGCCGAGTCCAGCAGCTCTTGCGCCTCCTCCCACCGTTCGGCCTCCAGCAGGTCCAGCACCTTGAGGTCGTGCGGAGGGTGAATGTCCACGGTGTGGTTGATATAACCGTGGCCGCCGAGCTTGTAGCACCTTACCGCGTTGCCTCCATTGTCGATGATGTTGAACCTGTCCTTTAACTCGAAGATGTCCTCGTAGTCTCCTACGACAGGATTCCACTTGACTCCGACCACGCGCTCGAAGTCGGTCATGCGGCGGTAGGTCTCCATGTAGATGGGGCAGTTCATCCCACGGGTGACGTAAACGAGAATCCCGATGTCTATGGCGTCCGAAAGGTCGCCGTAGTAGGCGAGGATGTCGTCCTGCGTGGGAAGGTTGAAGATCGGCGGGCTTACCTGGAGCCCATGCGCCCCGAGGTCCTGGGCCCGCTTGGCGTCCTCGATAGTGCGCTTGGTGTCCTTGTAGTGCAGCCCGCACACGATGGCCGCCTTGCCGTGGGCCGCCTGGACCACGGTGCGGAGCAGCATGGGCCACTCGTCGTCCTTCAGCATCGGCCCTTCGCCCATTGCGGCGGCGACTTTGATGACCGACCTGCCCTTGACCAACCCGCTCTCGACCCACCACTCGGTCAGCTCGGCCATCAGCCCGTAGTCCACCTCGAAGTCGTCGTCGAACGGCGTCGGCACCGTGGCGATCGGCCCGACGAGTAGCCCTCTATTCTCTTCACGATCCATCATCGACCTCCATCAGACATTCTGACGGCTGCGGAAGCGCTCCCCGGTTTCCCCAGCCATTTCTTTCCGGGGGATGATTACGCCCCGACGTCCCTCAGACCTGTTGCCGGAGCGCGCGCAACCTCGCCGCGCACCCCAAGATCATCAGCCTTCTGGGAGCGCAGCTTCTCGCTCTTATACCACCCACTGCCCGCGCCGCTTCGCGCCGTGTACCAGCATTCTAACGCGGTCCGCCTCGCTGATGTACGGCTCGTACTTCACGACGAACTCACGCAACGACTCCTCGACGTCCTTCGTCCCGGTGTCCACGGTAATCTTGTTCTGGAACCGCGACAACTCGTACTCCTCCTCGAACCGCTTCACGACCATCTCGACGTCCTTGTCCTGCACTACGGCGTTCGGGTGCGGGTTCTCTCGCATCCGACGCCGTATCACGTCGGGGGACGCCTGACACAATACGAGGACCGTGTCCGGGGCGCGCTCGACCATGGTCTCCTCGACGTGCCGGGCGAACTGCTTCCTGTCGGCGTACTCTCCGTCCCCGCCATAGCCGTAGTAGATCCCTGCGTAGACCGCTTCGTCGATGTGCATCCCCACCACGTTGTGGTGGTCATAGGAGTAGAAGCTCGTCGACACGTGATACTCCATGTGATAGCGCTGGAAAGCCTCCTTCTGCTTGGGGGTGAGCGCCAAGAACAGGCTCTGCTCCTCCTCGGTGAACCCCACCATGGTCGGGTCTTCTCCCCTACCCTCCGACCATGCCACGAAGGCCGCGTTGCTCTCCTCCTGCGTTTCGGCGGGCGGATGGCTCACGTGCGGGATCTTCCAGTGGTCATGGAATCCAAACCCGTCGCCCCCGAAGGCTTCCTTGGTCCACTTAGTGATGGCCCAAGCCAAAGTGCTGGTTCCCGAATACTCACAGCCGATTAGTACGAGGTGCATGACTTCTCCTCCTTCGCGGATCAGTTGCCCTACCGGGCTGCGGAAACGCTTCCGGCTTCCTTGCAGCCCCCCTTCCTGGGCCAGGAAGGGGAATGATTATATCTGAGGGACGCCCCCCAGACTCTCGGCGAAAGGGGTCTGCCCCCTCTGCACCGCCCGTATTCCCGCAACCCGCTGGTTCAGATGGCGGGCATTGTATATGAGTTCCGCCCCGCGTGGGCAGGCCGGACTACTGCGCTACGCCGCCCGCCGCAGCGTTTGCGCCCGCGATGCGCCCCGTAGCAAAGGTCCACGCCAGCGCGTGGCCGTGACCTGCGATCAAGACGTTCGAAGATCCGGTCATCCCGGCCGCGTACAGGCACGGGATTGGGCGCCCTTCCCCGTTCAAGACACGCATCTCCCTATCGACCCTGAGGCCCCCGCTGGAGCCCAGCACCGCCTTGATAGGCCCCAGGGCATGGAAAGGCGGCGCAAAGGGGCCAATGCCGTCAAGGTCGCGTCCGAAGGGGTCAGGAGCGCGCCCGGCCGCCGCCTCGTTCAGGCGGTCAAGCGTGCGCCGTACCGCCGACGCAGGGGCCCGGATGAACTCCGCCAACTGCGCGGCGTTAGCCGCCTCGACGAAATACCCGGTGCGCTGGCGGTAATCCTCCAAGTAAGCGTAGCCGATCTCCGGGAACGTGGAGAGGAACATCTTGCCTTGGCGATACCAACCGTCGCGCGGCGGCGGGACGTCCGAGTCCGCTGTCGCGACGCGGGCGGCCAAGTGCGAGTCGAACACCACGAAGCCCACCCTGCCCGGTTGCCGACTGGTGGCCAATTCGGCGCCCTCCAATTCGTTCACGTACCGGTGTCCATCGCGGTTGATCAGTATGGCGCCCGCTGCGAATATCCCCGCGGGAGGGTGTATATACGGCTTGGCGACTGTTCTGAAGTGCGGAGGCGCGCCGGCGTGCATTCCGGCTGTCGCTGCGCCCAAGGCGGAGGCCAGGGTCACGCCATCGCCCGTTGCGCCGTCGAACAGCGGCTCTACGTCGTCGTACTCCAAGGGCCTGCCGTGGGCCCGCGACATCTGCCCATTCGCGCTGAAGTAGCCTGTGGCCAGCACCACGCCCCCGCCGACCTCGACGTCCCGGCGGCCTGCGCCGGTCACGTCCGCAAGCGCAGCCCCGGACACCGCGCCATCGGCATCCGCCGCAAGACTCGCCGCCGCAACCCCGGTCCGCGTCGAGACCCCTGCCGCTGCGGCGGCCCTCTGCAGAGCGCGCGTGTACGCCGTGGCGTCCGGGACCGCGTTGTGCATGCGGTAGACGGTGTGAGGCGGTTCGGGCTGCGGCCCCGTGAACTCTACTCCAAGCTCGATCATCCGCTCCACGACCGACGGAGCGAGATCCACCAGCATACGGGTCAGCTCGAGGTCATACTCTTCGACGCTGCGGCCCGGCTCGACGAACCCGAGGTAGTCCCTGAAGTGGGCTTCGGCGGAGTCCTCGATGCCGGCCGCCTCTTGCAAGGCCGTGCCCGCCGCCGTCAGGGCGCCGACCGCCATCGCCGTGGAGCCGCCGATTTCCGGCCGGCCCTCCACTAGCAAGACGCTCGCGCCCCTTTCAGCCGCCTCCACGGCGGCCATCAACCCCGCGCCGCCGCCCCCAACCACAAGGACGTCGTACCCGCCGTCCAACTCACTCAGCCCGGACATCTACCCTCCAAGGCTGCTACGTGCCCGGCCCATGCTACCACAGCGGCCCACCCCGCAAGCATCCGAGGACACGCGCTCAGGGTGTTATAATCCGCTGGGCGTCGACACCGTACACCGTCGGGCGTAGAGCAAACTGAGGGAAGCTTTGTCCCACTTCGTCCTGACCTGCACCGGCTGCGACGCCGAGCACACGGTTACTATGCGCGTCCTGGAGTGCTCGGCGTGCGGATGCCCTTTGCGGATCGACTACCGAGGCGCGGGACCCGCAGGCGCGCCCATGCAAGTTCCTCTGCGCAGGCCGGCGGCGGCCCTGACCCTGGGTGAAGGGAATACCCCCAGCATCGCAATGCCGGCGGCCGGCATTGCTGCCGGGGTGGAGCAGCTTTACGGCAAGCTGGAATTCTCCAACCCCACCGGGTCGTTCAAGGACCGCGGCTCCGCAATGATGATGTCTGCCTTGGTCGAGCACGGCGTCGGGGAGGTGGTCGAGGACTCATCGGGCAACGCGGGCGCCTCCGTGTCGGCGTACGCCGCCCGCGCCGGCATCTCGGCCCACGTCTTCGCGCCGGACTCCACGCCCAAGGCCAAGCTGCGCCAGATCTCGGTTTACGGCGCAACGCTCCACACGATCGAAGGCCCGCGTGAGGAGGCGGCCGCCGCTGCCATTCGCTTCGCCGAGAGCCGCAACGTCGTCTACGCCTCGCACGCGCTGAGCCCTTTCTTCTTAGAGGGCATGAAGAGCTTTGCCTACGAGGTATCCGAGCAGTTCCCGGGCCGAATGCCCGACCACGTGGTATTCCCCGTCGGCAACGGGTCGCTGCTCATCGGGGCCTACATGGGATTCGAGGCGTTGGCCGAGCGGGGCAGACTGTCCCGGACGCCGGCGCTCCATGCGGTCCAGGCCGAGGCCGCGGCGCCCGTGGCGGCGGCCTTCTACGATCAGCCGTGGATCAAGGCCGAGGGCGCCCGGACCGTCGCCGGGGGCATCTCGGTCGCAGAGCCGCCGCAGCTGCACCGGATGGTGCAGGCGCTCCGCGCAACCGGCGGCAGCGCCGCCACTGTCGGTGACGATGACATTCTGAGGTGGCAGAGGCTCCTCGCTGAAAGAGAGGGCATCTTCGCGGAGTCCTCAGCAGCAGCCGCCTTCGCGGGCCTGGAAGCACTCGCGACGAGGGGAATTATAAGCCCCGGCGACGCGGTGCTCGCGCCGGTAACCGGCTTCGGCCTCAAGGAGAGCCCGGCAGCCCAAGGCTGAGCCCATGCTCAGGTACGGGGGCAGACACCTTGAGCGTTCATGACGACGTTGTAAGCGAGCCAAAGGCAAAGCGGCATCGCCACGACAACCGGCAGCAAGCCGACGCCCCTGCCCCCGCACATCGTTCTTAAAGGACGCTATAGATTCTCCACAAGCTCTACCCAGTTGCCCTCGGGGTCTTGTAGGTAGCACCGCCACTGGCCCGGGGCGACCTCCTGCGGAGGGTTCAGCTCCTTTGCGCCGCGCGAGATGAGGAGGTCGAACGTACCCCGTATGTCCTCGCACGTGAAGGCCACGTGGCTGGCCCCGAGGACGTTGCGCTCCTCCGTCGGGCGCTCGGAGGGCGCGGGGTTGATGTACTGGATCAGCTCCAGCGTAGGGCCGTCTCCCGGGGTCATGTGAGCGCCCTTGAAGTGTATGTCATCGTACCCGAGCAGCTTGGACGGCGCCTCCCCCGTCCTCTCCATCGTGGTCTTGACCTCCAAGCTGATGACGTCTTGATAGAACGCAATCGCCTTCTCCAAGTCTTGGACTATAAGGCCCGCGTGGTTGATTCCGGTGATCATCGCTTCCTCTCCTTCTGAGCCTCTTCCCGGTCGGAAAAGAGGCGTATTTCATATCTGAGGGACACCCCTTCGACAGGCTCAGGGCAGGCTCTCAGACTCTCGTAAGGGGGCTCCGCCCCGAAGACCCCCGTTTTCCCAGCCGGCCTCGAGCGCCAGCACCTTGTTCAGTCTACGCCTATGGCGGGGCTCGTCGGTGAACTTGGCCTCCATGAAGGCGGCGACGACCTCCTTGGCGAGCTCTTCGCCGACGATGCGGGAGCCGAGACACAGCACGTTCATATCGTCGTGCTCCACGCCCTGGCGCGCCGAGTAGGTGTCGTGGCAGACGCTGGCGCGGACGCCTTTGATCTTGTTGGCGGTCACGCACGCCCCCACGCCGCTGCCGCAGACGATGACGCCGCGCTCGGCAGCGGCGGCGACCCGCTGCGCCACCGCGCCGGCGTAGTCCGGGTAATCGTCGTGTGCGTCGTAGGTGCGGGCTCCCACGTCGTCCACGCGGTGGCCGAGCTCCCGGAGCAGGGCCGTCAGCACCGACTTGAGCTCGAGCCCATTGTGATCAGCGCCTATAGCGACCTGCATCCCTCGTACCTCTCCGGCGGCCGCCGGAACCCCGAAGGACCGCCCGAACAGTATCCCATCGCTGTCGCCATGATAGCAGCCCACTCTACCTTGCCAATCGGGCGCCGTAGGGATTTCCTCGGTTCTCCAGCGGGAACGCAACCCTGGCGCCAATCCTTTGGGATTCATGCACCGCCATGATCATCTCCAGAGCGGCGCGGCCATCCTCATCGCTGGAGAACGATTCGACGCCGCGGTCCTCTATGACGGCCCGGGCAAGCTCATCCGCGATCAAGTGGTTACTGAGGAGCATCGCCTCGTCGTAGGTCCTGATCCTCCCGTCGGGATGCTTCTCCCAGTCGTCCAGCAGCACGCGCTCCCACTTCCCGGCCCTCTCGTCGGGTATCCACTGGCCGTACGGGTAGCGGTACATCTCGCCCCTGGGAGAGTTCCGCAGCGAGATGATCCCGCCCGTGCCGTATATTTCAAATCCGAACCACCGACGGGTGCGGTTTGCCGACGTGTCAGTGGGGTGGGACTCGAAGTGGCCCGTGATTCCGTTGTCGAACGCGAAATAGGCAGCCACGCCGTTACCGGCGATCAGCCCGATCCCCTCGTCGCCGTCGCGGACGTCGCCGGCCTCCACCTCGCGCCCGTCCTGGGTCACGTGCCCGTGGGCCCAGACCGGGTCGGCCCCCGCGAAGTACCGCATACTGTCCATCATGTGAGTGCCGAGCACCATGAGGTCCTCCGCGCCCGACCGGTGGTCCGCCTTGCCGTGCGTCCGGATCACCTGTACGTCTCCGATCTCCCCTGTGTCTACCAGCTTCTTCGCGTGCATCTCGTAGGCGTTGGCGCGCCGGTGGGCGACGACCATCCTGACGCCGTTGGCGCGGCACGCCTCGACCATCGCGTCGGCGTCGATCAGGGTTGGCGCCATGGGCTTCTCGCACAGAATGCCCCTGGCGCCCGACTCCGCTGAGGCGACGACCATGTCCCTATGGCAGTCCACCCAACGGGGGCAGACGTTCACCAGATCGAGGTCCTCCGCTTCCAGCATCTCGCGATAGTCGGGGTATAGACGCCGCGCCCCGGTCCGCCTACCTGCCGAGACGAGGCCGTCAGCGTCGCCGTCCGCTACGGCCACCACCTCTACGCCGGGCACCCACTGGTAAGCAGTGTCCAGATGGTGGCCGTAGTCTCCCCCGCCCGTCCTGCCTATAATGCCCGCTCGCAGCTTCGTCTTCATGGACCCGCCTACGGCGACACGCCAAAGGCCCGCATACGCTGCTCGATGGCTTGGCGCGCCTCCACGAACGGACGCTGGAGATGGGCCACGTGGTCCGGCTCGCCGTGTGGATGGGTAGTCGTGCCGGGCAGATGCTGGACAGAGGTATGCTCCATATAGGCCATGCCGCCCTCAATCAGCTTCAGCATCAGCCGCGCCGTGCCCGGATCGAACATCCGCCAGTCGCCGCCGCACGCAACGTAGATGGGCGACGTATGCGCGAAGGTACCGCGCCTCCAGTTGTTGTAGAAGTAGTCGCCTATCTGGAGGCCCCCGGGGTCGGCGCCCCATCCCGGGAAGGCCTCCGGCGCAAGATAGCCGGGGCCGCCGCACCGGGCGGCTATCCAGGTATGGCCGTCGACCCTGAGCCGCTCGCGCAACTCCAGCCGGCGCTTGCCCTTCTCCGACTGCGCCGACGCAACGACCCTGCCGGACTGCACGACCTCAAGACGGTGCAGCGGGAAGAGGCTCTCCGCGCTTGCGTGGACCTCGACCGCGCCCGGGCCCGACATGCTGACGGTGCTGCCGATGGGCTGGCCGTCAACGGTGAGCTCCAGGATGGGGCCGCCGCTGAGGAAGGTGCGCCCAGCCGACACGGCGGCGCGCCAGTTGTCGTAGCTGAACTCCTGGTCCGGGGGGATGTATGCGTAGGTGCGGTAGCTGCCGAGGGCCACGTCGCTGGACATCTTGTCGGTGCCCCCCACCAGAGGAAGCCTGTAGCCGCAATTGAGGGCCTGGTAGTAGTCCCTGTGGTTGGTCGTGCTATGGCTGATCATCTCCACGCCCCTGACGCGGCCCGTCGCTATCAGCGCCACGGCCTCCCCCGTAAGGCCTCCATAGTGGGCGGCTATGGCGGTCCCTCCCTGTTCGTGCGTCATGTCGGCCCAGTCGCTGAGGGTAGCCTCCAAGGTGCCGCCGACCTCGGCCTCCCCCAAACCGTCGGAGCACCAGGGCATCACCGGCTTCTTGAGGCCCCAGAGCAGGATGTGACCCATCAGGTGCTGCCTGTTCTCCTGCCCCACGTAGACGATGGTCTGGCCGTCCTTGGAGACGCTGGGCTCCCCGGTGAAGTCCTCGGTGTTGGTGAAGTGGTTGCCCCATTGTGATTGAAGCAGGTTGACGACGTTGAGGTCCTCGGCGCGGGCCTCTGTGTGGGAGCCCTGGGTCGAGAGCCAATGGACGTGGGAATCGCCGCTGAACCAGCGGCGGGCGTTCATGTTCGTCCAGCGTTTGAGCCTGAGCGTCAACTCCTGCTGGCCGGGCTCGATCTGCACCCTGGCCCGCAGGGGCTCGTACTCGAAGCCGCGGGCGGCGTCCACGATGACCTCACCCCTCGGCAGCCACCCTTCGCAGGCGCCGTCGACGTAGGCGTAGGTGGCCTGGCCCAGCCTCAGGTCGCCGCCGACGTCGGTGTACCACGTGCCAAGGTCGGAGTGGACGTGGCCGTGGTGGCCGTGAGGTTGATACGGCACGCCGTCGGGCGAGCGGAAGTGTACGCGGCACGGCACGGGCGCGCCGGTGTCGTCGTCTATGACGGTAACGCGCACCCAGTTCCTGCCGGGGTCGGTCAGCTCGAAGCGCACGTGCTCGGTCTCGACCGCGCCGGCGCTCTGGACGTCGCCCCAGCGGGCGCTGCCGACCTCCTCGCCGGACTGCTTCACCGTGACGGTGGCCGAGGGGATGGCGGAGACCTCGACGTAAGCCGGGCTGGACGTCCGGTTGGGCGCCTGCCCCCAGCCCTTGAACGAGTCGCCGACGAACTGCTCGCTCGACTCCCGAGGCAGGGTGAAGGCATAGGTGTTCTCGCCCCTGTCCACCTCGACGTCCAGGTCGAAGGGACGGTCAGCCCGCTCAGCATCCTTGAGGGTCACCCTCACCGGCCGGCGGCCGGTCCTGACCAGCGGGCGCTCGTCCACGCCGCCCAGGGTGATACCCGCGACCAGGAAGCGAGGCCCCCCTGGGACGATCTCTACAGCGTCGATCCCCTGCTCGGGGCGTGGGTTCTCCCATGCCCATAGGTAATAGCGCGGGGCGCCCCCCTGTTCCGCCTCGAACTGCCTGCGTCCCATCGCGTCCCATCGCCCAGCCGTGCGCGGCATCGGCTCCGCGCCCCGTTCTGACACGGCCAGAAACGGCATCCCCCCTCTGCCGCCGAGCCCGCCGCGGCCCGGCAGGCCGGCGATCTCGAAACGCTCCCGGATCGCCGCGCGCTCCACGCCGCCGTCCGCGAGGTGGAAGACGTACTCGGCAACGTCCACCCCCAACGGCCCGCCCTCGGCAAGCTCGGACTCCAACAGCCGGTGCGCAAAGACGACGCGCAGCGCGGGCCGGCCGACCGCCACCGTGACGGGCGCGTCCCCGCCCTTCAGATCGATGAAGCAGTTGTCGCCCGGCTTGCCCCCGTCCTGCCCGACCAAGAACGGCAGACCGAGAAGGCTCTGTTGCCCTACCTCCGGCGACTCCCCATGCAGCGCACCGACTCCCGCGTTGCACCAACGCGAGATGTCCAACGCCTCGTAGTCCTGCATACCCTCCTCCGTCTATTGAGCCGTCGAACTCGCCCTGCCACGATACCACAGTCTGACCGGTCGCAACCGGCCATACCTAGATGAGCTGTGCGAGGGGTTGCTGTCCTCCCCTCCGGCAGGGGTCGCTGTGCCCCCGATTTTGACCAGGGGCGGGCGGGTTGGGAATCAAAGACGTACCAGACTCCGTCCCAAGGGTCTACCTGGAGCCGCTGCCCATCCGACATGGTAAGATAGCTGCATGGACGCTCAGGGCCACAGCCGTACGGCGCAGAGCTCCTTGGAGGCTGCCCACAAAGAGCCTTCTACCGGAGACGCCTTGCAGGGCTCGGAGAAGCTCTGGGGCGCGGCCTGAGGGTAGTCCCCTGCGGCGGACTCATAAGCCAACGTAGCTCAGTGGTAGAGCAGCGGTTTCGTAAACCGCAGGCCGTGGGTTCGAGTCCCACCGTTGGCTCCATCCCATCCCGGTAGCGCGGGGCGAGGGCCATGACTAAAGCGAGAATAGGCGTGATAGGCGCGGGATGGTGGGCCACGCAGTTCCACATCCCCAGCCTGAAGACCTACGAGAAGGCGGACCTAGCGGGCGTCGCCGACGTCAAACCCGAGAAGGCCAGGGCCGCCGCCGACTACTACGACTTACAGAACACCTACGACGACCATCGCGACCTGCTGGCGGCAGGGGTAGACGGCGTCGTCATAGCCGTCCAGCACGCCTACCACTACCAGATTGCCCGCGACGCGCTGGACGCCGGCGTCCACGTGCTCGTCGAGAAGCCGATGACACTCACCGCAGCCGACGCCTGGGATCTGGTTGAGCGGGCCAAGAGCAACGGCCTGCACCTCATGGTCGGCTACACGTACCAGTTCACCCGGCACGCGCAGGCGGCCCGTGAGATCGTCCGGTCGGGCAAGATCGGCGAACTTCAGCTGGTCTCCGGCATATACACCTCATGGGTCGAGTCCTACCTCCGCGGCAGACCCCAAGACTACGCCGAGGCCTTCGGGTTCCCGGTGACCGGCCCAGAGCCGGACAGCTACTCGGACCCGAAGAGGGCCGGGGGCGGCCAGGGCCACTTGCAGGTAACGCACCCAATGGGCATGGCTCTATGGGTCACCGGCCGGCGCGCGGTGGAGGTCTTCGCCCTCATGCAGAGCTACGACCTTGCCGTGGATCTGGTCGACTCGTTCAGCTATAGGCTGGACAACGGAGCGATAGGCGCGATGGCGTCGACCGGCGCCATGCGCCCCAACCAACGCCTGGACCAAGGGTTCGTGTACGCTGGCAGCGGCGGCTTCGTGCGCCAGGACCTGGCCGGGGGCCGACTGGAAGCACAATACAACGACGGTACGTCCGAGCGCTTCACGGACCTGTCCGAGGACGAGCTCTACCCGGCGCACATGCCGTCGCGGGGGCTTGTGGACCTGATCTTGGGCGAGGGCGAGAACCTTGCGCCAGGCGAGGCAGGGGCGCGGGTCGTGGAGTTCCTGGAAGCAGGCTACCGGTCATCGATCTCAGGACGCCCCATCAAGGTGGACTCCCTGGCCGGCGGCTGCTCACCGTAGGGCAGCGCCGCCGATCCGGAAGCAGGAGGGTTGCTTATGAACAGGCTGGCCTTCGTCGATACTCACGTCCACTTCTACGACATGCAGCACCCCGAGCTCGTCTACGACCACTGGCAGCCCGGCGTTCCCCATCCGACCCTGGGATGGCAGATACAGAAGCTCGCCGAGAGGAACTACGTTGCCGAGGACTACGCCGCCGAGACTCGGAACGCCAACGTCACTAAGGCTGTGCACGTGCAGGCCGCCATCGGCAGCCCGGACCCGGTCAAGGAGACCGAGTGGCTCCAGGAGGCAGCCGAGCGGACGGGGTTTCCCCACGGCATCGTCGCGCACGCCGACCTACGCGACCCCGGCGTCGAGGGGGTCTTGGAGCGCCACTGCGAATACCCCAACATGCGCGGCATACGGGACTTTTCCTATGGCGACTACCTCGTAGAGCCGGACTACCACCGGGGCTTCGCCCTCCTGGAGAAGTACAACCTGGTGTCCAGTATGCCCGCCGGGTGGCAGGACATGGAGAAGCTCCGGGCGCTGGCCGACAGGTTCCCCAACATCATCATCGTCGTCGATCACACGGGATCCCCCGCAGAGCGCACCGACGAGTATTTCGAGAAGTGGAAGGGTGGCGTGGCCGTGGCCGCCGCCTGCGACAACATCCGCTGGAAGATCTCCGGCCTCGGCATGGGCGACCATGACTGGACCGCCGACAGCATCAGGCGGTACGTGATCACGTCCATAGAGACGTTCGGCGTCGACCGCTGCTTCTTCGCCACCAACTGGCCGGTGGACTGGCTATGGAGCGCCTACGACGAATTGATAGACGCCTACACCGAGATCATCTCAGGCTTCAGCCGGGACGAGCAAGTCTCGCTCTTCTCGAAGAACGCCGAGGAGCTGTACCGCATCTGACGGCAGCGTCCCGCTCGGCTGCGGCAATTCGGAACCGGGGGCGGTAGATGGCCCTTCTTCAACTGGCTCAGGCCGGGTGCGGCGGCATGGGCTTGCGCCACGTCTACGGACTGGCCGAGCTCCGGCGGTGCGGCTTCGACACCTTCGATCTCGCCGCGCTGTGCGACCTGCACCGCTCCGCCGCAGAGCACGTGGCCCGTGAAGCCGAAGCGGCGCTGGGCCTGAAGCCGCGCGTCTATACCGACTTCAAAGCCATGCTCGACGCCGAGCCCGGCTTGGACGCCGTCAACGTCGTCACCGACACCCGGATGCACCACGCCTTCGCTCTGGACGCATTCGACGCGGGCCTCCACGCCGCCGTGGAGAAGCCCATGGGCCTCACCGTCCGAGCCTGCCGCAAGATGATCGACGCGGCGAGCGCCGCGGGCAGGGTCCTGTCCGTCTCCGAGAACTACCGCCGCGACCCGATGAACCGCCTCGCCAAGGCGCTGCTGCGCGGCGGGGTCGTCGGCGAGCCCCGGCTGGCCCTCAGCGCCGCCACCTACGGGGGGCGCGGCGTCCGGCAGGTCGTGGCCTGGCGGCACATGAGGGACCGGGGCGGTCTGGTCCTGGAATACGGCGTACACGCATCCGACCTGACACTGTACTTCATGGGCGGCGTGGAGCGGGTCTTCGCGGAAACTCACCTCTGGGAGAAGACACGCGCGATGCAGAAGGCGGAACAGCCCATGCAGCGCTTCTACGACCACCGCGTCAGGGAGGAGGTCGAGGAGGCCGGGGCGATAGAGGCGACCGCCGAGGACACCGCGCTGGCCCTGATGAGGTTCACGTCGGGCGCAATCGGCCAGACCACGTACAGCGACGCCGCACCCGGCGAGCCGTCGGATACGGACGTCATCTACGGCAGCGAAGGGTCCCTGAGGCTTCCGGGCAGCCGTACGGGCCGTCCGATCCACGTCACCCTGTCCGGCAGGCGCTCCCCGGTCGGCCAGAAAGACCTGCTCGGGCAGGCGCCCGACTTCAGGCTCGACGAGGTGACTTCCAAGATGTTCGGCGGCAGGGACAAGATGTCGTCGTACGACGCGGCGTTAGAGCAACCGGACCGCAAGCTCATCGCCATCGAGCTACAGGACTTCGCCGACGCCATACTGAGCGGGCGCAGGCCCGAGGTGACGGGAGAAGAGGGGCTGGACGCCGTGGCGCTCTCCTACGCCATCCTCGAGTCCGGCCGCCTCGCGCAGCCGGTCGGCTTCTCCGACGTTCGCAGCGACCGCGTCAGCGCCTACCAACAGCCTATCAACGCAGCCGCCGGCCTGTAGCAGCCCGCCGCAGACTCCACCCCTCGGACCGACGCGGACGAAACCCGACACCGCGTTGGGAAACTGTTCAGACCCTGTGAGACGCGAAGGGGGAGCCCAAAGAGGTTCTCCCTTCTGGCAGGGGGTCTGGGCTCGTATCGCGTGGGTCGGAGCAGGTCCGGGTGGTTCTCCCTTCGGGCAGGGGGTCTGGGGGCTGTGCCCCCAGTTACCAATGGGCGGGCGGGTGGGGATCAAAGACGTCTGCTTTATCGGGCTACGCCAGCCGAAAAGAACCTCACTAAGTCTGAACAGTTACCGCGTTGGAATGGCTATTCCCTTGAAGTATCATACGGGACGCTTTAGGAGGCGACCCCGAATGACCACCATACAACGACCGAACAGGGATGCGCTGAGCAGAGCCGTAGACGTCTACAGAGACGCGATGCGCCCGTTCATCGTGCGCTGTCTCAAGCAGGTCCGAGGCCAGAGAGTAGAGGACCTCATTCGCAGTGCGCTTCGAGACCGGCAGGCCGACCAGTTCGCCTCCAGACTCCGGACGAACGGCGGCGACGTCGAGGCGTCCATAGACATCGACAACTTCCCGCCCCTCGTCCAGGGACTATGGAGGGACGCCTTCGAGAGACAACTCTCGGAACACAGGGCCATTACCAACCGCCTCTGGCTCATCAAGGACGCGCGCAACCTGGCCTCCCACCCCGGATCCAGGGACCTCCAGCCCGACGACACGACCAACCACCTGTACCAGATATCCGCCGTCCTCGACCAGATCAACGCGCCTCAGCAGGCCGGAGAGGTCCGGTCCATCAGCAACGAAGTGCAAAGCCGCTCGCAAAGCGGCGGAGAGCCGACGACGAACGCGCCCGCGACCAACTTCGCCAGACCCGCGCCATCACAGGCTAACGGCAACCTCACCCAGCGGATTCTCAAGTTCATTG
This sequence comes from uncultured Dehalococcoidia bacterium, assembly GCA_958296245.1. Lineage (GTDB taxonomy): Bacteria > Chloroflexota > Dehalococcoidia > Lucifugimonadales. The sequence continues at coordinate 1,889,254 of OY282458.1, forward strand.
ATGATAGTGAGTTTTCGAGGGCTGACGTGCTCATCGCCCTCAAGACGGTCTTTGAAGCCCCCGCCAAGCGGGGCAAGCGGGGCAAGTTGAAGACTGAGGACTACGGGGCCATCATGGCGGCCCTGAAGGCGGGCGAGACCAACAAGGAGTTGGCCGCCAAGTACGGAGTGAGTTCTTCCCGGATCTCGGAGATCCGGAATGAGAAGTCCATCCCAAGAGACGCCCTAGCGTCCTACCTCGAGGCTAAGTACAGCTAGCGGGGTACCCCCTTGGCGCGGCGTGATTTGCCCCAAAGCCGACGCTGCCGGCGGTACCTCCGGGGAAGCGGCCTCTAGGCGTAGGCTTACCCCGCGGAAGCGTCCGCAGCCGACGCCGTTAGCTCGTAGACCTGGATGCGGTGGCGGTTGCGATCCGTGACGAGGAGCCTGCGCCCGCCGTCGAGCTTGACCGAAACGGGAGCCCAGAACCTCTTCTCCACGTGGTAGGGCTCCTCCCGCGCGTCCACCCCCAGAGACCGCACGTCTGGCTCCAGGTCCGAGCGATCCCTCGCCTCCTTCTCCTCCACGTTGGTGTTCAGGTAGTCCCTGGCCCACGGCGACAACGTCGCCTCCCCCATCACGGCGCAGACGAACCCCCCTTCCGGGTCGAAGACCTGCACCCGGTTGTTGCCCCAATCGGCAACGTAGACGCAGCCGGCGCCATCGACGGCGACGCTGGAGGGGCGGAGCAACTGCCCGTCCTCGCTCCCGGACCCGCCGTAGGACCGGACGTATTCGCCGTCCGGCGTGAAGCGCAGGACGCGGTCGTTTCCCCAATCGGCAACGTACAGGTCCCCGCCGGGCGACGCGGTGACGCCCCACGGCAACTTCATCTGGCCGTCGCCGACCCCCCCGGCTCCGAAGCCGGAGAGGTAATGGCCCCCTCGCGTGAACCGCTGCAGGCGCGCGTTCCGGTGGTCTACCACCCAGAGATGCTGGTCCGCGTCGAGCGCCATGCCCGACGGCCCGTCCAACTCTCCCTCCCCCGCGCCCGGGACGCCCCACTTCCGCAGGAACCTTCCCGACTCGTCGAAGATGCTGATCCGGTTGAGGTACTCGTCGCTGACGTAGACCAACCCCTCGCCGTCGATGACTATCGCGGACGCCCAGGTGAATTGCCCGTCAGCCTCGCCGATAGATCCGAAGACGCCGTGATAGCCGCCGTCGTGATCCGTCATGCAGACCTGGACGCCGCGGGTATCCCCCTCGTGAGAGCGTCCGAGCACGTAGAGGCGCCCGTTGGGGGCGATGTCCAAGTCCACCGGGTAGTAGAAGCCCCGCCCCTCCATGGCGGCAACGCCCAAGGTGTAGCTATAGCGCAGGAACCCGACCCGAGGGCCGGCGGCGGTCGCATCCATGCCTACTCCCTCTGGAAGTCGGGGGTGGATGCCACCAGCTCGACCAGCTCGGCGACGTTCTCAGCCGACCCGCAGCCGCCGTCTCCGACCACGCGCCCGGCGGCGAACTCCAACAGCGCGCCGCGCGTGCTCTCATCCACGGAGATGGCCCCCATCCGGTCCAAGCACGCCTGCACCAGGCTATCCGCCGTCGCGTTGCCGTTGCCCGACGCGCGCATCACGCTATCCACAAGCCGCTTCACGCCCGGCCGGGCCGGGTCGGAAAGCTGCTGCACCGCGTAGTTGATCCTCTCAACCGCCGTGCCGGTGTCTATCCACTCGACCCCCTGATGCCACCCCTCGACGCTGGGCGGGTTGATGAGGGTCTGCCCCATGACTGTCATCAGGTTGGCGTCTTCCTGCAATCCCGGATCGGGCAGACGGTACCGCCCCGTCAGCTTGAGGAGCCCCGCCACCAACTCCGCAGGGCCCTTCACCTTCTTGAACCAGCTCGACCTGGACCTGAAGAACTCCGACTTGAACAACACCCGCAGCATCTCGTCGATCCGGTAGTCGTGCTCGAAGTATGCCTGCGCCAGGATGTCGATGGCCTCCGGATCGGCCGGGGGGTGCAGGGCCCACTGCGGCACGGGCGGCTCGTCGGCGACGAAGAAGTGGTACATGTGCCGCGCGATGAACCGCGCAGTAGCCGGCTGGGCGCATATTATGTCCACCACGTCTTGGCCGTCGAAACGGCCGGCGTGCCCCAGGAACTCCTTCTCGCCGGCGTCATGGTCGTCGGCGCGGTACTCGAAGCGGAGGGACATGCGCCCGTAGGGCCACAACGAGTCGCGCTGCGCCTTCATGGCGACGTAGTCGATGTTGGCGGCCGTCCATCCCGTGAAGGCGCGGGCGCACTCCTTCACGTCCTGCTCGGTGTAGTTGCCGACGCCCATGGAGAAGAGCTCCAAGAGCTCGCGCCCGTAGTTCTCGTTAACCGCGCCCGCGTGGTTCTCGTGATTGTCCAGCCACAGGACCATGCACGGGTCCTTGGAGATCTCGACGAGCATGTCGCGGAAGCTCCCCATACCGTGTTGCCGGAACATGGCTATCTGGTTCATCATGCCCTTGCCCTGGGTCACCTTCTGGTAACCCGTGGCCAACACGGAATGCCAGAACAGGGACATCTTCTCGTGGAGCGGCCCCCCGGTGTTGACCATCCGGTAGAGCCAATACGCGGCAGCGCCCGCCATGCCCAACCCGCCCTGGTGGTCCGGGTGGTAACGGTACAGGAGCAGGTCGTCTATGCCCTCCTGGCTGTCGGCGGCGATGAGCTCGTCAACCGTCGCCTCGTAGCCCTTCTCCGCCCGGGCCTCCAGCTCCTCATAGTCGGCGCCGAAACCGGCCCGCCGCATCAGGTGCCCCATAAGCTCGACGTCATGTGTGCTCATAGCTCGCTCCCTTCCTTAGTCCAGACCTACCGGCGGACGCGCGAATTGTACTCAGGAACGACCGGGGGAATCAAGGCGCAACGCCGCCCGAAACTGTTCAGACTTCGTGAGGTCTTTTCGACTGGCGTAGCCCCGATAAAGCAGAGGTCTTTGATCCCCACCCGCCCGACCCTTGGTAACTGGGGGCACAGCCCCCAGACTCCCTTGCCAGAGGGGAGAACCTCTCTGGACTTACCTCTTCGGTCTCACAAAATCTGAACATTTTCAGCATGGCTGATTCCATCATGCCGGGGATGGATTCTCGCTCTCGCGGGTATGACAGTGGCGAGGCGTTCACGTGTAGGCACCTGAACGCTGTCTCACGCTTGCCCCGTCAGCGCATAGGTGCTAGCCCGCCGAGCCTGACGCACTCGCTCAGGCTGAGGCTTGCCCCGTCAACGCATAGGTGCTAGCCTTCCTTCGGCGCGGCGCAACGGCCATTCCGAACCGGGAGCCGCGTACACTGCGACTCAGGACCTGCGCCGACGTGAGCGACGATATAGTATTCGCGCCCGCTGCCGAGCTGGCCGAGCGCATTCGCAGCAAGCTCGTCTCCCCGACGGAGGTGATGGAAGCGCACCTCGCCCGCATCGAGAACGTCAACCCCAAGCTCAACGCCATAGTCACCCCCGACGATACCGCCATGGACCACGCCCGCGAGGCGGAGGATTCGCTGATGCGGGGGGAGCTGCGGGGCCCGCTGCACGGCGTCCCGTTCACGGCGAAGGACTCCGTCGACGTTCGCGGCCTGCGCACCACCCGAGGCTCCAAGTTCTTCGAGAACCACGTCCCCCACGATGACGCGGTGGTGATGACCCGCATGAAGGACGCAGGGGCTATCTTCCTGGGGCATACCAACGTCCCGGAGTTCGTGTTCTGGTTCGAGACGGACAACGCGGTCTTCGGGCGCACGGAGAACCCCTGGAAGCCCGGGCGGACGACGGGGGGATCGAGCGGCGGAGAGGCGGCCGCGCTGTCCGCCGGGATGTCTCCGCTGGGGATTGGCAGTGACGTCGGGTGCTCGATCCGGCTGCCGGCCGCCTACTGCGGCGTCGTGGGGCTCAAGCCGACGCACGGGCGCGTGCCGCTGACGGGGCACTGGCCCGACGCCCTGCTGCGCTTCATGCACGTCGGGCCGATGGCGCGCACGGTGCGGGACGTTGCCGTTGCGCTGTCCCTGCTGTCGGGACCCGACGGCCTCGACCCCTACGCCATGCCCGTGCCCGTACCGGCGTCCGACAGTCTGGAGGGGCCGATACGCGGGCTCAAGGTCGGCTGGTGCGCCGAGGGCCCGTTCGCCCCGGTCTCAGGGGAGATCCAAGCCGCCGTTGCCGGGGCGGCGTCCGCCCTGGAGGAGATGGGCTGCGAGGTGGAGCAGGTCGCCCTGAAGGAGTGGGAAGATCTCCAGGGCCAAGACATATCGCTGTCCCTGTACGGCGCAGAGGTGAGGCACGCGCTGGACCCGATGATCGCAGGCCGCCGCGAGATGCTGTCCCCGCCGCTCCGCGCCAGGCTCACCGGCCCCAAGCCGACGGCTGAAGAGTACCTCGACGCGCTCGAGAAGTGCGAGCGGCTGCGCCGGGAGGCCGCCAGGTACTTCTCCGAATACGACGTCCTGCTCTGTCCCATGAGCGTCGTTCCCGCCCACCCCTGCGGAGCGTCGGAGTTGGACGTGGACGGCGTTAAGGCGCCTCCCAGGAACGCGCTCAGGGCAGCCGTACCCTTCGACCTGACGGGATCCCCCGCCCTATCCGTCCCCTTCGGCGTGAGCGGCGACGGGCTGCCCCTGGCAGTCCAGATCGTGGGCCGCCACTTTGAAGAGGTCGCCCAGCTTCGGATTGCCGCTGCGCTGGAGGGCGTCGACGGCGCCGGCTACCGGCGCCCCCCTATCTAAAAATGGGCATGAGGAGACAACGATGACCGGTCCGGGCGCGCCAAACATCGCGGGGAAGGCCATGACGGTCCTGGGGGCTGTCGACCCGGGCGACCTCGGCGTGACGCTGACGCACGAGCACATATTCATCGACCTGCGAAAGACCCACTTGCCCTACCGGCGATTCTTCGTAGAGGACGGCCGCCTCGTTGCCGACCCGCCCGATGACGACTTCCCGGCCACGGAATTGCACCTGTGGGAAGCCAAGCTCGACCTCAGCAACATGCACCTGGCCCGCAACGTCGCCCCAATATCGGACAACTACTTCCTCGACGACGAAGACCTGGCCGTGCGGGAAGTGGCGGAGTACAAGCGGCACGGCGGCAACACCATCGTCGAGATGACGAGCATCGGCATCAAGCGGGACCCCGAGGCCCTGCGGCGTGTTTCCAAGCAGACCGGCGTCCACGTCGTCATGGGAACCGCCTACTACCAGAGGGTGTACCACCCGGACGACATGGACTCCCGCACCGTGGAGCAGCTCACGGACGTAATCATGCGCGACGTCACTGTGGGGGTGCGCGAGTCGGGGATCCGGTCAGGCATCGTGGGAGAGGTGGGCATCAACGGAAACCCGCTAACGGACAACGAGCTCAAGAGCATGAGGGCCGCGGCGCGCGCCGCAAGGCTCACCGGAGCCCCGGTCTGCATACACCTAGGCGGCGTTGGGGAGGAAAAACACCGCGTCTTGGACGTCGCAGCCGACGAGGGCGTCGATCTGGAGCGCGTCATCATGGGGCACTGCGACGACTTGGTGAATGACATGCCCCTGCTGTACGAGCTTCTGGAGCGCGGGGTATACGCCGCCTTCGACAATCTGGGCCGCGAGCCGGAAGTGGTAACCCCAAGCCGCACCGCCCTGATCGCACAGGCCATACCGGGCATAATAGACGCCGGCTACGCCAACCGCCTGCTCATCTCCCAGGACGTATGTTGGAAGATGCACCTGAAGGCCTACGGCGGCTTGGGATACTCCTTCCTGCTGGAGCGGTTCATACCAGGCCTGAAGACCCTGGGGGTAACGGACTCGCATATCCAAACCATCATGGTCGACAACGCCCGGCGGATACTGACGTTCGCCGCGCCCCAGGACTAGCGCCTCGCCCTCTCCAATAGCCAACACCTGCTGATGCCAGCCAGCCAATCCCCGCAGCAGGCCGGGCCGAGCTACAAGCCTTGGGCTATCTTCAGATACGGCGACTTCAACATCCTGCTGGCGGGCGGCGTGGCAATGGCCGTCAGTTCCTCGCTGACCACGTTGATCAGCGGGCAGTGGCTCTACGAGAAGACCGGCTCGCCGGCGCAGCTAGGGTTGCTGGGGGCAGTCCACCTGATACAGATGCCGGCCGCACTGTACGGCGGCGCCCTAGCCGACAGCGTCGACCGCAAGAAGCTGATGACCGCGACCCAAGGCGTAGCCTTCGCGGTCCTGCTGGCGCTCACGGTGCTGGCCATGCTGGACCGGCTCGCGCCCTGGCACATCTTCGCAGCCACGGCGGTCTCGAGCATCGCAGGCCTGCTGGGAGGGTCGGCTAGGCCGGCGATGCTGCCGCGCGTCGTTCCCCGGGCCCTCCTGATCAACGGCGTGACGACCCAGAACGTCACGTTCCAGATCGCGGCGGTGGGGGCGCCGTTCATATTCTGGCAGATGTTCGAAACCTTCGGGGTCGCAACCTCGTTAGCGGCATCGACGGTTATCGCGCTCGGGGCCGCAGTGGCCCCAAGCATGATCCGGGCGTCCGGGCAGGCGGACGGGGGATCGGCGCGGGCCCCGATCAGAGCGTTGAAGGAGGGCTACGGGTTCGTCATGGGCCACCAACTCCTGCCGGGCCTGTTCCTTCTCGACATAGGGGTTACCGTCGTCAGCTTCTACCGCATGTTATTCCCGGTCTTCGCGGACCATCTCTACGGGCTGGGAGCTTCCGGGACAGGCCTGTTGGGTTCTGCAAACTCCATCGGCGCCATACTCGGCAGCTCGGTCGTCTTTCTCACTGACAGGTTCGCGCGCAAGGGGATGCTGGTGCTGGCGGCCACCCTCGCATACGCCTTTCTGCTATTCGCCTTCGGCCTGAATAAGGTCTTCGTGCTCGGCCTGGTGATCGTGGCGTCTCTGGGGGCGATGGACTCGATAGGACAGACCATGAGGCAGGCCGTCGCCCAGCTCACCACGCCGGACAAGCTCCTCGGCAGGGCGAGCAGCGCCCACTCGTTCTCGGCAATGGCGGCGAACAACTTGGGCCAGATCGAAGTAGGCGTCCTGTCGGCGGCCATCGGCGCCGGGGCCGCGATGGTATTTGGCGGGGCAATATCGGTGGCGGTAGTACTCACCATCTGGTGGCTGGCGCCGGGAATACGCCGGTATCGGTACGACGTGAGCGACCCCTTCGGGCGGAGCCAACCACGCCGCAACGAGCGCAACGGCTTGTAATATATGCCCTACGTTCCTACAATCATCCGCAGCGTCTCAGCTGCGGCGCTCGGCCTTAAACGGATGCTTCACAAGGAGCTTTCCCCATGTCCCAACGTCTCTTGGAGCTGATCGACGCACCGAGTGACCTCAGGGCCCTTACCTACGATGACTTGGCCCAGGTTGCGCAAGAGGCGCGGGACACTATCATCTCCGTCATAACCGAGCGCGGCGGACATCTGGCCTCGAATCTAGGAGTCGTCGAGCTCACGTTGGCGCTGCACCGCATTTTCGACAGCCCCACGGACAACATCGTCTGGGACACTACCAACCAGACCTATACGCACAAGCTGGTGACGGGGAGGCGCGACGAGTTCCAGAACATACGCTTGGAGGGCGGCCTGTCCGGGTTCGGAGAGCCGCGCGAAAGTCCGCACGACACACTCTGCGCCGGACACGCCGGCACCGGGCTTTCGATCGCTCTCGGCATCGCGGAAGGCGCTGCAAAGCGCCGGATGGACTCGTGGACCATAGCGGTGGTCGGCGACGGCGCGATGACCTCCGGATCGAGCTTCGAGGCGCTGAACAACATCGTGCATCTCAACCCTGAGAGGTTCATCGTCGTCCTCAACGATAACGGAATGTCCATCTCCGAGAACATAGGCTTCCTCACCAACTGGCGCAAGCGCCTGATCACCCACCCTGAGTTCAACGCTATGGCCGAGCGGATGAAGGCCCTTTCGAAGAAGGTGCCTTCCGGCGAGTTGATGTACCGGCTCGTCAAGAGGTTCAAAGCAGGGCTTGCGGGTTTCATCGTGCCCACGATGTTCTGGACCGAGATGGGATTCCAATACCTCGGCCCCGTGGACGGCCACGACTTCAAGCAGCTCGAAGAGACCCTCCGGCAAGCCAGAACGTCCACCGGCCCGGTGCCCCTGGTCCACGTCGTGACGCACAAAGGCCACGGCTACGAGCCCGCCGAGGACGACCCTGTCAAGTTTCATCAGCCGAGCTCCCCGCTGGGGGGCGCGTCGGGAAGCCCCACCTACTCGAAGGTGTTCGCCCAGACTATCGCGCGCCTCATGCGCGAGGACGAATCGGTGGTCGGCATCAGCGCGGCAATGCTCGATGGCACGGGCCTGGCGGAAGTACGGCGCGATTTCCCCGACAGGGTCTTCGACGTCGGCATCGCGGAGCAACACGCCGTCAGCATGGCGGCGGGAATGGCCTCGAATGGACTCAACCCCTTCGTCTCGATCTACTCCACGTTCCTACAACGAGCATTCGATCAAGTAGTCCACGACATCTGCATCCAGAATCTACCGGTGACGCTGATCGCCGACCGCGCCGGTATCGTCGGCGAGGACGGCAAGACGCACCACGGCGCGTTCGACGTCTCATACCTGCGGTGCCTGCCCAACGCCGTCGTGGCGGCCCCCATGGATGAGAACGAGCTCCAGCATCTCGTATACACCGCCTATAAGCACCGGGGGCCCTTCGCAATCCGCATCGCGAGGGGAGCCGCCGCCGGAGTCCCCCTGGACAGCAACCTCAAGGCCCTGCCGCTCGGCAAGGGCTACGTGATCAGAGAGGGCGGGGACGTCGTGATCCTTGCTCTGGGCAAGCCGGTCAGCGCGGCTGTCGAGGCAGCAGAAATACTCGCCGATTACGGCATCTCATGCGGCGTCGCGAACTCCGTCTTCGTGAAGCCCCTGGACATAGACCTGCTCCTGGAGGCGGCGCGCAGCTCCCGCCGCATCGTGACAGTGGAAGAAAACGTGCTGGCCGGCGGGTTCGGCTCCGCCGTACTCGAAGCCCTCGCCGATGCCGGCGTAGCGGGCGTATCGGTCCACCGCATCGGCATGCCGGACTCGTTCATCGAGCACGGCGCCGCGTCTGATCAACGGCGCCGGCTGCAACTGGATGCCCAAGGCATCGCGCAACAAGCCCTGAGCGCCTTCTTCCCCGAAGCGGCGCTGCCCTACCGGAGCGAGGCCGATCTGGAAGTGGCGGCAAGGGTCTAGCAGACCGCACCAAAGACGGCCTCCGTCCGAAATACCACCGAGGAGGGACAAGCATGAGAGAGGCTAAGGTCGGCGCTGCTGCTCTGGTCCTAGTAACTCTGCTTGCGCTATCCGCCTGCGGGCCCAGGCCTCCGGGTATGCCTCTACTGGACGCTATAAACCAAGATAACGCGGACGTGGTGCTCGAACATATGGAATTCGGCACAGACCCGGACAATACGTTCATTCCTCCGGGGGCGCCCTTTGCCGGAGCGTCTGCGCTGCATCTCGCGGTGCTGAAGAACAACGAGGAGATCGTAACCATCCTGCTGGATAACGGGGCAAACATCGACGTCAAGGCCCGGGAGACGTTCAAAGGCACGCCTCTCGACTGGGCCGCCTTCTGGGGAGTGAGGGGCATGGTGATGCTCCTCGTTGAGAAAGACGCAGACGTCAACTCGAAGAACGCCGTGGGCGGCACCCCTCTGGACGCGGCAAAGGCCGACAATCCCTTCGTAGACAAGGAAGACTTGGAGCAGTTCCAAGAGAGCCGGGCGTTTATCAGGGAATACCTAGCAGGCAAGGGCGGGAAGCCTGGCGCCGAGTGAGCACTCCGCAGGCGCCGGCTTCCCAGAGGTACCACGGGCTCGACGGGCTCAGAGGATTCGCGATGCTGCTGGGCATCGTGCTGCATGCGGCGCTGCCATACTTCACGCGCGTACTCGGGGTTGAGGCCTATTGGCCGGCGGACGACGACCAGTCCCTCTGGCTATTTCTGGTGTTCGACTTCATCCATACTTGGCGGATGCCGATATTCTTCCTGCTGGCGGGCTTCTTCGCCTGCCTGGTGCTGGAGCGGCGCTCCACGTCGACCTTCGTTCTGGACAGGTTGAAGAGAATCGCCCTGCCGCTTGTGCTGTTTGGGCTGGTGATGGCCGTGATCATCCCGCCCATATGGATCTACGGACTCTCCGGCGTCATGTCTATCGAGACATTCCGGGACCTGCTGAAGGATAGCCCGGATCTCGACTCCAGCGGCGAGCTCGTCGCCCATCTGTGGTTCCTCTACTACCTGCTGCTGATGTACGCCGCGCTGGTAGCCTTCAAGTTGCTGGGAGGGCTCTGGAAAGCTCGGCCAGCAGGCGGGCTTACCCTCGTCAGGTACCTCGGCAACGCCGTCTACGCTCGCGTACCAATACTGCTGACACTGGGAACGGTGCTGCTGCTCATCCTACGAGAGGGCAACGAGTCAAAGCCCGTCTGGCCTCTGAACGTACCGGACGTCCTGTACGGCGCGCTGTTCTTCTTCTATGGGTACGGGCTCTACGCTCGGAGGGAGCTCATAGACAGACTCAGGGGAACGGGAACGATGGTCGCCCTGTGGACCGCCGCGGGCGTGGTCTTCTTCGTCCACCTCGTGCTGCTCGGAGCGATGGACGAGGCGTCGAAGCCCGGCGAAGACGCCGGGCTTCTCGAACTCCTACAACTTGCCCACGTTATCGCCTACGGAACGTCCGCCGTCCTGTTCTGCGTCGGGTTTATCGGGCTCTTCGAGTTGCTTCTACGGGCGCCGCGAGCGTGGATTCGTTGGCTCGCGGACTCGTCGTACTGGATATACATCATGCACCTGCCGGTAGTGATGCTCCTGACCTTCTATCTCGCACACCTCGACAGGCGGGGCTGGCTGAAGTACCTGACGGGCTTAAGCTGGAACGCGGAGATGAAGTTCCTGGCGGCGTGCGTCGTGACCGGAGCGCTGGGGGTGGTGACATATCGGTACATGGTCAGGTACACGCCCCTGGGAACGCTGCTGAACGGGAAGAGGGACCGCGCCCGGCGGGCTGACGCAATATGAGTGGAAAGGAGCAGGCATGACCAGATTCGGCGTGGACGCAATCAAGGGAATCGTGCCGCCAATCGCCACCCCGATCACCAAGGACGAAGCGGTGGACGTGCAAGCGATGCGGCGGCTGGTGGACTTCCTGCTCGACCAGGGGGCGAACGCCATCTTCGTGATGGGCGGGACAGGTGAGTTCTTCTGCTTCCCGGATCGCGAAAAGCGGCGCGCGATAGAAACCGTAGTGGACCAGGTGGCCGGACGCGCGCCGGTGATCGCCGGCGTCACGGACCTGAGCACGCGCCGGACGGTCGCCAACGCCCACGCGGCGCAGGAGGCCGGAGCCGACTTCATCACGTCGCTGCCGCCGTTCTTCTTCAGCCTACAGCAAGATTGGATCCACCGGTTCTACACGGCTGTCGCCGCCGAAACCGATCTGCCGCTGCTGATGTACAACATCCTCAACCCGATACACACCAACATCCAGCCCCAAACGGTCAGAAGCTTGAGTGAGAACCCCAAGATCGTCGGGATCAAGGACTCCGAGGAGTACGCTCACGTACAGGAGGTTGTGTTCCTGACCGACAACGACGACTTCAGAGTCCTCACCGGTCTGGAGCAGAACTACTATGCGTCGCTGAACGCCGGCGCCGCCGGAGGCGTTCTGTCGGCGGCCAATTTCTGCCCGGCGCTGTGCAGGAGCATCTACGACCACACCGTAGCCGGCCAACGCGACAAGGCAATCGAGCTACAGGCCAAGCTCAACCGCATGTTGGGCGAGCTTCAGGGGTTCAGCTCTTGGTGGGGTGTGGTCAAGATGTGCCTCAACATTCTGGGGATATGCGATAGCGCGGTGACGCACCCGATGCCCGCCTGCACGAACGAGGAGCGGCCGCGGCTCGCCAGGATAATGAAGGATTACGGCCTACTCTAGCACGACTGCGGACGTATTGAGGAGTGCAGAGGGGCGCAGCCCCTTGCCGGGAGCCTGAGAGCCTGCCCGAAAGGGGCGGCCCTCAGATATAATCTCTCCCACTTCCCGGCAAGGAAGGGGTCTTCCGCAGCCTGCCGGTATGGCCCCTCCCGTATCCGGGGCGAATCAGAACCGAGGAGACCTGCCTGAAAATGTCGATTGAAGACATCATTCTCTCCAGAGACCAGAGGGGAATCTCCGCCCTGCGAGGGCATCTGCCCGCAGACTTCTGCCGCCAAGCGGCCGGCCGGATATCCGAGGAACCGGGAACCGCCATCATCACCACGGGGTTCTACATCCTGGCCGCGCGCTCCAACGAGACCGACGGGCCGCCCGGCGCAATAGCTGCGGGAATGGCGCTTGAGTCCATTGGATACGAGGTCGCATACGTTACGGACAGGTACGCCGCCGAACTGATGAAAGCGCTTGCGGGAAGCGGGCCGCGGGTGGTCGACTTCCCGATCGTCGACGACGAGGCGAGTAGGAGCTACGCGCTTGGTCTTCTCGAGGAGATCCACCCGTCAGTGATCATATCCACCGAGAGGTGCGGCCTCACCGACGAGGGGCTTTACCGCAATATGCGCGGCCAGGACATAACCAAGTACACCGCCCGGGTAGATCACCTCTTCTTGAACCATCCCAACACCATCGGCATCGGCGACGGCGGCAACGAACTGGGCATGGGCAACTTGGCCGAGCACACCCCCGGCGTCCCCACGCTGGTCGGGAAGCCGTGCGTCATCAGCTCGACCAAGCCCATAATCTGCTCCGTCTCGAACTGGGGTTGCTATGGGCTGATCGCTGCCCTGTCCCTTCTGAGGGGAAGAAATCTGCTGCCGTCGGTAGAGGTGGAGCGCGCGCTCGTCGAAAAGTGCGTCGAGATGGGATCGGTAGACGGCAAGAGCCACACGGTCACGCCCCGTGTGGACGGCTTCACCCTGGAAGAGAACAGCGAGGTCCTGGCCGCTCTGCACGAGGTGTTGGCTCAAGAGGGCCTTTGACCAGCGGAGCTACCGATCAAGTGCGCCGCTGGGATCCGCAAGTAGTCGAGCAGACCGCAACCGCCCTACGGACGCGGCGAGCGGGAAGCAGCCCCGGGTCGATACCGTCGGCAGCGTCAGGCCTTACCTGATACCCCGCCTCATGCCGCTCTACCTCCTCTGCGCAGCGCGATGCACGGTGACGCCTAGAGATAGAAGCTTGGACCGGCGGGGCGCACCCTATCAGTAGTTGAACATGGCTCCGACGGAGAGGCCGCTGTGTATCCGGTGAATAGCCTCCCCCAGCAGTCCGGCGACGGAGACGACCTTGAGCCCGTCGAACCGCTTCTCCGGCGGCAGGGGCAGGGTGTCCGTAACCACCGTCGAGACGAGGTTGCTGTCGGCGAGGGCCTCCGACGCCTTGTCGGATAGGATGGGATGGACGGCGCTACAGTAGATTTCTGAGGCGCCGTGCTGATCAAGCGCCTGCGCCGCGGCGACCACGGTCCCGCCCGTGTTGATCTCGTCGTCGACGATGAGCGCCGTCTTGCCCTCGACGTCGCCGATCACGTTGGCGGCGCGGACGCGGTCCTCGTTCCCCAAGCGCTGCTTGTCGATAATCGCTATGGGGGAGTCCAGATGGTCGGCCATGTACCTGGCCCGCTTGGCCGCGCCCACGTCCGTAGCGGCGACCACGAGGTCCTTATCCTTCAGGTGGCTGAACTGCTGCGCGAGCAAGGGTATCGCCGTCAGCTCGTCCAACGGAATGTTGAAGAAGCCCTGAATCTGGCCGGCGTGCAAGTTCATCGTCAGCACCCGATCGGCGCCCGCCACTGAGATGAAGTCGGCAACCAGACGCGCCGTGATGGCAACGCGGGGCTGGTCCTTCTTGTCCGTCCGTCCGTAAGGGTAATAGGGAATCACAGTCGTAATGCGGCCCGCGGAGGCCCTCCGCGCCGCGTCGATCATGATGAGAAGCTCCATGAGGCTGTCGTTCACGGGGCGCCCCACCGACTGGACCAGGAACACGTCCTTCTCTCGTATGTTCTCCCTGATCCTTGCGAAGCTCTCGTCATTGCTGAATTTGAAGACCTCGCACGCGCCAAGGCTCAAGCCAAGGTACGAGCAAATATCCCTGGCAAGGTCTGGGTGGGAGTTCCCGGTGAAAACCTTGAGGTCTTCGAACATGGGCATGGCGGCACCCCTGCGGAAAGGTCGGGAAAGCCCCGGCATTATAGCATAGCCCCCGCTTACCTCCGGCTGGGAAACTGTGCCCCCTCTGGCAGGGGGTCTGGGGGTTGTGCCCCCAGTTGCCAAGGGGCGGGCGGGTCGGGGCTGCGCCAGTCGAAAAGGGCCTCACCAAGTCTGAACAGTTACACGGCTGGCGCGGCGTCAGACCAGGGGGCGCGACTATGCTAGAATCGTCGCCTGACCCATTTGAAACTCTGACAACCGAGGTGGCGCGATGGTTGCCTACGAGGGAATGCTGGCCGAAACCGTAACGTTCAGAGGCGCCGGCGGCGACACAGTTGCGGGTTACGCGGCGAGGCCGCTGGGGGCCGGGCCCTTCCCGGGCGTGGTGGTCCTGCACGAGGTGTTCGGGCTCGTCACTCACGTCAAGGAGGTTGCCCGCAAGATAGCCGCACAGGGGTACGTAGCTATCGCGCCGGACCTGCACCACCGCGAGGGGCCGGGGGACCCCGAAGACGTCGCGGCTGTGGTGAGAGCCGCCGGCGGCAACCCGGACCACCGTACCATAGGAGACGTTCAGGGAGCGGTAGACGCTCTCAGGTCGCTTCCGTACCACAACGGCAAGGTTGGAATCATTGGCTTCTGCTCCGGCGGCAGGCAGACCTACCTCGCGGCCTGCAACGTCCGGAGCCTGGATGCCGCAGTCGTCTGCTACGGCGGTAGAATCGTGGCCGGTCAGGACGACCTCAACGAACGCCAGCCGGTCGCGCCCGTCGATATGACGGAGAGCATAGGCTGCCCCGTCCTCGGCCTGTTCGGCGCCCTGGACTCCAGCCCCTCCCCTGAGCAGACTATGGAGATCGAGCGGGAGCTTGAGCGCCACGGCAAGCAGTTTGAGTTTCATACTTACGAGAACGCAGGGCACGCCTTCTTTGCCGACTACCGGCCGAGCTACGATCAGGAGTCGGCGGTGGACGGATGGGAGCGGGTGTTCAGGTGGTACCGGAAGCACTTGGCATAGACCAGGCAACGGGCTGCCCAAGCTTCTGAAAGGAGCGCGACATGTGCGCGGGACACGTTCATACCGCCGAGGTGGACGGCAGCGCCAAGGGCCGAGCGGGTTGGTTCCCGGTCCGGAGGGCGCAGGTCGTACTCGACCATCCATACCATGCGCAGATGGAAGAGTCGCTGATCATCGACTTCGTGAACCCGGACAGGGGCCCTGGCGCGCGGGTATCCGTGGAGCTCAGCGAGGGGTCTGCCGAGCGGCTGGCAAAGCTGATCCAAACAGCCTTGGGACACGGCCCGGAACCCTCGCCCCCCTGAGTGGAGCCGAAACCGTGCGCCGGGTTAGCCTGAGACGGCGCCCTCAGCCGCGTCAGGAAACCGCCGTTGGCCCGTGAACGTATTGCAATCAGGCGCTAGACGTGAAACCGTTCAAACTCTGTGAGACCTTAAACGGGAAGTCCAGAGAGGTTCTCCCCTCCGGCAGGAGGTCTGGGGGCTGTGCCCCCAGTTACCAAGGGGCGGGCGGGATCAAAGACGTCTGCTTTATAGGGGCTGCGCCAGTCGAAAAGGACCTCACGAAGTCTGAAACAGTAGCCTGGACGCGATTCGTGCTTGACATCAACGGCGTAGGCATCTACGGTATCATGCCAGTTCCAACAGGAAGAAAGGGTCTGACAACGCAAGTTGGCCTTCGTCAGGTTCATACTGTTCTGCACCGACACGGTGAAAGATTTCCTGGACAGGAACTGCCTCTATCTAGCCAGCGCAATCTCGTTCTACACCCTCTTCTCGATGTTCCCGCTGATGCTGGCCACGATATCGGTCCTCGGCTACATCATCAGTCCATGGGCGCCGCAGGACCAGACGGAGTTGGCAAGAGACATCGCGGACATCGTTCCGGTATCCAGCCAATTCGTCAGCGACACCGTAGAGGGTGTGGTGGGCGCCCGGGCTCTCACCGGCATCGCATCCGTCTTCGGCATGCTCGTGGCGGCCACTGCCGTCTTCGGCGCGATCAGAAAGGGAATCAACGAGGCGTGGGGGATCAGGGCGCCAAGGCCGTTCCTTCAGGAACGGCTGATGGACTTCGGGCTGGTGCTCGGCGCAGGACTGCTTCTCCTCGCCGCACTATTCATCGCCCCCGTTATAGGCATACTAAAGGGAATCACGGACTTTCTGGCCCCGGAGGAGGCTGGGGACTTCAGCAATTTCGTCTGGAACTTGGCGGCGCAGCTCATACCGCCTGCCCTTGCTTTCCTGACCTTCCTGGCGTTCTACCGCCTGCTGCCAAATACGGAAATGCGCGTCCGGGACGTGTGGCCCGGGGCACTGGGGACCTCACTCACCTTTCACGGCGTAACCGCGGGGTTCATCTGGTACGTGCAGACCTTCTCCATACACAACACCGTATACGGCCCCCTCGGGGGCATACTCGCCTTGCTGGCCTGGGTCTACCTCTCGGCCATCACCGTACTACTCGGAGCGCTGATTACGTCGCGTTACGCCTCGTACGCCTCCGAGAGCCCCACGCGGGACCTCAAACACCTGTGCACGGGGTTCTCACGTGTTAGGCTCCGCGTCGTGGCGTCTGCCCTATATTGACAAGCTGCGGAAGGCTGCGCCCCCCATGTCTCCGCAGCCTGTTCGAGCGTCCGTATTAGCCATCGCCCTGATAACCGTCCTGGTAGGGTGCGCGCCGCCGAGGAGCGAGCCGACCCCGGAGCCCACCCAGGCGCCGACTACTCCCGAGCCGACCGCCACGCCCATAGTCGAGCAGTTGCGGAAGCCAACTCTGCCCCCGCCGCCGCCAGCCGATTCGACCTCCCTGAGCGCAGCCCTGATGCCGTCGGTCGCCGACGTTGCCGAGGCCGTCACCCCGTGGGTAGTCTCTATCACGGTGGAGGCCCTCACCGAGGGCGTCTTCCTCAACTTCTCCAGCGATGGGGCGGGATCAGGCTTCATCGTACGGCCCGACGGCTACGTCGTGACGAACGCCCACCTCATCGAGGGCGCCACGGACATAAAGGTGCATCTGGACAACGGAGAGACTTATGAAGCGGCTGTGGTGGGGCAGGACGCCCTGAGCGACTTGGCGATCCTCAAGATAGACGCGAACGAGCTCCCCTCAGCCGTATTCGCCAGCTCCGATCACTTGCGGGTGGGCGACTGGGTGCTGTCCGTCGGCAACGCCCTCGCACTCAAGGGCGGCCCCACCGTCACACTCGGCATCGTGAGCGGCCTAGGGCGCACCATAAGAACGCAGAGCGGCTCCTACTACGACCTCATACAGACCGACGCCGCCATCAACCAGGGAAACAGCGGCGGGCCGCTGGTAGACATGGACGGCCACGTCGTGGGCATCAACCAAGCCGTCCTCAGGGACGCCACGGGGGTCGGCTTCGCACTGGGCGCCTCAACCGCGGCGCGCCACATCGAGAGTCTCATAGAGAGCGGCCGAGTGGTGCGCCCGCTGATCGGCCTTACCGGTCAGGACATAACCATCGCTATCGCCAACCAGCTCGATCTCCCGGTTACCGAAGGGGTCATCGTAACCACCATGTCCCGGAACGGGCCGGCTTACGAGCAGGGCATCAGGGTCGGGGACATCATCACAAGCATAGGCGGCGTCCCCACCAAGGACATGGCCGACTTCCTACTCCAACTCTGGTCTCACGACGTCGGCGACCAGGTCGAGGTGGAGTACATCCACGAGGACTTGAAGCACGTGGCAGTCGTCGAGCTGGCCGAGAGAGAACGGTAGTACGGACGTCATCGGCGCCCGAACGCTGTCGGTAAGCTGAGACCGGCATATCTGCCGAGGGCTGGTCGATTGCGGCTCATAGACAGAAAGTTCATAAGTCACGCCCCGAACTACCTGTTTCAGGCCGCCCTCGCCACCGTCACGCTGCTCGTGGCCCTGATCGTCGGTAACACGGTCTTCGGCGCGGCGATAGTCGTGGCAGTGGCTTCTACAGCCTTCACCGTCTTCGTGATCCCCCACTCCATCGCATCCTCGCCCAAACGAGTAATCGGGGGGCACGCTGCCTCCGCCATATCGGGGTCCATCATCGCGGCAATCTTAGCCGTGCCGGCCGTGGGCTCATTCGGCGAGCAGGCCCCGGTCCTGATCCACGTCATGGCGGCGCTCTCGGTCGGAATAGGCATCCTGCTCATGGCGGTGACGAACACGGAGCACCCGCCCGCCGCAGGCACGGCGCTCGGGCTCGTCACGGACGGATGGAGCTGGACGGCCCTCGCTTTCATACTCAGCAGCGCGGCCGCCCTCTCGCTCATCCGGGCGGCCCTGCGCTCGAAGCTGGTCAACCTGATCTAACTAGGGAGCGCAGAAGGGGCGAAGCCCCGCCGGGAGTCTGATATTCCCCCCGGCCAGGAAGCTAAGGCGTCCTGAATCAGCAGCCCGTTTCGCAACGACAGGCCAAGGAGCCCAGGGCTTTGGCCCAAATGGGATCGGTCTGCGGCGATGCGGATATGGTCGTTGCCCCGCTGACGTACAGCAGGCTCAGGGCAACGGGCTCCAGCGGAGGCCAAGGGCAACGGCGGAGAGCGCGAGAAGGCCGCTTATGGCGGTCAGGATAGCCGACACCTCCATGCGGACCTGCTCCTTGGCGAGCTGAACAGGTATCGTGGAGAAGACTTGGAGCAGCTCATCCGCGCTTCCGGCCTGGTAGTACTCAGCATCTGTGGTCTCGGAGACGCGTTTCAAGGTGTACTCGTCCAGGATCAGAGGGTTTCCGCCCGTGAACCCGAAGCTCCCGAAACCGCCGCGTCCGATGCGATTCGCCAGTTCGTCCCCTCCGAGCTGATCGGGCGCGCACCTCAACACCGTCGGGCGCGTGGTGCCGAAACCGATGGTGTATACCCGGACCCCGCGGGCGCGGGCGGCCCGGGCGGCAGTCAGCGGGCGAACACCGCGGTTGCTCGCCCCATCCGTCAACAGAACGATGACGTCCGGCTGAAAGGTATCCTCGACCGGCGAAGCCCACCCCGATTCAGGGCTCACGAATGCGCCGATTGGCGGAATGTCCGGGTTCACCTCGGCCAGCGCGTCCAACGAGCGGGCGATGGCGCTGCCTACCGCCGTAGAGCGCGCCGTCGTCAGGTTGGCGGCCGCCTCCAAGAGCGCGTCCCTGTCGGTTGTGGGCGGGACGATCAGCTCGGCTATCCCGGCGAAGGCGACTATGCCCACTCGGGTCCCGCGCTCCTGGCTCTCGATGAACTTCTCGGCGGCCTCCTGGGCAACCCTCAGCCTGTTGGGGGATATATCGTCGGCGCACATGCTCAGGGACACGTCCAGCGCCAGCATGACGGTGGTCCGGCTAGAGGCAACCGTTACGTTGGCGAACGGGCGCGATAGGGCCAGTATCAGGAGCGCGAGGGCAAGTACCATCAGAGCAAACGGTACGTGACGCCTCAACCGGAAGCCGCCAGGCATCGCCTGCCGTATGAGCGACAGGCTGGAGTAGCGGACGGCGTACCGCTTTCTTCGCCTCAGAACCAAGACGTAGGCCAACACGGCCAAGGGTATGGTGATCATGAGTAGCAAGTAGATCGGCCAAAGCAGCCCCATGAATGACCTCCGGCTACGGTACCCGGCCAAACCAGAATAACGACAGAGCGCCACCCGCGAGCAGCAAGAGCGCGCTCACACCACCCAGGGCAAACGTGACCTCCATCTCTCTGGGCTCAACCACGAATTGGGTCTTCAACTCCTCATAGATCGACGGGATGTCCTCAACGTCTTCGACCCTGAAGTAGGCCCCTTCCGTCAGCGACGCAATCTCCTTCAATACCGGTTCGTTTAGCTGCGTGAACAGGTTGAAGCCGTCGATCTCCAGAGTAGCCCCCTCTACGGTCCCAAAACCGGCGGTATAGACACGCACCCCGCGGTCAATGGCGAATTGGGCTGCCTCCAGAGGATCGGGCGGGTCCGTGTTTTCTCCGTCGGTCAATAGGACGATCACGGCGGGCGCGAAGGCGCCCTGAGGCGCCGCCCCGCTCGACGGAACCGACTCCCCGGAGCCCCCATCCAAGCCCTGACCGAGATCGTACGACGACGAGACCAGGTTCAACGCGGTCAGAATGCCCCTGCCCAGCGACGTCCCGCTCTGCGGCGCCATGCGGGCGACGGTAGCGCCCAACGCTTCCTCGTCGTCGGTAGGGGGCTGCACGACCAGCCCACCCTCCCCGAAGGCCACAACCCCTATCTTGACGCTGCCGGGGCGCTGGTCGATGAGGGTCATTGCGGCCAGTTTGGCGGCGTCCATCCTCGTCGGCTCGACGTCATCCGCGGCCATGCTGGCCGACACGTCGAACGCCAACACGACGGCGCCTTCCAGCCGGGGCACAGGCAGTGTCATCTGAGGCCGAGCCGAGGCTAACGCCAGAAGCGTCACGCCCACCAAGAACAAGATAGGCGGGACGTGGCGGCGCCGCCCCGCCGGAGCAGCGGCCCCCCCTCGCACAGCGCCCAGCGCGCCGAGGTCGACGGCGCCCCTGCTTCGCCCCCGCTGCAGACGCACGTACACGAAGACGCACACGGGGAGCGCCAGCAGAGATACGAGTATCCAGGGCCAAACGAAAGACACCGCTCTATACCCCCCTCTAGCCCCTACTGTCGGCGCGCTCTACTACGCAGCGAAGCGAACCGCAGGATGGCGAACACGATATCCTCCTCCGTGGACAATGGCATCTCATCTACGCCGGCGCGCCTGAAGGTCTGCGCCAGTTCCCCTTCGCGGCGACGCGCTGCTTCGTTGAAGCGCCGACGGAACCCGCGGTCGCTCGTATCTACGCTCAGTTGAACCCCGGTCTCCGAGTCCTCGACCAACACAATGCCGACGTCGGGCAGATCGACCTCGCGCGGGTCCCAGAGCCGCACCGCCAGCAGGTCATGCCTCCTGTTGAGACGGCCCATAATCCCCTCCCACCCGGGCAAGCATATGAAGTCGGAGACTATGAACACGAGCGACCGCCTCCTGATGCTGTTGAAGCCGGACTGTAGCAACGCTGCCAGATCCGTCATCGCCCCGCCGGGGGACGGTTGCTGCCTCCGGACGTCGTTGAGCAGACGAAGGACTTGGGCGCGCCCGCCGCGAGGAGGAATCACCGACTCGACTTCGTTGTCGTACAAGACGGCCCCGACTCGGTTCCCGTTGCGGGTGAGCAGACGCGCCAGGACCCCGACGAAATCGACCATGACGGATTCTTTGCCCCGCCCCGGGGCGCCGAAGGCCATCGAAGGGCTCAGGTCGAGAAGGAACCATGCGGTGATCTCGCGGTCTTCCATGTACTGGCGCACGTAGGGCGTTTCCATCCGCGCCGTCACGTTCCAGTCGATATGACGAACGTCGTCCGGCGGCTGGTACTCGCGCAGCTCGGCGAAGTCGAGGCCGCCGCCCATGAAGAGGGAGCGGTAGTCACCCTGAAGGATGCCGTCGAGCCGCCGCAGGACGTGCCAGTCCAGGCGGTGAAGCACCTGCTCGGGGGTACTCACGTCACCGGATGGCATCGGCGCCGGCGTATTCACGCAACGGTACCTCGGGCATTGGAATAGCCTCCATCAGCTTCCCCAGTATGTCGTCGCTTCCAATGTTATCCGAGAGCGCTTCGTAGGAGAGCACCAAGCGGTGCCTGATAACGTCGAGGGCCACGTCGCGAACGTCCTGCGGCAGGGTGTAGTCGCGCCCGCGCACGAAAGCCAGGGCCCGGCCCGCGATGATCAGGTTTATGGACGCGCGCGGGCTGGCGCCGAACGATATATAGCGGCTCAATTCGTCGAGGCCGCACGCCTCCGGGTGGCGCGTGGCCGTGGCCAGCTTCACCGAATACTCGATGAGAGCGGGGTCTACGTAGACCTTGTCCGCTTGCCGTTGCAGGGCCAGCAACTGTTCGGCGTCTATGACCCGCTGCGCGTCCTGCAACGCGCCGGTCATGCGCTCCACGATTACGAACTCCTCGGTCGTGCTGGGATAGCCGACCAGCACCTTGAGCATGAAGCGGTCCACTTGCGCTTCGGGCAGTGGGTACGTGCCTTCCGACTCGATGGGGTTCTGCGTCGCCATAACCAGGAAGGGCTTCGGTACCGGATAGGTCTCCCGCCCTATGGTGACCTGCCTCTCTTGCATGACCTCGAGAAGGGCGCTCTGCACCTTAGCGGGGGCGCGGTTGATCTCATCGGCCAACAGCAGGTTGGTAAAGACAGGCCCCAGCGACGTATTGAACTCGCCCGTCTTCTGGTTGTAGATGCGAGTGCCTATCAGGTCGGCGGGCATGAGATCGGGCGTGAACTGGATCCGATGAAACTCCCCGCCTATGGCCCGGGACAGGGTCTTGACCGCCATGGTCTTCGCCAGTCCCGGGACGCCCTCGACCAGAATGTGCCCCCTCGCCAGCAATGCGACCACCAAGCGCTCCAGCAAGTGGTCCTGGCCCACGATGACCTTCTTCACCTCGTACAGCACCCGCTCCATCGGTTGGATGTTCCCGCTATTAGTCATGCCTGATTTACACCTCTCGGTTACTGCGCCGGCCCACCGGCGGCGACTGCCGCCACGTCGATGGGCGTAGCGAATCCTATGCCAATGAAGAAGTCGTCCTCGGTGGGATTGATCAGCCCGGTGACGATGCCGACGACCTGGCCCCGGCGGTCCAGCAGCGGGCCGCCCGAGTTGCCCGGATTCACGGCCGCGTCGAACTGAATCAGGCCCCGGAGAGGTCGGTTCCTACCCGTAGGCTTGAACTCTCGCTCGAATCCGGACACGACGCCCGCGCTCATCGAGCCTACCAGCCCCAGCGGGTTGCCGACCGCAAACACCTCGTCGCCGACCCGCATCGCGGAGGGGTTGCCGATGGTCGCAGGCAGGACCAAGTTGGGCGCCGCCGCCGGCGCCAGGACCGCAATATCGCTCTCGGGGTCTGCGTCGACGAGCGTGGCGGACGTAGTGGTCCCGTCCGCGAAAGCGACCTGTATCTCCGACGCCCCTTCGACGACGTGTAGCGCGGTAAGCACCTCGGCGCCGCTGTTGATGACCACGCCGCTGCCCATGCCCAAGCCATCCCCTCCTCCCATAACCTGGACGACGACCAGCGAGGGCAGGATAGCTTGATAGACCTGCGCCGAGACGACGGGGGCCGGCGTTGCAGAGGCCATAGCCTCAGCGACCGCCTCCTCAACGTCCATTGCAGTGAGCTGCAGGGCATCGGTTTGGAATGCCCTCCAGAGTAACACGGCAAGCAGCAACGCCGCCGCACCGAATACGATGAGCATGAGAGCGGCGTAGCGCTTGCGCATGTCCTGCCACCGTTCCCTCCAAGTCGATGACTTCGGGGCATCGGTCGCCGCCTGTGCTATCCGCCGCTCCGGGCCGAGCCTATCCGGCCGAATGGTTCCGCGGAGCAATGCCGCCTCCTTGCTTCAGCGCGCGCCCCAAGGTACGCGGCGGAAGTCTCACACTGACGCGTCGATATGCACCCCTGCCGCCTGAGGGCGGTGTTGGAGGCCGGGCCCTGCACAGTTCGAAATTCTGCGAACCCCGCCCTCGAGCCCAACGATCGGAGCGCCTCCGGCTGCTCACCCTACCGGCGGAGGCATTCCGCCTCTGTGGCCGCCGGAGGAGTCATATAATATCTACGTCGTAACTGAAAACGGGGATTCCTCCGGGTCATAGCGGGAGCGTCCGCTCGACCTCCCTCAACCTGTGGCGGCGTTGCAGCATGTCCGGCATTACCTCGGACACCAGATCCCAGAAGGCTTTCGAGTGGTTCATAAACGTCAGGTGCGCCAGCTCATGTACGGCGACGTACTCGATCAGGGCGGGCTCCAACATCATCAACCGCCAGCTGAAGCGCAGCGTACCGTCTGTGCCGCAACTGCCCCATCGGCGCCTCTGATAGCCGATGAGTATCAGGGGCATGACGGAGACGCCAAGCAGGCGCCGCCACTGCTCGACGCTGGCGCACAGGCGCTCGGCAGCTCGGGTACGGTACCACTCCACCACGGCGGCGCGGAGCCGCTCGCTGCGCGCGCCGCGGGGAATGCCCTTCGGAGCCGATATGCAGAGCCGCCAATGGTCGAAGCGGACCTCAGGTGAGAGCACGTCTGCGCGCTTCACCACCACGCGCAGGTTGCGGCCCAGGTACGGCAGCGTTTCACCGCTGACGAAGCGCTTCGGTGCGGGCGCGCGCGCCGACTCCTCAACACGGCTCAGTATCCAAGATGCCCGCTTGCGCACGATGTCGCGCAGGTCGCCGGCCGGTGTCGCCGAAGGAGAGTAGACCTGGACGGCGCCGCCATCCAAGGTTATCTGTACCGTCTTCTTGCGGCGCGTGCTGCGCCGGACCTCATACTCTATGGTGGAACCGCCGACCCGGACGCTGTCACGCTCGGCCACAACCCATTCCTCCGTCGGGTCGGTGCTGGTGAAGCCTCTGAGCAGTCGAATCCACCGCCCTGACAGACCTATTCTACCCTGCGGCGCCCAGCCCGATGGTGAAACCCCAAAGAAACTGTTCAGACTCTGTGAGACTAAAGGGGGGAACTGGGGGGCACAGCCCCCAGACCCCCTGCCAAGAGGGGAGAGCCTCCCTGGACTTCAAGGGGTTGCGGCAAGTACGAGGCGTGCTGCCTCCTTACGCTTCCTGTTCAGGAAGCACCCGAAGGACGGCGGCGCAGAAATGGGAGTGCGGAGAGACGATGCCCCCGTCGGGAAGGCCGAGGGTGTCCCCCGGACTCAACCCCAAGGACAGGGCGGCTAGATGGCGCACTCCCCCTCGCCGCGCTCCAGCTTGTACTTGACCGTCTTGTCCCAGTCGATGTAGGTGTCGAGGGTGTCCCGGTTCAACTCCCCTACTTCCTTCAACTCCTGCATCAGGGGATCGAAGGATGCAGCGCCGACTCGAACAGCGAAGTCCTTGAACTGCTCTCCATCGTTGCGGCTCTCTTGGTAATAGCCAACGATCTTCTTGAGGGCCTCGGGTACGCGCTTGGAGGGCACCTTGGTCTTGACCCGTAGGCCCATTCGGGCGTCCCCTTCGTCGTAGCTCCCTCCGACGAACAGCTCGTAGGCGGGCACCTGCCCCCCGGGGGCCTTGGCCGCCGCGCCGTGGAAGCCGATGTCGGCAATGTGATGCTGCCCACAACCGTTGGGGCAGCCGCTCATCTTCACGTGCATCTGCCGCAGCAGCGGATCCGACAAGTCGAACTGCTCCACCGTCTGCTCAACGGCCCTACCGAGTCCCATTGACGCCGTGATGCCCAGCTTGCAGCTATCCGTACCGGGGCAGGAGACCACGTCCGTTATCTCATGGGCGCCGGCGCCGCCGAAGCCGATGCGCCCCAGCTCTTCCCAGACCTCGTACAACGCCGTCTCAGGCACCCACCGGAACGCTAGGTTCTGCTGATGCGTTATGCGCGCCCGTCCGCCCGCATACTTGCGCGAGACGTCCGCGAGCTCATGCCACTGCTCGGCGCCTATGTCGCCCAGGGGCAGCTTCGCGGTAACGACCTTGTATCCCTTCTGCTTCTGCGAGTGGACGTTGGTCTCCGCCCACCGCTCGAAGTCGTGGTGATGACCGTTGGAGCGGTATCCACTCGCCGTGGGTTCCGGCGCGTCTAAAGATTCGTCCTCCAAGAAGAGTAGCGGCGTGGGATCGAAGGACCTCTGGGCCCATTCCTCCTTCAACTCTTCGTCGATCTGCTCGCGGAACGCATCGATGCCTATCCTCGCGATATAGAACTTGATGCGGGCCTTCATCCTATTCTTGCGCAACTCGTTGGTCCGGTGGAAGACGCGGATCACCGCCTCGGTGACCTTCAGGTACTCGTCCACGGGCACGAAGTCGTACAAAGTCGGCGCTATCTTGGGCATGATGGATGTGCCGCCGCCGGTCAGCACCTGGAATCCACGCCGCCCGCCCTCGACCTTGGGAATGAACCCCATGTCGTGGATCGCCGTGATGGCGCAGTCGCGCTCACAGCCTGAAAAGGCAGTCTTGAATTTTCGGGGAAGCGCCTGCGTATACGGGTGTCTGACGAAATAGCGGGCGTAGGCCGCCGCGTACGGGGTGACGTCGAACGGCTCGTCGGCGCAGACCCCCGCCATTGGGCAGCCGGTCACGTTGCGGACCGTGTTGCCGCAGGCCTCCCTCGTCGTCAGCCCCACTGCGCCGAGCAGCCGCAGCAGGCCCGGCGTGTCCTGAAGCTTGACGTGGTGGAACTGGACGTTCTCGCGTGTCGTCACGTGGCCCTTGTTGAGCGGGGCGAACCGGGCGGACACCTCGCCGAGCGCGTCCATCTGCTCGGCGGTGAGGCCGCCGAACGGCACCTTCACCCGGACCATTTGGGCGTCGGGCTGGCGCTGGCCGTAGATACCCTGCTTGAGCCTGAACGCCTGGAACTCCGTCTCGTCCCACTCTCCGGCTTGGAACCGCTTCACCTGGAGATCGAAGTCCTCAATCTCCTCCGGACGAATTTCGATAACACCTTTAGCTCGTTGAGCTGCATGCACCATGTGGGTTTGTCTCCTAGGCTTCAAGAAAAGACGACGCCCCGCTCGTGTATATACCGGGCGGGGCGGTTTTAACCTGGCAGGCGACGCCATCCGACCCTATGGGTCGGGTATACAGATGCAGGAGGGCATCGCCTCAGTGAACATGCCGCCAAGTCTAGCAACACGCCCCCAGCGTGTCAATCTACTTGGCAACACCGAGCCTGTCCCAGATTAGTAGGCTGTGTAACTTCATTTTAGGACGGCGCTGCACTCATCCGTCTTTCCGGCGCAGGCCGGAATCCTAAGGGTGGCCGCGGGCGAGACGCCCGCGCTCCCAGTGGGACAGACTCCCTACGCATAGGCCCTTGAATGCCCGCCCGGATACAAGTACCCTGCCTTATCATCCGCGCCGGGCGCGGCTTCTACCGGAGTAGCTTACGGTCATATCCAACCCAATAGTCATCAGCGGAGGCCCCAGTAGCGGCAAGACCGAGGAGGTCGTGTCGCGGCTGGCCGCCCTCTACGAGATCAACCCGTTCTACGACGCTGCTGTCCTCGTCCCGACGAGCCGGCACGGCGACCAGTTACGCAGACGCCTCGTCTCCCGGTGCGGGGTTGCTCTCCGGCTCCGAGTGGAGACTATAGCCCAATTCAGCCGGACACTGGCTCACGACGCCGGGGGGCCGTCCCAAACGGTGGCCCTGGAACTCTTGACCCGAACGGCTCGCCGCGAGATCGAACAAGGGGCAGCCTCATACTTTGGTCCCATCGCCGGCTCCGAAGGGTTAGGCAACCTGCTGAGCGCTGCCGTCGGCGACCTGCTGGCGGAGGCCATCGAGCCGCAGGCGCTCAGTGAGGCGGCTGAGAAGTCGGGGTCCCCCGGCCTAATAGCTCTCAGCGCCATCTTTGCGGCGTACCGCTCCGCCCTCGACCTCCGGCGCTGGCTGCACCCCGCGCAAGCGGCCTTGGCTGCAACCACGGCCGTGAGAGCAGGCGCCGCACTGCCGGACTTGGTGATGGTAGACGGCTTTCAGATCCTCCGGGGCGCTGAGGTCACGCTCCTCGAAGCGGTCGCCGAGCGCTCGGAAGTCGTCATTACGCTCGACCCCTGTTCGGGGAAGAGGGCCCGGTATGACTACGAACAACTCCTGGCCCGGCTTCCGGGCGTCGAGGTCCGAGAGTTGAAGAAGCGGACGCCAACTCGGCCTACGGAGGCGACCGCTTTCTCCGCCGCAGACCGAGAAGACCAACTGCGCGCCATCGCAAGGCAGATCAAGCAGCGCCTAACCGAAATCCCGACGCTACGCCCCTCCGATTGCGCCGTCGCATTCAGGCGGGTGCAACCCCACCTTGGCCTCGCCAGGCAGGTGTTCGCCGAGTACGACCTCCCCCTCGATCCCGCAGCGGGAGAGCGTCTCAACACCCGGCCTCTGGGGGTCTGGCTGCGCCGCCTGCTGCGCCTTGCCCAGGACGGCTGGCGCCTGATCGACCTTGCCGCAGTGCTATCGAGCGGGTTCGTCGATCTGGACCGATGGCGGCTATCACAAGGCGACGTGGCCCGTATCACCCGGCGAGGACGGCAGACCAGACTATGGGCCGGGCAGGACGCGCTGGCGCAGATCGCGGAAGGTCTGCGAGCGTGCGCCGACGAATCCCCTTCTGAACCGGCTCGCGAGATGTGGCGCCGTATCGCGGACGGCATGGCCGCCGCACTCGAAGACCTGCGCAGCCTGCTGGAACAGCCGCCGAGCACCGCCGCCGACCATGCGCGGCGCCTCGACGAAGCCCTGTTTGGCGCTCACGCCCTCATCCGGCCTGCCTCGTTGACCCTGCCCGGCGTCGACCTGGAGATCGACGCCCTCCGCGTCTACCTACGCGACATTGCGTCATCTCATGAGACGCTTGGAGGCAGCCCCGAACCGTTCGAAAGGTTCGTAGACCGCCTCGAAAGGAAGCTCGACGCAGCCGCGGTATTGCTTCGCGATGCCGGCGGCGTCCTCCTTGCGCCGATGCACACGCTCCACGGCCTGCGTTTCGACTACGTCGCCCTTGGGGGGCTCATCGAAGGGGAGTTCCCCGCGCAGCGCACCGGGACGGCCTTGCTCGACAACGGCGCGAGGGACGCGCTGAACGAGGCGGGCCTTGCCCTGCCGCCGGAGCCGCAACTGGCCGAGGACGAGCTTTGGGAGTCCGCGAGGACACGCTCGGACGGCGCTCTCTCGGTCTGGAAGACTCGTCTCGACGACCGAGGCCGGCACGCCGCGCCCTCGTACTACTTCGACTTACTGACTCGCCGCGACCCCATCGAAACGAGACCGATCGCGCCCGAACACGCCGCCTCCCCACGCGAGCTTGCCATTGCCTGCAGCCGCCTGTGGTCTGCGCGAGGGCGGTTGAGGCCTCAGGGGTCAGAGGCGTGGCCGGTGGTGCGGGCGGCAGTCGCCGTCGAGCAACGCCGCCGCTCGTTCGGTCACGGAGGCAGGTACGAAGGCCGCCTCGATGCCCAGCTCGTCCCGCTCCTCACCGACGAGGACGCGGAGTGGAGCGCCTCACGGCTCGAATCCTACAGGACGTGCGCGTTCCAATTCTTCAGCCGCTACGCCCTGCGGCTGAAGAAGCTGGACGAGGAGATGGACAGCGCCGACGCCCTGACACGCGGAATCGTCATCCACGAGATCATGCAGGACGTGTTGGAGCCGCTGGTAGCACAGGACCTCCCCCTGACGCCGGACACCCTCGGCCAGGCGGTCGCCCGCCTGAAGGTCAACGGCCGGCGCAAGTGGAACATGGCGCCCAGCGAGAAGGGCTTTGGCCGCGCCGCCCTGTGGCGGCTCGAGGCGGAAGCCGCCTTCCAACAGATCGAGATGCTGCTGAAGCGTGAGGCCGAGGAGAGTAAGCGCGCCGGCGTCACACGCATCTTGGGAATCGAGAAGAAGATCGAGGCGTCCCTACCCCTGGCCCCCCCAATACGGGTCACCGCAACAGTCGACCGGCTCGACGAAGGCGACGGCCTCGTCGTGATCGTCGACTACAAGTCGGGGAAAGAGATACGCAAGAGCCACGTGAGGGACGGCCGCCGCCTTCAACTCCAACTCTACGCCTACCTGGCCCGCGAAGAAGCCGCCGCCGAGAGGGTCACGGCACGCTATGCGTGGCTCGACCCCGGTCTCAAGACCTGGGACCTCGACTCATCGAGACCTGAGGACCAGGAGGTCTTGGAAGAAGTCTCCCAGATCGCCCAGGAGGTGAGAACCGCCGTCGCGGCGGGCGACTTCAGGGTAAATCCGCAGGTGAAGCCCTGTCCCTCCTACTGCTCATTCAGGCACGTCTGCCGGGTGAACGAGTACAGCAGATGGAAACGCTGGGACTGACGAGCGAGCAGGCGGGGGTCGTCAGCGCGCGCGGACGCGACGTGCTGGTAATGGCGGGCGCGGGGAGCGGCAAGACGCGCGTGCTCGTGGAGCGCTACGTCTCCCTCCTCGGCGAGTACGCCATCCCCCAGATAGCGGCGGTTACCTTCACCGACGCGGCCGCGGCGGAGATGCGCGAGCGGGTACGCAAGGAGGTGCTCGATCAGCCGGCGCTGGCTCGCCATCGGGCGCACCTGGATGAAGCCGTAATCGGCACGATCCATTCGCTGTGCCTCCGCATACTCAGAGAGCACCCCGTGGAGGCGGCCATAGACCCATCCGCCCGAGTCCTCTCCGAGGACGAGGCGGAACTCGAAACCATCACGGCCTGCGCGGACGCGATTGAGGAAGCTGCCGCCGCTGACGACCGCCGGGCCCTGGTACTGAGGGAGGTCGGCGCTTACACGTTGACCAATCACCTCCCCTATCTGGTGGCGCGGCGGAACGAGGTCGAGTCCGCCTACAGGGCCCTGAGAGGAGACGCTCCGGCGGCATGGGCCAAGGAGATAAAACCGCGGCTGGACGCCGACGCGCGCGCTGCCGTGGAGCAGGCGCGCCCACAGCTCACCGAGTGGGCGGCACGGCTCCAAGACGCCCACGCCAACGCGGGAGAGGACGTGTTCTCCCTCATGCTGGGGGACTTCCTGGAAGCCTTGGGCGATCCGGGGCAAGGCGACTGGCGCGGCCTGCTGGAGCGGGTCGTCGATGCAGGCCGGCGCATCAACCTGAAAGGCGGCAGCGCCATGAACTGGGGCCGCGGCGATCTCGAGGCCGCCAAAGAAACGCTGCGCGCCTTCCGGGATGCCGCGCGCCAACTGGAAAGCCTACCCAGGTGGAATGAGCACGACGACGTTGCCCTCGACGCCCTTGCTTCGCTCCGGGACCTCTTCGACGACGCGTGCGGACGGTACGCGGCTCGCAAGCAAGAGCTTGCGGCCCTGGACTACCTGGACTTGGAGTTGAAGACGGAAGCGTTGCTCAAGTCCCATCCGGGCGTCGCCGAGGCATACCGGTCGCGTTTCCGCCACCTCATGATCGACGAGCTACAGGACACTAACCCGGCCCAGGTTGCGATCCTCCGTCTGCTATCGCAAGGCGGGGACGCCGCGTCGCCGAGGCCGCACCGATTCCTCGTCGGCGACGTCAAGCAGGCCATCTACCGCTTCCGGGGCAGCGACGTGCGGCACTTCAACCGGCTCCAACGCGAGATGCAGGCGGAGGGAGACACCCTTTCGCTCAGCCAGTCATTCCGCACCCACAACCCACTGGTGGAGATACTCAACGTCATCTTCGAGTCGGTGTTTGGCGACTCGCGGGAAGAGTTCGACGCGCCTATGCAGGCTATGACCGGGCGCGGCCCCAGTGCGCCGGACGCCCCCCACCTCGTGCTCCTGCCGGTCTCCAACACGACGCCCCGGGGCGACAAGACAACAGACGTCGAGCGCCGGCGAGTGGAGTCGGACGCCGTCGCCAAGGAGGTCGCTTCCCTTCTGGAGCGCGGCGCAGACGTATGGGACCGGGAGAAGAAGTTATATCGGCCGTCGCGGCCGTCGGACGTGGCGATCCTCCTGCGGCGGTTGACCAACGTCCACCTCTTCGAACAGGCCTTGGAGAGCAAGCAGGTCCCCTACCGGACCCCGGCCGGTGGTGGGTTCTTCACGAGGCAAGAAGTCCTCGACCTGACGAATCTGCTCGGATGGTTGGCGGAGCCGGACGACGCCATCGCGCTGGTGGGCGCCCTGCGGTCGCCCCTCTTCATGATCGACGACCAGACCCTGCTGGCCCTCCGCTCCGGGAATCGCAAACCCTTGGATGCGCTGCACGACCCGCCGGAGAGCGTCTCCGGGGAATCCCGCTCCTTCTGCGCCCGCGCAGCCGCAGTGCTCGAGGAACTGCGGCGCAAGGTCCCGTTCGAGGCCCCGGACACGCTCATCGAGACGGCGCTTTCCCTAACGGGGTTCGAGGCGGCCTTGGCTCCTCTGCAAGGCGGAGACCAAGCCCTTGCCAACATGCGAAAGTTCGTCGGCCTAGCAAGGACCCTGGCAAGCTACTCGCTGGACGAATTCGTCACGTACCTGAGGCGGCGCCGGGACGAGCTGGAGGCCCGCGAGGGCCAGGCCGTCCTGGACGCCTCGGACGCGGTGCGCCTGCTGACGGTTCACGGAGCCAAGGGCTTGGAGTTCCCGATAGTCTTCGTCCCGGAGGCCCACGTACCGTCGCGGGTAAATTACGACCCCGTCCGATGGCGCGCCGAAGAGGGTATCTCCCTCACCCTCGATAAGGAGATAGGCGCAGACGGCCCCCGCCCGCGCCCCGGTTTCTACTCGCACCTGATGGAACGGGACAAGCGGGAGGAGGCCTCGGAGCACAAACGTCTGCTCTACGTGGCCGCAACAAGAGCCGCCGACGCGCTCTACGTCAGCGGCAACGACTCGCGCTCCGGCGACGGCTGGCTCTCCTCTATCCTGAAACCCCTCGAAACGGCCTCTCTGGAAGGTGTCGAGATCCGCTGCCCGATGCCCGTAGACCTCGACGCCATCGCCCGACGACCCGCGCCGTCGAGCGTCGCCGCACCCTCACCGGACGAAGAACAGGATTTCATACCTCCGCTTGTCGCCCGGCCGCCGGTCATCCCGCTGCGTTCGAGCACACCGGCTACGGCCCTGCATACGACGCAGCCGCTCCATACGCTCAGTCGGCACGGAGACGGTCTCGCCCTGGTCCGCGGGAGCCTCGCCCACAGGGCCATCGAACTCTGGTTCACCACCGGGGCGCGCCCTGCGCTCGTCGAACTCGCCCCCTCGCTCGGCCCCGAGCACGGCGAGCGGGCGATCGGACAGGTCGCCGCCCAAGTAGACGCCATGCTCGACCTGCTCGACGCCAACCCCCTCGCCAAAACCTTGAGAGACCCAAGCACGCGCGCCTACTTTGAGCTGCCGTTCTCCTGGGATTGGGACGGCGTGCCCGTGCATGGAATGATAGACCTCGCCTACGAAAGCGGCGGAGCCTGGAGCGTCATCGACTTCAAGACGGCCGAGATCCGCAAGGACGACTTGGCCGAAGCGGCCGCACCCTACCTTCCCCAACTCGCCCTCTACTCGTCGGCGCTGGAACGCGCGGTCGGACAGCGCCCACAGGCGAGCCTTCTGTTCCTAAGGAAGTGCCAACTCTACACACCGCCCCCCGCCGACCTGAACAAGGCCCTCGAAGAGACCCGCGCCCGGATAGACCAAGGCCAACTCCTCCAAACGCCCGCCCTCCAAGAAGACGACCCGGCGAGCGCCGCCAACGCCTAAGCGGCCAACCCAACCCTGAGATGACGCCACCCGCTCCGGCGGTCCACTCCTAAACGGCCCGGCGCGTGTGCAAGGACGTCAGCCTCGGCCCAAGTACGCCTGACCCACCGGCAGCACGATCGACTCCCAGACGTTCACGTGAGGCGGCATCGCTGCCATCGCCAGCACCGCCGCCGCCAGCTCGTCCGGCGTCATCATCGGCTCCTGGTTCATTGCGGTGCTGCTCGCCTCCCGCCACTCGACGCTTACGTTGCCCGGATGCAGGCAGCCGGCCGACACGCCGTACTCGCGGCCCTCCAACGCCGTGCTCTTGGTCAGCCCAACCAGCCCGAACTTGGTCGCGGTGTAAGGCGCCGACCCCATACGCGGCATCTGTGCCGATATGCTGCCAATGTTGATGATCCGTCCGCCGCGTTGGCGCTTCATGACCTTCATCGCCTCGCGGGAGCAGAGGAAGACAGCCGTCAAGTTGATGTCAACGACGTCCTGCCAATCTTCCAAGGCGATCTCATCTATGGGGCCTCCCTTGAAGGCCCCGGAGTTGTTGACGAGCAGGTCGAGACGGCCAAACCTGTCCATGGCCTGCCTGAACAGCTCCAAGACCTGAGCCTCATCGGTCAAGTCCGCCTGCACCACGAGCACCTGCGACCCGAGGCCCCGGAACTCGGCAGCGGACCTCTCCAGATTGTCCCTGTTTCTCGACGCGATGGTCAGATCGGCGCCCTCACGGGCGAAAGTGCGAGCGATGCCCTTCCCTACCCCGGTACCGGCCCCTGTAACGATAGCGGTCTTCCCTTCAAGTTGTCCCAAGTCCCCTCCTTAAAGCAGGGCGGCTGCCTGCCCGTATCCGCGACTCGCCGCAAGTAAACAGGCCGCAATTCCCAAAGTCAACCCTGGCGCGCGTCCAGTTACTCTCCCATGAGTCGAATCGAGAGAGCCTCCCAAATCCCCGCAGCGCCTGCCTGCCTTAAGGGGTGTCTCTCAGTTATAATCTATCCCCACTCCCTGGCTGAGGAAGGGAATCTGCAAGGAGGCCGAAAGCGCATTGACCCACGAGGCCCTTCAGAATAGGCGTTGCCAGGTCTGGAGCAGCCTACCAGCCGACCTCCAGCTTCGAATGCGGCGCGCCCTGAGCTGGCTCGACCGCGCCGAGAAAGAAGACGCCGATGACGACGCCGCCTTCATCTTCTACTGGATAGCCTTCAACGCAGCCTATGGCAGCTTCAAGCCTGACACGCTGGGATTCAGCGAGCGAGGCGTCTTCAGAGAATACTTCAGCAGAATCATCGACCTCGATACCGAGCACGTAATCTACGGCGCGATCTGGGAGCGATTCTCCGACGCCATCCGGATATTCCTCGGCAACAAGTACGTCTTTCAACCCTTCTGGGACCACCATCACGGAGGGGCAAACGAGGACTGGGAGGATAAGTTCAAAGCAAGCAGCGCAAGGGTGAACAGAGCGCTCGGGAAGCGGGACACTGCGGCCATACTGAGCACGCTGTTCGACCGGCTCTACGTCCTACGCAACCAGTTGCTCCACGGGGGCGCGACCTGGGGAGGTTCGGTGAACCGCCCTCAGGTCCGCGACGGGGTGCGGATCATGGCCTTCTTGGTCCCGCTCTTCATCGGCCTGATGATGGACAACCCGCAGATCCCCTGGGGTCCCCCACGCTACCCCGTGGTGAACTGACAGATCCGGCGGCGTCCCGGAAACGCTCCTCGGAATCACCGACAAGAGAGAGCGGTTCCCTGCATCGCATCACCAAGGGGGAAGTCCAGAGGGGTTGATCCCCCTCTGGCAGAGGGGTCTGGGGGCTGTGCCCCCAGTTACCAAAGGGCGGGCGGGTGGGAATCAAAAACGCCTGATTCATCGGGGCTGCGCCAGAAGGGGGAGTCCAGAGGGGATGCTCCCCTCTGGCAGAGGGGTCTGGGGGCTGTGCCCCCAGTTACCAAGGGGCGGGCGGGTGGGAATCAAGAACGCCTGATTCATCGGGGCTGCGCCAGTCGAAAAAGAACCTCACCCAAGTCTGAAGGGTTAGGTGCCATTGAAGGGCGTTGGCCCCGGAGATATAATAATCTGTGGGGGTTCGTAGCGTGCCGTTCGGACTGCCCATGATTAAGGTATACAAGCTGGAGGTTGGCAACATATGACCTATATAATCGCTGAGCCGTGCATCGACGTTAAGGACGCGGCCTGCGTGGACGTCTGCCCAGTCGACTGCATCTACACGGAGGACGAAGACCCGATGTACTACATCAGCCCCGAAGAGTGCATCGACTGCGCTGCCTGCGAGCCGGTCTGCCCCGTGGTGGCCATCTTCGCCGAGGAGGACACACCCCCTGAGTGGGACTCCTACATCGACGTGAACTACGAGTACTTCGGAGAGTCCCGTTCCTGAGCTGCCGCCCCCAGCCCATACGGCCCCAGAACCGACGCCCACACGGGGTGGCCGGGAGCCGAGCAAGACGACGCCTCGCCCTTACCCTCCCACCCTAGGGGGAAGTAGGGCTCTCGCGGGAGTACAGCACATATGCCTGTCATAGAATCCACACCCGAAATGGCCGCCGCCGTATACGCGGCCATGAGCCGCAATCTCGATACCGTCCGCCACAGGCTCGGCAAGCCCCTGTCGCTCGCGGACAAGCTGCTCCTGTCGCACCTCGAAGACCCCGACACCCAGGAAATGGAGCCTGGCCGGAGCCACCTGCTGCTCAAACCCGATAGGGTGGCTCTCCAAGACGTCTTGGGGCAAACGGTAATGCTCCAGTTCATGCAGACCCGGCGCTCGAGGACCGCAACGCCAACCACCGTACATTGCGACCACCTGATTCAGGCCAGAACGGAGGGCGGACTCGACCTGCTCCAGTCAAAGGAAGAGAACAGAGAGGTCTACGACTTCCTGAGGACGGCGGCAGCCAAGTTCGGGGTCGGCTTCTGGGGTCCGGGCGCCGGGATCATCCACCAAGTCGTCCTCGAGCAGTACGCCTTCCCCGGGGCCATGATCATCGGGACCGACTCCCACACCCCCAACGCCGGAGGCCTCGGCGCCTGCGCGGTGGGAGTGGGTGGAGCCGACGCGGTGGAAGTCATGGCCGGGCTGCCCTGGGAGTTGCTTTATCCCAGGCGGATCGGCGTACGTCTGACCGGCAGGATGAGCGGCTGGACCGCCCCGAAGGACGTGATACTGCGCCTTGCCGCCGAACTTACCGTCTCCGGGGGCACCAACGCCATCATCGAATACTTCGGGCCGGGCGCCGAGTCCATCAGCTGCACCGGCAAAGCGACCATAACGAACATGGGCGCCGAACTGGGCGCCACCACCTCCGTCTTTGCCTACGACGCCACCATGGACAGGTACCTCAGGGCGACGGAACGCTCCGCCTTGGCGGACGCCGCCAACCGTCACCGCGGCATGCTGGCTCCCGACGAGGAGGTTGCCGCCCAGCCCGATAGGTTCTTCGATCGGGTGGTCGAGATTGACCTGTCCAAGCTCGAGCCCTACGTTGCGGGCCCCCACTCCCCCGACAGGGCACGCCCTATATCCCAACTCGCCGCCGAGGTGCGAGACGCCGAAAACGGCTTCATCGACGAGATAGACACATCCTTGATCGGAAGCTGCACGAACTCGTCTTACGAGGACATGAGCCGCGCCGGGGACGTCGCCGGGCAGGCCAGGGCCCGCGGGCTGAAGGCCGCCTCTCCGCTGATGGTCACCCCCGGCTCGGAGCAGATACGCGCCACCATAGAGCGCGACGGCCAAATGTCATCCCTCAAGTCCATAGACGCCGTGGTGCTGGCTAACGCGTGCGGCCCCTGCATCGGCCAATGGAAACGGGAAAAGCTGCTGGACGGCGTCCCCAACACCATCGTCACGTCATACAACCGCAACTTCCCGAGGCG
This sequence comes from uncultured Dehalococcoidia bacterium, assembly GCA_958296245.1. Classification (GTDB taxonomy): domain Bacteria; phylum Chloroflexota; class Dehalococcoidia; order Lucifugimonadales. The sequence continues at coordinate 1,926,568 of OY282458.1, forward strand.
TAACGACGGACGCTCCGAGACCATGAACTTCATAGGCAGCCCGGAGATCGTCGTCGCCCTGGCCCTGGGCGGCAGGCTGTCATTCAACCCGCTCACCGATACGCTGACCGACCCCGAGGGCAACCCCTTCAGGCTCGCCCCTCCCGGACAAGCGCCGGAGACGCCCGCCGAAGGCTTTCAGCCGGGCGACTCCTCCTACGCCGCCCCGCCCGACGACGGAAGCGGCATCGAAATCGCCGTAGACCCCAACAGCGAACGGCTCCAGCTCCTGCAACCGTTCCAAGAGTGGGACGGCAACGACTATCTCGAAATCCCGGTGCTGATGAAGGTCAAAGGCAAGTGTACGACCGACCATATCTCACCGGCAGGCCCCTGGCTGCGCTACCGTGGTCACCTCGACAAGTTCAGCGACAATCTGCTGATGGGCGCGACCAACGCCTACACCGGCGAGGCCGGCAAGGGAAAGAACATCCTCACCGGCGAGACCGGCAAGGCCATATCCAAGACCGCCAGACACTACAAGGGCAAGGGCCTGCGGTGGGTCGTCATCGGAGATTCCAACTACGGCGAGGGGAGCAGCCGCGAGCACGCCGCCATGTCCCCCAGGCTCCTGGGAGGGGCAGCCGTGATTGCCCGCAGCTTCGCGCGCATCCACGAATCCAATCTGAAGAAGCAAGGCCTTTTGCCCCTGACGTTCAGAGACCCAGCCGACTACGACCGCATCCACGAAGACGACCGGATCAGCCTGCTCGGCCTCGCCGACCTCGCCCCGGGAGAACCGGTCGCGTGTGTCATCCACCACCCCGACGGCGCCCCCCAAGAGATCCTGCTGGACCACTCCTTCGGCGCCAAGCAGATCGAATGGTTCAAGGCCGGATCCGCCCTGAACCTGTTCCATAAGACGACGGCATAAGACGCGCGTTGGCCGGATCCGGGAACATCTACAAGACCGTCGTATGTCCGGCGTCGGAGCATTACCGGCGCTACAACAACGGCTCCATCGCGGCGCTCGACGGCCGGACTCTGCTGCTCGTGTACCAGTGCTGGTATACCACGGGACGCGCCGACGCCTCCCCCGGACGGGTGGAGGGCAAACTCTCCGAGGATGGCGGCCGGACCTGGGGAACCGAGTTCATCATCAAGGAGTCCTACGAGCCCGGCCTCTACCCAGGCGGCGGGCGGCGGATGGGCAGCCCCAGCCTACTGAAGCTGGGGCCGCGGCATCTCCTCCTTCTCCACGACGTCATGAACTCCCAGGACGACCACCGCAACTACGCGAGCCGGTCCTACGATGGCGGGCTTACCTGGAGCGAGAGCGTCCCCATAATTGGGAAGCTGGGCTACTACGTCATCAACAATGACCGGGCAATTCGGCTCTCGTCGGGGAGGATACTGGTCCCCGTGGCCGACCACCGACGGCCGTTCGACCGACGCGGCGTCTCCTTCGGCCTATTCTCCGACGACGACGGGCGCACCTGGACCAGAGGCTCCTCGAACGTGGTGGTCGACGGCGCCGCCGGGGCGCAGGAACCCGGCGTGGTCGAGCTGCGGGATGGCCGCGTCATGATGAACGTCAGGACGTCCTTGGGGCAGCCGTACAAGTGCCACTCCGAGGACGGCGGCAATACCTGGTCGACGCCCGCGCCGATGGGCGTACAGTCTCCGGCGTCGCCCCAGACGATCCGGCGCATCCCCTCCACGGGCGACCTCCTAATGGTCTGGAACGACTCGCCCGGACCGGAGCGCTCCCCCCTCACCCTGGCGGTGTCTTCCGACGAAGGGGAGACCTGGGAGCGGCGTCAGGACGTCGAGGCCGAGGAAGGCCATACCCACGCCTACCCCAGCATCCTATTCCAGAACGAAGAAGTGGTGCTCACCTACTACGACCACGACCCCGCGCCCCAGTTCGAGGACCCGGAATCGGACTCCCCTCAGACGGGTTCGTGGCGAGGACTCATCTCGCTGAAGCTGGCGATCATGCCCGTGCCCCAGATCTACGCCGGATAGCCCACGGCCAACCCGCCGCGCGCCCTTCAGGAGCAGAGCTTAGTCGCCGCCTGTCCCCACCCAGCCCCCGACCGAGACGTCCAGCATGACGCCGTCGGGGCCGCTGTACTTGTACTCCACGTTCTTGCCGCCATGACCCTGCCCCATGCCGCCGTGGAGCGTCTTGTTCACGGCGTCGAGGCGGCTGGAGCCGGCCGACGTGAGCCTAGCGTCGGCGCTGGCGGCGTCATCCACCTGGAACCCGACGTGGTGGATGCCGCTGTACTCCATGCCCTGATCTCCGGCAACCACCTCGTTCTTGAACCGGAGAATGGCGAGGTTTACCGTGCCGTCGCTGAGGTAGTATCCCTCGGCATTCTCCCCGTCCACCCTTCCGACCATCTCCAGATCGAAGACGTCCTTGTAGAAGTTGGCGGTCTTATCCGGCTCCTGAGTGGCGATAGCGATATGCTTGATTTTGGCCATCATGTCCCCTCGTAACGTCTGGTGCTGACCCTACCGGCCCGGACCCTTCACCATGCAATGCCAATATATGTAACCTTCACGCGAGGTGTCAAACGCATTCGTAACTGTTCAGACTTAGCGAGGTCCTCTTCGACTGGCGCAGTCCCGATAAGGCGGACGTCTCTGACCCCCACCCGCCCGCCCCTTGGTAACTGGGGGCACAGCCCCAGACCCCCTGCCAGAGGGGAAGGGGAGCAGGCGAGACGCCTGCGCTCCAAACCTCCTTCAGGTCTTCACAAAGTCTGAACGGCAGATGCATGGCAAAAGCGTCCCCTCCCGGAGTACCACGTCGCCAGCATCGGGACAGTACGTATACGCAGAGGAGAAGGGGTATAAGAACAATCTGGAGCGAGCAGTTCCAGATGAGCCGGTGAGGCGATGGCCTTCAGGGTGTACGTAGGGGCAAAGCCTTCATGCCGGGACTCTGAGGGCGTCTCCGGCCGCCCACCCCTCCCGAAAGCCCCGGTTCAGACAACTCGACCGCGGCGGAGCGCGCGGCCCGGCAGTTCCCCGGTGTTCACCCCATCGTCTATCACCACCCGCCCATTGACGATCACGTAGTCGATGCCGACGGGGTACTGCTTCGGGTCCTCCCTCGTCGCGTGCGTCTTGACGGTATCAGGGTCGAAGATGACGACGTCGGCCTTGAAGCCGTCTCGCAGGATCCCCCGGTCCGGCAGGCCGAGGCGCTGCGCCGGGAACGACGTCATCTTCCTTATCGCCTCGGGTAGCCTGAGGTGCTTCTCGGCCCGGACGTACTCGGCCAAGACGATGGGGAAGCAACCGTAGCTCCTCGGATTCGGGTACTCGCCGATCAGGATGGCGTCGCTGGCGATGATGCCGTAAGGGTGGGAGACGAAAGCGTGGAGGGTGTGAGCGTTGGTCCCCAGGGCGACGATGGAGATACCCAGGTTCTCCTCTAGGAGCAGGTCGAACAGAGCGTACGCCGGCTCTTGGCCCCGCATCTCCGCAACAGCGGCCAACTGTCTACCCTCGTACTTCTTGTTCTGGGGCTGGGTGAAGTTGGTCAACCAGCTCTGGTCCGCCCACTCCGGCGACAGCTCCGACTTCATCCTGCGCCGGGCGTCCGGATCGCGAAGGGCGGCCATGATGGCCTCGGGGCCGCCGTCCTTCGCCCAGTTCGGAAGCGCGATGACAATCGACGTGCCCGAGTAGGGATAGGTATAGCAGTCGAAGGTGACGTCCATCCCCTCGTCGCGGGCGTCCTCCACTAGGCCGATGTAGTCCAGGTGGCTGAGCACGCCCTGCGCGGTCTGGCGGTAGTGGGTCAGGTGTACGGGGATACCGCTGCGGCGCCCGATCTCCAGGGCCTCCTCCCACGGAGCCAGCAGACCCTTGGCCTTGAGCAGGGCGCGGGTGTGGGTGTGGTAGAAGCCGCCCAACCGGGCCGCCTCTTCGGAGAGCGCAACGAGCTCGTCGGTATCCGCGAAGGCTCCGGGCGGATAGTCCAAGCCCGTGGACAGACCCCATGCGCCCTCCTCCATCGCCTCCCGCACCACGGACCGCATGTCGGCTATCTCCGCGCCGGTGGCCGGCCTGTCGTTCCAGCCGACCGACCATATCCGCACGGGCGAGTTGCCGAGAATGTAGGCGACGTTGATGGCGACGGAGCGGTCGTACTTGCCCAGCAGCTCCGCCACCGTGAGCCAATCGGCCGGCATGGGAGGATAGCCGTTGAGCCCCGAGTCTAGCCAGATGTAGCGGTGCAACTCGTCCTGGGACTTGAACGGCGCGTGGGAGATGCCGTCTATGCCCACGAGCTCCGTCGTAACACCCTGGCGCACCTTGGGGTCGTGGTGAGGCTCGCCCATGATCGTGAGACCGGCGTGGGAGTGGATGTCGACGAAACCGGGGCATACGACCCGCCCCGAGGCGTCGATCTCCCTGGCCGCCTCGAGCCCGGAGGCGTCTCCGCGCTGGACGGTCACCGTGTCGCCGTCCACGAGGACGGCGGCGTAGAAGCCGGGGCTACCCGTGCCGTCGATGACGAGACCGTTCTTGATCAGCAGGTCGATCATGTATTCACCTCGCTGCCCGCCCGGATGGGGAGGACGGGGGGACCGAGAGGGGCGCCCTACACGGCATTGTCCATCCCCTCCGATGCTTCGTTCAGCCGGGCAATCTCGGACTCGCTCAGCGTCCATCCCAGAGCGCCGAGGTTGTCGTCGACCTGCTCCACCGTGTCGCTGCCCGATATGGCGACCGAGACCTCCGGGTGCGACAGCACCCAGTTGACGGAGACTTGGGCCATCGTCTTGCCCCGGTCGCGCGCGATGCCGCGGACCACGTCCAGCAGAGCCAGGGCCGCTCCGCCCTCGGCCATTATGGACGCGAGCTCCTCTTGCCTCCCGGCCCAGGGCGTGCCGCCGCCGGCCGCAACCCCCGGCCCGTAGGCGCCGGTCAGGAGTCCAACGGCCAAGGGGCTGTAGACCATGACGCCAAGCCCCCTATCCCTGACGAGGCCGAACATCTCCCGTTCCAGCGACCGGTTCAACAGATTGTAGGGGTTCTGGACGCAGACGAATGGGTCGGCCCCCAACCGGTCCTGGGTCCACAGGGCCTTGCACGCCTGCCAAGCGGCGAAGTTGCAGCACCCGGCGTAGCGTATCTTGCCCTGGGTGATGAGGTCGTCCAGTGCGCGGAGCGTCTCGTCCAAGGGGGTCGAGTCGTCGAAATCGTGGAGCAGGTAGACGTCGAGATGGTCGGTGCCGATCCTGGCAAGGGAACGCTCGACCTCCCTCATGACGTGGTATCTGGAAAGGCCCCCGTAGTTCGGCCCGCCGCCAACGGATCCGTACACCTTGGTGGTGATGACCACGTCGTCACGCTTGCCCTTCAACGCCCTTCCAAGCACCCGCTCCGCGCTCCCCCGGTCTCGAATCCTGTCCCTGCCATAGTAGAGGTTCATGCCATAGGTGTTGGCGCAGTCGAGGAAGTTGATGCCCGAGTCGATCGCGTGCTCGACGACCTGCTGGGCCTCGGTATCGGTGGGCCGGCCGCGGAAGCCTAGGCCCAGGGCGATGCGAGACACCTTCACCCCTGCTTTGCCCAGATTCACGTATTCCATCGCGGCATCCTCATATAGCGCCGGCTGAATATGACGCTGACAGGTCGGACCCGGTCAACCGCCGAGGGCGAAGGTTGTTCCGATGAGTATTGCGACGATCAGAGTGGTGATGACGCCTATGCGCCGGAGCTCGGCCCCAAGGTATCCGTAAGCCGGGGCCGAGACCCGGTCGGCGGCGCGCGGTATCCGCGCGGGCCGGGCTATGGCCGCCCCGGCGGTGCTGCCCGCGGCCGGCCGAGGCTGTACGGAAGACTCGTCCTCGGCTATCCTAGCTGCCCGCTGCGACTCCGTTGGCCCCGTATCGAAGGACTCCGGCGCACCTTTGCCCCTCTTGCGCCTCCGGCGCACCTCCGCTTGGCGGGAAGCAGCCCGACGTGATTTGCTGGGCATTCGATTTCCTCCTCGAGAGCGCTCGGCAGCTAGGCCGCAGGCTTTGCCTGCCTCGCCCTCGGATGTGATTTGGCGTACTCGGCCCGGACGTGCTCGCTGGTAAGATGAGTATACACCTGCGTCGTCGTAATGCTGGAGTGGCCCAGCAATTCCTGCACGTACCGCAGCGGCGCGCCGCCCCTCAGCAAGTGCGTCGCGAAGCTGTGCCGCAGCGTGTGGGGCGTCACTTTCCCTTCTATGCCCGCCTGGACCGCCAGCTTCCTGAGGCCCAGCCAGAACGCCTGCCTCGTCATGCCCCGGCCCCGGCGGCTCAGGAACAGCGACCGATCCGACCCCTTGCCGGCGAGCAGCGGCCTCGTGTCCCTGAGGTACCTCACCAGGAGCGCAACCGCTTGGGGATGGACCGGGATTACCCGCTCCTTGGAGCCTTTGCCGAATGCGCGAACGAACCCCTGCTCCAAGTCGACGTCGTCGACCTGGAGGGAGACCAACTCGCTAACCCTCATCCCCGTGGCGTACATGAGCTCCAACATGGTCAGGCCGCGCCGGCCCTCCGGCTTTTCCAGGTCGTTGGCCGCCAGGAGCGCGTCGACCTCCTCGACGGTCAGCGTCCCCGGAAGCGACCGCCCCAGTCTGGGCGAGACCATGTCCTCGGTGGGGTCGCTGTCTATAATGCCCTCCTCCATCAGGAAGCCGAACATCGACCTCGTCGAGGCGACCTTCCTCGAACGCGTGGTGTCCGAGTAGCCGAGCTGGTGGAGGTGTACCAGGAAGTCGGTCAGCAGCCGGGGAGTCACCTTCTCCCAGTCCCGGTCGCTCTCATAGCCATTGTCGTGCAGGAAGTCTACGAGCAGGGCAAGGTCGTTCTTGTAGGCGGCCAACGTGTTGGGAGAGTTTCCCCGCTCGACCGCCATGAAGTCGAGAAAGCGGTCTACGCTCTGTTGCATCGGTAGCTGCGGCATAAAAACCGGCCCGGCTGGTCCGTACTAGCAGGCTACGGGAAACGCTTCCTCGCAGTCCCCCCCGGCGATGGGCCCTGCCTTTCTGCACAACCCGCAAATCCGGCAGCCTACCGGGATATTGTATCACGCCCGTTACGGCGGACCGGCCCGTTACAGCGGCTCCGCCAGCACCATCTCCCCCTCCAGCCGCCCGAGCCGAGCTTGCGTTATCTCATTTGCGAGATGCATCGAGCTGCGGCAGGCCACCCTGACGTAGTCGTCCGTCAGCCCGACCCAGCGCCCACGGCCGCCTTCCCGGAACTCCCATAGCACCGGGCGTACCGCGCCCTCCAGGGAGCGCCTGAAGGCTGCCGCGCAGCGGTCCGACAGGTCGAGGAGGGAGCCGGCGCGCGTGCGCTTGACGTCCTCCGCAACATGGTCTCGGAAGTGGGCAGCACTCGTACCGGGGCGCACGGAATACGGGAATACGTGCATCGCCGCGAATCCCACCCGCTCGCACAGGGCGTAGGTCTGCTCGAAGTCAGAATCCGTCTCCCCCGGAAAGCCTGCTATTACGTCAGTGGTGATGGACGCGCCCGGCGCGGCCTCCCGAATACGACCCACCGCGTCCAGATATTCCCGGGCCGTGTAGCGGCGCCTCATCCTAGCCAACACGGCGTCGCTGCCGCTCTGCAACGCGAGATGGAAGTGAGGGCAGAGCCGTGGGTCCGACCACAGCCCCAATAACCGCGCGTCCACCTCTTGGGGCTGCAGCGACGAGACGCGAAGCCTGGCTACCTCCGTATCGGCGAGGATGCGCTCGATCAGGCCGGCAAGGTCGGCGCCCTCCAACTCGTACCCGTAGGACCCCAACTGCGTCCCGGTAAGCACGACCTCCTTCGCCCCGGCCCTCACGCGCTCGGCGACCTGGCGCACCAGGTCTCCGAGGGGCACGGTGCGCTCCCGCCCCCGAACGCGGGGGACTATGCAGTATGCGCAAACTTGGTTGCAGCCCTCCTGTATCTTCACCATCGCGCGGTTGCGGCCAGGATGCGGGCCAATGCCCGGCGCGTCGTCGAGGCCGGGCGCAGACGCCGCGCGGGCGGGGCTGACGCTCTTGCCGGGCCGCAGACCATCCACGAGGCTGACGAGATCGGGCTTGGCCGTGTTGCCTGCGGCCAAGTCGACCTCCGGCATACTGTGGAGGCTACCGCCGTCCCGCTGTGCGTAACAGCCGGCGGCGACGACCGTCGCACCGGGGTTCCTCCGCCTCGCCGACCTCAGCGCCTGGCGCGCCTTGCGATCAGCGACGTGCGTGACGGTGCAGGTATTGACGATATAGACGTCCGCCGTTTCGCGCTGGTCGACGAGCCGGTATCCGGCCCTAACGAAGTCTGCCGCCATGACCGACGAATCGGCCTGGTTCAGCTTGCACCCGTGGGTGATTATCGCAACAGTCAACTCGGACCCGGCAGTGGAAGTTGCCAACGACAAGACCATTGTTCGCGTGATAGCGCCGACGCCCATTATAGGAAGCAGAGCAGAGACCGCGCAACCGGATCGTACCCGTCGGTAGCTGTTCAGAGTTGCTGAGACCAATGCGTGCAAGAGCGCAGGGATACGCCTGCATTGGAACGGCTCAGTCCCAACGTGCCGACGCCTGCATGGAACAGTAACCTCTGGCAGGGAAGTCTGGGGGCTATGCCCCCGGTTACCAAAGGGGCGGACGGGGATGAAAGATGTCTGCTTCATCGGGGCTGCGCCAGTCGAAAAGGACCTCACGAAGTCCGAACAGTTACGACGAGTACACTTCATTGATAATGCCGGGCCGGGGCGATGGCCGGCGGGCCGCATGACCACTCGTGAGTAAGGGCGTGCGGTTGGCGATAAGGTGTGCTGAATATAGGAGGTGATGTGTACGGGGTGTACTGAACGAGTATAGTCTCTTGACACCCAAAGGAGACCGGCTACAATGCCCCGGGAGGGCCGCCACGCGGGCCGAGGGGGGTCATTGCGAATCGATAGGCTCGACGTATATCACGTCGCGATGCCGCTCATCTACCCTTGGCGTACCGCGTACGGCGTCGATTACGACGTGCATTCCGTATTGGTCAAAGCCGCCAGCGGCGGCCACGTCGGTTGGGCGGAAGCCACCCCATTCTTCGCGCCCCACTACTGCCCCGAGAGCGCCCTATCCGTATTCTTCCACGTAACCGAGGTCTTCGGACCTCACGTCGTGGGCCGCGAGTACGATACCGCCCGTGAACTGACCAACCGCCTCGAAGCCTTCAAGGGCAACAGCTTCGCCAAGGCCTCCGTCGAAATGTGCTGGTGGACACTCCAGAGCGCCATCACAGGCACGCCCCTGCACCGTCTGTTGGGAGGAGAGACCCGCGAGGTCGCCGCGGGCGCCGACTTCGGCATCCAGGACTCTATAGACATGCTCTTGGGCAACATCCAAGGGGCAGTGGACGCCGGCTTCCCGCGCATCAAGTTGAAGGTCGCAAGAGGCTGGGATCTGGACGTGCTGCGCGCCGCCACCGGCGCCTTCCCGAACGCCACCTTCCACATAGACTGCAACTGCGGCTACACACTGGACGACCTGCCCTTCTTCAAAGCCATCGACGGCCTGGGCTTGGCGTTCATCGAGCAGCCCCTCTCCTTCGGAGACGTCCTGGACCACGCGGAGCTTGCCAAACAGCTCGAAACGCCCATCTGCCTCGACGAGACCATATACAGCGTAAGGGCCGCCGAGCAGGCCCTCAGGATAGGCGCCTGCAAGTACATCAATATCAAGCCGGGACGCTCCGGCGGCTTCACCAACTGCATAGACATACACGACCTGGCCCGCGATGCAGGCGTGCCCGTCTGGGTCGGGGGGATGCTCGAGAGCGCCGTCGGCGCGTCCCTCTGCATCGAGCTCGCCACACTGTCAAACTTCACCTACCCCGGCGACCTGTTCCCCTCCTCGCGGTTCTACGAACAGGACCTGAGCAGGCCCGAAATCGAGATTACGCCCCGAAACACCTTCGAGCCGCGCACCGGACGGCTGCCGGAGCCCGACCCCGAGAGGCTGGCCGCGCAGACCGTCCGATCGGCAGCCGTCACGAACCCCTCAGGAGATAATGGATGATCGACAGGGACCGACTCGTCAATACCTTCCTTGAGCTCGTAAGGATCGACAGCCCCTCCGGCGAGGAGGAACAGGTCGCCGAGTACCTCGCCGGCAAGCTCCAAGCCGTCGGCCTGGACGTGGCCCGCGACAGCTACGGCAACGTCATCGCCACGGATGGGCGCGACGACCCCGTCATGCTGTCCGCCCACATGGACACCGTGGAGCCGGGGCGCGGGATCAAGCCCAGCGTGCAGGGCGACCGCATCGTCTCCGACGGCTCGACCATCCTCGGAGGGGACTGCAAGGCCGGGGTCGCCGCCATCCTGGAGGCCCTGGAGTCGGTCCACGAGGACGGCGGGCCCAGCAGACCCCTCGAAGCCATCTTCACGCGGGAGGAGGAGCCCGGCCTCATAGGTGCCTTTAAGCTCGACTACTCCATGGTACGCTCCAAGACCGCCGTCGTCTTCGACGGAGAGGGGCCGCCCAGCACCATCACGTCGGGCAGCCCGACCTACGTCGGCTTCGACATAGAGGTCACCGGGCGCGCGGCCCATGCCGGAGTCGAGCCTGAAAAGGGTCTGTCCGCCATCCGCGTGGCCGCCGAGCTCATAACCAGACTCCCGCAGGGACGATTGGACCCTGAGACTACCTTCAACGTCGCCACCATCGAGGCGGGCAGCACCAGGAACACCGTGCCCGAACTGGCTTCCCTCAGAGGAGAGTTCCGAAGCCTCAACATGGAGACGCTCGACGGAATCAAGCTCCAGCTTAGCCAGGCGCTGGACGAGGTCCGAGGCATGTTCCCCGACGCCAATCTGGACGTCCACGCCCACACCCACTTCGAGACCTACAACATCCCGGACGACGACCCCGCCCTCAAGCTCGTCAAGGAAGCCCTCGACGTCCTTGGCTTGGAGCCGACCATGAAGACGTCGGGCGGAGGCACCGACGGCAACGTCTTCAGACAGAAGGGCATCAGCGCAGTCGTCGTCGGCATGGCCGACCACAATATGCACACGGTACGCGAGTTCGTCACCATTCCGGACCTCGTGGACGCTGCCCACCTCTGCGAGACCATCCTAAGAAACCGTTAGCCCAGATGCCCAACCGGCTGATCGACGAGACCAGTCCCTACCTGCTCCAGCACGCCAACAACCCGGTCGACTGGTACCCCTGGGGCCCAGAGGCCCTGGAGCGCGCCGCCTCCGAGGACAAGCCGATCCTGCTCAGCGTCGGCTACTCCGCCTGCCACTGGTGCCACGTCATGGAGCGCGAGTCCTTCGAGAACCGCGACATCGCCCAGCAGATGAACGAGAGCTTCGTCAGCGTGAAGGTAGACCGCGAGGAGCGCCCCGACATAGACTCCATATACATGACCGCCGTGCAGGCCATGACCGGGCGGGGCGGATGGCCCATGACCGTCTTCCTCACGCCCGCCGGCAAGCCCTTCTACGGCGGGACCTACTTCCCCCCGCAGGACCGCGGCGGTATGCCGGGCTTCCCTCGCGTGCTGGACGCGATGGCCAACGCCTACCGCGAGAACCGCGACGCTATCGCCAGAGCTGCCGACGGCCTCCTGGAGCAGATGGAGAGGGTCTCAGCCTTCTCCCCCCACAGCGCAAGGCTGGCCGCGTCCACCGACCTGTCCCGCGCCTTCGCCGGCCTCGCGTCTCAGTTCGACGACAAGCACGGCGGGCTCGGCATGGAGCCGAAGTTCCCCCAACCCATGGTCTACGAGTTCCTGCTGCGCTACCACGTCCGCACGGGCGACCTCCGAGCGCTGGGCATCGTGGAGCTCACCCTGGACCGCATGGCCATGGGCGGCATATACGACCAGCTTGGCGGCGGCTTCCACCGCTATTCCACGGACGCCTTCTGGTTAGCGCCCCACTTCGAAAAGATGCTCTACGACAACGCCCTGCTCGCAAAGCTCTACCTCCACGCCTACCAGGCGACGGGCAAGCCACTGTACAGGCGCGTCGTCGAAGAGACCTTGGACTACGTGACCCGCGAGATGACCGACCCGTCGGGCGGCTTCTACTCCGCCCAGGACGCCGACAGCGAGGGCGAGGAGGGCAAATACTTCATCTGGCGCCCGGAAGAGGTCGTCAAGGTACTCGGGCGGCGTGATGCCGAGGTGGTGAACCGGCACTACGGCGTTACCGAAGTCGGCAACTTCGAGGGTCGCAGCATCCTCCACCTCGTGGATAGCACCCCCGATCCGGCCGACCGGCTAGGCATGACCGAGGACGAGGTCGCCGAAGTGGTCTGCCGCTCCAGGCCGAAACTGTTGGAGGCGCGCGAACTTCGGGTCAAGCCCGGCCTGGACGACAAGGTGATCACGGCGTGGAACGGGCTAATGCTCGGCGCGTTCGCGGAGGCAGCCGCGGTACTCGACCGCCCAGACTACGCCGCCATTGCGGCCAGAAACGCCGCCTTCCTCCTCTCCGCGCTGCGGCGCGGCGGTCGGCTGCTGAGGTCGTACAAGGGCGGCAGGGCCGGAGGTCAAGGCTACCTGGAGGACTACGCCTTCGTCATATCGGGTCTGCTGTCGCTCCACGAGGCGTCCTTCGAGGAGCGCTGGCTCAGAGAGGCGATCTCCCTGACACGGGACATGGCGGCCCTGTTCGGGGACCCGCGAGAAGAGGGCGTCTTCTACGACACCGCCCACGACCACGAGAAGCTGATCGTGCGCCCGCGGGACATATCCGACAACGCCATCCCCTGCGGCAGCTCGATGGCCGCCGACGTCCTCATCAGGGTGGCCGTGATAACCGGCGACGACGACCTGAGGCGCATCGCGGCGGCGTCGATCCGCTCAGCCTCGCCACTGCTGGAGCGCGCCCCGATCGGCGCGGGTCAATGGTTGAGCGCCCTGGATCTCTACCTGTCCAGCCCCAAGGAGATCGTCATCGTGGGCGCCGTATCCGACGCGAGGACGCGCTCCCTGCTCGCGGAGGTGCACCGAGGCTACTCCCCAAACCGCGTCCTGCTCGGACACCCCGGGGACACAGACCCCCCCGCCGACCTGCCCCTCCTCGAAGGCCGAGGCATGATCGGCGGCTCCCCAACCGCCTACGTCTGCGAGCGCTACGTCTGCGATCTCCCGGTCACGACACCCTCCGAGCTCGCCGCCCAGCTCTCCTGACCATCCAACCCGCCGCAAACGTCGGCGGCCGCCCGCTCACGCCGACTCCAGCAGCCGCCGCAGGTCGTGCTTGGACTCGTAGACGTCCGCCCACAGGTCGCCCATCTCGGCCACCCGCTCCGGCGCCGTCTCTATATTCAGATCCGTGGGATAGACGTCGCTCAGCTCATCCCACCCGATCGGCGTGGACACCGGCGCGCCCATCATGGGCCGCAGTGAGTATATGGACGCCATGTTCTTGCCGCGTACGTTCTGATTGTGGTCGAGGAACACCTTCCCCGTCCGTTTCTCCACGGCCCATTCCATAGTGACCTCGCGCGGGCGGCTCTGCATCAGGAACCGCCCAATGAGCTCACAGGCCTTCCGCACGACCCCGAAGTCGTACTGCCGCAGCACGGGTACGTAGACGTGCAACCCCGTCTTGCCCGAAGTCTTGACGAACGACGACAGCGACAACTCGTCCAGTATCTCCTTCAAGGCCCGCGCCACCTCGCACGTCTTGACGAACGCCCTGCGGTTGAGCTCCGGCTCGCCGCCGGTCTTCTCGCCCCCGGAGTATATGTAGGGGTCCAGGTCGAACACGATGAAGTCGGGATAGTTCAGCACGCTGGCGCGCAGCGCCTCCTCGGATCCCGAGAAGGCAACGTCTAGGTGTGCGGCGTCGGGGTCGGGGGTAGTGCGCGACAGCCACGGATGCAACTCCAAGTCCGCAAGCTGGGCCAGCCACACCAGCGTTTGAGCATTGTTGACCATTATATATTCGACGTCGCCCTCGTTCGTGGACGAGAAGACCCTCAACGTCTCCACGAAGTCCGGCATGTCGTGGTCCCACCGCTTCTGATAGAAGCTCTGCCCGAGAACGCCGTCCGGGTAGCGTGTCAGGGTCAGCGGCCTGTCCCGCAGGTGCGGCACGATAACGTTCGCCATCCTGGCGTAGTACCGGATCATGCCCCGCTTGGTTATCGCAGGCCGCCCGTCCTGAGCCGGCCAGAACACCTTATCCAAGTTCGTAAGGCTGATTCGGCGCCCGCCAACCTCCAATACCATGCTCGCCCGCTTTTGGGCAAGCTGCGCCAGAACGTCGTCGACGTCCGGCAAGCTGCGGAAGAATCCTTCCCGACCATCCTTCGGCCTCTCACCCCGTTCAGGAAGGGAGGAGACGTATATCTGAGGGACACCCTCAGACCCCCGGCAAATAGACTCCGCCCCTCTGCGCGCGCCCGTATTTCCCTCTAGGGCCACTCCCTCCAGCGCCTCCTCGGCAGCCGGCGGCGCTGCCCCGTCCCGCGTCACCGAGCCAGGCTCGCGGTCCGGCCTCAGCCGGAGGAAGACCGGCGCGCGCAGGCGGCCGTCGTGCGTCCACTCCGTGAAGTTGACCTCGGCAACCAGCTCGGGCCGCGTCCAGGTCACCTCTCTGGGATCATCGACCGGCTCGGCGAACGGAGGCTCCGCAACCTCCAACCCGCTCAGAAGCCCCCGCACGGTCTTCAACGTCTTCTCGTCGAAGCCGCTGCCGACCCTACCTGAAAACGTCAGCCGGTCTCCGTCGTAGCAACCCACGACGAGCGACCCGAACGTGTCCGCGCGGGCGCCGGCGCCCGCCGTGTAGCCGCCTATGACGAACTCCCCGGACCGTGTCCGCTTGATCTTCAGCCAGCTCCGGCTGCGCGCCCCAGCCTCGTAGGCGCTGCCCCGGCGCTTGGCCACCATCCCTTCGAGACCCATCCGCAGCGCCCCGCCGTAGAACGTCTCCCCGTCGCCCTCCACGTACTCCATCAGCCGGACGGCGTCCCCGGGCACGACGGCCCGCTCCAGCATGGCCTTCCGCTGAAGGAGCGGGAGGCCCTTGAGGTCCCGCCCGCTCAGATGTACCAGGTCGAACGGGTAGTACAGCAGCGCCGCCGCCCTTCCGGCCCGTGCGCTCTTCGGCGGGTCTAGGCTCTGCTGAAGCACGCCGAAGCTGGGTATGCCGTTTTCGTCGAGCGCCACCAACTCGCCGTCGACCACCATCTCGTCCACCGGCTGCGCCGCAAGCTCGGCGGCGGCCTCGGGGAACTTCTCCGTCATGTCGAGCCCGGTCCGGCTGCGCAGGGTTACCGCTCCATGCCTGACGTGGGCCAGCACCCTGAAGCCGTCCAGTTTCGGCTCGAACAGCCAGTCCCGGTGCGAGAACGGCCCGCCGCCCGCGTGGGCCATCATCGGCGCCGCCAGCGCCGGAAACCCCGCAGGACGCCCCACCCTCAGAAGCGCCTCGGGCGTGACGGCCCCACGCCAAGGGTCCGGGAGACGCCCCGCCTTCAGGTCCTCTATGCTGAGGCCCGACAGCACGGACCGGTCCATCTCGAGCAGGTCGAGGCCGGCGCTCGCGTGTTCGTCCCGGTGCTTGATGAAGAGCCACTCCTTCGGGCCGCCGCCGGTCTTGACCAACGTCCAAGAGCCCCTCAACTTCCGCCCGCGGAACGTGAAGGACAGCTTGCCCTTCTCCAAGTCCGCCCTCATGCGCCGGTTGGCCTCGGCCCGGTCATGCCAGGACAGCTTGCCGCCCTCGTCCGGCGAGTATACGCCGCTGTCCCAGACGATCATCTGCCCGGCGCCGTACTCTCCCCTGGGTATCACGCCCTCGAAGTTGGCGTAGCCGAGCGGGTGGTCCTCCACCGCGACGGCCATCCGCTTCTCCGCCGGATCGGGCGACGGCCCCTTGGGCACCGGCCAAGACTTCAGCACGCCGTCGATCTCCAGGCGCACGTCGTAATGGAGCCGGCTGGCCGCGTGCTTCTGCACTACGAATCGGAGCGCACCGTAGGTTAGCCCCGGGCGCGACGGCTCCGGCTCCGGGGTAACTCTGAAGTCCCGCTTCTCCCGGTAGCTATCCAGCGTCATTTCAGACATGCTAGCATTATAAGCTGGGAGGCAGGCGGCCCTCGAACCTGACGGGGGGAACGGGAGGCGCACCCGCACGGCCGCCGCGGCCTACCCCCGGCCTCTTCAGCCGTTTGACCACCGGAAAAGCGAAACTGTTCAGACACTGTGAGACCCGGAGGGGGAAGTCCAGAGAGGCCCTCCCCTCCGGCAGAGGGGTCTGGCTTCCACGATGAGGCCTGGACGAGGGCAGTGTAGGTTCTCCCCTCCGGCAGGGGGTCTGGGGGCTGTGCCCCCAGTTACAAAGGGGTGGGTGGGGATCAAAGACGTCTGCTTTATCGGGGCTACGCCAGTCGAAAAGGACCTCACGAAGCCTGAACAGTTACCGGAAAGCAGTTCTACATCCCGTAGGAAGAACGAGATGATATCCGTCGGCACCTCCGGCTACAACTACCCCGAATGGAAGGGCAGCTTCTACCCGGAGAGGATTTCCTCCAAGAAGATGCTGCCATACTATGCGGAGCGGTTTACGACCGTGGAGGTCAACTACACCTTCTACCGGCTGCCCAGCGAGAAGACATTGGACGACTGGCAGGCGGTCACGCCCGACGGATTTACCTTTACCCTGAAATCGCCGCGCCGCATAACGCACGACTCGCGCCTGAAGGACTGCGAAGAACTGCTGGCGGTCTTCTGCAGGCGGGCCCAGCGCTTGGGGCCGAAGCTTGGCGTCATCTTGTTCCAGCTACCGCCGTGGCTGAGAAAGGACCTGCCCGTACTGGAAGACTTCCTCAGTTGGCTGCCTGCAGGGCTGCGGGCGGCCTTCGAGTTCCGACACAAGTCATGGTTGTCGGACGACGTGTACCAGCGTCTCAGGGACAACAACGCCGCGCTGTGCGTCAAGGACGACGAGAAGTTCACCACTCCGTTGATTGCCACCGCCGACTATGGCTACTTCCGGCTCCGCGACGCGGGCTACACGGACGATGACCTTCGACGCTGGGCCGAGACGATAGAGCAGTATGGGCGCGGGCTGGACGACGTCTTCGTCTACTTCAAGCACGAAGACGAGGGCCTTGGTCCCAAATTCGCCAGGACGTTGATCGACTCGTTCTGAATCAGGATTTTCAGGATGGGGGGAGGGTCTCCAGCGCGTGTTGGTGGGAGTCCCTCAGTTTTACGGCAGAGGGCTTCTGCCTCTATGCCGCCCCGTGTTCCTCAGCCTGATGGATGACGAACGCAACGGGGCGAGGGCGTCAATGAAGGTCGGTTTCAGCCTGGCGTACCCAGGGAGTTGAGCGCAGGGTCCTCATCCGATCCGGGACGGGGCAAACACTTCCTGGCGGTGGTAATGAAACCCGTATGCCCAACCATACGGTGGTCCGGCCTCACGCTTCGCCGACCCACGGACCACGTGCGCATCATGATCTCCGCCGTCTCGATGAGGTCGAAGGAGCCGTTCTCCTCCAGGGCCAACGTGAGGTCGCGGACCTGCAGCACAGTCGGGATGAAGCTCAAAAAGATGCCGCCCGGCGTTAGGGCGTTGGCGGCGTGGGGCACGACGCGCCAAGGCTCGGGCAGGTCCAAGACGACACGGTCGATCTCGCGCTCCTCAAAGCCTTCGTATACGTCGCCTTGCTTCAGGACGAGATTCACAGGGTTGGGGATCATCGCGTTGACGTTGCTCCTGGTGCGTTCGATCATGTCGTCGCGCAGGTCGTAGGAGACCAGCGCTCCGCGCTCGCCGACGGCCCTAAGCAGAGCGATGGTAACGGCCCCGGAGCCTGCGCCCGCCTCCAGGACCCTGGCGCCGGGGAATATGTCCCCGTACACGAGGATGGGCCCCAAGTCCTTCGGGTAGACGACGGTCGCTATACGCGGCATCGCCCTCGTGAAGTCCGCCATGGTGGGCTTAACCGCCAAGAGTGCGTGGCCTCTGGAGCTGACTACCCTGACGCCCTCGACCTCTCCGATCAGCTCGTCGTGGGAGATGTTGCCCAGGTGGGTATGGAATGCGGCTGAGCGCTCAAGCTCCACGAGGTACCGCCGCCCCTTCCGGTCCAGCACCAGTGCGTATTCACCTTCCCGGAACACGTACCGCTTCCGATTGGGGTCAGTCATCTCTCTATTCTACTGGCTCGCGCCCGGTATGAGGGCGCGCAAGCCGGTGGGCGGCGGGCCGAATCGAGGCTATAGGCCCGAAACCTCGGCGAGGACGTCGCTCACGTCAAGGTCGGCGGCGCTGGCGTACACTCGGCTGAACCTGACCGCGCCCTGCTTGTCGACTATGACCACGGCGCGGCGGGCGGCGCCTGTCTCCTCGTTGAATACGCCGTACTTCTTGGACACCTCGCCGTGGGGGTAGAAGTCGCTGAGCAGCGGGTAGGGGATTTTGCCAAGCGAGACAGAGTAGGCGTTCTGCGCCGGCTGCGGGTCGGTGCTTATACCCAGTACCTGGGTATCCTTCTCCTCGAACTTCGAACCGGCGGCTCGAAAAGAGGAGACCTGGTCCGTTCACCCGCTGGTGAAGGAGTATATGTGGAACGATAGGACGACGTTCTTCTTGCCCCTGAAGTCGCTCAGGGAAACGTCGTCCTTGTTTTGGTCGGGAAGCGTGAAGTCCGGGGCCGTCTGGCCAACGTTCGCCATGTCATCCTCCTCCGGTCGCGTCTTGACGTGTCACCTGTCCTCTATGTCTCTCAAGGGATGGCGTATGCCTGAAATAGGAACTTCTCAGCCTGCCAGGGCAAGCATCCGCTCGACGAAGCGTTCCACTATGGGGCGGTCGGCGTCCCGCTCGTAGTCCTCCATGTCGTCGTGGTAGAAATTCCGGTGGAACTTCTCTGCGGCGAGGAAATCGGACGCTAGGAGAGGGTCATCCTGCTCCTGAGAAAGTCTGATGACGGCGTTCTTGAGGGAGCGATGGGAGCGATGTTCCCATCCTCGTTGCTGCGCGACCGCCATCACCGCGTGCGCCGCGGCTCCCCACAGCTTCTCCGAACCCTGCACCAAGTCGCCGGCGGCAAACTCGCGGTCTGCCGCCTCCAGGAAGTCATGGGCTGTTTGTGTATGTTCCCGGGTTAGCATTGCCAATACTCCTCGTATCCCTCTTCTTCTGGGGTATGTTGGTGTAGTCGATTTGTCAGCCTGCCAGGGCAAGCATCCGCTCTACGAAGCGTTCCACTATGGGGCGGTCTGCGTCTCGCTCGTAGTCCTCCATGTCGTCGTGGTAGAAATTCCGGTGGAACTTCTCTGCCGCGAGGAATCCTGCAAGCAGTATTTCGGGATGCTCCTGCTCTTGGGAGAGTCTGATGACGGCGTTCTTGAGGGAGCGGTGGGAGCGATGCTCCCATCCTCGTTGCTGCGCGACCGCCATCACCGCGCGAGTTGCGGCTCCCCACAGCTTCTCCGAACCCTGCACCAAGTCGCCGGCGGCAAACTCGCGGTCTGCCGCCTCCAGGAAGTCCTGGGCTGTTTGTGTATGTTCCCGGGTTAGCATTGCCAATACGCCTGTTCGCTCACCACTCCCGTATGTCCACAAAGTGGCCTGTGACGGCGGCGGCGGCGGCCATCTGGGGGCTGACCAAGTGGGTGCGCCCGCCCTTGCCCTGCCTGCCCTCGAAGTTCCGGTTGGACGTCGCGGCGCAGCGTTCGCCGGGCTTCAGTATGTCCGGGTTCATGCCGAGGCACATCGAGCAGCCTGCCTCGCGCCACTCGAAGCCAGCGTCTTTGAATATGGCGTCCAACCCCTCCTTCTCGGCCTGGACCTTGACCGGCGTCGACCCCGGCACCACCATGGCGTTGACGCCGCCGCTCACCCGGCGGCCCTCGACGACCTCGGCGGCGGCCCTCAGATCCTCTATGCGGGCGTTGGTGCAGGAGCCTATGAAGGCGCGGTCTATCTCGATGCGTTGAATCGGCGTGCCCGGCTCGAGGCCCATGTACTCGAGAGCGCGCTCAGCGGCCCTGCGGTCGGCCTCGTCCGGGAATGAGCTCGGGTCGGGTACCCCGGCCGTCACGGGGGCAACCATGCTGGGATTCGTGCCCCACGACACCATGGGGCTCAGGCGGGGAGCGTCTATCTCGACGACCTTGTCGTACTCCGCCCCGGGGTCGGACGGGAGACTCCGCCACTGCGAGACGGCGTCGTCGTATTCGCTCCCCCGCGGGACGTTGGCACGGCCCCGCACGTAGTCGAAGGTAACGTCGTCGGGGGCAACCATGCCCGCTCGGGCGCCGGCCTCGATCGACATGTTGCAGACTGTCATCCGGCCTTCCATCGAGAGCGACCGCACCGCCTCGCCCGTGTACTCGACCACGTGGCCCTGGCCGCCGGCTACGCCGATCTGGCCGATTATGCCCAAGATCAGGTCTTTCGCGGTGACGCCGAACGGCAGCGGGCCGTCGACGCGTATCTCCATGGTCTTGGGCTTCGACTGGACCATGCACTGGGTGGCCAGCACCTGCTCGACCTGGGTCGTGCCGATGCCGACGGCGAACGCCCCGAACGCGCCGTGCGTCGAGGTGTGGCTGTCTCCGCAGACTATGGTCTTGCCCGGATGCGTGAGGCCCTGCTCCGGCGCTATCATGTGCACGATGCCCTGCAGCGGGCTGTGCATGTCGTAGAGCGTAACGCCGAATTCCTCACAGTTCCGCGACAGCGTCTCCAACTGCTTGCGGGCGACGTCATCGGTGATGGGCAGCCTGCCTTTCCAGGTGGGTATGTTGTGGTCGGCCGTCGCAACCGTAAGGTCCGTGCGGCGCACGGCGCGCCCGTTCTGGCGAAGGCCGTCGAATGCCTGGGGCGACGTTACCTCGTGCACCAGATGCAGGTCGACGTAGAGGAGGGCCGGCTGGCCGGGCTCCTCGTGAACGACGTGCGCGTCCCAAATTTTCTCGAACATCGTTCTTGCCATTGACTTATCCTACGAACAACGCCTTGTTACAGGCGTCTAGATACGCTTTGCCGCTGGCCTCCATCACGTCCCCGGAGGCTCCGCGTCCCGTGAACTCGCGCCCTTGGTATGCGACGCGGACCGCGACGTTGGCCAAGGCGTAGGCGCTCTCCGTGATCGCCCCCACCTCGTAGTTGATGAACCTCACCTGTTCGCTCACGTCGCGTCCGGTCGCATTGTGCAGGGCGTCGTTGATGGCGTCCACCGTGACGGAAACAGGGCCGTTGCCCGAGTCGCCCACGCCATCGTGCTTGTCATCCTCCGCACCCGACCCCGTGAGGGTAACGTCGGCGCGCCTCTGTACGCCGTCGCTTCCGCAAAGTATCCTCAAGGAGGAGAGCACGTAGGCCGACCGGCCCTCTCTGGACTGCTGGCCCATCAGGGCTTCCAGGTCAGCGTCCGTGACCTCCCGCTTGCGGTCCGCAAGCTCTTTGAAGGCTTCGAATGCCTTGTCCATCTGCTCTCCGTCCAGGGTGTATCCGAGCTGTTCGAGCCTGGCGCGCAGGCCGGCCCGCCCGCTCAGCTTGCCGAGCACCAGAGAGCTGCTGGGCCATCCCACCGACTCCGGCCTCATTATCTCGAAGGTCGAGCGCTCCTTCAGCACGCCGTCTTGATGGATGCCCGACGCGTGGCGGAAGGCGTTGGCCCCGACGACGGCCTTGTTGGGCTGAACGGGGAAGCCGGTGATTTCGCTGACCATCCTGCTGGTCTTATATATCTGGGTGGTGTCGATGTTCGTGCCGACGCCAATGAGCTCCTTACGGGTCTCTATGGTCATTATGACCTCTTCCAAAGACGCGTTGCCCGCCCGTTCGCCGAGCCCGTTGATGCACCCCTCGACCTGCCTGGCGCCGTTGACGACCGCCGCGATGCTATTCGGCGCGGCGTTGCCCAGGTCGTTGTGACAATGGACGCTGATCACGGCCTTGTCGATGTTGGGCACGTTCTCCCGCACGGACCTGATGAGGTCGCCGAACTCCGACGGTATGGAGTATCCCACCGTGTCCGGTATGTTGACTGTGGAGGCGCCGGCGCTGATGGCGGCCTCGAGGATCCTGTACAGGTACTCCCGGTCGGTGCGGGTGGCGTCCATCGGGGAAAACTCGACGTTGTCGCAGTACCGCCTGGCGCGCTCCACCGAAGAGACGGCCATGTCCAAAACCTCTTCCGGGTTGCGCCGGAGTTGGTGCCATATCTGCACGTCGGAGCTGGAGATGAAGACGTGAATGCGCGGGCTTTCGGCGTGGCCGACGGCCTCCTTAGCCGCGTCGATGTCGTCGGGGTTACAGCGCGCCAGGGAGGCGATTACCGGTCTCCTGACCTCTTGGGCTATCTGCGTCACGGCCTTGAAATCGCCGGGCGAGCTCGCGGCAAAGCCCGCCTCGATGATATCGACTCCGAGCGCGTCCAGCTGCCGCGCGATCTCCAGCTTCTCAGTCGTCGTCAGTCCGATGCCCGCGGACTGCTCGCCGTCGCGCAGGGTCGTATCGAATATCATTACCTTGTCGTCGAACATGTCTGTTGCCTCCTCTAGCCTTGGCTGCTCCTTCATGCCCCCGAGGGCCAAATACGCCCAGGCTATCGAAGGACAACGTAGTCCGCCGAGCAGGGCCCTGCCAGGACCCAGCCCTCACGGCGAACTACGTGATGTACCTCTCTGTCGTTCATATTTCTTTCTTCACTCCCCTATTCCGAAGCGCCGTATTCGGCTAACGCCGACATCCCGTGCGCCTTCCGGTACGTCTGTTTGTGCTGCGACCACGTTGCGCTCCTACGTGCTTTGCGCGATCTGCTGGACCGCTTTGCGGAGCTCCTGCTTTAGCTCCGCGGCGTGCGTTAGCCAGATGGTGTGGGCCGCGTCGGGAATCTCGACGTACCGTCCCCTGGGCATTAGCGACGCCAACTGCCGGGTGGGCCAGTTGGGCCGGATGTCCCTGCCGCCGTTTATGAAGATTGCGGGGATGTCCAAGTCCGCTATCTCCCGGAACAGCGTAGGGCGTTTGACGTACTCGCGCCAACTGCGGTTGCCGTCAGGGTTGACTGCCGGATCGGCCTTGTCTTCGTGGTCCCCGTGGTCCTCTCCGACCTCTGCCAATCCCCTATGGTAGGCATCGCTCCACGTCCGATCGTTCAGCACGTTACCGCCGGCGATTCCGATCAGACCCATGACGCGGGACGGATGCCGCAGCGCATACGCAAGGGCTGCGCTTGGACCAAAGCTATGGCCCGCGACGATGCACTTCTCGACGCCGTGCTCCCGGCGCACAGCCTCGGCGTCGGTCAGCAAGGTATCGACGTCGTAGTTGCCGTCCCAGTCTGAGCGTCCGCAGCCCCGGGGCTCGAAGCGGACCACCCGGCACAGATCGTTAATCATGTCGGCGACGGGGCCCAGGTAGTCGTCGCAGCCCGGCCCGCCGTTGAACATGAGCAGCGGCGCACCCAGGCCGCTCACCGCCGACCACAGCCGCGCGGCGCCCGAAGTCACATAGCGCTCGTCCGTCCTTATGGTTATTCGGAACTCGATCTCCAGGTTGGCGCCGCGTCCCGATGGAGGGCGGTAGACGTATCCCACAAACTCCACGCCTGCCTGTTCATGAAACTTGCGCCCTTCGAGTACTTGGCAGACGTTAGGGTGACTATGTTTGAGCCCCAGGGCGTCATGAACGTCCCCGGCGCGAAAGGTCACCTTGGCATTGCCAGCCCGCCGAGCTTCCTCGACCCGCTGACACAGGTAGTGACGAATTCGCTCCGCATCTCCGCGCGGCATTTGGCTATCCCCCTACCCTAGTCTGCGTCCTTCAGGAACGACATCATTCCCCGGAGCTCTTTGCCTACATGCTCTATGGGGTGCTCGGCGTTCTCCTTGCGCATCTGCATGAAGCGGTGCCTGCCCTCGTCGTTCTCGGCTATCCACTCCCGGGCGAAGGCGCCGTTCTGGACCTCTTCCAGTACCTTCTTCATGTTCTCCTTCACGCGCTCGTCGATCACCGCCGGCCCGCGCGAGTAGTCGCCGTACTCGGCGGTATCGCTGACGGAGTAGCGCATGTACTCCATGCCGCCTTGGTAAAGCAGGTCGACGATGAGCTTCAGTTCGTGCATGCACTCGAAGTAGGCGGACTCGGGCTGGTAGCCCGCCTCGACCAGCGTTTCGAACCCGGCCTTGATCAGCGCCGTGACCCCGCCGCAGAGGATGGTCTGCTCGCCGAACAGGTCGGTCTCGGTCTCCTCCTTGAAGGTCGTGTCCAACACGCCGGCGCGCGTACAGCCGACGCCTCTCGCGTAGGCCAGCCCCACCTGGTGGGCCATACCAGAGGCGTCTTGGTGGACCGCAAGGAGCCCAGGCACCCCGGAGCCCCGCGTGAACACCTCGCGCATACGGTGCCCGGGCGCCTTGGGAGCGACCATAGACACGTCCGTCGTGTCGGGCGGCACGATCGTCTGGTAGTGGATGTTGAAGCCGTGCGCGAACATCAGCGTCTTGCCGGCGTCCAAGTGAGGCTCAATGGACTCGCGGTACACCCCGGCCATCGTGTGGTCGGGCATCAGCATCATGACGATGTCCGAGTCCCGCGCCGCGTCGGCGACCGACTCCACCCGGAGGCCGCTGCCCTCCGCCTTCTCCCTGCTCTTGCTGCCTTCGTACAGGCCTACCACCACGTCTACCCCGCTCTCCTTCAGGTTGAGGGCGTGGGCGTGGCCCTGGCTGCCGTAGCCCATCACCCCTACGACCTTGCCCTCGAGAAGGGACATGTCGGCGTCGTTCTCGTAGTACATCTTTGCCATTGTTGCGTCCTCTCTCAGCAGGGGTCCCGCCCCTCTGCACTCCCAGTATTCCCGCAGCGTGCTATACCGACGAGGCCTCGCCCCAGTCCACCCGGGCCGCCGTTCGTCTCACTCTGCTGTCCGCTCCCCTGTTCATCGCTATCGTCCCCGTCCTCATCACCTCGAGGACCCCGAAGCTCTTGAGGAGGTTATGGAGCGAGTCGATCTTATCCTCGTCCCCGCTGACCTCCACGATCAACGAGTCGACCGCCACGTCCACGATGTTGGCCCGGAAGATGTGGACGATCTGCATGATCTCGCTGCGGGTCTGCACGTTGGACCTGACCTTGATGAGGGCGAGTTCACGCGAGACGATGTTCTGGTTCGAGATGTCCGAGACGCGGATCACGTCGATCAGCTTGTGCAGGTGCTTGGTCATCTGTTCGACGACCTTGTCGTCGCCCTCGACCACGAAGGTCATGCGGGACAGATCGGGTTCCTCGCTGTGGCCGACCGCCAAGCTGGATATGTTGAAGCCGCGCCGCCTGAACATGCTCGATATGCGGTTCAGAACGCCCGGCTTGTCCTGCACGAGAGCGGTTATCGTGTGCTTGGGGACGCCTCCGTTGGTCGTCATCGGCGCACCCTCTCAGGCAGCGGCTCTTCGATGAGGTCGTGGACGGTCTGGCCGGCCGGGATCATCGGATAGACGTTCTCCTCCTCCTCGACAACGAAGTCGACGAGGGCCGGGCCGTCGTAATCCATCGCCCTGGTAATCGCCGACCTGACCTGCGCCTTGTCGGTGACGCGGATACCCAGCATCCCAAAGGCCTCGGCAAGCTTGACGAAGTCGGGGTTGTGGGTGTAGCCGGTTGCGACGTAGCTCTTCTGATAGAAGAACTCCTGCCACTGCCGGACCATCCCAAGGAAGGAGTTGTTGATGATGGCGAACTTCACCGGGATGTTGTTCTCGACCAGGGTCGCCAACTCGGCCATCGTCATCTGGAAGCCGCCGTCGCCGGCAACGGACCAGACCACCTTGTCGGGCCTTCCGACCTGCGCCCCCATTGCGCCCGGCACCTCGTATCCCATGGCGCCCGAGCCCCCGGAGGTTATCAAGCTCCGGGGATGCCTATACGTGTAGTGTTGAGCCGCCCACATCTGATGCTGACCGACCCCCGTCACCACGATGGCGTCCCCGTTGGTAGCCTCCGCCAGCTGCTGAACGATGTACTGCGGGATCAGTTTGTCCGTGTCGCGTATGAGCATCGACGGGTGCCCCTGCTTTAGCTCGTCAATACGCTGGATCCACTCGACGTGAGTCTTGGGTTTGACGCGCCTGTTCAACTCTCGGAGGACCAGCTTGAGGTCGCCCACGATCGGCACGTCCACGTGGACGTTCTTGCCTATCTCCGACGGGTCGATCTCAATGTGAATCTTCTTAGAGTTGACGGCGAACTCGGACGTCTTGCCCGTGATCCTGTCGTCGAACCGCATTCCGAGGGCTATCAGCAGGTCGGCCTCCTCGATGGCAAGGCTGGCGTAGGCCATGCCGTGCATACCGGGCATACCGACGCACAATAGATGGTCGTCGGGGAACGAGCCTATGCCCAACAGCGTCGTTATCACCGGGATCTGGACCTTTTCCGCCAACTCCCGCACCTCATCGTAGGCTTGGGAGATGATGATCCCGTGGCCGGCGAGGATGACAGGCCTGCGGGCCTGCGCGATCAGACGGACGGCTCTCTTCACCTGGGCAGGGTGCCCTTCGAGCGTGGGGTTGTAGCCCGGCAGGTCGACTTCATCGGGGTACTCGAACTCGGCCTCCTCGGTGAACACGTCCTTAGGGATGTCCACGAGAACGGGGCCCGGCCTTCCGGTGCTCGCTATGTGGAAGGCCTCCTTAATTGCCCGTGGAATGTCAACGGTGTTCATGACTAGGTAGTTGTGCTTGGTGATCGGCAGGGTAATGCCGGTCGTGTCGGTCTCCTGGAAAGCGTCGCTGCCGATGGAGGCCCGCGACACCTGCCCGGTGATGATGACCATCGGCACCGAGTCCATCTGCGCCGTGGCTATGCCGGTGACAAGGTTGGTGGCGCCGGGTCCCGACGTAGCCCACGCGACGCCCGGCTTGCCGGTGACGCGGCCATAGCCGTCGGCGGCGTGGGCGGCGCCCTGCTCGTGGCGCACCAAGATGTGCCTCAACTGCGGATACTCGGGCAAGGTCTGGTAGAGCGGCAGAATGGCGCCCCCGGGAAGCCCGAAGATCACCTCGACCCCCTCCCTCAGGAGACTCTCACACACCATTTGCGATCCGTTCAGCCTCATCGTTCGCATCTCCTCATGGCCGCCTGTTCGCGGCAACAAAAAATCCCGCCACACAATGGGACGGGATGTATCAGTCTCGTGGTACCACCCAGATTACCCCGGCTCGCGCTGGGGTCACTCGTAGGCTATAACGGCGCCGACCGCCCGGCCCTAAAGCGATGGAGGCTGAATTACCAAGCGGGCATGACACATTGCCGCCATTGTGTCCTGCAACGCCTGCCTCCTGACAACGCCCTTCGGGCGGGGTGCTCCGGGACGAGTTCGCGAAAGGCGCCGGGTCCCACTCTACCGGCTCTCTGCCGCCTGCCCGCTACTACTCCCCTTCACAGCATCAGTACTATTTCGTTCTTGGCAACGTGAATGTAGATGGTAGCATGGACTCCGATTTTCTGTCAAATTATCGTACCCAAGGTAACTGTTTCAGAGTTCGTGAGGTCTTTTCGACTGGCGTAGCCTCGATAAAGTAGACGTCTTTAATATCCCCGCCCGCCCGCCCCTTTTAGGTAACTGGGGGTACAGCCCCCAGACCCCCTGCCGGACGGGAGAGAACCTGGGCTGGCATCCGCCGGCCGCAATCGACACACCCCCACACACCCTGCCAGAGGGGAGACCGCGTCGAGGGCGTGAGCCTCTCCAGCCGCCTCGCCCCACACCCCCTGCCAGAGGGGAGACCCCAACTGAGCTGCGAGAATCTGGTATCATCCACCCCCACACACCCTGCCAGAGGGGAGACCCCTCTGGCACTTCCCCTTCAGGTCTCACAGAGGCTGAACAGTTACTACCCAAGTACCAAACTGTTCAGAGTTCGTGAGGTCTTTCGACTGGCATAGCCCCGATAGAGCAGACGGCTCTATATCCCCACCCGCCCGCCCCTTAGGTAACTGGGGGCACAGCCCCCAGACCCCCTGCCGGAGGGGAAAGAACCTGGGCTGCCATCCGCCGGCCGCAATCGACACACCCCACACCCTCGGACGGGAGAACCTCTCCGGGGAAGTTGTCCGAATCAGAATACGATTCCCTTTGGGCCGGGTCGGTTGACAGTCCCCAAGCCCGTGGCTACACTCGGGCCGGACTCACTCTCGAGGTGCGCGCTATGGACCACTCCAAGGCGGTATTCCTGTCGGACATGGGGAGATGCACGCCGGCCGCGGCGCTCTCTTCCGGGCACCAAAAGTACCACTGGCAGACCGTCCCATACGAGGCGGAAGGCGTATCGGGCACCTTGCTGTTCGCGGGTCCGGAGACGGAGGCGCCGGTGGTGAGGCTGCCGGTCGAGGCCTCCGGGTGGCACGCGGTATTCGTCGGGCTTTGGAGCAACTGGACCGACAGTCTGCTGAAGGTGAAGCTCACGGGCGACCCCGCCTACGTGCTGATGCGGCGCGAGGAGGAGACGGAGACATCGCACGACCCTGTGTACGCCGGCCCTTCGGCGGGTAGGGTCAACAACTTCGCGGTCGACGAACGGTTCTGGAAGTACGCCGACCTGACCGGACAGGACATAGAGTTCGCGCAGCACAACGCGGGCATGACGGCGCCCGCTTACGCGGCTTACGTGAAGCTGGTGCCTCTGTCGAAGGCAGAGGTGAAGCGGCTCCAAGCGGACCGCGAGGCTGTGGAGAACAAGCGGCTCTTCTTCATGCACGACGGTTTCGGCGTCCTCCAGTACAGGCCGACCAGCCGCGAAGAGCTGTGGGAGCACTTGGAGGCGATGCGGGACACCGACTTTGGGACCCTGCTGTGGTGCGTGGGCGCAGGGGGCGACGTGCTCAACTATCCCTCCAGGTTCGGGAAGATGATCGGCGATGGGGTTGCCGACTATCCAAGGGTGGGCGACCGGGACATCTCGGAGGCGCTCCAGGTACTCTCCGGCAAGGGCATAGACACGCTGCGGGAGGTGGTGGAGTACTGCCACGGGATGGGCGTCAAGGTGCACGCCAGCAACCGCATGGAGGCCTTCCAGTGCAGCGCCCCCTTCGAGCACTACTTCACCGGCGGTCTGTACGAGGGCCACCCGGAGTGGCGCTGCGCCGACATCGACGGGCGCGAGATCGCCCGCATGAGCTACGCGTATCAGGGCGTCCGCGATCTGGTAACCAACATCTTCAAAGAGGCGGCCTCCAACTACGACGTGGACGGCATAAACCTCATCTTCAACAGGGGCGCGCCCTTCTTGCTGTACGAGCAGCCGTTGATCAATGGGTTCAAGGCGGAGACCGGGCTGGACGCCCGCGATCTGGCCGAGGGCGACGAGCGTTATCTGAAGTACCGCGCCGGGGTGATGACGCGCTTCATGCTGAACCTCCGGCAGGAGATGGACGCCATAGGGCGCCGCCGAGGTCGGAAGGTCGAGATCTCGGCTCACGTCCTGAACGACGAGAAGACGAACATCTACTACGCGCTGGACGTGCCCGCCTGGGTCAAGGACGGCCTTGTTGACCAACTCATCGCCTACCCGTGGCGCGACGGGGAGATCGACACCGCGTACTTCGGACGCCTGACGGCGGGGACGCCGGTGGGCTTCTACCCGGAGGTGATGCCCCGGCGCATGTCGCCGGAGGAGTACCGACAGCGGGCCATCAGCAGCTACGCCGACGGCGCCGACGGGCTGTGCTTCTGGGATACGTACAACCGCAACCAGTACCGCAAGGAGTACAGCATGGTGCGCCGGTTGGGCCACAAGGACGAACTGGCCCGGTGGGACGACGGCGCAGGGGAATACTTCCTTTCCCGCAAACTGCTGAGCGTGGGCGGTTACGTGCTCGATAAGTACCCCCCGCACTGGGCCTACTGATCCCGACGGGCCTACGACGCTCCACGGGACGCGGGCCCGTACGACGCCCCGATCTCTAGAACGCGATCCCCTGCGGGCTCGCGATTGGTGGAGGTATTCCATGAGAACGCGCCTGTCCGCCGAGCACGTAGCAGCCATCGAGCGGGAGCGCCGCGTCGTAGTGAACTTCGACGCCTTCCCCGCCGTGATGAACCTGCCCAGCATCGACGTCGAGCAGATGAAAGAGGCGCTCTTCGAGTTCGTAGACGACCCGGAGACACGCATAGACAGCCTATGGTGGTGCTTCACCGAGGGCAACGAGGCATATTGGCCCAGCAGGGTGCTGCCGTTCATAGAGGCGCCGCCATACGGCGAGTGGGCCGAGACGGGGTTCGACCCGGCCAAGACTCTTCTGGAGGAGACACGCCGCCGCGGGCTGGAGGCGTTCTTCTCCTACCGGATCAACGGCTCGGACAATGACGTGCCGAGGCGGATACCGCGCTTGGCGATGAAGGACGAGCACCCCGACTGGCTGATCCACACCTGGAACAAGACCATCGGGGACGCGACAGGCGAGCGTCTGAACGGGTACTGGAACTTCGCGGTTCAGGGTGTCCGCGACTACAAGCTGAGGATACTCGAGGAGGTCGCCGAGCAGTACGACTACGACGGGATGGAGATCGACTTCGCGCGGGTGTGTCCGGTGCTGCCGCCGGGGCGCCAATGGGAGAACCGCGGCGCTTTGACCGAATTCATGCGGTCGGTACGGTCGATGCTGCTCAGAGTAGAGGAGAGCCGGGGGCGGCCCTACCTACTGGCGGCCCGCGTGCCCGAGAACCTGGTCGGGTGTCACATGGACGGTCTCGACGTGGAGACGTGGGCGCGCGAGGAGTTGGTGGACATCTTCGCGGTCGGTTGCCGCTCCTACGACGTGGACATTGCGGCCTTCAGACAGGCCACGGCCGGCACACACGTCAAGCTGTATCCGGTCCTGGACGACCACCACTCCACGGACGGCTACCAGTGGCCGCCCATCGAGGTCTTCCGAGGCGTCATGTCGAACTGGCTTCACCAAGGAGCGGACGGCCTGCAGACCTTCAACTTCGCCCATGCGCGCTCCGAGACGCTGGCCCGGTACGGAATGAAAGACCTGTGGCCGGTCTGGCCTACGCACCTTCAATTCTACCGCGAGCTCGCCGACACCGGCTCCATGATGGACAGGAGCCGGGCCTTCGTGGTCCAGAGGCGCGGCGGCGGCCACGGGCCTTTCGTCGTGCCCAACCCGGAGGACTGGAGCACGCCGAGATGGATGTACTTCAACACCAACATGTTCGCACCGCTGCCGGCAGTCCTGGACCCGGACGGGCGCGCGGACACCCTTCTGAGCGTCTACGTGGGCGGCGGCGTGCCGGACGACGCGGAGGTCACGGTGCGCCTGCTGCTCTCGGACGAATCAGCAGCCCATCTACCCGACGGCGGCCGTCTGGAACGAGTCGTGGTGGCAACCATAGGCCACATGGAGGGCCCATTGGAGAACGCCCCGCCGGCCATCGGCATCGAGAAACAGGTCGAGTTGAGGCTGAACAACGCGCTCCTAGAGCCCGCGGTAGCGCAGGAAGGCTGGCTGGCATTCAGCGCCGCCCCGGCGCAGCTTGCCGCAGGCGAGAACCTCGTGGGCGTGCGGCTGGCAAACCGCGCGCCAGACGCGCGCAGGAAGGTCTCGGTGGAGAAGCTGGAGGTACACGTCACAGGCGCGTAGCGGCAGTCTCTATGACCGCGAAGCGCTGCTCGCAACGGGATCCTTGCTACAATATCGGCCACTGCGCCCGATGGAGGAATGAAGTAAATGTCTACGTTCACCGCCAACACCGTCTTGTTGGATACTCTGCTCGATAATGTTGAGAGCGGCAATATCCGGCTCCCCGATTTCCAGCGCGGCTGGGTATGGGACGATGAACGGATCAAGAACTTGCTGGTGAGCATCTCACGCGGCTTTCCCGTCGGCGCCGTGATGACACTCGAGGCCGGCGGGGACGTACGGTTCCAAACCCGCCTCATCGAGGGCGTGGCTTCCAATGGCGCCGGTCAGGAGGCCCAACACTACCTGCTGGACGGCCAACAGCGGCTTACGTCCCTGTACCAGGCGTTGCGGTATAAGGGGCCTGTTGAGACTCATGCATCGCCCGGCGGAGGTTGGGTCGAAAAGAAGTGGTACTACATCGACATCCAAAGGTCGTTGAACCCGTCGGTTGACCGCGACGACACGATCTTCAGCGTCCCCGAAGACCGAGTGGTCAAATCGAATTTCGGGCATGTCGTAGAGTTGGACCTGTCCTCCCAGGACCGCGAATTCAAGAATCACATGATGCCCACAGAGAAGGTTATGGACGGTATGGGGTGGGGATTCAAATACGCCCAGTATTGGCATACGCATGGTGGGCATCCCCACGGTGACCCGTTCGCTTTCTTCACCCGATTCAAGGACGACGTGCTGGACAATTTCACCTTGTACCAACTGCCGGTAATCAATCTGGGAAAGAGCACTCCCAAAGAGGCAGTATGCACGGTCTTCGAAAAGGT
Organism: uncultured Dehalococcoidia bacterium; assembly: GCA_958296245.1. GTDB lineage: Bacteria > Chloroflexota > Dehalococcoidia > Lucifugimonadales. Next base: position 1,959,015 of record OY282458.1, read on the forward strand.
CAACACGGGCGGTGTAACCCTGAGCGTATTCGAGTTGGTCACTGCCAGCTTCGCCGCTGGCGATTTCCGACTGAGGGACGACTGGGAATCACGCAAAGATCGCCTGCACTCTAAGTTCAGGGTCCTTCAGGGCATCGGAGGCGATCAGTTCCTGCAAGCGGTGACACTACTGGCAACACAGGCGCGTCAAAGGAAGGCTGTTTCCGAAGAGAAACCGCCGAATCACGTTCCCGGCATCGGCTGTAAGAGAACAGACATCCTCAACCTGGAGCTCAGCGAATACAAGGAGTGGGCCGACCTAGTGGAAGAGGGATTCAAGGACGCCGCAAGGTTTCTGCACAGCCAGTTCGTCTTCACCGAGTGGGACGTGCCCTACAATACACAGTTGGTGCCCCTGGCGGCGTTGTACGTGGAGCTTGGCAAAGAGCTCGCACCCTACAACGCACATCAGAGGCTGAATCGCTGGTTCTGGTGCGGCGTCTTCGACGAAGTCTATGGCAGATCCAACGTATACCAGGTCGCCCTCGACCTGCCGCAGGTGGCCTGCTACGTCCGAGGCGGCCCTGAGCCGACGTTGGTGACCCAGGCAAGCTTCGTTCCTGAACGACTGTTGACCCTGACAACACGCAACAGCGCGGCCTACAAGGGCCTGTACGCACTGCAAATGAAGAGTGGCGCCTCCGATTGGATGACCGGCGCGAAGTTGCAGCACGCCATTTTGGAAGACAAGAACATCGACATCCACCATATCTTCCCCGTAGCGTGGTGCGTAGATAAAGATCGGAAGATACCGTCGAGTTTGTACGATTCGATAATCAACAAGACACCCATCGACGCAACAACGAACCGGCTGATCGGAGGGCGCGCCCCCTCGCGCTATCTGCCCAGGCTGAGGCAGGACATTACCCCGGAGAAGCTGAGACAGGTCCTAAAGACTCACTGGCTGGACCCGGATTCGTTGGAGGCCGACAAGTTCGGCGAGTGTTTCGAGAAGCGGGGCGAGGAGATGCTCAAGTTGATCGGCGAGGTGATGGGGAAGACAATCTCCGGAGGCAGCGAGGTATTCCGGACCGCGCTGAGAGACGGCGGCTTGCCGGATTTGGAGGCCGATTCTCTATAACCCTGGTCTAGGGGGAGTCATGGCCGCGGTAGAACAACACCAAGACATCAGCGCCCGGTTCCTCGAACAGGCCGAAATCGAGCTTAGGTCCGGCGACCTGCTTCAAGCGTCGGAGAAAGCATGGGGCGCGGTTGCACACTACGTCAAGTCCGTTGCCGCGGACAGGGGCTGGCCGAACGAAACACATCGAGACGTGAACAGGAATGCCCGCAAGTTGATTACGGTGACTGACGAGCCCGAACTCAACACCGTCCGCCTGAGTGCTGTCAACGGGCTGCATCAGAACTTCTACGAAGACTGGTTCGACAAAGATACGGTAGTGGACAACGTAGCGGCTGCACGTGCATTGTTGGCAGCCCTGCGTGAAGCCGCGGACAGACTGTCCGCGTCGAGGGGGTGAATGGAGCCTTCTGAGAAGGCCGGGTTGGCCTTCTTTTAGGAGCATTCAGGAGGCCGCCCCCGGCCCGTGTCCCCGCGGCCTGGCGGGCAGCCTCCTTCCTGGCAATGACGAGGGGTAGGTTTATATCTGAGGGACGCCCCCTTCGGCAGGCTCTCAGACTCCCGGTATAGGGGCTGCGCCCTCTGCACACACCCTAAATTCCGCAGCCTTGCTATGGTAACATCCTTGTGGGAGCCGACCATTTTTCAATCCGCAGGAGCGGACGCAGTTCAAACATGGAGAGCCCGCTTCGGGAGGACGCCTCCCCAACGGTGAATGAAGACCCCGCCGCCCGCGTCGATGCCGACGCTGGCAGCGGGGCGCCGCCGCAGCGCGGCGTGTCCAGAGTCACGTGGTACAAAGACTGGCTGCTCCCGGTCACCGTGCTGACTGTATTGGCCTTGGACCAGGCCAGTAAGCAGATGGTCAAGTCCTTCCTGCCTCTGTACGACTCTTGGCCGGACGACGGCTTCATACGCATCACTCACGGAACGAACACCGGGACAGCCTTCAGCCTCTTTCAGGACCAGACAACTGCCCTGATAGTTGCCTCGCTGTTCGCCATCGGCTTCCTCTTCTACTTCTACCGTACGCAGGCTATGGCAAGCCGCCTGATGCGGTGCGCGATAGGCCTTCAGCTCGGCGGGGCGCTTGGCAACCTGGTAGACCGGCTGCGCGACGGCGCGGTGGTCGACTTCATCGACGTCGGCTGGTGGCCTATATTCAACCTGGCCGACTCCTGCATAGTCACGGGCATAGCGGTGCTCTTGGGCGCGATGGTGTTTGGCGCCGACGGAACCAAGAAGCCCCCCGAAGAGGACGCCGCCGAGTTGGGCGCGGCAGGCCGCGCGGACCCCGGTTCTCAGCAGGGCGATGCCCTCGGTAAGCAAGACCCTCCTGTTTGACGCGACGGCCAACGGAGGCCGCCTTGACGCTTTCCTTGCGGAGCGCTGCCCGGACATATCCCGCTCCCGGCTCAAACGGCTCATTACGAAAGGCCTCGTAACCGTCGACGGCGAACCGGCGCGTCCGGCGCATAAGATTCGCGCAGGACAACGCGTTCTGGTGACGGCGCCTGAGCCTGAGCCGTACCGCTTGGGGGGCGCCGGTCTCCCACTCGACTTGGAGTACGAGGACGACGACTTGCTGGTCGTCGACAAGCCCGGGGGCCTCGTCGTACATCCCGGCGCCGGCCACAGGGGCGACACACTTGCCGACGCCCTCGCAGCCCTGGACCCCGGACTCGAGGGCGTGGGAGGCCCGCTGCGCGCGGGCATAGTACACCGCCTCGACAAGGACACTTCGGGGCTCATGATCGTGGCGAAGAACGAAGCGGCGCACGCTCACCTGTCCGCCCAGTTTCAGAAGCGCATGGTAATCAAAGCCTACGCGGCGCTGGTCCACGGCAACCTGACTCCCGGCGAAGCCGTAGTCGAGGCGCCGATAGGGCGCGACCCCAGACACCGGCAGCGGATGGCGCTGGTGGACTCAGGCCGGGAGGCCGTGACCCGCTACCGCGTGACCGCCCGGTATGCCGGCTATTCGCTTCTCGAGGCGCGCCCGACCACCGGGAGGACCCATCAGATACGTGTGCATATGGCCGCTTTGGGGCACCCTCTGGTAGGCGATTCGACGTACGGGGCCCCTGAGAAACGCCTGGCCCGGCACTTCCTGCACGCCCACGTGATCGGGTTTAGGCAGCCATCCACCAACGAATACTTAGAGCTCCACAGCGGCCTCCCGGAAGAGCTCCGGGACTTTCTGGAGACCCTGGGCCCGCCAGAGGCGGCTTGAGGTTCGCCTTCCGAAACTGTTCAGGTAACGAGCTGTATTGCCTTTAGGATAGGGATTCGCCTCTGTCTCAACAGCCTGCTAAGCGCTGGGCCTGTCGCCGCTCGGCGCACGCGAGGGATCGGCCGGCTCGTCGTCGATTAGGCTGCGGAGCTCTTCCTTAGCCTTCCTGATCATCTCCGTCTTCTCGGCGATGCGCTCGAACAGATGGGACCGCGCAGCGACGCCCTCGCCGATCAGGAACGCCGCCGCCTCGGATCGGCTGTTGACGATCCCCGACTCGACCAGTTCGTCCAGCTTGGCTACGCTCTCCTTGTTGAGCCGCACCATCACCACGTTGTTTCTGGAGGATAGAGCGCCCCGTAGAGTCTCCTTGATGCTCTCACTGAGGGTTTCCGCTCCCGATCTCTCATAGGCCTGTCTTGTTGCCGTCCGCGCTTCGTCGATGATTATGTCGATGCCTTCGGACATTCTGCTCCTGTCACCCGGACGCTTATCCTCGCTGGGCATTGCGATCCTCCTCTTCTTGAGTATATGTATTACACGTAATGATATATCGGAATAGCCTCTCTGTCAACTCGCGCGGTTGCCGTCAAGCAGGCCGGGGTGTTAACTTAGTGGTCATCTCAAGAGCCTGCCCTGAGCCTGCCGAAGGGGTGTCCCTCAGTACAGATCCCGAATCGGGAAGAAATTAGCTTTTGAGACGGTTTCTTGATACCGCTTTCAGGGGACGGTATAGGAGCGCTCGATGATCGCACTTCCGCTTACGTCCGATAGGCTGGAGTTCGACAGCTACTCGGACGCCGTCGAGTCCTACACGTCGCGGGGCTGGACGGACGGCCTGCCGATAATCCCTCCCACGCCCGACCGGGTGCGCGCATTCCTAGAGCGCGCCGGCCTCTCCCCGGCGGAAATCCTGGGCGCGGAGCCCACCAAGGCCCGCGTGATCACCGCCGAGAAGGCGGCTGTCAACGCGGTCATGGCCGGCTGCCTGCCGGAGCACTTCATCGTGGTTGTCGAGGCCGTCAGGGCTATGGCCGAACCCAAGTTCAACCTGCACGCGGTCTCGGTCAGTACGATGGGCGCGGCTATTCTGGCGGTGGTCAATGGACCCATTGCGGTAGAGCTGGGGATGAACTCCGGCGTCAGCGTCTTTGGTCCCGGCAACCGCGCCAACGCCACCATCGGCAGGGCGATCCGCCTCATACAGATAAACGCCACCGGGGCAGTTCCCGGCGAGCTGGACAAGGCGACGCTTGGCCACGCCGGCAAGTACACTTGGTGTATTGCCGAGGCCGAGGCCGTCAGCCCGTGGGAGCCTCTGCACGTCGAGCGCGGCTTCAGCGCCTCCGACAGCACCGTTTCTATCTTCGCCGGAATTTCTCCTATCCAGTCGGGGGCTTCCGGGGAGACCCCCGAGTCCGTGCTGGGCTCCCTCGGCGATGCGCTGAAGGTGACCGGGACGGGCCAGCAGGAGCTCGTGGTCATCCTCAGTCCCGAGACCTTAGGGCACATCAGCGCCGCCGGCTGGTCAAAGCATCAGGTCAAGAGCTACCTGTACGAGGTGTCGAAAGGCGGGACAGGCTCCGGGGTCGTGGATGGACCCGACGGCGTAACGGTCGTCGTCGCCGGGGGAGCCGCCGGGGGCGCCACTGCCATCGTTCCGCTCTGGGGCGGAGGCTCCAACTCGCAGTCAGTGACAAGGGCAATCGAGACGCCATAGCAAGATACGGCATACGTGGGAGCGCAGAGAGGGGGTAACCCCTTATCGTACCCGGTATCTGAGGGATGTCCCTCAGATACGAAGCTCCTTCTTCCTTGGGGTTAAGAAGGGCCTCAGAGTTTACGGCAGCGGCTAGATGGGGAGGCAAAGCCATGACAACAGCGACAAGGGTAGAAGTACTTGATCCGACGATAGCGCCGATTCCAGCGAGTGCGGTCAGAGCGTCCCGCCCCGATACGCTGGACGGGGCGACCGTCGGCTTGCTGGCCAACGGGAAGCCCAACGCGGACGAGCTCTTGGAGCTCGTGTACGAGGTGCTGGCCGACAGGTACGAGTTCAAAGAAGTGGTCGCCCGCAACAAGGGCAACGCCTCGAGGCCGTGCCCCCGGGACCTTCTCGAAGAGATGGCCGCTCAGTGCGACTTGGTCATCACCTCTACCGGGGACTGAGGGTCCTGTTCGTCGTGCAGTGTGCACGACGCCATCGAGTTCGAGAAGCTGGAGGTGCCTGCTGCCGTCATATGCACCGAACCCTTCATGTCCAGCGCAAGGGCCATGTCCAAGATCGGCGGCATCCCCGACTATCCCTACGTGGTCCTACCGCACCCAGTCGGCAGCCTCTCGCAAAGCGACCTCCGGGACCGTGCCGTTCAGGCCGCCCCGGACGTCCTGAGCATCCTGCTCGCCAGAGGGTAGCGTTGCTCCGGTAGAGTCGGAGTCTGCCCAAGGCTCAATGCGGGATGGGGCTCTCACTTCTGCCCTTTGTCGGCCGCGCGTCGAATCGTTGGCTCCGGCCCGGCCTGGCCCAGCCAGGTCGCCGCAGGGGCGCGGAACGAGGCAGCCACGGCCAGCGCGGCGAATGCTGCTCCGGCGAGCACGGCGTCGCCAAAGGCGCTGGCAACCGCCTCGTTCGCCGGCGACGCTTCGTTCAGGTACAGGCGTTCCCTGGCGGTGAATATCGCCCCTGTAATAGCCACGCCGACCGAAAAGGCTATGTGTCTCCCCATGGCAACCGACGCCGACGCCGTCCCCAGCCTGCTCAATGGCGCTGAGCCCATGATGACGCTGGTCACGACGGGTTCGAAGAACGCCGACCCCACGCCTCCTAATACCATCGCTGAGAAGATCACCGGTTCATCTGCGCCGGCGCCCAGCCTGCTCAGCCACAGGAGCGCCGCCATCAGCGCCCCATTGCCGAATATGAGGAAGAGGCGCGGGCCGAACCGGTCGGACAGCCACCCCGCCGCCGGCGCCAGGAATGTGCGGCCCACGAAGAATCCCGCGACGAACAGGCCCATCTTGCTTGACGAAAAGCCCAACGCGTCGATGAAGAAGAACGGCGCGACCAAGAGAATAGGTCCGTGGGACAGGTAATGACCTACCAGGACCACCAGTCCGGCAGCGTAGCCCCGTATCCTGAACAGCGCCCCATCGAGAATCGGCCTAGCCGCCCTCCGCTGTGTCCATATCAAGACGGGGGTCAGCCCCAGTCCGGCTGCCCCTAGCGCCAGTATCGGTGGGGAGCCGTAGCCGAGCTGCCCCCCCTGGTTCACCACCAGCAGGAAGCAGGCCATAGTTGCAAACAGCACCACCGCGCCCAAGTAGTCCATCTTGAACCGCCCTCCCGTTGGCGTGTCGGACGGCAGAAGCCACCAAGCCAACAGGGCGCCCAGCGCACCGACGGGCGCCTGCACGTAGAACAGGGCGCGCCAGTCCAAGACGTCCAACAGGATCCCGCCCATCACGGGCCCCGCCGTGAGCCCGGCGCCCACGACCGCCCCGGAGAATCCCATCGCCCGCCCCCGCTCCCTGGGTGGGAATTGGGCGGTGATCAGGGCGTTCAGGTTCGACAATATCATCGAAGAGCCGACTCCCTGAAGCACACGGAACGCGATAAGCTGCCATATGTTGGCGGAGGCGGATGAGAGGAGCAGGCCCGTGATGGAAACGAGATAGCCGATGATGAAGACCCGCCGGCGTCCCGCGACGTCGCCCAGCCAGCCCAGCGTCATGAGCAGCCCGATGCTGGTTACCCAGTACGCCACGTTCACCCACAACACCGTAGAGGTGTCGGCGTCGAATGCCTCAGCTACTGCCGGGTAGACCACGCCCACGACTCCCCCATCGAGCGTGGTCGCGAGCGTGCCGATGTTCATGACGGAGAGGAGGACCCAGCGGTTGGCAGCCAGCCTTTCCCGGATCGTCGTCGGTGGCGGGGAGTCCTTCAGTGTGGTATTCGCCTCCTGCGAGCTCCAGTGTGAACCGCGCCCCTGCGAACCTCTGCATGGTAGCATGAGCGCCATGCCCGAACCTTGCACAGTGTGCGGCTCCGCGCGCACGTCCTTCTTCCACGAGAGCCAGGACAAGCTGGGCCGCAGGGAGTTCATCCACTGCGGAAGATGTGACGCCGTCTTCGTCCCCAGGCATATGCACCTGAGCTTCCCGGCCCAGCGCGAGAGGTACTTGATCCACGAGAACGACCCTTTCGACCAGGGGTACCGCGGCTTCTTGGACCGGCTGCTGACCGAACTAATCCCCCTGCTGACTCCTGGGTCGCGCGGGCTCGATTACGGCGCGGGCCCTGGCCCTGCGCTGGCGATGATGATGAGGGAGCGCGGCTTCCGTATGCGCGTCTACGACCCCATCTTCCATCCGGATGACCGCACCCTTGAAGGTCGTTACGACTTCGTCACCTGCACCGAGACGTTCGAGCACCTGTCCAGCCCGACGCAGGAACTCGACCGGATCGAAGCGCTGCTCAAGCCTGGGGGGTGGCTCGGCGTGATGACGAGTATGCCGGACGACTGGAGCGCCTTCCCGGAATGGGGATATCACCGCGACCCGACCCACATCGCCTTCTACACCGAGACGACGATGCGATGGATAGCCCGGCGGTACGGTTGGCGGCCCCGCTTCCCGCGCCCCAACGTTGCCCTGTTCCACAAGCCGCCTTCACCCAATGCGCCTTGTTGACGGGGCCGACGGTCGAAGGCCTACGTTTGGGTGGTGGGGCTGGGTCTCAGTAGCCGTTCAGACTTCGTGATGGCCTTTCGATTGGCGTAGCCCCGATAAAGCAGACGTCTTTGATTCCCACCCGCCCGCCCCTTGGTAACTGGGGGCGCAGCCCCCAGGCCCCCTGCTAGAGGGAGATAGTCGCACGGATTGAGCCGCACAAAGATGGTAACTGGGGGCACTGCCCCCAGACCCCCCTGCTAGAGGGAGATAGTCGCACGGATTGAGCCGCACAAAGATAGTAACTGGGGGCACTGCCCCCAGACCCCCTGCTAGAGGGAGATAGTCGCACGGATTGAGCCGCACAAAGATTAGTAACTGGGGGCACTGCCCCCAGACCCCCTGCCAGAGGGAGATAGTCGCACGGATTGAGCCGCACAAAGATGGTAACTGGGGGCACTGCCCCCAGACCCCCCGGCTAGAGGGAGGATCTCTTTGGGTCTCACAGAGTCTGAACAGTTTCCAAATCGCCCTCCACGTTGACACCGGGTATGAGCCGCCATACACTCCTCGAGACCTACAGCGTAGCCCCATAAGACGGAGACCGTGCGATGGGATTGGACAACGGCATCTTCGATGCGCACGTTCATATTTGGACCTCGGATACCGAGCGCTACCCGCTTGCGCCCGGCTTCACGGCGCGTGACACGTGGACGCCGTCGTTTACCGCCGATGAACTGCTCAGCCACACCAGCCCCTCGGGCGTCGACAAGATAAATTTGGTCCAGATGACCTGGTACGGACTCGACCACAGCTACATCCTGGACGTCATAGCGGGCGCACCGGAGCGGTTCTGCGGCACCGGAATGGTTCCCGCAGTCAACGACGTTACGTTGGCGGACCAGGGGGAGGCGATGGCCGCCCTCTCCAGAGGCGGCATCTACGCCTTCAGGGTGCGCGGCAAGTCGGCGCGTCCGGGGATCAACGACGGGCCGCAATGGATGGACCACCCGGGATACTCGAGAATGTTCGAGGCGGGCGCCCAGCACAACTTGGCTATCAGTTTCCTGCTCAACGTGGAGGACCTGCAAGAGGTGGAGCGTATGTGCGCCCGCTACCCAGGAACGCCGGTGATCATCGACCATCTCGCTAGGTCTCACGCCGCCGGGCCGGTTGACGACCGCGGCATCCAAGCCCTCTGCCGCATGGCGCGCCATCGGAATGTCATGGTCAAGGTTGGCGCGTTCTATGCCGGCGGACGGACGCCTCCGTACACGGACCTGCTGCCCGCCTTAGAGCGCGTCATAGACGCCTTTGGGCCGGAGCGGTGCATGTGGGAGAGCGACAGCCCCCTGCAACTCGACGGCCCTCACCGGTACGACGACAGCGTGGCGTTAATACGAGACCACGCCGACTTCCTCAGCGCGTCGGACAAGGAGCAGGTGCTGTCCAAGACCGCTCAGAGCTTCTTCTTCGACAGGTGAACCGCAACGGGGCCGGCTACCCCGCCTCGGCCAACTTCTTCCGTATCTCGCGCCACCGGCCGGGCATGTCGCCCCTGGTCATTTCGGGCTGAAAGCCAAGCGACAAGTATAGCCTGATGGCAGGCAACCTCCAATCGTCGGTCAGCAAGCGGATGCTCCGGTAACCGCGGCCGCCGAAGAACTTCATCACTCCGGTGCATACTGCCCGACCCAGGCCCTTGCCCCTGTGGTCGGGGTGTGTGACGACGTAGTCCAGGAATCCGATCTCCGCACACTGCGCGTCAGGGGTCGCAAATGTGGCTGACACGAGATCATCCCCTGAGGCGACCACCCAAGAGCCGGCGCGCCTGACCGGGTCCCGCACGTACTCGGCCACGGTTCTCGACGTCCAGTCCTCAGCGAACCCCCCCGCTCGCAGCAGCCCCTGCCAGCTATCCTCGTCGCCGAGACGGTACCGCCTAAGTTCATAGGCCCCGGGGACCCGAGCGGCGGGGATCCCTGCCGCGCTGCACGCCGGGACCGACATGCTCAGTTGTTTGGGCTCCGGTGCGCTCTCGCGAGCTTCTGCCGTCAAGGGTCACCTCCACTTGCCGGGCTGTGCGAAAGCTCTCCACGGCGCCATCCTCCATATTCCGGCTATAGCCGACTTGCGCCGCACTTCGCAAACGGCGCCCATTATACATTAGCGCTCCGGCCCTACGCGGGCCGTGCTGTCCCGTGCGCGGTACGCCGCGCCGTTAGATGTTAGAATGGCAGTGCTCACGGCCCTGATGGAGAGCACCCCGTAGCGTGGGAGGTCATCATGTCCAGCATCATGGAGCGGTTCACCGAGAAGTTCCGCAAGTCCGCCGAGCTCTACGAGCAGGCCGGGGACGTCATACCGGGCGGCGGTCATCAGAGCCGGGTTGTGCATCCCTTCCCCGTCTTCGTCAATGAGGCCGAGGGGGCCGTCAAGGTCGACGCTGACGGCAACGAACTCATCGACTATTTGATGGGCTTCGGGGCGCTCCTGCTCGGGCACGCTCACCCCACCGTCACCGACGCCGTCGCGCAGCGGCTCCGCAAAGGGACCCACATGGGCACCACCTCGACCCTGGAGATACGCTGGGCGGAGCTGGTACGGAGTCTCATACCGTCGGCGGAGAAGGTGAGGTTCACCGCCTCAGGCACCGAGTCAACGCTGCTGGCGCTGCGGCTGGCGCGCGGTCACACCGGCAAGAAGAAGCTCGTCAAGTTCCGCGAGCACTTCCACGGCTGGCACGACTACGTCTCCCCGCAGTCGGGCATCAACTCCCAGGTCGGCATCCCCGAGGAGTCTATGTCGACAGTCTGCGTCTTGGAGCCGGACGTCGCCGAGGTGGAACGATTCCTGTCCGAGGACACCGACGTGGCCGCGGTCATAGTGGAGCCTACAGGCGGGCACTGGGGGCAATTCCCCGTGCAGAACCCCAAGTTCCTCCAAGACCTGCGCGAGGTAACCGCAAGGCACGGAGTCGTCATGATCATGGACGAGGTGATCTGCGGGTTCCGTCTTTCGCGGGGAGGAGCACAGGCCCGCTACGGGGTGACGCCCGACCTGACCACGATGGCCAAGATCGTGGCGGGGGGGCTGCCTGGAGGAGCCGTCGCCGGCCGGGAGGAGATAATGGACCAGATGGGGACCTCCGACCCCAACCGGAGGCTCGCCCATCCGGGCACCTTCAACGCCAATCCCGTCTCCGCCACCGCAGCCATCGCCACCCTGGAGACGATCGCGGACCAGCCCATCAATGATCAGGCCGACGCCGCCGCGGAGCGTCTCAAGCAGGGTCTCAGGGATGCCCTGAAGAAGATGGAGACGCCGGGGCACGTTCACGGCGTAGCGTCCATCGTGCACGTCGCCCTTGGCGTGGAGTGTGATTGCCCCGGGGAGATGTGCACCCAACCGCACGACCGGCTCGCGCAGGGGACGGCCCAGGCCCTCTCTCAGCCGCTCAAGCTCGCCATGCTCAACGAGGGAGTTGATATGATGGGCGGCATCGGCTTCATGGTTTCGGCAGTCCACAGCAGCGAGGACGTCGACAGGACGGCCGAGGCCTTCGAGAGGTCCCTGGCAGCCCTGCGCGGCGAGCAGGTGATATAGCACCCGAAAATGACGCATACAGCAGGACCGATCACCGCCGCTTGGTTCCTCTTCTCTGAGGAGAACCGACCCCTGGGCCAGATTACCCGCAGGCACGGCGACGACCTCGCCCCCTCGGTTGGAGAGGAACTGCGGGACGGCCCAAGCTGGAATACGGCCACCGTACTGGAATTTAGCGAGGTGCGAGCCACCTGCGGCGTCCGCCGGTTCAGGCTGGTGGTCCGCGTTACGGACTAAGTGATTATCTCAAGAGCCTGAATGAGGGGCGCGCCCCTTTGCCGGGAGTCTGAGAGCCTGCCCCCCTTGAGCCTGCCGAAGGGGTGGCCCTCAGATATAATCCCCTTCCCTGTTAGGGGAGGACCCTTCCGCAGCCTGATAGGCTTTGAGATGGTCCTAACGGCTGTCACAGGAGAGGCTCGTGGAACTTAACGTCTTCTTCGTGATTATCGTGGCCACGGTCGCGTTCGAGTACGTCCTCTCGATGAGCGCCAAGCTATTCAACCTCAGGGCGCTCGCGCCTGAGCAGCCGGAGGCCCTGAACGACGTCTACGACCCCGACCAGTACCGCAGGTCGCAGGAATACACGCGCGCGACGACCCGTTTCGAGCTTACGGCAAAGACCTTCCGCCTTGCCCTCCTTCTGGCGTTCTGGTTCTCAGGGGGGTTCAACATTCTCGACTCGGCCATCCGCGATCTGGGATACCCCTTCATAGTCGACGGCCTGCTGTTCATCGGCATCCTGGGCATCGGCTTCATGATCCTCAATCTGCCCTTCGACCTGTACTCGACCTTCATCATCGAGGAGCGCTTCGGATTCAATCGCACCAGCCCCCGCACCTTCGTAGAGGACCGGGGCAAGGGCCTGCTCCTCTCCATCGCTCTGGGCGGCGCTCTGCTGGCCGCCGTGCTGGCTCTCTTCGAATACGCAGGCTCTCTCGCCTGGCTCTACTGCTGGGCGGCCGTCTCCGGGGTCACCATCCTACTGGAATTCGTCGCCCCAACCTGGATCATGCCTCTCTTCAGCAAGTTCACTCCCCTGGAGCCGGGGGAACTGCGAGACAAGATATTCGCGTACGCGGGATCGGTGGGTTTCGGCGTCGGCGACATCTACGTCGTCGACGGATCGAAGCGCTCCACCAAGGCCAACGCTTTCTTTACCGGGTTCGGGAGCCGCAAGCGCATAGCCCTATTCGACACGCTGGTAGAAAAGCACACGACCCCGGAGTTGGTGTCGGTCTTGGCACACGAGATAGGCCACTACAAGAAGAAGCACGTCCTCCTTCGCATGGCGCTCGGAGTGGCGCACGTGGGCGTACTGTTCTTCTTCCTGAGCGTGTTCCTGGGCAGTCAGGGGCTATACGACGCCTTCGGAATGGAGGAGCGCTCGACATACGCCGGCCTGCTGTTCTTCGGGCTCCTATATACTCCCATCGAATTGGGCTTGTCCCTAATCCTGTTCGCTGTATCGCGCCGCCACGAATACGACGCCGACAGATGGGCCGTCGAGACGTTCCATGAACCCGTAGCCTTGGTCGCCGCGTTGAAGAAGCTGTCGGCGGACAACCTCACCAACCTGTCGCCGCACCCGCTCCTCGTCGCGCTGGAGTTCACGCATCCGCCGCTGCTCCAGCGGGTAAATGCGATCGAAGATGCGATAGCGCGCAGGGGCGCAGGCTGACACGGGGAGCGATTGGGCGCCTATCTGCGGCCCAAGGCGACGAAGAGGCCTGAGATGCCGGCTATGGCAGCGAGAGCGGCCGCCAGGCCCGCCCAACCCCAGATGCTACCCCTGGTTACCGTGACGAACAGATCCACGTTGTCGGAGGTCCCCTCGGCGCTGGCCTGAAGCGTCACCCGATAGTCGCCGGCCGCGGCGGCCGCGGCCGGCCTGATCTGCGCCGTCACCTCGCGCACCTCGCCGCGGTTCAGTACGAGCGGCCCCGACGGTTGGAAGGTTACCTCCCACCCCTCCGGGGCCGTGCTGTCCATGATGACGTTCCTGACGGGCAGGCTGCCGGCGCTGGTCACGATGATGGTAGCCGGGGCAGGCGTTCCCCCTGCGGCCTCGATGGGCAGTCCGCCGGACGGCAATCCGATCTGGAGCTGCGCGAACCCGGTAAGCTCGATCTTGATGCCGGTGGAGAGCTGGACATCCTCACCGATGGCCGTGAACTGGATGCCGTAGAGGCCCGGGTCGGCGTTGGCCGTCGGCCTGATCTGAGCGGTGACGCTTTCGCTGGCGCCCGGCTCCACAGTTACGGAGGCAACTAGCTGGTCCGGATTGAATGAGGGCACGAAGCCGACGGTCCATCCAGCCGGGGCCACGGCTCCCAGATCAAGGTCGACGGCTTCCTTCGTCCCGTTCCTGATCACCACGCCGAACTCGAAGTCGCTGTCCTGCGTACCCGTCAGGGACGTGTACTTGGGAGGTTGAAGCTCCACCTGACCGGTCGGCTCCAGCAACGCCAAGCGCCTACGGTCTACGAGCACGGTCACGCGCATATCCGCGGTCTTCACGAAATCACCCTCAACCGAGGTGGCAGTGATCACCATGGCATAGTCCCCGGGGGGGGCGGTGCGCGGTATTCTGAACTCCAAGGGCAGCGACTTAAGGTCGCCGGGCGCCATTATCACACCTCGGACCTGGTAGTTGGTATTGGCCCCTCGGATCTCTATGTTCCAATCGCTGCCAGGGGCCTCGGTCAGCGCGATCATGAAGGAGACGGCCCGCTCGCCGCGGTTCTGGACATTGAGCGTATTCTCGACGAGGTCTCCCTGCCGGGAAACGACGTGCGTCCACTTCGGCTGAAAGTAGAAGCCATCCCCGGCGTCGGCCAACGCAGGGCTCGAAGCGGATAGCAGTAACAACGCTATCGCCGGCAATATGGCAGTTGCTGTAAGACGCATGAGGACGTCGAGCCTACAAGCGCGCATCGAGTGCCGCAGGCAGCGCCTCCAGCCCAGGGTTGCTCAGGACCGCCTCGATGCACTCATTACTCCCGCCGACATAGGTGTCGCACAGGTCAATATCCGTTGCGACGCACCAGGCCCTGTCCTCGGGCCACCAGGCGTTCGGCGAGTCCCCCCAAAAAGGTCCATCCCCTACCAGGAAGGACATGACGGCATCTATAGGGCCTCGAAAGAGCAGATAGTCCCGCCCCGGGGCTCTCACGCGAGCGGCATCCGGGTAGAGACTAATGTCGATGTTTCCATAGCCTTCCCAAAGACAGAAGCAGCATCGGCCGGGTGTCGAGGTGAAGCTCCTGAGCACGTCGACCAAGGCCGCGCACTCCTCTTCCGGGATCGAGCCATGCTGCGGAAGATATCCCCAAGGCGGGTCTTTGTAGATGTCACGCGGGGCCTCACTAAGGTTGGCGATACGTTCGAACTGCATCCGGGGATGGACGGCCTGCCCGGTCCATGAAGCCACCGTAGACCATCGGACCGGCTGCTTGCGGTCGCCGCGAAGATATGCGGGGTGAAACACGCGGGCGTAGGCCGAAAGCCCCGCAGGCAGCAACGAACGCAGTTTCCCGAATTCCCTCAGGCTATCCTCTACCCACCGAGCCGCCGATACGTCCTCGGAGAACTCCAAGCCGTCCGGCGCCAGCTTCACCTGCTGGATAGTGATGCCCCCTCCCGTGGAGAGCATCTCCACGCCGGACATACGGCCTCCCATCTCGCCCAGAGACCTCCTCAACTTCTCAATTTCCGAATCCAAGACAACCTCGTAGGCCGTATTCTCTCAGGCGCCGCTGATGGTCACGTTGGCCATGTCCTCGATGAAGTTGGCGATAGCCGAATGGTCCGAGTCGCCCTTGCCGTCGTTGATGAGAGAACCTAGCATCTGCTGCACCAAGCTGGTGACCGGCAGCGGTACGCCAAGCTCCTTTCCGGTCAGCAAGGCGTTGTGCAGGTCCTTCTGGTGCAGCCTAATGCGGAACCCGGGCTTGAAGTCGCCGGCGATCATCATCGGCGCCTTAGCGTCCATCACCGTGCTTCCGGCGAGGCCGCCCCTGATCGCCTCGTAGACGACCTGCGGGTCTAGCCCCGCCTTCCTCGCGAGCACCAGAGCCTCCCCTACCGCCTCGACGTTGGCCGCCACTACGATCTGATTCGCAAGCTTGGTCGTGTTGCCGGCCCCGTAGCCGCCGCACAGCACGACGCTGCCCCCCAGAACGTCGAGAAGGCCTCGGTTCGCCTCGAAGACGTCCTTTTTGCCTCCAACCATGATCGCGAGCGTGCCGTCAATGGCCTTGGGTTCGCCCCCGCTTACCGGGGCGTCCAGAAACTCAACCCCGCTTTCTTCGCAGGCCGCGGCGATCTTCTGGGATACGCCGGGCGCAATCGAACTCATGTCGATGACGGTCGAACCCTTCGACGCCCCCTCGAGCACGCCGCCCGGGCCCAGAATGGCGGCCTCTGAATCGGCGGAATCCGGCACCATGGTAATTACCACCGGCGCGCTCTCCGCCACCTCTTTGGACGAGGACGCCGCCGACGCGCCATCGGTGGCCAACTCCTCGACGGCGGTGCCGACGACGTCATAGACGGTCAGCGAATAGCCGGCCTTGAGAAGGTTCCTGGCCATCGGCCTGCCCATGATGCCCAGCCCGACGATCCCTATTTTTCCTTGGCCCATACTTCCCTCCTTGGAGCCGGGGGCGCCCCCCGGAGTTACTGCTTCAGCGCGTCTGCGTGCAAATCGATTATGCGCGAGGCAGAATATGGCAGTCAAGGCCGTGCGGCCGCGGAATACGGGGGCGTGCAGAGGGGTGCAGCCCCTTTGCACGGAGTTTGTGAAGCCCTCAGACCCAAGACACGCCTTCCTGACGGGAATGTTCCGGCGGAGTTGACTACCGTCGGGGGGCGCCCCTAACATGGCCGTGAGGAGGCATCTGCGGCGCCGCTATGGAGTTACAAGCACAGACGGGAGGGGTTATGCCCGAGGAGATGTCCCGGGCAGGCCAGGCATCGCTGGAGGCGCAGTGGATCAGCAGAGCACAAGGCCCCGCCTGCGAGTTGCTTCACAGACCGGAGATACTCCGAGTCTTCACCGGCGCGCCGTCTCAGTCTCTCAACTGCGTCGTGCGGGCCAGATTCGAAGAGTCGGAGGCCGACGCGTGGATTCGGGAGACCCACGACTACTTCCGATCGAAGGGTGTCCCTATGATCTGGTGGGTCAGCCCCTTCTCCAAACCCCACGACCTGGGCGAGAGGCTGTCCGCATACGGCGCCGAACGGCTGAAGGACGACCTCCCCGCGATGGCCGTGGAGCTGCGCCGACTGAACGACAGTGCGTCCCCGCCCCGCGAATTGGTCATCGAGCACGTGACCGACGCGGAGGGCCTGCGGAGATTCACGGACGCCTTCGCCGCCGGCGCCGGGGCGCCGGATGAGATGAGGGCGGCCTTCTTGCGCATGAACGCCGGCGCCGGCTATGGCCGGGACTGTGGATGGCGGCACTACGTGGGGATGCTGTCGGGGAATCCCGTCGCAACGGCTTCTCTACACCTCGCGGGGGGTGTCGCCGGCATTAACGCCGTCGGGACGGCGCCCCAAGCCCGGCGGCTCGGAATCGGGACCTCGGTTACGCTGGCCGCCCTGAGATACGCCAGAGGGCGGGGCTACCGGATCGGAGCGTTGAAATCATCGCAGATGGCCTACGGGATGTACCGGAGGATGGGCTTCGAGGAGTGCTACAAATACGCGATATACGCTTGGAGGGCCTAACGTGAGAACCGCTGAGAACTCCCCCAGCTGGTCGGCTGCAGGCATAGCAGACCGCCTCGGGGCTTCGACTATCGCCTTCACCAGAGACAGACCGATCGGCGCTCGGGAGATTGCGCAGATGAGGGAGTGGGGCATAACACGGATCGAGGTCTGCGCGACCGGCAGCCCGGCGCATTTCGACTGCCGGGACGCCGCGCAGGTCTCCGAGGTCGTGGCCGAGTGCCGCAGGCAAGGTGTTACAATCGTGTCTCTCCACAGTCCCGATCTCCCATATGCCGCAAAGGATGAGGGAGAACGTCGGCGCGCCGTGACCGAGGGTATCTACGCAGCCAGGGTTGCTGAGGAGATGGGCGCCGGGGTGATGGTCTGCCATCTGGGCGCCAACGAGCGCTCAGAGAAGACGGCTGTGGAGATGCTCCGGCAGCTCGACGGTTCCTCCATCAGACTGGCCGGCGAGAACGGCCAGGACCTGCGCGACTACATTGCCGTCGTCGACAGGGTAGGCTCAGACCGGTTCGGTATGGTCGTCGACGTGGGGCACACCAGGGACGAGGACGGAGTCAACCCGTTCATAAAGAAGGACCGCGCCAGGGAGAACATGGCCCAGTGCGGGGACCGCCTGATTCACCTCCACCTGCACGACTTCATAGACCGAGACCACTACGCCCCGTTCGACCCCGGCGGATTGTTGCAGTGGGGCGAAGTCTTCGCCGCCTTTAGCGACGTCGACTACAAGGGCGTCTTCATGTTCGAAGCCGTCTGGCCGGCGCACAAAGCCGACGTAGAGCCCGAATACGTCCTGAAGCAGACGGCGGCGTTCCCCCAGACCTTCGCGGACAGGTACGGGCAGTAATCGGCCCGACTACGGCCCAGTTGGAAGGGTGAATGCAAGTTCGTCGAAGCGCTTTTCCGCAGCTAGAGACAACAAGAGGAGGCACATCCCGTGACCCACGTTACGCCGGACCAGCTGGAGGCACTGAGGCTGATGCAGTCCTGCACCATCGCCAACGCCATCGAGACCTTCGAGATCAAGCCGCGCAACGAGGGTTTCATGTCCCCTGAGATCAAGTGCATGTTCCCCGGCCTGGGCGGGATGATCGGCTACGCCGTTACCGCCGTAATCGCCGCCGACTCGCCCCCCACCAGCAACATGAACGTGCCGCGCCCCGACTGGTTCGACCAGATACTTCAGATCCCCGAACCCAGGGTAGTGGTCATGCACGACCTGGACGCCCCCAACCCGGTCGGCTCTTTCTGGGGCGAGGTGCAGAGCAACATCCACCGCAGACTCGGATGCACCGGCACCGTTACCGACGGCGGGGTGCGCGACGTCGACGAGATGCAGGAGTTGGGGTTCCACGCCTTCTCAAGCAGCGTCCTAGTGTCCCATGCCTACATCCACATCGTGGACGTCAACGTGCCGGTCAACGTGGGCGGTCTAAGAGTCAGCCCGGGAGACATCGTAATGGGCGACAAGCACGGAGTCCTGACCATCCCTGCGGAGATCGCGAGCGGCATTCCGGAGGCCGTGGAGAAGATCGAGCGGCGGGAGCGCGCCATCATAGACCTGTGCAGATCCGCCGATTTCGACCTCGACCGACTCAAGGAGCTGGTTGGGAGGTAGACGTCCGGCGCACTCGACCCCATACCGGCAATGCCCGCTGCGTTCGGAATGACAGTCGGGCAGGCGCTGGGCGCTGCGGGAATTTTGGGCGGCTCCCACGGTTCAACTCATGGAGGCTGAACGGTTACCCAAGCCACCCAAGCCGGGCGGCGTTGAGACGTATCCGTGGCTGTGATACCATTCAGGCCCAACCGCAGAGGTTGCGAGGTGAGGCAATGACAACCCCTCGGTGGACTTTCATCACCAATCACGGGCTGGTACTCAGCTACATTTCTCACAATCCCAGCCATACCGCTCGGGAGATAGCCAATCACGTCGGGATCACTGAGCGCACCACACACAAGATAATTGCCGACCTCGAGGAGGCCGGCTACATAGAGCGGGCCCGGGTCGGTCGGAAGAACATCTATAGCGTCGATCCCAGCCTACCTCTGAGACACCACACGAAGCGGGAAATTCTGGTAGAGGACCTACTGGACGCCATCTCGCACGTAATGCCCTCGGACTCCCCAGCCTCCGAGGAGCCGCCGGCACAGGCTACGGGGACGGCGTAGCCCTCGAGTACCCCCAGAACCCTAGATTCAGACAACTTCCCCGACGCCGCATGGTTATAATCATAGTCTCGCCCATGACAGAACTATGCGCCAACTTCCACCACCTCTAGCTTGTCCTCGACACTAAAAACCCTTCCTTGGCCGGGATCTCTACGCCCTGCCCTCATCGCCCGCTTAGGGGCGGTGCGGTCGCTGGCGTCCCGCGCGCCCTACCCTGTCTGGGCGCTGGCCGCCTGCGCCCTCTTCCTGATGGCGGGCCTCGCCGTGCTGGACGACTATGGGGTATCAGCGGATGAGCCAAATCAACGAAGCATCGCCGCAGCGAACCTCAACTACATTCTGGGGGACCGCAACGCTCTACCGGAGGACCACAATAGATTCTACGGCGTGGCGTTCGAGATGCCGCTCTTGTGGGTGGAACGCGTCCTGGGGCTGGAGGACACCCGCAGCATATACCTGACCCGCCATATCCTGACCCACCTGTTCTTCCTGACCGGGGGCCTCTTCTGCTCGCTGCTGGCCTACAGGCTGTTCAACAGCAGGCTGCTGGCGTTGTTCGCCCTGCTGCTGTTCCTGCTGCACCCGCGCATCTACACCCACTCGTTCTTCAACAGCAAGGACGTACCGTTCCTCAGCATGTTCATGGTCGCCCTGTACCTCACACACCGGGCTTTCAGGCGCGATACGGTGTGGGCGTTCGCGCTGTGCGGCGTGGCCGTGGGGCTGCTGACGAACCTGCGCGTCATGGGCGTGATGCTGTTCCCTGCCGTCCTGGGTATGCGCCTGCTGGACCTCTACTACGCGGCGGGGCGTGAGGAGCGCAAGCGCATCCTGCTGACTGGCGGCGTGTTCCTGCTGGCCGGAGCGATCACGCTGTACGCGGTTTCTCCGTATCTGTGGAGCAACCCGCTCAGGTTCCTGGAAGCGCTTTCGGTATTGTCCCAGCACCCATATGATTCCCCTCAGCTATTCCAAGGCGAACGCATACCCATACCAGAGCTGCCGTGGCGTTACATTCCCACCTGGATCGCTATCACCACGCCGCCGTTTGCGCTCCTGCTGGGCCTGATCGGAACGGTCGCCGTCTGCTATCGCGGCACAACCCGCCCCGGCGATATTCTGCGTAAGGCTACGCTGCGTTTCGAGGTCTTGCTCATAGGCTGCCTCGTGCTGCCCTTCCTGGCAGTAGTGATTCTGGATCCGAACATCCATGACGGGTGGCGCCAGATGTATTTCCTCTGGGCGCCGTTCTGCCTGCTGGCGGTGTTCGGCCTCCACTGGTTGGCGTCGGTGTTCAAGCGCGCGTCGATGCGGTTAGTGATATATGGGTTGGCCGCCGTTGGCGTGGCCTTCGTCGTCGTCGAGATGTCTCAAATTCATCCCCACCAGCACGTCTATTTCAACTTACTGGTGGACCGGACGACCCCGGGCTATCTGAGCTCACATTACTATATGGATTATATGGGGACTTTGCACCGCGAAGCGTTGGAACACCTGCTGGCGAAGTACCCCTCTTCCGAGATATATGCGAACTGCTGCCACGCAGACCGGAACCGGAGCATATTGCCGGAATCGGACCGCAACAGGATATTCGTCAAAGGTATTGACGGCGACCGCGTTGACTTCCAGATCATCAATGACCGCGATCACACAACCTCTGCACAACGGGAGCCTGATTTGTACGCACCCGTTGTCTATACCCGCCGGATCTACAACACCGACGTCCTCACCGTATACGGCATCAACTCGTCCATGTGGGACGACGCCACGATGGAGCGAGTCCGTGAAGAGTACCGGTCGGTGGTGTTGGGAGAACCTGTAATCCGCGAGGCCTTCGACGTATACTTCAGAGGAAACGCTCTGTACTACGTCAAGGAGCCGTGCTTCCCGGCCGACGTACAGACGAACTTCCTCCTGAACCTCATCCCGGTCGACGCGCAGGACCTCCCCGACGACCGCAAGGAGCACGGGTTCGACAACCTCGACTTCAGCTTCGAGCGGCGCGGCGTGACGTTTGACGGCGGATGCATGGCAAAGCGCCTCCTCCCGGAGTACCCCATAGACAGCATCGAAACCGGGCAGTTCGTACGGGAGGGAGAGGGATATAGGAATATCTGGCGCGGAGAGTTTCGGGTAGAAGACCAGGCCCCGGTAGTGAACGTAGTAGAGCGCTTTCGGGGAGAGTATCGGTCGGTGGTGTCGGGAGAACCTGCATTCCGCTCGACCTTCGACGTGTACCTCAAAGGAAACAGTCTGTACTACGTCAAAGAGCCGTGCTCCCCGGACGACGTGCAGGCGCGCATCTTCCTGTACTTAAACCCGGTCGACGCGCAGGACCTTCCCGAGCGCCGCAGGGAGGAGGAATCCGACAACCTAGACTTCAGCTTCCACATGCACGGCATACCGTTCGACGGCAGATGCATGGCAAAGCGCCTCCTCCCGGAGTACCCCATAGACAGCATCGAAACCGGGCAGTTCGTACAGGAGGGGGAAGGGTATAAGAATATCTGGCGCGGAGAGTTCCAGGTAGAAGAATATGCCGCGTTGGAGCGCCTCCGGGGAGGGTATCGGTCGGTGGTGTCGGGGGGACCTGCAATCCGCTCGACCTTCGACGTGTACCTCAGAGGAAACAGTCTGTACTACGTCAAAGAGCCGTGCTCCCCGGACGACGTACGGGCGTCTTTCTTCCTGCACGTAAACTCGGTCGACGCGCAGGACCTCCCCGACGACCGCAGGCAGCACGGGTTCGAAAACCTTGACTTCACATTCGACCAGTACGGCGTTATGTTCGACGGGAAGTGTATGGTAGGGCGCGACCTCCCGGAGTACCCCATCGCCGGCATCAGTACAGGGCAGTTCGAACCGGACGGGGAAGACTATAACAATATCTGGCTCGGGCAGCGCGTGTTCCGGGTAGCCCGGGACGCCGAGGCGGAGGGCGTCCGGAAAGAGTATGAGTCGGTGGCGGCAGGAGAGCCTATAATCCGCTCGACCTTCGAGGTGTATTTCAGCGAAAACACTTTTTACTACGTCAAGGAGCCGTGCTCCCTAGCCGACGTACTGGGGTATTTCTCCCTGCACCTCAGCCCGGTCGACGTGCAGGACCTCCCCGACGACCGCAGGCAGTACGGGTTCGACAACCTTGACTTCAGATTCGACGACTTAGGCATGATGTTCGACGGGGGGTGCATGGCAAAGCGCGACCTCCCGGAGTACCCCATAGACAGCATCAGAACCGGGCAATACCTACCGAACGAGAAAGGCTATAGTAGTATCTGGTACAGCGAGTTCCGAGTGGAGGACGCAGCAATGGAGCGCTTTCAGGAAGAGTAGGCGTTATGTTCGGCGGATGCGGGGCAAGATTTCAGGATGGGACTCGCCGACGCTCTCGGTGATGGCCGCCCCGTAGTGGTTGTGGAAGAACGCGCCGCGCTTACCCGCCTGGCTCGTATATCTCGGTGGCGGGGTGGTACTGGTACCAGCCGAACCAGAACGAGGTAAGCGTCGGGATGCGCGGCAGCGTCCTAGACGGGTCGTCCTCTTTTACGAGCGCCTCTTCGGTGACCTCCCATCGCGCCCCGCCGGCATCCAGCAGGAATCCGGGCGCGCCGTCGTCCCTGCCGCCATCCACCGAGAACGTCTCGCCTTCCCGCGCGTATGCGCGGGCGGAGCGGGATTCGCCGGATGCGGCAAGGACGACGGCGACGCCTCCCACCGTGTCGTTGACCACTCGTACCTTGCGGAGGTCCTCCACCTTGTAGGCCTTTTCCCCGTCGCCGACCGCGAGGCCGATGACCACCTTCTTGGGCTCTATGACAGGGTCGCGGAGCCACACCGGGAACCTTATCTCGTCGGTCGTGAAGTAGTCGTTGTAGATAGCCCTGGGGTCATCCTCAGGCACGTAGAATTCAGGTTCGTATACGCCCGTCTGCTTGGACAACACGGTCGTATCCGGGTGCTCGGCCAGCCACTCCGCCCAGGTCGTGACGACGGCAGGGAAGAACGGCTGCTCGATCCCGGAGTCGGCGAGGGGACCGATTATGGGCTCCCCGGTGAACTGATGCCACAGGGACCTGGTGGCGCGGTCGTACATGACCTTGTTGCTGCGGTAGAGAAGCCCCGACGTCCCGAAGGTGGTCCTCTGGCCGTTTACGATGCCGGAATACACGATTCCGGTTCCGCAGAGCGTTCAGTAGACCAGGGATATCGGCTCGCCTCCCAGCTCGTCATTAGCGAGTTCGTGCGCGTTCATTATCCGCAGCGGGTACGCCCTGTGCTCGCCGTTTATGGACACTCCGAACACCCTGTCGTCGGGTTCCAGGTAACCTGCCAGCTCCGGGGATACGTGCGGCGGGTCCTCCAGGGGCGGGATGCCGTCCACCGCCACCCCTCCCCATAGGATCTCCGTAAGGTCGGCCCTGGAGAACTCGATTGCCGGCTCCATGAGAC
This sequence comes from uncultured Dehalococcoidia bacterium, assembly GCA_958296245.1. Classification (GTDB taxonomy): domain Bacteria; phylum Chloroflexota; class Dehalococcoidia; order Lucifugimonadales. The sequence goes on from OY282458.1 coordinate 1,983,005, forward strand.
CGGCCATTTCCGGGTCTATCAGACCCAGGAGATTGACCTTCCAGCTCGGGTACTCCGGGGGAGGGGCGTAATCGGCCCGGCGGGGGCCTAGCCACTCCCGCCACGCGCGCAGGTCCAGGCCGAAGTCCTGTCCGGTCAGAGCGCTGACGGTCTCGACGCCGAACTGGGCCAGGTCGCGGCTGAAGAAGAGCGCCGACTCGAGGATCACGGGGACCTGCGAAGTGTCGCCCTCCTCCTCGGCCCTGGTCAACGCCGCCACGGTGTACTCGGGAGGATGGCCGATGCCGGACAGCGTGAGGAACATGTTGAGGTTGGGGTCGTAGACGAACGGCGGTTCGAGGGCGGCCTCGGCCGTGGGAGAAGGAGAAGGGACGGGCATGACCTCCGCCGTGGGAGACGGGGAGGGAGCGGGCACGACCTCCGCCGTGGGAGACGGGGCAGGCGCTGCCGTCGAGACAGCGGTGGGCGCAGGCGCCGTTGCGGTAGCCTCGGCGCCGGGTTCTGCCGGCGAGCCCCGGCAGGCCGTTGCCAGAATAGCTACGGCTGCCGCTAAAGCCGCCAGCAGGGATATGCGATTCGTCAAGACCATAGAAACGTCTGCTGTAGATTATACGGATGCCGCGGCCAAGCCGGATTCTGCGCCAGAACGAGCTAGCACCCGACAAGCTCCTCGCGAAGCCGCCTTATAACCGTTTCCATCTCGTCGTCCGTAAGGTTGAATGGATCGACGGCCATCTCATCGGGGCCGCCCAGGCTGTTCAGGTATATTGGCGGATCGCCGGCCTGCATTGCGGCAAGGATATCGTCTCTGCCGGGTCCGGCCCAGTCGTCGGTCAACCTGATCACGGCTGTGGGGATATGGTAGTCGTATGGGTCGTGCTCAACGGTTGCCTCCACGCCGGGGACCTCGACGAGAGCGTCCACGGCCTGCCGGCACATGCGGATATACGCCCGTGTTTCGGCCTCTTCGTCCTCGCCGGCGAATATGCGCAGAGCGGTGATGAGGCCTATGATCTCCTCCTTAGCGACCTTCATCGAGCGGCCTATGAAGCGGTTTGGGCTGGCGTTGGCCGCCGCGGCCTCGATCAGGTCGGCGCGGCCGCAGAGGATCCCGGCGCCCTGAGGCCCTCGGACGGCCTTGCCGCCGCTGAAGACCACCATGTCGGCGCCCTGTGCGACGAACTTGCGGAGGTTCTCACGCGGCGGGAGCCTGGACGCAGCATCCACGATGACGGGGGTCCCCATTGCGTGAGCGATCTCGATTACCTGCGGCAGCGTAAGCGCTATGCGCGACGTGAACGGGGAGATCAAGTAGGCCACGGCTGCCGTATTGTCGTTGATGGCGGATTCCAGCTCCCACGGAGCACAGCTTCGCCCGTTTCCAACGCCCACGAGTTCGGCCCCTGCGGCGCGGTACGCCTGATCGTAGCTGAACCGGTGGGTGTTCTGGATGACGATCTCGTTCCGCATCCCCTGGGTGTCGGGCAGCCGGGACATCTTCACCGGGTCGGAGCCCGCAATGCAGGCCGCCGCCTGGAGGAGGAGGCCGCCGGCGGCGCCGCTCGAGACCAATCCGGCCTCGGCGCCCGTGATGCATGCGATGACCTTGCCCGCCTCGCGGTTGAGCTCCTCCAAGTGGACCATGACGGTGGCGGCATCGTTCATAGCCCGGATGGCTTCGGGGCGAAGCCTGCTGCCGCCGTACATCGTCGTGGAGCCGGACGCGGTGATTATCGGCTGGACGCCGACGTCGCGGTAGACCTGCGCGGGATCGTCTGACAACGCCTCTTTACCTCATGCCCGGTCGGCCAAGATACCGGAGAAGGCTATCAGGGGAACCCAAGCGCTGCAAGCGCCGAGAGCGATGGGCGGGCAGTGCTTTCGAGTTGGCGATTGTGTCGCGGGCGCCGCACCAAGAAGCGGCAGGTTGTTGGTGGAAAAGGGCTCAGTAAGGACGGGAGAGTTGCCTCGCGCGTGTGTATAATGTGCGGCGGTACGGAAGACCCGTTCGGCTGAATAGGAGGAAAGTGAAATGCCGTCGCTCAGTGAGAAAGCCCTGTCTCTGAAGAGACGTATCAATGCCGGCGAAACCGTTGTGGGGGTGTCGGCCCCCGTGAGCTCCGACGCAGCCGCGCTCAGAGCCGTCTTGGACAGCGGCGAGTACGACTTCGTCTCCACCGACAGCCAACACAGCGCCTACAACGAGGATAGGTTGGTCTCGTTCTGCGAGGCGGCTGCGGATCTCGACGCGCCGGTCCAGTTCCGCATCAAGCACACCCGTCACACGTATTTGATAGGGAACGTGCTCGACCTCGGCCCCACGTGCGTTGAGGTGCCGCAAGTCGAGACTGAGGAGACGGTGGACGACGCGGTAGCCAATTTCTACTACGCGCCCCAGGGCGTACGCAGTTGGGGCGGCGCCCACCGGGTGAACTTCGACGCGAGCGTCGACCACCGGAAGTACCGTAAGTGGTGGGGTGAGACCGGCGTGCTCTGGGCGCAGATCGAGTCGGTGGCCTCGGTAACGGCCTCGCGGCGCCTGGCCAAGCCCGGTGTCGATTGCCTCTCCTTCGGGCCGATGGATTTGACCATAAGCTTGGAGGGGCATCCGGGGCACCCGTTCAAGACCGTGGACGACTGCGTCAAGCATACGGTGGAGCAACTCCACGGCTCCGGCGTTGCGGTCTGCTTCCGCATCCCGGGCCCCGAGCAGCGGCAGAAGTACATCGACATGGGCGTTACGGTCCTGCTCGAGTCGCCTAGCTTGCGAGGCGCGAGGTAGTACGCATGGTTGAACTCGGGAGCGGCGAGCACACCTACGAAGTATCAGGCGAAGATTGGGGCGACCTGCCGGATGGCTGGACCTATCGGGAGGCGACGGCGGTCGCGGTGGACTCCAGCGACGCCGTTTACGTATTCAACAGGGGAGGCCACTCGGTCATAGTATACGACCGGGACGGTAAGATGATCCGGTCCTGGGGCGACGGTATCTTCAACTCTCCCCACGGGGTTGCGATAGGCCCTGACGACAGCGTTTACTGCGTGGATACCGGCCACCACTCGGTGCGCAAGTTCACTCAGGACGGCAACTTGCTGCTTACGATTGGCCCCGACAACGACCCGGCGCCGGCGATGAGCGGGCGGCCCTACAATAGGCCCACCCACGCCGCGGTGGACCCGCGCAACGGCGACCTCTACGTCTCGGACGGCTACGCGAATGCCCGCGTACACAAGTACGACCCCAATGGACGCTACCTGCTGTCCTGGGGTGAATCGGGGACGGACGAGGGCGAGTTCAACGTTGTCCACAACATAGCCGTGGACAACGACGGCAGGGTCTACGTAGCCGACCGCGAGAACAGGCGGATTCAGATATTCGACTCCAACGGCAAGTACCTTGAGCAGTGGGTCAATCTGTCCAGGGCCGCGGCCGTCTGCATCGACAATCGCGGCGGCGGGCTGGTCTACGTCGGGGAGTACTTCGCCGGCGGCGCCACCAACAGAATCGGCGCCGACCTAGGGCCGAGAGTGACCATATTCGACGCCGGGGGCAACGTGGTGGCAAGGCTGGGCAGGGAATCGTACGGCGACGAGCCGGGGCGCTTCTACTCTCCCCACGCCGTCGCGGTGGACTCGCGGGGCGACATATACGTCGCGGAGGTCTCCTACAGCGATTACGGTCAGCTGATGGAGCCTCCCAGGGAGCTGCGCTCTCTTCAGAAGCTCGTAAAGAAAGGCTAAGGCCAAGGAGTAGACATGGCAACGCTGGGGGCGGGCAATCATACCTACCAAATGGGCGGCGAGAACTGGGGGACGCTGCCTGAGGGCTGGTCGCTGGTGGAGGCGGCGGGGGTAGCCGTCGACTCCAATGACTTGGTCTACGTATTCACCCGGGGCGAGCACCCCGTCATCGTCTTCGATTCCGAAGGCAATTGCGTGCGCTCGTGGGGCGAGGATGAGAAATTCGTGCATCCCCACGGGATAGCCGCGGCCCCGGACGACTCGATAATCTGCGTGGACGACGGCCTTCACTCCGTCCGCGTCTATACCCCGGAGGGCAGGCTGCGGATGACGCTGGGCGAGGAGGGCAAGCCGTCGCCGGTGATGAGCGGGGACCCGTTCAACCGGCCAACCCACGCCGTAGTAGACCCCAACGACGGCGCCATATACGTTGCCGACGGGTACGCCAACGCCCGCGTTCACAAGTATGACCACGACGGGCGCTACCTCTTCTCCTGGGGCGAGTCCGGCACGGATCCCGGCCAGTTCAACATCGTGCACAACATAGCCGTCGACAAGGAGGGCTGGGTCTATATTGGCGACAGGGAGAACCACCGCGTCCAGGTCTTCTCTTCTAGCGGCGTCTTCGAGGCCCAGTGGATCAACATGGCTCGCCCGGCAGGTGTGGTCATCGACTGGAGGGGCGGCCAGAACATATATCTGGCCGAGTTCTGGTCCGCCATTGCGACCAACGCCGAAGGCGCCCGGCTCGGGCCGCGGGTCAGCATCCTGGACAGGAGCGGGAACACGCTGGTAAGGCTGGGCGAGGAGCCGCCCGGCGGCGCCGCGGGGCGGTTCTACGCGCCGCACGGGATAGCGGTCGATTCCAAGGGCGACATCTACGTGGCGGAGGTGTCCAGCTCCGAATACGGCGCCAAGCAGGACCCGCCTGTCAAGGGCTTGCGCACCATGCGCAAGCTCACCAAGCGTACCTGAGACCGGAGGGCGCCATGCGGCGCAGCAAGAATGTCGATTCCTGGATGGGCGAGCTCGATCCGTCCGTCCGCCGGATCGCGCAGGCGATACGGGACCTGGTCGAAGACGCCTCCCCCGGTCTGAAAGAGAGCATCAAGTGGAGCCAGCCGGTCTACGCGGGACGCTCCAACGTGCTTTACATCGGCGCCACTGACAGCTACGTCAAGCTGGGCTTCTTCAAAGGCGGTTACCTGAGCGGGGCAGCGTGCGGGATGGACGGCGACGGTAAGAGCATGCGGCACGTCAAGGTCAGGGACCCGGAAGACTTGGACCGGGCGCGCCTAACCGCCTGGGTCCGGGAGGCTGTCGAGTTGGATAGCCGCCTGCCGGCGTGACCTAATGCTCATGCCGGCAGAGCTTCGGCAACTGCATCGGAGAGGCGGTATAGACGTAACGTGAGACCGACCAAGGACCGGGCCCCGGTCGTGGAGCTCAACGGCGTCGCCTATCAGCGGCCCGCCCGCCCGGTGGTGGTCGTGTGCGTCGACGGCGGCGACCCGGCATACTTCGACAGCGCCTTGGAAGACGGCTCCATGCCGGCCCTGGCCTCCTTTGTGAAGGACGGCTTCCGCACAGTGGCGCATGGCGTCGTACCCAGCTTCACCAACCCCAACAACATGTCCATCATTACGGGAGCGCCGCCCTCGGTGCACGGGGTGCCCGGCAACTACTTCCTGGACCCGTGCACCGGGCAGGGGGTGATGATGAACGCCCCTCGTTTTCTGCGGTCGGAGTCGGTACTGGGCGCGTTCTCCCGCGCCGGGGCTCGCGTAGCGGCCATCACGGCCAAGGACAAGCTGCGCGCTCTGTTGAGGCACGGCGTAGACGTGACTACTGGCAGCGTGGTCTTCTCGGCTGAGAAGGCCGACCGGTGTACGCTGCACGAGTGCGGGGTCGAAGACGTTCCGGGCCTGGTAGGTCAGCCGCTGCCGGGCGTCTACTCCGCCGAGTTGTCCCTGTTCGCAGTGGAGGCAGCCGTCAGGATTCTCGAGGAGCGCCGGCCCGACCTGACCTATCTATCGCTCACCGACTACGTTCAGCACACCCACCCGCCGGGCAGCCCGGAGATCGCCAGCTTCATGACGCGCTTGGATGAGGGGCTCGGGCGGCTGGCTGCTCTGGGCGCGACCGTTGCCGTCACCGCCGATCACGGCATGAGCGACAAGGCTAGGCCCGACGGGACTCCAAACGTCCTATATCTGAAGGACGGCTTGGACTCCAGGTTCGGCGTCGGCGAAACCGAGGTGGTATTGCCCATCACCGACCCCTACGTGGCTCATCACGGCTCCCTTGGCGGCTTTGCCTGGATATACTGCGGCGGGACCCTGGTCCAAGACGTCATAGAGTGGGCGCGGACTCTGCCGGGCGTGGAGAGTGTTTACGATCGAGACTCTGCCTGCCGGGAGTTCGAATTGCCCCGCGACAGAGTGGGGGACGTTGCGATCGTGGCCGACGCGGGCACGGCGCTGGGCTCTGCGCCGGAGGCGCATGACCTGTCGGGGCTGGCTGGCCGCCGGCTACGCTCCCACGGCGGAGCCGCAGAGCGCCGCGTGCCGTTCATCCTGTCCCGACCGCTCAACGACTCCTACGCCCGCAGGGCCGCCGAAGCCGCCGTACTCCGCAACTACGACGTGTTCGACTACGCCGTCAACGGCGTCTGAAGCCCGTCGGCGTCAGGCTTCGTACAGAGGCGGGGCGGCCTCCTCCGAACACCGTAATTCGAATCTATTGACTCGCAGCGCAGCGCCAAAGACGCATGCCGGTGATCCCGCCAATCAGCACGAACAGCGGATCGATGAATACCCAGAAGGTCCGGCGAAGCTGACTCTGGGCCTCCGAGGACATCAGATCATCGGTCCAGTTCCAGAAGAACCAGAGCGCCAATACGATGGTCGCGTATAGCGCCAAGTTGACCTCAACGTACTCCCGGGTGATGGATCCGTCCGTCTCCGTCCTGTCCAAGGCGCGTTTGCGGAGGTAGTGTACGACCAGCGCGACCACCACCACCGCCGCCATGGGCCAATTCAGGATATTCCATCCAAGGCCGACGTCCACGGCGTCCTCGTATAGCGCAGACGCCACGAAATGCACAGTCACCGCGAGCGCTGCGACGATCAGGAAGACCGCAAGCAACCTCTTCACTACGTCCATGTGCTCACTCTCCTTTTCGAATCTGAGGCCGTGTCCACGGGAGCCACAGAGAACGCGCCGAGGGTATACCACCGCAGAGAGCGGGGTCAAACTTTAGGCGGCAGGTAATTGCCAACAGAGACAGGGCGCCGGTCAGGCATCCGAAGGCGGCGAATGTCTTACGGCAAAGTCCTCTTCCGGCGAATAGACCAGTCTCTTACGGCCTCTGACCGCAAAGTAGAGTAGCCCCACGGCGAACCAGACCACACAGCCATAGACGCCCACGCGGTAGTCGGAGCTGAGGAAGAGGGAGCACAGCGTGGCGAAGGCAATCAATGCCGCTATAATTGCGCCCGCGTTGCCCAGAGGGCTGACGTACGGACGCTCGATCGCCGGGAATCGGTTCCGCAACATGACGAATGAGACCATCTGCATGATGTAGGCGATGACGGCGCCGAACACCGCCATGTTCAGCAGTACGGCCCCCACCTGCGCATCTGCGCCAAACCAGTCATCTCCGAACTCGATCAGGAGGGCAACGCAGTATCCGATTACGGCGCCTGCGATTAGGGCCACGTGCGGAGTTTTCCGATTGGGCAGCGTCACTGAAAGCCAGTGTGGGAGATAACCCGAACGCGACAGCGAGTATATGTTGCGGCCATAGGCGTAGATGATGGTGTGGAAACTGGCGACCAGACCGGCGACCGCGGCCAGGGCCAGGGCCGACGCGCCAATGCCCTCTCCGAAGATTGTATTGAAAGCAAGGAGCAGCGGCTCCTCGGACTGTCCGACTGCTGCTGCGCCAGGCGCGATTCCGGCATTCAGGAACAGGGTCAAGGCGGAAGCTACGATCAAAGTGAGGATTCCCCAGAGCAGAGCTTTGGGCATGTCCTGCTTGGGATTGCGCGACTCTTCCGCCGCCAACGGCAGCTGTTCGATGGCAAGATAAAACCATATGGCAAACGGCAGCGCTTGAGCAACCCCGCCCCAGCCGAAGGGCAGAAGGCGAGAGTTGCCGGGGTCGGGTTCGATGTTCAAGGCCATGTCCCAGTTGAAGTGCGGAATCGCGCCCACCCAGAACACAAGTAGAATTGCCAATGCTAGGAGAGTGATGAAGACGGAGAACTTGAAGGTCGCCTCCACCCCGACGATGTTGAGGCCCACGAAAAGGGTATAGAAGATCAGCCACCATACCGGCGCGGGGATCTCAACGCCGAACATGCTGTTAAAGACGGCGCCCACGTAGCCGCCGATCCCGACCACTATCACCGCGGGCGTGAGTATGTATTCGATATTCTCGGACAGCCCGGTGATGAATCCGCCCCACGGCCCCATCGCCGTCCGCCCGAAGGAATAGGCCCCGCCCGTGTGCGGCAACGCCGGCGACATTTCTGCTATTCCATAGCAGATGCCGACGTACATGACAGCGACGATGACCGTCGCTATCGCCAGACCGCCAAAGCCGCCGACGCCCAGCCCAAAATTCCAGCCGAAGAAGTCCCCGGAGATGACCGCGCCGACGCCCAGCGCCCAAAGGGAGAATGCCCCGGCGTAGCGTCTCAGTCCGCGCCTTGCGAAATAGTCATCATCGGCAACGCGGTACTCCACGGAGCCGACCCTGCGTCTGTCTGAATCGTTCATCTTGGCCTTATATCAATTACGCAGTCTGCCGGGTTGGGAGCAAACGCGAGGTTTGCGTCTCGCCCGATTTCCGTCATCCGCGCCCTTGGCCCACTACTACTCAGCAAGGCGTACCTCCCCCGCCCAGGGGTGGTTGTAGCCGCCTTCCACGGGCACGTACTGGCCGGTCATGATGCGGGTAATATCATACTCAGGGAGGTCAACTTCCACCAGGCATATACCGCCGGCCCTCGCGCCGCTCCGGTCAAAGATGAAGTCCAGGTTGTCGAAGCCGTGCTGCCGGCGATGGTCGGGCAGGTCATTCACGTCGGCGGGAATCAGGTGGAGGAAGAACAACGCCTCCGTGTCGGCGAGGGCGCACGGCTCCTTGACGTAGGCCAGCGTGTTTTCGCTGAGATATACGTCCCAGTCGGAGCGAATTACCGGCTCGCCGAATACAACCGCATCGTAGGCGGATGCGAACGTCTCGTACGCCGGTCCGACGAACTCTTTGGCGTTGGCAATCAGAGAGACGTCGAGATGTCTGCGAGCTCTGTGAGCCATGACATGCTCGACTGAAATTCGCTCTCCCAGCAGCCTCCAACTCTCCTCCCGTATTGATTTGTTGCCGTGGACCAGGAAGATTCTATTTGGGACACTGGGACGCGAGACGGCTAACCTCAACATTTCCTGGGCACACTCTTCGAAGGCGCTCCAGCATTGTGCCTTTCCATAGTGGTAGTTGCTCGGTTTCTCATCCTGATGGAACTTCATAGAAGGGGCTGCCAACATGTTTGCGTAAACCATGTCTCCTTCTTCCACATTATCTTCCAGAAAGGCGAGAACGGCTTTGGTGTTGTCGCCTTTCTCATACCGGCCTTTCACATACGGACTGTCCTGCCGCATATCGTCCACTCCGGCAAGCGCTATTGCGCCGACGGCCGCGGCGGCCAGCCCCGGAGCCAGCCACGCCCGGCGCGTGAGCGAGGCAAGACTATCAGCCGTCCAATGGATGGAGACGCCGGCCGCCAGAAAGATGATCGGCCCCAGATAGAGGTTTGGGCGAATCCCGCCCATAGGATAAAGGGCCGGCAGGGCGGCGAAAATGGCGATGCCAACGGCAAGCAGGGCCAGGGTTGCAATGGCATCGAATCGCCGCCTCTTCAGGGATGCCGTCAGCATAAGAGCCAATGCCCCAACCACCAGTATGGCGACGGCTTCCGGCAGATGATATTTCAGGAGATTCCAAGTGCGGGAAACCGCGAATCCAAGAACGTCGACTGCATCATATGCCCCTCGATAATTGTACCAGTCGCCCTAATAGCCCCCTTCCCGCCACTGATAGCGCACAGTGACCGCATAGCTTATGGCGCACCCAGCCAGAAAGCACGCCGCCGGCCAGAGCAAGACGATGCGCCGCTCGAGCCAATTGCGAATTCGGCCTATGTATGTATTCCTTTCCGCCGCCAAGGTCGAGGAGGCGGGTAGAACCACAGCAGCGCCCATTACGGCAACGCCGAACAGCGCCAAACCGTACTGGAGCAACGGCGCGAGGAATAGCGCAACGCAGAGCAGGACCTTCCGGCCGTCCCGCAGATACCACAGCAGCCCCGCTATCATCAGCACGGCCAGCAGCACGTCGGTGGAGTATTCCCGCGCATCCTGGGCATGCTCTATGGCGGCAACGGAAAGAGTCGTCAGCAGCGCCGCCAGAAACGCGGCCCACCGGGCAACCCCGAGGCGCGGCAGCAAGAATAACATCACGGCAACGGTCAGAACGCTGGCCGTAGCCGGCAGAACGCGGACACTGAAGGCGGAGACATCCACTTTCTGGACCGCCCACAGCGCCAAGGGATACAGTATGGGCGAGGAGTTACAGCAACGGGTACCGGAGATGACTTCCGGGAGAGTGCCGCTCGAATTATTGGCGGCAACCGCTTCGATAGGTTGACATTTGCTCGCTGCCTGACAGAGAACACCTCTCGAATTATTGGCGGCAACCGCTTCGTCAAACCATAGGTCATTCCCCGGCAGGTCATAGAAGCGCAGCGTCGCCGCCACTATGAGCAGGCACACGAACGCCGCAAGGGCCAGCCATTCCTGAGAACGGGGAAGGAGGAATACCCCTCCCCTCGTACTTATGTTCTGGTAGCGCACGGTCAGGGCGCGCCACAGATTCAGCGCGAAGCCCTGCAAGCCGTTCCCGTTACTCCCCAAGCCGTATCTCCCCCTCCCAGGGGTGGTTGTAGACGCCTTCCACGGGCACGAACTGGCCGGTCATGATGCGGGTAATATCATACTCAGGGAGGTCAACTTCCACCAGGCATATCTCGCCGGCCTTCACGCCGCGCCCGTAGAAATTGAAGTCCAGGTTGTCGAAGCCGTGCTGCCGGCGGTGGTCGGGCAGGTCATTCACGTCGGCGGGAATCAGGTGGAGGAAGAACAACGCCTCCGTGTCGGCGCGGGCGCACGGCTCCTTGACGTAGGCCAGGGTGTTTTCGCTGAGATATACGCCCCAGTCGGAGCGAATTACCGGCTCGCCGAATACAACCGCATCGTAGGCGGATGCGAACGTCTCGTACGCCGGTTCGACGAACTCTTTGGCGTTGGCAATCAGAGAGACGTCGAGATGTCTGCGAGCTCTGTGAGCCATGACGTGCTCGACTGAAATTCGCTCTCCCAGCAGCCTCCAACTCTCCTCCTGTATTGATTTGTTGCCGTGGACCAGGAAGATTCTATTTGGGACACTGGGACGCGAGACGGCTAACCTCAACATTTCCTGGGCACACTCTTCGAAGGCGCTCCAGCATTGTGCCTTTCCATAGTGGTAGTTGTTCGGTTTTTCATCCTGATGGAACTTCATAGAAGGGGCTGCCAACATGTTTGCGTAAACCATGTCTCCTTCTTCCACATTATCTTCCAGAAAGGCGAGAACGGCTTTGGTGTTGTCGCCTTTCTCATACCGGCCTTTCACATACGGACTGTCCTGCCGCATATCGTCCACTCCGGCAAGCGCTATTGCGCCGACCGCCGCGGCGGCCAGCCCCGGAGCCAGCCACGCACGGCGCGTGAGCGAGGCAAGACTATCAGCCATCCAATGGATGGAGACGCCGGCCGCCAGAAAGATGATCGGCCCCAGATAGAGGTTTGGGCGAATCCCGCCCAGAGGATAAAGGGCCGGCAGGGCGGCGAAAATGGCGATGCCAACGGCAAGCAGGGCCAGGGTTGCAATGGCATCGAATCGCCGCCTCTTCAGAGATGCCGTCAGCATAAGAGCCAATGCCCCAACCACCAGTATGGCGACGGCTTCCGGCAGATGATATTTCAGGAGATTCCAAGTGCGGGAAACCGCGAATCCAAGAACGTCGACTGCATCATATGCCCCTCGATAATTGTACCAGTCGCCCCACCAGCCCTCTTCCTGCCACTGATAGCGCACAGTGACCGCATAGCTTATGGCGCACCCAGCCAGAAAGCACGCCGCCGGCCAGAGCAAGACGATGCGCCGCTCGAGCCAATTGCGAATTCGGCCTAAGTATGTATTCCTTTCCGCCGCCAAGGTCGAGGAGGCGGGTAGAACCACAGCAGCGCCCATTACGGCAACGCCGAACAGCGCCAAACCGTACTGGAGCAACGGCGCGAGGAACAGCGCAACGCAGAGCAGGGCCTTACGGCCGTCCCGCAGATACCACAGCAGCCCCGCTATCATCAGCACGGCCAGCAGCGTGCCGGTGGAGTATTCCCGCGCATCCTGGGCATGCTCTATGGCGGCAACCGAAAGCGTCGCCAGCAGCGCAGCCAGAAACGCGGCCCACCGGGCAACCCCGAGGCGCGGCAGCAACAATAACATCACCGCCACAGTCAAGACGCTGGCCGCCGCCGGCAGAACGCGGATGCTGAAGGGGGAGACATCCACTTTCTGGACCGCCCACAGCGCCAGGGGGTACAGGACCGGCGAGGAGTTGCGGGAGCGGGTATTGGGGATCACGTCCGAGAGGGAGCCGCTCGAATTACTGGAGGCAACGGCTTCGTCATACGATACGGATCCCTCCGGCAGGTTATAGAAGCGCAGCGCCGCCGCGACTACGAGCAGGCACACGAACGCCGCAAGGACCAGCCGTTCCGGAGAAACGCGCGCCGTCAGGACGCGCCACAGATTCAGCGCGAAGCCCTGCAAGCCGTTCCCGTTACTCCCCAAGCCGTATCTCCCCCTCCCAGAGGTGGTCGTAGCCGCCTTCAACTGGCACGTACTGGCCGGTGCTGATGCGGGCAATATCATACTCAGGGAGATCCACCGCCGCTATGCATTTACCGTCGAATATCAAGCCGCGCCGGTCGAAGCGGAAGTCCAGGTTGTCGAAGCCGTGCCGCTTGCGCTGGTCGGGGAGGTCGTTCACGTCAACAGGGTACAGGGCCAGCAAGAACCACGCCTCCGTGTCGGCGCGGGCGCACGGCTCCTTGACGTAGGCCAGCGTGTTTTCGCTGTGATATACGTCAAAATCGGAGCGGATTACGGGTTCGCCGGATACCAGCGCCTCGTAAGTGGAACGGGCCGCCAGTTCGCTGGACTCTTTGATGTTCCCAATCAGAGCGATACTGTATTCTCCGTCGTCAGCAATGACGCGCTCAACTGAAACTTGCTCGCCCAGCAGCTCCAATTCCTCCTGTATTGATTTGCCGTGGACCAGGAAGATTCTATCTGGAACATTGGGTAACAAGGCGACTAAATCGACCATCTGACGAAGACACGGGCGGAGACCCGGTTCGGCGGAGGGCCCACACCAGAGGGTCCCGTGGTAGTAATTGCCCGGGCTTTCCTCTTCTCCTTGATAGAACTTTATAGAAGGGGCTGCGTACATGGTTGCGTAAACCATGTCCTCTTCCCGCACTCGTTCTTCCAGTACGGCAAAAATGGATTTGATGTTTTGACGTGTCTGGTACGGACTGTCCTGCCTCATCGCGCCCACTCCAGCAAAGGCTATTGCGCCGACCGCCGCAGCGGCCAGCGCCGGCGCCAGCCACGCCCGGCGCGTGAGCGAGGCAAGACTATCAGTCATCCAATGGATGGAGACGCCGGCCGCCAGAAAGATGACCGGCCCCAGATAGAGGTTTTGGCGAATCCTTCCCAGAGGGTAAACTGTTAACAGGGCGGCGAAAATGGCGATTCCAACGGCAAGCAGGGCCAGGGTTGCAATGGCATCGAGTCGCCGCCTCTTCAGGGATGCCAACAGCATCAGGGCCAATGCGCCAACCGCCAATACGGCAACGGCTTCCGGCAAATGAAGCGTCAATAACCTCCGAATCCCATCAATCGAAAACTCGAAGATCGCGGGCGCATCGAATCCTCCCTGATAGTAATACGCCGATAGATAGCCCCAGCCCCCTTCCTGCCACTGATAGCGCAAAGTAACCGCGTAGCTTATGGCGCACCCAGCCAGAAAGCACGCCGCGGGCCAGAGCAAGACGATGCGCCGCTCGAGCCAATTGCGAAACCGGCCTATGTATGTATTCCGTTCCGGCGCCGCCAAGGTCGAGGAGGCGGGTAGAACCACAGCAGCGCCCATTACGGCAACGCCGAACAGCGCCAAACCGTACTGGATCAACGGCGCGAGGAACAGCGCAACGCAGAGCAGGGCTTTCCTGCCGTCCCGCAGATACCACAGCAGCCCCGCTATCATCAGCACGACCAGCAGCGCGTCGATGGAGTATTCCCGCGCATCCTGGGCATGCTCTATGGCGGCAACGGAAAGAGTCGCCAGCAGAGCCGCCAGAAACGCGGCCCACCGAGCAACCCCGAGGCGCGGCAGCAAAAATAACATCACGGCAACGGTCAGAACGCTGGCCGCCGCCGGCAGAACGCGGATGCTGAAGACAGAGACATCCACCTTCTGGACCGCCCACAGCGCCAGGGGGTACAGGATCGGCGAGGAGTTGCGGGAGCGGGTATTGGAGACCACCTCCGAGAGGGAGCCGCTCGCATTACTGGAGGCAACGGCTTCGTCATACCGTACGGAAGTCCCCGGCAGGTTATAGAAGCGCAGACCCGCCGCGACTACGAGCAGGCACACGAACGCCGCAAGGACCAGCCGTTCCCGAGAACGGGGGGAAGGAAATACCCCCCCCCTCGTACTTATGTTCTGATAGCGCACGGTCAGGGCGCGGCGGTTACTACTCTGCGGCGGCGTCATAAGCCCTGTTGACTTTGAATATGATGCCGTCGGACAACTCCGCTACCGGCTCCAGGTACGGCAGCTCCTCTATACCGTACTCGTAATCGGACGCAAAGGAATGGAGCCAGGCGACATATGTGCCGTCCGCCGCATTTTCTATCTGCCATTTCGCCCCGGTATTGAGCTTCCAGCCTAGGTCTGTATCGTCTGCGTGCGTAGCCAGATAATCATCTTCGCGGCCGGTGTATAGATGTATAATGGACGAGTTGCTGAGTACCGGAACGTCAACCGGCGCTTCCCGAAGATACTGCAAGACTTCCGAATTGGCCCAGGCGGGGCCTATACCTTCTATACCTTGTCCATTGGCCCGAATGATTTCACGCGCGTTGAAGGCCGCGCCGCCGACAAGCCAGAGAGAAAAGGCCAGGGCAATGACCACGACCAGCAGGCAGTGCGTCTCTTCTGCCCCCCGTACAATCGTTCTAATTATTGGCAATTTGCCAGCAGCTGACGGTAATGTACGCCCACGCGCATAGCTCAGAAATCTGTCCAGGGCAAACACCGCCGCGAACAGAAGCGGGATGTACGCGGGGGACAGATACCTGCCGCCCAGGGGCAGGATTTCGGTACGCGATTGCGCCGCCGCGAGGAAAATCAGGTACACCAGGGCAAAGCCGCCGAACAGGTAGAACGGACGAGACCCTTCCATACCCTCGCCCTTCCGGTGCGAGCGAACCAATGTATACCCAACGGCTGCCGCCAGCGTCAGCAGAACAACTGCGGCGAATACTGCGGCAGCGGTCCTGACATCCCCCGGCGGCAGGTAGAAGAACACCCACCGGGCCAAGTCGCTGAGGAACTTGTCCAGAATCTCCAACAAGCTATACGGCGGCGACGGCAATCTGTGTCCGTGGATTCTGCCATGTATCAGGATGTTCTGCACAAGCCACAGTCCCACCGGCGCCGCGGCAATCAGTAGATACAGACCGATGCGCCTCGCCTTCTCCAACGGCGCGGCGCCGCGCTGTAAGAGCAGCAGGGGCACGATGGTTATGATCAAGGTGACGCCGACGTAGCGAGTCAGGAAGGCCAGGGAAGCGAAGGCCGCCGCCCAAATCAGGTCCGAACGCTTGGCAGTATCGAGGAACCGGGCGCTCAGGACCAGTGAAAGCGTAACGAACAGAATGAAGGGCGCTTCGGACATGGCCATGGATGCGACTCTGGTCAGCGGGAGCGCCAGCATGATGGCGAGACAAGCACAGATGACAAGGAAGCGATGCCGGATGCGCCGCCGCAGCCCTTGACCGGCGACGAATATGGTCAGCCCGAAGATGGCGGCGTTCAGCGGGCCGGCGACGTCGTAAGGATCGAACACCCCAAGGCTGGCTGCGGCCAACAGCATGGGATACAGAGGCGGCCAGTGCAGGTAGGGCCATTCGTAAATCTGAACGAACCATTCCCCGTCCAGCAGGTTCCGTGCCGTGGATATGTAGGCGGCCCAATCCCCATCCAGCCCCACGCCATAGGCCGCTTCCCGCGCCATGATGAGAACCGCGCCCAGGACGGCAATAGCGGCCAGCAACAGGGTGAAGTATGCGCTGCGGGCGCCGCGCGCCGGATACGATGGACTCATACTCCGCCCGTCAATCTGCGGCGGCGTCATATGCCCTGTTGACCTTGAATATGACGCCGTCGGACAGTTCCGCCACCGGCTCCAGGTAAGGCAGCTCCTCTATGCTGTAATCGTAATCCGGCGCAAAGGAATGGAGCCAGGCGATATACGTGCCGTCTGCCGCATTTTCTATCTGCCATTTCGCTCCGGTATTGAGCTTCCAGCCCCGGTCCGAATCGTCTGCGTGCGTAGCCAGATAATCATCTATCTGACGGCCGGTGAGGATGTATAGAATTAACGAGTTGCACAGCGCCGGAACGTCAACCGGCGCTTCCCGAAGATACTGCAAGACTTCCGAATTGGCCCAAGGGGGCCCCTCCACTCCTATACCTTGTTCATTGACACGAATGATTTCACGCGCGTTGAAGGCCGCGCCGCCGGCAAGCCAGAGAGAGAAGGCTAGGGCAATGACCACGACCAGCAGGCTGTGCGTCTCTTCTGCCCCCCCCCGTACAATCGTTCTAATTATTGGCAATTTGCCAACAGCCGACGGCAATGTACGCCCACGGGCATAGCTCAGGAACCTGTCCAGAGCAAGCACCGCCGCGAACAGAAGGGGGATGTACGCGGGGGACAGAAGCCTGCCGCCCAGGGGCAGGATTTCGGTACGCGATTGCGCCGCCGTGAGGAAAATCAGGTACACCAAGGCAAAGCCGCCGAACAGGTAGAACGGACGAGACCCTTCCATACCCGCGTCCTTCCGGTGCGAGCGAACGAATGTATACCCAACGGCTGCCGCCAGCGTCAGCAGAACAACTGCGGCGAATACCGCTGCGTCGGCCCTGACATCCCCCGGCGACAGGTAGAAGAACACCCACCCGGCCACGTCGCTGAGGAACTTGTCCAGAATCTCCAACAAGCTATACGGCGGCGGCCGTCTGGGTCCGTGGATTACGCCATGCAGCAGGACGTTCTGCACAAGCCACAGCCCCACCGGCGCCGCGGCAATCAGCGAGTACAGCCCAATGCGCTTCGCCTTCTCCAACGGCGCGGCGCCGCGCTGTAAGAGCAGCAGGGGCACGACGGTTATGATCAAGGCGACGCCCACGTAGCGAGTCAGGAGGGCCAGGGAGGCGAAGGCCGCCGCCCAAATCAGGTCCGACCGCTTGGCGGTATCGAGGAACTTGGAGGTCAGGACCAGTGAAAGCGTAACGAACAGGATGAAGGGCGCTTCGGACATGGCCATGGATGCGACCTGGTTCAGGGGGACCGCCAGCATGATGGCGAGACAAGCCACGACTATCAGGAAAGGATGCTGAACGTGCCGCCGCAGCCCCTGACCGGCGACGAATATGGTGAGTCCGAAGATGGCGGCGTTCAGCGGGCCGGCGACGTCGTAAGGATCGAACACCCCAAGGCTGGCTGCGGCCAACAGCACGGGATACAGAGGCGGCCAGTGCAGATAGGGCCATTCGTAAACCCGATTGAACCATTCCCCGTCCAGCAGGTTGCGGGCCGTGGATATGAAGGCGGTCGAATCCCAGGCCAGCCCCACGCCATAGGTCGCCTCCCGCGCCAGGATGATGGCCGCGCCCAGGACGGCAATAGCGGCCAGCAGCAGGTCGAACCGGCCCGGGCGGATTGCGGCGGGCAGGCTTATCAGAGGCACAACATACACTCGAAGCAACCTTAGTTACGCCTGCTTTATCGGGGCTGCGCCAGTCAAGAAAGACCTCAGGAGAAACTGTTCAGACTCTGTGAGGACTCGAAGAGGGAATCCAGGAGATCCTCCCTTCTGGGCTGGGGGTCTGGGGGCTGTGCCCCCAGTTACCAATGGGCGGGCGGGTGGGATCAAAGACGTCTGCTTTATCGGGGCTGCGCCAGTCAAGAAAGACCTCAGGAGAAACTGTTCAGACTCTGTGAGGCTCGAAGAAGGAAGTCCAAGATTCTCCCGTCGGGGCTGGGGGTCTGGGGGCTGTGCCCCCAGTTTACCAAGGGGCGGGCGGGTGGGTATCAAAGACGTCTGCTTTATCGGGGCTGCGCCAGTCAAGAAAGACCTCAGGAGAAACTGTTCAGACTCTGTGAGGCTCGAAGAAGGAAGTCCAAGATTCTCCCGTCGGGGCTGGGGGTCTGGGGGCTGTGCCCCCAGTTTACCAAGGGGCGGGCGGATGGGTATCAAAGACGTCTGCTTTATCGGGGCTGCGCCAGTCAAGAAAGACCTCAGGAGAAACTGTTCAGACTCTGTGAGGACTCGAAGAAGGAAGTCCAAGATTCTCCCGTCGGGGCTGGGGGTCTGGGGGCTGTGCCCCCAGTTTACCAAGGGGCGGACGGGTGGGATCAAGAACAACCATCCTTTGGTGACATGTTACATTATCCGGTGTGAGACGGGCGCTGAGGGTTCGTTGTACAATGGGCTGGCGCCGTTGACCCGCGCCGCAAACGGCAAGCCTGATGGCTTTGGCGCGCCCACGGCGGCGCTTGGTCTAACGCCATCCGGCAGGGACTATGAGCTATGACGACTACCACTTCAGCCCAGAACGTTGCAGCCAAGGGTACTGAAGACCTCGGCCCCCTGCGCCCGCTGTCGGTCAACATCCGGCCCATCCTGGAATCCGTGGCCGGGCTGCTCACCGATGCCGAGATTGACGACTGGTTCGAGGGTCTCGCCAAAGCCAACGAAGGGCGCGGCTTCCACCTGGAATTGTTCTGTGGGGGAGAACTGGTAATCAATCCTATGGTAAACATGGACAGCACTTTCGCGGAAGCGGAACTTATAGGGAGACTACTCGTTTGGGCAGAGCAACAAGGCGGGCGCGTTACCAGCTCCCGGGCGATAGTACGGCTACCCGACGGCTCGCGGGTTGAACCGGACGCGGGCTGGTTGTCGCCAAGCCAACTGGCAGAGTTGCCGCCTATTTCCGCCGGGAGACCCATCACAGTTTGCCCCGCCTTTGTCGCCGAAATCATGTCAGCCACCGATTCCCTGGCGCCCTTGCAGCGCAAGATGGAGCGCTACGCCGCCAACGGCGCACGGCTCGGCTGGCTGATTGACCCCTACCGGCGGCGGGTCCACGTCTACCGGCCCGACGCGGGACCGGAGTTGCTGGACGACCCGGAAACCATCAGCGGCGCACCGGTATTGCCCGGATTCGTGTTTGAGGTGGGCCGCCGGATCTTTGACCTGCACCGGCCCGCGCGGCAAGGATAGGCGCGATGGCGGATCCGCCGCTCCCGGTTGGCAAGGACCTCACGAAAACCATCTTTGACAACCATCCTGTGAGACGGGCGATGAGGGTTCGTTGTACAATGGGCTGGCGCACGTTGACCCGCGCCGCAAACGGCGGGCCATAGGATACGGCAAGCTGTGGCGCGCCCACGGCGGCGCTTGGTCTGACGCCAAACGCCATCCGGCAGGGACTATGAGCTATGACGACTACCACTTCAGCCCAGAACGTTGCAGCCAAGGGTACTGAAGACCTCGGCCCCCTGCGCCCGCTGTCGGTCAACATCCGGCCCATCCTGGAATCCGTGGCCGGGCTGCTCACCGATGCCGAGATTGACGACTGGTTCGAGGGTCTCGACCGGGTCAACGAGGGGCGAGGCTTTTGCCTGGAGCTGACCGCCGAGGGAGAGCTGGTAATCAGTCCGATGGTGAATATAGATGGCCTTTTTGCCGAAACGGAGTTAATCACCGATTTGAAAGTCTGGTCCAGAGAGTACGGAGGTTATGCTTTCGGCGCCAATGCCAATATGCGCTTGCCCGACGGCTCGCGAATACGGCCCGGCGCCCTATGGCTGTCCCCGGAGCAGACGGCGGCCATGCCGCCGGTTTCCGCCGGGGGAGCGATAACCTTCTGCCCCGCCTTTGTCGCCGAAATCATGTCAGCCGCCGATACCCTGGCGCCCTTGCAGCACAAGATGGAGCGCTACGCCGCCAACGGCGCACGGCTCGGCTGGCTGATTGACCCCTACCGGCGGCGGGTCCACGTCTACCGGCCCGACGCGGGGCCGGAGTTGCTGGACGACCCGGAGACCATCAGCGGCGCACCGGTATTGCCCGGATTCGTGTTTGAGGTGGGCCGCCGGATATTCGACCTGCACCGGCCCGCGCGGCAAGGATAGGCGCGATGGCGGATCCGCCGCTCCCGGTTGGTTCGGAGGGCGCTCCACAAGCGCAGACCTTGCGCCCACCGCCCTGACCCCTCTCCACCTATCGCTAATCCTCGTCTGGGAGATGTTCTTAAGAAGCTGCTGATGACCACTCTCAAAGGAAGCAATTGCAACCAGCAGTGACTCCCCGCGTAGATATGAGAGTATTGAAAAGGCTGGTCCGCAATATCCTCCCGGCGCGGGTGCATGGCGAGATCCGCCGGGTGGTCCATACCTGGCGGCTCAACCGGGCGCCTGTGATGACGGCGGACGTTGCCCCGCTTCCCAGGGCGGCGGAGATCTCATTCTCGGATATGCTCCGGGGCGGCGGCATAGCCGACGGCTGGGAAGAGGCGAAAACCTCGATAGATGAAGTCTTCGAATACGCGCCGGGGATTCACGCCATGGACCCCGAAAGCTGCCGGGCAATCTACCACCTGATCCGCCGTCTTCAACCGCGCTCCGTTCTGGAAATCGGCACCAACCGCGGCGCATCCACCTTACACGCCGCCATGGCAATGCGGGAGTACCGGAATGCAGGACGCCCGCCCCGTATGGTCACCGTGGACTTGTTTGACGTCAACGATCCTGCTACCGTCGAGGCGAAACGATACCGCATCGTAACCCCGCCCCGGGAGATGCTGGCCCGGCTGGACTGCGCCGACATGGTCGAGTTTTCCATCGCCCGGTCCACGGACTATCTGGACGGACGCGAAGCGGAGTTCGATTTCATCCTCATGGACCACGCCGCCGCCGCGGACATAATCTACCGGGACATCGCGCTGGCAATCAGGGCCCTGCGCCCGGGCGGCCAACTGTTGATTCATCCCTACTTCCCCGACAGGAAACCCCTGCGGACGGAGGAGCGCGTCAACTCCGACTCCTACCTTGCCGTGCGCCGTCTGCGCAGGCAAGGCGCCCGCCTGGCCGCCTTGCCCCTGGGCACGCTGCCCTGGCCGACGAAGCCCGGCGGGTCGAACCTCACCAGTCTGGCCCTCTTGGCGAGGGAATGACCAACGGCGGACCGCCCTAGAGGATATGACATGACCTATTTCATACAAGAGATTGCGGGGATAGAGCAACCCGAGGCATCGCCTGTTCCTGCCCGCCGCAGGCGGATTATGATAATCGACCCGCCTTTCAAGCGCCTCTACCATGACAATGCCTCACTGGTGAAATTCCCCCTGGCGCTTGGCTATCTCTCGGGGGCGGTCTTGAAGTGGACGGATTGGAAGGTCCAGGCCTACAACGCCGACTTCAACCCGAAAAAGAGGGCTATCTCACTCGACAACGTAACCCGCATCAGGGAAGGGATGGAGCGTTACCTGCGGACGCTGGAGGACCCGGCAGCGCCCATCTGGGAAGAGGTGCGGTCGGCCATAACGGAGTTCGGCCCGGACGTCGTTGGCATAAGCTCCAAGACCCAGAACTTCCCGTCCGCGATGAAGGTTGCGCGAATCGCCAAGGAGCATGACCCCGATACGCTGGTCGTCCTGGGCGGCCCCCACGCCAGCTTGTCCACAGAGAGGGCGCTGGACTGCCCTGATATCGACGTGGCCGCGCTGGGTGAAGGGGAGATGACGCTGGTCGGTCTGCTCGAGGCCAGGCAAAGCGGCGCGCCGCTGAGCGAGGCGCCGGGGATCGCGTACCGTCGGCGCGGGCGAGTGGCGCTCACACCACCGCGCGCTCAGATCTCCGACTTGGACGCGCTGCCCTTCCCCTCGGAATATGCGCCGCAAGTCCTTCGGGACTACGAGAGCTACCCGCCCGAAGCCTTCGGATACGTCTTCTCGGCTCGCGGCTGCCCTTACAGCTGCACCTTCTGCGAGTCCAAAGCCATCTGGACGCAGAAGACCCGCTGGCGCTCGCCTGAAAACGTGGTGAGAGAGATCAAGATGCTGATGGAGCGGGGCGTCCGGTACGTCTACTTCGACGATGACACGTTCGGCATACACCCGCGTTATATCGAGGAGCTATGCGGCTTGATGGAAACCGAGTGCCCCGGGCTCAAGTGGGGCTGCGAGATAACGGTCGGCGTGGTCAAGGAACAGTCGGTCGAATACATGCGACGCTCCGGCTGCGTGCGGGTCAATATCGGTATCGAGTCCGGAAACAACCGGATACTGCGCAGCGTGAAGAAGGGGCACACCATCGAGAAGGCGTATCCGGCGGTTGACCTCTGCCGGCAGGCGGGCATCGAAGTCGGCGCCTTCTTCATGATTGGCTTCCCGGAGGAGACTGAGGAGACGCTGCGAGACACTCTGACGGCCATCGAGAAGATCAACGCCGATAACATCATGCTGAGCATCTTCACTCCCTATCCGGGATCCGAGCTGTTCCAGGTGTGCAAGGACCTTGGGGTGGTGGACGACGACTTCGACATTACGATCTACAACCACCAGAGCCCGGAGAACTGCTTCACCGCCTTCATTCCGCCGGAGCGCTTCAAAGAGCTGGTGCGGGAGTCGATGGCCGTTGTAACGCGCAAGAACCGCCGCGGCCGGTGGCGCCGAGTGGTCATGATGCTGCTCCATCGCGACTTCTATCGAACGATGCACATGGCGCGGCGGTTCCTCCTCACCCGCGCGTCGTGGTATTCCGCGCGCGTCATCAGACGCCGCCGTTCAGAGCCGGTAGCCTGACGGCTGCGTGGAACAAGGGTTGTGGGCTGAAATGATTCCAGAAGTTCGTCGGGGAAAGGCTCGCCCTGTTTGACCCGGCGAAGATTCGACGCCTTGTATTATCAACACGTTCGGTAAGCGGTAGCAAATGGGCATTCTGCGTCTCCTGACCCGCTATGCACCCCCGCCGGCCAAGAAAGCGTACCGACGACTTTTCGGCGAAGAGCAGTGGTTCCTTGCCGTGAACGCAGGCCTGCCTCTGACCGATTCCGCAATGAGCGGAGGGGCGCGCTCGCCGCAGCTGAAAGCGCATCATGCCCCGCCCGGCCGCTTCTGGGCCGACCCATTTCCCATAGTCGTTGACGGCAAGGTCTGGGTGTTCTTCGAGGATTACTCCTTCGCGTCAAAGAAAGCCGTCATCGCGTGCGCTCCGGTGTCCGCCGACGGCGGCCTGGGTGAAGTCGCCGCCGCGTTGGAATGCCCCTACCATCTCTCCTACCCGTTTGTCTTCGAGCATCGAGGCCGACTCTACCTGATTCCCGACACCTGGGACGAGAATCGGGTTGACCTGTGGCGCTGCCGCCGGTTCCCCGACGATTGGACGAGAGAACGGACGCTGTTGGACGGCGTGAGCATGAGCGACCCGACGCTGCACCGGCAGGACGGTAAGCTGTGGCTGTTCGGCACGGTGAGCGAGGCGAGGGCGCGGGCCAATGACGAGCTGCACGTCTATATGGCCGATGCTCCGGAGGGCGCGTGGCGGCCCCACCCGGCCAATCCGGTGGTGTCCGACCGCCGCCGGGCCCGGCCGGCGGGCCGGCTGTTTTTCCGGGAGGGCCGCCTGATTCGCCCGGGGCAGGATTGCAGCGGACGCTACGGGGGCGCGGTCGTCCTCAATCGGGTGGATGAACTGAACGAACGCGCCTATGCCGAAACCCCCATCGGGCGCATTGACAGCTCCGGGCTGCCCGGCAACCGGGGCACGCACACGGTCAATTACGCCGGCGGCCTCGAATTCCTGGACGGGCGTGTCCTGCGCAGACGAACAGGGTCGGCGGATTGACGCCAATGCAAGAGGGCCGTTTCACCCTAATAATGGCTGCGCCGGCAGGGGTAGGTATTTCACTTAGAGCTTGCGTATGTCGGGTCCTCCCCGCGCGATGAGGGTTCTGCTGATCGGACCGCTGCCCAGCAAGTCGGCGTCGCTTGGAGAACCCATCGGCGGGGCCAGGGTGACTTTTGCGGAAGCGGTCCGGGAGTTGGACCTGCGAGGCTTCGACCTTGACGTCGTCAACACGGCCAGGCCGAGGCCCAATCTGCCCCTTTGGAAAATTCTGGCTTACGAGCTGCTCACCTTCGCGCGGGTGGTCTGGACGGTCCTGCGGCGGGCCCGGCGCTGCGACCTGGTATTCCTGCACATGTCGGCCTATTCGGCGCTGACGGCGGCCTTCGCCATCTGGGCCCTGTGCCAGGCTCTGCGCCGCCCCCTGGCCTTGCGGTTCTTCGGGGACAGCCTCTATTTCACCTACCATCGCTATGGGCCGGCCCGCCGCTGGCTGATGGACAAGACCTTTCTGCGGGCCCCGCTGGTGTATGAGGAAAGATGGACGCCACGGGAGTTCAGCAGCCGGGGCAACTTCCGCTGGCTGGCCAACACCAGGGACATCATCCCCGCGGAAACCGGGCAGAGCCGGGATGGTGTCCGCAGACTGGTATTCATGGGCCAACTCAGGAAGGAAAAGGGGCTGGCCGAGGCGCTGGAGGCGTGCCGTTCCCTGCCCGAGGACTGCCATCTCCGAGTGTTCGGGCCCCGGATGCCCAACACCGACTTTTCCCTGTTCGACAGCCACCCCAGGGCGACCTACGGCGGGGCGCTGGAGCCGGAGGAGGCGCAGCGCGTCCTAGCCGAACACGACCTGCTGCTGTTCCTAAGCTACATGAGAAGCGAGGGCACTCCGGGAGTCATTATAGAGGCCTTCCAGTGCGGCGTGCCGGTTGTGGCAACCTCGATAGGCGGAGTCCCCGAGCAGGTGGAACACGAAAGGAGCGGGCTGCTGGTGGAGCCTCGCTCCGTCCCGGAGTTGAAGGCGGCGATCGAGCGGCTGATTGACGACCCGGCCCTGTACCGGCGGCTTTGCGCCGGGGCCAGGCAGCGCGGCGAGTTCTTCCGAGGCGGGCGCCATTTCGACCGGTTGGCCGAGGAGCTGCGGGGCTTGGCCCGCAAGTAAGCAAAGATGCTTACCCAGTTGCTCTCGGCCTCGGACCGGCTCGCAGCGCGGCAGACCCTCTGGATGGGCGCCATTACGGCGGTCCAGCTCTTGGGCGGACTGGCCCAGGTAGCCATCTCCGCCCGGATACTTGGACCGGAGGGTTTCGGCGTCTTGGCCGTCATCATCGCCGTAGCCGCGCTCATCCACGGTCTCTTGGCCGCGCCTGGGGGTGAAGCCGTCATAACCTTCGTAACGCGGGCCGTGGCGGAGGAAAGGCCGCAAGAGGCAGCCCGCATACTGCGTTTCACCATTGCCGCGTCCCTGGGGCTGTCGCTCATCGCCTACGCCTTTATTGCGGTCATCGTACTCATGGCAAGCAGCCTGCTGGGGATCGACGACGCCCACCGGGGCATAGCGCTGACGTACGGCGTCGTGGGCATCTTCCTGGCTACGCGGACCGAAAGCCTGGCGGTCCTGCGGTTGTCCGACCGGGTATCCCTGGGTTTGGCAATCATTCTGGCGGGCGTTCTGACCCGGGTCGCCCTGCTCGGAATAGTATGGCTGCAGGGGGGCGGGCTGTTCGAGGTGGTCTTGGCGCATATTGCCGGCGTCGCGGTGGGCGGGGCCGGGATGCTCGTTGCCGCGGCAGTATCGGCGCCTCGGGCGGGGATAGCCTGCTTCCTACGCTCGCTATCGCTCAGAGTCCCGCCTGGCGTGGCGCGCTTCCAGGCCGGAGTATTCGGAAGGTCCACCGTCTCGGCATTGGCCTATCATATGGACACTCTCCTGGTGGCGCAATTTACCGGCGCGGCGGACGTGGGACTGTACCGTGCGGCGAGGCAGATCACCGAAACCGGACACTATCCGTTCCAGCCGCTAAAGGATGGCGTGCAGCTCCAATACAGCAAGCAATGGTACTCGGGCCGGGGCGGGGCGCTGCGCCGCACCTCGCTGCTGTTCAGCCTGGTGTCCTTCGCGTCGGCGGCAGCGCTATTCGGGCTGCTTGCCGTCTTCCATCGATTCATAACGCGGCTCATCCTGGGAGCCGAGTTCTCGGACGCCGCCCCGCTGCTGCTGATTATGATTTTGGGCGCATTCGCCGTCAACAGCATTTCCGCGCTTACTACGCTGCCTGCGGCCGTTGGGCGCGTCTTGCCGCTGTTGGCAGCGGAGATAGGCGGCTTGGCGGTCTTCGTCGTGCTCATCGTATGGCTGGTCCCGATGGGCGGCGCGGAAGGCGCGGCCTGGGCCAATACTGCATACTACAGCGTCATTGCCTTGATCATGGTACCCTTTATAATCTCAACCTTGCGGCAGAGCCGACATTTACAGTGGAAACAGTAGAGAGCGCATGTGCAGTCCCAAGTCCCAAGTCCCAAGTCCCAAGTCCCAAGTCCCAAGTCCCAAGTCCCAAGTCCCAAGTCCCAAGTCCCAAGTCCCAAGTCCCAAGTCCCAAGTCCCAAGTCCCAAGTCCCAAGTCCCAAGTCCCAAGTCCCAAGTCCCCCCACCCCGCAACCGGGCTCGACGCCAAAGTTCCTGTGATTGGTTACCTCTGTCTGTGTCTGAGCGTATTTTTCTTCAGCTTTCTCCTCGTTGCCGCCCCGGAGACATTGCGTGTGCTGACCCGGGAAGACTCCTGGGTGGAGAACCTCACTGCGGTATGGTTTCTCCTGGCGGGCTTCCTGCTGTTCGGCACGGCCTGGATGGAGCGCAGCGTCTCCCGTCGCTGCGCCTATATTCTCGGCGGTATCGCGATGGTGTTCGCGTTTGGCGAAGAGATCAGTTGGGGGCAGCGTATCTTCGGGTTTGCGACGCCCGACTTCTTGATGTCCTTGAATGAGCAGAAGGAATTCAACGTCCACGGTATCAGGAGTGTAGTGTTCAGCATTATCTACTTGAATAGCGCAATGGTCCTGTGCGTGGCAACCGGCGCAGCCTTCTTTTGCCGAAAAGACAGGCTTTTCGGGATTCCGTTGCCGTCAATTATGCTGATGCTGGTCTTTCTGATAATGCTTTCCTATGAGTCCGGAGTGTGGGTCAGAGATGCAACAGGAATGGGCTTCGGAGAATACCTGGTGCGCACCAGACTATTCTACGGATTTACCGTGGCTGAGGTGAAGGTGCTGCTGCTGCTCTTTTGCATCTTCGCCCTGATTTCACGGCAAGTCAAACTGGTAGTCGCTTTCGTTGCAACCCTGGCCCTCGTTCTTGCCTTCTCTTATGTGAACTATGATAATGTGTACCGCCTTAATATCATCGAACGTGGAAGTTTGTTTGAGGTGCGGGAGTACCTGTTCGGCATCGGCTGCCTTTTCTATTCTTTGGAGCTCATGCTGGCCCAGAGACGGCTGGCGGCAATTTTACCGGCCTCGTTCAGTGGCCTGAAACTGCCAGGCGGAGGGGTCCCGTTCTGGCTGATGGCCTGCTCTCTGGTAATTGCAGGCAGTATCGCGTTGATATTTTTTGAGTATTTCAGCGGTTAGGTCAAAGCTGCGCTATGATCTAAACCCTGCGGCAGAGCCGCCGTTTACGGCGGAAACGGTAGAGGAGCGCATGTCCACCTCCCAGCCCCCAGTCCCCCCACCCCGCAACCGGCTCGACACCAAAGTTCCTGTGATTGGTTACCTCTGTCTGTGTCTGAGCGTATTTTTCTTCAGCTTTCTCCTCGTTGCCGCCCCGGAGACATTGCGTGTGCTGACCCGGGAAGACTCCTGGGTGGAGAGCCTCACTGCGGTGTGGTTTCTCCTGGCGGGCTTCCTGCTGTTCGTCACGGCCTGGATGGAGCGCAGCGTCTCCCGGCGCTGCGTCTATATTCTCGGCGGTACGGCGATGGTGTTCGTGTTTGGCGAAGAAATCAGTTGGGGGCAGCGCATCTTCGGGTTTGCGACGCCCGACTTCTTGATGTCCTTGAATGAGCAGGAAGAAATCACTGTCCACAATACCGCCAATGGACTGTTTGACATTATATACTTGAACGGTCTGCTGGCCCTGTGTATGGCAACCAGCGCGGCTTTCTTTTGCCGGAAAGGCAGGCTTTTCGGGATTCCGTTGCCGTCGATTCTGCTGATGCTAGGCTTTCTGATAATACTTTCTTATGAATCAGGAACGGGCCTCAGAAATGCATTCGAAGGGAACTTCAGAGACTACTTGGCGGGTGTCAGACTATCCTTCGGATTTATTGTGGTTGAGGAGAAGGTGCTGCTTCTGCTCTTTCTCATCTTCACCTTGTTTTCAGGGCAAGTCAAATTGGTCATTGCTTCCGCTGCAACCCTGGCGCTCGTTTCGGCTCTCTTGTTCGTGAACTACTATAGTAGCATCGATCGTGGAAGTTTGTTTGAGGTGCGGGAGTACCTGTTCGGCATAGGCTGCCTCTTCTATTCTTTGGAGCTCATGCTGGCTCAGGAACGGTTAGCGGCAATATCACGAGCAAAATTCAGCGGCCTGAAACTGCCGGGCGGATGGGTTCCATCCTGGCTGCGGTGAGGTCCTTCGCTTCGCTCAGAGCGACAAGGGGAAATTCCGCACTTTCCAGCTAAGGGCGCGGGCGAAGCGTGTAGGGACGCTCGTTTGGCTTCAGCGAAATCATGGCGGCCTCCGTGTCGAAGACAAGCTCATCCAGCAATTCGCCGTCCTGGGAAACGGTGAATGGTCTGCCAACCCAATCCTTTGGCTGGTCGAACAGGATGGTCAACGGTTGGTTGAACCTGACGTTTTCCAGACCGTCGGACAGCGTAATCGTGATGCTTTCGGTTCCGGGGCTGCCCTCGACCGGTTCAACCTTAATCTCGGCATTCTCCCTTTCCCGGACATAGAGGGTTATGTCGTTCATAGAAGCCGTCCAGAAATCACGCGCCGCGATTGATTGAACGTCTTTGCGGAATTCGTCCCAAGCGTACCATCCCCAATGCCTCTGTCCGATGCTATGGTAGGTCAATATAACCCACGCGGTCCGCACCAATGCCTCATCCAGGATAGGCGTCAACTCGTCATTGTCGTTGATACAGGCGCGGCAATCCTGAAACTCGATGCTTTGCATCTCCAACGCTTGCAAGCCGAACCAATTGTCGGGCGCCAGCCGGGACCCTGGGATATTGTAGAACCTCTTCGGGTCTAGGGTCTGTAGTCTGCCGCTCAAAAATCCGGAAGCCTCCAAAGCCCGTTGCGTCTCTTCTTCGTGTCCGGCGCTTCTCGGATAGGCGTAGGCGACGGGCTTCATTCCCCAATCTTCCATGGTGTCGTAGTTGGCCTGGAAAGATTGGAAGGCCTCTTCGTAAGACAACTCGTCGTGGTCTACGTGATCGTGGCCATGCCCAAAATAGCTGAACCCATTGGGGACCAGCTCCGACATCAGATAGGCGATCCGCTCATCGTCAGGCCCGCTGAATATGCGATCACCGTTAAAGGAATTTCTGGTCACTATTTCATAGCCCATTACGAGGCCCTGCTCCATCACGTAGCTATCTATGTCCGGTTCCCTTCCGCGGATGGGCCAGTCATCGTTGGTAATCGAGATTGCGGCGGTGTGGTTGTCAAACCACTTTGCGACTGAAGCGTTCAGGGGGCCCGGGGTAGGAGTTGGGACGTCCGGCGCCTGGGACCGGCATCCCGCCGCCAGTACCAAAACGCCGAGCAGCAGCAACGCCCCCGCCATCATTGCAACGCAAGACGGCAAGGCGCGCCACAGATTGTTCAGTGCGAAGCCTTGCAGGCCGTTCTCCTTACTGTTCAAGGCGGATCTCCCCCTCCCAGAGGCGGTTGTAGCCGCCGGCCGCGGGGACGTACTGGCCTGTCCTGATTTCGGAGACATTATATTCCGGGAGAGGAATTTTCACCATACATTTGCCGTCGAGTATCTCGCCGCGCCAGTCAAATCTAAAGTCCAGGTTGTCGAAGCCGTATTGCCGGCGATGGTCGGGCAGGTCGTTCACGTCAACCGGGTATAGGTGAAGGAAGAATACCGCCTCCGTGTCGGCGCGGGCGCACGGCTCCTTGACGTAGATGAGGTGGTTTCCGATGAGATGCACGTCAAAGCTGGAGCGGATTGACGGCGGGCGGTCTCCGACCAGCCTTGCCAGATAATCGCTCGCTGCTATAGCTTCAACCCTGACTGGCGGGAGTGCATCGTGGGGCAGCACAACGGCGTCCACGCACAGCCCCGTCTCCGTTTGCGCCCAGGCGTTGGCGGCCAGTCCATCCGCTGCGCCAACCCAAGACCACGCTATCCACTCGTTCGGCGCGCAATTCCTGACGAACGCCTGCGCCAGCCGGCCGTCCACGATCAGCCCGATGCCATCCGACTGATGGTCGAAGTGGGGTTCAATCCTCTCCCAAGTCCTGGCGACGGTATTTTCATCTGCCGGCAGATCGATGGGCCGTAGTTGGAGTCTTAGTGGTGAACCTTCAAAGCTCCTAGGGTCGGCAAAATGAGTTATCCCGAATTCTCGATGGAGAGCATCATATCCGTCTCTAGCCAGCTTTCTCGCGTGGAGATAGTCATAGGAGTTGACTAGGCCATCCAAGTTCACCACTGGAAAGCGCGAGAAGTACCCGATGCCGCCGGCTTCATACGACCCGACCACGCTGTCCTCGGGAAGCACGCGGTTCATAAGCTGCGTACCCCCATAAACAGCTTCAGTCCATTCGGTCCATGAGTCGTCAGTTCTGGTTGAGACACTAATCGCTTCAACACGCTGAAATGGCTCGGTGAAATCGGCCTTGATAAACAGGAAGGCCGCGCCCGCAAGGACGATGCCCAAACTCAGGATGTTGGTCGCGTGCTGCGACTTCGGCCCGATGAACCGGCGAATGAAGTAAATGGCGACGTAACATCGTACGGGAACAATCAGCGCCGTCATCAGGTACGCCGGGACAAAATACCAAGACCAAGGACCCAAGGAAGGGTGAATCGTGAGAACAGTCTGTGCGAATTTGGCCAGATGGCCGGCCGCCAAACCGAACATGCCCACCAGGAAGGCCAGCAGAAGCCAATCTTTCCGACTCCGGGAGCGGCGGGCGAACCACCAGACCAGCAGCAAATAGGCGCAAACCTCCAGCGCAACCAGCAGCCCATCGTTTAAGACAGGAATCTGCAATATGTCCTGGAAGTTCTGCGCCAAGCTGTATCCACCTTCCTGCTCCCACCTGAGCTGCGACCAGAAATTCTTGGTCGCGCCGCTCACCGGCGCGATGCCGCCGAACACGAGCCAGTTGTAGGCGAAATACACCAGGATGCCTGCGCCGGCGGCGAGAAACGGGACGACCGCCTTCACGGAGCGCGCGGAACGAGCCCACTCTCCGAGTGACGCGCTGGGCGCTCGTTCCTGCCGCGACCATTCCATAAGCAGCAACGCCGCCGTGGCGGCCAGCGATATGGCGATGTATTCCAGGCGCACCCAAGGCAGGGCGAAGGTGACCGCGGCCAACGGCCACTGCCACCGCGCCGGGCTTCGGGCAAAGAGGCAAGCGGTCAGAATGAACAGGCCCAACATGAACAGCGCCGCCGCCGCTTCCATTCCTTGAATCAAGGACCGGTTCTGGTAGAACATCGGCAGCGCGGCGAACATCAGATACCACGGCTGGCGCGCCAGCCGGGCGGCCGCGGCGACGAGGGCTACGCCGCCGGCGATGAGCATGATCTCGAACGCCTTGATGCCGAACAGCGCGGCTTCCTTGTCGAATACCCAGTAGAACGGCGTAATCAGCAGCAGCCAGAGGGGGTGATATCCGTTGGTGCGCGTGATGCCGCCGTCGAAGGTCGAGAACTTCCCCTCAGTCAGGTTGCTGGCGATCTGGAAGTAGTAGAAGGCGTCATCGTGCATGTGGGAGATAAGGTTGATGAGGTCGAAGCGGGCGAGCATGTACCAGGCGAACCCGGCGCCGTATGCCAGGACGCCAGCGACGAATAGGGCGAACAGCCCGTGGCGCAGCCTGGAGGAAGGAATTACCCCCCCCCCTCCAGTACTCATGTTCTGATAACGCGCCGCCAAGGCGCTCCACAGATTCAGCGCGAAGCCTCGCACGGCGTTCCCGTTACTGCTCAAGCCGGAACTCCCCCTCCCAGAGGTGATCGAAACCGCCGGCTAGGGGCACGAACTGGCCGGTGCTGATGCGGGCAATATCATACTCCGGGAGAGCAATCGCCGCCATACACCGCCCATCAAGTATCACGCCGCTCCCGTAGAAACTGAAATCCAGGTTGTCGAAGCCGTACCGGCGGCGATGATAGGGAAGGTCGTTCACGTCAACCGGATACACGGCGAGGAAGAACCACGCCTCCACGTCGGCGCGGGCGCACGGCTCCCTGACGTATACCAGCGTGTTATCGCTGAGATAGACGTCGAAGTCGGAGCGAATGACGGGTTCGCCGGACACCATTGACACCAGCTCCTCATAGGCGGCCTGCTGCGCGCCGGCGCTGTCAAATGCTTCGTTCACCCTGAATATGGCGCCATCGGCCAGCTCCGCCACCGGCTCCAACGGGAGCGGCGACTCCATCTGCCAGAGGCCGCAAACTATCCGGCGGCCTTCGCCCTGGCCGACCCATACGATGTGCTTTTCCGGTTCCCCATGCTCTCGAGATTTCTCGACGACCCGCTCGAACCAGACTTGGCAATCGTAGACGTCCTGCAAGTTCCGCCGCGGCACGGCAACCAAGGTCACCAGCGTTCCCGGAACACCCGCGTTCCATCGGATTACGTTGGGGGCGTTGCTGTAGTACCGGCCGGAAACCGGGTTCGCCCGCACATACTCCACGATCTCGGAATCCTCCCAGTACGCCGTATTGAGACTCCTGCCGATGTACCCCGATTCCAGCGCTTCGGCGGTCAATCGCAGATTATGCTGCGCCGAGGCGCCGATATGCCAGCCGCCGCCAATCAGCGCCAGAGCGACTAGCCCCCACCGAAACGCGGACATCCCGCCCGTCGCCCTGTGGCGCAGCAGCCCGTCCAGCCAGAACGCCCCAACGAACAGCAACGGAACATAGACCGGCGCGAGGAATCGGCTGTCTATGCCCTGCTCGGCCGTGAACGGCACCAACACGGTTAAAATGGCAAGGTACGCCAGAGCGAATATCCAGAAGACGTAAGACGCCCTTCCTGAACGGGGAGGGGTGAGGAGCAGCGCCGCCAGCAGCACAACCAGGCCGGCAATCAGCCATGGCGAGTGCAACTCCCAGCGGGGCTGGGGCAGCAGCGGGTTGGCCCACCCTTCGAACACCACGATGATCTGCACCAGTCCATCGAACAGGGACTGCCCCGACGCTGAGGACCGGTCCCCGGTAAGTGTCCCGGAGACCAGGTAGTTGCGCGCCAGCGCCGCCGCGAGGGGGAGCGACGATATGGCGCCGAAGGCCAGGGCGTCCTGCAGCCGCTGGCGCACCGGGGCGTCCCGGCGCAAAAGGATCATAAGGACTGCGGAGAAGATCAGCGCAACCCCGATGTACCGCGTCACCGCGGACAGCGCGGCGAATACCGCGGAAAGCGCGAGGGCCCGCTTGCCGCTTCTCCGGTTCAAGAACGACTCCAAAGGCATCAAGGCAAGGACGGTGAACAGGATGAAGAGGGATTCACTCAGAAGGGTCGAAGCGAAATGAGCGAGGGGAACGGCTACCGTCACTGCCACTGCCGCGCCCAGCGCAATCGCCGGCGTCTGGAGACGCCGGCTCAGCCAGAGGCCCGACGCCAGGATGAGCAGACCGAAGGCGGCTGCGTTAAGTAACCGGCCCCCGTCCACCGGCTCGATGCCGAACAGGCTCAGGAACGCCATTGCTATGGAGAAGAAGGGCGCGTACAACACCATCGGCCTGCCGCCGGGGCTTAGCAGACCATCCCCGGCGGCCAGACTCTCGGCTGCCGATATGTAGTTGAAGGCCCAGTCGATCGACGCGCCGTAGGTGGAAGTGCGGACCAGGACGTGCGCCGCGCCCAAGACCGCGACGAGGGCGATGAGCGCCGGAAATGCGGAGCGCCTGATGGAGAGGGAAATACCCGCCCCCGTACTCATGTTCTGATAACGCGCCGCCAAGGCGCTCCACAGATTCAGCGTGAAGCCTCGCACGTGCCTGCTGGGAAGCAACGCAGCTAGAAGCCGGGATAACTCCTTTCGCGCTTCGTCTCACCAGTAGCGGGATCTGGCAAGCCGATGGTGGCCCGGTGTGTGCCCAGCGGCGCCAGCCTATATCGAGTTTTCAAATGCGGGGCTATCTCCTCGATATACTTCTGCAAAGCATCCAAGGAATCGCGATCCAAATGAGGGTTTTTACTTATGATTTCGTTAATATCAGGCTTATCCATTTTGGACTCCTGGTTGAAGTCAGACGAATCAGCTATGACTCTCAATGTCTAATGGCGATGGCTCATTGAAGTGGCACAAGGTTTCCGGCAACGTGGACCGCCATGATGATCCTTCGCTTGCCCAAATAATCCTCAAACAGATCGTGATAACTCCTAATGGCGTTGCACAACTTATGGTTGATTCCAAAGTCATCTATCACTAGATTAAGTTCATGTCTCAAGACGTCCATGGATATTCCATATCCGTGACTGTGCCACCGTTCGGTATCATTTAGCTTTTTGGCGATGCTTGCTGCTCTACTAGTCCGCATTTGATTGGTGACTCTTTTACTACGTCCTTCAGTCACTTTCCAATCTCTAAATTTATAGTTGACGAGCCATTCCTTGAGCAGGCTAATCGTCAACTCACGCGCCTGGTCAAACTTATACAGCTCGGCCTGATCGAAATTCAGTAGCAGCGCTACCTCTCCTTTGGTTATATGTCCATGAGTCTTTTTCAAAAGCTCTTCATACCTAGCTAGGTATCCAAGGGCGGGCACCAGATCGCCCGTCCCTGATTCAACCTGCGGGTCGATGGGGCCTAGGCGAGAGTAGTAGTCCATGTGAATTGCGTTGCCGGACAAGGCCAGCACTGTACCTGCGGAGAAGGCGCGGTTGGGAATTACGAACTCCACGTAGTCGTAATGATGCCTGAAGGTCTCCACAATGCGCGCCACGGTTTCGATGTATCCGCCGCTCGTGGTCAGCAGAACGGCAAGCTTGTCGCGCTTGGCATCATTGGCCTTGGACTCGATGACGCTCCGGATGGCGTCGTCAACGCCGCCAATCAAAGCGCCTCTGTAAGCGACCACATCCGCATTAAACTTGCTTTCAAGCTCGCGGATGCGCTCGTCTAGCTGCTCCTCTATGAAGTCGTTGGCGTCAGTCGGGCTAACCACCGTTCACTCCTGACTGATCATACATCTGTTCAGTATATCGGCTGAGTGAACGGCCAATCAAGTCAGGCCCGCCCCAACGTTCACTGAACCCCAACGTGCGCCTTCAGATATTGCCCTTCATCAAGTGCGCCTGGGCCGCTACTCAGCAAGCCGAAACTCCCCCTCCCAGAGGTGATCGAAACCGCCGGCCAGGGGCACGAACTGGCCGGCGCTGATGCGGGCAATATCATACTCCGGGAGAGCAATCGCCGCCATACATCGCCCATCGAGTATCACGCCGCGCTCGCGGCGGTCTCGCGTGTGGGAACTACCTGCCGCCCTCGACGCGCACGGTCACGATGTCTATGTCGTGATATTGCTGATGGCGCACGGACGCTGCGAAATGTTTGAGCAGGCGTAGAGAGAGTTCGCGTTCGTCCGACTCGGCCCACTCGCCGAGCAACGTCATCCGGTCCTCTATGTTTCCCTCGCCGACCACCGCCGCGAACTCCAGTTCCGCCGTTTCCCGATTGCCGCGCGCCGTCACCCGCAGGCGCCGCTTTTCGCCGGCCGCTTCGTCGTCCTGCGGGAGGAGGCTCAGCAGCGTTTCCTCGCCGGCCGCGCACAGCCGTTCGGTAGAGGCGTCGTTCCAGCCAAGGCGCACGGCGAACGCACGCAGGAACGTATCGACCTTCGGCACGGCGGCTACGTCCAAATCCGCTTGGAAGCGCCTTGGGCGCGGATCGGTCAGGCCTGCGAACAGGGTCAGCGCGATCGCGACGAGTCCGCCGCTCGTCATACCGTTGCTGAGCAGCATGCGCCAACCGTCGCCGAGGAGGTCCGCGAATATCAGGTCGCTCTGGAAACCCATCCCGATCCAGAACGCGACCCCCGCCACCATGGATTTGCGGTAGTCGAGGCCGCCCTGAACGACGAGTTTCATTCCCTGTATGAACATCATCGACATCAGTACCGTCAGGTAGGCGGAGACGACGGGGCCCGGAATGGCGAGCAGGGCCGCCGCGGCCTTGGGCAGGAACGCCAGCCCGGCGAGCACAATCCCCGCCCACACCCCGACGCTGCGCGCGGCGACGCCGGTCAGTTCGACGAGCGACGGGCTCGCCGAGAAGGTCGTGTTCGGCATAGTGCCGGCGATGCCGGCGAGCAGGTTGCCGAGGCCGTCCGCCCCGATCGCCCCTTGCACCGCGCGGAAATCGACCGCGCGCGGCGTGCGCCACGAGACCCGCTGAATGGCGACGGCATCCCCGGCGATCCTGATGGACCCTATCAGGGTGACGAACGCGAACGTCGGCAAGAACAGCCAGAAGCGGGCGTCGAACTCCAGGTCGAGCCCCGGCCAGGCGTTGGCGGGAACGCCGACCCAGGGCGCTTCGAGCACCGGGCCGGCGTCGTACAGCCCGAACGCCGCGGCGACCGCGCAGCCGGCGGCGAGGCCGATGACCGGCGCCCATAGCCGCCAGGCGCCCGAGGCGTAGAGCGCGATGGCGGCGATCACCACCAGGCTGGCGGCGGCGCTGGCCGGGGCGGCGGCCGGCGAGGCGCCTTCGGGCACGTCCGTCAGTATGTCGAACACCAGGGGCATGATGGTGGTGACGAGCAGCAGTAGCACGGTGCCCAAGACGACCGGCGTAAAGATGCGCCGCAGCAGCGAGAGCCGCTCGGCCAGCACGAACTGGAGAGGAACCGTCAGGACGATGAGGGTCGCCAGCAGAGCCGGCCCGCCCTCGACGAGCACTGTGACGCAGACCGCGATGAACACGCCGGAGGTGTTCGCTAGGAGCAGGTGCCCGGAGCCGAAACGCCCGAACCGGACGGCTTGGAGTACGGTGGTCGCCCCCCTGACGGCCAGCGCCATGAAGACCATCCAGGTCAGATAAGTCTCGCTTCCACCCGCCGCCCGGACCACGACGACCGGCGTAAACACGATTCCGCCAAAGATCAGGACGGCGGCTTGCAGACCCATGCCGAAGGCAAGGGCCTGCGGAGGCCGTTCGTCGGGTTGGTAACGGATATCGTGCGCGGTTTTCGATGCCACGATCTATCACTCATGGTCCTCGGCGCGGGGGAGGCCCCGGGCCGGAGGAGCGCCGCCATAAGCGGTGGACGTGGCGGCAGCTATGTCGCAGGAGGCCCCGGGCCGGAGGAGCGCCGCCCATGCCGGGACCTTCAGGCTGCCAACCCGCAGGGGCTCGCGCGCGCCGCCGCGCACTGGCGCCCTGCCATCTATGGCCGCCGGTAAATCGCATATACGGAAGCCGCAATGTAGTCGCGCAACAAAGGCACACGCGACAATAGGTTGGAAAGCCGCCAGAGCACAGGCCAGCGTTTCAACTGCGGGTTCACAATCAACCGTTCCGTTCTCCATCCCACTTCTTCGACGTAACTAAGAAACTCCGAAAACCTCATTTTGTTCAGCCCTTCCCGCGTATCTTCGAACGTCTCGGCCTCATCCGCCACAGGCCGCCAGAACTCGCGCCTGAGACGCATGAGCGCGGCTTCCGAAAACAGGACTCCCAGCCACGGTATGCGGAATCTGAAGAACCGGTTCAGGTGGTCCCCGAAAGGTGAATGAAACAGCGGGCCAAACGCTATGATTATCCTTCCCCCAGCAATTCTTGACTTGAGGACGCCGTCAATACGGCGGAGGCAATCGCCAGGGCGTTCCACGTGCTCAAACATCTCGTGAGAAAGTACGACGTCATACTCCCTATCGTTCGGCATATCATGAACATTCACGCACTCGAATGTGACCTTGTCCTGCAACTGCATCTCCCTGGCGCAGCGCTTTGCGATTTCGATGTAATACGGGTCTTTATCAATACCCGTCACCTGTCCGCACCCGCGCTGCGCCAGCGCCAAGGACATCTCTCCCATGCCGCACCCGACCTCCAGGTAGCGCATAGCCGGATCAATGGGAATTTCGTTGTCCAAGCGGCGGTCCCATTTTTCGAAGCGAGCCTTCGCGGATTCGATGTTCAGATCACGCTCAAGCTGACGAAGCTCCTCCGCTTCGGGGTGCCTGCCATGCGCGAATAGCCGAAGCAGCCTGTAATCAATCGCCTCACCAAACATTTAACTCACGTCGCGATAGGAAAATACCCCTCCCTCTATGCAAATGTTCTGATAATGCGCCGGGTTCATTTGCCTTCTCTCCAAGGGAACTCCACCTTCCAGACCTGCCCCTGGCCGGGGACGTACTGGCCGGTGCTGACGCGGAGAATATCATACTCCGGGAGAGCCGCCGCCGCCATACATCTCCCGTCGAGTATCTCGCCGCGCCCGTCGAAGCGGAAGTCAAGGTTGTCGAAGCCGTATTGCCGGCGATGGTCGGGAAGGTCGTTCACGTCAACCGGGTGCAGGTGGAGGAAGAACGCCGCCTCCGTGTCGGCTGGGGCGCACGGCTCCTTGACGTAGGTCAGCGTGTTTTCGCGGAGATAGACGTCGAAGGTGGAGCGAATTACGGGTTCGCCGGACACGAACGCCTTGTTGGCAGCGCGGGCCGCCGGTTCGACAGACTCTTTGACGTTCTCAATCAGAAAGATATGGAAATATCCGTCAGCAAGGATACGTTCAACTGAAACTTGCTCGCCCAGCAGCTCAAACACCTCCCCTATTTGATTGAGATCATAGACCAAGAAGATTCTATTTGGGGGGTGCGAGATGACTAAATCGGCCATCTCACGGAGACACGGATCGGCGGATTCCGTACACCAGTAGGTCCCATAGTAGTAATTGGCCGGTCTTCCCTCTCTTCCTTGATAGAACCGGATGGCCGGGACCGTCCCATAGACTGCGAAAACCATGTCATCTTCCCGCACCCGTTCTTTCAGTACGGCAAGAACGGATTTGATGTTCTCAGGTGTCTTGTACGGACTGTCCCGCCGCATGGCGCCCACCCCGGCAAGCGCTATTACGCCGACGGCCGCGACGGCCAGCGCCGGAGCCAGCCCCCCCCGGCGCGTCAGCCCGGACAGACTATCCGCCATCCAATGGATGGATACGCCGGCGGCCAGAAAGATGACCGGCCCCAGATAGAGGTTTTGGTGAATGCCCCCAAGGGGATATATTCCCAGCACGGCGGCGCCGACGGAAACTGCAATGCAAAACGAAAGTAAAACTGCGATGACACTGCCTGAAAACGTTCCTTGAAACTTTCTGAGGAACGCTGCGGCCAATAGGATCGCGAATGCGGCAAGCGCCGCTGTCGCCACGACCCCCGGCAAATGATACGTCAATAAACGCCAAATCCCATCAATCGAAAACTCGAAGATTGCAGGCGCATCGAATCCTCCCTGATAGTAATACGCCGATAGATAGTCATCCGTGGCGAAGTCCGGTTGAGACCACTGATAGCGCACAGTGACCGCGTAGCTTATGCCGCACCCCGCTAGAAAGCACGCTGCCGGCCAGAGCAAGACGATGCGCTGCCGGAGCCAGTTACGAACCCGGCCTAAGTACGAATTACACTCCGGCGCCGCCAAGGTCCGGGGGGAGGGTAGAACCATAGCGGCGCACATTACGGCGGCGCCGAAAAGGACCAAACCGTACTGGAGCAGCGGCCCGAGGAACAGCGCAACGCAGAGCAGGGCCTTCCTGCCGTCCCGCAGATACCACAGCAGCCCCGCTATCATCAGCGCGGCCAGCAGCGCGTCAATGGAGTATTCCCGCGCATCCTGGGCGTGCTCTATGGCGGCAATCGAAAGAGTCGCCAACAGGGCCGCCAGAAACGCAGCCCATCGGGCAACCCCGAGGCGCGGCAGCAAAAATAACATCACGGCAACGGTCAGAACGCTGGCCGCCGCCGGCAGAACGCGGACGCTGAAGGGCGTGCTCTCGACTTTCTGGGCCGCCCACAGCGCCAGGGGATACAGGATGGGCGAGGAGTTACAGCAACGGGTACCTAATATGACTTCCGGGAGCGCGCCCCTGGAGATATTGGCCGCCGCCGCTTCGTCATGCCGTAGAGATTGCTCCGGCAGGTCATAGAAGCGCAGACCCGCCGCCACTACGAGCAGGCACACGAACGCCGCAAGGGCCAGCCATTCCAGACGGGAGGAAGGAAATACCCCTCCCCTCGCGCCTATGTTCTGATAGCGCACTGTCAGGGCGCGCCGCATATTCAGCGCGAGGTCCTGCAGGCCGCGGCGGTTACTGCTCAAGGCGTATCTCCTCCTCCCAGAAGTGGCGGAAACCGCCTTCCACTGGCACGTACTGGCCGGTGCTGATGCGGGCAATAGCATACTCAGGGAGATCCACCGCCGCCATGCATTTGCCGTCAAGTATCACGCCGCGCTCGTAGAAATTGAAGTCCAGGTTGTCGAAGCCGTGCTGCCGGCGGTGGTCGGGCAGGTCGTTCACGTCAACCGGGTACAGGGCCAGGAAGAACCACGCCTCCGTGTCGGCGCGGGCGCACGGCTCCTTGACGTAGGTCAGCGTGTTTTCGCTGAGATATACGTCGAAGGTGGAGCGGATCGCCGGCTCGCTGTCTCTGATCAGTCTTGCCATATAATCGCCCACCGGCTCCGTTCCACCGGCTATCCGCAAGTCGTGTCCGGCGAAGCTCGCCACGACCCAGTCATGGTCGTCGGAGTCGAAGGGCATCCACAGATCGGGTCCGACCTTCACGGCGTACTGACCTCGGTCGAGGGCTTCAGCTTCGCTGGAGGCCGCAGGATGCGCTGTAAAGTTGACGCCGCGCTCCATCAGGTATCCGGGCGGCGGCTGGCGATCGTGGGCGATTGCGCGCTGGTGGTTGGGTGTTGTGACAGGATTGCGCGCCACCGTCGCATCGGTCAAGCCGAAGATGTCGATGACTTTCAGGTCAGGAAGGTAATAGAACCGTATGCCGAGCTTTGCGCCTGCCATCAGCGCGTCATCAGGAATCACTCCCCGCTCCATATTCTCGTAGGGCTGCCATCGGCGTAGCTGGCGGTTGGCGAACTCGCGGTGTTCCGCGAATCGTGAAGCGACATCCTGCTCAATAGACTGACGGCGCAGGTCGTTGGAGATAGCGGCCAGCGCCGACATCCCCGGCGCGGCCAGCAGCCAGCGGGCGTTGCGCTCGTCGAGCTCTATGTGAAGTCTCCAGATTCGTTTGTCAATCCTGGCGCCCTCGATCAACAGTTCTCCCTGTATGGCGCCGCAGTAGAAGATGACGGGGATGAACAGGATGAGCGCGCAAGCCCTCGCTCCCGGCAGCCGGAGTCGGTGGGAGTGGGGTATGCGCCGCCAGTCGAAGGCGGCGATCCGCGAGCCGATGCAGACGGTCCCCACAGCGGCCGGCAGCGCCAGCAGCGGCCAGTAGAAGTCCAGCGGGCGATATTCAAAGTGGTCGCCGCCAATCCGCATCACGTATGCCATGTGGACAGCGATTAGCAGCAGGACCAGAGCATAGATCCCGTCGCGGCTCTCCCGCCACCGATGCCGCAGAGCAACCCACGCCAGGGGAATCAGCAGGTACAGCCCCGTCTCCAGCGCCGCCGACCACAGGTAGCGAAAGCCCGACTCGTACCACGGGCGAACGTGCTTGGCGTAGTAGGTGTTGGGCAGCCACTCGCCGTAGTAGGCGAAGCGGAACAGGAAGTGGGCCGCCACTACGATGACGAAGGGCGCCGCCAGGTACGCCAATTCGCGCCAGTCCACCCGCAGCCCCTTGGCGTCGGCCATCCGCTGCGCCGCGAACCAGCCGAAGCAGCACACCGCAATCAGCGGCCCTTCCGGTCGGGTCAGGGCAGCCCCGATCAGGCTCGCTGACGCCGCCAGCAGGCCCGCTCGCCCATCTCGGTATAGGCTCAGGCAGACGACGGCCACTACGATGAAGAAGGTGAACTGCCGCGTTTCCAGCCCGCCGCCCGAGGTCCACACCGCGAAGGTCGCGCTGCTGCACACCAACCCCAAGGCCATCCAGCCGACCAGTCCCCGGTTTCGCAGCGAGGGCAGGCGCGCTATCCACCACAGCATCGCGCCGACGGTCCCGGCGGTGAAGGCCACCGACAGCCACGGCGCCGCGTCCTCCGGGGCCGCGCCCAGCGCCCGCCAGATGGCGGCCAGCTCCAGCACCCACAGGAAGTTGGAGTAGCCCTCCACCCGCTCGCCGGGGTTGAAGACCAGGCCGTGGCCCTCCAGCAGGTTGCGGACGTAGCGGAAGCTGATGAAGGCGTCGTCGGTCAGGAACCACGACACCGAGGCCAGCCAGGCCAACAGCGCCAGCCAGGGCAGGCAGGCCAGTATGAGACTGAGGGATGTGCCCTTTAGCGGCCCTGTCAGGGCGCGCCGCATATTCAGCGCGAAGCCCCGCAGGCCGTTACCGTTACTGTTCAAGGCGTATCTCCCCCTCCCAGAGGTGGTTGTAGCCGCCGGGCACGGGCACGTACTGGCCGGTGCTGACACGGGCAATATCATACTCAGGGAGAGGGATTTTCACTAGGCATTTGCCTTCTGATATCGTGCCGCGCTCGTAGAAATTGAAGTCCAGGTTGTCGAAGCCGTGCCGCTTGCGATGGTCGGGGAGGTCGTTCACGTCAACAGGGTGCAGGTGGAGGAAGAACCACGCCTCCACGTCGGCGCGGGCGCACGGCTCCCTGACGTAGGTCAGCGTGTTTTCGCTGAGATATACGTCCCAGTCGGAGCGGATTGCCGGCGGGCTCTCTCCGACCAGTCTTGCCAAGTAATCGCCGGCCTGCATTGTTTCAACCCTAAAAGGCGGGAGCGCATTGTGGGGCAGCACAACGGCGTCCACGCACAGCCCCGTCCCCGTTTGCGTCCAGGCTCTGACAGCCGGTTCATCCGCCGCGCCAGTCCATGACCACACTGCCAGCTTGTCCGGCGCGCAATCTCTGACGAACGCCTGCGCCATCCGGCCGTCCACAATCACCCCTATGCCATCCGACCGGTGGTCGAAGTGCGGCTCCATCCGTTCCCAGAACCAGTCGGAACGATTGGTCCCGCCCGATGACGTCTCCGGCGGCTCGGCGCTCAGGAGCGTGAATTGGCGTCTGTAGTGGGACGGCGAGCCTTCGAACAGTATTGCGCCCCCGCTCGGGCGCGCCAAGCGTTGGAGAACCTGGTCTCCCTTTCGGGCCACGTTGGCGAAGTGGGTAATTCCGTA
The DNA here is from genome assembly GCA_958296245.1 of uncultured Dehalococcoidia bacterium. Taxonomy (GTDB): domain Bacteria; phylum Chloroflexota; class Dehalococcoidia; order Lucifugimonadales. The sequence goes on from OY282458.1 coordinate 2,026,610, forward strand.
GCGCTGGTAGAACGCGGTGTCGGTTCCTTCCTTTCGGGCGCGCAGGTAGTCGTAGGAGTTGACCAGACCGTCCAGGTTCACCACCGGAAAGCGCGAGAAGTACCCGATGACTCCGGCATCCCACGACCCGACCACGCTGTCCTCGGGCAACACGCGGTCCGTAACCTGCACACCCATATGAGAAGTAACCTCCCATTCGCGGCCGGTCCACTCGCTGAGACGGTCAACATATCGGAACGGCCCGGCGAAGTCCGCCTTCGTAAGCAGGAAAACCGCGCCAACAACGACGATGCCCACGCTCACAATGTTGGCTGCCCGGGGCGACCTCGGCCCGATGAAACGGCGGATGAAGTGGATGGCGACATAGCACCTTACGGGAGTAGTGAGCGCCGCCAGCATGTACGCCGGGACGAAGTACCAGCTATCACTCCCCCAGTAGGGATCCACGGTGAGAGCGGTCTGAGCGAACTTGGCGAGGTGGCCGACCGCCAAGCCGAACACGCACACCAGGAAGGCCAGCAGCAGCCAGTCGTCTCGGCTCCGAGAGCGGCGGGCGGACCACCAGACCAGAACGACGTAGGCGCAGACCTCCAGCGCGGCCAGCAGCTCGTAGTCGAAGACATGAATCTGCAAGACATCCCGGAAGTTCTGAACGAAGCTGTACCCGCCTTCCTCCTCCCATAGCCACTGCGACCACATCTGCTTGGTCGCGCCACTCACCGGCGTCACGCCCCCGAACACCAGCCCGTTGTATGCGAAGTACACCAGGATGCCGCCCACCGCGCCCAGCAGCGGAACCACGGCGTCCAGCGCAGATAGGGTGCCAAGCCTTGCCCCCTCTCCCTCGACGGGTGAGGGTGATTCCCGCCTCGACCACTCGATGAGACCGAGCGCGGCGGTGACCGCCAACGATATGGCGATGTACTCCAGGCGCACCCAAGGCAGGGCAAAGGCGGCGGCGGCCAGAGGCCACCTCCAACGCCCACGGTCCCGCGCGTAGAGCATCACGGCCAAGAAGAACAGCCCCAGCATGAACAGCGCGGACGCCGCTTCCAAACCATGAAATAAGCCGTGGTACCGGTAGAGCAGCGGCAGCAGGGCGAACAGCAGAATCCAGGGCAGGCGCGCCAGCCGGGCGGCCACGGCGACCAGCGCCGCCCCGCCTGCGATGAGCATGACCTCGAACGCCTTGATGCCGAACAGCGCCGCTTCCTTGTCGAACACCCAGTAGAAGGGCGTGATCAGCAGCAGCCAGATGGGATGGTAGCCGTTCGTCCGGGTGATGCCGCCGTCGAAGGTGGAGAGGTTCCCCGAGGCGAGGTTATAAGCTATCTGGAAGTAATAGAAGGAGTCGTCGCCGTTGACGTCGCGGATGAGGTTGACAAAGTCGAAGCGGGCCAGCATGTACCAGGCGAACCCGGCGCCGTAGGCCAAGACGCCGGCGACGAATAGGGCGAACAGCCCGTTGCGCAACCGGGAGGAAGGAATTACCCCCCCCCCCTGTACTTATGTTCTGAAAGCGCACTGTCAGGGCGCACCACAGATTGTTCAGCGTGAAGCCCTGCAGGCCGCGGCGGTTACTGCTCAAGGCGTATCTCCCCCTCCCAGAGGTGGTTGAAACCGCCTTCCACGGGGACGTACTGGCCGGTGCTGACGCGGGCAATAGCATACTCAGGGAGAGCAATCGCCGCCATGCATTTACCGTCGAATATCACGCCGCGCCCGTCGAAGCTAAAGTCGAGGTTGTCGAAGCCGTACTGCCTGCGATGGCCGGGCAGGTCGTTCAGGTCAACAGGGTCTAGGTGCAGAAAGAACCTCGCCTCTATATCGGCGGGGGCGCACGGCTCCTTGACGTAGGTCAGCGTGTTGTCGCTGAGATATACGTCAAAGGTGGAGCGAATCACCGGCTCGCTGTCTCTGATCAGTCTTGCCATATAATCGCCCACCGGCTCCGTTCCACCGGCTATCCGCAAGTCGTGTGCGGCGAAACTTGCCACGACCCAGTCATGGTCGAAGGAGTCGAAGGGCATCCACAGGCCGGGTCCGACCTTCACGGCGTACTGACCTCGGCGGAGGGCCTGGGCTTCGCTGGAGGCCGCAGCATGCACTGTAAAGTTGACGCCGCGCTCCATCAGGTATCCGGGCGGCGGCTGGCGATCGTGGGCGATTCCGCGCTGGTGGTTGGGTTTTGTGACAGGATTGCGCGCCACCGCCGCATCGGTCAAGCCGAAGATGTCGATGACTTTCAGATCCGGAAGATAATAGAACCTGCCGAGACCTCCGCCTGCTGTCAGCGCGTCATCGGGAATAACTCCCCGCTCCATATTCTCGTAGGGCTGCCACCAGCGCATCTGCTCGTTGGCGAACTCGCGGTGTTCCGCGAATGGTGAAGCGACATCCTGCTCAACAGACTGACGGCGCAGGTCGTTGGAGATGGCGGTCAACACAGGCATCCCCGGCGCTGCCAGCAGCCAGCCTGCATTGCCCTCGTCGATCTCTATGTGAAGTCTCAGGATGCGCTCGTCAACCTTGGCGCCCTCGAAGAATAGCGCTGCCTGTATGGCGCCGCAGTAGAAGATGACGGGGATGAACAGGATGAGCGCGCAGGTCCTTGCTCCCGGCAGCCGGAGTCGGTGGGAGTGGGGTATGCGCCGCCAATCGAAGGCGGCGATCCGCGAGCCGATGCAGACGATCCCCTCGGCTGCCGGCAGCGCCAGCAGCGGCCAGTAGAAGTCCAGCGGGCGATATTCAAAGTGGTCGCCGCCAATCCGCATCACGTATGCCATGTGGACAGCGATTAGCAGCAGGACCAGAGCATAGATCCCGTCGCGGGTCTCTCGCCACCGATGCCGCAGCGCAACCCACGCCAGGGGAATCAGCAGGTACAGCCCCGTCTCCAGCGCCGCCGACCACAGGTAGCGAAAGCCCGACTCGTACCACGGGCGGACGTGCTTGGCGTAGTAGGTGTTGGGCAGCCACTCGCCGTAGTAGGCGAAGCGGAACAGGAAGTGGGCCGCCACTACGATGACGAAGGGCGCCGCCAAGTACGCCAGTCCGCGCCAGTCCACCCGCATCCCCTTGGCGTCGGCCATCCGCTGCGCCGCGAACCAGCCGAAGCAGCACACCGCAATCAGCGGCCCTTCCGGTCGGGTCAGGGCCGCACCGATCAGGCTGAACGACGCCGCCAGCAGGCCCGCTCGCCCATCTCGGTATAGGCTCAGGCAGACGACGGCCACTACGATGAAGAAGGTGAACTGCCGCGTTTCCAGCCCGCCGCCCGAGGTCCACACGGCGAAAGTCGCGCTGCTGCACACCAACCCCAAGGCCATCCAGCCGACCAATCCTCTGTTTCGCAGCGAGGGCAGGCGTGCTATCCACCACAGCATCGCGCCGACGGTCCCGGCGGTGAAGGCCACCGACAGCCACGGCGCCGCGTCCTCCGGGGCAACGCCCAGCGCCCGCCAGATGGCGGCCAGCTCCAGCACCCACAGGAAGTTGGAGTAGCCTTCCACCCGCTCGCCGGGGTTGAAGACCAGGCCGTGGCCCTCCAGCAGGTTGCGGACGTAGCGGAAGCTGATGAAGGCGTCGTCGGTCAGGAACCACGACACCGAGGCCAGCCAACCCAACAGCGCCAGCCAGGGCAGGCAGACCAGTATGAGAGCAATGGCCGGTCTTGCGTCTCGACCGATCCTTGTCATCCGTGCCTCTCACCCTTACTCAGCAAGCCGGAACTCCCCCTCCCAGAAGTGGCGGAAACCGCCTTCCACTGGCACGTACTGGCCGGTGCTGACACGGGCAATAGCATACTCAGGGAGATCCGCCGCCGCCATACATCTCCCGTCAAATATCAAGCCGCGCTGATCGAAGTGGAAGTCCAGGTTGTCGAAGCCGTGCCGCTTGCGATAGTCGGGCAGGTCGTTCACGTCAACAGGGTGCAGGTGGAGGAAGAACCACGCCTCCACGTCGGCGCGGGCGCACGGCTCCCTGACGTAGGTCAGCGTGTTGTCGCTGAGATATACGTCGAAGGTGGAGCGGATCGCCGGCGGGCTCTCTCCGACCAGTCTTGCCAAGTAATCGCCGGCCTGCATTGTTTCAACCCTAAAAGGCGGGAGCGCATTGTGGGGCAGCACAACGGCGTCCACACACAGCCCCGTCTTCGTTTGCGTCCAGGCTCTGACAGCCGGTTCATCCGCCGCGCCAGTCCATGACCACACTGCCAGCTTGTCCGGCGCGCAATCTCTGGCGAACGCCTGCGCCATCCGTCCGTCCACTATCAGCCCTATGCCATCCGACCGGTGGTCGAAGTGCGGCTCCATCCGCTGCCAGAACCAGTCGGAACGACTGGTCCCGCCCGATGACGTCTCCGGCGGCTCGGCGAGCCAGATCCTGAATTGGAGCTCACCATGGCGAGAGTGGTGATACGGCGGCCCTTCGAACAGCATCGCGTCCACGTCCTGAATGGCGGGCCAGACGTCGGCGAAGTGGGTAACCCCGTAACGCCGGTGGAACGTGGCGGTGTCGCTTCCTTCCCTTTGAGCGTAGTCGTAGGAGTTGACCAGACCGTCTAGGTTCACCACCGGAAAGCGCGAGAAGTACCCGATGACGCCAGCGGACCACGACCCTACCACGCTGCCATCGGGCAGCGCATGGTCCATAACCTGCACACCCATATGAGAGGTAACCTCCCATTCGTGGCTGGTTGACTCGCTTGCCCGGTCAGCATACCGGAATGGCCCCATGAAGTCCGCATTCGCAAGCAGGAAGTACGCTCCGACAACCACGATGCCCACGCTCACAATGTTGGCTGTCCATGGCCACCTCGATCCGATGAAACGGCGGATGAAGTGGATAGCGATATAGCACCTTACGGGAATGATGAGCGCCATCATCAGGTACGCCGGGACGAAATACCAGACATAGCCCCCATAGACAGGGTGTATGGTGAGGACGGTCTGCGCGAACTTGGCGAGGTGGCCAACCGCCAAGCCGAACACGCAGACCAGAAAGGCAAACAGCAGCCAGTCCTTCCGGTTCTTGGAACGGCGGGCGAGCCACCAGACCAGAACGACGTAGGCGCAGACCTCCAGCGCGGCCAGCAGCTCGTAGTCGAAGACCGGAATCTGCAAGACGTCCCGGAAGTTCTGAACGAAGCTGTACCCGCCTTCCTCTTCCCATAGCCACTGCGACCCCATCTGCTTGAGCGCCCCGCTCACCGGCGTGACGCCCCCGAACACCAGCCCGTTGTATGCGAAGTACACCAGGATGCCGCCGACCGCGCCCAGCAGTGGCGCAACGGCGTCGAGCGCGATCATGGAACGGACCCGCTCTCGCCAGGACGCGCCGACCTCTCGCGGCGGCCGTGACCACTCGATGAGACCAAGCGCGGCAGTGACCGCCAGCGATATGGCGATGTACTCCAGGCGCACCCAGGGCAGGGCAAAGGCGACGGCGGCAAGCGGCCACTTCCACCGCGCCGGGTCCCGCGCGTAGAGCATCACGGCCAAGAAGAACAGCCCCAGCATGAACAGCGCGGACGCCGCTTCCAGTCCAAGAAATAAGCCGTGGTACTGGTAGAGCAGCGGCAGCAGGGCGAACAGCAGAATCCAGGGCAGGCGCGCCAGCCGGGCGGCCACGACGACCAGCGCCGCCCCGCCTGCGATGAGCATGATCTCGAACGCCTTGATGCCGAACAAGGCCGCTTCCTTGTCGAACACCCAGTAGAACGGCGTGATGAGCAGCAGCCAGAGGGGATGGTAGCCGTTCGTCCGGGTGATGCCGCCGTCGAAGGTGGAGAGGTTCCCCGAGGCCAGGTTATAAGCTATCTGGAAGTAATAGAAGGAGTCGTCGCCGTTGACGTCGCGGATGAGGTTGATAAGGTCGAAGCGGGCCAGCATGTACCAGGCGAACCCGGCGCCGTAGGCCAAGACGCCGGCGACGAATAGGGCGAACAGCCCGTTGCGCAACCGGGAGGAAGGAATTACCCCCTCCCTGTACTTATGTTCTGATAGCGCGCGGTCAGGGCGCGCCACAGATCGTTCAGCGTGAAGCCTCGCAGGCCGCGGCGGTTACTGCTCAAGCCGGAACTCTCCCTCCCAGAAGTGGTTGTAGCCGCCTTCCACAGGCACGTACTGGCCGGTAAAGATGCGGGCAATATCATACTCAGGGAGAGTCGCCGCCGCCATACATCTCCCATCGAATATCACGCCGCGCCCGTCGAAACCGAAGTCCAAGTTATCGAAGCCGTGCCGCTTGCGATAGTCGGGAAGGTCGTTCACGTCAACCGGGTACAGGGCGAGGAAGAACAACGCCCCCGTGTCGGCGGGGGCGCAAGGCTCCTTCACGTAGATGAGCCTGTTCTCGATGAGATATACGTCGAACTCGGAGCGGATTGCCGGCTCGCGGTCGCCGACCAGATCTGCCAAGTAATCGCCGGCCGTCATCGCATCCGCCCGCACCGGAGGGGAGGCGTCGCGGGGCAGCACGAGCGCGTCCACGCACAGCCCCGTCTTCGTTTGCGTCCAGGCTTTGGGGAACGGTTCAGCCGCGCCAGTCCATGACCACACTGCCAGCTCGTCCGGCGCGCAATCTCTGGCGAACGCCTGCGCCATCCGTCCGTCCACGACCACTCCGATGTCGCCCGATTGATAGTCGAAGTGCGGCTCCATCCGTTCCCAGAACCAGACGTCGGCGTCTCTCATTGGGGAGTAGGACCAGAGTTTGAACCGTAGTCTGCTGACATCAGGGTCGGGATGTGGTGCGCCCTCGAACATGACGTTGTCCAAGGCGAATCCACGCTTTACATTCAAATCGCCTCCAGCGACGTTCGCGAACAAGGTAATCCCGTAATGCTGATAGAACGCGTACACGGCCTCGGTTATTTCCTTGCGGGCCTGCCAGTAAGGGTAGCGATTGCGGGCACGATAGTAATCCCAGGAATTGACCAGGCCGTCTAGGTTCACTACCGGAAAACGCGAGAAGTATCCGATGCTGCCGGCGTCCCACGACCCGACCACGCTGTCCTCGGGCAGCACACGGTCCATAACTCGAACGCCCATATGAGAATTAACCTCAAATTCGCGGCTGGTTGACTCGCTTGCCGAGTCGGCATACCGGAACGGTCCTGTGAAGTCCGCCTTTGTAAGCAGAAAGGCTGCTCCGACAACGACGATGCCCACGCTCACAATGTTGGCTGCCAGGGGCGACCTCGGTCCGATGAAACGGCGGATGAAATGGATGGCTACGTAGCACCTTACGGGAATAAGAAGCGTCATCAGCAGATACGCCGGGACGAAGTACCAAGCCTGTTTCCCCCAGGAGGGATGCACGGTGAGAACGGTCTGAGCGAACTTGGCGAGGTGGCCGGCCGCCAGGCCGAACACGCACACGAGGAAGGCCAACAGCAGCCAGTCTGTGCGGTCCCTGGAACGGCGGACGAACCACCAGACCAGAACGGCGTAAGCGCATATCTCCAGCGCGGCCAGCAGCTCGTAGTCGAACGCGGGGATCTGCAAGACGTCCCGGAAGTTCTGAACGAAGCTGTATCCGCCTTCGTTATCCCACCGGGCTTGCGACCACATCTGCTTGGTTGCGCCGCTCACCGGCATCACGCCTCCGAACACCAGCCCGTTGTATGCGAAGTACACCAGGATGCCTGCGCCGGCGGCGAGAAACGGGACGGCCGCCTTGACGTAGAGCGCGGAACGAACCCGCTCTCCGAGCGGCGCGCCGGGCGCCCGCTCCCGCCTCGACCACTCGATGAGACCGAGCGCGGCAGTGACCGCCAGCGATATGGCGATGTACTCCAGGCGCACCCAAGGCAGGGCAAAGGCGACCGCGGCCAGCGGCCACTTCCACCGCGCCGGGTCCCGCGCGTAGAGCATCACGGCCAAGAAGAACAGCCCCAGCATGAACAGCGCGGCGGCCGCTTCCAGTCCCAGGAATAGGTTGCGCTGCTGGTACAGCATCGGCAGCGCGGCGAACAGCAGAATCCAGGGCAGCCGCGCCAGCCGGGCGGCCACGACGACCAGGGCAACCCCGCCGGCGATGAGCATGATCTCGAACGCCTTGATGCCGAACAAGGCCGCTTCCTTGTCGAACACCCAGTAGAAGGGCGTAATCAGCAGCAGCCAGAGGGGATGGTAACCGTTCGTCCGGGTGATGCCGCCGTCGAAGGTAGAGAAGTTCCCCGAGGCCAGGTTATATGCAATCTGGAAGTAATAGAAGGAGTCGTCGCGGTTTACGTCCCGGATGAGGTTGACAAAGTCGAAGCGGGCCAGCATGTACCAAGCAAACCCGGCGCCGTATGCCAGGACGCCGGCGACGAACAGAGCGAACAGCCCGTTGCGCAACCGGGAGGAAGGAATTACCCCCCCCCGTACTTATGTTCTGATAGCGCGCGGTCAGGGCGCGCCAAAGATTCAGCGCGAATCCCCGCAGGCCGCGGCGGTTACTGTTCAAGCCGTATCTCTCCCTCCCAGAAGTGGTTGTAGCCGCCTTCCACAGGCACGTACTGGCCGGTGGTGAAGTGGGTAAATCTCATACTCAGGGAGAGCCGCCGCCAGGCATTCGCCGTTGAATATCACGCCGCGCCCGCGGCGAGTGCGATGAGCGCCGGAAATGCGGAGCGTCTTAGTTGCTGCCAAAGTTGGGGCGCTTGGGCCCGTTGTCACGGCGTGAGCCTTGGAAGCGCTCGATAATCGTAAATGGCGTCGTCCGGCTGCCCGGTTTTTCGCAAGTATATCCCCTCTCTCACTTGCCGGGATGAATTCTTGACTATGCAACGGCACGCAACGGCCGAAGCGTCCAATATCTTCAGGGATTCTTGAGAGAGGCGGGGCCTTTCCGCATCGTCGGCCAGGGGAACGAAGAACGCCTTGTTGACCGCCTCGTTCTCCTTGATTCGCTGCAATAGACGCCTGAAGCCAAGATGGCGCAGAGTAAAGCCGCACCAGTGCCCAAAGGTCGAGAGCCACAGAGACCTGGCGCGAACCGCCTGGTTCACGGCTTGTCGTGGAGTACGGTCGAACTTCGGCGCTCCGCAGAGGGAAGGCAAGACGTCCATCACAGCGTCCGTATCCTGGGTAAGAGCGGAAAAAGAGAGCGTCAGGACATCGGCATTGGTCCGGAAAATATCTGCGAGGCGTTCGGGGGTCAATCTATCGCGTACAACCGCCGCCTCCAGCCGCCGCGCGCCCAGGAGCGCTGAAAGCTCTGCCCGGCTTCTGCGGAATTGCATCATCGAAATTGCGCGGTCCCGGTGGTCTCTGAGAAGCACCACCAGCAATACCCTGAAACCCTCTTCCCCCAGATCATCGACGCTGCGGGACAGCTTGGCGTCGGCATAGGCCAAATTGGCCACGTCGCACAGGAGTTGACCCCGCCCATCCAGCCGTCTCCGGGCCCGTCTGAACGCCCTTGGAGAGCGGTAGTAGTACCGCTCCTTGATTTCGGGGAAGACGAAGTTGGGATGGCCTCTCAAGAGCCGGTACAGGAATTCGCTCCCCGACCGCCCAGGCCCCACCACCAGCAGATAATCGTACACGTTTTAGACTGCCTTCTGATTCTTGCCCCCGCCTTCCGTCACGCCGCAGTTGGGTCTTTGCCCCTGAACGAGGAACGCCGCCGTGGCGCAGGCCAAGCCGATGAGGAAATTGTAAGCCCCCATGGTGAGTAAATGGTGAAACGCCAGGCCGAACAAGGCCATCACGATAACCCATCCCACGACCAAATCCCTGCCCAAGGACTTCGGCACAGTCCAGAGCAACCGCATCAAGAAGAACAGCGAAAGCAAGTATAACGCCAATGGAATGATGCCCGCTTCGCCAATCAGCATCAGGTACACGTTGTGGACTCCGGTCGGTATCCCTTCGTTTCCGATAAGGGCGCCCTCCATATAGTGGAGCTGATACAAGCCGTGACCTACGATGGGCGAGGCCAGGGCTTTTTCGGCGCCCAATTCCCAGAGGTATACCCGCCGCGCCAGACCTCCCACTCTGTATGAACAGGTCTCTCCCCGAATGGACGACATGTCCCATCTAACCTGTTCCAGCCGAGGGGCATTCGCTTCGCTTGCCGCCATTACCGGGCCCACGTCCACGGTCTGCGCCCAGTAGATCTCACCCTCTTTTTCGTAGTACACGTAGCTGTGCAGGAACTTGCCCCTATCCGAGTCGGTCGGGGTGTAGCTGCAGGACCCATCCCCTGCGACGTCGGTCCAGGTGGCGTCGTCGGGTACGTTGTCGCCCCCGGCGCTGGCGTCGGCTCGCCGCCAACGCCAGGGATTTACCGGGTCGTCGTCAGCCCAGTGCCGCCAGTCGTAAACCAGGTAGGCGGTGATGAGCGTCCCGACCCGCTTGGCCTCGTCCTCTTCTCGAATCCCGGCGTAGCCGGGTTTCACTGCCGACGTATCCGGAAGCACCCTCTGAAGCTCCTTAGGAAACGTCTCGGGTAGTGCCCCGAGCGTTGTGGGAGTTCTCGGTTGCCCGAATAACACAATTCCCTGAAAGTACACGGTGATCCAAACCAGGACGCCGGCCAGGAGCAGAATAGTCAGGCCGGTATGCAAGAGGTCTTGCCTCAGGCGGCGGACGTTCAGCAGCAGGAACGAAGCCAGCATCACGCCCAGAACAATAGCCGCCGTATTGGAAAACGATAAGATTCCCGCGGCGCATCCCAAGACCAGGGCGAGATACCCAAGGAGGCGTTGCCGTCCGTTGGATTGAAATGCCAACGCCAGCGCCACCGTCATGCAAGCGATGAAGCCCGCGTCGTTGGGGTCGGTAAAAGCGCCGGTCAGGCGAAAGGGAAGCCGATACTCCGGCAGCACGCCAATATCGCGCAGCAACGGCGAGGCCAGAACAATGGCGCAGCTTGCCGCCAGAATCACGAGCGTCCACTTCAACACCGTCTCGGCCCCGATTCGCTCCAGCATCCATCGGCCGCCAACTATGGCAGCCAGGGTGACGACGAAGAAAAAGCCCTGACGCGCCACGTCTTCGGTCAGCAGCAATTTGGAGTCGGCGGCGAGCGAAGCGCCGGAGGAAATGAAGAGGTAGGACGCTATCGAGGCGAGAAGCAACAATCCAGGCGTCCCAAGAGACTTCCACCGGCGGAGGCTCACGAAACCCAGCAGAAGCAGGCAACATAGGAGCATAACCCCAAGGACGAGCGGCTCTATCACACCGCCTTGCAGTCTTATGTGGACCAGGACGGCCAGCGCCCAGAAGGAAAACCCAATGCAGGCGACCGACGCGAACTCCAGTCTCCTCCAGAGTAACGGAATAAGCGGCAACATACGTTTTATCTTTGAGTCATGTAACTGTTCAGACTTCGTGAGGTCCTTTTTCGACTGGCGCAGCCCCGATACTGGTCGAGCTCTTCAACTCCAGCGATTTCTCCGATACTTCTTTGCCTGAACCTGCAATGGTAATGATAGCCTACCTAGAGCCGAGGAACTTATCCCCGTTGAAGTGGATCAAGTGGTCCGGAATCTCGGCGACCCAAACCTCAGTCTCCCACGCAATGTTTTCCACGTGCCGCTTGAATTGCCTGAAGTCCAGGAAAGCGCTTACGTACAGTCGCGTGGCGACACAGTCCTTCAAGGTGACTTCCAGTTCCTCCACCCGCTTGGGACTCATGGGGCCGTGAGACGTGACGGCCTCCACGAGGAACAGCCAGCTCCGTTCCTCATCGTAGAGCACCACGTCGGGCAGCTTGTCATGCTCGGTAATCGGGACGCCAAGATGGTCCAATTTCCCCCGATCCAGATGCAGCAGCTTGCGAGCGGCGTCGCCCAGATACAACAGGATTGACCCCGATGCAAACCTCGGCCCGAAGTCCGTCACCACCAGGGCTTGCAGCCGGTTGTGCCTGCCGGGAGACAGGCGGATTTCCTCGCCCGCCGAGGTGCGGATCGGAATCTCCCGCATCTGGCGGCGCCGCTGGTATATTTCCAAGAGTGCGCCGTGGCTGGAGCGGAAGGCGAGTAGCTCGGATTCCCAGGTGCTGCGGCCATAAAGCCGGAGCACTCTCAGGGCTTCGTCGGTGAGGCCGTAGTGATAGTGGGGACTGTTGGTGGGGAGGTCGGGGGCGTCGGGATTACGGTCAACCAGCCGCGCCTGCTCGAACTGATGGATGACTTGACGGCGCACCACCTCACGAGTGTTCTCCGCGTATTCCCTACCATGGGTGTCCCGCATGAAGCCAAGAATCTGGTGGATGGTGCGGGACGGTTTGGATGCCGCGTTCCAAGTGTCGTCCTCGGAGAGTCCGGCAAGAGCCAATAGGGTCAAGCAGGAGATGTCGTTCCGCTGGGCGGGAGGCAGGCCAAGCTGCTCCAAGATGTCCCGTGCTTCATCAATCTTGCTCATCCCGCGGTTGGCCCTATCCCGCCAGTAGCCCGGCTGAGAGATTCAGAGTCCTGGCAACCAGGACGTCTATTTCGGGAAGGCCCGTCCCAGAGTCGAGTCCGGCGTGTATCTGACCTCCTATTGCACGGATGTCCTGTTCGGCTGGAAGCGGCATGATCCGCAACTCAGTGGCGCTGACTTGGGTATTCCCGTTGGACAGGCGGAAGTATCGGTCCAGGAAGGTCGAACTGAGTAGGGCTGCGAGCCCTTGGGCCAACTCCCTATCCAATTCTCTCGAAACTCCGCGAATGTAGTTCAGATGGTTCTCCAGTCCCACCATGCCCGCGTTCAAGCGTCCTTGTACCATGGGAGCGGCCACCAGGCGCCGCTTCTCTTCCTTGGCGCTGAAGCGCCGCAGAAGTACGTAAGTCCCGTCCTCTACCAAGAGCCTCGAGGACTCTGGCGTATCCCTGATCCACTGCGGCTTGTCGTTTCCTGTGGAAGGCCATTCGATTCGCATGGGGAGCACATGGTGCATCCACAGCAGCGGAACGGTGTCGGGGCCTCCACCCCGTACCAAGAACCGGGTGGCCCTGAATGGGACCACAGGGCCGGTGGAGATGTCCAAGCCCAGAGAATGCAATGTGTTGGGCCACGATCGAACGACTTGAACCAACTCCAAGTCCGCTTCACAAACGGGGATGCACAGTACCTTGTGAGCGCTGGATAGGTCCAACACGGAATCCAAGGGCGCCATGAGGCCTTGGCGATCGGCAAGGTCGTGAGCCGCATTGCTATGAGATACGAGCACCTGACCTTCAGTGAGGGCTTTGCCTTCCATCCGTCTCCGCGCCGTAATCACCAGGTTCTCTTGGAGCACGGTCTGACTCTTGAACACGTCCCTTCTGGACTCGAATAGATGGATTGCCGTGGGTACCACACGCCGGAAGAAGACCTCTCGGAATCTTCTGAAGTACGGCCCTGACGCAAAGCTCCTCGGCACGATGTACACGAGCCTCCCGGACTCTGACAGGAGCTCGGCGGAGATCGCCATGAACAGAGCATAGATGTTCGGCTGCCCATGCACCACGGACGCCCCTACGACGGCCCGCGGGTCGTGCTTGCCTATCTTGAAGTACGGAGGATTGGAAATCACGAGGTCGTACTCGGGGCGGAGCCTTGTGAGACTTCTTCCTGGCCCGTTAATCTTCGACGTAGTTTCGAGCGTGGCCGCGTTCTCCAAAACGAAGTCTTCATGCTTCACGTCAAATGTCAGGGCGACGCCGCGTTGAACAAGCCATTCGCGTGAGAAGGCGAGGACGAGATGCGTGAGATTGACCAGCATTGGATCTGTCTCATAGGCATCTACGTGCAGGCTTTGGACGGTCCCACTACCGAAGGCCGCCTCGCAAACCGCAGCCGACAGAATACCTGTCCCGCTCCCAGGGTCCAGCACCCGCAGGTAGGGTCCTCCGTAAGGAAAGCATTCCGCCATGAATCCGGCGATGGATGCAGGCGTCTGGTAGTGACCGCCGTTCTTCCGATGGTCGTACTTGGTGAATGACCGATGGGTCTCTCCGATGATTTCGGCATACTGCACCGGCGTGGAATCCTCGATTGGCAGAGGAACGTTCAGTCCGGCCGGGAACAAGCCGGGCGGAATCTCAAAAGGACGCCCTATCGAGACGTTCTTGCCTGTCAGTTTGGTCGTTGTCATCTGTGTGATTCTAAAGTGACAGTAAATTCTCTTGGCCGCGAATCTCAGTGCGCAGGCGCCAAAGTTCCGCCGGACTCGAACCTGCGGCCTTCTGCGTGTAAAGCAAACGTCTTTGATCCCCACCCGCCCGGTCAGGGGTGAGAATCTCTTCTCCCTTCGGGTCTCTCAGAGTCTGAACAGTTTCTCAGTCATGGCAGTTTGGCCTGCGGCCTGCGGGCGGCAGGCCAGGCCGCGGCGCCTTTCCCTCCGATCTCTTGCCGCGCCGGCCCCTCGTGGTCACGGTAGGGGGATCTCCTCCGACCAGAGCTCTGTGTCTCCCTCGAACTGGCCGACGCGGATGCTGACGACGTCGTATTCCGGCAAGGCGCGGACGGCCATGCATCTCCCGACCTGCCTCAGGCCATGCAATTGGAAGGCAAAGTCGAGATTATCGAATCCGTACTGCTGCCGGCTGCTGGGAAGGTCCTCCACGTCGGCGGGGACCAGGTGCATGAAGAAAATGGGGCCCGTGTCCTCCGCAACGCACGGGTCCTTGACGAAGATAAGGCTTCCCATACTGAGATAAATGTCGAAAACGCCGCGGGCCGCCGGCTCGCCGGAAGCCGACGACGACAAATAGCCGTCAAACCACCACCAGTTCTCCTTGAACCAGTGCTCCGCTTCCCAAAGAAGGTTCCCGGCGCTGTCAACCTGTCCGGTTCGGATGCCTAAGGCATCCTTGTCGGGAAGCTGGCGCTCAAGGATGCAAGTCCCGTCCGTCCGGGACTTGCTCCATGCGAAATCCAGGGTATCGTGTTCCAGCGTCCACTTTCGGGAATCCAACGAATAGACGCTCAGCGGGAACCGCGTACCGTGTTCGTCCTTCCAGCTGCAGCTCCGGTTCTCATAGGTCAGCATGTTTCCGTGGAGGTACACGTCGTACTTGGAACGAATGATAATGATGCGATCCTGTACGGGTCCGGACGGCTTGGTAGTCGCTTTCAATCGGTTGCCGAGGTGGTCAACGTAGTATAGCGAAGCGCGCAGGCGATGCCCGACGTCGGCAGCCGTAGGGGTGTACGCGTAGGTGGGACTTGGACGGGGTAGGCTCGTCCAGCCATCGGCATCGCTGCCTTTCTCCCACCGCCACGCTTCCCCAGGCGGCCGCCGGCCGTGGGACTGATTGAAAAAGACGGTGAACAACTTGCCCTCCACCGGAGCGTTAGAACTGCTGAACATAGCGGCGGGCCAGAACTCCCGTTCGCGCAGGCGATACACCTTACCGTCCGCCAGTTCCGCCGCCAACTCCAGCAAGGGCTCCCGGGACAAGGCGTTTCGGCGGTCGTCGTACTGCTGCCGAGAGCATCCTCCCCACCAGTCATCGAAATAGAGGACATGCACCTCTCCGTTGTCAGCTGCTCCCGACAATGCGGGCCGCAGACCGTCCGGTTCACACGGTAGTCCGTAATGGCGTGCCGGACCGTTGGCGTAGAGGCTCGTGACGCCCTGGGAATTGCTCAAGATAGCGCCGGTCAGAGCCGCCTCCCGAATGTACTGCACACTCTCCGAATCCTTCCACCGCGGTCCGCCATACCCCTGTTTCACACCGGCATTCCAAGCCGTTAACTCGCGGTTATGCAGCACAACCAGCCAGGCCGCCTGCAGGAACAGCGCCAACACCAGGACGGCTGCCAGAGTGCCCCCCGGACCTATAGCTTGAAATACCCGCCGGCCCGGAACGATTCCCCGCTGCGCCCGCTTCCGCGCATAGCGTAGAGCGCCCACCCTGGGCGGCTTGACGGCCACGATGTCGGCCCGCTTCCGCGCGTAGCGTAGAGCGCCGTCCATCAGCAGCAGCGCCGCTAACAGGAGCGGAATATACGCCGGGGTGAGGTATCTCCACTGCAATCCATCCCAGGCGCTTCCCGACATAAACGCGGCGGCGAGCATCGTCAGGTACGCAAGCGCAAAGCCGCCGCATACGCGCAACGGGCCCCAGGCAACATCCGAAGCAACCGGAGCGTCCCTTTTCCGGTCCAGGCGACGGAGGAACGCAAGGCCGGCGGCCATCACGAGCGCCAACAAGAACGGTGCGGTCAACCCGAAGAGCCACCAGTCCCCGACGGCGAGCCGCAAGTACTCGTCCACGATGAAGGAAAATGAGTAGGCGTCCCGGCCTCTTCCGCCGGTCGTTGAGCCGTCAACCAGAAAGTTCCGCAGCATCCACAGACCCAACGGCGCCGCGGCAATTAGCATATAGACGACGATGCGCTTCATCTTCTCCAGCGGCGCAACCCGCGCTGCAAGCAGCATCGGGACCACCGCCAAGATCACGAACACGCCTATGTAGCGGGTCAGCCAGGCCAGCGCGCTGAACGCCGCCGCCCACATCAGGGATGCGCGCCCGCGTCCGTCCAAGTGGGCGTCGATCTGCGTCAGCACGAGCGTTATGAACAGAATGAAAGCAGCCTCGCTCATAGCTTGGGAGGCTATTTCGACAAGCGGAAGGGCCAGGGCGATCGAGATGCAGCCCCAGAGCCACAGGAGCCGGGACTGCAGATGGCGCCGCAGCCACCAACCCGCAACAAGAACGGTCAGCCCGAAGATGACCGCGTTGAGCGGCCCGGCGAAGGCATAGGGATCTAATCCGAACAGTCCCCCGCCGGCGAGCATCGCCGGATACAGCGGCGGCCAGTACACAAGAGGGCCACCACCCAAGCTAACAAAGCCATCACCCGCCAGGAGATTGCGGGCCACCGTGACGTAGTTGACTGGGTCCCACCACATATACGGCCCGTAGCTGGCCAGCCGCAGAAGCACGAGACCCGCGCCCAGCACGGCTGCCGCGGCGACGATCGCCCTGTCCAGAGTCTCCTTCGGGCGCATGGAGAACAAACGAGTCATGGCAGTTTGGCCGGCCGCCCGCGCCCGCAGGCCAGGCCGCGGCGCCCTTCCCTCCGACCCCTTGCCGCGCCGGTCCCGGTGGTCACGGCACGGAAATCTCCTCCGACCAGAACTCTGTGTCTCCCTCGTACTGGCCGACGCGGATGCTGACGACGTCGTATTCCGGCAAGGCGCGGACGGCCATGCATCGCCCGCCCTGCATCAGACCATACCATTGGAAGACAAAGTCGAGATTATCGAATCCGTACTGCTGCCGGTGGCTGGGAAGGTCCTCCGTGTCAGCGGGGACAAGGTGCACGAAGAAACTGGGTCCCGTGTCCTCCGCAACGCACGGGTCCTTGACGAAGACCAGGCCTCCCATACCGAGATAAATGTCGAAAACGCCGCGGGCCGCCGGCTCGCCGAAAGTCAACGACGACAAATAGCCGTCAAACCACCGCCGGTTCTCCTCGAACCAGTGCTCCGCTTCCCAAAGGAGGTTCCCGTCGGGGTCAACCTGTCCGGTTCGGATGGTGAAGATGTCCTTGTCGGGAAGCTGGCGCTCAACGACGCAGGTCCCGTCGTACTTCCAGGAAGACTTGCTCCATGCGAAATCCAGCGTATCGCGTTCCAGAGTTCCACTTTCGGAATCCAACGAATAGACGCTCAACGGGAACCGCGTACCGTACTCGTCTTCCCATATACAGCTCCGCTTCCCATAGATTAGCCTGTTTTCGTAGAGATACACATCGTACCTGGAACGAATGATGCGCTCTGCTTCCGAAGTCCACGCCTCCCCTTTTCCGTCTTCACTTCCAAGCGGCTCCGAGACCATTCTCTGGATGTCCGGCTGTACGGGTTCGGATGGCTTGGTGATCGCTTTCAATCGGTTGCCGAGCTGGTCAACGTAGTAGACCGAAGCGCGCAGGCGATGCCCGACATCTGCAACAGTGGGGGTGTAAACGTAGGTGGGCTGTTGAACGGGGAGGCTCGTCCAGCCATCGGCATCGCCGCCTTTCTCCCACCGCCACTGTTCCCCGGGCAGTTCGCGGCCGTGGGACTCGTTGAGAAAGGCGCCGAACGGCTTGCCCTCCACCGGAACGTTAGAACTGCGGAACATAGCGGCGGGCCAGAACTCCCGTTCGCGCAGGCGATACACCTTACCGTCCGCCAGTTCCGCCGCCAACTCCAGCAAGGGATCCCGGGACAAGGCGTTTTGGAGGTCGTCGTACTGCTGCCGAGAGCATCCTGCCCACCGGTCATCGAAATAGAGGACATGCACCTCTCCGATCTCAGCTGCTTTCAACAATGCGGACTGCAGACCGTCCGGTTCACACGGCAGTGCATAATGGCGTGCCGGACCGTCGACGTGCAAACCCGTGACGACCTGGGCATTGCTCAACATCGCGCCTGTCAGAGCCTCCCCCCGAAGGTACTGCACGCTCTCCGAATTCCTCCACCGCGGTCCGGCAAACCCCTGTTTCACACCGGCATTCCAAGCCGTTAACTCGCGGTTATGCAGCACAACCAGCCAGGCCGCCTGCAGGAACAGCGCCAACACCAGGACTGCTGCCAGAGTCTGCCTCCCCCCGATCCTATAGCTTGAAATCGCCGACGGCTCGGAACGATTCCCCGTGGCCACCCGCTTCCGCGCATACCGGAGGGCGCCGTCCATCAGCAGCAGCGCCGCTAACAGGAGCGGAATATACGCCGGGGTGAGGAATCTCCACTGCAATCCATCCCAGGTGCCTCCCGACATCATCGCGGCGGCGAGCATCGTCAGGTACGCAAGCGCAAAGCCGCCGCATACGCGCAACGGCCCCCAGGCAACATCCGAAGCAACCGGAGCGTCCCTTTTCCGGTCCAGGCGACGGAGGAACGCAAGGCCGGCGGCCATCACGAGCGCCAACAAGAACGGTGCGGTCAACCCGAAGAGCCACCAGTCCCCGACGGCGAGCCGCCAAAACTCGTCCACGATGAAGGAAAATGAGTAGGAACCCTTGCCTCTTCCGCCGGTCGTTGAGCCGTCAACCAGAAAGTTCCGCAGCATCCACAGACCCAACGGCGCCGCGGCAATTAGCATATAGACGACGATGCGCTTCATCTTCTCCAGCGGCGCAACCCGCGCTGCAAGCAGCATCGGGACCACCGCCAGGACCACGAACACGCCTATGTAACGGGTCAGGCAGGCCAGCGCGCTGAACGCCGCCGCCCACATCAGGGATGCGCGCCCGCCGCCCTTCAGGTGGGCGTCGATCTGCGTCAGCGCGAGCGTTATGAACAGAATGAAAGCAGCCTCGCTCATAGCGTGGGAGGCTATTTCGACAAGCGGAAGGGCCAACGCGATCGAGATGCAGCCCCACAACCACAGGAGCCGGGAGTGCATATGGCGCCGCAGCCACCAACCCGCGACCAGAACGGTCAGCCCGAAGATGACGGCGTTGAGCGGCCCGGCGAAGGCATAGGGATCTAACCCGAACAGTCCTCCGCCGGCGAGCAGCGCCGGATACAGCGGCGGCCAGGACACAAGAGGGCCACCCATACCGACAAAGCCATCACCCGCCAGGAGATTGCGGGCCACCGTGACGTAGTTGACTGGGTCCCACCACATAAACGGCCCGTAGCTGGCCAGCCGCAGAAGCACGAGACCCGCGCCCAGCACGGCTGCCGCGGCGACGAGCGCCCTGTCCAGAGCCTCCTTCAGGCGCATGGAAGACAGGTCGTCTTCGCTTCCCGGAAAGCCCAGCGCAGCAGCCGCGACGACGAGCGCCCTGTCCAGAGCCTTCTTCAGGCGCATGGGGAACAAGTCAGTCACGGCCGTAAGGTGTTCTATGTTGGCTAAGCTGAAGGTGGGACTTGCCGGGGAGATTGTACGCTTGTCTATGCCCCGGCCTGTATGAGGACACTGCCTCCGTTCTCGACTTGGATGTTCAGGTTGTGCCTGTCGAGTAGCAGCATACCCACAAGCGGGGGCGTGCCGGCGGTGTTCACAACCCCCTCGATCACCTGCTCCTCCGCAGGGACCCACCTCCAACACTACCTATCACGCGGTATCCAACCCGAATGGACCAGACGTCGACAGCCTCTGGGCACTGCGCCCGCAGACACCCCGCTGCGGTCCGAAGGTCATCGGAGATGGCCCAACTCCCGCTGTCCACGTCAACGGCGACGTATTCACCATCGTGGTCGGCTTCTACCTGCCTCTTGATGTCCCGCTCGTATATTGCATCGCCCAAGCGGGTAGTCTCATCCTTGGGCCTGCGCGGGCGCGGCGGTGTCTGTGCGTGCGTCATTCGCACCCCTTCCCAATGCCCTCCGTTACGGTGCATTCTACCGCTTTGAGGCGGTGTCGGGCAACGCAGCGTGACTGAGCATAACTGTTCAGAGACCACACCTACCTTCCTTCATCCTGAGCACCCTTACGCCCCGGCAGCGGGGCCGAGCCAGTGCGAATAACTGAGCAGTTACTGCTTCCGGCACAGGCTGCGCAGCTCGACGGCCACGCGGTCGTACCAGTCCGCGCTCCGAAAGTGGTCACCGCGCCGTTTTGCTCCCTCGCAGAGCCGCCTGTACAGATCAGGCTCATCCAGCAGCCGCTTGATCGCGGACTCGACCGCCGCCGCGGAACGGGGTTCCACCAGCAACCCGCTCTTTTCGTGTTCGACCAGCTCGGAAACGCCGCCCCACCTGGCGGCAACGACAGGCAGGCCGCACTGGAAGGCTTCGAGGATAGCGCCGGGGTAACCCTCGCTCCTGTAGTAGCTGGGATACACCAGCAGGTCGTGTTCACTGAGGACCCGTGGCATTTCCGCCGGGTCCAGGACGCCGCCGTAGGCCGCCCTGGGGTGGTCGTCGAAAAGAGAAAAATCCGTGTCGGACATGCCGGGGCCGAAGACGTTGAGATGACAATTCTCCGGCAGGCGGCGGCACGCGTCGAGGGCTTCGGTCAGCCCCTTGTCCATGTCCAGACGGGCGGCGAAAATCAGCTTTTCCACCCTGCCGCGCCCGGTCCGGGCGGGCGCCTCGACGTCCCTCGTATTCGGGAACCACTTGAAGTTGTCCCGGTTATCGAAGTTGCGGCGCAGATACTGCGTCTCCACGTACACCAGCGAAGAGCGCATATAGGTCCGGTCGGCCAGCCAGCGTGCGAACGCGCCATATCCCAGGTAATCCACCATCATGTCGCCGCCGCTTATACGCAGCACCAAGGGCCGGCGCGTAATTTTGCAGACGGCCCATAGGAACGATGCCAAGCTCAGCGCCGAATAGGGCGCGATGATGAGGAACGCGGCGTCGGAGCGCCGTATCTTCCTTACGGCTCCCCAAGCCACTCTCAGGAACCTCGCCAGGCGATTGGCCCTGATTTTCCAGGCGGGCAGATTGGTCACGCCCCCCGACGTGTCGATGACGTCCACCTCGAAGCCGCGCTCCCCCAATTCCCGCACCTGCTCATCGGCCATCACCTTGTTGCCCCCGACCACGTTGGTATCGGATGCCCCGGCCTTCTGTATAGGAGCGATGAGCAGGATGCCGGGCCGTCGGCTCTCCTTCCCGGTCAACGTGATTCTTGCTCCTTCTCGATTTGAGCATAGGCGGCGGACCTCCCCATGATCCCGCCGGACAGCGCGGACCGACCCGCGGCCCACAGGAAGCTCGCGTCGCTGCGCCGAGGCAGCCAGACCGCGGGCAGACCCGTTCGAGTCGTTCTGTGGAAGACTATGGAGAGGAATAACCATCCGCACACCATGCCGATGGTCATGCCCCACGCCGCCGCCTCGACGCCGAGTCTCGGGTAGAGCAGGAGAAGCGCGCTGAGATTGGCGCACAGTCCCAGGAAGACCGCCCACGAGCAGACATGCGGGCGGTTGGCGCCCTTGAAGTGCGTCATGAAGATTCCCGAGACGGCGTAGGCGAGCATCCCCGGCGCGATAATCCACAAGAGCGGGACCGTCGGCAGGAAGGCTTCCGAGAGCAGCAGCCGCACCAGAGGCGCGCTGAGCGCGAGCAGTACGAGCATGGGAATCGCGGTGCCCACGAAGACCAGGCGCAGGCAGAGCGCGACCATCTCGACGCGCTCCGCGCCCGCGACGCGGGGGAACAGCGCGTTGCCCACCGCGTTGGAGACCAGCATGAACCCAAGCATGAGCGCGCTCGCGGCTGCGAACAGCCCAATTTCGCCCTGGCTGGCGATCAATCCAAGGATGACGACGCCGAAGTGAGGTTCGACGGCGTTGCCGAGCCGCGCGGCATGGTATTTCAAGCCGTAGCCGAGAACGCGGCTGATACTCGAGCGGTGCGGCATCTCGAAGGCCAGCCCGTGACGACGCCGCAGGTACAGCAGGCAGGCGGCTATCATGACGCCATGCCCGGCGGCAAAGGCGATGACGGCGCCGTCCACCCCAAGCCCCAGTCCTCGGACGAGAGCCAGGAGCGTGAGCACGTTCGCCGCGACGCGGAGCATTGAAAAGGCCGCCAAGCGCCTGAAGCGCCGGAGCGCGACGAGTTGGTGGTCGAGCGCGATGGAGATGGCCGTGAGGGGGGCCAGCGCAAGCGACAGCAGGAACGTGTGTGTATCCGCCTGTTGAAAGAAGGCGAGGCCGCCGTATATCAGCGGGACCGCCAGCGCGGCGGCCAGCCCGCCGCCGGCGAAGCAGATAATCAGGGCTGAGGACACGCCTTGCGAGACGCTCATCTGCCGCGCCGCCACGAAGTACTGCGCGCCCTGTTGCGCGCCGGGCGTGAGGAGCAGACCGAGCAGAGACCCGAACGCGATGCAGACGGCGTAGGCGCCCCTTCCTTCGGGAAGCAGCATGTAGGCCAGCAGCCCCTGTATCAGCAGGGTCAGACCCGCCATGCCGGCCAGGGTCGCAAACATTACGGACACGTCCTGCCCGCCGGTTGTGGCCGGGACTTCCGGCGCGTCTGTCGTTGCCGGCTTCGATTGGATCATGACGCGGACTGGCGAACCGGACGCTGAACCTCGAGCCACGCGGCGCTTGCCAATGGGTCCAGAGTTCATCAATCTCTTTTCAATGACGTCCTTAACTTCTTCAAGAATGCCCTAAATATCGGGGGGGGGGGGGGGGGGTAGCTTCATCAGGGACGGAATGAAGAAGCCTATCCCCCAGCTCAGGTGCATGGCCGCCAGCACCGGCGGAAGGAGGACGGCCGCCGCGTCCCGCCGCCAAAAGCCCACGACCGCCGCCCCGACCGCGAGGGTCAGAACGTAAGCAAGCAGCAGCGCCGCCAACAGCCAGGGGAATCCGGCCAGGGCCAGCGCCGCCCCGGCCACCAAGCCCAGCACCAACCCAGGAGCGGCAAGGTGGCGAGGGCGAGCCGAGCCCGGATGCCTCAAGATAACCGCCGACTTCCCTCGGCCGTAGTTGAAATACTGCCGCGCCAGCGCCCAGAAGGTGCCGCGGGGCCGGTAATTCACCACCAGTTCGGGATCGAACCATACGATCTTTCCCCGCTTGCGCAACCGGTAGTTGAACTCATAATCCTCGTTCCAGGCCAGGTTGGTATATCCTCCGCCCATCTCCTCCAGCGTCCCACGAGAGAACACGCCCAGGAAGGCGGTGTCGGCGACTCCCTCCTGCCCGCCCAGCCGATGGCGAGCGTTGCCTGATCCCAATGGGGTGTTCATGGCCATCGCCACCGTTCGCTCGAAGGGGGTGGTCCCCACCGCCAGTTGCCGCCCGCCGACGTTTGCCGCCCCTGTTCGCTCCAGGGTTTCCACGGCGCGGCGCACGTAACAGGGCGGAAGTACCGTATGGGCGTCGCACCGCGCCATGATGTCTCCGGTGGACACCCGAAACGCTGCGTTGGCTCCGGGCACGAGGGTTCTTTCCGGATTGGGAATCAACTTCACCGACGGGTGGGCCCGCCGGACAAGTTCGGACATGGTCGGGGTTTCGGAGCCGTCGGCGACGATGACCTCTATCGGCCCCTCATAGTCTTGAGCCAATATCGAATCAAGGGTGAGAATTATGGTCGCTTCGGCATTGCGCGCCGGAATTATTACCGATACGCGCGGGGGGGAGGCGTTCATGGAATAACCCTCGGGGTTCGAAGGTTGCTGATCTTCTCGATGTTCATGGCGCCGCATCCTGCTACGGCCGGTCTCGTTGTTCGCGCCGCTGACGGAGTGGGGAGCCCATCCGCTCCGCCTGGGATTGCAACTGTTCGCTGATGACGCTCATTACCCGCACCGTTTCGAGGCCGTCCTCGGACGTGACGGCTGGGGGCAGGCCGTTGACGCTTCGCTTGAAGAACTCGCTGATGGTCCTGTCATGGATGTTCCTGAATCGGCCCGCGAGATAGTCGAAGCCATTGGCGAAGGCGCCTGAGGCGATCTGGGCGGCCTCGCTGACAGCAGAAAGGCCGATTCCCCAAGGGGACTGGTCCACCCTACGGTAGTTGACGAGCAGCTTGCTCTGCATATCGATCTTCATCATGCCTTCAGTGCCCCACAACTCCAATAGAAAGGCCGAGTGGTTGCTGGTGTACGTTAGCACAATGCTGCTGGCGGCATGGTCGCCCATAAGCTCCAGTCTATAGTCCTCGAAGGGCGACCATGGGTACTCCGGCAAGATTTTTCGGCCCAGGACACGGACATCGCGGATAGGACCGATGAATGCCTGGGAGAGGTACACCACGTGGGGCCCTGTCTCTCCTATCGACCCGCCGGGCAGCCGGTTGGCGAAGTGACCGGGGTCCGTCGTCCACAGAGTGACCGGGGTGGAGTAGAAGATGCGCATCCCGGTCAGGTCCCCTATGCCGCCGCGCTCGATACGCTTGCGAGCCTCGATGACCCACGGGTGGAACATCTCGGTATGAGCCACCCCGACCCGGCCTTTGGATCCCCGCTCGGCCTCGATGATCCTTTCACACTCCCCCACCGTCGTAGCCAAAGGCTTCTCAATCAGTACGGTGGCGTCCGCCTCCAGGGCCGCCGCCGCTATGTCGGCATGGGCGCTCGGCGGTGTGCATACGTCAACGAAGTCGGGGCGCTCCACGCCCAGCATCTGCTTGACGTCGTCATAGGCCGCCGGAACTCCGAATTGGCGGCTCACCGCTTCGGCCCGGGTGCGGTCGAGATCGCAGACGGCGGCGATTCTCACGTCGCGGCGCAACCGGAGCCAGGCCGGCAGGTGCTTCTTGGTTGATATGAACCCGGCTCCTACGATGGCTACCGTGTACACCCGGCGCCCCCCTCGCAGTCCCCGCCGTCGTCCCAAGCGAGCAGAATCGCGGTATTGAGCAGGTACATGGCGATGCCCGGGTTCTGCCGTTTCTGATCAGCCCCAAGTGGGATGGCATCGTGACACCCGGCACACTTGGGGTTACCTCCTCCGACCGGTCCAGGTGGGAGCCGTGCTCCCCCCACGCCAGTATAACCGCTCCTCCATGCAAGTCTCCATACAAGCCGCCCTAAGCCGTCATTCCGAACGCAGCGCCGGCGGAGTGAGGAATCTACGGCAATCAATCGAGCATGGCGGAGCCGAGCTTCTGTTCCCATTGAATCGGCAAGTCCAGCAGCATATCCTTGGACAGCGCCCAAGACCATTTGAGGTACGGATTCGAGGAGGCTGTGAACATGGCTTCGACCAAGCGCCTACTGCCAACCGGCGGGTGCGGCGCAGAGGCGGACAGGCGGCGTTCTGAGGGCAAACGAGGGGGCGAAGCACGATGACGACTGCACGACGGAGACGGAAGACCCCCGGCGCGGACGCCGAATCGAGCAGCGGCGCTTTGACAGGCTACGAGGCCGATCTCTGGCTGATGGCCGACGCGCTGCGGGGCAGCATGGACGCCGCCGAGTACAAGCACGTCGTGCTCGGCCTCATCTTCCTCAAGTACATCTCCGACGCCTTCGAGGAAGCCTACGTCAAGCTGGAGGCTGAGCGGGACCAGGGCGCCGACCCCGAGGACATGGACGAGTACCTCGGCAAGAACATCTTCTGGGTGCCGCAGGAGGCGCGCTGGCCGCACCTCAAGAAGCAGGCGCGGCAGCCGACCATCGGCCAGCTGGTGGACGACGCCATGGCCGCCATCGAGCGGGACAACCCGACGCTCAAGGACGTGCTGCCCAAGGACTACGCCCGCCCTGCCCTGGACAAGGCCCGCCTCGGCCAGCTCATCGACCAGATTACCAACATCCGGGTGGGGGACGCGGAAGCCCGCTCCAAAGACGTGCTGGGCCGGGTGTACGAGTACTTCCTATCCCAGTTCGCCAGCGCCGAGGGCAAGAAGGGCGGCGAGTTCTACACCCCGCGCTGCGTGGTCAAGCTCCTCGTGGAGATGCTGGAACCCTACCAGGGCCGCGTTTACGACCCATGCTGCGGCTCCTCCGGCATGTTCGTCCAGTCGATGGAGTTCATCCATGCCCACGCCACCGGCAACGGCAACGGGGGCAGGGCGCGAGGTGACATCTCCATCTGGGGACAGGAATCCAACCACACCACTTGGCGGCTGGCCAAGATGAACCTGGCCATCCGGGGCATCGAGGGGCAGATAGCCCACGGCGACAGCTTCCACAACGACCGCCACCCAGACCTGAAGGCCGACTACATCCTGGCCAATCCCCCCTTCAACGTCTCCGACTGGGGCGGCGAGCAGCTGATCGACGACAGGCGATGGCAG
Source organism: uncultured Dehalococcoidia bacterium (assembly GCA_958296245.1). Taxonomy (GTDB): domain Bacteria; phylum Chloroflexota; class Dehalococcoidia; order Lucifugimonadales. The sequence goes on from OY282458.1 coordinate 2,053,181, forward strand.
TACGGCGTGCCGCCAAGGGGCAATGCCAACTTCGCCTGGGTGCAGCACATGGCCCATCACCTGGCGCCCCGGGGCACGGCCGGCTTCGTCCTTGCCAACGGCTCCATGTCGTCGAACCAGTCGGGAGAGGGCAAGATACGGAAGAACCTCATCGAGGCGGACTTGGTGGACTGCATGGTGGCCCTGCCCGGCCAGCTCTTCTACTCCACGCAGATACCCGTCTGCCTCTGGTTCCTGGCCAGGGACCGCAGAGGCGGCAAAGACCGAGACCGGCGGGGCGAGGTGCTGTTCATCGACGCCCGCAAGCTGGGCCGCATGGTGGACCGCACACACCGGGAACTGACCGGCGGCGACGTCGCCCGCATCGCAGACGCTTACCGCGCATGGCGCGCCGCGCCTGACGCCGGCGAGTACGCCGACGTGCCCGGTTTCTGCAAGAGCGCGGCGCTGGAGGATGTCCGCAAGCACGGCCACGTCCTCACCCCGGGCCGCTACGTCGGCGCGGAGCCGCAGGCGGACGACGGCGAACCCTTCGCGGAGAAGATGACCCGCCTCACCATCGAGTGGCGGGAGCAGCAGACGGAGGCGCGGCGGCTGGACGCGGAGATAGCGGCGAACCTGGAACGGCTGGGGTTTGGATGAACACGTCGGAGGAAGAACGATGATTCGGCCAACCGAAGTAGAACCACGAGACGGATACCGCGTCTGGCTCCGATACTCGGACGGGGCCGCAGGTGAGATAGACCTGTATTACCTAGCAGGCCGTGGCGTGTTCGAAGCCTGGAACGACCCGGCCTGCTTCGCGAAAGTTCGTATAGCGCCGTCCGGAGGGGTCGCCTGGGGAGAGGACATTGAGCTCTGCCCGGATGCCCTCTACATGCAGCTCACCGGCAAGTCCGTCGAGGCGGCAACTTGAGGCCGCGCCCCGGAGTGACTATAATCTAGCCAGACTGTCTAGCCGGAGGACTCATGACCGATTGGAGTTTGCAGGACGCCAAGAACCGCTTCAGCGCCGTGGTCGATGCCGCATTGAACGGCTCTCCTCAATTGGTAACCAGGAGGGGCCAACCCGCCGTCGTAGTGCTGTCGGTGGGAGAGTATGAGCGCCTCCGCAACTTTGAAAAAGCGAACTTGCCGACGCTGGCCGAGCTCTTGCTCGCCATGCCGCAGGATGACGGGGGATTCGAGCGGCTGCCCCTGCCGGCACGGCCCTTGGACCTCTGATGTTTCTGCTCGACACCGACGTCCTGTCGGCCTTGCGAAGACGAGAGCGGCATCCCGGCGTGGTCCGGTGGCTGGAAGCCCAACAGACGGTGGACTTATACCTGAGCGTAATATCGGTGGGTGAAATAACCAAAGGAATCGTCCAACAGGAGCGCAGCAACCCATCCTTTGCGCGGGAGTTGACCGTCTGGCTGGCCCGATTGCTCACGTGGTACGGAGACCGGGTCTTGGGTGTCGACGCGCCCACAGCCCGCCGGTGGGGGCGCCTGTCCGGGTCCCTTGGGCGCGACGGCGCAGACCTGATAATTGCCGCCACGGCGCTGGAACACGGCCTAACCGTGGTGACCCGCAACGTCAGGCACTTCGAGCCGACGGGCGTTCAGGCCCTCGATCCTTTCGGGTAAGAAACCGATCTCCAAAGGCAATATCAGGACCGACCCGCTCATGACTATCGAAGAGGCGCGGCGGCTGGACGCGGAGATAGCGGCGGACCTGGCGCGGCTGGGGTTTGGGAAGGGATAACAGCCTTCCCAAAATCTCAACTGACTCCCCTAGTGGATTTACCCCCTCCGTCATTCCCGCGAACGCGGGGATCCATCCCCGACGGGTGCATCACTACGACCCAGGAGGCAGTTCGTTACGCCGCTCCTCGGGGTTGGCCGATGGGGTGACTTGGCCCTTGACAGCATATTGGGAACACTGTACTTTGTAGTCAATTGGGAGGCTATAACATCCTGTAGTGCGGATCATATCAAAAAGAGCGCTTCGGAAATTCTGGGAGAGCCATCCGGAATCCGAGCAACCGCTACGTGCATGGCATCGGGAGGTGAAACAAGCGGATTGGCCTACGCCGGCTCATGTCAAGGAGCGATACCCCAACGCCAGTATAGTTGGTGGAGACCGGGTGGTATTCCGAATCCGGCGCAATGACTATCGAATCGTGGCGAGGGTGTCCTATCCGGGGCGGATTGTGTACATACGGTTTGTGGGCACCCATAGAGAGTACGACCGCATCGATGCAGAGGAGGTGTGAACATGGCACAAATACGGGCGATTCGCTCGGAAGAGGACTATGACGCTGCGCTGGCCCGGATCACCGAACTTATGGACGCACTGTCCGGGCAGGTAGAGGATGCGGACGACCCCAACCAGGTCGAACTTGATGTTCTGGCGGACTTGGTGGAACTATATGAGGGTCGGCGCCACCCCATCGGTCTTCCCGACCCTGTTTCCGCCATCATGTTCCGAATGGACCAGGCCAACCTGACCTCACGCGACCTTACGCCCTTCATCGGGAGCCGGGCTAAAGTCTCGGAGGTGCTTTCGGGGAAACGGGTCATCACCATGTCCATGGCCCGCGCGCTCCACCGCCACTTGGGAATACCCGCCGACGTCCTCTTGCAGGAACCGGGCGCCAGCTTGCCGGACACACCACCGGGCCTCGAGTTCACCAGATTTCCCCTCAAGGCTATGGCCAATGCCGGTTGGATTCCCCACGTCCAAAACCTGAAGGACCAGGCGGAAGAGTTGGTCACTGGCCTGATGGAGCGGGCTGGCGGGCGGGCATTCGCCGCCGCTCCTCTGTACCGCAAGAACGATAGCCGGAGAATCAACGCCCAGACCGACGATTACGCCCTCAGGGCGTGGTGCTGGCAGGTATTGGCCCAAGCTAAGGAGAAGCCGCCCCTCATCGAGTACCAGACCGGCGCGGTTAGCCCGCAACTCCTCCGGCAGGTCGCGCAATTCAGTGTATTGGAAGACGGCCCAGCGCATGCCAAGAAATTCCTGGCCCAGCATGGCGTCGGCCTTGAGTACGTGAAGCATCTGCCCAGAACTCATCTCGACGGCTCGGCGCTGCGGCTTCCCGACGGAAGGCCGGTAATCGGCCTGACTCTGCGTTATGACCGGATAGACAACTTCTGGTTCACCCTGTTGCACGAATTGGGCCACGTGGGGCTGCACCTGGACGATTGCAGCGGCGAGGTCGGATTCGTGGACGACCTCAGCCTGCGCGGTGTTGAATCCGGCCGAGGGGACACCAAGGAGCAGGAGGCGGACCAACAAGCGCAGGATGCCCTGATCCCGCAGGAGATATGGGACGCCGGCGTGATCCTGAAAAACCCGGCGCCCATGGCGGTGCTGCAAATGGCATCGAAGGCTGATGTCCACCCGGCGATCATTGCCGGGCGCGTCCGCCATGAGTTGGACAACTACCGCCTCCTGTCCCAGTTCGTAGGCAGCGGCCAGGTGCGGCGGCAGTTCGAGAATTGAGCCACGAGAAAGGAGAATACTCATGCCAAGATATGGGCGAAAGTCATCGCGCAGCGCCTCTGGCAATAAGCGCAGCGTGCGAGGGTACACCCTCCGGGGCCGAAACGGGCGCATCAATTATATTGGGGTATCGAACAACCCTGACCGCCGCGCGGCTGAACACAAGAAGGATGGAAAGCGCGGCTCCATGAAGGTCGAGACGCGGTCAATGTCGCGCGAGTCTGCGCGGCGATGGGAGTCTGGCAGACTCGCAACCTACCGGAGAAACAACGGCGGCAAGAACCCGCCGGCTAACAAGTCCCGAAGCGGTAGATGGCCGTTCTAGGAAAGGGAGACTTCATGACAGTCCAGGAGCTAATCCGTCTGCTGCAAACGTACCCGCCCGACCTGCGCGTGGTCGTCAACGGCTACGAGGACGGCTACGATGATCTGTCGCCAGAGCAGGTAACCCCAGCAGAGATAAGCCTGGGCACAGGCACTCACGATTGGGAGGGCGCGCATGGAGACGCCCGCGATCTGAACAGGGAAGCGGCTGGCGGCGTTGAGGTGGTCGATGCGCTGGTGTTGCAGCGGGCGTCCAATTGACGTCAGAGAGCTTCCACCGCGAGACCGAGCGGGACTACGTGGTAGTGCAGAAGGGAGTAGTGGACGAGTCGGAGGTTGAGAGTGGGTGAGTGGCGAGAGGTGACGATGGGGGATGTCTGCGAATTCCGTGCAGGGTCAGTTTTCAAACTACAGTACCAGGGGCAGGATGCAGGTGATTATCCGTTTATCAAGGTCAGTGACATGAATCTGCCAATGAACAGAGTCAACATCCATGGCGCAAACAACTGGATCAATCATAGCGTCGCTGATGCACTAAAAGCCCAACCACTTCCACCTGATACGATAGTCTTTGCCAAGATTGGAGAGGCACTGAAGCACAATCGGCTTCGAATGCTCGTTCAAGCCACCGCCATTGACAACAATATGATGGGGGCCATTCCCAGTCCAAGGTTGGTTGACCCTCGGTTCTTATACTATGCGATGCATCAATTCGATTTTGGCGAGTTGTCTTCTGGAACTGCGCTTCCATACCTCACCGTTGCCTCACTGGCTGAGCTCGCTCTGAGACTCCCGCCCCTGGCCGAGCAGCGGGCCATCGCCCACGTGCTGGGGACGCTGGACGACAAGATCGAGCTGAACCGGCGAATGAACGAGACGCTGGAGGCGATGGCGCGGGCGCTGTTCAAGTCCTGGTTCGTGAACTTCGACCCGGTGCGCGCCAAGATGCAGGACCGCGACACGGGCCTGCCGCCGGACGTCGCCGCGCTGTTCCCGGACCGGCTGGTGGACTCGGAGCTGGGGGAGATCCCGGAGGGGTGGGAGGTGAAGGCGTTGGGGGATGTGGCAAGTATCACTAGGGGGCGTTCCTATAGGCGGGTTGACTTATCGGAATCGAACGTTGCCCTAGTCACGTTGAAGTCCTTTGCCCGCGGCGGTGGTTATCAACCTGATGGCTTGAAGCCATACTCCGGGCCTTACAAGCCAGAGCAGATCGTAGAATCTGGCGACGTAGTGGTTTCCTGTACGGACGTGACGCAAGCCGGGGATGTGATTGGGCGTTCGGCCCTGGTTCGACGGAGTCCAATGTACCAGACGCTGGTTGCGTCATTGGATTGCTTGATCCTCCGTCCAAGACCTTATACAGTCACTCAGGTGTTTCTTTACCTGCTTGGGAGGAGTGAGCAGTTCGCCGCTTATATGTATAACCATACAACAGGTACGACGGTACTGCATCTTGCCCCAAATGCGGTGTTGGGCTATTTGATTGCCCTGCCTTCTGTTCCGCTCGTCCGCGCATTTACTGATCTTGTCATCCAAATGATGAGGAAAATCGAGATGGCGGAGTTGGAATGTGAAAACCTAGCCGCCCTGCGGGATGCGTTGTTGCCGAGGCTGGTGTCGGGAGAGGTGAGGGTGAGGAGCACAGTGGAACGCTCCGGAGTGTGATCTGATGAATCAAACTAGCGGGATTCCACATGGTGAAGGGCTAAAGCTACTTCGATTCATCATGGTCTTAAGTAGTATGTCTCCGTTGTTCATCCTATGGAGTATTCGCGGTGTCGATATAATTCCTGACGTGTACTTCATTACCGGTTGCGTGGCGATGGCTATATTGCCAACAGGAATTCTGTTATTTCGAGAGTTCCTTGCTAAAAGACAGAACGACACTCGTTCACTCGTGATAGGCAGAACAGAAGATCATCGCGGCCATGTTCTTGTTTATCTTTTCGCGATACTTCTCCCTTTCTATCGACAGAATGTAGATACATGGAGAGATTTCTTCGCTCTCGTTGTTGCGTTACTGTTCATCTTGTTTCTGTTCTGGCATCTGAACTACCATTACATGAACATAATTTTTGCTGCACGAGGCTATCGCGTACTAAATATACTGCCTCCTGACGAAGATAATGAATACTCAAGCGTGACGAACTTTACTTTGATTACTCGTCGTACCACGGTGAGATCGAGTGAACGAGTAGTGGCGTACCGCTTGAGTAACATGGTCTATATGGAGAAGGGCAAGTGAATCTGAACTTTGACACTGAAAACGTTGAAGTAATAGAATTTGGGGCCGGTTGTCATCCTGATACGGGAAGAACGTTCGCTACTGTGCCTGTCCACCTGGGGGTACAACGCATCCTTCAAGACATGGTGATAGCCACTTGTCAAGAGATGACGAAGGATGGGATGGAACCTCCATCTACTTTCGATCCAGCCGACAAGCACGCGAGCGTAGAGTATCTGACGTTGCCTATTGACGATGATCTGGCTGTTAGCGTCAAGACTCTTCACCAGGCGTCCAACCTACCCATTGCTGACAACTACTTGGATTGGATAACAAGATCTTTCTGCTATTTCGCACGGCTGTGGGATCAACAAGGGAGACAATTGACCGCAATTCGACGAGCGACACAGTTCAAGGGTGCTCTCAGCAAACAACACCGTATACTGTCATGGAGTGGTGATCAACTTCGCATAGTTGAAGGCCCAATTTTTCAACTTAACACCGATTTTGATGTTATAATGGACTCAGATTTAGTTCACATCATCCATCCGACTAGCTTTAAGATATTGGGGCAGATTAACAAAGCAATCGCGGAAGCCGTCCCTCGGAATATACAAGTGATTGAGAACAAAATCGGGTATATTAACTGGACCACGATAGAAGAGTACGCGGCCACACGCTCGCGGGCAGCAAATTTATTGGCTTCTATTCGTACTTATGGTCACGCAGATAACTTGGATCGAGTGGCCTTACTGGACCTATGCTCAAGAACAGGAGTCGAGGTGAACGACTCTGGTAGTGAAATTATAGTTCCTGAGAATCAAGTGCTTGGCTTTCTCGAAGTCCTAGATCGCCGGAGATATGAAGTAAATCTAGTAGCCAACGTTCCAGAGCAATTCAGAGCTCCCAGTCGGCAGAGGCTCGGCGGATAGGATCACAATGACCACCGACACCGAGCAGGCCGCCCTCGACTGGTTCGCTGGCCTGGGCTGGCGGATCGCGCCTGGGCCGGACATCGCACCTGACACGTCCGGCGCGGAGCGGGCCGACTATGTGCAGCCGACTATGTGCAGGTGAGGACGGGGGAACGGAGCCCCTACGGAGGTAACAATTTGAGCGACCCATGCCCAACACTTCACTCTCTGATTGCACTTGGCTTTGAGCCGCGGAAGACTCAAGCTGGGCTAGAAGGTGTCGGCTATAGATTCGTTCATCTCGATTTGGACGCTGTCCACGTGACGAACATGTATGGGCGGAACGTGGTGCTGCTGAGTGGTGTTGTCGACACCGGCCGCACTCTGGGACTCATAGAGGACCAAATCCCTGACGACTTGGCAAGCGATTTGGAAGCTGCGGCCTGGGTCAGCTACGCCCTTAAGCCTTACAGGTCCAAACTGGAACCCTTGCCGGATTGGTTTGTCGAAGGAGAACGTCACTGGGACCTCGTGCCGTTCGTACAAAAGCAGCGAGCCTACTCGGCCCGCCCAAAGTGCTATATCGACAGGGACTATTGCCGACCCCTTCGGCGCAATCTGTTGGAAGAACTCTCCTGGCTCGACGGAGAGACTAAGATGACATTCAGTTTTGACGGGCGCGTCCTCAGCATCGTCCTGAACGAACGCGTCCATGAGGTGGTCGCATCGGGAGACAGTTGGCCGTCCTCCTACCAAGTTGTTGTATCCCCAGAGACGAAATTGCCTACTAGGTTTAACTCCTCGCGAGTTGAAGTAAGCGTGTTTGAAGGCTACATGAGTTTGGGCCGGCTTCGCCTGGGGCCGTGTGAGCCGGTCGCGTGAAATTCTCGCTGGGAGCCGGAATCCAAAGATCGACCGCGAATCGCATCCTGCGGATAGCCCGTGATGGTGGGCTGTTGCAAGAGGTGCTTCCGGCAAGAGGTAGCCGGCCTGCGTTCCTCGCCTTTACCGAGCTTCTGAACGTCGCTGAGGGAAGGCAAGTCTTTTGATGCTCACCGGTTAACGACAAATTGATTTGTGGCTCACAAAACCGTTTTCGTGATGCACAAATGCGTTTGCCGTTAATTCATGATCCACAAATCCACCTGCCCTCTTCATCGCAGCCGTGACACCGGGCCGCATAGCATACCCCAGCAGTGAGCGCCATGACCACCTTGACCGAAGCTGACGTTGAGCAGGCCGCCCTCGACTGGCTGGCAGGTCTGGGCTGGCAGGTCGCGCACGGCCGGGACATCGCGCCCGACACGTCCGGCGCGGAGCGGGCCGACTATGGGCAGGCGGTGTTGGCGCGGCGGCTTCGGGACGCCCTCGCCGGGCTGAACCCTGGCCTGCCCGCCGAGGCGCTGGACGACGCCTTCCGCAGGCTGACACGCCCGGAGGGGGCGACGCCGGAGGCTCGCAACCGCGCCTTCCACCGGATGCTCGTGGACGGCGTAACCGTCGAGTACCGGGACAGTGAAGGGCGCATTCGCGGGGCGCAGGCGCAGGTGGTGGACTTCGACCAGCCCGCCAACAACGACTGGCTGGCGGTCAACCAGTTCACCATCACCGAGAATCGGAACACCCGACGCCCGGACGTGGTGCTGTTCGTCAACGGCCTGCCCCTGGGCGTCGTCGAGTTGAAGAACCCGGCGGACGAGGACGCCACGATCTGGACCGCCTGGCAGCAGCTTCAGACCTACAAGGCCGAGCTGCCGACGCTGTTCTCCATGAACGAGATGCTGATGGTCTCGGACGGGACACAGGCGCGCATCGGCACGCTCACCGCCGGGCGGGAGTGGTTCAAGCCCTGGCGCACGGTATCAGGCGAAAGCCTCGCAGACCCGCACGTTCCCGAGCTTCGGGTAATGCTGGAGGGCGTCTGCTCGCCGGAGCGGTTCTTGGCGCTGTTGCGAGACTTCATCGTGTTCGAGGACGACGGGAGCGGCGCCGTCGCCAAGAAGATGGCGGGCTACCACCAGTTCCACGCTGTGCGGGTGGCCGTGGACGAGACCCTCCGCGCGGCCGAATTGCGGCTCATGGCCGAGGCGGCCCCCGGATACGAGGCGGGCCGCAAGCCGGGGGGCGACCCCGGAGACCAGCGCATCGGTGTCGTCTGGCACACCCAGGGTTCGGGCAAGAGCCTGACCATGGCGTTCTACGCCGGGGCTATTGTCCGCGAGCCGGCTATGGGCAACCCGACCATCGTCGTCCTCACCGACCGCAACGACCTGGACGACCAGCTATTCGCCACCTTCTCCCGCTGCCGTGACCTGCTGCGCCAGCCGCCGACGCAGGCGGAGAGCCGCGCGGACCTGCGCCGCAATCTATCGGTGAAGTCGGGCGGCGTGGTGTTCACCACCATCCAGAAGTTCTTCCCGGAGGAGAAGGGCGACAAGCACCCCACCCTGTCCAATCGCCGCAACGTCGTCGTCATCGCCGACGAGGCGCACCGCAGCCAGTACGACTTCATAGACGGATTCGCCCGCCACATGCGGGACGCCCTGCCCAACGCCTCGTTCGTCGGCTTCACCGGCACGCCCATCGAGCTACAGGACGCCAACACGCGGGCGGTGTTTGGCGACTACATCAGCATCTATGACATCCAGCGTTCCGTGGAGGACGGGGCCACGGTTCCCATCTACTACGAGAGCCGCCTGGCGAAGCTGTCCCTGGACGAGCGCGAGCGGCCGCTCATCGACCCGGACTTCGAGGAGGCCACCGAGGGCGAGGAGGTGGAGCACAAGGAGAAACTCAAGACCAAGTGGGCGCAGCTGGAGGCCGTGGTCGGGGCTGAGAGGCGCGTGAGGCAGATTGCCGAGGACGTCGCGGCCCACTTCGAGCAGCGCCTGGAAGCCCTGGACGGCAAGGCCATGGTCGTCTGCATGAGCCGCCGCATCTGCGTCGATCTCTACCGGGAGCTTGTGCGGCTGCGCCCCGACTGGCGCGGCGACGATGACGACAAGGGGTCCGTCAAGGTGGTGATGACCGGCTCGGCGTCCGACCCTCCAGATTGGCAGCGTCACGTCCGCAACAAACCCCGGCGCGAGGCGCTGGCGCAGCGGTTCCGCGACGCCGACGACCCGCTGCGGGTCGTGCTGGTGCGGGACATGTGGCTAACCGGCTTCGACGCGCCCAGCCTGCACACGATGTACGTGGACAAGCCGATGCGCGGCCACGGGCTGATGCAGGCGATAGCCCGCGTGAACCGTGTGTTCAAGGACAAGCCGGGCGGCCTCGTGGTGGACTACCTGGGGCTGGCGCAGGACCTCAAGCAAGCCTTGGCCACCTATACCGAGAGCGGCGGCACGGGGCAGACAGCTATCGACCAAGACGAGGCCGTAGCCGTCATGCTGGAGAAGTACGAGGTCTGTTGCGCCCTGTTCCACGGGCTCGACTGGTCGAAGTGGACGGCGGGCAACGCGCAGGAACGGTTGAACCTGCTGCCAGCCGCTCAGGAGCACGTCTTGGCCCAGGAGGACGGCAAGGAACGCTGCTTGCAGGTAGTGCGGGAGTTGTCGCAAGCGTTTGCGCTGGCCGTGCCGCACCCGGAGACGTTCCGCATTCGGGACGACGTGGGCTTCTTTCAGGCGGTGCGGGCTGCGCTGTCGAAGCGGGCAACGGGAGAAGCGCGTTCCGAGGAGGACTTGGACCTGGCGGTGCGGCAGATCATCTCGCGGGCGGTCGCGTCCGAGGGTGTGCTGGACATCTTCGCCGCGGCGGGGCTGGACAGGCCGGACATCTCGGTGCTCTCCGACGAGTTCCTAGCCGAGGTGCAGGGTATGCCTCAACGCAACCTGGCCGTTGAGCTATTGCAGAAGCTGCTCAAGGGGGAGTTATCCGTCCGCCGTCATAAGAACGTGGTGCAGGCCCGCTCATTCGCCGAGATGCTGGAGCAGTCACTTCGCCGCTACCAGAACCGGGCAATCGAGGCGGCGCAGGTCATCGAGGAGTTGATACAGCTTGCCAAGGACATGCGGGAGGCCAACGCCCGAGGCGAGCAGTTGGGCCTGAGCGATGATGAGTTGGCCTTCTACGACGCCCTGGAGACCAACGACAGCGCGGTGCAGGTACTGGGCGACGAAACCCTGCGGGGCATCGCCCGAGAGTTGGTCGACACCGTGCGGAACAACGTCACCATAGATTGGACGCTGCGGGAGAACGTGCGCGCCAAGCTCCGGGCGATGGTCAAGCGCATCCTGCGCAAGCACGGCTACCCGCCCGACAAGCAGGAGAAGGCGACGATCACCGTATTGGAGCAGGCCGAGGTCTTGTCCGAAGGCTGGGCAACGAACCCCTGCTGAGCGAGGTAGATAGGTCCGGTAGGCGGAAGCGTCAGCGGTCCCATGACGCCCGTTCGTCCTTAAGGTAGGACTCCACGTCCTCTGTGGTCTTGAAGAGGCGTTGGCCTGGCGCTTCGTTCAGGATGTCAACGGCGGACCGATGCAGTGATCCGGAAGAGTGAAGCACGACTACGTTAACAGACTCCCCCACCGGAAGCTCCTGATCCACGATTTCGATCTTGCCCCCGGGCAGCACCGTCGTCCTGACGTGCAACGCTTTTTGCATGGTGAGTGGCTCCTCATTGGCGCCGCGGCACGTCCACCTTCTGTCATCCAGTCTTACCACGATATTGCGTCACTGGTAGCTCTCTGTCAACCGTCACCGGACGCCTTGAGCCTGGGGGCAGGCAGTTGGGTCAGGCGGAACCCGAGATGCGGACGCGAGAGACCTCCTTAATAATAGAGACCCGAACAGTTGACCCTTCCTGCAAGAGGTCATTTCGGAAACGGGAGTAGTAGTATAATGCCGCATGTTGCGCCGTCCTTGGGCCGGCGTCGTGTTTCTGTGCCATGGCGCGGGCAGCAATCCGGTGAACGGCCAGCCTGAAGTGCGTAGGGATAGTGTACGGTGAATAGCGACTTGGAGGAGATGGCCATGCCGCCGCGGGTACGGGAAGCGCCGGGGCGCAGGGATGCCCGCATCCGCGAGCATCTGGCGCAGACGCGGGACTACTGGCTGAAATGGCCGGCGCACCTGACCGAGGGTGACTATTGCCAGGCTGGGGAGAAGGGCTGGGGCGCCGTCACGCAGTTAACCAAAGCGGTGGCTACCCTGCGCAGTTGGGACCACTACGACCATGACGCCGTACGGGAGGCCATCACGGCCTTGGCCGATGAACTGCCGGAGCAGTCGGCGATCATTTACCGCGGCCTGACTGCTGCGGAGGCCCTACACGGCAACTTCTATGAAGTCTATATGAACGAGGGGAAAGCCGAAGTCGCCTTAGATGACGTGCGCCCCCTGCTGGGAGTACTGTGGGGCTTGCTGCCTGCCCAGTACACCGGCGGTGCATCCTTTGAGGAATGGACCGAAGCCGCGCTAATTGGCTAACCCATTCTCCCCTGACACGGGCGCAGGCGCAGACATCCCTCCTGGGACGTCGCCCAGGCTAGGGAGTAGACCGTTGAAGATCACCGTCATCGGGTTGGGTCACGTGGGCACTGTGGCCGCCGCGGGGCTCGCATCCGCCGGCCACGACGTTCTGGGCGTTGACGTCGAACCGTCGCGCATCCTGTCCCTCCAACGTGGAGAGGTGTTCCTGTACGAGCCAGGACTCCAACCGATGGTGCAGGCCGGGGTCAGGAAGGGCAACCTGCACTTTGCGCACCGCGACGAGGCGGCGGCGCCCCTCGGCGACGTGGCGATCATTGCCACCGGGACGCCTCCGGCAAGCAGCGGCACCGCCGACCTGCGGCAGGTCAGGTCCGCGTTGGACTGGATCAAGTCCAAAGAGCCGCGTGGACTTGTGCTGGTCATGAAGAGCACCGTCCCGCCAGGCACCGGGCGGAGGATCATAGAAGACGATCTCAGAGGCGCCGCCATCTCTTATGTCTCCGTACCGGAGTTCCTGCGAGAGGGCCGCGCCGTCGCCGATTGGAGCTCCCCCGAGCGGATAGTCGTAGGAGCCGATCCCAACGACCTCAGGTCCCTCGATCTCGTGAAGCAGGCGCACGCCGGTATGGCAGCACCGTTCGTGTTTACCGACGTGACCAGCGCCGAGATGATCAAGTACGCCAGCAACGCGTTCCTCGCCACCCGCATATCGTTCATCAACGAGATCGCCGCCTTATGCGACAGCGTGGGCGCTTCGGTGGACGCCGTGGGCGAGGCTCTCGCCATGGACCCCCGCACAGGCGCCAGGATATTCGCCGGCGTGGGATATGGAGGCTCTTGCTTTCCCAAGGACGTCCGCGCCCTCAATCACATCGCCCTGACCAGTGGGGTCGAGGTCGAGCTGCTGAGATCGGTCATCAACGTCAACAACCGGCAGAGGCTGCTGCCGCTCTACGCGCTGCGCCGCCGGTTCAATGGAGCCGTCTCCCGACTCCGGGTAGCGGTCCTGGGCCTGGCGTTCAAGCCGGACACCGACGACGTCCGCGAAGCGCCATCCCTGGACTTAATCAAGGCCCTGGTCAATGAGGGGGCTGAGGTCTGCGCCTACGACCCCCAAGCCAGCGGAACAGCCAGGGAACACCTCCCCGAATCCGTGCGTCTGGCCTCCCATCCGGTCGAGGCCGCGAACCAAGCGCAAGCAGCAGTCCTCCTGACCGAGTGGGACCAGATCGTCAACGCCGACTGGGCATCAATAGCCCAACGCATGCGGCCCCCAAAGTTCGTGTTCGATGGCCGGAACGCTCTGAGCAAGTCCCAAATGCTGGGCCTGGGCTTTACGTATCTCGGCGTAGGGCGTGGAGGGCGGGACCGAATGGACTATTGAGAGGGAACGTGGAGCCAGCCTGACCGTATAGCAATGCAAGGAATAACATTGAATCGGTTCATCCGGCAGTTCTCCGTCTATTGGGCGCCGCTGTTCGTCTGGATGGGCGTCATCTTCTGGGGGACGAGTCTCAGCGGCGGCTTTGTAGGAAGATTCGATACCGGCGTACCGTTCGCCTTCGACGCGGCCCACGTTGTCGAGTTCGCCATTCTGGCGGCCCTGGCCTATCGAGCGTTTCGTACTTGGGAGGGCTTTCCTTCGCTCCCGGCGCTGTGGGGCGCCGTCGCGGCGTTCACCGTGCTATACGCCATTTCCGACGAGGTGCATCAATCGTTCATTCCGGGGCGTTGGCCCAGCGGCGCCGACCTGGCCCTCGACACCGTGGGCGGAGTAGTAGGGCTGGCATTGGCCGACGTGCTGTTGCGGGGAAGGGCATGAATCCGTTAATTGCACGGCTGCTCCCGGCCTCCGACCAACGCGCGGCGCGACAGACGTTGTGGATAGGCGCGATAACGATTGCCCAGTTCATGGCCAGCATAGTTCAGGTGGCGCTTTCTGCCCGGATCCTTGGGCCCGAAGGCTTGGGGGTCCTGGCTATCATCATAGCGTTGACTTCGCTTCTCTTTCGGTTCGTGTCCCTGCCGGGCAACGAAGTCATTACAACGTTCGTGACTCGCAGTGTGGCTGAAGGCCGCATGGAGGAGGCGACAGGTACGCTGCGGTTCACCTTTGTAGTATCCCAGGCGCTTTCCCTTGTCTCCTACACCCTGCTGGCGGTTGCGGCCCTAGCCGTGAGCGGCCTGCTTGGATACACGGAGGACTACAGGCCGTCGCTGCTTGTGTACGGGGTCGGGGGCGTTGCAATGGCCACGGTCAGGGAAAGCATGGCGTTGCTTAGACTGGCCGACCATCTGCGGTTGGGGTTTGCCGTTGCGGTGGTCAGCGCGGCGACGAGGATCGCCTTTCTTCTGGCGGCATGGTCGACTGGGGGCGGGCTAATCAGCGTGGTGTTGGCCTACGTAGCAGGGGACGTGGTAACCGGGGTCGGGATGTTCATTGCCGCCGCGTCCTCGGAGAGGAAAGCGGGTCTGCCGGGGTTTCTGCGCTCGTTGTCGGCTAGAGTACCGGGCCGGGACGTCATCGCGTTCCAGGTCGGGTCGTTCTGGAGGGCGTCGGTTGAAGCCGTCATCCTGCATATCGACGTAATCCTGATAGCCAACATCGTCAGCTTGGGCCAGGTTGGGCTGTACCGAGCGGCGCACCAGATTATCGACGCCGCCAAGCATCCCTTCCGCTCCATCTCCACCGGCGTGCAGGCCGAATACAGCCGACAGTGGTACGGCGGAGACATGGCCGCCGTTCGCCGAATTTCCCGTCATTTTGCGTTATTGTCGCTCGCTATAGCTGTTGCCGGATACGGACTGCTTGCTATAATCCACGAACCGATTATCCGGATTATGCTGGGTCCCAGTTTCGAAGAAGCCGCCTTCCCGTTGCTGTTCCTACTTCCAGGGGCCTTGGCCTTCGCGGTCATTGCGCCCCTTTACGTCCTGCCCGCCGCGACGGGGAGAGCCATTCCCCATCTGGCGGCGTCGGCGGTGGCGCTGGCGGCTATGGTTACGGCGATGTTGATCCTGGCCCCCAGGTACGGAGCGGAGGGGGCGGCGTGGGCCAACTCCATTGGCTGGATTGCTTTCGCGGCGGCTTTCGTCCCGTTTATAGTCGCTACGCTGCGCCCTGGTCACGGCGCCGGCCCGGTAGAGGCACAAGGCCGGAGGAGCGTGGGTTAAGCGTGCTGCAAATCGGGAGGTTTCGTTGAAATGGGCGCCGCCGTGACCAGAGCAGCAACTTGGGTCGGCTCGGTTTCCTCGACCTGGGCCTCGCTGCCATCCAGGGCTTCCGGCGCCGACGTGGGCGTCCTGTCCATGTATTGCGCCTCCATTGCGCTTGCCCTGTTCGCCTTCGGCTTCGTGATTCGCGGCGGAACGCAGCTGTTCGGACCCATAAACCTGACACTGGTGTTCCTGCTGGCTACCATACTCTGCGTTGGCGTCCACCTCTGGGCTGCCAGGGAGATCAGGTTCCAGCTTATTTGGGCGGATGCGGCCCTGATTGGCTTGGCCCTAGTGATGCTGGCAAATAGCAGCTCGACTGCCGGTATGGAGAAGGGTCTGCGGTTCGTGGGGCTGGTGCTGGCGCCCTACTTCCTGGCTCGTGTCATCCTGGTCGATTTCGTTCGGGTGAAGCTCTTCCTAACTACGATATTGGCGGCGGCAACGGTTTTGGGACTCGGTGTCGTAGCCTTCTTAACCCTGCCCGACGCGGTCGCCAACCTGTTGCCGTATGAGATAACGGAATGGAATCAGCGCCTGGTTTTCCTGGAAGCCAACCCCATTCAACTAGGGATGTTCTTTATGGTCGGGGCAATGTTATACATTGGTCTGATGTCCGGTTGGCGGCGCATTTGGATGGTTCCGGGCCTAGCCGTGATAGGGGCGCTGCTTTACGACATGCTAATCATCGGCACTCGCGCTTCGCTGGTTGCCGTATTTGGAACGTTGTTGGCCGCCTTCTCGATTGCCCTCATTACGCGCAGATTCAGCAACTTCCCCGTTCTGTTGATTGCTCTCGGCGCAACGAGCTTCCTGTTCTACACGGTTTTTGCATCCGCATTCGTGCTGTCGACAACGCCAATCGGCGAAGCCGGCATCAGGTATGAAGCCGGCGTCTGGTACGAAGATGAACAGAAGCGGGTGGGAGAAGTCATCTCCGCCTTCCTGGTATACGACCGGGAGCACAGGGCCGACGATGAAAACTACGACTCCTGGCATTGGCAGAGAGCCAACCCTCTGCCCGACGATGCCAGTATGCCAGACGACGATACCTGGACCGACATCGACGACGCCAGGATAAAAGGCGTCCCATCATACGATTACATCCCGACCGATGATGACGGCGGCAAATTCCTGCGCGCCTATGTGCGCTACGAAAAGGAGGGCGAGAACTACCGGGCGCAGACGGCGGCCATCGGCCCGATAGCCACAGCGCAACAGACCACCGTCGCCGACGCAAGCGAAGACGCCGACGAAGGTGAAGGCGCCGAGGAAAATGAAGTCATCGAGAGAAAACTCCCGCAGATCGGGATACCGCTGCCCAATCAGGAGCGCTACGAGACCCTGGTCCTGGCGATCCAATCTCCAGACGGCGCGGAAGAAGAGAAGCTTCGCCTGCAGGTAATAGAGAACAGATTCGGTTTGCTTGAAGAAGCCCTGACCAAATTCAGGACCAATCCCCTCTTGGGCGCAGGCGCCGCGGGGATGGACAATTACGCCCACAACATTTTTGCGGAGACGGCGGCCGAGATGGGTCTGATGGGGCTTGCCTTCCTGTTGGCAGTCTTTGCCTTTGTGCTGAGGAGCCTCTGGAAGTTCTTCGTCAAGCTTGACCAGCGAAACCCCTACTTTCACATTATCACGGCGGTGTTCCTGGCAGCGGCCGCGCTTTTCATCCAAAAGCAGTTCTCCACCAATCTGGCGCACCATAAGGACCTGATTATCTTCGCCGCCATAATACTCAACCTGCCGCTTCTCATGGGTATGCCAAGCCCGGAGGTCAGCGGGGGCATCCGCGAGAAGTTCCCGCCCCGCCTTCGGTTCCTCGCGCCGGCCAGGGACAGCGTGCCGGTGGGCGACGATAAGATACGACCGTGAGATGGGCTGTATGACCTCACATGATCACCAGGTGAGAACAGCGTTATTAGGATGTGGGTATTGGGGAAAGAACCTGCTGCGCGTACTCATGGAATCCCGCGACTCCCAGGTGCAGCAGGTAGTAGACTCGTCGCACGCCGCCCAAGAATACGTAAGCTCCCGTCACCCGGGACTGCGCGTCTCCGGCAATGAGTCGGACATCTTCGATTCCGATTCGATCGACGCGGTGGTAATCGCCACTCCGGCGAACGACCACTACCGGGCCGCCCGGCTGGCCTTGCGCGCCGGAAAACACGCTTTCGTTGAGAAGCCGCTGGCTGCCAGGGCGGACGAAGCCCAGGAGTTGGTAGACTATGCCAGCCAAAAGGGGCTGGTATTGATGGCCGGACACACGTTCCTGTTCAACTCGGCCGTCAACTACCTGAAGGACATGATAGACTCCGGCAGCCTTGGCGACGTCCACTACATCTACAGCCGCCGGCTCAACCTGGGGATAGTCCGGTCCGACGTGAACGTGCTGTGGAACCTGGCGCCCCACGACGTATCCATCATCCAGTACTGGCTTGAGTCCGAACCTGAGACCGTGAGCGCAGTGGGCGGAATCTACCTTCAGCCCTCCCTTGAGGACGTCGTATTCTCGACGCTGCGCTTCCGAGAAGGGCAGCTCGCCAACATCCATCTGAGTTGGCTGGACCCGCACAAGGTGAGAACGGTGACCGTCGTGGGCAGCCGGAAGATGGTGGTCCTAGACGACGCCTCGACCGAGGCCAGGGTGGTGATCTACGACATGGGGGTGGACATTTCCAGCGGCACAAAAGACACCGACAGCCCGGGCGGGTTCTTGGTATCGCACCGCTACGGCGACACCATTATTCCAAAGATTCCCTACCCCGAGCCGCTGGCTCAGGAAATGCGACATTTCCTTGACTGCATACGGAGCGGCTCTGAGCCAGTCAGCGGCGGCCAACATGCGGTCTCGGTGGTCAGGACCATTGAGCGGATACAAGCGGAGCTGCACAGAGGCAGCCCGTCGTCAGCGCCCGGCGCGCCTCGCCGGAGCGTCGCAGAATAGATCTGCCGTATGCGCGTTGCCCACGTTACGATCAGCTACCAGGAGGGCTTGGGGTACGAGGAGAATCATCTCCCCTTCTTTCAAGCCGGGATGGGCGCTGACGTCTCCGTCATAACCTCCCCCCTGCCTTTGGCCTGGTGGCAGGGGCTGGAGCACCTCCAGACCGGGACCGTCCCCGGCGTCTACGAGGAGCGAGGCGTCAGGATACACCGCTTGAAGGCCAGATTCCGCTTCAGAAATGGGACCCAGTTCTTGCTGGAGGGCCTCAAGAACACCCTGAGAGAAACCAAGCCCGACATTCTGCACATACACAACCCCATCGGATCCTTGACTGTTCAGGCTCTGTCGGCGGCCAAGGCCTTGGGCCTGCCGGCGGTCATAGACTGCCACCTCTGGCGCTTCCTCACTTATCCTCGCGGACCGGTGAGACGGGCATACTATCAGCTGTTCCGGCGCTTGCTTCTCCCCCACTACGACTCCGTCATCAAGCGCTATATCCCCCTGGGCCCAGAGCCCGAGGACATCCTGCACGACCTGTTCGGAATCCCCCACTCCCGTATGACACACTCCACCCTGGGGGCCGATACCCGCTCCTTCAGGTACGACGAGTCCGCCAGGCTGGAGACTCGGCGGTCGCTGGGAATCCCCGGCGAGGCCAGGGTGATACTGTTCGGCGGACGGATTGACCCCGGGAAAGAGGTGGAGACGCTGGTGGAGGCTTGGAACTCGCTTGCCGGCAAGTACGATCCGTACCTCCTGCTGGTGGGTCCGGCCGTGTCCGGCATGGCCGAAGAGCTTACCCAGACTGCGCTTCCCAACGCAAGGAGCAGGCTCATCTTGACCGGACTCGTTCCCAATACCGAGTTGCCCAACTATATGTCGGCGGCCGACATATCGGTATGGCCTGGGAACCCGGGCATAACCATGAACGAGGCGATGGCCTGCCGCAACGTCCTTATACACTCGGATGAGGCTGCGGGGAGGCATCTTACGCTGTATGGGAACGGCGCGGCGTTCGAGAGGGGCAACGCCCGCTCCCTGGCAGGCGTGCTTGACTCGATTCTCGCCGACCCGGCCCGGCTGGCTAATATGAGACTGCGCTCCCGCCGCCTGGCGGAAGAGGTCTTCGACTGGAAGGTAGTCGCCGCTAGGACACTGGGGATTTACAACGACGTCTTACAGGGTACGAATACGGCCGCGGCAATTTGGGGGCCTGCGATTCAGAGGAACGAGGTGTTACTGCCAGACGTCGCAGCCATGACCAGCCCAGAGTCAGCAGATACAGAGCGCGGCGCATCCCCGCTGCGCAACGTTGGACACGAACCGCGCTGAACTATCCGGCACGGTTGCGTTTCCTCTCGGCAGACGCCGGGAGCCGAGGCTCCCACAGCGTCTTGACATTCAAGAAGTCCTCGTAGCTCGCGTCGGGCAGTTCGGTCAGTCTGCCCCTCAGCGTACGGAGAGACGGTTTCCCCACCGTGGGGCGCTGCACGGGCGTGAGCCTGCCGCACGGCTCCCCCCGGCGGGTGATGATCACGTCTTCGCCATCATCGAGGCTTCGGAGTATCTCGCTGACCCTGGCCTTGAACTCTCTTATGCCGTAGGTAGTCATGCCGCACGCCGTCATGTGGTTATATCCTGAAGCGTCGTGACCACATAACTTACCTGGCAGGCGGGTGAGACAACGCCCCCGTTGCCCGCTAGGACACTGGGGATTTACAATGGCGTTCTTGCAGGGTACGAATACGGTCACGGCAATTTGGGGGCCTGCGATTCAATGGCAAGGGTCTGGACCGCAGCCTCAGTCATGGGTCACGCATGAGCGAAGCCCGCTCCTCGAAACACAGACTTATAATTCAGACTCGATTCGATAAGATAGCGGCCACCTACGAGGACACCGTCGGAGCGCGGCGGCAGGCTTTCAACGACTCCGTTGACCAGATCGTGTTGGACTACGCTCGGGCCGAGGCGCGCCCGCTGTCGGTGTTGGATGCCGCCTGCGGGACCGGCTCGCGTTGGACCCGGATGAAGGAGGCGTTGCCCGGTATTCAACTCTATGGGTTTGACGCCAGCCCTCAAATGGTCGCAATCGCCAAGTCCCGAGAGAGGAGCGGATTCAGCGTAGTCAAGGTCTGCGATCTGACCGGCATTTCATATCCCGACGAGTCCTTCGACCTGGTCACCTGCCTCTTCTTCCCGTTCTCCTGCCTGACCTCTGCCGTCGATAGACGGAAAGCCGCACAGGAGCTGGGCCGGATGCTGCGGCCGAATGGACTGCTGTTCGTGGATGCGATAAATCGCTGGCACCTGGGCGAAGGGGAAGGATTCCACCGGAGCTGGCCGACCGCGATCTGGGAGTATCTCCGGTCGGTGGTCGACCCCAACCTCGAAGCCGGCGACAAGGTATACTCCACCCAACTGGATGGCAGCCCCCTGGAAGGGTTCATGCACGGGTACTCGAAGAGCTCCTTCAGACGCTTGTTTACGGAGGCTGGACTGACCATCGAGCGGGAGTACGTCATCGGCTATAACACGGGGGAAATCCATTCCAAGGCCACCCGCGGGAATCTGCTCTTGGTCTGCCGCCTCAAGGGCTTGGACCACTAGGCACCCCCAGGAAAGGAATAGACCCTATAATTAGCGGCCTGAAGCCCTCATGCCCCCTCTGCGGACATTCCAGCACTTTGCAGTTCTCCACGCGTGGATACACAGTCTTTGCCTGTCAGGGCGACTGCGGTTTGCTCTTCGTGCATCCCTATCCTGGGGAAGAGAGAGTACATCATGAAGCCGCGCACGGCCATGAAGACATGGAAATCTCCGACCCTGAAACCTACTACTGGGCTTCTGTGGAGTACTACAACCTGTGGTTTCCGCTAATTGACGCCTCGGCTGGAGATACAGGAACGGTGCTTGACGTGGGGTGTGGAACGGGCCGCCTGCTGGAGCTGTTGAGTCTCAAGTTGGCAGGCGTGGGCATCGAACCCAACCCGGCCAGAGCCGCAAAAGCCCGCCAAGTCTCCGGCGCTGCCATTATTGAATCAACCTTCGAAGCCGCAACAGAACTGGAGCCTGGCTCATTCGATAGAATCATGTTCATCAATGTGGTTTCTCACATTCCCATCAGCAGCTTTCCTTGGCTCTTTGGTCGTTTACAAGACCTGCTTAAACCGGGAGGGGCAGTAATCTTGAAAACTGGCGAGAGCAGTCCTACGGTAGGACGGTGGGATATCTTCGATTGGGAGATACCGGACCACGTTCACTTCTTCGGTCTGAATACCATGACCTATCTGGCGGACAAATATGGGTTCGACATCGTTCGTCATCACCGGAGAGCTCACGCGGAGGATATGTTTTCCAAAGAGTTGTGGAAGGCATCGGGGAGAAGCCGACTCCGGAATCTCTTCAAGAAGATGTTGGTACAGGTCCCCTTCGCCCTGCAAGCGCTTCGGTACTGTTCAATCGGGTCCGCGGCGTCCGTGTTTATTCCAGCCTGATAGTATTGGCGCCGAAGGACGGCGCCGCTAGAAATTAGGAGAAGTGAGGATTCCCTGTCCACGCATCCCATCCCCCTAGTCGACCTGAAAGCGCAATACGCCGCCATCAAACCGGAAATCCGGTCCGCAATTGATGAGGTGCTTGACAGCGCCCAATTCATAAACGGCCCTGAGGTATCCAATTTCGAGCAGAGGTTCGCCGCCTTCTGCGGCACAGAGTTCGCTGTAGGCGTAGGCAACGGCACCGACGCCCTGACCCTGACGCTCAAAGCCCTGGGAGTCGGCCCCGGCGATGAAGTGATAACTACCGCCAACACCTTCATCGCCACCGCCGAGACCATCGTTGTAGTCGGGGCAACGCCGGTCTTCGTTGACGTGGACCCGGCCCACTACAACATGACTGCCGAAGGCCTCAGCGCGGCCATCACTCCCAGGACCAAGGCGGCCATTCCGGTCCATCTATACGGACAGCCGGCGCCTATGGCGGAGATAATGGAGGTTGCCCGGCGGCGATCCATCAAGGTCATCGAGGACGCGGCGCAAGCTCATGGGGCCGAGTATAATGGCAAACGAGCGGGAAGCTGGGGCGATGCGGCGGCCTTCAGCTTCTATCCGGCCAAGAATCTGGGGGCCTATGGCGACGCCGGGGCTGTGGTTACGAACGACGAAGAGCTGGCCGTCGCCGTGCGAATGTTGCGGGACCACGGACGGACCGACAAGTACCTGCACGAATACGTTGGAGTCAACAGCCGTCTGGACACGCTCCAAGCTGCCGTTCTGGGGGTAAAGCTGAACCATATGGAGGAGTGGAACGAGGCGCGGAGGGCGGTCGCCGCGAAATATGACGCGGCCCTGGGCGAGTTTCCGTGGTTGACTCTGCCCGCCCAGATGCCCGGCGGCAGACACGTCTATCATCTCTACGTCGTCCGAAGCGACCGGAGGGAAGAGCTGAGGCAACACCTTTCCGACAGCGGGATTGGCGTCGGGATACACTACCCGGTCCCGTTGCACCTCCAGCCGGCGTTCCGGGCGCTTGGGTACGGCATGGGCGATTTCCCGGTTTCTGAGCGGCTTGCCGGTTCCATCCTGTCGATTCCGATGTATCCGGAAGTGAGCGAGGCGCTGTCGCACCGGGTCGTTCAGACCATCGGGGCATTCGATGGCTAGCGGGACTCCATGAAAATCTCTATCGTAGTCCCGGTGTTCAACGACATGCGGGTTGGCCGCGCCTTGGAGTCCATACTGTCCCAGCAACACGAGCACGAGCTCGAAATTATCGTCGTGGACGCCGGCTCCACGGACGGGACGTTGGCCGTCCTCGAAGCGTATCGGGATAGAATCACAATCCTTATCAGCGAGCCGGATAAAGGTATCTTCGACGGCGTAAACAAGGGCATTGCCAGGACTTCCGGGGCCTCTCACGACGTGGTGCATTTCATGAGCGCCGATGACCAATACGTAGATCCATTTGTAATTCGTGCCGTTATGGATGTCTTCCAGTCGGAGGAAGATATTGATGCTTGTTACGGCGACCAAATTTACATGAACGAAGCCGGCAAGACAGTCCGATATTGGAAGGCTGGCAACTACCGTAGAGCAAAGATACACTTTGGCTGGTTGCCTCCACACATGGCGTTCTTCGTGCGGAAGCGCATCTATGAACATCATGGCATGTTCAATTTGAGGTATCCTATCGCAGCGGACCAGGATTTCATGTTGCGGCTGCTATACAAGCACCGGATCAAAGTGAGGTATTTGAGACGAATACTGGTGAATATGGCGCCGGGCGGCAACGCCACCAAGAACATCCTGAGAATTTTCAAGGCCAACCTGGAAGTGGCCCGTATCTGCTGGAATGATGGCCTGCCCGGACTGTTGCTGTTCCCCGTGCTAAAGCCCGCCAGGAAGGTATTCCAGTTTATAAGCCGTCCTTAGATGACTTTCATCAAGGAGAAGCGCCCAATGAACGTCGTTGTCGCCTGAGCCGGCGGCTTCAAATGCCTCTGCTTGCCCAATGAATAACCGGCGGCCCGAACGAGAGTCCATATGGAGCGTTGGACGCAGGTGGCTGCCTTGGTGTTTGGGCCTGATATTCGCCCTGACGATTGGGTGGACGGCATTCATCGCTGTCACCGAGGTTTCCGGCGGCAAGCATGATGGCATGGCGGCGACTGTGAGGGTGGTGGTCAGCGAAAGCGCGCCGGCCGTACAGCTGATAGTCGTTTATGCTATCTTCATCATAACGGTCTTGGACATCGCCGGAGGTGCGACGATGGTTACATACAGGTACTTGGAAAGGAAGTTCCTCAAGCCCCTTGAAGAAAAACTTCGGGCCGAGGCCCGGGCGGAGGGCGTAGCCGAGGGCATAGCGGAGGGCCGGGCGGAGGGCGTGGCGGAAGGCGTGGCCGAGGGCCGATCTGCGACCCAGCACGAGTGGGAAGGGTGGAACCGCCGCCGCGAGGAGGCGGCTGCGAGAGGTGAGCCTTTTAGCGAACCGCCGCCGGGCAGTTGATACGAAGAACTCGGAGGCAGTTATGAACACTGTTGTCGCTGGGGGCGGCGGCTTCAGACGTTGTCGCTTGCCCAATGAATAACTGGCGGCCTGAACGAGAGTCCATATGGAGCATTGGACGCAGGTGGCTGCCTTGGTGTTTGGGCCTGATATTCGCCCTGACGATTGGGTGGACGGCATTCATCGCTGTCACCGAGGTTTCCGGCGGCAAGCATGATGGCATGGCGGCGACTGTGAGGGTGGTGGTCAGCGAAAGCGCGCCGGCCGTACAGCTGATAGTCGTTTATGCTATCTTCATCATAACGGTCTTGGACATCGCCGGAGGTGCGACGATGGTTACATACAGGTACTTGGAAAGGAAGTTTCTCAAGCCCCTCGAAGAAAAACTTCAGGCGGAGGCCCGGGCAGAGGGCCGGGCGGAAGGCGTGGCAGAGGGCCGGGCGGAAGGCGTGGCAGAGGGCCGGGCGGAGGGCGTGGCAGAGGGCCGGGCGGAGGGCGTGGCCGAGGGCATATCTGCGACCCACCGCGAGTGGGAAGGGTGGAACCGCCGCCGCGAGGAGGCGGCTGCGAGGGGCGAGCCTTTTAGCGAACCGCCGCCGGGCAGTTGATACGAAGAACTCGAAAGCAGTTATGAACACCGTTGTCGCCGGGGCCGGCGGCTTCATCGGCCATCACCTCGTCAAGCGGCTGAAAGCCGGAGGCCATTGGGTCCGGGGCGTGGACATCAAACCGCCCGAGTTCGAGGACAGCGCCGCCGACGAGTTCGTGATTGCCGACCTGCGCAATTTTGAGAGCTGCCTGCAGGCCGCCGACGGCATGGACGACGTCTACCAACTGGCCGCCGACATGGGCGGCATCGGCTACATCACCGCCAACCACGCCTTCCTGACCCGCAACAACACCCTCATCAACAGCCATATGCTGGAAGCGGCGCGAGTTTCGCGGGCAAAACGATACCTCTACACCAGCTCCGCCTGTGTCTACCCCAGCTTTCTGCAGACCGCCGAGGACGTCACCTCCCTCCGGGAAGACGAGGCCATCCCCGCCGACCCGGAGAAGGGCTACGGGTGGGAGAAGTTGTTCGCCGAGCAGCTGACCTCCTACTACCACGAGGAGTGCGGCTTGGACGCGCGCATCGTCCGCCTCCACAACGTCTATGGCCCCCTCGGGACCTACGACGGCGGAAAGGAGAAGGCCCCGGCGGCGGTCTGCCGCAAGGTAGCCCTAGCCGAGGATGGCGGAGGCATCGATATCTGGGGCGACGGCGAACAGACCCGCAGCTTCTGCTACATAGACGATTGCATCGAAGGGCTGCGGCGCATCATGGAGTCGGGTTACACCAAGCCGGTAAACCTGGGCACCGAGGAGCTGATTACCATCAACCAGTTGCTGGATGCCGTATGCGCCGCCGCCGGAAAGCATCTAACCCGCAACTATGACCTGACCAAGCCGCAGGGAGTGCGGGGCCGCAACAGCGACAACACCGTCCTGAACGAAATCATCGGCTGGCAGCCGAAAACAGCCATCGGGGACGGTATCAAGCACACCTACCGCTGGATAGCCGGCGAACTAGCCAAGCGTTAGATAGCGATGCAACGTACGAACGGGTAGCCATTGGCCTTGTTCCCCAACGCCATCCGCCCTAGCAGCGATGCTCCAATGGGTGTTGGCGCCAGCAGACGGGAACCCTCTTTTCGCCCGACAGAATTTCTGTGAACGTCAACTCTCGCTAAGCCACCCGTCAATGTCCAGCCCGGTGTGCTGACAAGCACGCAGCACAATCTCCCCCGCGGCCCTGGCATCCTCCAAGGCGTCGTGATGGCGGAACGTGATACCCAGGTCCCCCGCGATGCTGGCCAGGCCCCATCCCCTGCGCCTGTTATACTTCTCCGGCCAGGCACGCCGGGCAATTACCGCACTGTCCAGCCAGGTTACGCGGAGCGGGGCAAATCCATAACGCGCCATCGCCCCGTCGAGAGCCATCCGGTCGAAACCCGTATGGCTCGCCAGCACGGTCCCTTCCAATATGCGGCGCAGCCTCGGCACAAGCCGCAGGAATGTCTCCATGTCACTGATCGTATCCTGGTCGATCCCATGAAGCCGCACGTTGAAGTCATTGAACACCGCTTCCGGGTTCACTAGGACTGACACCTTTCCCTTGATTTGCCCGCCGCGAATGTGGACAATCCCAATCTGGCAGATGCTGGAAGGGTCCGCATTTGCAGTTTCCACGTCTATCGTGTTGAACGTAAGGTTGCCCACGGCTTCTCCCATATGCCGGGAAGCTGCTACCCGGCCCACGCGCTCAAATTTTGGCCGCAAATACCCATAACCGCAAGGGCGGGCGCTTGTGCTTCGTGGAGCCGGCGCTGCCAATGGAGATGCATATGTCAGGTGACAGGGTCGAAGCTGACTATGTTCGCAAATTCTGGGCCAAAGCTCAGCCCTACCGTCAGCGGGGGCCTGAGCGCATCCATCTGCTGGAGCACCACCTGGCCGACGTAGGCGCCTGCTTCGAGGCGCTGTCGGCCCAGCCGACCATCCGGCAGCGGCTGGCCCGCTCCGGCGGCCTGGACAACCTTCACGATGCGACGGCGGCGCGCCTGGCTCTCTTTGCCGCCCTGCACGACGTCGGCAAGGTCAACATAGGCTTCCAGACCCAAATTTGGCAAGACGCCGACCATCCCGCCGGACGGCACGGACCGGGCCGCGCCGGACACTACCACGAACTGGCCCCGGTGTTGAGGGAAGAAGACTGCGCGACGGCGAAGTGGTTTTTTGAAAGCCTGGGCTGGTGGTGGGATGCTACCGAGTCCTGGGACAATCGCTGCGGTGAGACCGTCTGCGCTCTGTTCATCGCCGCGCTTTCACACCACGGTCAGCCCTTGCCGTTGGAGGGGCATCTGAACTCCAATTCAAAGCTCTGGAGAAGCTATGGTAATTTGCGACCTCAAGAATACGTCCGCCGCATTGGAGAACTGGCCCGCCAGTGGTTCCCTGACGCTTTCACCGACGGCGCGCCGCCCCTGCCATCGTCTCCGGAGTTTCAGCACCACTTCCTCGGCCTTTGCACCCTGGCAGACTGGATTGGCTCAAACGAGGAATTGTTCCCCTTCTGCGATGAGCCTCGGGACGATTACATGGCCGAGGCGCGGCAGCGGGCCAAGGATGCGGTTGCGGCAATCGGGCTGGACCTGGAGAAACAGCGGGACGGGTTGGCCAATGGGTTGGCCGACTTCCCTGCCCTCTTTGGTTTCACCCCCAACGCGATCCAGCAGGCCGCGGCGGAAACGCCACTCCATGAACCGCTGGTCATCATAGAATCCGAAACCGGCTCCGGCAAGACCGAGGCCGCCCTGTCGCGGTTCGCCCGCATGTACGAGGCAAGGCTGGTGGACGGCCTCTACTTCGCCCTCCCTACCCGCTCCGCCGCCACGCAGCTCCACACAAGGGTAACTCGCTTCGTTGATCGCATGTTCCCGGAGCGGGCCCGGCCTGAGACCGTGCTGGCCGTGCCCGGTTACGTCAGGGCCGGGGACATCGGCGGACATCACCTGCAAAACTACGAAGTCTGGTGGGACGACCACCCCGACGGCGCCGCCCGCAGCCGCCGCTGGGCCGCCGAAAGCTCGAAGCGTTACCTGGCGGCGCAAATCGCCGTCGGCACCGTGGACCAGGCAATGATGGCGGCCCTGAAAGTGAAACACGCCCACATGCGCGCCGCCTGCCTATCCCGCAACCTGCTGGTGGTGGACGAAGTCCACGCCTCCGACACATACATGCGCCGTATCATCAAGGCTCTGCTGGATGCCCACCTGGGCGCGGGCGGTTACGCCCTGCTCATGTCGGCCACCCTCGGCTCGTCGGCCCGGCGGCAGTGGCTGACCACCAAGCGCCTTAACCTCGATGACGCCCCGCCCCTGAACGAAGCGCTCATCTCCCCCTACCCCTCCGTCAGCGTCAGAGCCGCGGGCGGAGAGAACATCTCCGCCGCGGGCGAAAACCGGCAGAGGAAGACCGTCAGCATATCCGCCCAGCCGGTGATCCACGACTTTGACCAAGCGGCGGCTCTGGCGCTGCAGGCAGCGCGGGCCGGGGCCAAGACTCTGATCATCCGCAACACCGTGAGTCACGCCATCAGTACGCAGCAGTCCCTGAAACAGGCCGCCGGAGATGACAACCGCTTGTTGTTCTCTGTTAACGGCATGGCCGCGCTGCATCACAGCCGGTTTGCCGCACAGGACCGCCGCGCGCTGGACACCGAGGTGGAGAAGCGGCTGGGCAAATGCGCCGCACCCGGGGCCGTCATAGTGGTAGGCACCCAGACACTGGAACAGTCGCTGGACATAGACGCCGACCTGTTGATAACCGACCTCTGCCCTGTGGACGTGTTGCTGCAACGTATCGGACGCCTGCACCGTCACCAAAGGGGCGGCAGGCCCGCGGGCTACGAGGCCCCCGCCTGCATCGTGCTAACGCCGGACGCTGAAGACCTCTCGCCCCTGCTGCAACGGAGCGGCCCCAACCGGACCGGCCTCGGCCCTCACGGCTACGTTTACCAGGACCTCCGCATCCTCGAAGCCACCCGGCGGCTGATAGCCGAGTTCTCTCAATGGAGCATCCCCGGGATGAACCGGCGACTGGTGGAAAATGCCACCCACCCCGACAAACTGGAAGCCATCGTTCAGGAAATGGGCGACGACTGGCGAATCCACGAAAATGACGTCACGGGCGCGAATCTGGCCGAGGGCCTCACAGCCGCCAGCGCCGTCATCCGCCGCAACAAGTCCTTCTTCACCGACAACCGCGACGTACTGTTCGGCTCCGACGAGGAGCGCATCCGCACCCGCCTGGGCGACGAGGGCATCGAGATCGAGTTCGACCCGCCGCCTCCCAGCCCCTTCAACTTGCCGCAGCGCATAGAGGGTATGACGATACCCGGGCACCTGCTTCGGGGAGCCGCTGCCGAAGGCCAGGTCACGCCCAGTCCCATCGAAGACGGCTTCACCTTCACCGTCAGCGACCGTGTCTTCCGCTACGACCGCCTAGGCCTGCGCCGGGAGGAGTAAGCAGACGCAGGCCCCATCATCTATCCCCGCGTGTGCGGGGGAACCTTGCCCTCAGGCTCGCGACGCGTTAACCTAACAGGGCCTATCCCCACGGTAGTCGGGGAATCCTTGGGCGATCCGACCCAGAGGCTTGACCTCGAAGGATTTCCACTATACTATATATAACTGTTAAGTTAAAGCTGCGCAATCAAGAGCCAAAAAATGCTTAACCTTCTCACAGATCCCCTAATACGATACGACCGATCCGGGCATGGCGAGGCCTCCCTGCCTGAAGTTTACGCCGCGCTGGTGGCCGACGAGGTTGAAGCCTTCCCTGCTCTGCGCCCCCACCAGCGCCACGCCTGGCACGCCTTCCTGGTCCAACTGGGCGCGATGGCCATGCACCGAGCCGGCCTGGAGGATCTGCCTACGACCGCCGGGGAATGGGCCAACATCATCCGCGGCCTCACCGGAAAGGACTTCCCCGGCGACGAGCCGTGGCATTTGGTGGTGGACGACATCACCAAGCCCGCCTTCATGCAGCCACCCGCCAAAGACTGGACAAAGTACGACAAGAAGGAACTATTTCAGTCACCTGATGCGCTGGATATGCTGGACACAGCCAAGAATCACGATTTGAAAACATTGGTGGCAATCGATGCAAAAGCCGAGGATTGGATATTTGCGCTGATTGCCATGCAAACAATGAACGGCCAAGTTGGCCGAGGTAATTACCCCATAGCCCGGATGAACAGCGGCGACGGTAGTCGCACTGCGTTTAGTATTACTCCATTTCTTCGTACAGGTGGGCGTATCCAGCGCGACATTAGTGTCTTGTTGGCTCGTTCGTCGGAAATCATGGAGGAACTGCCATTCAACTGGGACGGGCTGGGGCTTTTGTGGACAAAGCAGTGGGATGGTGAAAGGGAGAAATTACCTCTCAGATCCCTTCATCCGTTCTTCATAGAAGTGTGCCGCCGACGCCGATTATCAGTTGACGGCAACTCGTGTCTCTACGCAATGAAAGCCCCCAGTGAAGGACGCCTGGTTGCAGCGGCTAAAAATCGAGGGGTGGTTGGCGATCCTTGGACGCTGATCAACTTGGCAGACAAGAATGGTGCCAAGGCTCTGACTTTGCAATCTGGCAGTTTCAGCTATAGAGAAGTTACCAAATACCTGACGTCGGGAGACTGGAAACGTCCAATTCTATCTCGTCCTATGCAAGGGGAAAAGAACATCAGTCTGACGATGCTTGGGATTCGACGGAAGAAGGGCGGACAAACAGAGGGTTACTACGAACGCGTCGTTCCAGTTCGATCAGAGAGACTTCGCACTGCAATGCTTCGAGGTGCGGTGGGCCTTGATTCAGACGACTTGGGAATCATCTCCCAAGGCCGTATTACGCAGGTAGGCAAGGTGCAAGCAATACTCAGGGATGCCGTCGCAACTTTCATTGCTCGCGGCAAGAACCTCAAAACCGACCTGACCCCAAAGGAACGCCAGCGTGTTAGGACTGATGCCACAATTTGGTCAAACCGCCTCGACGAAATCGTTGACGCCACCTTTTTCGACGACCTGCAAGACGAGTTCGAGGCCCCGGAGAACGAGCGACAGGGCATCCGCCGCCGATGGCTGCTTAACGATGAGGACAAGAGCGGCATAGTGAACCACGCCCGGGCTCTGCTCTACGATGCCGAGGATTCGCTGCCCTGTCCGGCCATATCCCGCTACAAGGCGCGAGTCAATGCCGAAGGGTTGTTCGAGGGGCGGTTGCGCGGGAACCGCGGGTTGCCGGACCTGTTTACAAAAAGTGATGAGGAGGTCCAGGAGTGACCACTACGGAAATTGCTCAATCGGCTGACGCTCAGGAACAGCGCGGGCGGGTGCAATCTTGGGGTGACGTAGTGAGCTTGGCTAGCAGTATAGCCCAGCTTGCCGAACGTCACCGCGGCGACCTAGCCGAGTTGCGGCGGATGGACCCCGACCATCCGGACGCGGCGGCCTTCTGGCGGCTGCTGGCGTCCCGTGACCTGCTGGGCAACCCCGTCGTCGAAAGCAAGTGGGCGCTCATCCTACACGGCATCGCGCTGATGACTCCGACAACCGGCGGAGACGGCCATGAGCGTACCGCCCACGATGGTTCTGTTCCCGTGGGACAGGCGTTGTTCCTCGGCGGTGAGGCGCAGCGGAAACAAGCCTTTTACAGCGAGGCGCGGCTCAACCGGCTACTGACGGCCCGGGGGCCGATGCTGAGGGACCTGCTGGCACGTATGTTCAGGATGCTCGCCACATCCGGGGCGTCTTTCGACTGGCGCGAAATGGCCTGGTTCATCCTCAACGAAGGCTACAACGAAGACAAGGCCGAACAGGGCCGCCGCAGCATCGCTCGCGGCTACTACCAGGCGGAACGGCGCAGCTCACAACAATCAGACAGTCAAGGAGAATGACAATGACAACCCCAAGGTTCCTGCAAATCCACACCCTGCACTCCTACCCGGCGGCGCTGCTGAACCGCGACGACAGCGGCTTGGCCAAAAGGATGCCATTCGGCGGCGCGGTCCGAACCCGCATATCGTCCCAGTGCCTCAAGCGCCACTGGCGAAAGGCAGAGGACGAGTTCTCTTTGAAGAACATTGAGGGTTTTACCGATTCCGTGCGCTCACGAAATGCAGTCTCTCTGGGTGTGATAGAACCACTACGAAATGACAAAGCAGTTAGCGAGGAAGTTTTGCAAGCGGTTGAGGAGGTTTTTCAGGAGAAGGTCTATAGTGACAGCGGTACTCAGCCTTTGCTGCTTGGCTTACCCGAAGTGGAGTACTTGAAGAAAAAAGCCGCCGCTATCATCGAATGCTCGAATGACGCCAAAACCGCTAGCGACGCTGCTAATCTGTTATTCAGTACGCAACGCCGCAACGAAGAACACGACAATTTCCGGGCTTTTAGGGAACAGACCAAATTCCCCGGAGGGCTAATCAGCGCACTGTTTGGAAGAATGATGACCTCAGACCCCGGCGCAAACATCGAGGCCGCCATCCACGTGGCCCACGCCTTCACAGTGCACCTAGAAGAGAATGAAAGCGACTTCTGGGCTGCGGTGGACGACCTTCCGAAAGAAGAAGAAGGTTCTGGTGCGGCGCATTTGAATGACATGGAGCTGACCGCCGGGCTGTTCTACGGCTACGTTGTGGTGGACGTTCCGGGGCTGGTATCAAACCTGGAGGGCTGCCAGGCCGAGGAATGGGAAAACACCGACCGGGAACTGGCCGCCAAGGTTGTCGAACACCTGACCCACCTCATCGCCACTGTGTCCCCCGGCGCCAAGCTCGGCTCCACCGCACCCTATGCCTGCGCCGACCTCGTGTTGATCGAAGCGGGCAGCCGCCAGCCCCGCAGCCTCGCCAATGCCTACCGCGACCCGTCAAGAGCACAGGTCACCGACGCCACAGATGCCCTGGTCGGGTATCTGGGCAAGCTGGACAATGCCTATGGCGCAAAGGAGGCCCGCCGGGTGATGTCCGTGGAGGACTGCGAAATCCCCAATGCGGAACGCCTGTGCCTGGACGACCTGGCATCCTGGGCGGCTGACGCCATCCGCAACGCCAAGGTGTAATGATGGCCAGGCATTTGATAATCAATCTGGAATCGCCGTTGATGGCCTTCGGGGGGGAGACCATCGACTATCTCGGCGTCATCCGGCCCTTTCCGGCAGCGTCGATGATCACCGGGCTGCTGGCAAATGCGCTGGGCTGGCGGCGCGTCGAGCGACAGCGGCACCAGGGCTTGCAGGACCAGATGGTCTTCGCCGCCCGCATCGACAGGGAACCCCACGGTGGCCTCAGCACGCGAGACTTCCAGACCGCACAACTGGCCGCCAACGACAAGGGTTGGACCACCAGGGGCGCGCCGGAGAAACGGGCCGGAGGAGCCCCTACCTATAACGCCCCACACCTGCGTTACCGCGACTACTGGGTTGATATGCGCGTGACCGTTGCCCTACGGCTGGAGCCGATAGACGGGGATCCGACACTGGACGGGCTGGAAAAAGCCCTGGAAGAACCGGCGCGTCCGCTGTTCATCGGGCGCAAGCCTTGTCTGCCGTCCAGCCGGCTGTTCGCCGGGTTCAGGGATGGAGATACGTCGCTGGCGGCGCTGCTGGCGCATCCCCTGCCGGACGAGACGGCCAGCCGCGCCGCCGTGAAGACCCTCTGGCCTGAGGCGGAAGGCTTACCGGAGATTGAAGCCAGCCGCGCCTATATGCTCACCGACCAGCGCAACTGGACTTCCGGCCTTCATGGAGGCGGCAGGCCGGTATGCGAAGGCGCTATTGACCGGGATAAGTTCGCCGTAGAAGCCGCGTCTCCGGAGAAGGAAGAGCAGACATGACCATAGCAACCAGCGCCGCCCCGGAAACGGCCACCCTGCAAATGGTCCGCGCCGAGGTCAGGGTGCGCGAGTTCCAACGTTGGATGGGGACGAGGCGTCTGCAAGACCCGGACCATGCGATGCACTGTTTGTTGACCGAGTGCTTCGGGGACCTGGCGCCCAAGCCGTTCCGGTTGATAGCCCCCCGCGGCGCGTCAACCGGCTGCCTTTACGGGTACGGGCGGGCGGGCGCCGATGCCCTGCGAGAGTCGGCCGACATCTGCGCCGACCCTCTCCAGGCCCAAATCATCCCTGCCTCGACCATCGACAGCAAGCTGATGCCCCAGCAGTGGACGGCGGGTAAACGCCTCGGATTCGAGGTCCGTATCCGGCCTGTGGTGCGCCGTACCTGCAACGCCAAAGACCGACCCAAGAAAGAGTGTGACGCCTTCCTTCACGAGGCCCTCCAATACCCGGAAAAGGGCGGTATGAAACGGGGCCGGGAACAGGTGTATGCCGAGTGGCTATCTGGGCGGCTTGACCGTAAGGGCGCAGCAATACTGGACTTTGAGAATACCAAGCTGATGTCTTTCCAACGCACCCGCGCTGTCCGCAAGCTGCGCGCCCGCCACAGCGAGGGCCCCGACGCGGTGATGCGTGGTGTCCTAACCGTCACAGACTCCGCAGCCTTCGCCGCCCTGTTGTCCCATGGCATCGGCCGTCACCGGGCCTATGGCTATGGGATGCTGCTTTTGCGTCCGCCCCGCGAGTGAGGTTTTCTCCTGCACTTTAACAACCGAATAGCTGCGTCCCGGTTCCCCGCAAACGCGGGGGCATGCCCTGGGACGGGATGTTCGCCGAGACTCGAAAATGCATTCTTGCATACGCGGGGAAGGGAGATTGCCCAATGCTGAGAGGGCGCTTAGGACTGGAGACTGCCAGGATACCCCATGCCGACCGGCACGGGCTTTTGTGGCTATCCAGGGGCGCGCTTACCGTGCGCGACGGTACGCTGCGCTTCGAGCGGCTTGGAGAGCCGGACGGCGGCAGCTCGTTGGAAGCCGGCGAGTACGGCATCCCGTTCCAGTCCCTGTCCATGGTCCTGCTAGGGCCGGGATCTACGGTGAGCCATGACGCCTTGCGGTTGATGGCGCGCCACGGTACGGCGCTGGTCGCTGTAGGCGAGGACGGCGTACGGTGCTACACCGCACCCCCGTTGATGTCTGACACGTCGGACATTGCCCGGAAGCAGATGCAGGCATGGGCCGATGCTGATGGAAGCCGCATGACCATTGCCAGGAAGATGTATGCCCTGCGGTTGGGGGAGGTGCTGCCCCAGCAGAACCTCCCGGCGCTGCGCGGCGTCGAAGGCGCCCGCATGAAGCGGACCTACCAGACCCTGGCGCAACGCTACGGCATTCCCTGGAGGGGGCGCCGCTACGACCGGAACGATCCGACGTGGGCGGACATTCCCAATCAGGCTATCAACCACGCTTCGGTGGCCGTGACCTCGGCGGCCGTAATTGCCGTTACGGCGGTGGGCGCAATCCCCCAGTTGGGTTTCATTCACGAACACAGCGGCGAGGCCTTTGTCTTGGACATTGCCGACCTGTTCCGGGACACCATCCTGTTGCCCGCAGCGTTCCAGTCGGCCAGGGCCGTGATGAACAACCCCGCGCTGAACATCGAGCGGCACACCAGGCGCACCACTGGGGAATTGCTCCGCGCCAAGCGCGTGATCCCCAAGATGATCGACCGCATCAAGACCCTCTTCGACGATGTAGTTCTCCCCGATGATGGGCGGGAAGCCCCTACGGAAGAGTAGGACGAAGATGAGGAATAGAACATGACCGTGGTTGTTACCGTCAACGTGGAGGCTCGTTATCGGGGATTCCTGACCTCAGCGATGCTGGAAATAGCGCCCGGAGTATACACCTCCCCGCAAATGACCAGTGGGATAAGAGAAAGGATCTGGGATGTTCTGTCCCGGTGGTATTACGAGCTTGGCCAAGGTTCGATAGTGATGACTTGGCGGGACTCTACAGCCGTAGGCGAGCAGCGGATCCGCACCCTGGGCGAAGCCCCGAAGGACATCGTAGATGCCGATGGCGTCTACCTAGTAAAGTACCGCTAAGCAAGGGGTTCCCCCGCACACGCGGGGATAGACCGTTACCCGAATCCCTGTCGGGAGAGTTAAGCACGGTTCCCCCGCACACGCGGGGATAGACCGTATCATCCCGCAAGACTTCATCCAGGAAGAGAGGTTCCCCCGCACACGCGGGGATAGACCGTCGGCGCGCTGGTCAACGCCCGGCTCGCGGCCGGTTCCCCCGCACACGCGGGGATAGACCTCGGCCAGCTCTTTCCGAGGAGACCCGCCCCTCGGTTCCCCCGCACACGCGGGGATAGACCGTCCGACCTGGCCGGCTGGAGGGCCTTGGTCAAGGTTCCCCCGCACACGCGGGGATAGACCGTCGGCAAGCACGTTCAGACGCTGAGCTCGGCAGGTTCCCCCGCACACGCGGGGATAGACCCTGCGCCGTCGAAGATGTCATCCTTGCCTCGCTGGTTCCCCCGCACACGCGGGGATAGACCGCACGAGGCCACAACGACCTACCGACGGCATACGGTTCCCCCGCACACGCGGGGATAGACCGTACGCACGCGCCGCCGCCTCGATCTCGGCCCGGGTTCCCCCGCACACGCGGGGATAGACCGGCATCGACAGAGTGGAAGATCAAATATGCCAAGGTTCCCCCGCACACGCGGGGATAGACCGCGGGCGTTGCGGACGTTCGGCGACCAGTTCGGGGTTCCCCCGCACACGCGGGGATAGACCGCATGGCCGCGACCCGGTTGGCCGTGATGCCGTGGTTCCCCCGCACACGCGGGGATAGACCTCTTGGACGGCGTGACCGCCGCGCCCGCCTGGAGGTTCCCCCGCACACGCGGGGATAGACCCTTGACCCTTGTCTGGCGGCGGCTGCTGTCCGGGGTTCCCCCGCACACGCGGGGATAGACCGTCTCCAGGATAGACCTTGGCACACCTGGGGTCGGTTCCCCCGCACACGCGGGGATAGACCGCCAGGGGTCAACGGGCTGGTCGTCGTGGTGGTGGTTCCCCCGCACACGCGGGGATAGACCCTGACGAAGCCGCTTATCAATGGCCTCGAAGTTGGTTCCCCCGCACACGCGGGGATAGACCGTAAGCATCCTCGCCGCCGCCGCGCTTTGGTGGGGTTCCCCCGCACACGCGGGGATAGACCCTCCATAGTACCGATGCAGTACGACGGAGATCAGGTTCCCCCGCACACGCGGGGATAGACCCAACGTCGGGGATGCGATCAACGGGCTGGCGAGGGTTCCCCCGCACACGCGGGGATAGACCCCGCGCTCACGGCCATCAGCGCGAGCAGTGGAGGGTTCCCCCGCACACGCGGGGATAGACCGGTCTGTGGTTGGAGCGGCCGCGGCTATGATAGGGTTCCCCCGCACACGCGGGGATAGACCCTTATCTCGTCCTGTACGGGGTCGGGCACTGCCGGTTCCCCCGCACACGCGGGGATAGACCCTAGACGGCGGTAGCCGGGACCGACCTATACCCGGTTCCCCCGCACACGCGGGGATAGACCGCGTGGATGATACCAGATTCTGAGAAGAGGTTGGGTTCCCCCGCACACGCGGGGATAGACCCCCGACCGGTGAGGGTTGCAGGATTAGCCCTGAGGTTCCCCCGCACACGCGGGGATAGACCTCATGCGGTTCATTCGCAGCGCGTCCGATGGTGGGTTCCCCCGCACACGCGGGGATAGACCGTAGCGAGGCTGCTGGAGACAGCGGCCCGGAGGGGTTCCCCCGCACACGCGGGGATAGACCGTCGAACGAGGAGGACGAGGAGGAGCCTGCGCCGGTTCCCCCGCACACGCGGGGATAGACCGTATACCACAGGAGACGGCCTTGTGCCGGGTTTGGTTCCCCCGCACACGCGGGGATAGACCCATATCTGGACAGTCGACTCGTCGCAAGGCGTAGGTTCCCCCGCACACGCGGGGATAGACCGCGAGAACGTCGAAGTAAGCGACGAGAGAGGCGGGTTCCCCCGCACACGCGGGGATAGACCCACGTGCTGGGAGGTCATTGACGCGGCGCACGGGGTTCCCCCGCACACGCGGGGATAGACCGCCCGCTGCTCATCGTCCGTTGCCCGCCGCCCCGGTTCCCCCGCACACGCGGGGATAGACCTTCAAGGTTGCGGGCGGTCTTGACCCGCATGTTGGTTCCCCCGCACACGCGGGGATAGACCAACCCGCAGTTCGAGGGCATCAACGACTACGTGGGTTCCCCCGCACACGCGGGGATAGACCTCAGCGCTCATGTATCTGGGCGGTTTCAACCCGGGTTCCCCCGCACACGCGGGGATAGACCTCATGGTAGATGGAGACCCGCTGGCCGCCCAGGGGTTCCCCCGCACACGCGGGGATAGACCGATATGCGACCTATGGCAGCCGCACCAGTCTTGGGTTCCCCCGCACACGCGGGGATAGACCGATATGCGACCTATGGCAGCCGCACCAGTCTTGGGTTCCCCCGCACACGCGGGGATAGACCGATATGCGACCTATGGCAGCCGCACCAGTCTTGGGTTCCCCCGCACACGCGGGGATAGACCATCTACATCACGGGGGCAGGACGACAAACGAGGGGTTCCCCCGCACACGCGGGGATAGACCGCCGATGGAGGCGGCCCAGCCGCCGCCGCCCAAGGTTCCCCCGCACACGCGGGGATAGACCGCAAACGTCGCTGCCAGGCCCTCCTGGGGCAGGGGTTCCCCCGCACACGCGGGGATAGACCGCCCAGACCGAGCTTGCTCGTGAGTAGGTTCGAGGTTCCCCCGCACACGCGGGGATAGACCTCGCACGGTTGCGCCAGCCTCTCGACCCCGCGCGGTTCCCCCGCACACGCGGGGATAGACCGGTGGCGTTGGTGTGTCTGGAGCGTAAGGCGCTGGTTCCCCCGCACACGCGGGGATAGACCTCAAGGGTGGTCCTGGAGGAGTGCAGGTAGGCCGGTTCCCCCGCACACGCGGGGATAGACCGTGAGTGGGGTGACGGGAATGGACTTCAGAATCGGTTCCCCCGCACACGCGGGGATAGACCCGTCTCCTGGTGGTGCGCCAAGACCTCAGTACGGGTTCCCCCGCACACACGGGGATAGACCGGCGCGGGAGGACTGGGGGTTGATTAGGCAGTAGGTTCCCCCGCACACGCGGGGATAGACCCGCCCCACGTCGATCTATCGAACGCCGCGCTCTGGTTCCCCCGCACACGCGGGGATAGACCCTGTTTCTACGAGGGCGTCGTTCCCCGGTCTCGGGTTCCCCCGCACACGCGGGGATAGACCTCCCCTTCAGCGCCCACCAGCGCCCCCGTAACGGGTTCCCCCGCACACGCGGGGATAGACCGAAGGCCCCAGCCGTCCCCGCCGCGTCCCCCGAGGTTCCCCCGCACACGCGGGGATAGACCCCACACCGAACACCGCCGGGCCTATTCCCCACTGGTTCCCCCGCACACGCGGGGATAGACCGATTGCCGCCCAGGTGCTTGACTCCGGCATGAAGGTTCCCCCGCACACGCGGGGATAGACCTGGATCGGCGAGCACGAGGCGCGGCGGGTGATAGGTTCCCCCGCACACGCGGGGATAGACCGTCAGCACGGCTCGGAGGTTCGAGGGGTTTGCCGGTTCCCCCGCACACGCGGGGATAGACCTAGGGGGTGCGGGGGGTAAGCCCCGGGGGAGT
This sequence comes from uncultured Dehalococcoidia bacterium, assembly GCA_958296245.1. Taxonomy (GTDB): domain Bacteria; phylum Chloroflexota; class Dehalococcoidia; order Lucifugimonadales. Next base: position 2,092,958 of record OY282458.1, read on the forward strand.
CGGTTCCCCCGCACACGCGGGGATAGACCGCGCGATGCAGAGGGCGAGATTCCCCTCTCAAGGGTTCCCCCGCACACGCGGGGATAGACCCAGAAGGTGCGGAGCGAGGTCGAGATGGAGGCCGGTTCCCCCGCACACGCGGGGATAGACCGAGCATCGCCCATATCATCAGGAAGATGAAGGCGGTTCCCCCGCACACGCGGGGATAGACCCCACACCCACACGCTCTGGCCCGCCACGTCCACGGTTCCCCTGCACATGCGGGGATTGACATGCTGCTACGCCGTCGCGCCTACGCTTCTTGAGGGGCGAGGCGTGTTCATCTTGATGATCCGCTCCGCCTCTATGACCTCTGCCCCCATGCCCGCGAGGTTCGCGTTCGCGGGGCTGGCCAGCGTCAGGAGCGGCTTGCCGGAAGCGGCGAGCTTGCGGGCTAGGGCCTCGGTCCTGCCGCTGGGCGCGGCGTGGGTTATGAAGACTCGGCTGGCGAGGGCTGCGACCATCTCGTTGCGCCGGGCTGCGAGCTCCGTCGTCGGGCGGCGTCGGGATTCGGGGAAGGGCGACAGTACCAGCATCCTACCGGCGTTCAGAGGGTCGCGCCAGTCGCGGGGGATTCGCATCTTCTCGACGCTGCGCGCCGGGCAGACGACCACGGGCTGGCCGCCTCGGAGCAGCAGGCGCAGGCACTCCTTCTCCATCGGCGTTTGGAATCCGCCTATGACGGGGACTCCGGCGTCGCGCATGGCTCTGGCGAGGTCGTAGGTCTTGAGGATGAGGTCGCCGGGGCAGCGGTTGGAGCAGAAGAGGGCGGTATGTTGGGCGTCCAGCGCTTCGGGGTCGCCGATGGCGTGGAAGCGGGCGTCCTCTCCGCTCGGCGCCATCAGGGGGGCAGCGCCAAGAGCAAGCGATATGGCGGAGGCCGCGGGAGCGCCTGTTCGGGCGCGGTTCTGGTCCATGCCGAGAAATCTAGCACAGGCGTTCGCGCCGCGTCAAGGGGTTGCGCGACCTTATGTTCGCATCCGTTCTCCCGATGTCTCGAAATGCGGTCCCGGCTCCATCAAGGCTTCACGGAGTAAGGCGTCGGGAGCTCATCGGCGGTCGAAGCAGCGGCGGCGGTCCCATGACGCCCGTTCGCCTTCTAGGCAGGACTCCACGCCCTCAGGGCTCGGCTGCGACGGGGAGTCCTCGAGGCGCAGAAGGTCCCTTGGAAGCTCACCGGCATTTGAATAGGCGCGGCGTTCTTCGCCATCTATCGAGTCAGGCCAAGGGGTGTATGCTACACTCTCAGTCACCAAGGCAAGGGGGAGTCGTCATGGGTCTTAGCAAGGAGATAGCCGCCTACGACCGCATGAGGAGCTACTTGGAGACGGACTACTTCGGCAAGTGGGTGGTGGTGCATGACGAGCAGCTTGTGGGAGCCTACGAAACCTTTCAGGATGCCGCGCACACGGCGATGGAGCGCTTCGGACGCGGCCCATACCTTATCAGGCGCGTGGGCGCCCCCCCGCTGACCCTGCCGTCTTCCGCGCTGTACAGGCCTGTACGCGGCTAGGGCAGATTGCGGGTTCGAGGGCCGCCCTGACACGCTGGAACACCTCGGCCCGACGGTCTCGGTTCGGATTGGATTCGACGATGACTTCGAGTTGGGGAAAAGGGATATCCCCAACCTGCCCTCAGACATGCTCCATGCGCTAGTGGACACTGGCGCGGCGCTAAGTTGCATTGACTCGTCCCTAGCCATGCAGTTAGGCCTGCCGGTTGTGGACCGGCAGGGCGTTGCTGGAGTTCTTGGGGCTGGCGAAGTGAATATGCACCTCGCCCAACTCAATATACCCAGCCTTGGCGTCTGGATTTCGGGTCGATTTGCCGGCGTCCATCCGGCCGCGGGCGGACAACCTCATTCCGCTCTCATCGGCAGAGACTTCCTGCGAAATTTCAGGATGGTATATGATGGACGTACAGGATCCGTCACTATTCAGTAACGAATAGGGTAAGAAGACAGCTCTTCATTTAGATCTCAAGCCCACGCGGTATTTGATGTCATAGTTGATGATGAAGTCCAGTTTGACTGCCCTGCTAGTCATCCTCGGTGCCCTCGAACGAAGTCCTCACCACCAGCGAATACTCCAGCTCTATCTCCTGCCAGATATCGCTGAGCCCCAGAGCCTCCAACCATATCTTGTCAGCCTTGTCCGTGATGTGCCGACACCTAGCCAGGTTGTAGTTCCCGATGTTCTTGCCAGCGTTCAGCTTGAACACCAGGTTCTCAGTCATGGCGCTCTCTAACTCTGGCAACAAGGCCAAGAGATGTTTCCGCTGCTGTTTGGTCAACTGCCCTGGCCCTATAGGTGCGCTGGCAAAGCTCTTGTGGGTTACATGGAAATCGTCGCCGATTGCGACCCACCACATGTACATCAACAACCCGTTCGCCAATAGGATGGAGAGGTCTCTGTCGTGTTCCTCGCGGAATCGAGCGGAACCATATTGGGTTTGCGCTAAAGTTGTGCCATCAACCCCGGTCACCGGAGGCTTTCTTACACAGAACGTCAACCAATTGTAAGCTGTCTGCTTGAAATGAAGAGCATGGCCTGCACGGCCAGTAGAGAACTCGTTCTGGAGTCGGTAATCCCCATTCCCCAGCAGGGATTCGAAGCCTCGAATCAGCTGGGTTCTGCCAATCTTGGGAATGAGCCCTTCGAACGCTGCCGGAGAGAAGGGGGAGTACGACAAGCTATCAAATAGAGTTGGACGCTGAGAGTGAAACCACCTGTGCAGCCGCGTAGTGAAGCAGCGCTTCGACGCCCCGGATGACTTGTGGCCCAAGTAGATTGTATTGCGAACCCGAGTATCGAAACTGAACAGGGCTGAGGGAATGCGCCCAAACGACGAAAACCATACGGAACTGCATTCTTGATACAGGTGGGCGCGCAGACTGGCAAACCCTGAACTGAAGGTGATGCTCAGCGGCACGATCATGCTGGTGCGTCCGTTGGTTCGACATACGTTGACGCTTCTTTCTACGACCGTGGCGTATATGTCTGGACTTCCCGCTGTTAGGAACCCCTTCGTCGTATACGACTGGAGTACCTTTCGCCTCGACACGTAGGGCGGGTTGCCGATGATGACGTCGAAGCCGCCTTTGCGCATGATGCCGTAGAATTCGGCGAACCAGTGGAAGGGCTGGTGGCTGGTCTGCCAAGCCACGTAAGCGTCCGATTTGTTCGGGTCCACGCCGTACTCGCCGGCCAAGAGGCGATCCAACCGGTCGGCCAAGGTGTGGAGGCGGTCTCGGAGTGCCTGCTTGTCGGCGGCAGTTACCTCCCCTCCGAGCATAGTCTGTTGCCGCCTGAACTCGTGGGCCATCCAGTCCACGCCGCGGGCATCCTCCACAATACGGTCGAGTGCAGCCTGCTCCTCCGGGAACACCTGCCGGTGCTGTCCGTCGGGCATGATGGTCATGGCTTGGCGCACGGCGTCCAAGGACGTGAAGCCGACGAGGGTGTTGCCCGCGCGGATGTTGAAGTCGATGTCCGGCAGCGGCTCTATCTGGTCGTAGCTCTTCAGTTGTGCGACGAGCTTGAGGAAGAGGCGCAGCTTGCAGATCTCCACCGCCTCTTCCATGATGTCCACGCCGTAGAGGTTGTTGAGGACGATGGACTTGAGGATGAAGTACCGCTCGCTGGGGTGCTCATCCGCCTCGTCCAGTACCTTGCGGAAGTCCTCAAGATGCTTCGGGCTGCGCTTACGCTCGGACCTTTTGGCATCATCCAAGAAGCCGCGCATCCCCTCCAGGCAGGCGGTGTAGAGGGGTTCGAGGATGTTGAGGGCTGCGAAGAGGAACGCCCCGGAGCCGCACGTGGGGTCGAGCACCGACACGCCCCGCATGGCGTGCCAGAAGGCGCGCAGGAGCTCCGGCCCCTCGCTCTGGGCGATGACGTCCTTGGCGAACTGCTCCACGTCCAGGTTCAGGGTGATGAGGTCGTTGACCTCCTGCACTTCGCCCGACGCCAGCTTGGCGCGCACCTCGGCGTAACGCTGGCGGCGGGCCGCCACCTCGCGCCAAGTCTCGGTGGGCAGGGCGTAGTCGTCGGGGGCCGGGCTGTTCCAGCCGCCGCGCTTGGACACGTCGCCGACTCCGGCGGCGACGTCGTCGGGCAGATCGAAGGACGCGTCCAGGGGTTTCGGGTCCTCAGCCTGCCGAGCGTTCCAGGCGATGCCGTGGCCGACGGCGGGGTAGACGTAGCGGTCGGGGTCGTCTTGGAGCAGACGCCACACGCCGCCGTCGGGCGCGAAGGCCACCCGGCATTCCTTCTTGGCGGCGTCGAACAGGAAGGGGATGACGGTGTTGCGTCCGATGTAGCCTGTGATGTCCTCCTTGGTGTAGTAGGCGCCCATCTGCTTTTGGTTGACGTACTTCTCGAAGATGTAGCCGAGCACGTCGGGGTTGATCTCGTTGTCCTCGCGGTGCGGACGCTCGTCGAGGTGCCAGTGGTAGGCGTCGAAGAAGTCGAAGACTCGCTCGAAGGCTTCGTCGGGGATGCCGATGCCCGGGTTGTCGCGCTCCAGGTCGTGGACGTCGAAGAGACCGCCGTTGAGGAATGGGACTTCGCCGAGATGGTCTGCGAGGTCGGGCTCGCGCTCGGCTTGGGGCTGTCCCAGCCCCTCGTGGAAGAGGCGGAGCAGGAAGATGCGGTAGAACTGCTGGAACTGGCCGGGGCCTGCCTGTTTCTGGACGATGCGCAAGCGGTTGCGGAGGTAGTCAAGGTCGCCGTCCAGGAAGCCCTGCTTCTGGATGAAGTAGACGAACATCATGCGGTTGAGCATGAGGGATGCGTACCAGCAGCGGTCTCCCTGGGCGGAGATGCCCTTGATGAAGTCTCCGAAGGCGGTCAACTCCGCCCTGAAGTGCTCGTAGAAACGCTTAGTCACCCTGTCAACGTCGAATGCCTTGCTGACGCGGGACGTGACGACGGGAACACTCAGGCTCCCTTCCTCTTCAATTGCAAAGGCCAGGCCCTGTAGACGCTGAAGCAAGTGGTCCCCGCTCTGGCCAGCAGCGAAGGTGAACTCCCGGTAGGCGGCGGGCTTGCCGCTCTCCCGCTTGACCCACTGCCATATCTGCGTCTTGCGGCCGGGGTCGGTGAAGACGATGATGTGTTCGTAGGCGCTCTTGGCGACCTGGCTCTCTATCTTGCGCCGAACCGGGTATTCCGGGATGTTGTTCTCGACGCTGGAGTCGCACTCGTAGACGACGACATCCTCCTTCTCCGCGACGGGCTTCAGGGAGTAGCGGCGGTCGTTCACGTGGACGACCGGGGGGTCAACCCTGTGGTAATTCCAGCCGAGTTCCACGAGGAGGGCCTCGAAGTCGAAGGCGTGGAGGTGGGGCCTTAGCTCTTCAATGGCAACCGGCATCAGGCGCCTTCCTGCATTAGGAGAAGCCGCGCGCCGGAGAGCGAGGCCATCCGTCGGTCCAACGTCAGGACCTCCAAGCCGGCGCGGGAGTACCCATCGGCGATGAGGCGGTCGAACAGGCCGGGGGCGGCGAGGGCATCGAGGGCGGCCCGTCCGTTCAGCGGGGACACCAGGCCGCTGGTCAGCACGCCGAGCAGCGCAGCGCAGGCGTCGACACTCGACACCCCATAGTGATGCCGCACGGCGGCGTATGCCTCCCCGATGACCTGGTTAGAGGCGAATGTCTCGCATGACTGTTCCTCGACCAGGACGCGGAGTCCGCTCACGCAACGCTCGAAGCCGCCTTGGGGAAGCCCGGTGACCAGACGGACAAGCACCGAGGTATCAATACCGTATCGCTGGGCCATGGCCTCGCTCCCTGAGGTCCCGGAACTTTCGGATATCGAAAGGCTCGACGTTGGGATCGATCAGGTCATGGAGCATTCCGAGTTTGGACAAGTCAATCCGTCTGGGCTTGAGGATATAGCCCTCGTCTCCCTTCTCCAACACCAGTTGGCCGCCGGGGCCCACGCCCAACTCGTCCAGCACGCGCGCCGGGAAGGTGACCTGCCGCTTCGACGTAATTTTGACTATCATGGTCTGCTCTTCCTCCTTACTGCAAGCGTATATATGAGCGCGGAGATTGCTTCAGCTACGGATTGTGCTCGAATAGCCCCAAGGAGCAGATGATCTGCGGCTCGTGGGCCTCGGCTGCGCCGTCATCCGTCAGGCACAGCCGGTCCTCCTCACGCAGTGACATGACTATATGGGCCAGTTGGGTGTCATCCACGCCGCTGCTGAGTTGGCGATTCAGTGTATCGACCGCCGACTGGCGCAGAGGGTAGCGGTATACGTCGTTGATGGCCTTGTGGAGCGCGTCTACGTCAAACAGCTGGCCTCTGATATCGTCCGCGTACTTCTTGAGGCGGGTGTAGGTACGAAACCTTGCGCCGGAGGGCCGCCCGAGCTGCCCGCCAACCCGCTTCTCCTCCCGGACGACGTGGCGGACGCCCTCGGCGACGAGCGGGTGATGATTTTCGTGGTGCGGCTGCGCCGGGGTGTCGGGCTTGCACTCGGCGGCGGAGAGAATTTCGAGCTGCGACTCTGTGATGCTACGGCCCTCGCGGTCGACGTAGGCGAGGGCGTCGTTGCCGTCGGCGGTGCGCATGAAGACGAGGACGCCCTCGGGCCGCTGGGCGATGGGAGCGTGCTTACGCGACGAGAACACGACGTCGGGCAGGTCGGCGACGGCCTTCTCCAGCTTCGGGTCCGCGCTGATGGCGTTCTTCCATATCTGGTAGGCGTGGGATGCCAGGTCAACCTCGCCGTCGGGGTCTCCGTCCAGGATACCCGCCCGCTCGTGGTAGAGGTTCAAGATGGTCTGGTCGTCGTCCTCGTCCTCGAAGAACGCCTCGTCCGCGCCGACGACCTCGGCGTTCTCCTGAAGCCGCGTTTGCACACGGTTGCGAAGGTTGATGATGCGCTCCACGCCGTCGGCGGGCAGAAAGGAATGGCAAAGTATCTCTTCCGCCTTCTGCCCGATGCGGTCCACCCGGCCCGCCCGCTGGATGAGGCGGATGATGGCCCAGGGCAGGTCGTAGTTCACGACTACGTGGCAGTCCTGGAGGTTCTGGCCCTCGCTGAGCACGTCGGTGGCGACGAGGACGCGGAGCTCCTGTTCCGGCGCCGCTAGGCCCGGTCGCCGGTTGCTGTTGGGGCTGAATCGCCATGCAAGCCGGGTGGGGTCGTCGGAGCTTCCGGTAACGCCGGCCATGTCCTTCACGCCCCTGGCCTTGAGCTGCTCTTCCAGGTATAGAACGGTGTCGGCGAACTGGGAGAAGACCAGCGCCTTCCCGTCCGCGAACGTCTCCGTAAGGAGCGTGTGGAGGGCGTCGAGCTTGGCGTCGTGGGCAGGGTCCCAAGCCCCGTAGGTCTGGAGCAGGCCCAAGAGGGCGTTTGTGTCGGACTGGAGCTCGCTCTCCAGGGAACCGCGGAAGAGGTCGGGGCGGAGCCACTTGAAGCGCCTCTTGTAGCGATCCTCGTACTCTGAGTATATCTCGGCGGCGCGTTCTTCGAAGCCCGCCGCCGTCCGGTTTGGGCGGTCCCCTGAGGTGATTCCCTCGTCTTCCGGTCCCTGTTCGTCGTCAGGATCGGAGAGCGCTCCCCTCGCCTCGTCCGCGTCCTCGTCGGTGAAACGAGAGTCCAGCATCTCGGCGTCCTGCGTGCCGAGGGGCAGGGGCAAGTCGTTGCGGATGGCGTGGAGGAAGACGTAGTTGCGGAGGACGTGACGTTCGACGGATTGCAGGAAGGCCATGCCGCTGCTCTCAAGGCGCTTGAACAGGTTCGTGCGGCAGAAGCCCATCAGCCGCTTTCCAGCGCGAGAGAGGTCGTCTATCTGATGCTTCTCCGCAGCAGTCGGCGGCGTCCCGGGTTTGTTGGAGACGTAGTTGCCGAGGCCGTAACGCGGCAGATGCAGCGCGTTTACGGTATCGACCACCTTCTCCGAGTAGAGCTTGGCGTACTGGTCGTCGGGGTCGGACTCGTCGATGGCGAACTTCACGGTCTTGGGCGCGCGGGTCGGGAAGAAGGATTGGGTCCCGTCCTCGTAGGTGAGGAACTTGCGCCCGGTTTCCTGGTCGGTCTCGGCGTAGTTGTCCTGGATGAAGCCGCGGGTGCGGCGCACGAGGTAGAGCCGCATCAGGTCGCGCCAGTCGTCGGCGTGCTCGCTGAGGTCGAAGGCTGCGAGCGTGCGCGGAGACGCCTGATGACGACTGCTGAACTCGATATCTCCAAGTTCGCGCAACAGTCTTTCGGGTCGGATGCCAAGGTCCTGGTCGTCCTCCACGAAGACGCGCAGTTGGCTGGACAGGTCCAAGTAGGTCTTGTTGTAGGGCGTCGCCGATAGGAGGATGCACCTGCTCTCGTTGGCGCGGACGTACTCCTGAATAGCGCGGTACCGCTTGCCCTCGCGGTTTCGGAGGTTGTGGCTCTCATCGATGACGACCAGCCGGTAGCGGCGCAGATTGGGCAGTTCTGAAAGCACTTTGCTGAGCGACAGCACCCTGGCCCGTAGCTGGTACTCGTGGACGTAGTCTTCCCACATGGGAACGAGGTTCTTGGGGCACAGGACCAGCGTCTCAAGGCCGTAGTCGTCCTCGAAGATCCGGGCGACGGCGGTGGCCATGAGGGTCTTGCCCAGGCCCACCACGTCGCCGATGAGCACGCCGTTGCGTTTGTTCAGATGGTGGGCCGCAATCTTGACTGCTGCGGCCTGGAAGTCGAACAGGCGGTCTCCGAAGACCTTTGGAATCCTGAACTCGGCGAGGCCGGCCCGGGCTTCGTGTGAGAGGTGGTAGGCCATCTTGAGATATACGTGGTAGGGCGGTATCAGGGCCTCCCGCGCCCAACTCTCTTCGATTATCCGAAGCAGCTCGTCCGTAATGTCCACGCAGAACCGGTCGCGCCACCTGTCCTCGAACCACTTCTGGAGCTTGAGGGCGGCGTCGTGGTCGAGCACGTCCACGTTCAACTCGCCCTGCCCGGCGAGGCCGGCGAAGGTCAGGTTGCTGCTGCCCAGGTAGCCCACGATGGGGTTGACGGGGTCGCCGCGGAACAGCAGGTAGAGCTTGGCGTGCAGCGGGTGGCGCAGGAAGAGCTTGACGACGACCTTCTTGGCCCGAAGCTGGGATGCAAGTTGGCGCAGGGTCTGCTCGTCCGAGTTGGTGGGCGCTCCGATGGTGAGCTGTTGGCGCAGCTGCTCGGCCAGCTGGACTCTGAGACGGTGCGCCGTCCGGTTGTCAATGCCGGAGTGTGTGTTGAGCAGGGTCAAGGCGTCTCTGAGTTCCTCGTGGGGAAGACGCTGCATCCCGATGAGGACGCGGCAAGGGCCGCCGCCCTGGTCCCAGTCGTCCACGTAAGGCGCAAGACCGCCCCAGCCGCGCAGGTTGAAGTAGCCGACGCAGAAGTCCGCACGTGAAGAGAGCGCCAGGGTCTCCTGCAGGGCAGGCAGGAGGCCGGAGCCGGACTCAAGGTTGTCGAAGATGCGCGGCATAGGTACCTCTACTCGTCACTCCGGTGGGTGTTGTTCTACACCTAGTCTAAACAAAATGGGCGGGGCAGAGTCGCTTCGTTGGAAGCCGGGTTAGGAGATGGATGATCAACCGTCTGCTTGAATAGCCCCGGTGAGATGGGCCGCGGCGGTCTATGGCTTTGGCATGCGGTAGCCGACATTTATCTCGGTAAAGATATACTTGGGGTTGCTCGCGTCGTCGTCCAACTTGTGACGCAGTTTCGTCACGAAAGCACGCACCAAATGTCCCTGGCCTGAATACTCCGTCCCCCAGACCCGCTGCAACAACTGGCCTTGGGTCAATACACGCCCGGCGTTGACGGAAAGCTCAAAGAGGAGCTTATACTCGGTCGAGGTCAACGGCGCCGGCCGGCCGGATACGGTCACGCTCCGTTCTGCATAGTCGATGGTCAGGTCGCCCAGGCGGTAGGACTGATTCGTCGGGGCCGCGCTGGCCCGTTCCCACTTCCGCAGGGACGCTCCGACCCTCGCCAACAATTCAGTCGCAGAGAAGGGCTTGATCATGTAGTCGTCGGCTCCCATGTCGAGAGCCTTTGCTATGTTCTCCTCCTGATCGTTCGCGGACAGGAAGATGATCGGCACGTGGGACACCTTGCGGATGCGGCTCATCAACTCGAAGCCGCTGGTCCCGGGCATCATCAGATCCAACAGGACAAGGTGAGGCTGCTCCATCTGCAACAGGTGCATCATCTCATCCGGGTTGCCGGCCCCTAACGGCCTGTATCCGTGGCCGGAGAGTATGTTTCGGAGGAGCCGCAGAACTTGAGATTCGTCGTCCACCGCGAGAATCCGCCTTCCATCACCCGACCTAGCGTACCCGGCGTCGCCGGCGGTCTCCTGAGCGGCAACGGCTTCAGGAATCGTAAGGGTGATGCGCGCGCCTCGTCCCTCACCGTCACTCTCGGCCCTGATGCGGCCTCCATGCGCCTCGACTATCCCCTTGCAGATCGCAAGCCCCAGACCCTCGCCTGCGACCTCCCGCGCACCCATCCGAGAAAACTTCCTGAACAGGCCGGTAAATTGTTCGGCGGATATTCCCCTGCCCTCGTCCGTTACGGAGATGGTCACGTAGGGCTCGTCTCGTGATGCAGTTACCCTGATCGTCGAGGTCTCCGCAGAGTACTTGGACGCATTGGACAGCAGATTGTTCAGCACCTGAGCGATACGCTGCTTATCCGCCTCGATTCTAGGCAGGTCCGGCGGGAGGTCAACCTCGACGGGATTCTGTGCCCCTTGGCGGGCGAACGCGGCCTTCGCTTCGTCAACCAGAGTCGCCACGGCCGTGGGTTCGAGGCTTACCGACAACGCCCCGGCTTCTATTTGCGTCATGTCGAGGAGGTTGTTGACGAGATCATTCAGGTTATCGGCCTGCTCGTCTATCATCCGGAAGTACTGAAGGAGCGCGGAGATGCCGGGGGGACGGGAGCTGCCGCTCAAGACGATGGACGTGGATCCCTTGATCGTGGTCAGGGGCGTTCTCAGCTCATGGCTCACCATGGCGAGAAACTCGTTCCGCAGCCGTTCGGCCTCCTCCAAGGGCGTCATGTCCTGGATAACGGCGACGGCGGACGTGATCTCGCCGTCTTTGGAGTGGATCGGCGTGGCGTTGACTAGGACCATGGTCGTCCCGCCGTCCGGGTGGTCGAGCAGTATCTCCTCTGCGCGCACCACCTCGCCATGCTCCAGGGCACGGGTCAGCGGCCGCTCGTCGATGGAGTACTCGCGCCCGTCCGTCCGCCGGTAGATCGCCATCTTCTGGAACTGCTCCATCTTGCTGCCGGGCATGGTTGGGACGCCGATGATGCGCTCCGCCTCCTGATTGACGAACTCGATGGTTCTTGTCTCGGCATCAAGCACCAGGACGCCTACCGGCGACGTCGTGACGAGAGTCTCCAAGCGCCGCCTCTCAGTCTCCGCATCCCTATGCCTGAGGGCGTTGCCGATGGCCGCCGCCGCCTGAGACGCGAACATGACGAGGGTCTCCTCGTCCTCAAGCGTGAACTCCCGTCCGCCTTCCTTCTCGGTCAAGTAGATGTTGCCCACAGACTCGCCGAGATGACGGATCGGCGCGCCGAGGAATGTCTTCATGGGCGGGTGACGCTCAGGGAAGCCAACCGACTCGGGGTGCTGAGTGAGGTCGGTGAGCCGCAGCGGCTCCCGGACCTCGTTCAGGTACCCGAGGATTCCCAACCCCTTGGGCAGGCCCCCCAGCAGTTGGCGCTCTTCAGGAGTGATGCCGGAGGTGATGAAGTCCCGTATGCGCCCTGAGTCGTCGAACACCCCGACTGCGCCATACCGGGCGTCGGTCAGCGAGCGGGCGCCGTCCACAACCTCTTGCAGGACGGTATCGAGGTCGAGGCTTTCCGTGACGCGGAGGCTGACCTCGCTCAGCCTGGACAGACGAGCGCGCAGCGTACGGTTCTCCCGTCTGAGCCTGTCGGCTTCCTTCATTGGCCAGTCCCGGCTACGACATGTGGTTCTAGCGGCTGTACGGAGTCTCACGCCGACGCCTGGATTATAGCACTCGCTGCTATCGACTCGTAGAGGAACTGCCGGGGGGCGGTGGGAGCTCCGCGACACCGGGAATGGTGACACGAAAGTAACACCGAGGCCCTTGACGGTGACACCAAAGTAACACGGCCCGCCTACAATCGGCAGGGATGAATAGAGACCCAGTTTCGGTGAACCCTGGAACTGGATGTGCTCTGAACCCCTTCGAACAATCAACATACTTGATAATAGGCTTCCACGTCGTTGGGTTCAGCGGGGGGGAGTGGGGGGCGGTCATTACGGGGAACAACGAGAGGTTGCGCTGTTGACATGATGGTCTCACCAGAGCTCCAGACCCAGATTCTGGGTTTACTGTACACGGCCCCAACACGCTTCTCAGGTCTGGACGCGACAGGGCATTCTTGGTACAGGCCAAAGGAATTGGCCGAGGCACAGCAGGCGTGGCTAGCGACTCAAGAGCCGGGCAGCGTGGCCGCCATAACTCCACCTGTCCGTCAGACCAATGAGCCCTTGGCCCCTTGCGCTGTTCACGAGAACTTTCTCGTTCGCGTCCGGACGTCTCCCCGAGGGCAGCATAGAGTAGACTTGGTTGATCTGCGGGACGGGTCAACTACAGTTGGAGGGTTTCCCTATGGACCCATGATCCGGCCTCAAACCCTGATACCTCACGTCAAAATTAGCTCCATCAAAGAGGTTATGGCCGGAGACCGCGAAGCCATAGAACTGCAGGCCGAGCCCAGACGGCATACCATCGAGGTTGATAGGAATCCTCTGGGCAGAATGGCAGAGGAGTACAAGCTGACAGTAGATAAGGAGCGAGGCATACTGATAAGCAACGTGTCCCTTTACAGGGGCAGGGCGTTCCTCGGTGACGAGCTACGTCACGTCAAGTTCGAAGGAGCCGCCTTACAGCCTAACGCTCGACACAAAGGCATCACCGATGTTGTCCGCTTGTTGTATGGAGCACGGTATAGCTTCTCCACGTTGCGAGCATCCATCCGAGAGTGGTACAGGCATAGAGAAGGGACCGGCAGGCCCTCGCAATCCAAGACGGAGGAGATCAGGTCGCGACTGTGGGTCGACAATCCATCCCGCTTTCGGCAGGAGATAGAAACTTGCGGCCCTTCCCACGGCCCCATCGTTCTTCTACTCAACGGGGACATTTGGTGGCAAGGCTACTCGTCTGGTGTGGCAGTGACAAACTCCCCGAAGGAACAGATTCCAGGCGGAGTCGAGGTCAAGGTCCTCAGCAGGCCAGTGAGTCCCTCTTACTATTGGGACGCGGATTACGCGATCCTTTCTCAGATTCCTCTAGAGCCATCCTGGCTTATTTCCGGCCTACGGATGGAGCCGGTTGGCCGAATGATGTATGCAGGCCGAGAGTCGATACGTGTTCAGGCGGAACCCGACCAGGAAGACAACAACGGTTGGTACTGGTGGGAGGGCGCGGACGAGTATGAGTTGCTCATAGATGCTGAGCGCGGCGCCCTTCTGCGGATCGAAGCCCGCAGTCAAGGCGAAGGGTTCTCAGTTATCGAAGTGGAGGATATCGAGTTCGACGTGTCGATACCGGAAAGTACATTTTCCTTTGCTGTTTCGCCTGGTATGTCGGTCGAGGTCAACCCACCGGCGCCGTAGCTCCACAGTTTGGGTCCAGGGTGAACCTGCTCCCGTTGCCGGGGTCGATCCGGTAGTAGGAGCGGTTCACGGGCTGAGGAAGCCACCACAGGCCGTAAGGTCCACTCGTCCTCTATGCGCGCCGCCTTTCAGTCTCCGCATCCCTATGTCTGAGGGCGTTGCCGATGGCCGCCGCCTGAGACGCGAACATGATCGTCGACGGCATCACCTATGCTTCGAGGCTTGTCGGTCGGCGAGGGGATGTGAATTGCAGAGGCTCATAGAAAGGAGCTGGGTCTGATGGTCGATACTGACACACGAGTTGACAATCTTCTGAACTCCATCGTCGGTTGTGCATTTGTGGTCGCGATCGACGAAACTGGCCTCACGCCAGAAGACGTAGCAGATCCGAAGACCGGTCTGCAGATGGCCGCAGCGTGCGTCGAATCCGTGTTCAAGTACCGCTCGGACTATGACCTGGTCGCGCCTGGGGTGCTGACTCTCGCAAGGGAGAAGGTGGCCCAGGCGCGCGCGTTGATTGAGCACCCCGATACCGCGTGGTGGTTCGATGACGTAGACCCCCGCGCGCAGGCCTGGCTCTCCGTACACGGGACTCTGGACAAGTTCATCTATGGCATACCGCCGGATACTTTGGCGTGGCGTCAACCGAAAAACCCACCGAGGGACTGGGAGCTTTACGCACAGAAGCCCTACGGCAACCAGATCACATCGACCCTGTACGGCCCTTACCTTACGTCCAAACTTCTGGCCTACGAAGACCGGGTGGGCGACTACCTATGCGAGTTCCCGCTGGCGTGGTGGTCTATCCGCTTCCTCGAGGACGTTCGGGTGTTCGAGATTCACGGCCCGTCCGACTGGCATGACCTATGCGTTAGGTATCCCGCAAGAGACACTGAGGACGACCGTCTGGTACCAAATTGGGGGGCTGCCTCGGAAGAGTGGGACGGCGTTCACCTGAGCTTGGGCGGACTACTGACTGCGGAGCAGAACCGATACGAATCTCCTGCCGGATGGACCATGCTGGACACGTGGCACGCTGAGCAGACTTTCTGGTTGCGCGCGCTGAAGACCAGAACGAAGCGTCGACCGGACTTCGACATAGGGCTGGGGCCTCCCGACATCCACGGATGGCGGTTTCCTCATTTTGGCGGGGAAGACGATGCATTGGTACGCTTTTAACTGGAGTTCGTCGTCGAATACCCCGACTGCGCCATACCGGGCGCCGTCCACGACCTCTTGCAGGACGGTATCGAGATCGAGGCTTTGGGTGACGCCAGGCTGACCCTCGCTCAGCCTGGACAGACGAGCGCGCAGCGTCCGGTTCTCCCGTCTGAGCCTGTCGGCTTCCTTCATTGGCCAGTCCCGGCTACGGGCGACGTGTGGTTCTCAGCGGCTGTACGGAGTCTCACGCCGGCGCCTGGACTATAGCACTCGCTGCTATCGACTCGTAGAGGAACTGCCGGGGGCGGCGGGAGCTCCGCGACCCCGGGAATGGTGACACGAAAGTAACACCGAGGCCCTTGACGGTGACACGAAAGTAACACGGCCCGCCTACAATCGGCAGGGTAAGGGAGCGACAGGAACCCAACGAAAGGAGAGACGGTCATGACCACGCTGCTGAAGTTCGCCGCGGGACGCCAGATCCTCGTGCTGCTGTTGGTCATTGCTCTCGCGTCGGGCGCTGCCGGATTGATCCCATTCGGATCGGGTCCTATCGGACCGGAGGCGGTCTCGGCAGACTCCCGCTGCGACGAGCACTACGACCACACCCACGGGGCTGGATGGTGGATGCGCACCGACGCGTACTCAGGGGGCGGGTATGGGCTGGGTCCGCATGGCTACGTCACCCAGTGGGCAGATCATGAGAACTCCGTAAGGGACTGGTGTTCCAGCTAGCGGCCGTGACGTCGTGTCAGCCCTTCAGGCCGGCAACGAGCAGATTCCCCAAGGAGATACATGATCATGAACATAAGAAGCGGTGGTGGACTCATAGGCGCAGTGCTGATCTGGTTTCTCCTAGCGGCGTGTTCCTCCCAAGGCGGCCGCGAACCCACATATCCCTCAGGCGAAGCGGACAGTGAGAGAACTATGGCGTACCTCGCGGAGAACTTCCCCACACGGGACCAGATGCTCAGCGTGCGCGAGTGCGTGACTGAGAGGACAGGGTATGAGTTCTCTGAGCTGGCCGCTGACTTTGGGCCTGAGTATCTGACGAAAACGCCGCCCCCGGGTGTTCCAATCCCCCCGGGCGAGGTGTTTGATACCCAGGTTGACTGCGCCTTCGACCTTGGTCTCGAAGACAGGTTCTTCCCACCGTGGGATCACGAGGCGCTCCGCGACGATGACGATAGCAGGACGGCCAGTAGAACTTGGAGGGAGTAGGAGATGAATAACGCACAGACCGCAAGCCTCGCCCTCATGGGACGAGGGCTGGTTCAGAGCTTTGGCGAACGGAGCGTCCTGGACGGTGCCGACGTGGATCTCCACCACGGGGACGTTCTGGCCATCGTGGGCGTGAGCGGCTCTGGGAAGTCGACTTTGCTCTACGCCCTGGCCGGGCTGCGGCAGCCGCAGGGCGGCACAGTCGCGTGGGGCGGCCACGCCGACGTCTGGAAGCTGCACGAACCCGAAATCACGCTAGTCCGTCGAGCGACGTGCGGGTTCGTCTTCCAGTTCCCCGCGTTCCTGAACGACCTTACGGTCGCGGCGAACGTCGCCGTTCCGCTCGTCGTGTCGGGAGACAAGCCGCGCGATGCTCGGGAGCGGTCGCGTGAGTTGCTTGACCGGTTCGGCCTCGGCCCTCTCGCGAAGGAGTACCCGTCGACGCTCTCAGGTGGCGAGTTGCAGCGCGCGTCGATAGCACGGGCGTTGATTATGGAGCCCAGCATCGTGTTTTGCGACGAGCCGACCGGCGCGCTGGACGAGAGCAACTCGGAGCTTGTGGTCGGCGAGGTGCAGAGGATCGCCGAAGAGTTCGGCGTCGGCGTTTTGATAGTCACCCATGATCCCTCGGTATGGGCCAAGTGCGACCGCGTGCTCCGGCTGGACCAGGGAAGATTGGTAGAGGAGGGTACGGCGTCATGACTCTTTTCTTTCGGTTCATCCGGCCCAGATCGTGGCGTTCGCTCTCGGTCTGGATTCCACTAATAGCGGTTGGCATCATCTCGTGCGTCGGCCTTTCGCTGGCGATGGGGTTCCGTTCCGGCGTGCTCGCCCAATACGACACTGCCACGCTGCGGGACGGAGGCAGCGGCTTCGCACCCATGACCAGGGAAGCCGGAGAAGCCCCCCTGCGGTCATCCCGGCCGGTTGCCACCGGCTACGGACCTCTTAGAGTCACGGTCTTCTGGGGAGAGGCAGGCCAGCGGCTCGACCTTCCCGGTATCCCCAAGGTCGAGGTGAGCGGCGCCATTCTGGCCTCCCCGGCTGTGCTCGCACAGTTGAAGGACGATTGGACGGGTGAGTTAGGAGCTTGGCTGGGTGACAGGCCGGCGCACGCGCTCCCCGACGAGGCGCTAGCCCACCCGCGCGAGATGGTGATTGTCGAGTTCACTGACACGGTCCCGCCAGAGAGCGCGTCGGGTTTCCAGCCGATTCGCGTCGGCAGGACTTATGCGCCTGATACCAGCTTTGTGATCGTAGGCCTTCTTGTTCTAGCGCTCCCGTCCATAGCGCTGGCGAGGGCCGGGGCTGCGATGCATCTCAACACCAGGTCCCGGCGGTACGGTCTGCTGAGGGTTCTGGGCACACCGCCCCGGCAGCTGGCGGCGGTCATCGCGACCGACATGGCGATTCCCATACTGGCGGGCGCTCTGGTCGGCTCGGTCGTTTACGCGGCAGTCATGTCGTCATTGAGGTCGTTCACCATTGCGGGGAACTCCTACTGGGGGAGTGATCTGATCCTTCCCGTGGCGTTGGCAATCGCGCTACCGCTGGTCGTCGTCCTGGTCGGGCTGATGAGCGTCGTCCGCATGGTACTCCGCGCCAGCCGCGATCCTATTGGGATCCTGCGCGGGGACCGACGTCGGCGTGTCTCGCTGTTAGCCTATGCGGCGGCGGCCGGCATCTTGGCCGGTCCCGCCGCCGTGATCGCGGCCCCCGACGCGAATGCTACGCTGTCGCCGTGGCTGATTGTGGCAGGGATGCTCCTGATGGTCGTGGGCCTGGAGGGAGTGGCCCGCGTCGCAGTGGCCGTGTCAGGGAAGCTGCTCGTGGACCGGACGAAGGCGCAGGTGGCAGGATCGAGGATGTCAAGGTCAGGAGCCGAAGCCCTCCTGGGCGTGTCCGCCACGTCGGTGGCGGTTCTCCTAATCGTATTTGTCGTGTACTCAAACGTTGATAACCGCCCGACCCCTGTCGGCGACTTCGACGTGCTGGCTCGCCTTCCGAACCTCAGAGAGCCCGAACCAATCGTGCGCGCGATGTCTGATATAGATGGTGTAACCCGGGTCGTAGCGGTGGGACGGATCATTGCCACCTCAGACGAAGAACTGGGACAAGTGTATGCGATGACTTGCGACGATGCGCGTGGTTCGGTGAAGCTTGACGCGCCATGCACCGCGGGGAGCATCTACTTGGGGCAAGGCCTCTCCGGCGTGGATACTGTGACGTTGGCCGCTGATACACCTGGGCCCGGAGGTGAGCCTTCCTTCATAGACGAATCGGTTCCAGGCACCTACACGGTGGGGGGGCAGGTCACCGCCTCATGGATCACCCAGACGAGAGACGATGCTGTGCTAATGGTGGAACAACCCCCCATCCCGCACCACACCCTCCTTCTGGTAACCACCGACGGTTCCCCGGGTTCTCTTCGCCGGGTCATAGAAGGTCTGCGGGTCCGCCCCGAAGAGTCGTACCCAACCACCCGGGCCGCCCTCACCGCAGGGGTCACCAACGAAGCGTTGGTCTTCTTCCCGCACCTGTTCTTCATGGCCATCACAGCCGCAGGGATGGCGGCGAGCGCGCTGCTGTTCGCGGTGCTGCTGCTCTTCCGCCAACAGCAGGTGGAGTTCAGGACGCTGCGCGCTCTGGGCGCGACCCGGCTGCTACTGGCCGTCGACCTCGCGCTACTGTTCGCCGTACCACTGATACTCGCCTTTGGGCTGGCCGTCGCCTCCGGCGTGGCTCTAGCCACTTCCTACAACACGGCGTTCGGCGTCCCCGCGCCCCAGGTAAACTCGCAGGCTGTGTTCGTCTTAGCCTTCGTGCTGGCTACTGGCATAGCTGGGACAGCCTTCGTAGCAGGAAGGGCAACCCGCATACTGCCGCTGATAACCGACCCCGACGCAACGACCGGTTGACGCGCGCGGCATGAGGCTGTTCTTCCAATTCATCCGGCCCCGCTCGCGGCGGTCTCTCTCCGCTTGGATGCCACTGATAGCCGTGGGTCTCATCGTGTGTGTGGGACTCTCGCTGGCGATGGGGTTCCGGTCCGGAGTGCTCGCCCGGCACGACGCCGCCACAGTACGTGACGGCCCTCCCGGCCTACCGCCGAGGACCCAGCCGGTTGAGGGGCCGCTGCGTTCGTCTGAGGTGGCCGCTACCGGCTACGGGCCTCTGGTCGTCACGGTGTTCTGGGGAGAGGAGGGACAGCGGCTCGGTCTTCCCGGTATTCCAGAGGTCGAACCGAGCGGTACCGTTCTGGCCTCCCCGGCGGTACTCGCTCATCTCAGGGACGATTGGACGGGTGAGTTGGCTGGCTGGCTGGGCGAAGGGCCTGTACGAGAGCTTCCCGATGCGGCGCTGGCCCACCCGCGTGAGATGGTGGTCGTAGAGTTTACTGATGCGGTTCCACCGGGAATTGCGCAGAGGTTCCATCCGATTCGGGCGGGTAGGAGTTGGGCGCCTGAAACGGGGTTCGTGATCATCGGGCTCATCATACTCGTGCTCCCGTCGGTGGCGCTGGCCAGAGCCGGAGCGGCTGTACACCTTAACGCCAGGTCGCGGCGCTACGGACTATTGAGGGTCCTGGGCGCGCGGCCCCGGCAGTTGGCTGTGGCAATAGCAGCCGATATGGCGATTCCCATGCTGGCGGGCGCCTTGGTTGGTTCAATCGCCTACTCGGTTGTCATGTCCTCTTTGGGATCGTTCAGCCTCGCTGGGACCTCGTATTGGGCCAGCGATCTGGTCCTTCCTGTCGCGCTGGCAATTGCCTTGCCGCTGGTCACCGTCGCCGTGGGCTTCTTGAGTGTCGCTCGAATGATCCACCATGCCAGCAGTGATCCCCTCGGGACGCTGCGGAGAGACCGGAGAAGACGACGTGTCTCTCGCCTATCTTGTCTAATGGCGGTCGGTGCGATAGTGGGTCCTGCTGCCGTATTCGCCTCCCCCGAGGCGGACTGGCTGCTCCCCGCCGGGATACTCTTGAGCGTGGTGGGCCTTGAGGGATTGACCCGGTTAGCAGTCACTCTTGCGGGCAGTGTATTCGCCGATCGGACACGGGCTCAGATATCAGGATCGAGGATGTTGCATTCAGGGTCCGTAGCCGTTCTGGGCGTATCCGCCACTTCGATCGCTGTTCTTTTTATTGTGTTTCTTGTGAACTCGAACTTAAAGAACCTCCCATCCCCAATAGGGACTTTCGATGTTCTAGCCCATCTCCCGAACCTCGATTCGTCCGAACCGATCGTCCGTGCGATGTCTGATATAGATGGTGTCAGCCGGGTCGTGGCGGTGGGAAGGATCATTGCCGACTCGGATCAAAAACTTGGATGGGTATACACGATGACCTGCGACGATGCGCGCGGCTCAGTGAAGCTCGACGCCCCATGCACCACGGGGAGCATCTACTTGGGGCAAGGGCTCCCCGGCGTGGATACGGTAACCTTGGCGGCCGCGCCTGATGTTGGAGCCCCGCCTGGGTATGTAATTCTGTCGCGTTCGGCAGATTACACAGACGAATCAATCCCAGGCGCCTATCCGGTTGGGGGTCGAGTCGACGCTTCCTGGATTGCATACACGAGGAGGGGAGCTGTGCTAATGGTAGACCAGCCCCCCATCCCGCACCACACGCTCCTTCTCGTCACCACGGACGGCTCCGCGGGGTCTCTGCGCCGGGTAATGGAAGGTTTTCGGAATCGTCCTGAAGAGTCGTATCCCATAACCCAGGCTGCCCTTACGACCGGTCTCGATGAAGTCTCCTTGATTATCTATCCCTACATGTTCGTGATTGCCATCACAGCCGCCGGGATGGCGGCTGTCGCGCTGCTCTACGCGGTCATGCTGCTCTTCCGCCAACGCGAGGCGGAGTTCAGGATGCTGCGCTCGCTGGGCGCAACCCGTATGTTGCTAGCCGTGGACCTCACGTTGCTGTTCGCAGTCCCACTGATACTCGCTTTCGGCCTCGCGGTCGCCTCCGGCATGATCCTGGCTGTCTGCTACAACACGGCTTTCAGCGTCCCAGCTCCCCAGGTAAACCCGCAGGCAATATCGGTACTGGTCTTCGTGCTGGCGGTTAGCATGGCGGCAACCATCCTGGTAGCAGGAAGGGCAGCCCGAATACCGCCGCTGATAACCGACCCCGACGCAACGACCGGCTGAACACCAGTATGTTCAGATAAGAAAAGATAACCAGCATCAGCCCAAATCAACCGGAGGCGCGGGAACCGTCCAATCAGTCAGTAGTTTCTTAAGGGGAGGCAACTTTAACATGGGGGGCTCCGGGGCGGCGCTTCCGCACACCTCCCCCGCAAATTCAGATTCGGCATGGCGCCGGGGAACCGCCGGTTAGAGCCAGCGGAGGCGCTTTGACCGCGCCTTTTCCGAGGTGAATACCGGCAGTCCGTCCCTTTGGAGCGCGCCGTCGACCATCTCGCCGAAGTAACGCCGGTCTGAGACGGTCACTGCGGCCTGCTCGTGGGCTTCCATCAGCGCGACAGGGTATCCGCGCCCCCGCCTGCACTGGTCTATGACCAGTGCGTGGGTCAGGTCCAGCAATTCTGGGTCGCCGGCGACCCAGGACGGCGTCTCGACGCGGCCCACTTCCTCCCCGGCGTGGACGTAGAAGAAGGTCACGCCGGTGCCCATGTAGTAGTGTTCGACAGCCGCCGAGCCGGTGGCGAACAGAGCGGACCGCTCCCCCGGCTCCAGTGTGCGCGCGAAGATGTCGCGGTCCCGAACGCCGCCCACGCAGTTGCCGCACGGGTCGCGGCCAGGGCCGTAGAAGCTGCAGCGGTAACCGCCTCCCTCCAGGCCGTATGAGCACGCGGCGGCTCTGATTCCAGACACTACCTCGCTGCTGCCCGGCAGACTGACGTAGCCCGCAACCGCCAGTTGCCGCGTGCGGGCCATCTCTTCAAGCTCTTCCAGCGCACGGACGAACCCCTCCTCGACCAGTTCCCTGAGCACGAAATCTTGGTTCAGCGGCCCGACCAAGCCCAGCATGATGAGCGAGCCGTCTACGAGCGCCAGTGTCGGGATCTCGGGCGGCGTCTGTCTCACCGCTTCCACCAACGCGCGCATCTCCTCAACGGTGCGCTTGGCGCCGAGCACGGCGCCCTCTATGCCCTGCTGGCGGTAGGTGAGGGGGTCGCGTATTACGAGCTCGTCGCCGTCCGCGTAGAGCTTGGGGCGGCTGGTCAGCCGGGCGTCCGGCTGCGCGCCGTAGGTCAGGACGGCAACACCGGTATTGATCAGGAAACACCGGGCGGCCATATGGCGGTCGACGTCGACGTGGGAGCCGTCGGCGGCTGCTATGGTGAAGTCCGGCGGGGTTTCAGAAGGCGCACGGCGGCAGTGCGGAGACTCCAGGATGGCGGGGATAGGAGGCCCTTCACGTATGAGTCCTCGCCTTTCGCGCTCGTAGCTCTCGGCGTCGATTTGAGCCAGCGCGTCGACGGCCCTACTCACGCGCATATCCGCTTCCCCTCGCCTTGACGCGAGGGCGTGAGACATGCTCTCTATCTGGGCGGCGGTGTCGGTGAGATCAAGAGGCATAGTTCGCCTTTTCGTATCTTAGGAACACCCTTCAGACTCCCGGCAAAGGGGGGCTGCGCCCTCTGCGCGCCGCGCCTATCTGAGCACGCGGGCATCGCCAACTCGGCGCGTAATGCCCTGCTGGTCCAGGTGGTCCAGCAGAGCGATGGCGTACTTGCGGCTGGCGCCGAACATGTCTCTTACGTCGGCCACTGCGACCTCGCCGCGCTCAGCGGCGAATGCTGAGATTCGCTCGGCCATCTCGGCGTAGGCCTCAGAAGTGAATACCACCGTCTCGCTGACTCTTACGACCCTGCCCTGATCGGCCAGCATAGTCACGAGCTCCAGCTCCGGCGGAGAGTCGGTCGGCGGGGAGTAGGGCGTCTCGGCCAGCAGGTCCAGGTAGCGGGCGGCGGCGGCGGCCTGGGCGGGCGACGGCCTTGGCGTATGGCCGGGGCGGTGGACCAGGGAGTCGCGCTCCGTCAGGACGCCGTCCTGGGCTAGACGCGGCATGGCCTGGTTGAATAGTTGGGGTTCGAGCTTCAGGCGGCTGCGGAGTTCCTCCCTGGGGGCGCCCCGGCGCAGCGGGAGGCGGGCGTGGTAGTCGTCGAGGAAGTTCTTCGCCCCACGCGCTAGGCCGGCCCAACCGGCGGCGGTATAGATCGGCTCTCCTTTGGTGAAGGCGCCCCTGCCAAGGGCGACCACCAGCCCCTCGTCCGCCATTTGGCGCAGCACGGCGCGGGCGGCGGCGGCCTCCATGTTGGCGCGGTTGACCAGGGTTTCCAACTCGGCGGGTTCCGATGCCTCGATGCTCTTCAGGAGCACGTCCCTATCGGAGCCGCTCAACATGGTCTCCAGCCGTTCCACGGTCGGGGCGTACCGGCGGCGGTGGCGTTTGGCGTGAAGCTCAACGACGTTGCCTCCGCCGAGCGTGGTCCGGTTGGAGCGTATTACGAAGCAATCCCCTTTGACGACGGCGATGGGCTGCCCGGTCTTGATCTGCGCCCAAGCGTCTGCGCCGGGTTCGAGTCGGTCCTGGTCGAGCAGCCGAAGTCTGCCGGCGGTCTCGCTGCTTCCGGTATGTACGGTGACGAACATGTTGTGCCGCACCGCGCGAGGTGCATCGGGGACCACCCGGAGGCGGACGTCCATTGCGTCTGTGGGGTGCAGCCATCCCGGCGTCGTTAGCACGTCGCCGCGCGCTACGTCCGCCGGGGTGATGCCGGACAGGTTCGCGGCGGCGCGGCGGCCCGGAGGGACGCTCTTCAGCTTGTGTTTGTGCGATTGCAGGCCTCGGACGCGCGCCCGACGGCCCGACGGCACAAGCTCCACGTCCTGCCCCACCGAGACGCTCCCGTCGATCAGGGTGCCCGTGACCACCGTGCCGAATCCGGACATGCTGAACGACCGGTCTACGGGGAGTCGAGGCCGCCCCAAGTCCTTGCGGCTCTCGGTCTGTTGCAACTGGGAGTCGATGGCGGCGGCCAGTTCGTCGAGACCTTCCCCCGTGGCCGCCGACACGGGAACCAGCCTGGAGCCTTCCAGCGTGGAGCCGGCGAGGGTGTCCTCCACGTCGGCAGTTACAAGCTCCAGCCAAGCGTCGTCGACCAAGTCGCGCTTGGTGATTGCGACGACGCCGCGCCGGACGGACAGCAGGTCGAGGATGGCCAGGTGCTCGCGGGTTTGCGGCATGACCGACTCGTCGGCAGCGACAACCAGGAGAGCAAGGTCGACGCCGCTGACGCCGGCCAGCATGTTGCTGACGAAGCGTTCGTGGCCTGGGACGTCGACGATGCCGATCTCCTTGCCGCTGGGCAGGGTCAGCCAAGCGAAGCCCAAGTCTATGGTGAGGCCGCGTTCCTTCTCCTCGGTGAGGCGGTCCGGATCAATGCCGGTCAGCGCCTGCACGAGGGTTGACTTGCCGTGGTCGACGTGGCCGGCTGTGGCTATTACGTACATGCGCGGCGCCCCTTGGGTTCAGGGTTCCAGAATAGCACAGACGCCTTCCGGCGGGGCGGCCCCTCTGGGTTATAGGAACCGGCTGAAGACCTCGTTCCCGAGGAGGCGGCCCCGCGCCGTCAGCTTGACGGCGCCGTTCGAGGCGTCCAGCAGCCCCGCCGCCGTCAGTTCGTCCAGCGCAGGGCCGTACACGCTGCGCGTCGCGGCGTCGAAGCGGTCGTTGGAGACGCCGTCGCTCAGGCGCAGACCAAGCATCAGCGTCTCGGCCATTTCCGTCTTCCGATCTATGACGTTCACGTTGTCCACGACGGGTACTCCCGCGATTGCTGCGGCGGGCGCTGTGCCGGTAACGGCCCGGTGGCCGGGGCCGCAGCGGGTGAGCCTGCGGACGTATTCCCCCGGCGACCTGATGTTGGCGAACCTGCAACCGGCGAGGTACGAGTGCGAGCCGGGCCCCACGCCCAAGTAGGGCCGGTTGAGCCAGTAGACGAGGTTGTGGCGGCTCTCGCGTCCCGGTACTGCCCAGTTGGAGATCTCGTAGTGGTCGTAGCCGGAGGCGCCCAGGGCGCTCTCGGCGTGCTCGTACATGTCGGCTGCGAGGTCGGGGTCCGGTTCGGCAAGCTGGCCGAGTTCCACGCGCCGTTGCATCGGCGTGCCGGGTTCCAGGGTCAGACAGTAGGCGGACACGTGAGCCGGCCCGAGTTCGAGGGCTTTGGATAGCGTCGCCCGCCAGTCTTCGAGCGCCTGGCCGGGGAGGCCGTACATCAGGTCGATGCTGATGTTGGTGAAGCCAGCCCGTCCGGCGGCCTTCACCGCGTCCGCGGCTTGGGCCGCGTCGTGGCGGCGCCCCAAGCCGGCCAGGAGACGGTCGTCGAAGGACTGGACGCCGATGCTGAGTCGGTTGAAGCCGATTTCAAGCCATTCGGCGAGCCTGGACTCGTCCAAGTCTCCGGGATTGGCCTCGAGGGTGACCTCGGCGTTGGGGTCGAGGGCGAAGGCGTTTCGGATGGAGCCCATCACGGCGCGTACGGCGCCGGAGGGAATATAGGACGGCGTGCCGCCGCCGAAGAAAACCGTGCCGACCGGCGCACGGCCCGTCAGTCCGCCCCACAGGGCGATTTCACGCCGCAGGGCATCCGAGTAGGCGGGCATGAGCGGCTCTATTCCGGCGTAGGTGTTGAAGTCGCAGTACGGACACTTGGTCTCGCAGAACGGGACATGCACGTACAGCGCGATGGTGTCGTCCGTGTGCAGCGGAGGCACCTTCAAGCCCCTTCCATCACCCGGCAGATACGGCTGAGGGCGGTCTTCATAGGGCTAACCGTAGATGATGCGGGTTGATTTCATGAGACGGGTCCTGTGGTTGCTACTCCGGCAAGAATCTATCCAGGTCGTAGTTGCCGCTGGTGAATTGAATCAACTTGAGCCAGTCTATCGCGCCAGACTGATCACAGAAACCGTCGATGAAGTTCTTCGTGAGTCTGTTGGTCAAGCGGCCTTTCCCCAAGGCGTACAGTTCATTGTGTTCTTTAGCACGGTATCCAATCGGCTTGATGATGTCCGTGTAGAGGTCCCTATTTTCGCTGACGAGGTACCAGAAGTTCTGTCCAACGACTTTCAGATACCCTCGCTTCATGTGGGCGGTCCGAGTTTTACCGTAGCAGATGCCGAGAACAGATTGGATGTTGATGCCGCTCCTAGATTGCCTGACTCTCATGACGGCTGTCTTGAGGTTCTGTTCGAGCTCATTGTGTTGGGCGCTGTTGCCCCAACTCGGCCCTGACTTCACAGACACTATATAGTGGATGCTCCTATTGAAGAATTCCAGGTCAACCCCAGGTGCGGTTGACTTATGGCCCCCGGAAGTCATCCCTGCGACGAAGACCGCGAGACCTTCCAAGAAATCGCCGAATAACTCTTCTTCAGAAGAAGCCAGAAACGCCTCGAGGAGGCCAGAGATAATCTCGTTTGCAGTTTCGACATTCTTGGCCCGAAACAAATATGGATTCTTCGTAAGCAGCCTCTTGAGCTGCAACTTCTTCATGGATTCGAGACGTCGCTCGTGGAAATCAACGATGTTCTCATTCACGTACTGGTACACGGCCTCAAGGTCAAGTGGCTCCATTGTGGTCCACCTCCTTGTCTGATGACGATGCGGCGTATGGAATTTCCCTGTGTTCTGCGACACCCGGCAGCGGGATCTGCGTGTTCTGTATCCGCTGGCGGCTCAAGTCTACGTACTCGCGGTTCGTATCGATGCCGATGTAGTGTCTGCCGAGTCGCAATGCCGCAACTGCGGTACTGCCCGAACCGATAAACGGATCCAGCACTGTATCGCTCGGTTGAGTGAAGAGCCTAATGAACCAAGCCGGCAGACCGATCGGAAAGACGGCGCTGTGGCGTTTGTTAGAAGACTCGGTAGCCATATGTATAACGTTGTTCGGATATACCATATCACGGCCAACCCAATTGGAGACATTCTTGCCGAATCCACTGCCAACGCGCGACTCATCCCTCATCTTGTCGGTATCGCTCAGACTCGACAGCCTGTGCTTTGCCCAGCCTCCAACCGGCACCATGACTGCTTCTTGATACATGTTGAACTTCTTGTGTCTATTGAACTGAATCAGTCGTTCCCAATTGTCCCGAAATCGGTTGGGCCACTTCCCCGGGTAAGAGTTCTTCTTGTGCCATACGAATTCTTCGGTCCACAACCAGCCACGCTTCCTCATTTCGAGAATCAGATCAATCACGTACACGTGCCGCTCCCCGTTCGCGACGCGTTCCTTGATGTTCAGCACGAACGTGCCTGTTGGCTTCAATACCCTGAAGAACTGATCTGCTTTGGGCATGAACCAATCAACATAATCGTCCGGTGATATGCCGCCGTAAGTCTGTTGCCGTTGATCGGCGTAGGGTGGCGAGGTGAAGATCAGATCAATCGAGTCGCTTGGCACGTCCTTGAGGACGTCTTCGCAGTCGCCGAGGATGATGTTGTCCAGATAGTTCATAGTTGCTCACAGGCTCTCGACGCCGGGTAGTGGTCGGGCTGTCGCTTAGCGATTACCAACTGAAATGGAGCATAACCACGTCATCCTTCCACGGCAACGCCCCCGCCCACTTACGGATTCCGTCAGCTACATCCTGAACGAGTTTCTCGTCGGTGATGTACTCCTCCATCTGCGCGATCATGTTCTCCCGTGCGTATTCTACGATCGTGTTTCCACCTGAGGAGACGCTCCAATCAGCTTCATCGGCGTTGAGGTTCAGGTGCCAGATGAAGTCGTAGACCTTCTTGTCTGGGCGCTCCAGATATTTGATGGTGGGAATTACTCCGACATCGAGGCTCATGGTTCGTCTCCTCTGCGGGTTAGGGATCTGAGATTGTACGGGATCCTCTCAAGGGGGAATCGAGTTAGTCCGCCGTGATGAACGGCACAGGAGCAAAGGGGCCAGCCCCTACTGGGCCAGCCGTCCGCGGAGTTCCTCCACCAGCCTCTCGATGGGCACCCGATCCTGCGCCATCGTGTCGCGGTCGCGGATGGTGACGGCGTGGTCGTCGAGGGTATCGAAGTCGACGGTGACGCACAGAGGGGCGCCGATTTCGTCCTGGCGGCGGTAGCGGCGGCCGATGCTCTGGGCGTCGTCGTACTGCACGGGGCCGTCGATGGCGCGGGAGCGCCGTAGGAGGTCGTGTACGCGGCGGGCGGTGGGCGCGAGCCGCTCGTTTCGGCTGAGGGGGAGTACGGCGACCTTGACGGGAGCAAGGGCAGGGTGGAGCCTGAGGACGACGCGCTTCTCGGCCTTGCCCTTCGCGCTCACAGCCTCCTCTTCCCCGTAGGCGTCCACCAAGAAGGCCATGACCGCCCGGTCGACGCCCGCGGACGGCTCGATGACGTATGGCGCGACGTGCTCGCGGGTGTCGTCATCGAAGTAGGCGAGGGTCTCGCCGCTGTGTTGCGAGTGAGCGCGTAGGTCGTAGTCGGTGCGGTTGGCGATGCCCTGTATCTCACCCCAGCCCCAGGGGAAGCGGTACTCTACGTCGGTGGTGGCCTTGGAGTAGTGGGAGAGTTCGTCGGGGTCGTGTGGGCGGAGCCTCAGCCGGTCCTCGCGGAGGCCCAGGGCGGAGTACCAATCCACGCATTCCCGTACCCACTCTTGGTGCCATTCCTGGTCTTCGCCGGGCCTCACGAAGAACTCTATCTCCATCATTTCGAATTCGCGGGTGCGGAAGATGAAGTTGCCCGTGGTGATCTCGTTGCGGAAGGCTTTGCCGATCTGCGCGATGCCGAACGGGGGCCTGCGGCGCATGGCCGTGAGGACGTTGTTGAAGTTGACGAATATCCCCTGGGCGGTCTCGGGCCTCAGGAAGGTGAGGCTGGCGTCGTCCTGGACGGGGCCCAAGTTGGTGGTGAGCATCTGGTTGAAGTGGCGCGGTTCGGAGAGTTCGCCGCCGCAGTTAGGGCATGCGGGCTGTTCAAGCTGGTCTTCGCGCCAGCGCATGCGGCATTGGAGGCACTCGACGAGGGGATCGGAGAAGTGGTCGGCGTGGCCGCTGGCGCGCCACACGCCAGGATGCATCAGTATGGCGGCGTCGAGGCCGATCATATCGTCCCGGCCCCAGACGAAGTGCTGCCACCAAGCCCGCTTGACGTTGTTCTTGAGCTCGACGCCCAAGGGGCCGTAGTCCCAAGTGCTGGCGAGCCCGCCGTATATTTCGCTGCTCTGGAAGAGGAAGCCGCGCCGCTTGCAGAGCGAAGTCAGGGTAGTCAGGTCGACTGGGGACACCGTCTCGGTCATGGGCGCCTCGGGTAGTCGGAGTCAGAGCAGGGTAGCAAGGAAGGTTGGAGCAAGTCAAAGAACCTGACGAAGCGTAACTGTTCAGGGTTGATGAGGTGAAGTGAGTAGCTTGTGGGATTCGATAAGGGCGTTTAAGCCCTCTGGCGCGCCGAGGAGCAGCGTACCGTCAGCTACCGCCGCGCCTTGCTGGAACCGGGCGGCCTTTGCTATATTGCCTAACGGAGCCGGCTAGATTGGGGCTGTAGCTCATCTGGGAGAGCGCTTCAATGGCATTGAAGAGGTAGGGGGTTCGAGTCCCCCCAGCTCCACCACTCTTGACGGTAGACCGTACCGGGCCGTGCAGAACGACCTCCTCGGCGTCCCTGCCGGGTATGCTGCTGTCGTCGGGCATGGGGATGGAGTAGCGGACGACGGCGTTGCCGGGATTGTTGCGGGAGATTGGCTTTCATCCGTCAGCCCGCCCCGACGTACGTGGCGGCGAAGACCATCTCGGAGAGCCACCGGTGGAATGACTTGTTGTCGCTGAATTGCTTGAACAACTCGGTCTGGTCTGCAAGCAGATAGGTCACGGCCCGTTCAAGGGCCTTGTCGTGCTCGATCCGGGCATTCTGCCGGTCGGAGTTGGCCATGGCGTTCTGGTAGGCCCTATCTTCAGCCACCTTCGCAGGAAGCTCTTCGGCAATCACCTTCTCAATCTTGTCCTGGTCCTTCCACTCGATGTTTCCGAACTGGTCGTTGAACTCCTTGATGATGTTGGAGAGCCGGTCCATATCAGGTCCCGGCGGCGGCCCTCCACCCTCAGTGGGGACCGGCCCGACCTCCGCGTCCTTGTCGGGAAGC
Source organism: uncultured Dehalococcoidia bacterium (assembly GCA_958296245.1). Classification (GTDB taxonomy): domain Bacteria; phylum Chloroflexota; class Dehalococcoidia; order Lucifugimonadales. Next base: position 2,123,163 of record OY282458.1, read on the forward strand.
TGGATGTCCTGCACCGCTTGCTTCTCCACCCTGTAGCTGTCCATGTCGATGGCTTCGAGAATACCCTTCGAGAGGTCGTCCTCGACGGGCGCGGGCAACTTGGGAACGAGGAAGTCCAGGAAGATGGAGAGCTTCTCCCACTCGGCGTAGGTGTAGGGCAGGATGGCCGCCAGGAAGCCATAGGCCCGAAGGAACGCCTTCGACTTGCCCTTGAAGTCCACCTGCCCGTCCTCATCCAACTGCTCCCGGTAGACCGCAACGCAGGCGTCCAGGATGGGGTCGAGTTGGTCGCGCTCGGCTCCCGAAAGATGCCGCTCCACCAGGTCGTCCACTCGGGCTTGGCCGTAGACTTGATAGCCGTCGAGGGCCGCCTTGAGGTCGTGCAGCCGGTCGGGGTCGGTTTCCTCGGATAGGACCGTGGTGCGGTAGTAGTCGGCGAAGGCGTCCTGAATCGTGTCGGCGTCGTTGGCGAAGTCCAGCACGAAGGCGTCGTGCTTCTTGGGGTGCGCCCGGTTGAGGCGCGACAGCGTCTGCACCGCCTTGACGCCGGACAACATCTTGTCCACGTACATCGTGTGCAGCAACGGCTCGTCGTAGCCGGTCTGGAACTTGTCGGCGCAGACCAGGAAGCGGTACGGCTCTTCCTGGACCATGTAGGCGATCAGGTTCGACGAGAAGCCGTTGATGGACGCCTCAGTGACCTTCGCGCCGCCGTACTCGTGCTCGCCGGAGAAGGCGGCGATGGCCCGGTAGGGGCTCTTGCGCTCCGCTAGGTAGTCGCGGATGGCGTAGTAATAGCTGAGGGCGCGCCGGATGCTGCTCGTGACCACCATGGCCCGCGCCCGTCCGCCGATCTTTTGCAGGCCGGACACCTGCTCGTGGAAGTGGTCCACCATGATCTCCGCCTTGAGGCGGATGGCGTGGTCGTGGTCCTCCACGTAGCGGCGCAGCTTCTTCCCGGCCCGCTTGGTGTCGAACTCCGGGTCGCCCTCCACCGTCTTCACCAAGCGGTAGTAGCTGTCCACCGGCGTGTAGCGCTCCAGCACGTCGATGATGAACCCCTCCTGGATGGCCTGCTTCATGGTGTAGGAATGGAAGGGGACGTGTCGGGTCTTGTCTCCCTCAGAAACGGGCGCGCCGAATATCTCCAGGGTCTTGTTCTTGGGTGTGGCGGTGAAGGCGAAGTAGCTGGCGTTGGATAGCATCTTCCTGCTCTCCATCAGCCGGTTGATCTTGTCCTCGGTAGTCTCGTCTTCCTCCTTGGCGCCTGCCTCTCCCAGCACCCTGGACACCGACGCCGAGGCGCGTCCGCCCTGGCTCGAATGGGCCTCGTCTATGATGATGGCGAACTTGCGCCCGCGGTGCTCGCTGCCGATGGATTTCAGGATGAGGGGGAACTTCTGGACCGTGGTGATGACGATCCGCTTATCCAAGAGCAGGGCGCGGAGGTGGCCGGAGGTCTCCGCGTGGCCCACGACGGAGCCGACCTGGGTGAACTGCTTGATGGTGTCCTGTATCTGCTTGTCGAGCACCCGCCGGTCCGTTACGACGACCACGGTGTCGAAGACTGTCGCGCCGCCCCGCTCCAGCCCGACGAGCTGATGAGCCAGCCAGGCGATGGAGTTGGACTTGCCGCTGCCCGCCGAGTGCTGGATCAGATACCTGGGGCCGGCCCCTCTATCGGACGCGTCGGCCAACAGCTTGCGCACCACGTCCAGTTGGTGATAGCGAGGCCATATCTGCTCCCGCCGCTTGCGTCCGGTCTTGTCGTCCTTCGTCTCCACGATTTGGGCGTAGTTCTCGATGATGTCGGTTAACCCGCCCCGGGTGAGTACCTGCTTCCAGAGGTAGTCGGTCTTGAGGCCGTTGGGGTTGGGTGGGTTGCCCGCGCCGTCGTTCCACCCCAGGTTGAACGGCAGGAACCAGGACGCCTTGCCCTTGAGATGAGTACAGAACCGCACCTCGTGGTCGTCCACGGCGAAGTGGGCCAGGCAGCGGCCAAGCTCGAAGAGCTTCTCGCGGGGATTGCGGTCCCGCTTGTACTGCTCGACGGCATCATCCACCGTCTGCTTGGTCAGGCTGTTCTTCAGCTCGAACGTGGCGACTGGCAGGCCGTTGACGAACAGGCACAGATCCAAGGCGAGCTGCGCGTTGTCGTCGCTGTAGCGGAGCTGCCTAGTTACGCTGAAACGGTTCTGCCCGTACCGGACCTTGGCCTTCTCGTTCCCCGGCGACGGCGTGCCATAGAACAAGTCGAACTGGCGCGGGCCGTGCTTGATGCCCTTGCGCAGCACGTCGACGGTCCCGCGCTTGGCGACCTCCCCTTCCAGCCGCGCCAGGAACTTGCGCCGCGTAGGGCCGTCCCCGTCGAGATCCAGCGATTCGGCGGCGGCGGGCTGGGTGTCATGAAGGAACGCGGATAGCTGGGCAAGGTCTACGCAGTATCTCCGGTCGTAGCCGCGCGGGTCGCCGCAAATCCAGCCGGCGCTGTAGCCGGACGGCCGCTCGCGAACCATGCCGCCCCGCTGCCCGCCGCATGGCGGCATGGTCAGCGCATCGCAGATGAGGCGCTCCAAGCCCTTCTCGCTGGTGTCGGTGGTCACGCTATCCTACCGGAGCGCCATCTTCAAGCCAGGAAAGAATTCTTGAACTGGAGCGCGATCCCGCGTCCCATGATTCCCACGCAATTGACGCTGTTGACCAGGGCCTCGGCGTCCTCTACGAATATATCGCCGGTCTTGTAGTCGATCATGCCGCCCCTCCCGATTGGTCAGTAGTACCAATCGGGCTTGATGTCCTGGAGGCCGCCGCGCCAGTCCAGGGCGCGGATTGCGTCCCAGTCCAGCTTATCCAATCGGGCAAGGTCTGAGAAGTCCTTGGAGTAACTGGATCCGGCGTCGATGTTGTAAGGGCTCGGTGGGTACAAGCATGGTCAGGTCGTTGCCGCTAGACGCGGCGCCCTGTCATCGGCTTCCTCCGGCAGGCGCGTCCCCAAGCTGCTCCAATTCATCGAGCCATTCCCCGAAGTGAGCGCACTTCGACCGCAAGGTAGGCAACCCTATGTAGCTTGCCACGATAGGGCCGGCCGATGCCTTGAGCCCGTCATACTCCGGTATCTCGCCGATGATTCGCTTCGATGGCGCGGTTTCGTTCCCTTCGTTGATCAGCTCCGGCGACTTGTAGCCCGACGCCATCGCTGCGAGCCTCTGTATTCCTGCGCCGCGATCGTAGAACTGCTTTTCGAGTTTCTGGGGGTCGGCCAACAGCAGCGCCTCGAACTCATGAAGCTGGATGTAAGGAATGAATCGCGGATCGGAAATGTCTTTCCTCAGAGCGTCCTCCAAAGCCCTGACCCGCTCATAGGGATGACCTGTTAGCGGCAGGTCTTCGTTGCCTGGAAAATCTCCAGGCAGCGCGTACAGGTCGAACATGGTTGTGAAACGCGCGTCCGCGTTCCGGTCCTCGCTCATCCAGGCGGTGATGTCGCTTTTTGCTTTCGTATAGCTGCTCAGACCTCCGCGATGTACCTGGCCGCGTTTGCGGGTGGTCTCAACGCACCTGGCCGCCGCCCAGACCGACAGACTTTCCAGATGCGGGCGCAGGACCTCATTTACGAAGGCCTCCTCGGTCTGTCCCTCGACGATGAAATGCAGCCTCGCGGCCATCTACGGCCGCCCCCCGAGGACGTTCTTTTCCCACAATTCGGAAAGTGAGTAGTCTTTGAGCCACTCTTGCAGCCCCTCGGTCTCTAATCGTCTGAATACGGACTTGCGGCCTTCACGCTCGACGACGACGACGTCCTCCGGCTCGAAGCAGTCCACAAGAGCCGTGGACTGGGTGGCGACGATGACCTGAATCTTCGTGGACACGGCGCGCATCAGCCCACCGACCACGGTAATGGCGTATGGGTGCAACCCAAGCTCCGGCTCGTCCAGAATCAGAACGTCCGGCAAGCTGTCTTCAGGTTGGAGAAGGAGCATGACGAGCGCTATGACGCGCAACATGCCGTCCGAAGCCTGTGAAACGTCGAACACCTGGTCGCTGTTCCGCTCACGCCACCCGAGAAGCAGATGTCCGTTGTCAGGCTCCAGCTCGAAATCGGAGAAGAAGGGTAGAATCAGTCGAATAGTATCGACAATCCGCTGGTAGCATCTGCCGTCTTCCTCCTTCAGGCGAAGCAGGACCGGGGCGATGTTGCCCCCGTCTTCCTTCAGGAATCGGTTGTCGTGCGCGGCCCACTTGGTTCGGATTCGCGCTGTGGTTGAGGTGTTGTGGAATTGATATAGGACGATTTTCCGTAGGATGGTCAGGATGACGCGAGCTGTAGTATCTTCGGCGGCTTCGTCAAGGAGCTTCGGGGCGCGGTGTCCGGCGCCAGTCCCTCGCCAGTGCGCAGGGCTGTGGTAATCACTGCGAGAGAAACGGTAGCGCTCATCGGCGAAAATCAACGTATCTCCGGCCGCGAAAAACAGCCGGAAGGCATATCGGTTCTCGCCGGCATCGGTCTCGATAGTCAACTCAGCTTCGATCTCGCGGGTGGTGTCCGGGCCGTCGTGCAAGAGCCTGCTGGCCCCGCCGTGCTGCGCCACGTGAACTTGAAGATTGTCAGGGTCCGCCAACATCCAGCTCAACATACGAAAGAAAGAGATGAAGTTGGATTTGCCGACTCCGTTGGGCCCGATGAGCACCGTCAGAGGAGCGGGCTCGAACCCGTCCAATTCGCGGATGGTCTTGAATCCTTTGAGGGTTATCGCGCGAAGCCTGTCCCTCACGATGTGCCGTCTCCTCTTTTTTCGGGGCTGCCGGCTCTGCGGCCATGAGCGAGCTTCTCGGCGCCATTGTAGCGCACCGGCTGCTCGCCGGCCTCCTCCGGCAGGCGGCGGCGCCTCGCGCATGTTCGGTCCACCGGCGGCCCAGCGTTCGCCGGCTGCTCCCGCGTCGCGCCCGCATGGGCCGGGTCGCAGGCGGCGGGCGTCAGCGCCGCGCAGATGAGGCGCTCGAAGCCCCATTCCCGGATGTCGGAGGTCATCTTAGGCACTGCGAATCAATTGTCCGTCAATTGTCCATCAATTGAATGTAACCCCTTTGCAAAGCTGGATTTCCCTTCGGACCGGCATTCTGAAGCCATCCCGTCAATTACCCGTCAATTGAGGTCAGGCCCAGAATGGAACGTACTTCATCAGCTTTCGGGAGGCGTGCTCGTCGAACGGCTTGATCGCCCCCTCGTCCACGGCCTCACGGATGCGGCGAGAGGCGACGGCCTTGTTGCTCTCCTTGATGCCGAACCTCTCTCGGAGCGATGCATTGGTCAGGAAGTCTCGCATGACGTACTTCAGGCAAGCGTGGAGATAGCAGGCCCGCACCCGCTCCGATCCGTCCATGTCGGCCAAAGGCTTGTGGGAGAACAGTACCACACGAGTAGAACCAGGCGGGACCTCGAAGAGCGGCGCTGGGAGCTGGTACAACTCGACCTGAGAGACAACCTTGTCGATTCCGCTGCCTCGTTCCTCGCAGATGCCAACTCGGCGCATCAACGAGGCCAGCGTCTCGTTCCGAGACCTGGGCGGCGTGTCCAAGAAGCGTTCCGTATCCACGAGCGGCTCGCCTGGGTTCGTGATCTCAATACGATCATCGAATATCTCTATCATCGGCCCCGCGCCAGTGACTAAGAAGTCCTGATGGATGAGAGCGTTGGCGGCGACCTCGCGAACGGCCAACTCGGGGAACATGGGCACCGTCCTCCGCAGGGCCTTCTCGACCACCTCGTTTGTCGGTAGGATCCCATTGACGTAGCCGAGCAGACCTTCAAAACCGGAGGCGTATCCCCTACCATCCTCCTGTTCCCTGATCGTCTCTGTCCGATCTCTGCCTCGGTACTGGATGACTCGTACGGCCTTGCGCCGTAGCTGAGGGAAGTCACCGAGTCTCCTGGCGAACAGAATCGCGCCCAAGTTCGTGATGTTGAAGCCGCCCGCCTCACAGGACTCGATGAGCCGGTCGCGCCGTAGGGCGTCGAGAATGGCGCTGCGGCCATCAGGGAGCGGCGCCTCCAGCAGATCGAAGTAAGCGGGGTAGTCGAGTCTAAGGAGAACGTCTTCGCCGCTCACACGTTCAGCGGCGGCGCCGTCCTCGAATCCTATCCGATCGAATATATGCCAGAGCTCCCGTTCCTTCTCAGGATAGTCTTTGAGCTTCCTCTTGGCGCTTCCGACGCGAATGAACTCATTTCCCATGAAGGCGACCGGCTGATGTGCCGCACGGTCGATCTCCAAGAGTGCGACGCGGAGGCCGTCGACCATGATTTCGTGAAAGCGGAAGTCGATGCGCGGACGCAGCATCTGCAACAGCCAGGACTCTAACGGTTCGTTGCCTTTCTTCTCAGCCGCCGGCGCGAAGCTCGTGCCGATGATGGCGTGCGTTCCGTCCTCGATGCCCCAGAGTACATATCCACGGGTCTTGCCGTGAAGAGCGGCCGCGTTGGCCAGCGCGGCTATGTACTCCCCGACGGTTCGCGGCTCACTGTAGCTGCCCTTGAACTCAACCCACTCGGTCTCTCGCGGCAGCTTGCACAGCTCCCGCACCAGCCCGACAAGGTAGTCGTTGCCCTTGTTACCGCTCATACCTCGGCCGCTCCACCACCTGTTCCGCTGCCTCCCAACGCACTACCGCCTACAGGCTCCCTGTCGCCGGCTTGCTCCGCGAGCTGCGCCGCCGCGTCGCGCACGTCCAGCTTGCCCGTCACCACGTCGGCGATCAGGCGCGCGCGGTACTCCTCCAGCAACTCGATCTGACGGCGGGCGCGGGCGGTGGCGGCGTCGATGCGTGCGGTTGCCCGGTCGACGTACTCAACGATGGCGCGCTGCTCGGCGAGCGGCGGGATGGGGATTGGTGCTCCTAGAAATGCCTCATCGGTTAATTGAAGTCGTGAAATCCAAATGCCCTTTGAGCGTACTTGTAGCTCCCATTGAAAAGGGACTGAACGGACTAACAGATGGATGAACCGAGCGTGAACCTTTGTCAGCGGACGATAGACACCATATGCAGAACTGACGATGCCAAGGTGTTGCGAGACGCCCAGGCCGTGTGCCCAGGCCCATAGGCTGTTGATAACGAGGTCGCCTGGCCAACACAGTTTGTATCCCACATATGATTCTGCCTTGAACATCGTCACGTTGGCCGATTTTCTTGGAACGACGCCTCGCGCTGCGGAGACGGTCAGCAATTCCTCACTTCCTGTGTCGGAACGAACGTCAATAGGCTGAAACAGCATCTTGCCCCGCCGTACTTCCCAATGCGTCGGCATGTCGCCGAGCCAGGGGACGCCGGAGGGCTTGAGGCGGGCGTTGGGGTCGAGTCCTCGGGTGACGGCGCGGGCGACGACGGCCTGCCGCTCCTCCTCCAGCAGCGCGATGAGCCGTTCCTTGGCGTCGACGTAGCGGCGGATGCGCCGGTCGGCGTGGTCCAAGTAGCGCACGATGGCCCGCTGTTCGGGGAGGGGCGGGAGAGGGCAGTAGGCATTTGCGTACTTGTCTCCATTTACATTCTCTATCGTTGATGAAATTGACATCACCCGCAGGAATCCGGCAAAGGCTTGTGTCTTGGTGTACAAGAACAAGAATCTTGGCACCACAACCGAAGCAGGAACGAATCGAACGAGATATCCGGCATAGGCGCAAGGACCATGCACCTCTGAGTTATAAAGGAAAGACCGCCCGATGGTTCCACTGCGTGAAATAAGCAGGTCTCCGTCGCTCAGCAAGTAATCACGAACTTCCGACTTGGGCAGGAAGACACCCTGGTCTTTCAACAGCCCTTCTTCTGATATATCTGTCGTTCGGAGAAATCGGACTCCGGTAACAGCATAAGAGCTCGCTGCTACGTTTGCCCCATAGAGTGCAGACCGAACGCAAATACTCTTCAACCGCCGCACCTCCCAATGCGCCGGCACGTCGCCGAGCCACGGGACGCCGGAGGGCTTGTAGGCGGGGTAGGGGCGGAGGGTGGGGGTCACGGTTGGCGTCACGGCGCCTCGGTTCCCTCGTTGAGAATGGATAGATATTTGCCGTAGACGAACAACCTGCTGCGAGTCCTCCCCGTGGTCTCTCGGGCAATCCCCCGCTCCACCAGCATCTGCATCGCCGACGAAATGGTGGGGAAGGACAATGACGTACGGGCGGATGCCCCTGACAGCGACAGGATTGGCCTCTCCTTCAACGCTTCATGCACGCGCAGGACCGAACTGGCGCGCCGTCCAGCCCGCTGCTCGATGGCGGCTCGGTCCGATGCGAACAGTTCCGCCAGGCGGCGGGACGCGGCGGCGGCGCCATCCAGGGCCAACGGGGGTATCGGGGGCAACGCATCCGGCACGAACGCGCGGACGGCCTCCCCTCCTGGGTCGGTCACGCGGTATGCGCCAGCTCTTTCGCGCCGCATTGCCTATGTTGCCTATCAAACAATTTTAACTAACGAGGACTGCTATTAAACTTTCGCGGGAAAACTTTAATAAGGAGACCCGGGATCAAGAGCCTTGCGTCTCCGTTCCGGCAACCGGTTCGCGGTCTGCGCGGCGGGATTCTGCCGAGATCCTCAGAATGTCTCCGATGGCTTTCTCTCTGAAGTTATCCAGGTCGGGGTACTGAATGTCGGCGTTCTTGGTGAGATAGAGGCTAGGCTTCTTTCCCAACTCTTCCATATTCTCATGGACGACGAGGCTGATGAAGGGCAGCTCCGCTTTCTGGAACTCCAGCAGGCTTATGGTAACGTTCTTCGCCTTGTCGTCTCCCCCGACTCCGAACACGTAATGGTTGCGGTTGTTGTGCTTCAGGAACCAATCCACGCTGAAGATGCCGTCACTCTCCAAGGGCGTGTGGTCTCGGACCGGGGAAAATTGTTTCATTTTGGATTCAACGTAGTCGTTCAGATCGTCGTAGAACGCGCTGCGTACCGTCTCCCTGCTCCAGTAGCGCATGTTGCAAACCTTCTGGACGCATCCCGCGAATTGGAGGATGCTTTCGTATAGAAGCCCAATCGGCGCGTCCAGATACAGGCTGCTTCCATCCAGTCCCACACGGTTGTTGATCAGAATGCTATCCAGGACTCGTTTGCGGGTTGGGGTGGATACCTCGAAGGTGTAGGAGAGTCTCATCAGGGCCATGCCGAAGTCGCAGACACGAACGTATCCTTCCCCTTTCGGGCTTTCCTGTATGTAGATGTCCACCATGTCGCCGTCTTCGTGGAGTATAGGAAGGATGATCTGGTACATCCCGGCCCGGCGTTCGTAGAAGTTGAGCTTCCCCGACATGCCGCGGCCCATGGACGCCCTGACCTTCTCAATATCCATCGCCTGCCCCAATGCTCCAGGCATCTTTCATACTACGCTTATAGAAGTATTCAGGATGTTGTCAGGAGACTCTTGAACCATTGTTCAATCAGTCGGTGCGATCCTGTACGTGGGGTAAGGGTTTGAATTTGGTCGTCAGGCTGGTCATGTTAGGCCGTCTCTGCCCTCAATTCTGCTAGCCCTGCAAACTTGGGCCATGGTCAGATTCCTCCTTGAAGCAGTGTTTACGAGGGGATGATCAGTATCCAGGCGAGGACCACCGTCACGGCCGCCAGAGGGTAGAACAGCCATATGGAAACGGAGCCGAGGCATCCCATGACCAGAGAAAAACCCATGCCCGTAGGCCTCACGCCGTACACGTCCTGCTGGGCCAGTTCGCCCCGGTGCAATCTGCGCACGAAGTCGTTGTACGAGTTGCGGAACGCCCGCTCCAAGGCCAGGTAGTAGGCGTCCAGCACCAGGAACAGCAGCGTCGGAATCAACGCTATCAGGGCGTGTTGCGGCTCCCCGGTCCGCGCCACCAGAATCAGGACGGCGGCGACGAGGATCACGCACCACACCTTGCAGGAACGGCTGTTCTCCGCCATCCGCGTTATCACGTCCTGCACTATCTCGAGGTGCTTCTGAACGGCGGAGGACTCGTGATCTAGGCGCGGCTCTTGGGCCATGTCGCTCCTCCTTTCCCAACAGTCGTCGGGAGTCCCTCATCGGCTACCAGGCGATATCTTATCCAGCTCGGCATTGATGCGGCTCCACCTCCACGGGATCGGGTCTCCAAGACGGGTTAGCCCTGTGTACCGCCTTCTCTGAGGCCTGATCTGGATGACCGGTTTCCCCAAGCTGCGGGCCATGTCCGTTTCCACTATGACGCCCTGAGCATTGTGGGTGTCTTGGCCGATCAGGACGACCACCACGTCGCACTGGCGTATGGCCGCCCGTGCCCTACTCTTCCAGGCATTATCCGGATACTCCTCATTGAGCGAGCAGTTGCGGACTCGGTGCGGGGTGTATTTCCTTGCCTGTTCGTAAAAGTTGTTCTTGAGGTCTTTGTCCTTGTCGAACCCGAAACTCACGAAAATGTTGAGAGTGAGCAGGACGCTCCTCCGCAACAGGATCAATAGAATCTCCTTCTGCCGGATTGGCCTTGCAGATGCTTTCCTGCTATTCGCTACTGAGAAGCACGCCCAGCCTCGTCATCCGATAATCTCCGCCAGAAGCCCCTCCGTCTCGCGCTCCACTGCCAGAATGTCGGCCCGTATCTCCTCCAGCGGGCGCAATGGCTGGGGCTTGTAGAAGTGGCGGGTGAAGCTGATCTCGTAACCGGTCTTCACCGTATCGGGTATGTACCAGGCGTCCGGCGCGTAGGGCAACACCTCGCGGCGCAGGAAGGCTTCGACGCCGCCCTCTTCCAGCAGCGGCGCCTGCTCGGTGTCCCGCAGTTCGGTGTCGGGCTCGTACTCGACGACGGCGGGCTTGCCGCCGATGGCGGCGGGGAACAGGCCGCGCAGCGGGTCGGGCTCTGCGCCGCTCTTGTGGATTTTCTTGATGACAGGCGGCGCGGTCTCCGAACGCTTGGCCTCGTCCTTGAGGGCCTTGATCTCCTTGGGGGTGTAGGCCCGTTCGGAGTCGATGCCCTCAAGCCGCAGCGGACGCTCGACCGTGACCTTCCGGTAGCCGAAGGCCGCGTTGGGGAATATCTTCGACTGCTCCGTCTCCTCGAAGGCCAGGAATGCGTCGCAGATGCGCCGGACGTTTTCGTCCGATAGCTCGCAATTCTTACTGCCCAGGTTCTTGCGCAGCGGCCGGGACCACTGCGCGGCGTCGATGAGCTGCACCTGGCCCCGGCGGCGCTCCGGCTTGCGGTTGCTGAGCACCCATACGTAGGTTGCGATGCCGGTGTTGTAGAACATGTTGAGCGGCAGGGCGACGATGGCCTCCAGCCAGTCGTTCTCGATGATCCATCTGCGTATGTTGCTCTCCCCCTGCCCGGCGTCGCCGGTGAAGAGCGAGCTTCCATTATGTACCTCGGCGACGCGGCTGCCCAGAGGAGTATCCTGCTTCATCTTGCTAAGCATGTTGGCCAAGAACATCATCTGGCCGTCGCTGGAGCGGGTGATGAGCGAGTGCTCCGGGTTGCCGTCATGCTCAACCACGAAGCGGGGGTCCTTGATGTCCGACTTGCCGCCCATTGCGCTCAGGTCAGTCTTCCAACTCTTGCCGTAGGGCGGATTGGAGAGCATGAAGTCGAACTCCCGGGCGGGGAAGGCGTCGGCGGACAGGGTGGAGCCGTACTTCACGTTGTCGGCCTCGACGCCCTCGCCCTTGAGGATGAGGTCGGCCTTGCTGATGGCGTAGGTCTCCGGGTTGACCTCCTGGCCGTACAGATGGATGGAGACCTCCTTGTCCCGTTCGGCGGCCAGTTGCGTTAGCGTCTCTTCGGCGACCGTCAGCATCCCGCCGGTGCCGCAGGCGCCGTCGTAGACCAGGTAGGTGCCCGACTGAATCTCGTCGGCGGCGGGCAGGAAGACGAGGCGGGCCATCAGTTGCACGACGTCGCGCGGGGTGAAGTGCTCCCCGGCCTCCTCGTTGTTCTCCTCGTTGAAGCGGCGGATGAGCTCCTCGAAGACGGTGCCCATGCTGTGGTTGTCCAGGCCTTCAAGCCGCACCGAGCCGTCGGCGTTCAGGACGGGGCGCGGGCTGAGGTTGATCGAAGTGCTCAGGAACTTCTCCAGCAGGGGCCCCAGGACGTTGTTGTCCACCAGCCTCTGGTTATGGAACTCGAACTTGCTCAGTACCTCTTGGACGTTGGGCGAGAAGCCTTCGAGGTACGCCTGGAAGTCGGCCTGCAACCGCTGTTGATGGGCGCGGGAAGTGAGGTCGCGGAGGCGGAAGGGCGACGTGTTGTAGAAGGCCTCGCCGGATGCCTGCCGCAGCGCGGCGTCCTGGTTGGTGATGCCGGCGGCATCCATCTGGGCCTTCATGCGGAGCACCTCGCCCTTGGTCGGCTCCAGCACGGCGTCGAGGCGGCGGATGACCGTCATGGGCAGGATGACGTCGCGGTACTTGCCCCGGGCATATATGTCTCGGAGGACATCGTCAGCGATGCCCCATATGAAGCCGCTAATGTTCAGGGCGCTCACTGGCTCGTCATGCTCCTGCAGGCTGCCTTGACCAGATGGTCAAGGGCGGCGGCCTGCTCGTTGAGGAACTTTGGAGTGGTAGTAGAGTGGGCCGTTCGATTATCTCAACTGTATGGTATGACTGCAATAGCCATCGGTTTCAGGCGCTGCCGCGGCGATGGGTCGTTGAACGAACGTTGGCGCGGCTGGGTCGGTGTCGCAGGTTGAGCAAGGACTTCGAAGCTCTTCCTGAAACGTTTGAGGGACACCCCTTCGGGTGACCATCAGGTATAATCTACCTCCCTTCCCGGTCGGGAAGGAGGCTGTAAGGAAGCCTGAGCGTTTCACCGCAGCTTGCAAGGACAGAGGCCACCCGTTTCCTCATGAACAACGTCAAGGTACGCGCTGCCAACGAAGACGACTACGAGGGCCTGCACGACGTGTGGTCGTGCAGGGGCGTTGCCAGGGGCACGCTCCAGACGCCTTACCCGTCGCTCGACTATACGAAGAGGCGACTGCAGGAACTACCCGAAGACGGCCACTGCCTCGTTGCCGAGGTGGACGGGCGCGTGGTCGGGTCCATTGCCATCATCTGCGGCAAGAACCGCAGGAGGCACGTCGGCTCGATAGGCATGGGGGTACACGACGACTTCCAGGGCCGCGGCATTGGTACGGCGCTGATGGAAGCGGTGCTGGACCTTGCGGACAACTGGCTAAGCCTGAAGCGCCTCGAGCTCACGGTGTACGCCGATAACGAGCCCGCCCTCCGTCTGTACAGGAAAGCCGGGTTCGTGGTGGAGGGCGCCCATGAAGCATACGCCGTCAGGGACGGTAAGCTCTCGGACGTCTGCTCCATGGCCAGGCTGAAGGGATGACGATGGCGGAGGACGCCCGAGTCGGGGAGGTTGTGGAGGCCGCAACGTCCGGGTTCGTCGCCCAGTGCAGCCGGCTCTACGAGGCGCCGCCGCTGGGGGCGCTGGTGCGCTGCGGCCCTTCCGCCTCCGCCGTGTACGGGGTTGTCGCCGAAGTGGAGACGCGGAGCCTCGATCCCGGCAGGCGTCCCATGGCCGTCGGCCGGGAAGGCGACACCGACGACGACGTTTACAGGCGCAACCCGCAGATCAGCCGCCTGCTCTCCACCGAGATCACGGCCGTTACGGTGGCCCACGACGGGGACGGAGGCCGCCTGCTGCGCTATCTGCCGCCGTCCCCGCCGCGCATACACGCCTTCGTCTCGCTCTGCAGCGGCGGCGAACTGCGCCGACTCAGCGACTCCCTGGACTTCTTGCGCGGCGTCCTGAGCGCGCACGTGACCAGTCCGGACGACGTCGCGGCCGCGTTCTTGCGCCAGGCCGCCGCCGTCCATGAGGACCCGGAGGCCTTCCTAGTGGCCGCCGGCAGGGAGCTGGCCGCCCTGCTCAGCAGCGAGATCCCGCGTCTCAACTCCCTGCTCAAGAGGCTTTCACCGTGAACGTTCACCGTCTCGGCATGGTCGTCGGCGGCTCGCTGACCGAGGGCGTCGAGGTCAAGCTGGACCCCGAAGCCTCCGTGGAAGACGTTAGGGCCGGCTCCTTCGTCAGCATCCAGGGTGAGCGTATGCGCTTCTTTGGCGTCGTCACGGACGTTGTCCTTGACGCGACCGACCGGGCCCTGAGAAGCACTCCCCCCGACGTATCGAACCCGTTCATCGCCCGCGTCGTGTCCGGGGGCGCTGCATACGGCGCCCTGAAGGTCGAGCCCATGCTGACCATAGGCGGCGGCTCCGCAGTGCTTGGGGTCGACGGCCCGTCGCCCGCCAAGACCATCCCGGCGCACTTCTCGCCTGCGTCGGCTGCCACCGAAGCCGACATAGAGACGGTCTTCGGCGAACCCAGCGAGCGGAACTTCTGGATCGGCAACCCCATGGACATGGAGGCTAAGCTCTGCATAGACGTCGAGGAGCTGGTCAAGCGGAGCAACGGGGTCTTCGGCAAGACCGGCTCCGGCAAGACCTTCCTCACGCGCCTTCTGCTCGTCGGCATCGTCCAGGGCCGGAAGGCCAGCAACCTGGTCTTCGACATGGAGAGCGAGTACGGCTGGATGGGATACAGCGAGGGGGGCAGTGAGGTCAAGGGCCTCAAGCAGCTCTTCACGTCGCAAGTCGCCCTCTTCTCACTGGATGAGACGAGTTCCAAGCGCCGGGGGATCAACCCCGACTACGTCGTGCGCATCGGCTATGAGGAGGTGGAGCCGGAGGACGTCGGCATGCTCCGTGAGACCCTCGGGCTCTCGGAGGTCGCCGCAGACGCTGCCTTCTCCCTGCAGCGCGAATACGGCAAGAAGTGGCTGGGCCGGTTCTTGGCGCTGTCGGGGCGCGACGAGGTCGGGGAGACGGCAGCTCGCATGAACGTCAACCAGAGCGCCTTGATCACGCTCCAGAACCGGTTGCGGCGGCTGGCGCGCCTCGACTTCATGGACAAGTCCGAGTCCCACGACTCGGTGAACCGGATAATCGAGTACCTGGACCGTGGAATGCACGTCGTGTTGGAATTCGGCCGCCACGGGAGCAACCTGGCGGCCTACATCCTCGTCGCCAACCTGCTGACGCGCCGCATCTACGGCCGGTACGTCGACCGCAAAGAGCGCTCCCTGGGCGACCCCGCGCAGGAGCCGAGGCCCTTGGTCATCACGATAGAGGAGGCGCACAAGTTCCTCACCCCGTCGGTGGCGTCGCAGACCACCTTTGGCGCCATCGCGCGCGAGATGCGCAAGTACAACGTCACTCTGCTAGTCGTAGACCAGCGCCCCAGCGGCATCGACGACGAGGTGATGAGCCAGCTTGGCACCAAGATCACCTGCCTACTGGACAACGACAAGGACATCGACGCCGTGTTGACCGGCGTATCCGGCAGCCGGAAACTGCGCACCGTTCTGGCGCGTTTGGAGTCGAAGCAGCAGGCCCTCGCGTTCGGTCACGCCCTGCCCATGCCGGTCGTCTTCCAGACCCGCGATTACGGCTCCGCGGAGTCGTACCGAGACCTTGGTTGGCGCAACGCCGTAGACCTCAAGGCCCAGGTCGAGGACGACCTCGAAGACCTCTTCGGCCCATCGGCTTCCTAACGCCCGCCGCCGCCGAAGCGGGCGCCCGAACAGAGACCGGCCCTTTCGCGAGAGTGAGCGCGAAGGGCGGCGGCTCAACAGGGCAGTCCGCACCGAACGGGGAAGGGGGTATAAGCAGATCTGGCGCGGCGAGTTCCGACTAGGCCCCTAGCTCGGACAACCTGTGGTCGTCGATGCCGAAGTGGTGGGCCACTTCGTGGACCACCGTCTTCTTGATCTCCTTCACCACCTCGGCATGGCTGGCGCAAACAGACTCAATCGCCTTCTGAAACAACGTGATCCTGTCCGGCAGCACCATGCCGTAGTCCGACCGCTCAGTCAGCGGTATGCCCTCGTACAGCCCGAGTAAGACCTCCCCCTCGCCGATGACGTGGCCGCCCAGTTGGTCCCACGTCGGCCAGTCCTCCACCACTATGTCCACGTTGCTGATGAACGCCGACAGGCCGTCGGGTATCTCCCCGAGCGCCTGCCGCACCAGCCTCTCGAACTGTGGACGGTCCATTACCGGAGTGTAGCAGACGCCACGCCCTCCCGTTGAGCCGCTGTATTCAATATATGGCTGAGGGACGCCCTCAGGCACCCGGCGCAGCCTCGGGGTTGGTCATCACCCAGGCAAGTTACCCCCTGTAGTGGATATTGTCGGTCGAATACGGGGTGATGTACACTGCCAACGGCATGGCTCGGATACGCAGCCGCCGTTCGTGTCAGACGCTTTGGGAGGGGATACGCAGATTTCAGCCTTCAGGCACCTAATCAGCACCAGCCAGGCCGACCGCCCCTGGCTCGAGGACGAGATCTTCCCCCTAGCGGAGCGGCTCAAGGCGGGCAAGGCCCCCGGCGGCGTCTTCACCGGGCGCGCTCTCTACTGCCTCTTCTACGAGCCGAGCTTCTTGACCCGCACCTCTTTCGAGCGCGCGATCGACCTGCTCGGAGGCTCTGCCCACCACACCGAGGACGCCTCGCAGTTCTTCCCGGTGAAGTCACCCAGCTTCATCGACAACATCATGAGTATGCTTGCCAGCCTTCACATCGACATTGTGGTGCTGAGGAGCAGCGAGCCCAGAATAGTTGAACGGGCGGCGGAGGCTGACGCGCTCCCGATCATCAACGGCGGCAGCAGCGACGACCATCCGACACAGGCCATTACGGACATCCACACCATCGGGCTGGAGCTGGGCGGCGTCGACGGCGTCACCGTGGCCGTGGTGGGGCGCCCGGACCACAGGAACGTGAGCGCGCTGCTGCGGGGCCTTGCCCTCTTTCGCAAAGTGAAGGTCCACGTCGTGCCGTTCAGCGGCCAGGCGGACCCGGACGTCGTCCTCTACTGCCAGGAGCGAGGGGTACAGATCGAGGAGGCGGGAATCGAGGCGGTGCGGGAGGCCGACGTCGTATATCTCAACGGCCCCAGGACTCTCGCGCACGTCCAGTTCCTGCGGGCCAGGGGCGGCTTCAACCTGCGCATCGACAGCGGGTTCATGGCAATGCTGAAGCCGCATTGCGTCATACTCGACCCGATGCAGCGGAGCGGAGACTTTCCCATCGAGGTACAGGACCGCAGGCTGGCCTACTACCGTCAGGCCGAGAACTCGCTCTACGTCCGGATGGCCCTGCTGACCAAGATGCTTGGCGCTTCGGGCGTCTGAGAGGCAGCCTCAGGCTCGCTGCATAGGGAGCGGCGCCCGTCTTGCACGCCCCGAATGCTAGAACACGTTGCGTCCCGGGACCCTGACTCGCACCCTGTACAGCGACGTCGAGGCGGTGATGAACATGCTGCGCAGGTCGCCGCCGCCCCAGGTGAAGTTGGATACGGCCTCGGGTATGTGGATTACCCCCAAGCCGGCGGCGTCCGGCGCGAAGTAGTGGATACCGCCGGGACCTGTGGAGCACAGGTTGCCCTGACTGTCGATCTTCATGCCGTCGGCGACCCCGTCCCGGTCTCCGGTAAGCTCCGCCCAGACCCTGCCGTTTGAAACGGCGCCTTCCGCGTCGACGTCGAAGACGCGGATATGATTCCTCATGGTGTCGTTGATGAACAGTTGGGACTCGTCCAGTGAGAAGCACAGGCCGTTTGGCTGGTCGAAGTCCGAGGCCAAGAGCGTCAGGCTGCCGCCGGCGGGGTCGAGCCTGTAGACTCCGCGGAAGTCGAGCTCCGGCTCGCGCGGCACGCCGTAGTACTCCATTCGCCCAAATGAAGGGTCGCTGAAGTAGATGGCCCCGTCGCTCCTGACGATGACGTCATTGGGGCTGTTCAGTTCCTTGCCCTCGTAGTGCGTGGCCAGGACGGTAATCGAGCCGTCGGGCTCCGTGCGGGTCACGCGGCTGGTGGCGTGCTCGCAAGTGACCAGCCGGCCGCTCCGGTCGTAGTAGTTTCCGTTCGCCTTGTTGCTGGGCTGCCGGAAGGTCTGCACGCGCCCGTCGGGGGTCCACTTCCGCATGACGTCGCCCGGCATGTCGCTGAAAATCACGTGCTTCTCAAGATGATTCCAGATCGGCCCCTCCGTGAAGCTGAACCCTGTGCCGAGCTGTTCGACTTCTATATCGCCCACCACGTCCCGGAACCGCTCATCGCGAATCTCCACGCTCATCTGTCGATCCTCCTTCGGTTGCCCTCCGGCGCCGGCGATGATACCACGTAACTTCACCGGCGGATAATCAGCGCCCGGAGACAGGACGGCCCATATCTTTGCTATCCTATTGGAGGCGGCAGCTTGCAGCCGCTCAGGGCCCGGCGTCTCCGCCGGGGAGGAGGCGCAAACTATGAACATCATTATGACCGGGTGCGAGTTCGCCGGTAAGACGACCTTGGCAGACGGGATCGTGGAGTGGTGCGAGCGCAATATGGGAGGCAGCAGCCACTTCCACGATCACTTCACCATACCGTCATCGGAGCTGACGGGCCAGGCCGCTGAGGAGTATAAGACGGCCCACCCCCAGATCAAGGAGATGCTCCAGCGCTTCATGATCTCCTACCACGTCTCGCCGTCGTTCTACGGCAATCCCGACCACAACCTGATGGGCGCCCACGTAGAGGAGGCAGTGTACGCGCCGTTGTACTACGGGTACGGC
The DNA here is from genome assembly GCA_958296245.1 of uncultured Dehalococcoidia bacterium. GTDB lineage: Bacteria > Chloroflexota > Dehalococcoidia > Lucifugimonadales. The sequence continues at coordinate 2,141,787 of OY282458.1, forward strand.
GGTAAGGACAGCGAGGCTCCTTCACGCAGCCCCGAGGGTCAGCGTACGGAGTTGGCCCGCCATTTCGAGGAGGAGATCTTGGAGCGGGCCCCGGAGGCCGTGCTCGTGCTGGTCGAGGCCTCCCCGGAGGTCATCAAGCAGCGAATGCGGGCCAACGTCTTCCCCAGCGCCGAGACCGTCGCCGCGCAGCGGCGGTCTAAGCCGTTCGGAGAGCCGACCCGCGGCGTGGTGCGCGAGGAGGACGTTGCGCTGGTACTCGATAGGTTCCGGGAGGAGTTCGCCGCCTCGCTGCTGAGGAACAAGATGGTCCTGGACACTACCTCCGTGACGCCTGAAGAGACGTTGGCCCAGTTTCTGGAGAAGATGGAGCCGTTCTTTACGGGCGCCGACCGTCAGCGGATGTGCGGGTGAATTTGCTAGAGTGGTACGCGGCAGTCTGATAAGACGCCGACTCGCCCCTGACGGGGTGGTTGAATCGGGAGCGATGGTTTGAACGGCAAGGCGATTGTTGCAGAGGGGCTGGTCCGCGACTTCGGCGAGGTGCGGGCTGTCGACGGCGTCGATCTGTCGGTGGCCGAAGGCGAGGTCTACGGCTTCCTCGGACCCAACGGCGCGGGCAAGTCCACCGTCGTACGCATGCTCACGACCTTGCTCCTACCGACCTCCGGGCGAGCCACTGTCGCGGGGGTGGACGTGGTCGTCCAGCCCAAGCGCGTGCGCATGCGTATTGGCGCCGCTCTTCAAGACGCCGCCTTGGACAATAAGCAGACGGGCCGGGAGCTTCTGAGGCTGCAGGCGAGGCTGTTCGGACTGTCCGGGCGGGAGGCCAAGAGCCGCATACGGGAGCTGGAGCGCCTGATAGACATCGACGAAGCGATGGACAGGCTCATCAGTACGTATTCGGGCGGTATGAAGAGACGCCTCGACTTGGCGGCTGCATTGATTCACAGCCCGAGAGTACTGTTCCTCGACGAGCCGACGACCGGGCTCGACCCCATCAGCCGTGTCCGTGTTTGGGAAGAGGTGCGGCGGGTCAACAAGGACCTGGGCGTGACGATATTCCTCACCACGCAGTACCTCGAGGAGGCGGATTCCCTCGCCGACAGGGTGGGGATCATCGACGCCGGCAAGCTGGCCGCCGAGGGGGCGCCCTCATACCTGAAGCGCACGGTGGGGTCGGACATCATCATCGCCGAAATAGAGGGCGACACGTCGGCGGCTCATCACGCCGTCCGCAACGTCGAGGGCGTCAGCGAGGTCGAGGCTCACGAGACCGAGTTGACGATCAGTGTCGAGAACGGACCGGCGTCGATCAGCAGGGTGGCGCTCGCTCTTCACGAGTTGGAGGTGACGGTCCACAATCTCACACTTCGGACACCCACGCTCGACGACGTGTTCCTCAGCGTCACCGGCGCCAGGCTGGAGGTCGACGCGACTGTGGACTCGCCCGCCGGCACGGACGCGTCATGAGTTCTACGGCGGGTCCCCCGGCGTTGGAGCGAAAGAGGCGCTTGGCGTTCTTCTCGGACGTCGCGGCAGTGGGTGGCAGGGCGCTCCGCTCCATCCGCAGGGACCCGGAAGCGGTCATTCCCGCTCTGGTCATCCCGGTCTTCTTCTTCGTAGTCAACGTGGGCGCATTGCAGGACTTTGCCGAGGGCATACCGGGGCTCGACTACAAGGCCTTCCAGCTTCCGGTGGCGATCATCTTCGCTGTCACCGGTATGTCCAGGGCGCTGGTGGTCGTCTCAGATATTCAGAGCGGCTACTTCGACCGGCTCGCCATCACGCCCGTGAACCGGCTGTCCCTGCTCCTGGGCCTCATGGTGGCTGACTTGAGCATGGTGGTTCTTCTGACCCTGCCGGTCTTGGTCCTTGCGTTCGTAGTGGGGGTGCGGTTCGAGACGGGGTTCTTGGGGATTCTGGCGTTCATCGGCATAGCCGGGGCCTGGGCGATAGCATATTCCGGCTTCGCATATGCAATTGCCTTCAGGACTGGGAACCAGGCAGCGGTAAACACCAGCTTCCTGCTGTTCTTTCCATTCCTCTTTCTGACAACGGTCTTCTTGCCTAAGGAAGCTCTGACGGACTGGATGTCCACCATGGCGGGCTACAATCCCGTGACGTACCTACTGGAGGCCCTTCGCTCACTGGTGTCAGGCGGCTGGGATTCCGGGGCGCTCGCCAGAGGGTTGGGATCCATAGGAGGGGTGGGCGCGCTCAGCCTAACACTCGCCCTGCTGGCGCTGCGAGGGCGCGTCAGCAGGGGATAGCCGCGACCGGCTCGCATTGGGGGGCGCTGGCGCGCCCGGCAGGATTCGAACCCGCGACCCTCGGTTCCGAAGACCGATGCTCTATCCGCTGAGCTACGGGCGCGCGCCGGAGGGCATGTGTGCGGCAGGTCTGCCGGCAGAGGGCGGCTAGGACTCGGCGTGCTCAGGGGGCGGGTTCCCGCCCACCAGGATGTACGTGAACGGGCCGTCGCCCGTGTTCTCCACGTAGTGGTCGGTGAAGGGGGGTACGAAGACCCACGTCCCTACCTCCGCGGTCCTCTCCTCGCCTCCGACGATCACCTTCGCCGTGCCTTCGATTACGTAGAAGTACTGGAAGGTCTCGTGCCTGTGGGCCTCGTAGACCCCTCCCGGGGCGAAGGAGTTGGCCCCCATCCACAGGTTGGAGCCGAACCCGAACCTGTCCTCGGCCTGGGCGCTGCCGGGCATAGTAAAGCCCCGCACTCGGGTCTGCTTGTACTTGCGTCCAGTCCTCTCCGTCGACCCCGTATACTCCTCATGGTCGTGATCGACGTACTCTTCGTTGAGCCACTTGACGTACTCGGACGGCTTCCAGATGTACTTGGGCATGTCTTACCTCACAACTTCCTTCACCCGTTAATCCAAGGCCTCGCAGGGGACTTCCTCGGGTAACAGCTTGGCGAGCATGCGCCGATGCCGGAGGGGCCTGCTCATCTCAGGCACGCGGGAGACCCGCCGCACGCACTCGGTTTGGTGGCGACCCCGACCGGACTCGAACCGGCGATCTCCGCCTTGACAGGGCGGTGTGTTAATGCCATCTACACCACGGGGCCGCGATGGTAGCCCGGCGCCTCCGAACAGCAGAGACGGAAGACGGGCTGGTGGGCGGTATTGGATTTGAACCAATGACCTCTGCGATGTCAACGCAGCGCTCTAGGCCGCTGAGCTAACCGCCCCTCTAGTCGCCTAGTCTAGCTGCACTCCCTTGACGCCGCATACAGTTTAGCAAGCACGGAAGGAGACGGTCAAGCGACTGTACTCGTCCATAACAAGCGCGAGAGCCTCCCCAACCTGTCATTCCGAACGCAGCGCCAGCGGAGTGAGGAGGGCGATTCCCTGCATCCCTAACCAAGTCTGAACACGAACGAGTGTAACTGTTCAGACCCCGTGAGGCCTGGAGGGGGAAGGCCAGATGAGGTTCCCATCTCTGGAAGGGGGGTCTGGGGGCTGTACCCCCGGTTACCAGGGCGGGGGGGATCTAAAGACGTCTGCTTTATCAAGACGCCTGCTTTATCGGGGCCACGCCAGCCGAAATGGAGTCTGAACAGTTACGGGTCCTGTTACGGGTCGCGCTGGATGTTGTACTATTCCATGCGCCATTTTAAAGATGGGGTTTGCTATGGTTCGGATTGCTCTAGCCATGAGTTTCGCATCGTTGTTGGTGATCGCGAACGTCATCACAGTGAAGCTCATCGGAGTGGGCGACTGGGTCCTCCCCGCGGGGGTGATCGCCTACCCATTCACCTTCTTGGTCACCGATACGGTATCCGAACTGTATGGTCGAAAGGTAGCCACGCGCATAGTGTGGTACGGGTTCGGGATCAGTGTATTCATGGTGGCGCTTGTGTACGTGGCCGGTGCGCTGCCCCCCGCTGACATCTGGACGGACCAGGACGCCTACGACAAAATTCTGGGCGGTGTGCCTCGGATCGTTCTAGCCTCGATGATCGCCGTCGTGATATCCCAGCATCACGACGTCGTGGTGTTCCACCTTCTGCGGCGCGCCACGGACGGCCGCCACCTGTGGCTGCGCAACAACGTCTCGACCATCATATCCCAGACCATTGACACTGGGCTATTCGTCTCGATCGCCTTTGCCGGCACCGTGCCGACGGGAACACTGTTCAACATAATGGCCACGCAATACGTGGTGAAGGTGGGGGTGGCCGTGGTCGACACGCCGTTGGTGTACGCCTTGGTCGGAGCGGTGAGGCGCTACTCGGAGAATGAGGACAAGGCCGCCAAGCCCCAAGCGGCCGGCTCCACGCTAACGTAACAGGCGCGGGGGCGGCGCGGGCTGCTTCAATCGAAGTGGCGCAGACCTTCGTAGAACCAGGAGATGGGCAAAGATATCTCGGCGTTGGTGCTGACGCCGCGCTGCTGTTCCGGCGGCAGGTCGTAGCCGGTGACGCCCTCATCATCCACGTAATAGTAGGACCTCTCGGCAGTGTGGAAGTGTATCAGCGCAGTGTCCTTCCAAAACGTCAGGTAGGGATACGTGCCCTCCATCTCGCATGGGGGAAGCTTTGGCGCCAGTTCCATAGCGCGGTAGTTGCCGATAGGCGGCGGCTCGACGTACACGCGGTCATCTTCGCCGTATATGGAGAATATGTTGCGCCCGCGCAGCCAGGTCGTGCCTCCGTCCTTGCTGATGGCGGTCGAGAGCCTGTGACGCTGCAGCCCGCGCTCTATCTCGTCGGGCGACGACTGGTTCCAGATGACCAGGAGATCGCCTGTGTCCGGTACCCGTCTGAGGGCCGCAGGCGCCAACGCTGTCGCCAAGGTGCTCGGCTCGGGATGCGACCAAGTGGCGCCGTTGTCCGCCGACCACGACTGGAAGAACCTGCCTAGGGGTGTGCGCATGAGCATCAACAGACGGCCGGGGCTAACCTCCGCTACTACGGGCTCGTTGCAGCGCCAGTGGCCCCCGGCGCTGAAGTCCAGCGTGACGAACAACTCCCCGCCGCCTCCCCACTTCCCCTTGCCCTCGTTGGTGTGCCAGGTCTCCCCCTCGTCATCCGAGTAGTAAGCCCAGCAGTACGTGAAGAAGTGTTCGTAGCCGTGGTGGCCGATTAGTGCGGTCCCGTCGCCGTACAGGGCCCTGCCCTTCTCGCGGACGGTCTTGCCCACCAGAGCATACGCAGCCCCCACTACGCGGCCCGTGTCCGTAACGGTCGCTCCGAACAGCACGGCATTGTTGAACGGCTCCGACACCTGAACGGGATTGGACCACGTCTGCCCTTCGTCCGTGGACTTGGCGAACGCGACGTCGTAGCCGTACTGCTCCCGTCCTTCAACCTGGGTGCGCGGGGGGCTCCAGAAAGCTCCCAGCGCGCCTGACTTGAGCCGCACTACGTGGCGCAGATTGCCGCCCAATTCGCGTTCGTCAGCGTCCCTTATGGGCGTGGGATCCCCCCACGTCCTACCTCCGTCCGCAGAGAACGCCTTCTTGCCGCCCAGCAGGCCGAAGAGACCGCCATCCTCCAGTTCGGCGGCGGCGAATGGGAAGCCGTCCTTGGCCAAGTGCAGGTGACCGATCTCCTTGGGTAGACAGGCGCGCAGCCGTTCCTCGAAGTTCGTGGTCATGTGATAACTCTCCCCGGACGGGTGCTCCCCGGGTTGGGGGTTGATGGTAATCGACGCCGTGGGGTGAGCGAAGGGATTCGAACCCTCGATCTCCAGGGCCACAACCTGGCGCCTTAACCACTAGGCCACGCTCACCGCGCAGCATGGGGATTCTAGCACCGCCGTCTTCATACGGTCAAACAGCCGCAACTGTTCGGGGGCCTTTCCAAAGTCAGGGTGTTAGGACTCAGGTAATAGGTCTGAGCGCGCGGCGCGACAGATGCTTCGGCTTCGCTCAGTATGACAGTGACGGACCGTTGGGAAGGACCTGGAACTGTTCGGGGGATGGTTGACAGGCGAGACTTCGTTATGTTCCCCTTAAATTGGTGTCAGACATTGGGCCTGGCCGGCTCAGGCATCCGAAGAAGTTGTGGCTGCTGGACCGTAACTTGGACCTCGCGGGGTACGTACCTTAGATACAGGAGATGGCTCATGATGGCACATTGGAGATTGTTGGTACTACTGATCGTCGCTGGATTCGTTTCGGGCGTCGCGGTCGAGATAGCGGGAGAGAGGTGGCCGGATGCGGGCGCCGTGGTTCACTATCCGATTGGGGTTGGCGTCGCGGTCATCATCGGACTGCTGACCGCCTGGGGTCTTTCGCTCATCAAGTCAGGGGAATAGAACCACAAAGAGGACACCACTAATTCCGTCTTCCCGGCGCAGGCCGGAACCTCAGGGTGGTGCGGGCGAGACGCCCGCGCTCCTAATCTGGGGCAGACTCGAACTGTTCAGTCTCCATGAGCCGAACCGTGAGACCGGCGCGCTGGCGGCCAAGCCCTAGGGAACCCCTACCGGTCCGCCACGGAGCCGTCGAGTGCAATGGGCGTATCCAGGACCTTGTCTACAAAGGGGAATCCGGCCAGCGCCTGCTCGTTCAGCTCGATCCCCAACCCCGGCCCGTCGGGGACGACAAGGCAGCCGTCGCTGACCTGAAGCGGCTCCACCAGCAGGTCGCTCTTGGGCGGCTCCGACTCTCCCGTATACTCCTGTAGCTCGAAGTTCGGTATGCACGCGTCCAGCTGCACGCAGGCGGCGGTGCTGACCGGGCTCAGCGGGTTGTGCGGTATGACCTTGACGTGGTGGGCCTCCGCCATTGCCGCAACCTTCTTCGACCCGGTGATCCCTCCGCAGAGGCACACGTCGGGCCTGACGTAGGCGCACGCCCTGTTCTCCAGAAGCTGCTGGTACTCGAAGATGGTTGTGAACCGCTCGCCTGTGGCGATGGGCAGGTTGCAGAGCCGCGCAATATCGGCCATCAGCGCCGGACTGTCGGGCAGCATCGGGTCCTCGTAGAAGTAGGGGTGAAACGCCTCCAGCCGGCGGCCCAGGGCGATCGACTCCGCGGGGTTCATCTGGCGGTGGATCTCGACGCAGATATCGACCTCGCCGCCCACCTGCTCGCGAACCGCAGCCACGCGGGCCACCGCCTCGTTGGCCCACTCGGAGTACGACCGATGCAGCCAGAACCCGGGGCCGAACGCACTGAATCTGACGGCGGTGAAGCCGGCTTGCACGGCCTGGGCGGCGTCTCGCGCCAGCTCCTCCGTCGTGTCCCCGTCGACGTGCATGTAGCAGCGCACCTTGTCGCGGGTCTTTCCGCCCATCAGATCGTGGATGGGCGCGCCGAGGCGCTTGCCCTTGATGTCCCACAGCGCTATGTCGATTGCCGACAGCGCACCGCTGATCACCGAGCCCATGAAGTGGGAGCTGCGCTGCAGGTACTGGACGTGGTGCTCCACCCTGGAGGGGTCCTTGCCGACCAGGTAGGGCTCGCAGACGTTGATCATCGTCTCCGCCGGGCGCAGCCAGCCGTGGACGCCGGCCTCCCCGATCCCGACCGTGCCGTCCTCGCAGTGGACCTTGACCAGCAACCACCGGTCCCAGGGAATCGCCTCTACCGCTTCGATGCGAGTGGCTTTCATTTAGGGGATTTACCCCATTCTCCTTTCATGGTCATCAGCCATTGATGTGTGCTGAATTATGGGTCATCCCACTTAAGCAAATCAAGGGATTCCTAGAATATCGAGACAGTCGAAAGCCTCCGCCGGGTTTCAGCGGAGGCCTTTATATCCTCTATCCACTCCCTCAACTCGCCGCCCTGGGATGACAACACCCACTCCACCCGGGTCTGTGCCTCCGCCCGGACCGGTTCCACCTGATTGGCCGACAGCGCACCTTCCACCCAAAAAACTTCCAGCACTCCTCGCCGATGACGTGCGCGTGCGCCCGATGCCGGCACTTTGGGTTTCCTTACTGTCTGGTTCCCCTAATCCTCGTCAGTTTCAGAGTCTCGATTTTCAGCCCGTTCATCTTCGCCACCTCCACCTTCAGGTCCCCGTACTCGAACTGCTCGCTCTCAGTGGGTATGTGTCCCAGCCTGTCCAGCACGAATCCCGCTACCGTCTCGAAGTCGCCGTCCGGCAGCTCGATGCCGAGCTCATCCGATGCCTCCTCCGTGCTCATGCCGCCGTCGACCTGGAAGGTGTCCTTGCCCAGGGCCTCGTACTCCTCCTCGGGGCTCGCCCCCTCCTCGCCGACGCGTCCGACGACCTCCTCCAGCAGGCTCTTGAGGGTCACCAGCCCGGCAACGCCGCCGAACTCGTCGATCACGATGGCCATCTGGTTGCCTCCCTGGCGCATCCCTTCGAACAGGTCGGCGATCCGCTGGGTCTCCGGCACGAAGTACACGTCCCTGATCAGGTCGGTAATCGGCTCGTCGTGGCCGATGTCCCTGGTGGACATCGTTCTGAGTATGTCCTTGGCCGAGAAGATGCCGACGATATCCTCGATGGACCCCTTGTAAACCGGGAACCGGGTGTGCGAATGGTCGGCGTATATCTCCAGGAATTCCCCGAGGGTGGCGCCCCTATCTACGAAGGCGATCTCCGTACGCGGGGTCATGACCTCCCGGACCTGGAGGTCTCCGAACCGGAACACCCGCTCCAGCCTCTCCGCCTCGCTCGGCTCGAACTCTCCCTCCTCCTCGCCTATGTCGATGAGCGTCCGCACCTCCGCCTCGGTCACCAAAGAGTCCTGGTCGATGCCGCCTTTGCCTATCTCGGCAATCCGGGTCGCCGATTGCAGTATCACCACTAGGGGCCACAGAGCCAGCTCGACGGCCCTGAGAGGACGCGTGAAGGTCATGGCCATGCCCATCGGATACCGGAGCGCCGCCGTCTTGGGCAAGATCTCCCCAAAGACGAGCAAGACCGCCGTGCCGACGACGGTCGCGATCAGTATCCCCGTATTTTCGTCGGCGACCGCATCCAGAATCAGAGCAGTAACGAGGGCCGTGAATGCGACGTTGACCAAGTTGTTGCCCAACAGGATGGTGGATAGGAGCCGGCCCGGCTCCTCCAACATGCGCGCCACCCGGCCGGCCGCAGGCGCCCCCTCCTTGACCAGATACGCAAGCTTGGCCGTCCCACGCACCGAGAGGAAGGCGGCCTCCGAGCTGGAGAAGAAGGCCGACAAGAACACGCATACCACGATGATAGCTAACATGGCCAAGTCAGGACCCATCGTATAGTCCCTCTCTCCATCCTCAGGGCGCGGCGCCCCGCGGACTCGCCCAGTGCCGAATGCCGGTACGGGGGATTCTACCATTACCCGTACCGAGCGGCGCCGTTCGCCGGCGCCAGAGAGGGATTAACAGGCTGCGGAAATGCTGGGTGTGGAGACTGAACAGTACGAGGGAGTGCGAACTGTTCAGTCTCTGTGGGACTCGAAGGGGAAGTCCAGAGAGGTTCTCTCCTCGAGCACGTCCTAGGCTAGTAGGCGCCTGCTGGGAGCGCGGGCGTCTCGCCCGCTCCACCCTTTAAGATTCCGGCATGGGACAGGTTCCTCCCTACCAGGGGGTCTGGGGCTATGCCCCAGTTACCAAGGGGCGGGCGGGTGGGAATCTAAAGACGTCTGCTTATCGGGGCTACGCCAGTCGAAAAAGAACCTCACGAAGTCTGAACAGCTACGAGGGAGTGCGATTTTGATCTCGTTCAGATAGATGCCGTACACAATAGAGGGCAGTGAATGGACACAGACTGAAGCGATATTCTGGCTCCAGCCTACGAGTGGGTGGAGTCATCATGCCCAAAGCCAAGCGACTGTCAGGACTGGGCGTCGAATTATCACGGGAAGCGAAACGGCGGCTGGAGTGGGTCGACTGGTACAGAGCGCACGGGAGAAACGCCCGTAAGACGTGCCGCCACTTCAGCATATCGCCGGATACCTTCTACCGCTGGCTCAGGCGCTACGACCCCAATGACCTGACGAGCCTGGAAGATCGTAGCCGCAGGCCGAAGGTAGTCAGGCGCCCCACCTGGAGTCCTGAACTGGCCGAAGCGGTGGTGGAGATGAGGGAGCGGTATCCGAGATGGGGTAAGGACAAGCTGGTGGTGCTTCTCAGAGCCGCAGGGTGGGCGGTGTCCACGTCGATGGTCGGTCGGGTACTGAAGCGAGCGAAGCAGACAGGGGCGCTCCGCGAGCCTCCGGCTGTGGGCATATCAGCTCGTAAGCGGTCGCGCATCCGCCCGTATGCGGTCCGCAAGCCCAAGGAGTACAGGGCGACCGGACCCGGAGACCTGGTCGAGGTGGACACCCTTGATGTGCGACCGCTGCCGGGAGTGGTGCTCAAGCACTACACCGGTCGCGACCTGGCCTCACGCTGGGACGTGGTGGGAGTCTACACCCGAGCCACGGCGACCACGGCCACACGGTTCCTGGACCAGTTGATAGACAGGATGCCGTTCAAGGTCAGGGCCATCCAGGTGGACGGAGGAAGTGAGTTCGCGGCGGAGTTCGAGCGTGAGTGTGAGCGGCGCGGGGTGAGGCTGTTCGTGCTGCCCACGCGCTCACCTAAGCTCAATGGTCACGTAGAGCGTGCACAGCGCACTCACACCGAGGAGTTCTACGAAATATACGACGGAGACCTCCAAGTAGGCCCTCTCAACCGCGCACTGCGTCAGTGGGAGCAGGTCTACAACACCGTGCGCCCTCACCAGTCCCTGGGATACCTCACCCCCAGCGAGTACCTGAAACGGACCGTGCTATCATCGGAAAGGAGGTGATGTGTACGGGATGTACTGAACGAGTACAGGCTGTTGACACTAGAACGGAGCCGCCCATACCATATGATTACCCCGCAGGGGTTTACTTCACTGGAGGGTAGGAATGAGCGACCAGCCCAGCGAAAGAGCGACGGCCCGGATGCGCAAGTTCGTCGAGAAGTACACCGCGAAGTCAGGGACGTTCACCCATCCTGATCCGGAGGTCACCGAGTCCGTGGTACTTGGGCTTGCGGCCAACGTCGACGAGGTGAAGGCGCCGCTCTGCCCGTGCCGTTTCTATCCCGACAAGGCCGAGGAGGCGAAGCACCGCACGTGGAAATGCGCGTGTGACGACATGCAGATATACAAATACTGCCACTGTCTGCTCTTCGTGAATGAGGAGGGCCTCCCCATTACCGAGTACCTTCCGGAGGAGCACGAGGGGCGGGAGATGTACGGCTTGGTGCGCGACCCTTTACCGGATAAAGGCCGTCCGCTGAGGGACAAGTGGGAAGAGCGGGAGAAAGAACGCAAGGAGCGCCCATCATGAGGGAAGGTACAGCCCTTCCGGGCAGACATTCGTTACCAGGAGACCCCCAATGAGCAAGCCGTTCGCAGTCACCGATGAGACCTTCGAACAAGAGGTGATACAGTCCGACACGCCGGTCGTGGTGGACTTCTGGGCCGAGTGGTGCGGCCCCTGCAAGGCCATTGCCCCGGTGGTGGAGCAGCTGGCGGAGGAGTACGACGGCCAGGTGAAGATGGCCAAGCTGGACGTAGATTCCAACCCATCGACCCCCAGCAGCTACGGCATTCGCGGCATACCTGCTTTGCTCATATTCAAGGACGGGGTGGTTGCCAAGCAAGTGGTTGGAGCAGTGCCCAAAGCCGTCCTCAAGAAGCACATCGACTCCGCCATCGCAGGGTAGCTCTCCGCCTCTCTCCGGCTGCTGCGTTTGGATATCAGCACCGGCTCTTGGGGACGACTCATGATGGACGAAGACTTGGCGTTTGCGTCGGCTGCCGAGTGGTTGCCAAGCAAGCGGTTGGAGCAGTGCCCAAAGCCGTCCTCAAGAAACACATCGACTCCGCCATCGCAGGGTAGCTCTCCGCCTCTCGCCGGCCTGCTGCGTTTGGATATCAGCACCGGCTCTTGGGGACGACTCATGATGGACGAAGACTTGGCGTTTGCGTCGGCTGCCGAGTGGTTGGAGCAGTGCCCAAAGCCGTCCTCAAGAAACACATCGACTCCGCCATCGCGGGGTAGCTCTCCGCCTCTCGCCGGCTGCTGCGTTTGGATATCAGCACCGGCTCTTGGGGACGACTCATGATGGACGAAGACTTGGCGTTTGCGTCGGCTGCCGAGTGGTTGCCAAGCAAGTGGTTGGAGCAGTGCCCAAAGCCGTCCTCAAGAAGCACATCGACTCCGCCATCGCGGGGTAGCTCTCCGCCTCTCGCCGGCTGCTGCGTTTGGATATCAGCACCGGCTCTTGGGGACGACTCATGATAGACGAAGACTTGGCGTTTGCGTCGGCTGCCGAGCTGATCGAGCTTATCGCAGCCAAGCAGATTTCGCCCGTGGAGTTGGCCGAGCTCTTCTTGGACCGCATCGAACGGCTGGACGGGCAGCTACGGTCGTTCATTCTAGTCACGGGCGACGAGGCAATGGATTCGGCTAGGGCGGCCGAGAGAGCCGTTCTCAGGGGAGACACCCTCGGGGCGCTGCACGGTCTGCCGGTCTCCATTAAAGACACGCAGATGACCGGGGGCATCCGGACGACCCAGGGGTCGTTGCTGTTCGAGGAGCGAGTACCCGAGCGGGACTCGGCGGTGGTGGAGAGGGTGCGGGCAGCCGGGGCCGTGGTGTTGGGCAAGACCAACGTCCCGGAGTTGGGATTCGTGGGCACGTGCCAGAACCGCCTCGGCCCAGACGGAACCAACCCTTGGGACACGAGCCGAACCCCCGGAGGCTCCAGTGGAGGCGCGGCGGCAGCCCTTGCGGCGCGCCTGTGCCCGCTGTCGACCGGCAGCGACGGGGGCGGCTCCATCCGCATACCGGCCAACTTCTGCGGCGTCTACGGCATCAAGCCCACACAGGGCAGGGTGTCCGCTTACACGGGCGCCGAGGGTCCGCCGCTGCCCAACATCTTTTCTCAGAACGGTCCCCTGAGCCGCACGGTGAGAGATTCGGCATTGCTGCTAGGCGTACTTGCGGGGCGAGACCCCAGGGACCCTTCCACGCTCCGGGAAGCGCCGCCGGACTTCGAGGGGGCGTTAGAGGCGGATGTCAGGGGTATGCGTGTGGCGTGGAGTCCGGACTTCGGCTTCGCCGACGTCGACCCGGAGGTCGCAGAGGTCACGTCGGCGGCAGCGCGCGTATTCGAGGATCTCGGGTGTCAGGTCGAGGAGACAAAGTTGAAGTTAGACCCTCCCTACGACACTTATGGGGCGCTCATGACCGCGGACTCGTACACCAGGTACGGCAAATACTTGGAGTCGCACGGGGAGATGCTCACGGGGTACGGCAGATTCTTCCTTGAACACGGGTCGAGGGTATCGGCGAGCGAGTACGCCCGGTGCCTCGGGTTGGTGGACCGCCTGAAAGCCACGATGAACGACCTGTTCGAAGGTTTCGACCTGCTGGTCTCGCCCACGGCGTGCTTCCCCGCGTTCCGCAACGGGGAATACCCTGGGGATGCGTCGGGCTTCCCTGACCGGTATTTCAATGGCGCGTTCACGATGCCGATCAACGCTATCGGCCACACGGCGGCCACTGTACCCGCGGGTTTTTCTTCTCAGGGGCTGCCCATCGGGCTGCAGATCGCTGGAAGGAGAGGCGGCGAGGAGGCCGTCATAGCAGCGTCGGCCTCTTTCGAGCGCGCCCGCCCGTGGGTACAGAACAGGCCGCCGGTGTCCTGACCCTACGTTGTCGCCGAGGAGATAGCCTTCATCACCGAGTCGAGGTCGCCGGGCAGTTCCACCGGCCCGTTAGCCAGCAGGGGATCGACCCCGGTCAACTCTCTGCCGTGGTAGCCGATCTTGAAGTCGATGAACTTCAACCCGCTGGCCGTCGAAAGCACGACAACCCTGTCGTCCCGCCGAATTTCCCCTCGGGCCACCAGTTTCAGGAGAGCGGCCAACGCCACGCCGGTCTGCGGGCACGTAAATAGCCCAGTGGCGTCGGCCAGAGCGGCGGCGTGGGACAGTTCGTCCTCCGTGGCCTGCTCCACCACGCCGTCCAATGCCTTCACGACCTCAATGGCCCTTGAGGCGCTGACGGGATTCCCGATCTGTATGGCGGTGGCTAGGGTGGGCTTGGCGGGCATGGGTCCGAACTCCGCGAATCCCTTCAGGTAGCTCAAATACAGCGGGTTGGCATTGGCCGACTGTGCGCAGACGACGCGGGGCAGCCTCTGTATGACCCCTAGATCCAGCATCATCTGAAACCCGAGTCCCACGGCGGTCACGTTGCCGAGGTTGCCGCCGGGGACGATGACCCAGTCGGGCACCTCCCAATCGAACTGTTGCACTATCTCGAAGCTGATCGTCTTCTGGCCTTCAATGCGCAGGGGGTTTACCGAGTTAGCCAGGTAGAAGCGCTTGTCCAAGCTCAGATGCTCCACGATCTCCATGCATCCGTCGAAGTCGGTATCCAAGGCGAGGGTCAGCGCGCCGTTGGATATTGGCTGTATGAGTTGAGCAGGAGAGACCTTATCCCTGGGCAGGACGACCACTGCCGGGATGCCGGCAGCCGCGCAGTAGGCCGCGACCGATGCGGAGGTGTCGCCCGTGGAGGCGCACACAACGGCCTGCACGCTGCCGCCTCCGCTGACTATCTCCTTCACCGCCGAGACCAAGACCGTCATGCCGAGGTCCTTGAAGGACCCGGTGTGGCTGCTGCCGCACTGCTTGATCCACAGGTCATCGAGGCCAATGGAGTCCCCGAAGCGCACGGCCCTGTGCAGATTCGTCCCGCCCTCGTACAGTGAGACGACGTTTACGTCGTCAATGGCCGGGAATACGAGTTCCTTCTTGCCCCATACCCCGCTGCCATAGGGGAACTGGGTCCTCATGTATCGCTCGTCGAATAGACGCATCCACGCAGAGGGGCTTCGCCTCTTCAGAGCGTCCACGTTATGCGCGACCTCGAGCAGCCCGGAGCACCTCGGACACCTGTATATGATGTCCGTCACCTCGAAGCGGCCCTCGCAGCCGCCGGCGCACCGGAACCAAGATTCATAGGTCGGCATCGTTCACCTCGCTCATCCCGATCAAAGAACGCCGGACCGGGCAGCGTGACACGCTGGCACAAGACGCGCGTACTCGTCCCATTCTAACGAAACGGCGCGACCTGTACATAGCTCGACAACCCGCGGAGAGGCAGAGTAGCCGAGGGGAATGAGCTTTACGGGGTAACTACGAGTCCGGCCAGCCGTTCTCTGAACACGGCCAGACGCTCGGCCACGTCCATCAGGGGCTCTTCCCAACCGCCGCTCAGCTTGTCGAGCTCCAGGCGTAGCTGGGTGCGGCCTACCTTTACCCTGCGGCCCAGTAGCTTCCGCAGGGCAGGGCCGGCCCCGCCCACGTCGTCATGCAGACGAAATACGATGTAGTCATCCTCCCTGGTGACGGACACTACGCCGGCGCGGTGGGCGCGCAGCTTGAGCCTCGCCACGTACGTGAGGTTTTGGACCTGCTGGGGCAATGGTCCGAACCGGTCTACCATCTCCTCTTCGATCTCGCTGACCTTGTCCATCGACTCCAAGGCGCCGATGCGCCGGTACAAGTCCAAGCGGGTGGAGAGGTCCGGTACGTACTGCTGAGGGATGTTTGCGGGAACGCCCAGGTCGACCTTAGGCTTGATCTCGGCTCCGTTCAGCAGCCGCTCTTGGAGCTGAGGGGCCTGCTTCCCTGCGCCGTCCGGGCCGGGGCTGGGGTCAGATGCGGCCCTTGCCCTCACCTCCTCCACCGCCTCACCCAGTAGGCGCGTGTATAGATCGAAGCCCAAGGCGTGTATATGGCCGCTCTGTTCGGCGCCCAAGACGTTACCGGCTCCTCTGATCTCCAAGTCCTTCATGGCGATCTGGAAGCCCGCGCCCAGTTCGGACGCGGCCAGCATGGTGCGCAGCCTCTTCTCCGCCGTCTCGGTCAGGCTGCGTGCGGGCGGTATCAGGAGATAGGCGTAGGCGCGGCGGGCGCCCCGCCCCACCCTGCCCCTCAGTTGATAGAGCTGAGCGAGGCCGAATGTGTCGGCCCGGTTGACGATGAGCGTGTTGACGTTGGGGATGTCCAGCCCGGACTCGATGATGGTCGTGCAAGCCAGGACGTCGAACTTCCCTTGGGAGAAGTCGAGCATAGCGCGCTCCAGATGCTCTTCGGGCATCTGTCCATGTGCAACGCCCACCGACGCCTCCGGGACGAGGCGCCGGACGTAGCCTGCCATGTAGTCGATGTTGTACACCCGATTGTGCAGGAAGTAGACCTGGCCCTGTCGGTCTATCTCGCGCCGGACCGCTTCCCGGATCAGGTCGTCGCTGAATTCAGACACGTAGGTCTTGATGGGCAAACGCTCGTCCGGGGGCGTTTCAATAGTGCTCATGTCGCGGATTCCCGCGAGGGAGAGATGCAGTGTGCGCGGTATCGGAGTGGCAGTCAGGGTCAGAACGTCCACCTCGTGCCGCATCTGCTTGAGGCGCTCCTTGTGGGCTACTCCGAAGCGTTGTTCTTCGTCTATGATGACCAACCCGAGATCCTTGAATGCTACGTCCTTTTGTATGAGGCGGTGCGTCCCGATGCAGATGTCCACGTTGCCGCTCGCCAAGCCCTGAACCACGGCCCGTTGCTCCTCCCTGGACCGGAAGCGGCTCAGCACTTCAACGGAGACGGGGTAGGCGCGGAGGCGTTGAGAGAACGTGACGTAGTGCTGCTGGGCCAGTACAGTAGTAGGCGCCAGGAGGGCCACCTGCACACCCTCCATGACTGCCTTGAAGGCTGCCCTGAGGGCGACCTCGGTCTTGCCATATCCCACGTCGCCACAGACCAAGCGGTCCATGGGCCGCCCGCGTTCCATGTCGACCTTCACGGCGACTATGGTCTCCTTCTGGTCGGGCGTTTCCTCGAACGGGAAGGAGTCCTCCAACTCGACCTGCCAGGGAGCATCGGCGGTAAAGCTCCGGCCCTCGGCCAGCTCGCGAGCAGCGTACAGGGCGACCAGCTCCGAGGCCATCTCACGAGTTGACCTTACCACCTTCTCCTTGGCGCGTTGCCATTCCTGGGTACCGAGGCGGGTCAGCGCAGGGGGCCTGTCCATCGGTGCGACGTAGGGCGCGACCCTGTCCAGATGGTCCACCGGAACGTAGAGCACGTCGTTCTGGGCATACTGGATCATCAGGTATTCTCTGTCGCCGTCATCCCTGGGGTTGCGCCCCGTACCCGTGAATCGCCCTATGCCGTGCTCCACGTGTACGACGTAATCCCCTGGTTTTATCTCCGAAACCAAGGTGTTCCTGGGCGCGGCGCGGCGACGGCCCGATCGCCTCTGCTTGGCTGTGCCGAATATCTCGTTGTCGCTCAGGACAACCAGCTTCCGGCTCTCGGCGGTGAGCGCGAAGCCCCCGCTCAGCCCCACGTCCGGGGCGTGCAGAACGGTAACGGCGCCTCCGGCCGGCGGTGTGTCCAGGCTGTCACGCCGGACAGGGTCCACTCCATATTCGGCGAGTATTTCCGAAAGCCGCTGCGGGACCGACGTTACGGCCAACACCCTGTGCCCCTCCCCGGAGAGACGCTCCACCTCACCGGCAAGGGCCGCGGTGTCCCCGTAGAACTCGGGCGCTGAGGCGAAGGGCATCATGAACACGTCAGCCCCGGTCAGTTCGTGGGCGCCCCAGGGCGTAACGTCCAGCCTGCGGGTGAATCTGCTAACGGCGGCCTGCACCTCCGGCCAGGTGAGGTGCGACGATGGGACCCCTCTGGGAAGCTCGCCCCGCGACTGCTTGGCGCGCTTCAGTTCCCGGGCGCGTTCGTCGTGTGCTCGTGCGGCGTCGGCAGCGTCGGCGGGGCGTAGAGTTGCTATCAGGCCGCCGTCAGGGAGATAGTCGAGCAAGCAGCCTTCGTTGAAGATCCCACTGTAGAAGTTGACCTCCTCAACCTCGCGGCCCTCGACCAGGTCGTCAAGCTCCCGAGCTATGCGCTCCTTCGCCGCATCGGCACAGCCGGAGTAGTCGATCTCCCTGACGCGCCTCTCGATCTCGTCCCGGCCTATCAAGCCGGGTAGGGACTCCTGCGCGGCAGTCACCTCGACGGCCTCAACTTCCTCAGTGGAACGCTGCGTCCCGGGGTCGAAGAGGCGCAACGAGTCGATCTCGTCGCCCCATAGCTCGATGCGCGCCGGCGCCGACGCCCCGACGGGGTATATATCGACGACACCCCCGCGCCTGCTCATGAGGCCGGGCGCATCCACCACGGGTTCGAACCGGTAGCCGAGGCGCCGCCACGCTTCCATAGTGCTCTCCAAGCCCATCCGGTCTCCGCGCCTCAGGACGCGGCGGCTGGCCTCGAAGGCGCGGCGGCCTATGGTCTTCTGTGCTATAGCCGTCGTGGAGGCAACCACCAGTGGCGGGTGGTCCCCCGGGTCCAGTATCGCGGCGAGGGCGCGAAGGCGTTGTATGGTCGTGTCCGCATCGGATACCACCCGCTCGAAGGGCAGGGTCTCAGTCTCCGGGAAGTGAAGGACGTCGGCGCTGTCGACCCAGACCAAGAGCTGGTCGTACAGCCTGCGCGCGGCCTCCGGCCCGGGGGCGACGATCAGAACCGGGATGCCTGCCCGTCTCCACAATGCGGAGAGCGAGAAGGCGGCGGCCTCCGATGCAGCCTGCATCCGGCCATTCAGGCGGTCTCTACGCACGGAGGCGAGCAGGCGCTTGAAGTTCGGGCTGGCCTCCAGTAGGCTCCATAGTGCCCCGAGGCGTCTTGGCAAGTAGTCCTCCTATGACCCAGCAGATGGTCTCAACACTCCAAAAGGCCAGCCCCCAAACCGGGCTAGCCTCGCGCCATAGGATTCTAGCACGGCTGGCTTCCCGCCGTGGGAGCTAGGCGGCGCCGTAGGAGGGCGCCCCGCCGCCCCCGTGCAGGCGGCGGGGCCGCGTGGTGGCTCCTAGCAACCATCGCGGCGCTCGCGGCGGCGGTGTTGTTGGCGCGTACCCTGCTCTGAGGCCGTCAGCAAGCTGCCGAAACGTTGAAAACGGCCACCGGTACCCGCTTGAATATCCCGTCGACGCAAGAGCTATGATAGATATTGGAGTGGAGCGAACTGCCCGGGAACGATGCGCCGACAAAGCCGGGCGCTCCCAGGAGAGCAGGATGGGAATGAAAGACCTCGTTGACGAATCCACCGCCAGAGGCGCCGAGGCGAGGCGAGAAACCGGCGGGCTGATCCTGTCAGAGGAACAGCTCGACGGTATGCTCAGCGAGGTGCGCCGCAGCGCCTCGGCAGCGCCTCCGCCGACCGACGAAGGGGCCGCCGGGAGCAGCTTCACCTTGGCAATTGACCGCTTGGCGCAGATGGCCGTAGATAGCGGGAGGGGCCAGCCGGGCGAGATGACGTTGTCTCTCAACGATCTAACGCAGATGCTCAGAAAGGCCCACTCCTCCGCGATCAGCGCACAGAAACGCCGGGACCTGCACGAGAGGACGCCGCAGGGGGCACGCCGGATCCGGCAACGAGCCGAGCTGGACATGCGGCTCGACGCGAACCTCCTCGCCAATTTGGCGCGGTGGGTTGGCTTCCACAAGCGCACGCTCGGGACGCGAACCCTACGGTCTCTCGTCGAAACCTACGCAATGACAGGACACCTCAGCCCCACTGCGGCCAAGGTGCTGGTCCGCGCGGAGGCTTTCACTTTCCTACCCGACGAGTCCTCATACCACGATGCACCCGACGACCACCTCGCCATCGCTTTGCAGAGCCTGCACGGCATCATATACGGCGCCGGCATCCTCCCGGCAGAGCCCCCGGACCCATTCGAGGTAGCCCACGCCCTGAGGTGGACCGACCATGAGGCGGACGAGGGAGAGGATGCGAAGGCCGCTGTCTCCGCCGGGCAGGACCTGAAGAAGGGCGCTGTCACGGCTGGTACCAAGCTGCCCCGCGAATACGAGAGAGCGTTGTCGGCCCTCCGGCAGGCTTTCGCCCAGCCTGGATCGAGTGAGGGTTCGGTAACGGTTCTCGACCCCGATGCGGGCGTGAAGGATGACGCACCTCCGGCGCAATCGACGCCAAGGAGCACGTCTCATCCCACGGACCTGACCGACGAGGAGTGGGAACGGATCAGGCCCATTGTCCCGGCCACCAAGGCCGGCGGACGGCCTCAGAAGTACGATAGGCGTGAGATTGTGAACGCCATCCTATTCCAGGCGAAGACCAACTGCCCGTGGCGCAGCCTGCCACCCGGTCTGCCGCCCTGGAAGATCGCCCACCACTACTACCGTACTTGGACGAACAAAGGCGTTTGGGATCCGATAAGCGAGGCGCTCGGCCTTACCGATGCGGTGGATGGGGAACGAGGCGGCCGCGCAGCCGGAGGGGCGCCGGACGAGCTCGTCGAGGCGGGCGCCAGATAGCCGGAGTCAGGGACGACCTGGCGACGGGTTCTAACCCGTTAGAGACATCTACAGTCGAGCGCGGCTGTGAGGCATTCCCGCCGATGGTGCAGCATCGAGGCTCACGTCGAGTTGCCTGCGCGCCGAGGAGCGTTGCCGTGGAACTGAAGATATACGCCAAGAACATAACCGTCGACGACCGCACCACCGACTACATCCACAAGAAGTTCAACCGACTGAAGCGCCACCTCAGCGCCATTTCCGACGCTAAGCTGGAGGTCTCCCGCACCTCGTCACGCTCTCAAAACGACCGGGTGGTGGCCCAGATGACCTTGGCCGTCAAGGGGAACGTGCTGCGCGCCCAAGAACACGGCGTCAACATCTTCGCCGCCGTCGACGAGGTCGCCGACGTCCTCGACAGGCAGATCAGACGGTTCAAGACCCGCGTATACAGGTCCGAGCAGTCCAGGCGGGCGGCTCGGGCCGCATCGGCCAAGGGCGCCGCCCCGGACGGGGTCCCGATGGAAGAAGACGACGGCGGCGAGGAAGCCCCCAGGGTGGTACGAGTCAAACGCTTTAGGATGACACCCATGACCGCCGGAGAGGCCATCGATCGGATGGAGATGCTCAGCCACGAGTTCTTCCTCTTCTACAACGTCGAAACCGAGGAATACAACGTCGTCTATCGGAGAGAGAACGGCAACTACGGCATACTCGAGCCCGAACTCGCCTAGCCGCGGCATTCGCGTCCTCAATCTCGAGGAGCGCAAGCAAGTCATCGAGACCGTGGCGAAAGTGGGCCGCGGGTAGGAGGGAACTCAACCCTCCGGCCAGCCGTCGGGAACCTCGTTGGCGTCCAGGGCCTACTGGATCGCCTCGGCGGCCTCCGGCGTAACCCAGCTTTCCCAGATGTCGGGCTTGCTGTTCAGCCACCAGAGGGCAGTATCGTTGGCGCTGGCGTCCGGATTGTCCTTCTGCCAGGCGATGGGCGACAGCCACAATCTCCATAGCCACGTGGGGAGTCGCCTTTCCACATAGCCAGCCGCATGGACCTCCCTCCTCTACGACATCATAGAAGAGGAAGGTCCGCAGTTACGGCATAATCGAATCTGAATTCGCCCAGCCGCTGTTCGAGCAGGAAGAGAGGTCGCGTTTGCCCCTCTTCTACTCCTCCGGCCAGCCGTCGGGGATCTCGCTGGCGTCCAAGGCCGCCTGAATCGCCTCGGCAGCTTCCGGCGTAACCCAGCTGTTCCAGATGTCGGCCTTGCTGCTCAACCACCAGAGCGCAGCGTCGTTGGCGCCGGCGTCCGGATTGTCACTCTGCCAGGCCGAGACCTCTTTATACAAGTCGATGTTGAAGTCCCAGTTCCGCAGCATCTCGACGACGTCCGTGGCTCTGGAGATCATGTCGAAATGCACCCCAATCAGGACCGTGGCGTCCTGGTACGCGCAGGCCTTCGTGGTATTCCAGCACTCGTCGCTGTAGGGCGGCTCTTCGAGCCGGACCAAGTCCAGCAGCAGAGCCGGTTCGTTGGTGCCCCACTGGTAGCCCAGCCAGGGCTCGCCCTTCTCGTATGCCCCGTATATGTCGGCGTTGGCCGCCGCTCCGTCGCCGGGGTTGACCACGTAAAGGTGGTCTTCCAAGCCATAGGCTGCTATCTGCGCCGCGTTCGCCTCCTCGCAGGACCAGCCGACTACGCACGACACCAGCCGCGCCTTGCCTTCCGAAGCCGCCGTCTCAAACAGCGCCTTGAACCTGTCTTCCTTCAGGTCCTCGATGCTATCGAGGTCCGGATACTGCTCCTGAAGATAGGCCGGAATTACGAAGGCCGACTGCCAATCCTTGCTCAAGCTCGCGCCCACTGAAATGACGCTGCCCTCAGCCTGGGCTTCCGCCCATACCTCATTCTGGTTCGGCAGCCATATCTCCATGACCACGTGGGAATCGCCGTTCCGCAGTCCGTTGAACAGCGGCAGGGTCGCGCCGAACACCACGCCCGTGGGATAGCCGTAACCCTTCTCCACGATGTACTGGGCAATTCGGTTCTGGACCTGCGCGCTAGCCCAATTCAGATCGCTGAATATGATGGGATCTTTCGGCGTCTCCATTACCATCTCTGTCTCAGCCGCCATTTCCGTCTCAGCTGCCATCTCCGTCTCAGTCGGCGTCGCCTCCTGCGTCTGCGCGCAGGCGGCTACTGCTGCAACCGCCGCCAACACCGCCGCCACTAAGAACAACCTCTTTATGATTGACAATTTAGCCTCCTCTTCAATTACCACTCGAATAGATTCCCGGATGGGACTCCGGCTCCAACAGACCTTGGGCTGGTGGGGCGCGTCCTCCCATCATCCCTTCCTTAGCCCGCGCTCATCGCTTCTTTCCTGCCGCTGGCCACCGATTGCGTCAACCGGTCTATCACGATCGCCAGGAACACGATGGCCAGCCCCGCAAGAAGCCCGGACCCCGCATCGTTCTTCTGGAGCGCCCGGTTCACGTGGTCCCCCAAGCCCCCCGCCGCTACCAGGCTGGCAATGGTCAC
The DNA here is from genome assembly GCA_958296245.1 of uncultured Dehalococcoidia bacterium. Lineage (GTDB taxonomy): Bacteria > Chloroflexota > Dehalococcoidia > Lucifugimonadales. The sequence goes on from OY282458.1 coordinate 2,164,623, forward strand.
CATCGCCAACGCCATCATCGTCGTCTGGTTCACTCCGGCCATGATCGTGGGCAGCGCCATCGGGACTTGGACCCTGGTCAGTATCTGCCAAGGCGACGATCCGAAGGCCCGGGCGGCCTCCACCGTCTCAGCCGGCACCTGACGAATGCCCAGATTGGTCAGCCGGATTACCGGGGGGATGGCGTAGATGAGGGTGGCGAAGATGCCCGCCGGCTTCCCCAACCCGAAGAACAGGATACCCGGAAGCAGGTACACGAAGCTGGGCATGGTCTGCATCCCGTCCAGGATGGGCCGCATCATGTTGTCGGCCAAGCTGCTGCGCGCGCCCGTTACTCCCAGCGGAATTCCCACCGCAATCGCAATGACGACCGCAACCACCATCAGCGCCACGGTGTCCATGGTGGTATCCCAGAAGTCCATGAAGCCGATGAACAGCAGCGCGAGAGACGTGAAGACCAGGAGACTCCAACGCCCCACCGCGAACGACAGGAGGGCGAGGCCGACTAGCACCGCCGGCCATGGCAGCCACTTCAACACTCGGCCAATGTTGGCGAGCACGTAATCAACCGCGGATTTCAGCCCGTCGAACAACCACTTGCCCGACCTCGTCATCCACCTCACCCAATCGTTGATGGTGTTCTTGGTGACGTCCCTGATGCTCCTGTCCAAGGTCACGACGCCGTCGCTCGAAACCACGCTCGATACCTTCGTTGGGAAGTCCATACTGGGTCCCCAGATCAGCAGGCACCCACCCAGCACGACGACGACGACGAGCAGCCCTATCCCCCAGCGGTAGGCGGGCCGGAGAGCGCCCAGCGGCGTGCGCGGTGTGGTATTGCCCTGGTTCATGCCAAGCCTCCTAATCGGTGTCGGACATGCCCATTAGGAGAGTGCCCCTGTGAATCTCTCCCAACAGGCTCCCGTTGCCCCCGACCACCGCGATCGGATACTCCGTCTGGGCAGCCATCGGGATGAGATCCTCGATATAGGCATCGGGTTCCGTCGTTACCGCAGGCGTGACCGGCGCCCCTTCCAGTGACCCTTTCCTGTCCTGAGAGACCATGGCCGCGACCTGCTCCTTCGTGAGGATCCCCCGCAGCGTGAAGTTACGCGCTACCAAGAACAGGAAGTCTATGCCGCGGCGCTCCATGATGTGCAGCGCCGCCCGCGGACCCTGCCACTCATACACGACCGTGTCCGACTCATTCATGATCCCCTTCGCCTGGATCACCTTCGCACGCGACACGTCCCGCACGAACTCGGTCACGTAATCGTCCGTCGGCAGCGTCACGATCTCTTCGGGCGACCCCTCCTGGATGATCGCACCGTCCCGCATTATAGCGATCCTGTCGCCTATCTTCAGCGCCTCGTCCAGGTCGTGAGTGATGAACACTATCGTCTTGCGGAGCTCTGATTGCAGGGCGATCAACTCGTCCTGCATCTCCCTGCGTATCAGCGGGTCCAGCCCGCTGAAAGGCTCGTCCATCAGCAACACGTCCGAATTCACCGCCAGCGCCCTCGCCAACCCGATCCGCTGCTGCATCCCGCCGCTCATCTCATGCGGGTAGTAGTCCTCCCAGCCCTTGAGACCCACCGTCTCGACCGCCTCCGCCGCCGCCCTGTACCTCGCCTCCTTCTCCATCCCCTGAACTTCCAGCCCAAAAGCCACGTTGTCCAATACACGCCGGTGAGGGAGAAGGGCATAGTGTTGGAAAACCATGGCGACCTTACTGCGGCGGAACTGCATCAGCTCCCCCGGCGTGTAGGCGCACACGTCCTCGCCGTCGAAGCGTATCTGTCCCCTCGTAGCTTCTATGAGACGGATGAGGCAACGCACCAAGGTTGACTTGCCGCTGCCTGACAACCCCATGACGACGAAGATCTGACCGGCGTCAACCCCGAACGAGATGTCCCGCAGACCCACCACCACGCCCAACTCATCCTGGATCTCCGCCCGGCTCTTCGTTGCGTACTCAGGCTCGAAGACCCGGTCCGGCCTGTCGCCGAATACCTTCCATACCCCCTCGACCTCGATCCGGCGCCCCTCATTGTTCATCGAGCGTCTCCTCGCTGGGACACGTGTACCCTCTCGGCTCTCCGGTATCCACCGCCGGCAGGCATTATCTCATGAAAGCCTGACCGATTACCAGCGGCGGCGGCATCACGTCAGCAAGAGCCTGTATCAGTCCCCATAGAGTCGGATCGTGAAAGCCTCCCAAATCGTCATTCGAATCATCAGCCGTCACTCCCCAAATCCCCGCAGCGTCAGCCGCCTCCCAAATTGTCATTCCGAACGCAGCGGCAGCGGAGTGAGGAATCTAACATACCGCGGGAAATACGGGGTTGTGCAGAGGAGCGCATCCCCCTGGGAGTCGATCCGGATAACCCTGTGATTCAGAAATGTTGGACCGGCAGGCTATTGAGATGGTTCTAGGCCCCCTGGGGCCGCGTAATCATGGCAGCGGCGTTGTCTCGGCGCATTCTTGACCGCCCCCAGCGGAGCGCGAACGGCAGGGCCGCGAGCAACAGCGCTTCCACAATCGTCGCAACCGCTATCCATATCGTTGCGTCGAGGAAGAAGCCCTGCGGGAACATCGCGAGCAGATAGTGCCGCCTCGGGTCTAGCTGCCACAGGTCGTTGCTGAAGCTGACCAGATGGAAGGCCAAGAAAAGCCGGTCGAACCCCGCGAGGGCCCCAACGCCAGCCAGCGCCGCGAGGCCGAGCGTAACCGCGCCCCCCACCGCCAAACGTCGACCAAGCTGAGGCAGAAAGGCGCGCCTCCCAAAGTACAGACCCCCTGCAGCGTAACCCAGGAGGTATAGCCCGGTCAGCCACTGCACCGCATAGACTCCACGCACCAGCCCCTTTACGTCCTTCATGTGAAGGACCTCGCGCTCGGTGTACAAGCTCAACGATACGTCGTTTTGCACAACCCGAACGTCTAGGAACTCCTCATCGTTGTTGAAGTAGTCCCTGATCTGTTTGCCCGCGCTCAGCAACTCGCTTCGGCTGATGCCCGTGACGGACGGAATGTCGTAGGCGTCGAACCCGTAGCTGTACAGGAACGGCGCGTTGATGACCAAGCGCGTGTTCGTAGCTATTAGGAAGACGGGGACCGCCGCCACGAACAGGCCGCCGGCCAACATGCGAAGGTATCTCACGGCGCGGCCGCCCCCGTCGAGGCCCGGGGCATCTGCATCGGCTTGAACATGCAGCCCTCTACGAAGATGTCGAAGAAGTCCGGCGCCGTCTCCAACTCCACGTGCTCGATGCGGCGGACCAGCTCTTCTGCCGCCTCACGCGCCCGGCCGGACGTCAACATGATGGTAGCGCCCTCGAGCGACGCATTGCCCACCTTGGCCACCCTCTCCTCCGGCACGTTGGCGATGAACCCGATGCTCACGGCGTGCCCCGCGTCTACGTAGTTCGCGAACCCGCCGGCAAGGTAGAGCCGTGACACCTCCTCGGGCGTTATCCCATAGCGCCGGAGGACTATCCACTGGCCGCAGAAGTTGGCTGACTTGGCCTGCGCCAGCGCGCTGAGGTCGGCCCGCGATACGTACATGTCCCTGTCGGGAGCGAAGTAGAACTCTCCCGCCCCATCGTTGAAGGCCCCCAACTCGTTCATGCGTCCTGTGCGCCTGAGCTCCGACAGCAGGTCGACCAAGCCGGACCCGCATATCCCTTCAGCCGGGGCGCCCCCGATCGTCTCGTACCGGACCGGCGCGCCGTCTTCAGACAGCCCGACGGCCTCCACCGCGCCATCGTATCCGGGCATACCGTACGTGATGGCCCCGCCCTCGAATGCCGGCCCCGCCGGGCACGACGCCGCCATCATGCGGAGCCGGTTGCCGACCACCACCTCGGTGTTGGTGCCCACGTCGACCAGCATCACCGCGTCATCCTGCTCGTTCATCCCAACCGCCATGAGATCGGCCGTAACGTCAGACCCCACGTGACAGCCGACCAGCGGCGGGCTGTAGACGTTGGCGCCGGGGAATATGCGGAGATCCAGGTCGCGAGCCCTGACTTCAAGGGCCGTCGTGGACCTCTCCCCCGCCTCCAATTCGACCTCCGTCAGCGACTTGTACGGCTTTTCTCCTATGGACTGCACGTCGACGCCGAACACGATGTCCCGCATCGTGGAGTTGCCCACGAACACCGCCTCGTATATGCGGCGGCGGTGAATGCCGAGCCGCCGGCACACCTCCCCCACCTCGAAGTTTATGGCCGACAGCATGACACGCCGCAACTCGCCGCTGTGCTCGCCTCCGTCATAGGAGATGCGATGCATGACGTCGCTGCCCCCGAACCGCTGCGGGTTCTCGAAGGACGCCGTGTGGACGACCTCGGCGCGCTCCAAGTCGACCACGTTCAGCGCGACGGTGGTGGTGCCTACGTCCACCGCCAGCCCGTAGATGCCGTCTCTGTATGCATCCACGCGCTCTTCCCCGAAGTAGACGCCGCTCCCTCGCCGCTCTGTCAGCGGGGCCGGAGCCGTGCGGCGGCGGACCGAACGGGTCAGAATCCTGGGCTGGCGCCGCAGCACCGCGAACTCGACGTCCGCGTCGACCTCCGCCACCGCCGCCTGACACGCCAGCCTGTACCCTCCGCGCAGGAATCGCTCGCTCTCCGTGGGCGGAGTCAACCCCTCCATTCCGGAGCGCACCTCGACGATGCATTCGTGGCATTCGCCGCTGCGTCCGCATGAAGTCGGGACCCGAACACTCAGGCTGTCCGCGTAGTCGAATATGGTCATGCCGGCTGCCGAGTCAAGCTCACGGCCTGCATGATGGATCGGCGACATGCGGCTACCCTGAATCGGCCTGCATCAGGCTGCGGGACGCTCTCGGCTTCATTGCGGCCCTCCTGGCCGAGATGAGGAATGGGCTATATCCGGGGAACACCTCAGAACTCCCGGCGGGAAAGCTGCGCTCCTATGCGCAACCCGTATTCCGCAGAACTGCCAGAGCACATCCGGGCCTTGGCCTCCGAGCGGCTCAGACTTCCCAGGCGCTCCGGTAGTCCAGCTTGCCGCTGCCTATGCAGACCGGGAGGGCCTCCGAGCCGTCCCTAAGCTGGTTCCTGCATCCGAAGTTGGCCGTGCAGCGGTCCTGAACGTTCTTATAGGGGCACCGCCAGCGAGAAACCTCGTTGACAGTGTCCGACATGCCCTTGAAAATATGGTAGAGACGCTCCAAGCTGGCCTGGTAGCGCAGTGGGTCAACCTTCCGCCTCAACTGGAAGCCTCCCTAGCTCCGGCCGCCGTCTCCAAGGGCGCGGAGCCGTCCCGGACCCCGACGAGAGCCCTCGCCATGTCGACGCAGGCGATGGCGTCCTTGCCGTAGCCGTCCGCGCCCATGTCCTCGGCGAACTCCTGTGTTACCGGCGCGCCGCCAACCATGATCGAAACTTCTTCCCGCAGCCCCTCGGCCTCGAATGCCTCTATGGCGCGGCCCATGTTGGGCATCGTCGTCGTCAGCAGCGCCGACATCCCAAGCACCTGGGCCCCGTGCTCCAATACCGCGTCTATGAACTCCTCCGGCTTCGTATCGACCCCCAGGTCGTGGACCACGAAACCGGCCCCCCGCAGCATCATGATGCAGAGATTCTTGCCTATGTCGTGGAGGTCGCCCTTTACAGTGCCCATTATGACGGTGCCCACCGGCTCGACCCCGGACTCCGACAGGATGGGCTCGATGTACGCCATGCCCGCCTTCATCGCCCTGGCCGCGATCAGCACCTCGGGAACGAAGATGATGTTGTCCCGGAACTTTATCCCCACCACCGCCATGCCGGCTATCAGGCCGTCGTCCAGCACAGCGTTCGCCTCGAATCCGCGCGCGAGGGCTTCCCGGGTCAGCCGGTCAACCTCGACCTGGTCCCCCGAGATCAGGTTGAAGGCGATCTCGTGCATGATCGGATCGGTGCCCTCGAACAGGCTCCGTATGTGCTTAACCTCGAAAGGCTTGGTGACGTACCGGATCTCTTTTTCCAAGCCCGCGTGCTGCGTGGTCATGTAGGGCGTCTCCGGGAGATGAGCTTCCATCTGCAACCCTTCTATTATTCGGGCCTCCGTATCTGTTGTCAATTGTCACCCCACGGAAGCTGTTCAGCCTCTGCGAGACCTGAAGGGGGAAGTCCAGAGGGATTCTCCCCTCTGACAGGGGGTCTGGGCGCCTGTGCCAGCTCCGCGTCCGTGATGGCCCGGTTCTCCTCTGACAGGGAGTCTGAGGGCTGTGCCCTAGTTGCCAAGGGGCGGGCGGGAATCAAAGACGTCTGATTTATTGGGGCTGCGTCAGTAGAAAAGGACCTCACGAACTCTGAACGGTTACAACCCGCGCGGATGGTAGCCATTGGCCTTGAGTGCAAGTACAATCAGGACGGACGCCGCGACCGGGGAATGCCGAATGCATGGGAGAAACCGTTGGAGCCGACTATCGCATCCAGGAGGCGGAGCTTTGCGGACGAGGGGCTGGGATGAATGAGATACCTCGACTCGCTCGATTTTACCCCCCTCCCCCGATTTTCAAGTTCGTATTCGCCGCGCTACTCATCGCGCTGGCCTTTGCCGCTACCTATACCTCGTCCGCGGCGGCCTTTTCTGAGCTAGACTTCAGGCAAATCGTCCTATTGGGCGGGGCGGTCAACGCCGTCCTACTGCTCGCCCTGCTCGCCCCGCTGTTCCTCCTCTCGCGCTTCAGGCTCATAGCCAACGCCGCGCTATCGCTGGCCGTGCTGGCCAGCGTTGCGACGGCGTACATAGTTCATACCGACCTCTACCTCACCGGAGATCGCGTCGTCCTCATCCTGTTGTGCGCCGCGTTCGGCGTGGGGCTGTTCACCGCCTTCCGTGTCATCGACGATCTGCGATGGGGCGGCGCTGTGCTCTCGGCGGCGGCATTGCTGACGCTGGCGATCGTTGCCGGCGGGCATTGGGCGTCCGGTAGCCCCGCCCCCGCGAAAGGGGATACGACGAACATTCGGGGCGTCACATTCCAGGAGACGCCCAACCTGTATTTCATCTCCTTCGATGCAATCGCTCCGAGAGTGCTGATCAATAAATACCTCGACATAGAAACCACCGAGTTCCATGACGTTTTCGAGGCGCATTTCCGCCGCTTCCCCAATCTCTTCGCCAACTCTGTCCGCACCGCCCACTCCCTCAACACGCTCTTGGCGCTGGACCCGGACGTGTACACCTCACAGCAAAGGGAGCTATTGGAGAGGGGTGACGACCCCGACCCGCGCCTCTTTTCGGGTCAGAATCCGAGCCCGTTGCTCGACATCCTCAACAAGAATGGCTACGAGACCACCTCGATCTACATTGACACCTACTTCGGAAGACGCAAAGGCCCGTACGTGGACAACTACGTCACGTTCGAGAAAAACACCGTCTGCAATCTGTTGGACGCCAGCATACGAGACTTGGCTTTCTGGGGCTACTGCCGCTTCTTTGACGGAAGCTACGATTGGGACAATATGCTCAGCGCCGAGCGGGTCACGAAGGTGAGCGGCGATAACGGGCCACAATTCGTGATGGCCCACCTGTATCCGCCGGGGCACGTCGACAAGTCATTCCGCTACGACAATGCAGAGCATCTCGAAAAGTTTAGAGCCAAATACGTCAGGGAAAGCGAAAAAGCAGCCCGCTACTTGGAGCTAATCATCCGCCACCTGGAAGCAAACGACCCCAACGCCATCCTCTTGGTGTACGGTGACCACGGCCTTTTAGTGTCCCAGGGGCTGGGATTCGAAGACAACCGGGGGTTCGTCGTCCAGGACAATTACGGCGTTCTGGGCGGCGTCTATCCCCGCGGCGCGTGCTCCGCTTGGTTCGACGAGGCGTCCACCCGGGGCTACATGACTATTCTGGACGCCGTTCACGCCATACTTCGCTGCCTGTCCGGCGGGGAAAGCGCGTTCATCGAGCCGCGAGAGTATACGCAGCCCCTGTTTGGCCCGATTCCCTGGCACCCTAAACCTGACTACGAGGAGTTTTTGTATGAATAGAGCATTGCGAGCCGCGCTGCTCATGGCGGCGGTCATCGCAGGCATCGTCTTGCCCGAAGCTGCCCAAGCCTACGAGAGGGCGGCGGATCTACACACCGGCGGGTCGGTAACGCCGGAGGTCCTACTGGCCTACGTAGACCCGGGCGCGGCGGGCTTCATCATCGTATCGGTGCTGGGGTTCCTGGGAGCCATCGGGTATACGGCGCGCGCATATCTCAACCGGGTAAAGCAGCTAGTCTTCCGTGGAGACGGACGGCACACGAGGGCGAGGACCCGCCGGAGCAACCGGACGCGTAGGACGCGCAGGGGACGGTGAATCGGATTCTGACCGCGGACGGCGGATCATTCAAGGACCCTGTGGGGCGAGTGTACCGGATTCCAAGGGAAACGGGCGGCGAGCGCATCGTTCGCGGGCTGAATCAAACAGGAGCCGCTTCTATGGAGAGGCTTCTCGCCGAGCCCTTCTTCCAAGAGTTGGCGCGCGGCGGACACGTCGTGAAGACCGGACTGCTCGGCGCCGAAGACCCCGCCGCCCGGCGCGTAATGGAAGAGGGTTGGAGGGGCGCGGCGGAACACGAAGCCATAGACTTCGTCACTTATCCTTACGAGTGGCCGTTTTCGATGCTCAAAGACGCGGCGCTGCTGCAACTGCGCCTGCTGGAAACGAGCGTGCAGAACGGCTGGATGCTCAAGGACGCGACACCGTTCAACATCCAGTGGAACGGGGCGCGGCCAGTCTTCATTGACGTGCCGTCGTTCGTGCCGTGGGAGAGCGGCGAATACTGGCAGGGCTATAGGCAGTTCTGCTCTACGTTCCTGACGCCGTTGATGTTGACTGCTCACCTGGGAATCCCGTTCCAGCCCCTGCTCCGCTCACGACTGGAGGGCGTCCCGCCGGAAGAAGCGGCGAAATACTTCTACGGGCTGCGGCGATTCAAGCGCGGTGTGCTGTCCCATATCTGGTTTCCGGCCAAGGCGGAGAGCCGGATGCGGCGCCGGGATGGTTCGCGGCAACCCGAGCGGTCGCGGCGTCAGCAGCCTAAGACGATGCTTCTGGGCTTGCTGGACAGCCTGAAGCGGCTCGTCGCCGGGCTGTCCTACGGTACGCCGAGCTCGGACTGGTCCCAGTACGTGGGGACCTGCTCCTACGACGAGGCGGACTTCCAGCGGAAGAAGGATTTCGTGGAACGACACACGTCGGCGAGGCGTCCAGACTTGACCTGGGACCTGGGCGCGAACACGGGGACGTTCTCCCGCATCGCGGCGCGCCGCTCGCGGCTGGTCGTTGCCGTGGACGACGACCAAGACGCGGTGGAGATGCTCTACCACGAGGCGCGCGGCGGCAGCCTCCGGAACATCGTCCCCCTCGTGATGGATATGTCGAACCTGTCGCCCGGCCAGGGATGGGCGGGACGTGAGCGCGCGGCGTTTGACCAAAGGGCAAGCCCCGACGTGGTGCTCTGCCTCGCTCTGGTCCACCACGTGCGCGTCTCAGCCAACATCCCCTTGCCGCTGTTCCTTGGCTGGCTCCGCAGCCTGAACGCGACAATCATCCTGGAGTTCGTCGGGCGCGACGACGAGATGTTCGGGAAGCTCTTGGAGAACAAGCGCGAGGACTATGCGGACTACACCTCGGAGAACTTCGAAGCGGAGACCCGCAGGCTCTTCTCAATCAACGATCGGTTGCAATTGAAGGGTGGGATGCGGGAGATGTTCCTGTTGGAGCCGGCGTGAAGCGGATATCCCCGCGTGCCTCTAGGTCGTACTGACTCCGGTTCTTGGCGCGCCAGGGGCCTTGACCCCTTATCGAATCCCGCAGGCTCCTCACTCCCCCCAGCACAGGCAGGGGGTCTGTGAGCTGTGCCCCCAGTTACCAAGGGGCGGGCGGGTGGGAATCAAGGACGTCTGCTTTATCGGGGCTGCGCCAGTCAAAAAGGATCTCACGAAGTCTGAACTGCAAGATGTAGCCAGACCCTAAAATTCGTGCTACAATGCTTCTTAACTCCAACGTGCCAATCTAAAGTTCCCTGCGTTCCGGTTTCGGCAAACGCATGCGACGCTATCGATGGTCGAGGAGAATTTCGTTCGAAGGAGCGCCGCGTGAACATCTTTGTAGGCAGTCTCCCGTACTCAACGACAGACGAAGAGCTGGAAGCAGCCTTCACCGAGTACGGGGAAGTTACGTCCGCCCGCGTCATCATGGACAGGTACACGGGACGGTCGCGTGGGTTCGGGTTCGTGGAAATGGCTAATCAGGAACAGGCCAAAGCGGCCATCAACGCCATGAACGGCAAGGACCTCCAAGGCCGGGCCCTCACGGTGAACGAGGCCCGCCCGCGTGAGGACAGGGCCCCCAAGCGCGACCGCTGGTAGGCCGTCCAACCGGGGACTGTTCACAGACCCCTCAGCCTCGCGGGGCGGAAGCCGTCCCGTAATTGGCGTATGTGGTTCTCCCGGGTCGGGAGAACCACATAGCTTGGCTGGAACTCCCGCCCGGTAAGACCCGGTCCGCCGTGTAGTCCTGGGACGTACAGGCTTCAGCCTGCGCGTCCCAGTTCATCGCCTCCAGCAGAACACGGCCATCCACGTCGGGAGGTCCCTTCACGCCAAGAGGGTTGAGCGCCGTCCCGTAATTGGCGTATGTGGTTCTCCCGGGTCGGGAGAACCACATGCCTTGGCTGTAAAACTCCCGCCCGGTAAGACCCGGTCCGCCGTGTAGTCCTGGGACGTACAGGCTTCAGCCTGCGCGTCCCAGTTCATCGCCTCCAGCAGAACACGGCCATCCGCGTCGGGAGGTCCCTTCACGCCAAGCGGGCAGAAGCCGTCCCGTAATTGGCGTATGTGGTTCTCCCGACCCGGGAGACCGATACGACTTGGCTGTAACTCCCGCCCGGTAAGACCCGGTCCGCCGTGTAGTCCTGGGACGTACAGGCTTCAGCCTTCGCGTCCCAGTTCATCGCCTCCAGCAGAACACGGCCATCCACGTCGGGAGGCCCCTTCACGCCAAGCAGGTTGAGCGCCGTCGGCGCTACGTCGACGTTCCCAGTCGGCAGCTCCGATACTGTAGTGCGCTTGAACCCTGGGCCTGCGGCGACCAGGGTGCAGCGCATCTCGTGGGCGCTCATTGAACCGTGCATCCCCAGACCCGGCGCCGCGCCGGCACAATAGGCGTGTCCGGGTACGCCCGCGTCGTTCTCCTCAGAGTTCCAGGCCAGCGAGAGCGCCAGATCCGGAGCGCGCGGCCCCTCGGACCCTACGGCCTCCGCGGGCGCCGTTCCCTCTATCGGGCCGACGGCTCCCGAGGCCACGAGCGCGCCGCACCACGGCTGCCGCATCAGCCAGACGGCGAGCCTGTCCGCAGTCTCACGTTCCCGGTTGTGCGCGTAGAAGAGCACCGCCCCGCCGTTGGCTGCTACGGCCACGCCGCCGCGCTGCTCAATCCCTGGGAATCCTGCCGCTCTCAGCATGGATTCGACCGGAACGGTCTCGCTCACTGTCGAGTAGCCATGATCGGATACCACCATCAAGTTGGTGTCGGCGCCCCGCCCCGTCCTGTCCAACTCCTCGAAGAGGACGCCCAGTTCGTTGTCGAGGTGACGGAGGGCGCGGGCGGCCTTTTCCGAACTCACGCCGGAGGCGTGCTGTGACGAATCGGGTTCCGAGCTCCAGAAGAACGCCGCCTCCGGCGGACGGTCGGAGAAGACCACGCTGCGGAATATCTTCATGGCGTGGGAAATCCGCGCCAGGTCGGGCCGGCGCTTCGGAGGCCATCCACCGAAGCGCGCCTCCAACTCCGAGCCGAAGCCCGCCGGGATGGTGAATTCGGGATGAATGGTCGCCCCTCCGCCGCCGTCCGGGTGGGGGTTCTGCACAAACGCGTTGCCGCTGCTGCCGGCGTTCACCGATACGAACTTAAGCCCGGAAGCCGCGAGGATCTCGGGCAGCGTCGGGGCTAGCAAAACCCTTCCGGTCGCCTCCATGATGCCGGTCAGGTCGGGCCTGAGAGCCTGTACGACCCTCCTCGGGTCGTAGTCCCTGACGAGCAGCGTATTCCCGGCAAGTCCATGCCCGCCGGGGTGGCGCCCCGTAACCATGCTGGCGCAGTTCACGCGCGTGACGGTGGGAAACGCGGAGTGGTGGTTGGCGAAGGTAACGCCCTGCGCGGCTAGGGCGCTCAGGTTGGGCATCAGGCCGGGCGTGACCTGCGAAGGTTGCAGGCCGTCGATCCCAATGATCAGTACGGAAGTCATTCTACCCTCCTGCCTCTGTTGTAGTATCCGAATGGCGGGCGGCCTCTAAGGCGCGGACGAACTCGGCGTAAGACGCGAAGTCCGACATCGTGATGAGAAAGGCCCCTACGTCCGGCATCAAGCTTCGAAATTCCTGTACCTGGGCCCCGATGGGGCTGGCCGACGTCGGGCTCGTAGGGTACGTTCCGTGAAACGCGAAGTATGCCTGATTTAGCTTGCGTATGTTGTAGCCATTGGCCACGAACAGCTTCCGCCTCTGCTCCATGTACTCCTCGGCCTCCACGACCGCGCCCATTTCAAGTAGCCTATCCACCCGGCCCCGTGTCTTACGCATCTCGACGCCGAAGTCAAAGGCGGGCTTGCTTTCCGGCTCAGGAACAGGGCCGTGGCCCTGTGGCGGGTCGATTTCCGTCTCCGCCGCGGGCACGATCATATCGTAAGCCTGGCCGCCGATCTCGCTGCCAACCAGATCGGCGGTCATCTCATTGAGCGACAGCATCTCCGGGCTGGCGTGGATGTTCACTCCGAGCGGCGTGAATCGGAAGCTCAGGTAGTTGTGCACCCACTCGTGGGCGGCCACCCGCAGCGTCCATTCCAGCGACCGGCTGCCGACGACCAAGGCCGGGTACGTCGCCAGGCCTCCTATCGGCACGACCAGAGCCGATAGGTCCCAATCCTCTCTCAGCGCGTCCTCCATCCGCCGACTCTCCGAGAGAGACACCCCGGTTTCCAACAGGACGTCGTAAGCACGCTCTATCTTGTGGCGGGGGGAGGTCACCAATAGCTTCGGAGTCTCCGTCAATCGTATGTCCACCGGCGGGAACATCATAGGCCCCCAAGACCCTAGCCCGACCTCCAACAGTGCGCTGCTGATCGCGCTCTCCAAGACCTCCTCCGTGTCGTTCCGCAGCTTTCCCTGCTGCTTTTCGAGCTGCTTCAGTTCCTCCTCCAGCGCGGCCGCAGAGCCGGGCCGGGCCCCGGCGGCGAGCGCACCGAGGCCCGCCCTAGCCTCGTTTATCTCCTCCGACAGACGGAAGTACTCGGTGACTCCGGCGGCGCTCTCTCCTCCCCTGTTGCGGATCCAGGAGAGCTGCGCCACCATGTGTACCCACTTGCTGAGGAGGTTGGCCGCCTCCCACCTTGCGATGCTGTAGCGGTACGGAAGCGCGGCGATCTGCGCCGGATTGAGGTTCAGGTTGTCGGCGCCCGGCACCATCATGAACAGAGCCAGCGCCGCAAGCACGATAGCCCTTAGAATGCGGCGAAACACTGCGGTTAGGTTTCCTCCTCATCCTTTATAATAGCCGAGCGTATCGCAGGCGAGCTTGGCAACGAAGCCCGTAATGCTCAGCCGGCCGCCGCCTCGCGGCTGTGTGAGTCGGCACGGGTCATCTTCTTGGAAGAAGCCCCGTGGTCGGTGCGGCGCTTCGCTTTCGTTAGCGGTCTATTCGGCAAATCGCAAAGGCAGGATTGAGGCTTAGGAAGGTACGGGTGGTTCAGCAGGGCAGCGCCCCTAAGCCTCCGGCCCTTCTGACGGGAAGGGTTCTTCCGCAGCCTGATAGGAGCGTGGTAGGTTGACTCTATCGATCTGTGTGGCCGGATGCGGAGAGTACGCAGCAGGCGTCCTGAACGACGTGCGAGGATCCCTGGAGGGCGTTGACCTGCTCTTTGCCAGCCGGGACGCCGAGAAGGCCCGGGCCTTCAATCACAGGTACGGCGGCGTGGGCTTCTTCGCCAGCTACGAGGAGGCGGCCGCCTCCCCCCGCGTCGACGCCATGTACTTCGTCACCCCGCACCATCTACACCTTGAAAACGCCGTGCTCGCCGCCCGAAGCGGCAAGCACGTCCTCATGGAGAAGCCCATCGCCCGCACCGTGGCCGAGGCTGAGCAGATGACTGAAGCTGCGCGCGCCGAGGGCGTCCAGCTGATGATCGCCGAGAACCACCGCTTCCTTCCGACCGTTGCGATGGCCAAGAGGCTGATCGAAGAGGGAGCCGTTGGCGAGGTGCGCTACGTCCAGGCCCACGTCGAGAGCTATAACGCGCCTGGCGGGTGGCGCACCAATCCGGAGCTGGCAGGCGGCGGTATGCTCATCGACGGCGGCATCCACTACGTCGACGAGCTCGTGTACCTGGGCGGCTTCCCCACCAGCGTCTACGCGTCCATACCGGCTCCCGCTGCGCCAGACGCCCAGGCGGAGGACGGCGTGTTCCTGATTGCCCGCCTCCCCGGAGGCGTCGTGGGCTCGCTAAGCTTCGTCACGGGTACGCCCGTGAGCCGCAACTTCCACAGGGTATCCGTCACGGGGGACGCCGGCCACGTCTCCTTCGCCCCATTCGGCAGCGAGGTTACCCTCGACACGCCCACGGAACTCCGTATGTTCCCGGTACCCGGACACGGAAGGGGCGTCCGGCAGATGATCGCCGAGTTTCGCGATTGCCTGATGGAGGACAGGGCGCCGAAGATGACCGGAGAGGACGGTATCAGGGACCTAGCCGTGGTGCTGGCGGCCTACCGATCCGCAAGGACCGGGCAGCCCGTATCCTTGGATGACTTCAGGTCGCTGGATCCTGTGGCGGGCGGGTAGCCGCTTCTCCTTAAATCAGCAGTAAGCCCCGAGCCGCCGTATGGACCGCCCGCTCAACGGCGTCTGAACAGATCCAGGAACCGGTCTTGGTAGAAGTCGAACAGGCCCCACCGGTCGAGCTCACGCTTCAGTATCTCCGGGGTGGCGCCCTCGTCCACTTCCTTGAATAGCCTATCGATCTGCTCGACGGCGGCCCTGGGGACGCCGCCCAGAGACTCCTGAGGCTCCAGCAGTCCCCTGCCCTTGAGATCCTGGATGTTGCCGAACAGCGACGACGACGTGAACTCATAGATGAACTTCAGCAGGGCCACGTCCCACAGCTGGTCGACGCCCACCATCACGACCGCCATGTCTTCTTTCTTCTTCTCGAGATTACCGCTGATCCTGTTGGCTATCTCGCTGGCGGCGCCGCTTACGATCTCTGTGTTGCCGGACTCATTCTTGTACTGGTACAGGAGACCCGGGCTGTTCGGCCCGGCCTGAAGGGCGACGGCCTGGAAATACTCGTACGCATCCGAGCTGAAACCCTGAAGGTTCATCGCGTAAGTCGGGGTGACTATGGCGGGCCGCTCTGCGATGACCCGGCCCGTCCGCACGACTCCCTCCTGCTTCCTCGAGTCGTCATCGAGGTAGATAGGCTCGGTCACTACGTAGTAGGAAATGTTCGTCGAGCCAAACGTGGCAAGGTGTTGCTTTGGGAACCTGGCGACCCACGTCTGCTCGATGGCGCGCCGCCATGCCCTCTCATTCTCCAACATATGCGCCGTCTCCGCCTGCCTCGAGCTTCTGATGGCTATCTCGATGCTAGACGCGCCCGCCTTCCTGTGTCAAGCGTGTCCGCTCGTCGTTCTCGTCGTTGACTGTTCAGACTTCGTGAGGTCCTTTTCGACCGGCGCAGCCCCGATAAAGCAGACGTCTTTAGATTCCCACCCACCCGCCCCTTGGTAACTGGGGGCGCAGCCCCCAGACCCCTGCCTGAGGGGAGAACCTCCCCAAATTGTCATTCGAACGCAGTGAGAAGGCCGGCTGGATGGGAGTAGCAGGCGCAGCTCATGGCGCTGACTCAGCGTACGTTAGCAGAGCCTCAGGTTGGGCACGGCGTCCATGTCCCACTCGTGGCGGAGTCCTACGCGCAGATGGAACCACGCCGCGGCGCCGATCATGGCGCCGTTATCCGTACACAATGCGGGGCGGGGGACGATGAGGGGCACCGGCGACCTATCAGCGAGTTCCTCGCGCAGAAGGCTGTTTGCCGCGACGCCGCCGCCGAGCAGTACCCCCCTGACACGATGCGTTTCCGCCGCCTCGAGCGTCCGCCGGACCATCGAGTCCACGATCGCTTCCTGATAGGCCGCGGCCACCCTGCCTATCTCCATGGGATCGGGCGTGACGCCTCGATCGGGAGGATACCAGCCCCTACCCTCTGCACGGCGGAGCAGAGCGGTCTTTAGGCCGCTGAAGCTGAAATCGAGCGACTCCTTGACTCTGGGCCTCGGGAAGCGAGTTTCCCCGCCTCTGCCCATGGCCGACACCCTCTGGATTTCCGGCCCGCCCGGGAAACCCAGGCCCAGTATCCTGGCGCCTTTGTCGAACGCCTCGCCGGCGGCGTCGTCCCGGGTGCGCCCGAGCAGAGAGTACCGGCCGTGCCCCTCCATTAGGACCAAGTCGGTGTGGCCGCCCGACGCGATGAGGCATACGAGGGGGAAGCCGGGGCTGACTTCCGGGTCCGTCTCCTCCAGCCATGCAGCGTAGATGTGCCCCTCCAGGTGGTTGACGCCGATTATCGGCAGCCCGGAGGAGAGCGCCAGCCCCTTGGCCGCGTTGACCCCTATGAGCAACGAACCGGCGAGGCCCGGGCCGTTCGTTACGGCGACGCCGTCGAGGTTGGACAGCTCGACCCCCGCCCCCTCCAGCGCCTTGCGGACCACTGGGACGATGGTGAGGAGGTGCTGTCTCGATGCGGCCTCCGGGACTATCCCCCCGAAGTCGGCGTGGATGTCGGCCTGAGTGGCGACGACGTTCGAAAGAATCCGCCTGCCGTCCTCCACGACCGCGACGGCCGTCTCGTCGCACGAGGTCTCGATGCCCAGGACTCTCAACTGCCCGTCTCCCGCTGCGCTCAAGGATTGTGCAATCATATCGGAATGTGCGGCTCCCAAACAGGCGCGGCGTCCGCCGGCGCCTCAACGTGCGCCCTACGGTACGGCGGCGCGCCCTGGCGCTCCCGCACTGGGAGGTGTGCGGGAAAATTCAGGAATTTTGGGGCTCTGGGTGGTTGACGGGTATTTGTAAGAGAAACTACTATGACGCCCTCGGAGCATCGTGCGTTGTCTGGATCCTGGCGCTTGGCATGGGGAACGGCGAATAGAGCGCTGAGCCATAACGGAGGATCAGGTCATGGCCAAGTATGAGAAGCTGAAGAGACGCATCGACCACGGCGAAGTGATCATCCTGGACGGGGCCATCGGTACGGAACTGCAGACTATGGGCGTGCCCATGCATCCGGCCTCGTGGTGCGGACCCGGCAACTACACCCACGCGGCAACGGTGCGGCAGATGCACGAGCGTTACATCCGGGCCGGGGCCGACGTCATAACCACCAATACCTTCAACACCCTGCGCCCTGCGCTGGAGGCGTCCGGGTACGGAGAGATGGTAAGGGAGATAAACACGCGGGCCGTGGACGCGGCGCTGGAGGCCATAGACCGGGCCGCCGGCGACCGGCCCGTGTACGTCGCCGGTTCCATCTCGTGCCGAACCCCCATACGCGACCGCAGGACGGGGACGCTTCTGGGCGGCACCGGCTACGGTTACGGCGCCAGCATCTCGACGGAGGAGCTAAGGGCCTACGCCGGCGAGCAGGCGGACATCCTGGCCGAGTCCGGGGTGGACTTCTTCCTGATGGAGAACATGTGGGCCGACAACGAGTCCAGGGCGGTCGCCACCGAGGCGGCCAAGGCCACGGGACTGCCGGTGTGGGTGGGCTTCACAGCCTCCGTGGCGCCTGACGGACAGACGGTTAGGATGGGTATAAGTGAAGACCGCCAATACACTGGCGGCCTCGGTGTGCCGATGTGGACCTCGAGTTGGCGGACGGTCGACCACGACATGACCCTGGCCGAAGGCATCGGCGGGATCGCGCCGCTGGAGCCCGACGTAATCGGCGTGTTCCACGCCAAGACGGATGAGACCACGGCGGCGCTCCGGGTCGTCCTCGACCAGTGGCCTGGCCCCGTTGTGGCCTACCCGGACGCGGGCAGAGAAGACTATCTCGAGACTTGGCAGGACCGCAGCGTTTCCAACGAGGAGAGCGCGGAGGAGTTGGCGCAGGCGGCTGCCGAATGGGTCGGAATGGGAGTCCAGGTCATAGGCACGTGCTGTGGGTTCGGCGTCGACTACATCAAGCCCCTGAGCGGCGCCCTGCCGGCCCGCATCTCATCGCCGCGAAAAATCGTGTAGGCTACTTAACGCGGAATCCACACGCATCTGAGCAGACGTGACCTAAATCACAGGCCTCCGGATCGACAAGAGAGTTCTCACATGGAATCCAAACCATTGGTGGTTGTGGGAGCGGGGGTAGCGGGGACTGCCGCCGCCATCGAAGCGGCGAAGGCCGGTGTGCAGGTCACTCTCATAGACGAAAACCCCATCGGCATGTCCATGATGGGGCTGGACATACCTCAGTTCTTCGGCCAACGGATCATGGGCGCGCTGCGCAACAAAGCCGTGATGCTGGAGAGGGTGGTTGCGGCTAACGATGCTCTGGCGGAGGCGGAAGGAGCCGGCGTCGACGTCCGTCTTGGGACGTATGTGTGGGGCGCCTTTCGCAATACCGAAACCAGCAGGGCCCTCGACGGCCCGCAACTCGGCCTAGCCGACGACGAGCACTCGTGGGTGATAAGTTACGATCGGCTCATCGTGGCAGCCGGCTCCCGGGACTTGGGCATGTCCTTTGCCGGGTGGAACATGGCGGGCGCTATGGGGGCCAACGGCGCACACTTGCTGATGAGTCGATACCAGGCTTTGACCTCGCGGCGCATGGTGGTCATGGGATCCGGCAACCTCGGCCTCAACACCGCCAGGATGGCGCAGGATAGAGGCGTGGAGGTGGCCGCCGTCGTGGACGTGTCCTCCTCCGTCCGCGGCGACGAGGCCCTCATGACGGGGTTGCAGCGCGGGGGCGCAAAGCTATACACCTCCCACACCGTTAAGGAGGCCGCCGGCAAGGCCGACGGTATCGAGTCCGTCGTGCTGGTCGAGATCGACGACGATAACGAGCCGGTCGCCGGCTCTGAAAAGGTCATCGCCGCGGACACCGTGTGCCTCGCCATCGGCTTGGCGCCCAACGTAGAGCTCCTGAGCCTCTTGGACTGCGACCTTACCTTCAAGTCCGAGCTCGGCGGGTACGCGCCGGAACACGACGACTGGATGCGGACCAGCGTCGATACCGTGTTCGTCGCGGGCGACGCCGCAGGCTTCCACGACGGAATGGTGCTGGACCCCGAGATTGCACGGAATCAAGGCCGCCTAGCCGGAATTGCCGCTGCCGAGTCGCTGGGCGCTATCGACAACGCGGAGGCGCTCGCCCGTAGGTCTGACATCCGGTCCTCAGCCGTCGCCGCGACCCCGGCTGAGGTGCATACGGGCTGGAAGAAGTGGCTTCGGTCCCTCGTCAACGCCGGTGGGCTGGGCATCTTCGCGTGCCCGTGCGAGGAGGTCACGCGCGCTGACCTCCTCGACTTGCGGCCTCCACGGTATCTGGAGTGGGAATCGGAGCAAATGAGCCGTCGGAACCTACGTACCCTGCTAGAGGACGACCCGGTCAACCCTAACCAGGTCAAGCGCCTGACAAGGGTCGGAACGGGCCACTGCCAGGGCCGGCGTTGCCGCGAGCAAGTGTCTCTGCTGCTTGCCGAGGAGTCTAGCGCCGACATAGCCGAAATACCCTTGATGACTTACAGGGCGCCTGTACGACCGCTGCCGCTGAAGGTCATGTGGCCCCACGAAGAGAAGGAGCAGATGCGCAGGGACTGGGTCAAGTGGTTTACGCCCTAATCAATAAGGCGTTGGGGTAGGCGGGGGCGGCCTGGCGGATCATCGGAGTGGCATCATGCCTATCGACAGTGCAGAAGTAGTCGTCATCGGGGGCGGCGTTTCGGGCTTGAGCTCGGCCTATTTCCTGGCCAAGGCGGGCAAGGACGTCGTAGTAGTCGAGAAGGGGACCGTCGGAAGCGAGGCATCCGGGCGGAATGGCGGGATGATCAGCGAGCGGGTCGACGAGCCGCTGCTGGTGCCGATGGCCGTAGGTTCCTTGAAGATATGGGCGACGCTGGACGATGAGCTGGGCTATCCCACCGAGTTCACGCAGCATGGCAGGCTCCAAGTCGCCATTAGGGAAGAGCAGGTGGGCGAGGTCTTCTCGGAACGGGACGGCGCCCTAGCCCACGGCATAAGTATAGAGATGCCCGACCCTTCGGAGATGCGGGACATGATCCCTGGGATCTCCGAAGAGACACTTGTCGGGGTCTTCTTCCCCAACGGCGGCCATGCCAATCCCCAGCGGACGGTCCAGGCGTTTGCATGGGCTTTTCAAGACATGGAGGGCAGGCTTTACCAGAACACCGCCGTCACGGGCATGAAGGTCGTCGGCGGGAGGGTCTCGTCGGTGGAGACGTCCGCCGGGGCCATCGAGACAGAGATGGTGGTCAGCGCCGCCGGGCCTCAGACCGGACTGATGGCAGAGATGGCGGGCGTTCACGTTCCGGTGGCGCCGGCAAGGGTGGAGATGCTGGCGACGGCTCCACTAGATCCGCTTTTCAAGATCGCCCTTGTGGGGAACGGGCTCTACGGGCGGCAAGCCGCCAGGGGCAATCTGCTATTTGGAGGAGGCCCACACGAATGGATCGACGTGGGCTTGACCACCGATCCCAGCAAGCCCAACACTCCTCTGATCAGGAATATCGCCCGGCGGCTCGCAGAGCTGCTCCCGGGAGCGGCGGACGTACCGGTAATCCGGAGCTGGGCCGGTGTGGTGGAACAGAGCCCCGACTAT
The DNA here is from genome assembly GCA_958296245.1 of uncultured Dehalococcoidia bacterium. Taxonomy (GTDB): domain Bacteria; phylum Chloroflexota; class Dehalococcoidia; order Lucifugimonadales. Next base: position 2,185,527 of record OY282458.1, read on the forward strand.
CTGCCCATCATCGACATATTGGACTGGCCGAGCAACTACGTGGTTGTAACCGCGTCGGCTCATGGATTCGGCCTCGCGCCAGCCACGGGCAAGGCCGTCAGCGACCTGGTGCTCCACGGCGAGTCGAGCATCGACATCAGCGGCCTTGGTCTAGGGCGATTTGCCGACGTCGGGCCGGACTGGCGGGAGGAGCGCGGCTGGATTCCGGCCCCAGAGCGGCCCTGACCCCTGCGCCCACCATCAATTGGCATGGGATTCCCCTCTGTGAGCGCCTGCTCGGGATCCCCTGTGCGCCAGAGACGACAGGCTCGGCCCGTGTGGTCCTTGAGGCCTTGGTGTAGGCTCTGCCGATAGTTCGCCTATGCCTGCAAGCGGGTGAAACTCCTTTGGGAATTAGGTTGCGCAGGCTGGGCGCCGTGGACGCAATTGAAAGCGACTCTTTGGCAGGGAAGGACGCTGCATGACGACCGCGCCCGACGTTGTGGTCCGCGTCATAAGCGAGCGCGAGTACGCCGCTTGGTACCGTGACCACGAAGTCGCTTTTGGACGACGCGGCACCGCTGAGGAAGCAAACCGGGCGCGTCCATCCGTAGAGGTGGACCGCGCCCTCGCGGCGTTCGACGGGACGGCGATAGTGGGGACGGCCCACGCACATTCGGTTGAACTGACGCTGCCGGGCGGCGTCTCCGCAGCCGCCTTGGTGGACATGGTCGGGGTTGCGCCGACCCATAGGCGGCGCGGCGTCCTTACCCGGATGGTGGCCCATCAGCTCGCCGACGTCTACGACCGCGGTGAGCCATTGGCTGCTCTGACGGCGTCCGAGAGCGTCATATACGGGCGCTTCGGCTACGGCATAGTCGGAATGCAGGAGAACTGGTCGATCGCCCGGGAGCACTCCGCCCTAGCTGCCAGGTCCGAGCCCGAGGGACGGCTCCGCTTAGTCCACTTAGAAGATGCGAAGGCGCCGATGCTGGATATATACGCCGGCGTCACCGCGCAGAGGCCCGGCATGGTGAGGTACCGGCCTGAATCGTACGACCTGCTCCTGTCCGACGAAGATGGACAGGCAGAGGGGACGGTGTTCAGGGCGGTCTACGAGGAGGATAGCCGTCCGCTGGGCTACGCCAAGTACCGAATGGGGAAGGACGTCCTTGCCGTAGAGGAGCTGATGGCGCTGACCCCGACTGCTTGGGCCGCTGTCTGGGGCTACTGCCTCAGCATGGACCTGACGTCCGGCACGGAAGCGGTGAGGCGGCCCGTAGACGACCCGCTGCTGTGGATGCTGGCGGATCCGGCGCGGCTGCAGCGCAGCATTACCGACCGGATGTGGCTCCGCATCGTGGATGTCGGGCCGGCCCTGGAACGGCGGCGCTACGGCGAGGAAGGCCGGCTGGTGGTGCAGGTCCTAGACGACTTCTGTCCCTGGAACGCCGGCGTCTATGAGCTAGACGCGGGCGAGACCTACGCCGGGTGCCGCCCGACGAGCTCGGCCCCGGACTTGATTCTCTCCGCGTCCGACCTTGCCGCCGTCTATCTTGCGTCCGCCGGGTTCACGACACTGGCCCGGGCCGGCCGCGTGATCGAGCAGACGCCGGGAGCGCTGGCCTTGGCGGACTCGATGTTTAGGACGGGGTTGGCACCTTGGGCCCCTTATAACCTGTAGGCAGGCCACGGTATCGGGAGCGCCTCCCAACGGAGGCCCAATCCGCCACCCAATACGACCCTTCGTCCGGCGGCCCCGCCAACCTGATCATTACGCCGCTCGTTCTGATTCTAGGTGGGCGATTGGGAGGGCAAGGCGCATACCGGTTGTTGACCGGGGGGCGTTGCATGGTTACAATAGTACTCAGGCCAACTGCGGGACTGCCCCGTGGCTGGCCGTGTCTTGGTATCCGGTATGCCCGTCCCGCCCCAGTGGCGCAATGGCAGCGCAGCCGGTTTGTAACCGGCAGGTTAGCGGGTTCGAGTCCCCTCTGGGGCTTGTCTCTCTCCGTGAGCAAGACATCGGGCGGCGTCTGGGTGCGGGTAGCGTTTGGATTGACGGATGCGCTATGCTAAACTGGTTTAAGTGTTTTTGGAGCGGTGGGTGAGCGGTTAATACCACCAGACTGTAAATCTGGCGCCCGGAAGGGCTACGTAGGTTCGAATCCTACCCGCTCCACCAGAGTATGTCGTCGGAGATGCCCACATAGCTCAGTCGGCAGAGCGCGTTCTTGGTAAGAACGAGGTCAGCAGTTCGAGTCTGCTTGTGGGCTGAGTAGACGGAAAAATCAAAAGGTGAGGAGTCGGAATGGCGAAGGCGAAGTTCGTACGAGATAAGCCCCATCTTAACGTGGGAACCATCGGACACGTGGACCACGGCAAGACCACGTTAACCGCCGCGGTGACCCGCGTTCTGGCCGAGTCCGGGTTAGCGGATTACCGCACGTTCGACAGCATCGACAATGCCCCGGAGGAGAAGGCCCGGGGCGTTACGATCGCTATACAGCACGTTGAGTACTCGACCGAGAGCCGCCACTACGCCCACGTCGACTGCCCGGGCCACGCGGACTACATCAAGAACATGATCACCGGCGCCGCCCAAATGGACGGGGCGATCCTGGTTGTGAGCGCGCCCGACGGACCCATGCCGCAGACCAGAGAGCATATTCTGCTCGCCCGTCAAGTGGAGGTCCCCGCCATCGTGGTTGCCCTCAACAAGGTCGACCTCATGGACGACGAGGAACTGCTGGAGTTGGTCGAGCTGGAGTTGAGGGAGTTGCTGACCCAGTACGGCTTCCCGGGAGACGACGTGCCTATCGTCAGGCTGAGCGCGCTACAGGCCCTGGAGGCGGAGGACGTTTCGAAAGAGTCCGAGTGGGGTAAGGGTATCTGGGACCTGATGGAGGCCGTCGATGAGTACGTGCCGGTCCCCGAGCGGCCCCGCGACCAGCCCTTCTTGATGCCCATCGAGGACGTGTTCAGCATAAAGGGCCGCGGCACCGTCGTTACCGGCCGCGTCGAGAGAGGGGTGATCGAGGTCGGCCAGACGGTGGAGATCGTGGGCATAAAGGATACGAGCTCGACGGTCGTCACCGGGGTGGAAATGTTCCACAAGACCCTTGACGAGGGTGAGCCGGGCGACGCCGTGGGCGTCCTCGTCCGGGGCGTCGAGCGGGAAGGCGTCGAGCGCGGGCAGGTGCTGGCGGCGCCGGGCAGCGTCACCCCCCACAGCGAGGCTCAAGCCCAGGTCTACGTCCTCACCAAAGAGGAAGGGGGTCGCCACACGCCCTTCTTCAGCGGCTACAAACCGCAGTTCTACATCAGGACGACGGACGTTACCGGTGAGATACAGCTCCCGGAGGGGGTCGAGATGGTGATGCCCGGCGACAACATCGAGATGAGCGTCAAGCTCACCACCCCGGTCGCGATGGACGAGCAGCTGCGTTTCGCGGTGCGCGAGGGAGGCCGTACGGTGGGGTCCGGGGTATTCACGCAGGTAACGAAGTGACCGGACGGGCCTGACTCGAGAGCAATGTAGATGCCGCGAAGAGGCGACAACCGGATACTGATAACGCTCGGATGCACAGAGTGCCGAGAGCGCACCTACTCGAGCAGCAAGAACCGGCGCAACGATTCCCAGCGGGTGGAGCTGAATAAGTTCTGCCCGCGGTGCGGTAGTCACACGCCGCATAGAGAGGTCAGGTAGGCCATGGCAAGAGCGCCGGGGCAGGTCAGCGCAGAGGGCGCCCGTCGGGCGCCCAGCTTCCGCTTCGTCGGCGACGTCATCGGCGAACTGAGGCGCGTCACCTGGCCCACACGGGAAGAGACCATCCGGCTCACGGTGATGGTCATCATCGTGTCGGCAATCGTGGGCCTCTTCTTGGGCGCCGTCGACCTTGTCTTCACCAGGCTCTTCGACGTACTGTTGGGCAACTGATCATGGCCCGAACGAAAAGCTTGGAGGCGGCAGACCCACGCTGGTATATCGTCCACACCTATTCAGGACAGGAACAGCGGGTCAAGAAGAACCTCGATCTCCGGATCGAGACGATGGACGTGAAGGACAAGATCCTGAGCGTCGTCGTACCGACGGAGGAGGAGATCGAGATCAAGGACGGACAGCGCAAGCCCGTCCCCAAACGCATCTTCCCAGGCTACATAATCATCCAGATGAAGATGGACGATGAGAGTTGGCACGTGGTCAGGAATACGCCGGGTGTCACGGGGTTCGTGTCGGCGGAAGATGAGAACGAGAGTCGGCCAAAGCCGGTCCCCCTGGAAGAGTCGGAGGTCGAAGGCATACTCAAGCAGATGGAGTCGGCCCAGCCCAGGGTGAGGATCGGATTCGAACCCGGTCAGACGGTGCGCATCAAGGACGGCCCCTTCGTGGACTTCATGGGCGCCGTCGACGAAGTGTATCCCGACCGCGCCAAGGTAAAGGTGCTGGTCTCCTTCTTCGGAAGAGAAACCCCGGTCGAGCTGGACTTCCTGCAGATCGAGAAGGCGTAGGAAGCCACTCCATCGCAGCGGATGCCCGCTAGGCGCATATACCGGCATGACGGTCCGGGACATAAAATCGCCCCCATTCCCGGCAAGGAAGGGGACTAAAGGAAGGCAACGGAAGGGTTCTTCCGCAGGCTATTTAGAATAGATGGCCAAGAAAGTTAGAGCAGTAATCAAACTACAGATCGAGGCCGGTAAGGCGACCCCTGCGCCGCCCGTTGGGCCGGCGCTCGGCCAGCACGGCGTCAACATAATGGGCTTCGTCAAGGAGTACAACGCCCGCACCGCTTCCCAGGCTGGTAACATCGTACCCACCGTCCTGACGGTGTTCGAGGACAGGTCGTTCACCTTCGAACTGAAGACCCCGCCGGCTGCGGCAATGCTCAGGAAGGCCGCCGGAGTCGAGAAGGGGAGCGGCAATGCCAAGGTCGAGAAGGTCGGCGCCGTCTCCCTGGACCAGATTCGAGAGATCGCCGAAACGAAGATGCCCGACCTGAACGCCAGCGACGTCGAGGGCGCCATGCGCATCGTCGAGGGAACGGCGCGGAGCATGGGCATTCAGGTCCAGCGCTAGAGAGTTACCCACATGGCTAAGAAGGGAAAACGGTACAGGATGGCTGCGGAGATGGTCGAAAAGGGCAGGGAGTACCCCGCCCCGGAGGCGGTGTCGCTCGCCAGAATAAGCGCAACCGCCAACTTCGACGAGACGATCGAACTGCATCTGCGGACCGGCTCGGACCCACGCCACGCCGACCAGCAGGTGCGAGGGGTCACGGTCCTGCCTCATGGCACCGGGAAGCCGGTTAGAGTGCTGGTGTTCGCCGATGGGGAGACGGCCGCCGAGGCCCGCCAGGCAGGCGCGGACTTCATCGGTGACGACGAGCTCATCAAGCGCATACAGGACGGCTGGGTGGACTTCGACGTCTCCATCGCCACGCCCGACATGATGCCCAAGGTGGGCCGTCTCGGGCGGGTGCTGGGCAGGCGCGGGCTGATGCCCAACCCCAGGACGGGCACGGTCGTACAGTCTGAGGACGTACCGAGAGCGATCCAGGACGCCAAGAGGGGCAGGGTAGAATTCCGGATGGACAGGACCGCACTGATCCACGTCCCCATAGGCCGGGCCAGCTTCGACGAGGACCAGCTGATGGACAACCTGAGCGCCGTGTTCGACAACATCGTCCGTTCTAGGCCCGACGGGGTGAAGGGTCAATTCATCAAGGCCGCCTATCTGTCGACGTCCATGGGACCCAGCATACCGTTGGACCTGTCCGACGCTGCACCTATGAAGGTGGACTAGATCCCCCGGACCGACTCTGCCCCGATCCTCCTAATATGAAAGGGTGCGTGACCCGGCGGCCTAATGCGCGTGTGTTACTGGACAACCGGCGTCCGCACGGACGGCCTGTCACGGGGCAACCCTGAGCCGCCTTTGAGCCCCCGGCTCGAAGGCTTCCGCCGGTAATGGAGGTTATGTCGTTGCCGACGCAAACGAAAATCGAGGAAGTCGAAGAGGTCCGCAAGCTGATGGCCGATAGCACGGTGGCCATCGCCGCAGACTATACGGGCCTGCCGGTGGCCGCCATGACCGAGCTCAGGCGTGTACTGCGTCAGAACGACGTCAAGTTCCGCGTGGTCAAGAACCGGCTGGCGCGGCTGGCAGCCGACGCCGCCGAGCGGCCCGAGATCAAGATAATCATCGAAGGTCCAACCGGGCTTGCGTTTGGGTTCGGCGACCCTGTGGAGCCGGCTAGGACCCTGAAACAGTACGTCGCCGCGAACCGGTCGGCGCTCAAGCTGCGGGGTGGGGTCCTGGATGGCCGCGCGCTGTCTGCCGAAGAGGTGGACGAGCTGGCGTCGCTGCCGTCGAAGGACGAGCTGGTGGCCCAGTTGCTGAGCAGGATCCAATCGCCCATCTACGGCTTGGCGAATGTGCTGAACGCTCCCATCGCCGGATTGGCGAGGGCATTGCGCGCGGTGGCAGACTCGAAGGCGGAGGATTGAGCCGGCTCTGCAAGTTTCTACCCAGGACGGGGTAGAATAGACGGATTCTCCGGGTTCGAGGCTGGGGCAGTCCGACAAGAGACAACCTAGGGAGGGTTACGTGACAACTAAGGAAGAGATCCTAGAAGCGATCAAGGAGCTGTCCGTTCTGGAGCTGAACGGGCTGGTGAAGGACATCGAGGAGTCGTTCGGCGTGAGCGCGGCCGCCCCTGTGGCCGTCGCCGCCGCGGTCGCAACCGACGGGGCCGCTGCCGCAGCGCCCGAAGAGGAAGAGCAGACGGAGTTCAACGTGGTGCTGAAAGACTTCGGCGCCGCTAAGATCAACGTGATCAAGGCGGTCCGCTCCGTTACCACACTGGGCCTGAGGGAGGCCAAGGAGCTGGTAGAGGGCGCCCCGGTCAACGTGAAGGAAGGCGTGCCCAAGGAAGAGGCGGAAGAAGCGCAGAAGGCCCTCGCGGACGCTGGCGCCACCGTCACGGTGGAGTAGGGCAAGCCCTCGGCTCCGGGGGTCCGGGATCAGCGTCCGGGCCAGATAGTCACCGACCCGTACACGCCGTCGTAGCCTGGCTCGATAGTCAGGTCGCCGTTTCGCACCCTTGATATGCCCTGTGCGACCCGCTCCCCGGCCAGCGGCGCGATCTCCCCTTCCGGCGCGTCGAGCAGCACGGCAAGCTCGCTGCCGAAGTGCGAGACCAGGGCCGCGTAGGCGGCGGTCGCCCGCTTCGCCGTGGGCCCGCACTCCAAAGCCTCCGAGACGATCTGGCCCAACGATGCCATCCTCCTGAACGGTGGGCGGCCGCTCCGGCTCCTTATGAGCCCCGCGCCGTCCACGTCGGCCTCCGCCGGCCTAGCGGACAACTCCTCCACCCGCTGCAGCACACCCTTCGTCGTCGGCCTCCCGCACTTTGGACACCGACCGCCGCTCCGTGCAGCCGCAGCCGGGGATAGGCGCACCCCGCACTTCCGGTGACCGCTGTGATGGTACTTGCCCTCCTCCGGGAAGAGCTCCACCGTGTACTCGATCTGCTGGCGAGCCAGCGCGGCCCTGAGGCCGTCGTAGCTCGGCTCGCCTCGGAATACCGTAAGCTCTCGGCCCATCCGTCCGGGCGAGTGGGCGTCTGAGAACGAGACGATGGAGACGCCGTCCAGAGACGGCACGCGCCAGCACATGGCCGGGTCCGCCGACAACCCGCTCTCGACCGCGTGGACGCGCCCGGTCAGGTCGCCAAAGCACTCCTCCAGCGAGTCGAAGCCGGACTTGGCCCCGTAGAGGCCGAACCAGGGCGTCCACAGGTGCGCGGGAATTACGAAGCACCTTTCATCGACGTCCAGCGCCGCGGCGAGAAGGTCGCGCGGGGACAGACGCAGGGTTGGCCGCCCGTCGCCCTCGAGGCTGCCGCTGGACGCGAGTCGGGCGTTGATCGCGTCGACCGCGCCGAGGTTAGGCGCAAAGAGCAGGACGTGCACCCGCCGGCCCCGGCCTCCCTGCTGCGCGGTGCAGTTGACCTCCGTGCCCAGAATGAAGCTCACGCCGTCCAGCGCCAGCAGCCCGTCCGGCGTCTCCGAGAGCGCCGCGCGCGTCTCCTCGATCCATACGGGGTGGGTGAAGTCTGCCGTCGCCAGCAGGTCGATGCCCTTGGTCTTCGCCCCTCGTACCAGAGCGCCGAAGTCCAGGCTGCGGCTGGTCCCCATGGCGAACCGGGAGTGAGTGTGCAGGTCCGCGGCGTAGCTCATGACGAGGCCCATGCATGGTTCGACAATGCACGCGCTGAGATTCCCGGGGTGCTCAGCGCCAACGGATTTTGCTCATCCCGTGGTCTTTAATTACATTCCAACGCGAACAGGACTTTTGACAAGCCTCAGCGCGTTATACGTAGTTGCCGCGGTCCACGCGGCCGCCGCCCAGGAACACGTCAGAGACGTTTCTAAGGGCCTTGATGTCCTTGGAAGGGTCGCCGTCCACGATCAGCACGTCTGCCGCCTTGCCGGCCGCCAGAGTGCCGACGGTGTCGTCTATCCGGCATGACTTGGCGGAGTCGCTGGTAGCCGAGACTATGGCTTCCATCGGAGACATGCCCACCTCCACGTGGGCTTCGACCTCGGCCTGGAAGTTGCCCATGGGATAGTATGCCCACGCCGAGTCCGAGCCGCACACGAGCCTGACGCCCTCGGCCCTGACCCTGGCGAAGTGCTCGGTGGTATCGTAGTAATGCCCTTTCAGCCGGTCGAGCTCGGTCTCCTCCGCGTCGGACAACCCCACGCTTTCCTTCTTGGCGGCGAGCCGGTCCATGCCGACCTTGCCCTGCGCCAACGTCGGGTTCAGGAAAACCCCGCGCTCGACGATCCTTTCGGTAATCTCGGGGCGGTAGACTATAGAGCCGTCCGGTTCGACTTGGCGCCCGTGAATGAGGGTGTCTACCCCGGCGTCCAGCGCGTTGACCATGGCCTGCGAGTTGGTGCAGTGGGCCGCGGTGTGCTTGCCGAACTTGTGCGCCTCGTTGCAGATGGCGGTCAACTCGTCGAGGTTGAAGGAAGGTAGAAGCGGGAAAGACGTCGCCGTGCTGCCTCCGCTGGCGGTGATCTTGATGAAGTCGGAGCCCTCCTTGATCAGTTGGCGCACCGCCGCGGTGCACTCTACCGGGCCTGTAGCCTGAATGCCGAAGTAGCTCAGGTGCCCGCCGATGATCGCCAACGGCCTGCCGGCCAGCACCAGCCGCGGCGAGGGCGTAACGCCCATCTCGACGGCCTGCCGCAGCATGAAGACGGTGCGGTTCTTGGCGCCGCAGTCGCGCACGGTGGTGACCCCTGAGTACAGGTGCTCCCTGGCGTTGTGCGCTGCTTGGAGCGTGAGTACCTCGTCGGGCAGCGTCGTCAGGTCGTCGCCGCGGCGGCCGTCGCCGATGCCGATTAGGTGGACGTGGCAATCTACGAGTCCGGGCAGGATGGTGGCGTCCCCGTAGTCGTATTCCTGGACCGGCGCTCCCTCCGGAGGAGCGACGGCCTCCTCCGTGCCGACGGCCCTGATCGCGCCATCCTCCACCAGGACCGCGCCGCGTTCGAGCGGTGGCCGGCCGGTGCCGTCGATCATTCGAGCAGCCTTGATCAGTTTGAACCCGCCGCTGTCTCGCCCCATCGTCAACCTCCTGCTGTCGTGCCGGCGCCCCTGGGGGAGCGCATCCTACCCGTACTCCATGCGTGGTTGGATGGTGGCGGCGAGCGACTCCGGGGAGCCCCGGTCTATGCGGCGCCCCGCCGCGAAGACCTCCTTCACGTCCCAGAGCGCCATGACGTCCTCGGCGGGGTTGCCGCCCACGACGATTACGTCGGCCTCCTTGCCCGCCTCGAGTGTGCCGGTCACGCCGTCGATTCCAAGGGACTTAGCCGCCTCGCCGGTTACGGACTTCACCCCGTCCATGGCGGACATGCCCGCGGCGACCAGGCATTCGGTCTCGTAGACGGTGTTCCCGAGCTGGTAGCTGCCCCAGGACGAATCGGAGCCGGTGATTACCTTCAAGCCCATCTCCAAGAGCCTGCGGCAGTCGTCTAGGGCGTGGTCCAGCTGGGACCTGCGCCAGTCGAAGTCCGCTTGCTCGCGCGGCGTCAGCTTCCGCGACTCGCGCAGTCGGAGGAAGTCCCAGACGAGAGCCCTAAAGACGTGGAGCGTCGGGTTGACGTATGCGTCCTGGTCCGCGATGCGTTCCGCCACGTCCTCGCGGAATACGTAGGAGCCGTCGAGTTCCCTGAACGTGCAGTGGATGATCATGTCGACGCCGGCGTCGAGGCAGTTGACGATTCCCTGCGTGGAGGTGCAGTGCGCGGCGGTCAGCTTGCCTAGCTTGTGCGCCTCCTCGGCGATCGCCGTCAGCTCGTCGCGGTTGAACGACGGCAGCAGGGGATACGACGTCTTGGTGCTGCCCCCGGTGGCGGTGATCTTGATATAGTCGGCGCCCTCCTTGATCAGCTGCCTAACCATAGCCCTCGCGGGCTGGGGGCCGGTGACCTCCGATCCCATGTAGCCCATGTGCCCCCCGATCGTCGCCACGGGGCGGCCGCAGAGCACCATCCGAGGCCCAATCTCCCGCCCGTCTTCGATGGCGCCGCGCAGCCGGAACATGGTGTCGTTCTTGGGGCCGTTTTCCCGTATAGACGTGACCCCTGAGAACAGCGAGACCCTGGCGTTGCGCGCGGACTGGAGGGTGAGGACTTCGTCGGGCAGCAGGGCGAGGTCGTCGCCAAGGCGTCCGTCGCCGAAGCCGTTATGGTGTGTGTGGCAGTCCACCATGCCGGGCATGACGGTGGCTCCGGGGTATTCGAAGACCTCGATTCGGTCTCCCGCCGCCGCCTCGGCCTGCGGCCCCACAGCTGCGATCTTGGCGCCCATGAGCAGCACCGCGCCGCCCGTCAAGGGCTTGTCGGAGAGGCCGTCGATCAGCCTGGCTGCCCGAATGAGCTTGAGGGGTTCTTCCCCGTCGTTCAAGAGCGGCCCCGCCTTTCGGGGCCGTCGTCCTCATCATCCTCATCGCCGGCGTCGAGTTCGCCGTCAGCGTCTTGGGGGTCTTCCTCGTCCTCGGCGGCGGCGTCGATCAACTCCTTGATTCGGTCGGAGACGGCCGGGCCGAGGGGAACGTAGCTCAGATCGGCAACCGCGCCATTGTCCAGCATCACGTCCACGGTCTGGTAGCCGAGGGTCTTGCCGAACAGGCCGAACCTCGATCGGACGTCCTTCAGGCGGTTGATCGGGATGGGGACCCGTTGCACGCCGAAGATGCCGCCCCTCTTGTATATGAGCGCCCGGTCGGTGATCGTGTACGAGGTCCTACGTTGCGCTATGTACCTCGGAACGACGACTACGAGGACGACGAGCAGACCGGTAATCTCTTCAAAGAATCCCAAGTAGTAGATTACGGCTGCTATCGCCAGCCAGGGGAGCGACGACCAGAGCCACGCTAAGGCGACCTGCCGCACGACGATGGCGTCGTCTCCGACATCCGGCTCGTACTGATCGTCCGGTTGGGGCTGTTCTTCCTCGGGTCTCTCTTGGCTCATGGGCGGCCTCGTGTGGGATGCGCCGTGACCGGCCCGGACAGTATACACGAGCGGAGGCCACGCCACCTTGGATGATGCGCTCTGCCGGAGGCTCAGGGCCTTCGGGCGGATCTGAGCATACCCTTGAGCTGCTCGTTCTCCTCGTGGAGGCGCTGTACTTCTCCGTTGGCGTAGTGCAGCCGGTCCATCAGCCGCATCACGACCTCGACGCCTGCGAGGTTGACGCCGAGGTCCTCCATGAGGTTTCGTATTCGCCTGACTCGCTCGATGTCCCTGCGCGAGTAGACACGCCGATTGCCCCCCGTGCGGTGCGGCTCGACGAGGCCGATCCGCTCATAATATCTGAGGGTCTGCGTCTGAACGCCCAGCATTCGGGCCGCCACGCTTATGACGAAGCAGGGTTCCTCGTATCCGAACATCTCCTCGGTGGTCATTCGAGCCTACCCCTTCCGGCGCGCCGCTTTCAGCTTCTCGACCAGGCCGCGCTCTTCGTCGCTCAAACCCGTCGGCATGACGGGCCGCACAACCAAGTACAGGTCGCCCCGAGCGTCCGGCTGGCCCAGCTTAGGCATCCCTTGGCCTGCCAGACGGATGCGCTGTCCGCCCCGGCTTTCGGCTGGCACGGTAACATCCAGCATGCCCTTGATCGTCTGGACCACCGCTTTGCCGCCGAGTATGACGTCCTCGAAGGGCACGTCTATGTCTAAGTACAGGTCGTTGCCTGTGCGCGTGAACCTCGGGTGAGGCGCCACAGCCACCTTCAGCAACAGGTCTTGACCCTCACCCGGTCTGACGCGCACCACTGAGCCGTTATCGACGCCGGCGGGAATGGCGACCTCTATTCGACGCACGCGGCCTCCTTCGGTGATCGTGACCCTTCGGACCGTACCGGAATATGCCTCTTCCAAGTCGATCTGCACGTCCGTTTCCAAGGAGCGGCTTGGAGCAGCCGCGCCCGCGCTGAAGACGTCCCCAAAGCCTCCCAGCAGATCGTCGATGCCGGAGGGGCTGCCGTAGCCGCGCCGGGGGCGCCCGGTCCTCCACGTGAACGGGGGGCCGCCGGCTCCAAATTTGGCCTCGATCTCGTCGGCGTGCTTCCACTTATCCCCGTACCTGTCGTACTTCTTCCTATTCTCAGAGTTGGACAGGACCTCGTTAGCTTCGCTGATTTCCTTGAACCGCTTCTCGGCGGCCTTGTCGCCGGGGTTGAGGTCGGGATGGTAGGTGCGGGCCAGCTTCCTGAATGCCTGCCGGATGTCATTCTGGCTGGCATTCCTTGAAACGCCGAGCGCGTCATAGTAGTTTTGTGTAGCCATGACTATAAGTTTGCTGCGGGAGGCGTTGACCCGGAAAAGGCCCCTTTCCATTCTCAGGATACCATATCATACTAAGAGTATCGACCCTAAGTATAGTAATTACTTCATATCACTTGACACCATATCACTAGTATTGCTATACTTCGGACATAGGCCCCCGGATGGGCTAATTAGAACATAGGAGGGATTAGCATGGTTTTGCACAGAGGGTACCCAAGGACGGACGCGCGGAGGTTTGAGGACGCCATGGACAGGTTCTGGCGGGGGTTTGGGCTGAGGCCGTTCACCTACGGAGACGTGGGAGCGGGAGCGCTGGCGGTGGATGTCGCGGAGGCGGACGAGAAGGTGACGATCACGGCGTCGCTGCCCGGCTTGGGCGCCGACGAGATCGAGGTCACGGCCCATGACGGGGTTCTGACGATCGAGGGCAGGTCTTCCCGTGAGGATGAGGTTGGGGATGGCCGCTACCTGGTCCGCGAGCGGCGCGTCGGCGCGGTACGCAGGTCGGTGCGCCTGCCGGAGGCCGTCGACGCGGAGAGAGCGGAGTCGGCCTACGAGAACGGCGTGCTCACGGTGACCCTTCCTAAGCGGGAGGAGAGGAAGGCCCGGAAGATAGAGGTGAAGGCCAGGTCCTAGCTCTGCTGCCGTCGGTCCCTGGCTTGAGTGAGGCCCCCGCCGGGGCGGGGGCCTCGGTTTTTCTTAGCGCTGCTATTCTCCAGGAGGCCGCCTGCGCGGCGCCAGAGCCTTCGAGGCTTTGGCGAGGCCGCCGAGCTTGAGGCGTAGGAGGCCTTTGAGGTTGCGCGCCGCCGTGGGGATGACCCTTACCCTTGTGTCGGGGTCGTCCGTCCACGTAACGGGAAGTTCCTTGATCCGGTACCCGTTCTTCTCCGCGATTATGAGCAGTTCGGTATCGAAGAACCAGCCCGTGTCTTCCACGACTGGCATGAGTGCTTGGGCCGCTTGGCGGCTGATCGCCTTGAAGCCGCATTGGGCGTCGCGGAATCGTGTTAGGTAGAGGACGCGGAAGATCATGCTGTACGCCCTCGACGTCACCTCCCGGCGGAACTGCCGTCCGATGACACGGGAGCCTTTTTGGAGCCGGGAGCCGATTGCGATGTCAAACCCGTTAAGCTCTATGGCCTCTACGGCGTCGATCAGGCTGGCTAGGTCGGTGGAGAGGTCAACGTCCATGTAGGCGAGGATGTCGGCGCCGCTTTCGCTCCAAGCCTTGCGAATGGCTCGCCCCCGGCCCCTCACGCCGAGGTCTATCACCCCGACGTTCGACATGGTTTCGGAGAGACGGGCGGCGACTTGGGGGGTGGAGTCGGTGGATCCGTTCTCGGCGATCAGGATACGCCAGTCGTACGAGTCGAGGTTGGCGCTCAGGAATGCGTGCAGCTTTCTGACGCTGGCCTCCAAACCCTTTTCTTCGTTGAGCACCGGGAGGACGATTTCTATTGACGCGGCCATTGGTGCTGACGCCGTTTCAGTGGAGGAAGTGCCGTGTTCCGGTGAATACCATAGCCACCCCGAGCTTGTTGGCGGCCTCGATCACCTCTTGATCGCGGAGCGAGCCGCCAGGCTGGACGATGGCTGTTACGCCGCCGGCGGCGGCTATTTCGACGTTGTCGGCGAAGGGCATGAAGGCGTCGGAGGCGAGCGCGCTGCCTCGCGCTTCGTCACCTGCGAGCCGCAGTGCAAGGTGAACGCTGGTAACCCTGTTGGGCTGTCCTGCACCCATTCCGACCATGGCGTTGTCCCTGGCCAGGACGATGGCGTTGGACTTGACGTGTCGGGAGGCCTTCCACGCGAGAGCCAAGTCTCTGCGCTCGGGTCCGTTCGGCGCCCTGTCCGTCACCACCTCCCAGGAGCTGAAGTCCTCGTCGGAGACGTCCGCCGCCTGGATGAGCGCCCCGCCGCCGATCTTCCGGGCATCCAGGCGGTCTCCGGGTCCACGTTCGGGCGCGGCCCTCAGCACCCTGAGTTGCTTTCGTCTCTTCAGGATGCTCAAGGCTTCGGGTTCGAAGTCCGGGGCTACGACGATGTGGTAGAGGACTCCGCGCATCGCCTCGGACGTTGCTGCCGTTACAGTGCGGTTGAACCCCAGTATGCCGCCGTAGGCCGAGGTGGGGTCTCCTTCGAGCGCGCGCTTATAGGCGGTCGGCTGGTCTGGGTGGACGGCGAGGCCGCAGGGGTTGGCGTGTTTTATGACTGTGGCCATCGGCGATTCGAAGTCGCAGGCGATCCGCCAGGCCGCGTCTGCGTCGAGGATGTTCGTGAAGGACAAGGCCATCCCGTGCAGTCGCTCCGCGCGCGCTATGCCGCCCGTCGATAGGGGATCGGCGTAGAGGGCGCCCGTTTGGTGGGGGTTTTCGCCGTAGCGCAGGTCGTCGAGCTTCTCGTAGCCCAGGGTGATCTGGCCGCTGAGGGAGTTGTTGGGGCCGGCCAAGTACCGTGATATTGCGGTGTCGTATGCCGCGACGTGTTGGAATGCCTTCTGGGCGAGCCGTTGCCGGTCTTCACGCGATATGGACGGTGGAGTTCCGTTGAGCCTTTCGGCGACCCAACCATAGTCCGCCGGGTCGACGACCACGATCACGTCCGGGAAGTTCTTGGCGGCGGCTCGGATCATCGCTGGGCCGCCGACGTCGATGTTCTCCAAGGCTTGGTCTAGGGCCGCTCCAGGGCCGGAGACGGTCTCCACGAACGGGTACAGGTTCACCACCACGACGTCGATGGTGTCGATCAGGTGGTGCGCCAGTTGGGCCGCGTCGTTTTCGTTGCCGCGCCGGGCCAGAATGCCGGCGTGTACGCTGGGGTGTAGGGTCTTGACCCGGCCATCCATTAGTTCAGGGAAGCCGGTGATCCGGGAGACCTGGGTCACCGGCAATCCCGCTTCCTCGAGGGCGGCGCCGGTGCCTCCCGTACTTGCCAACTCAAAGCCGGCTTCGAGCAGTGCGCGGGCGAAGCCGGGGAGGTCGGTCCTGTCGGACGTGCTAATCAGCGCTTTCATTTCGGGATCCTAACAGGCTGCGCAAGGATTTTCTGTACCTTCCTTAAAACCCTCCCTTGGGGAGGAAAGGGAATATATTATATCTGGCAAGGATACCCTCAGACTCCCGCAAAGCCCTCTGCAAGCCCGTATTCCGCAGCTTGGTAAATTAGGCCCGGCGGCTCGGTGAAGCTTGGGCGTTCACGGCGGCGGTATCGGCGGTCGTGTGAGGGGGCTGACGTATCCGACGCGGGCGCGGCGTCAGACCTCCAGGGCAAGCTTGCCCATCTCCAGTTGCACCGGGATCGGGTGGTTGCCTGTGAAGCAGCCCATGCAGAGTTCGTTTTGGGGAAGGCCTATGGTCCGCAGAAGCCCCTCTATGCTGAGGTAGCCGAGGGAGTCTGCCCCCACCAGCCTTCGTATCTCCTCCACGCTCATGTTGGCGGCGATCAGCTCTCTTCGGGTGGCGAGGTCTACGCCGAGATAGCAGGGCCACATTATGGGAGGGGCGCATATGCGCAGGTGTATCTCGCTGGCGCCGCCCTTCCTCAGGAGGTTGACGACGTGGGGCGTCGTGGTGCCCCGCACGACGCTATCGTCCACCACGACGAGGCGTTTACCGGCAATTATGTTGGGGAGCGGGTTGAGCTTGCGCCGGACTCCAAGATCCCTAAGACGTTGGTCGGGCAGGATGAAGGTGCGCCCTACGTATCGGTTCTTGACCAGCCCCTCGCTGTAGGGGATTCCCGATTCCTGCGAGTACCCGACGGCCGCGGCTATCGCCGAGTCGGGCACGCCGATGACCATGTCGGCGTCCACGGGGTGCTCCCTAGCCAGTTCGGTTCCCATGGCCATACGGCTGGTGTAGACGAGCTTTCCGTCGAGCACGGTGTCGGGCCGGGCGAAGTAGATATGTTCGAACACGCAGGACGCGCGCCCGTTCTCGTGGCGCTTTTGGTACACCGTGCGTAGTCCGGCGCCGTCGACGGCCACCGCCTCACCTGGCTCGACGTCGCGGACGAAGGTTGCTCCGATGTGGTCTAGGGCGCAGGTCTCGGAGGCGAGCACCCACCCGCCGTTGAGGGCCCCTATGCATAGGGGGCGGACGCCTCTGGGGTCCCTGATGCCGAGCATGGAGTCCTTGGTCAGCACCACCAGCGAATATGCGCCCTCCAGCCGGCGCATGCAGTAGGCGATCCGGTCCTCCCACGTGGACGCCGGGGCGTTGGTGAGCAGGTGGGCGATGATTTCCGAGTCGCTCGTCGAGGTGAACTGGCAGCCCCATTCTTCGAGTTCGCTCCTCAACTCGACCGCGTTGACGACGTTCCCGTTGTGGGCCAGGGCCAACTCTAGACTTGGCCCCTGGGACCTAATGGGCTGGGCGTTGCTGAGGTAGCTGCTGCCGGTGGTGGAGTATCGGGTGTGGCCGATGGCGTGGGTCCCGGTGAGACCTGCGAGGTCATCCTCGTGAAAGGTCTGTGAGACCAAGCCCATGGCGGTGCGGATGCGGATCTGCTCCCCATCGCCTGTGGCGATGCCGACGCTCTCTTGGCCTCGGTGCTGGAGTGCAAATAGACCGAAGAAGGCCGCCTTTGCAACGTCTTCTTGAAGGGAATGGACGCCTACTATGCCGCAGGCTTCCCTCGCGTGGTCACCGGCGCCGGACATTGCCGCCTCCGGGCTTCAGAGTCAGCCGGGTAGTGAATTGGCATTATAGGCCCACTGAGGAGAGAGGGTCAATCTGAATGTGGCCGTTCAATGATTATGTCAGGGTGCAAGTGTTCAGTGTTCAGACACCCTCAGGCTACCGGACTCCGCTCCCTTGCGCTCACCGTATCCCCGCAGCCTGCTGGGGTTGGGCGCCCACCAAGGGGCGCTTAAGGGCGTCGGCCTAGCCCCGGCCAAGGTAGGGCATGCCCAGGGGCAGGATGATGGCCTGGTAGAGATTGACGTCGGGCGGCATGGCGGCCATGGC
The DNA here is from genome assembly GCA_958296245.1 of uncultured Dehalococcoidia bacterium. GTDB lineage: Bacteria > Chloroflexota > Dehalococcoidia > Lucifugimonadales. The sequence continues at coordinate 2,203,345 of OY282458.1, forward strand.
GACGGCTGCGTCGGCGACGGCTGCGACCTCCATCATGGGCTCGGGGTGTATTCTGCCGGGGCCGCGCGTCTCGATGTCGACGTTCCCGGGGTGCAGGCAGCATACGGCCACGCCGTGCTCACGCCCCTCTATGGCGGCGGCGTGAGTCAGGCCGACGACCCCAAATTTCGAGGCGGCGTAGGCGGCGGCGTTTGGGCGAGGCATCTGCGCGGCGGTGCTGCCAATGTTGATTATCCGCCCTCCCCCACGCGGCATCATGACCCTCATGGCCTCGCGGCAGCAGAGAAATACGCCGGTGAGGTTTACGGCAACGACCCTCTCCCAGGTCTCCAACGGGAGTTCGTGCAGTGGCCCCCCTTCTTCTATGCCCGCGTTGTTGACGGCGACGTCGACGCGGCCAAACCGGCGGGAGGCATCGTCGAATAGCGCAGCCACTTGGGCCTCGTCCGTCACGTCGGTGGGACGCACCGCGACAGTCCCGTACGGCCGGATCTCGGCGGCGGCGCGCTCCAGGCTCTTCCGGTTCCTAGAAGCGATTACGACCGTTGCTCCCTCGGATGCGAACGCCCGGCTGATGCCCCTGCCGACGCCGGTTGCCCCCCCTGTGATGACTGCCACTTTCGAGTCGAGCTTACCCACGTGACGCTCCTGGATTCCGGCCTTCCACGGGCTGACGGCGGGCCCCAAGGCAACGTTGGCGCCGTCAGCCGTATGTGGGTTATCCTACACCCTACAGGTAGGCCCGTGTTGCTCTCGGCCAAGCACGCGCCAGGACTCGGGCAGCTTCTCGTCGGCGGCCCACTGCCGGCGAACTGGGAGGCGAAGGTCTTGGAAGTAACCGGTATAAAGACGTTCGTGGCGTATCCGAGCGCGAGGAAGAACCTGTGCTTCGTCAAGGTCGAGACGGACGAGGGGATATACGGCTGGGGGGAGTGCTACACGCAGGCGGACAGGGACCTGCAGATAGCCGCCCACTTGGACGCCATAGAGCGCTACCTCGTCGGGCGGGACCCGATGCACGTTAAACACTTCATGCAGGTGGCGTACGACGACTTCGCCACGCGGCGGGGCGCAATGGACCTCTACTGCGCGCTGAGCGGTCTGGAACAGGCGATGTGGGACATTGCCGGCAAGAAGCTCGGGGCGCCGGTCTACATGCTGTTGGGAGGGCCCTGCCGGGACAGGGTGCGCGTCTACGCCAACGGGTGGTTCGGGGATGCCAAAACGCCGGAGGAGCTTGCGGAGGCGGCTTGCAGGGTGGTGGCGCGGGGTTTCACGGCTCTGAAGTTCGACCCTCTGCCGGGCGCGTGGCGAACGTATGTCAACAGGGAGGTGGAGGAGACGGCGGTCAGGAGCGTTCACACGGTGCGGGAGGCCGTCGGGCCGGACGTGGATATTCTGCTGGACATGCACCGGCGGCTGGCGCCTATGCACGCGGTCAGGGTCGCCCGCGAGATCGAGGGGTGCCGCCCATTCTGGTATGAGGAGCCGGTGCTTGCCGAGAATCTCGACGCCCTGGCGTCGGTGCGCAGGGACGTCATGATCCCCGTAGTGACCGGGGAGACGCTGTACACCAAGCACGAGTTCCGGGAGGTCTTTGAGAAGCAGGCCGCCGACATCATAAATCCCGACGTATGCAGCGTTGGGGGGATACTGGAGCTGAGGGAGATCGCCGCCATGGCCGAGCCGTACTTCGTGGCGGTGGCCCCGCACAATTTCAACAGCACCACCGTCGGGCTTGCCGCCACGATTCAGGCCAGCGCCGGGATGCCGAACTTCCTGATCACAGAGTACTTCGTCAACATGGAGGCGTTCGGGGAGCGGGTCGCTGTCCAGCCCTTCCGGGTCGAGGACGGTTACATACGCCTGCCTGAAGGTCCTGGACTGGGCATCGACCTCGACGAGGAGGCGTTGACCGGACATCCGTATCGACAGCTCAGCCCAAGGTCGATCCGGCAATACTACGAAGAGGGGCTGCCCAATGGGGATGTTCAGCTCAGGCAGGACATCTCGGAGGCGGAGACGTATCCCGGAGCGTAGCGCGTTCGCCAGGAGGAGCGCCGACCCGATGGGGAAGCAGACCGACGTTGGCAGGGTTGCGATAACCGGCGGCAGCGGCCGCTTGGGCCGCTGCGTCGTAGACCACTTCCGGGCCCACGGTGACGTTACGGTGATCGACGTGCGCCCCCCCGATCAACGCGGGGTGAGCTTCACGAAAGCCGACGTCCTCGACTTTGCGGCGCTGGAGCGGGCGTTGGCCGGCCACGATTCCGTGGTGCATCTGGCGGCCATTCCGAACCAGCGCACCGCCCCGGCCAGCGTGACCTTCGAAATCAACGCGCAGGGCGCTTGGAACGTTCTGCAGGCGGCTGAGAACGTGGGCGTCCGCCGCGCGGCGGTCGCGTCCAGCGACGCCGCCACGGGTCTCCATTACAACCCCCCGGACTGGGCCCCGCAGTATCTGCCGGTGGACGAAGCTCACCCGCTGCGTCCCACGGACGCCTACTCTCTGAGCAAGCAAGTGACCGAGGTGATTTGCCGCGCCTATGCGGTCCGGGGCAAACTCCGGGTGGCGGCGATTCGTCCGAGCCGCATCGTGTATCCGCCGCACTGGCCGGAGCTGGAGGAGTGGGGAGCGGACCCGCGAAACCATCACATGTGGGCGTACGTCGAGCCCGAGGACGTCGCCCGGGCGCTGCGGCTGGCCCTTGCGCTGGAAGGCGACCCTTACGACGCCTTCTTCGTCTGCGCCGACGACGCGTTGGGCCGTAGGCCGACCCTCGAGGTATTAGAGGAGCGTTTCGGCAGGCTTCCGGAGATACGCAAGCCGGAAGTGTACGAGCGGAACCCCACGGCGTCGGTGTTCGACAACAGCCGCGCGCGTAGGGTACTGGGCTTCGAGCCCAAGAGCGACTGGAGGCGACTGGCCGCGCGGGCCCGGGGCGGGAAGACGTAGGGCGAAGGAAAGAAGCTTCGACGTAAACGATCAGGGCGGGCCCGGCTCCGTTATGGTGGTCGCCTGATCGACTGGGACGTTCCTGATCTCCTGGATGCGCCCGCTCGGCCAGATGATGACGACCTCATCCGCCACGGTGGCTGAGCCCACGCCGAACTCCAAGTCGCCGCTGCTCATGGAGAGGTAGCTGGAGCCTGCGATAACTTCCTGCACCTGGACGCGGGGGGCGGCTGTGCCGGCTACCTGTGTCTTCACGTAGACACGCGCCCCGACGGCGTCGGCGTTGCTTCCTGTGCCGTCGATGGCCATGCGGCCCTTGAGTCTCAGAGTGATCCAATGGTTCTCGCCACCGCCGTTGAGCCACACGAACAGGGGCCCGGGGGTCAACTCCGGGGTGGGGGTGTCCGAGAAGGGGTCGGGAACCCCGGGGCCGCTGCTATTGGTGCCGATCAGATCGACGTATCCATCGCCGTTCAGGTCTCCGTGGGCCAGTCCCTTGCCGTTCTCATGATGCTCAGGGCCGATCTTGAGCCCCTTGACGTAATTCGCTCCGGCGACGTCCAGCAGTCGCGCCCGCACGGTTATGTCCTCAAACCCGCCCTGGCCGTCTCCCCGGAGCATGCGCCCGGCGGCGGGGTATATCTCCCCGCCCGGCGCCCCGCCGCGGGCGATGGTGGATCCCAGCCAGTACAGGTCTTGGCGGCCGTCGTTATCGTAGTCGAAGAAGGTGGCGCCGAAGCCGAAGTCGTAGGCGGCCAGCCCCTCCGGGGGCGCGAAGTCCGGGTCGATGTTCGCCGGGTCCAGCGAGGGCGGCGGGGCGAACGGACTGGGCGCGACGCTGGTCAAGCGCGCCACCTCTTCGAAATCGCCCACGAGTCCAACGACGGGCACGCGCTTCGTGCCGTCGTTGCGCAGCAGGAAGTGGGAGCAGGTGCCCCAGTCGAAGCGCATGTGGTACTCGCAGACGCCCCGGGGCGTCTCGACGGGCGGCCTCAGCAGCGGGTGGAAGCCGATGTTGGTGACGAAGACGTCCAAGTCGCCGTCGCCGTCGTAGTCGCCCAGGGCGAAGCCCATCCAGGACCCCACGCTGTCTATGCCCATCGCGGCGGCGACCGGGGTGAACCGCACGCTGCCGGGGGAGGAGTCGTTGCGGAAGAGGTGGAGCCGGTCGCCGTCGTTGGCCACCCACAGGTCGGGGTCGCCGTCCTCGTCGTAGTCGAAGAAGAGCGAGGCATGCGTCTGGCCGGTGGGGTCGCCGACGCGGTTGCCCAGCTTATCCGTCCTAGCGGGGTCGTAGCCTTCATAGCTCTCGCCGGTCAGCGGGTCCACGAAGAGGATGGGCGCGCCGTCGGGGGTGCGCATCAGTATCTGAGGGCCTCGGAGTCCCGCCTGCAGCGACATCTCCGTGAAGGTGAGGTCGCCGTTGTTGTAGTACAGGGCGTTGTAGTGTCCGGGGTGGTCTGCCCGGTCCATGATGCGGAAGTCGTTATCCAGTAGGTTTGCGACGTAGATGTCCAGCCAGCCGTCGCCGTCCACGTCAGCGCAGGCGATGCTGGTCGCCGAGCGCAGATTGACGTCGTCTCCGAAGGCGGAGTCCGTAATGTCACGGAAGCCGCCCGCGCCGTCGTTGAGGAAGAGCCGGTCCTTGTTGGCCGCGGCCTTTGCCGGAGAGCGAAAGTCGAGGCCGTCGAACAGGACGCCCCAAGCGCCGACGTAGAGGTCCTGGAATCCGTCGTTATCGACGTCGCACGCCGCCGCGCCCGTGCTGTTCGACCCTGTGGCGGCGACGCCAGCCTGGGCGGCGGCGTTCGTGAACGTGCCGTCTCCGTCGTTCCGGTAGAGCCAGTTGGCATGTCCCATCTCGGACGTGACGTAGAAGTCCAGGTCGCCGTCGCGGTCGTAGTCGAAGACCGCGACCCCGGGACGGTCGTTCCAGACCTGATAGCCCTGCTTGAGCACCTTGGAATCCAGGGCGGCGTTCGTGAACGGCGTCACGTCGGGAGCGTCTGCTGCGTCCGGAGTGACGAGGCTCGCCGCAACGTCGGGCGTCTGCGTTCTGAGGCCGCTCCCGTCGCCGGGGAGCAGCGCGCCCAGGGCCAAGACGCCTAGGCCTCCGGCAATGCCTATGACCCACACAGAGGCGGCGAAGGCCGCTATGGCCCTCTTTGGCATCACCTTGGCCAGCCCCCAGAACGTGATCGGCCCCGCGGCTGCGGCGGTGAACAACAGGGTGGCCGCAGGGGCCGTTCCCATTCCTACCAGCAGCAACGCCGCGACCAACGGTATCTCGAACAGCAGGGGCACGTTGATCAGAAGGCCCGCCGTGGCCGCTACGGCTACGCCTGCAACGTGATCCCCCGCCAAGGCGGACACCGTGTCCGCGTCTATCCACTGTATGACCAGGCCGCTGGCAAACCCGGCGATGACCATGATCGGGCCCAGGCGGACCAGATGCTTCAGGCTGGAGCGCATCCAGCCCAAGCCGGCCTCGGTCAGGGCCTCCTTCCACGTAGAGCCGTCCGCCTGTGTCGGTCCCGCCTCGGCGGGACCCGCCGAGAGCGAACGGCCAATCTGTCCGGCGGCCAGCGCCGCTATCGGCCCTATCAGAATGGCGCCCGCAACGCTGAGGAGTATCCGCGTGCCGCCTATCATGGGGGCGAACACCATTGCGGTCATGATGAGGGCAGGCAGGTTCAGGGTGGACGACCCCTGAGCTATGGCTATGGTGGCCTCTATGCTCGCGCCCCGGCCGCGGAAGGCGGCAGACACCGGGACGATGCAGGCGGAGCATAGGGTCATGGCCGGGCCGACGATGAGCCCTTTTAACGCGCCCTTCACCCCGCCGGTCGAGAACTCCCTGCCGCTGAATCCGGGGAAGACGAATGCCTCGATGACGCCGGCGACGAGGAAGGCGAATGTCATGCCGACGGCGACGAGCCTCAGGTAGGTGAGAGAGAAGCGCCACCACCGTTCCAGGAAGGTGGTGTCCGGGCTGGCCTCTATGCAGAAGCCCTGGAAGCATTCGACCTGCGGCCCGGTGGCGGCATCGAGGTCGCCCTGCACCTCCCCCAGCTTGGGGATGCGGTTGAAGACCACGAAGAGCGTGAGCAGGACGGCGAGCAGCAGAAGGCCGGCAACCCGCTTCTTCTTGAGCGCGGTGTCGAAGATTGCCCCGGGGTCGCCGGGCAGCCTACCGAGGCGGCGCCATGCCGGCCCGGTCGCCACACCCTTCTCGGAGCGCGAGCTCATCCTGCGCCCAAGTTACACGCCCTAAGTACGGGACGAGCGGCGCAACGGCTCACGGGCGGCCATCATTCGCCAACGGTCAAACGAATCTCGCCGAGGCCATTGCGCCAACGGCGATTATGACCAGAACCGCCGTCGAGCGCGCCAGCAACGTCGCCCTGGCCGACAGCCGGTCCGCCTCGGCCCCCTCCGGAGTGGAGGGACCCCCGCCTGCGCCCGCCGCCCTCTTCCAAGTCGACGTGGCGGCTACGCCGCTGGTGAGGGCAAGGACGGAAGTGACGAGTCCGACCATCATGGCCCAGCCCCAGCCCGTATCGAGCAGGTCGTCGAACCGCCCCATCCTGATTACGAGCGCCAGTCCGACCAAGATGGTAACGGTCGCCCCCCCTTCCAGCACGACGCGGAGCGCCGCGGCGAGCGACGCCATGACCTTGCGCTGGACGTCGGGCCCCAGGGCCTTGAGGCGCGGATCCAAGACCGCCGCCAGGAAGATCGCCGAGCCCGCCCAGATGACGCCCGCCAGTATATGCGCCACGCGCATCGTAACTATCTCGAAGTCCATGTCGCATCGCCTCCGCGCCAGATTCTAAGGCGGATGGCTACTTGATTCAAGATGCCGTACACCATAGAGGGCAGTGAATGGACGCAGGCTGAAGCGATATTCTGAGCGCCTAGCTGGTTGCCCTTCGTCCTGAGCACCTAATTATAGACGAATGAGGCGGCGCGGCGATTGCGGCAGGCTCAGGGCATATGAAGAAAGGGTATCCGTGAAGGGACAAAGGGGCGCCGGGGGGCGGGTCATGCAGGCGCGCCAACTCCCTCAGGTCATCTCAGAGCTCCTGTGGGCCATATCGTGAAGTCCTCGAAGCGCGTCGAGTAGCCCGATACGCCGTGCCCAGTGAAGTACGTAGCAACGGCGTATACCCTCCCCGCTCCCATCAGACCTTGGAGCTGTAGATTGGCGATGTAGTGACCGTTGACGTACAGCTTCCCCTCCTTTCCCGCGGCGGCGATGCGGATGTGGTTACTCTCTGATGCGCCGATGTTTATCTCGCCTATGTGCCTATACGCCAAACGCTGATCAGATTCGCCATATCTGCTGGAGCGAAGGTAGTGACGGAAATAGCCGTCCTGGTCGATTATCACAGAGTGGAAGTCGTTTCTAGTCCCCTCGGTATCCTGAAGTCGGAACAGGAAGCCGCTGCTCCACTGGCCTACGCTCGCGGAGTACGGGTTGTGGAAGTGGGCCTCGATGATCCCGTTCTCCATTGAAACCCCTCTGGCATAGTAGCTGTCGATAAACCCGTCATCGGGCTCGTGCTCTATCTCGCCGTCCACGGGGCCGAAGATGGGCTCCGGCCCCGGCGTGGCAGCTGGGGTTGGTGTGGTGGTTGTGGGATTGGCGGCGTCTGCCAGCAGAACCGGCAGGCGGCCTGCCAGCACGTCGTACCGGATGGCGAAGTTGATCCCTTGGGCGTCCTGGCGGCGTTTCGTGTTCATGCCTACGACCTCGCCGCTGAGGTTCAGCAGCGGACCGCCGCTGTTGCCGGGATTGATGGCCGAGTCGGTCTGGATATGCGCGACGCCGTCATGCATGCGGAAGGCGGAGATTATGCCCGCCGTTATGGTCATGCTCTGCCCCAGCCGGTAACCGAAGGGATAGCCGAGGGCTATGACCTCCTCCCCCCCTCGCGCATCTGTCGCGAAGCGCAGCGCCGAGTCGAAGTTAGTATCGACCTTTATCAGAGCGATGTCACGGCTGGCGTCGGTCGCAGCCACGTAAGCATCCATCCTGGCGCCGCTGTCTAGTATCACCGTTACCCACGTCGCCCCCCTGACGACGTGCTCATTCGTGAGGATGTACCCGGTGGCGTCCACGACGAAGCCGGACCCTGTGCCGGCGCCGGCGTCTATGAGAACTACGCTAGACCTCGCCCTCTCCACCACGTCGGCGACCGTAGATACGGGAGCGGGGGTACTCGTGGGCGTTGGCGTCCGTGTGGGCGTGGGTGTAGGCGTCGGGGTAGGCGTCGGGGTGGGAACCCGGGTGGGCGTGGCTGTGGGCGTCTCCGTGGGTGTAGGCGTAGGGGTTGCCGTAGCCGTAGCCGTCGGCGTGGCTGTAGGCGTCTCCGTAGGGGTGGGAGTGGGGACAGGCGTCGGGGTAGGTGTAGCCGTCGGCGTGGCTGTAGGTGTGGGTGTAGGCGTGGGCGTGGGCGTCGGCGTGGCTGTGGGCGTCGGCGTGGGTGTGGGGAGCGGCGTCGCCGTGGCCGTGGGCGTGTTGGTGGGCGTTGGCGTCGGTGTCGCCGTCGGCGTGGCTGTATTGGTGGGTGTGGGCGTAGCTGTGGCTGTGGGCGTCGGCGTTGGCGTTGGGCTCGGCGTCCGCGTCGGTGTAGGTGTGGCTGTGGGAAGGGCTTCCATGGTCGCCTGAACGGCTGCGGCTATGGCGGCCTGTTTAGCGGCTTCCTCGGCGGCTTGCGCCGTGGCCGTCGCGTCCATGGACGCGATCCTCGCCTCGACCGTCGCCTCTATATCAGGCGGTTCGCCGCCGCACCCGACAAGAGCCGCCATCGCCGCGCTGGCGGCCAAGATCAAGACCCACGCTCTCGCGTCCGGTTTCACCGGCAATCCTCTTGAGGCAATGGATGCGGGTACGTCACTGGCGGTACGAATATATTGTAACTATGTCGCCTGCGTGATGGGGAGCATCTCCGATGTGATGCAAGGGCCGCCCCCAAAGATACCCCAACCCCCCACCTAAATCAGAACGAGCAGCGTAATGGACAGCTTTCTTGGTCCAGGATGATGCGCCTTGACGATGAAGCTCATCCCTCGACGGGAGTCTGAGATCCCGCCCTGAGCCTGCCGAAGGGGTGTCCCTCAGATATAGATCTCTTCCCATTTTCTGGTCGGGAGGTAGTGGGGATTTGGGGCAGTCGAACTTGACGGCCAGCTACGAGATAGAGTAGCATCCTTAACTTGTAGCGGTAGCCTCTTTGGCGGCGGGCAAATGCCTTCGGAAGCTAGGGATGCACTGCATAAGCAGTCTCGGCGCACAGGAGGAAGAGACATGAGCCGAATCGGTAACTGGAAGACCCTAATCGCCTTGCTGGTGGGGCTGGCGGCAACGCTGGCTATCGCCTGTGGGTCTGAGACCGTCAAGGAAGTTGAAGTCATCAAAGAAGTCGAGGTCATCAAAGAGGTCGAGGTCCCGGTGGAGGTGGTGAAGGAGGTCGAAGTGGTCAAGGAGGTGGAGGTGGAGAAGGAAGTGGAGGTGGAGAAGGAAGTAGTCAAGATCGTGGGCGTCCAGCAGGGGATCCCCTCGGTCGTACAGGACCCGGCAGCTATTCCCACCTCGTTCAACGAGGCTCCCATGCTGGCCGCGCGCGTCGCGTCAGGCGCTCTGCCGCCCGTAGAGGAGAGGTTGCCTAGAGAGCCGTTGGTGGTCCAACCCGCTCACGAGACCGGCAAGTACGGCGGCACTATCGTGATGGGAATGGGATTCACCCCCAACGTTGGCGGCTTCGTCAATAGCAGCCTGAACTACCACGATGAGAACTCGCTCCCCATTCCCTGGGTGGCCAAGGGCTTCGAGGTCTCCAACGACGGGCGGACCATGACGTTCCACCTGCGGGAGGGCATGAAGTGGTCCGACGGAGAGCCGCTCACCGCCGACGACATCATGTTCTGGTACGAGGACATCATTTCTAACGAGGACCTCGTGCCCACGCCCTCTTCTTGGTTCTTCTCCTCCGTCACCGAGGAGAATCCGGGCGTATGGAATAAGATCGACGACTACACCGTCAGCGTCACGTTCGAGAACCCCTACCCGGTCTTCCTGTCCGTGATAGGCTCCATCAGGGTAGGCGGACACCTGATCTACGGTGGGTCCCTCAACGACGTCATCACGCCCAGGCACTACATGGAGCAGTTCCACCCCGATTACGCCGGCCAAGAGGCAGTGGACAAGATGGCGGCGGACGAGGGGTTCGAGAACTGGCAACAGCTCTTCCGGTCCAGGAACAATCCTCAGGCCAACCCGGACTCCCCCGTCCTAACCCCGTGGATGTTCACCGTACCTTCCGGCGAAGAGCGGCCGATTATGGTCCGCAATCCCTACTACTTCGCGGTGGACACCGAGGGCAACCAGCTCCCCTACATAGACAGTGTGGAGTTCGAGAAGGCCACGGACCCCGAAGTACTCTACCTCCGTACTGCTGAGGGCCGTTACCACTTCCAACAGATCGACGAGATGCACAGGCTGCCCTTCCTGCTCGACAACGCCGAGAAGGGTAACTACGGCATGAGGCTATGGAACTTCCCCGATGGGTCCGGCAGCGGCTGGATCTTCAATACGACCTACGAGGATGACTCGGAGATCGCGAAGTGGATCCAGAGCAAGGACTTCCGCATCGCTCTATCTCACGGCTTCGACCGTGAGGAGATCAACGACATCTTCTTCCTGGGACTGGGCGAGCCCGGCCAGTCGAACCCGCAGGCGGGCATCTACGCCACCGGCCGCGAGTTCGTGCGCAAGTACACCCAGTTCAAGCCCGCCCTGTCGAACCAGATGCTCGACGACCTCGGCCTAGACAAGAAGGACTCGGAGGGCTTCCGCCTGCGCACCGATAACGGCGAGCGGCTCGTGATCCCCATTCAGGTCCGCACAGGCGAGGTGGACCACGTCGGCATCAGCGAGAACATAGCCGAGCAGATGGCCAGGAACATCGGGATCAAGATCTTCGTCGACGTCGTGGACCCCAACTCCTTCTGGGGGCCGCACACCACGAACGAGATCCCCATACACGTTTGGGCCCTCGGCAGCAGCCTGACGCCCATGATCTCGCCCCACATGGTGGTTCCCTTCAATCCCGCCCATAGCTGGGGCACGAAGTGGGCCGTCTACTACGCAACCGGAGGCGAGGAGGGGGAGAAGCCGCCCGCGGGCAGCGTCGCCGCCATGAACCAGGACCTCTTCGACAGGGCCAAGGGCCTTACCATCGAGGAAGGCGCGCCGCTGATGAGGGAAGCGCTGATGAACGTGGCGAACGAGATGTTGCTGATGGGCACCGTCGTCAACGTACAGGGCGGCGCCCTGTCCATGTTCGCGGTGAGCAACGACCTGGGCAACGTCCCGGACACGGGCGCGCTGGACTCGGTCCACTCGGCGCGCAGGCCTCCCAGCATGGCCTTCCCCAGCCAGTGGTACTTGAGGTAGCGTAACGTTCCTGCGGGGACGGTAGGACACGCTCGAATAGATAGCCCATGTCTCCCCGCCGACGGCGGGGAGACATGGAGGACAAGGAGGAGCCGGTTAACGAAGGCTCCTCCTTGGTATTTGGAGCAGGTATCATCCAATGCTGGCCTATATAGGCCGCCGCATCGTCATAGCCTTGGCGACCATGTGGGGGATCTCCCTGATCGTCTTCGTCATAATCGAGCTCCCCCCCGGCGACGCCATCACCACCGCGATGAGCCTGCAGGCGGGCGGGGAGAGCGGGACGAGCTTCATCATGACGGACGAGGAGATGAACAACCTCCGCAGGCTCTACGCCCTCGACAGGCCGTTGCTGGTGCGGTACGTGAACTGGCTTCAGAGGTTGGCCGTTGGCCGATGGGGCGTCTCCTACACGTACGGGGGTTACGCAAGCCCCACGCCGGTTTGGGAGGTGGTGAGCGACAAATTTGCCATGACCGTCGCCGTCACGGGGGCCGCTACGGTCCTTACGTGGCTGCTCTTCGTCCCGATCGGCGTCTATTCGGCGGTCAGGCAGTACTCCTTGGGCGACTACGCCGCATCCTTCATCGGCTTCATGGGCATGGCGGTCCCCGACTTCCTGATCGCCCTGGTCATGCTGTTCTTGGTCTTCAGGTTCGCCGGCGTCGCGGTGGCCGGTCTCTTCTCGCCCGAATACATCGACGCGGCGTGGAGCCTTGGGAAGCTGTGGGATCTGCTCAAGCACCTGATCATACCGGGGATCGTCTTGGGCACGGCCGGCACCGCCGGCGGCATCCGAATACTGCGGGCCAACCTCTTGGACGAGATACGCAAACCCTATGTGCTGACCGCCCGCACCAGGGGACTGCCGGAGATGAGGTTGTTGCTGAAGTATCCCCTGAGGGTCGCGCTCAACCCCGCCGTAAGCAGCGTCGGGTACGTGCTGCCGGCTCTGATAGGCGGCAGCGTCATCGTATCGGTGGTGCTGGACCTGAATACGCTGGGGCCGGTGCTCTTGGAGGCGCTGCGCGGTCAGGATACGCAGCTCGCCGCCTTCATCATGATGCTTATCGGCGGGCTGACCGTCATAGGCACCCTGATTTCGGACATCCTGCTGGCATGGCTGGACCCGCGCATCAGGAAGGGATTCACCGGCTAGGAATCATCGCGTCTGACGTCTCTCCCACTAGGAGATACTCGTGTCCGAGCTAGGCATCGCGGAAAGGGCGTCCGAGGCCGAGGAGCGCGTATATCTGGCGCCCCAGTGGCTGTTGATGTGGTGGCGCTTCCGCAAGCACCGTGTCGCCGTCTTCTCCGCAATCGTCCTGGCCCTCTTCTACACCGTGGCCTTGGCCGCTGAATTCCTCGCCACCAGCGACCCGGGGCTGCCCGCCGCAAAGCGCAGCCTCCTGCCTCCGCAGAGGGTTCACTTCTTCGACGGCTGGAGGCCCACGTTGCCCTACGTCTACGCCTTCTCAGGCGCGCGCGATCCGGTGTCCTTCAAGATGGTGTACGAGGTGGACAAGAGCGAGAAGATACCGCTGCGGCTGTTTGCCCGGGGCTTCGAGTACAGGTTCCTGAGGCTCATCAGGACGGACCGTCATCTCATCGGGGTCGGAGGAGACCACAGAGCCGAGGATGTCATATCTTTCCTCGGCGCGGACGAGCAGGGCAGGGACATCTGGTCCCGCCTGATGATCGCAACCCGCCTATCCCTATCCCTCGGGCTCGTGGGCGTGATCCTGTCCATGACCATAGGGATCGTGCTGGGGGGCGTGTCGGGCTACTTCGGCGGCATCGTGGACACTGCTATCCAGCGGCTGATAGAGGTGCTCATCTCGATCCCCGGCATTCCCCTGTGGCTGACTATGGCCGCGGCGCTCCCCCAGGACTGGACCGTCATACAGGTCTACTTCGCCATAACGATAATCCTCTCGCTCATCGGGTGGACCGGGATGGCGAGGGCGGTGCGAGGCAGGTTCCTCGCCCTGCGGACGGAGGACTTCGTAACGGCGGCCCGGCTGTCGGGCGCCGGCCAGATACGCACCATGTTCCGCCACATGCTGCCGTCGTTCTACAGCCACATAATCGCCTCCGCCACGCTCGCGGTCCCGGGTATGATACTGGCGGAGACCTCACTCAGCTTCCTGGGCCTTGGCATGAGGCCGCCCGCCATCAGCTACGGCGTGATGCTCCAGCAGGCCCAGAAGATACAGACCGTGGCGCTTGCGCCCTGGGTGCTGGTGCCGGCCATCCCAGTAATAGTCGTCGTACTCGCCTTCAACTTCATGGGAGACGGTATCCGAGATGCAGCAGACCCATACGGCCAGTAGCAGAGCCGCTCCCGAGGCGCCGCCAGCCCTGCTGTCGGTGCGGGATCTGGCGACCCACTTCCCCGTAGACGAGGGGAACGTGGTGGCGGTGGACGGGGTCAGCTTCGACCTGTACGAGGGGCAGACGCTGGGAATCGTCGGGGAGAGCGGCTGCGGCAAGAGCGTCACCGCCCTGTCCATCATGATGGCCCTAAGCCGACCCGGCCGCATAGTGAAGGGCGAGATACTCTACCGCCCCCGCGGCCAAGACCCCGGCCCGGACGAGGTCATCGATCTGGCTGCCCTGAAGCCCGACGGCAAAGAGATGCGCGCGATTCGAGGGGCCGAGATAGGCTATATCTTTCAGGAGCCCATGACGGCCTTCAGCCCCGTACACACCGTCGGCAACCAGCTCATAGAAGCGATTCGGCTCCATAGAGACGTCGACGGGAAGGAGGCCAAGAGCCTCGCAATCGAACTGCTGCGCCAGGTTGAAGTACCTCTGGCCGAGCAGCGTCTGGACGCCTACTCCTGGGAACTGAGCGGCGGGCTGCGCCAGCGCGTCATGATCGCGACGGTCATGGCGTCCAACCCCCGCGTTCTCATAGCCGACGAGCCAACCACCGCTCTAGACGTGACCACCCAGGCCCAGATACTGGACCTGATGCGCAGCCTGCAACAGCAGTCGGGCATGGCCATAATCATGATCACGCACGACCTGGGGGTCATCGCAGAGATGGCCGACTACGTCGCCGTCATGTACCTGGGGAAGGTGGTCGAGAACGCCCCGGTAGACGACATCTTCCACGCGCCCAAGCACCCTTACACCAAGGCGCTGCTGCGCTCTATCCCTAAGATCACGGAGGCCGAGGAAGAACTGGCTACGATTGCCGGCACGGTGCCCCACGCGTACAGCCGGCCGGAGGGCTGCCTATTCCATCCCAGGTGCCCGGAGTTCATGGCAGGGACCTGCGACGCCAGAACGCCCCCGCCGCTCCCGGTCTCGCCCGGCCACCACGTGAGCTGCTTCCTCTACGGCGACGGAGGATAGGACTTGGCCGCAGAGACTCAACCCGCCGACCGTAGGCTGCTGGAGGTCAAAGACCTCCGGAAGCTCTTCCCGTTCAGCAGGGGCCTGATCCGACGCGTCCGCGGAGAGGTGAAGGCCGTCGACGGCGTGAGCTTCCACGTCAACGAGGGGGAGACCTTGGGCCTCGTCGGCGAGACCGGCTGCGGCAAGACCACCACCGCCAGGTGCGTCATCAGGGCCATCGACCCCACCTCCGGACAGGTACTCTTCCGTACCCAGGACGGCCCCGTCGTCGACATGGCCGCTCTGCAAGGCGGCCATCTGCGCGCGGTACGCCGTGAGATGCAGATGATCTTCCAGGACCCGTTCTCTTCCCTAAACCCTCGTATGACCCTGTTCGACCTCGTCAGCGAGCCGCTCTACAACTACCGTGTCGGCAACAGGCGCGAGCGCGAGGACAGGGTCGCCGAGCTCCTGCGTCTAGTGGGCCTTCGCCCCGAGTTCATGAGACGGTTCCCCCATGCCTTCAGCGGCGGCCAACGGCAGCGCATAGGCATCGCGCGCGCGTTGGCCCTAAACCCTCGCCTCATCCTGGCCGACGAGCCGGTCTCGGCGCTGGACGTATCGGTCCAAGCCCAGGTGCTCAACCTCCTCAAGGGGCTACAGGCTCAGCTCGGTCTAACCTACCTATTCGTAGCACACGACCTGAGCGTCGTCAGGCACATAAGCAACCGCGTTGTCGTCATGTACGTCGGCAAGGTGGTCGAGTCCGCGCCGACGCGCAGGCTCTTCACCGCGCCCAAGCACCCGTACACGGAGGCGCTGCTCTCGGCGGTGCCGGTCGCCGACCCCCGCGCCCGCGCGCAGCGCATCGTGCTGCGGGGCGACGCCCCCAACCCCGCGGACCCGCCAACGGGCTGTTACTTCCACCCCCGGTGCTCGTACGCAGCGGACGTTTGCAGGACCGATACCCCCGTACCCCGGGAGATCTCGCCGGGCCACGTCGTCGCCTGCCACCGCGCCCAAGATCTCGAGCTAAAGGGAGTCCACCAGCTCGGCGCGTCCAAACATGACGGCTCATAGCTTTCGCATAGCATCAAGGAGGCTCCATTGACCGGCCCTGACTACACGAGCTGGAAACGCGGCGACCCGGTGGGCTACGTCCGGCAGGATATCCCTGACTTCGACGTGCCCGCCTACGAGGGGAAGCGATACGCGGCGCTGGCGCCCGATACACTCGACCTGCAGCAGCGCGCCGCCTGGGCCGTCAGCGGCCTCACCGGCATCACCGACCCTGACGCGGACTACGAGGTCTACTTCCGCGTCAGGTGCAATCAGAGCCCCGCCATGATGCAGCACGACTACTCCGACGTCGCCATCCAAGTCAAGTTCATGGAGGCCTTGCCCCTGATGCGCATAATCAGCGGCAGCGCCCGGAACATCGAGGTGGACCGCCGCTGGATGGAGGTCGGCCTGCGCTGGATCGGCCCGGACGGCGCCCCCTACATGCCCTTGGTGGGCCGCCCCTGGGCGCTCATAAACGCCGCCTGGTGGGACATCGAACCTCAAGGCGACTACTACATCTCCCCCTTCCCCGGCGGCCGCCTCCTCTCGTCGGTGGTGCTCTACGCGCGGCGCAGCCGCGACCCGAGGCTGCTCCGCGAGGCGGAGCGCGTGGTGGACGCTCTCGCCGCTCTCGCCGTAGACCGCGGGAGCTTCGCCTACTTCTCGCCGTCCGCACATCAGGCCATAAGGGGCCGCACGTCCGACCCGCGCCACCAGTACAAGCACAGGGGCGCGAACGTCAACTTCATCACCCTGGCCCTCGCCCACCTCTACCGCGAGTCCGGCTACGAGCCAGCCGCCAACCTCGCCAATAAGCTCATCAGGTACACCCTCGACGAGATACGCTACTTCGGAGACGACGGCTCATTCGTAGCCGACCACAAGCTCCCCGGCTCGCCCTGGGCGCACTTCCACATGCACACCTACACCCTCCTGGCGATGCTGGAGCACGCCCGCCTCACCGACGACGCCGACCTCCTCGAGCGTGTCCGCCTCGGCTATGAGTACGGCAAGTCCCAGGGAAACGCCCTGCTCGGATACTTCCCCGAATACCTCAACAGCGAGCAGCAGGAAGAGTCGGAGCTCTGCGAGGTCGCCGACATGATCGCCCTCGGCCTCAAGCTCACCGACGCCGGGGTGGGCGACTACCTCGACGACGTGGACCGCTGGGTACGGAACATGTTCGCCGAGGGTCAGCTCACGCCGGAGCGGCGCTACTGGCTCGAACGCTACACCGACCCGAGCGCAAGCACCCATCGCGAGTCGACCGCCCTCGGAAGAATCGCCGGCGCCGCAGTCAACCCCATGTACCAGACGAACGACCGCGTCATAGAGAGAAACGTCGGCAATTTCGCGGGCTGGCCCCTCGCAAACGACTGGGGAGTCGAGATACAGCACTGCTGCACCGGAAACGCCGCGCGCGCCATCTACTTCATATGGGACCACATCCTCGACTACGACGCCGGCAGGCTGCGCGTCGACCTCCTCCTCAACCGGGCTTCCCCGTGGGCCGACGTCGACAGCCACGTCCCATACACCGGCCGCGTCGACGTACGGATCAAGACGCCCTGCGACCTCTCCGTACGCATCCCGGAGTGGGTCTCCCCCGCCGAGACCAGTTGCGATGTCTCCGGCGCCCCCCGCGGCACAGGCTGGAACGGCCGCTACGCCGTCGTAGGCGCCGTCAAGCCCGGCGACGTCGTAACCCTAACCTTCCCCATCTCCGAGCGCACCGAGGAGATCTGGATCGAAAAGCGGCGCTACACCGTCGTCATCAAGGGCAACGAAGTAGTCCGCATCGACCCGCCCGGCAGCGTCTGCCCCATCTACCAGCGCGAGCACTACCGCGCCAATACCCCCCTCTGGCGCAACGTGGAACGCTTCGTCTCCAACGAAAACCTCCACGTCTAACCCTGCGGTTTCGCAAAGGGGGTCCACCTCAGCCATGCCAGCATCCGATCCGCCACCCTTACGCCGTCCATCCCGATTAGGCGGAGGACCCGGGATAGCCACGCCCCCACGCTGCGCACTGCTGACGCAGGATGAACGCTATCCCCGTAGCCTACGAGTGACTGTGCCCAGCTTGACGCCCATCAGCCCCATCAGCCCCATCAGCCCCATCAGCCCTTGCAGCGTAACTGTTCAGGCTCTGTGAGACCCGAAGGGGGGAGTCCAGAGGTTCTTCCCTCTGGGCAGGGTCTGGGAGCAGGCGAGACGCCTGCGCTCCAGGCCGGAAGTTCTCCCCTCCGGCCCGAAGGGGGGAGTCGAGGACATTCTCCCCTCTGACAGGGGGTCTGGGGGCTGTGCCCCCAGTTACCAAGGGGCGAGTGGGTGGGGATCAAAAACGTCTGCTCTATCGGGATACGCCAGTCGAAAAAGGATCTCACGAAGACTGAACAGTTACCTTGCAGCAACGCTAAGCGTAACTGTTCAGGCTCTGTGAGACACGAAGGGGGGAGTCGAGGACATTCTCCCTTCTGACAGGGGTCTGGGGGCTGTGCCCCCAGTTACCAAGGGGCGGGTGGGTGGGGATCAAAAACGTCTGCTCTATCGGGATTACCCCAGTCGAAAAAGGATCTCACGAAGACTGAACAGTTACCTTGCAGCAACGCTAAGCGTAACCGTTCAGGCTCTGTGAGACACGAAGGGGGGAGTCGAGGACATTCTTCCTTCTGACAGGGGGTCTGGGGGCTGTGCCCCAGTTACCAAGGGGCGGGTGGGTGGGAATCAAAAACGTCTGCTCTATCGGGATTACGCCAGTAGAACGAAGACTGAACAGTTACCTTGCAGCAACGCTAATTGACACTCGTTCGCGCGGGCGGCTAGAATGAAGCGGTAGGTGAGAGATGCCGAAACGAACGTACCAACCCAAAAACCGGCGCCGGTATCGCGTCCACGGGTTCAGAGCGCGGATGAGCTCTCGCTCTGGGCGCAAGATACTCAAGCGGAGGATGTTCAAAGGCCGAGCCAGGCTTTCGGTTTGAGCCGATGAAGAGGAGCGCGCCCCGAGCAGCGCGGGAGGCTCGACGTGCTCCCCAAAGCGCGCCGGCTGACGAAGGCCGCGGACTTCGCGGCCTTGAGGCGGGAAGGACGCAGCCGGGCCGACGGCCTTGCGGTGGTAGTAGCGAGACGTAACGGCTTGGACGTGAGCCGCGTTGGCCTGTCCGTGGGGAAGCGAGTGGGGAACGCCGTCGTAAGGAACAGGACAAAACGTAGGCTGCGTGAGGCGGTCCGCCTTACGGATGTCTTCGAAGGCTGGGACCTGTTGATCATCGCACGTAAAGACGCTCCCGCCGCCGGGTTCCGGCGCCTCCGCCGCTCAGTGAAGACCCTTTTCAAGAGAGCGGGCATCCTTCGCAATGAGAGGCGCGGCGCTGCCGAGCGCGCAGGGGCGCGGCCATGAGGCCGCTGGCCCTCGGCGCCATTCGGCTGTACCAGCAGGCTGTGTCCCCGTATCTTCCGTCCCTCTGCCGCCACAGCCCGACCTGCTCCGGCTACGCCTACGAGTCGATCGAAAGGCACGGTGTGGCGAGGGGCTTGTGGCTGGGCTTGAAGCGCTTGGGCCGTTGCCGTCCGTTGGGGACCGGTGGCTACGATCCGGTACCGTAATACGCTGGATAGGCCCGCAGGGCCGCATACGGTCCGAGTAGGCTAATGAGTGGACGGAATAGCGGATTGCGTCTTCCGGCCGTCCTCCTGTTTCAGGCCATCTTCCTGCTGCTTGCGTCGGCGGCCTGCGCAAGGCTGACCACCCCCGAAGGCTGGTCAGCGGTGGCCGTCGCCGCGGACGTCCAGTACAGAGGGGTGACCTATGCGGAGGTCGCCTACGTCGGCTCCCGCGAGGGCCGGATCCTAGCCCTGGACGGGAGCAGCGGCGACACCCTATGGGCCTTCGAACTGAGGGGCGAGGAGAGCCGCCGCGCCGTCTACGGCACACCCGCCGTGCACGAGGGCGCGCTGTACGTGGGCGGGTACGACGGTGTGCTGTACGTCCTGACGATGGACGGGCGGGACCTGGACGAGCTCGAGGTGGGCGACGGCGACCCCATAGTGGGCAGCCCGGTCGTTGCGGGCAACATAGTGCTGGTCGGCTCGTCGGACGGCAACCTCTACGCCTACGATATCGTCCGCACCGGCTCGGACGTCACCCTCAGGGAGAAGTGGATAGCCCCGACTGGCGGCAAGGTGTGGTCCACGCCGGCGGTTGCCGACGGGATAGCCTACTTCGGCTCGCTGGACCGCAAGCTATACGCCGTCAATCTCTCCGACGGCGCCCCGGCGTGGCCGGAGCCGTTCGCGGCGCGCGGGGCCATAGTCGCCAAACCGGTCGTGGACGGTGGGCTGGTCTACGTTGGCGCCGTAGACGGCGTCTTCTACGCCGTGGACGCAGCCACCGGCGTGGAGGCAGCGCGGTTCGTCGGCGCCAACGGGTGGTTCTGGGCGGGCGCCCTCATGTCCGGCGGCCTGGTGTTCGCACCGTCGCTGGACGGAAACCTCTACGCACTCGACGCGGACGGCCTGTCCCCCGCTTGGTCCGATCCCCTGCGCACCGGCGGCCCCATCGTAGGGTCCCCGGCCATCGTGGGAGACCGCATAACGGCCCCCTCACTGGACAATAAGGTCGCTACCGTCCACTCGGTGCGTGCATCGGACGGCGGCGCAAGCGAGCGGTGCAGCTTTGGGGGCAGAAACAGCACTCAAATCAAGGCATCCCTGACCTCCCATGAGGGCTACGTCTACGTCGTGGCTACCGACCGCTCGGTGCGCAAGCTGGAGCTGGACGCCCGGGGCGACCTGCACGAGGATTGGGTCAGGTTCACCGACCAAGACCTCCCCGCCTCAGCCGACTCCGGCAGGGCCCGCGAATGTTAGCCGTACCACCCGTGACCCTCCTTCAAGCCCTTTAGCGGCTGCGGAAGAATCCTTTCCGACCAATCCTTCCCGTCCCTTAACCGGTATGCCGGCTGAGGGTGCCCCAGAATGGCATACCCCCCGTGGGTTTTGTACCAGGTACGCGCTCGCCCAGTGGCTTGAACGGGGTTTTGTCTGTTGGTAGACTTGGGGCCTGCCCACGCGGGGCAGGGATCCGGAGTTCGGGATTGCCTCGTGGTGCGCTCATCCCCCCACGTTAGAGTTTTCCCACATCTTCCACAGACAGGACAGGAGCAACCCATGCCGAAGTTTACCAATGACCAGATACGCAACATAGCCTTCCAGGTGCTGCGCGCCGCCGGAGCGTCCGACGGGAACGCCCGCGTGGTGGGGGACCACCTCGCCGACGCCAACCTGGCGGGGCATGACTCCCACGGCTTCATCCGCATCACTCAGTACGTGGAGGATATCCGCAACGGCAGGATCGCCGCCAAGGCGGAGCCCACGGTCGCGAAGGACGCCGGCGGACTGGTGCAGGTCGATGGGAACGGCACGTTTGGGCAGGTGGTAGCCGCCAAGTCGACCAGCCTAGCAGTCGAGAGGGCGCGCCAAAATGGCGTTGCCACCGTCACGATGACGAACTTGGACCACACGGGGCGGATCGGAACGTACCCGGAGATGGCGGCCGCTTCTAACATGGCCTCGATAATGGTTACCGGCGTGGTTGGGGGCGCCAGCGGCATGAACGTGGCGCCGTTCGGAGGCACGAGTAGGAAACTGGGCACCAACCCCATCGCAATCGGCTTTCCGTACCTGTCGGGATCACCTATGCTGTTGGACTTCGCCACGTCGGTCAGCGCCGAGGGCAAGCTGCGCGTCTACCGGAACAGGGGCCATCTGCTGCCCTCCGAGTGGGTCATCGACAAGAACGGCGAGCCCAGCAACGACCCGAACGACTACTATGACGGCGGCTCGATCCTGCCGCTGGGCGGCGTCGAAAGCGGGCACAAAGGCTATGCCCTCTCCGTGATGGTCGCCCTGTTGGGCGCCGTCGCAGGCGGTCTGGGCTTCCCCGAACAGGACTTTGCCCGCGGGGTGAGCGGGTCGTCGATTACCGTCATCGACGTGGGCGGCTTGGCCTCAGAGGAGACGATCCGGGCGCAGGTCGGCAGGATGGTAGACGTCATCAAGGACACCCCTCGCGCCAAAGGTGCGGGCGCCGTACTCTACCCTGGCGAGATGGAGGCCAATACGCGGCGGGAACGGCTGGCCGACGGCATCGACATAGAGCAGGCGACCTGGGAGCCCGTCGCGGCGCTCATCGAAGAGATGGGTCTTGCAGATTCGATCGGCCCGGTGGAGTGACCGGGGGCGCGGCATACGCGCACAGCGAGGTGACAGGACATGGCTGAGAACGAAAAACGGGTCGATTGGAGAGAGTTGCGCGAGTTCACGGCGGCGGTCTTCAACAGGGCGGGCGTGCCCCGGGACGACGCCGATACGGAGGCCGAGGTGCTTGTGTGGGCCAATCTCAGGGGGGTGGACTCACACGGCGTCCTGAGGATTCCGTGGTACGTCGAGAACCTGGATACGGGCGTGATGAACCCGACTCCACAGATCCGAGTCCGCAAGGAGACGCCCGCGACGGTCCTAATCGACGCCGACCGGGCCCTCGGGCCCGTGGTGACGGTAATGGCAATGAGACGGGTAGTTGAGAAGGCGCGCAACGTCGGCGTGGGATGGGGCCTCATTCGCGAGACGACGCACCAAGGGGCCATGGCCTATTACCCGCTGATGGCCGCGGAGGAGGGCATGGCCGGGATCGCGTCGGTGTGCAGTCCACCCAACATGGCGCCGTTCGGCGCCAGGGCGGCGGGGGTCCATAACAGTCCGATAGCCATCGCGGCGCCCGGAAACGATAGGAACTTGGTGCTGGACATGGCGACGAGCGTCGTCGCGGGCGGCAAGCTGGACCTGGCGATCGACAAGGGACAGCGCATCCCCTTGGGGTGGGCGCTGGACCCGGAGGGCAACCCAACGACTGAGCCCAGGCGTCCGAACATCTTGTTGCCCGCCGGCGGCCCCAAAGGATCGGGCCTGGCGTTGATGTTCGAGTGCCTGTCGAGCCTCATGGTCGGCAACCCGCTGCTCGAGCCCTCGCTCTCCGGGGTCAAGGAGATGCAGCGCGGAATCCAGAACAGCTTCATCGCCGCGGTCGACGTCGCCGCCTTCACGGACGCCGACGAGTACCGCCGTAACGTCGACAGGCTGATCAAGGCGCAGAAGGAGCTTCCAGCGGCGGAGGGCGTGGATGAGGTGATGGTCCCGGGTGAGCCGGAGGACAGGACCTACGGGGACCGGATCGAGAACGGCATCCCCCTCCCGCAGGGGACGGCGGCAAACCTCCGCTCCATCGCCTCCCGGTTCGATGTCCCGCTCCCGTCCGGGCTGTGATTTACGTAATCCGGCAATGGCCGTGACCAATAGAGAAGATAAAAGTTGGACAGAACGCCAGACACGGTGTAAAAATCGTCGCCTCCTGAGGCAGTGTTCACGTGTTGAGAGAGTTGAGAGAGCGGTAGGCTCGTCTGACCGCCGCCGCGAGCCGTGATGATGGGGCTCGCCGGCGGCGGTCGGCCCTGAAGCGGCATCCCTGTAATCGTGAACATCGACGTACGGCCGATCGTCCGAGATGAATTCCCGACCTACGTCAGGGCTGCGGCGCGGGCTTTCGGCGGTCACGCGCTTGACGAGGACGTCAGGCGCGACTTTCGGGGCTTCGTACCGGGCCGCTGGATGGGCGCCTTCCAGGGCTCGGAGCTCGTGGGCGGCGCCGCCTCGATGCCGGGCAACATCGGGGTCGAGGGGGGCGCCCTGCCCGTGGCTGCCGTGGTAGACGTGACGGTGCAGCCGACGCACACTCGCCGGGGCATCATGACGCGGATGATGGACCATCAGCTCCGTGACGTCTACGAGCGCGGCGAGCCGGTTGCCGCGCTATGGGCCTCGGAGAGCATCATCTACAAGCGCTTCGGGTACGGCCCCGGCTCCTTTCACGAGCAGTGGAGGATACCGAGGCCGTTCACGGCCTTCCTGCGCCCCGCTGCGAATCCCGGCTCAGTGGAGTTCGTTAGCCCGGACGACGCAGCGGCGTTATTCCCCGAGGTGTTCCGGAATGCGATTCGGGGCAGGCCAGCGGCCATAGAACGCCCCCGGACGAAGTGGGAGGCGATCCTGGCAGACCCGGAGCGCAGGCGCAGGGGCGGGAGCGCCGCGTTCCACGTCGTATACCGGAGCGGCGGCGCGGCGGAGGGGTACGCCTCTTACCGCATCCACGAGAGCACGCTCCGCGTACTGGAGATGATGAGCACGAGCGGCGCCGCCCATGCCGCGCTCTGGCAGTACTTGTTCGGGGTGGACCTTATGAACGTCATCGAGGCGCGCAATAGGCCGGCGGACGACCCGCTGCCGTGGATGCTGGCAGACCCTCGCCGGCTCGAAAGGCGCCCGACGGAGGCGCTATGGGTGCGTCTAGTGGACGTGGGCCGGGCCCTGGAGGGCCGGCGGTACATGCGCCCCGGCCGCCTGGTCCTGGAGGTGGATGACCGGTTCTGCCCGTGGAATCACGGGAGGTACGAGCTGGAGGGAGGCCCCGAGGGTGCGCGGGTGAGGCGGTCGGGCGCGGCGGCGGATCTAGCCATGCCGGCGGCTGATTTGGCTGCGTGCTACATGGGTACGGTCAGACCGTCGGCGCTGGCGCAGGCCGGGCGCGTGCAGGAGCGGGCGCCCGGGGCCGCGGCGCAGGCCGACGCGATGTTCGCGGCCCGGCTGGCGCCCTGGTGTCCGTACTCGTTCTAGCGACGGCGTGCGCTATTCCCGCAGCCTGCTAGTAGTAGATGGACTTGCCGGCGCCGCCTCCGGCGGCGATTACGTCGCCGTTGACGGCGATCGACTTCGGCGAAGCCAGGAAGGCGACGACGTAGGCCACCTCCCGGGCGTCGATGATGCGTCCGAGAGGGTTAGCGGCCTTCAGCCCACGCTCTATCTCCTCCTGTGAGACACCCTGCACACCGGCTCGCCACGCGATGGTGGCCGGGGTCGCCTCGGTCCGGGTATAGCCCGGATGAACTACGGTTACGCTGATGCCGTACTGCCCCAACTCTTCGGCTAGGTTCTTGGTCATGGCTACGACGGCTACGTTGCGCATGCCGCCGATCAGGGAGCCGGCGTTCCTGGAGCCGAGGCCGCTGATGTTTATGATGCGGCCCCAACCGCTCTCCCTCATGTACGGGACTACCTCCCGCGCGCACCTTACGTATCCCATGGTCTTGACGTTCATGTCGGCCCAGAAGTGGTCGTCTGTAAACTCCGCCAAGGCCGGCTCCGGGGCCTGGCCCAAGGGCCGCGCCGCGCTGTTTACCAGAATATCCAAGCGACCCAGGGACGCGGCGGCGGATTTGACCATAGCGCGTACGGATGCGTCGTCCCCGGTGTCGGCGGCGATGGGCACGATGCGCCGGCCCGTTTCGGCTGAGATCTCGGCGGCGGTCTCCTCCAGGGTCTCTTTGCCCCTCGCTGCTATGGCGACGTCCACGCCCTCCATGCCCAGTTCCCGCGCTACGGCCTTGCCTATGCCGCGGCTGCCGCCGGTGACGATTGCGGCTTTACCCTCCAGCTCCAAATCCATGACTTCCCCCCAGTTGTAGTTGGACAGCCCGCAGTATAGCATCCCAGCAGCATACCCCCGCGCGTCAGATATGCGATAATCCGCCACACTCACAGCAACGCCTACCAACGGAGGGAGCCGCCAATGATAAGCCGAGATGAGGTCCGCGAGGCCCTGACAGGGCCTATTGCGTCGCTGACGACGCCGTTTACCCAAGATGGGAAGATCGACTACGTAGGCCTGCGCAGGCTGATAGACGGGAACCTGGAGGGCGGTAGCAGGTCGGCGCTGCTTACGTACGGGGACAGCCTGTTTTCGCTGATGACGGACGATGAGATCGCCGAGGTGACGAGGGTGGTCTCAGAGCATACGGGCAAGCGGGGGCTGACCGTCGCCGCTGACGGCGGCTGGTGGACGGGCAAGACGGTGGAGTTCGCGCGGTACTGCCGGGACGCGGGCGTGGACGTGCTGATGGTAAAGCCGCCGATCTGGGGAGCATCGGGCACCGTGGAGTCGTCGGTGGAGCACTACGCGGCGGTGGCAGCCGAGATCCCGGTGATGCTTGTGACCAATATCTGGGCCGGCGACACGGCCAAGGGGCTCAAGACGGTCGAGGCGCTGCTGGACAGGGTGGATGGGATCGTGGCCATCAAGGATGACATCCTTGGCGAGTTCGTACGCAAGATGACGGCTATGGCCAGCAGCCAATGGGCGGTATTCTCCGGCGGTCAGAAGCAGAACCACCTCGACATAGTCCACTACGGCGCGGTCGGCTACATGTCAACATTCGTGTCGTTCTACCCTCCCGTAACGCGCCAGTACTGGGACTCCGTCGAAAGCGGCGACTGGGAAAGCGCAGCGCGGGTTATAGCAGAGCACGACTGGCCGTTCTTCGCCTACATAGCCGGAATGCAGGGCGGCTTCGACGCGGGTATGCATGGCATCCTGGAGCTGTACGGCATCGCGGGCCGCTGGCGGCGAACGCCGTACTACAGCCTGAACGACGAGGAGATGGAGGAGCTCAAGGCGTTCTGCCAGTCCCACGGCTGGCTGTAGGGGCACGCGGGGCAGCGGTAGAGTTCCGTGGGCTCGAGCAACGCACTTGATCGGGCTGCCATAGGCCTGTCTTAGCGCCTTTGGAGTCTCGCTTCTACATGCCCGGCCTTTCCGAACAGGGCCGAGAGGTCTGTTCGCGGCCGTCCTCGGGCGCCGGAGCATAGGGACATAGGCCCTCC
Organism: uncultured Dehalococcoidia bacterium; assembly: GCA_958296245.1. Taxonomy (GTDB): domain Bacteria; phylum Chloroflexota; class Dehalococcoidia; order Lucifugimonadales. Next base: position 2,229,942 of record OY282458.1, read on the forward strand.
GGGCGCTCAATAATCCCCTTCCGGAGGAACTACAGGCAGACTGGACCAGTAACGCCCGCATAGACCGTCAGCACGGCTTGACGGCATGTGTTACAATATCACGTTGGTTTGCGTTAAGCGCTTCTCAAGCCTTCCAGGCATCTGGAAGGCGCTTTTTATCGTAGTTCATAATGAAGGGCCCGCATTCGGGCATACGGGAGACGAAGGTGAACGAAACAATATACGCTCAAGCCGTGTACGAAACATCGCAGGGCCCCGCAGAGGCCGGGGGTTACCTTGACGCCAATGTGGAACTGAACCTGCATGACAGCAGCGAATGGGAAGACCGCAGCAAGTACGAGGCCGTCGACGAGACAGCCGATGCCGTCAAAGCCTACCTCAGGTCGGCGGGTCAGCAACGCCTGCTCGTGCATGCGGAAGAGATACAGCTCGGCCTAGCCGTGCAGACTTGGATGACTCTCCAAGAGCTGCAAGCGGAACTCGAACCCGCCATGGGCCGGCCTCCCATGCCGGCTGAAGTGGTAGCCGCAGCCTATCAGAAGCTGATAGCGGCCGAGGGCGACCTCCGCGCAGTCGCGGCGGCGCTGGACGAGGACCCCGACCGCAGCATGGCTGAGCTTCTGTTCTCGCCGGCCGTTCGGCAGGCGCTCGACAATCCCCTGAAGGGCGACCTTCCCCAGACCATAGCCTCCCGCGCAGGCAGGCCCGCGCACGAAGTCGGCCCGGCAGCGGCAAGGCTATGCAAGCTGTCACGGCTGCTGCCGCAAGAGGCGGCCCGCGTGCTTGACGACGCCAGGGATCTGGCCGAGTCGGCCTCGCCCCCCTCGGACGCTCTGCAACCCTATGAGGGCGTCCTGCGCGAATGGATGGACGCAGTGGAGCGCTCCGGCCAAGCCGCCGCCGAGCGCCTGACAAGCTCGAACCTGCGCCTGGTCGTGAGCGTGGCTAAGAAGTACACCGGACGCGGGTTGCCCCTGCTCGACCTGATCCAGGAAGGCAACCTTGGCCTCATGCGCGCGACCCAGAAGTACGACCCGCACCGGGGCTACAAGTTCTCCACCTACGCCACATGGTGGATAAGACAGGGCGTCACCAGGGCCCTGGCCGATCAGAGCCGCACCATCCGGCTGCCGGTGCACGTGGTAGAGCGTGTCCAAAGGCTCAATAAGACCGAGCGCGAGATGAACGTTAACCTTGCCCGTGATCCTTCGATCGAGGAGCTGGCCGGGGCGCTGGAGTGGACCAGGGAAGCCGTCGAGGACACACTCCGACAGAGGCGCGTTACCCTGTCGCTGGACGCGCCAATCGGCGATGAGGAATCGGCCCTAGAGGACTACATCGAGGACACGTCGGCGTGGTCCCCGGACGAAGTTGCCATGCAGCAGCTCAACCGGGAGGGGGTGCTCAAGGCGGTCAGCGATCTGCCTCCCAGGCTGGCCTTGGCGTTGCAGCTGCGCTTCGGTCTCCTGGATAACCAGTCGAGGACCCTAGAGGAGGTGGGGCGCGAGCTCGGCGTCACGCGCGAGCGGGCCCGGCAGATCGAGCGCCAAGCCCTCGGTCTCCTGAGAGAATCATCCCACCTTCCCGCATTGGCGGACCAATACGAGGACGTCGCTAAGGCCTCTTCCGCCAACGCCCCCAACGTGGCCGAGATACGGGAGCGCTACAACACCCGGGCACCGAAGGACCCGTTCGTTGGAAGGGTCTTGCAGTACGACGCTGAGGGGCACGTAGCAGCCCTGCGCCTGAACGCCCCGCTGCGTTCGGGCGACCGCGTCCACATCGTCGGCAATACGACCGACCTGCAGGAGACGGTCGGCCTGATTGAGAAGAACCACCGGCAGGTGCCCTTGGCGGTGGCCGGCGACGCCGTTGCCGTCAAGCTGTCCGGTACCGTAAACGCTGGGGACAACGTCTTCCGAGACCTCACAAGCGAGGCAGCCTGAAGCCGGCCTTGACTCATGCGGCGGGGGGCCTGCTGGTCACGACGCCGAACTGACGCTAGAATTGAAGCGGCGCAAGATGGCCGGGCAGCTGCTGCCCTCGCCTCGGCATGAGGCAGGGGGCAGAGGAAAGTCCGAGCTCCTCCGGGCAGGATGCCCGCTAACGGCGGGGCGGGGTGACCCGACGGAAAGTGCCACAGAAAGCATACCGCCCCATCCGGCAACGGTGGGGTAAGGGTGAAACGGCGAGGTAAGAGCTCACCGCTCCGGTGGCGACACCGGAGGCACGGCAAACCCCATCCGGAGCAAGGCCTAATAGCGGGACTATGGGCGCCCGGCCCGTCCCGGGGTTGGCCGCTCGAGCCAGGCGGCAACGTCTGGCCCAGATAGATGGCTGCCGCTCACCCCAACATCGGGAAGAAGCCCGTACGGGCGTAAACCGATGGAGGGGCGGGTACAGAACTCGGCTTACAGGCCATCTTGCGCCGATACCACGTCCATGACGCGCGGCGGCGGCAAGCTATCCAGCTTGGGTAACGTGTACCTTCACGGACCCGGTGGACTTGTCATACGCAGCATCGAACGCCGGCTGGATCTCCTCCAGGGGGAAGGTGTGAGTCACCATGTCGTTGAGGTCCACCCGGCCCGACAGCAGATCGATGGCAACCTCGTAGTCGTGCCGCCCGTCGATCACCCCGTAGCACACAGCCATCACAAGCGATTGCTCCCGCCCCAAAAGCGTCATCCAGTCTAGGTCCACCGGCACGTGGATGTTCCCCAGCACGACCACCCGGCCCTGCCTGCGCGTGACCTCGATGGCCTGCTGCACCGTAGCGCCGCTGTGCCCTCCGATCGTTTCTATGGTCAGATCCGCGCCCCGTCCGTCAGTGGCCTCCTCCACTGCTTCCTGCAGCGCAGGGCCGTCTGACGGCAGCGCCCGATCGGCTCCGAGTTTCCTAGCCAAGGCCGCCTGATGCTCATGCCGCGCGCTGGCGAAGACCGTCCCCGCGCCCATCGCGCGGGCCGCCGCCACTGCCGTGAGTCCGATCGTACCCGCCCCGACGACCGCGACGACCTCCCCGCCGGATAGATGCCCCTGACGAACGGCATGGACAGACACGGCCAGAGGCTCCACGAGGGCGCCGTGGGCCCACGACATCCCATCAGATAAGGTGAAGCAGCCGGCGGCGCGACGTACCATGTACTCCGCGAACCCCCCGCCTCTGTTGGGGACCCTATCCTCGCAGTGGAACGTCTGCCCTGTCCGACAGAACCAACACACACCGCAGGCCGCGCCATGGCAGATGGTGTCGATGGCTACGCGCTCTCCCACTCTCCCGGGGTCCACCCCCTCTCCTACCTCTACTATCTCGCCGGCGACCTCATGGCCTCCGGGCAACGATTCCGGGGTGGTGTTCATCGCGTAGTTGATAAGGTCAGAACCGCAGATGCCAGCCTGCCGCACCCGAACGACCGCGTCGCCGGGGCCCGGCTCCGGCCTCTCAACCTGGTTCACCTCCATAGCTCCTTTGCCGTTGTGCAGGGCGGCGGACATTGTAGACATTGGCGGTCCTCCTAAGGGTCTTCCGGTGGACACGATTACACACTCCGGGCTCGCTGTCCAGCGAGTCCGTAACTGTTCAGACTTCGTGAGCTCCTTCGACTGGCGTAGCCCGATAAGGCAGACGTCTTTGATCCCCACCCGCCCCTTGGTAACTGGGGGCGCAGCCCCCAGATCCCCTGCCAGAGAAAGACCCTCTCTGGACTTCCCCATTCGGGTCGCACAGAGTCTGAACGGTTCCAGTCCCGTAGGAGCCAGGCGTTGGATTGGATCCCCTTGTCTTGCTTTCTGTGGCCGGCATGGGGCTCCTGATACACTTGGGTCCGGCGGCCAGCTAAATAGCCGGCGGCGTGCGCGGACGGATAGGGAGACGGTCGTGCGACTGGATGGCAAGGTGGCGATTATCAGCGGGGGAGCCCACGGGATGGGGGCCGAGGAGGCGCGCCTGTTCGCCTCGGAAGGCGCTTCTGTCGTGGTCTCCGACGTCTTGGAGAAGGAAGGAAAGCAGATCGAGGCCGAGATGACGCGGTCCGGAATGGCAGCTATGTTCGTGCGCGCCGACGTCACGAGCGAAGAGGACTGGGAGCGCACGGTGCAGGCGGCTGTATCGCGCTACGGCAAGCTGAACATACTCGTCAACAACGCCGGCATAGGCAGCGGCGCCTACTCGGACCCCCTCGACACCGAGGGCTGGCGGCGCATCATGGACGTCAACGCGGCGGGCGTCTTCCTGGGCACCAAGTACGCCGTCCCCGAGATGAAGAAGGCCGGAGGAGGCTCGATCGTCAACATCTCGTCCATCATGGGGTTTGTTGGCGGCCCGGATGACCACCTGGCCTACAACGCGTCCAAGGGCGCGGTACGCATCATGACCAAGGCCACGGCGGTAAGATACGGCCCACACGGCATCAGGGCCAATTCCGTCCATCCGGGGTTCATATCGCCCATGCTGTCGGGCGGGGTCGGAGACCCGGGGGCATGGGAGGAACGTCTACGCCGCACCCCTCTCCGGCGCAGGGGCAGGGAGACGGAAGTCGCCTACGGCGTGCTGTTCCTGGCCTCGGACGAGGCCTCGTTCATCACGGGCACCGAGCTGGTAATCGACGGGGGCTTTCTGGCCAGGTAGCGGGATCGACTCAGCCGGCTTTCCCGGACGAGGAGGACCGCCCTTCCGTCTCGTTACGCCTCGGCCATTGCGTACGGCACAGCAAGCGGGCGCGCACCGTCACGAAAGGGCCACCGGCAAGTTTGACACCTTCCCAACGGGGCTGTTAGTCTGCCGGCCACAGTGGGGAGAGGGGCTGACAGACATGAAAATCGTCGACGTCGCGGTGGTTTCGAAGGGCCTTGCCAACAGAGCGCCGGCCCTTGTTCGGATAGATACCGACGAGGGAATCACGGGCGTCGGCGCCACGGCCGCGTCCATTCCGGTAATCTCCTCGATCATCGAGAACGAGCACGACGGGTTCAAGGGCCTCCTGATCGGGGCCGATCCCACTGATCCCAACGTGGCCTGGCGCCTCATGTTCGCCAGTGGCCAGCGAGGCCGCAGCGGCGAGGGGGGCGTGGCGGTAAACGCTATGAGCGCCATAGACATGGCGTTGTGGGACATAGCCGGCAAGGCATCCGGGCTGCCGATTTACAAGATGCGCGGCGGCGCCATCCAGAACAGGGTCATGGCCTACGCCAGCGGTACCGCATTCGACAGGGGCCTGATGGAGCGCACCGGTGAGATGCGCCACAAGCCTACCGAGGTCCTGGTGGCGGAGGCCAAGGAGAATCAGGCCAGCGGCTTCAAGGCCATGAAATTCGGCTGGGGCAACCGGTTCAGCGAGAAGAGCTACGACGACCTCTACGCCATCCGGGAGGCCGTAGGCCCCGACATGAAGCTGATGCTTGATTTCGGTTCCCCCGCCTACTTGGACGGTGGGTGGACCGTCAAAGATGCGATTCAGGTAGCGGAAAGGCTCCTGGAGTACGACATCTTCTTCTGGGAGGAGGCGCTTCACCCTTACGACGTGGATGGATTCGAGACGCTTACGAGCCAGGCCCCCATACAGGTCGCGACGGGTGAGAGCCTGACCACCGTGCGCGACTTCCAGCCCTTCATAGAGCGGCGCGCCTTGGACGTCGTCCAGCCGGACGCCCAGCAGATGGGGTTGAGCCAACTGGCGCGCGTCGCCGAGAGGGCCGAGGAGGCGGGCATCCTATGCATACCGCACGGGCCTTGGTCGGCCTTCCTGATAGCGGCGCACCTCCAGGTGCTCTGCACGCTGACCAACGGCGCGATGATCGAATACCCCGCCCCGGCGGTGGAGCGCGGCTCCTCCAGCGAGGACCTCATCGCAGCCATGCACGAAAGGATCGTTGAGACCCCGGTGGTCTTGAGAGACGGCTACTTGGAGCTGCCTGAGGGCCCGGGGCTGGGACTGGGCAACTTGGTACCCGAAGTGTTGGAAGAGCTGGCGTCAAGGTCCGGCGAAGGCTCCGGCTGATGACGTCGAGCATCCTCAAGGTCGTGGTGACCTGGAGCGGCTGGCGCGAGATCATCCCCGGACGGGCGCGCCGCGAGGGCTTCGAACATCTGAGATTCACCATCTCCGACGACAAGGGCGAGATACTCGCCCATCTGGCTGACGCCGACGCTGCGTTCATCGCGGCCTGGGACCCCGACATGCACCGGGCCGCCCGCAAGCTGCGGTGGATACATGCCGTCGGCGGCGGCGTGACCCCCTACCTGTTCAGGGAAATGGTGGAGAGCGGCGTCCCCTTCACCTGCGGCAAGCCGGCATTTGCCATACCGGGCGCGGAGTTCGCCTTGGGAGCGATGCTCATGTTCTCACGCCGAGGGCACGTGTCCATCGGCGCCCCCAAACTCACGCAGCGGAGCCCCTCACAGGAAGGCAACCTCGTCCCGGTCGACTTGGCGGGGAAGACCCTGGGCGTTCTAGGCATGGGCGGGATAGGCCAGGCGCTGGCCCTCAGGGCCAAGGCTATGGGAATGCGCGTCTTCGGTACTTCGCGCAAGCCGCGCGAGGCTCCCGACGGGGTGGACCGGATGTTTGCAATGGACGATGCCGCCGAGATGGCGGCCTCATCCGATTACCTGGCGGTTGCGGTTCCGGTCACAGCCGACACCGAGGGCATCGTATCCGGGGACCTGCTCGCGCGCATGAAGCCCGGCGCCTTCATATTGGACTGCGCCGGCCGGCCGGTGCTGTACGACTATGGCGCACTGGAGCGCGCGGCCGCCGATGGCCGCCTGGGCGGGATATGCCTGCAGCCAGGCGGGGATGCGCCGGACATGCCGCCCGATGACTCCGACTTCTGGAGGCGGGACAACGTGGTGGTCACGCCGTGCAGAGGCACGTCATCCGAACAGGAGGACCATTGTCTCGCCCTCTTCTTCGACAATCTGCGCCGCTTCGAGTCCGGCAGGCCCCTGCTGGGCTTGGTGGACAAGCAAGCCGGTTACTGACCTGAGCAGTGCAGCCGGCCGGGAACGGCGCCCCGAGGGCGGGGTGCGCAGGTCGGCGGCATAGGCCGCAGCCGCGGCGGGCTCAGGGTACCCGGATGGCCTCGGCCTGCGCTGCGCCTTCCACCACAGCAGCCCCCCCAGCTGCCGATTCTTTCGGGTGCGCGCGTCTGGACCTATCCGGCTCCGCACCGCCGCGGCTTGGGCGCCGCCGACGTCCTGTACGCCCCCTCAATATCTTCTTCATTTCGCTTTCGATGAGCCGAAAGTCCTTCTGTGGCAGAAGGTGCAGCGCGTCCATGAAGGCCAGCTGCCAGGTCTCCGGCGGCCACCGTTTCACGTAATCGAGCCTTGGCCCCAGTACCAGCCCGTCTATGTAGTCTTCCTCGTCGAGGATGAGATACGGCGACAGCTTCACGCGGTACGGGAATCTCTCGCGTCCGTTGTGGGACTTCCAGACCGGGCTTTGGTCCTCGAAGTAGGGGGACTTGATCGACGCGGCCGCCGCCCACTTTCGCAGTCCGGACACATAGAACAACACCCGATCGTCCGGCTCCATGCGCTGAGCGCGCCGACGGTATCGCTGCCCCAGACCGTGTATCTCGAACCCCATCTTCCTGCTTATCTCAAAGTTCTCTCGGGACTGCACTACCATCCAATAGTTCTTTGGCATCTGTGGTCACTCCGGGGCAGCATCCCCGTATTAGGGCCATTCTACCACCAGACTGTGGGGCGCCGTGAAGCCGTAGCGGCGCCCGGACTTATCGCGCCGCGGCGCGGTCTGCCAGCTCGGCAAAGAGGTCGGCCCGCCAGTGTGGGACGAAACCCGGCCTCGTATCCTCCAGCAAGCCGCGGTGGAGCTCGACCTCGATCAGCTCCTCGCCGGACCGCCCAAAGGCGACCTGCTCCCCGGTGGGGTCGAATGCGACGCTCCCGCCGGCCGAGTTCGCGTCCACAGGTATGAAGACGTACATACTGTTGTCACATGCGCGGGCAGGCGCGACCTTGCGGAACCCCATCAGGTTGAATGCGGACTTCTCCCTCGCGTGCTGCTCGTCGCGCAGGGGATAGGCGTTGTCGCCGGACGGGAGGACATACAGGTCGGCGCCCTTCATGGCGTAGAGTTGGGCCAGCTCCGGGAAGTACAGGTCCCAGCAGACCCCTATGCCCATCTTCCAACCCTCTATCTCGAACAGAGGAGTGTCCGACCCCGGCTCGATCCGGCCGCGCTCGGCCGGCGCAGGCTGATATTTCCTGTACCGGCCCTGGTAGCCGTCCGGCGTAACGACAAACGCGCTCTTGTATAGCTTGTCGTCATCTCCAAGCTCCACCGTGCCGACGACGATCGACACCCCCAACTCATCGCAGATCGGTTCGAGTCTGTCGGTCTCCCTGCCCGGCAACCTGGCGGCGCCGCCGCGCGCCGTGAGGCCCGGCGGAGGCCGATTGAGGGAGCCGGTCAGCGCCACTTCCGCGAAGAGCACCAACTTGATTCCTCTGGCCGCCGCCTCCGAGCACGTGGCTTCGATCTTTGCGATGTTGTACTCGACGTCTCCGGTTACGCAGGTCGTCTGCGCCATCGCCGCCGAGAGCGTATCTATCGGCTTCATCTATCCCTCCTCCTTCGCTGGCGGGCTGTGGAGAACCCTTCGACTTCCCTGGACCCCCTACGTCACGAGACCTCTCTCATGATGTTGTACATGTGCATGTAGAGCTTGAACGCCTCCCGGGCAAAGTCGAGCAGGCCCAGGCCCTCCGCTTCCCCCACGTGGAGTTGTATCTCCTTCTGGAACAGGGAGAACTCCGTGTGGTAAGTATCTCCACCTTGAGACAGGGCGTCGGCCATGCGCCGGGACTCCTCCGACGGCACCAGCGCGTCGGCCCTGTCGTGCATGATGAGGGCCCGCGCCAAGAGATTGTCGATGTTGGCGCTCGGCGACACTTTACGGAAGAGCTCTTTCGTCTGTGGGGAGAGCTGCTCTATCAGACGGTCCGCCTCCTCCAGGGTAGTAGTCCCCTTCAGAAGGCGGTAGGCTGCCATCCCCTCCTCCGTGAGCGCTTCGATCTCCCTCTCGTCGGCCTCCTCCCCGTCCCTGAAGACACGCACCAGCAGGTCCCTGTCTGCGGCCTCGCTGACGCCGGTTGTCAGATGGCGCCGGAAGACTTCGTACGTTAGCGGGTCCGGCTCCCACGGCGCCGAGTAGCCGTCGCCGAAGCGCGATCTGGTCCCTATGGCTTTAGCCAAGTCGGAGATGTCGTAATAGCCCGCCAGGAAGTTGACGAACTTGACTTGCTCCCTGATCCGGGCGTCCTGCGCGGCAACGGTGACAAATGACGCCCCTACGCATATACCCCCCATCCCCACGCGGTCCGGGTCGACGGAATCCAGCGACCTCAGATATTGGAAGCCGAGAACCAGGCTGTCTATGTCTTCCGGGACCAGCTCTCCGCGAACCTGCGTGTCCAGCCACGGGATCATAACGACCATGCCGGACCGAGCCAGCGCCTCCGCCAAGGCAACTACCCGGGGGTCGAACCTCCCCCCCGGTACGACCCCCTGGAAGAAGAGTACCGCACTGTATCGCGCGTCTCCCGGGGGGGAGTATACGTCAGCGACGGCTTGGCCGCTCTCCGTCTGGAATCGGACCTCCGACACCACGGGGTCGGGTATGAACCACGGCTGCGCCTCGACGGGGATAGATGGGAGCACCTGGGGGATGAAGAGCACGGTCCGCGCGGCTGCCCTGCCCTGAGGCGTGAAGGCCAGCAGCAACAAGACCAAGGCTAGGGCTGCGCCCACCCCAATAAGTACACCGTCGAGTAACCGTTTGAACATTACCAAATCGAGCCTCGCGTGTATTATAGTGTCGCAAGCCTTATGGAGGGTGGTCTAGTTGGCCTCTCTGTGCACCCAAGGAGGGATGGCGGGCAGGGTCGGCGCCGTGGTCGTGGCCGCCGGGCGCAGTCGGCGTATGGGAGGCCCGGACAAGACGTTCTTGCCGTTGGCGGGGAGGCCCCTTGCCAGCCATTCGCTTGAAGCCCTGAATAGGTGTGCGCAGGTGGACGCCATAACATTCGTAGTGCCGGCCCACGCTGTGGAGCGAGGCAAGCGCCTCGTGGAAGAGAACCGCTGGGAAAAGGTCGCCGCAGTGTGCCCGGGAGGCGAACGCCGGCAGGATTCCGTGAGGCGCGGCCTAGCCGCGCTCCCGGACGTGGACTTGACCATGGTCCACGACGCGGCTAGGCCCTGCGCGGACCAGTCCATCTTCCAACGAGGCATCGGCGAGGGGATGAAGTACGGCGCCGCGGTGGCCGCCGTACCCGTCAAAGACACCATCAAAGCAGCCGACGGCGACGGCTTCGTGACCAAGACCCTAGACCGCCGACGGCTCTGGTCCGTGCAGACACCCCAGGTATTCAGAACGAGCCTTCTCAAAATGGCGCATCGCAAGGTCCACGCGGACGTTACGGACGACGCGGCCATGGTGGAATGCCTGGGTCACAAGGTCCACGTATTCCAGGGCAGTGAGGAGAACATCAAGGTGACTACGCCCTCGGACGTCGCGGTCGCCGAAGTCCTGCTAGCTGCCAGAGCCACGGCCAGCGGGGCCGCGCCGTGAAGCCGCGTACGGGCATAGGATTCGACGCGCACCCGCTGGCCGAAGGCCGGCCCATGGTCGTCGGAGGCGTCGACGTCCCGTTCGACCGAGGGCCTCTTGGTCACAGCGATGGGGACGTCCTGATACATGCGGTCATCGACGCGCTGCTGGGCGCCGCGGGCCTCGGAGACATCGGGACCCACTTCCCGCCAGGCGACGAGAGTCTGAGGGGGGCCGCGAGCACCGATCTCCTCCGCGCCGCCGTGAGACTGCTGAAGGGGCGGGGATGGCAGATTACTTACGTCGACGCTACCGTCATCCTCGAACGTCCCGTCCTCAAGCCGTTCATCGGCCGTATCGCCCAGAGCATCGCCAACTGCCTGGATCTGGACCGCGGCTTGGTGAACGTCAAGGCCACGACGACGGACGGACTGGGTTTCACGGGCAGAGGCGAAGGGGTGTCCGCTCTCGCCGCGGCGACCGTGGAGGCCGCCGAATGCGGTACACGCCCTGAGCGCGCAGCAGCCGCGCCCCTGCGGAGTTCGTGACGACGTTGGAGGCCGCATGAAGCTCTATAACACACTCTCCAGGCGTACGGAGCCCTTCATCCCAAAAGGAGACGTCGTCACGATGTACGTCTGCGGGCTTACTCCCTACGCTCCGTCCCACGTGGGCCACGCGATGAGGGCCGTTGTGTTCGACGTACTCAGACGCTACCTGGAGTACCGGGGGCGCCGGGTAAAGCACGTCGAGAACTTCACGGACGTCGACGACAAGTTGATAGACGGAGCGGCCCGCGAGGGCGTATCCACCGAGGAGTTGGCCGAGAGGAACATCAAGACGTACCTCGAGGAGATGGACGCCCTCAGCGTACTGCGCGCGCACGTCTACCCCAGGGCAACCCGCGAAATCCCCGGGATGATCGAAATGATAGACGGCCTGATCGACAAGGGCTACGCCTACGCGGTCAGCGGGGACGTCTATTTCAGCGTTAGGCAGGACGAAGGATACGGCCGGCTGAGCGGCCGCGACCTCGACGCAATGATCTCAGGCGCGAGGGTCGAGGCCGACGAGAAGAAGATCGACCAGATGGACTTCTCTCTCTGGAAGAGCAGGAAGCCGGGGGAGCCGTCGTGGGACAGTCCCTGGGGCCCGGGCCGCCCGGGATGGCATATCGAATGCAGCGCGATGGCGTTGCACTACTTGGGCGAGACGGTGGACATACACGGAGGGGGGCAGGACCTCGTCTTTCCCCACCACGAGAACGAGGTCGCGCAGACCGAGAACTATACCGGCGTCAGGCCGATGGCGCGCTTCTGGATGCACAACGGCTGGATGAGCTTGGGCGGCGACAAGATGAGCAAGTCGACCGGCAATTTCGTCACACTCGGCGACGCGCTGGAGCGCTTCTCTCCCTGCGCCCTGCGCCTCTTCTTCCTCGCTTCTCACTATCGCAGACCCCTCACCTACAGCCACGAGGCCATAACAACCCAGGAGCGCGCGGCGGAACGGCTCCGCAACGCCGCGCATCTGGCGGGGAACGGAGGCGGCCCGCCGTTGGACCCTGGGCCGTACAGGCAAAGGTTCGAGGCCGCCATGGACGACGACCTGAACACGCCCCGCGCCCTTGGCGTGCTGTTCGACATGGCGCGGGAGATGAACCGCGCCGTGGAGCAGGGAGCTAGCCTGACGCCCGCCCGGCAGGTATTGAGGGAGCTTGCATCGGTCCTTGGCCTCAGCCTCGAAGAGCGCAGCCTAGCGGGCAAGGAAGACGTACTCAGGGTCGTCGAAATGCTGCCCCGCATCCACGCAAGGCTGAAGGATGAATCCCTCGGCGGCTTGGCGGAACAGTTCCGGTCGAATCTGGCCCAACGCGGGATAGTGCTATCCGGCCATGAAAGCCCGGACATAGCCGACGGCGTGGACCCCGGCGCAGCCGGAGCGGCCGCCCTGGACCTGCTCGTCGACATAAGGCAAACCCTGAGGTCGTCACGGCGTTATGACCTAGCCGACTATGTCCGGGACAGGCTCTCCGAAGGAGGCTTTCAACTGGAGGATACGCCGGAGGGCACGGAGTGGAAAGCTGCCCCGAACGTGTCCTAGGCGCGTAGAGGGCGGAGACCTATGCCGGAAGTCTGAGAGTGTCCCTCAGATAAAAACCCGTTCCCCTTCCTGGCCGGAAGGCAGGGCTGCAGGAGAACAGTCTGCTGGGGGTAACTGTTCGGTCTCTGTGAGACCCGAATGGGGAAGTCCGGAGACGTCTCCCCTCCGGCAGGGGGTCTGGTATGCAGGCGAGACGCCTGCGCTCCCGGTTGCCAAGAGGGGCAGGCGGGGATCAAAAGACGTCTGCTCTATCAGGGCTGCGCCAGTCGAAAAGGACCTCACGAAGTCTGAACAGTTACTGCCGGGGGGATGACCGATGGACAAGGTTCGTTTGGCCATAGTGGGGTGCGGCACCATATCGCAGCTCAACGCGCCCGGGTACCTGCGTCATCAACGCTGCGAAGTCGTAGCCCTTTGCGACCCTGTATGCGAGCGTGCCGAGCGCCGGGCGAGGCAGTGGGGCATCACCCCCCGCATCTACACCGCTTTGGAAGACGTGCTCGACGACCCCGGCGTCGACGCCGTAGAGCTGCTCACCCCCACGCAGTTGCACGCGGAGCAGTCCATAGCGGTATTGGACGCAGGCAAGCACGTCTCCTGCCAAAAGCCGATGGCGACCACCTTGGCGGATGCCGACCGCGTGGCCGCCGCCGCGGAGCGCGCCGGGGCGCAATACAGGGTCACCGAAAACTTCCTCTCATATCCGCCGCTGATAAAGGCCAAGGAGCTAATGGACGCCGGCGCCATCGGCGAGCCGTCGATCGTGCGAATACGGACCATATGGGGCAGTCCTACTACCCACCCCGGCTTCCCCATAGAGGCTGACGCTTTCGCTTGGCGCCGCGATGCCCGCGCCAACCCCGGCGGGCTCCTCTACGATGACGGCTGGCACAAGTACGCAACGGCAATGTGGTTGATGGGCGACGTAGCCAAGATCACCAGCATGGTCACGACCACGGACGACTTCATGGTCGACGCCCCATCCGCGGCAATATGGAGGTTCAAGAACGGGGGGCTGGGCGTCTTCGAGTACTCTCACGCACCCGACATGAAGATCAGATCCAACTACTACCCGAACGACGAATTCTTCGAGATACAGGGCAGCGCGGGGTCGATCTGGGTTACACGATGCACGGGCGAGATGCTCGACATGCCGCCCGTCCTGTTGGTAAAAGGCAGCGAGACCACGGCTTTCCAAGCGCCCATGGACTGGATAGAGGGCTTCAACGGCGCAGCAACGGAGTTCGTCGACGGCATCCTGGAAGGCAGGCAATCCAAGATGGACGCCGACTTCTCCAAGAAGGTGCTCCGGGCCGCATTGGCCATCTACGAGTCGTCGGAACTGGAGCGCCCTATCAGCCTCGATCCTCCCCCCGACCGGCAGCCCTACCGGTAACGGCGCGGTTGGCGTCTTGTTGCTGGCCGTTCGAGGCATATGCTACGCTTCCGGCATGAGTAAGGGGCGTGTGATCGTTGCCATGAGCGGAGGCGTGGACTCCTCCGTGGCGGCCCTGCTGCTGAAGCGGCAGGGCTACGACGTCGTGGGAGTGACGATGCGCCTGTGGACCGTCGAGCGCGAAGGGCTGCCAGCCCAGAGCAAGCGGTGCTGCTCGGTGGAGGACGTCGACGACGCCCGGTCGGTCTGCCAGAAGATAGGCGTCCCGCACTACGTCATGAACTTCGAGCGCGAGTTCGAGGAGCACGTGGTGGGCTACTTCTGCCGGGAGTACGACAGGGGCCGCACGCCGCACCCTTGCCTTGCCTGCAACGACAAGATCAAGTTCGACTTCCTGCTGCGGAGGGCCCTGTTCCTAGACGCCGACTACGTGGCGACGGGTCACTACGCCCGCATACGACGCGGCCCGGCGTCGTTCGAACTCCTCAAGGGGGTTGACCCCCGGAAGGACCAATCCTACGTCCTCTTCACACTGACGCAGCGTGAGTTGGGGCGGCTGCTCCTTCCGGTAGGCGAGCTCCCCAAGAACCGAGTACGCGAATTGGCCGCCGAAGCCCGCCTGCCCGTAGCCGATAAGCCTGACAGCCAGGAGATATGCTTCATCCCGGACGGCGACTACCGCAAATTCGTCAGGGGCCGTGTCAGCCCAAGACCCGGGGACATCGTGGATATGCGCGGGGAGGTGATCGGGGTCCATCCGGGGGTGCAGTTCTTCACCGTGGGCCAGCGGCGCGGGCTCGGCCTTGGGGGGAATACCGGGGCTCCTCGGTACGTGGTGCGGATCGACCCTGCCCGCAACAGGGTGGTCCTGGGCGCTGAGGAGGATCTCTACAGGACGTCCACGTGGGCGTCCTCCATCAACTTCACGGAGGGCCGAGCGCCCGAAGGTCCCGTGGAGGTGACGGCCAAGATCAGGTATAAGGCCAGCGAGGCTCCGGCCACCCTCACGCCTCATGCGGGCTTCGCCGAGCTTCACTTCCGCGAGCCGCAGCGCGCCGTGACCCCCGGACAGGCGGTGGTCTTCTACGACGGAGGCCGCCTGCTGGGCGGGGGGATCATCGAACTGGACCCTCCGACCGGCGCCGGAGCGCCGCCGGCGCTGGCCGGGGCCGCGGCGGGCTAGCCCGCCGTGGCGTCTCGCCCCAAAGCGCCCCGCCGGACTAGGCCGACTTACCGCGAGGAGCGGCGGCTCCTGAAGGACGGCATCGCGCCTGTGGCAGGCCTGGATGAGGTCGGCAGGGGATGCCTTGCAGGCCCGGTCGTCGCAGGGGCGGCTGTGCTCCCACGCAATCCAAGGGGGGCCTGGGTCTCAGAGATCCGAGACAGCAAGCAGATGACGGCGCGGCAGAGGGAGCGGATGATGGCCGAGCTTCAGGATCGGGCCCCGGCCCTGGCGACCGGGTTAGCCAGCGCGGCCGAGATCGACCGCATAGGCATCGTGCCTGCGACCAGGCTAGCCATGCGCCGCGCCGTCGAGGCGCTCGGCGTCGCGCCCGCGTTCCTCCTGATCGACGCCTTGGAGCTCCCCGACCTGACCCTGCAACAGAAGTCTATAGTACGCGGCGACTCCCTCTGCCTGTCCGTCGCCGCTGCGTCGATAGTCGCCAAAGTCGCCCGAGACAGGATGATGGAGTCGGAGGACGCCTCCTACCCCCCCTACGGCTTCGCCAGCAACAAGGGGTACGCCACCCGCCAGCACCTCCGGGCCCTCGAAGAGCGCGGCCCGTGCCCCATTCACCGGTACTCCTTCGCGCCCGTGCGCCAGCCTCAATTGCTGTGACGAGCACCCCCCGCCAGCGCCTGGGTTCGTTGGGCGAGACGCTGGCGCGCCAGCGTCTCGAGGTGTCCGGCTACAGGGTCCTAGAGACCAACTACCGCGCCAAGGCCGGTGAGATCGACCTGGTTGCCGAGCATGGCCCCACGCTGGTCTTCGTCGAGGTGCGGACTCGCTCGGCCCATACCCTGGGCAGCCCGGAGGAGTCCCTGACACCCCGGAAGCGCTCCCACATGGCCGACGCCGCCCAGGAGTACCTGCAGGCCAAGGGCGCCGAGTCCCGCGATTGGCGCATCGACCTGGCGGCCGTGGTACTCACGCATCAAGGCCGCCTCCTCCGCTTCGACGTAATACGGAACGCCGTAGAGACGTGAGCGGCCCCTGACCGGAGCGGGTACCCCCCAACACGTGGCGGCGGCGCAGTTGGCGCGTGAAACCGTTCAGACTCCGTGAGACCCGAATGACGCCCCGGGCGCCCGCCATCGCGGGGTGGTAGACTTCATCCTCGGGATAGAGACTCAAACGGACTGGAGGTTACTCCATATGGGAACCGGCTCGCGGACCTCTAGGAGGCCGATTACGGCGAATCCGTCCCAAATCATGGTCGAACAGCTTGCTGCGTCCGGGGTGAAATACGTCTTCAATAACCCCGGCTCGCGGGAGGCGCGCTTCATGGACGCGCTGCACTCCCACCCCAGCCTTCACGGCATCCTGGCCCTGCATGAAGGCAGCGTGGCGGCCATGGCTGGGGGATACGCGCAAGCGAAGCTGGAACCGGCGGTCATGGTCGTGCATCTCAGCGCCGGCCTCGCTCAAAGCCTCGGGCAGGTGATCAACCTCTATGAAGGCAGCCTGCCCGTCGTGATCATCACGTTTGCGGGCGATACCGGCAGCTACTACGACAGGATCGGGATGGAGCTCGACCACAGCTTCGGGCCCACGTCCATCTCGGCGCCGTTCACCAAGTCCGGTTGGACGGTCGTCGAGCCTGACGGGCTGGCGCAAGCCGTAGACCGCGCTCTTCGAGTCGCTGCGACGCCTCCGGCGGGGCCCGTGCATCTTGCGGTCTATGACCGGCTACTGGGGGCCGAGGAGGTCGAGACGACCATCATCGAGGGCGCCCGGCATAGCGTCCGGGCCGGCAGCCCAGACGACGGCGACATTGAGAGCCTGGAGCGCGCCCTGCGCGAGACGGAGCGGCTCCTGATCTACGTCGGCGATGGCGTGTGGAAGAGCGGCGCGCAGGAACACGTGGCCGCCCTCGCCGAGCACTACGGGGCCGCGGTCTGCGGGGACTTCAGAAGCCTGCCGATCAAGCATCCGCTCCACTGCGGGCCCGTGTACGACGCGCTTGCCGAGCCGGTCTTCGACACGATCGTGTGCATCGGCGCCCGGCATATAGGCACGGGCTTCCCCGAACCGTACGCCCCCGCACGATTCGCACCCCGAATCATCGCCATCGGTCCCGACGTCCGAAACCTCAAGAACATCCAGGACGTGGACCTGGCGATCCTGGCCGACGAACGGAAGACCCTCGAACAGCTCGCCCGTCTTACCGCCCTGCGCTGCGAGGGACCGTTCGCCGAGCGCAGGGCATGGGCCCGTGAACACGCTGCCGGGCTGAGGGAGAAGCGGCTGCGGACGGCCCGCGCCGTCGAGGCGCAGCCGTCCACGGTGAGGCCGTGGGCGCTCCTCGACACCCTGGACGAGGCCCTGGAGGAGCGGGGCGGCGCCGTGGTGATGATGGAGCAGTTCGCCTTGCCCATAGCCAGCATGGCGGGCAAGGGGGAGTCCGGGAAGAACACCTACGTCTACGCGGCCGGCGGCTCCGAGGGCTACGGCGTAGGAGGCGCCATAGGTCTGAAGCTGGCCGCCCCGGAGCGCAGGGTCGTGGGACTCATCGGGGACGGCTCCCTGTACTACTCAGACTCCGGCCTGTGGACCGCGGCGAATCATGGGGTTCCGGTGCTCTTCGTGGTCCCCAACAACAAATCCTACGGCACCGTCGCCGGCGCGTTCGGCGGCGTGGACGGAAACATGACCCGTACCGGAGAGTACGCCGGCGTCGTGCTCGACGGCGTTGACCCGTCCAAGATCGCCGAGGGCTTCGGCGTGGAGTCCATGACCGTCAGCGACGAAGCGGCCGTCGGACGCGCGATCGAGGAGGGGCTCCGCGTGGTCGACGACGAGAAGCGGCCGTTCCTACTCGACGTGCGCCTTCCGCTAGGCCTGCCGAGGGGCGGACGCCCCGCCGCTCGCTACCGGCTCCAAAGCTAACGTGTACGTCTTGGGATCTGTCCGATTTATTTCCGCAGCCTGCCGGCCCCCCCGCTGACCGGGGTCACTCTCAGACTTCATGCGTTGAATCGTGAAGGCCTCCCCAACGACGCAGCATACACAATCGCAGCCACTGCCGAGGGCCGTCCTAGGACGGACCGGGCTGGAGGTGACCCGGCTGGGCTATGGGGCCGCGTTCCGCAAGCGAATCGGCGAGGAACACGCCGACCGCCTGCTGAATCAGGTCATCGGCTCCGGCGTGAACTTCGTGGACACGGCGGGCGACTACCTGGACAGCGAGGTACGGATCGGCCGCGCCCTTTCGCACAGGTACGGCGAGTTTCACCTGTCCACGAAGTGCGGCTGCACGGAGCGGCGGGAGCCGCATCACGTCAACGGCTCGGTTCACGAGTGGACACGCCAGAATCTGTACCGGGGCGTCGAGCAGAGCTTGGAGCGTCTCAACCGTGGCAGCCTGGAGATGGTGCAGCTCCACAGCCCCACGGTCGAGGAGTGCGAGAGGGGTCAGCTCGTCGAGACGCTGGCGGACATGCGGAGCAGCGGGCTGATCAGGTGGATGGGCATCTCGACCGCCTTGCCCCATCTCCCGGTCTTCCTGGAATGGGGGGTGTTCGACTTCTTCCAAGCGCCATACTCGGCGGTGCAGCGGGAGCATGAGGACTTGATCACCAAGATAGCCGAGTCCGGCGCTGGGGTCGTCGTCAGGGGAGGGGTAACACCCGAGGACCCTGAGCGTTGGAGCGCGTTCGAGCGGGCGCGGCTGGCCGAGTTGATGGGAGAAGGAGAGAGCATTTCGACCTTCATGCTGCGCTTCGCCCTAGCGCACCCCTCCATACATACGGTGATCGTAGGCACTACGAGCACCGACCACCTTCGGGAGAACGTCGAGGCCGCGCTCGAAGGTCCCCTGCCCGCCGGCGAATATGCGGAAGCGCTTCACAGGCTGGACGCCGTAGGCGAAACTCCCGCCGACGTGGAGTAACATAAGCGCGTCGAGAGCACAAGTTACTGAAGGAGGCCGTAAATGGACTTCAGCACCGAGTTGGGAGGGCGTATCCGCAAGCAGCTTGAATCCGAGCACACGATCTGGCTAACCACCGTGGGCAGCGACAACACGCCGCAGCCCAGGCCGGTGTGGTTCGTGTGGGACGGCGAAACGCTCCTGGTGTACAGCGAGCCAAACACGCACAAGCTCCGGCACGTCGAGCGCAGCCCCAAGGTGTCTGTCAACTTCAACACTGACTTCGATGGGGAGCACGTCGGCGTCCTGACGGGAGAAGCCCGGGTCGACCCGGACGCGCCGCCGCCGGACGAGAACTCGGACTATCTCGCAAAGTACGGACGCGGAATAGCCGCCCTCGGCATGACGCCGGCGGAGGTCGCCCGCGATTACAACGTGGCCCTGCGGATAACCCCGCGGAAGATGCGCGGCTTCTAACCCCGGAGCCGCACGGCAGAGGAGACAGCCCATGAACGACCACGAGCGCTACCTATTCGACCTCAAGGGCTACGTTGCGGTGCCCGGGGCGCTGAGCGGGGAACAGGTGGCCAGGCTCAACAGCGTGCTGGACGAGCGTATCGACGCGGAGTGTCCGCCGGACATGCGCACCCACAGGTTCGTGCCGCTGCTCGACTGGGGCAGGGACTACCGGGACCTCATAGACAACCCGGCGGCGACGCCTTACGTGGCCGAGCTTCTGGGCGAGCGGTTCCGGCTGGACCACGTCTACCTCGACGTCATCAGGTCGGGCAAGGGCCCCATAGGCACGCGGCTGCACGGGGGCGCGACCCCGTTCAACCCCACCCACTACTTCCGCTTCGAGGGAGGGCGGATGCATAACGGCCTGTCGGTGGTCGCCTACAACCTGAAGGACGTGGGGGCCGACGACGGCGGTTTCGGGTGCGTGCCCGGCTCTCACAAGAGCAACTACCCCTTCCCGGAGGAGTGGAAGGAGATGGACGAGCCGGGGCCCATCGTCGAGCGCGTCACGGGTCCCGCCGGCACAGCCATCATATTCACCGAGGCGCTCACCCACGGCACCCTGCCATGGACGGGCGCGGACGAGCGGCGGACCATATTCTTCAAGTACAGTCCCCACCCCATCTCGTGGTCGGCCCACTACTTCGACCCCGACGACTACGACGGCCTCACGGAATCGCAGCGCAGCATCTTGGAGGGGCCGAACGCCCGCTACGCCTATAGGGACCAACCCAAGGGCACCGTGACGTAGGCTCCCGGGTAGGGAGCCTCGCCATCGTTATGTTAGGAGACACCGTCCCCGCACGTGAAGCAACAGTGAGTATCCGTGAGGAGAGCCAGGGCGACGCCTCGGCTGTCCGGGGCGTCCACGAGCAGGCATTCGGCGGTCCGTATGAGCCTAGATTGGTCGACATGCTCCGCAACGCGAACCGCGTTACACTGTCACTGGTCGCGGTCGCTGCGGGACAGGTCGTAGGGCACGTTCTGTTCTCCCCCGTAACTGTCGAACCACCCTCGGGGAACCTGCGATGGGCGGCGCCGGACCCTCGGCTTGCCGTCACCGGCAGCCCGGCTAGTACATGATGAGGTGAGTCGGGACCAACCGCTGCTCCACCGGGTCCACCGCCAAGGCCAGACCTTCCAGGGTATAGGCCCCCAGCAGGGCTGGGGCGTTGTCTTCTCCAAAGACCACGAGGGTAACCACGCTGTCGCCATTGACTGTGGCCCACGCCTGTCCGTAGTCCATATCGATCCGCCGCCCGTCGGCCAGCAGAAACCTGCGCTTGCCCATCGGCGCAACGCCCAGCTCGCGCAGCACGCGAGCGGACAGTGTGGTATAGGCGGCGCCTGTATCCACGGTCGCTTCTATGTCCTGGCTCTGCCGGCCGTCCATACTGGAAATCCGCAGCGGACAGGCGAACGTCCCCATTGGCAGAGGCCCCTCTCTTCGCACTCGATACCAACCATTCTAACCGATGGCCTATCATTGGCCCGAGACCGTGACGGCGGGTTTACAAGGCCAATGTTCTTGGCTTACTCTGACGCGCACGAGACGACGGAGGCATGGATGCGACTTATCCTGATAGGCTGCGAGTACGTGGGAACTACGACCCTCGCGAACAAGATCGAGCGGTGGGCGCGGGAGAATATGGGGGCCAGGCTCGACGACTTCCACTCACACTGGAAGTACCCGCACATAGCCACGGAAGAGGTCTCCGAAGAGGACCAAGCGTTGCTGATGCAGCTCAGCCCCAGCATGAAGGAGCTCATCCTCCGCACCAACTTGGAGTACCACATGCACCCCCTGTTCTACGACATGGACGACCACTGCATGGTCGGCCACTACATTGAGGAGATGGTCTACGCGCCGCTCTATTTCGACTACGGCGGACCGGGAGGCATCGGCGACAGGACCCTCACCTCCCGCTCCATGGAGCGCACCATACTGCGGCTCGGGCCCGGCACCACCGTGGTGCACCTCAAGGCTACACCCGAGACGATCCGGCGCCGTATGAAGAAGGACCCGCACGCGCGCGGCGTGCTGCGGGACGCGGACGTGGAGTACGTGCTGCGGCGCTTTCAGGAAGAGTACGACCGGGCCGTCTACTTCAACCGGCTGGAGTTGGACACGACGGACGCCGCGCCCGACGAGACGCTCGCCGAGTGGGTTCGTAAGATGGACCCATTCTGGACGGAGATCGACCGGCTACGGCTGCTAACACACCGCAAAGAGGGATGAGCCCAGATATGCGAACGTCACAAGGCAGCGGAGGCACCCCAACCGTCGACGTCCACGCCCACGTGAGCCGGGCGGAGGTGCAGGACGTCGACGACGAATTCGACAAGTACTTCCAGTACGGCATGTCGCACAAGGACAACCTGACGCTGATGGACGCCGTGGGCGTGGACAAGCAGGTCATACACTGCGCGCCGCGCCAGGGCACGTCCTTCGAGTACATCCACAAGTACGTCAGACGAGTGATGGGCGAGTATCCCGACCGCTTTGGGGCCATCACCAAGGTGGACGAGAGGAAGCTTCCGTCCGACGAGGGGTTGGAGCTGATCCGCAGAGACATCGAGGACTGGGGCTTCAACGGGTGGTGGTTCGCTCCTTGGCCGCCGGAGGAGCTTGTGGCCGCCGGCCTGAACCCAAAGGACTGGGGGGAACCCAACCCCTTCTACTACTTCGACCACGAGCGTTACGACCCCGTGTGGGATCTCGTCGAGTCTCTGGGCGTGCCCGCCTGCGTCACCTCGTCGCCGCAGAACTTCACCGGATTCTCCCCGGCCCTGCTGAACGTCCTTGGCAGGCATCCCGATCTGACCGTCGTGGTGGTCCACGGCATAGACCCGCCAAGCTGCCTGCAGGGGGACGGCTCCGTTTCGATACCAGAGGCGGCTGTCCGGCTGGTCGATGAGCATGACGTATACATCGAGCTTTTGACCGGCATCGACGTCCAGCGCGGCCAGCCGAACCGGTACGGCTCCAACGACGAGGTGATCAAGGCCTTCTACGACACCTTCGGCCCCTCCCGGCTGATGTGGGGATCGGAGTTCACCAACATAGAGCGGCCCACAGTAAAGCAGTACCGCCATCAGTTCGACTACGTGAAAGAGCGCTGCCCCTACGCGACCGCTGAAGACCTCGCCCTGATCCGAGGCGGCAACGCCATGAAGGTCTACGGGCTGTAGCCGAATACGCCGTATCTTGGAACCCATGCCCAACGTGGGCGGTCTGCTGGAGTCCCGGTTGTGCCCCGAAAAGCTGGGCGTTATCCGGGCCGCGGCGGCAGCGGCGGCCCGGCTCCGACTTCCCCTGTATCTGGTCGGCGGGACCGTGCGGGACATCCTACTCCCCACTCAGGTATCGGATCTGGACGTGGCCGTGGTCGGAGACGGCCCGGATGCCGTAAACCGCGTGGCAAAGAGGCTCGGCGGTCGTGTGTTGGCGCGGTCTCAGTTCGGGACGATGAAGCTCGACGTCGCCGGGACCGTCATCGACCTGGCGATGGCGCGAACCGAGACCTATCCCCGACCCGGCGCCCTGCCAGAAGTCGCGCCGGGCGGGATCGAGGACGACCTCGCCCGGCGCGACTTCTCCATCAACGCGATGGCCATGTCGCTGGGCGACCGATTCGGGGAAGTGCTCGACCCGTTCGGGGGGCGCTCGGATCTGGCGGCGCGCCTGATCCGCGTGCTCCACCCTCGAAGCTTCGCGGACGACGCCACCCGCATACTGAGAGCCGCGCGCTACGCGGCCCGCCACGGGTTCCGGCTGGAGGCCGAAACGGCTGAGATGTTTCATCGCGGCCTGTCTTACGTGGACGCCGTCAGCGGCGATCGGGTCCGAAACGAGCTAGAGCGCTACTTTGCGGAGCGCGCCGCGGGGCCGGCGCTGCTCGCGGCCCAAGACCTGGGCGCGCTGAGGTCGGTTCATCCCGATCTGGCGCTGCCGGAGCACGCAGTCCCCACCCTGTCGGCCCCTTCCTTCGATACGTTGTCGCCCCGCCGCCTCGTCCTCCTCGCGCTTCTGGCCTACTCGGCTGCTGACGTGCATGGCGTCTCTCAGCGCCTCAACCTGTCGGGCAGGCGGGCCGAGGCTGTCTCGAGCGTGCCGCGCGTCAAGGCCGGCTGCCGCCGCCTGGAGGGTGAGTCCATCCCGCCGAGCCGTATCGTGGACGTCCTTCAACCGCTCGACAACGCCGCAATCGAGGCGTGTACTCTCGCATTGCCCCCCGGCGCGGTCAGAGACCGCACGCAACGTTACCTGACTGAGTTGAGGCACGTCAGACCGGCGTTGAACGGCAGCGGCATCATTGCCCTCGGTGTACCCGAAGGGCCGCAGGTGGGGGAGATGCTCGCGAAGCTGCGTCGGGCGCGCTTGGACGGCTTGCTCTCAACCCCGGAGGACGAAGAGGACTACGTGCGCCGCAGTGCGCGGAGCCTCAGGGCTTGTGAGCCTCGATGACGTAGCGGGTCTCGGTAAGCACGATGCCGCGTTCACGAGCGGGGCCACCGGCACTGAGGGAGCCCACGACGTCTAGCCGAGGGAGACTTTGGGCGCGAGCCTTGGGTCTGTCATCGTCTCCGGGTCCAGGATCTCATCGAGCTCGGCCCCGGATAGCCCGGTGCGAGCCAGGGCGACTTCCTTGACGGTCTGGCCGGTGGCCTCCGCCTCCTTGGCGATGGCCGCCGAGGCATCGTAGCCAACGTGAGGGACCAAGGTCGTCACTATGGCAAGCCCTCGGTGGACCATCTCAGGGCCCTTGGCGGTAGCGGTGAGGCCGTCGATGCACTGGTCCGACAGATTCCGCGAAGACGTAGCCAGTATCTCGATGGACTGGAGCAGGTTGTGAGCCGCCACGGGCATCATGACGTTGATCTCGAAGTTGCCCGACTGGCCCGCGATGGTTATGGCCGCGTCGTTGCCGATCACCTGGGCCGCTACCTGGCACACCGATTCGGGGATGACGGGGTTCACCTTGCCCGGCATGATCGAGCTGCCGGGCTGAACGGCGGGCAACTCGATCTCGCCCAGGCCGGCCCTGGGTCCTGAGCCGAGCCAGCGTATGTCGTTGGCGATCTTCATCAGGCTGACTGCCAGCGTCTTCAGGGCGCCGCTGGTCTCTACGACGGCGTCCAGCGCGCTCTGCGCCTGGAAGTGGTTGCCGGTCTCGCGGACCGGGACCCCGACGCCGCTGGTCAGACTTTCGCACACCCGGGAGGCAAACTCAGGGTGGGTGTTCACACCCGTGCCCACGGCGGTGCCTCCCAGAGCTACTTCCGACAGGCGTTCCATGGCGCTCCTCATACGTTCTATTCCGCGCTCCACCTGGCCGGCATGACCTTGAAATTCCTGCCCAAGCCGGATGGGCGTCGCGTCCTGTAGATGAGTGCGGCCCGTCTTGACGATGGGCATGAACTCCTCTGACTTGCGCTCCAGAGACGCTTGAAGGCGCTCCAGCGCGGGGACCAATCGCGCCTCGATGCCCTCCAGAGCGGCGACGTGGATGGCCGTGGGGATGACGTCGTTGGATGACTGGCCGATGTTGACGTGGTCGTTGGGGTGGACCGGGTCCCGGGCCCCCCGTTCGCCGCCCAATATCTCGATGGCGCGGTTGGAGATGACCTCGTTGGCGTTCATGTTAGTCGAGGTGCCGGAGCCGGTCTGGAAGATGTCCACCACGAACTGGTCGTCGAACCTTCCGTCCGCAACCTCCCGGGCCGCCCGTGATATTGCGTTGGAAAGGTCGTCTTCCAACAGATCGAGGTCCCGGTTCACCTCGGCGGCGGCGGCCTTTATCAACCCTATCGCCCTGATGAACGACCTGGGGAATCGAAGGCGGCTGATGGGAAAATTGAGGAGCGCCCGCATCGTCTGCGCCCCGTAGTACGCCTCGGACGGGACGGCCAATTCCCCCATAGAGTCGCTCTCCATCCGGACCTTTACGTCTTCTGCCATTCCTTGTCTCCTCTGCGTAGCCTATTCTGGGGGCCTGCCGCGCAGTCCTCTCTCCAAGCGTGGGGCAAGCTGCGGCGAATCTTAGGCGAGGACGTGGCATTTGACAACCTGGGTTGCTAGAATCCTTTCCTACGCCAAATTGATCCCCGGCCTTGCAGGAGCTGCCACATGCACGAGATCGACTTCCGCAGCGACACCAAGACTCTCCCATCGCCCGACATGCGCCGGGCGATGGCCGAGGCGGAGCTTGGAGACGACGTGAGCGGGGAGGACCCGACCGTCAACCGCCTCGAAGCCATGTCCGCCGAGATGCTGGGCAAGGAGGCGGCGGTGCTGGTGGCCAGCGGCACTATGGGTAACCTCATCGGGGTCCTGGCTCAATGCCAGCGCGGCGAAGAGGTGATACTCGGAGACAAATCCCACATCTACAGGGCGGAGGCCGGCGGCGTCTCGGTGCTGGGCGGGGTGGTCATGCAGATGCTCCCGAACGACGGCGCGGGCCGCCTGGACCTCGACGAGATCGAATCGGCCATCCACCCCGCGGACTCGCACTACCCGCCGACCAAGTTGATCGCGCTGGAGAACACGGCAAACGCCAGCGGAGGAGCCCCGTTGACGCCGGAGTACATGGGGGAAGTCGGCAGGCTGGCGAGGGAGCACGGGATCAAGGTCCACGTCGACGGCGCGCGGCTGTTCAACGCGGCCGTCTGCCTCGAGACGCCGGCCGCCGAGTTGGCGGCGGACGCCGACACGGTGACGTTCTGTCTGTCCAAGGGTCTGGCATGTCCTGTTGGGTCGGTACTGTGTGGAGACAGCGAGACGATGGAGCGGGCGCGGCGGCTGCGGAAGATGCTGGGGGCCGGGATGAGGCAGGCGGGGATCATAGCCGCGCCGGGCATCGTGGCCCTCGAATCGATGATCGACCGGCTCGCCGAGGACCATTCCAACGCCCGCAAGCTGGCGTTGGGGTTGAGCGAAATACCGGGAATCGAGATAGACCCCGACAGCCTGCCGACGAACCTTCTGTTCTTCGAGATCACGTCAGGCGACCCAATGGAGATAGGGCGGCGCCTCCGAGAGCGCGGCGTCCTGGTGTCGCCCGAGCGAGACGTGTGGCGCTGGGTGACTCATTACGGGATAACGTCGGAGGACGTCGACTACGCTTTGGGCGTCATGAGGGAGGTCATGCGGGACCACGCGGCAGCGTAGCAACGACGGGAACAGGTCCATCTTCGGGGAGACAGGTCATTGACACGACCTGTCTCTTCCTGTTCATAGGAGACGCTCCGGAGCGTAGGGGCGTACGGCTTCCGGGACAAAGCGGGCCGCTGTCAGAGTAGGCCGGCGTGCGACAACGGGAGAGCCAAGGGCGCGATGCTGCTGTTGTTGACGGACGGACGGTTCAGGCTGCTCTGGTCTGGCGGCGTGCTGGCTATCTTCGGCCACGTTATGTACAGCATGGTCCACGGCTGGCTGACGTTGTCCGTAACCGGCTCGCCGTTCTGGGTGGGCGCTTCATCCGGCATGGTGGGGATCGGGCTCCTGGCCTTCGGTATCCTGGGGGGGCTGGTGGCAGACCGGTTTCGCCGAAGCCTGGCCGTGGCCTTCAGCGAGTTGGTGATGGGGCTCCGCTCGGTGATACTGGCCTTCCTGGTACTGTCCGGTCAGGTCGAGCTCTGGCACCTCCTAGCCGGGTCCCTCGTCACAGGCCTTTCGGAGGCAGTGCGCATACCGTCGATGTTTGCTCTCAACATCGACGTGGTGGGGAGGCAGAGGCTTCTCAGCGCAACGGCGGCGAATTTCGCATCCTTTGGCGTAGCGGGCATAGTGGCTCCTCTGGCGGCCGGCGCCCTGGTGGACCGCTGGGACATCGGCTGGGCTTATATGGTCATGGCGGCGTTCCACCTCCTCTCGGCGGCGGTCATGCTCAGGCTCAAGGCCCCTCCGCCTGCGGGGCGCACCGAGGCCGACGCGCCCCCGTTGTCACCGTGGCGTTCCATTCGGGAGGGGATTGTCCATATCCTTAGCACACCGTGGATCCGCACACTGTTGGCGATGCAGCTAGTCGGCGAGGCGTTCGGGTGGTCACACATAACGATGCTGCCGGTGATGGCCCGGGACGTGTTGGGAGTCGAGGCGCAGGGTCTCGGCTATCTCATGGCAGCCAGCCACGCCGGGTTCCTGATGGGCAACTTGAGCCTGTCCGCCCTAGGCGATCTGAGACACAAGAGCCGCATGGCCGTTGCGGGCTACGGGGGGTACGGCCTGCTACTGATGCTGTTTGCGGCGTCGCGCTCGTTCCCGCTCTCATTGGCTCTGCTTGCGGCGGCGTACGCCGTGGTGTCTCTGTACGAGGCCAACTTGCACACTATGGTGCAGGCCGCCGTGCCGGATCGGATGCGGGGCCGGGTAATCAGCTTCCAGGCTCTGACGTGGGGCGTAACGGGGTTCTCCGGCTTCTATATGGGAGCTGCGGCCCGCCGGTTCGGCGCCCCTGTAGCGATAGCCGTAGGCGGCGCGGTCGTTCTCGCTAACGCGGTCCGCCTGACGCCGGCCCTGTCGCGCTCCGGCCCAAGTCAAGACAGTCCCCGTTAGCGCCGGCGGATACCCTTCTCTCACGGGCCGGCGTGCGTGTGGATTATGTACCCCTGGGGAGTTGGGCGGGCTTGGTCAAGGTGTGTGCGGGGACTTTAGATTCTTCGTCGCTGCGCTCCTCAGAATGACATAGGGGAGGGCGGAGTCGCTGCGCTCCGTGGCGAGTCCGAATGGTTACGCGCGTAGGCGTCAGCGGGAAGAGCCTGCGCCCAAAGAACGGAATGCCGACACTGACTAGACGCTAAAGGCGACTGAGCCGTCGCTCCTCAGGAGCGGTCCACGCGGGGACTCCCCGGACTCGGCAACCGCCTGCGCCAGCAATTCTTCGTCCAGCTCTACCCCAAGGCCGGGGGCCTCGGGGGCGGGGATATAGCCGCCCTCACGCCTGAGCGCCGTCCTGTAGACTCCGTTCTCCGGCGCCTCGTCCTGCTTGTTGTATTCTTGGGTGATGAAGTTGGGGATGCTGGTGTCCAGATGCACTGAGGCCGCCGTCAGCACCGGGCCCAGGAAGTTATGTGTCACCACCGCGCAGTGGAAGGATTCGGCGATGGCGGCGATCTTCTTGCAATGGGTCAGCCCGCCCGCCAGGCCGACGTCCGGCCTGACGTACTGCGGCCCGCCGTGCGTCAACAGCTCCCTGAACTCCCAGATCGAGTGCATCCGCTCACCGTTGGCCACCGGTAGGGAGATGCGCTTGGCGATCTCCCCCTGCGACATGATACTGTCGATTTGGATGGGGTCCTCGTAGAAGAGGGGCCGGAGGTCCACAAGCGCCTCCGCCAGCGCTATGGCGGACATCGGGGTGAGCTTGCGGTGGACCTCCACTATGATGTCCACGTCGTCGCCGACGGTCTCCCTGGCCGCGGCGACCAGGGAGCGGGCCGCCGATATCTGCTTGGCGTGGGTCATGTCCTGGTAGCCGCCTGGAAGCGGGTCGAACTTGATGGCTGTGAACCCCTCCTCGGCGGCCGTGCGCGCGGCCGCGGCGACCGCGTCCGGGGTGTCGGGGTCGCCCATCAGCAGATGCAGGCGGATACGGTCCCTGCATCTGCCTCCCAGCAGGTCCCATACAGGCGCCCCGTAGTGCTTGCCCTTGATGTCCCAGAGGGCGACGTCCACTGCGCTGACCGCGCCTGAGAGCGCCGAGCCTCGGAACGGCGCGGCGCGGTAGTTGGCCTGCCAGTGGTGCTCGATGCGGAGGGGGTCTTGTCCGACCAGATACGCCTCGAACTGCTCGACGATCTTCTTCACCGCTTCCGTGTAGCCCCAGCAAGCCGTCTGTCCCAACCCCGTCAGCCCGGAATCGGTCCGGATGCGCACCAGGTACGAGGCGCCAATGCGGACTGACTCGACCTGTTCAATTTTCATAGCTGCTCCAGCGCTCGCCGCGGGAAGGGAGGGGATCGTATCTGAGGGCGTCCCTCAGACTCACGGCAAAGTGGCTGTTCCCTCCCGCATTTCCGCAGCCCGCTATAAGTTCGAGGTCACACCTTCAGATGGGTACGCGGCTCCCAGCCGAGGAGCTGTTTCGCCTTATTCAAATTGGCGTACTCGCCCAGTTCGTCGCCCGCTATCAACACGGCGTCGAAGCGGCTGGACCGGCCTTTCGCCACTTCGATTGCGGACAGGTACGCCGCAGCGAGGTCTTCTTCGTCCGTGACCCACAGCCTGCCCCGCGTGTCCTTGGGTACTTTGCGCTCCTCCACCCACTGCCGCCGGTTTCTTGGGCCGGTGATGCGAAGCGCTACTATGGACATCCCAAACTCACGGCAGAAGTATCTGCATATCCTTTCGCCGAAGCCCTTAGTCAGCCCATATACGCCGGGGTTGTCCAAGGGCATCTCTTCCTCGGCCGGGTACCACGCGCGGTCGCGCCTGTGGACGGTGAAGGAGCTCGTATGGACCCCGCACGTGATGCCCATCGAGTGGGCAGTCTGTAGAAGCAGGTGGAGACCCAGAGCGTTCACGTTGTAGTTGTCGATGGTCTCTTGAATCGACGCCGTATTGTCCGCCGACGACGTCGGGCTCTTCATGACCATGTTTATGAACGCGTCCACCCCGTCCAGGGACTGCCTCAGCGCGCCGGGATCGGTTATGGAGCCCTCGACGAACTCGACGCCCTCCACCCTGGGCGGCGCCACGTCGAGGACTCTGAACTCGTGCCGTTCCCTCATATATGGCACGGTCCAAGTCGCGACGTTACCTGACCCGCCGGTGATCAGAATCTTCATCTGTAGGCGCTGCCTCCTCGGCGAAACGGGTCGGGCGTAGTCTACGAGATAGCAGAGGCCGCCACAAGTGCGCGGACGTAACGTAACTGTTCAGACTTCGTGAGATCATTTTCGACTGGCGCAGCCCCGATAAAGCAGACGTCTTTGATCCCCACCCGCCCCCTGGTAACTGGGGGCACAGCCCCCAGACCCCTGCCGGAGGGAAATTACGCGTGGACGCGCTACGCGCCGGATGGTTGGTAGAGAGCCGTTGCCGGGTTCCAGTCGTTCCACGCGAACCAGAAGCTGAGGTGCGACGCGACCCTCTCCAGAGCGGCGCCCTTCAGCGGGCCGTCGATGGCGAGGCCCGTCAGCGCCATCCAAGTTGAGCCGGTGTTCTCGTCCATCAGCAGAGGCCGCGCACCGCCGCCCGGGAGCAGTCTGAAGGTCAGGGCGACGCCGTTTACGCCCCGATCGTACACCAAGGCCGTCTCCGTGTTGGTCTCCAGGAACACCAGAACGTCATGGCCGCCCACCGAGTCGTTGACGACGGGCTCGGACCGTAGCGGGGCCAAGGGATAGGCCTTCGTGTCCCCGTCCAGGCTGACCCCGACTACGAGGTCCTTCGGCGCCAGTCTGTCGTCCTCGTTGCTCTCCCCCAGCACACCCTTTTCCGCGTCCCGATAGTAGAACCGATAGGAGTCGCCCCGGTAGCCGCCTTTCTTGTCCAGAACCAG
This sequence comes from uncultured Dehalococcoidia bacterium, assembly GCA_958296245.1. Lineage (GTDB taxonomy): Bacteria > Chloroflexota > Dehalococcoidia > Lucifugimonadales. The sequence continues at coordinate 2,261,135 of OY282458.1, forward strand.
CGTGTCCGGGTGGGTGTCCATCCAGAGCGCCCACGAGGTCTGGGTCACAGGGATTAGGTCGAGTTTGACGCCTCGCATCGGGCCTTTGACGGCCTGCCCGAGGAACTGGCTCCAGAGGCTGCGCGTCTGGTGGTCGTACATGACGAGGACGTTCATGATCAGTTTGCCAGAGACGCCGAAGGTGTGCATGGCCCCTTCGATTCTTCGGGCATACACGATGCCCGAAAAGCACAGCGGTCACCACGTAACGGCGACGGGCGTCCCGCCGACGAAGTCGTTGACTATCTCGTGCCGGCTGAGCATCGAGATGGGGTAGGCATGGCGCTCGCCGCCGATTGACAGGCCCAACACCTGCTCGGAGGGGTCCATCCAGACCCGCGCCTCGCCGGCGGTGACAAACTCAGGCTCCAAGATGGCCTGGATGCCGTCGAATGGTATCAGCGTGACCATCTCGACGGTGCGCCCCGGGATGCCCTGGGCATCGTCGGGCAATACAGCTTCCTCGACGTCCATGACGCCCTTGCCGAGTCGTATGAGGAAGGGCAGCAGCAGGACGGCGACGGCAGCGACCGCAGCTAGGGCGAACATCATCTTCGCGTAAGTTCGCATTTTGGTCGCCGACGCCGCTAGCAGAACAGGCCGCCCGCCGGCCGGCCCCAGCGTTCCCGGTGCCGGCGCTCCAGCTCCCGGAGTCTCTCCGCGAATGGGGACCCCTGAATGGGGTCGGTCGTCATGATGATGGCGTCCTCTCGGTTGTCGGAGTAGTACGCCCTGCGTCGTCCGCGTTCGGTGAATCCGTACTTCTCATAGAGGTTCCTGGCAACGGCGTTGGACGGGCGCACCTCCAGGGTCATCTCGGCCGCGCCGCGCGCCAAGGCGTGCTCTATTGCGCCTATCAGGAGCAGCTCGCCCACCCCCTGCCCACGGTGCGAACGCCGCACGCATATCGCGACGACGTGTACGCTGCCGACCATGTCCCAAGCGCCCACGAATCCCGCAATGAAGTCCCGTTCCCCTCCGCGCCAGACGTCCCGCGCCCTCCTCAACGCCTCTGCCAGCATTGGGCGTCTCGTCCTGTGAGACTCCTCGGCCTCGGCAAGAGGCCGGAAGGCGACGTGGTAGCTGGCCAGGCGGTTATCGAGCTCCCGCCTGAAATTCGTCGGGGGGAAGAGCGTGGGGAAGGAGTCCCGCTCTATCTCCTCGGACTGAGCGCGATCCGATGCCCGCAGCCGGCGAAGCATGAAGGGCATAACCCGATTCTTGGACCTACGTTCCGCGGCTTTCACCTTGGCATCCGGAGCGTTTTTTCAAACTGCGGGGGTTGAGGCGCTACCCTGAAATGCGAATCGGACGTTGTATGAGGTATATAATATCATTGAGCGCATTGGCTATGGTCTCCGGTCTGTTGAGGTCCCCTTCCCACAGAGATAGGGCGCATTCCCCTGTGGCCGTGCCCCCTGCCGACGCCGTGGAGGCTTTGGTGAAGGGTGCACAGGACGGCGACGCGGCGTCTTTAGCCGCGCTGTACGAGCACTTCTACGACAAGATATTCCGGTACGTGTCGTTCAAGACCGGCAACTCGAACGAGTCGGAAGACATCGTGGAGGACGTCTTCCTCAAGATGCTGGAGTCGATAGGGTCGTTCCGGTGGCAGGGCCACCCGTTCTCGTCCTGGCTGTTCAGGATAGCCCACAACCTCGTCGTGGACCACTTCAGGAAGAGAAGCCGCCGGAAGCAAGTCCCCTTGGAGGACGTGGCAGAGCTGGTCGGGTCGACTTCACATGACGTAGACAGCCGACTGGACGTCAAGGCCTCCCTTGCCAGGGTGCAGGACGCGATGTCCGAGTTGACCGCTCTACAGAGGGAGGTGCTCTCCCTCAGATTCGCAGCCGGGCTTTCGGTGATGGAGACCGCTCAGGCGATGGGGAAGAAGGAGAACGCGGTCAAGGCCCTGCAGCACGTGGCGATCAAGAGGCTGAGAGTTATCCTGGGCGCGCGGGGCCATGACCCGTCCAAGCAGGCGGTCCCGGGATGGAGCAGGTAGATTGTCCAAGCACCAAGACATAAGCGACGTGCTCGACGAGTGCCTGGACCGAATGGCCAAGGGAGGCAGCATCGAGTCATGCGCCGAGCGGTATCCCGAGCGGCGGGCGGAGCTCATCCCGTTGCTGCGGGCGGCGTCGGCTGCGATGGGGGCGGCCTCGTCCATTTCGTACGACCCGGCGGCGAAACAGCGCGGGCTCCGCAGGCTGACGGAGGCTGCGAACAAGAGGCGCCCTTCTCGGACCGGGCCGTTCTCGTGGCTCAGGTGGAGGCCCAATCTGGTCAAGCCCTTGGCGGTCGGCCTGTCGGCGGTGGTGCTCATGACCGCGACGGCCTGGGGGACGTCCATGGCGTCCTCGGACACCGTGCCCGGAGACACGTTGTACTGGGTCAAGAGGACCCGTGAGAGCATCTCCCTGATGATGCCCCAGTCCAACGTGTCGCGGGCGGAGAAGCACTGCGGCATGGCCGTGGAACGGGGCGAGGAGATGGGCAGGCTCATTGTACTCGGGAGATACTCGGATGCCGACCAGCACGTCGATCAGGTCGCGCACCACATCAGCATGACAGCCGAGACCGTCGGCATAAACGGGCCTGCCAATCCTATGGAGATGCCCGTCTTCGACACGGACGTCATAGACCGGCGTACGGTTACTCATCTGCAGACGCGGATTGCCCGCGATCGGGAACGGCTCTACGTCGTCCTGATCGAGATCCGGGAGGAGCTCCCGCCGGATGCGCGTCACCAACTCGACATGCTCAGGCTACAGTCGGAGTTGCAGTTCCGCGCAATGCTCGCCTCCCTGAACGGTCAGGGCTCGCCCATATGGGGTCCGATCTGGATTGCCGAGCCGACGTGGATCGTAGAGGCTGCCCATGAGCGCTGACCTGAGCAACGGCAATGGGGGCACACGCGTCGGGCCGTCTAGGAATGGACCGCCCCAATAGCAGGCCTTAGATTCCTCACTCCGCCGGCGCTGCGTTCGGAATGACATGGGGGGTCGAAAAGGACCTCACGAAGTCTGAACAGTTACGACCAAGGGGAGTGTTGCCCCGGTATGCCTCAATACTTATAATGCTCGTAATGCTCGTACTTAGCGACAGGAGGCGGCGCCATGACAGCCAGCGACCACGACATCGCGCTCATTGCTCACCTGATGCGCAGGGCCGGCTTCGGCGCCTCGCGGGCCGAGCTAGAGGACTTGGCCGAGAGAGGGTACGGCTCTGTAGTAGAAGACCTGCTGAATCCGGAGCAGCAGCCTGATATAGATGAGGACACCCTCTATCGCTATCTCCCGATGATCGAGGTGCCCAACACCGTAAATCATGCCCAGATGAAGTGGCTCTACTGGATGGCCAACACCCGGAAGCCCCTCCAGGAGAAGGTGGCCCTGTTCTGGCATCACGTCTTCGCAACCGGAAACGCCAAGGTGGAGTCCCATACCGACATGCTGGTCCAGGTCGGGATGTTCCGGGAGCACGGCATGGGCAACTTCCGCAACCTACTCATGCGCCTCGCTGAGGACCCGGCCATGATCTACTGGCTGGATAACAACGAGAACCACAAGCGGGCGCCCAATGAGAATTGGGGCAGAGAGCTTCTAGAGCTGTTTGCCTTGGGGGTCGGAAGCTACACCGAAAAGGACGTGTACGAATGTTCCAGAGCCTTCACCGGTTGGACCATGGCGCCCAAGATACCGGGCGTGCCCTGGGGTCCGTGGCCGTGGGGCTTCCTGTATAAAGCCGAAGACCACGACTTCACCGACAAGACCTTCCTGGGTCATACCGGCAACTTCAACGGCGAGGACATCATCGACGTCGTCGTAAGACAGCCGGCGTCGGCGCTCTTCATTTCGAGGCACCTGTACAACTTCTTCGTCGCAGACGAGCACCCGGTGCCGGCGTGGCCGACTACTCCGCCCAAGGACCCCGAGGCGGTCAAGGCCATAGCAGATTCGCTGATCGAATCCGGATTCGAGATGAAGGCGGCGCTTCGCACGATACTCACGTCGGACTTCTTCAAGAACGCCGCCTATCAGCGGGTAAAGAACCCCGTCGAGGTGTTCATAAATACCCTCAAGATCACCGGCGACATGCTGGAGCCTGAGCCGAGATGGATTGAGGCGTCCGACGAGCCTATCTACATGGGGCAGGAGGTACTCAACCCCCCCACCGTCGAAGGGTGGCACACCGGCAGAGAGTGGGTCAACAGCGGCGCTCTGATCAGCAGGGTTAACTTCGTTGCAGACCGCGTTAGCAACGTAGACCTGCCCGGCGTCCGCGACATCATACGCCGGGTGTCGGACAATGGATCGGCTATCAGCGCTGCGGAGCTCGTCGACAGGTGCCTGGACCTCATCGGCCCTCTGGAGGTTACCGAGGAGACGCGCAAGGAGCTCATAGAGGAGGCGGAGGGCACTGTAGCGGCAGGCTCCGGCGGCAGCAACGGCGACCTCCCGCAGAGGGTGGCCGACGTTCTCGCCCTCATAGCAGGCACCAGAGAGTACCAGTTCTGCTAGCGCAGCGGTTGACCAGAGCTTTGACGAAGGCTCATCTTCCGGCATGAGCCGATGGCAGCGGGCTTGCCGTCTGCTTGGGCGCAGGCGTGCGCTCCGTTATTTCAGCAGCCCCTAACTGAACGCCAGGGGCGGGGCTACCTCATCGCAAGGCCGCCTGAGACCACGATAGTTTCGCCTGTTATGTAGGCGGCGTCGGGGCCGGCCAGAAATGCCACGACGCCGGCGACGTCTTCCGGCACGGAGATACGCCCCAAGGGGACGCCGGACGCGCGCCGGCGCAGGAACTCGCCTTCGGGCAGCCCCTCTTGCTCGACGCCTATGAGGCGGTCCAGTGTCTGATTGAAGGCTGTGTTGACTATGCCGGGAGCGACGGCGTTCACCCTAACCCCGTGCTCGGCGACCCTGAAGGCAGCCGACTTGGTCAGATTGATCACCGCGGCCTTGCTCGCCGCGTACGGCGGCGACAGCGTGATCCCCGGGTCTATTCCGGCTATGGAAGCCAGGTTGATTATGACGCCGCCGCGCTGCTCGATCATCTGCCTCGCCGCGGCCTGCATGTGGAAGAACAGGCCCTTGAGGTTAAGATTCATGGTGCGGTCCCACGTCTCCTCGGTGACGTCCGGGAACGGCGCGGCCCAGATAGCGCCGGCGTTGTTGACCATGACGTCGAGCCTCCCGTACGACTCGACGACGCCCGCTACCAGCCTGTCCGCATCGGCCAAGTTGGAGGCGTCATAGACGCCCGTAGCCAGCTTGAAGGCGGACCTCCGGCCATCGTCTTCGAGAGCGTTGAGCAGGTCTGAGCGCAGGTCTGTTCCAAACACCATCGCACCGTCGGCGGCCAGACGCAACGCAATGGCGCGGCCGTTACCCTGGCCGGCTCCGGTTACGATAGCGACCCTATCCTCCAGGGGTTTGGTTCCTTTCGGCATGGATGCCGCCCTCCAACACCCTTTAGGAGCCTGCCGCTTTGCCGGCCTCTGTCATGAAGCCCTCCTGCCGAAGGACGGCGGCCTTGTCTGTCCGTTCCCAGGGCAGGTCGACGTCGACCCGCCCGAAGTGGCCGTAGGCGGCGGTCGGCTTGTAGATGGGGCGCCTCAAGTCCAGGTCCAAGATGATGGCGCCCGGCCTCAGGTCGAAGTGCTTGTCGATAAGCTCGACTATCTTGGCGTCGGGGACATTGTTGGAGTCGAACGTCTCCACGGAGACCGAGATAGGCCGCGCTATACCTATGCCGTACGATACTTGTACCTCGACCCGGTCCGCGAGTCCGGCCGCTACGACGTTCTTCGCTACGTATCTGGCGGCATACGCCGCCGACCTGTCCACCTTCGTTGGGTCTTTGCCGGAGAATGCCCCTCCGCCGTGTCTGGCGATGCCGCCGTAGGTGTCGACGAGTATCTTGCGCCCCGTCAGCCCTGTGTCGCCCACGGGGCCGCCGATCACGAAACGACCGGATGGGTTGACGTGGTAGATCGTGTCCCGGTCGATCATATCCCGCGGGATCACCTCGTGCGCCACCTGCTCGATCAGATCGCGTTCTATCACCGACCGGCTCACCTCGGGGTTGTGCTGACTGCTCATCAGTACGGTATGCACACGCCTGGGCTGACCGAAGGCGTACTCCACCGTCACCTGCGCTTTGCCGTCGGGCCGCAGATACGGGAGCACGCCATCTTTGCGGATCTCCGCCATCCTGTAGCACAGCCTGTGCGCCAGAGCGATCGGCAGGGGCATGAGTTCGTCGGTCTCGTTGCAGGCAAACCCCACCATCATCCCCTGGTCGCCGGCTCCCACCGAATACGGCGGGAGCCCGGAGTCGGTCTGTTCGTCCCTGACCTCGAGAGCCACGTTCACCCCGTGGGCGATGTCGGGGGACTGCTCGTGGACCGACACGGCCACGCCGCAGGACTGGTAGTCGAACCCGTAGGAGGAGTCCTGATACCCGGCCTCCTTCAACGTATGGCGCACGACGCTCGGGATGTCGACGTAACCCTTCTCCAGCGTGATTTCGCCCATGACCACGACGAGGCCGGTGGTGACGCAGACCTCGCAGGCCACCCGCGACATGGGGTCGATTCGCAGGAACGCGTCCAGGATGGCGTCGGACATCTGGTCGCACAGCTTGTCCGGGTGCCCTTCCGTGACCGACTCCGACGTAACCAAGTAGGATGGCGATTCTTTGAAGCTCAACGACATGATTATTTAATCCTTCCCTTTCGGCCGCATTTCGTTTTACGCGCTGTGACCACGCGGGAGCGACCCGCGGCCTTGATTCTAGGACACTCTGAACAATTGGGGATTGACCGTGGTATACATTCTAAATGAAGACGCCCAATGAATGTGAGGGACGTTAACTGTTCAGACTTCGTGAGGCGCTTTTCGACTGGCGCAGCCCCGGTAAACCAGACGTCTTTGATCCCCACCCGCCCCTTGGTAACTGGGGGCACAGCCCCCCAGACCCCCTTGCCGGAGGATTGAGCGCGGCCTCGGCGGCTGACCGAGGAATCCGCCCTCTTATCCGGCCCCGCTGCGGCGCTTTTCGATGTCCCGCAACTCGTTGCGGCGTATCTTGCCGCTTATAGTCTTGGGCAGATTGTCCACGAACTCGATCTCGCGCGGGTACTTATAGGGAGCAGTCACCCGCTTGACGTGGTCCTGAAGCTCCGCGGCTACTTCCGGAGACGCCCGCCGACCCGGCGCCAGCGTGACGAACGCCTTGACGATCTGGCCGCGCATCGGATCATCCTTTCCCACCACGGCCGTCTCGGCCACCGCCTCGTGCTCCAGCAGAGCCGACTCGACCTCGAAAGGGCCGATGCGGTACGCGGCGCTGATTATCACGTCGTCGGCGCGGCCCACGAACCAGTAGTAACCGTCCTCGTCCCGCGTCGCGAGGTCTCCCGTGTAGTACCACCCGCCCCGGAAGCTCTTGGAGTTGGCGTCCGCGTTCTTCCAATACTCCTTGAATAGGCCGACCGGGCGCTCCGGGCAGGTCCTGACGGCTATCTCGCCCTCCTCCCCGGCCGGCAACTCGTTGCCGTCATCGTCGACGACGGCCATATCGAAGCCGGGCCCAACCACTCCCATAGAGCCGGGCCTATACTCCATACCCGGAAAGGTGGCCGCCAACAGGGTGGTCTCGGTCTGACCGTATCCTTCCCATATGTGCAGTCCCATGCTCTCCCGCCACGCGTCTATAACCTCGGGGTTCACGGCCTCGCCGGCGCCCACGCAGTGGCGCAGCGCCGCCGGCCGGTATCTGCCCAGGTCGAGTTGCACCATGAGCCTGTAGGCGGTGGTGGGGCCGAAGAACGTCGTGATCGGATACTTCTCGAACATCCGCAGCGTGCCCTCGGGGTCGAAGCGCCCCCGGGCCTCCCAGACGAACAGCGCCGCCCCCATATTCCACGGCGCATAGAAGCAGGTCCACGCCGCCTGAGCCCAGCCTGTGTCAACCGGCGTCCAGTGCAGGTCGGTGGGCCGGTTGTCCAACCAGAACTTGCCCGTCGCGACGTGCGCGATGGGGTAGGAGGCATGGGTATTGACGACCATCTTGGGATGGCCCGTGGTGCCTGAAGTGAAGTAGATGATGAGCGGGTCGGACGACAGATTGTTGGGGTTGGGCAGACTGGGGGACGCCCGCTTGACCAACTCTTCGTATCCGAGGTGCGGAGGGCGGGAGCCGCCCACCACCACCACGTGCTCGATGCTCGGGCACCCCTGCCGGACGGCCTCTATCTTCCCGACGTTTTCGGGATCGGTGACTACTACGGACGCCTCCGAGGCGTTGATCCGGTAGGTCAGGTCGTTCTCAGTCAGGAGCGTCGTTACCGGCACGGGGACCAGCCGCGCCCGCATGCAGCCGAGCACGAGTTCCCACCACTCGACCACGCGCGGCAGCATCGTCAGCACCCGGTCGCCCGGCCTTGCGCCCATCCCCGTCAGGGCGTTGGCGATCCGGCGAGACCGCTCGGACATCTCTCTGAAGGTGATCTCGCGGGTGCTGCCGTCGTCGCCGGCCCAGACCATCGCCACCTTTCGAGGATCACGCGCCCAACGGTCGAACACCTCGTAGGCCCAATTGTAGCGCTCCGGCGCCTCCGGCTTGAAGTTCCGGTACGTCTCGCGGTAGTTGCCTATCTGATACTGCTGACCCATCAGCGGGAAGCCCCTTCCGGCCGGCCCAGAACGCCCCGCTCCTTCATCCGGCCCACTTGGCCGCCGTCGTATCCCAGCTCAGCCAGCACCGCCGACGAGTGCTCACCGAGCGCCGGCGCGCCTCGGCGGGGCGAAACGTCGCCCGTTGAGAATAGCGCCGGCAGCCTCAGGAGCTGCGCCGCCCCGGAATCGGCGGCCACCTGTCTCCAACGCATCTGAGGCGAGGCCAAGGCCTCCTCCAAGCTGACGACTACGGCGAAGGGGACGTCGGCGCCGCCCAGGGCGTCCTCCCACTCGGCGGCGCTGCGGCCGCTGAACGTCCTATGCAGCGCATCCCGGATCTGCCCGGCGCAGCGGGTCCGCTGTTCGAACGCGAGGTCCGCCAGGCCGGCGAGGCCGACGGCTTCGCATAGACGCCTCCAGAAGTGATCTTCGTGAACTATGCCCAGGCTTACCCACCGACCGTCGGCGGTCGGGAAGAGTCCGTAGTGAGGGATGGAGGTTACGTTAGGGCGCGCCGCGCAGCCGCCGTCCCGCAGCCGACCGAGCTCAGGGCCCAGCAGCGCCAGGGCGGCCTCAGTCATCGACAGGTCGATGTAGACGCCTCTGCCTGAGGCCGTCCTGCCTGCGAGTCCCGCCAGGACGGCAATAGCCGCGTATAGACCGGACACCAGGTCCGACACGAGGACGGGCGGGGGCGAAGGCGCCCCGTCCATGGCGGCCTGCACCCCCAGATAGCCGCTCAGGGCGAGGTAGTTCAGGTCGTGGGCCGGCCGGTCGCGCCAAGGGCCGTCCTGTCCGAATCCCGAAATCGAGCAGTAGACCAGAGCCGGGTTGATCCCTTGCAGCCTCTCGCGGCCGGCGCCGAGCCGTTCCGCCACGCCTGGCCGCCACCCTTCCAGTACGACGTCCGCGCGCCCCGCCAACGCGGCCAAGACGTCCCGGCCCTCAGGAGACTTCAAATCCAGCACCACGCTCTCCTTGCCGCGGTTCAGGCCGGCCCACATGCCGGGGCTGTGACGCAGGGGGTCGCCCCCGGGAGGCTCTACACCGACCACTCTCGCCCCCAAGTCTCCCAATATCGACGAGCAGAAAGGCCCGGGCACGTTCACGCACAGATCGAGCACCGCCAAGCCGTTCAGCGGCTTCATCACCCCAGGCCGATGTCCTTGAAGTACTGGCGGGTGCGTTTCGCAACGGGCAGCGGGACGTCCCACGATACGCCGAACATGTCCTGTTCGACCACGGCCCAGCCGTCGTAATCGATCTCTTCCATCAGACGGCGCAGCGCGGCAAAGTCCACGACGCCCCGGGAGGGTTCGCAGAAGACGCCGAGGCTCGTGGCCTTGGCCATCGGGAGGCGCTCCGCGTTGACCCTTCGCAGCTTCTCGGCGTCGACGCTCTTGAGATGCACGTAGGGGATGCGCTCGTGATGTCTTCGCATGAAGGCCACCGGCTCGCCGCCTTTGTAGGCGTGATGGCCCGTGTCGAGGCAGAGAGAGACCAACGCCGGGTCGGTCTTCTCCAAGTACGTCTCGATCTGGTCCTCGTACTCGACGTGGGCCGACGCGTGAGGGTGGTAGGTGAGCCGAACGCCGTTCTTCCGGGAGACCTCGGCCATGCGGTGGGAGATTTCCACCGTCCGCGCCCAGCCGTCGTCATCCAGGGTCTTCTCCGAGATTTGCTCCCCGGTGAACGGGTCCGTGTGCCCTTCGCCGATGAGCACGACGTACTCCCCGCCCAGCTCTCTCAGGAGAGCCGACCGCCTCTCGACGATCTGCTCCAACTCCGGCCAGTCCTCCGGATCGTGGAGCTTCCCCACGGCGTTCGCGCCTATGACCTTCAGCCCCCTGCCGCCAAGCTCGCGGCGCAGGACCTCCGGATTGGTAGGCAGGTAACCTTCCGGCCCCAGCTCGACGGCCTCGTAGCCGGCCGCCGCCGACTCGTCCAAGAACCGGCTCCACGGAGGCTGCCGGGGGTCGTCGGCGCGCCATACGCCCCAGGAGTCGGGAGACGATGCGATTCTCACCCTCATGGCAGACCTCCTCCCTGCTCTTTATCGTTGCCGTTCCAGGGCTGCCTCCATACGGCCGTCCATCACTGCCGCGAGGCGGTCTAAGGAATCCCTGCGGTCGAGGTCGCTGAGGGAGATTAAAGTAAGGCTTGCGACGACTCGGCCCTGCACCCAAAGGATAAGGTCTAGGTAGACCGTTTCGGATGCGGGATCCGTCGCGACGGCGCGGCCCGCCGCGGCGCCGTCGCCGACACTAGGGATGGCTGCTCCCTCGAAGGACTCCAGCACCACGCCCCCGTCCAAGGATTGGCCCACCATCCTCTGGTAGTCGGCGATTTCGCGCCGGACGGCCTCGGAGGCTTGGGCCTCGGTCTCGTAGAGCTCCACTGAGCAGGAAACGGCCGCGGGCCTTCCGGTGACCTGCCGGGCGAACGCCTGTTGGTCCACGAAGAAGCAGAGGTGGCCGTCGACGCGGCCCCATGCCGCCAGATCTTCCGCCGTGTCTTCGGTGTTTACGGTGTTGGCGGCCGCGCGGCCGGGGGTCAGTCTTCCGCCACTGCCGGAGTCGACCATGTCGGGGAACTCGGCTGCGGTCTCCGGCTGAGTGAGCAACATGCCGCCGAGGTCAAAGCCGTGTTCGGGAGGAGGAGGCGCCTGGATCTGCAGTTCCGGCTCAGGCAGGCCCTCCTCGAACTGGGCGGGCAACGCGATGGCTACCTCGCCCCCCACGTCCGAGGTTTCAATCGTGACTGTGACGAACTGGTTTCCTCCCAAGAACTGAGAGACGAACCTCCTCGGCACGCCTTCATCGTCGATCCAGACCTCGACGCCGGCTATTCGCGCCTCTTCCAGCACCTCGAGGGGGGCGCCTGTCAGCCCTGCGGATGCGAGGAGCCGTTCGTTCTCACTCTCGCTCAACCGGCTGAGCAGAGCCTGGAAGTCGACGGTAACGCCGAGGTGGTGCGCCTCCACGCCGTCCACCTCCTCCCGTCCAAGGTACTCCACCTCGTAGATGTCCCAGGGCGTATCCTCAGCGGGTATCAGATCAGCGAAGAAGTCGGCCTCGTACTGTTCTAGGTCTAGGCCGGTTATTTCCGCCAGGGCCTGCACTGTAGTGCGCCGCCACTCCTCGCCGGGGACTTTAACGTATGCGTATGCGTTCACCCGGTCGAAGATCAACTCGGTGCTCTGCGGGCCCTGGGGGGTCTGCAGCGTGGTGAGCAGCCTCAGCGACCCTTCCACGTCGCGGCTCACAGCGGTCCTGACGTTCAGGGCCTGCCCGATTGTGCGGATCTCCGTGCCGATGACGGTCTGGAAAGAGGAGGCCTGCATCATATGCGCGTACGAACCCTTGAGTATCTCAAGGGCGTCCGGGCTCTCCCCGAGGTCGGAGGAGGGCGGCGCAGCGGGGGTTGCCGTGGGTTCCTGAGTTGGCGAAGCGGGGGACGGCTCAGGCTCGCCGTTGGAGCCCGAGCAGGCGGCGGCAGCCAGGGTTATCGAAGCTATCAGGACGGCGGCCACGTAACGGGCCGCGTTGGTCGCTCTGAGTGAGGTCAAGTGCCCCTCCTCTGGGCCCGGAACTGCGCGGCGCCGGCGAGTGTAGCAGCGAGACTCGGCGGTAGTCAACGCGGATTGCGGACGCTGTAGATGTTCAATGATAATGTCAGGGTGTAACCTGTCCCAGACTCGTCAGGGTGTAACTGTTCAGACTCTGTGAGACGAAGGTGGTCCTCCCCCTCTGGCCGGGGGCCTGGGGGCCGCGCCCTCAGTTACCAAGGGGCGGGTAGGGATCAAAGGCGTATGCTTTATCAGGGTTACGTCGAAAGGGACCTCACGAAGTCTGAACAGTTAGTGTTGGGTGACAGATTTCACAAGATTCTGTAGAATCGGGGTTACTTCACTGGAGGCTCACCGAATGGGTTCGCCTGAAGACAAGCTAGCAGAGTTGGGGATCACGCTGCCCAACGCCAGTTCACCCGTAGCGAATTACGTAGGGGCGGTTCGGACCGGCAACCTGCTGTTCCTGGCCGGCTGCGGCCCGGCCAAGGACGCGGACGGCAAGGCCCCCAGGGGCCAGTTGGGCACAGACCTGACCGTCGAGCAGGGGTACGAGGCCGCGAGGCTCGTCGGCGTAAACCTCCTGGCCCGTCTCAAGGAAGAGCTGGGAGAGCTGAGCAGGGTGAAGCGCGTGGTGAAGCTGCTTTCCATGGTCAACGCGGCATCCGGCTTCACGGAGACGCCGGCAGTGGCTAACGGATGCTCGGACCTGCTGGTCGAGGTCTTAGGCGAGAGAGGCCGCCACGCGAGGTCCGCCGTGGGCATGAGCGCGCTTCCCATGAACATCCCGGTCGAGATCGAGATGATCGCCGAAGTAACCGACTAGCGGCCCTGTTGGAATATGTGGATATGCACGAGAGGCCTGAGGGTGTCTCCATCAGATATGAACAACCCTCTCCTTTCCTGGTCCGTGAAAGGGAGGCAGGAGGATTGGCGGAAGTTTTTTCCCGCAGTCCGTTTTTAGGGGGCGCGCATGGGTAGAGTGGAAGAAAGGCTAGAGCGGCTGGGATACGCGCTGTCCGGCCAAGCGGCGCCGGTCGCCAACTATGTGCCTGCGGTGTTGGTCGAGGACGCCGGGTTGCTCTTCACCTCCGGACACGTTCCCCGCAACCCGGACGGCAGTTTCATCACAGGCCGCCTTGGGGACGGCATGAGCGTTGAGGAAGCTTACGGGGCGGCCAAGGCCACCGCTCTGTCCCTGTTGGGCACCGTCAAGGCGGAGATCGGCGACTTGGACCGGGTGAAACGTATCGTGAAGGTGTTGTGCTTGGTCAATAGCGCCCCCGGCTTCGCGGAGCAGCCATCCGTTGCCAACGGGGCGTCGGACTTGCTGGTTGAGGTCTTCGGCGAGGCGGGCCGCCATGCTCGGTCCGCGGTCGGGGTGTCGGCGCTCCCCGGCGACGTGTGCGTCGAGGTCGAGATGGTGGTAGAGGTCTCCTAAAGGAAGTCCCATTTCGGGGACTGTGGAGAGAGGAGCGGAAGGTGGCTTCGAGCAGCAGCCCAACGGCAGGCGGGCAGGACTCCATAGAGGACGCCCTAGCAGTCGAAGCGTCAATACGGCGTTCCCGTGATACTCGATGGCGAAAATTCGCCCGGCACCGGATGGCGCTCTTGGGGATGGGGGTGCTGGTCCTGTTCGCGTTCATGGCCATTTTCGCCCCGCTCGTCGCTTGGCAAGACCATCTCGAAATCGACCTGCTCCGCGTCCACGACCCCCCCAGCTTGGACCACATCCTTGGGACGGACGCAGGGGGGCGGGACGTATTCGCCCGCATACTGTTCGCGGCGAGGGTGTCGCTGACCGTCGGAACGATCGCGGCCCTGATATCTTCGGTGATCGGGCTTCTGATCGGGATGGTGTCGGGCTATCTCGGCGGGCGTTGGGACGACGTCCTCATGCGCTTCACGGAAATCGTGATGACCTTCCCTACGTTCTTCGCCGTCATACTCTTGGTCTCCGTCCTTGGGCCCAATCTCTACAACATTATACTGGTCATAGGGCTCCTGGGCTGGGAAGGAAAGGCGCGCCTGGTCAGGGGAATCGTGCTGTCGATAAAGCAGATGGACTTCGTCACCGCGGCCCGGGCGATCGGGGCGTCGGACGCCAGGCTCATCTTCGTCCACATCATGCCGAGCATCTTGGGCTACACGATGGTTGCGGCAACCATCACGGTGGCGGGCGCGATCATCACGGAGTCGACCTTGAGCTTCCTGGGCCTAGGCGTGCAGATCCCGACCCCGACGTGGGGCAACATGATGACCGCGGCTCAGAGCCTCTTTACCCTTCAGAACCGGTGGTGGATATGGATTCCGCCCGGCGTCGCCATCTCGGCCACGGTGCTAGCCGTGAACTTCGCGGGGGACGGCCTGCGGGATGCCCTAGACCCACGTACCGTGGTGGACTAGCAGGGCACGGAAGGGGCCTTCCGCAGCTTCCTTCAAGCCTCTTCCCGGTTTGGGGAGGGTATGGCATCTGGAGGGACACCCATTCGGCAGGCTCGGGGGCGGGCTCTCAGATGCCAGGCTAAAGGGCTTCGCCCCTCTTCACGTCCGGTAATTCAGCGGCCTGCCATGCGCCGCTGGGCGCAGTTAGGGATGTTGTCCAAATCAGGATTAGGGGATGGTCAGCGCGTGTTGGAGGGAGTCCCTCAGTCGAGGGCTGGGCTTCAGTTCCGCCCTGCGGTGTATGAGTCCGAGGTTTCTATCCCTTCGCCGTGAGTTGCAGGGCTCTGAAGCCGATGGGGATGGCGCCGGCCTCTAGAAGTGTGCTCCATACGTGCTCGCCGTACTCGCGCCCAAAGTAGAGATCGAGTCTGGGCACGTTCTCGTCGTTTCTGATCAGCGCCGCGCGCACCCCGGCGACGCTGGTTTGGGCGCAGGCCATGTCAGCGAACCCCGTCCGGGAGACGTCCAGTTCGGTGACGGTTGCAAGCACCGAGAAGGCTTCGGGGCCGACGATTGCGGCGCCGGCCAGCCCGGACGTCACGTCCACCACGTGAGCGGCCCCATCGAGGGCCTTGGTCAGGCGCGAGCAGAGCGGCGCGGCGGCCGCGGCAGGGGGCAGCGCCCAGACCTCGTCCCGCGTCATGCGCGCCAACAGGGCGTCGGCGCTCCACGCGGCGCGGCCCACGCCGATCCCGCCGCTGAGTCCGAAGGTCGTCTCCAGGATGGCGTCCGCGTCCTCGGCGTACACGAGGACCTTACCTGTGGAGCTGACGTCACACATTCCAACGGACCGCCGCACGCGCTCGAACTCCTCCTGGGGCGGTGTGTAATGCGACGGGCGGAGCCAGCCGTCTTGTTCGACCATCGCGGCTCCGGCCGCGGCGTGCATCTCGTGCATGGGGCTCAGCCCGGTCGGCGGCTTCAAGGCGTCCGTCACGCGCGGAGCCTCTCGCCTTTGGGGTCGTACAGAGGCTCCAGCCGCACCGCGGCGGGCAGGTCGCGGCCTTCCACGTGAATGTGAATCTCTTGGCCCTCTTGCGCGAGCTCGGCCGGCACACGGGCCAATCCGAACGCCTGCCCGGTCGTCGGGCTAAGCCGGGCGCTGGTCACGCGGCCCACGGGAAATCCCCCTACGGTCACGGCGTTGCCGTCGGAGGGCACAACGCGTTCCTGCATGACGAAGCCCACCAGCAGTTCTCGCGCTCCTCTCTCGCGGGCCGCCGCCAAGCCCTCCCTGCCGATGAAGTCCTCCTTGTCGAACCGCACGGTCCACGCTGAGCCGCTGTCCAGGGGATTGCTGACGAGGTCGGTATCCTGCCCCGGTATGATGTGTTTTTTTTCGAGGCGGAGGATTCGTTGGGCCTCCACTCCGAATTTCGCAATGCCGAACTCCTCCCCGGCCTCCAACAGTGCGTCCCACACGTGCTCACCGTATTGGGCGGGGACGTGGAGCTCCCAGCCGGTCTCCCCGACGAAGCCGACTCTGAGGAAGAGGCATGGGACTCCGGCCACGTTTCCTTCAGCAGACCTCATGTACTTGAAGGCTCGCCGCGATATATCGACGTCCGTCAGCTTTGCGAGGGTCTCCCTCGCCCTGGGTCCTGCGACGTTGATGGACGCGTAGGCCGACGTGACGTTGGTTACGTAGACGCGCCACCGAGCGCCTGCCAGCCACCACCTGAACCAGTCCTCCACTGTGTCCACGTTGGTCGTGGAGGTGGTAACGAAATAGCGGTCTTCCCTCAGTCTGGTCACTGTGCCGTCGTCGAGGATGCTGCCGCTGTCGGTGCAGAGGATGCCGTAGCGTGTCCGGCCGGGCCTGAGGGTGGAAAACTTATGGGTGTACATCCGGTCCAGGAACGCGGGGGCGTCCGCGCCGGCCACGTCCAGCTTGCCCAAGGTGCTCACGTCTATGATTCCGACGCGGTTTCTTACGGCGAGGCACTCATCGCGGGGCGAGCCGTAGCTATGCGGTCGCTGCCACGGCCCGACGTCGACCATCCGCGCACCCGCCGCGCGGTGCCTGCGGTCCATGGGGGTGCGCTTGATCGGGAGGTACGCGGCGCCGGCAAGAGCGCCCAGCGGCACCGGCTGGAGGGGCGGTCTCTGCGTGGTTGCGCCCACGGCGTCCGGCGGCTGGCGCATCTCAAGCGCACACAGGGAAACCAAGGCCCTGTGGCACATCTTGCCCTGACATGGGCCCATCGTCACGGTGCTGTATCTCTTGAGGGTCTGTATATCGGTGAAGCCTTCCCGGATGGCCGTCACGACGTCCTTGGACGTGATGTCCTCGCAAAGACAGACGAAGCCTCTGGAGCCGGGTGCCTCCGCTAAGGGAGCGGCGTCCACCCTCGCCGGCGCGGTTTCCGGCGGTCTGAAGAAGGAGAGCGCGCCGCCCTCTGCCGCTGCTGCCCCGGCTTCCCGGCCCTGCCGCAGCGCGTCGTCCAAGCCGGATGCTCCGGTGACGCTTCCGGCAGCGAACACCCCCGGCGGGAGCTTGACGGGCACGCTCTCGCCGAGGGCCGCGTTAAACCCGAACGCGGCGCCTGCTTGAGCGAGCAGGGCGCCTGCGGGAGTGAAGCCGCCGCTCAGGCAGATCAGGTCGCAGTCGAACTCTCGTTCCTCTGTGGTGGGGCGGCCTTCGGTTAGCCGCGATACTGCGGCGCCCGCCACCCGCTTGGTCCCTTCGGCGCGGACGACGCCATGCGAGGGGAGTACCAAGACGCCCCTCGTTTGCAGCTCCTTTGCGGCGTCGAGGTCGTGCGGGAACCGCGGCCTGGAGTCCACGAGGGCGACAACCTGCACACCGGAGTTGACGAGGTCCAACGCGGCGTGGTAACCCTCATCGTTGGTTGCCGCAACCAGCGCCGCGCCGCCCGGCCTGAGCCGGTGCAGGTGCATCAGCCGCCGCAGGCCAGAGCTGAGGAAGGTCCCCGGCAGGTCGTTGCGGTCGTAGAGCAGGGGCTGCTCGTATGCGCCGGTGGCCGCCACGATGCTCTTGGCGCGCAGCTTGACGAACTCTGAGCCTCGACGTATGCCAAGCAGATTCCCCTCGTACAGGCCGAACGCCGTTGCCCCGGTCAGCACCTCGACGTTGGGGCTGGACTGTACGGCCCCGGCGAGGTCGTTGGCGGTCTCGTATCCGTGGGCAGCCGGTTGCCCGGCGGCCTCCGGGTAGCTGCGAAGGTCGTAGCGGAGGCTTCCGCCCAAGGCCGGTTCGTCGTCTATCAGCACGACCCTGACGCCGGCATCCGACGCAGCGAGGGCGGCTGACATTCCGGCGGCGCCTCCGCCCACCACGGCCACCTCTGCGTGCAGGTTCCGGTGGGTGTAACGGGCGACGGACGGCGCCTCGGCGGCTACGGCTCCTATGCCGGCGACTCGCCTTATTATGGGGCTGGCTATCTTCCAGAGCAGTCTGGGCCTGTATAGCGACTTGTAGTAGAAGCCGACCGGCATGGCCCAGCCGAACCGGTCCAGCACCGAGAGGAGGTCGCGCTCGAGCGACGGCCAGGCGTTCTGTCTGCTCACCACGACGCCGTCTGTAGCCGGCGCCGCGCAGACGCGAACGTTGGGCACGCCGTCCACGGTCATCAGGCAATTCGAGCACCGGCCCGCTACGCAGGTCAGCCCGCGTGGGCGGTGGTACTTGAACGACCTGCTGAATATGCGGACGCCCGCGGCGTACAGGGCCGAGGCTATGGTGTCTCCCTCGAAGGCTTGTACCGGCTCGCCCTCGAAGCGGAAGGCGATGGGCTTGGAGCGGTCGATCGCCTGCGTCGGATGCGGACCCAGCCTGGCTTCACAGTCGCCGGCGGCCATCTATGCTTGGGCCTCCCCCGGCCAGTACGTCTCCTTGACCTGGTTGGTTACCGTGTCCCTGACCGCAATGAGCCACCGGCGGCAGCCAAGGGCATGATACCACCATTCCCGTTGGTCGCCCGCGGCGTTGCGGCGGAGGTAGAAGTATCTGGTCCAGTCCTGTGCCGGGTCGCCGGGCTGGGGCCGGTCCGTCTCCTCGCCGCCGGAGCGGTACTCGTAGACGGTGCGCTCCCCGCAATTGGGGCATTTGAGCAAGAAACCCACGTGCTCGCCTTCCTGGCCCTGTCAGGAGGAAGCGCGCCGCCCGAACGGGGCGGGCTTCCCTTTACCATGAATGAGACCCGTTCAGGGTAAAGCCAATTGCGGCGCTGTCAAGCCTGGCTCGGCAGGCTGCGGGGAAGCAGTTGTCTGAATCAGGGTTTCAGAATCAGGGGACGTACGGGATTGGGAGGCATGAGGCGCGCCTGGGGGCGCCCTCAGACTTCGTGCAAGGGGGCTTCGCCGGTCTGCACGCCCGGTATGCCGTAACCTGTTAGTTCGTCAGTCTGGAACGCCGCGTGGGGGTACTTGTTCTTCATGAGGCCGGCGTGCTCCCTGCGCAACAACGGCGCCCGGCGCTCAGACGGCGTTGGTAGGAGCCGTTCAGGTCTCGCCACTCCAGTGTCCTTCTCTTGGATCAGGATCTTGAACGCCCCTAGGCCGTCCGGCTTGACCAGTTCCCGCATCGCCATCAGGTTAGCGTCCCGGACCGGCTGGTCCAGTTCCTGTTTACGCACGTCCGCTATCATTCTTCCCATGCCCATCGCACCCAGCCAGTCGGCCTGGGTGGAGAGAAGGACAGGCCTCAGACCGGCGAGGTTCCCCTCAGAGATCATCGCCGTGAAGTCCACGTGGGCCGTCACGTCCTGCGCGCCGACACGTTGATAGGGACTGCCCCCGCTGGTGTGGCGGTAGAAGGTCTCGAGGGTGCCCTGCATCCGGTCGTGGGGATGGGGGTCTTCGGCGTCGTACCCGTAGTCGATGGTGAGGACGAAGCCCCTTTGCAGGGCGCGCGCGATTTCCTTCATCCAAGGCCCGACGCGCGGGTTGACCTCACCTCGGCAGCCTTCGCGCAGCGGCAGGCCCCGTTCTCGTATACGCTCTTCCAACAGGGGCGTGGACGGCTCCGACAGCGTTTCCCGCAGGACGCCGTCCCGCAGTTCGACGAATACCTCCAGCACGCGGCCATCGCGCACCTCGAACAGGTGCACGGGGAAAGAGTCGACCAGCTCGTTGGAGAGCAGGCACCCCACCACTCCCTTCAGGGGCACGGCGTCGGAGACCAGCCGTCTGAGGGGCGCGCAAAGGCCGCCGGGCGGGGACCGGTCCACAGCCACGTAGCGCAACGCCTCGGAGAACGGACGCAGAGATTCTGCCGCGTAGTCGACCACGCCGCGCGCCAAGATACCGCTGCCCGCGCCCAGCTCGACGGCATAGAACGGGCGTGGATAGTCGAGAAGCTCCCACATCCTGGCTAGCTGCACGGCCACCAGAGCGCCGAAGGCGGGATGCGCCGCCGGGCTGGTGTAGAAGTCGCGGTGGTTGGATAGGGCGGCGCCGTCCGAGTA
Source organism: uncultured Dehalococcoidia bacterium (assembly GCA_958296245.1). GTDB lineage: Bacteria > Chloroflexota > Dehalococcoidia > Lucifugimonadales. The sequence continues at coordinate 2,281,303 of OY282458.1, forward strand.
GTAGCCGCCCCGGGGGTGGTACAGTGCGATGCTCATGAACTCGGCAAAGGTTATCGGGCCCTTGTCGAGTATGCGCGCTTTTACCTCTCGTTCAGCCCCTGTCTCCACGCCTCAGCTTTCGGATCAAGGAAAAGAAGGGGGGGCGGTCGAGCACTTCCCCAAGCCGCCTCGGTGATGCTAGCGGCGGGCCTGCTTGGCTCGCTGCGCCCTGGAGCCGCTGCGGTCCCAACCTGAGATGGGTATGGAGTTCCTGAACTCCCCTCTCTCGCCGCACTGGGTGCAGACACCCACGCTGATTGGCCCGTTGGGGCTCTCGATCATCCAAGTATGACGGCATTGCGACTCGGCGTCTTGACTATCTGCCAATGGTCGACCCCTTCCTGTTGCTAGTCGCGAATGGGAAGCATCAACCGGCCCTGATCAACGCTCTTCTATGGGGACGTATTCGACGTCCAAGGGTCCTGTGTACAGCAGCCTAGGCCTCAGGATGTCCTTCTTGTCAAACTGTTCGATCACGTGCGCCGTCCACCCCGGCAGCCGCCCCAGCGCGAATAGCGGTACGAACAGGTCTTCGGAGATGCCAAGGAGATAGTAGACCGCGCCGGACCATAGGTCGACGTTGGGGAGGACGCCAAAGCGCGCGCGCTCCCTCATGGCCTCGGTCTCCGTGAGGGCTTGGATTATCGAGAACCACTTGGGTTGGCCCCGCCTCTCCCCCAGCAGTCGGGCGCCCTCCCTGAGATGGACCGACCTGGGGTCTACGGCCCGGTAGACCGGGTGTCCGAAGCCCATGATACGCTCGCCCCTCTGCCGGCGGCTTCGGACGTATGCTTCGGCGTTCTCCTCCGAGTCGATCTCTAGGGCCATGGTCATGACGTTTTCCGCAGCCCCGCCGTGCTTCGGCCCCTTGAGGACGGCGATGGCAGCCGTGATGGCGGCGTAGTAGTCCGCGCCAGTAGCCGCAGCGACTCGGGCGCCGAAGGTGGAGGCGTTGACTCCGTGCTCAGCGTGCAGGATGAGATCCTTGTCGATGAGTTTCGCGTCCCCCGGGTCGGGGTCTCGGTCGAACAGCATGTACAGGAAGTTCGCCGCGTGGCTCAGATCGTCCCTGGGAGTCACAGGGGGCTTGCCTTCTCTGATTCGCCTGTGAGCGGCGACCATCGTGGCCACCTGTGAGGTCAAGAATGTCCCCTTATCAATGGTGCTCTCCGCAGAGTAATCGTCGAGGTTTACGGCTTGGGCGCCCGCGGCCGAAACGGCGGTACGCAGCACGTCCATAGGGTGGGACGACTTGACGCTCTCGATCACGTTGATCACGGACGGATGGACGGCGCGAGCAGCCTTGAGCCGGGCGTCGAACTGATCGAGCTCTCGTCGGGTCGGGAGCGAGCCGTAGAGGAGGAGGTAGGAGGTCTCCTCGAACGTGGAGTGGTCGGCGAGGTCGTGTATGTTGTAGCCGCGGTAATGGAGCTTGCCAGCGGGGTCTACCTTCGAGATGGTCGAGCGGTCGAAGTAAACACCCTTCAGGCCTTTCTTAAGCTCAACCTTCCCTTCGGCCACCATGGTGTCCCCTCCTGGCACCGTCCAAGATATTTTAGGGGCGGCTATGCGAGTGTAGCGGTATCGTACCCCGATTCTGTGAGTACTGGCAGAAACCCTTTACGGTAGCATCACGGTAGCATCTTGGAGGAGAAAGTGTCAAGACGCGTGGTCAACGCCAGGGCCTTTCCAAGGTTCCGTCACTGTCATGCTGAGCGAAGCCGAAGCATCTGGCGCACCGTGCTCAGACCTATTATCTGAGTCCTAACACCCTGACTTTGGAAAGGCCCTAGTCAAGGCCGCGGTTGACGCTTCAGCCCTGACGTCGATATACTCTCGGAGCTAGGCAGATATCCTCCCCTTCTCTATGGGCCAGTAGCTCAGCCGGTTAGAGCGCAGTCCTGATAAGACTGAGGTCCGTGGTTCGAGTCCACGCTGGCCCACCATTCTTGACGGTAGACAGTACCGGGCCGTGCAGAGCGATCTCCTCGACGTCCCTTCCGGGTATGGGGCTGTCGTCGGGCATGGGGATGGAGTAGTGGACGACGGCGTTGCCGGGGCTGACGACGACCTCCTTGACGAAGCTCTCAATGAAGGCTCTCGACTCGGTGAGCTCGCTGGTCTTGAGGAAGTCGCTCATGTCCTCTGCGTAGGCGGTGATGGTCTCCACGTCGTCCAGGACCACCCTGCGCTCCGAGAGGACGACCTTCGCCTCCTCGGCTGTGGCCTCCAGCCGCTCCCGGCGCTCCCTGTGATCACGGATGCGAGGGGTTACGTCGGCCATGTCGAGGTCGGTGGTCTCAACCAGGTTGTACAGTCGGTCCAGCCTGCGCCGCACCTCCGCAAGCTCCGACTCGGCGGTCTGAAGCCTCTGGCGCTGCTCGTGGGCCACGCCGTCCATCTCCTCGTCCACCAGCCGCACCAGACCGCGGATGTTGCCCTCGGTCAGGATGTTGGAGCGAATCTGGCCGACGACCAACTCCTCGAAGCGCTTGGCGTTGAGCCTGGGGGCGTCGCAGGCCCCGCTGCCCCGCTTCATCAGCGACTGGCAGACGTAGTAGGAGAACCGGCCGCTCTTGGAGTCCTGGCCGGAGAGCGCCCGGTCGCACGTCCTGCACCTGACCAGTCCGCTGAGCAGGTAGGAGCTTCCGACCCTGCGGGGGTGAATCCTCCTGGGGGCGCGGGAGCGCAGTTTCCGGTTCACCCGGCGGAACTGGGATTTGGAGACGATGGCGGGGAACGCCCTCTCCACCCGCACCGGCTCGGCCTTGTCCTTGGCCTGGGCTCCCCAGATCAGCGTGCCCGTGTAGACCTCGTTCTTGAGGATGAAGTGGACGGTGTTCTTGGACCAGAGCTTGCCTGCGGGGCTGGCGAGACCTTCGTCGTTGAGGGTCTCAGCGATGGGCAGCATCCCCTTTCCGGCCTGCGCCATGTCGAAGATGCGCTCGACTACGGGCGACGTGTCCGGGTCGAGTTCCAGCGTGGGGCGTTTCTTGGGCCCGTCCTGCACCATGACCCTGTTGTATCCGTAGGGCGTCCTGCTGCCGATCCAGTAGCCCCGAGAGGCGGCCTCCCGCATCCCCCTCAGAACCTCCTGGGCGAGATTCTCGCTGTAGAACTCGTCCACGCTCTCGATGATTCCCTCAAGCAGCTTGCCGGTGGGGGTGTCGTCGGCCTGCTCGGTGATGGAGACGACTCGAACGCCCTTGCGCCGGAGCAAGGATTTGAAGGCGACGGCGTGCTCGCGCTTGCGTGTGAAGCGGGAGAACTTCCAGACCAGAATCTCCCTGAACGGAGCGTTGGTCTTGGTGGCCGCGTCGATCATCTTGCGGAACTCCGGCCTGTCGGCGATGCGCCCGCTCTCGGCCTCGTCCACGTACTCGCGGGCGACGAGGTACCCGTTCTTGCGTGCATAGTCCCTGAGCGCCCGCATCTGGGCGGCAACGGAAAGGTCCACGTCCTGCCGGTCGCTGGATACTCTGGCATAGAGGGCCGCGGGCGTGTAGTCGGTCAGCTGGTTCATCGGTGTGTCCTCCTTGCTCACTCCTGATCGTTCCGGCGGGCCTCGGCCCGTTGGCGGCGCTCTTGCCGCAGCCACGCCCGCTCCTGCATGTACAGGCGGATGGCCTCGCGGAGGAACTCGCTCATGTTGCGGCCTTCCTCCTTCAGCACCTGCTGCACCTGCTCGGCCATTTCCGGCGGCATGGAAAAGGTAATGGCCTTTCGGGTCGTGGGCATTCTCTCTTTTTGCCTCCTCAAGTATGACACAGTCATACCCTTATCATGAACGTTCCTAGCCGCCGTTGTCAAGGGCCGGGCCTCTGTGAGTGGCAATCATATTCGGGTAGAATGGGTCCATAAACGTTCTGAGGAATGATTGACGGGGAGAGCGTCAACAACATCGTAAACTTCTCTCCCAGCCATTGTTGCAAATAGGACATTCGGTCGGGGTCACCTCAAGATCCATAAGTGGGACATCATCCAATGACGCAGAATCAGCGCGAAACACGAACCGTCCAACTTGAGAGTTGGGAAGTAGGTGGCGAGCTACTAGATATTCTGTCCCGCGGCCTGTATTCAGATGCTAAAGACGCGCTCAGGGAGTACGTGCAGAATGGCGTCGATGCTGGAGCCAAACACATCTTGATTACGGTGGACGGAGCTCAGGTAGTTATCAGAGACGACGGAACCGGGATGGATGACGAGGGGATGCGAGCAGCTCGCAGATTCGGAATGTCTAACAAGAGTCCCCAGGACATGGTGGGTTATCGTGGCATCGGAATATATTCTGCATTTGGTATATGCGAAGAGATGTCGATCACAAGCCACCAAGAAGGGATGCCAAACTTGGTAGGCTGGAGATTCCAGTTTGGTGAAATGCGCCGTTTGCTTGAAGCAGACAAGGCCTCTGACACTCGCCAAGGAATCGGACTGCCAGACCTCATGTATCAGTACACCGAATTATTCACTGAACCCTACCGAGGTAATGTTGACGATCACTTCACCGTCGTCGAGATTGACGGCATAGGTGAAGAATATAGAGCCCAACTAAACAATGCCGCAGAAGTCAACGATTATCTTCTGAACACGATCCCCGTAGCCTTCTCAACAGAGGAAGGCTACGGTCGAACTGTCAACGATTGGTTAGCAGAACATGTAGGACTGAATCCAGTTCGAATCTCCCTTCAGGTCGCCGATGAGAGTGAGTTTGATATCGAGCCATTAGTTGCTCAAGGCGTTTATGATGCCGAATCCGACTGGATAAAGGCGCCAGATGGCACCGCATTGGCCTTCGTTTGGTACACACTCTCCACTACTGGCAGGCAACTTGCCGTCCAGAACGGTTTATCTATGAGTGGATTTCTTTTGAAAGTGAAGGGCTTCACTTTGGGAGACCGCCTAGCGTTGAAAGGACTGTGGCCAGCTGTCGGTGGAGGAACATTGTACCACCACTACACGGGAGAAGTTCACATTCTAGCGACTGACCAGTTGTACCCCAATGCAGCCCGGAATGACTTGGAATCGAACCCTGCTAGGCAGCTTTTCATAAAACAGGCGGAAGACTTCTTCTACCCGCTCAGCCGAAAAGCGCGGGTAATGCAGGCGAAGACAAGGGCAGCGCGACTGCTCGAAGGCATAGATGTCGCGATAGACCGTCTGAATGAACAGAAGAATGCACCAAACGTGAATGCGTACGAAATATACCGAAATAGCGAGAACTATCGAAAAGAACTAGAGAATGTGTTTCAGGAGATTGAACGGCATTTGCGAAAGCCCCGTGGCAGGCCTCGCGTGCAACTCGACCAAGTCCAGCAAGACGCGTTGGATGAGGTCATCAAAAGGTTGCGTGGGTCCATTAGTGAACTAGGGGGACTGGCAAGAGATGCGCAGCGGCGAACCCAGAAGCCCAAGCGGGAAGCGACGCAGCCTCCTCCGCAAGTAGGTTTCCTAAACAATGCCCTCAGTGCTACGTTGCAGATGGCGGAGAAGACATCTGATCCTCGCTTTGCCGAGGCAGCGACGTTATTGAAGCCACTGGTCAATACCAGGTCAGTTCCACGGGCGATAGGAATTCTTGACGAGCTGAAGGCGTCGGGCATGGAACTAGGTGTTGAGGTAGAGTCCGCAAGAAGGGAGTTGCGGGCTTCAATAGGATGGTCTCCTCTTGCACCTGTCTCGCTAGAGGAGGCTCTAGCTCAACGAGGAGTTTCCCTGGAAGGAGAGCGTGAGGAGCGCCTAGTCAGAGCTATTGACCGCGGCTTGGTAGTAGGTCTAGGTGGAAGAGGAGAGGCGTTTGAGACTGTGCTGCGAGCCGTTGCCGAAGGAGTCGCCGAGGAAATGGGGAACTAGTGGAAGGCAATGGCAGGAAGATATGGTCATGGGATGACGCTTTACTACTCGAGTGACGACAAGGATCTTGTGAGGGATAAGTTTGATCTGCCTTTAGTCGAGGCAGTTGCTCGAAGGAAAGAAGGGAAGTTACGATATTTTGGGTTGCCCGGCGAGGATGCTCTGGACTTGCAGAGCTGGGGTAGCCTTTGCGACTACGTAGCAGCCGTGGAATTCTCCCGGGAGAGATTCCAGACGGTCAAGCATGTACTAAGAACACAATTTGGTAGCATAAGACATAGAGCTCACCTTGGCGATGTAGACAAGGTGATTCTGAGAAACAGGAGTGGTATACCACCCACGGAGTTCGTTTCAACTACCAACCGTCCGGGAGCTGGGTACATTTGGGATTTTGATGTTATCTACTTGGACTATTTTGGGAAATTTCTGCCATATGAACGCGGTGGCGCTGAAGTTCGGAACAGAGCAAATGCTCTCAGAAGGCTGTTTGCACCCGACCGCCAGGATGGATGGCAGCCGTGGCTTCTAATGCTCACAGTCGAGTCACGGCTATTCGGGCCTAATGATAGAGAACAGATGCGGCAGTTTCTTTCTGCGTCAAAGGAAGAGTCAGACGACGAGACTCAAAAGGCTATTGACTTCCTTCTAGACGAAACAGTCAGTACAAGGGAGCAGGCAGCGAGGCTTGTTCATGGCACGTTGAGCTACATCCTTGCTGTGGCAGCGTCCAATTCGGACGTACGGGTTTACCCCAAGCCCACCATGCTGTATCGCGGGGCCAACAACACCCCTATGCTTCACTTTGCATATGAGGTGACGCCAGCCGGATTGTTGTCAGGGTCTCAGCCAGTGTTACCCTTACTGAGGTCACCACTACTCCGAGTAAGGGATGACCATGCTGAGCCCTGGTTTGAGTTACTATCTTCACAACCGCCCGGTCAGACTAATTCAAGCCTGAGAGCGACATTGGACTTCCTGGATGAAGGACAGATCGAGCAAATCGTATAGTGCCCTTTGGCAAGCACTGTCAGCGCGAATCATCCTCCGCTCTGCCTTTCGATTCGATCAACTGCTTCTCGGATTTTGCGAAGCTCAAAGAGGCATTTCTTGCGCTGTTCTGAATCCATGTGTTTCATATCAGGAATCAGGTCCTTGTCCAGAAGTCCTTCTCGGAATCGCTTGAAACGGTTGAGCCACATGTTGTCGACTCCGCGGTCTCTGGCGCTTTCGAATGCTCGTTCAAAACTCCCTTCCCCGGACATCAGTATCTTGATTGGCTGAGGACCTGCTTTGGTCACGTCAAGGACTTTGACCAGTTTATCTCTGACGTCTCTTGCCGTTTCAATCTCGTCGCTCTTGATCTTCTCGACGACGACTTCATCCAAGCCTGGGTTCATCTGTCGAGCCTTCTTTACGGCGTTTGACTTCAAGTACTCGTCGTAATAGCTCCACCTGTTTACGTCGTTCTCGTCGTGGTCGACCATGAATTGGTATGTGCTAACGAGGTGATTCACCAGTCGACTTGAAAGACCCATTTCTTCAGACATTGCTTGAATGCTGACGCCATGCATGACATTACGACGATATAAGTAACCTGCTTGCTCGTATGGGGCCCAGTCCTTCCTTCCGATGATGTGGTACTCGCCGAGCAGCGCAAACACAAGCTTCTCGCTTATGTCGGCAGGCAACAGCCGAACTTTGGCTTTGCCCCACCTAACGGCATCTAACCTGGCGAGTTCGCGACATGCGGCTAATCTGCTGTTCCCCTCCAGTACTACAAGGTCACCATCCCTTACCAACATCGGGTCTGTAAGGCCACCGTTTGCCCTTATTGATTGGATGAGTTGCTTGACGTGGTCCATCCTGTTTAGCCGGTGGTGGATCTCTTCTTGAGACGGCACATCATGCTGCCTCTGTATGAACGAGTAAATCCTTGGGTTATCGGAATAGAAACTCAGATCAATGACCGGAAGGTAACCGTTCTTGACAGGTACCTCCTCGCCTCCGAGTGTAAGGGAGTCGTTGACCCACACATCCTCAGCCATCATCTGTGTCTCCAACTGGTCTATGCATTCAATATGGCCCTCAGGATGTCTCCGAATTCGTAGGACATCTCCTTCTGATAGGTCTCCCTGTCGATGTCACCCTGTGCGAGCTGCGCTGCTACCCGCTTCGAGTGAAGCAACGCCTCGACCCATTCGTCAATCGAGTCGCGCATAATCAGGTTGTGGACATGGCAGACCCTGTCCTGGGATATTCGGTGGATTCTGTCCTGAGCCTGTAGATAGTCGTCCAAGCTGAACAGCCGGTCGTAGAAGATAACGTGGTTCGCCACGGTCAGTGTCAGGCCTTCCTTGGCGGAGCCTGGAGTGGCAATGAACACCTTGGCACTTGGCTCATCAAGGAAAGTCTGGATAGCATCGGTCTGCTCCCTTGTGCTCAGCATCCCGTGGACCTGCTGAGGGTTGTGCCGGCGCAGTACTCTTGATAGCCACTGGACGTTCTCAACGAACGACGTCCAAACTATGCACTTCTCTCCACTCTTGACTATCGAGGAGACCAACTCAATTAGAGTCTCCAGCTTCCCGGGCTCGACCTGGTAGCTCGGGTCTATCAGAGTGGGGTTCGACGCGACTTGTACTAGCCTGAGCAGACGCTTCAACACCACGTCCGACTCGTCGGCCACGAGCCGCCCGTCCTGGAAGATGATTGCCCGAAGGGACTCCCTTACCTGTCGGTACATCTCTTGCTGCCGAGGTTCCCATTCGGTCACCACGGGGTGAATGACTTTCTCGGGCAAGCTAATCTCGGCACTTTCCTTAGTCTCCCTCACGGCAAAGGCCGATATTGAGTGGAATATGCGCTGTAACTGAACCTCCAAGGCCGCTTGCCTGCGGTCTACTCCGGCCAGGTCGTTGGAAAGGGCCACAGAGCGCTTGAATTCCCCAAAGTCATCGCCAAGCGACGCGCCGTGGTCGAGGAACTTGATCTGCGACCAGATGTCGTGCGGGCGATTGGAAACCGGGGTTCCTGACATGATCACTCGCTTGGTAAACATAGGCGCGAGACCGAGGAACACCTGGGTGAGAGCAGCATCGGGGTTCTTGATCTTGGTTGACTCGTCGAGAATCACTCCCACATTCCTGGTCCTTAGAAACAGGTGCATTCGTTCCTCTTCGGCCCTCACGGCCTCGTAGTGAGCGAGCATGACGCGGGCGGGACTGTTGAAGACGAAGAAGTTGCCCCCGCGGCTAGTGGTCAGGACCCGAGGAATGAGTTGGGAGTGAGAAGCAAGTTCCTTCTGCCAGTTGTGAAGGAGCCCCTTCTTGACAACAATCAAGGCGGTATCCAAGAGCCGTTGAGACAGCCAGTAGACAAGGAGGTCTATCGCAACCTTCGTCTTGCCCAATCCCTGCTCATGGAATATGGCAGCATACTCGAGGTCCTTGACGGCATCGACAGCCTCCAACTGGTATGCGAACGCCTCGTGTTTCAGGGTAAGGTCCGGCTCCCTCTTTAGCGTCAGCTTCTGCAATCAGTCGACCCCCCTGATGTGGTTGTAGCACCCCGCCAGTTCATTTCTGACAGTACGACGGTTTCAACTTCAGTCAATTCCTCTCTAATGCGAAAGTGAGTGAGTAATGACCGGGCGAGTCGCTCAATGGGCCATGGCACCGCCAGGACGAAGGCCGAGCCCTCTGCCATTCCGCATCTTCTTAGGAAGGCTGTCACTTGAGCCTCCGTGTGCGAGTTCTCCAGGTCCCCCATGCTCTTGGCTTCCCCAATGACCACTCGTCCCTGTTCGCCGAGCATGGTATAGGCGTCAGGGACGTACCCGTCAATGGGAGGTGGCCGATTCAGAGACCGACGGCCTACGGAGTCGGTGAGAACACGTTCTCCCCGTCCCTCACAGAATCTATCGGAGATATAGCTGTGAAGTATGGCAACCAAGTTCGAGTGTTCTTGTGATTCAGGCATTCGTAGTGGAGGGCGAGGCGATAAGCCTACAGAGTTCGACCAACCGGTCCCTGGCCTCGGTTAGAGCGTGATTCTTGGGAGTATTGAGATCTTCGCGGAGGCGAAGGAAGTCTGTGTAGCCCATCTTGGCTATTCTGTTCGATAGCGCGTCGGCCAGTTGGACCAATGTGGCTTCTTCCAGGGCCTCTACCGTAGAAGGGCTGTCCAGGACCTTCTCAGCTTCCCGTGCTCCGTGCGTCAAGAACACGCCTCGGGCCTGTGAATTGGTGAGGATTGCCGGGAGCTTTCTGACACGGTCGCTTGGATACAGAATCTGGTCTTTCACCCACCTGGCGAAGTCTGTCTTCGTGTGGCCGGAGGTTACGAGAGCTTCTTGGACCCTTGGAGCTTGCATTTCAAGAAAGGCGCTGAACCGGGTCGGGTCAAACTGGTCGTCACTCGCTAGGAGTGGCCGGTAATGGTCCTCCATGTCGTTGTAGGCGTCGATGAATCGGTGCACCTCGGTCCTCTGACCGCCACAGAAATCGATGATCTGATCGGTTGTCAAGTGCTCCGAGTTACTGAGGTAGTCGAGGTACTTGGCTTTGGAGTAAGGGTCCCACTGTCTTGGACCGACCAGGTGGGCTTGCAGCCGAATGGCATCGATTTCCTTCCTGTCGAGTTGGTCGTAGACGATCGCCGGAATCTCGCCCCACCTACCATCGACATCGTCCCGCTTGAACTGGCGGTAGATCAATGCACGCGTATTCCCCTCGATGACTACTAGCTTGTTCACGGTTTCTCGGTTGACCAGAATGGGATGGATTAGCCCTCCATGCGTTCTGATGGATGCCCTTAAGCTCTGGAAGGTGGTCGTGCTCTCCCCCTGCTCGTAGTTGGCGGCGCCAAGAGCCAGACTCATCTGTTCATCAGTTACCTGTCCATCATACATCTCAATGTAGCGCGCCACCCGGGGATTGGACGCGTCGAGCACAAGGGTGTCGACTGGAAGCATCTCGAATTGACCATTTCTTGCAGCCATACTGTTGCCTCCCTAGCAAATCTTTAGCCGAACAGTGCGCCTAGCTTGGCGTCGGCGCCCCAGTGTCATTCAGTGGATGCTGGTCCTGGGTATCACTCGCGGTCCTTTGATTAGGGGCTATGGCCGAGCCATATCGTCCCACCTTGGACGCTTCAGCAAACACCATTTCAATCAATTCTCTCGCGTAGCTAGGTGAGGGCGCGAGAGTCGCCAAGGCCCCGAATACCTTCTGGTAGACCACAGCCTCCGCAGGAGGGATGTCGCCAAACCTCTGCGGCTCGGTCTCGACCGAAAAGTTGCTTAGTTTGTCCTCGGCACTATCGAGCCTCTCAAGATTGCCGTTATCGAGGTTTCTCCTACCGACGCCTTTGCGAATCTCCTGGACTTCCTGCAACGCCTGCCGAACCAAACCGGCCGCGTCTTTCGAAGTGAGATACCCAGACGTTGCTAAGGCATAGAGGTCCTCGATGTTGCTCAGTGCAGAGAGAGTCTTCCTAGCGCGGTTGCGAGCCGTGGATTCTCGCCTGCACCGTGTGGCGATGCTGCGCAGAATGGGGGTCAGTTGGTTTTCGAGGTTACGCAGATGTGGTCCGGGTTCAAAATAGTCACGCCTGGCGTTGGGAATGATACGTGCGTCGACGATGTGTATCTCCCCAACGCACCAACGGTTGAACCGCTCCTCTGCAAATAGGTGGTCGAACGCCGCCTCGCCGCCAACCTGTATATTCCCCACTCTGGCCCTGATGCCACGCACTCGCTGTTCTTTTGGAATCGCGCCCAGGTAAGATGAGTGCGCGACCCAACCAACGGCCGCATCCCCAGCCTCGTCGACTCTGGGTATGCGGACTACCTGAAACTCAGTGAATTCGGCATCCCTGTTTGCCGAGAGTTGGACCGACTCCCCGTATGGTCTCAAAATCGGGTCCGGGTCGCCTTCTAACAGCACTTCCAACGTCAGTGGCGCCTCATCTGCATGGAACAGCCCTTCGACACTGTCGGCAAAGGGAAAGTTTGAATCTATGGGAACCGGGCACACTTCGCCAACGTAGTCGTGCACCGCGTCACGATTGAGCAGCACTCCTGTGGAGTGACGCGCTACATCTCCGACTTCGACCTCGAAGAAGTGCTCAGGATGGTCCGACCCTGGCAAGGTTTCCACGACGACACAGTCGAGAATAGCTTCTTCGAGCTCAGAGCCCGTGGAGGTCAACTCGGGAAGCTGGTCACTATGCCACGTGATTCGGGTTACCGCTTGGTCCTTATGGGCACGAGTAGTAAATGAAACTCTCTTCGCGAACGCAAGGCCGACGAGCCGGCCGACGCCACGGAACCCTCTGTCGGTCCCCAATGTCTTATCACTGCGTCCGATGGGCAAAAGTCGGTCAAGGGCTTCCTCGCGGGACAGGCCAGGGCCATTGTCTAGAATCCGGATTCGGCGTTCAGTGCGGTCGACATCGATTATTACTCTCGCTCGACCGGGTAGCTCTCTGGTAGCGACGGCGTCGGCCGCATTCTGTAAGTATTCCCTATACATGGATAGCGGGTCGTGGTACATACCAGTTGTCACAAGTCCTAGAAGGCCCGCACCCGAGAGCGCGGGCGTTTCCTGAGTGCCGAGGGAATTGGTGGTATGCGTACTCAAACCAGTTGCGTGCCTTTGATTGCAAGTGCTTCGTCATGGTCGAACAGGCCGGCATCCTCGACGACCTCGTCCTCCTCAAGGTAAGCGCCATGCCCGGCCATTTCCCTGATGAGCTGATGACCGTTCGTCTTCGCGTCGTCCTTGGTATCTAGTCCGTGAAATGTCATCAACTGTCGGAGTTGTCGGTCGACCGTTTGGTCGTTCGCCAGCTCCTGAAAATGTCTTGGCCCCATTCCATTCCCGTTGGACGGATTGGCCAGAAGACGCACGAACTCCTTCTCCTGGAAATCTGAAAGGCGCTGACGAAGCGAGTCGTACTCCTCCCTCTGGGCTCTCCCTTCTCCGTCTTCAAAGTACTCTCGGTGGAATATGAAGGCGTGCGGCAACCTGAGCAACCTCTCGAATTCTTCTGCATTGTCGCCATAGGCCCTCAGAAAGAAGGATGGGCTTCCGCTGACAACGCCCTTGGTTGCCTGGAGCATGAGCTGGAACGAACGGAGGTAGTATCGGTTCCAATTCTTGCCCACATGTGACCGGTCCTTCAACGTCACGGGTTGGTACCGCATCGGAAAGGACCAGATCCGAATCCCCAACTCCTCATTCAAGTCGATGTTGAGACGCATTCGCTGGTAAAGGTCCGTTGGAGTATCCATGAAGTTGTACAGCATGTAGTTCGACAGCGAAGTGATCTGATTGTCAGCCGCCATGCGTATCGACCGCTCATAGACCTTCCTGACGCCAATATGGTCGAAGGCGATTCGAAGGGGACTGATGCAGATGGTGGCCATCTCGCGCAGGAACATTTCTGACTTGGCGAGAATTCGTGCGTCCACCCCTTGATTGAAGTCCACCCGGCGCCTAACCGGCCTGTTGCCGTCGCGTGTCAGCTTCGCGCCTGGCGTGAAGCCCAGGTCGCGAATCTCGGCAATCACCTCCTTGAATCTAGCCGACGCTGTGATGTTGTTGTCCATGAGCACGAGGTCCTTCTTCTCCCCGTGCCGTTTGCTGACTTCTTCAACCAGATTGAAAAGGGGTGGCATCTCACGTTGGGCGCCCTCCAATTTCGGAACCCCGCAGAATGAGCAGCTTCTAATGCATCCACGCGAGGCGTATCCGAAATATGCATCATGTACTGGGTATCTGTAGTCGATGTGATCGAGGATTCCATAGTCGGGCACCATTTCCTCGATTGGAGTGCCGGTCAAGTCGTCAGCGCCAAAATCGTAGTCGTCGGCCGACAAAGCAAGAGACGCTGCGGGAGGACCGTCGAGCAGGCCCCTTACGAAGCGTACGCCAGCCCAGCGGGGTTCATTCAGGAATGCGTCAAGCATGAGCGAAACCGCGATGCCTCCCACAAACACGCGCTCAGCCTGACCTCCTGCAGCCCGTATGGCGAAGTCTATTGCCGAGGCGGTCCGATTCCACTCGAAGGTGAAGAGGGTGGTCACATAGACTCGGTCCCAAGCTTGGTTCAACACCTCTTGGTCTTCGCCCTTAATGAACTTGACGTGGTCGCCTCGGCCAAGTGGTCCGTGGTAGGCGGAGAGTTTCATCAAGCCCAATGGGGGGTACTTGTTTGGGTAGCCGGGTTCAATTAGTAGGACCTGCCTGGAAGGCATCAGCAGCCCCCCAGCCTGGCCATTGTAAAGGTCAAGTCAGTTGTACGACGTTGTTCTAGCACGCTATGCACCCTTACTGAGAGAGATGCTTGGTGTCAAGGTACTCTCTCGGGCTGTTACCGGCTTGACTTGCGCGTCAGGGGCACTCTCGTCGAGATGGTCCCGGATTAGCCGAGCTATCAATGTGCTCTTCTTGAAGCCCCTTTCTTGGCAGTAGGCGTCGAATCTGTCGAACTCCTCAGAGTCCAGAAGAACGCTGATTTTCACACGCTTGCGGTTCATATCTGCACCTTTCGTTGTTATTGGTAGCTCACTTCGCCTCACAAGTCAATACCTTTGCGCAGTTGTGCGCACAATTGAAATGGTCGCTTGCGTCTGTGAGAGGGCCTGTACATCGGGTAAAATGAGGGTCACGGACCTTGCTATAGGGGGCTTCCTCGTGGGGACTTTCAAGTGGCCGGTACGGATATCCAGCATGGACGACCAACAGGCTAAGGATATGGAGGCGACGGTGGACACCGGCGCATCATTCACCACGCTCCGCTCCCGTCTTCTGGGGGAGTTGGGCATCGAAGCTACGGGCAAGCGGGGGTTCCTGTTGGCGGACGGACGGCGGGTCGAGATGGCCTACGGGGAGGCCCGCGCAACGACCAACGGCGATAGTGTGACGACGACCGTGGCCTTCGGTGAGAACGAGGCGCCTCCGTTGTTGGGAGCCTACACGCTGGAGGAGTTGGCCCTGGCGGTGGACCCGCAGGCCCAACGGCTGGTTCCCACCCACATGATCTTGTACTAGGACCGGCAAAGTTTCGCCGGCCACGTCGCCTCCTGCCGGTTGAAGCAGTGGCCGAGGCCCAAGACCAGGGACAGTTCCAAATCCGCTTGCCCCGGACCGCGGATGCTCGGAGATGATAGCGAAAGTATGCACGCGAATGACCCGATAGACGTCTCTTACCCGGAGCTGTTGCCGAAGGACTTCGGCGAGCGGCTGGCGCGGCTCGTGGAGCTCGCTGGCCTGTCGTGGGAGGAGTTCGCCGAGCGGCTTGGCGTCGGGTGTGACCGCGTGACTGAGTGGCGAGGAGGCGAGGTCCCCACGGGCGGGGAAGTGTGGCACATCATGCGCTTCGCGTTGTTGGTCCCCGGCGGAACGGAGCTGATGCTTCCCCAGAAAGCGGGTCCAAACGAGGGCGGAGAGCACCTTCCATGACTCGAGTCAAGCTTCGGCTGGGGGTACACAAGCGACAGAATGCGCGTGAGGTCAAGGAGCGCAAGGTCGGCGCGTACTGGCGTTCAGCCTGCTGCCATGCGATTCCGTTGTGGGTCTCCGAGGCGTAGCTAAAGGAGCATGAGTGCGGCCGCAGAGACTTAGGGACGTTCCCATTCCAATCGTGTGGACGCCCGATGCCCACTACAGGTAATTGCTCGAGCGACGGGCTCCGAGTGGTGAACGAGGTTTGGAGAGGCCAAAGGGTGTACTAGTGATAACCGAGGTTTGCCGAAGAGCATGAATATAGCCGTGACTTCGACGGAGGACCTATCCTATCAATACTATGTGGCGGAAAGCGTGGTGGAGCAGTTCGCACTGAGCCACACGCCAACCGCGGTCTTACGTGAGTTGGTTCAGAACGAGTACGACGCCGGAGGTCAAGAGCTCGGCGTCCACTTCGGCAGCGAACGGCTGGTCATCACAGGAAACGGCGACCCCATAGATGCAGCCGGATGGGAGCGGCTCCGAGTGATGCTGGGTACTGGATGGGTTCCCAACTCGGACACCTACATAGAAGCCAAGAAGAGCAGCATTGGTTCTAAAAACTTCGGACTCAGGTCACTATTCACTGTCGGTGACGAGATAAGGGTGTACTCCGGGGGCAAATGGTCTGCCCTCAATTGGCGTCGAGGTTCCATTTACCCACCCAGGGAAACGGACGACTCGCCCCAGCGTGGAGTTCGCATCGAAGTTTCGTACCGTCCCACTAAAGCTGGAGCACTCGAACCCTTCACTCCCACTAGGCGAAGCGCGTGGGCCCGGGAGATTGGCGATTCGTTGGCAGAGACGCTGATCAAGCTCGCCCATCCCAGTCGGTCCCAGAGCCTCCGCCGAGTCATCCTTAAGACCGATGGCATGCCGGGCGTCTCATGGACCCAGCGCGCTAGCGAGGATCGAACATCGGCCAGAGGGATTCGGGTAATTCGTCGGCAGGCCCTCCAGGAAAGCGCCGGTCATCGGAACAGAGTCGTTGAACTGGAGTACCAAGCACGGGTTCAGATTCCAGAATTGCATCGGCAGAAGGACTATCCCTCGTATTACAGGATCAACCGAAACAGAATGTGGGTCGGAGTCTCTCTGAGACTCTTCAGAGGACGCCCCGACGCAAGCTCCCCCGGCATGGTGTACTACCCGCTTGGCGCTCCTGTGGCCAGAACCGGAAACTCTGTGAGCCTCAACGCTCCGTTTGAGATGGACAACAACCGAGCCAACATTGTGCCCCCCTCGTCCAGCTCATGGAACGAGTGGCTGGTTCAAGAGCTGGTTGAACTCACCACCAGACTCCTAATCACAGACTGGTACGAGCGCTTCGGTGCGGGCGCTTATCTGGTCCTGGAGGCGGGAGAGCGTGATTCCGGCAACCACCTTGCTGAGGCTTACGCTGGCGCAGTAGAGGATTACCTGCGTAACGAGGAGGCCTGGGCAAGCCGCGGTCGAAGTAGAAGAAAGGTCACGTTCGTCACGGCCGATACGCTGGCTCAACCCGACAAGATGGAATTCGACGGATTCCTGGAGCCTAGCGTCTATCTTGACGGGGACCTGGCAACGAATGACGGGATAGCCAGGTTGTCGTCCATGTGCGGTGCAAAACGCTTCGGTCCTGACTCATTGGTCAGGCTGAGGTGCGCCGGAAAGGATTCAGTCGCCTCGTCACCCGTCCCCAGGACCAGGGTGACTGGCATTTGTCTGACTTCGACCGAGTGATTCGCCAACTCCCCACTCAGATCAAGTTTGCGCAAGCCTTGGACAGGACACGACTTTCAAACGTTCATAGGACGGACCTGCTCAACTCGCCTACGACCTTGGCAGCTGATGGCAGTCTTCACGCTCTTTCAGAGCCCTTGTACGTGGTACCACCTGACGCGTGGGAGGCTTGTCCCCTACCGTCAAGCCAACGACTTCACCCTGAATTGGTCGCGTTCAGGTCCCTTCGAGGCCTCGCGACGAAGTACGATATGACCACTTGGATCAAGTCGGTCGCTCGGCGGGCGCAGGAGGGTCAAGCGACTGACGAAGAGCGGCGAGCGCTGATGAACGTCATCCTCGCCCGTAGAGGTAATTTCGACGCCGGCACGCGGAGTCTACTGCGCAGGTCGCCCGTCTTGACTGACCATCACGGCCATTGGGTCGAACCTCAGAAGATCACGATTCGCCAAGCCAAGGGTGCACGTACGCTCGCGGAAGTCCTCAGCTTTCCCGCCAGGTCGTATGCCAAGGACTCCGAACTCCGCCGCCGTCTGTCGTTTCGCACCAAACTGGACGGCGAAGACCTAGTTAATCTAGCCGAGCGGGTCAGCACGCATCCTGAATTGGTGAATAGTCTCGAGACAGCCCTACTGAGGCACCATGCCCTTGTTAGGCCCGGCCAGTGGCGGCGTTTGGGGGGGATTGCCTGCCTGCGAAGTCGGACGGCACCCTGAAGTCACCTCAGGGTCTCTACGTCAGAACGCGCGGCGTGTTCGAGTTGCTCGGTGATGCCGTCACCTACGTAGAGGGGCTCAACAGAGTCTTGCAGGAGAAGATGGGATGTAACACTCTTCCCCGCTCCTCGGACATCGTCGCGACCATCCATCGGAATCGGCAGTCTGACAATCCCACGGCCGACAGGCTCTACGTTGCCCTCCTTGAGGCTATCAGGAGGGAGCGTCGATCGATTACCACATACACTGATGAAGCCATAGTCTGGACTCCTAGAGGCTATGTCTCTCCTTCGAAGACGCTGGTGAGTTCCAGCCACGCGGGACTGTTCGCCGATGCTGTCCCCGTCGCTAGGCCTCGGTCGGAGAATGCAGCCAATGCGTTGATAAGACTCGGTTGCAGGACGCGCCCAACTCCAGAGGACTGGGTACGGCTGGTCGCCTCAATCAGCCAATCCGTTGGGACTGATGGAATCGTGTCAAATGCAGACCGGTCTCGTCTGCTCCGTGCGTACGCCGAACTCCGAAGTGGCATTCCCGATGGGACAAAACTGAACGGACGCCCCTTCGTTCTAGGTCGAGACGGACGCCTCCATGATCCCAGTCGCGCGTTCGTTGACGATTACCCACAGTTAACAGAACTGCTTGGTGCGGCCGTGGCAATCGCTGAAGACCTGGGCCAAGGAGCCCTGCGCTTCTACGATTCGTGTGGGGTGAAGAGGCTTAGCGATGCAGCAGTCCTCTCACGGACCCAGATCGGCAATCCCCAGGAGGAGCCGAATAGGATAGGCGCGACAAAGACAAGAAGGCAACTTGACTCAGGCATTTTCCGATCAGCTCTTTCGGCGCTGGTCAACCGCGAAGCCTCAGAAAGGCTCGGGGTTGGCGCAGCCCCACTACAAGCCGGCAATCTGCCAAGAATTGAATCGCTGGTCTTCGTCGACTCCATTTCGCACGAATATCAACTGGGCGACGTTAGCGCGACGATCCAAGCCCGGCACCTTTGGAAGGGTGCAACTCTCTACGTCGTCTCGTCGCAGACCCGGACAGCTTTTCGCGACACCGTGTCGTACGCTCTTGCAGAGACCGTAACTGGCTCAACTGGTAACGCCAGAATGTTCGTCTCTGCGATCTATCGGCTGCTTGAGTGCAACTCAAGCGAGGAGATTGCCGACTTTCTGGCACACCGAGGCATACCTTGGCAAATGAATCTGCCCTTTGAAGCTTGGGAAATGGAGAGAGGGGCAGACTGGAGCGAAGACCAGCAGCCGGATGGTGAATCAATTGCGGAGCATTTTGGGGAGTCCTTGACTGCGAGTCTCGTGAGTCGCGCAGGCAAAGCCACGATAAGTCCGTCTCCTCCACCTGGCAAACCCAACACCACCGCCCCAAAGTCGGTGCGTCGGGAACTACCGCCGATCGAAGAAGTGGCAGCACAGGAAGTCACCACTGTTGGTACGCAGATATCAACTAGCGGGGTAGGTGGAACAAGTGGTGGTGGTGGCTGGTCGCCGCGCGGTCCAGAGTGGGGTCGGCTCCTCGGCGAAAGAGGTGAGGAGATTGTGTACCTGCGGGAACTTGAGAGGGTTCGTGCCGCGGGACACGGGTCACCAGAGTCAATCGTCACTTGGGTCAGTCGTGACGACCCGACGGCAGATCACGACATTCGCTCGGTAGGGGAGAGCGGGGCGACGCTGTGGATTGAAGTGAAGTCGACGTCTGGTTCGGGCGGCACCTTTGACTGGCCGGAGTCGGAGGTTGCTAGGGCCATGGCGGAGCGGGAACACTACGTCCTGTGTCGAGTCTATCGCGTTGACAGCAAGAACCCACTCATAAAGCGTTTCCACGATCCACTGTCCATGATTGAATCGGGCCAGATGAGGCTTGGCTTGGGACCGGTCCGTGCACAGGTAGAGTCGGCCGAAACCACTCAGTAAAGCAAACTCAGGCAATGACAACCTGGGAGAGTTCGAAGTTGTAGGGGGTCGGCTGACCGATTCTTCGATCCACCGAATGCTCACTAGCCAAGCACCACTACTGATTGTTAGGCAAGACCGCTCCGTCTATCAGCATGTTTTCCGCGCTCCTGCCTGCGATGGGGCTGTCCTCGGGCATGGGGATGGTGTAGCGGAGCAGGACGCTGCCGGGCCTGACGGCGACCTCCTTGACGAAGGTCGTGACGAAGGCCCTGCGCTCGCTCAACTCGCTCTCCATCAGAAACTCACCCATGTCCAGGGCAAGGGCGGCGACGGCCTCCACGTCGTCACGGACCGTCCTGCGCTGGGCAATGATGGCCCTGGCGTCGGCCGCGGCGTCCTCCAGGCGCTCCCGGCGTTCCCGGTGCTCCCTGATGCGGTCCGCGGCGTCGGCCACGTCCCGGTCGGTCGTCTCGATGACGTACCAGACGCGGGCTAGCCTCCGCTTCACGTCCTCGATCTCATACTCGATAGTGTGGAGCCTCTTGCGCTGCTCACGCCCCACGACGTCCATATCCTCCTCCACGACCTCGACCAGGACGGGGTCGATGCCCCCGTTGAGGACGTTGGCCCGAATCCTCTCCAGCACCATCTCCTCCAACCGCCGGGCATTGACCCTGGGGGCCTCGCAGGCGTCTTTGCCGCGCTTCATGATGGACTGGCAGACGTAGTAGGCGAACTGCCCGCTCTTGGCGTCCTGTCCGCTGAACGCTCTCCCGCAGAGCCTGCACTTGAGCAGTCCGCTGAGCAGGTAGGTGCTGGCGAGTCTCCGGGGATGAATCCTCTTGGGAGCGCGGGAGCGCATCAGTGCGTTGACGCGGTTGAACTTGGCTTTGGAGACGATGGCGGGGAACGCCTTCTCGACGCGCACCGGCTCGGCTTTCGTCCTAGCGTTGGCGCCCCAGACCAGCGTGCCGGTGTAGACCTCGTTTCGGAGGATGAAGTGGACCCCGTTCTTGGACCAGAGCTTGGCCGCCGGGCTGGCGATGCCCTCGTCGTTGAGGGTGCGGGCTATGTCCAGCATCCCCGTGCCGGCCTCGGCGAGGTCGAAGATGCGCCGGACGACGCGGGCGGCCTGGGGGTCGGGTTCCAGCACGGGCCGTTCCTTGGGGCCGTCCTGCACCTTGATCCGGTTGAAGCCGTAGGGCGTCCTGCTGCCGACCCAGAAGCCCCTGGATGCGGCCTCCCGCATCCCCCGGGAGACCTCCTGGGGGAGGTTTTCCGAGTAGAACTCGTCCACGGTCTCGATGATGCCCTCCAGCAGCTTGCCGGTGGGGGTGTCGTCGGCGGGCTCGGTGATGGAGACGACCCGTACGCCCTTGCGCCGGAGCATGGACTTGTAGACGACGGCGTGCTCCCGCTTGCGGGTGAAGCGGGAGCACTTCCAGACCAGGATCTCCCGGAACGGGGCGTTGGTCCTGGAAGCCGTGTCGATCATCTCCTTGAACTGGGGCCGGTCGGCGACTCGGCCGCTCTCAGCCTCGTCGACGTACTCGCGGGCGACGACGTAGCCGTTCTCGCGTGCGTAGTCCCTGAGCGCCCGGAGCTGAGCGGCCACGGACAGGTCCACGTCCTGGCGGTCGCTGGACACCCTTGCATAGAGGGCTGCCGGCGTGAGTTCCTGTCGCTCACTCACTTATCTGCTCTCCCTCTACCCGGTCAACGCCGTCCGGCGGGGTCGTCGATCCCGGCCAGCGCCTTTCCATGTGGGCGCGGAGGGCGGTTCTGGCGAGGATGCGCAGCCCCTTCAGGATGGTCCTGCGCTGCTTGGAGGTGTAGGACGGCAACAGCGCGTCCAGCGAGTCGTCGCTGCCGTCCTCGCCGAGTCTCAGACGACCGTCCTGTTCGTTCTGTCCTGTGGTGTCTTTCATGCTGGGCAGTCTCAGTGGCACGTCTCTGAGGCCGCTGGCCTTTCGTTGCGGGTCTGTGATCTGGACGCCGGGCGCGGGCGGCGTGGACGGACACCCGGCGTCCATGCAGGCTCGGTGAGCCGCTCACTCCTTGAAGAAACTCAACTGGACCGGTTCGCCCATGAGGATCTCGAGTCCTCCGGGCAGCTGGGCCGCGAACCGGAAGAGGCCGAACATGGCTCCACCGGACGGTTCGACGCCCTTGCGCCACTTGTACATCTGCTTGTGGTCGACGCCGATGGACTTGGCGAGTCCGGCCCAGGTGAGACCGCTGGCCTCCTTGAGGCGTTCGAGGCGGTCGGTGAAGTCCCCCGGAAGCAGGGCTGCCGTAGTTCGGGCGTTCCAGGTCCCCGCCTAGGCGGGGCGAGGGCCAGAGCGCCGATCAGCAGGCAGCCTGCGACGTCCAGGTCCCCGCCTAGGCGGGGCGAGGGGTTAGGATTGATCGTCATCAGGCACCTCCTGTTCAAAGAGATCGTGGAAGTTCTCCACACCTAGGGCTCGTTGCATCCGACGTCGGATGCGACCCGAGGGCGCTCTCCCCTCGTTGACCAGCTTGGATAGGTAGCTGGGGCTGATCCCGGTCTCCTTAGCGAGCCAGTTCTGGGAGCGGTTCAGAAGGTTGAGCCGCCGCCAGAGGGCCGCTGCGTCCAGCCGGACGACGGTCCGTCCTGCACGCCTCGGGTGTCCCTTCATTTGGTTGGCGTCTCTCGAACGCATGGCTTTCGTTCTCCTGTCATCTCTATAAATTTTTGACGGGAAGCGGACAGGGCCTCACGCTCCCGCCAGCCCCGCTTACTCGTGGTTCAGCGGGGGCGGCAGGGCTTGGGGCGACTGCCACTCCCCTGGGGAGCGCCACGCCCTGCCCAGGGGTCCCAGGGCGTCTATGGCCCCCTTGTGGGAGACCCAGAGGGGAACGGCTACCCCTTCGGCCCGCATCTCCTCCCGCGCCACGCGCAGGAAGTGGGTCTGGGCGATCTCGTCGTCGAAGACGACCAGGACTGCGGGCCTCGTGCCGTGGTCGTCCAGGGGCCTGTGGGACGAGTAGTAGCGCAGGTAGGGGGCCAGGTGGTCCGACATGGTGGAGGGGCGCACCGCCCGGCGTTCCCACTCCAGGAAGAAGGCCCAGTCGGCGCCGTCCTTTTGGATGACGGCGAAGGCGTCGGGATTGACGGCGCGCATCCGGCCGTCGTGGCGGAAGTGCCGCGACGCCCTCCTGGGCGGGTCCACCTGGACGATCTCCCATCCCAGCAAGGGGGCCTGGGCGGTCAGGGCTGCCAGGAAGCCGTGGACGGCGGCGGTGTGCTCGATGTTCCTGAGCAGCTGGCGGCCCCGCCTGCCGGCGACGTTGCGCCACTCGAAGGAGGCTCCCGGGTCTTCCATGGACGCGCTCCAGCGCTTCTTCGCCACGCCGACGGAGGTGCGGTCCCTGCGGGCGAGCAGGGAGAGGCCGCGGTCGGTAAGGGCCATCCGCCGGTCCGCCTCCGGGAGGCGCGTTACCAGGCCGAACCCATCCAGGGGGATGACCAGCTGAGAGGCTCTCTGGGGCGAGACGCCCATGAGCCCGGCCAGCTCCCCGAGGTCGATCCAGGGCCAGTCCGAGACAAGGTCGAGGGCGCGCTTCTCGGCGGGCTTGAGGAACAGTGGCAGCAGGTGGTCGGCCATGTCCGCCGCGGCCGCCCGTTCTGGGAAGTCCTCAGGGGCCGTGACCCGCTGGGGCTCCGGCTCCACCGGGAGGGTTCCCCCGGGCTCCGCCCGGTCGAGGGCGTAGCGCAGGTCGACGATGGCCCCCACCTTGAGGGGGTTCCCATATTCTGTCCTCCGCTCCGGCGGCGACCGCCTCGCTCTCCAGCGCGAACAGGGCGGGCACGTCGGTGGTGGAGAGGAGCCTTCTTGCGTGCCTGAGACGCACGCCGTCGGCCATAAGAACGAGCACGGTCCCGGGCATCGGCCCGTCCCGCAGACGCCAGAGGCGCTTGGCGAAGCCCGACCTATCGGCGGTCAACCCCTGCCGTATGACCCCGACGGTTCTGCCGTCGGGCAGTATACGGCGGCGTCCAGGGACGTGGAGCGGTACCAGCGGAACCGTATGGGATAGGCCACGCCGGTGAGGATGGAGGCCAGGTGGTACATGCTCGGCAGGACGTCGAAGCGCTCCATCAGGCTGCGCCGCCACTGGGCCGAGAGGGGACGTTCGCGCAGCAGCGCCTCCAGGGGCCTGTCCTCCTCCTCCGCGAGCCTGGCCAGCCCCATGGCGGTGAGGTGGAACCTCCGGGCCGGGGGAAGGGGGTCGGCGGCGTGGAGGACGGAGGCGCAGAGGCCCTCAGCCCCCAGCCTCTCCACAGCCTCGTACACCGTGGCCCTGAACCATCCGGTTACGGTGGTCATCTCCTGGCGGTCGAGGAAGGGCATCGAGGCCAGGGCGCGGACCAGGTCGTGTTCACATCCTTCGGGTCTCATCGCTGCTCCTCCTCCGTCTCGCGCTCGCCGGCGGGGAACGCCCCGTCGGCCTTCTCCTCAGCCTCGTCGGCGGCTCCGGCCGCATCTCCATCGGAGCCTGCCCCGCCCCCGGCGGTCTGCTGCTTCTTGCCGGGCTTGCGGCCGGCGTCCTTCTCTGCCTGCTGCCGGGCGTTCTCGATGTCCTCCACGCCCTTGCGGAAGTCGCCCACCTTGCGGTGGCCGTCGGCGTCGGCGTAGTCCGCCTGCCTGCCGGAGACCGTGTAGGCGGTCGCGGCCTCGCGGATGCGTGCCGCCCTTTCCGGGTCTCCGTCCTCGGGCTTGCGAACCATCATCGAGAAGGCGGACATCCGCTCGGTTCCGACGGTGGCGCGGACGTAACAGTGGTGGACGGGCAACGAGGTGATGTCGTCCTCGGTGACCCGCTCCTTGCCCAGCTCCCACACCAGGGTCTTGGCGTCGTTGCCCGCCACCTGGAAGACGGCCAGGCAGCCCACGTTGGCGAGGAGGGTGTCCCGCATGGTGCGGGAGAGGTCGTCCAGCTTGGCGAGGCTCTGGGTGGCGAGGACGAAGGAGGCGCCGAACTTGCCCAGCTCGCTGAGCATCGACTCGTAGTCCACGCCGGGCATCGACTGCATCTCGTCGACGACGACGAGGGCGCCCCGTCGCTGCTCCAGCCGGAGGCTTCCCTGCTCGCGGATCACGGCGTCCACGAGGTTGAGCATGGACGCGCCGACGAGGGCGGCCACGTCCCTGCCCACCACTCCCTGGGAGGTGGAGACCAGCAGGATGCCGCCGGACGTGGATTGCGCGCGGCGGCCCTCGACCTGACCGACCAGGACCCCACCATCAACCAGATCCGCTGGTTCGTTTGAATCGGCTGTCCACTCGTCTAGCCAGTCTATGATGGCGTCGCTGGTGCTCCAGGTGGTGCGCCGCATGGTGGCGGGAACCTGCCCATTTATGGCCCTCTACCTGGACATGGACCTGGGAACGGTCACACCCACCTACGTCACGCCGGAAGCGGTGGAGCGAACAGTGGGGACCTACGTCGAGTAATCGGCGCACGTGGACGCACTCAGAGAACAAGGAAGGAGAAACCATGTCTAACGCAAACGGAACCACCAAGACCATGTGGCAGGACAACCACAGCGGGCTCCGCAGGCACAAGCTCATGACGAAGGAGCTTGCCGACACGATACCGCCCCTCTACGCCAATGACGGCGCTGACGACCCCGACGCCGTCCTCGCCAGGGTGAAGCTCTTCTCCCCGTATAACGGCTGGACCTGGTACGTCACCGAGTGGGAGGCGGAGACCGGCCTCTCCTTCGGCCTCGTCGAGGGGTTCGAGACGGAGCTTGGCTACTTCAGCCTGGACGAGCTGGCGGAGGTGACCGTCTTCGGCGGCGTCCCCGCCGTGGAGCACGACCTCTACTGGGAGCCGACGACGCTGGGCGAGATAAGGAGGAATTCGAGGCGCGCGGCGTAGTCGATTCGACCGGCGAACGAGAGCGTAGCCGGACATACCTCTATAAGGAAAGGAGAAGACCATGCCAGACGAGACCGGAACGGAGGCGACTCGCTCGGACGCCCGGAGCGCCGACGACAGTCTCTTCGGCGATGCTGCTGACAATACGCCCGCCGCGGTATCCGAGGAGACCGAACAGGACGATCAGCGTCCTGCTGAGACCAACGATGACGACGATGAGGCGACACAGGGCCAGGAGGGCGCCACGGAGTCCGGGGAGCCGGACACTGGGGGCGAGGCGAACGGGTCGGAGGACCTGAAGGTGGTCGTGTCCATCAAGGGAAACAGGGCCACCATCGGGGTGCGGCAGCCCTCGTCGGACCCGCACATCGAGTCCTTCGACGACCTGGGCGAGTCGGGGCTGATGCGGGAGGTCCCGGCGGTGGTCGCAAGGGCGCGTGCCCGGTGGGAGGACGCTCCAAAGCACCCGGCCTACGCCAGACCCGCACCCCCGGCCAGACGCCGGAATCGGCGCGGGCAGGCGGCGGCACAGGACGCCGGCGCCACGGCGGAGGCAAACCAGGCGCAGCAGACGCTGAGGCTGTTCTAGCAGTCGATCCAACGGAGGGAGAGCACCTGAATTCGGTGCTCTCCCTCCACCTTCCATGTATATGGGCTTTTTCGCGTTTTAGGCCCGTTGCACGCCCATGTGTGCGGGCCTTTTGCATTTCGGAAGGGAGGGAAGGCAGATGAGACTCCGAGACTACGGTGACCAAGTGTCCAATCGAGAAGTAGAAAGGAGGAGCGAGTTGAAGGAACAACACCTGTTTGACGATGATTCGAGGGAGGAGAGGGCTCTGTGCGGGGCCCATGCCTCAACCGAGGAGCGAATTGGGGCCGTCTACTACCTGGAGTGTCGTATGGGATGCGCGCCGGTGGGGACGGTCTGCGAGGGCTGCAAATCTCTGGCCGTCCCGTTCGCCGAGAAACTGGCTCGGGACCTAGAGTTGGACGGAGCCGCGGAAGACGCGGAGGAGTTTCGCAACCTTGCCGACACGCTCCTGAGGGAGACCGCCCCATAAGCGTTCAGAGCCGGGCAACAGCGCGTTCGTCAATGTATGCGACCTATTTTGCGTTTGTGAGACCTGCGGTCGCGGGCCGCTTCATCCGGTGAACAGGTGGCCGAGTCCCATACCGTCCGCCAGTTCCACCAGCGCCTTGCGGTGCTGGTAGTTGGGCCGGGCCCTCCCATTTGCCCACCGCCATACGGTGTGGCGATAGGTCCCCAGGCACCGGGCGGTCTCCGACCAGGACAGGCCGGACCTCTCCTGGAAACGCCTCAGGCGCTCCGGGAAGTCTTCGCGAAAT
This sequence comes from uncultured Dehalococcoidia bacterium, assembly GCA_958296245.1. GTDB lineage: Bacteria > Chloroflexota > Dehalococcoidia > Lucifugimonadales. Next base: position 2,308,312 of record OY282458.1, read on the forward strand.
TGATATGTCCTTCTGCTGTAGTTCCTGCGCTGTCTGGGCATGGAAACCGGTTCTTTGTCTATTGGCAATACAGTTCACAACACCCGATCGACCCCTCGTGCCTTGAGAAGCACCGGGGCTGGCAGGGATCGGTTTTCTTCCACTACCGAACCGCCAGCGATCTTGGGGTAGGGAGCACATTAGGTCCGGGGATGTTGGTGTGGGTCTGTCGGTTGTTTGCCCGCTGCCTATGGTCCGCCTACCGTGAACTCCACGCGGTTGTAGTGCTTTCTGCCGTCGCTGGTGCAGATTGCGTCGGATGCGGTTTATGGTAGATACCACAATCTTCGAAAACCGTCTCACAGAGAATCCTCAGGAAGCCGACTAACTAAATCAACTCGGTCCGGGGATATCCTCCAGGGAGCTCCCATCCAAGCTGGCGAATACCTTAGGGTACAACAAGTTCCGGCTCTTCATCGCTTCACTTAGTTCGTGTTCGAGACTCAACGGCAATGCACGTTGAGCTACGTCTTGCAATGCAGCTATCAGCCGCTGGCTGAGCTCGTGGAACTGCTGCAACTCTATGATCTTCATGTCTGGCGACGGGCTTGCCTCCTTGGAGGGCGGCAGTAAGGGCCCTACGAACGTCGGAACGATCTGCGAGACCTCATGGTTGTCCTTGACCCACTGATTGTGATTGTGCAACTGCCCAACGTCCTCTTTGCGGTAGGATGAAGAGCTTTGCTTGTCGGTCTTTACCTCGATACAGGCAGCATACCCCTCTTCCGACATCCAAAGGACGTCGGGCCCAGTCCCATATTCCTTGTCCGGCCTTGTGGACCTCAGGCCGAGGTACTGGCCGAGACACCGTATGGCCTCCTCGACCTGGGCTGACGATCCATTCCCATTGAGCGGCGTGAGGTCTTGGACAAGTGTCCTGGGCGGTTGAACAAGAAGGGAATCTGAGTGTCCGATACGCATCTGCTCCGAGATGCGGGTCACCTGCGCAGGAACCGAGGTGCCTGTGCAGGGCGTGACCGAGTGGGACCGGGGTATGTTTGATTGGTTCGCGCAGGCTTTCCGATAGAAGTAAGATGCGTTCTGATGGTCGCCGCTCATTTCCAAGCTGTAGCCCAGCCAGAAGCTCAGCCACGCTCCACTGAATTGGCTGAACTCGAAGGCTTCTTCAAGGACATCGTTCAGAGCAGCAGCCGCGCCCTCATAGTCCCTATCCCAAAGAGCCTTTCCGAAGCGAGCCTCGGCCAGTGCGATATCGAGAGCTTTGTCCTGGCCAGTCGATGCGCCGTCGGAAGGCAAGTCTCTCATGTTGTTGGTGTAAGCCTGGACCCACTCGGGACCCCTTGCCAAACAGGCAGAGGCGATGGACTTTAGGTTGCCGGTGCCTGACGCTCCTTTGGATAGCTGTTCCCCAATCTCCATCTGCTTTTGTAGAAAGCGCGGCAACAAGGCCCGGTTGCGGGGAACGAGAAGCCATTCCACCAGTCCCCTGCCCGTGATCAGCACGACTCCATGGTCACTCATGCCTCTTGAGATGCGCCCGAAGCTCTGCACAATGCGCGACGCCAGCAGGCTGCGAAAGCTGTTCTGCATATTGAGCCGTTCCCATTGGAACCGTTCCAAAGGACCCGCGCCTTGCGGGAGTTCGTCCAGCACCATCATGCGGCAGGTGTCGCCCGGCAGGTCGAGCCCATCATACCTGGCAGCGAGTGTCAGCTTCGCAGGTGGTTTGGCCTCCCTAAAGGAACCTATAGCCTCGGAGACACTTTCCCTGGGTGGAGGCACAGCAATATCAGCCCACTTCTCACTTCTGTAATAGCTGGGGACTAATATCAATGCCTTGTGGTCCGCGATGACCTCTTTGGCGGAAGCCAGGTCATCATCCACTCCCTCAACGGCACGCGGAATCAGTATCATCCGCTCGCATTCGCCCGCAGTGGTGGAGGGAGATATTATCTCGTCGGGCTGCCGGCCAAAGGCTCTGACAAAGCTGTCAGGAGCACTCAACGTTGCCGAAAGATAGATGCGCCTAACTCCGTTCCTGAAATACGGCAGCGAGAAGACGGGCGCGACCGGGGGTGTAAGCGTTACCTCCGTATTGGAGATCAAGAGACAGCACAGGTCTTCGTGGTCTCGAATGTGCTCCCATTCGAACATCGTGCTTCTGCGTTTGCCAAGACCGGCCTCAACAAGCAGCCTGCGTAATTCTGACAGATTGCGCTGTATCTCGAACGGGGGGACGAGAAACTCGCGAGAAGCCTCACCATTGATAACCTCTGCGAAGCTGGAGGCGAGGCCCACCGAGTTGTGATACGGCTGAAACAACGCCAGAATCTGGTCGAAAGTCTCAGTCATTTCGCCGCGAGTTATCGAAAGCGAAAACTGGTCTCTCAGAATCTGGTCGGCAGTGTGGGCATCGTCGAAGATGACCGCGGCTATGTCGTCGAACCTGAACCGACTCCATCCGTTGAACAACGCCTGGTAGGTGGTCACGCAAGGCGCCTCGGCGCGGTGGTACAAGTCGCCTTGCGAGAACCCCTGCCGGAAGTACGTGGCGGCCGGCAACCCGTAGCCCTGGGCTTTGGCGGCGGTCTGTTCGACGAGTTGAATGGAACTGCACGCGTAGACTACCTGCCGCATGGTCTCATTGACCAGTGACTGAGCAATGAGCAGTCCCACTAGGGTCTTTCCAGCTCCCGTATTCAGGACCACTGCCACATCATCTTTGTCCCTGTTGGTGTGCCACCCGCGCAAAGCATCCCCTTGGCCGAGCCAGAGGTCGTTGATGTTGCCATCGGTTATGGCAGCCCCTTGGAATATCTCGATCGGATCCGTTGGCTTGGCCTGTTGGCCGGTTACGTTGATCTTTGAGAAGTCGAAGGTCATGTTCCTATTCACCGCTTTCTTGTAGTCGTGAGCCGCCTCCCAGCGCTCCCATCCTTGTGGTTGCCTCTGCTGACTGACTAAATGCTCCTGATGTTCAGCGTGGTCATCCTCTCTAGCACCCCTTTGTTGCCTTGTCCTCTAGCGCAGGGCGAAGGCCATGCTGCACCCAGCACCCCTACCAAATCCGTCTGCACAGGGCAGATGTGGTGTTAGCGGTGATGAAACTCTGGTGGTCCTGCAGGGGAGGAACGTACTGGATTGCATTGGGCCTAAGGATCATGCGCATTGAACCTGCGCAGCATGAGCGACTGACGCGACCTCTTGCAGCAAATAAGGCTAGATGAGTTGGCGTGGTGGAAGGCACGCTTACAGAGCAGTGTGCCGACAGTTGCGTACAAGCAATGGTGACTTCTGGTAGTGCGCTCCGTATCCCCGCTACGATTTCGGGCCTTGGAGTTTGGTACTTGCCCCGGCCTATCGAAAAAACGACTACCTTGGGCTCCACAGCCCGACCCAGAGTGCTCGCGAACTCGGCTGGGGCTGCACGAGATGGGCGCCCACCGTGATGAGGGAAGACCAATACATCTGACCGAATGGAGGGTAGGCCCTCAAGCAGGTTCTCCAGTCCCACAGCGTCCAAGTCTCCCGTGAGAAGCATTCTTGGTTTCGACTGGTAGCTTACGCGGGCCACGATGGACATGGAATTGGAAGTCAATTTTCGCCCCTTGAGATCTGAGCCACCAGCCCCTGCCATGGCCAAAGCAGGTGCTGGGTAGAGTATCTCGATTTCGATGTCCCCCCTTGTAAACTCCTGGGCACTAGTGGTGGTGGTCACTCCGACAGTCACATTCGTTGCCGCCCTCGCGGTAGCGTCCTCTACTGCGTACCGAAGATCCTCCCATATGTCGGAATCCTTCGTGGCGTCAGAGTTCAAGAACACATGGCGAACCTGCACTGTTGCTGCCGATAGAAGAGACAGGAGCCCCGATAGGTGGTCAGCATCCGCATGAGAAATCACCACCGCATCAATCTCCGTGATCGCGCTGTCGTGCAGGAACTCCAACAATGTGGACCCGGAACCCGCATCGAAGATGATGGTTCCTGTGGCATCTTGAAGGACCACGCACTGCCCATGACCCACATCTAGGACTGTGAGATTAGGAGAGACTGTTGCCATTCTGTGGCTCGATGGCGGGCTCAAAGCCCTCTAGGAATAAGTCGCCGGCATCCTCGGCGCCGATGTTGACGCTCGCATAGAAGCGAAGTCCAAGCTGGTCACTTCGCCCCTCAGGTAGCGCATTCCTGTGATGGCCAAGAAGTACGGCCGGAAATCGCACTGCTTCAGCTGGACGCCAGCCTGGAATGATGGCATCGACTACGTCTTCGCCATGCTCAACATCCTTGGCAACCACGCGGACGAGGGTCCGCCAGCCTCTTCGATTTGGCAAACGCCGGCCATCGATCTCGTCTGAGCAAATCCTGATAGCATCAGCAAGTTGGTCTGGCCCAACTTCGTCCCGAGCAAGCAGAATCGGGATCCTGCTCCTGTACTTTCGAATCGACGCGTTCTGGTCGACCTTAAAGTATTGGCTAATCAACACAGCCGGAAATGCCGTCGAATACAGCTGGGCGACAAGTTCTGCCCCGCTAAAGGATGCAAGGCCTCGAGGACTCAACCGGTGATCACAGATAGCTGCGCTAGCTACCCCTGTGATTCGAGTAACGGCTTTATCAATGCTTTCAAGCGGGTCCTCTATCCCTATGGCCTCGTACCCAGCATCTTCTAGGAGGACACTCAACGCCGCAGCTGCGGTAGGATCATCATCAACGAGGGCAACTCTTTTATGGTTTCGATTCATCCCTCAACTCCCATTAAAGGCAAGGTGACAACTATCTCGGCACCCCCCAACTCTCCATTGGCTATAGCGTGAACATCTCCACCAAGATCGGTAACAGCATCCTTGACTATCGTCAGTCCCAGCCCTGTGCCTCCGGGTATACTCGTACGACCCGGGATCCAGATTTCATCAACAGGAAGTTCTAGGATCCCTGGGCCGCTGTCCTTGACGGAGATGAGCAGCGAATCTTTGCTCACTTGTGTCGCAACCAGTATCGTGCGCTCCAGTTGAGCTTGCTGCTGCTGGGTAAACGCGTTGACCGCATTTGTGATTAGGTTGCTCAGGATGGATTCAAGTGCAGCCACGCTCCCCCACACCCTCGGCCGACCCTCATCGAATCGCACCTCGCAGGTGATCTTGGAGTCCTTCAGGAACGGTTGAAATAGCTCTATTACATCGAGTGATACCGAATTGATGTCGACCTCACCGAAGCGTCGCTTCTCCCTCCGAAGCAGAGCTAAGGGAAAGGAAGCGTAGCTTTCCAGAGCCCTTGCTGACTTCAATACAATTAACACGGGCGTCTCCAGCACCGTGCGATAGGCTGGTCCCAGCTCTCTCTTACCCCTGCGACCAATGCTCTGCGCCATACTTTTGATTTGGCCTACCGGTTTGGCAGCCTCATGTGCGAACACAGCGATAGTTGTGCCCAGACTGGCCAACGTTCGATAGAGTTGGAGGTCTTCGCGCAGGATCACCTCCTGCCTTTGCCTAACGGTCTCCAAGCTCTGCACCGCTTGCGATACGCGTGAACGTTGCTCGGGTGGCAGTGATTCTACCTCTTTGCGTAGTTTGTTCTGGGCTCGCGTTACGCCCGAAGAGGTGCTCGTTTTGGTCTTCCGTTTCGTGGTCTCCCGTTCCGCCAGCCGCTGACGGGCCATCCACTCCAAAGAGTCAATCGCGAAACGGCGCATCTCAGTGAAGTCCGAGCTCTCCAAGAACCCCGTTCGGTCAGTCTTTTCCATGAGGATTTGATCGGGGTCAGGAATGATGACACGGCCTATCGACGTATTCGTTGAAGGCCGCAGCTCCGGGTTCCTGGTTCTGAGCAAGTTCATGTCTAGCCAGTCGTGCCCGGAATCTCCGTACGGATGAACGCGCAATCCACGGTGGTAGAGATGGATACCTCCTATAACCTCAAGCCAATTCCGCACCTCTGAAACGGTCGCGCGGCGATTTGTGAAGCTAGCTCCATCCAACAGGAAAGCCCACAGCTCGAAACGGGAGGCCACGGTGGAGTATGTCGACTTGGAAAGGTCAGAATGTTGACCTGACCACCGAAGTGCCTTTGTTCTGGGATCGTACACATCGATGTGCGACCGCCCCTGCTCGTCCAGTTCCGCACGCAGGTGGTAGACCGCGTCGTCAAAATATGCCTCCCGGACTCGCTGCTCCAGATCATTGAACTCAGGCGATATCAATACAGGGTGAAAACCCTTGCTGTCGTCAAATGGGTCGGCCAACAGCAATAGCGCTCTGGCAAGTCGTTCAACTTCTCGGCGGCCAAAGGTCACGGATAGATCTGTAACCTCGATAGAGGTCCCTGGCGGTTTTTCGGTGGGTCCTTCAATGACCTCCAATGCGACATCCTCTACTACACTGATAGCCTCAAACTTGGACCAGTCTATTGCCAGCTTATACTCGGTCAACGGCTTCGAGGCCGGGCGGGTGCTCAGCGTTACACGGCGCCCCATTCGTAACGCAGCTAGCCTACCCAATCCCTTTTCTCCAACTGGTCTTCGACCCATTGCCGTTATGCTGCGGCCCGGCTTATTTGACCGCCCTAGAATGAGCCAGCCTGAGCGGATGGCTTCGTAATCCATTCCCAAGCCGTCGTCTTCAATGCGTAGAGTCCCTCCCAGCTTGTCAACGTCTTCGAGTTCGACTCGACAGTTTACGGCGTCGGCATCGTAGGAGTTGCGAACCAATTCGATGATTCCCTGTTCGATCTGAGGAACAAGCTCTTCGCCTAGGCGGCGCAGGATGTCAGGAGAGAATCGAAGGTGCTCGCTTGTCATCTCAGTCGTCCCGCCAAGGTATGTCCTCTAGGGCGCCAACAGTGAGATGCCGGCATCTAATCCGGCGGTCGAGCCACGCATCAGTCGCGTTACTCCGCAGTTGATCCAATATCTGTTGACAGGTGTCAACGCTGGAGTCCTTGGGCCTTACGACAAGGAGGTGGTTCTCCACAGCAACCGACCTGTCTCCGGATATCACTGTGCCGATCGCACGCCCGGAATCGCCTGGCCGCGAGGTACGGCGCACGGCAACGAATGGAGGAGGGAATACCGTCCCATTGAAGCGCTTCTTGGGAAGGTCAGCAACGTTGACCCTCCCCCATCTGGCTAAACCCAGGGCATGCAAGTAGGGATGCCACTGACCTCGATTGCGGTGTCGATGAGGCACTAGGGACCCGACAGAAACTTTGGCGATGGAACTCAAGGTATCCCTGGCCTCCGTTTCATTGGGCCCAGACCATGTGGCCATAGAGGATTCGAAGCTGCCGCTGCCAATCGAGGCCTCCAGCAGGAACACATCCACATCCGCCCATGTATCAAAGATGCCCCAAACGGAGACCCGCCTAACCGTGGCCTGTCCACTGATATGGCCGCGCCATCTCGCATACCGGGTTCCTGATCTCAGTACGTCCGGCAGAATGGCCACTAAGTTGGTCCCATCCTCACACGCGGCCAATACGTGATCCACAAATGCAGCTGCCGCCGACACCTGCCCGCTGGACCATTCAACTCCCTGGGGTGTCTGGATTAGGTTAAACGGAGGGTTGAGTACAACATGCGTAGCTCTCGCGCATTCCTTCGGAATCGCCAATCCGTCTCCGACCCTGATCCCAGGGAACCAAGATTCAGAATCTGCAAGCCCTGAACTCGCATTCCATCGCCCACGAAGAGCCGCAGCCAGTACCAACCTCGCTCGTGTAGCACGAATGAACTCCGGATATAGGTCGAGGCCGTACAGCTGTTGGCCCCAAGCCTCAAGGGTGGCAGTCAAGCTGGACGCTATCGGTAATCGGCGTGAGCATGCCAGCAGTAAGTCGCCGGACCCGCAGGCTGGATCGAGGATTCGAGAATTTTCGTCTATGGGCTCTGTGAATCTGCTAACAAGTTCCTCTGACAAATCCGAGCCGCTAAAGAAGGCCCCGGTAGATTTGCGGGTGACAAGATCGACGGTGTCTCGGAGGGCTTCGGCTGGCCCACCATTCAGTACAGGCGTCGCTTCAACAGATCGGCCATCTAAGCCGGAAGACACTACTGTACCCACCAGCCGTTCAATCGACCCGACGTAGGTCGAGAACGGATGCATAACTGACAGCTCATCGGAAGGAGGTGCCTTAGCCACTCAATCCTCCTAACCATCGCACCGCGCCGCCGACCTGCTTGTGCGCCCCAAGGAACAATTCATGGACGACCACGGATTCGTGGTCACAGCACCTCTCGTCAGCAGTCGACTGGCGCATGACGACAAAGGGCGCCTCAGTTGGCATTACCGCCGATAAGGAAGGTCGCCACAGAGTGTCGTTGCGTCCTCATTGCTCTAGCGTTCCTGCATTTGTCAAGTCGCCAAAGTCCGCGCTGCTGGGAACTTCTGCCTCTCCTGACTTGACCCATGCGTCGACCTCGAACACTTGAAACTTCCAGAAGCGTCCCACGCGGTGAGCAGGCATTCCTCTGGAGTCGATCCAGCGATACACAGTGTCTCGGGCCACGCCTAGATGGTCGGCAACCTCAGCGACAGAGAGCCAGCGAGTATCTCTTACTTCCATAGGGGAACCCCGCCTCATGTCCAACTATACTGCTTGTGATCGGCTAATATGGGTCAATGTATATCAAAATCGGAAAGCGCGTCAATCAAGAGTGCAGGCTAGGTTTGGTTGTAATGAGCTAGCTCGGCCTTAGCTCATTACAAGTGCCGAATGTCAGGATTCGGCCTTGATTTGGTCTATCTCATCGGCCATACCCTTGCCCTGCGTCTGTTCTGGCTCCAACTCCGGCAGCCGGCATTCCCGCCAGGGCTGCTGCATGTACCCGCAGTACTGGCGGGCGCTCGAAGACACGCAGTCCGGCCACGCGCACTTCGTCTCCCCTTCGGCGGTCGTCCTGAACCGGATGGGCATCAGATCACCATCCACGTCTCCAAACATCTTGATCCGATGTGGCCGCTCTCGGTTTTGTTGACGAGGGCCTGCAGCCGGGTAACGTCTACTACTACCTGGTGGGAGCGTGCAACCACCTAGGATGTACCGAGTTCGACGATGACCCGGTGGCCGGCGTCACCGAGTCCGACGCAGATGTCGACGTCCCGTCAATCCCCAAAGACGTGGGATTCGTCAGGAAGTTGGTTGACGTCTTTCCTGACGTTGACCGGGTGACCTGGACTGCCGTGGAGGGAGCAACCTACTACGAAGTGTTCAGAGCCGGAGACAGGCTGACCGCAGTGAGCGCCCCGTTGACTACCAGCTCCCACACGGACCTGGGCCGCTCACCCGAGCGCTCATTCACCGTCACATATGCCCCAAACTACCAGGTCCGCGCGTGCAACAAGGCCGGTTGCTCTTCTCTATCCCAGTAGCTCTTCCAGCCAGAATGTTCGCGATTCGGTACGCTTAGGCCCACTAGCGTGGGCTCGCACGTCCGGGGAAGAATCAGGCTGCCGGGGATTGCAGGCCCCCGAGCCACAGTTCAAAGATGGTACTGCCTACCGTCAAAATAGGCCCACCATGCCGCACCATAACAAGAGCCTTCACGCTGCGGTTCCTGCTGATGGTGTAGAGGCTGAGACGGAGCAGACGCCGGTAAGGTGAAGGACGGGAGCGCCGTTAGGGCCTGCTGAGCTTGATTGTTCCGATCTCTCCTCGTCCCCTCCCCGTATAGTAGTTGCCCTCAAGGCCAGAGTCGGTTAGCCCAAGGGTTGCCGTGCCTCTGTGCATCGCCATCGTGTCCGGGGCGTTTGGCTTGGGCTCGTTGACGTACTGATAGGACAGTTCGGGATCGGGTAGATCAATAGTTCTCAGGCTGGCCGTGATGCTGTGAGAACGAGAATGTTCAGTATCGAGCCTGACGAGTATCTTCGACCATCGCTGTAGGATGACCACGGAAACCGAGTGGGCGCGGCCATCCTGGCCGTAGGAGGATTGAACCTCGCCAACCCACTTCCCATTGAGGTCGGGTAACTGGATGAGGCTGAGTTTCCTAAGCAGCCCAAGCCTCCAGATATAGCGGTCGAACAACCAATGGAGGCCCGAATAGAACCCCGCGAACGAAGGCACGCTCACCCACCACTGAGGCTCGAAGTCGATGGCGTCCAGCCCGATATGGAAGAACCAGACTACGAACATGCTGATGGCGGCGAGGGCAGCGGCAACCCTCTCCTTTCCTTCTATCTCATAGGAGTGCATCTCAGCTGGTCAACTCCATTCGTTCCACAGGGATACCAACTGATTCGCGAAGGCCTTCGCATCCTCGACCGACCACTGCTCAGGAGACGGACCGAACAGCCATTGCTGACCGTTCTGGCAAACTAGCTTGTCGAGATTGTTCTGGACCATCCAGTTCACGATTGAGCAGTAGGTCTCTTGAAAGCGGGCCTGGAACGCCGAATCTGGCGCGTTGTAGATGAGACACTCGACAAAATACGAAGGGGCAAGCCCCTGCCCAATCCGATTGTCAGACTCCAGGCAATTCCGGGCGTTCTTGAACATCCTCACTGTCCGCTTGTACCGGTCCCTGGTGCGGCTGCTCTTGGCTGCGCCGTTCTCGTAGTGCTTTTTCGGGTAGTTCACTATCCAGTGCTTGTCACGCAATGCCCAGAAAGTGATGCCCTTTACGTATGAGCGGTAACTGGTATATCTCCGGTGCTCCATGCAGACGACGACGTCAGCCGCCAGCCTTGGAGGGTCTGCCCTGAGTTTGATCGACTTGTTGCCCTGCGTCACCATCCCCTGGCCGAACCCACCCTCGAGGGCCTTCAGGGTCTCGCCCCTGAAGCCATTCCAACTGTGGGTAGCCGGCGGGAATGATGAGGCAAGCGACTCCTGCTCATATTCGGAAAGCGAGCCTGCGTCGTGGCGGAACGCTGATGTCAGTTCCAACACCACGTCAACGTCGCTGTCGCCCCGGATGTTAGTGTCGTTCCGGTAGGACCCTTGCAGGTAGAAATCGTAAGTCATGCCCTGCGGCCATTCGTATGCATCCAACACCTTTCGGATAGCCTCATGCGTACGTTTGGATGAGTCCTGAGCCCCGTGGTTGGACCATCTGCTGAGTTGAGATTCCGGGATTGGCATGGTCATTCCTCCTGTGCGGATGCCCCTTCCCCATAAGCCTACTCCGATACATCCCATACTGTCAACTTGGCTGCGTGTTGACTTATTAGCATGGCACGGGTTAGACTCATTTTATGACGCCTATGAAAAAGGTAGCGGACGTCTACCAGGGCCTTGCCCGATTTGGGCGGGGGGCCGGGGCGCGGCGCGGCGATTGGACTCTTCGGCTCGTCGAGAGCAGCGACGTGCATGAGGACGGCTGGCTGGGCTTGGACGGCCTCCGAGAGGTAGGCGTGGTCCAGCGCGTCCGCACCGAGCGGCACCTGCTGCGCCCCTTCGACGTGCTGGTTACGGCGCGCTCCGGTTCCGTCCAAGTCGCGCTCGTCCCGCCGGAGGTGTCCAGGACCGTGGCGGGGGTGACGCTGCTGGTGGTGCGGCCCAGAGAGCCGGAATCCGGCATGGGCCATTGGCTGTGGTACTTCCTCACCTCGGCCCATGGCCGCGCGCAGCTCGCCAAGCGCATGACGGTCAGCGCCACCCTCAAGTCGCTGTCTGCCAGGAATCTGGGCGAGCTTCAAGTTCCCGTGCCGTCCCCTCGCGAGCTCGACACGGTGGCCCGGCTCGTGGAGGCGTCCGAGGCGGCGTATGGGGCAACGGTAGAGGCCGCCCGCCTGCGCCGCGAGACGCTCCGCGATTCGATAATTCACCGCATCGGCCGCAGGGCCGTACCGACAACCTAGAGGAGGGTCCCAATGCCGCTCACCAGGCAGGAGCTCGAGTCGAAGCTGTGGCAGGCCGCCGACATCCTGCGCGGGCAGATCGACGCCGCCGACTACAAGAACTACATCTTCTCGATCCTCTTCCTGAAGCGGCTCTCGGACCGCTTCGACGAGGAGGTGGAGCACGCCGCGGCGTCCGGCGTCGCCCGCGACGTGGCGCTCAGCGACCGCGACGAGCATGAGTTCTTCGTCCCGGAGTCGGCCCGCTGGCCCGCTCTCGCCGGGGCCTCGATGAACCTCGGCGAAGCCCTCAACGCCGCCAGCCACGCCGTCGAGGAGGCCAACACCCCGAGGCTGGACGGGGTGCTGGCGGGCGCCAACTGGAACGACGAGTCCAAGCTGGGCAGCCCGGCCAACCGCGAGCGCATCATCCGCCGCCTGCTCAACCACTTTGGCGGCCTCGACCTGCGCGACGAGAGCCTGCGGGTGGACGCGGCCGGCGGGGGCAACGTGCTGGGCGACGCCTACGAGTACCTCATCGACAGGTTCGCAGACGACGCAGGCAAGAAGGGCGGCGAGTTCTACACGCCCCGCCCTGTCGTGCGCCTCATCATCGAGCTGCTTCAGCCCCGCCAAGGGATGCGCATATGCGACCCCACGGCGGGCTCCGGCGGGATGCTCATCTACACCGCGCAGTACGTGCAGGAGCAGGGCGGAGACCGGCGCAACTTGGCCCTGCACGGACAGGAGCGCAACCTGGGCACGCTGGCCGCCGGCAAGCTCAACCTGCTGCTGCACGGCCTGTCCGCCGCGCAGCTGGAGGCGGGCGACGTCATCGCCGAGCCGAAGCTGGTGGACCCGTCGGGAAGGCTGTTCTCCTACGACCGGGTGATAGCCAATCCGCCCTTCAGCCTCAAGAACTGGGGCCACGACTTCGCGCCCAACGACCCGCACCACCGCTTCGACCGCTACGGCGCCATCCCGCCCAAGACGAAGGGCGACCTGGCCTTCCTGCTGCACATGCTCGGCGTGACCAACCCCCAAGGGATGGTGGGCGTGGTGATGCCCCACGGCGTCCTGTTCCGGGGCGGCGCCGAGGGGAAGATACGCCGGGGCATCGTGGAGGCCGACCTGTTCGAGGCGGTCATAGGGCTGGCGCCCAACCTGTTCTCCGGCGCCAGCATCCCCGTGGCGATCTGCGTGCTGAACAAGGCCAAGCCCGCCGAGCGGAGCGGCAAGACGCTGTTCGTAGACGCGGCTCAGGAGGGCTGCTTCCGGCAGGGCAAGGCGCGGAACTTCATCGACCGCGAGCACGTCGCCAAGATAGTCGAGGCGTACCGCGCATTCGAGGACGTGGAACGGTTCGCCCACGTCGCGGACCTGGAGGAGATGCGGGCCAACGATTTCAACCTGAACATCAGCCGCTACGTGGACACCACCGAGCCGGTGGACGTGATGAGCGTCGAGGACGCCCTGACGCAGCTGCGGGACGCGGAGCGTCGGCGGGACGAGGCCGTGTCGAAGATGGACGAACTGCTGGCGGAGTTGGGCTATGCCCGATAGGGTCACAGGTGAGCGATGCCGACGATATTGAGAGAGGGGCCGTTTCGACTCTTCTTCTATTTGAGTGACCGGGGAGAGCCTCCTCACGTGCAAGTTGAACGTGACAACCGGGTCGCCAAGTTCTGGCTGGCCCCGGTCAGACTCCAGCGCACAGGCGGATTGAGGCGTCACGAGATACGCCGTATTGAGAGAATAATTGAAGAGAATCAAACGTTGCTTATGGAGGGATGGAATGTACGTTTCAACTCTTGAGGTGAGTGTCCCTGAGGCGGAGGGCGTGACTGTCACCGAGGACACGTTGACCGTCGAGCTGTCCGACGGCCGGACCATCTCGGTCCCGCTGGCCTGGTACCCCAGGCTGGTTCATGCTACGCCGCAGGAACGCACCAATTGGCGGATGATCGGCACAGGCCAGGGCATCCACTGGCCCGACTTGGACGAGGATCTTAGCGTGGAGGGCTTGCTGGCGGGCCGAAAGTCCGGAGAGAGCCAACGGTCTTTCAAGCAGTGGCTGGAGGCGAAAAAGGAGGGGCGCGGCCTGACGCTGTACGAGCTCCGCGCCTACGAAAAGGAGCGGCAATCGATGGCTGGTGACCAGTAGAGATGGTCGAGATAGAGGTTGCGCTGCCCCAGGCGGCAACGTGGGGCTGATGGCTGGTAAGACGCAAGTACCGGAGGGCTGGCAGTTAGTACAGCTGGGGGGTGTAGCGGAAGTGGTGATGGGGCAGTCACCGCCTAGTACAACTGTGTTCGATTGGGACGACCAACATAGCAGCAATACCGGGCTGCCGTTCATCCAAGGCAATGCAGAGTTTAACGACAGATTCCCGCAGCCAGTGAAATGGTGCATCGAACCTCTTAAGATAGCAAGACAAGGCGACGCCTTGATCAGTGTTCGTGCACCAGTGGGCGAAACCAATCGCGCCAATTGCCTGCTTGCCATCGGACGTGGCCTCGCCGCGATACGGTTCATCGTTGCGGATTCATCCTTTGGCTGGCACATCCTCAACCATGCAAAGCAGTCCTTTGAGCGTGTGACCCAGGGGAGTACATTCAAGGCAATTGGCGGCAAGGAAGTCCGCTCTCTTCCTATCCTCCTCCCGCCCATGGCAGAGCAGCGGGCCATTGCCGCCGTGCTGGACTCCATCGACGAGGCCATCGAGGGCGCCGAGGCCGTCATCGCCGCCGCCGAGCGCCTGCGCGACGCCCTGCTCCACGAACTGCTAACCCGCGGCATCCCCGGCCGGCACACCGAATGGCGGGACGCGCCGGGCGTCGGCACCATACCGGCAGACTGGGAGGTGGCGCGGCTGGGAGACGTGGCGGAGGTCAATCGTGATAGCTGGGATCCGGTCGAAGGTTCACCAATCCTCTATTTGGACTTGACTGCGGTCGTTGCTCCGGGGATATTGTCCTCTCCGAAGGAGGTCGCCGCGAAGGATGCTCCCAGCCGCGCCCGTCGCCAAGTGCAGTCGGGAGACGTCCTCGTGAGCACGGTCCGGCCTTATCTCAGAGGCTTCGCCCGCGTTCGCCATGCACCGGATAATTTGGTTGCTTCAACCGGGTTTGCTGTGCTCACTCCGTCGGGTGGCGTCAACGGCTCGTATGTCTACCATCACGTTATGACACCGGGGTTCGCTCGCCACCTCGAAGGAGCGATGACAGGTCAGGCATATCCGGCAGTCCGTCCCGACGATGTTGCCTCCTACCGGTTTGGACTCCCGCCCCTGCCGGAGCAGCAGGCCATCGCCGCAACGCTGGATGGCGTGGACGAGGCGATTGAAGGCAACAGGGTGGAGCGGGATAGGCTTCAACTACTGAAGGCGTCGGCGTCGGACGCGCTGCTGACGGGGCGGGTACGGGTGGGGCGGGCTTGATGGTATGATTCGTTCCTATCGGTTAGGGGGCCGACCGCATGGCAGATGGACTGACGTTCGTTATCAACCCGGCGGCTGAGCATGCGCCCATCGACTTGCTGGAAAAATCGTTGGTCGACATCAGGCGACTGCTCCGTCACGTGGATGAAGCCATCTACGGAGCCAGCGCTCAGACCCAATGGATGGTGCGCCAGTTGAGATCCAGCGCTCCCACCATAACCCTTCAACCCGAGCGCGGCAACGGACTGGCTGTCGAAGCGGTGGGCGATGGAGTGCGCGTTATTACCGCTGGAACTGACGAGCCCCCGCAATACTTCACCGAGCAGGCGCTCGAAGACCTCAAGAAGATGAGGCGGCTGTTCAGCGGCAAGGCAAGCGCCAAGTCTATCTACGTCCTGACGAACGGCGAGCGAAGCGCCACCATTGAAAAGGATATCTCGGATAAGGTGAGCCGAATTCTTACCGCCGGTTACCACAACCTGGGATCGCTGGAGGGAAAGCTGGACGCGATCAACGTCCACGGCCCTCCTACGGTCACGATCTGGGACAGGGTTACTGACGCGCCCGTCCGCTGCCGCCTTCCGAAAGGCGAAGAGTGGATAGCTCAGGCAAAGGGCTTGCTCCAAAAGAGAGTCCTGGTTGCGGGCAAGGTCCACTACTTCGTCAACGGCGCTCCACGGTCGATTCTCGAAGTGACGCATCTGGCGGACGCCAGCCCTGATCCGAGTCTGCCGCGCGCAGAATTCGGCTCCATACCCGATAAGCGAGTGCTCGAGGTGGGCGCGGCGGAATGGCTGAAGTCGGTCAGAGGGGTGAGCTAGGGGAATAGACATGCCCACCCCGCGCCGTCTCTGGGACTCATGCACCATCATAGACTACCTCGCAGGCAGTCCAGAGGTGGCCGAGACGTGCTCGCAAATCATAGAGCAGGCCGAACGTGGAGGACTCTCTATTGTCGTATCGGCAATGGCTCGGACGCGCTGCTGACGGGCGGGTGCGGGCGGCAGTATAAGCTATGAGGCTATTGCAACACCATTTCGACGCAGAGGGAGGAGGGCATGATGACGAAGCAATTGCATCTGATATTTAACGGACCCAATATCAGGGAAGAAGGCGTTTCACTGGATGACCTTCAGAAGACCTTACGGCATATGCAGACCACCGTGCGGCTTATGGTAAGCCACCTCGCAGGCTACACTAAGCAAGGCCGCCCGAGCTGGTTGCAAAGGGAAAGCAACCTCCGGTTGATGGGAACTTCGCCGGGCTCATTGGTTGCCGAACTAGGTTTGGCTCCGTCTGATGGATATAACCTAATGAAAGGTTACGGACAACGGGCGATTGACCATATAATTGGATCGGGATCAGAAAACGCCCGTTCTTTGCCTGAAAACGTTGCCGATGAGTTGTTTCGCATCGGCACAGACCTATCGCCTGAAATTACCCTTGTACAGCTGGTCGATCCGCTTAGCGGCCGTCAAGTAGAGTTCCGACGCAGGGAGGCTACGGCTATGCGAGTGGCGAAAAATCCACTATCGGATCGTACGACGGAGAAGGCTTTGCTATATGGCTGGCTTAAAGCAGTGGACTGGGAAGAGCGGACTGCCAAACTTAGCCGATACCAAGCCAGGCCCGTCAACCTGCTGTTCACCGCCGATTATGACCGGCAAATGCTCCGAACGGCAATGCAGCACGTGGAGGTTAGAGGCCAAGGCCGCTTCGATAGCTCCGACCAATGGTATTCGGTTCAAGTGGAAGAAATAAGAGCCACTCGATCTTGGAATGAGCCTTTTGACATGGATGCGTTCTTGAATGCCCCCAACCCTAAGATATTCCGCAGTGATGAGGTTGTTAGAGCTGATGAACCGTTTGACGTTGATGAGTTTATCCGTGTCATCAATGAAGGCAGGGATGTCTGATGATTGATGATTCCCCTCTTGTTGTTCTTGACACCAACGTGGTTTCAATGATTTACAACCGGGACCAGCGTGCTTCCTTCTACGAACATCGCATTAAAGGACTGCGCACGGTCATATCATTCCAAACCCTAGAAGAAATATGGTGTTGGCCACTCAGGAGTGGATGGGGTGAGCGACGACAAAATCAGCTAATGGAGTACATCTCGCAATACCAAGTCATTTGGCCCGATCGGGCGTTAGTGGAAATATCCGCCCGATTACGCCTGGAAAGGGAGCGCTCCGGAAAGCGACTGACTACAGCCGACGCCTGGATTGCCGCTACTGCTATTCTACTGAACTGCCCCCTCGCATCTCACGACCGCGACTTTTCCGGCATCCAAAACCTGGAAGTAATCAAATCTCCATGACCACACCCGCCAGGCTGAACGAATACAACCACGCCGAGGAGCCGGCGCGCGTGCTGCTGGATGCTCTGTCAGGATGCACACCGGGCGCCGGGATAAGTACGATGAGTATATTGAATCAGGGGAAGGTGAGCGCATGGCGAACTGGGAGACGTGCTACGCGGTCGAGCGCCACCCGGACAAGGTCAGCGGCGCTTGGGTGTTTCGTGAAACGCGAGTGCCCGTATCGGCCCTCTTCGAGAACCTCAAAGACGGCGCATCGGTGGCGCAATTCCTGGAGTGGTTCCCTGGCGTCGGCGAATGGAAGGTGAAGGCTGTCCTGGACCAAGAGTCCAGCAAGCCCATGACCACACCCGCCAGGCTGAACGAGCACAACCACGCCGAGGAGCCGGCCCGCGTGCTGCTGGAGAGTTGGAGTGAATCCCATGAACAGGGATGAAGTCCTCAATGCGCTCCGAGCGCACAAGCCGACGCTTGCGGAGCGTTTCGGCGTAACCCGACTCGCCCTGTACGGCTCCTTTGCCCGGGACCAGGCGACTCCCGATAGCGACGTCGATGTTCTCGTGGAGTTTGATACCCCGCCGGACTGGCGCCGCTACTTCGGCGCCCAATTCTACTTGGAAGACCTGCTTGGGCGAACGGTGGACCTGGCAACGGACGGGGAAGTGCGCGCTGAGATACGCCCCTACGTGGAACGGGATTCGATCTATGTATAACGCCGAGCATGAGGGCCGCGATTGGCGCTTCTATATTCAGGACATGCTGGAGTTCGGCGAGAAGGTATTGTCCTATACAGAGGCGCTAGGCCCCGACGCGTTCATCGCTGACAGCCTCATCTATGATGCCACGCTGCGCAATATCGAGCTTATAGGCGAGGCTGCCACCCATGTCCCAACCGACGTGCGCGAGTCTCACCAGGACATCCCGTGGCGCGCGATTGTAGGAGTCCGCAACCGCCTGGCACATGGCTATCTGTCCATCAGTGACAGCGTAATCTGGTCTTTAATTCAAGACGCAATCCCGGAACTACTGCCCAGACTGCGGCGTCTGTTGGACGCTGCCGAGCAGGAGCGCCCATGACCACACCCGCCAAGCTCAACGAATACAACCACGCCGAGGAGCCGGCCCGGTCGTTGCTAGAGAGGATGGGATGGACTTACGCATCCCGTGAGGCTCTGGCGGCGGAGCGAGGAGACGAGCGCGAGATCCTGCTGAAGGGGCGGCTGCGGCGGGCGCTGCTGCGGCTGAACGAGTGGATGACGGAGGAGCAGGCTGAGCGGGTCGTCTTCGAGCTGGAGCATATGGACGCCACCGGCATGGCCCGCAACCAGGCCGTCCACGAGTACCTGACCTACGGGATGCCCCTGACGGTGGACGGCCCCAAGGGCCGGGACTCGCGCGTCGTCCGCTTCTTCGACTTCGACCACCCTGAGGGCGGCCTGAACGAGTTCGTGGTAACGACCCAGTTCCGGGTCCGGCGCGGCAACGAGCGTGGAGGCGCGGAGGACGACGAGCGCATGGTCATTCCCGACCTGGCGCTGTTCGTCAACGGCATCCCCTTGGTGGTGATGGAGGCGAAGTCGCCGTCGCTGCTGGACGTGTGGAAGTCGCAGGCGGTGCGCCAACTGCGCCGCTACCAGGAGGCGGGGCCGGAGTGGCACGGGGCAGGCGCGCCGGAGCTGTTCCACTACAACCTGCTGTGCGTGGCCCACTGCGGGGCCGCCGCGGCATACGCCGCGCTGGGCGCGCCGGAGAACGCCTACGTCGAGTGGAAGTCTACGCTGCCCTACTCCGAGGACGAGGCGCGGCGGCGATTCGGGGTCGAACCCCAGGGGCAGGCGCAGCTCATCGTCGGTCTGCTGTCTCCAGCGACGCTGCTGGACGTCCTGCGCGACTACGTGGTCTACGAGCCGGAGCGGGGGCGTCTGGTGAAGAAGCTGCCGCGCTACCAGCAACACCGCGCCGTGGGATCGGCGCTGCGGCGCATCCTGAGCGGCCGCAGGCCGGAGGAGCGGGGCGGCGTGGTCTGGCACACGCAGGGGTCGGGCAAGTCGTTGACGATGTTGTGGCTGGCGACGAAGGTGCGCCGGGAGCCGCGGCTGGGCAACGCGACTATCGTCGTAGTGACAGACCGAAAGCAGTTGGACCTCCAGATAGCCAACACCTTCAAGCGCTGCGGCTTCCCCGCGCCGGAGCAGGCGTCCAGCACACGCGGCCTGCGCCGTCTGCTCACTGCCGGCACGGGCCGGACGGTGATGACGACCATCCAGAAGTTCGAGGAGGCGCTGACGGTCCCGGGGGGCGAGTTGGACGCGCTCAACGCCTCGGAGAATGTCATCGTCATGGTGGATGAGGCGCACCGCACCCAGTACGGCATTCTCGGCGGGCGCATGTCCCAGGCGCTGCCGAACGCCGTTCTCGTCGGCTTCACCGGCACGCCCATAGACAAGGGCTTCCGGCACAGCACCATGCGGCGCTTCGGCCCCCTCATCGACTCCTACACGATTCCGCAGTCGGTGGCCGACGGCGCGACGGCGCCCATCTTCTACGAGGCGCGGCTGCCCGAGCTGGCCGTCGAGGGGCCGGAGACGCTGGACAGGCTGTTCGAGGCGATGTTCGGCGACCAGCCCGAAGGTGTGCGGGAGCGGATTCGACGCCGCTATGCCAACAAGGAGACGGTGGCCGAGGCACAGCGGCGCATCGAGATGATCGCCCTGGACGTGGCCGAGCACTTCAAGGCGGTGGTGCGCCCCAACGGGTTCAAGGCTCAGGTGGTGGCCCCCAGCCGCGCCGCCGCGCTGCGCTACGCCGAGCGCCTGAACAGCTTCGGCCTGCGCGCCTACCCCATCATCACGGCCGCGCCCAACGATGGCCCTGAGTTCAAGGTTGCCCGCGAGCTTGACCAGGGGCAGGTCGTCAACGCCTTCGTCGATCCCGAAGGGGAGCCGGAGGTGCTGGTCGTGGTGGACATGCTGCTGACCGGCTTCGACGCCCCGGTGGAGCAGGTCCTCTACCTTGACAGGCCGCTGCAGGAGCACGGGCTGCTCCAGGCCATCGCCCGCGTCAACCGCCGCTTCTCCCACGAGCGGGACGGGGTGGTCACGGAGAAGACGCACGGTCTGGTGATGGACTATCACGGCATCTCGCGGGACTTGGAGGATGCGCTCTCGACCTTCGAGTGGCCGGACGTTCAGGACACGATGTGCGAGCTTGACGATGACCCGGCGCCGGTAGTCGAGGCGGCCGCCGTGCAGGCGGAGTCCCACTTCAAGGGCCGCGACCTGGGCGACACGTGGGCCTGCGTCAGCGTCTTTGCGCCGGACGCCGAGACCGAGAGCAACTTCAAGGCCGACCTGTTCGAGCGGTTCAACGCGGACTACCGGCAATTCTCGCGGCTCATGGACCGCTTCCTGCCCGACCCGGGGGCGCTTCCCTACGTGGACCGTCTTGCCAGGCTCACGGAGATACGGGCCTACGTCCGGGCGCAGTTCCTCCGCGAGGACGCCGACGCGGACTGGACGGAGATCGGGGCCAAGGTGAAGAGGCTGGTGGACGAGCGCATCGGCGCACAGGTGCGGGAGATGATGAAGCCGGTCTCCATCCTGGACCAGGACTTCGAGCAGAAGATCGCCGCGCTGCCCCACGACGAGTCGCGGGCTTCGATTATGGAACATGCCATTCGCGCCCAGATTCACGAGCGGCTGGCCGAGAACCCGGTTTTCTACGAACGGCTATCGCAGCGGCTGGAGCGCATCATCGCAGACCTGCGCGACCGGCTCATCGAGACCGCCGAGGCGTGCCGGCGCATGGCGGCCCTGCGGCATCAGGCCCGGAGCGAGGCCGATATCGCCGCCGCGCAAGGCCTGTCGCCGGTGTCCTTCGCCATCTACGAGCTGCTCGACGGCCATTCGGAGGAGCCAATCCCCACTACGGCCGCGCGCGAAGAGCGGCGCCCGTACAGGACCGAGTTCGACGAGGAGACGAAGCGTGTGGCGCGGAAGGTCGAGAGCGTAGTCAACAGCCACAACGCCGTCGTAGATTGGCAGTCCAACTTGGAGGTCCAACGGCAGATGCGCCGCGACGTCAAACGGGAGCTCAGGCCCACGGGCGACTACACGGAAGAGCAGTTGGAAGAGTTGGCGAACCGTATCGTCGAGCTGGCCCGCCTAAGGAGCGCACGGTGACCGAACGGGGCCGCGTCCGCTTCGGGAACACGACCATCGAGTACGAGGTGCGCCGCAGCGAACGGCGCAAGAAAACCGTCCAGATCACTGTGGACGGCGGCGGCGTGCATGTCGCCGCGCCCTCGGCAACCCCGGACGGCGAGCTGCGGGCCATCGTGCGCAAGCGGGCGCCCTGGATACTGGGTCACGCGTCGGAGGCGGCGCTGGAAACCGCGCCGAAGCGCTTCGTCAGCGGCGAGACGCTGCCGTATCTGGGCCGCAACGTCCGTATGGTCTTCGAGTCTGGGGACGTCCGCTCGCCTGTGGTCCGCTTCGACCACTGGCGCTTCAGGGTCGCCGTGCCGGAGGGTCTGGATGACGTGGAACGCTGCGAGCCAATTCGCCGTGCTATCGTCAAGTGGTATCGGGCTCGCGCCGCCGAGCGGTTGCCCGCCAGCGTCGACCGCTGGTGGCCCCGGCTCGGCCGCGGAGAGAAGTCGCGGATACTCGTCCGTGACCAGCGGCAACGCTGGGGAAGCTGTTCCCCCGACGGCACGCTGCGCTTCAACTGGCGCGCCATGATGCTGAAGCCGGCGCTCGTCGAGTACGTCGTCGTCCATGAGCTGGCCCACCTGACCCATCCGAACCACTCGGCGGACTTCTGGGGGCTGGTGTCCAGAGCGATGCCCGATGCGCAACGACGACGCCAGACTCTGAGAGAGGCAGGAAGGACGCTTCCCCTGTGACGCCCTTGCTTCGGGGTGTTCCTTACCGTGGTCATCCGGGCTACGTCCCACCCTGGAAAATAGACGCTCATGGAATCATCTGCGACGGATTCCGCTACATCGACAGGTGTAGTTGTAGTTATTCGTAGCACCGCCAGTGGGACGGATTACGCCTGCGCCCGCCTTGCGCTACAATCATTGCCCCACAACCCATACTCTAACCTGGAGGCTTCATGAGAACCAACGCGCTCCGAGAAAAGCTGGACCGAGACGAGCCCACGCTCAGCACCCACGTACATTCGACCTGGCCTTCCGTGATCGAGGCGGTCGGACACACCGGCCTCTACGATTACGTCGAGTTCGTGGCGGAGTATGGGTCGTTCGATCTGCACGACCTGGACAACATCTGCCGCGCCGCCGAGATC
The DNA here is from genome assembly GCA_958296245.1 of uncultured Dehalococcoidia bacterium. Classification (GTDB taxonomy): domain Bacteria; phylum Chloroflexota; class Dehalococcoidia; order Lucifugimonadales. The sequence goes on from OY282458.1 coordinate 2,331,162, forward strand.
TTCAAGATGGGCAGCATGATCAAAGTGGACCAGAGCCACCAGGAATTCTTGGCGCAGCGCGGCATCGGGGCGGGCTTCGGGAGCGTGCTGTTCACCGACAGCCGCTCCGCCGCCGAGGTGCGGGAGTGCGTCCGCATCGCCCGGGCCGACACCCCGGAGTGGAGCGGGCTGTACGGGGCGGCGACCCGGCGCAACACCTACATGGGCTACGGGGGCAACGAAGCCTACGTCGAGCTGATCAACAGCACGGTGGTGGCGGTGATGATAGAGAAGAAGGGCGCGGTGGATGATCTGGACGAGATACTGGAGATACCGGGCGTGGACATGGTCCAGTGGGGCGGCACGGACTACTCGATGAGCGTGGGGATGCCCAGCCAGTACAGCCATCCGGACATAGTGGCCGCCCGCAACCGGGTCTTCAAGACGGCGCTGGCAAAGGGCGTGCCGCCAAGGGCGGAGGTGCAATCGGCGGACGACGCCAAGGAGTTCTTGGACATGGGGGTGCGCCACTTCTCGATAGGCACGGACATCGCCATCCTGTTCGGTTGGTGGAAGTCCAACGGCGAGGAGATACTCAAGGTCATGGGCGACGCAGGATTGGGGAGTTGATGGTCTCTATAACCGCGCTGCGCTATTCGCCACCGAACGACCGAGGTTTACAGCCGGTCTAATCAACGATCTGGAGGAGATGGTTAGACGGGAAGCCCCCGGCTGGAAAGACACGGCCTTGGGGACCATGCTGGGCGTCAAGAAAGTTTTGAATTTCCCTCAGATGCTGCTTGACCCGTTTAAGAAATGTATTATCCTTGCGCCTGCATGCGCTACGTCGGTAAGTGCCTACTCTGATCCTGATAGAGGTCCCACCCTGGAGCTAACGAGTGTTGACATTGTGTTTAAGCGGAGTTCATTCGAAGATAAAATCGAGACCCCAACGAGCATAACACTCAATTCCTGCGATGGTGATGCCAATACGTCCGCTAATTACGCTTTTAGAACAGCACTGCATGAATCGGGACATGCCCTCGGACTGACGGGATACTCTCGCGTCAAGATTGCCTTGCTTCAAGACTACGTCATGTCACATCCGACCATCTATGATTCTGTAATGAATTATAAGATCGAGCCCGATTGTTCACCCCACCCGTTCGACATAATGGCGATATATGGCCTTTATCAGGTGGACTACCCATGATTGTGATGACGATGAGATCGAGGAAGCTTTTAGCAACAGTGGCGCCAGCGGCATTGGCAATCCTATCTATAGGAGCTATCCCTGATTGTTACTCGGAAGCTGAGTTTGGAAGACAGCTAAGAGGAGAGGCTTACCTTGCTTTCCCTCAGTACACTCCACATTGGTCTGAGGATGGCACCCTCATAGCATTCGGCCATGGAAACAGTTCATATTTGGTTGATTCTGGGGGCTCATCTCTAAGTGCCGTCCCGGAGAGTGGGCCAGAAGGGTGGGCGGCCATAGACTACTCGCCTACAGTCTCCCCCGACGGATCTCGAGTGGTATACACCACGCTAAGGCACAAGACTGGATTCGGTCTGGAGGCGGTGAGAAGCTTTGAACTAGCGTCCCTGTCCATCGAGGATTCTAAGCAGCGTCGGCTCACTAAGAACAAGGATGCGGATACCAATGCCTCCTGGTCACCTGACGGTAGCCTCATTGCCTTCATGTCTGATCGCGACAATCGCGACAGTGGTTTTGGGGTCCACGTTATGAAGGCAGACGGTTCCGACGTGCGCCGGATCCAACCTCTGGCGTTGTTCGCCGCTCCTGTGTCTCCCCAATGGTCGCCTGACGGCAGCCACGTCGCCTTCCTCTCCAGCGATGAGTCGAACAAAGGGCTGCACGTCTATAGCGTGAGAGCCGATGGTTCAGAGTTTAGGAAAGTCAGCGAGGCGCGCGCTGATCTGGTGCGGTGGTCACCTGACGGAAGTCAACTGGCAATCGCGAAGGTCGGAGACGGCAAGGTAACGATCGACGTCATGAATGCCGACGGCTCTGATGCACGGCAAGTGACGGAGACGGATCCAGAAGAAGGCATGCCGAACGATTTATTGTCCCCACCATTTTCCCCACCAATGGATTCCACACCAAAACCGCTCCCACCGGATGCCATCGCCCCCGCTAGGGTATTGTCCCCACCAATGGATTCCTTTTTCACACCAACGGAAATGAACAGCATGTCCTGGTCTCCTGACGGTACCGATATCCTCTTCGTTCCTGCAGACGGAAAATATGGGCATTCTAAATCCAGGATCTCCATCGTTAGCGTAAACGATTCGGAGTTGCGCCACCTGACAGGGCTGATCCCCCGGTCCTACGCTTCCTGGTCCCCTGATGGTTCGAGAATCGTCGTCCATATTCATCCCAAGCCCCGTCTAAATGCTGAACTGCCCAAGGGGGTCATACTTTACACCATCGCTCCGGACGGATCGTATGTGCGCGCCCTGGTGCGGGGCGGAGGTGGACGGTTGGTGGCTGAGAATTCCGGGTGGGAGGACGTGACCGGCGATATAGCTGCGTGCTCTGAAGGTCTTGTGGTCCCTAACCCGAAGAGGAATCCGGGATTGGTCCAGGATTGTGAGACACTCTTCAGTATTAGAGGCGCCCTGGCTGGCGCCCTGGCTGGAGAGGGTGTCGTGCTAGGATGGAGTTCCGACACTCCCGTCATGGAGTGGCCAGGTGTCACCGTAGGTGGTGATCCGCCCCGTGTACAATTTCTGATTCTGAAGGATTTGGCAGGCAGTATCCCAGCACAGCTGAGCAGACTCACGGGATTGGAGCATTTGCATTTCAGAGGTGTCACTGGTCCGATTCCACCGGAATTGGGGAACCTCTCGAAGCTGAAAGTCTTGGATCTTGAGGGAAACTTCGTCAGCAGTGAAATACCGCCGGAACTGGGCAGACTGGGCAACCTGGAAAGGCTCTTCCTTCAAGCAACCCATTTGCACGGCTTCATTCCTCCTGAGTTAGGCAATCTGACAAATCTTGTATATCTGCGACTGGAGCAGAACCCGCGCTTGATAGGAGAAATTCCACCTGAACTGGGGAAACTGATCAACCTTCAGGTGGTGAGCGTGCGAGACACCGGCGTGACGGGATGCCTTCCAAGGGAATGGACTACCAACCCAAGGCTGGAAATCGTATCTGATGGGCTAAAACCTTGTTAGAAATTGGTCGCATAGGAAAGAAGGCCGTCCTGCGAACCTCGGGACATTAGCGGAGTGAGTATGTTTCTCTGAGAACCCCGGAGGCGCGGCGACGGTGAGAATCCTGGTGCATGACGTGTCGGAGAACCCGCCGGCGGCGCTGCGCAACCCGACGGCTGCGGCGACGGCATCGCGCCCAAACGGTTGATCGATGAGAGATGGGTATTATGAAAATACGAGGGATTTTCACCACTCTCGCTTTCGCTGCGATCGGGCTTTCCGTGATCGCTTTTGACTGCGGGGAATCCGCCAGGATAGAGTTCGAGGGGGTGACTTACAGTCATGCGCAGTCGGCGCCTCAATGGTCTCCCGATGGCGCCCGAATAGTATTTAACACCGGCTACGGCACAACATACGTCGTCAAGACCGACGGGTCTCAGGTGCATACCGTCCCTGATGACGTGGGCAGATTCAATGAGGTCTTTTCTCCGAGCATTTCTCTCGATGGGTCTCGCATGCTGTTCGCAACCAACAGACACAAACACGGCTGGCGGAACTACGAGCTGGGGGTCTCTGCGCTCGATGGGTCCGGTTACCGCAGGCTGACGGATAATGAGGCCGCAGACATCAATCCCGTTTGGTCTCCCGACGAAACTCGCGTCGCCTTCCTGTCCGACCGCCTAGCGTCGACTAGCGATGACCACTTCAGGGGAATGTACAACCTCTTTACGATGTCCTCGGACGGTTCAGACGTGCGGAGCTTGGCCTCCAATATCCGTGCAGAGGGAAGCCCTCCAGTCTGGTCGCCTGACGGCCGTCAGCTCGCTTTCGTGGCGCTTGAGGAACAACCGGCCGGCAGTGCTGCGCGTCCACGTAGAGTCCTCTATGTAGTCGGCTCGGATGATTCTCGCCTAACGAAAGTAGCGTATACGGCAGGCAGACCTGCCTGGTCGCCCGATGGCCGGAGTATTGCCTTCGTTAAGCATTTCGGAGGGGAAAGGTCCTCTACGGAGGACGACTATGGGGTTCTCTACACCATAAACCCAGACGGAACTGGACTGCGGGAAGTGGTGCGGGGGCACTGGCGCTATGTTCGGTATTCCAACCTTGACTGGTCTCCCGATGGTTCCGAGATTCGGTCAGAGTCTTACCCGTTCTTTACCGTCAAGGCAGACGGTTCCGACTTTCGATTCATTATAGGCCTCCAGTCTCCGCGCCTGGCCAAGGCCACCTGGTCTCCGGATGGCTCCAGAGTGGCCGTTCACGTCAATTACAACTCGAACGCCCCTGATCAGGACCGGGCCATCGTGCTCTTCACAATGGCCCCTGACGGCTCTGACAAACGTGTTCTGGTCAGGAAGAATGAGGGCGGTGGCCGTTATGTTGCAGGATACGGCATGCCGTGGACCCCTGTGCATGGGGACCCCAACCTGCCACAGGACCTCACCCTGCCGCCGGACCTCCGCTTCCGGCGCCTCAACCTGCAGCCGGAGCCTCAACGGCCAGTGCCCACACCCGACCTGAAGCCGCTTCCAGCGCAGGGTCGGGTCACAGGCGCCACCGTTGCAACTTTGTTGTATGCGTGCGTAGCTGATGCAGCAGGTTAGGTTGACGCGGAGGGGGGATGCTTGGGAACTGTCAGGCTTGGCCGAGTATGGGGAGTGAGGGGCGAAGGCATCTTTGGGCAGCGTCCTTTAGGTTCCTCGCTGCGCTCGGAACGACAAGATGGGGAGTCGGAACGACGGGATGGGGAGGAGAAGCGGCGGGATGGGTCAGCGGGAACTATCCTGAGCCCATTGGTCATGGAACAGGAATTGGTTGGCGTAGCCGGCGTACTCGCCGAAGTGGTCCTGGGCACACATCACCAGATTTTCGTCGGTGGGCAGCTGTTGCGACGGCGGGAAGTAGCTTTTCATCGCTCTTCTTACCCACGTGTCCACCGGGAATGCCTCCATCTTGTCGAGCGCAAAGAGGGCGATGCAGTCAGCAACCTTGGGGCCGATGCCGTAGCAGCCCATCAGCCGCCGTTTGGCCTCGGCGTAGCAGACGTCAGGCTGGGCCAAGCGGGACAGGTTCAATTTGCCGTCGCAGACGCGCTTGGCGGCGGCGAATATCTTGGCGTGGCGCCGGAGGCCTAGCTTAAGCTCGGCCAAGGGCGAGACTCCGGCCTTGAGCACCGCCTCCGCCGTGGGGAATGTGTGGCGCTCATCGCCATCCAGCTCCAGCGGGTCGCCCAGTTTCTCCGCGATGCTTTCGACGGCCTTGCTGATCTTCTGGACATTGGCTTGGGCTGAGCAGATGTAGGAGACCGTGCACTCCCAGGGGTCGGGTTGCCGGAGGACGCGCAGATGCGGGTACTTCTTGACCAGCCCGGCGACCTTATCGTCGCGGCTGGAGATGTCGTCGTAGATGGCCTCGAGGTCGTCGTCCAGCCTGAAGTAAGAGGTCAGCAGGTCGTCCAGATCGGAGGTGGCCCGGTACTCCAAGTTGTTGTCGACCTGGCGTAGATGGACCAGGTTTCCGCACAGTACGCCGGAGTGCCAGCCGTCCTTCCGCGGGCGCCAGCGGAAGTCTTGGGCGCCAGACAGGACTTCACACAGATTGAAGGGCTGTCTGACGGGGATCCGACGTATCTCACACACGCTCAAGCTCGGTTTTCTGCATAACGTTGCCGACGCGCCTCAGCATAACATACCGCCTTGGGAGGCCTTGGCCGCCAAGCCGGTTCCTATGGCAAGTGGGTGATGGCGGCAACTGCGAACTGGGGGGAGGGTTCGGAGGAGACGCCGCTGACGCAGTCTATCCGGGGGGCGTTTTGGGTCTGCTCGACGACGGCTTCGTAGGCTCGCTGGCGGCCTTCGGCGTCCGCGTAGGAGATGCGGACCTCGACGCGGCGTCCGTCGCCGCTCTTGGCGATGACCTCGCCGGACGCGCTGCGGCTGGTCCAGTCCCAGCCCTGCCTGGTCAGTACGGCCTGCTCTACGGCCTGCTCGTAGGGGGTGTGTAGGCCGGCCCAGCCCCGGTATAGGTGCGTCATCTCGCCGGCGGGCCGGGTGTGGTTGATCAGGGCGTCGAGGTCGTCCTCTTCCGGCCTAACCCAGCTACGGCCCTCGGGGAGGTCGAGGATGTTCGGGGCGAAGCGATGGCCTCCCAGGTGGCTGGACTGCCATACGCGCATCCCGCCGTTCATCGAAGGGGCGAGCCGACGCCGCAGCACCTGGTATACGGGGTAGCCCATCGCCGCGCAGCAGGCGTCCCTACTGCCATGCGTGCACACGAGAACGTCCCGAACGGCTGAAGTGTCTCTGCGGTAGGTCTCGAACCTGTCCAGGCCGCCGTTCCGTGTCAGCAGAGCGTCGACCAGGGCGGGTACGATTTCTCGAGGCGCCCGGTATTCGTCCTTGTCATACCTGGAGAACTGCCGTTCCGGCCTTGAAAACAGCATCACGTTGACGCGCCCCGCCTCCGAGTACTCGGGGTCCGGGGCGACGCAGAGGAGCCTGGTTTCATCTCCGCCTTTGGCCGCCCTCTCCATCGTCTCTAGTACCGGGGCCGGGAAGGTGAGGGAGGTTTCGACGGCCCCGCTCCAAGGTCTGGAGGTCTCGATTATCAGGCAGCGGTCCCAAGCCGGCGCGGAGCCTATTGAAGACTCGCCGACGGACTTCGAAAAGGGGGCGCACATCTGGGCATTCGCTCCGGGCGTCGTCTGGGTCATCAACTCATCTCCAAGTCAGTCGTCGAAGGGCGCCGGCATCATGCCGACCGGGACCTCGATCAGTGAGGGGGCCTCGATGGACAGGGCCTCCCGCAGCGCTCTTTCCAGTTCTTCCGGCCCCTGAGCCAAGACGCCGCGGGCGCCGTAGGCCTGGGCCAGCTTGACGAAGTCGGGGTTGTGGAGGTCCGAACCGATGACGCGCCCCCCGAACTTCCGGGTCTGGTCGCGCTTCACGTTACCGTAAGCGTTATCGTTGAAGACTACTACCGTTGCGTTTATTCCGTACTGTACCGCGGTGGCAAGTTCCTGGGAGTTGTAGAGGAAGCCGCCGTCACCGGAGACCGCGACCACAGCCCTTTCAGGCCGGGCCACCTTTGCCCCCAAGGCGGTTGGGTAGGCGTATCCAAGGTTTCCGAAATAGGAGGAGGTTATGTAGGTCCTCGGCTCGTATACCTGGAAATGGGTGCGGCAGTAGTACCCTATCTGCGTTACTCCCTCGATCAGTATGCCGTCGTCGGGCATTGCGCTTCTTATCGCCTCTACGAAGCGCCCCTGAGGCTGCACGTGCTTATTGGGGTCGTACCGGCTTGCCCTCGCCTTTTCAATCTCGTCCCTGCGGCTGGGCCGAGGCGGGCCGGAGCGCGCCAACTGCGCGTGGAGCGCCTCGAGTGTGAGCCGAGCGTCTCCATGCAGTGCGAACGTATCAGGGTATACCCGCCCGATCTCGTCGGGGTCGACGTCGATCTGGATGATCCTGGGGCTCTTCTGCAGCCTGACCCACCTGCCCATCCTAGTGCCCACCGCCAGCACGACGTCCGCGTCATCCACAACGTCGTCCAGGGCGTCGGGGCGGTAGTTAGGGACTCCCAGGGATAGCGGGTGCCTGCCAGATATGATGCCCTTGCCCTCCGCAGTCGTTACCACCGGCGCTTGGAGGAGCTCGGCGACCTTCACCACCACCTCGGAGGCCTCGGAGAGAATGGCCCCACCGCCGGCCCAGATGACCGGGCTCCTAGCAGCCGCCAGCGCCGCCGCTGCCTCGCGGACGCTTTCGCCGCTGGCCGGCGGACGGCGGTAGACTTCGGGCTCGTGGAGATCCAGGTCGGCCTCCTCCGCCAAGGCGTCGGGAGGCGCCTCGATCTCCACGGGGCGCGGTCTGCCGGTGGCCATCTGCCGGAAGGCCTCGTGGACGGCGTCCGGCATCTCCGGGGCGTGGAGGACGCGCGAGGCCCACTTGGTCACGGTCTTGATGGCGTCTATCTGGTCGTTGACCTCATGGAGGGCGCCCGTATCCTTTCCGATTTGGTCTCTTTCGACCTGACCGGATATCAGGAGCATTGGGGACGAGGCCGAATAGGCGGTGCCCACCCCTGCCGAGGCGTTGAGCAACCCGGGTCCGGGTACGACCAACGCCGTACCGAATCCGCCGCCGGCCCGGGAGTAGCCGTCAGCCATGTAGGCCGATGCCTGCTCGTGACGGTTCGATATGAACCTGATCCCCGGCTCGTCGTAGAAGGCGTCCATGGCATGATAGAGCTGTACCCCGGGCACGCCGAAGACAACCCTCACACCTTCCCGGTAGAGGGACTTGACCAGCGCCTGTCCTCCCGTCATTCGCGGCATATTCGAGCTTCTCCTCTTAAAATTCTAGCAGGGCTGCGGGAGGGTTATGTCTGATGACACCCTCTCAGACCCCCAGCAAAGGGTTTGCATCCCAATGCACATGTCCGCAGCCTGCCGTGGGTGTCTCTACGCGCTTGTTGAGCACCTACGGGTGCGGCGACTTGGCCTGCGGCGCGCTCCTAGCCCTACCGGACGGAGAGCAGGGACCGGACGTACTCGGCGGCTTCGCCGCTCGGGACCAGCGTAGCTTCGCCGCCTGTGCGCCTGCGCGCCTCCACCACGTCCCTCTTGATGTTCCGAGGGCTGACGACCAGCCGGATCGGCAGTCCCAGCAGGTCGGCGTCGTTGAACTTCACGCCCACCGACTCCTCGCGGTCGTCATAGAGCACCTCGACGCCGGCGTCAACGAGGTCGCCGTAGAGGGCATCGGCTGCGCCGGCGACGTCCTCGCGCTCGACGTTGAGAGCAGTCAGCCACACCTTGTAGGGCGCGATGGATTCGGGCAGCACCATGCCTGCTTCGTCGTTGGTCTGCTCGACCGCCGCCGCCAGCAGACGCCCGACGCCGATGCCGTAGCAGCCCATGACGACGGGTCTCAGGGCGTCCGCATGGTCAGGGAACGTGCAGTCGAACGCCTCGCTGTACCGAGTACCCAGCTTGAAGATGTGGCCTACTTCGATGCCGCGGCGGGCCGACAGGACGCCCCCGCATACGCGGCATCCGTAACCGTCTTGTACCAAGGCGATATCGGTAACTACGTCGGCGTCGAAGTCGCGCGGGAAGTTGGCATTCCGCAGGTGGAAGCCGTCCTTATTAGATCCCATGACGAAGTTGGACCCCAGTCGGAGCGAGTCGTCCGCGATTATCGCGGCGTCGGCTCCTATGGGAGAAGCTGAGCCGACCGTCAACCCCGCGGCGGCGACCTCCTGGGGCGCGGCAAACCTGAGTTGGGCCCCGCCCAGCGCGTTCTTCAGCTTGACCTCGTTAACCTCCAGATCGCCCCTGACGGCAGCGAATACCATCTTGCCGTCGGCCACGTACAGCACGGCCTTTATGGTCTTCCAGGCGGGTATATCGAGGTAACTGGCTAGGCGCTCGATGGTCTTAACGCCCGGCGTGGCGACTTCCTCCAGGGGGAGAGGCTCCTCAGGGGGGGTGGCCGTCTTTGCAAAGGCAGCCCTCTCGACGTTGGCGGCGTAGCCGCAGGAGTCGCATAGGACGATGGTGTCCTCGCCCGCGCTTGCCGGAGCGATGAACTCGTGAGAGTGCTTGCCTCCTATCGCGCCGCTGTCCGCCTCCACCATAATCGTGCTCAGGCCGCATCGCTCATAGATGCGCCCGTATGCCCGCATCATTGCTTGGTAGCTTTGGTCCAGGCCCTCATCGTCGGCATCGAAGCTGTAGGCGTCCTTCATGTCGAACTCGCGGACCCGTATCAGGCCGCCTCGGGGCCTGGGCTCGTCGCGGAACTTGGTCTGTATCTGATACAGGATCAGCGGAAGGTCGCGGTAGCTGTTGACGTTAGCCTTGACGTGGGACGTCAGCACCTCTTCATGGGTCGGCGCCATGACCATGGGCCGCTCCCGGCGGTCCTGCACGCGGAACATGTCGCGGCCAAGCACCTCGCTTCGGCCGGAGGTCTCCCATATCTCCAGGGGCTGGAGGACGGGCAGCCGGAGTTCCTGGGCGCCGGCGGCGTCCATCTCCTCGCGGATGATCTGCTCGATCTTGCGGAGGGAGCGCCAGGCCAGGGGGAGGTAGCTGTAGACTCCCGAAGCGACTTGGGAGATAAGCCCCGCCCTGAGCATCAAGCGGTGGCTGGCGATCTCCGCCTCCGCAGGCTCGTCCCTCAGCGTCTTGCCGAACAGGTTGGATACCCGCATGGGTTGATTCAGTCCTCGCCGATCATAGCTTCCGCCTTGCCTACCTCGTCCATGAGCGCCGTCAACATGTCGGCCTCGCCGACGATGCGCGCCTTCCGCCCCTTGCGGAATATGATGGCCCGGCCCACCCCCGCCGCGATCCCCACGTCCGCGTCCTTGGCTTCCCCAGGGCCGTTGACCTCGCATCCCATGACGGCGACCTTGACGGGGGTCTTGATCCTGCTCAGCAGGGCGTCGACTTCATTGGAGAGCTTGACCACGTCCACGTCCGCCCTTCCGCAGCTCGGGCAGGCGACCAGAACGGCGCCCTCCTTGCGAAGCTCCAAGGCCTTGAGTATCTCGAATCCGGTGCTGACCTCTTCCCTAGGGTCGTCACTCAGTGAGACCCTTATCGTATCACCGATGCCATCGTACAGGAGCGCGCCGATGCCGATGGCGCTCCGTATGCTGCCCGACTTGGCGGTGCCCGCCTCGGTGATGCCGAGGTGGAACGGGTAGGGTACGAGCTCGGCCATGCGCCGGTAAGACTCGATCGTGGTTTCGATGTCGAACGCCTTGAGCGAAATCTTTATCAGGTCGAAGTCCAAGTCCTCGAGGATGCCTATCTCCCACAACCCCGTGGCGACCATGTGGTCTACCACGGAGTATTCGCCCTCTTCACCTGTCCCCTTGGGGAGCGCGTTGACGCCGTCGGTGTGTCTGGACAAGCCCCTGGTGGCTCCGATACCCCCGACCGGCGGGAGGCTGCCGAAATTGACCCCGATGCGGATGGGCGCCTCCCGCGCCTTCGCCTCCCTTACGATCGTCCGCACCTTCCGGGCGTCCCGGATGTTGCCGGGGTTCAACCGCAGGCAGTCTACCCCGCTCTCGAGCGCTTCCAGTGCGAGCTCGTAGTGGAAATGAATGTCGGCGACCAATGGGATCCTTATCTGCTTCTTGATCTCCGCAAGGGCTTTTGCAGCCTCCACGTCTGGAACCGCAGCGCGGACGATCTCACAACCGGCCTCCTCGAGGCCGTGTATCTGCTTCACGGTGGCCGGGACGTCCCGCGTGTCAGTCTTGGTCATAGACTGAACGGTAATGGGGGCATCTCCGCCCACCTTGGCATCGCCAATTTGGAGCTGCTTGGTTACGCGGCGCTTCATCATCGTAAATCCTTCTCCGCGGCCTGGCCGGCGGGGGAGCCGGGCGGGTGCAGGGGGATTCTCGCTTACTGCTGCCCCTACCGCAAGCGGAGGGCGCTCTCAGCTAGGGCAAGATGCTGTCGCCTCGAAGGATTCGCGCCACGTCGCCGTAGCTCAGCACGAAGATGAGCATGAGGACAACTGCGAATCCCACCAGATGGACCAGCCCCTCCCGCTCAGGGGATATGCGCTTGCCGCGCCGCACCCACTCTATGAACACGAACAGCAGCCGCCCCCCATCGAGGGCGGGAATGGGCAGGATGTTCACGATGCCCAGGACGACGCTGAGCAGGGCCGTCAGTTGGAAGACGAAGGCGAAGCCCAACTCGTCCACCACCTCTCCAGTGGCTTGGGCGATGCCTATGGGGCCGGCGAACCCAGGGTTGGATCTAGTGGATAATCCCTGGGCGATGCCGTCCCATTGCATCTCAAGGAAGCTCCAGATCGTCTCTACCGACATGGGCACCGCGTTCCATATCGGCTCCGTCGCCGAGCCAATCTTGGGATTGACCAAGCCGATCCGCACCCCGATAGCCTTCTGACGCAGGACGTCGCCGGCGCCAAGGCTCGCGTCGTACCTGCGCGCGTCCATCAAGGAGATCTGGGCGGCCGGGTCCTCCACAGTCTCGACCACTACGAGGGATGGAGGGTCCGGGTCGGGCACCACCTGCAGGGTCTCGAAGACGGCGTATTCGGGGGACTGGCTGATGATGAGGCCCAGCGGCGAAGTTCGCCTGACGCTCAGCTCGACCGGCTCGCCGAGCCGGCTTTGGACGCGGTCGATCAGCTCCGAGGGGGTCATGATCCGCTGCCCGTCTACTTGTAGGATCGCGTCTCCGGGCTGCAGGCCGCCCCTGTGCGCCGGCGAGCCGGGCACAACGGCCGTGACCATCACCTCGCCGCCGACCAAGGTCTGGTGCGGCAGCAGGAACAGGATGGTGAATATCACCACGGGAACGATCAGGTTCACCACGGAGCCGGCCATCAGGATGGCCGCCCGCTTGGCGGCGCTCAACCGCGCGAAGCTCTGCGGGTGGGTCGGATCGTCCTCTCCAACCATGCGAACGAACCCGCCCAGCGGGAGCCAATAAAGGGAATACTCGGTGCCGCGGAACGAGAACTTCAACAGCCGCGGCGGAATGGGGAGGCCGAAGGCGAACTCCGTCACCATCACCCCGAACGCCTTGGCCGTGACGAAGTGGCCCAATTCGTGAACGAAGATTAGGAACCCGAGAACAGGGACGATCCACAGCCAGGACGGCAGGTCGATCACGGTCTATACCCCAGCGACTTCACGAGCTCGCGCCCTGCCCCACGCCGCCGCCGAGATGATCTCCCGGGCGGAGGGGTCGTGGACCGGCGCATGCCCCTTCAAGGCATCCCTGATCACCGGGGCGATGTCCAGGAAGCCGATGCGGCGGTTCAGGAACAGATCTACCGCAGCGTCATCAGCCCCGCATAGAGCGGCGGGCCACGTCTCGCCGCGTACGGCCACCTCCATTGCAAGCTCGAAGCAGGGGTAGCGCTCGGCGTCCAGGGGCTTGAACGTAAGCTGCCCGGCTGACACGGGGTCGAATCTCTCCATCCTATCGTTGGGGAGCCGCTTCGGATAGAGCAGGGCGTACTGTATAGGCAGCCTCATGTCAGGCACGCTCAGATGGGCCTTGACGGCGCCGTCTACGAACTCGACCATGGAGTGGATGACGCTCTGAGGGTGGATCACGACCTCGATCTTCTCCCAAGGCACCCCGAACATGTGGTGCGCCTCGATCACCTCGAACGCCTTATTCATGAGTGTCGCAGAGTCTACGGTGATCTTTGGCCCCATCTTCCAGGTCGGATGATCCAACGCCTGCTCCGGGGTCATGTCGGCCAGGTCGCTCGGGTCGCTGTCGCGAAAGGCGCCGCCCGACGCAGTGATAATCAGCTTCGAAATACCCTCTTCCTCACCGGCGAGGGCCTGCCAAATGGCGTTTGGCTCGCTGTCGAGCGGCAACACCATGACCCCGCGGTCGCGCGCGAGCCGCATCAGCATCCCGCCCGCCATCACGATAGATTCCTTGTTCGCCAGGGCGATGTCCTTGCCGGCTTCGATAGCGGCAATGGTGGCGCCAAGGGCCACGTCGCCCACGGTGGCGGTCACCACGAGGTCGACGTCCGGGTCCCGGACCATGTCCTCCATCCGGCACTCCGCGCAGCCGTTGGAGGCGAGGAATGCCTTCTCGGAGGCCGTGCCCTGGCACGACACGAGCTTGGGTTTGAACTCGCGGACCTGAGATTCCAGGAGGTCTATGTTCCTGCGGGCCGCCAGCCCAACAACCCTGAAACTGCTTCTAAACGACCTGACGACGTCCAGGGTTTGCGTACCTACCGAGCCCGTCGAACCCAGCACGGCGAGGCCCTTCATTGAACCGTCCATGCGGCGAAATGATACACGAGCGGTAGGTTGAACACAATTGAATCCAACCGGTCGAGCACGCCGCCGTGACCCGGCACGAGCGCGCCGGAGTCCTTGACCCCGCACGCGCGCTTCACCATCGATTCGGCGAGGTCGCCCAGTACTGCGACCATCCCCACGACAACGCCAAGGCCGGCGGCCAAGGCGGGATGGAGATCGAGGCCGACGGCCGCAGCCAGAATCGCGCAAGCGGCGCCAGCCGCAGCCAGCCCCGCTGCCGTTCCCTCCCACGTCTTGCCCGGGCTGATCCGGGGAGCCATACGCCTGCTGCCGAATCGCCGCCCGACGAAGAAGGCCGCCGTATCAGCGGTGAACACAGCGCCCAAGAGTATCACGACCCACAGAAAGCCATCGTCTAGGATTCGCAGCAGCGGCGCGTACGCAAGGAGGATGCCGGGGTACAACGCCGCCCCGGACGTCATGGCCCAATCCGCCGCGGCCTCTCTCGGTTGCGACCGCCATAGCACCGCCGGCAGGGCTGCGATCAAACCGGCTACGGACACCACCGCGAGAGCGGCCGAGGCTCGGATCGCAGCGTCCTCTTTCCCACCCGCTGCGGCGGTGTATGCCGCGACCACCAGGGCAGCCGACCATGCCGCGGCAAAGAGCCCGGCGGGGTTGCGGCCGCGGCGGCGAGCCATAGCGGCCATCTCCAATGCACCGATGGAAGCCGCCGCAGAGACGAGGGCCAGGAACCACAAGCCGCCCGCCCACGTGACGATGAGGAGTAACGGGATCCCCACCGCGGCGCTCGTTATGCGGCTGGCCACTGAATGCCTCGCCTCTGAAGGCGGTCGCGCTGATGGGAAGGCGGGGAGCCGGTTACCAAGGAGCAACGGGGCACGTCTGGGCGCGGCGCTAGAGGTCGTCCACTTTCCCGTAGCGTCTTCGGCGCTGTCCGTAGGCTTCCAGAGCCTTGATGGTCTCGGTCTCGTCGAAGTCCGGCCACAGCACCTCGGTCGAGTAGTATTCGGCATAGGCCGCCTGCCAGAGCATGAAATTGCTCAGCCGCATCTCCCCCGCGGTGCGGATGATCAGGTCGGGGTCCGGCATTCCCTCGGTGTAGAGGCGTCGGCCGATGACCTCATCGGTGACTGCCTCGGCCTCCAGGCCGTCGGAGATTATCCCTCGCACCGCGTCAACGAGCTCGGAGCGCCCGCCGTAGTCGAAGGCGACCCCGAGGGTCATGCGGCTATTGTCCTTCGTCAGCTCGACGCTTCGCCGTATCTCGTCCGCCAAGGCGGCGCTCAGTCTGTCGGTACGTCCAAGGTGCTTGATGCGCACGCCCTCGCGGTGGAGCACCTCGGCCTCCTTCTTCAGAGACTCCGCGAGCAGCTCGAAGATGGCCTCTACCTCACCCCTCGGGCGCGCCCAATTCTCGGTGGAGAATGCGAAGAGTGTCACGCACCCGACGCCGTGGTCTCCGAGGCACCGCAGAACGCGCGGCACGTTCTGCGTACCTGCGTGGTGGCCTTCCGTGCGGGGCTTCCTCCTCGCCTTTGCCCATCTGCCGTTGCCGTCCATGATGATGGCGACGTGTCGAGGCGTCACCGTGAGGTTGGGGGCCCCTTCGGCCCTGACTGCCCGGGGCGAGGTGGGGACTGGCGCCGTCTCCGTGCTCAAACCTCCATCACCTCGGCTTCCTTCTCTCGCCCCAGCGCGCTCATCCGGCTGACGTGCGCGTCCGTTATCTGCTGAAGCTGCGTTTGGGCCCTCCGTGCGTCGTCCTTGGAGATGGTCTTGTTCCTCTCCTCGGCGCGCAGCTTCTCCAGGCTATCCCGCCGGACGTTGCGGGCGGAGACGTGGGCATCCTCCACCTTGCCCTTCACGACGCGCACGAGATCTCGCCGCCGTTCCTCGGTCAACGTGGGGATGACGATTCGGATCACGCTGCCGTCGGTATTCGGCACCAGTCCCAGATCCGACTTGAGGATACCCTTCTCGACGCCCTGCACGGCCTGTTTGTCCCAGGGCTGGACCATGAGCACGCGCGGCTCGGGAACGGAGATCGAGGCGATCTGCTTGAGGGGCGTAGGCGCCCCGTAGTAATCGACCATCAGGTTGTCGAGCAACGCCGGGCTGGCGCGGCCAGTTCTGATGGCGCTGAGATCTCTGGAGAGCGCGTCGACAGACTTACCCATCCGGACCTCGGTTTCTACCATAATCTCTTGTACGCTTGCCATGGCAGTCCCCCGGAAATTAGTGACGCTACGAGAACGGCGCTCGTCCCGTTGCGATACTCAAGAACCCGTTTCCATTGTACAGGAGGTCATAGCCTCCGGAGCGATTCTATAAACTCGCGGTCCTCGCCGGTCAGCGGCGCGCTCTCCAGCAGGTCGGGACGGCGTTCGTATGTCCGCCGCAGCGACTCACGGCGGCGCCACCGCGCGATCTGACCGTGATTGCCGGAGAGCAGTATCTCAGGCACCTGCCAGCCTCGGAACTCGGCGGGCCTGGTATATTGCGGATGCTCCAGCAATCCAGTGGTGAACGAGTCGCTCAGTGCGGACTCGCAGCTGCCCACGACTCCCGGGACCAGCCGCGCCACCGCCTCGATGACGACCATGGCGGCCAGTTCGCCGCCGCTGAGGACGTAGTCCCCGATGCTGATTTCGTCGGTGGCGAGGTGCTGACGCACCCTCTCATCCACGCCTTCGTAGCGTCCGCAGACCAGCACCAGATGGTCTTGTTGCGCCATCTCTTCCGCCACCCGCTGTGTCAGCCTCTTCCCCTGCGGCGAGAGGAGGACAACGGGGGCCGCGCCCCCCGGTATGGCAGCCATGACGGCCTCGACGGCCTCGAAGAGCGGGGCGGGCTTCATCAACATTCCCGGGCCGCCGCCGAAGGGGTAGTCGTCCACGGTGCGGCGGCGGTCCTGCGAGTGGTCCCGTATGTCGTGGATCTGGATTCCCAGCAGCCCTGACGCGCGCGCACGTTCGATGACGCCGCCGGACAAGGGGCTATCGAACATCCGCGGAAACAGGGTTAGGACGTGAAATCGCATCAGCCGGCAGCGTGGGTCCTCCATCCCCTGATCATCTCCAAGGCGTGAGGAATGGCAGGCATGGCTACCTCAAGGCATTCTCTGACACCGGTCGGGCTTCCGGGCAGATTGAGTATGAGACACCCCGACCTTACGCCGGCGACGGAGCGGCTGAGCATGGCGAAAGGCGTCTTCTCCAGGGTCCCCATCCTCATGGCTTCGGGGAGGCCCGGCACCTCGAGTTCGATTACTGCCCTGGTCGCCTCTGGGGTCACGTCACGAGGTCCTAGGCCAGTGCCGCCGGTCGTGAGCACGACGTCGACCTCGCCGCCGTCGCACCATTGCGCCAGCCGTTGGGAGACCAAGTCCTTCTCATCGGGCACGATGCCGCGATAGACCTCACGCAGACCGCCGGAGGCGGCGGCCTCGCTGATGACGTCGCCGCTCGTGTCGGCTCGTTCGCCCTTCGAACCTGCGTCGCTGACGGTCAGGATAGCAAGACGGAAAGGGTCTTTACCTTGTTCGGCCATATCACTAATTCCGAGTCTATCCGATGTACAAAAAACATCTCAAACCGGCACCGAAAACCACTTGCGCCGCCTTGGAGCACTCTGGGACACTCCAAACCAGAACGTCGGCAGCAGTTGGATTCGGGCGGGGGCAGCTTTGGCAAGTGTACCACGGCGGCAACTGAGGTGTTGATTGGCCGGCACGGTCGCGTTGCATCAGCCGGTCATGATCCGCGAGGTGCTGGAAGGGCTCAGGGCCAGGCCGGACGGCGTATATGTCGACTGCACGATCGGCGACGGCGGCCACGCGCTGGAGATAGTAGACGCGGTGCGGCCACCACCGAGACTGTTGGGGATCGACTTGGATTCAGAGGCGGTTGCAAGGGCGCGGCGGAGGCTTGGAAGAGCCGGTGTGCAAGTGGAAGTGGTGCGGGGCAGCTACGCGGCGCTGGGCCGTATAGCAAGGGAAAGGGGGTTTTGGCCGGTGGACGGCGTACTCTTCGACCTTGGGGTTTCGACGCTGCAAATAGAGTCTGGTAACAGAGGCTTCAGCTTCCTGCGGGACGGACGCTTGGATATGCGATTCGACGTCAGTCAGAAGCTGGACGCTCACGCGCTGGTAAATCGCAGCCCGGAGAGGGAATTGGCCGGCATCATCCAGACGCACGGCGAGGAGCCGGAGGCGCGCCGACTCGCCCGCTCGATAGTCCGGGCAAGGCCCATAGAGACGACGGAGCATCTGGCCGGAGTGGTCGCGGGCGCGGTCAGACGCCCCAGGAGCAAGACCCATCCGGCGACGCGGGTGTTCCAAGCCCTGCGTATCGCGGTCAATCAGGAGCTGGACAGGCTGCGGGCCGGTCTCAATGAGACGATCGACGTACTGGCCTCCGGGGGGAGGCTGGTGGTCATCAGCTACCACTCCCTGGAGGACAGGATCGTAAAGGACTTCATGAGACGCGAGGTTTCCTCCTGCATATGTCCTCCTGGCGCCCCGGCGTGCGTCTGCGGACACTCCCCCACCCTTACGCCGATCACACGCAAAGTAGTGCGGCCTTCACCCGTCGAAACGCAGGCTAACCCGCGCAGCCGCAGCGCGCGTCTCAGGGTTGCCGAACGGATATAGAGAACACGGAGCGCCCCGCTATGACTCAAGAATCATCGGCCATAACGGCCATCGACGTCGGGACGACCAAGGTATGCACCGTAGTGGGGCAGAAGAGCGGGTCGGATGGTATCCGGTTTCTGGGCTTCAGCTCCGTTCCCTGTAACGGCCTTCGCAAGGGGAACGTATTCGATACCCAGGCCACGGAGCAATCGATCAGGGAATCGCTCCGGCAGGTGCAAGAGGAGACGGGAGTCACTGTCAATTCGGCATTCGTCGGTGTGAGCGGGTCTCACGTGAGCTACGTCAACCGGCGGGACCGGATCGAGCCGCCAAAGACGGCCTACAGCGTTCTCACCACCGACGCGCTCGAAGAAGACCCCAAGGAGTTGGTGGGGGCGGCCAACAGCTCCGGGCGCCAGATGATTCACGCCGTCAAGATGAGCTATTCCGTAGACGGCGAGGCGGGTATCCGCAACCCGCTGGGTATGCACAGCGAAGACGTGCACGTCGATTCGCACGTGGTAACCGGCGACTCGGTCTTCCTGAACAAGCTCGAACAGACCGTGTTACAGGCGGGGATACAAGTGCAGCATCTAGTCTTGGAGCCGCTTGCCAGCGGCCTCGCCGTATTGACCCCCGAGGAGAAGGAGCACGGGGCCGTGCTGATGGACGTCGGAGGAGGCACCACGGACCTAGTGGCATTTCGAAAGGGGCGCATCCACTACTCCAAGGTGATCCCAGTCGGGGGGTGGCAGTTCACCAATGACATAGTCGTAGCATTCAACACGCCCTTCCAAGCTGCCGAGGCGGCAAAGTTGAAGTACGGGAGCGCCGACCTGCAGACCATGAACATCGAGGAGCAGATTTCCCTCCCCGTCACCGGCCGGGACATGGAGCTTCAAGTATCCCGTTTGGACGTATGCCAGCTCATACGCGAACGCGCCCACGAGCTCGCGCGCCTCGTCGGGATCAGCTTGGACGACGTGCAGATGGACATTGGGGATAACCCGTCGATCGTGTTGACCGGCGGCGCGTCGAATCTGCCCGGTCTGGCTAGCGTGGTGCAGCGAAATCTCGATATCCCGGTCCGTCAAGGAGTCCCCAGCCTCGCGGGGGCGAGCAGTGTCCCTGAGGACCTCAAGAACCCGTCGTACGCCACAGCGGTTGGCATTCTGATGTGGGCAGCTACGGAGTACTCTCCGTCAGCCAGTAGCGCGAAGGACGGTTCGAGCGACGGCGCCAAGAACATCGTGGAATCGAATCCGCGAGGCCCTATACGCGGCCTCATAGGTCAGATCGGGAAGCTGAAGCACAAAGTTTTCTTCTCGCGAAGAAATGGGAAAGGGAGGGATTGATGATACAGGACAGCAGCGATCTCAAAGGCTCGTCGGTAGCTATCAAAGTAGTGGGAATCGGAGGCGGCGGCTCGAACGCCGTGTCGCGGATGTTCCGGGAGCGCACTCCCGGGGCAGAGTACATGGTGATCAACACAGACTCGCAGGCGCTGCTGCTCTGCGACGTTCCGTTGCGGATAAGCATAGGCGAGCAGTTGACTTCCGGCAATGGCGTGGGCGGAAACGCCGATCTTGGTATGGGAGCTGCCGAGGAGAGCCGCGAGGAGCTGTACGAAACCCTCCGCGACGCCGACATGGTGTTCGTAGCGGCCGGCATGGGCGGCGGAACAGGCACGGGCGCAGCTCCTGTGATCGCTCAGATCGCCAGGGAGACGGGCGCCCTCACGGTTGGAGTGGTCACCACTCCGTTCAGCTTCGAGGGGGTGCGCCGGATGCGCTCCGCGGAAGAGGGGATCGAACGCCTGAGGAGTAACGTAGACACGTTGCTGGTCATCCCCAACGAGCGCCTGCAAGCCATCTGCAAAGAGGAGATCACAGCGGACAACGCCTTCAGAATCGCCGACGACGTGCTGAGGCTGGGCGTTCAATCCATAGCGGAGCTGATCACCGTGCCAGGCCAAATCAACCTGGACTTCGCGGACGTGCAGGCCATCATGAGGGATGCCGGGGCTGCCTGGATGTCGATAGGCTGGGGAGTCGGCGAGAACAGGGCCAAGGAGGCTGCCCAACAGGCGATCTCCAACCCGCTGCTCGACGTATCCGTCGAGGGCGCGACCGGTGTCCTGTTCAATATCACCGGAGGCTCCGATCTGAAGCTTTCCGAGCTTCACGAGGCCGCAGAGGTAATCCAGCGCGTGGTGGACCCGGACGCCAACATCATCTTCGGCATGGCCACCGACCTGAAGATGGAGAATGAGGTCAAGATGACCATCATCGCCACCGGATTCCCCACCCCGGAGAGCCTACAGGAGCGGGACGAGGAGCTCCAGAGCCTATTGGGAGACACCCTCAACAGCGACGACGACGACTCCGACTTGGATATTCCCCCGTTCCTGCGCAGGCTGTCTAAGCACCGCCTGAACGGCCATCGCAAGGTGGCTACGGCCCGGTAGCCACCGGCCCCCATCCTCAGGACCCACGGCGAGGGGCAGAGCCCCTCGCCGCAACCCCGTACTCAGCAGCCTGCTAATGGCGGGCGAAAGGGGCCTCTGAACGGAGGCCCCTTTCGCTATTCACCGGCAGGAGGGAGATGGCAGCCGGACCAAGGCTAGGGAGGGCCCAACTGGCTCCTGAAGTAAGCCTCGACCCTCTCGACGTACTCGTCGGGGCGCGCGTCGAACACGTCGCTGTGATCGACGTCCGGTACGATCCAGAGCTTGCTGCCGGCATACGCCGCATCCAGCAGCCTCTCGGCGTGCTCTACGGATATCCGGCCGTCCGCCCCGCCATGAATGATCAGAATGGGGTAGCCGAGGGAGGCCGCCGCCCTCTCCGGTACGACCCTGCCGACGTCGATCCCGTACAGGACTCGGGCCACCACCTTCATGCCGGGAACGAACACCGGCGTCATCCATGCCGGGAAGCTCGTAGCCCGCGCGGCCTCTGTAGCGATCATGTCCGATACGTCGGCGAATGCACTGTCCGCGGCCACAGCCCTGATGCCGGGTTCCTCCGCCGCGCCCAGCAGGGCGATGGCGGCGCCCATGGAGAAGCCGACCACCCCCACACGCCCCGGGGGCGCGCCGCGCTCCACGAGGAAGTCGTAGGCGCCCAGCAGGTCTTCCCTCTCGTAGAAGCCTCCGGAGACCTGATCGCCTCCCGATTCGCCATGACCCCGCAGGTCGAACAGCAGGACGTCAAAGCCGCCGGCGGACAGCGAGCGCGCCAGCTCGAGGGCGGCCCTGTTCGCTCGGTTCGCGCTCAGCCCGTGGACTACTATGACCGCCGGCCCGTCGCCCACCGCGTCGATCAACCAGCCGCTCAGGCTGACGCCGCCCCCTCTGGAAGTGAACTCAACCTCCTCGTAGGCGAGGCCGAACTCCGTCGGGCTCAACTCCGGCGGGTTCCGTTCCGCTCTGGTAACACCGGACGCCATCAGGTAGGAGACATACCCGTAGGCAAGGAAGGTCAGAATGAAGACCGCTAAGATGCCCCAGCGCAGCACCCGGGCCCGCGCCGAGGAACGGCCCTGAGACTCTCGGCCTCCCAGCTTGGCCAACCAGATGCCTATTTCGTACATCACCACGATGGGCAACGCCACTAGAGCTTGATTAAAGG
Source organism: uncultured Dehalococcoidia bacterium (assembly GCA_958296245.1). Taxonomy (GTDB): domain Bacteria; phylum Chloroflexota; class Dehalococcoidia; order Lucifugimonadales. The sequence continues at coordinate 2,353,413 of OY282458.1, forward strand.
GGTCGAACGTCGGCGTAATCAAGGCGCCCATGATGAAAGCCACTACGATCGCATATCTGCGGTTCTTGGCGAGGAAGCTGGACGTAAGCACGCCGATCTTGGACAGGAAGTAGGCTAGGATGGGCATCTCGAATATGAGGCCCATCCAGAACAGCAACGTCAGCATGAGGTTGGTATAGTTGCCGATGCGTATGTACGGGTCGGCAACCTCGCTTCCGAAAGTTTGGAGGAAGTTCACCGCGGGCGGGAACAGCACGCGGTGACCAAAGGCGGCGCCGATCAGGAACGAAAGGAGCGACGCAGGTAGAAGGACGTAGAGATACCTCTTTTCGGCGCGGTTCAGGCCCGGGGCAACGAACATCACTATCTGGTAGAGCACGAACGGCAATGACAGAAATAGGCCCGCCAGCAGCGACACCTTCATCGCGATGCTGATGAACTCTGTCAGCTCGGTGTATATAGGCTTCCCGGCAGGGGTATCCGCAAAGCCTTGCGCAGGACGCATCAGCAGTATGAGGATCTGCCTATGGAACGCGAAGGCGATGCCCGTACACGCCAGCACGGACACCGCCGACCACGTGATGCGCCGGCGCAACTCGACGAGGTGGCCCCGTATTGGTTGCTGTCTGTCCTTCACACGCGGGCTCGATTGCCGTCAGAGGCTCCGCCCATTATACAGGTTGCCTTTGGGGCGCTCCGGGCCCGGCTCCGGCCGCCGCCGCGTCGTTTCCATGCCGCCGGGGCCGGTGGTATCATACAGATATGTTCAAGGAGGCCTAGGGGACGCTATCCATAATCCAAGAAGGGTCGCACAAGGCCCCGTCCGGTAGAGGCTGAGGCGTGGATGGCGCAGTCGGGGCGGGACCCGCGGCGCGCCCAACGCGCGGCGGAGGGCGAAGGCCGCGAGTGCTTCGCGGCCCGTCAGACTTCTGATGAAGCGATCAAGGCGCTCTCCCAGTGGTACGGCGTGCAGTGGTGCGCGGGCACTCCTTGGCCGACGCGGCGGCCGGGCCAGCGAGGTCGTTGCCGGAAGCCTCGGCGCTGCTGGCCGCTGCGAGGGGGCTGGATTAGGCGCCATGCGCCGGCGATATACCCCGACGGCAACCTGCTCTTGAAGCAGGCCCTAACGGATGGGGTCACGGTCTACGACCGCCGCGGCCATCGGGGGCAAGGAACTACTGAAAGGAGCCGTGTTGCTGAGGACTATTAGCTGCGGGGAGATCAGAAGAGATCACGTGGGGAGCCGGGTCGAGTTGGCCGGGTGGGTGGACCGGCGGCGTGACCACGGCAATCTGATCTTCATAGACCTGCGCGACCGGGAGGGGCTGGTCCAGGTGGTATTCAACCCCGAGACGGCCCCTGACCAGCATTCGGTGGCGGAGCGCCTGCGGAGCGAGTGGGTCATCCAGGTCGGAGGCCTCGTGCGGCCGCGCCCCGTTGGGGCGGAGAACCCGAAGCTTTCGACTGGCGCCGTGGAGGTCGCCGCCGATGCGGTGGAAGTGCTCAACGAGTCCAGGACGCCCCCTTTCGAAGTCAGTGGGGACGCCGAGGTGGACGAGTTGTTGCGGCTCAGGCACCGCTACGTGGATCTGCGGCGAGCCCCTATGCGGGACATGCTGATCCTGCGCCACAGAGTGGTCAAGTTCATACGCGACTTCCTAGACGGGCGCGGCTTCTTGGAGGTCGAGACGCCTATCCTGATCAAGAGCACCCCGGAGGGCGCCAGGGACTACGTCGTGCCGAGCCGGTTGTACCCGGGCAAGTTCTACGCGCTTCCGCAGTCGCCCCAGCAGCTCAAGCAACTGCTGATGGCAGGAGGGGTGGACAAGTACTTCCAGATTGCGCGGTGCTTCCGCGACGAAGACCCCAGGGCCGACCGGCAGCCCGAACACACACAGCTCGACCTGGAGATGAGCTTCGTCGAACAGGAAGACGTGCTGAACTTGATCGAGGAACTGTACACCTCGCTGGTGAGCGCCGTATGTCCCGGCAAACGCCTGCTGACGCCCTTCCCCAGGCTGACGTACGCTGACGCTATGGCCGACTATGGCACCGACAAGCCTGACCTGCGCTTCGGGTTGAAGATGGCCGACCTGTCGGAAGCGGCCGGGAACACCGACCTCCGAGTGTTCCGGTCGGCCCTAGACGGCGGCGGAATCGTCAAGGGGTTCGCCGCCCCGGGCTGCGCCGAATACACGAGGGCGCAGCTCGACGAACTGGTAGCCTTAGTCAAGAGCAGAGGCGCGGCAGGGCTCGTACCGATTGCCCTACTGGGGGAGAGGGGAAGCATCCACGACCTGACCGAGGCGGACGTGCGCTCACCTGTGGCGCGGTTCCTGGGACTCGACGCAGTGAAGGAGATCGCCCGCCTGACGGGCGCAGGGAGAGGCGACCTGATTCTGGTCATAGCAGGGCCGCCCAAGGTCACCAACACCGCCCTGAGCGCCCTGCGGAACGAGCTAGGCCGACGCCTGGACCTGTGCGACCCGAACCTCTACGCGTTTGCCTTCGTCACGGACTTCCCGCTGTTCGAGTGGGACGAGGACGAGGCCCGGTGGGACGCAATGCACCACGCGTTCTCGATGCCCAGGGCCGAACACGTCGACCTCGTCGAGAGCGACCCCGGTAAGGTGATCGGGCAGATATACGACCTCATCTGCAACGGCTTAGAACTAGCCAGCGGCAGCATCCGCGTACACCGCCGCGACCTACAGGAGCGCATATTCAAGACTCTGGGGTACACCCCGGAGCAGGTCCAGGAGCGGTTCGGCCAGTTGCTGAACGCCTTCGAGTACGGCGCGCCCCCGCACGGCGGCATCGCGCCGGGCATCGATCGGCTGCTCATGATACTGACGGGGAATCACAACATACGAGATACGATCGCCTTTCCCAAGACGCAAAACGCAATCGACCCTCTGTTCGGGGCGCCGGGCGAAGTCGAGCAGACACAGTTGGACGAGTTGCACATTCGGCTTGCCGACGACGTTTGACCGGATACCGAAACAGGCCGGACACCCGGGGCCGCCAGTACGACGGCTCGCTAACAAAAAGTCGGTCTGGGAACCGGTCGGCGGCTTCAGGGCCGGACTGGCCTTCCGGGAGATGCCGGAGAACCGCCCGCCCGGACGTCGGAAGAGCATGACACCCCAAGGGGCGGAGAAGTGAGGCAACCCTAGATGGCCAGAGCAGAGATCGTTTCCATAGGTTCCGAACTGCTGCTGGGGCAGATAGTAGACACCAACGCGGCATGGATGGCCCAACGGCTCACGGACCTTGGGGTAGACCTCTTCTTCAAGACTATCGTCGGCGACAACCAGGGCCGCATGGCGGACGTCATAGACAGGGCGCTGAGACGCTCCGACGTGGTCATCACCGGCGGCGGGCTGGGGCCGACGCAGGACGACTTGACCCGGCAGGTCATCGCAGACGTTACCGGCCGCAAACTGGTACTGGACCGGGAACTGCTGTCCCAGATAGAGCAGCGGTTCCGGCGGCGCGGCTTCATCATGACCGCCAACAACGAGCGGCAAGCTTACGTCCCGGAGGGCGCCATTCCGGTCAAGAACCCCAACGGCACGGCGCCGTCGTTTATCGTCGAAGACGCGGGAGGGGTAATCTTCGCGCTGCCCGGCGTGCCGTTCGAGCTCAAGTGGCTCTTCGACAACGAGGTAGTCCCCTATCTCCGAAGGAAATTCAGCCTCTCGGAGGTCATAACGTACCAGGTGCTGAAGGTCTCGGATCTCGGCGAGAGCGCGGTCGACGACCTCATAGGACCCCTAATCGCGGAGTCAAGCAACCCCACGGTGGGCGTACTGGCCCACCCCGGGCAGGTGGACGTTCGCATCACGGCCAAGGCAGGCGGCACGGAGGAGGCGCACAAGCTGATCGCGCCCGTCGCCGAGAAGGTCCGCTCCCTGCTGGGAAGGCACGTCTTCGCCGTAGACGAGGACACGATGGAGCAGGTGGTCGGTAGGATGATGCGGGAGAAGGAGGCCACGGTCGCCGTGTACGAGGACACCACGAGCGGGTTGGTTGCCGAGCGTGTACAGGAAGCCAGCTTCGAGCACTTCCTCGAGGGCGTCATAGGCAACGGCGTCGGCTCCATTCGCAGGGTGCTGGCCGCAGCCCACGGTCCCGACGAGGTGGAGCAGCTTCTGGGTAAGCCCGAAAGGCTGGTCGCCGAGCTGGCGGCGGCTGTGCGGTCGCGCGCCGGGGCGAGCTACGGTCTGGCGCTCCACGGCGTGCCGGATCCCGGCGACATGTCGCAGAACCTAGCGCGGGGTAGGACGTACATGTCAGTCACCGACGGGGAGCGGGCAACGGACCGCTCCTACAACTTTGCGGGCAGGGGCCGCCCGGACCGCACCCGCATGAGCGTGAACGCGATCAACGTGCTGCGCCTAGCGCTGCAACAGGAGCCCGACCCGGCCCGGACGCGCTGACCCCAGCCGCAGGGCCGGGAGCCTCCAGCCCCTCTGCGCACTCCGTGTTTTCCGCTGCCTGCCATACGCTGTTGGACGTATAACGCATGGCGCGTAAAAAAACAGTAGGGCCCCGCGTGAGCGGAGCCCTACTTGGAAGGCATCCCAGAGAACACCTACCCGGGACACCTCCTACTACTACTGTCCAACACAGCACCTCCTTTCTAAAGACCCGCCCCCTAGACTTTCAGCCGCCCCGCATTGGTCTTCGCCCTGTATTATACCCACATACTGCCGATCAGGTGAAGGGGCTACGGGTAACTATTCAGACTTCGTGATGTCCTTTTCGACTGGCGCAGCCCCGATAGAGCAGACGTCTTTGATCCACACCCGCCCGCCCTTGGCAACTGGGGGGTACAGCCCCAGGCCCCCCGCCAGAGGAGAAAGCCTCCCTTGGTTTTCCTCCATTCAGGTCTCACAGAGTCTGAACAGTTACCGTCTACGGGTGATATATTGGAGCCTATGATAGAAGGTGTCGCCGGGGTTATAGTATGGACGGACGACCTCGACAGGCTCACTGCCTTCTACAGGGACGCGCTGGGGCTGTCGCCCCACTCGATGCGGCCGCGCTTCGTCTCGTTCAAGTGGGGAAGTATGCGGCTGGGCTTGGGCGCTCATCGAGAAGTCAGCGCCAAGAGCAAGGACCCGTACAGGATCATGATCAACCTCGGCGTGAAGGACATCCATAGTGAATACGAGGAGTTGCGCCGTCGGGGCGTCGAGTTCCTGCGGCCTCCCGAAAGGGAGCACTGGGGCGGCTGGGTAGCAACGTTCCAGGACCCGGACGGCAACGTGCTACAGCTTCTACAGCAAGCAGACTAACGGAGCTCGGCTTAACCCCCCTACTATCTCCTCTTGGGGAGAGGTCATACCGTGAGCAAACGTTATCACCAAGGCGTGTTGGTGAGCTGCGAGATCCCATGGGACGAGAACCAGAGATTCATGGAGGACGTCTTCCGGGCCGAGGTCCGCGCTACGCTCAAGTCCTTCGGCAACCTGTACATCTTCGGCACGGCCGGGGAGGGCTACGGCGTCACCGAAGGCCAGTTTCGCGCCGTGGTCCGGACCTTCAGAGAGGAGACCGATCGGGACGGGGTCCATCCCATGGTCGGAGTCATTGCCATGTCAACGGCGCAGGCCGTCGAGAGAATCGAGACCGCCCACGACATCGGCTTTCGCACATTCCAAATATGCCTTCCATCATGGCGGACGGTCACCGACGAGGAGTACATGATCTTCTTCAAGGAGGTCTGCGGGGCCTTTCCCGACTCCAAATTCCTACACTACAACCTTGCCCTCGCCGGGCGGGTGCTCGGGGCCGACGACTACCGGCGCATCGAAGACTCGGTGCCCAACCTCGTTGCGACCAAGACCGGCAGCGTCAGCCCGGACGAGATCAGGGAACTGGTCACGCGCACGTCGCTTCAACACTTCGTAGGCGAGACCGCCTTCGCCGTCGGCTCTCGGTCCGGCGAGTGCTCCATATTGTCGTCGGGAGGCATCCTGTTCCCCGATAGGGTGAACGAGTTGTTGCGATTGGGTGCGTCGGGCCGGTTCGACGAGGCTGAGCGCCTCGCCGCGGAGTTGCAACGGGCGGTGTTGACTTTCTTCAGACCGGCAAGCGAAAGCACGCACTTGGGCTTCGATGCACGGGTGCATGGGGCCTGGGATAAGATGTTCAAGCGGGCGGCCGGCCTAGAGATGCCGTTTACGATGCTGTCTCCGTATCAGCACTGGGACGAAGAGATCTACGAAGCCTGCCTCCGGGCGGTCAAGGCCGAGTTTGGGGACTGGCTGCGCTAGTCCCCGCTTTCGAAATGGGGAGCCTGCCACCTCCGCACCGCACCGTTGCGGCCGGAGGCGTGGGCTTCAGCGCTTAGTGTACTGCTCCGCCTTGCGGGCGCGTTTGAGGCCGTACTTCTTGCGCTCCTTCTCCCGGGCATCCCGGGTCAGGAGACCCGCCTTCTTCAGCCGCCCTCTCAGCGCGGGGTCCGCTATCGTGAGAGCCCTGGATATTCCATGTCTCAGAGCCCCGGCCTGGCTGACGACACCCCCCCCGGTCACCTTTGCTACGACCCTGAACTGGCCCGTGGTCTCGGTGACCTTGAACGGCGACGTGATCAAGTCGCGCCACGACTGCCAGGGGAATACTTCCTCCATGGGCTTGCCGTTGACGACGACGGGGCCGCGCTCCATGAACAGCCTGACTCTCGCCACCGACGTCTTTCGCTTCCCCGCAGCGTAGTAGTAGCTATGCTGGTTCAACTAGCTCTCCTGTACATTCCTTGAGACGTTTTCTTCCCGCTTCTTCTTGGCGGTCACCTGGGCTTGGTGGGGATGCGAGTCACCCGCGTACACCTTGAGCCTCGAGAACATCCTCCGACCGAGTTTGCTCTTTGGCAACATGCCCTTCACCGCCTGCCTGATGACGCGCTCCGGCGTCTTTTCCAGCAGGGCGGATAATTTCTGTTCGGTGAGGCCTCCGTGGTAGCCGCTGTGACGGTAGTACTTCTTTTGCTCCAGCTTGTTTCCCGTCACACGCACCTTCTCAGCATTGACTACGACCACGAAATCCCCGGACAGCAGGTTGGGAGTCCAACTGGGCTTGTGCTTGCCCTGCAGCAACACGGCGACGTCGGAACAAACCCGTCCCAGTGTCTTTCCCTCCGCGTCGACGACGTGCCACGTCGGGGCCAAGTCCGCAGCCCTAACCCTGGGCGGCTTGCTAGATGTCACCATGCTGTTCACCATCCTCCGGGGGGAACCCGGCGTACCTTACTCGCTCCAAGCTCAACCCGCGGGCCGGCAGCGCACGGCTTATCTGCGCACCGGGCCGCCGGTCTATCATCGCTTCTAGGTCCTCCATCGACATCTTCCCCAAACCAATATCCACCAAGGCCCCCGCCATCCGGCGCACCATGTGCGGCAGGAAGGCGTTGCCCTCTATCTCTATCATTACCATGTTACCGCAGCTGCGCACCGCTGTCCCGATGATCCGCCTTACGGTGGAGGCGCCGGGTTCTTGGAGCGGTCCCGCGAACTGTGCGAAGTCGTGCTCGCCCTCGAATAGTTCGGCCCCCCTGCGCATACGGTCCGCGTCCAACGGCCCCCCGACGCGATAGGTTGTCCGGCGGACCAAGGGCGCGCGCACCGCCGAGACGTAGAGGGTGTATGCGTAGACCCTCGACAGGGCGTCCCTGCGCGGGTTGAAGCCATCGCCGACCCGGTACGCCGCACACACCGCAATCTGTTCGGGGAGGTAGTGATTGAGGGCCCGCAAGAACGTATACGGCGGGTGCCGGGACTCCGTCAGGAACGAAACGACTTGCCCCCGGGCATGTACCCCCGCGTCGGTGCGCCCCGACGCTGTAATTCGGACGTTCTCGCCGGTCAGGCGCTCTATTGCTTTTTCCAATTCCTCCTGTATCGAGGGGGCGTTGGCCTGGTACTGGAGACCGCTGTAACCCGTCCCCTCGTATTCGACGATCAGGGCGATCCGCATTCGCCCCTAGGGCATCAATTCCAGAATGGCCATGGGCGCCGCATCCCCCTTGCGCGGTCCCAACTTGACCATGCGGGTATAGCCTCCGGGCCGTGACTCGTAGCGCGGGGCGATATCGTCAAAGAGCTTGCGAAGCACCTTCCGGTCTCTCAGGAGGGCCGCGGCCATTCGGCGGTCGTGCAGGGTGCCGCCCTTGCCACGGGTTATGACCTTCTCGGCCATGCGGCGCACTTCCCTAGCCTTAGCCTCGGTCGTCCGGATCGATTCGTTCCTCAGGAAGTCGGTAACCGCCGTCCTGAGCATGGACATCCTATGGGCCGTTGGGCGCGATAGCTTATTACCAGCTACGCGATGCCTCATTCTTGCCCACCTCCTACGGCGGGCGCAGGCGTAACGGATACGTCGGCCTCGCCGTCCTCGGGGCTGTCCTCGGCCTGGCTATCCGTTCCCTGAAGGTCGGGGTCAAATTCGGATGGGAGCAGGTCCATCTCTCGCAGCCGGACGTAGAGCTCCGTCAGAGACTTCTCCCCGAAGTTCCTGATCTCCAGCAGTTCCGAGCTCTTCATATCTAGGACTTCACCCACTCTGTTGATGCCGGCGCGCTTCAGGCAGTTCAAGGTACGCGACGACAGTTCCAGCCGCTCTACCGGTATGTTGTAGTGCTCCGGCGATATCTTAAGGGCAGCCAGCGGCCTGTCCGAGTCGTCCTCGGACGCGCCGCGCGTATTCGCAAACAGGAAGAAGCGCTCCACCAGTATGTTCCCGGCCTGGCGCATCGCCTCGACCGGGGTGATGGACCCATCCGTCCATACCTCGACTTGGAGTTGTTCGAAGTCGGTCCGCTGACCAACCCTCAGGTCGTTGACGGTGTAGTTGACCTTCCTGATCGGGCTGTAGATCGCGTCGACGGGCAGGACTCCAATGGGCAGACCGTCGGACTGCAAGCCCACGGAGAAGCCCACGCTGCGTTCGACGTTGAGCTCCACGGAGAGGCGCGCCTCGTCCGCGTCCAAGGTTGCGAGGTGCAGTTCGGGATTGACCACTCCGAAGTCCGCCGACGCCATGATGTCCCCGGCGCAGACCTCGCCGCGGCCCGCGACCTCCAAGCGCAGCTTCCCGGGCCGGTCCACCTCGGATCGGAGCCTGATGCCCTTCACGTTGAGCAGTATCTCCGCCACCTCCTCTTTGACGTGCGGTATGGTGGCGTACTCGTGAAGCACCCCTTCGATCTTCACCCACGTGACCGCCGTGCCGGGAAGCGAATTGTAAAGCACGCGCCGTAGGGGGTTCCCCAACGTCATGCCGTAGCCTTTGGGGAGGGGCTCGACTACGAACTTGCCATAACGCTCGCCGTCTTCGACAACGTGCACCTCGGGCGAGGGGGGGGACTCCTCCTCTTCAATGGTCTCCTGAGATGGAAACTCCTGAAAGTTCAGCATATATGTCTCAACTCCTCGATGTGGCTTGCGGCGCGGTCAGGAGGACTGCCGCTCTACCTGGAGTAGAACTCCACTATGAGCCGCGGGTCTACGCCCGAGTCGATCTCCGTGGGATCGGGCATCGACACCACCTCGCCTTTGAGGTTATCGACGTCCAAGGCCAACCAGCTAGGCACCGGGCGCCTGGGGATGCCAGCCGTGAGCGCCTCTACGAAATCGGGCTTCGAATCGGACACGCGGCGCCACGCGATGACGTCACCCTCGCCGACGCGAAAGGATGGGATGTTGACCTTCCTGCCGTTTACCGTGAAGTGCCCGTGGGTAACGAGTTGCCGGCCCTGGCGCCGCGATTCGGCAAAGGAGAGCCTGTAGACCGTGTTGTCGAGGCGGCGTTCCAGAAGCTGCAACAGCACCTCGCCGGTCACGCCCTGGGATTCCTTTGCGGCCTCGAAGTACATACGGAACTGCCTCTCGAGAACGCCGTAGCTGAACCGCGCCTTCTGCTTTTCCCGGAGCTGCAGCGCCCAATCCGAAGAGCGCCGCCTACGCGGGATGTGGTCTCCCGGGGGCCTCTTGCGCTTCTCCACCGCGCACCTGGGCGAGAAGCACCGCTCCCCTTTGAGGAACAGCTTCTCACCGATGCGGCGGCATTGTCTGCAAACCGGGTCTGTATAACGTGCCATATCTTCCTTTCCGGGATCTCCCGCAGCGGCTAGGCCCTTGAAGGGCGCCGCTGCGGCCTAGGCGGCAGCCGCCCCCATCTCTCGTGAAAGCGTCTCGATGTCGTAATGTTCCTTCCGCACGCGCAAGTCGTAGTAGGTCAAGGTGCCTGCAATGAAGAGCACCGGCATGACCACCACCTGCATGACCTCTCCCGATAGCGCGTACAGTAACCGGGCGACGTTGAGGTTCTGGTCCCCTGCCACCATCAGCACCAGGGTGACGAACGGGAGCGTAATCAGTATGGTCAGCCCCAGGATGACGAGCCCGACCATTGCCGCTACCGTGCCCAGCCTCCACCAACTGCCGGCAACCAGGCTGAAGCCGCGCCGCACCGCGCCGAGCGTTCTGCGGCGCTCGACCACCACGGCCTGGACCGCAGTAGGCCATAGATAGACCCCCACGATGCAGAGGGCTGCCGCCATCACCCACGACAACACCAACACCATCAACGCCGTCTCCTGGGGTGGTGCGACCACGAGCCACACTGTGCCGACGGCGGAGACCGCAGCCGCCAGCCCTAGGCCTCCCAGCGACACCGCCCGCCACCACACTTTGGAGTAGCAGGCCCAGAGGTCGAACTTCCCGGATACGTACTGCTGCCCAACCGCCCAAGCGCAGGCGGCGTATATCGCCACGGCGCCGAACGCGCCTATCACGATGTCGACTATCAGCCCTGCCGTTCCCTTTACCAGCATTCCCAGTACGAAAGCCGCGACAGCCAGGGGCGCCCGGGCCACGGCTACCAGGCCCATGTAACGCCAAATCTGGCCTCCGTAGACGGCGAACGTCTCGTCCAGAATGCCGCCCGGGTTGCGCATCTGCAGATCCGCCCTTGGGTACTTCAACGCGAGTCCGAGCGACCCCTACACCCGTCGCCGCTTGGGGGGGCGGCATCCGTTGTGCGGTACCGGCGTGACGTCACGTATGCTCGTCACCCTCAAACCCGCTGCGCTGAGGGAACGTATGGCGGCCTCGCGTCCGGAGCCAGGGCCCCGGACCAGTACCTCCACCTGCCTGAGCCCGTGCTCGATGCCCTTGCGCGCCGCGTTGTCGCCGGCGCGCTGGGCAGCGAACGCCGTGGACTTGCGCGACCCCTTGAAGCCCACCGTACCGGCGCTCCCCCACGCTATGACGTTGCCCTCAGGGTCCGTGAGGGTTATGAGGGTATTGTTGAACGTAGACTGGATGTACGCCCGGCCCACCGGTATCGACTTCCTCTCTCGTCTTCTGGTCCGTGTATTCTTTGCCATCTTCAGTCCTCTACCTGGTCACTGTGTGGCGTCTGCCTGCAACGGGGATGCGCCGTCCTCGTTTGGCTCGCGCGTTGGTCTTGGAGCGCTGGCCGCGAACGGGGAGCCCCCGGCGGTGACGCGCGCCGCGGTAGGAGCCGATGTCCATCAAACGCCTTATGTTCATGTTCATCTCGCGCCGGAGGTCGCCTTCGACCTTCTTCTCGCGGTCGATCACCTCTCTTATGCGCGAAAGGTCCCGCTCGCTCAGGTCCTTGACCCGGGTGTTGGGGGAGACAGAAGCCTTATCCAGCACGTCCCTCGCTTGGAACGATCCTATGCCGTAGATCGACTGCAGAGAGACCTCGGCTACCTTGTTGTCGGGTATGTTTACCCCCGAGACGATCGCCATCTCTTCCTCCGTATGTCGGCGGTCACCCTTGCCGCTGCTTGTGGCGCAAGTTTTCGCAGATCACCATCACCCGGCCGCGTCTTCTGACGACCCGGCACTTGGCGCACCTCTTCCTAACCGACGCTGATACCTTCATCGCGATTCTCCCGGCGAAACGCCTCTATCTGAAGCGGTACGTAATACGACCTCGGGAGAGGTCGTAAGGCGAGAGCTGAACGAGTACTCTGTCGCCGGGAAGCACCCGGATGTAGTTCAGCCGGATCTTGCCGGAGACGTAGGCCAACACCTCGTGGCCGTTCGCCAGTTCCACCTTGAACGTCGCGTCTCTGAGGGCTTCCCTTACCGTGCCCTCCACCTCGATGGTCTCTTTCTTCGCCATGCCGTCGCTGGCCCTTATCGCAGGGCCGTCAGCACCTCCGGGCCGTCCTCGCTTATCGCGATAGTATCTTCAAAATGGGCTGAAAGGCTTCCGTCAGCGGTCACGACGGTCCAGCCATCGTCTCCCTGTACTGCCTCCCAGCCTCCAACATTGAGCATCGGCTCGATCGCCAGCGCCATCCCCTCCCGGAGAAGGGGCCCGCGCCCAGGTTCGCCGTAGTTCGGCACCTCCGGCGCCTCGTGCATCGACCGGCCAATCCCATGACCGACGTACTGGCGGACCACACCGTAGCCTCTGCTCTCAGCGTGTTCCTGCACGGCGGACGATATGTCTCCTATCCTGGCCCCCACTCTGGCTTGCTCTATACCCAGCCTGAGCGACTCCCGCGTGGCTTCAATCAGCCGTTCGGCCCCCTCGTCGATCTCTCCGACCCCTACCGTAAACGCGCTGTCCCCGTGGAAGCCGTGGACGATGGCGCCCACGTCGATGCTCAGAACATCCCCTTCTTCGAGTACTCTACCGGAGGGTATCCCGTGAACGATCTCATCGTTCACGGACGCGCAGATGGACGCGGGAAACGGGATGTGGCCTCCGGCCGTGTACCCCTTGAAGGACGGGACAGCCCCGTTGCTCCTTATCTCCCGCTCGGCGACGCGGTCGAGTTCCAGCGTCGTTACCCCAGGGCCTATGGCCTCGGCTATCTTCTCCTTGACTCTGGCGACGACACGGCCAGCTTCGCGCATATATCCAAGCTCCCGGTCCGACTTGATAGTTATGCTCGACCGGCGCATGGCCCGCGAAACGGACAGCTTGGACGGCAGGTCTTCGGAGCTTGCACCAGCATATGATAGCATAGGAACTAAGTAGCTACCGGCTGAAGCGCGCGTATCAGCGCGTCTCCAACCTCCGCCACTGACCGCTCACCATCGACACGGATGAGCTTCCCCCCTTCGCGGTAGTGCGCCACTAGGGGCTCGGTGTCCTGCACGTAGACCTCGATCCGCTTCTCGACGGCCTCCGGTTTGTCATCGGCGCGCTGGTACAACTCCCCGCCGCACCTGTCGCACTTCCCGGGCTCGCCGGGCGGGGCCTCGCGCCGGTTATACGGCGTCTGGCATCGGCTGCACAGGATGCGGCCCGACAGTCGGCGGACCAGTTCAGCGCGCGATACGTCGATCAGTACGGCTGCGTCCAGACCCCCTTCACCGGCCAGAGCCTCGTCCAAGGCCTCGGCTTGGGACCGCGTTCGGGGGAAACCGTCCAGTAGGAACCCTCCGGGCGAGGCATTGTCGGCGATCCACTCCATCACCATGCCTATGGTCACGTCATCCGGTACGAGCGCGCCCCGCTCCATGTATGAGCGGGCCAAGCGTCCGAGCTCCGTTCCGCGCTTCTGGTGGTCGCGGAACAGGTCGCCGGAAGAGACTCGGGGAATGCCCAGCTCTCCGGATACGCGCTCCGCCTGCGTCCCTTTGCCGGCTCCGGGCAGCCCCAGAAGAATTACTTTCACTGTCGGATACTCTCCCCTCGATCGCGGACCGGCTAGCGCAGAAAGCCTTCGTAGTTGCGCATCAACAACTGAGCTTCCAACTGTCTCATCGTGTCCAGCGCGACCCCGACCATGATGAGCAGGCTGAAGGAACTGATCGTCAGCGCGCGCACGTCGGTAGCCTGAGTCACGAAGAACGGCAATATCGAAACGGTGCCCAGGAACAGGGCGCCGCCCCACGTGATGCGCATGATCACCCGGTTCAGGTATTCCTGGGTCGGGCGCCCCGGCCGTATACCAGGGATGAATCCGCCGTTGCGCTGCAGGTTCTCAGACAGATTCTGTTGCTGGAACACGATTACCGTGTAGAAGAACGTAAACCCAACCACCAGGACGAATACCGCCAGATGGTACGGGAACCTCGACGGATCAAGCGTATCCGACAGAAACTGCGAGATCCGGACCCAAAAACTGTCGCTCAGCGGGTTCCTGAAATAGCTGAAGAACGTGGCGGGCAGGATTATTATCGACGATGCGAAAATCAACGGTATCATACCCGCGGAGTTTACCCGCAGAGGTAAGAAGGTCGATCCGCTTTGGCGCTGCATCCTCCCGCCCCGGAATACGCTGCGCCCGTATTGGACCGGCACGCGGCGCTGCGCCTCCGTGAACAGCACGATGAAGTAGATGATCCCGAACCCAAACATCCCCAGGAGCAGCAGCCCGCCGGCCTCATCCCGCTCCAAGAACCCCTGACCGATGACCTGGGGAAACCGCGCTACGATCCCGCCGAAGATGATGAGCGAAATGCCATTGCCCAAACCCCGCTCGGTTATCAGCTCCCCGAGCCAGACGAGGAACATCGTACCCGCGACCATCGACACGAGCATTGCCACGGTCGGTAGATTCGCTCCGAAATCTATCGTGGGGAGAACGCCGGACTGCCGCAGGATGCTCAACTGGCCGAATGACTGGAAGAAAGCGATCGGTATGGTCAGCCAATGCGTGAATTGATTGATCCGCTGACGCCCGTATTCGCCCTCCTGAGACAGCGCCTTGAGCTGGGGCAGCACCGGCGTCAGTATCTGCATGACGATCGACGCGGTGATGTACGGATATACGCCCAGCGCCGCAACGCTGAGGTTGGCCAGAGCGCCGCCGCTGAACAGGTCCAGGAATCCGAGCAACGCTTGCTGCTGGAAGGCTTGAGCCAGCGCCTGGGTGTCCACCCCCGGGACCGGCACGTGAGCGACGAACCGGAACACCACCAGCATGGCCAGGGTAAACAGGATCCGCGCCCGCAGATCCGGGACCCGCATGGCGTCGATCATGGACTGGAGCAGCTGCGGCCGCCCTACGTCCGAGGCCTGAGCCTGCCTCATCGCTGCACAACCCCCAAACGGACCTCGCGGCGACGCGAGGTCACGACGGCAGAGCTACGCCCCTCACCCGCGAGCGGAAGATTCCGTTTGCGCCTGGCGCTCATCATGCCCTCGTCCTGACGCTGCCGCCCGCGGCCTCGATCTTCCTGCGCGCGGACGCGGAGAAGAAGTGGGCCTCCACCACCATACGCCCCGGCGGCTCCCCTCTCCCCAGAACCTTCACAGGCCTTGTCAGGTCTCTCAGCAGGCCGGCCTGCGCCATTCGCTCCGGCGTGATCTCGGATTCTCCTCCAAGCACGGCGAGGCGGTCGAGATTGACCACGGAGAATTGCTTCTTGAATATATTGGTGAAGCCGCGCGTGCTGGGCAGCGCCTTGGCCAGCGGCAGTTGGCCGCCCGCGAACCCAGGACGAATGCCCGGCCCGCTGCGGGCCTTCTGGCCCTTTATCCCACGGCCGGAGTAGGTCCCGCGGCCGCTCCCGTCTCCACGGCCGATCCTCTTGCGAGGCCGCTTGGCCCCGCGCGGCGGTCTCAACTCATCTTGCCTCATCGCCGGTCGGACTCCGGCCCAGTCAGATCAACCACCTCAACGAGGTGGCGCACCTTGTGGAGCATCCCCATAATGGAGGGAGAGTCATCGTGCTGAACGGTCTGGTGCAACCGACGCAGCCCAAGGCTCTCCAACGTCCTGCGCTGGTCCTGCGGCGACCCTATCGAACTCTTCTTCCACGTGACGGCGACTCTGCCCACCGATGCCTCTCCTATCTCCGCCTCTGGGAGCGGTTCCGACGCCGGGGGGGCGATTCGACAAGCTCCCTGCGCTTGGCTGCCTCTGCTTCCGGGTCCCTCAGCATCGACAGGCCCTTGAAGGCCGCCTTGGCGCTGTTGACCGGGTTGGTGCTCCGCCTTATCTTCGTGAGGATGTCCTTGACACCCGCAAGCTCGACGACCGCTCTGACCGCTCCGCCCGCTATGACCCCGGTCCCGGGCGACGCGGGCTTCAGCATCACCTCAGACGCCCCGTACTTGACGTTGATCTCGTGGGGGATGGTGCTGCCCTTCAGGGGCACCTCTATGAGGTTCTTCCGAGCGTTGACACCCCCCTTCCTGACCGCGTCCGGCACCGCATCCGCCTTTCCCAACCCCACGCCTACACGGCCGTCACCGTCACCCGCCACCACCACGGCGTTGAAGCTCAGATGGCGCCCGCCCTTGACCACCTTGGCAACGCGGGATATCTTCACGACCCTCTCCGAGATGAGAGAGTCATCAGACCGTTCTTCACGTCCGAAGCTAGGAGACATCAAAACTCGAGCCCTCCCTCTCTCGCTGCGTCCGCCAAAGCCTTGACGCGTCCATGGTACTTGTAACCGCTGCGGTCGAAGACGACGCGGGTGATCCCCTTCTCTGCGGACCGCTTCGCAACGAGACCCCCGATCACACGTGACACGTCCACCTTGGCTTTGTTCTCTCTCTGCGACTTCACTTCCTGCTCCAGGGTGGATGCCGAAACCAACGTTACCCCTGCGGAGTCGTCGATCACCTGGGCATAGGTATGCCTGAGGCTACGGAAGACAGTAAGCCTGGGGCGCTCGGCGACCCCCTTTAGCCGGCGTCGTATTCTCCTATGCCGAGCGTACCTTCTGATCCTGCTGGTTCCTTCTCTAGGCATCTTACTCGGCCCTGCGCGCGCTCTTGCCCGGCTTGAGCTTGACCTGCTCGCCGGCGTATCGGATCCCCTTGCCGGTATAGACGTTCGGGGGGCGGACCGCCTTGATCTCGGCGGCCATCTGCCCGACAGCCTGCTTATCGTTGCCGCTGACGGTGATGCGGTTGTTGCCCTCCACCTCCAAGGTGATGCCGTCTATGGGCCGGATCTCGACCGGGTGGCTCAGCATTACGCTGAGCGTGATCGCTTCGCCGCTCTGCTGTACGCGGTACCCGACCCCCACGAGGTCCAGCCTCTTGGTGAACCCTTGGGTGACTCCGGTGACCATATTCGCAAGCAGGCTTCGGGTGAGTCCGTGGAGGGCTCTATGCTCCCGCTCGTCCGACGGACGGCTTACCACCAACGAGCCGTTGTCCTGGGAGATGACCATGTCGGCATGGAAGCGTTCCTTAAGGACGCCCCTGGGACCCCGCACCTCCACTTCACCGCCGTCAATCGACACGTCTACCCCCTGGGACAGAGATATCGGCTGGGTGCCTATCCTCGACATCGGGATCTCCTGCGATTCGGTACGCGCGGGCCTGCCGACGCGCAAGTACCGGGCCGATGCGCTACCACACGTAACATAGCAACTCTCCTCCAACCCCCTGCCGCCACGCCTGCTTCCCCGTCATCACGCCCTTGGGCGTCGACAGCATGGCTACGCCGAGCCCGCCGTAGTACCTGGGTATCTCGCCCTTGCCGACGTACACCCGCAAGCCTGGCCGGCTGACGCGCTTCAGGCCTGCAATGGCGGATGCGCCGTCTTCCCGGTAGTTCAAGTATAGCTTGATCACACCCTGGGGCGAGCTGTCCTCGCGCACCTCGTAGTCTTCGACGAACCCCTCTTCCTTCAAGAGCTTCGCCAGGTCCCGCTTTGTCTTCGACGCAGGAATCGAGACCGAATCGTGCCGCACCATGACTGCGTTGCGGATGCGCGTGAGCATATCTGCTATCGGGTCTGTAATCACCGTCTCTCGTCTCCTGCCCCGGCCCTCATTGCGCCGGCTACCAACTCGCCTTCCGCACGCCGGGCAGGAAACCCTTCAGGGCCAGTTCCCTGAAGCATATCCTGCACAGGCCGAAGTGTCGTATGTATGCACGCGGCCTTCCGCACCGGTGGCAGCGGTTATACTCCCTGACCGGGTACCGCTGCGGCTTCTTCCAACGGGCGACCTTGGAGGCCTTTGCCATCGTTCTCCCCTTGCGCCTATGCTGCCGCCGACTCGATACGCGCGAACGGCATCCCCATCAGCTCCAAGAGGCGCAGCCCTTCATGATCGGAGCGGGCCGTAGTCGTTATCACGACCTGAAGGCCTCTGAGCCGGTCGATGGCGTTGTAGTCGATCTCGGGAAAGACAACCTGCTCCCGAATCCCCAGGGAGTAGTTGCCGCGGCCGTCGAACGCCTCTCTCGATACTCCCTGGAAGTCGCGTATTCGAGACAAGGAGGAGCTGACGAGCCTGTCAAAGAACTCGTACATGCGCCGGCCGCGCAGCGTCACCATCAGCCCGACCGCCATCCCTTCCCTGATCTTGAAGCCGGCGATGGACTTCCGCGCACGCGTCACCACCGGCCGTTGCCCCGCGATCATCATCAGATCGTTGGTGGCGGCCTCGATCGCCCTGGAGTTCTCCAGGGCCTCGCCAAGCCCTATGTTGAGTACTATCTTTCCAAGGCGCGGCGCCGCCATCGAGCTGCTGTACGAGAACTCTTCCACCAGTGCCGGCTTGATCTCCTCTCGGAAGCGGACCAGCAACCGAGGCATGGGGGCCGGCTTGGGGGCTTCCTCGACCGTCTCCTTGGGAGCAGCGCTCTTACGCCTCCTGGAGCCGCCGGTCTTCGCAGTAGACTTGGCCGGCGTCCGGCGCGCGGCGCCTTTGGCGGCGCTGGTAGACCGACCCCGCTTTGCCGAGCTCTTCGTGG
Source organism: uncultured Dehalococcoidia bacterium (assembly GCA_958296245.1). Classification (GTDB taxonomy): domain Bacteria; phylum Chloroflexota; class Dehalococcoidia; order Lucifugimonadales. Next base: position 2,372,083 of record OY282458.1, read on the forward strand.
GAGCATCCCCTTCAGGGGTCGGCTGGTCTTGTTTCTCTTGTTCCGTCGTCACTCAATCACTTCCTTACAGCTATTGCAGACTCTGGCCTTCGTGCCGTCGGCCAAGACGCGCCGGTCGATGCGGGCGGGCTTGGTGCAGTGGGTGCAGACTAAGACCAAGTTCGCCGCAGGCACGGGCATCTCCTTCTGGATGATCCCGGCCTGGCGCAACGTGCTCGTGGGCTTAGTGTGACGCATGACGACGTTCACGCCCTCCACGAGTACCTTGCCCTCCTTGGGGAAGGTCTGGGTGACGCGGCCATGCTTGCCCCGGTCGCGGCCCTTCGTTACAAGTACGTTGTCATCTCGTCGGAGCTTCACCTATAACACCTCTGGCGCCAGCGACACGATCCTCATGAACTCCTGGTCGCGCAACTCCCCCGCTACCGGCCCGAATATCCGAGTGCCCCTGGGCATCCGATCTTCGTTGATCAGCACCGCGGCGTTATCGTCGAACCTGATGTGGGAACCATCCGGCCGTCTCCTCGGCTTCACCGTCCTCACGACCACGGCCCGGACGACCTCGCCCTCCCGCGTCGTCGATCCTGGAGCCGCCTCTTTGACCGAGGCCACGATGACGTCGCCGACGCCGGCGTACTTCCGGCCACTGCCGCCCGGGACCCCGATGCAGCTAATCACCTTGGCGCCGGAGTTATCGGCGACCTTGAGACGAGTGTATTGCTGGATCATGTTTCGCGCTGCCCTCTTGAGTCCATACCGGCCCCGTCCGCAACCACATCCGTTCGCCCCGACCCTGACTCAGTTGTGGGCGCGTCCTCACTCACTCCTGCCTCTTCCGAACCCGGAGAACCTTCGGCATCTGCGGGGGGCTGCTCCTCTTGGCCCTTTGTGTCCTCACCTTCGCCGGAAGCCTCCTCCGCCTCTTCTGCTCGCGGCTCGATAGCCTCTCCCCCCTGCCCGGCTTCGACACCAGGGGCCTGTTCCTCCGAGCCTTCCCCGCCAGCTTCGGCCCCCTCGGCTTCTCCAATCTCATCGGCCTCCGCCAAGACCGGAGCGCCTTCCTGTTCCTCGCCCGCTCCCGTCCCTTCGGCCTCGGCCTCTTCCCCGACGGATTCAGCTATGGGGCGCTGTTCGTCCTGCCCATCCGCCTCCGGCTCCTCTACGTCTACGCCGGGGCCTTCAACGGCCTCGGGATGCTCCACCCCAACCACCGCCTGGGCTGCTTCGCCGGCAACAGCAACGGCCACGTCCGCAGAGGGGGGCTGTTGTGTCTGCCCTTCCGCGTCTGTGTCCGGGGTTTCCACGGCGATGTCCTCAGGCTGTAGCTCTGCGAATTCTTCCCTGGACAGTATCTCGACCACCCGCCATCTCTTGGACCGGGATAGGGGCCTGGACTCTATCATCCGTATCGTGTCGCCCACCCGGCAGGCGTTGTCCTCATCGTGGGCTTTGAAGCGAGTCCGGCGCCTGATGGACTTCCCGTACAGCAGATGGACCTGCCGCCATTCGACCTGCACGACCACTGTCTTGTCCATGGCGTCACTTACGACCCTGCCGACCCGCACCTTGCGTCGTTCGTAGCTCATTCTGCCGTCCTGGCGAGATCTCGCTGATGCATCACCGTCATGACGCGGGCGATGCGCTTACGTACTCGCCTGATCTGGTTTACGTTCGGGAGCTGCATGGTGGACACACGGAATCGCAGATTCATCAACTCCATGCGGCTGTCATTCAGCTCTTCGGACAACTCGTCGTCCGTCAATGCTCTCAGGTCGTCTATCTCCATTGCAGTTAACCCCTGGGGGCGTTTATATCTCGTGCTTGACCACTACCTTGGTGGCGACCGGAAGCTTGGCGGAGGCCAACTTGAGCGCGGTCATCGCGTCGTCTTCCGGCACGCCCGCCACCTCGAAGATTATCCGTCCGGGCTTGACCACCGCGACCCAATGGTCGACGGCCCCTTTCCCGGAGCCCATCCTCGTCTCCGCCGCCCTCGCGGTCACCGACTTGTCGGGGAATATCCGGATCCACAGACGGCCCCCGCTTCGGGCGTAACGGGTTATGACCCGGCGCGCCGCCTCGATCTGGCGCGACGTTATCCACGCCGGCTCCACAGCCTTGAGACCGTATTCGCCGAAGTTGATCGTGCTGCCTGCAACGGAAATGCCCTTGCGGCGGCCTCGATGCTTATTCCTGTACTTGATTCTCCGAGGTTGCAGCATCGGCCTACGTCTCTTCGCCTGGGCTGACGGTCACCTCAATGGGGCTCATCAATTCCTCTTCCTGCTTGCGCTCGGGCAGGATCTCTCCCTTGAATATCCAGGTCTTGACGCCGATGCGTCCGAAATCCGTTGCGGCTTCCGCGATGCTGAAGTCGATGTTCGCCCTCAGTGTGTGCAGGGGAACCCTACCCGCCATCGCCTTCTCTCTTCTCGCAATGTCCGCCCCTCCCAGCCGCCCGGCGCAGATGATCTTGATGCCCTGGGCCCCCGCCTGCATCGTGCGTGTCAGCGCCAGCCGGATAGCGCGGCGGTACGCTATTCGGCGCTCCAACTGGTCGGCTATGTTCCGGGCCACGAGGTAGGCGTCCAACTCCGGCTGGCGTATCTCCTGCACGTTCAGCCTGACACGCCCCCTGATCTGCTTCTCGATCTCTTTTCGGATCTCCTCGACCTTCTGACCTCCCCGCCCGATCACTATGCCGGGGCGGGCGGTCTGTATGGTGAGGACAACATCGCTGGATCCCCGCTCTATGTCGACGCGGGATATACCCGCATCCTCGTAGGCGTCGTCCAACACCTTGCGAATAGTCAGGTCCTCATCCACTAACTCGCGGTACTCACGCGGCTTGCCCGCAAACCATCTGGCCTGCCACTCGGCGGTGATCCCAAGACGGAAACCTATTGGGTGGGTCTTGTTTCCCAAGCTATGCGACCTCCTCGTCGACCACCACAGTTATGTGGCTGCTTCTTCTCCTGACGCGGCCGACGCGGCCACTGGCCCTGGGCCTAAACCGCTTCAGGCGGGTCCCCTCGTTGGCGTATATCTCCGTTATGCGAAGGCTGGTCGGGCGGGCGAGCATCACGTCTTCAGCGTTCGCCATCGCCGACTTGAGCACCTTGGCGACCTGCCCAGCGGCTGGGGACGGAAGAAAATCAAGCAGTTCAAGGGCCTCGGCTGCGTCCTTACCCCGCACCATGTCGACGATGGGCTTGAGCCGCTTGACGGATATCCCGGTATCGGTAGTGGTCGCAGTGGCCGGCATCTCGCTAACCTATCGCCGTCGTTCGCTCGGACTTGGAGGAATGGCCCCTGAACGTCCGCGTCGGGGCGAACTCGCCCAGGCGGTGCCCGACCATATTCTCGGTAATGTAGATGGGGACGTGCCGGCGTCCGTCGTGGACGGCTATGGTGAGGCCCAACATGTCGGGCATTACCATAGAGGCCCTGGACCAGGTGCGGATAACGGCCTTGCTGCTGCTCCGGCGGGCCGCGTCAACTTTCTTGGCCAGCTTGGCATCCACGTATGGCCCCTTCTTGACGGATCTGGACATAGAGCCGCTCCTCTACTTACGCCTGCGGCTTAGGATAAGCCGGTCGGTCTTCTTATTGCGCCGCGTCCTATAACCGAGGGCAGGCTTGCCCCACGGCGTCTTTGGGCCCGGCATCCCTATGGGAGAGCGGCCTTCCCCGCCGCCGTGCGGGTGGTCTGCGGGGGACATCACGACCCCCCGGACCTCGGGCCTGCGGCCCATGTTCCGCTTTCGCCCGGCCTTGCCCAGCTTGACGTTCTTATGGTCCACGGCGCTGGCCTGGCCTATCGTCGCCATGCACTCGCTGATGACCCGCCGCACCTCTGATGACGGCAGCCGGAGGAGGGTATGCTTACCTTCCTTCGCCAGCACCTGCGCCGCCGTACCGGCGCTTCTTACGATCTGAGCCCCTCGGCCCACCGAGAGCTCGACGTTGTGGACCATGGTCCCCGTGGGGATAGCCCGCAGGGGAAGCGCGTTGCCCGGCCTGATGGGGGCCTGCTCCCCCGCCTCCACGACGTCGCCGACCCCAAGACCGTTCGGCGCTACGATGTAACGCCAATCGCCGTCACGGAACTTGATGAGAGCGATCCGGGCGGACCGGTTCGGGTCGTACTCGATGGAAACGACCTCGCCCGGCACGCCTGCGTTGTCACGCTTGAAGTCTATCTTGCGGAACCGCCGCTTATGACCTCCCCCGCGGTGCCGAACGGTTATCCTTCCGTTCGAGTTCCGACCGGCGCGGTTCTTGCGCGGTTCGAGCAGCGACTTCTTGGGCCGCCTCGTCGTGATGTCATCCGACGTCTGGAGCACCGCCCCGCGTCGTCCTGGTGTAGTGGGATTCACTGCTTTCAATGGCATCAGACGCCCTCGAATAACGTTATTGTGCTGCCGGGAGCCAGGGTCACGATCGCCTTCTTCCAGTCCCTCTTCTTCGACACGCGCGGGCCCAACCGCTTCCTCTTGCCCTGAACGTTCATCGTATTGACGCTGACGACGCTGACGTCGAAGGCTTCCTCGACGGCGCGCTTGACCTGGTGCTTGGTGGTGTTCCGTCCCACCTCGAACACGTACCTGCCTTGCTCCTGCATGTAGGTGCTCTTCTCGGTGATTATGGGTCTCCTCAGAATGTCGAAGCTATTCATCGGAGCTTCCGTCTCGGGACGGGGCCGCCCCTTGCCGCCTTCGCCTCACCATCGGGCGCCCCCATAGCTCCTCAGCCTTGCGCAGGGCCTCCTGGGTCATCACCACCTTCCGATGCTTCAGGAGGTCCGCCGTGTTCAGAAGAGAGGCGGGCAGCATCCTAAGCTCCGGTATGTTGCGCGCGGCCCTGAAGACGCCGTCTCCGGCCCCGTCCGCCACCAACAATGACGCCGGCCCAGCGCCCAGGGCTTCCAGGACGCCGACCATCTCTTTCGTCCGCGTCTGTTCCAAGTTCAGACTTTCGAGCACCACCAACTCGCCCTCGCGGACCTTGTCCGACAGTACCGTAACCAAGGACAGCCGCCTCATCCTCTTTGGGGTGCGTTGGCGATAGCTGCGCGGCTGCGGCCCGAACGCCGCCCCTCCGCCGCGCCATTGAGAGGCTCGTATCGTACCGGCCCGCGACGCCCCCGTGTGCTTCTGCGGCCTTGGCTTTCTTCCGCCCCCGGAGACGCCGCTCCGCGACTTGACCGAAACGGTGCCCTGACGGGCGTTGGCCAACTGGCCCACGAGCACTTGGTGGACCACCGCCGGGTTAGGCGGGGCGTCGAAAACGTCGTCCCTGACTTGGACGCTCCCGACGACCTTGCCCTTCGTATTTCTGAGAGCGATCTTCATAGCCTCAGCCGGCCTTTTGGATCACGACTAGAGAGTTCCGCGCACCCGGAAGCGCCCCCTTGATGAGCAGGAGATTCCTCGCCCTGTCCGCGCGCACGACCTCGAGGTTGCGGACGGTGACGCGGGCGTTGCCCATGTGGCCCGCCATCTTGAGACCCTTCAGCACGCGGCCCGGGGTGCTCCCGGCGCCGATGGAGCCCGGCGCGCGGTGCCTGTCCGACTGTCCGTGAGTCTTTGGCCCCCCGTGGAATCCATGCCTCTTGACACCTCCGGCAAAGCCGCGGCCCTTCGATAGTCCGGCCACACTGACCACGTCTCCCTCGGCGAACAGATCGACATCTACCGTCTGCCCCACGTCGACTCCCGACACGTCATCCACCCCAACCTCACGCAGAAAACGCAATTGCCTGCCCGAGGGTTTCAGATGACCGCCGCTCGGCTTATTGACCTTCCTGACGTCTGCGTATCCGATCTGCACAGCTTCGTATCCGTCCCTCTCAGGCGTCTTGATCTGCGTGACGATGCACGGCCCGGCCTGTACGACGGTCACGCATACGGCCTCGCCGCTCTCGCGGAAGACCTGCGTCGTCCCCACTTTCTTGCCTATCAGACCTCGAATAGACAATCAACTCTCCCGATCAGAGCTTCATCGAGATGAAAACCCCGGCGGGTACGTTCAGCCGGGTCAGCGAGTCGATGGTCTTAGACGTCGGCTCCAGAATGTCGATCAGCCGGTTATGGGTCCTTATCTCGAAATGTTCGCGCGAGTCTTTATGGACGTGCCCCGAACGTATCACGCAGAACCTCTTTATGCTGGTGGGTAGGGGCACCGGGCCCGCTACCTGGGCCCCCGTCCGTTCGGCGGCTTCCACGATCTGACCCGACCACAGGTCCAAGACGCGGTGATCGAACGCCCTGAGTATGATCCTGATCTTGTGTCCCGTTGCGCTGGCGGTGACCATATGATTACCCGCGTTATCTAGACGGCCGCGGCGGCCACCTCAGCGGGCGCCTCCTCATATTCTTCGAACTCCATTGAATGGCCTGCCCTCCCCTGTGTCAGCGAACGCAGGCTGTTGACGTATCCGAAGCTCTCTGCCAACGGCAGCCGCGCCCGGACAGTCTGAACGCCTCCCCTCCCCTCGATGCTGCGGATATTGGCTCTACGCCGGCCCAGCTCTCCCAGAACGTCGCCGAGGAACTCTCCCGGCGTCACCACCTCCAGCTTCATCACCGGCTCGAGCAGGACGGGGGCGGCTCTCCGGACTGCAACCTTGGCCGCCAGGGACCCCGCGACCCGGAAGGCCATCTCGGAGGAATCGACTTCGTGATAGCTGCCATCGACCAACCTAACGCTCACGTCCACGACGGGATAACCGCCCAGCGGCCCTGCCCCAAGGGCGTCTTGGACACCTCTGCGCACCGCGGGAATGAATTCCTTGGGGATCGCCCCTCCGGTGATCCCGTCCCGAAACTCGAACCCGGCGCCGCGTTCCGCTGGCTCAACCTCGATCCAGACGTGTCCATACTGCCCGTGCCCGCCGGTCTGCCTCACAAGCCGCCCTTCGGCCCGCGCCGGTCTGCTGATGGCTTCCCGGTAGGCCACCTTCGGGCGGCCTACGTTCGCATCCACCTTGTACTCGCGGCGCACCCGGTCGACGACGATCTCTAAATGCAACTCCCCCATGCCCGACATGATCGTCTGGCCTATCTCATCGTCGAAAGACACCTTCAGCGTAGGGTCTTCGTCCGATAGCTTCGATAAAGCGTCCATGAGACGGTCTTGGTCGGCTCGCGTCTTGGGCTCTACGGAAACCGACATGACCGGATCCGGGAAGGTGATCGTCTCCAAGACTATCGGGTCCCCGACGGCGCACAGAGTGTCCCCAGTCGAAACCCCCCTGAGTCCGACCGCCGCGGCGATCTCGCCGGCGACGACCTTGTCCAATTCCTCGCGGTGCTGAGCATGCATCCGCACGATCCGGCCTATGCGCCCGCGTTTGCCCGTCGTCGGATTGTACACGGTGTCTCCAGGCGCAACCTCGCCGGAGTAGACGCGGAAATAGGCGAGGCGCCCTATGAACGGGTCCGCGACGGCCTTGAAGGCCAGGGCGGCAAACGGCTCGTCCTCGGACGTATCGCGCACCACCGGGGCGCCTGTCTCCGGGTCCTTCCCCACCGACGGCGGCATGTCCAGAGGCGATGGAAGGTAGTCCCCAACGGCGTCCAAAAGCGGATGGACCCCCACGTTCTTGAGGGCTGCCCCACAGAGGACGGGGACCAGACGGTACTCGATGGTGGCCTTACGCAGGGCCCTCTTAATCTCCTCTTTGGTGATCTCGCGGCCCTCGACATACTTGACTATCAACTCGTCGTCGTTCTCGGCAACCCGCTCGATCATGCTCTCACGGTGCCTGTGATACTCGTCGAGCATCTCCTCGGGCACCGAGGCTTCCTGGGGCGGCTCCGGGGAGCCGTTGCTATACACCAAGGCCTTGCCCTCGATGAGGTCCACAACGCCCCGATGGGCGTCTTCCAAGCCGATGGGGATCTGAATAGCTACTGGGGTCGTACTGAGCCTGCGGGCTATGCTATCGACGGTGCGGTGGAAGTCGGCTCCGAGCCGGTCCATCTTGTTGATGAAGCAGATACGGGGGACGTGGTAGCGGTCTGCTTGCCGCCATACCGTCTCAGATTGCGGCTGGACGCCTGCCACGGCGTCGAAGATGACAACCCCCCCGTCGAGAATGCGTAGGCTCCGCTCCACCTCAGCGGTGAAGTCCACGTGCCCGGGGGTGTCTATGACGTTTATCGTGTAGCCATTCCACCCGCAGGTCGTCGATGCTGACGTGATGGTGATGCCCCGTTCCCTCTCCTGGGCCATCCAGTCCATCGCCGTGGTGCCCTCGTCCACGCCGCCGATCTTGTATATCCGGCCGGCCACGTAGAGAGCACGCTCGCTGACGGTCGTCTTGCCCGCGTCGATGTGTGCGACGAAGCCAATGTTTCGTGTTTTTTCCAGCCGGGATTGAGGAACCATAGTAGGAGAATCGCCGCACCAAGAGCCGGGGGTGCAAAGCATCACCACCTGTAATGGACGAACGCTCGGTTCGCCTCAGCCATGCGGTGAAGGTCCTCCTTTCTCTTGACAGCGGCCCCTTGGGCGCGTGACGCCTCGAGGAGCTCCTGAGCTAATCTTTCTCTCATGGGGCGTCCGGACCGCGCCCGCGCCGCCTGCACCAGCCACCGTATCGACAATGCGAACTGACGGTCGGGCCTGATCTCACGCGGCACCTGATACGTGGCGCCGCCTACGCGCCTGGACCTCACTTCCAACTGCGGCGTTGCGTTCGTAATGGCGTGTCTGAATACTTCAAACCCGGGACGCCGCGCCTGCCGTTCAACGTCGTCCAAAGCCGCGTATACGATCCGCTGCGCGGTCGTCCGCTTCCCATTGAGCATGACTCGGTTTATGAACTTGGCGAGTTCAATGCTGCCAAACTTTGGGTCCGGCGTGGTCGGGTGTCTGTCCGGCCTGTTCCTACGCGGCATGAATCCTAACCTGACCTCTTGCTTCCGTACTTGCTGCGCCCGCGGCGCCTCTCCTCCACGCCTCCCATGTCCAACGGGCCCCTGATGATGTGATACCGGACTCCCGGAAGATCCTTGACCCTCCCCCCACGGATGAGCACGACTGAGTGCTCCTGTAGGTTGTGGCCCTCACCCGGTATGTACGCGGTCACTTCCATGCCGTTCGTCAGTCTCACCCTCGCCACCTTTCGAAGCGCCGAGTTGGGCTTCCTGGGTGTCTGGGTCCTCACTTGGACGCACACGCCGCGTTTCTGCGGAGACCCGGAATCGCGCCAACCGCGATTCTTCAACGTGTTGAAGGTGTATCTGAGCGCGGGAGACTTGTCCTTCTTCTCCTTCGAACGTCTTCCCTTTCGCACAAGCTGATTCACAGTCGGCATATCTTGGATTCTCCAGTGGCCCGCTCGGTATAACGCACCCTCCACCTGCCTGAGGGCGACAAACGAAGATTATACAGACGTGGGCGCGCCGTTGTCAAACTCAACCCGGCGTGTAACTGTTCAAACTACACGAGAGCAGGCCATCCTTGGGTAGTTTCGCATGAGTCCGAAGGGCGATGCCGGCCCCACTCGAACCGACGGAAGGGGGATTTGGGTATCCGCTCAGCCGGTCGGCGTCCTGTGGTGTATTTCGTCTTGGCGGCTTGTTATGCGCCGAACGATCAGAATAGCCAATACGCCTGCACATACCAAGAGCGTATTGGCGATGATGTCCAACCACAGATAGCCGTCGGACGGGATGGCGTCCGGAACAAAAAGGTTCCTCCTCTCGTAGACGAGGGAGGTAATTCCAACGAAATTGGCGGCGAGCCACGATACCCACCACCAAATCACCAGCGCCACAGGCCATTCGCCGGTGGATCTCCATATCTCCGCCAGCGCCTGATAGGGGCGGAAGAAGTTCATAATCGGAACGAACCACCAGCCAACGGCCCAGCCCGGCGAGAACCGCTGGCCGTGCGTTCCGAGCGGCTGCAGGTTGCGGGACGTCAGATGTATCCACATCAGGAACAGCGCCGAAGTCGGTATGACCACCACAGCCAGCAGGACAACCAAGTTTCTGGCATCCAGAGCGCCGGACAACTCGGCGGACGGAAAGGGTTGCCCCGTATCCCGCAGCGACAGCATCCTCAGCAGCACCAGATCGATCAACATCCACAGCGCGAATAGGATGCACGCCGCTACCAGCAGCCCTATGGTCCAGTTCGCGCGGTTCCTCGGCGACCTGTATGGATGGGCCGCGGTCTGACCTGCCTGTTTGCCTTCGGAATTCATCATGGCCTACCTCCAAATAGGAGACCCTTGAGTAACCCGGTGCGGGTCTCTGTTAAGGGGGAATCCGATGGGATGATGGGACGAAGGCAACCCCGCCCGCTTAAAGGTCAAGCCTCGCGGGCCCTCTTGGGCGGAGCGGCCACCCGACGGCTCTCCATACCAGGCGGGTCTAGACGTGACCGGGCGCCGGGCGCACCATCCTTCTCAGGTTGAGAGTATCCCTCAGATATATGAGCTTAGGCCGTGTTCCTTCAAGCTTGCGCCGCCTCGCCCATAGAGACCGACGTGAACCTCTGCTCAGGATAGGAGATGTAAACGTCGTCATATATCTCGCCGGGCTCCGGCCAGGGGCTCTCCTCGGCGAACTTGGAGGCTTCGGCCACTGCGGCGGTGGCCCTCACGTCGATGACCTTCAGGTCATCCTCTCCCGCGGCTCCGGCCTCGACGATGTGCCTGCTAAGGCGGTCCAAGCAGTCCTTCTCCCGGTAGTACTCTTCCTCCTCGGGACTCCTGTACAACGACGTGTCGTCAGCGCCGAAGTGGCCGAAGTACCTGTAGGTCATCGCCTCGATCAGGGTTGGGCCGTCGCCCGCCCGGGCACGGGCGACGGCTTCCCCGCCGATTTCGTACATCTCCAAGGCGTTCTGTCCGTCGGCCATGACTCCGGGTATCCCGTACCCGTCCGCCCTGTTCGCCACCGAGCCTCCGGAAACCACGTACTCGGATGGGGTCGACTCGGCGTAACGGTTGTTCTCGCACACGAAGATGACGGGCAACTTCCAGATGCCTGCGAGGTTCAACGACTCGTGAAGGCTGCCCTGGCTAGACGCGCCATCGCCGAAGAAGACGACGCTTACGTTGTCGACGCCCCTGAGTTGAGCACTCAGGGCCGCACCCGTGGCAACCGGAATGTTGGATCCCACCACGCCGTTGGCGCCCAGCATCCCCTTGGTCATGTCCGCGATGTGCATAGTGCCGCCCTTGCCCTTGTTGGTGCCGGTGGCCCTGCCCAGCAGCTCCGCCATCATCTCCTTGAGGTCAACGCCCTTGGCGATGCAGTGGTGGTGGCTCCGGTGTGTGCCCAGGACGTAGTCATCGCCCTTCAGATGCGCGCATATCCCTGTCGGCACGGCTTCCTGCCCCACCGACGAGTGCATCCCCCGGAGCTTGCCCTGGTCGGCCTGCCGCCGCGCCTCTTCCTCAAAGCGCCTGATGGTGATCATCGTCTCGTACATCCACAGCAGAGTCTTGTCGTCCAACGACGAACTCGTGGTCACCATGTCATTCCTCCTGCCGGCGCACGCCCGCGTGGGCCAAGCGCATGAACGCTTGGCCCTTACTCAAGTGCCGTGGGGCCTTACGGGCCCATCATCTGCTGCATCGCGATCTGCTTGGCAAGAGGCCCAGTCTCGTTGAGAGGATGGGTCGTGCCAAACTCCACCACGTCCGTCTGATGCATCAGGTACTCCCAACTGTCGCGCTGCCCGCCGAACTCAGGAGTAAACTCAATGTCCTTGAGCTGGTTAGGCTGCGGGCGCCGGCCGAACCCGGGCACCCAGACGTGCGCGCCGTAGGTGTATAGGCGCAGCGGCGAGGAGATGACGACGATCGGCAGGTCCTCGATGAACATCTCGTTGATCTTGATGCCGATGTCCACCAACTCCTGGTTCGTCAGCGCCCGGGGCACTGCGTCCAAGAGAGCGTCCAGCTCGGGGGTGGCATAGCCCATCGCGTCCGTGTTCGCGCTGTGGAAGTAGTAGTTCTGGCTGGTAACAGCGCCGCCCCAGCCGCCGACGCGGACCGAGTCGTAGTTGTAGTTCTCGTAGTAGACGGCAGCCCAGACCGGGGTCTCCATCGTCTCGAAGTTGACCTTCAATCCGGCGTCATTAAGCATCTGCTGCTCGGCCGCAAGCTGGACCAAGATCGGGCCGCTGTAGCCGGGGGCCTTCTCGGTGATCTCACGGTCGAAGTCCCAACCAGCCTCCTCCAGAAGCTGCCGCGCCTTGGCCGAGTCGCCCTCGGGGGTGTAGCGGGCCATCATCTCGGGAGTCTCGACGCCCGTGGGAACGAAAAGGCTGGTGTTGTGAATGTAACCCAACCCGCCCTCGAACGTATCCACCAGCTGCTTGCGGTTCAGCGCCCAGATGTGCGCCTGGTGGATGCGAGCATCGCGGATCCAGTCGGTGCGGAAGTTGAACGAGTAGCCGCCTCCGTTGTTGCGCCGGCCTGTGGCTGCGATCACGAACCGAGGGTCGGCCAAGAACGACTCGTTGACCTCGGGGGTGAAGCCGCCGCGCCTGCTGGCGTCGATCTCGCCCTTCTGCATGGCGATCTGAGCGGTGTCAGGAGACGAGATCAGGTGGACGAACACCCTGTCGATCTTCGCCTTGCCCAGGAAGTAGTCGTCCACGGCAAGCAGTTCATGGAACTGGTCGGGCTCGTGCTTGACGAACTGCCAGGCTCCAGAGCCGATGGGCTTCCCGCCGCTCAGACCGATAAAGAAGTCATGGTCGTCAAGGTCCTCAGGGGGGATGCTGCCGAGGATGTGCTCCGGCAATATGTTCCTGCCCGCCGCCGGGATGAATTGGCCCGTGGGGAACGCCATGTCGAACCGTACCGTGTAGTCGTCGACGACCACAATGCCCTCGACGGAATCAGCGGTGCCCTCAGCGAAGGCGTCGGCTCCCTTGACCATTGACAGGGACTGGACCGCGCGGCTCTTCGTCTTCGGGTCCATGTAGGACTCGAACGACCACTTGATGTCGTCCGCCGTTACCTGCTCACCGTCGTGGAAGAACGCGTTCTTCCTCAGGTAGAAGGTGACGGAGCTGCCGTCCTCGGCGGTTTCCCACCGCTCGGCCAACTCAGGGATGAACTTCTGGTCGTGCGGGTCCGCGATCAGGAGTCGCGAGAAGATGTGGTTGCCTATGAGGCCCACGTACCCACTGACTGCCGTGTAGGGAGACAGCTTCGTGACGGCGCTCGATGCCCTCAGGTTGAGCACCTTCGCCACGTCCCCCTCGCTCACCGGCACCTCGACAACCGTCGTTACCTCTCTCACAACCTCTTTCTCGACGATGACCGGCTTCTCAACCTCCCTCACCACCTCTTTCGTGACCACCCTCTCGACCGGCACCTCGACCTCTCTCACCACTTCCTTCTCCACCACCACTTCGACCGGTACCTCTTTGATGACCTCCTTCTCGACCACCACCTCCTTGGGCACCTCTTTCACCACCGTCTCGGTGACGACCTTCGTCACCGGTACTTCCTTCACTACTTCCCGCGTGCACGCGATGGCGGCGACCAGCGCGACCGCAGCCGCTATCGCCAACAATATCCCAGACTTCTTCACCATTAAACGCCCTCCTGTGTGCTCTGTGCTGCCTACGTAGAATGCTGCTAAGGAGGCGCGAAACCCCCAATGCAGCATGATTCTAGCATAAGCGTCAAAAACCTGTCAAGCTCTTGTACTCGTTCACCAGGGCCTTATATGACGGAATCATGGACTGTCGACGCTCCGAGTCAGCGGGAATCGCGGCGGATTTTCGGGGTCTGCCCCGTTGGGGGCGCGGCCTGGGAGAGGTAGGGGTCGGCGGCGTGGTCCCTGTCCGGCAGGACGCGGCGCATCAGGGCCGGCATCAGCGCCGCGATGACGCCAAGGCAGACTATGCCCGCGACCGCGTCGAGGCGCAGAGCCAGCGCGGGGTTCCATGAGTTCGCCATTCCTCCGACCAGCAGCGCGCCCAACGGGCCGGTCCCTATAGCTAGGCTGATGATCCCCAGCGTCTTGCCTCTCATCTCCTCTCTGGCCAGCAGCATCACGAGGGTGGCTTGCATACTGCTGAAGCCGGCTGTGCCTATGCCGAGGACGAGCAGCGCCGCGGCAGACGCCCCGTACCATCGGGAGAACGAGAATGCGAGGAGTCCCAAGAGGGCCAGTAACGCCCCTCCTATATAGAACCGGCCGTGGTGCCTTACGTATGCCAGAGAGGCCACGAAGAACGCTCCTCCCACGGCCCCGAGGCCTGGCAGGGCTTGCAGCACCCCCATCGGTCCGGGCCCGACGTCGAGCACGTCCCGCGCAATAACCGGCACCATGTTTATGTAAGGGTATAGGAGCAGGTTCATCACCACCGTGACCATAACGGCCGCGAGCAGGACTTGGTGCCCGGCCACGTACCGTACCCCTTCGATGACGTCGCGCCCGACGTTGAGCCTGCCGCTCTTGTGCGCGTGCGGGAGCCTGATGCGTGACAGCAGGACGAGGGTCACGAGGTAGAAGACGGCCACGAAAACGAAACCGCCCCGGACTCCGGCCAGAGCGATCAGGCCTCCGCCGAGCGCGGGTCCCAACATCTGGCTGAGGCTCATGCCCACGGAATCCAAGGCAAAGCCGTTGGTCACTCCCGAACGTCCGAGCAGGTCGTGGATGGCCGAGCGGCGGGAGGGTGTATCTATTGCCCAGCCCACTCCGGCCACCGCTATGACGGGGTAGGCGTGCCAGAATTGGGCGGCTCCGGAGATTAGGACCGCCGACATCACCACGGTGGCGAATAGGTTGGCGGTCTGAGTGGCCTGGATCACGAACAAGCGGTCCATTCTGTCCGCCAGCACTCCCCCGACCGGGCCGAGCGCCATGAGGGGGGCTGCTCCAAAGAAACCCACGAGCGCGACGCGCCAGGGCGAGTCGGTCGCCTCGAGAACGAACCATGCAAGGAGGATCATCTGCATCCATCGGGAGGAGTAGCCGAGCAGGTTGGCGGGCCAAAGTAGGCGGTAGTCGCGGTTCCTGAACGCCTGGAAGGTTCTGGGAAGGCGTTTCTCTGCTGCCCCCGATCTGGATGACGGAGTCATAGAGCCGGCCAGCCACCCTGCGCGCTCGTTCGGGTGCGGTGTTTCACGTCGTCCTACCGGCTGCCGCGTCCGGCGGTCCGCTGACTAGGGGCTTTTCCATACGCCGCACCTCCGGGGACCCAGTGGCAAGCCGCACAAGAAAGCCCCGCGAGGTCCGAGTGGTCTTGTAACCCAACCGTTCGTACAGCCGGGCGGCGCCCTCGTTCCCCCCTATTACTCCGAGCGACGTCGTGCGCTTACCCATAGATACGGCTTTCTGTTCGGCCTTCTGCATCAGGGCTGTCCCGACGCTCATGCCCCGGGACGACCGGGCGACTGCCAGAGAATCCACGACAAACTCATCGGGCTCAGTGTAGTCCTCAAGCAGCACGAGGTTGAAGAGCACCAGGACGGCTCTCAGCGGGGAGAACCTTGCAAATACCACAGCCGGGTTCAAGCGGTAGAACTCGCGGCCTGCCGTCCGGAAGGTCAGGATTCCCAATAGTTGCCCATCGGCTATCGCCGAGAAGCAATTGGCCGTGTCGACCGAGCCTCGGAAGAGGCGAATGAGGTCGTTGGCGTTCCTGAAGCCGATGCGGAACTTCTCAGCGAACGCGTCGTAGGCCACACGTAGGGCGTCGTCTACGTACTCCTCATCGATGCCTTCGACGATATCCACTTCCACAGCTCACGTGGTCCCAGACTTCAAGCTGTCTCGCGTCAAAGCCTATCAGGCTGCGGAAGGACCCCTCCATACCCTTCCTCCTCATCGACTGACTTTTTCATTGAATACTTACACCCGTTGACAGAAACTGTTCAGACTCTGTGAGACCTGAAGAGGGAAGTCAAGAGTGATTCTCCCCTCCGGCATGGGGGTCTGGGGGCTGCGCCCCCAGTTACCAAGGGGCGGGTGGGATCCAAAGACGTCCGCTATCGGGGCTTACGCCAGTCGAAGAGGAACTCACGAAGTCTGAACACTTACCGTTGACACGATGGCGGTGCAGCCGATAGACTACCCTGCAACATACAGCAGCGTGGGGGAGCTTGGGAAGCCAGGCTGAGAGGTCCCGGCCCGAGGGGACGACCCCAATACCTGATCTGGGTAATGCCAGCGGAGGAATACGGATGCGCAAGTGCCTGAAGGCCGCCCAGACCAGAATGGGCGGCCTTCTTTGTTCCGTAGCCGTCCATAGAATCCGCGCCAAGGAGATGGACCTATGATCGACGGCACTGTGGCGATTATCATTGCGCTGGTTACGGCAGCCGCCTTCGGAGCGGCCGGAGTGGCTTACGTCAGGCAAAGGCGGGCCAGCGTGGAGGACTACCTCGTGGCGCGCGGCTCCGCGGGGGCGCAGATAACGACGGCGACCCTCGTTGCCTCGGTGATCGGCGCGTGGGTGCTCTTCAGCCCCGCCGAAGCGGGCACGTGGGCCGGCCTTGCGGCCCTTGTCGGCTACGGGATCGGACAGGCGGCGCCCCTACTTGCTTTCGTGTTCCTCGGGCCGAGGATGCGCCGAATCATGCCCGAAGGCCACTCGCTGACCGAGTACGTATGGCACCGGTACGGGCCGGCCATGTACGCGCTCGCGCTGGCCGTGATCGTCTTCTACATGTTCGTATTCCTCTCAGCAGAACTGACCGGCATAGCCCTTGCCTTCGAACTGCTGGCGGATACGCCTCTGGTATTCACCGCCGTCATCGTGGGCCTTCTCACGGTGGCCTATACCGCATACGGCGGGATACGGGCCTCCATATTCACCGACAGAATCCAGTTCAACCTCATCATGCCACTGCTGACCGTAGGGGTCATCGCCGTGATCGTCAACTTGGGCGGCCTCGGCGGGGCGCTCGATCCGGTGAGAGAGAAGGCCCCTCAGCTCCTGTCGCTGACTCACGGCGCCGGGGTCGAGTTCGGCATCACCCTGATCATAGCCATCCTGGCGGCGAACATGTTCCACCAGGGGTTTTGGCAGCGAGTTTACACGAGCAGAGACGACCGCGCGCTCCGCGGAGGGTTCGCCATTGCGGGCGCCGTTGTAATCCCAACGATAATCGTCGTCGGACTGCTGGGGGTCGCAGCCGCCGGCCGCGGCGTGCCCGTCGAGAACGCCTCGTCGGCCCTCTTCTGGCTGGTGGTCGAGACGATGCCTACCTGGGTCGCCGTCGGGGTGCTGCTGCTAGCGTTGGTGCTCGTCATGAGCAGCCTTGATACCCTTCTGAACGGCATAGCCAGCGCCGTGACCAGCGACCTCGCGCGGTTCAGGCCGGCCCTTGCCGGCGCTTCGCTCCTGAAGTGGTCTAGGGGCATCACCGTCGTGCTGATCATCCCGGCGATACTGATCGCGTCTCAGGGGTACAGCGTGCTGTACCTATTCCTGATCGCGGACATGGTATGCTCCGCGGTGGTGTTCCCCGTGTTCTGGGGTCTCTACTCGAGGCGGTTCGGCGGCGGCGGCGCTCTGGTTTCCAGCGCCGTAGGGCTGATCGCAGGGGTGGCCTTCTTCCCCACGCCGGAGGCGCCCTACCTGACCGGTTGGCTAATAGACATAGAATGGGCGGGCCAACTGGTCGCTAGTTTCGCGTTCGCCCTCGGAGCGGCGACCCTGGCGAGCTTGGCCTTCACCGCCGCGGCCGGCAGCCTCGGACGCCCACGGCTTTTCGACTTCGCGCGGCTCCGCGAGCGGGTGCGGCTAATCGAGAGGTGAGAAGGCTGAACGCGCCGCCCTGCGGCCTCAGCCGGGCAGCTTTGCTCCGGGCGGGCGGAAGTGGGAAGAGCCGTTACCCGCCCCGGGCCGCGGTGAGACGCCTCATCAGGCGCGACTTGCGCCTGGACGCGTTGCCCTTGTGCAGGGCGCCCTTCTGAGCGGCCTTGTCCAGCACCACGCCCGCCTCTCTGACAGCCGCCTCGGCGGCCTCGATGTCTCCCTCGTCCACGAGCCTACGGGCCCGACGGACAACCGTCCTAGCCTGCGAACGCAACGGCGCCTTCCTCGCGCGGCGGCGCTCCGATACCCTGTGTGACTTGGCGCTCGGCAATTCCTGGCCTCCTTGGTTATTTCTTAGCTCTGCGGTACTTGTTGCGGCGGGACCGATGCAAGCTCAGGCGGTGGCCCGGCTCACACGCAGAACCCCGTTTACGCCCTCGAACTTGGCGAACAGGCGGCTCAGCTGGTTTATCCCGTCGATGAACACAGTCAGCGATATAATGCTCAGATCGTCCGCCTCCTCCGATACGCAGGAGGCAATGTTGACCCCCTCGTCGGACACGAGCGACGTTACGTCACGCAGTAAGCCGACCCGGTTCCACGCCTCCAGCCGCAGCCGTACAGGGTACAGCGTCCGCTCCTCGCCCCAATTCACGGGAACCAGACGGTCGCCGTCGCTCTCCCGGAGGATATTCTGACAACTGGCCCTATGCACCGTGACCCCGCGGTTGCGGGTGATGTAACCCTTGATCGCATCGCCCCTTATGGGGCTGCAGCACATGGCGACCCGCGTGAGCAGGTTGCCAACCCCTAGCACCGTGATATCCGACCCAGGCCCCCCGGCGGGCAGTACGACCGGCTCTACCTCGTCCGGCTTGACCTCCTGCGAGGAGAGACGTTCGACTATCTGGTTCGTCGTTATGGCGCCGCTCCCCAGGGCGGCGAAGAACTCGTCCACGGTGTCGTACCTTGCCAGCTTGGCCACCTCCAAGTCGTTCAACGAGGTGTTCAGCCGCCGCAACTCCTTGTGGAAGATCTCCCGGCCCCTCTGGATGTTGACCTGCTTGGCCTGCCGGTTGAACCATTGCCGCACCTTTTCACGGGCGGACGAAGTCTTGACGTAGCCGTGGTTCTGGTTGAGCCAGTCCAGGCTTGGGCCCCGCACCGTCTTGCTCGTCATGATCTCGACGGTATCGCCGTTCTGAAGCTCGTAGTTGAGCGCAACCAGCTTGCCGTTCACCTTTGCGCCAATGCACCGATGCCCCACGTCGGTGTGAATCCGGTAGGCGAAGTCGAGCGGCGACGCCCCCGCGGGCAGCTCCTTGATGTCCCCCTTGGGGGTGTATACCAAGACCTGGTTCCGGAAGATATCGGTCTTGAAGGACTCGACGAACTCCACGGCGCCGCTGACGTCCCGCTGCCACTCCAGTATCTGCCGCAACCACGTCATCTTCTCCTCGAAGCGCGGGTCCCCGACGTCGCCCTCCTTGTACAACCAATGTGCTGCCACGCCGTACTCAGCCAAGTTATGCATCTCCGCGGTCCTGATCTGGATCTCCACCGGGAGGGCGTCTTCGCATAGCACAGCCGTGTGTAGAGACTGGTAGAGGTTGTCCTTGGGGTTCGCCACGTAGTCGTCGAACTGACCGGGCAGGGGGCGCCACTTCGAGTGGACCACGCCGAGGGCCGCGTAGCAGTCCCGCACCCCTTCGACCACGACGCGCAACGCGAACAGGTCGTATATCTCGCCGAAAGAGCGGTTCCGGGCGGCGTAGCGCTGGATCTTGTTGTATATGCTGTATATGTTCTTCGGCCTTCCGGTTACCTCCGCCTTAACCCCGGCGTTCCCCAGTTCACCGCGAAGGACAGAGATGACCTGCTCGATGTACGCTTCCCTCTCCGTCCTCTTGGCGCTCAGCAGCTTCGATACTGCCTGATACCCTGGCGGGTTGATGTGCTGGAACGCCAGGTCCTCGAGGCGCCACTTCATCTCCCAGATCCCCAAGCGGTGGGCCAGGGGCGCGTATATCTCCAATGTCTCGTGGGCGACGGCAAGGCGGCGCTCCTTTGGCAGCGCCTTCAGGGTCCTCATGTTGTGCAGCCTGTCGGCCAGCTTGATCAACACCACCCTGATGTCCTCGGCCATCGTCATCAGCATCTTCCTGACGCTGGCCGCTTGGGCCGTGTCGTCGTCCGAAGAGACGCGCAGCCCTTGGCCCCTTCCCTCGGACTTCATCTCGTTCTGGGTCAGCTTCGTCACGCCGTCGACGAGCCTCGCGACCTCGTTGCCGAAGCGGTCCTCCAGCTCGCGGAAGCTGACCCCGCAGTCCTCCATCACGTCATGCAGCAGGGCTGCCGCCAGCGTAGTGGGGTCGAGACGCAGATCCGCCAGGTACAGCGCCGTCTCTAGGGGATGGGCCACGAACGGCTCCCCGGACAGGCGCTTCTGCCCGTCGTGCGCCTCTTCCGCGTACTTCAGGGCGCGCAGGACAATCCCCGTCCTATCCTCGGGCAGGTATTCGTTCGTCTTGGCGAGCAGGTTCTCCGCCAGCGTCGTCATGTAGCCTCCCACTACGTCGAAGAGTATAGCACGCAGCCAAAGCCGCATCGTAGGCGACAGGCTTCTGAGAGCCGGAGGGAGGCAGTATGCTAATATCCGTTGGTCAAGACTCCCAGAGGGCCGGAGTAGAATGGGCAAGCCCCAGTTTCAGTCCCCCAGAGGCACGGCGGACATCCTACCGGGCGCGCAGGCCCATTGGCGCTACTTCGAGGCGGCCGCGTCCAAGGCGGCAGCGCGCTTCGGGTACGAACGAATCGACACCCCGACCTTCGAGGACGCGCGCCTGTACGTCCGAGGCGTGGGGGCCTTCACGGACATAGTGGAGAAGGAGACCTACACCTTCCAGGACCGCGGCGGCGACCGCTTCACCCTCCGGCCCGAGGGTACGGCAGGCGTCTGCCGCGCCTACCTACAGCACGGCATGAGCAACCTGCCTCAGCCGGTGAGGCTCTTCTACTTCAACAACCTGTTCCGGTATGAGCGTCCGCAGGCAGGGCGCTTCCGCGAGCATCACCAACTCGGCGTCGAGGTCATCGGCGACTCCGACGCCGCCATCGACGCCGAGGTCATCGAGCTCGCGTGGCGGCTCCTGGAGGATCTCGACGTCGGCGGCCTAACCCTCTTGGTCAACAGCATCGGCGACCCGGCGTGCCGCCCTGCATACGTAGGAAAGCTGAGGGAGTACTACAGCCGCGCCGAGGACGAGATCTGCCGCGACTGCCGCCGCCGGCTGGAACGCAACCCGCTCAGGTTGCTGGACTGCAAAGAGAAGCAGTGCCAGCCGCTCATCGCCGGCGCCCCCGCCGGAGCGGACCACCTCTGCGGCCTATGCCTGGAGCACTGGGAGATGCTCCTGGGCTTCCTGGAGGCTCTGGGTCTTCCGTTCACCGTGGACAAGCGCTTGGTGCGCGGCTTCGACTACTACACCCGAACGGTGTTCGAGATCGTCCCGCCAACCGGGGGGCGTATGAGCACCATCTGCGGCGGAGGCCGGTACGACGGCCTCATAGAGGAGCTGGGCGGGAGGCCGACCCCCGGCATAGGCTTCGGGATGGGCGTCGAGCGCATCTTGCAGGAACTGCGGCTCCCGGACGCCGGACGGGCCGGTCGCCGCCCGTCGCCCAAGGTGGTCGTGGTCCACGCGGGCGCGGACGTCAGGGGCGAGTGTATGCGGCTTGCCGCCGGCCTCCGAGCGGACGGGGTGGCGGCCCTGCTTGCGCCCTCGGGCCGCAGCCTGAAGAGCCAGCTCAGGTACGCCTCGGCAGTTCATGCCACCCACGCCGCCATCCTAGGCGCAGACGAGGTCGCCAGAGGCAGCGCCTCCCTCCGCGACATGGCCAAGAGCGGCCAGCGCGAGGTGTCCAGGGACGCACTCGCCGCCGCGCTCGCGGCGTGGGCCTCGGCATAGGGTATCGAACCCTTGAGTTTGCGAGGCGTATCCGGCGATATGCTGAATTAGCTGCACGTCTTACGGGCGTTTCCCCCGTGCGCGCTGTGCCATTCGATCCACTCCAGCCGCCGTTTCGCTCCCGCGACGGTTCGACGCCCAGTCCTGACCGTCGTTTGGCTTTGGGCATGATGACTCCACGCACCCGTAGGCTGGAGCCAGAATATCGCTTCAGCCTGCGTCCATTCATTGCCCTCATGGTGTACGGCATCTATCTGAACGAGATCATCCGCCGCAAGGATGTTTCCAACAGGGTAGGCGCGGCGCCCGCCGGGAAGCGGCCGTTTGCTATACTGACGCCTGTCACGCCCACCCACTCCACGAGGCTTCCCCATGCTCGACAAGCTGGCGGCGTTAGAGTCCAGATATTCGGAGATAGAGCGGCTGATGGCCTCCCCGGAAGTCGCCGTGGACTACTCGCGCGTCCAAGAGCTTGCCCGCGAGATGGCGGGTCTCAAGGACGTGGCCGCCCTCTCGCGCCGGTACCGCAAAGTCACCCAAGACGCCGAGGACGCTAGGGCGATTTCGCGGGACGAGACCGACCGGGAGATGGCCGCCCTGGCAAGGGAGGAGCTCGCGGACTTGGAGTCTCAGAAGCAGGTGCTGGAGGACGATCTGCGGGTCGCCCTGCTGCCCAAGGACCCGAACGACGCCAAGAACGTCATCGTGGAGATACGGGCGGGCGCCGGCGGGGAGGAGGCTGGCCTGTTCGCAGCCGACATGTACCGGATGTACTCCAGATACGCCCAGCTGAAAGACTGGCGTCTCGAAGTCATCAACAGCAACGAGAACGGCTTGGGCAGCATCAAGGAGATCGTCTTCAGGATCGACGGAAGAGGGGCCTACAGCCGGCTCAAGCACGAGAGCGGGGTACACCGGGTGCAGAGGATCCCGGTCACGGAGTCCAGCGGCAGGATACATACCTCCGCAGCGACGGTCGCCGTACTCCCTGAGGCCGAGGAGGTCGACGTCGAGGTGGACCCCGAAGACCTTCAGGTGGACATCTTCCACTCCAGCGGCCACGGCGGCCAGAACGTGCAGAAGGTGGCGACTGCCGTCCGGATCACTCACGTCCCCACGGGCATCGTGGCCGTATGCCAAGACGAGCGCTCGCAGTACAAGAACAAAGAGAAGGCGATGTCCGTCCTCCGCTCGCGGCTGTTGGCGATGGAGATCCGAAAGCAGCAGGAGGAGGTCAGCGAGGCCAGACGCTCCCAGGTCGGTTCGGGCGACCGCTCCGAGCGCGTGCGGACCTACAACTTCCCGCAGGACCGCGTCACCGACCACCGCGTATCCCTTACGAGGCACAACCTAGCCGGCATCCTCGACGGCGGCATAGACCCGTTCGTAGATGCGCTGACCGATTACGAGCAGGCCAGGATGCTACGGAACTCCGGGTTGTGAATCTCCGGGAGTGCTGGACCGTCGCCGCTCAACGCCTCACCGGCGTGGTGGAGGACCCCAGGATTGAGGCGGAGGCGCTCTTGAGGCACGTTCTGGACTGGGACCGCGCTCGATTCTTCGCGTCCCTGCGCGACCCGATTGACGACCGCGCGGCCTCGCGCATGATGTCGCTGCTCCGGCGGCGAGCCGGCGGCGAGCCATTCGCCTACGTCGTCGGGCGCCGAGAGTTCTACGGCCTCGACTTCCACGTCGACCCCGGGGTGCTGATCCCGCGCCAAGAGACGGAGCTGCTGGTCGACGCGGTGATCGACTACGCAGGAAGACGGCGCGGCGGCGGCATTTCGATCTGCGACGTCGGAACGGGGAGTGGCGCCGTCGCGGTGGCGCTGGCCGTACACCTTGCCGGGGCCACCGTGTACGCGACCGACCGAAGCCCCGATGCCCTCAACGCCGCCGGACTCAACGTCCGGCGGCACGGCGTCTCCGACCGGGTGCATCTCATCGAGTGCGACCTGCTGGACGGCCTGCCGGGGCCCGTGGACGTTATCGTCTCCAACCCGCCGTACGTCAGATCGTCGGAGATCCCCACCCTTCAGCGCGAGGTGCGGCGGGAGCCGCGCCCCGCCCTGGACGGCGGACCGGACGGCATGGCCGTCATGCGCAGGCTATTCGACCGCGCGCCCGCCGAGCTCCGCCCCGGCGGCTTCATGGCCGTCGAGATCGACCCGAGGCAGCGAGACGCCGCCCTCGAGATGGCGAGGGCCGCCTTCCGCGGGGCGGGCGTTGCCTACGCCGACGACCTTTCGGGAAAGCCCCGCGCGGTCGTGCTGGAGACGAGACCCGCCGCCGGGAGCGCCGCACCGCCGATTCACGCCTCCGGCAATGCTCTCGTTAAGTGATGAGAGACCATGGCAAAGAGGATCATCTCCCTCATCGCCCTGAGCGTCATGCTCCTCGCCGCCTTCGCCGTTCTAGGTCCCATCATCTTCTGGTTCGTCCTCCCAATCGCCCTCCCCCTGTACTTTCTCATCTTAATTTCAGCCAAAGAGAACCGCCCAACTCCCACGACTCCGTCATTCACCCCACGCCATTCGCTCAGGCTAGGCGATGGATTATGGAAAGACATGAAAACGCACGTGCGCGAAGCCATAGAGTTCTCGATCGAACTCCTCACGTGGGCGCGCTTGCTCATCACCCTCATCATCGTCTTCATCGCCATAGCCTTCGTCTTCTTCGTCCCCTACGGCCCCTTCATCCTCTTCGTCGGTCTCTTCTTCGGGATCGGCATTATTCAATTCGCCAGCCGTGATTGAGGTCCAAGTAGAGACCGGCGCCGCCGCGAGGGCCTCCCGGAGAGGGCTCATGCCGGCGCCGAGAACCGAACCGCCCACTAATCTCCCTCGGGGTGTGAGAGGGGTGCACCCCACCTCCACATAGGGCGGGCGGGAATCTCATCAATACAATGATGTTGGACCACTAGTAGAGCGCCCAAGACAAGAAAGGACACGCCAATGCCCAAGACCTACGCCGGCTCTCATCAGCAGTACGACGTCATCTGCGACTCCAACGTCATGGTCTCGATGCGGGACGGCGTACGGCTCGCCGCTGACATATACAGGCCCGCGCTCGGCGGCCGCCCCGCGGACGGCCCATTCCCGGTCATACTGGAGCGCACCCCATACGACAAGTTGCTGCCGAGGGCCGTGGCACAGGCGAAATACTACGCGCGGCGCGGCTACGTCTGCGTCAGCCAGGACGTGAGGGGCCGCTACGAGTCCGAGGGGGAATGGTACGCCTTCGCCAAGGAGGCGCCGGACGGCTACGACACCGTCGAGTGGCTGGCCGCCCAGCCGTGGAGCAACGGCCGCATAGGTACGAAAGGCGGGTCTTACTCAGGCAGCGACCAGGCCGCGCTGGCGACCCTCGATCCTCCCCACCTTGAGACGATGATCGTCGCCGTCGGGGCCTCGAACTACTTCCACAGTTCCATGAGGCAGAACGGCGCCCTGGAGCAGCGTTTTCACGTCTACGTCTACCGCATGGCCGCCACCAGCAAGGAGGCTGCCGCCGACCCCGAGCTCAAGGCCGCGCTCGCCAAGGCCTTCAAGCAAGACATCCCGCAGATCGTGCGGCAATTCCCCATGAAGGAAGGAGCGACCGTTCTGAGCCGCCTGCCGTCGTACGAGCGCTGGGCCATAGACATCATGATCCACGGGGAGTACGACGACTACTGGAAGCAGCGGGGTTACGCCATCTCCGAGTACTACGAAGAGCACGCCGACGTGCCGACCCTATATCTGGGCGGGTGGTATGACTCCTACGCGCGCAACACCTGCGAGAGCTACGCGGCGCTCAGCAAGGCCAAGACCTCCCGGCAGATGCTTCTCATGGGACCGTGGACACACGGGCAGTATGAGGTCACGTTCGCCGGTGAAGTCGACTTTGGGCCGGAGTCGACCATCAACCAGAACGACCTGCAACTCGCGTGGTTCGACCGGTATCTCAAGGGGATGGACTCCGAGGCAGCGTACTGGCCGCCGGTACGCTTCTTCACCATGGGAACCGGGGACCGAAAGGTAGACCACGAGGGCCGCCTGAGGAGGGGCGGGTACTGGCGCGGCGGGCAGGACTGGCCCCTGCCCAACACCCGCTTCACTCCGTACTACCTCCGCGCCGGCTCGACCCTTTCGGAGTCCAGGGCGGACGAAGGGGAAGAGGAGGAGTCCCGGTTCACATTCGACCCTAGGGACCCTGTGCCGACGATAGGAGGCGGCCTCTCCGCCGCAGACAACGTAATGAGGCCCGGGGCCTTCGACCAGCGGGGCCGCCCGGATTTCATCGGATGCAGGGACACGCTGCCCCTCAACTACCGGGGCGACGTGCTGAGCTTCCAGACGCCGCCGCTAGAGGACGACTTGGAGGTGACGGGGCCTGTGGAGATGCGCCTATGGGCCTCGTCTTCGGCGCCCGACACCGACTTCACGGCAAAGCTGTCGGACGTGTTCCCGGCGGACCCCGACTACCCCGACGGCCTCGCCATCAACATCACCGACTCCATAATCCGCGCTAGGTACCGCAACGGCTACGACGCGCCCGAACCGTTGGAGCCGGGCACGCCTTACGAATTCGTCTTCCAGCTCTACCCGACCTCAACCATCTTCCGTAAGGGGCATCGGATCAGGCTGGACGTGAGCAGCAGCAATTGGCCCCGGTTCGACGTGAACCCGAACACGGGGGGGCCTCTGGGACGCGACCAGAGCTACCGCACGGCGACCCAGACCGTCTACCACAGCGCGGACATGCCGTCCCGCGTGGTACTGCCCATCCAACCGGCAACAGCCTGAGCCCGATACCAACGTCTGCATTAGCGCGCTGAGGCTGTTCAGGCTCGCCTGGAACCCTTGACACTTCCGGTTGACATGCCAGCCGCCGCCAACTAGGCTGTGCCTACATTTTCAGTGGACGTCTCCCGGGAGACGGATACAGCGGGAGCGCCGCCTTTCTATCTTAACTAAGGAAGCAGGATTCCCGCTTTCGAGGGTGTTCAAACTCCAGAATCCCGTTCATGGCGGCGCCGGGGCAACCTGACATTTAGCGCAAAGGCATTATCGGAGGAGCCACAATGAACAGCGGCATGACCGACCTCTTCGGCGACCGGTGGTTGAGCGGCCGTCCCATATTCAAAGGTGACTTGAACAAGGGTGAGCCCTCCGACGGCCTATACCCAGGCGCCAAGGCTAGGCACTGGCGAATGTTGGAATACGACGCTTCGGGGGTTTCGGGGGTGATGCTCCGCGCCGATTCCGAAACCGACGCGCCGGACCTGACGTACCGACCCGGCGTGAAGGGCTGGCACGCCATCTCCATCGGCGTGATGCCTGAGATGTCGGAGCGGGTGGAGGTTCTCACCCGCCTAACGGGCGACGACACCTTCTCTATACTGACCGCTTCCAACGTGGAACGCGACGACAGGCACTCGCTGCAGGAGCTGTTCTGGAAGGTGGACGACCTGACCGGCAAGGACATCGTCTTTTCGCAGCCCAAGCTACAGGTGGCCCTTGGCGACAGCCCCGGCTCCGAGCTATGTACGGACGTGCGCATAGCTTACGTAAAGCTGACGCCCCTCTCCGAATCGGAGCTCGCCGCATACAGGGCTGACGCTGACCGGAACGATACGGGGCGCCTGTACGGCCATAACGACGCCCACGGGCTCCACTACGGCGACCGCCCCACGGACGCCGAGGGGATACGGAGGCATATAGAGTTCTTCAGGAATACCGACTTTTCACGGGTCTATTGGGAGTGCGGCATGGGAGACCTGCTCTACTACCTCGGCAAGGCGGGCAGGCTTTCCACGCTGGAAGGCTTGGACGACTTCGCGCACCAAGGGGACCGGCTGCACCGGGAGAGTTGGCAGGTACTGCAACGCAAGGGCATCGATCCTTTCAGGGTGGCCTTGGACCACACGCGGGACATGGGGATGGAGTTCCACGCCAGCTACCGCCCGGCGGGCTTCAAGTTCCCGCCGGCGCATGACCACTTCGACTTTGGAGACTCGTTCTACGAAAGGCATCCGGAATTGAGGGGCGCCGACCGCGAAGGAAACGTCACCCCCCGCATCGCATACAGCCACCCGGAAACGCGCCAATACGCAGTGTCGCTCCTGCGGGAGGTGGCCGCGAATTACGACGTGGACGGGGTATGCTTGCTGTACAACCGCAGACCGCCCTTCTCCGAATACGAGGCCCCCCTGACGAAGGGCTTCATGGAGAAGTACGGGGAGGACCCGCGCCGACTCGACGACGACGATCCGCGGTGGCTGACGTACCGGTGCGGCGTATTGACGCAGTTCATGCGTGAGGTGCGGGCAGCTATGGACGACGAGGCCCGCAAGCAGGGGCGCCGCCGCATCAAGGTGTCCGCCATCGTGATGCGCGACGCTGCGGAGAACCTCTACTACGGCATGGACCTCAAGACGTGGATATCCGAGGGTATCGTGGATACGCTGATACCTTACACGTCGGCTGTCTTCCTAGACAGCGCGGCGGACTCGTGGACGAACCCTCACGGCGCCGATTACTTCGTGGGGCTCACCAAGGGCACCTCAACCGAGTTGGCGATGAGTTTGCTGCCGCGGCAGATGAGCGCCGAGACGTACCGCGAGAGGGCCGCCGGGCTGTACGGCGTGGGGGTGGAGAACTTCTTCTTCTGGGACTGCACGCCGGGGCGAGGCAGCTATTCGGACTCTTGGAGCGCGCTTCGACGCCTCGGGCACAAGGAGGAGGTCGAGGCATGGGCCAAGGCGGGCAAGCCCGCTCTGTCTGCGCCTACAGTACCGCTCAGGTCCCTTGACGGGTGGAACCTGTCCTACGGGACACCCGGATAGGCTTCATACGGCCCCCGGTGGGAGGGACGCGCGTCTCCTCGGAACTTGTTCAGACTTGGTGAGGAGTGCGGGGGGAATTGTCCCCCTCGCCGCCCTCCACTGTTTTGTCGTTCAGGAGCGCAGCACCGTTTTGTCATTCTGAGGAGCGCAGCGACGAAGAATCTAAAGTCATTGCACAGGCGCCGCGCCGTCGAGGAATGGACCGCCCAATAGCAGGCCTCAGATTCCTCACTCCGCTGGCGCTGCGTTCGGAATGACAATTTGGGAGGGCTCTCGCGTCGCCTGATAATTTGGGAAGGGCTCTCACGGTCCGCCTGACGGAAGAC
Organism: uncultured Dehalococcoidia bacterium; assembly: GCA_958296245.1. Lineage (GTDB taxonomy): Bacteria > Chloroflexota > Dehalococcoidia > Lucifugimonadales. The sequence goes on from OY282458.1 coordinate 2,400,966, forward strand.
TGAACAGAGTAACGTCCGCCCGGCTTCCCGCTTCACGCCGATTCGGGGAGCCAACCCCACGGGCGAGGGCCCCAATCCGGCGAGACTACGCCGCCGCCCTTGATGGTGACGACGGGCGCCAAGGCCGTGGAGCCGTGGAGCTTGCCGCCGTCGGCGTCCGGGAAGACCCACCGGCCCGCAACCTGCTCCAGCACCGTCACGTCCGCAGGGCGTCCCGGCGCCAGGCTGCCGGCGGCGTGATGGATCCCCAAGGCTCGGGCGGGGTTTGTGGTGGTGCGGCGGATGACGTCCTCCAGGGAGAGCCCCAACGCAATGAACCGGGCCATTATGGAGGTCAGGCTGTGGACCACGCCCAGCCGCCCCGGGCCGGTGATGTCGCTGCTGATCGTGTCGGGCAGCAGATCTTGGTCCAAGGCGCGCTTGGCCACGTCGAAGTTGAAGTTCTGGCGTCCGTGCGCCGCGTCTAGGACGACCCCGCGCTCCCGCGCCTCGATGATCTCCGGCAAGAGGACGCCGGCATCGTCAAGGATACGGCCAGGGTTGCCGGTGTACAAGTGGGTGACGACGTCGCCGGGCTCAAGCAGAGGCAGGAGGTCTCGAGTGAGCACGGGGCCGTCCCCTTCCTGAAAGCGGTCGCCGATATGGACCATCAGGGGCACGCCGCCTTCGACGGCGGCGGTCTTGGCGAGCTTGATCATCTCGATGCCCAGGGAGACGACCCCAGGCCCGGCCGCTCTGACCTTGACGCCCTTGACCAAGGGCTTGTTGCTCCGTACAACCCTGATCGTCTCGTCCAAGTCTATGTCGTCCCGGTCCCGTATCTCCGGCATACGCGCCAAGCCGAGTCCGGCAATGTGCACCAGACAGAATATCCGGGTCTCTGCACAGGGTACGACGTAGTCGCGGAGGCCCTCGAAGGTCTGCGAGCCGGCGCTTCCAGCGTCCAGGAGGGTCGTAACGCCGGACTTGACCCCGGCGACGTCGGCTTCAAGGCCGGATTCGGTAACGCCCCGGTAGACGTGGGCGTGAATATCCACGAGGCCGGGCGTAACGAGCTTGCCGCTCACGTCCAGTACACGGGTCTGCTCGTCGGGCTCGATCTTCTCGGCGACGGCGGAGATCAACCCGTTTTCGACTGCGACGTCAGCCCTGCCTCGGAAGGAACGTGACGGGTCTATGACCTCCCCGCCCTTGAGAATCAGATCGGTCATGAGGCGCCTCCCACGGTGACGGTACGAAATTGCCGGCGCTGCAAGAATACCAGAACGCAGCCCTCCCGCGGTCAGCATCCTGAGCCGGTCGGAGTCGGTGAGGAGCGGACGCACGCCTTGAGTGAACCCCTCCACGGGCTCGTCCCTAAATACCTCCGATCAACGGCATCGGCTCGTTACGCAACTCTCACAATCGCCTATTGACAAGATTAGAGTTGTGGTGTATCTTCGTTACACGTAACTATAGATGCTCGAAAGGGGGCGCGAAATGAACAGTGGCAAGAATGGTGAGCGCGGCAAGCACGAACCCGAGAACGCTCGGCAGAAGGACAGGGCGGGGTTCGTGAGCGGTGTCCGTGAGAACCTGGGCAAGGAGTTGGACGGCGTCGATCGAGTCGTCCGAATGGGTCTGGGAACCGGCAAGGACGTCGCCGCGAGCGTGGGCGGGTCTATAGGAGAGACACTGAAGAGCCGGGCGCCGCGCCGGGGTCTTGAGGCCTAGAGTGCGCGGAGCGAGTAGGCCCTAACAAAAAGGAGTTTATACATGTGGCACGTAATTGCTGAAGAAGAGACGAGGTGTTCCGAGTGCTTCCACAGTATCCCGGCCGGCTCGAGGTGTCTGTCACAGATGCCGATGGAGCTGCCGGACGGGTCCCGGCGGGGCGTGGGAGAGAACTACTGCATCGGCTGCTCGAGATGCAGTCTGAAGGGAAACAGGCAGCCCTGCTACGTGCGGCGGCTCAGCCACTGGTACGCACCCAAGGAGACGGTCGAGGTGGATACCCCCTGCGGCCACTGCGGCGAGACCGTGCCGGAGGGTACGCGGACCTTCGCGCAGAGGGTCTACGTCGGTATCGAGGATGAAACGGAATCCGCTTCCGACGGCACGGAAGCTCGTACCGGCGGATCTGCCGCCGCTGCCGCCGCAGGCGCCGGAGCCGCCAGGCCGACGCCCGCCGTATGGAATAATCTCAGCGCCGCGACCCAAAGGAAGTTCCAGACTGGCGGTCTGGGCGGCCCCCGCGGAATCCGGTCCCCAAAGATGGGCCAACGATTGTTCGAGCGCACCATTCCGAAATCGACCCGCAACTTGGGCGAAGGCGCCGTCAAGGACTACATGAAGGGAAAGCACTTCAGCCATATAAAGTCGGTGAGCAATTCGCCCCGTCTTGCCAAGGCGCCCAGCAACATAGTCTTGGAGGACGCCAGTAAGAATCTATCCCGCGGCAGCCGAAACATGACCCGCGCCGAGGCTGCCGCCACAAAGTCGGCGGGACGCGGACCCGCCACGGCGATACGCATGACGGCCCGGGCCCGAGGCGCCCTGAGGAGCGGAGTCATGGCCGCGGCCATGGAAGGCGCGGTTGCAGGGGTGGAGAACTTTCTCCACTGGAGGCGCGGGCGGAAGACAGGGAAAGAAGCCGTGAAGGACGCCGCTTGGAGCACGGCAACCGCTGGTGCATTTGGCCTCGCAGCGGCTCCGCTGCTTGTGTGGCTGCCGCTGGGACCCCTCGGAATCCCCGTCGCAATCGCCGGCGGAGCGGTGTGGGCCGGAAGCTCCGTGTACCGCGTTGCCAGGGCCGCCGGACACGACATCCCCCTAGCCGAGGGTTACGTTTTCTTCTGCAAGGGGCGGGACTGCCCGAGCGGGTTCGCGCGGACCATGGCAGCCTAATCTGGGGTAGAATCATAGACCCTTGACACGACAAGCTTGACACATAACGATAATATCGTTATGCTTGGTCATTATGAGCAATGCAAAGCAGATCATAGACCGTTTTGGGGGCCAGTCCTCGCTGGCGTCATTGCTGGGTAAACGTCAGAGCACGATTCAGCACTGGGCTAGGACGGGTAGAATACCGTCGCAGTGGCACGAGCGGCTCTTGGAGCTCGCAGTCCGTCAGGGCGTCAGCTTGGACCCCAAGGACTTCGTGGCGGCGGGCGCGCCCAGCATCAGCCCGGCGGACGGGAGGCTTGGCGTCCTGCTCGTGGGCCTGGGCGCGGTCTCCTCTACCTTCATCGCGGGCGTCGAGCACGTCCGGCGTGGAACGGGGGAGCCTGTGGGTTCGGTCACCCAGTTGGCGACCATTCGCCTCGGCAAGCGGCCCGACAGGCGCGCCCCGCCGATTCGCGACTTCGTTCCCCTGGCAAACCTTGATCAGTTGGTGTTCGGCGCGTGGGACCCGATCCCCGACAATGCCTACGACGCGGCTGTCAAGGGCGGGGTTCTCGACCGCCACGAGCAGTTGGAGCCCATCGCCGATTTCCTGAAGTCGATCGAACCCATGCCGGCGGTGTTCAGCAACGATTACGTAAGGCGCATCGACGGGACCAACACCAAGTCCACAGGCTCCAGGCTCGCATCCGTGGAGGCGATTCGCAGGGACATCCGACGCTTCAAGGCGGACAACGATTGTGACCGGCTGGTTATGATCTGGTGCGCGTCCACCGAAAAATTCATTACGGAAACCCAGGTTCATCAGGAGATCGAGGGTTTCGTCGGAGGGCTTCACGACGACGACGAGAGCATCGCGCCTTCGATGGTCTACGCCTACGCGGCGCTGATGGAGGGAGTCCCCTTCGTAAACGGCGCCCCCAACCTCACAGTGGACGTACCCGCCCTGGAGAGGCTGGCGAGGGACGAGGGGGTGCCCATCTGCGGCAAGGACTTCAAGACCGGCCAGACCCTCGTCAAGACCGTCATCGGGCCGATGCTGAAGGCCAGGATGCTGGGGATGGACGGCTGGTTCTCCACGAACATACTCGGAAACCGCGACGGCGAGGTCCTGGACGAGCCGGAGAACTTCAAGACGAAGGAGGAGTCGAAGCTCGGCGTCCTCGAGTACATCCTGCAGCCCGACGTCTATCCGGAGCTCTATTCGGACGCCTATCACAAGGTGCGGATCAACTACTACCCTCCGCGCGGCGACAACAAGGAGGGCTGGGACAACATCGACCTGTTTGGCTGGCTGGGCCGCCGGATGCAGCTAAAGGTCAACTTCCTATGCTCGGACTCCATACTGGCCGCCCCGCTGGTGCTCGACCTGGTCCTGTTCATGGATCTGGCGCAACGCGCCGGCATGGCGGGCATTCAGGAGTGGTTGTCCTTCTACTTCAAGAGTCCGCAGCACGCCGCGTCGGTCTATCCTGAACACGACCTGTTCATCCAGCAGACGAAGCTCAAGAACACCCTGAGGTGGCTGATGGGGGAGGAGCAGATCACCCACTTCGGCATGGAGTACTACCGGGGCGGCTGAGGCCGCGCAGGCGGCGGCGCTACAGCTCGATGCGGCTCCCGGCGCCCGCTCTCTTTTGGAGAGCGACGATTCGTTCGATCTCCGCGGCCGTATCGTCGACGCGGCCGCTGTGATTGTTGACGACGTGGTCGAAGTGGACGGCCTCTCTCATCTCCGAGCGGGCCGTATCCAGACGCCGCCTGAGCGTGTCGGGAGACTCCGTCATCCGCTCGCTGAGCCTCTTGGTGAGCTCGTCCATGCTGGGCGGGGCTAGGAATATGAAGAGGGCGCCGGGGACACGCCTTCTAATCGTTGCGGCGCCTTGGACGTCGATCTTGATAATCACGTCCTTGCCCTCCCGGAGCGCCTCGGCCACCTGCGCTCTCGGGACCCCGTAGAAGTAGCCGTAGACGTTAGCCCATTCGAGCAGACCGCCCGCCTCCTTAAGGGCTTGAAAGCGGGGGCCGGAGATGAAGATATAGTCGACGCCGTCCCGCTCGCTGTCCCGGGGGGGTCTCGTCGTGGCGGTAACGACGAAGTGGCACGGGCTGCCCAACTCCCTCATACGGGCTAGAACGGTGTCCTTGCCCACCCCTGAGGGGCCTGACAGCACTATCAGCAGGGGCCGGCGGTCTTCCGGGATGCTTTGCTTAGTTTCAGGCACGCGGGAGGCGGTAGGGTCCAAGCTCAGGTTGCTTCGAGCACGGCGGGGCGGTCGCCGGACTCGGAGATCGATTCGAGCACGTCCCAGAAACCCGGGTATGATACGCCCGCCGCCTCGGCGCCGCTTACGACGGTGTCGCCTCTGGATATCAGGCCGGCCACGGCCATCGCCATGGCGATGCGATGGTCTCCATCGCTTGCGGTCCTGCCGCTGGTGAGGTTGCTCACTCCCTGGACGACCATACCGTCGGGGCGCTCTTCCACGATAGCCCCCAGCGCAGTGAGTCCGTTTACGGTCGAGCGTATGCGGTCGGACTCCTTGACGCGGAGTTCGGCAGCGTCCCTGATGACGGTGGTCCCACGGGCGACGCTCGCGGCCACTGCAAGGACGGGCAGTTCGTCTATGACCTGGGGCACGATATCGCCCGCAACTTCGGTACCCACGAGCTCGCTGGACTGGGCCACGATGTCAGCTACTGGTTCGTCTCCCTCTTCACGGACGTTTTCCAGCCTGACCTCCGCCCCCATCGACCGGAGGACCTCCAACACACCCGCGCGGGTGGGATTCACCCCAACTCCCTCTATCCGTACCTCCGCGTCCGGGTGGCAGCAGGCGGCGACCAGCCAGAAGGCGGACGAGCTAATGTCGCCGGGCACTCTGACGTCCACAGGCGCAAGCGAGGATGGGCTGATGGTCAATGCCAGGCCGTCTTCCTGCAGGTCGGCTCCCATCGCGCGGAGCAGCCTCTCCGTGTGGTCCCGGGAGGCCGCAGGCTGCAGGATGGTAGAGCTGCCGGCAGCGTAGAGCCCGGCGATCAGAAGGCAGGACTTCACCTGCGCGCTGGCTACGGGAAGCGTGTACGAGATGCCGCGCAGGTCTCCGCCGCGGATGGCCAGAGGAGCCCTGCTGTCTCCACCTCGGCCCATTATGCGCGCGCCCATCTCAACGAGTGGCTGCACGACTCGATCCATAGGCCGCGACCTCAGCGACGAGTCGCCGGATAAGACGCTGAGGAAGGGTTGGCCCGAAAGCAGGCCGGCCAGCAACCGCATCGTGGTCCCGCTGTTTCCGGAGTCCAGGACGTCTGCCGGTTCCTCCAGGCCGTTCAGGCCGCGCCCCCGGATCTCGAAGCACTCCTCCCCCGTCCTACCGACCGCACAGCGCGAGCACGGGACTATGGAGACCCCCAAGCCCTGGAGGCACCGCAGGATCGACTCCCTGTCGTCGCCGACGCACGGGTTGGAGACGTGGGCGGGGCCCTCGGCGATGGCGTTCAGGAGAAACGCCCTCTGGGATATGGACTTGTCTCCGGGCAAGGATATGGCGCCACGGAGACGGCTCGGAGAGCCTATAACCTGCTGCATGGTCACTATTCGGACGCGGCTGCCTGCGGCCTAGCGGCGGCCCCGAAACTTCCAGGCCGGCCGATCATCGGACTTCACCATCTTCCGCGAGCGTTCAGCCCATTTATGGCCTACGATCATACCTGCCATATGCTCCCGCATGGTTGGTACCTCGGGCCCCACCGGCTCCTGGCTCAGCTCGCCGGATTCCCATCTGGCCCTTTGTTCCCAGGCGTGAACGAAGGAGTCCGTCAGCTCGTCGCCGCCTTCGGAGACCTTCTCCCTGAACGAGGATAGCTCGGCTATCATCTTATCGAGCCAGTAGGTCAGCGCCTCGGCGTTGTGGATGCACGACGAAGAGCTGTCGGCGGGGTCTGCGGCTGCCAACCGGCTCAGCTGTTGGAACTCCGGGCCGGCCAGCCGGGAAACCTCCCGCCAGGATGGGCTCGAGCTGGCCATGCTAATCAAGGACGCGGCGAGCACGGTGGGAAGCTGCGCCATGGCGGCAGAGTATGAGTCGTGCTCGTGGGCGTCTAGGAAGAACGGGCGCGCGCCCAACATCTCCACCATTCCGACGACGGTCTTGACGGCGTCTTGGTTGGCTCTGCCGGATGGCACTATGCAGTATTCGCTCTTGTCGAAGATGGAGGCGTCAGCCTCTTCCACGGCTGCCGGGAGCTTCCTTATCAGCGGATGGCCTCCGACGAAGCTGACTTCAGGCCTGAGGTATTCGTCTGCCCACTCTATGATCTGGGTCTTCGTCGCCCCCACGTCGGTGACGACGCAACCGTCTTCGAGGATAGGGGCTACGGCTTCCAATATCTCCTCGGTCTCGGACAGGGGTACGTCGAGGACCACCAGCTGAGCGCCGTCCATCGCCGATCTTAGGTTTCTGATAGAGCGGTCGATGGCCCCCATCTTCTCGGCGGTGCGCATGGAGCCGCGGTCCCTGTCGGTGCCTACGATCTCCATCTTGAGGCCGGCGCGCTTCAGCGCCAGCCCCACTGAGGCCGCCACCGGGCTAAGGCCCAACAAGGTTACGTGACTCATTACTGCCTCTTCCCCAACCAGTCCCCAGAGCTAACCCTACTGATACCAGATTCCTACCATAATTGTCCACCCGGAGACCGGCGCGTAACTGTTCAGTCTCCATGCGTCGAATAGTGAGAGCCTCCCCATTCCCCGCAGCCCAGCTGCCCTAAACCGTCATCCCGAACGCAGCGCCAACTGCCCTATACTGTCATCCCGAACGCAGCGCCAGCGGAGTGAGGAATCTAAAGGCCTGCTATTGGGGACGGTCCGTTCCTCGACGACCCGGCGCGTGTGCAAGGACTTTAGACCCTTCGTCGCTGCGCTCCTCAGAATGACAAACAGGGGAGGGCCCCAGAATGACAAACGAGGAGGGCGATTCCCTGTGCGCCTCACAGAGTCTGAACAGTTACACCGGCGCGGGGACACGGCAGGGGAGGCTGTGTTGGTATAATCGGCCTCAGCACCATTGGCCCTGATAGCCTTGGGGGAGGAGAAGTTGCCCGTCGCCAGGACCGCACTCGTGACCGGAGCTGCCAGCGGCATAGGGAAGGCCACGGCCCAAGCGCTGGCCGAGTCGGGCGTGCGGGTCATACTGAGCGACGTCAGCGAGGGTGGACGCGAGGCCGCTGAGCACGTCGGAGGCAGCTTCCTCCAAGCCGACCTCGCCAGCATGGACGAGGCCGCCGCCCTCAGTCAGCGTGCGCTCGATCTTTGCGGCCGGGTGGACATCCTCGTCAACAACGCCGGGTTCCAGCAGATGGCCCCCGTGGAGGAATACGACGACCGGGCATGGGCGCGATTCCTACAGGTCATGCTCGTCGCACCTTTCCAGCTCATCAAGCGGCTGCTCCCCGGTATGAAGGAGCAGGGGTGGGGGCGGATAATCAACATATCGTCGATACACGGCCTCATCGCCAGCCCATACAAGTCCGCTTACGTCTCGGCCAAACATGGGCTTATAGGACTCACCAAGACGGTCGCGCTGGAGGCCGGAGGCCGCGGGGTGACCGTGAACGCCATCTGCCCGGGCTACGTGCGGACGCCGCTAGTGGAGGCTCAGGTCGCCAGTCAAGCCGCCGCGCATGGAATTGGCGAGGACGAGGTGATCGAGAAGATCATGTTGGACCCCGCCGCTATCAGGCGGTTGATCGAGCCCGAAGAGGTGGCCCGCCTGGCTCTGTTCCTAGCGTCCGACGACGCCCGCTCGGTGACTGGGTCCGCCTATTCCATAGACGCCGGATGGACCGCCCGCTAGCAGCCTGCCAGGGTTGACGGCTACAACCTGCGCTCCGACGATTCTTGCGCCGACAAAGTTTGAAGGCAGCCACTAGAGCCCCGTTGCTCACCATACCCTCTCGACATAATGGCCATCTTTGCCTTGTATCAAACAATCGATTGACATGTTAGGCCAGATGTTTAGAAGATTGGTCCTGATAGCGTTGTTACTCGTACTGGCAGCCTATGCAGTCGGCTGCCAGTGGGATTCCACAGCTACGCCTATCGTGAAGCCGACCTTTACCCTGACACCAGATCCCACACGGACTCCAACGCCGACTCCATCTCCAACTGCTACGCCTACCCCAACGCCGACTCCATCTCCAACTCCGACTCCGACTCCTACCCCAACGCTGAGTACGTATACGATAGCTGACCAGTACGTCCCCCCGTGCGGTCCATCCCACGCAGTCCCAGTGGTGTCGCAAGAGCATTTTCTCTATTGGGCCGTAGACGGCTGGGCCGTAGACGGCTCTGATTGGGACCATCTGGTATTCAACTTTGACCAAAAAATCTGGGCTGTGAACATTAGGAACAACGAGTTGCGGGAGATCGTTGACGCGAATCCGGGAGGCACACCGACAGCGCCCTACTTGTTTTGGTATGGCTTCCACGCCGACGTTTCGCCAAACGGCTCCCGGATCGTCTACTCCACCTGCGAATACCAGACCAGTGATTCACCACCCTATGATGATCCCAGGCTTGGGGTAGGTTACGAGATCGCCTCGATCAGTATCGACGGGACGGGACGGCGGCGGCTAACGGACAACGAGTATTTCGAGAGCTTCCCGGTGTGGTCGCCGGATGGGTCCAGAATAGCCTTTATCAGGGGCTACGGACACCACGGTCACCACGGGTGGTCGTGGTCGGAGCTCTTCATCATGTCCTCGGATGGTTCGGACTCATCGACGGTCGTGGCTGCGCCCATGTCGGTCGCCTTACTCCCTCCGGTGTGGTCGCCGGATGGAGAGTACTTGGCGTTCATCGTGGAGGATTGGGATACCGATCCAAATCAACTGGTCTTGTACACGGTCAGCGTACAGAGTTCGACCGTAACCCGAATCTCTGGGGTCGGCAGCAGGCCCAAAAGGCATGACGTCGGCAGCGCGCCCGCCTGGTCTCCTGACGGGCGCCACCTCGCCTTCGCAGTGTACGGTGAGGAGAGCGCAGGCATCTACGTGGCGCGGCCCGACGGGACGGACCTCCGGCAGATCGTAGATGGGCTCAGTGGACCTCCCGCCTGGTCTCCCGACGGATCGGAGGTCCTCTTCGTCTCCGACGGCGTGTACGTCGTCGGTTCGGACGGCAGCGATCTGCGGAGGTTGGACGTATACTTTCCCATAGTTGTTCCGGATCGGGCGGTGTGGTCGCCCGACGGGTCGAGAATCGCCGTCTTGGGCAACATCCGCAAGGGCTACGTGCGAAGGGTGCTCTTCACGATGCAACGGAACGGGGAGGAGAAGCGCATCCTGGTCGTAGGGGATGTTGAAATGTATCACCCGGTGGTCTCTCTTTACGGGGACCTCCACGCATTGACGCCCTTCTGGCCCAAGTCGGCGATAGACCTCACAGCTTGTTCGAGAGCCCCTGCGGTCCTGCCCATCGAAGCGAACCCCGGCCTGGTACGGGACTGCGAAGTGCTGCTGGACATCCGCGATATGCTCGCCGGGACCGCTGGGCTCAACTGGAACCCCAGCACTAACATCGGCGGATGGGCAGGGGTAACCGTCGGCGGCTCGCCGCCACGTGTCCTTGAGTTGTCGCTCAGAGGTCGCGGCCTGACCGGCACTATTCCGCCCGAAATCAGTAAACTGACCAAGTTGAGGAAGTTGGACCTATCGTCAAACTACCTCAGCGGCGGCATAGCGCCGGAACTGGGCGGGCTCGTGAATCTCCAGGAATTGAACCTCGTAGACAACCTGCTCACCGGGAACATCCCCCCTGAGATGGGAGGCCTTGAAGAACTGACGGAGCTGTACATCAGGTACAACGGCTTCAGCGGATGCATATCCGCTGAGCTTCCGGAGCTCTGGGCCAAACAGAGTGAGCTGGAGCGTTGCGAACCGGAAGAGGCGACGACTGCGGCGCCGTGATGCGTCCTCTACATCGACGGCGGAGGCATCCGCGGGATCTTCCCGGCCGCTCTTCCGGCAGGACTGGAAGAACGCTATCTAGGCGGCTCTTCAGGGCCGGGGGCGGTCCAGTATGATGCGCTTGAAGGCCTCGGCGTACTCCATTGGCTTGCCTTCGGCTCGGCGCCGGCGCCACTCGCGCATCATCTCGCCCACCTCCTTCTCCCCCTTGCCTCCGATCTGGGACGTGTGTTGAGCGAGGGCCTTGGCGGAGGTGCAGATGTAGTCGGTCACGTCCACGAACTGGTCGGGTTCAGGATGCATCATGACCCACACTTCCGAGACCTTGTGGGGCTCCAGCCCCTCCCCCAGCAGTTCGGGGAAGGTCAGGTGATCGCGCGCCGTCGGGAAGACGGCTGAAAGGGCTGCCTCTCCGGCCGCGAGGTGGTCGGGGTGCCCTACTCCCCAGCCACCGTCAAGGTTACGCTGGGGGGTAGTGCAAACGAGGATGTCGGGGCGGTAACGCCTGATCTCCCGCGTGATCTCCTTACGCAGTTCGAGAGTGGGCTCCAGCATAGCGTCCTCGTGACCCAGGAACACCACTTCCTTGAGGCCGAGCACCTCCGCAGCGGCAAGCTGCTCCTGACGCCTGATCCGGGCGAGGTCGCGAGCGGTGAGCTGCCGGTCGCCGGTGCCCTTGCTGCCGTCCGTACACAGGACGTAGACGACCTCCCATCCCTCGCCGCACCACTTCGCCACGGTGCCCGAGCAGCCGAATTCGGCATCGTCGGGGTGAGCCACCACGACCATCGCCCGGCTGTACTCCCTGACGTGCTCCTTCTCTTGCGTCACTTCTCTCTCCCCAGGTGTCCGCGGCACGTTCAGAGACTGTAGATTCTCCGTAAACTTCCCGCGCGTGGTCATCATGGAGCCGAGCGGTAAACAACCTTCAACTCCGTCGGCTCGGTGATGCCGGTGTCGGTGTGATGCGATATGCGGACTAGGCCGGTACCGCAGTCGCCGAACTCGTCGCAAGTGATTGTGCCTATGATGCCCTGGAAGCCCTCGGTAGCGGTCAGCACCTCCCGTAGCCTGGCCCGGTCGATGTAGAGGGTTCCCCCATCGTCGACCGCGGTCTCCTCTATAGCCCTGAGCAGGATGGTCGTCGCGTCGTAGGCGCCGGGCAGGTATGCCGAGGAGGGCGCCTCGCCGTATCTATCGTGATAGACCGCGTCGAGTTCCGCACCGCTCTTGCCGGTCGCCTGGTTGGCGTTGTCCCCGGTGTCCAGGTCAGGACCGGCGAAGTAGATGCCCTCCGTCTCCGGTATGGCGAGGAACTCTGAGACGAGCAGGGCCGCGCCTGCAATGAGGGTTACGCCCTCCAGGCCGGCGACGCCGCCCATCTGCCTGACGATGTGAGCGCCTTCTTCGGGGAATATGGGGAAGAAGATACCGTCGGGAGCGCCCGCCGCGATCGAAGTGAGCACGGGGACCATGTCCGTGTCTCCCCTGCCGATGGGGAGGACCTCGACCTGTCCTCCAAGGGTTACGAACTCAGTGGAAAATGCGGTGGTGAGTCCGGTTGTGTACGGGTCGCCGTCGTGGATGGCGGTCACGTTTCGCAGCCCGAGCTCTTCGTAGGCAAACTGGGCTACCGTCCGAGCTTGGTATAGGTCGTTGCTGGAGGTGCGGTAGTAGCCGGGGTAGTAGTTGTAGCCGGGGTTGCCCTGGAGATCCGACGTGAGCGACGGGGAGGTGTTCGAGGGCGCGATCATCACCAGACCTGCGCTGCTGATGATGGGCGAGGCCTCTGCCGCGGCGACGGAGCAGTTCGGGCCAATCACGCCCACGACCCGGTAATCAGCGACTATAGTCTCAGCAGCCTCACGCCCGCCGTCCGCGGTGCAGCGAGAGTCAAGGCCTTCCCCGACCGCGACGGCGTGCCCCAGAATGGGGCCGTAGTCCTCGACCGCAAGCTCCACGCCGCGCTGGATCGGGATGCCGAGGTCGCTGACGCCGCCGGTTAGCACGTTCATCGAGCGTATTTGAATAGCCTCGCCCGGGGGCACTTCCACGCCGGCTGCCGAATCGAGGCCTTCTCCTCCGAAGTCGGCGGCGACGTAATCCTGGGGCGCCTCGATCTGCACGGAGGCGTCAAATGCCGAGAATTCGACCTCGGCCTTTATGGTCCCGACGACCATTGCGGAGATCGGACCTGCGGAGACCGGACCTCCGTCCGAAGTAAGTGTCCCATCGGGGCTGACGTCAACGGTCCCGGAAGCAGTCAGCCGCACCATTAGGTCGTCGTTCACCCTGACCCAAATGTCGACTTCGAATACGTCCGAGGCCGACCCCTGCTCCGACAAACGGTCGCCCGTGAGCCTCGCTCTTATGTGGTAGACCTCCACCCCGTCAACCTGCTCTACCCCGACCAGTTCGACCTCCTCGGCGCCCTCGAAATTCGCCGGATCGAACATCAGGAGCGGGGCTACTACTCCCTCGCCCATTTCGTTGCTCAGGATCCACTGCCCGGAGACAACGTCCTTAACGTATGAGTCTTCTCCTATCTGAATGAATTCGATATCGATCGGGGGGGCCTCAGGGATGTTCAACTGTACCGCCCCGCTGATGCGGTCGGGCGCCTGGAAATCAGCCGTGGACGTCAGCCCTATCTCCACCTCCGCCCCAAAGAGGTCGGTCAGGACCTCCATGTCCAATGTCGAGCGAAAGCTGGGCAGCGCGCCCATGGCGGTAATGCTGTCCCGGAGTATCTGGGATGGGTCCGCGTCCGCCGGGGGCGGCGCGCTGACAGGGGTATCAGTTGGGACTGGTTCCGGTGTGTCGACAGGGGTATCAGTTGGGGCGGGTTCCGGTGTGTCGACAGGCGGCGTGGGCGTATTCGTTGGTTCCGGGATAGGGGTCGGCTCAACAGGAGCGGCGGTAGGAGTAGAGGGTACGGGCGAGGGCCCGGCTACTCCAGAGTCGCCGCAGGCAGCCATGAAGAACAGGGCCGCCACGGGGATTATCGCGATGAAACTCCGCAGGTACGCAAACGAAACTTGGGGCATCTTTGGGGTCATCCTCCTGAGTGGGATATTGATCTATTTTCTCGATTGTAGCAATGGCTCACAAATGGCGTATAGTAGAATGCCGCACTATAATTACGAAGAAATTGCGGAGGCTGGACGCATGGGGCCGCTCGCACCTACGAGATGAAGTTCCATGAGAGGCGCACGAGGAGCGGCTAACTTCACGGGCGGCCTCTAGGGCGTCCCTCGCGACGGTCACAGCCCCTTGGGACGCCGCCGCGCCCATCTCAGCCGCAACTTGCGCCTACAACAACGTCCGCGCGGGGATATGAGTTGCAAAAATGCCCATGCACACCCGGATCCACAGCTACGCCGAGGAACTCCTCGCCACGCCCAGGGCCCACCTGCGCCTGGATTTAGGTCAAGACGACGAAGGGCTGAAGCTGACCTACCAAGGCAAGGCGCTCGTCGAGTGCTATTTGACCAGGGAAGGAATGGCCGCCGGGGCCTATATGGCAAGGGCGCTTGGGGTCGGGGTCCCGCCGCTGGGGAGCAGTATCACGGCGCGCGTGGGGACCGGGGTCCTGTTCAGAGCAACAGCGATCGCCTCCCTGGACTTCAGCAAGGAGGAGTCCATGGTGTTGCTGGAGCGATGGTTGGAAGAGGCGGACCAGCAGCGAGGCGGTCCCAGCGAGGCGTGATTGAACGGCATAGGGATAGCCGTGAGTTGACCGAGCGCTGCGACGTAGTGGTGATCGGGGGAGGCGTGATCGGGGTTTGCGCCGCCTACTATCTCGCGGTCCACGGGCGGCAGGTTACGCTTCTGGAACGGGACGAGGTCTGCTCCGGCAGTTCCTACGGCAACTCGGGGCTGATCGTTCCCAGCCACAGCATCCCCCTACCCTCGCCGGGAGCGGACAAGCTCGCGATGAAGTGGATGTTGAACCCTGAGAGCCCCTTCTACGTCAAGCCGCGCCTCGACTTAGGGCTGGCTTCGTGGCTGTGGCGGTTTCGCTCCAACTGTACGGAGGAGAAGATGCGCCGGGGCGTCAAGACGCTGACGGAGCTCAGCAGCGCGAGTATAGAGCTCTACGAGGAGGTGATCGCCGCTGAGGCGCTGGATTGTGGATTCAGACGCGATGGGGTACTGATGCTGTACGAGACCCCTGAGGGTCTCAGCGAGGGCTTGCACGAGGCGGACTTGCTGAAGGGATTCGGCCTGGCTCCCAAGGAGATGACGGGGGCCGAGACCCATGCGCTGGAACCCAGCATACGGCCTAGCGCCGCCGGCGCCGTGTACTACGACGGGGACGGCTATCTCGACCCGCAGCAGTTCGTGACGGGGCTGGCCGCCGCGTTAGCGCGGAAGGGGGTGTCGGTCCGCGAAGGGGTGGAGGTCTTGGGGTTTGGGGTCTCCGGCAGGAGTGTAGAAAGCGTCAGGACGTCTGAGGGAGAATATCGAGCAGACCAAGTCGTGCTGGCGGCAGGATCATGGTCGCCCGGCATCGTCAACAAGCTGCCATTGAAGCTTCCGGTACAGCCGGGCAAGGGCTACAGCGTAACGTACTCGAAAGCCGGAGTAACCCCGACGAGGCCGTTGATCCTGGGGGAGGCCAGAGTCGGCGTCAACCCGATGGGCGGCGCCGTGCGCTTGGCGGGCACGCTGGAGCTCGCCGGGCTCGACCTGTCGATGGACCAGCGGCGCATAGGCGCCATGGTACGCGGCGCGGCGCGCTATTTCGTCGACGACGGCTCGCCTGCGGCTGTGAGCGGCCACTGGGCCGGGCTGCGGCCATGCACCCCTGACGGACTGCCCATCGTCGGCGCCATCGAGGGGATGCACAACCTGATAGTGGCAACAGGCCACGCCATGCTGGGCATGACACTGGGGCCCGTCACGGGCAAGCTGGTTGCCGAAGTCGCCGGGGGCAGCGAAACCTCGTTGGACGTCGCCGCCCTGAGCCCCGACAGGTTCCAGCGGCGAGTCAGGCGTCCCTGAGCTGCGGAAACAAGACCACCTCGCGGATGCTCCGCTGTCCCGTGAACAACATGACCAGGCGGTCGATTCCGACGCCCAGCCCGCCGGTCGGGGGCATCCCGTGTTCCAAGGCCACCAGGAAGTCCTCGTCGAGGCGGTCCATCTCCTCGTCGCGGTACTGTAGGTTGAGCGCCTCCTGCCGCTCCATGCGCTCCCGCTGGTCTACGGGATCGTTGAGCTCGGTGAAGGCATTGCATATCTCCATTCCGGCGGCGAACCCCTCGAACCGCTCCACGAGGCGCCCGTCGTCAGGACGCTTCTTCGCAAGGGGGGACATTTCGACAGGGTAGTCCATCAAGAAGATTGGCTGGGTGAGGTGGGGTTCTACGGTGTCCGACAAGAGCTTATCCAGGAGCCCGCCCCAGCTCACCTGACGGCCAACTTCTAGGCCGATACGCTTCATTTCCGCGCCGAGGCTCTCCACGTCGGGGCAGTTCAGGAAGTCGATGCCCGACCGGTCCCGTATCTCGTCCCGCAGCGTGCGGCGAGTCCAGGGCGGCGTCAGATCGACGGTCTCCCCTTCCACCATAACTAAGGGCGACCCAGTCACCTCGACCGCGATCCCGTGCGTCAGCTCTTCCACCATGCGCATGACGTCGTTATAGTCGGCGAAGGCCTCGTAGCTCTCCATAGTCGTGAATTCGGGGTTGTGTGTCAGGTCCACGCCCTCGTTGCGGAATATCCTTCCGATTTCGTAGACCTTCTCGAGTCCGCCGATCACAAGCCTCTTCAAGTAGAGTTCTGTGGCGATTCTCAAGAAGAGGTCTCTATTCAAGGCCCTGTAGTGCGTTGAAAACGGCCTGGCGGTCCCGCCTGCCGGTACAGAAACCAGCATAGGGGTCTCGACCTCGATGAACCCCCTAGCGTCCATCATCCGTCTTAGAGATGCAACGACGCGGCTGCGGAGAGCGGCAATGCGCCGCGCGTCCTCATTGGATATGAGGTCGAGGTAACGGCGGCGGTACCTGGTTTCGACGTCGGCGAGGCCGTGCCACTTCTCCGGGAGCGGCCTGAGCGACTTGCTCAAGAGCTTCCATTGGCGGACCTCGACGGTGGGCTCGCCGGTCCTGGTCCGCATCAAAGGCCCGGTGACCCCGAGCCAGTCCCCAATATCGAGGTCGCGTATGCCTTGGTAGGACTCTTGGAGCAGATTTCGGCGGAGGAGGGCTTGGATGCGGCCTTGGCCGTCCTGAATGTCGAGGAAGGTTGCCTTGCCCATTCCGCGGAGCTGCATGATGCGGCCAGCAACCGACACGCAACCACCGGAGGCGGCATCGACACCCTGGCGCTCCAGAGACTCCAGGCAGGCTAACGCTTCGGCAGTGGTGTGTGTCCTGTCGACCCTGTGAGGATACGGGTCGACTCCTCTGGCTCTGATGCGGGTGAGGCTGTCGAGGCGCGCCCTGATGAGCTGGCTTTCCGGTTCCGGCACGGCTCCGGCGCCTTATTTGATCTTCGTTATCTTCAGACTGACGACGCCGGCGGGTGTCTGGATGTCGACCTCTTCTCCGACCTTGCGCCCCATGAGAGAACGTCCGACAGGTGACTCCATAGATATTTTCCCCTCGAGAGGGGCGGCCTCGGCGGTCCCCACGACCTTGTAATTCCTCTTTTCGCCCTTATCGGTAGTTACGGTGACGGAGGAGCCGAACTTGATCACGCCGTCGTCTCGATCCCCGGGGTCTTGGACCACGGCATCGGACAGGATCCGTTCGAGGTCCGAGATGCGGCCCTCCACAAATGCCTGCTCGTTCTTGGCCTCCTCGTACTCGGCGTTATCGACCGTCCCGCCATTCTCGCTGGCCCTGTGGATCCGTGCAGCGACCTCGCGTCGACGTACCGCCATGAGGTGGTCTAGTTCATTGGCGAGGGTTTTTCTACCCTCGGGGGTTAGATAGGTCTGTCGTCTGAGCATTGTCGCAGCTCCCAACACAAAAAGACTGAGCGGTTGCCGTCGCTTGCGGCCTACGCCTCAGTCAGTCCTCCTATTGTAGCCGCGAATGGCGGCTTTGTAAAATCTCGGTTGACACCCAAGTTGGCGCCGCCTTACACTTCGCGGTGCGCTGTACGCGCAGCTATCCTCTACAGGAGGTGCTCGGTGGAGCCTCAAGTCGCTGCCGACTACCAAAATGACACCGGCGAGGGGCCTCTATGGCACGAGGAGGAGGGCAAGCTCTACTGGGTAGACATCCCCAACGGCAAGATATTCTGGTACGACCCGGTCACAGGCGAGCATGACCTGTTCTTCGAGGGGCCCGTTCTCGGCGGCTTTACCATCCAGGAGGACGGCGCCTTTCTGCTGTTCCTGGAGCGGGGCGGCATCGCGCTTCTGAAGGACGGAAAGCTCGACTACCTGATCGAGAAGCTGCCCGGCGAAGAGGAGAACCGGTTCAACGACGTGTTCGCCGACTCTGGGGGGCGCGTCTTCTGCGGCACGATGCCCTTGGACTCCAGCCTCCCGGTCCAACATGGAAAGAGGCTGGGGAGCCTATACCGCCTCGACACCAACGGGTCCATCTCCAAGGTGCTGGAGGGCGTCGGCATCTCGAACGGTATGGGGCTGACCCCGGACAGGAAGGGCCTCTACTATACCGACTCACTCGACTACGCCATCACCATCTTCGACTACGACCACGCCGCAGGGGAAGTGACCAACCGGCGCACCTTTACTGAAACTGCCGGGGAAGGTCTGCCCGACGGGATGACGGTGGACAGCGAAGGGTACGTCTGGTCGGCGCGCGCCGGCGGATGGGCGCTGCACAGGTACGCGCCCGACGGCGCGGAGGTGCAGGCCGTTCGCTTCCCGGCAAGGCTTGTGTCCAGCGTGACCTTCGGGGGCGCCGACCTGACCGACATCTTCGTCACCACCATAGGCGGCCATAACAGGGGTGAGGATGGACCGGGAGCAGGAGCTCTGTTCAGGTTGAACCTCGGTATCCGAGGCGTGCAGGAGTTCCGGTCTAGAATCAGGATCTGAAGGAGTCTTCCGGCAGAAGAGACTCTACCAGCCATCCCATAATTCCGAACATCCCTGATTCAGGCATCTGACCAGCCCGCAAATACGGGGTGTGCAGAGGGCGAAGCCCCTCTGGGGTGGCGCCCCTCAGAAACTAGCAGGCTAGCTGGAAGCGATGTACTTGGATGGGCACTTGACCGTGACGTCGTGGCTCTCGAAGATGCCGTCGGGCCGCAGCGCTCCCTCGAGGATAACCTCCGAGTGCTCGTTGAAGAACAGATCAGGCACCACGCCGTCGTAGATGGCCGCTAGGGTCTGGTCACCGTCGGTCAGGGTGAACCGGGCCAGCGTCGATCCCGCCTCGCGGTGGAAGGAGTCCGGCACCAATTTGCCGCTGACACGCACGACCTCGCCATCACTGGCCCGCACGCTTTCGTGTACCTCGCCAACCGTGTAGTAGAAGCGGGCCGCGCTCTCGAAGGCGATGAATGCAAAGTAGCCGAACGCGCCGATAAGCACCGCCACGGCAAGAAAGACCTTGATCCTGTGGGCGGACAGGCCGCCTTGACGCGCCTTAGGACGCGATAGCTGAGGGGTCCCTGCGTACTCCAAGGTCTCCGCCTACCCTCCGTCCGCCGAGGACATCTGCCCCCTATCTCGTAGGGCCAACTTCAGGGTCTCGATCTCCCGCTCCATCTGCCGCTGACGCCGCGATGACAGGAACGCGTATCCGAAGAAACCCGCCCACGTGATAATGAACACGGCGAACAGGTATGGCAGATTGGCCTCTGGGGTACGCTCCTGGGCTTGAGCGGCATGAACGGGAGTTGGAACGACGCCCGGGAGGGCGGAAGAGCTGGCTTCAGCCGCCCACGACGCACCCCCGGCAGCGAGGAGTACGACTGCCGCGGCGATCACGCCGGCCCAGAAGCCGCCTCTACGAGATAGAACGATAAAGCTCGTCGACCGCAGCCTCTCCACGTCTGAGCGCGTACCTTTCTATGAGCATGGCGACGTACATCACGCTGAAGGTCAACGTAGATACCAGAAGCGTGGCGCGCATCGCTGGGGCGAGCATACCCTCTCCGGCCAGCGGGCCGATGTTCATCTCCGGGTGCTGCGTCCGCCACCACACCGTGGCGAAGTAGATTATCGGGGTGTCAATGGCGCCGATAATCGCAATGACGGCGCCATACCTTGCGCCCTGGGATCCCCTGGGCCCGTAAGCCCTGAGCATCAGGTAGCCCACGTAGATGAACCAGAGGATAAGGGTGGTGGTGAGCTTCGCGTCCCAAGTCCACCAGCGGCCCCAGGTGGGCTGACTCCAGGCGATGCCGGTTATCAGCAGCAGAGAGATGTAGACCACGCCAAGCTCCGCAGCCGAGTAGGCGAGGTTGTCCCACTTCTCCTTCCTGGTAACGAGGTGCATGACGCTAGCGGCCGCGACCACTACGATGGAAAGCATCCCCAGCCAGGCGAGGGGCACGTGGAAGTAGAAGATGCGCTGCGACACGCCCAAGTTCTGCTCAGTCGGCACCCATAGGAACACCATATAGAGCGTCAGGCCCATCAAGAGGGCGGCGGCGGCCATGAGGCCGACTCTGACGAGGCTCCCGCTCAACCGGGTAGGCGCGGCGACTGTGTTATGGATTGCAGCCTGCATCACGTACGTAAACGTACCATAGGGAGTTCACCTACCGCAAGACAGTTGTACGTGAGTAGCTGTTCAGTCATGAGTCGAATCGTGTGAACCTCCTAAACTGTCATCCCGAACGCAACGCCAGCGGGGCGGTCCATTCCTCGGCGGCCCGGCGTATCTGCAAGGACATTAAGGCCGTGCATCACTGCTACGTGCGGGCGACCGTGGGCAAGGAGCGGATGCCCATCTTCTCCATGATGGTGCGCACGCCGGAGCCGGAAGACCTGCACACGGCCGCTGGCGAGATCGCAGCGCGGCAGGGCGAGGTGCTGGTCAACTCCCCGCTCGTCGGAGGATGACGCGCATCTTTACTCCAGCCGACTGAGGTATTGGCCCACGATGTCGATGCCGACCAAGCCGCTATAGGCGGACTGGAGGCGGTCGGTGACCGGCCCCGGGACGCTGCCGTCGCCAATCGGGGCGCCGTTGATAGTGGAGACTGCGCAGATGCAGAAGCTCGTAGAGGTAACGAAGGCCTCATCTGCAGTGTAGGCGTCGTAGACGTCTATGTCCGCCTCCTCTACGTGGACGTCAAGCTCGTGGGCCAGCTCGAAGGTGGTCTCGCGGCTGATTCCTCCCAGGACGAACTGTCCCTTAGGTGTGATCAAGGCTCCATCCTTGACTATGAATATGTTGCTACCCATTCCCTCCGCCAGATTGCCGTTGGTATCGAGCAAGACGGCGTGAGCGTCGGGGTTTTGAGCTTTGACCTCCAGGTCGGCGAGGATGACGTTTATGTAGTTGTGCATCTTCGCCCTAGGGCTCATCGACTCAGGAGGGGTCCTGCGTATGGACGGCACCACGACGGGCAGGCCGTCCCTGTAGTACCGCGCCCTTTCCTTGAATGGCAGCGGCCAGCACTCGATGACGACCGTTGGGCCGCTTTCCGGGGCGCCACGGACTCCCCTGCTGACCCTTTGCGCTATCCAGTAGTCGTCATCGTCGTCCAGGAGGGGCAGGTTGGCGTTGAGGACTTCCATCGTGATGCGGACGAATCCTTGCTTGTCGATTCCGGGGTCGATGCGCATGTACTTCAGCGAGTTGAAGAACCGGTCCAGGTGCTCTTCGAGCTTGAATATGCGGTGCCCGAAGGTCCTGGTCATATCGAAAGCCGCGTCGCCGTAGAGGAAGCCAAAGTCGTTGGTCGAGATCTTCGCGCCGCTCTCCGGCACGATTTCGCCGTTCACGTAAGCAACCCTTTCTTGCGCCATTACCGTCCTCCTAGTGGCCTCTTACTGCTTCTTCGAGAGAGAAGCAGGCTCCTGTCCTTAAGCAGGTTGCGGAAGAACCCTTCCGTACCTTCTAGTTTTCCTTCCTGATGGGAAGGAAAATGGAATTATATCTGAGGGACACCCTCAGACACCCGGCAAAGGGGATGCGCTCCTGCACACCCCGTATTTGCGCAGCCTAACACTCTGCGCCGTCCCTGATACGGTATCCAACGTTCCATATGGTCTCGATGTATGAGCGGTCGACATCCTCGATCTTGCTCCGAAGGCGGCGCACGTGGACGTCGACTGTGCGGGTGCCTCCGAGGTACTCGTAGCCCCATACCTGCTTGAGCAACGCTTCACGGCTGTAGACGCGGCCCGGATTGCTGGCCATGAGCAGCAGGAGCTCGTACTCCTTGAATCTCAGGTCCACGCGCCGACCCCTCACCGATACCTCGTAGTTAGTCGGGTTGATGGCGAGGTCGCCGATCCTTACGACGTCCTCGCCCATCCCGTCGACGGCGCGCTCTACCAGACGCCGCGCCCGCAACGCGAGCTCTTCCCGGGAAAACGGGCTGACGATGAAGTCGTCTGGGTGGTCAGCCGCATTCCCAATTTCCTCAATGCTGTCTGCGTCCAGTATCAACAGCACAGGCGCTTTGAGGCGTGCGCATCGGTCCAGACACGACCGCAATAGTTGCCTCGATACGGCGCTCGACTCTATCAGCACGAGGGTGGATCTGGGATCGATGGATTCGGCGTCCGCAGGCGACGAGATCAAGGCGGCGTCGATCCCAAGGTCTGCCAGCACCTCCTCGGGCGTGGGCGCGGCGATAGCCCTCCGCCTTGGCATTGCCTGCATAGGGCTATAGGTCATTGCTCCTAGCCGTTTCCGTCTTGCGGTCTCGATCTTGAGAGCGCGCGCCGCCCCTCGGGGGTGTGGACGGCCGGCGAGGTACGGGAGGCTGTGCCTTCATCCACGAGGGCCCGTCCCCGTCTCGATGGGAACGCCGGCGGAGTTTCCCCACTCCGTCCAAGACCCATCGTAGTTCTTCACCCTCTCGAAACCCAGCAGGTACTTCAACACGAACCAGCTGTACGACGCCCTAACCCCCAAGCGGCAATAGGGGATTATCTCATCGGACTGTTCCAGCCCTTGGCCCGCATAGAGCGCGGCCAGATCGGCGGCCGGCTTGAACGTCCCATCCTCAGCCGACCCGTCGTCCCAGGGCACGTGCACCGCCCCCGGTATGCGGCCCTTGCGGTAGATGTCCGGCTGAGGCGTACCCGGCGCCGAGGTCATATCCCCCGTGTACTCCTCGATAGTCCTGGTGTCCAGCAGCTTGACGCCGGGGCGCCGGTGGCTCTCCACGACGTAGTCCTTCATGGCGCGCAGCGACTTATCCGGTGCGGAGATAGGGTAGTCAACAGGGCTAACCACTCTCGAGACCTTGGACAGCGGCTTCCCTTCCAGCAGCCACTTCGCGCGTCCACCATTCATGATGCGTACGTCAGGGTGCCTATAGTACTTGAGCACCCAGAATCCCCAGGTCGCGGACCGGTTGTTCCCGTCTCCGTAGAGAACCACGGTGGAGCTTTTGCGAATGCCGGACCTGCTCAAGAGCTCCTGCATCTGGCGCACGCCCGGCACGTCTCTCCGCACCTGGTCTTCCAAGTCGGCGTGGAGCCCCCATCCGAGCGCCCTCGGCACGTGTCCAAGCCGGTAAGCGCTCTCCAGATCGGTGTTGACCTCCACGATGACCACTGACGGGTCCGTGGTGTGGTCGGCGGCCCAATCGGTGCTCACCAAGGCAGCCGGGTCGGCGTAGGAGTCGGTCATCGGGGCATCCTATGTGAGTGATGGCACAATATAACCGCACCTCCGCTTCCTAATCAAGCTTGGGTTTTTCCGTCCGCCTTCCGCTCATACAGACCATTTCTCTACCGAATACGGGTCCAGCTCAAGGCCGAGGCCGGGCTTGTCATGATAGGGGGCCAGGGTCCCGTCCTTCTGGGTGGGAAACTCCGTATACCAGACTTGATCTGCCGCAAGGTACATGTTCGCGTACTCCATCGCCTTGAGGTTGGGGATGGCGCAGCATACGTGCAGGTGCACGAGTTGCGCCATGTGAGGCGCGACCTTTAGGTTGAATGCCTCGGCCAGATGGGCTATCTTCATCCACTCAGTCACCCCGCCGACGCGCACGACGTCCGGCTGTACGATGTCGGCGCCGCCGCCCGCTATCAGCTCTCTGAAGCCATACTTGGTGTATTCCATCTCCCCGCTGGCTACGGGGATTGTGGTGGCGCGTCTGACCTCCGCGAGTCCGGGGACATCGTCGGCCAGCACCGGCTCCTCGTACCATCCGACCTGATACTGCTCGAACTCGCGGGCCATGTAGATGGCCTGCTTGGTGTAGTAGCCGTTGTTGGCGTCGACGTAGAGCGCCACGTCGTTGCCCACGGCGGACCTTACGGCTGCGACCCGCTCGATGTCCTCGCGCTCGGCGTTCCCGAAGTCTTTGCCGACCTTCATCTTCACCCGGCTGATGCCCTGATCGACGTATCCTTCCATCTCCGCGACCAGTTCCTCGGTCGTGTAGTTCGTCCATCCTCCACTGCCGTACACAGGTACGGCCTCCCTATACGGCCCAAGCAGCTTGAATAGAGGCAGACCGAGGGCTTTGGCTTTCAGGTCCCATAGCCCTATGTCGAGAGCCGAGACGGCGCAGAACGCCAATCCCTTGCGGCCGTAGCCGCGTACGGCCCAGAACATGTCGGACCAGATCTTCTCTATGTTCATCGGGTCCTGTCCGATGAGTACGTGGCGCAGGTCGGAGTCTATAACCTGTCGGACCCCTGGGGAGGCCTGCCCAATCCCCAGCCCTTCGAAGCCCTCGTCGGTCTTGACGTGCGCGAATATCTGGCTCCGGCCTGGAACGGGCTTTGCCATGGTGGCGTCTTGGAAGCCGGGCACGTCCGGGTAGTGTAATAGCGTCGTCGAGACGTCGGTGATCTTCATGCGCGTGTCTCCGGGCCGCGGCAGGCGGCGGCTCGTAGGATACGGCCAGCGGCCAGCCCTGGTCAATTCTGCGCGGGCGCGGCGGACTCCGCCCGACGCTCAAGGGCTCGGCGTTGCCGAGGACCGGCCCCCTTGCTATGATTCCCAAGGCACGGCAGGCAAGGCCTACGGGAGAGGTGGCCGAGCGGTTTAAGGCGCCGGTCTCGAAAACCGGTATGGGAGCAATCTCATCGTGGGTTCGAATCCCACCCTCTCCGCCAGGTAGCGGCGGCCGTCTGTCTTGCGCCGCGCGGCAACCCCAACGCGCATCGCCTCCGCCCCTGATGCCGGGATGCCCGGCTCTGCGGCTGGATCACAGCCCTTTTGGCCCCGGGCGGCTCAACCCGGGAACGGCTCCCGTAACCCACGCTGGCCGCTCTTTGAAGGCGGCCCACTGTCTCCTATCCGCCGGCCCAGCTCGCAATGAAGGACTCGGTGTCAGCGCCATCCGGCAGTTCGTTGAAGTAGTAGTGCATCGGGCCGGACTGGAAGGCAGGCTCGAACATCTCCGTGTCGTCTTGGAGAATGGCGTCGAGTCCCTCGAACCGACCCCACAGCGTCACTGATTCCTCGGTGGTGAATCTGTCCGCGAAATCGGGTCCCCAGTTCAAGGTGATGGGCTCGGCTCTTGCCGCCCAGAACCGCGAGGGCGCCGCGAATTCAGGGTCCTTCAGAGCGCGCATCTGGAGCGCCGTCTTGGACAAGTAGATCGTGAGCACGGTCTTGCCGTGGGGCCCTGCCCCGGGCTGCAGCGCCTCCAGTCCCGCCCGGTAGCCGTCCGCGTCCCTGTTTATGACCGCGCGGAGCGTCCGGTCGGTCACGTCCTTCATCCGCTCGCCGCGGTCGGCGAACGTCTCGAACCTCTCGCGGGCCCACGGAGCTAGGCTATCGGCGAAGCCTCGCTCCGGGTATGCCCCGTAGATGGCGTGGCCGCCGTGAAGGGTGCGCCGCTTCTTGGTCGTATAGTTGCTCCCCGTGTGGATGAGGAAGTTGCTGTAGACCACACCATCGCCGGCGTTAAGCTCGACCGGTACGCCTCCGGTGACGGGCTTCTTGGGGTCCTTCAGCAGCTCGTCGTTCTCCTGCTCAGTGTTTCGCCTCCGGTGGCTGCCTGGGACCACCCAGAGAACGTTGTCGTCGTACATGGGCACGTTCCATTGCGTATATCTCGGCCCGTTCTCCACGACGTCCGCTGTCAGGGCGTCCAGCGGGGCCATGTCCACGGGGTGAATGTCGCGGTGCCATCCCGTGCCGCCGGGCCAGTCGCGCACCGGGCTGCACATCATCATCATCTCGGTGACGTTGGGCTCGGGGTTGCACAGAAGCTGGCTGGCGACGCCGAGGGTCTCGTCGGCGACCCAGAAGTCCTCCACGACGTTGGCCGTCTCCTCGTCGACGAGCCCCAGGGACCCCATAAAGACGCGGGGCTGCCTGGCCTTTTCGTACTCGCCGCCCGGAGGGTCGCCGGGGCCGCGCTCGCGGGCCCAGTTCACCTTCTGCCGCTCCAATATCGTCTCGCAGCTCGCCCGCATGGCCTCGAGCTTGTCCGCCGGGATGACGTTCCGGAGGATCAGGTATCCTTGGTCCATGAACTGGTCTCTATCTACCTTCACGTTATCTCTCCTCGGCGCGACGCTTACGCCCGATCGCGCCACCCTGTAATTCCGTGGAATCTAACCCCGTAGCCTACTACTCGTCAAGCGCCCGATGCCGTCTTTGATCCCCCCAGTCCCCCTGCCAGAGGGGAGAACCTCTGGACTTCCATTTTCGGGCTCACAGAGTCTGAACAGTTTCTGCCGGTCTGTAGTCGTCAATGGTTACGTCAGGGGTATAAGTGTTCAGGGCTGGTGACACGAATGCCTCCTGAGCGCGTGGGCTACGACCCTGCCCAAAGCAGTGAGGCGGACGCAACGGCAGATGGTTGGCTCCGCAGGTAGGATTCGAACCTACGACCAATCGGTTAACAGCCGACCGCTCTACCACTGAGCTACTGCGGAGCGTCGAGGCGGGCCTCAGCGGGACGGGGTATTCTGAGGCTACGAATGGGTAATTGTAGCACCCGTCCAGTTATAGGGCCAACACCCCGTCTCGCGTGCTGCTCCGTACCGCGCGGCGAGGCGGTACGTTGCGCCGCCCGGCCCGTGTCAGGGGATGGGGCCGGTGGTCCAGGATGACATCTCGGCGCGCAGGCCGGGGTCGAGACTCATCCTCAGCGCCTCCAAGGCGTTATCGACCTGACCTGGGTTGCGCGCTCCAATGAGCGCTGCCGTGATGGCCGGGTGGGTCATGACCCATGCCATAGCCAGTCTGACGGGGGGGACTCCCATCTCCTTCCCCTTCTCCTCGAGTAACTCCACGATGCGGAAGTTCCTGTCCGAGAAGTACACGTCTGCATGTGCCGGCATGATGTGGTATCGGCTGCCTCGGGGCCAGGTCGACGGGTCGCGGCCGTACTTCCCGGTCAGGAATCCGGCGGCCAGCGGGCTGTAGGGCGTGACGGCCACCTCCTCGCGCTGGCACAGGGGCAGCAGTTCCACCTCCGCGCTCGGGTCGGCCAGGCTGTAGGGCGGTTGGGTGACCTCGAAGCGCGCCCAGCCCCTGGCTGCGCTCATCTCCAAGGCGCCGCGAAGGTCGTCGGCGGAGTGGTTGCTGCAACCCAAGACTCCCACGCGCCCGGCGCGGACCTCTTCGTCCATGGCCTGCAAGGTCTCGTCCAGCGGAACATCGGGGTACGTGGTGTGAAGCTTGAATATGTCCAAGCGGTCGACGCCGAGCCGTTCCAGGCTGCCCGCTACCACTCGGTGGACGTTCTCCGGACTCCCTCCGGTGCCGATCTTGGTGCATATCTGGATCCGGTCGCGGCAACCGCGCGAGCGCATCCATCTACCGATGATCTTCTCCGATGAGTACATCTCCAAGGTGGTCTCGCGCTGGTCGTTCGTCCCGTAGGCCTGCTTGCGGGACCGCCAGGACTGCCCCCCGCCGTAACTGTCTCCGGTGTCGAAGAAGGTGATTCCCTTCTCGAAGGCGTAGTCCATAACGCGGTAGGACGACGCCTCGTCGATCTCCCTTCCCCAGTTGCCGCCGCCCAGTCCAATGGCGCTTATCGTGGCGCCGCCCCGGACCAGAGGGCGTCGTTCGAGCGGTCCGGCTTCGATAGGCATGTCCATAACCCCATGCTGACGCACGTGTCCCACTGTCTTGTGGTACGCGCCGCGGATGGCGGCATTGTATGCCTGCGGCGCCGGCGTGACAACGCCTCACCGGCAAGGCCCTCTTTCGGAGCGCCTGCTCTGAATTGTGTTACGCGGCGGCCCGGCATACAATCGGTGCCGCCAGTCAAGCATTCCACGGAAAAAGGGAGGCTCTTATGATAACGGGGATTGCCTACGTCGAGATGCGGACGCGCTTTTGGGACGAATGTAGGGAGGTCTACGGGGTCCACCTCGGCCTGACCGAGCTGCAAAACACGACAGCAGTGTTGAACGAGAAGGGGGAATGGGTAGACAGCGCTTCTGCCGAGAGCGGCAACCGTGAAGCTGTCCTCCAGGTCGGAGACTCGTTCCTCATCCTGCACGAGGACGAGACCGCCCCCACGCAGGTGTCTCCCAAGGGCGAGCGGATGCGGGAGGCCTGGGGCTCGGTCGGGCATTACTCCTTCTTCGTCGAAGGCAACTACCACGCCTTCTCGCATCTGAAGGACTTCTTCGCCTTCAACAGGTTCCCCGGGACCAAGGACGGGCCCAGCGTCCAGCCCATGAACCACGCCTACATGCAGAGGACTCTGTTGGAGTTTGCGGACCCGAACGGATACACGATCCAGATATCCGAGATAATCGACCCCAGGCTGCGGAACCAGGAGAGGCGCAGGGAGAAACAGAGGATAGCCAACCTCTCCACCGGCGGCCTCCTCAAGGGATTCGATCACGTGAACATGCTCTGCCCGGACATCGGCAAGGGGAAAGAGATGTACGGGGACAAGCTGGGCATGCGCATCATCGACCACTCCGACAGCGATACGCATGAGGGGTATGTTTTCGTCGCGGGCATGTGCGACATAGAACTGAGCGCTCAGAAAGACGGCGAGAATGCCGGCCGCCTGGGCAGGGGTGTCGTTGGGTCGTTCGGCCTGTGGACCGATGACGTGGACGCGCTGGCAAGGGACATAGGGCACGGCAGCCCGCCGGCGGAGCGCGACCTCGCCCTGGGGGTGCCTGTACGGTCGATCACGCTGGACGTCGGAGACGGCCTCCCCGTGGAGGTTGCCCAGCGCCTATGACGCTCAGCTACGAGGCGGGCACCACCGTGCTCGATCCGTACCGGTCGAATTCGAGCCGCAGGCCGGTCTGACCTTCCGGGATGTTGCTCAGTTCCTCTATGGCGTCGATCCATGACTGCCGCTTGGCGCTTCGGGGCCGGTTGGACAGCCATTGCGCCCTGACGCCATCGTTCCACGGCATCGCCGTGCTTGGGCCGGGCCTCAAGTACTTCGGCGCGATGTCTCGCATAGTCTCGATCTCTTCGGGGGTTTCGGGATAGTGGAAGAAGCTGACGCAACTCATATGGCGGTCAGCGCCGCCGCCCCACGTGGCGTGGAATATCCTCAGGTCGAAGGCCACCGCGTCGCCGGGGCCGTATTCGCAGACGTGGCACGGGATACTGTCGATGGCCTCCCACGCTTGGGCGGTGTCGTACCACGGACGGCCCAGAGGAGGCGTTGAGGCCAAGACGTCCTGGTAGGAACCGAGGTGTGAGCCGGGAATGAATCTCAGGGCGCCGCTGCTTCCGTCCACAGGCTGGAGGGCGAACTGGAACTTTATGCCGTAGCCGTTGATGTTGCTGGAACCGTCGTTGTAATGCCACCGGGTGTCGCCCACGTACCGATAGGCGTTGCTCTCGAAGGCGAAGGCCCTCCCGCCGAAGAGCTGCTCGGCGACCTCATAGAATCGGGGTAGCTCCGGCAGAGACGCGTAGAAAGGCGTCTCTTCCCCCAGCATGTTGAAGTACTGCATCTTGGTGCCGTCGAAGGGCTGGAACGCAGAAGCCCGCGCCGCCGCTAAGTCGAAGTCCGAACGGATGGCCTCGAGCTCATCGGCGTCGAAGAAGTCCCTTAGCACCACGAACCCGAAGGCCTTGAACTGCGTCTCCTGCTCAGGCGTGAGCCTCATGCCGCTTCTCTCCCGTTCTGGATGCGGGCCAGTCTAGAGCCAACCCCTGCGCATGTCAAAGCCGGTGGGCTGCCGCGGCGTTCCCCAGGGACAGAGCGTCAACGCAGCCTGGCTACTGTTATAGTTGTACCAGTGGTGGGCAGCCCCTTCGTTGGGAGACTGCCCCGCCGGCAGATATGGATGAATAACATCAACTCGATCGTCTCGACGCTGGCGGCGCGGGTGTACTGGCGCCGCGTGGGCTACTCAGCCTCACTCGGCCTCCTGGGCGCCGCCGTAGGCGCCGCTGCAATACTCGTCAATCTCCTGTCCCGGACCCCGGTCTACCTCGAAGCGGAGCACGTACGGACGACGCCGCACGTGCTTGCAGCCGCTGCTGGGGCTGTCGACGGTCTGATCATAGCCTCGGCCGCCGCCTACGTCATCCACGGCGACAGATTCTCCGCTGCCATGCGTCGGGCGCTGCCCCTCTGGTGGTGGATCGCCCTCGGTTTCGGCTTCGGCATAATGCACTCCCTCGCCGCCGGCGGGTTCTTTCTCCCTGCCGCCGAGCTTGCGTACGCCGCCTATCTTAGGCTGCTAACCCCTCTGGAGACCTTGAACGCCTCCCTCGATCTGCTCCTTTTGACTCCCTGGAGGGCGTTCACTTCCGGCGCCGCCTTCCTATTCACAGGCATTATTGCCGGGCTGACATTCGGGGCGTGCGCCCTGCTGGTGGATATGGCGAGTGTCTCCGGCAGGCGTCCGGCAACCAGGGCGTGGAGCGCTTCGGCGGCGTTGAGCGCGGCGGTTGTGGCCGCTGCCGCCTTCGGTCCGCCGGCGTTGCTAGCAAGGCTCGGGTAATCGACGGCGCGTCCGTCAGCGCGGGGTCCTGTTCCACAGGATATTGCATACTGGTTGACAGTATGCACATCATGTGGTACAAATTGGGAGCCAGTGCTGAAGGATTGACGCTTTCCCCCGAAACTGGAAGTTTAACGGCATTGGCTCTCCCAAAAGTGGACCCCCCGGCGAGCTGAGTGCCGGGGGGTTCCGCTTTTCCGGCCGGATGACGGCGAACGCGCGTGTATGATTGAATGGCCTCCGGCTGCCTTTACGCCTGCGGGCAAGCCGGGGCGCGGCAATCGTGTCGGAAGGAGATATTGTGATGGCCTACAGCAAGGCTGCGACAGTCGAGGAGTACCTAGATGAACTGCCCGCCGACCGGAGTCAGGTCGTGGAAGCCGTGCGGAGGGTCATCTTGGACAGCCTCCCTGAAGGCTACGAAGAGACTATGCAGTTCGGCATGATCAACTACGTCGTCCCGCTGGGAAGGTACCCGGAGACGTACAACGGCCAGGCGCTGAGCTACGCCGCGCTGGCGTCTCAGAAGAACTACGTCTCCGTATACCTGATGAACATCTACGGCGACGCCGATACGGAGCGGTGGTTCACCGAGCGCTACAAGGCCAGTGGGAAAAGGCTCGACATGGGCAAGTCCTGCGTCCGCTTTAGGAAACTCGACGACCTTCCCCTCGACCTGATCGCGGAGGCCGTCGCCCTGACGAGCTTGGAGGACTTCATAGAGTACTACGAGGCGAGCCGAGCCAAACCACGTTAGCGGACGTCCCTCCGCCGCGTGAACAGCAGCCCCGACCAAGTCGAGTCGACTGAGCAAATCTTGAAGTCGACTAGGCCGGCGGCGAGCCCGGTCTCCCGCACCAGTTGTTGTGTAACGTCGGTGGATACCCCCGACGCCTTCTTGGGCCAGATTATCCACAGACGCCCGCCTCCCAAGCGGGCCGCTGTCCGGTCGATGCCCCGTTCCAGCTCCGCCCACGATCTCACGAACCACAGGGCCACGTCACCGGGGCCGCGTTCGCCGCGCGTTAGGACGAGCCCATCGGGCAGTTCGCCAAGGGTCTCCTCGAATCCGTCCGGGGCATTCAGCAACGCGGCGGTCGATGCCGGCTTCAGGCCGAGCTTACGAGCCAGAGGGACCCCGGAGTACCCACTCATCGGCGGCGGCGGCGCCACGGGGTCGTCCGGGGGCCGACTGAGCGCATCCGCCACGGCGTTGGCCGCATCGCTCCAGACAGCGTAAGCGGCGTCAGGAAGCAGTTCCCGGATGGGGCGTACCTTGTCAGGGTCCCCGCCCAGCAAGACCAGCGGCACGTTGCGGGTGTCCCTATACCGGCGCAGTGCGTGGGCTATGTCCCTGCCGTAGGCGGGGCGCCGCGACAGGTCTATGACTATGACGTCCGGCGGCGCGTCCCGCATCATGCTCAGACCTGGGTAGCCCCTCGGGGCCGCGCACTCTACGTCGTAGCCGAGCGCCCGCAGGCTAGAGGCTCTCTTTTCAGCCTCCGCAATGTCCCAATGCACCAGACATAGCCGCCTCATCGGCGAGGCGCTCCCTACCCCCGGGTGGCCAGTACGGCCATGGCTCCCAGGAACACCACTGCCCCCGCGGCCAACTCGATCGCCACCACTACGACCGGCATATCGCCGAACATGCCTATTACACCGGCTGCCAGTAGCGCAAATCCGACTCCACTCGCCATGCTGGGCCGCAGGTGCTCGACGCGCAGGTATTGCGCTAAGGCGAAGAGCAAGGCGGAGGCGGCTACCCGGATGGCCACGTGCACCCACCCGGAGCCCGCTACGATGCTGGTAAGGGCCGATCCCAAGAAGTACCCGGAGAAGGCCGCAACCATTTGTCCGGCATGGCCTCTCAGCACGCCGGACGGGATCATCTTCAATGGCGTCCTCTCAAGAAGCGCCTCCCGTTGCGAGTCGGACGGGAGCCTCGACCCTCAGGGTCGCTTCCGTTCCCAGGAATCTGCCGACGTCCTCAGCTTCCTTCCCGACAGCCTCTGCTATCTTTGCAAGCAGTACCTCGAAAGGGCTGACTTGTATGGCGGCCCGACCCCTGACACGCCGAATCGCCCAGGTCCCGGCGGCGCGTCCATCAACCAAGAGCATGGGGCGTATCACGCCGCCGCCGGGATGGACGCGCCGAACGAAATCGCTGCGAACGCCGAGGTCGCGGCGCCTATATCCTAGCAGGTACGGATCGAAGGAGGGCAACAGGCGGACGACCGGCTCGCTCCCTGTCTGATCCTCCAGGCAGCCGGCTCGGCCCTTCGGCATCCACGAACGCGAGCCGGCGACGTCAACCTCATCCAGGCCGTCCGCCGCCATCTCGAACGCGGCGCGCGCCTGCTTCATCGGAAGCCCCGACCAGGCGGCGAGGTCTGCCTGGTCGGCCGGTCCGTAGGCCCGCAGGTACCGGACAGCCATCTCGCCCAGCCGGTTGGCGGCCCCATCCTTGGGAGGGGGTCCCGCGGTCTCCATGAGGGTGTAGGACGGCGCGCCGTCAAGGTCAGGCCCGAAGCGGACCACGCCTTCCAACGCGGCCCGCCTCAACAGATGGTATGGAGCCTGCCCCTCGACCGGGATACCGCTTTTCGCCAAGTGGCTCGAAATGCCTCTACGAGTCATCGGGCCATGCTCCCCGAGCGTCTCCCGCACGGCAACCACAGCCTTGGCGCAGACCTCCTCGCTCAGTCCGAGCTCGGCGTACCTGCGGCTGCTGCTCCGTATGGCCGGCGGTCCTACGAGGGGCAGCAGCCGCAGGACGTCCTCCAACGTCATGATATGTATCGTGCCGCGCATGGCCCAGGTGCGAACGACGGAGCGTTTCACCAGCGCCCGCTCCACGTCTCCCGCGGCGCCGGACGCGCGTAGCCGTATTGCCAGTGCCGCCTGTGCGGCGTCCTGGGCCTGCACCCCGTACAGGCGGCGCACGGCCTGCTCCACGCCGGACGCAGGCCTGGCATGAAGGTGTTGGGCCCGGAGACGGAGAACCCGGGCTTGCCCCCGCGTCAGGGAGATAGGCAAATGTGTCCTCCGGCGCCGTCGGCTACCGGAACCAGTCGTAGTCCAGACGCAGGGACCGGTCCGCCAACGGCAGGTCTACCCGAGACCCTCCGCGGGCCGAGGACTGCTTCAGCGCTATCTCTACCTCCAAGGCGGTGGCAACCCGCCGTCCGGAATTCTTGGGCTCGTCCAGCCTGCCTTCCATGCAGTCGATCACGTCGTTGAGGCCGTAGACGGCTCCCATTGCGGAGACGATCTGTGGACCAGGCCACGGCATGGGTACGCGGCCCGATACGCCGTTGGCGTCCACGTCTTGCCACAGGCGCCAGGGCTGGAGCTGGGTATGCGCCATCTCTCCCGTCGTCCCCGTGAGGCGCACCATGGGAGCGCCCTTGCGAAAGTGGACCACGAACCCGTCGCTGCCTACGGCGAACCCCTGTCCGCTGAACTCGTCGCTGCCAGTGCTTCGGCGCGGCGTGTCCCCTGTTCCCACGACCCAGGCCGGGGAGCTTTCCATGAAATAGGTCCAGTTCTGGTGCTGCGACCCCGACGTGGCCTCGATCGAGAGCAGGTCGCCGATGGCGCCGTCTCTGACGAGCTTCTTGGCGGCGGCGAAGGAGGGGTGGCTGGTCGAGATGGCGCCGCACACCAGAGGCACGCCGCCGGCGGCGCACGAGCTCACCATCAGGTCGGTCTCTTCCAAGCTATTCGCCATCGGCTTCTCGGTCACTATCCCCTTGACGCCGTGCTCGACCGCTAGGGCGGTGAGATCCGCGCGCCCCGCGATGTTGGTGGCGATGGCGACGAGGTCCAGGTTGGATTCGCGCAGCATCTCGGCCGCGTCCGTGTACAGGCCGGAGGCCCCGTAGCGCTCCGCGAAGACGGCGAGCCGCTTCTCGTCGCGCTCCGCCGCGGCTACCAGCTCCACGTCGGGGCGGTCGGCCATAGCCTCGGCGTAGCTGGTAACCAAAGATTCCTGCCCGGGATGGTCATGGATATGGAAGGTCCGGTGAACGTCCAGTTCAGGCGTGGGCCTGTCCACGGACTCCAAGTCGTACCTCGGTTGGCCCACGGCTGGACCTGGGCGGTGCGCCAAGTCGTACATCATGCCCATCCATCCAAGCCCTATCACGCCCGCACGGTATTTGGTCATTTGGGAACCTCCGGTTGCTCTACCCACTCGTTGGAGGGTAGCCTTGCCTATCACTGAAGCCCTCGTATTACTCGTTACTCAGTGATTATCTCAAAAGCCTGAGTCGATACCAACGGCTGCGTCAGGAGGTAGAAGGTCCTTTCCGACTGGCGTAGCCCCGACAAAGCAGACGTCTTTGATCCCCACCCGCCCGCACCTTGGTAACTTGGGCACAGCCCCCAGACCCCCTGCCGGAGGGGAGAACATCTCTGCTTTGAGATGGTTCCTTAGCCGTCCACCCGGGGCCAGGGGTGGTTCTCCGGGTCCATGACGCGGCTCGGCGCGAAGAACTCCTCAGGGTAGTCGTCGGGGCCGTCCAGCCCGAGAATCCGCTGCACGACGTGCCGGGCGCCGTTGAAGTGGACGGACGAGCCCGAACCGCACATCCCGCCGATGACGTACTGACGCTTGCCGTCGATGAGTCCTACTATCGGAAACTCGTCATCCGTGAAGCCGGCGGTGCAACTCCACTCCCGCGTGACCTTCATTTCGCTTTGTCCGAAGTAGCGGTGCACCTCGCCGATGAGAAACTTGGTGATGAATCTGGACGGCCTGTTGCGGCCGGCATGGTCGTAGGGTACGAAGGTCCCGTCCGAGCCGAAGAGCACCCCCTCATCTACTCGACCGAAGAAGGCCACCCCCGCTGAGAGTCCGACGTCAGACTTCATGGCGGCCGGGCCGCCCTCCGCGAACGCCGCCTGCGTCTGCAAGGGTTTTAGGACGCCCCGCAGATCGGGATGGAGCATGGCGGTGTAAGATTCGGTGGCGTTGATAACGTACCGCGCCCGGAGGGCGCCTCGGTCGGTGAGCACCGCGTAGTATTCGCCCATGTCCTTGACGCCCAGGACCTTGGTATGGGTGAAGAGGTCGACGTTGTCCGATGCGAGCGCCGCGCGCAGCAGGCACCATACCCAGCGCGCGGGATGCCAAGAGGCCGTCTGCCGGGAAAAGCCCGCGTCGCCGCTAAGCCTGATGCCGCCCAGATCCTCGGCTTCCCCCGGGCCCATCGTCGTGTAGTCGTCGAAGCCGGCCTCCCGGCCAAGGCGCACGTCCTCGGCCAGATCGGCGGCGTCGCCGCCCCCCTGGATCCAGCCGGCGCGGACATAGCCGCAGTCGAAGCCCTCTTCCCGGATGGCCTTCTCTATGAGGTCCGAGTTCCGGTAGGCGCTCTTGGAGTAGGCAGCCGCGAACATCGACGCCAGCTCTGCCCGCCGCTCCGGCGAAAGGTCCCGGCGCACGCGCGCCAAGCTCTGCTCCACCGTGCCCCTGACCATTGCGTAGAATCGGCCCATCACGACCAGCCCCTCGTTGCGTCCGCTGGCCCCCGAAGACGCCTCGTTCATCTCGAGGACGACCATGCGGCCGGCGCCGCTGCGCTTCGACCAGTGATAGGCGCACGCGGCGCCCGTGAACCCGGCGCCTACCGCTACCACTTCGACCTCCCGGGGCAGCTCGGCGCCGGGTTCGTTGGCCCAGGGAACGTTGGCTACCGGGTTATCGCTCGACAGCCATATCGACGTCCTAGACACCCGACCCGCGAACGCAGCCGTCATCAAGGCGTCAGGTATCACGCTGAACATCTGATCCAACGCCCAGCGCGCAAACTTGGCCATCCGGGTCGCCTGCCCGTCGTTTGGGAAGACCCTCGACATGAAGGACAGCGCCGCCGCGAAGTCGTGGCCCCTAAGGCCCGCCAGCAACCCGATTGCCACGCCCACCCTGCCCAGAATGCCCGGCCCCCCGCCGGTCTTGTGTGGGTTGGTCATGTGGTTATCCTAAGGCCGCCATCAGTCAGATTCCCAAGGCAGAGGGCCAAGCCTCTGCTTGCCCGTATTGCGAGAAGGATATCGGATAAACATCAATGCATGACGCCATATTCAGAGTCGGGAACTGACTCCCCGGGGCGGCTCAGACCAGGGTTGCGAGAACCTCCCTCAACGCCCCGCCGAACTCGCGCTTCTGCCAGCTTCGGACATCAGGACCATCAAGCTCGGAATCCAGGCTGCAAGGACGCCGAGCGAGGCGTTCCAAGCTAACGTTCGGCCACAGCAGGGCTGAGCTCAATTGCATGTCCTGACCCAACCGGTTGCGCCACGCCTTGAGGCTCTTAAGGCGTGACGCAACCCTCTTCCGCTCCTCCGGCCCCAATACGTCCTCGGCCCTGTTCCGCTTCGGTCGGGCTACGGGCCGTGACCTGAGTCCTTTGTCGATAGCCGCTTTCAGGCCTACGTTGGCAGGCCTACGACCGAACCGGCCCAGCCCCTTGACCATAGAGAGGTTGGCCGCGGGATCGGAAGACAGTTGCAGAAGCGCCGAATTCGGCATCACCTTGAAGGGTGGACGGTCGAGACGGCTGGCCTCCCGTTCGCGGAATTGAAAGAGGGACCGCAGGATGGCAAGGCCTCTTCCGTCCAGATCGCGGCTGCCCTTGACAGCAAGAAAGGCCCATTCGCGTTCGGGAGGAGTATGCCTTATCCCCTCTAGGCGTTCGAACTCCTCTTTCGCCCATTCGAGCCTCGACAGATTCCCTAACCGCGCCGACAGTGCTTCGCGTACCTGCAGGAGGTGTAGGACGTCGTCGGACGCATACTTCAGCGACTCGTGGCTAAGAGGGCGCTTTGTCCAGTCCGACCGCTGAAGCTTCCGTTGCTTGGTTATCTCCACCCCTCCATGCTCCTTCAGTACGGACTGCAGACCCAGCTGCGAGGAGCCGACGAAGGCGGCGGCAATAGCGGTGTCGAACAGGTTGACGACCCGGAATCCCCAATCCCGGTCGAGGCTGCGGAGGTCGTAGTCAGAGGCATGGAAGACCTTCTCCACCGATCGGTCGGCGAGAAGGCCGCCAAGCGGGCGGACGTCGTCAATCGCCAGCGGGTCTACGAGGAAGGCGGTTTCCGCTGCTGCCAACTGTACGAGGCAAACGCGCTCGTGATACCTGAAGAACCCGTTCGACTCTATGTCGACGGCGACACGGGAGACCCTCGACATCCCATCGACGACCTCGGCCAAGCGCGGCGCCCTGTCGACTAGCTCGATCCGGTCCGTTTCAACAGACATCCCGATGCTGTGGTCGATTGATCAGATTTTCTGAGGATGGCTGCTCCCCGCCCCAGTCATCATGGCGCGTCGTGCTCAGGCGCCGTTTCGCCCATTAACGGCCTCGACGATGGAGGCCGGGTTGATGGGCAAGTTGGTCATGCGCTTGCCGGTGGCGTGGTATATGGCGTTTGCTGTCGCGGCGACCGGAGGCACGAGGGGAACCTCGGCCACACCCCTGACGCCGTACGGATGCTGAGGGTTGGCCACCTCCACGATGACCGTGTCGATC
Organism: uncultured Dehalococcoidia bacterium; assembly: GCA_958296245.1. Classification (GTDB taxonomy): domain Bacteria; phylum Chloroflexota; class Dehalococcoidia; order Lucifugimonadales. Next base: position 2,439,342 of record OY282458.1, read on the forward strand.
ATCGGCAGATCCAAGGCCGTGGGCATCCGGTAATCGAGCAGACTGTCGTTGAGCATCTGCCCATCGTCGCTCATGAAGTACTCTTCGTTGAGCGCCCACCCGATACCCTGCGCAACCCCGCCCTGCATCTGTCCCTCGACGTAGCCGGGATGCACGGCCTTGCCTGCGTCCTGAGCGATGGTGCACCGGAGGATGTCCACTTTGCCCGTCTCCGGGTCCACCTCCACGTCTACTATCGCCGTGGCGAATGCGCTCCCGGCGCCGGCGGGGTCCATGTTGGCGCGCCCGACCACCGGGCCGCCGGTCTCCGGCAACATGCCCGCGAGCTCCTTGAAGCTCATCCTGAGCTCAGGGTCCGAGCCATGACGGAACGTCCCGCGCTCCAGTTCCACCTGGTCCGGGGAGGTCTCCCAAAGCAGGGCCGCGCGTTCCAGCATCTGCCGCTTGACGTCCTGGCCTGCCTCGTAGCAGGCCCAACCCGTCTTGAATGCGGCGCCGCTCCCGCCGGTCATGGACGTGTACCCGATGGACTCGGTGTCGCCGACCTGCGGGCTCACGTCCTCGGCGGGGATGCCGAGAACCTCCGCGAACTGCTGTGCAGCCACCGGGCGTGTCCCGCCGATGTCTACCGACCCGATGATGAGGCTAACCGTGCCGTCGTAGTTGACGTTCGCCGTGGCGCAAGCGGGGCCGGCGCCATTGACCCAGAACCCGGAGGCGACGCCGCGCCCGCGGTTGGCCCCCTCCAGGGGCGTTCCATAATGGTCGTGGTCCCTAGCCGCCTCAGCAGTCTCGATGCACCCGATCCTCGGGTTGACTTGTCCCGTGCTCCGCCGCGTACCCTCTTTTGCCGCGTTCATTATCCGGAACTCCAGCTGGTCCATGCCGATCTTCTCGCATATCTCGTCGACCAGCGTTTCGACTGCAAACGAGCCGATAGGCGCGCCGGGGGCGCGGTACGCCGTCGTCTTCGGCTTGTTCGTCACCACGTCGTAGGCGTCGATGAGCAGGTTATCCAGGTCGTACGGTGTGAACATGCACATCGCCGCGGCGCCGACGGGGGAGCCGGCGTACCCGCCCGCCTCGAACATCAGGCTCGCCTGACCGGCAGTCAGCTTCCCGTCCTTGGTGACTCCCATCTTAACCTTCATGTAGGAGCCGGACGTCGGCCCGCTGGCTTCCAACACCTCAGCCCGCGTCATCGTGAGCTTCACGGGGCGGCCGCTCTTCTTGGATAATAGGGCGGCGACCGGCTCGAGGTATATGGTCGTCTTGCCCCCGAAGCCGCCCCCGATCTCCATCGGGATGACCTTGACCTGCGAAGACGCAATCCCCAATACGGTCGCGGTGTTCTCGCCGATCTGGAAATGGCCCTGGGAGCTGCACCACAGGGTGATCTTGTCCTCCTCAGCGGCCCACCACGCCGTGGCGGTGTGAGGCTCGATATATCCCTGATGCACCGTCTTGGTGCGGAACTCACGCTCCACCACCACGTCGGCTTCCGAGAAGCCCTTGTCGACGTCGCCCAACTTGGATTGGTCGAACGAGGTAACGTTGCCCTGGTACTCCGGGTGAAGCTGCGGCGCGCCGGGCGCCATCGCCTCCTCGGCGTTGGTGACGGCTGGCAGGACGTCGTATTCCACGTCGATTAGCGAGAGCGCCTCTTCGGCCCCGTGCTGTGTAGTCGCGGCCACGGCGGCGACCGCGTGACCCTTGAATACCACTTTGCCGGCGGCGAAGATCTTATTGCTCAGGTGCCTATCCCCGATCTCCCACCCGGCGGTGCTGGTGAGGTCCTCAGACGTGGCGACCGCCTTGACCTCTGGGTGGGCTTCCGCTCGGCTCGTGTCGATCGAGAGCACGTTGGCGTGCGCGTGAGGGCTGCGGAGTATCTTGCCGTGGAGCAGGCCCGGCGGGCTTATGTCGGCCCCATACTTCGCTTTGCCGGTCACCTTGTCGTACCCGTCGTGCCGGATCGGGCGCTTCCCTACCACCTCGTATTCGGTTTGAGATAGCACGATGCCTGACGTCATTTGGCGTCAACCTCCTAAATGGGTTGTCTGGGAACTGCTCACCGCATTGTACAACATGCCGGGCCGGGGCGAGCGTCTCAAGGCCATTGGGCGCCTATAGCCGCGATCCCGGCTCTGGCGCACTCCTCGTCCTCCTGGGGAGTCCCGCCGCCCACACCGCAGGCGCCGGCTATCTGGCCGTCTCTCGATATTGGGACTGCCCCCTGACCCATTATGAAACGCCCCCCGTACTGCAACAGGATGGCCCTAAACGTTGGGCGATCCGCGCGGGCCTCCAGCTCGCCGCTGGGTTGGCCGAAGAAGACGGAGGCCACCGCCTTGCCGCGGCTGCCCTCCACGCCAAGGATCATAGAGCCGTCCATCCGGTGGGTGGCCAGCAGGTTGGAACCCGAGTCGACCACCGAGACGGATACCCTGATGCCGAGGTCTTCAGCCTTCGCGATCGCCGCGTCGCATATCTTGATCGCCTCTTCGAGAGTCACGGTAGCCATAGCCCCCTCCTAGCCTCCGATTCTATCTTTCCCGGACGTAGCTCTCAACCCGCAGCGGGCCCGCTCGGGGCCTGTGCATCGCGGAAGGGTCCCGTGCGCCGAGGAGATCTTTCCTCGTGTCAACGTGCTGTTGGTTACGCCAGTAAGCAGTCTCTCACCTCTGGGAAGCTTAGGATGATGGGTTGTCATCTCCAGCTTCATGGAGTTTGGGCGAGCTGCGTGTGTTGAGGATACGAGACTGTTCAGCCTCTGTGAGACCCGCAGGGGGAAGTCCAGAGAGGTTCTCCCCTCTGGCAGGAGGCCTGCGGACTGTGCCCCCAGTTACCAAGGGGCGGGCGGGTGGGGATCAAGAGATATCTGCTTTTTATCGAGGGTACGATTGGAGTTACAAAGGTATAATGAAATGGTATGATGACGTCTTGAAGTTTGCTAGGCCGCTTGCGTGATGGGCATGCGCTGAAACGAGGAGCACATGACGACACCTAACTCTGTGGATCCCGAAGAGATAGAGGGCTTGGAAGACGACCCTGTCGCTTCTTGGGGTGACTATCCCATAGACACTTTGCTGATCCGGAACGATCAGCGCACAGTGGAAACCGTTCTGGGCCGGATAAAGATGGGGCGTTACGTCATGAACCCAGATTTCCAGCGCGACTTCATCTGGGATGAGGGCAAGCAGAGCAAGCTCATCGAGTCGGTGATGATGAGAATACCGCTCCCCGTCTTCTATCTTGCAGAGGACCCTCAGGGGCGTATGATTGTGGTGGACGGGTTGCAACGGCTGTCCACCTTCGACAGCTTTGTGAATAACGATCTCAGGCTTCGACTTAAAGACAGGCCAGAACTTCACAGGAAGAGATTCAATGACCTGAACCCTAAGCTCCAAGAGCGCGTTCTGGACTGCAGTCTCATCCTGTACATCATTGACTCGAAGGTGCCCGATCAGGCTCGGCTGGACATCTTCGAGCGTGTCAACAGCGGCGTACCATTGACGCGGCAGCAGATGCGCAATTCTCTGTACGTGGGCGATGCTACACGATTCCTCAAGGAAGAATCCAGAACTGACATCTTCTTGCAGGCGACAGGCGGAAGTCTGAGAACTACGACGATGAGGGACCGCGAATTCATCAATCGGTTCTGCGCGTTCCAGATACTAAGCCTTGACGAATATAAAAAGGACATGGACGAGTTTCTCGGGGCGAGTTTGCGGAAGATGAACGCCGAAACAGAGTTACTGCCGTTGTTGTCGGAGCAGTTCAAGGCCACTCTCCACAACAACTTCCATTTGTTCGGCAAGCATGCATTCCGCAAGCATGAGCGAGAACAGAAAGATCGCAGTGTACTCAATGCGTCGCTCTGGGACGTCATGTCCACTGGCCTATCACGATACCCACAGGAAATTGTAGAGAAACGCTCCGACGCGTTGAAAGAGGGATTCTATCAACTACTAGGAGACGAGGAGTTCGCTGATTCGATCACTCGAGGTACTAACAGTGGGGAGCAAGTAAGGTGCCGGTTCCGCATGGCTGGGGCAATGTTCGAGGAGGTGTTTAGTGCTCACCCGGCTTGATCTGCACTCCTTCAAGTGCTTCGCGGTTCTCCGGTTGCCGCTTGCGCCCCTTACACTGCTCACGGGCCTCAACGCCTCGGGCAAGTCCTCGGTTCTGCAGGCGCTTGCGCTGTTGCACCAAACTATGCGTGAACGCGAATGGTCAACACGCCTTGGGCTCAACGGGTCTGACGTTCGCTTGGGCGCGGCCACTGACGTGGTTGATGATGTCGAAGGCAGCCGCAGTTTTGAGATTGCCTTGCATGATGAAGAGAACGTATGTGAATGGGTGTTCAGAGGCACACCGCACGAGATGTCAATGGTAGTGCAACGTGTATCAGTCAACGGCCGAACATCCGAGCAGCCCCAGGAGCTACGATACCTGATGCCCTCGGATGAGAATAGGTCTGCCACGTCACTGACTCGCCTCGTGCGTGACCTCACTTACATCACCGCGGAACGTATAGCGCCCCAGTCTGTCTATGCCCTCGAAGACCCCCACTCCATTAGTGTCGTAGGTCCTCGCGGCGAGCACGCGGCGAGCATTTTGTATTGGGGTAGTGATGAACCCGCGCTAAATGGACTCATCCTACCAGGCTCTCCCAATACCCTCTTACGCCAAGTGGAAGAACGAATGCGCACTCTCTTTCCGGGCTGCACGTTGGATCTGCAGCCAGCGCTTCAATCTAACACCGTAACGTTGGGATTGCGCACGACAGATGCCACGAGGTTCCACAGGCCAGCCAACACAGGATTCGGCCTCACCCAGGTCTTGCCCATCGTGGTGGCCGCTCTGTCCGCATCCAAAGGCGACATCATCCTGATAGAGAACCCCGAAGTGCATCTCCATCCTGCCGGACAGACCCTAATGGGGCAGTTCATGGCAGAGATCGCGAGTGCTGGAATACAGGTGATTTTGGAGACGCACAGCGACCACGTGCTGAACGGCGTCCGCCGCGCGGTCAAGGACGATGCGCTCCCAGCAGATCAGGTTGGCATCCACTTCTTCAGGCCACGGTCCGAAGAACATCCCCAAGTCCTGAGCCCCACACTGGACGACTCCGGCAACATCGACGACTGGCCTGAAGGGTTCTTCGATCAGTTCGACAAGGATTCCAGCTACTTCGCCGGATGGGGATGGGATTGAAGTGGAGCTGATCTTCAACGACCTCTCCATACATGGGCAGTTTCACGACTTGGAGGCTTTCCGAGATGCCATTGGCCGCGTGATGACTATCCGGTCGACAGCGCGCAGGTTCGGGATACAATTACAGTGCCACCGCAACATCGGCAATGCCAAAGTGACGCCCGAATTGACGATGCCCGAGGTGGCCCACTCCTTGGGCAAGGACAAGTGCAGGGTGTTGATGCAGTGGCTGACGCAGCGCGGCCCCTTCTGGGAAGATGCCAGAGAACATTCCTGCAACGACTGGCTGGAATGCAACGGCGAGATTGTCACCGACTACGCGATAGGCGAGGCAGCCTATTGCCTCTTCCAGGGTATTGAATGCAGCCTCGTAAGCATGGACCCTTCACGCTGGTTGACGTCATCCTTGACCGTGGTTTGGCGAGAGAACGACAGATCGTGTAGCATCACCATCCCCAACTATTGGGATGCCGACACCGTGAAAACCGTCATCGAGGACCGGCCGGTTACCCTCGAATCGTGGAAAGGCCTCGAATCTACTGCCCAGAGCCGCTGCCCGGACCTGACGTTTTCGAAGGACAGCTTCAAGCCGCTCGATGGACTCCCCTTCAGTAGAGGTACTGCCGAAGGGCTGTTGTTTCGTCTCGCCGTCTTGAACAACCTCAAGAATTGCTTTGATGAACAAGGCATGTTCACACCTGAAGGACACCAGCTGTATCAGAAACATTTCACAGGCGACAAGGCTTGGTTTTCCGACTCATCTGATACAGAGAAGGTTAAATTCAAGGCAGACCTGACGTTCCGGCATCCGACCAATGATGGAGAGTTCTTGCTCTGCACGTGGCACGGCAAGGTCAAGACGCCTCAGCTACGGGTCCACTTCTCGTGGCCAATACAAGCGAATGAACCGCTGTATGTTGTGTACGTTGGACCGAAAATCACCAAACGGTGAACGCCAATCACGTTGAATGCGGTTGAATACTGGCAGGACAATCACATCTTATTGAGCGAGTACCTTGATGAGGTAATCGGTGTCCCAGCCAGCCCTCTTGAGCCTGGCAGCGATGCCTCCCTTTGACGTGGTCTCTGCCTGATGAGGTTGAGATCCATGCGTCGCAGGGTCGCCAGGTTCTCGTGAGAGTTGCCCGTTCTCACCCTGCTGGCATCCTCATGGGAAGGCGACGTCGAGTACCCAGTGGACCGAGTTCTCAATGCCCCAGTGACCTCGGATGGCTTCGAGCAGGGCTCTTGGCATGGTTGGGCAGGCCGGAGACGTAGAAGCGAGACTCCACAGACTTGGCGCCATCAACGATTGCCGCACGAGGGATGCCGATGGTCTGTCTAAGCTCGGCTTCTGTATGTTATACTCGCGCCTGTTCGAGGCTGGAGGCGGTATGTACGAAGCGGATGGGGTCCGCGGGGGCTGTTGGCCGGATTCCAGCTGGTCGACGGTGACCGCACCGGAGCGCGCATAGGCAAATGATAGAGTTGGTGAGAGGCGGCAGCGTCACCTCGGCCAAGGGATTCGTGGCCGGCGGCGCGTACGCCGGGCTGAAGACGGCCGGCGACGGCGTTCTGGACCTGGGCATCCTGAAGTCGGAGCGCCCGGCCGGAGTGGCCGGTACGTTCGCCAGAGGCAGCGTCCTGTCCCCTTCGGTAACCCTCAGCAAGGAACGGGTTGCGAACGGGCGCGCCCGCGCCGTGGTCGCTAACAGCGGCTGCGCAAATTGTTGCGTGGGAGAGCAGGGCCTCAGCGACGCTGAGGAGATGGCCGCGCTGGCCGCCGATCATGCCGGCGTCCCGGCGGAAGAGGTGCTCGTGTGCAGCACGGGCCTGATAGGCGTCGAGCTTCCCATGGCACTGATCAGGCAGAACATCGGCAACGTGCGGCTGGGTGAGCGCGGCGGCAACGAGTTCGCACGGGCCATCATGACGACCGACTCGCGGGCCAAAGAGATGGCCGTCACCGTGGAGGCGTCGGACCGGCGCGTGACACTCGGCGGCGCAGCCAAGGGAATCGGGATGATCCACCCCGACATGGCGACCATGCTCGCCTTCATCGCCGCGGACGCGGACGTCGAGGCGTCGTTCCTTCAGAGGGCCTTGCGGGAGGCCGTTGACGCCTCGTTCAACATGATCGACGTGGACGGCGACACGAGCACGAACGACACGGTTCTGGCTTTTGCCAACGGCGCCGGCGGCGGGCAGGAGATCCGGGAAGGAACGGAGGATGGAAGGGCCTTCCAGGAGGCGTTGACCTACATCTGTACTGCGCTGGCAAAGGAGCTGGTCCGGGACGGCGAGGGCGCCAAACGGCTCATCGAGGTCGTTATCGAGGGCGCCGCCACCCCGGAAGACGCCAGGGCTGCGGCTCGGGAGGTCGCAAGCTCGCTGCTCGTCAAGACCATGGTACACGGACGCGACCCCAACTGGGGCCGCGTCATGGCGGCTATCGGCAAGAGCCGCGTCGACATGTCCGAGTCCAACGTGGACATCTTCATCAACGACATCCACATCGTTCACGAGGGCAAGGCATTCTCCTTCCTCAAAGAGGCCGTGATAAGCTCCATGAGCGGCGAGGATGTATGCTTCCGGGTCGATCTGCACCGGGGGGGCCACAGCGCGACCGCTTGGGGCTGCGACCTCACGGAGGAGTACGTGGTCTTCAATTCCGCCTACAGCACGTGAATCTCCGGCGACGGGTATTGATCCGCGTCCGTCTTACCGGATGTCCCTTCCGTCGCAACCGGATGCCGCAGCCATGATGAATGCAAGAGCACGGTGCAGGCTGACGGAGGCCGGAGCGCCGCCCGAGGCCGTGCGGTCCGCCGACGTGGAGATGAACTTAGGCAAGGAGCACGCCGCAAATGGGACGACTCTAGTAAAGATAGGCGGCAGCACGCTCGGGGAGCATGACACGACGCTGGAGGACCTGGTCGCGATGCAGCGCGGCGGCGCGCAGCCGGTGGTGGTGCATGGGGGCGGCAAGGTCGTCAGTAGGTGGATGGAAAGGCAGGGCGTGCGCCCCAGATTCGTCCGAGGGCTGCGAGTTACCGACGAGCCCGGCCTCGAGATCGTGGTAGCCGTCCTGACCGGCTTGGTGAACAAGACACTGGTCGCGGCGGTGCATGCCATGGGCGGCAAGGCCATCGGGCTGTCCGGAGCCGACGGGGGCCTGATCAAGGCCGTGCAATCGGACCCGGACTTAGGCCGCGTGGGCAGGGTGGTCGAGGTGGACACGGGGCCGATAACGGCAGTGGCCGCAGCAGGCTATATGCCGATCATAGCCTCCGTAGCCGTGTCGGCTTCTCCGGGCGCCGACGCCCTCTTCAACGTCAACGCGGACACGGCCGCCGGCGAGATAGCGTCGGCCCTCTCAGCCGAGAGGCTGGTGCTCATGACCGACGTGGCCGGCGTCCAGGACACGTCGAGGAGGGTTATCCCGAGGCTAACTCGTAGGCAGGCCGAAGGGTTGGTGCGTTCGCGAGTAATCGATGGGGGGATGCTGCCGAAGATAGACGCCTGCCTGACCGCCTTGGGGCGGGTACGGACGGCGCACGTCGTCGACGGACGGCGCCCACACGCGTTGAGAGATATTCTTGCAGGTGAGCCCATGGGCACTAGGGTAGGATAATGGCAAAGCACTTCCAGCAACAGCGGCCGGACTTCCCAATCGACTTCGGCGCGGCTATGTCGCCCTTAACGGGTGGTAGGGTCAGATGGATAATCGGCGCAGGCGTCGTTGTCCTTCTATTCGTGGGGATCTCGTTCCTCCGAGGCGTCTATACCGACCTCCTGTGGTTCGAGCAACTCGGGTTCAGGAGTATCTTCCTCAAGGTCGTGTACACGAGGATCGCGTTGTTCGCGGCCGGGGCGCTGCTCTTCGCGGGCCTCGCGGGCATCAGCTTGTACTTTGCCTATCGGTTCTCACAGGGCCCGGAAGAGCAGGCGCTGCCCGCCGCCACGCGGGGCTTCTTGCGGAAGCTGATAATCTGGGGGGGCGCGGCGGCGGTGGCCGTACTCAGCGTGATATTTGGCACACTTGCCGCGGCCCAGTGGGAGGCGTTCCTCAGGCTGGCGAATGCGGCGTCCTTCGGCATACAGGACCCAGTCTACGGCAATGACATTTCTTTCTACGTGTTCACCCTCCCCGTGTACGACTTCGTGCAGAGCTGGCTCTTGGGCAGCGCCATAGCGGTCCTGCTCGCGAGCCTGGGATACTACTTCGTCAACTTCAGCTTCCGGGGGACCGGCTTCCTGATCACACCGGCTTTCAAGATCCACATATCGATCATCGCGGCGTTCATAATGTTCGTGCTCGCCTTCGGCCACTGGCTGGACCGCTGGGCGCTGCTGCTGTCGGACCAGGGCGCTGTGTTCGGCGCGGCCTACGCCGACTTGAACGCCCGCAGGCCGGCTCTGGCTATCCTCACGGTCATTGCCGCCGCGTCAGGCGTCCTCATCCTCGTGAACGCGTATATGCGGGGATTGCGTCTGCTGGTGGGAGGGCTCGCGCTCTGGGCCGTGATGGCCTTTCTGCTGAGCATGGCTTGGCCGTCTACGATGCAGCGCCTTACCGTCAGGCCCAACGAGTTTGCCCGTGAGGAGCCGTTCATAGCCCGCAACATAGAGTTCACGCGCGCCGGGTTCGGCCTGAGCGACATCGCCGAAGAGCTGTACGACGTGAACACCTCCCTGACGGCAGACTTGGTGCGGCAGAACCAGGAGACGATAGACAATATACGCCTGTGGGACAACGGGCCTCTGGCAAGGGTCTACAGGCAGATACAGCTCATCAGGCCGTACTATGACTTCAAGGACGCCGACGTCGACCGGTACTCCGTCGGCGGCGAATACCGGCAGGTGATGTTGGCAGCCCGGGAGGTGGCGCACGAGAAGCTGAACCCCGAGGCCCAGACGTGGATCAACACCAGGCTGCGCTATACGCACGGGTTCGGCCTCGCCATGAGCCCGGTTACGGAGTTTACCCCGGAGGGCCGACCCCAGTTCTTCGCCAAAGACATACCGCCGGACGGGATTATCAAGATACAGAGGGACGGCTCCGACGACGGGGCCGCGGACACCATCTCGAATCCGCGCATCTATTACGGCGAGAAGACCGTCGACTACGTTATCGTGGACACCAATACGGAGGAACTCGACTTCCAGGCCGAAGGAGGCGACGTCCGAAGCACCCGGTACGACGGCGAGGGAGGGGTGTCCGTAGGCTCGCTGATAAGAAGGCTCGCTTACGCCTGGCAGATGTCCGACGTCAACATACTGATCACCGGAGAGATCAACGCGGACAGCCGCATCCAGTACCGCCGGGAGATACAGGAGCGGATATCCACGGTCGCCCCATTCCTACTCCTTGACAACGACCCGTACCTCGTGGCCGCCGACGGTCAGCTTTTCTGGATACAAGACGCCTACACGGTTAGCGACCGGTACCCGTATTCGGAGCCCGGCGACGAGTCGTTCAACTACATCCGCAACAGCGTGAAGGTAGTGGTGGACGCCTACGACGGCTCCCTCAAGTTCTACGTGTGGGACCAAAGCGACCCGATGATCCAGACCTACCAGAGCATCTTCCCGAAGCTATTTTCGCTAAGAGAAGACATGCCGGAGGCCCTGCAACCCCACGTGCGTTACCCCCAGGACATGTTCCGGTTTCAGGCGACCAAATACCTGAAGTACCACATGACCAAGCCGGTGGACTTCTACAACCTCGAGGACCTGTGGGCAATCCCCGATGAGAAGGTCGGACAGAGCGGCACGTTGGCGCCCGTCCAGCCCTATTACGCCATCATGAAACTACCGGGGGAGGAGGCAGCGGAGTTCATCCTGCTTCTGCCATACACCAGAAACGTTCCGCCCATCCTCGCCGGATGGCTCGCGGCGCGGAACGACGGGGACCGCTACGGCGAGCTAATCTCGTTGACATTCCCAAAGGACCGGCAGCTCGACAGCCCGGTCCAAGTCGAGGCCAAGATCGACAACGACAAGGACATCTCCCCGGAGCTTACCCTCCTGTGCCAGGAGGGATCGGACTGCATCAGGGGCAACCTCCTCGTGCTTCCCCTAGCGACCCAGGACCAGTTTAGCCTTCTCTACGCCGAGCCGATCTACCTTCAGGCGGAGGGGGTCGAGTTCCCCGAGCTGAAGAAGGTGATCCTGGCCAGCCAAGAGCGTGTGGTCATGAGGGACTCCGTCCTGGAGGCCATAGACGCCCTGACCGGGTTCGTTCCATCGACCGACGCGCCCACCGAAACGGTCACGGACCCCTCCGGCCCGCCGTCGACGGAGCCGCTTCAGGCTGGAATCGAGTCGATGGCCGAGGCGCTGGAGGACTTGAGACGCGGCCTAGAGGGCTTGGAACAGGCCCTGGATAACCTCAGAGAGCTAACGGGAGGCCAGTAGCATGGCGCGGGACTGGAAAGAAGTCGAGCATAAGTACTACATGCCCTGTTTCCGCAGGCAGCCTATGGTGCTGGTGCGGGGCGAGGGGGCGCGGGTCTGGGACGATACGGGCAAGGAGTACCTGGACTTCGTTGCCGGGTGGGCCGTCGACAACCTTGGCCACTCGCACCCGGCCATTGCCGACGCGGTGGCCGAGCAGGCCCGGGTCCTGGTCCAGACCTCCAACCAGTTCTACACGGTGCCGCAACTCGAACTGGCCGAGGTGCTGGTCGAGAACAGCTGCCTCGACAGGGTCTTCTTCTGCAACAGCGGGGCCGAGGCCAACGAGGGCGCCGTCAAGCTGGCCAGGAAGTACGGTGGGCTGCGCCGCAACGGCGCGTACGAGATCATCACGGCGGGGAACTCATTCCACGGCAGAACGCTCGCGACCTGGTCGGCGACCGGAAAACCGCACGAAGAGGACCCGTTCCAGCCGCTGCCGGTCGGGTTCGTCCACGTTCCCTATGCCGACCTTGAGGCGGTCTCCGGAGCAACCACCGATAGGACCGTTGCCGTGATGCTCGAACCGGTGCAAGGAGAGGGCGGCGTAAACGTCCCGCCGCCGGACTATCTGAAGGACGTGCGGCGGTGGTGCGACGAAAATGGCCTGCTGCTGATACTGGACGAGGTGCAGACGGGGTTGGGGCGGTTGGGAACCCTGTTCGGCTATGAGCAGTTCGACGTCGAGCCGGACGTGATGACGCTTGCCAAGGGACTCGGAGGCGGCGTGCCAATCGGCGCCTTCCTATCCAAGGAGGACGCCGCCGTCCTCGAGCCGGGCGACCACGGCTCTACCTTCGGGGGTAACCCGCTGGCCTGCGCCGCGGCCACCGCGTCCACCCGGTTCATAATAGAGCACGGCGTCCCGGAGAACGCCCGGAGGATGGGCGCCGTCCTGGGCAAACTCCTCACCGGCATCATGGACAAGCACGATTCCGTAACGTCCGTCCGGGGGGTGGGACTGCTCCACGCAGTGGACTTCGCTTCTGAGATGTCGGCGGCGGTGCTGACGGCCTGCAATGAGGCAGGCTTGCTGCTTAACGCGATAGGCCCCGCTACTATCAGGCTCATGCCCCCGCTCACCATTACGGAGCGCGAAATTGTGACCGCAATGGACCGGCTGAATACCGGGATACGAGAAGCTGCGAAAGGTCTCGCCGCGTGAGATGGCGTGAACTGAAGGACAAGGGCGTCGTAGTCCTGGGCGGCGCCGTCTCCGGCGGTCTGGATAGCTGCACCGTAACCCACTGGCTCCGCAGCAAGGGTTTCGAAGTACGCTCCTTCACAGTCGACCTTGGACAACCGGACGAAGAGAGCCTCGACGCCATAACCGGCCGGATGCTCGGATGCGGCGCGTCCGAGGCCAGAATCGTGCCCGGTCAAGACGCTCTGGCGCAGGCCGGGCTCAAGGTGCTCCAGGCCCAGGCGCGATACGAGGGCGGCTACTGGAACACCACAGGCATAGCGCGCCCAATTACGGTGCGCCAGATCCTACCGCACCTCCAGGACGCCGATATCGGCGTCCTCTTCCACGGCTCCACCGGGCGAGGCAACGACCAGGTCCGGTTCCAGCTCAGCGCCAATATGCTGGCGCCGGAGATCGACGTCTACGCCCCCTGGCGGGACCCCGACTTCGTGGCCCAGTTCCCGGGCAGACAGCAGATGATCGAGTACTGCGAGGCCAACGAACTGCCCATCAAGCCGGCCCGCGAGTCCCGGTACTCGACCGACGCCAACTTCCTCGGCCTGACGCACGAGGCCGGCGATCTGGAGAAGGTGACCATCTCTCCGACCTTCGTTGAGCCTGGTATGGGGGTCTGGTCGTGGGACGCCCCGGACCAGGCCGAGGTCGTAACCCTGCGATGGGAAGAGGGCGTGCCGGTGGCCGTGAACGGGGAGCGCCTCGACGTAGTTGACGTGTTCGATCTCTGCAACCGCGTTGCCGGCCGCCATGGCGTGGGTATAGGCGCACACGTCGTCGAGAATCGTTTCGTCGGGGTCAAGTCTCGGGGCATCTACGAAGCGCCCGGCATGGAGCTGCTTGGGCGCACGTTCGAGTTCTTGCTCCAGTTCGTCCTGGATCGGCGGGCTCGCGAGCTGTTCGACAGGCTGTCCTCTTTCATCAGCACCCAGATATATCAGGGCTACTGGTACGATCTTGGGACCACTGCGGCGCTCGCCGCCCTCGAACCGATCGTTAGACTGGCCACGGGGTCCATCTCGGTGCGCCTCTACAAAGGCAACGTCTTCTTCGATTCCGCCGAGGATACCCCTCAGGCCATGCCCCACTCACTCTATACGGACGACTCCTCCATGGAGGCGCTGGGGACATACGACCACGCCGACGCCGAGGGCTTCCTCAGAGTGCTGCAAGTCTCGGCTAGAAACGTGGGGGCCAGGCAGCGCCCACATTCCGGCCGGTAGGGTCCCGGGCAGTCAGCGTCCGAGCGGCACGTGTCTGACACATCACCCTCCCCCACCCCTCCCGGCGTACGGTCCCAGATAGTCAGCCTCGTGCGCGACTTCGTGCGCCGGGACGTGGAGCCCGTCGCGGCCCGCCACGACGAGGAGGACACGTATCCCTTCGATCTCGTGGAGAAGATGAAGGAAATGGGTCTGTTCGGCATATCCATCCCCGAGGAGTATGGAGGGATGGGGCTGGACCATACGACCTTCGCCCTCATCTTCGAGGAACTCAGCAAGGGTTGGATGAGCGTCACGGGGATCATCGGCACCCACCACGTCATGAGCGCCATGATCTCCGGGTACGGGACCGAGGAGCAGAAGCGCCGTTTTCTGCCCAGAATGGCCGAAGGGTCGCTCAGGGGAGGGCTTGCCATCACCGAGCCCGACGCGGGCAGCGACGTACAGAACATCCAGACCTCGGCAGTCAGGGAGGGGGATGAGTACGTCCTGAACGGCAGCAAGATGTTCATCACCAACGGCCTGCATGGCAACGGCTTCGCAGTGATGGCCAAGACGGACCCAGGAGCGGACCCGCCGTACAGAGGCATTTCCTGCTTCATCGTGGAGAAGCCAAGGCCGGGCTTCTCTGTGGGGCAGAAGCTGAACAAGCTGGGTTACAGAGGCGTCGATACATGCGAGCTGCTCTTCGAAGGCTGCCGAGTCCCGGCGGACAGCCTGCTCGGCGGTGAGGAAGGGCAGGGTTTCAAGCAGGTCATGAGCGGCCTGGAAGGGGGGCGGATCAACATCGCGGCGAGGGCGGTTGGAGTGTCTACGGCGGCTCTCGAAGCGTCGATCGAGTACGCCAAACAACGCAAGGCCTTCGGCGTCCCCATCGCCCAGCACCAGGCCATCCAGATCAAGTTGGCCGACATGGCCGCCAAGGTGCAGGCCGCCAGGCTACTGACCTACGACGCGGCGGCCAAGAAGGACTCGGGGGAGAGGGTTGATCTGGAGGCAGGCATGGCAAAGCTGTTCGCCACCGAGGTGTGCGGCGAAGTGACCCTTGAGGCCATGAGAATCCACGGCGGCTACGGCTATATCAAAGACTACCCTGTGGAGCGCTACTACCGCGACGCCCCTCTCATGATAATCGGAGAGGGCACCAACGAGATACAGAAGCTGATCATCGCGCGGCGCCTCCTCCAAGAGCGTAAGCCGTAGTACGCAGGGAACGTAAGGTCTGACCGGGCCCCGGTGCGGGATGGTAGGATGTGGCTCATAGGGCGCGCCGGCGCCCGCCGGGAGCGGTGTCAGATTACAGGGGTCTAGGGTTTCAAGGGCCCGGTGCGCCGGCGCCCGCCGGGAGCGGTATCAGATTACAGGGGTCTAGGATTTCAAGGGCCCGGTGCGCCGGCGCCCGCCGGGAGCGGTATCAGATTACAGGGGTCTAGGATTTCAAGGGCCCGGTGCGCCGGCGCCCGCCGGGAGCGGCAGATGATCCACGACGCGCGAGACAGCTTTGGCGGCTGCTTGGAGGACTTCGAGCCGGGACAGGTGTTCAAGCACTGGCCCGGCAAGACCGTGACCGAGGCCGACAACCACCTTTTCTCCCTGCTGACTATGAACGACAACCCGCTTCATACGGACGAGAACTACATGAAGGACCACCAACACGGGAGGGTCTTGGTTGTAGGCACCCTCGTCCTGAGCTTGGTCGTGGGGATGAGCGTCCGGGACACGTCGGGCAAGGCCATCGCCAACCTGGAGTACGAGCGCATCACCCACGACGCGCCCGTATTTCAGGGCGACACCCTCTACGCCGAGAGCGAGATCCTCGAAGTGCGGGAATCGCGCAGCCGCCCCGACCGCGGAGTCGTCTACATGGAGAGCCGCGGCCTCAACCAGCGCGGCGAGAAGGTGCTCACGCTCAGGCGGCGGTTCCTGGTGGCAAAGAAGTCTGAGGGCCGCACTTGACTGGCGCCGTTTAGGAGGGAGCGCAGAATGGGATTCATTCACGTCGACGTGGGGGTGTCGAATCCATCGACGCCGGACGTCAGCGAGAAGGTCACCGTGCTGGTGGACACGGGGGCTACACTCAGCGTCCTACCTGCCATCCTGCTGGAGAGGTTGGGCATCCCGCGGCGCGGCAGACGACGGCTCCGCGGGTTCGGCGGCGCGGTGACGCGCGACGTCGGCACCGTGGACATGTATTACGACGGCGTCCTCGGAGGCGTGACGGCGATATTCGGAGACGAGGACGACCCGCCGATCATGGGCGTCACGGCCCTGGAGTCCCTGGGCTTCGAGGCCGATCCCGTGTCCGGGAAGCTGAATCGCGTCGAGATGCTGATGCTGTAAGCCATGGACACGGCATTAAGCTATACGGTCTCGATTCACTACGACCGCCGCCTGTACAGACAGGACTTGACCGGCTCGATAGCGCACGCGCACATGCTCGGCCGCCAGGGCATCATCCCGGAGCGGGAAGCTGACGAGATCGTGCAGGCCCTTTCTGAGATAGCCAACGAGATCGAGGCCGGCGAGTTCCCTTGGCGCGAGGAGCTCGAAGACATCCACATGAACGTGGAGCGCCGGCTCATAGAGAAGATAGGAGACACGGCAGGCAAGCTGCATACTGCCCGCTCCCGCAACGATCAGGTCGCCACGGACGTGAGGCTATACGTCAAGGAGGCTGCCGACCGCGTTCTCACGGCGATTCACCGGCTTAGGCGGGCGCTGGTATCGCAGGCCGAGAACAATATAGAGGTGGTGATGCCCGGCCACACCCATCTGCAGCGAGCCCAGCCGGTGCTCTTCGCGCACCACGCGCTCGCCTATTTCGAAATGCTGGGCCGGGACGCGGAGCGTTTCAGGCAAGCGCGCTCTAGGGCCGACGTGCTGCCCCTGGGCAGCGGCGCGCTGGCCGGCGTTCCCTATCCGATCGATAGGGAGTACGTCGCCGGCGAACTGGGATTCGCCTCGGTCTCCGCCAACAGCATGGACGCCGTTTCCGACCGTGACTTCCTGTTGGACTTCCATTCGGCTGCGGCAATATGCATGATGCACCTGTCGCGTTTCGCCGAGGAGATCGTCCTGTGGTCCTCAGACGACCTCCGCTTCATCAAGCTCGACGACCGCTACACGACCGGCAGCAGCATGATGCCGCAGAAGCGCAATCCCGACTTCGCCGAGCTGGGACGAGGCCGTACAGGAAGGGTCTACGGCGGCCTGATTGCTCTGCTGACGGTTCTCAAAGGCCTTCCACTGACCTACAACCGGGACCTGCAGGAGGATAAGGAGGGCTTCTTCGACACCTTCGACACCCTTCTCGCTACCCTGGAGGTCTTCGCTGGAATGGTCTCCACCATGACCTTGAACCCCGATAGGATGCTCGCCGCAGCGGTCGACAGCAACGCTGTCGCAACGGACCTCGCCGACTATCTTGTCGGCAAGGGGATGCCGTTCCGGGAGGCGCACGGCGTTGTTGCAAAGCTATCGTCCCATTCGTCGGCCAGCGGGGTGAGCCTACAAGACATCCCACTGGATACGTACCGCAGCTTCTCCGACCTCTTCGACGAAGACGTCAAGGCCATCAGCGTGACGTCTTCCCTCGAATCGAGGACCAGCCGCGGAGGGACGGCGCCTTCACGGGTCAGAGCAGCGCTCGAAGAGGCGAAGGCCGTCCTGGAGCGGGAGGGTAACAACGTCTAGACACGTCAAGATCGCGCCGTCCATACTGGCCGCCGACTTCAGCCGAATGGGAGAGCAGGTCGCCGAAGCGGCCGAGGGCGGCGCCGACTACGTCCACGTTGACGTCATGGACGGCCGCTTCGTGCCTAACCTGACCTTCGGCCCGGCCATGGTGCAGGCGATCCGCCGCTGGACAGACCTCCCCCTCGACGTGCACATGATGGTGGCGTCGCCTGAGCAGTACGTGGAAGAGACGGCACAGGCCGGGGCCGACATAATCACCGTCCACGCCGAATCGAGCGCCCATCTTCACAAGGTCGTGCAGGCGGTACGGGACGCCGGCTCCAAACCCGGCGTCGCGATCAACCCGGCAACGCCGCCCTCCGCAATCGAGGAGATAGTCGCCGAGGTGGATATGGTGCTCGTCATGAGCGTCAACCCCGGTTGGGGAGGGCAGAAGTTCATCAGCGGCGCCGTCGACAAGATTCGCCGCGTTAGAGCCATGCTCGACGAGCTCGGCTTGGATGCCGAGATCGAGGTTGACGGGGGAATCGACCCCAATACCGCGCGGGCGGTTGCCGAGGCCGGCGCCGACGTCCTGGTTGCGGGGAGCGCCGTATACGGCGGCGCGGCTGCCGTTGCGGATGCTATCGCCCGGATCAGAGCCAAGGCAATGGGAGCCTGAGCGCCATGCCAGCCGCCGGCCATGAGAGGACACCCCCCGACTGGGACGAACGTATCCGGGACGCCTCCGCTCGATTGACGCAAGCAAGACGCGACCTCGAGGAGGCGCGCGACGCTCTCTTGAAGGCGAGAAGGCGATACGACCGTTTGCGAAGCGCACTCGACCGCGCCGTCAAGCACGCCTCGCAGGCGCGCTCCAATGAAGCCGACGTCAGGCGAAGGGCCGAGGAGGCTCGCCGACAGGCTGCGGAGGCTGGGAAATGGTCCCAACGCAAGCTCGACCAACCCGGTCAGGGGCAGCCCGAACAATCGCGCTTCAGACTCGACGCCGAGTCGATCAGGCTCGGGAACAGCCTGCGCACCATCGAGGCTGAGATGGACCGCAGAGCCGCCGAGGTGCGGCGCGGAGAGACGGCGCTCAGGTCTACCGCAGACAACATCAGGTCACTTGGCTCAGACGTAGCGGCGCTTGAGCGGCGCGTGCTCGACCTGGACCAGGCGGTCAGGCGTTCAGCTCGCCTAAGAGACCTGGCGAGACTGTCTGGACCGACGGAGAAGACGAGGCGACAGGACACGCAGAATGATAGTGCGGCAGCGGCGCCCGCCGGTACGGAACCAGACCCGGACTCCGCGCCGCTCACCATCACGGACAGGGCCGCCGTCTACCTCAGGAGCGTCCTGTACGGCATGAGGCGCCGCCCGGGCCAGATCCTTAGATTCATTCCAGAGGCCGACGGCGGCGTCACACTTGCCCTGGACACGCCAAGGCACGGCGACGAGGTCGTCTCGGTCGGCGACGCATCAGTATTGCTGGTGCAGGCCCCGCTCCCGCCGGACCTGCAGGGGACGACCGTCGACGTACGGGGGTCAGCCTATGGCCTCGAACTCGTGATCAAGCCTCGAGGCCTACCACAGGGCTAGCAGGGCACGGAAGAACCCTTCCTGACCATCCTTAGAAGGTCAGAGAGACCTTCAACGCGCCGTCGTCCTTGGAGTGCGCCAACTCGAACGCCTCGCCAACTTCCCAAATAGGGAACTGGTGCGTAACAAGGGGCGACACGTCGACCTCCCCGTTGCGGATGAAGTCCACGGCCAGCCGAAAATCGGGCAGCCCGGGCTCGTCCTGACCCCCATGTACCGAATGCATGGTCAGCCGCCGCCGGAAGAAGGTGTCCCAATCGAAAGGCGCCATCTCCATGTTCGGCGGCAGGCCGAAGACAGCGACTCGCCCCCGGTCCCGGGCGAGCATCATCGACTGGTTCAGGGTATCGGCGCTGCCCACCGCCTCGACGACAAGATCGGCCCCCTGACCGTCGGTCAGATCGAGCACGGCCTCGGTGGCCTTCTGCCCAGTCAGACCGATCGCCTCGTCTACGCCCATCGCCACGCCTGCGGCTAGGCGGTCGGGGATCGGCTCTATTGCGATTATCCGGTGCGCTCCCAATCTCCTCAGCATGAAATCATGGAACAGCCCAACGGAACCCTGTCCTATGACGACTACCGTTCGACCCAGCAACGGGGGCAGCAGCTTGCATCCGTAAACGACCGTTCCGAGCTGCTGGGCCATGAGCAGATGCGCGAGCGGGACGTCACCCGGTAGGCGGATCAAGAACCGGGGATCGATCAGCTGGTAGCCGGCGAAGACCCGTGAGCTCCAGATATTGGGGGCGGTCAAGACGACGGCGCCCGTCTCAAAGGCCGAGTCCCCGCCGTCAACCACTTCGCCGACGCCCTCATGCCCTGGATAGCCCGGAGCCAAGGGCAGGTCCCGCACGTTCCAGCCCATGTAGGCGATGTGTAGGTCGCTCCCGCAGATCGAGGCCAATCTGGTGCGGACGAGCACGCGCCCCGGCTCCACGTCGGGTACGGGCACCTCGTGACACTCGACCTCCTTCAAGGCTGTCGTCACTGCTGCCGGCATAGTAGACAAGGCGGCGAACTCCTCCTACGGGGTCACTTCGGCTGTTGGGCCGTAAAACGGTATATTACACCTTCGAACGTCAGAACGTAGACCTCCCCGGACGCGTCCTCGCCGAACGACGAGATCGACAGGCCGGTATCCGCAATCTCCACGTGCTCCGTCACCGAGGCGCCGTCGTACCTGAGCGCCCATATCTTCCCGCTGCAGAAGTCGCCGTACAGGTAAGCGCCGTGAAGAGACGCCATACTCCTCCCCCTGTAGACGTGCCCGCCAATGACCGAGCAGCCGCCCCCGCGGCCGTACTCCGCAACCGGCATCTCCAGGCCGTCGGCGTCGCAGCGAGCTTGGCCGAAGCAGTGCGACCCCTCCATGACGTTCCAGCCGTAATTGAGGCCCGGCCTGATTACGTTCACCTCTTCATAGAGGTTCTGACCCACGTCGGCCGCCCAAAGGATACCGGTCTCCCGGTCGAAGCTGAATCGCCAGGGGTTTCGGAGGCCGTAAGCCCAAATCTCCCCACGGGCATCCCCCCCGCTTCCGGCGAAGGGGTTGTCTTCCGGGACCGCATAGCTCCCCTGCGCGTCGACCGAGCTCACGTCGACGCGCAGGACGCTGCCGAGGAGGGTGGAAATGTCCTGCCCGTTATCGTGCGGGTCCCCGGCTGCGCCTCCGTCTCCAAGGCCGGCATAGAGCATACCGTCGGGGCCAAAGACGAGGTGGCCGCCGTTGTGGTTGCTGAAAGGCTGCCCGACTTCCAGCAGAACAAGCTCTGAGGCGGGGTCACCCCGATTGGCGTCGCCCGGGCTGACCGAAAAGCGCGAAATGACAGACCTGCGCGGGCCCGAGGCCGAGTAGTAGACGTAGAAGTACCCATTCTCAGAATAGCCGGGATCGAACGCCAGCCCCAACAACCCCTCCTCGCTCCCGTAGCTCTCGGGAGCGCTGACTCGTTCGCGGATGTCCAAGAAGGTTTGCGCCGATTCGACGCCCGGGTCGTTCTCGAACACGACGACCCGGCCCGGCTGGAGCACGAGGAACAGCCTGTTGGTCCCGTCGCCGGCATGGGTCAAATGGACCATCTTGTCGAACCTGATGCCTGGGAAAGCAGGCTCTAGCCCCACTGGGGCGAGCGGCGGATCGGACGTGGCCGGAGAGGGCGTGGAGGGTCTTGGCGCAACGGCCGTCGGCGACGTTGCGCCTGCTGGCGGTTGCTCTTCCGTCGTACTCCCCACGCAAGCCGGGAGCAGAAGCGCCGCAATCATTGCAGTCAGAGCGGCGATGGCTACGCGCAACGGCATCGGTAGGGCCAACCGGCGGGGAGACCCTGGCCCCCGGCCAGAGGCGGCGGTACTGGACATCCTACGAGCCCCGCCCGTCGGGCTCGAACGGCGACACCTTGCCGCCCGCCACGCTGAACTTCGACATACGATCGATGAACGTCCTGTCCACAGACTCCAACGTTGCGGCTGTCACAAAGCACTGCTGGTACAGCCCCGCTCTGTCCAAGACCCTGGCGCGGCGGCTGGAGTCCAGCTCCGACAGTATGTCGTCCAAGAGAAGGATCGGCTCCTGCCCCCGCTCGTCCTGGAGGAAGCGCGCCTCGGCCAGCTTCAAGGCGAGAACAAGGGTGCGGCACTGTCCCCTGGAAGCGCTGCTGCCCGCCTCCAAGCGGCCCAGTAGCATAAGGAGGTCGTCACGATGCGGCCCCACCACCGTGAATCCCTGCGCGGCCTCCCTGGGCCGGCTGCGCTCCAAGGCCTCCCTCATGGCCTGATCCAATCCCTGCCCATCCGTTCCGCAGCCGACGTTGGGTTTGTAGACGACCTGAAGCTCCTCTTCACCCCCGGACAACTCCTCGTGCAGTGGCGCGGCGAGCGCTGCAATAGCGCTTACCGTACAGGCGCGCCGCCGCATGATGTACACGCCGGACTCGACCAGTTCACGATCCCAGAACCCCAGTTCCGCCGGCTGCGACCTACCGTCTCTGACCGCCTTCAAGAGCCGGTTCCGGTGGGCCATCACCTGTTGGTACTTCTGAAGGAGCCTAAAGTAACGGCTGTCGACCTGGGAAATCAATATGTCGACGTAGCGGCGGCGGGAGGAGGGCGGCCCAAGCACGATGTCCATGTCCTGAGCGGTAAAGAGCACGGCGTTCACCTCGCCCACGAGGGCAGAGATACGTCTGGGAGCCCCATTGACCCGTACCTGCTTCTGTACGGAGCTCGTCGATTCTACGGCCTCCGATGCGCTCGGCGCCGTAGCGCCGTCTGCGTGAACAGCCGGCAGCGCCATCTTCTGCAGCCCGATTATCACCCGGAGCGGCGCGCCGTCTCGTTGAACGACCGCGGAAACCTGGGAATGTTCCCCTCGCTCCAGGGCCTCGCGGCGCACCAGATCCCGGTCCGAAGACGCCCTCGGCGACTTCACGACCGCCAGCATGTAGATGGCCTCCAAGATGTTCGTCTTGCCCTGGCCGTTGCTGCCGTAGAGCAGCACTATCCCGGGCGGCAGGTCAACCTGGAGGCTCTCGTAGTTGCGGAAGTTCGTCAGATTCAGGCGGCTAACGTAGATGAGATAATCTCCTACGACCCATACGGGGCTGACAGGCTGCCTCCGGCTTCCTTGCATCTCTCTTCTTGGGCCAAGAAGGGGAGAATAGATTATATACGAGGGGCGCCCTCAGCCACCCGTAGAGGAGCCTTGATTCGTCTTCCCCTCGGTGACATCCAAGAGCGAGTGCAATATACTTGTGCCTTGCGGCGGACCGTACACTGACAAGGGAGGGGTTCCGGTGCCAGTTAGCATCCCCAGCGAAGATGAGGTCCTCGCCTACTTCAAATCATTGAGCAACTGGGGTAGATGGGGCGGCGACGACCAGCTCGGCACCCTTAACCTGCTCTCGCCGGACTCTGCCCGCAGGGGATTCTCCACGGTAACAGAGCACGTCACCGTCTCATGCGCCCGCACCGTCGCGTATGAGCCAAGCTTGGACGCCCCAAAGCCCGCCCTGCACTTCATGACCCACAGCGGCGAGGCGGATAACCCGCGCGTTGCAGTCGACTTCGTCGGTATGGTCTTCCACGGGGCCACGATTACGCACGTGGACAGCCTCGCTCACTTCTTCTGGGAGGGTCGGATGTACAATGGCCGTCCCTCCAGCCTGGTGTCCACGTCCGAGGGCGCAACCGCGGGATCCATCGAGCTCGCGGGAGGCGGGATCGTCACACGGGGGATACTGGTCGACGCTCCGCTCATTCGAGGCGTCCGCTGGCTGGAGCGAGGCGAGGGCGTCATGCCTGACGACATCCTGGAGGCGGAGCGGCGCCACGGATTCAGGATCACTGAGGGCGACGCCCTGCTGATCAGAACGGGCCAGCTGACGCGCAGGGGCGTTGAGGGCCCTGCGGATCCGGACGCCGGCTCCACCGCGTGTCAGGCCGCCTGCCTGCCCCTGTTCCACGAACGCGGCATTGCCGTCTTGGGCACGGACACGGGCAACGACGTTAAGCCCACCGGCTATCCTTCCCTGACGAACCCCATACACCAGGTGGGGATCGTCGCCATGGGCCTGTGGATACTCGACAACGCCAACTTGGACGACCTCGCGATGGAATGCAGGAAGCGAGGCCGCTACGAATTCCTACTGATGACGTCGCCGCTCAAGCTCTCCAACACCACCGGGTCCCCTGTCAATCCCCTTGCCGTCTTCTAGAAGACTGCGGAAGGTACGAATGGGCAGAATGGCAGAGCCCGCCGGGAGTTTGAGGGGATTCATCAGATATAATCTATTCCCATTCCTAGTCAAGTAAAGAAGGGCTGCAAGGAAGCCTGAAGCGTTTTCCCGCAGCCTGCTAAAGGAGGCACAGATGGCAAAGTATCGAGCAGCAGTGATAGGCCTTGGCCGAATGGGCAGCACCTTTGATGACGAGATCCAACGCGGAGGGTCGGTCTTCACGCCATACTGTCACGGGCCCGCCTACTCCGGCTCCCCCCTGACGGACCTCGTCGCGGGGGTTGACCTGCACAAAGGCCAGCGTGAGTCGTTCGGCCAGCGTTGGGGTCTCTCCGACGGCCAACTCTACGACGACTACAAGGCGATGCTCGAAGAGGAAAAGCCCGACGTCGTCAGCGTATGCACGTCGACCAGGCACCGGGCCGCCATCGTCAAGGACGTGGCAGAGGCGGGGGTAAAGGCCATATGGGCCGAGAAGCCGATGTCGCTGAGCTTGGCGGAAGCGGACGAGATGGTGGAGGTGTGCCGCGAGCAGGGAGTGGCGCTGGCCGTCAACTGCGTCAGGCGGTGGACCCCGGCGTTCGCCGAGGCGCGTAGGATAATCGACAGCGGCGAATTGGGCGGCATCCTACAGGTAACCGCGTACGCGCAGTGTCCGCTGTCCGCCAACGGCAGTCACATGCTCGACGCCATCCGGTTCCTGGCAGGCGGTGACGTCCAGTGGGTCTTCGGGGAGATGGAATCGGACGCGGCCGCCGCTCGGGACGACGACCTGATGGGCAACGGCTACCTCGCCTTCGACAACGGGGTTCGGGCGTACGTCCGAGGCATGGAGACCGGCGCCGCCGTTTGGGACTTCGACGTCATCGGGGAGAACGGCAGGATACGGATACTGAACAACTCCCTGCAGGCCGAACTGACGCTGTTGCAATCCGTAGACGCGAACGCCGTAGGCTCCAGGTCGATCTCGACTCGCTTTCCGGTTACCCTGCCCGCCGTCTACCCCTACCCCTGGCCGCCGCATATCCAGGGCACAGGGCTGACGGTCATAGAGGACCTTGCGGACTGCATCGAATCGGGCGGAGAGCCGTCGTGCTCGGGGCTGGATGGCCGCGCCGCGCTCGAGGTAGCCATAGCCATGAGGGAGTCGCACCGCGCCGGCGGCGTAAAGGTAGACCTGCCGATTGAGGACCGCAGCCTCAAGATACTGTCCAGTGAGATCCAGGGCGACGAGACGCCCAGGCGCTTTAGGTAATGATCCGAGGCTGTCCCGCCTCCAAGCCGGAGATGAAAGACATACGGGCCCATGCGCAGCGCGCCATCAGAATCTGTCCCAGATCGGTAGGCGCCTCCCGGGAGCGCGGGCGTCTCGCCCGCGCCATCCCCGTCGCATGGTTGACAGGCCGTAAGACACGAGTAACGCGGGGGCGGTATGCCTGACGATGAACTGATAGACGCCGCGGTGGAATGGCTCGCGGAGATGCGGGTGTGCCCACAGTGTGCGACGAGGATCCGGTTCGGCGACTACGAGTGCCCCCATTGCGGAGCGGACCTCGAGGATGCGTTGCGCGAGTGGGCGGGCAGCCTCGTAGCCGAGCTGCAGTCGAAAGAGGGATAGCGAGGTCGGCCCCGCCGGGTTACTGGACTACGGTTCTCTGCGTTGGGATCATTCGAGACTACCCCGAGGCCGATAGACGAGGGCGCTCTCCTGTGGGAGCCGCCGGACGGGGCGGCGTCTTCGGCGAACGTCACCGCTTACATGCGGTGGCTGAGAGAGACTCGGGATCTAAACTTCGACACCTACCAGGAGCTGTGGCGTTGGTCGACCACCGACCTCGACGCGTTCTGGGGGTCGATATGGGACTACTTCGACGTCAGGGCTCGGAGCCCGTATGATGCCGTCTTGGACGGCGGCGCCATGCCCGGCGCAGTGTGGTTCCCGGGGGCGCGGCTCAACTACGCTGAACATGCGCTCCGGCGGCGCTCCGGCGGCGTGGCGGTCGTCTCCAGCTCCGAGCTGCGCCCCGTAGCCCACCTGACCCACGCCGACCTCTACAGGCGCGTGGCTGGGTTCGCCGAGGGGCTCAAGCGGCGCGGAGTCCGGCGCGGCGACCGCGTCGCCGCGTACATGCCCAATATCCCGGAGACGCTGGTCGCTTTCCTCGCGGCCGCGTCCATCGGCGCGGTCTGGTCCGCCTGCTCGCCTGAGTTCGGCGCCCGCAGCGTGGTGGAGCGCTTTCAGCAGATAGAGCCGACGGTGCTCGTAGCCGTAGACGGTTACCGCTACGGGGGCCGCGACTTCGACCGCATCGGCGAGGTTGCGGCAATCCAAGAGCAATTGACGTCCCTCAAAGTCACCGTGCTCGTGCCGTATCTCCACCAGGAGGCGAGGACGTCCGGGCTGAACAACGCGGCCCCCTGGTCCGACGTGAACGTCGCCGGAGGGGACGCCGCCTTCGAGCCGGTGCCATTCGACCATCCGCTTTGGGTGCTCTACTCTTCCGGTACGACGGGGCTACCCAAACCCATCGTCCAAGGGCACGGCGGAATACTCCTAGAGCACCTCAAGTACCTCTCGCTTCACGGGGACCTGAAGCCCGGGGACAGGTTCTTCTGGTTCACGACGACCGGATGGATGATGTGGAACCTGCTCATCGGAGGGTTGCTGCTCGGTACGACTGTGGTGCTGTTCGACGGCGACCCCGGCCACCCTGACATGGGGGCTCTGTGGCGTCTTGCCGAGGAGACCGGCGTGACCTACTTCGGCGCGTCCGCGCCGTATATCCAAGCTTGCATCAAGGCCGGCGTCCGACCCGGCGAACAGTTCGGCTTGGGTCGGGTCCGAAGCATCGGCTCTACCGGCGCGCCGCTTTCGCCGGAGGCGTTCCGGTGGGTCTATGACCGAGTGAAGGCCGACGTGCACCTGGGGTCAATCAGCGGGGGTACGGACCTGTGTACGGCCTTCGTAGGCTCCTGCCCGCTTCTGCCCGTCCACGCGGGCGAAATCCAGTGTCTGTGCCTCGGGGCCAGCGTTGAAGCCTATGGCCCCGTGGGACAGCCCCTGACGGAGGAGGTTGGGGAACTGGTCATCACGAAGCCCCTCCCCTCCATGCCGCTGCGCCTGTGGAACGACCCCGGCGGCCGGCGCTACCGCGAAAGCTACTTCGAGACCTACCCGGGGGTGTGGAGGCATGGCGACTGGATCAAGGTGACCGAACGCGGCAGTTGCGTCATCTACGGACGGTCGGATTCGACCCTGAACCGAGGCGGAGTCCGCATGGGCACCAGCGACTTCTACCGCGTCGTGGACGACGTGGAGGAGGTGTTGGATAGCTTGGTGATCGACACCGGCCACGCCGGTATGGATGGCCGGCTCATTCTATTCCTCGTTCTCGGCAACGCCCGGGCGCTGGACGACGACCTAAGGGAGCGTATCGCAGCCAAGCTGCGCAGGGAGCTTTCGCCGCGTCACGTACCGAACGAGATGCACGCCGTGCCTGACATTCCCAAGACGATCAACGGTAAGAAGATGGAGGTCCCCATCAAGCGCATCCTGTCCGGCGAGCCCGTTGCCGCCTCCATCAGCAAAGACGCCATGTCCAACCCGGAATCTCTACAGCCGTTCTTGGATCTGGCAGAGCAGCTATAGGGCGGCCCTGCGCCTTCCGCACTGGCCGCGGCCTCAAGGTCGTGGGAATGTTGGTACTAGCCCGGCCTGTCTACCGGATCTCCCACTGTTCCGGGTGGTAGGACAGGTGGTCATCACGGCCTATATGTACGGGGAATACCTTGATGCCGCCGAGCGTATCCGGCTTCGGGATGTCTCCATAGATCGGCATGTAAAAGCGCCGGTTCTTGACCCTCACGCCGGCCCCTATCCAACTGCCGACGACCGGGAGATCTTCGAGTAAATACTCTTCGTTGAGCATCCGCCAATGCTCGGTTGCCCGCGCCCGATTGGTGGTCCGTATGCCCCTGAGCACGAGCTCTTCCCATGCGGGTTTCCTGTACTCGGCATAGCCCCACGGGTCGCAGCTCGGATTGCCCGGCTGGGTCTCGCAGGTGATCCAGCCTCTGCCCAAGTATTGGCCCGGGCCTCCCAGCATGGGACCCCCGCCGCCGAAAGTCACCTCGTAGTCCTTCTGTTCGTAGAACCTCGCTGAGGATATGGCCGCGTCCACGGTTTCGATCTCGATATTGATCCCGGCTTCCTGCAGATACTGCCGTCTCGCCGCGCGATCGGCAGTATCCTCCTCGCTCAGGGACGGGCCCACCGTTACCGTCAGCGTCCGGCCGGGGTCCCATCCCATCTCTTCGAGCAGTTCCCTGGATGCCGCGGGATCGTACGGGTACAGGTCGCCCCATTCCTCCTTGTAGTACCAGGAGTGGGCGAGAGGTGTCCACACCTTCATACCCAACCCTCGCGCAAACGTGAGGAACAGCGCGTCCTTATCTATCGCCTGGGCCCATGCCCGGTGCAGGCGCGGGTCGTTGACGGTGTCCCTGCGCATGTTGAAGGAACCCAATCCTCCGGTGTTCTGCTCCAGTGTGGCCCAGACGTCGAACCGTGGGTCCCTCAGGAAGACCTCTTCGGCCTCCCGACTAAAGCCGCCTTGGATGCTCGTGTCTATCTCTCCGCGCTGCATGGCGTCGCGCGCGGCGTCGGGAGAGGGGATGGATGCCATGATGACTCTGTCGATGCCCGGACGTCCAAAGTAGAAGTCGTCGAAGGCCTCCATCTCCAATATCTGGCCTGGTACGTGCTGGACGAGCTTCCAAGGGCCTGATCCCGTCAAGTCGGTGGAAAAGTATTCATGCTCGAACAGCTCATCATCCGGCACGCCGCCCAGGATATGCTCCGGCAGTATGGGGATCGGGGCCTCGCCGGCGAGGCTATTCAGGTCGTCTAGGAAGAAGGGTGAGACCGTCTCGAAATCGAGCCTGATAGTGTGCTCGTCGATGACCTCCACACCGGGAATCGGCCAGTTGCCCTCACCCTGTTGGAAGTCCCTGGCGCCCTTCAGGGCGTGGAAGGTATTCAGCACCCATCCGGACGAGTCCGGGGCCAAGAACGTCCTGACCGTGTACGCTACGTCGTCGGACGTCACCGGCTCTCCGTCGTGCCAAAAGGCGTTCTTCCGCAGGTAGAAGGTCATCGAGCTGAAGTCCGACGCTAGGTCCCAACGTTCGGCCAAGTCGGGGTCCCATCTGCCGGTCTGAGGGTTGGCCTGCGCCAACCGCGACCATATCCACCCCCCTACTTGGGCCATACCGCCGCCGGCCTGTACGTGGGGTACGAACTGCGGCGCGATGGTGTCCAAACGCATCCGCAGGACGCTTTCCCCGGGCCGCGCCGACGTATCGACCTCCCGCACCACCTCCTTCTCCACCGTGATGACCTTTTCGACAGGCACCTCTCTCACCACCTGCTTCTCTACCACCACAACCCTTTCTACAGGCACCTCCTTGATGACCTGCCGCTCGACTATGACAGGTTTCTCTACGGCGACCTCTTTGATCACCTCCCGCGTACACGCTGCCGCGGCTGCCGCGAATACTAGGACCAAGGCAAACATCAGCGGGTGTCGATTCACGCTCTACCTCTCGTCGGCATCATCGCGCTCGCCAAAGGGTTGATTGCCTTATAGCACGGGCATTCGAACAGGGTCAACAAGCGCCAAGGTCACTGTAGGGTCACTGTGAACTCTGATTTAGCGTCTACCCACAAACGGGGGCGCGAAAACTGTTCAGACTCTGTGAGACCTAAAGGGGGGAGTCCAGAGAGGTTCTCCCCTCCGGCAGGGGGGCTAGGGCAGGCCCCCACGTTGGGGAGCTCCCCAAATCCGGTTCTCCCGTCCGGCAGGGGGGCTAGGGGGTGTGCCCCCAGCTACAAAGGGGCGGGCGGGTGGGGATCAAAGACGTCTGCTTCTATCGGGGCTACGCCGGTCGAAGTCTGAACGGTTACGGGGGCGGCGCATCCCGTCCCCGCCTCAGTGTGTGTTACCTTACCCTTGGCGCAGGCCACCCATGCGGATACTCCACTTCAGCGACGTACACGTCGGCGTAGAGACCTACGGGCGGACCGACCCGGAGACGGGGCTGTCCACGCGGCTGCTGGACTTTCTGAAGACCTTCGACGAGCTCGTAGACTTCGCCATCGAAGAACAGGTGGACTTGGCGCTGTTTTGCGGGGACGCGTACAAGAGCCGCGATCCCAGCCAGACTCACCAGCGCGAGTTCGCACGACGCATCGCTCGCCTGTCTTTCGCCGGCGTCCCCGTGTTTCTGCTGTTGGGTAACCACGACATGCCCCACGTCACCAGCAGGGCCACTGCCATCGAGATCTTCCGTACGCTCGACGTCCGGAACGTGTACGTCGGCGACACGCTGCGGACCTACTCCGTGCCCACCCGTTCCGGGCCGATACAGATCGTGGCCCTGCCTTGGGTCCGGCGCAGCGACTTCCTGACGCGGGAAGACACGCGCTCGATGTCCCCCCCGGACGTAAACGAGGCCATACAGCGTCGATTGGCGGACGGAATCGCCGCCCGGGCTGCGGCGCTGGACCCGGGCGTGCCCGCCGTGTTCGCGGGGCACGTCTCAGTTGCTCAGGCGAAGACCGGCTCGGAGCAGGCAATGATCCTTGGCCACGACCACGTGCTCCTAAAGAGCGACGTCGCCTTGCCGCAGTTCGACTACGTGGCGCTCGGCCACGTCCACCGGCACCAGCGCTTGGGGGACGCTCCGCCCGTCGTATACTCCGGTAGCTTGGAACGCGTCGACTTCGGCGAAGAAAACGACGAGAAGGGGTTCTGCGTTATAGAGTTAGACCCGGCAGAGCAGCTGGGGCGAAGACTAAAGAGCCTCAGATTCCAGCTGGTTGACGCCAGGCGGTTCACGACGGTCTCAGTCTCTGTTCCCAAGGACGACCTCGACCCGACGGCAACGGTCGTCCGGGCCATACGGGCGTGCCGCGTACAGGACGCCATAGTGAGGGTGCTCATAGAGGTCAGCAGCGAATTGGCGAGCCACGTCCGGGACAACGACGTGCGGGCCGCCCTGGACGGCGCTCACTACGTGGCTACCATCTCCAAGGACGTCACCGCCGACTCGACCACAAGGCTGCCCCCTGGCTCCGCGGTCCTCAAGCCGCGTGACGCCTTGAAGCTGTACCTGGAGGGGCGAAGCCTCCCGACGGGCAGGATCGAAAGGCTGCTGCGCCACGCGGACAAGTTGATGGAGGACGTTTCGCTGGAGTAGCTCAGCATCCCACCGCCTGATATGGCATCATAAGAAACTGTTCAGACCCTGTGAGACACGAAGGGGGGAAGTCCAGAGAGGTTCTCCCCTCCGGCAGTGGGTCTGGGGGCTGTGCCCCCAGACGACATTTAGGAGAACCAAGTGGTGCAATACGCAGTTCTCATGGCGCCCTGGAAGAAGTTCCTGCTCGGAATGGTCCTAGCCGTGCTGCTTCTCGCAGCCGCTTGCACCTCCGCCGGCGTCGGCGAGGAGACGCCCCCAGGCGAGGAGACGCCCCCCGGCGAGGTAGGCGAGGCCTCTACGTCCGAGGCTGAGGCCGCTCCCGACTTCGAGATAGAGGTATTCGGAAATGAGTCGTACTCCAAGGGAGAACGAGTCGGGCTGTCCGATTTCGAAGGCATGCCCGTGGTCATCAACTTCTGGTACCCGTCCTGCCCGCCGTGTCGGCTGGAGATGCCCGACTTCGAAGCCGCCTCGGTAAAGCACCGGGGTGACGTGGTGTTCCTTGGGGTGCAGCTCCTTGGGCTCGACTCGGTTCAAGACGGCCAGGACTTCGTGGACGAATTCGGCATCACGTACGCCATTGGTCCCGACGCGGACGGGAGCATCGTAATCGACTACAACGTCATCGGCTTTCCGACCTCCGTATTCTTGGACAGGGATCACAATATCGCCAGGAAGTGGTCCGGCGCCCTTAACGCCGAGAAGCTGGAGGAGCTCGTCCAAGGGTTGTTGCAGTAGGCCCCGGTCTCCCTGAACGGGGCGTTGCATGAACGGCGGTGAAGTATTTCTCCTGATAGCGAAGTGGCTTCACCTGCTGGCCGCCGCCGCCTGGCTGGGCGGGGGCATCTTCTACCTGCTGGCGCTGAAGCCGGCTTCTCGGAAGGTCGGGCCGCCGCGCGGCTTCCTGGCCGCGGCGAGCGCCGAGTTCGGCACGCTCGTCAACACGTCTGTGATAATACTCGTAGCCACGGGGGTTGTCCTGGCGTTGAACCGGCTAAGCTCCGGGGCCGCCGGCGCGCCCTACATAGTGACGCTGGGAGTCAAGACCGCGCTATCGCTATGGATGTTCCTGATGGTGCAGGACCTCAGGCGTCAAAGCCGGTCCCGGGAAACCCTCGAACAACTGGCCCTGAAGACCAGCAGGAAGGCCCGGTTGAGGAAGGTCTTATCCAGCTACGAGACCTTAGTGGCGCTGGGGCTGCTCGTATTCCTACTCTCGAGTCTGCTCGGAGACCTATTCGAGGCCGCGCTCTCCCGCGGGTAGACTCAGCCGCGCCGATTACAGGAGTAGAGGCATGAAACGGGACCTGTTGGAGATACTCGCCTGCCCCGTCTGCAAGGGGGACCTGACGTTGACTTTCGACTTGGAAGAAGGAGACGAGGTCGTTCAGGGCGCGCTGGGGTGCGGGGCCTGCGACGAGACGTATCCGATCAAGGACTCCCTTCCCAACCTGCTGCCCCCGTCCCTCAGGGAGTAGCGCAGTCTCCGGTTAGACCTCTCCAAGCCGCCCGGCCATCCGCACGCTTCCTCTAAACGGGAGGCGGCGCAACAGCTCGATGACGGTCTGATTCCTGACTGGATGCACGAGGCCCGGGGCTATCTCGGCCAGCGGCGCCAGCACGAATTCCCTATCGCACATCCTGGGATGCGGGACTACGAGATGGGGCAGATCGATCACCGCCCCCGCGTACAACAGCACGTCTACGTCTACGTCCCTGGGACCATTCACGAACGCGGGCCTCGCGCCAGCCGCCTGGACGCGCCGGAGTGCGTCGAGGAGGTCGAACGGGCCGAGCCGGGTCCAGACGCGGCACACGGCGTTCAGGAAAGCGGGCTGGGCCTGGAACCCCTGGGGCTGCGTCTCATACAATGCGGACACCCGCACGTCCGACGCCAGACCGCTAATGCTATCCAATGCCTCCCGCAGCCGACGGCGCCGGTCTCCCAGATTCGAGCCCAAACCGAGATACGCCTCCGCCTGCAAGGGATGCCTGCCTCTCGCTCAGGGCCCGTGCCAGCCGCGTACGACGGCGTCGCTCATGCGGGCGACACGCGCCATCTCCTTGACGTCATGCACCCGCACCACGTCGGCCCCGGCAGCGATGCTCAGAGCCACCGTGGCCGCCGTGCCCTCGATTCGTTGGTCCGCCGGAAGGCCCAGGACGCGGCCTATCGTCGACTTCCTGGACGTGCCGACGAGCAGCGGGCACCCAAGCTCGCCCAGTTCGTCGAGCCTCCTGAGCAGCTCCAGATTCTGTTCCGCCGTCTTGCCGAACCCGATCCCCGGGTCGAGGATGATGTTCCCGGCGACGATGCCGCCCTGTACTGCGCGCAGCCGCGCCCCGCGCAGCGCCTCCACTACGTCCGGCACCAAGTCCGTGTAGGCGGTGTTCCGGCGGTTGTGCATCAGCACGACCGGTACGCCGGCCCTCGAGACCACCTCCAGCATTCTCTCATCGGCGCTCAGCGCCCACTGGTCGTTGACCATGGCCGCGCCCGCGGCGATAGCCTCCTCGGCCACCGCCGCTTTGGTGGTGTCTATGCTGACCGGAACGTCGACCTCGTGCGCGATGGCCTGTATGGCGGGCACGACCCGCGCCAACTCCTCGTCTACCCCCACGGGACCGGCGCCAGGGTATATGGACGGGGGCCGCGTCGACTCCCCGCCAACGTCGAGGACGTCGGCCCCCCACTCCCGGAACAGCGCGGCCCTCCTGACAGCGGCGGACACGTCCGTACCCAAACCGTCACCCGAGAACGAGTCAGGAGTGACGTTGATCACCCCCATGATGAAGGTTCTTTCGCCCCAGACGAAGGTTCTACCGCCTATGAGCGTGCGTCCTCTTTTCGATCTGAGAAGTTCCACGGCGCTTGTGTTCTCGGCGGCCTACCGCAGGCGGCGGGCTGTTCTTCCTCCCGTGGCTCCTGACGTATCCGCGCCGACAGGTGAAAACAATCCAACAGCCGCTGCGATCTTATCGAGGCTGCCGGCGCTGGCGGGCATACGTCCAGGTCGGCGGCGCCTCAGAATCGGGCATGTATGGGGAAGGACAGTTTAGGGAGCGTATCCCATGCTCATCATAGAGGCTTGCATGGCAGACCGTCGAGTCCCAACCTCAGGCCGTATTGTGGGCCAATCATGCCGCCGCGTACCGCTCCTCTGTCATCAAGCCGGGGAGTCCCAACAGCAACGACACCCGTTTCGTGTTCTTCGCCAGCCCACGATAACGCGCCTCTACTCAATCTCCGCCTCGAGCGGTTCGGGCTGGCCGCCGTCTGCGCCGGCTATCACCACCGTCGCCTCACCCCTGATCTTCACGCTACTGAGACGTGTCAACAGCTCCGACAGATGGCCCCGCTCGACCCGCTCGAACTTCTTGGTCAGGTCGATGCAAACGGCAGCCATGCGGTCGCCCAACACGGCGCGCGCCTCCTCGAGAAGGCCGGCCACACGTAACGGCGACTCGAACAGTACCAGGGTGTGGCGGCTGGCGGCCTCTGCTTCCAAGAAGCGCAGGCGCCGCCCCCGCTTGCGAGGCGGGAACCCCTTGAAGGTGTAGCTCGACGTCGGGAGACC
Organism: uncultured Dehalococcoidia bacterium; assembly: GCA_958296245.1. Taxonomy (GTDB): domain Bacteria; phylum Chloroflexota; class Dehalococcoidia; order Lucifugimonadales. The sequence continues at coordinate 2,474,296 of OY282458.1, forward strand.
CGAGGCTACCAGCGCCGCCGACACCGCCCCCGCGCCCGGCAGCACCTCGACTCGAAATCCTCGGTCGAGCGCCGCCGAGACTATCCTGTAACCCGGATCCGAGACTCCAGGGTAGCCTGCGTCGGAGCAGAGCGCGATCGACCTGCCCTGCTCCAGCAACCTAAGGATGCGGGCCCCTGCCCGCTGCTCGCTGTGCTCCCTGTACGAGATGAGGACCGGAGGCCTGCGGATCTCGTAGTGCTGAAGGATCTTGCGCGTACGGCGCGTGTCCTCGCACGCCAGCGCGTCCACCTCTCCGAGCGCCCGCACCGCCCTGAACGTGATGTCCCCCATGTTGCCTATGGGCGTGGCTACTACGATGAGGCCTCCGCCATGACTTGGCGCCGGGGCGTGCCCGTCGGCTATGCTCACGATACTGACCACCCCCTGCCGTCCGGTACGAGTCCGCCCCGGGGCCGCGCTGCAACGCCATTCTAGCAGGCTGCGAAAGAACCCTTTCCTTGCCCCATCCCTTCGGGCCGTTACCTGGTTCAGGGAGGGGAATAGATATATATCTGAAGGGCGCCCCTCCGGCAGGCTCAGGGCAGGCTCTCAGGCGCCGGGCGAGGGGCTGCGCACCTCTGCACACCCGTATTTTCGCAGCCTGCCGGCGTACCTTGAAGTTGTACGCACGTACTTGGCGCCGGAGCGGGGATGGGAACAGGCGGACATCCGGGCTGATGCTATAATGTCACGGCTCAAGAGCCGAAAGGATCCGATATGAGCCGGCAACCTAACAGATTGCTCCCGACCACGGTCATAGGAAGCCACGGAATACCGGGCTGGATGTGGACAGCCATCGATCAGATCGACAAGGGCAACTACGGCCAGACCGACGTCCGGGAGACCTTCGACGACGCGGTCAACCTTGCGATCCTGGACCAGCAACGCGCCGGGGTGGACGTCATCACCGATGGAGAGATGCGCCGCTGGTACTTCGTCCAAGGTTTCTACCGCCGCATGGACGGCCTCGAAGTCGAGCCTCCGTTGCGCAGTGTCGGTCTCTACGGATACGACACCCCTAAGCGCTACCGCGCCTCCGAGAAGCTCACCGTACCTGACGGACTGGGCATCGTGGAAGAGTTCGAGTATACCAAGAAGCTCGCCGACAGGCCGATCAAAGTCACCTGTCCGGGGCCGCTCACGCTCACCATCCACGTCCGCCCCGGGCCGGCCTACAAGACCCGGACAGAACTGGCGTGGGACTTCGTGGAGGTCATCAACACCGAGCTGAAGTCGCTCGCCGCAGCCGGCGCGGACTTCATCCAGCTCGACGAACCCTCCTTTGCCATAATACCCGGCGCGATGAAGGACTGGCTTGACATGTACAACGCTACCGTAGAGGGCGTGGATGCCAAGCTGGCGCTCCACGTATGCTTCGGCAACCTGACCAGCCGCCCCAGAGGCAAGCGGACCTACCGGTGGATGTTCCCCGCGCTGCTGGAGGCCAGGGCCGATCAGCTCGTCTTGGAGTTCGCCAACAGGGAGATGAGCGAGAGCGGCCTCTGGCGGGAGTTCTCAGTCGAAAAGGAGCTGGGCGCCGGCGTGGTCGACGTCAAGTCCTTCTACCAAGAGACCCCTGAAGATGTCGCAGAGCGTATCCGCGAACTGCTCCGGTACGTCTCGCCGGAGAAGCTCTACGTCAGCCCCGACTGCGGCTTCTTCCAGCTTCCACGTTGGCTGACCTACGTGAAGTTGGAGGCCATGGTGGCGGGAGCGGCTATCGTCAGGCGGGAGATCGAAGGCGGCAATGGCCGCTAGCAGGCCGGTCGTGGACGGCCCGAGGGCATGCGCCCCGACTGACTTCGAGGACGCGCTCGCGCTCATCAACAAGGTGTTCCGCGAGGGCACCAGCCAAGACGTCAGGACGGACTACCCGCTGGTCTACCACCCGTCCGCAATGCGCCTGCAGCGCATCATCAGGGTAGACGGCGAACTCGTGGCGCACGTCCCGGTCGCGCCCAGGGGAATCGTCGCCGGAGGCGGCGCCTTTACCGCCGCTATGATCAGCGCTACGGTCACCCACCCCGGCTACAGACACCGAGGTTACGCCAGCGCTTGCTTGCTGGACTGCATACGGACGATGGACGAGGAGGGCTGGCCCGTATCGGTACTGTGGACCTTGGAGCGGACCTTCCCCTTCTACCAGCAGGCGGGGTACGAGGCTGTCGCGTCGCAGGGGTGGGTTTATACCATAGGGCCGAAAGACCTCGACGCGCTCCGGCGCGGCCGGTTCGGTGTGGTGGAATACGACAGCGCAGACCCTCGGCTCCTCGACGCAATCATGAAGATGCACGAAGGCGAGCCGCTCCGAGTCGCCAGGTCGCGGAGCGACTACGAGGCGCTGTTCAGCCTGCCCAAGGTTTCGACCTTCCTGGCTATGGAAAGCGGACGCTTTGCGGGCTATCTGACGTACGGCGAGTCCACCAACAAGCCTGGCCTGATCGAAGCCGGCGGCCGCGTGGAGGCGGTCGAGGCCCTGACCGCCCACGTCGTGCGCCGCGCGGACCGGGACGTCCAGGTCATAACGCCCCTCACGCCCACGGCCTTGGGCGCCCTCTGCGAGGCGAGGGCGGCGGAGACTAAGCAGCCTGTGGAGAAGGCCGCCGGCGTCGGCAATCAGATGCACCGGATCAACAACCTCGAAGTCCTGCTCCGCAGCATCCGAGGCCATCTTGGCGCCAAGTCGGGCGGTCACAGCGGCCGGGTCTCCATCGTGTGCACCGACTCGGGCGAGGCGGTAACCCTGGACTTCGCGGGCGGCGAAGCGGCTGTCTCCACCGGCGCCTCGGCGGGCCCCATCGCTCTGACGCGGCGTGAACTAACCAAGCTCGTCTTCGGAAGCCACCCATCCTTGGATCCCCTGCGCGTGGACGGCCCCGGCGCCGACCTCCTCAAGCTCGTCTTCCCCTACTACTTCCCGATCTGGGAGCTTGACCACTGTTAGCGCCCTCCGTCTTGCCATGACTCGAAACAGGCTCAACATCGGAAACGTCGAGGTGATCGCCGTGTCCGACGGAAGCATCGAGTTCGGAACCTCCGAGTTCTTCCCCGGCGTGCCGGACGAGGCTTGGGCGCCGTATAGGGGCCTCTTGGGGGATGGTCACACGCTGTTGTTCAACCTCGGCTCCTTCGTGCTCGTATCGGAGGGGAAGACGATCCTGGTGGACGCCGGACTCGGCGAGAGTCCTTCCGGGTCGTGGACAGGCTCCAGCGGAGACCTGATAGCCGACCTGGGGCGCAACGGCGTACGGCCGGAGGACGTGGACATGGTCGTCTTGACTCACCTTCACCCCGACCACGTGGGGTGGAACGTAACGCGCTCCGACGGCCAAGCGGTTCCGACATTCCCCGGGGCCCGCTACTGGGTACCGAAGGCCGACTGGGATCTGTTCTCCCGGCGTGACAGGATGCGCCAATTCGCACACATAAGGGAACAGGTGAGGCCCCTGGCCGAAATGGGCCTGATGGAGCTGATGGACGGCGAGACGGCGCTGACCGGGGAGGTGAGCTCGCTGCCCGCCCCCGGACACACGCCGGGCCACACGTGCGTTGCCATCTCGTCCGGAAGGGAGAAGGGCATCGTCTTGGGCGACGCCATTCACCACCCCGCCCAAATCGAGGAGCCCGGCTGGTCGCCTCGACCCGACCACGACCCGAGGCTTTCCGCGGAGACGCGCGCCGCGCTGGTGAAACGGCTGGAGGCCGGAGGCTCCGTCGGTCTCGGAGGGCACTTCCCCAGTCCAGGCTTTGGCCGCGTTGCGCGGCAGCGCGGCCAATCCGCCTGGCAGCCGTTGTAACCCCCGCCGCCTCCATACCCGGACTCCGCCTGCCGAACCTGCCTGCGCGCTTGTCCCGCGTTGCGCGTGGCCTTACAATCCCCACGAACTAGGAACGCACTTCATACAGCCTGGGGAGGCTTTGCATGTATGCGATCGACATGGAGGGCAAGACCGGCGTCGTGTTTGGGGTCGCCAACCACCGCAGCATCGCTTGGGCGATAGCCCGGATCCTGCACGAGGCGGGCGCCACCCTCGCCATCGCCTACCAGAACGAGCGCGTGAAGAGGAGCGTAGCCAAGCTGGTGGAGCCCTGGGGGGATACGCCGATCGTAGAGTGCGACGTGTCCGCGGACGAGAACGTCGAGGATGCGTACGAAAAGGTCGGGGAGACGCTCGGCGGCTTGGACGTCGTGGTCCACTCGATCGCGTATGCGGACCGGAACGACCTCGGAGGCCCTTTCATAAAGACTGGGCGCGAGGGGTTCAGGCTGGCTCTGGACGTGAGCGCGTATTCGCTGCTGCCCGTAGCCCGCTACGCCGCGCCGCTTATGAACCGCGGCGGAGGCAGCATCGTCACCCTGACGTTTCAGGCGGCAACCCGCGTCTTCCCGGGCTACAACGTGATGGGCACGGCGAAAGCAGCCTTGGAGAACGAAGTCAGGCAGTTGGCCGCCGATCTGGGCCCGGACGACATCAGGGTCAACGCAATCTCCGCCGGCCCGTTGGACACGCTGTCCTCCAGAGTAATCAGCCACTACCGAGACATGAAACGTATCCATGCCGAGCGTTCACCCATGCGCCGTAACATTACGGCCGACGAGGTGGCCAAGACCGCGCTGTACCTATGCAGCGACCTATCCAGCGGCGTCACGGGCGAGATCGTCCACGTGGACACCGGCTACAACATCATGGGCATCTGAAGGCGTGATGATATGCCTGAGAACATCTACGTCGAGGTGGACGAGAACGACAACTCCGAATACATGCCGATGCAGGTGTTCGAGGCGCTGGCCGACCCGGCGCCGGTGAGCCGGGTCCGGCTCTTCGAGCCGGGCAGACAGCACGGCGTCTACGAAGTTACCGGCTGGTCGAGCGAGGACGGCGGGTCTCCGTGCCCCGCAATGTATGCCCCCGTGTCCGACTCCGGGCAAGCCGAGGCCCACCTGGTGTTCGGCGGAGATTGGGGGGTCCGGCTAAGGAGCGAGCTGAGCCGCGCTGTCTGGGACACCGGCAACGGCGACCAGTGGGGCGAGCCGTTCTTGGTGCTGACCGACCGCGCCGACGTGCTGACGTAGGATGGCTGCGTACGCCGGCGCACCGGTCCGAAGGGGCTATTTGCGGGCTGCAAAGTGGCCGCACTGGTAAGCGCAAGGAAGGGATTCACCGAGCGCCTGGCGGCGACCCCGGCAGGTCCCGGCGTCTATCTCATGCGGGACGGGGCGGGCGGCGTTCTGTACGTTGGGAAGGCGGCTAGCCTTCGCAACCGGCTGCGCTCATATTTCGCCTCGCAGTCGGGCCTCGAACCCAAAATCCGCAAGATGGTGGCCCAAGTGGCCGACTTCGACTTCATCGTGACCGAGACGGACTCGGAGGCGGTCATCCTCGAATGCAACCTCATCAAGCAACACAAGCCGCCGTACAATGCCCGGTTGAAGGATGACAAGAGCTATCCGTTCATCAAGATCGACTATTCCGAGGACTTCCCGCAGGTCTACGTCACGCGGCGGGTGACCAAGGATGGCTCGCGGTACTTCGGCCCCTTCGCCAGCGCCTACAGCGTGCGGCGCACACTGGCGCTTCTGAAGAAGCTGTTCCCCTACAGGTCCTGCACGAAGACGATAACGGGCAACGACCCGCGGCCCTGCCTCGACTACCACATACACCGTTGCATCGGCCCGTGCATAGGCGCAGTGGACAAGCGGCAGTACGCCGACGTGATCGACCAGGTGGTCATGTTCTTGGAGGGCAAAGCGGACAGGGTCGCAAGGGGAATCGGCAGTCGCATGTATGAGGCTGCCGAGGCCCTCGAGTTCGAGCGCGCCGCGGCGCTCCGGGACCAGCTCAGGGCCATAGAAAGGGTCAACGAGGGCCAGAAGGTGCTCCACCTGACCAACGAGAACATGGACGTGCTGGCTGTGGCGCCGGGGCTGGCAGAGGCGATGGTGGAGGTGTTCTTCGTGCGCCAAGGCAAGCTGGTTGGGCGCGACCAGTTCGTCATGGCAGGCACGGCGGAGGACGACCCCCGCGAGATACTGGGCGCCTTCGTTGGTCAGTTCTACGACGCCAACCCGTACGTCCCGCCGCGCATACTCCTACAACACCCGCTGGAGGATGCGGACGCCATCCAGAAATGGTTGGAGCACAAGAGGGGCGGCCGGGTCGTACTGCACGTCCCGCAGCGCGGAGAGAAGCGCAGGCTGGTCCAGATGGTGTCGGAAAATGCCGCGCAGGGGCTCGAGCAACTCAAGGTAAAGCGGGCCAACGACGGAGACCTGCCCAACGCAATGGAGGAGTTGCAGGAAGCCCTGAGCCTGCCTAGGCCGCCGCACCGAATCGAATGCTACGATATTTCCAATATCCAAGGATCGAATCCGGTCGGCAGCATGGTGACCTTCGAGGACGGCAGGCCCAAGAAGTCTGACTACCGACGCTTCAAGATCAAGTCGGTCGACGGCGTTGACGACTACTCGATGATGAGGGAGGTGTTGACGCGCAGGTTCCGCAGGTTAGCCAAGTCGAAGGACAGCGCCGACGCCGCCGGGGAGTCCGCCGCCGCGCCAACCGAGGCCCAGTCAGCTTGGCGGTCACCGCCGGACCTGGTGCTCATCGACGGCGGAAGGGGACACTTGGGGGCCGCGCTCCAAGTCTTCCTGGAACTTGGGATAGACGGGATCCCGCTATCCAGCCTAGCCAAGGAGAACGAGGAGCTGTTCGTACCGCAGACGCCTGAACCCATCGTCCTTCCGCGCACCTCGCAGGCCCTATTCCTGGTACAACGCCTGCGCGACGAGGCTCACCGGTTTGCCGTAACCTTCCACAGGCAGCGCAGATCGAAGCGGGCCACCGCCTCGGTAATCGACGATGTCTCGGGCATAGGTCCGAAGAGGCGCCGCCTTCTTCTAAGGCGCTTCGGCTCCGTAACCGGCATCCGCGAGGCCCCGTTGGACGACATAGCAGCCGTGCCGGGCATGACCATGAAGCTCGCTCAGCGTCTGAAGGAGTACCTATAGCAGGCTGCGGAAGACCCTTCTCCCCTTCTTGGTAGAGGGGATTTATATCTGAGGGGCACCCCCAGAATCCCGGCAAGGGGGATCTGCTACTTGCACCCCGTATTTCCATATCCTGGTAGAGGACGTGGATCCGAGCAAGGGGCGGCATCAGCGCCGGGCACACATTCTGAAAGGAGATCAAATGCGAGAGGACGACGGCAGAAGGATAGAGGTAAAGGGCGCCTGGAACGTTCGAGATATTGGAGGTTATCCGACGGTAGACGGAGGCCGGGTACGTATGGGCGCCTTCTTTCGCGCCGACAGCCTGCACAAGCTGACGGAGAAGGACCGGCAGGTACTCTTGGGACGCGGGCTGAGGTCGGTCATCGACCTGCGCCAGTCCCACGAACTCGCGGAGTTCCCCAACGTCTTCGCCGGCTCGGCAGAAGTGAGCTATTACCACCACGACGTCATCGGCGGCGACCCCATACACTACTCCCCTGTAATCGGGACACCCGCGGATGACGTGCTGATGTCGTATTCAGCTTGGCTGGAGCAACGGCGCGCCCAAATCGGCGCGGTGTTGGCAACGATGGCTCAGCCCAACGCCCTGCCCGCCGTGTATCACTGCGCCGGGGGCAAGGACCGGACGGGGGTGATAACGGCGCTGCTCCTAGAGATCGCCGGCGTGCCGGAAGATACCATTGCCGAGGACTACGGCCTCACGGCGATATACCTATGGGAACGATGGCAGGTCGAGATGCCTGGGATCGAGGCTGGCGTCCACCTCCGGGGCTGGCGCGATTACCAGCGTGCGTACTGCCCGCCCGACGGAATGCGCAAGGTATTGGCCTTCCTTAAGGCCAGGTACGGCGGGGCGGAGGGATACGCCCTAGCCGCCGGGCTCACTGCCCGGCAGATCGAAAGCCTCAGAGAGGCCCTCGTAGAATAGAGGGCCTCGTCCGGCAGGGGGTCTGGAGGCCGTGCCCCCAGTTACCTAGAGGCGAGTGGTGAGGATCAAAGACGTCTGCTTATCCGGGCTACGCCAGTCGAAAAGGACCTCACGAAATCTGAACAGTACCGATCTAACCCCTATGGGGCTCTTATGGTATATTCATAGCTATGTATGACCACGACGTGCTTGTGATCGGGGCTGGGCTCGCGGGTATGCGGGCGGCCCTAACGGCCCGCGAGAACGGCGTCGACGTTGCCGTTGTCACCAAGGTACACCCGGTCCGGAGCCACTCCAACGCGGCGCAGGGCGGCATCAACGCGGCGCTGACTGACCGGGGGGACGCGTGGGAGGACCACGCGTTCGACACGATCAAGGGCAGCGACTACCTGGCAGACCAGGACGCCGTGGAGGTGATGTGCCGCGAGGCGGGCAACGAGGTCATCGCCATGGAGCACATGGGGGTGATCTTCAACCGGGACGAGGACGGCCGCCTCGGGACACGCGCCTTCGGCGGACAGCGGCAGGCCCGCACCTTCTTCGTCGCCGACTTCACCGGACAGGCGCTGCTCCACGTCCTGTACGAGCAGGTGATGAAGGCGGGCGTTCGCGTATACGAGGAGTGGTTCGTGCTGTCCCTGATCGTCCGGGACGGGGAATGCGGCGGCGCCGTACTGATGGACATCAGAACAGGCGGCATACACGTCGTCCGCGCCAAGGCGGTCATAGTGGCTACGGGCGGCCTTGGGCGAGTCTTCGAGCCGAGCACCAACGCCCTCATCTGTACAGGCGACGGCATGGCGCTGACGTATAGGGCGGGCGCCCCGCTGATGGACATGGAGATGGTGCAGTACCACCCGACGACGTTGGCCGGCAGCGGCGTACTCATTACGGAGGGCGCTAGGGGGGAGGGCGCTCATCTGCTCAACGCAGAGGGTGAGAGGTTCATGGAACGGTACGCCCCCAACATGATGGAGTTGGCGTCGCGGGACGTCGTATCCCGGTCGGAGCAGACCGAGATCGACGAAGGGAGAGGGGTCAACGGCGGGGTACTGTTGGACTGCCGACACCTCGGAGAGAAGACCATCAGGGAGAGGCTCTCGCAGATACTGGAGATCGCCAGGGATTTTGCGGGCGTGGACATCTTCACGCAGCCCATCCCCATCAGGCCCGGCATGCACTACCAGATGGGGGGTGTGAAGACGGACGTCGACGGTTTAACGCCGCTCGCAGGCCTGTATGCTGCCGGCGAGGCTGCTTGCGTCAGCGTACACGGGGGCAACAGGCTCGGCGCCAACTCGCTCCTCGATACCCTGGTCTTCGGACGACGGTCCGGGCAGCACGCCTCGGACAGGGCGAAGTCGACCGCGTACTTGGACGTAGACGACTCCGCCGCCGGCAGCGACCGTCAGCAGGTCCGGGACATGCTGGAGCATGACGACGGAGGCGACACCTTCGCTTCGATCCGCCGGGACCTCGGCGAGGCCATGAACCGGCATCTCGCTGTGTTCCGCAGCCAAGCCGGAATGGAGGAAGCCCTTGCCATTCTGGGCGAGTTGAAGGAGCGCTACAGTCGGGTCAGGGTGGCGGACAAGGGCAAGACCTTCAACACGAACCTAATCTTTACCCTGGAACTCGGTTTCATGCTGGACTGCGCCGAGACGATAATCATGGGCGCCTTGGAGCGCAGGGAAAGCCGCGGCGCGCACACTCGGACCGACATGCCCGAGCGGGACGACGAGACTTGGCTCAAACACATCGTCATAGCCAAGGGGCCCGAGGCGCCGTCGGTGGAGTACCAACCCATAACAATCACCCAGTGGGAACCCCAAGCCAGGAGCTACTAGCAGGCTGTGAAACACGGGGTGCGCAGAGGGGCGAAGCCCCTTTGCCGGGAGTCTGAGATCCCGCCCTGAGCCTGCCGAAGGGTGTCCCTCAGATATATTTTCTTCCCCTCCTGTATCAGGAAGGGGTCCGAATGAAGGCTAGGGAGAGTTCCGGCAATCTGCTAGAGGAGTCGATAGGATTGACAGCGGCATCGCCGCCGGACTTGGGCCTCTATCCGGGCGACGTGATGGCCTGGTATCAGGCATGGCCCGCCCCTTCGGACGCATCGCACGATATGGGATAATGGACGACTATATGACGGCGACAAGGGGAATCGAGGTTCGGGGAATCCCAGCGAAAGACTGGGCGGACTTCTTCAAACATCACAAGGACGGTGATTAGACACACATGGACGTTTCGCTGAGCGTCAGGCGGTTCAATCCCGACGCGAGTAGGCCAGAACCCTACTTCCAAGAGTACGGGATCCAGGTGGAGAAGTCGGCCACCGTCTTGGATGCGCTGATCAAGATCCGCGAGGAGGTCGACGGGACCCTCACCCTGCGCTGCTCGTGCCGCAGCGCCATCTGCGGCTCCTGCGCCATGAGGGTCAACGGCCAAGCCGCCTTGGCGTGCAACACCAAGGTGGTCGACGCAGTGGAGCAGGCCGGCGGCTCCGTGGTCGTTGAGCCCGCCGGTAATCTGGAGGTGATCAAGGACCTGGTCGTAGACTTTCAGCCCTTCTGGGGCAAGGTGAGAGACGTGGAGCCGTGGCTCCAGACGGCAGGCCCGGAGCCCGAGCAAGAATACATAGCGCCCAACGAGGACATGCTGCACCTGGCGGGCGTCATGAGCTGCATCATGTGCGGCGCCTGCGTGTCGGACTGCACCGTCCTGGAAGTGGACCCCAACTTCCTGGGACCCGCAGCGCTCGCCAAGGCCTACCGCTTCGTCGGAGACCCTCGGGACGACGCCAACGCCGGACGGCTGAGCAACCTCAACGAGTACGGCGGCGTGTGGGACTGCACCAGGTGCATGCAGTGCGTCGAGGCCTGCCCCAAGGGGGTGGACCCGATGGGCCGCATCATGGCCCTCCGCGACCGGGCGATGGAGGCGGGCTTTACGAACAGCCACGGCGCCCGTCACGCCGAAGCTTTCACCGAGTCCGTCGAGCACAGCGGCAGGGTGGACGAACTCAGGCTCCCGATAAAGTCGAAGGGAGGGATCTTCAACGTGCCCGAGATGCTCAAACTGGTCCCGGTTGGGCTCCGCGCCCAGATGAAGGGAAAACGGCCTCCCATCATCCACAGGAAGAACCCCGGCCAACATAACGTCCGCCGGATATTCGAGAAGGTTGAGGATAAGAGATGAAGTACGCATTCTATCCGGGCTGCGTGTCGCGCGGCGCCGCGCCCGAACTGTTCGCGGCCACCGTCGAGGCGTGCGCTAAGCTCGGCATCGAGCTGGACTTCGAGCCCATGAAGACGGCCTCCTGCACGGGGTCCGGGGTCCTTCAGGAGAAGAACCAACGGCTGGGCGATACGCTGAACGCCCGCACCTTCGCTCTAGCGGAACGTTCCGGGCTGCCTCTGCTGACGATCTGCAGCACCTGCCAGGGGGTGATGTCACAGGCGAACCAGAGGCTCAAGTCCGACCCGGGCTATCTGGCCGAGGTCAACGCGGACCTCTCCGAAGAAGGACTCGAATACGGAGGGAATGCAGACCCGAGGCATCTGCTCTGGGTGCTCGTCGAGGACCTAGGCCTCGATAAGCTCAAGTCCATGGTTGTTCGACCCATGACCGGGTTCAGGGTGGCCCCCTTCTACGGCTGCTATCTGGTCCGTCCCTCCTCCGCTCTGGACCTCGACGAGAAGCCGGAGAGGCGCGACTCGCTGGAAAGGGTCATCGAAGCAGTCGGAGCGCAGGTTGTGGACTTCCCGGGGAAGACCCTGTGCTGCGGTTTCCCCATCCTGATGATCAACGAGACCAATGCCGTGAAGATGGTGGCCAACCACACGACGGACGCGAAGAGCAGAGGCGCCGACGCCATGGTAACCCCGTGCCCGCTGTGCCACCTGAACCTAGACGGCTACCAGCCCCAGGCCTCCTCTATGCACGCCCAGCCGATAGACCTGCCGATACTGCATCTGCCCCAGATGCTCGGGCTCGCACTGGGCATCGACCCCAAGGCGATGCGGCTCAACAAGCACATCGTCTCCACGGAGAAGCTGCTGTCCGAGGTCGCGATCAGCGCCTAACGCCCTGGCCCCGCTTCTCAGATAGCCGTGACTCTGGAAGCCGGGGCAACGCCCCCTTGGTATTTCCCCGCGGTCCTGCCATGAGTAACCGGCACGCGGCGGGCGGTTCCCCGCGAAAGCGGGACCTGGCTCTGAGCATCGCCTTATGGATATCCATTGTCCAAAAAAAGGCCTGAAAAATCCTTTAACGGCCTCTAAACGCGGTGCTACCTTCCTGGTAACACTGGCAGGCTAACGGGTGGTAACGAGAATATCAGGGGGGGCGCTAAGGGGTCGGCGACTCAGGGGAGCCCGCTCCAAGGGTCTCAGGCCCACCTCCGAGCGGGTACGGGCAGCCATCTTCTCCGTTCTGGGGAGTGGAGCCGTGGAGGGCGCTAGGGTACTGGACCTGTTCGCCGGTACGGGAGCATTGGGGATAGAAGCCCTGAGCCGGGGGGCATCTCGGGCGGACTTCATAGATATTCATGGGGGCAGTTGCAGGGAAATCCGGAGGAGCCTGAACGAGCTCGGGCTCGGGGAGGCCGGACGGGTGCGCAGGGGGGCGGTGCCTGGGGCGCTGGACGGGATCGAAGGGGGTTACGACCTCATCTTCTTGGACCCGCCCTATGATCTGGAGGACTGGCAAGGCCTGATGGAACGGATTGGAGATCGGGAGCTAATGAGGGAAGCGGGGCTTATGGTAGCGGAACACTCTTCGAGGCGACGACTGGAAAGCGTGTATGGACGCCTGGCGAGGAACGCGTACAAGACTTACGGGGACACCTCTTTCTCCATCTTCGTGATGGGGGGCGGAGATGGCTGAGGCCATCTATCCCGGGACTTTCGACCCGATCCACAACGGTCACTTGGACATAGTCAACAGAGCATCAAGGCTGTTCGACCGCCTGCTCGTCGGGGTATATGAAGCGCCTCCGAAGTCGTTGCTGTTCTCTACGGAAGAGAGGGTTGAGCTATTCAAGGCGTCGGTGGCGGACATACCCAACGTCGTTGTGGTTCCGTTCAGTGGGCTTGCGGTCAAGTTCGCCAGAAGAGTTGGCGCCCAGTTTATTGTCAGGGGGTTACGGGCCGGCTTCGACTTCGAGAATGAGTTCGAAATGGCCCTGATGTGGCGGAGTTTGGACCCGGGGGTAGACGTCGTATGCATGATGAGCGCCCTGCAGTACCAGTTCGTCTATTCAAGCCGCATCAAAGAAGTCGCGAGGATGACGGGTGACATAAGCAGCCTTGTGCCGCCGCAGGTGGCCACCGGGCTCAAAGCTAAGTTCAAGACGGTCTCTCGAGAGACCTAAAACAGGGGGTGAGCCATCGAAATCGGACATATCGTTAAGGAGATCGAGGCAATCGCGGATTCGGCGACGAGAGTACCCGGCCTTAGGGGCAAGGTGATGGTCGAGGCGGACAGGCTCGAGAGGATCAAGCAGGAACTGAGTTCCTCAGTGCCCTCGGACATTCTCGAGGCTAAGGAGATACTGACTCAGAAGGAGAGCATCATCAACCAAGCCCTCCTGGAAGCGCGCCGCGTCAAAGAGGGCGCTGCGAGGGAGGCTGAGTCTTTGCAGACGACCGCCAGGCAGGAGCACGACGCCAAGGTGGGCGACGCGGAGATCATCCGCGTCGCCCAAACGAAGGTCGATCAGATCAACCAGGAAGCCGTGCAAGAGGCTAACCAGATAGTGCAGGAGGCCCAGAGGAACGCCTTCCGCATCATTGCCGACGCCGAGAAGATCGCGACGGCGCGGCGGGAGGGGGCCGACCAGTACGCGCGGGAGAGCCTCTTCAACCTTGAGGAGCGGCTGGCCAGTCAACTTGGGCAGGTCCGCAGAGGAATCGATGCCCTCGGCGTCAGGGCCCCGGCCAATCAGCAACCCGTGATGGCGTCAACGGCTTCATAACAGGCTGCGGGAATGAGGTGTGCAGAGGGGCGGAAGTGTCGCCCCTCTGCCGGAAGTCTGAGATCCCGCCGAAGGGGTGTCCCTCAGATACATCTCTTTCCTCACTTGGCGGGAGAGGAAAGCGCGGAACAGTCTTCCGCAGCAGCCTTCTAGGGCCAAGACGCGCGTGAAGTAAGACAGCCCAGGCTTGTCGCGCCTATCCCAGACCAAGGGCGCGCGACAGCCTATCCCTGTCCCTGCCCTGCACCAAGCGGCCATCTACCAGCAACAGCGGCCGTCGGATCAGCCTGGGTTCTTTCAGCATCATGGTGATGAGCTGATCGTCGCTGAGGGCATCCCTATCGACCCCCAGCTTCTTGAAGGATGGGCTGTTCCATGAGAAGACGTCTGGGGCTGGGGTCCCACGGAGCATGCCGCGCAACTCCTCCTCAGAGAGACGCTCCTTGAAGAAGTCCCTCTCCTCCAGTTCGATACCTTCCCGTAAGAGCCACGCTCTCACCTGGCGGCAGGTACTTCAGCGGCTCCACGTATAGAAGACTGCCCGGGGCATATTGGACCTCGACTAGAGAAGTATCCCTCGGCGTGTCGGCGGCTGCTCCCGAAGGCGTTGCAGGCGCGGGGAGGTGTGAGTAAGCGGGATGACTGGGAGGATATGCCTCGAGGGACACACTCCCGGTAAGGGGCTTCGCCCATCTGCCCCCCGTTTCCTGTTAGAAGGGGCCCCTGTGGCTCCGCCCGAAGGGCAGCATGGCCAGATGCCGCGCCCGCTTTATGGCGAGCGCCAAAGCGCGCTGGTGCTTGGAGCAGACACCGGTCTTGCGCCGCGATTCTATCTTCGCCTCGTCGGAAAGGTAGCGCCGTATGGCGGAGACGTTCTTGTAGTTTACGTCCTTTATCTTGTTGACGCAGAAGCCGCATACCTTCCTGCGCGTGTAGTACCGGGGGCGCCTCCTGGGCGGCCGGCCTCCCCCGCCCGGACGTCCTGACGGAGGCCTTGACGGTGGTGGGGAAGCTGTAGCTGGCGCCCCGGGCTGCTCTGTGGTCAATGTCTTACCTTCCTGCTCACTATCCCTGCCCTTACCACGGCAGGTCCTCCGTCGCGTCGGCTCCTGCCTCTCTCGGAGGTCCGGCCTCGGAGCCGGCGCTGGGCCTGCTTAGGAATTTTACCTCAAAGGCGTTTATCTCGTTTCCGGAGCGGGGTTGTCCGTCCTGCGTGATGTAGGGGCTGCTTCTCAGCCGCCCCTCCACGTATATCTTCATCCCTTTGGTGACGTACTGGTTGCATGTTTCGGCAAGCCTGTTCCAAGCGGCAACCCTGAACCACTCGGTCTCCTCTCGCTGCTCGCCGTCGGCGGTCGTATATCTCCTGTTCGTCGCGACGCTGAAGTTGGTTACCGGGTTGCCGTTGGGCGTGTAACGCATCTCCGGATCGGAGCCAACGTTTCCGATAACTGTCATCTTATTGAGAGTCATCCGATCCTGGGCCTCCTCCGAACGCTTACGTCTTCATCACCAGGAACCTCAGAACGTCTTCCGACGCCTGAAGGTTGCGGTTCAGTTCCGCGACGGACCCCGGCTCTAGGGAGAACCTAGTCAGCAGGTAGTTGCCCTCATTGAACTTCCTTACCGGGAATGCGAGCCGCTTCAGCCCCCAGCTTTCATGCTCGGTAATGGTTCCGCCGTTCTCCTTGATCATCTCATCAACGGTCTGAACGGCCGCGGCGACCTCATCTTCGGTCGTCTCGGGATTGAGAACCACCACTAGTTCATAGTTGCGGGCCGACTCTACTACCACTTCTTCTCCTTGCCATGCGGGCAGCGTCAGGTTATAGCGTGCCGTCGGAGGCGTTAGGCGGACACTCCCACGCGCTAGGCTTGGGGCGGCCTGTAGTTGACGTTCCTCTTCACCGCGGCGTCCATAGTTGCGGGGTCGATCAACACCGTGGTCCTGACCGAGATTGCGCCAGCGGCAGTCGCCGCGAGTGAGATGGCTGCTGCCGACTCCTCGTCCGGGAGTTCGGCAATGGCGTATACGTCGCTCTCACCGAAGGCGAAATAGAATGCGTCCAGGTTTCCGCCCATACTCTTGACGGCGCCCTCGATGACGGCGGCGCGGCTGGAGCCGCCTTCCTTCATCAGCCCTCTGATTCCTTCCACTGTATACGATGCCTGGAACAGGTATCTCGGCATGTCCTAGCCTCCTGATTTCAACTGGGTCTCCGCACGCCCGACGGGATTGATTCTAACACACCCCGGAGTCAGGGCGCATCCAAAGCCCTCGGGGCCGGTGTCTGTCCTCGGGCCGTAACAATTACCAGTCACCTCGTGTCCCGTGCGCCCCGTGGATCCCGCCCTACAATTTCGAAGGCATGCAGGGCCAAGACCCTGACGTCTTGGGGCGGCGCTTCCGGCGGGCCGCCGTCACGCTTCAGCAGGGCTGTCGTCTCGATCTGTTCCCTGCTAACCCAGCGCCAACCGGGCGCCAGAGGGTCTGCCGGGCCCGTCAGGCGGCAGAAGTAGATCATGTCGATGTGCTGATGGTAACCGGCGTCGGGGTCGTCGATGTCCTCTATCATGATCGTGAAGGGGGGTTCAACCTGCGCCGGGTAGCTGAGGTCAAGCCGCTGCGCGGTCGGCGCCACCTCGACGACCAAGCCGGTCTCTTCCTCCACCTCCCTCAGCACTGCTTGGACGGGGTCCTCGTTTTCGTCGACGTGCCCGCCCGGCGGCAACCACGCCTCCACTTTGGGGTGCCAGTGGAGGGCGACGCGGCCGCAGTGTACTATGAATGCGGTAGCGGTGAAATGTCGGACTGAAGCCATACTTGGGCCGGCTACGCCTCGTCGAAGGTCCGACCTGCACGTTGGGAATCGGACGCGGCTTGTCCGGCAAGACGCCGGCCGCCCCTTGCGGGATTACGGACTGGGCCGAGGGTGCCGGCCCATATTATGATGAGAAGAGCATCGAGACAAGCCCCGGATGGGCCGGTGCGTATTGACTTTTGGTAGTATGGTGGACAGGTCAGCGGCCCTTGGCGTTGGCTGATCTGATACCGGGGACCGCCCAGGGAGGCATAATGGAAGACCCTCTGATCATCGCCGGTAAGCAGTTCGAGTCCCGGCTAATGGTCGGCACCGGCCGTCACAGGAACGCCGAGGAGATGATGGCGTCCATCGGCGCGTCGGGTGCGCAGATCATTACGGTGGCCATACGCCGCCTGGACCTCGATAACCCCAACGAGAAGAGCATCCTGGACTACTTCGACTGGGACAAGTACACGGTCCTGCCGAACACCGCCGGCTCTAGGACGCCGGATGAGGCAGTCTTTACGGCCAGGCTCGGCAGGGAGGTCACCGGGAGCAACTGGGTCAAGCTGGAGGTGCAGCCTGACCCGGCTTCGCTGCTGCCGGACCCGGTGGGCACGTACGAGGCGGCGCAGCGGCTGATCGACGACGATTTCGTCGTGCTGCCCTACATCCACGCCGACCCGGTGCTCGCCGCCAAACTGGAGGAGATCGGCTGCGCCACGGTGATGCCCTTGGGGTCGGCTATCGGCTCAGGCCGAGGAATCCTGACCATCGACGAGGTGCGCCTCATCATCGAGGCAGCCAACGTGCCGGTGGTGGTGGACGCGGGCTTGGGAGTGCCGTCGGAGGCCTCCCAGGCGCTGGAGGAGGGCGCGGACGCGGTGTTGGTCAATACGGCCATCGCGCAGGCTGCCGATCCGGCCGGCATGGGCGAGGCGTTCAAGCTTGGGGTCGAGGCGGGGCGAAAAGCGTATCTCTCCGGTCGCATCGCGCCCAAGCATCAGGCCGGCGCGAGCAGCCCCACAGAGGGAATGGCGGCGCCGGCCGGGTCCCGTGGGTAGGGGTTCATGGCCCCACTGACGCTGCCAGTGCTATGCCTCGTTACGGATCGGGACCTGTGCCGAGGCCGCGATCTCGAGCAGGTGGTGGAGGCGGCGGTCGAAGGGGGATGCAACATGGTGCAGCTCCGTGAGAAGGACCTGCCTGCCGGCAAGCTGTTCGATCTCGCCTCGAGGCTGCGCTCGATAACGTCCGGCAGGGCGCTGCTCATAATCAACGACCGTGCCGACGCGGCTCTGGCTGCCGGCGCGGACGGCGTCCAACTCCCTGAGGACGGCCTCCCGGTAGATGCAGCGAGGATGATAGGCAGCCGCCTGCTCGTAGGCCGCTCCGTGCATAGCGTCGCAGGCGGCGTAAGGGCCGTTGCGGACGGGGCCGACTTCCTGATCGCCGGGAGCGCGTTTGCCACGGCTTCCCACCCCGGAGCCGCTCCCCAAGGCCTGGGCCTGATAAGCGGCTTGGCTGATGCCGTAGGCGCTCCGGTAATCGGGATCGGGGGCATCGACGCGGGGAACATCGATTCGGTGATGGAGTCGGGGGCTTCGGGCGCGGCGGTGATTCGGGCAATCACCGAGAGCGAAAGCCCAGGGCTGGCGGCGCGCGAGCTAAGGCGGCGCATGATTCGGGCCTGGGAGTCCGCGTCCAGCCGCTGTGAGGTCATGGCTTGATCAAGCTAACAGTCAACGGCAAGGAGGAGGGCCTGCCTCAGCCGACTCCCCTCCTGAGCTACCTGGAGTCGTTGGGAGTTAACCTGCGCCGCATCGCGGTTGCCTACAACGGGGTGGTGGTGCGTCGGGACGGCCTGGCCGAGGTGACGCTATCCGACGGCGACTCCCTGGAGATAGTACATGCCGTCGGAGGCGGGGCTGACCCGTGTCAGGAATCCAGCCGCGTCCATATGGTCATGTAGGGCGGGGCCACCGACGCGAAGTGCTCCCAGGAGCCAGGCTTGGGGTCGGCCTCGGCGCTGACGTCTTCCCACAGGCCGAGCAGTACCAACCGGATCTCGGCGAGGCTGTTCAGCAGCGTGCTCAGCGTGTGCCGGAACTCCCTGGGGCCTACGACCCTCTTGTCGGTCCCGTCAAACCCTTCGAACTCCCAGTGAGGGTCCTCGTCGTCGAGTTCGGCGTCCTCGTAGCGGACGTTCAGGACGTAGCCATCCCCGTTCCAGCGGGAATACAGCCCGTGGACGAAGGGGTTGGAGCAACGCAGCATGTATAGCCCCCCGGGGCGCAGCACCCGGGCGACCTCCCGGAAGACCGGCATGGGGTCGGGGACGAAGTTGATGGAGTGGGCCTGATGCACGAGGTCGAACGCGCCGGCGTCGAATGCCGACAGGTCCCTCATGTCGCCTTGGACCGTGCGCACGTCTAGGCCGTAGTGCGCTGCCGCTTCGCGGTCTCTCTTCAACTGCGTCTCCGTCAGGTCGAGCACCGTCACCGCCGCGCCCAAGATCCCAAAGGCGGCCGACTGCTGCCCACCCGCGCCGGCCAGACACAGCACGTCCTTACCTGCGACGTCTCCGGCGACCCCCTGAGGGTCCACCATTGCAAGCGACGACTCGGCGTCCAGGTCCAGGGTGGGTCTGGTGTACTCCAAGCCCTGAACGGCGAGCTCCTCCCAGCGCTCCTGGTTGTACCGGGCAACGTCGTCGAAATAGGTCAATCTACCCTCCTGGCCTTGCCTCATCACGCTCCGGGAAAGGCTGGACTGGTGGCCCCAACGGAATTCGAATCCGTGTTTGCGGCTTGAAAGGCCGCCGTCCTAGTCCACTAGACGATGGGGCCGCGATGGGTCTCGGCCAGCAGCCGGAAGCATGAACCGACGTGCGAGGCTCCGCACCCCAGCCACAGGGTATTCTAGAGAATGAGGAGGCTCTGCGACAAGGGACGTAGTGAGGATTATAGGGGAAGTGTAGCTGACCTAGCAGATGCGCTACCTCACCGAGCCCGAGCTGTGAGACTTGGAAACCGAGAGGCTAGCCGTTGCGATTCGGAGAGTGTATTGGGATCGTTAGGATGTTCATTTCGCCAGAGCGTTAGAGAATCACCCAATAGTCGAATGTACCGACTTTCACTTCCGCTATCCTGTTCGGATTGACTAATGCGTACAAGATGCTCGTAGTTGATCACTGTTGCCCGATGGACTTGACTATGAAATTCAAATTGCCCGCTCTCGAGGTCGTTCATATCGAGAAGTGCATCCTTCAGATGTGTTTCGGCACGAAGAGCTTCTTGTTTCGCACGCCCAAAGTGCGCCTGCTGGTAGAGATCTTTAGCGAGTCTACTACGAGCCTGACCAGCCAAGTACGAAAGCCGCTCGGATGAATCAACGGTCTCAAGGCCTCGTTCAGCAGTCTCCGCCGCAGAAGTCCACTCCGATTGCCTTAACTCCATTTGCGCCCAATGCCAATACGTATCCTCTCTTGAAGATCGAAGCTCCGACGCTCGGGCAAATCTACTCCGCGCATCGGTATACCGGTGCCAAGCTTTATAGACCCATCCAAGACTGCCGTGCAAATCAGCGGCCTCAGGGTACGAGCCAATCGCGTTTAAGAGAGTCGACTCAGCTTCGGTGTACTGTTTCAACTTGACGAAGCTCACAGCCTGGCGTATACGTTGCCCGATTTGTTCTCTAAGAGCTGGAGTTGGTTTCGCCTGCCCAATAAGGACTTTGATTACACTCGAGATACGTTGAGCTAAGTCAGTTTTCCCGTAAACCTCCGCTACTAGCCGACGGGTGTTGGTGTTCAGGCCAAATCTCGGTGCTTCCTCGATAAAGGGCGTTTTAGGTAACAGAAATAATCGTTGCAATTCCTGAATAGCTATGTGGCTTTCGTCCTTTGAAACTTCAGCGGCTACCTCGATTTCCGGCGTAGAGACTGATCCTGGGAACAATGCACAGGTTAGCAGGACTCGCTTGGCCGAGTCAGACAGCATCTCGAATTCACGTTGTAGAGCATACTTGCGGGCAGGTTCCCCTTGTCGCTCTGTCCACAGTTTAATCGCACTGTTGGGAGTCTCACCAACTACGCACAGTCTTAGAAGGTCCTGAACGAATAATGGACTCCCATCACAGGCTTTCAGAATGCGGTTCTTGACTGATTTGTTGAACTGACCAGTGTCTAGTTCGTAGATGTCTATCCGACTGTCTATGAACTTGATACCTTCCTCACTCGCTATTTCAAATCCAGTGACTTGCGTACTTCTAGAACCCATGCCAAAAGGAATTCGACGAGAAGTTAGCAGGACTTTCGAGGGTGTGCCGTGAACTCTCTCAGTAAAGAAGTTGATTACGTCATCATTTTCACCCTCGAGAGAGTCCACGTCATCAAGAATGATGAGGGCCGGCAGTAGTTTTAGATATTCAAGGCATCGTTGAATCTTTGCGCGAGTATCTTCCTCAACGAAATCAACTTCCCCGTAAGCCCGCAATACGCAGTCGAGCACGGAATGCAGATCCCAGAAGTCTGGAGACTCAATATCGAATGACCGCCCGAACTCGAATCGTCGAGCCTTGGCACTTAACCAAATGACAATTTCCAGAAAAGCAGGGGGGTTATTCTTCGTCGCAACTGCGAATTCGTAAGCTATGGCTGTTTTACCCTTGCCACCATCGCCTGCGAGCATCCAAACGCGAGAATCCGGATCGTTGCACCACTCATTCAGCTTAGCCAGTTCGGATTGCCTACCAACGAACCGCGGAGCTATTGACTCCCGTGAAGGGAGCGTGCTGGCCTCTACCACTCTCTCATCGTCCATATCTTCTACATCTTCAACCATAAACGTTAGTTCACCCTGACGGAGACCATCCCAGAGCTTTCCTACTCGCTCGGCAGCGCATGGATCAATGAAACTCAAGATTCTTCTAGAGGAATCCAACATCGAGAGTGCGTCCGGGATACTAATATCATCATCCGCCGGATGCCCTATGACTGGATCCCTCATGTTCTTTATTGATCGAGCCCAGCCTAAGACGGCCTGTTTCTGCTGTTTACGTTCGTTGGTGATCATGCTATTGGCACTAGGGAACAGGTCCTCGAAGTACTTTTCGAATACGTTGTAGAAGTGGTTCACCCCCAAGATGTCAAACTCATCCCGCAACTGAGCGCCGAGTTCACCGGTCTGACGCCTCAACCGTGCGTTATCTGTAATCTCGTCCCACTCCTTCTTGAACAGAGTTTTGAGGCGAACTAGGTAATCGTCCGGGTACTTTTCCAGAAATATGTGCCGTATATGGTGGACAACTGACGTTCGATAAATCCTACAGATCCCTTCGAAACAAACTGTATTCGTCGACACTACCGGTGATCCTTCCATTTGAGGCATCGTTACGTACACACTCCTACGGATAGAGCGCGAGGCCTTCCAGACCCTGGCTCTCCCTGAGTCCGAACATCACGTTCATGTTCTGGACGGCCTGGCCCGCTGCTCCCTTTACCAGATTGTCGAGGCAGCCGACCACAATGAGCCTGCCCGAACGACGGTCGATCACGGGATGGATTATGCAGGTGTTGCTTCCCAGGGTGTGCTTGGTCATCGGCGGCTCGCCGACCACGTCGACGAACGGGGCGTCCTCATAGAATGAGCGGTATGCTTCCATCACCCGGCCTTGGGTGGTGGAACCGTCCAACAGAGGCGCGTAGCAGGTGGCCAGTATGCCGCGGGTCATCGGTACGAGATGCGGTGTGAAGCTGAGCCGGACGTCTCCATTCCTAGAGTAGGAACTCAGCGTCTGTACGATCTCCGGGTGGTGTCTGTGGCCGCCTATGGAGTATGCAGAGACGCTTTCGTTGACTTCGGAGTACGGGTACTTGCCGCGCCCGGCGCCCGATACTCCCGATTTCGCATCGACGATCAGGTCGGTCTCGACGAGTCCGGCGCTGATCGCGGGAACCAGCGCCAGTATCGCAGCCGTCGGGTAGCAACCCGGGTTAGCCACGATCTGCGCGCCGGCGACCTCGGCGGCGTACAGCTCCGGCAGGCCGTATGCGGCGTCCCCCAGGCGCTGGGGAGAAGGATGGTCTACCTTATACCACTCGCGGTACTCTTTCGGGTCGCGCAGGCGGAAGTCGGCGCTGATGTCCACGGCCCGGACGCCCTGGTCCAGAACAGGGCCGAGTCGCTCCGCGCTGACGGCATGAGGCAGCGCGGAGAAGACGAGATCGACGCTGCCGGTTAGTTCCTCGGTGATGGTGAGGTCTATGGAGCCGAGATGAGGGACGGCCTCACCCAAGCGCTTCCCGGCGGCGCTACGCCCAGTAACCGAGGTTATCTCCACCTCGGGGTGTCCGTGTAGGATGCGCGCCAACTCCATGCCGGAGTAGCCGGTGACGTTGATGATGCCAGCCTTCACTTCGACCTCCACGGGGATGCAGCCTTGGGCCGCCGGCCCTGTAACGATTATAGGTCAGAATGCGGGAATACGCTTCTGGCTTCCTTGTCCCCCTCGCTTCCCTTCCAATATGAGGAGAAGGCCCCTGCCCTCCACGTAATTCACCCAGACTGATAATTAGACTGCTGGGGAAATGCCGGCGTTTCGCGCGCTGCGGGGGCCGTCCCTCCTTCCCGCGCCGCGGCGGGCTCCCGGCCTGGACGGACACCCCTCAGCTATTACACACTCGCCGCACCGGGGGCGCTGAGCCTTGCACACACGGCGCCCGTGGTTGATCAGGTAGAGGTGGAAGGCGAATACCTCCCCGGGTTCGACCATGGGCTCGAGGATGTCGTGGGCCTGATCGGCGTTGACCTTGGGGCCTATGAGTCCCAACCGCTTGGACACCCTGAAGATGTGCGTGTCCACCGGCATCGCGGGCATTCCCAGCGAGAAGCAAAGGATGATGGCGGCCGTCTTGGGTCCGACGCCGTCCAGTCGGCGCAGCCAGGCCTTGGCCTCGTCAAGCGGCATCTCCCCCAAGAAGGACAGGTCGAAGGATCCCACCTCGTCCCTGACACGCTCCAAGACGGCCTTGATCCTCGGCGCCTTGACTCTAAACAGACCGGCCGTCTTGATGGCGTCCTCGATCTCGGCAACCTCCGCGCGGGAGACGGCTTCGAGGGAGCCGAAGGTGTCCATCAGGTTCCTGAAGGCGCGGTGGGAGTTGACGTCGGAGGTGTGCTGAGAAAGGATCGTGTAGACGAGCTCCGACGCGGGGTCGTAACGCGGCTCCCAGTGGAACGGCCCGTACTCGTCCTCCAGCAGCCGCATCACCTCGGCTGCCCTCGCGCGCTTTGCTGGGTTGGGTTTTCGCGCCACCTTCCGCTCCTAGGGTAAGTCCACCGCCCACGTTCGGCGGCCCTGCGGCTCAGGCTAACACAACGACCGCAGCTCCGACTTGTAAATCCCGTGGTCCCCATCCGAGAAGGATACGAACGTGACGTTCTCGATGCCCGGGTGGGCGTCGAGGCTATCGAGGATCTGGCGGACGGCGATCTTGGCCGCGCGCTCCTTGGGGAAGCGGTAAACCCCTGTGCTGATAGAGGGGAAGGCGATGGTTCGCAGGCCGCGCCCGGCGGCGGCCTCCATCGAGTTCCTGTAGCAGGACGCGAGGAGCGCGTCTTCGTTCGCGCCGCCGCCATTCCAGACCGGGCCCACGGTGTGGATTACATGTTTCGCAGGCAGGTTGTAGCCGCCGGTAATCCTGGCCTCGCCGGTTGGGCAGCCGCCGACCGCCCTGCACTCCTCCAGGAGCCCGGGTCCGGCGGCTGCGTGGATCGCACCGTCGACGCCGCCACCGCCGAGCAGCGAGTTATTAGCCGCGTTGACGATCGCATCCACTGCAAGCTTGGTGATGTCGCCCCGTACAAGGGTGATCCGATCCTTCGCACTCGGATAGTTCGTTCCAGTCATCGGCTCTTACCCCCTGAGATGAGATGCTCGATTCGGGGCGGCTACCCCTCGGGCGCGACCCCTCGGCCTCTGACGATAATATGCTATCCGCCGGGCGAGTCAAACGGAGTCGGCGGCGTGTAACCGTTCAGACTCAGTGAGGCGAACAGGGAATCGCCATCCCCTGTTCTGTCATTCTGAGGAGTGCAGCGACGAAGAATCTAGAGCCCTTGCACACGCGCCGGGCTCATAATAGGCCCGTCGTGGTAACCTAGGGGGGGACGCAGCGAGGCCGCCGCATCGGAAGCATATAGGAGGGACAGATGGACGTCTACGAGTGCCTCAGGAGCCGGCGTACGGTCCGGGAGTTCAAGCCCGACCCGGTCTCCGACGAGACGTTGGCGAAGATTCTCAGCGCGGCGCGCTGGGCGCCCAGCTCCCGCAATCAGCAGCCTTGGCGACTGGTGGTCATCCGCCTCGCCGAGACGCTGGCCCAGATAGGCGAGACCGCCCGGACGGGGTCCTTCATCGCCCGGGCGCCGCTGGCGATTGCGCTCGTCATGGAGAACGCAGACCAACCCCAGATGGACGGGGGTAGGGCGTTGCAGCAGATGGAGATCATGGCCTGGGCGGAGGGCATGGGCACCTGTTTCGTCACGCTGACGGAGGACGAGCGCAGGCGGGTTTCGGAGATCCTGAATATCCCGGAGACCATGGAGCTGATCACGGTGCTGCCGTTCGGCTACCGGCGCGATGACTTCCGGGGCCGAGGCGCTCCCCGCCTACCCATGTCCGACATGGTGCACGTGGAGGCGTTCGGGAATCCATACGGCGGTTGAAGATGCGGCGGAGATTGGCGGCAGCTTCACCCATCGGCGCACTTGACAGGAAGGGGCCGATAGGGTCAGAATATGGTCAGTCGGGAGGGTTGCTAGCTTAACCCGTCAGGTGCTTGCCTGCCCGACTGCTCTTCTTCCTGAGTGGTGCGGATGCACGTACTCTATCTTGACGAATCTGAACCGCAGAGCCACCCTGTTCGCCTGTGCGGTTGAGAAGAAACGGGCCCAAAACCAGAACTTCGACGCCTACGAACACTCCTTCGAGCAAGTGGTCAGCCGCTTCGACATGCTTCTCCAGGATGGCTCGCCGCAGTCAGCCGTAGCCTCATCTGAGGCGGCGGTTCTGGTAAGCTAGAGGGGACGCATTCACACCGTGAGGGGAGAAGGTGGAAGAGGTATTCCGTGAGGCCGTGAACCAACTGGAGCAGGGGGAGCCCTTGGTCGTGGCGACCGTGGTGCGCACGAAGGGATCGACCCCGCAGAAGCCGGGCGCCAAGCTGTTGGTGCGCCGTGACGGCAGCGGCGTGGGGACCCTGGGTGGCGGCTGCGTGGAGGGGGACATCTGGTTCGCGGCGAACGAGTTGATGAAGCGCGGCGGGCCGCCTGAGCACCGCGACTATCTGCTCAACGAGGAGCTCGCGGCCCAAGACGGTCTGGTGTGCGGGGGGACTATGTACTTCCTGATAGACCCGGTGTACACGCCGGGCGAATACCTGACCTACGCGACGGAGATAGACCGCGCCTACCAGGGCGGCCCGGGCGTTGCAGTAGCGACGTTGATCAAGGCCGCGGTGGGCGGTTCGCCGGAGGCGACAGGCCAGAAGCTCTTCATCCGCGAGTACGGCCCAACAGAGGGCACGCTGGGCTCCGCCGCGCTCGACGACGAGGCGGTCGAGAAGGCGCGTGGGTTGATGGCCCACGGGCGCAGCGACTACGTCACCGCAGCGGACGGCGCGGAGTACTTCGTCGAGGCGTATACGACGCCACCTCAACTCGTCCTGTGCGGAGGCGGGCACGTGTCCAAGGCGATAGCGCCGCTGGCCAAGAGCCTGGGGTTCCTCGTCTACGTCACCGACGACAGGGAAGAGTTCGCCAACGCCGAGCGGTTTCCCGAGGCCGAGAGGATCGCGGCGGCAAAGCCCGAGGCGGCGCTGCCGACGCTGCCGATCAACGCCAACACGTTCATCATCATCGCCACGCGCGGCCACCGTTACGACAACGTGGCCCTGGAGGCGGCGGTCGCCACGCCGGCCCGCTACGTCGGCCTGCTGGGCAGCAAGCGCAAGACCGTCCTCATATACGAGGACCTGATGCGCAGCGGCATCCCCATAGAGCGCGTCAAAGAGATCAGATCGCCGGTCGGGCTGGACGTTCACGCCCGGACGCCGGAGGAGATCGCGGTCAGCATCATGGCAGAGATACTGATGTTCCGGCTGGGGGGCACCGGACTCCCCATGAAGTTGGAGGAGTGGCGCGTCGAACGGCTCCGCGATAAGGTAGCAGGCGAAAGGGCAACCGCGGCTGCCTCGGCCGAGGCGCCGGCTCAGACTCTGTGACCGCCGCCGCACGCGGTTCCCTCATGGGCGGCACCATGATCGTAAGGGCGCCCGTCGCGGGCGGCCATTGATTCCGGGGTTGGTCTTCGTCTCCGCGATACTCACGGCGGCGGGGGAATCGACCCGCATGACCCGACCCAAGCCCCTGCTGCCCTGGCGCGGCTCGACGCTGATACGCTACCAGATAGACAGCCTGCTGCAGGGAGGCGTCGACGAGGTGGTGGCGGTGCTGGGGCACGTACACGAGCAGGTAGCGCCCCACGCGGCGGGCCCCGGTGTGAGGCGCGTGCTCAATCCGGGGTACAGGACCGGGCGCACCAGCTCGATCAAGGCAGGACTGGCGGCGCTGGACCCCAAGACCGACACGCTGCTGCTGCTGGGGGTGGACCAGCCCAGACCGCCGGAGATAATCAGAGCGGCGCTGAAGGCCCACGCCTGCGGCGGCGCCGCGATCACCGCGCCGCGACACCGTGGGCGCGGTGGGCATCCGGTGGTGTTTGCCGCGGCCCTGCTCCCAGAGTTGGCGCATATCTCGGAGGGGCGGCAGGGCGTCCGTGAGGTATACGAAGCCCACCGCGACGAGGTGCAGAGGGTCGAGATGGACGACCCCGTGGTACACCTGGACCTGAACACCCCGGAGGACTACGAGGCCGCGGCGGGGCGTTAGGGCGCGCCCTCTGGCGATAGGGCTAAGGCTGCCCGGCTCGTCTTCCCCCGTAACTGTTCAGACTTCGTGAGGTCTTTTTCGACTGGCGTAGCCCCCAGACCCCTGAGAATCTCTCTGGACTTCCCCCTTCAGGCCTCACAGGGGCTGAACAGTCTTCTTCCCGCTGCGCGCCTTGACGGTCTGCCGCTCGATGCAGGGTGGGGTTGCGATGGTATCATTGTACCGCGAGCGGGGCCGCTTCACGCTGGGCCAACAGGAGCAAGCGCGCTATGGTCGAGTCTTCCGACGTCGTGGTGGTTGGGGGGGGGATCACGGGGGTCTCGACTGCCCTCTACCTGACCAAGGAGGGCGTCAGCACGGTCCTGATCGAAAAGGACTCGGTGGGCAGCCATGCTTCGGGGTTCGCATACGGAGGCCTTGGGTCGCACGGTTCGTCCGCCGTCGGAGGGGCTGCCTTCGACCTAGCGTCCGAGGGTATGCGTCTGCACCGACAGCTTGCGGAAGAGCTGCCGGAACAGACGGGCATCAATACCGAGTACAGACCGCGTTCGAGCCTTTCCCTGGTGTTCGACGAGGATGAGGCCGAAGCGGCCAGAGCGGCGTTGCCGTCGAAGCAGGGGCAAGGCGGCTACTCCATGTCCTGGGCAGACCCCCGCGCACTAAAGGAGATAGATCCCCGGATTTCTGACGCAGCATTGGGAGGAGTCCACGTTGGGGGCACAGCCGACGTGGATCCCTACAGGCTTGTCCTCGCCATGGCGCAGGCGGCCATGCGCTCCGGTGCGGAGATACGACGCGGCCGAGTCCACGGCGTGAGTCGGGAGGGGAACGGATACCGCATCAGCACAGACGGGAGGAGCCTGGCGTGCGGCAGCGTGGTGCTGGCAATGGGGCCGTGGGGGGGTGGGGCGTCGTCCTGGCTGGGCGTTCCCATTCCAGTCCGCCCCCTGAAGGGCCAGATTCTGCGGCTATGGGCGCCTGGGCCGCCTGTGCGATGCTCCATCGGCTGGGATGGCAATTACGCCACGACAAAGCCGGACGGCCTCCTGTGGGCGGGCACCACAGAGGAAGAGGCCGGGTTCGATGAGACCCCAACCTCGGAGGGCAGGAGCCGGATCATGGCCTCCTTGCTGAAGATGTTTCCGTCCCTGACGGAGACGCAGTTGGTACGTCAGACCGCGTGCCTCAGGCCTCTGTCGGCTGACGGCCTCCCGGTGCTGGGCGAGGCGCCCGGCTGGGACGGGGTCCACGTCGCCACCGGCGCGGGGCGCTCCGGGATAGTGTTGGGCCCGGCGATGGGGCGGATCACCGCCAACCTGATCATCACGGGCGAAGCCGGTATGTCAATCACCCCTTTCGAGCCCCGCCGCTTCGTGGACAGCGGCACGGCGGCCTCTTGAATCCCGCCAGCGCGTCGGAGGGCGCGCCCGAGCCGAGAAGGCGGCGTAATGCCTGACGGGCCGGAGCTCAACCTGGTCAACGCCGCGCTGGCATTCCTGCCGATCCTGGCATTGATGGCCACGATCTTGATGCTCAAGTGGGGCGCTCCCAAGGCCGGGGCAGTGTCTTGGCTGGCCGCCGGGTCGATAGCCGTCCTCTTCTTCGGCGCCGACGCGGCTCTTCTGGGGATCGCAAGCGCCAAGGGCCTCAGCCTCACCCTGTTCGTCCTGTCCATCATCTGGACGTCCGTGTTGCTCTACAACGTCATAGACCGCCTGGGGGGCATTGCGATCATCGGCTCGACGATGACGCGCCTAGTGAGGGACCCGTTGGCGCAGGCGCTGGTGATCGGCTGGTCGTTCTCCGGCTTCATGCAGGGCGTCGCCGGCTTCGGAGTCCCGGTGGCCGTGGTGGCCCCGCTCATGATCTTCATGGGCTTTGCGCCGGCGCGGGCGGCAGCCATCGTCCTAGTGGGCCATGCTTGGGCCGTAACCTTTGGCTCTCTGGGGTCGTCGTACTACACGATCCAGCTCGTAACGGGCATCCCCGGAGAAGAGATAGGGCCTCACTTGGCCCTCCTCTTCATCCTGCCCATCGTGATTTCGGGGTTCGCAGTGGCCCACCTTCAGGGGGGTATGGCATCGGTTCGGCGGGGGGCGTTACTCATCGTGACAGCCGGCGCCGCCATGGGACTCACCGTCTGGATCATGACGGTCATAGGCGCTCCCCAGATCGCCTCAATCGTTTCGGGCCTTGTGGGGGGCGCGGCGGGATGGCTGCTCAGCCGGACGCCTCTCCTGAGCAAGGGCGCGGAGCAGCAGCCGGAGCGAGAAGACAGCGTGGCGGGCGTTCACGAAGGACCCGGCTTTCACCTCGCATTCCTTCCCTACTACCTGATACTCTTCCTGAGCGTGTTGGCGCAGATACCGATGATAAGGGAGCTCAGCGCGGGCCTGCAGTGGGGGTTGGACTACCCGGCCACCGAGACGAATTTGGGCTTCGCGGTCGAGGGCAAGGACAGCTACGCAAGGATAGCGCTCCTGAAGCACCCGGCCCCGCTGATCATGTTCTCTCTGGCCGTCACGTATTTGGTCTACGTAGTGATGGGGCGCTGGAAGGCCGGGACCGGCGCGGCCCTGAAGAGCACCTACGATCAGTGCGTACCCGCAAGCGTGGGGATCGCCATGATGGTCATGATGGCGATCGTAATGACCGACACCGGGATGACCGTCCTGCTGGGCAGGACGATAGCCAACGGCGCAGGGGATGTCTTCCCGCTGTTCTCTCCTTACATTGGCGTGCTCGGCACCGTCATGACCGGGAGCAACACCAACTCCAACGTGATGTTCGGCGCCCTCCAGTTCGAAACGGCGGCAGCGCTGGGAATTAGCACCGTGACGGTAGCCGGCACCCAATCGATCGGCGGCTCGCTAGGGTCGGCCATCGCGCCTGCCAAGGTGCTAGTGGGGTCAGCCGTCGTTGGGCTATCGGGCCAGGAGTCTCAGGTTATGCGGCGGACAATCCCGTACTGCTTGGGTATCGTGCTCGTCGTTGGCATACAGGCGCTGATCCTTACCAGGCTCTTCGAGGCAAGATGAAGGGCATCAACAAGGCCGTCCTGCGGCAGGTGGTGTTGGCGGCTGTGGTCGTCGATTTCCCGCTGCTCTACGCCGGAGCCGTGGGGATCGAGAGCGCGGCCATGACGGCAGCGGCCCTGGCCGTCATGGCCGCAGCGGCCCTCGTGGCCGCGATAGTCTACTGAGCCGAGCGGGGCGGCGATGGCTATGGATGCCAACGTCCTGGTAATGCAGTCCGGCGGGAGCACCGCCGTTTGGAATCGGAGCCTGTACGGCATCTTGGACGAGGCGGCGGCGCGCGGGGGCTTCGGGACGATCTACGGGGCCGTTCACGGTCTGGAAGGGCTGCTGGCCCGTAACGTAGTTCGGCTGTCGGGTCTCTCCGGCAGCGGGCTCCTGCGGATTGCGCGTACCCCCGGGGCGGCCCTGGGGTCGTCGCGCCGGATGCTCCGGGAAGAGGACGTCCCGGCCCTGATGGACACCCTGTCGAGGCTGTCCATCAGCTTCTGCTTCATCATCGGAGGCAACGATTCGGCGGAGACGGGCCATTTCATGGCCATGCAGGCACGCGCCGCGGGAACACCGTTGACGGTTATCAACGTGCCCAAGACGATCGACAACGATCTGGCGCGCACCGACCACACGCCCGGCTATGGCAGCGCGGCGCGCTTCGTCGCGATGGCGGCCATGGGGGCAGGTAAAGACGCGGAGGCGATGGGGCGCGCCGCGCCGGTCGCGGTGATCGAGGTCATGGGACGGGACGCGGGATGGCTTGCGGCCGCCTCGGTGCTGGGAAAACGCGAGGATCGCGACGCGCCGCACGTCGTGTGCGTGCCAGAGGTCCCGGTGGACACGGACCGCTTCGTGGAGCTGGTCGAGGCCGCGTACCGGCGCTACGGCTTCGCGGTGGCGGTCGTCTCCGAGAGAGCGCGTGGGGCCGAAGGCGTCTTGGGTCGGCAGGGGAATCCCCTGTACGTCGACGATTTCGGCCACGAGTACCACGAAGGGGCGGGGCGGTACCTCTCTGCGGCGGCCGGGTCCGCGCTGAAGGTCCGCGTCCGGTATGAAAAGCCTGGGACTATCCAACGCTCTATGGTAGCATCGACATCACGGAGCGATGCCCAGGAGGCGGAGATGGTAGGCCGGGCGGCAGTGCGCCGCGCCCTCGAGGGCGCAAACAGCCAGATGGTGACGCTCGTTAGGGAGCCGGAGCCTGAATATCGATGCTCCACCGGCTTGGCGCCCCTCGAAGACGTTGCCGGGGCGGTGAAATCCATGCCCCAGAGTTTCCTCAACGCGAACGACTACTCGATCGATGATTCCTTCTACAGCTACGCGGGTCCATTGGTGGGACCCCTGCCGGAGTTCGGGCGCATCTCGTAGCCGGAGCGGAAATTGAGGTGTAGGCATGGCCTTTCTAAGCAACAAACGGGTCTGGATCGGCATAGTAGTAGTGGTGCTGATTCCCGTGCTGGGAGCCGCATGGTGGCTGGTGTCGCCGCTCTTCATCGACAGGACGGTTGAGGAGGAGTTCCCGTTTGCCTCCGGTGCAACTGTCCCAGACGACATGACGATGAAGGAGATCGAAGGCGCAATGAGCACCATGGCCAAGGTCGACTCGGAGATGACGGAGCCGATGGGCGAGCCGATGGCCGAGGCCGCGGCCTTGAAGTCGGGCCGGTTCCGAGACGCCGACTCCTTCCACAAGGGATCGGGCGCGGCGACAGTGTACCGATTGCCCGAAGGGGAGGTCGTCCTTCGCCTGGAGGACCTGAAGGTCACCAACGGTCCCGACCTTCGCGTCATCGTTACGCCAAACGAGCAGCCGGGGAACAGCGCAGACGTCCGGCAGGAAGGATATATCGAGCTGGGCAAGCTGAAGGGGAATATCGGCAACCAGAACTACCCGTTCCCGGACGGGGCCGACCCGGCAGTGTTCAACTCGGTCGTCATCTTCTGCAAGCCCTTTCAGGTGATCTTCACGGTGGCGGAGCTGCGCTGATGGCGACCGAAGCCCCGCCGCTCACGCCCATCCGCTGGCGCGGCAGGTCCGTACTGGTCCTAGACCAGACACTCCTTCCCGGGGAGGAGGTCTGGTTGGAGCTGACGGACTACGGGGCGGTGATAGACGCTATCCAGAACATGCGGATCAGGGGTGCGCCGTGCATTGGAGTCGCGGGAGCTTACGGGGTCGCGCTGGCTGCCCTGGAGTACTCGGCGGAGCCGGGACGCCTGGCGCGGAGGCTCCGAACTGCCGCCGACCAGATCCGCCGCGCGCGGCCAACCGGCGCAAACCTGGACTGGGCCGTTAGGCGCATGATGAACGTAGCCGCCGAGCACGCATCCCGCCCCGAGGCCGCAGCCGACGCCCTGGTCGCGGAGGCGCAGCGGATCCAAGCCGAAGATCAGGACGCCAACGCGGCGATAGGCCGCCTTGGCGCCGAGCTTCTCCCTACCGAGGCCTCCGTGCTCACTCACTGCAACACTGGATCCCTGGCGACCGGAGGCGGGGGGACCGCTCTGGGCGTGATCACAACCGCTTGGAGCCAGGGCAAGTTGGCCCGCGTATACGCCACCGAGACCAGGCCGTTGCTGCAGGGCGCCAGACTGACCGCGTGGGAACTGGCGCGGGCCGGCGTTGACGCCACGGTCTTGCCCGACTCCGCGGCGGGATCCCTGATGCGCCGTGGATGCGTAACCGCCGT
Organism: uncultured Dehalococcoidia bacterium; assembly: GCA_958296245.1. Taxonomy (GTDB): domain Bacteria; phylum Chloroflexota; class Dehalococcoidia; order Lucifugimonadales. The sequence continues at coordinate 2,507,730 of OY282458.1, forward strand.
CGTCGTTGGCGCCGACCGGATAGCGGCCAACGGCGACGTCGCCAACAAGATCGGCACGTACACCCTGGCAGTCCTGGCCAGGGAACACCACGTGCCCTTCTACGTCGCGGCCCCCACGAGCACGGTCGACCTCGACCTGCCCAACGGCAACGCGATCCCCATAGAAGAGCGCCCCGACCACGAAGTGACCCACGTCGCCGGGGTCAGAATCGTCGCGGAGGGGGTATCCGTGCTGAACATGGCGTTCGACGTCACTCCGGGCGAATACGTCAACGCCATCGTCACCGAGAACGGCGTAGCTAGAGGCGGGCCGGCGTCCCGGGGTCTCGCCAGGATGATGGAGCATTCCCATGCCTGAGGCAGCGGTTGCGTTAATCGGCGGCTCCGGCCTGTACGAGATGGAGGGGCTCAGCAACGTCGAACAGGTATCGACGGTCACGCCCTTCGGCGCCCCCAGCGGCGACGTCGTGATCGGAACGCTGTCCGGCGCCCGTGTGGCCTTCCTGCCGCGCCACGGCAAGGGGCACAGACTCCCGCCGGGCGCGGTGCCTGCCCGCGCGAACATCTACGCGCTCAAGACGCTGGGCGTCGAGCGCATCGTATCGATCAGCGCGGTCGGCAGCCTCAGAGAGGGTATCCGCCCGCTGGACATGGTCGTTCCCGATCAGATAATCGACCGGACGAAGGGGCGGGCCGACACCTTCTTCGACGAGGGTATCGCCGTACACGTCGGGCTCGCCGACCCCTTCTGCCCCGACCTCAGCGCCTCCCTGCTCCGTACCGCCCGCCGGCAGGGGGTCAACGCCCACGACGGCGGGACCTACGTCGCCATAGAGGGGCCTCAGTTTTCCACGCGGGCCGAGTCGGAGCTGTACAGGTCGTGGGGAGCCAGCATCATCGGGATGACGGCGATGCCGGAGGCAAGGCTGGCCCGCGAGGCGGAGATGTGCTACGCGACCCTGGCCCTGGTGGCCGATTACGACTGCTGGCACGAAGCCGAGGACGACGTGACGGTCGACATGGTGGTAGCCAACCTTCAGAAGGGCGCGGCGGCGGCGCAGAACGTGGCCCGCGGCCTGGTCCAGACGATGCCGCCGATCCGCGGCTGTCAATGTGGGACAGCTCTGAGCAACGCTATCGTGACAAGCCCGGACGCGGCGGACGACGCAGTTAAGGCGAGGCTGTCGCCGCTCTTGGGCGGGTACATGGAGATTCCAAAAGAGTAGAGTTAGAGGGGGACGACATGCCGCGAAAAGAACCGGGTGAGCCCTACCACAGGCTCACTGTTGCGGAAGCAGCGGAGATGCACGGACAGGAGAACGTAGCGTTCATAGACGTTCGCAGGCCGGACGAATACCACGCCGGGCACGTGAAGGACGCGGTGTTCATACCGGTAGATGACGTGCTCGCCCGCATCGACGAGCTGCCGGACGACAAGAAGCTCCTGTTCGTCTGCGCTCAGGGCGTACGCAGCGGTCTGGCCTGCGAGATGGCGGCGGCAATGGGCATCGACACGGAGCGGCTCTTCAACATCGAGGACGGTACTCCGGCCTGGGTAGAGAAGGGGTTCCCAACCAGTTACGGAACGGACCCGTAACCGGGCCGGGCGCGAATATGTCGCTGTTGGTAGTCGGATCCGTTGCGTACGATTCGGTCGAGACCGGAGCCGGTAGCCGGAAAGATGCCCTGGGGGGGTCGGCTGCGTACTCCTCGGTCGCGAGCAGCTACTTCACCCGCGTCGGCATCGTAGCCGTCGTTGGGGATGACTTCAGGCCGGAAGACCTGGAGTTGATAGTGTCCCACGGCGTGGACACCGCCGGCCTCGAGCGCCGCGCAGGCAGGACCTTTCGTTGGTCCGGCGTATACGGGACTGAGGACGTCAACACACGGCGCACGCTGGACACACAGCTAAACGTCTTCGCCGACTTCAATCCGGTGCTGAGCCATCGAGACCGCAGCCAACCCTACGTCTTCCTGGCCAACATCGACCCCGAGCTACAGATCTCGGTCTTGGAACAGATGGAGGTCCGGCCCAAGCTCGTTGCGCTGGATACGATGAATTTCTGGATAGAAGGCAAGGGCGACGCCCTGCGCCGGGTCATTGAGCAGGTCGACGTCCTATTCGTGGACGAGGGCGAGGCCCGAGAGCTTACAGGGGAGTCGAACCTCGTCAGAGCGGCAAGGTCGGTCATGGAGATGGGGCCAACTGCGGTCGTGGTGAAGCGGGGCGAGCACGGGGCGTTGCTGCTCCACGGCGGTTCGCTATTCGCCGCGCCGGCGCTCCCGCTGGATACCGTGGTCGACCCGACAGGCGCGGGCGACTCCTTCGCCGGCGGCTTCATGGGCTACCTGGCGGCGTCAGGCGACCTTGGTCACGCGGCGTTCCGAAGGGCCGCCGCCGTGGGCTCGGTAATGGGATCGTTCGCGGTAGAGAGATTCAGCCTCGATGGGATTGCCGCCCTGACCGGCGGCGACATCGAGGAGCGGCTCAGGACGCTTACAGACCTAACCACGCTCCCGCCGCTCGGCTGCGGCGAGCGTCTGCCGATGCGCAACGCCCCCTGATATGGTCTGCTCCATCGCTCCCGGCGTGGGCCGGGGGTGACGGGTAGGGAATTGGCTTCCCGCTTCCGCAGGAAGGCGGGCCTTCTATTCGAAACTGTTCAGTCTCCGTGAGACCCGAAAGGGGAAGTCCAGAGAGGTTCTTCCCCTACGGCGGGGGTCTGGGGGCCGTGCCCCCGGTTACCAAGGGGCGGGCGGGGATCAAAGACGTCTGCTCTATCGGGGGGCTACGCCAGTCGAAAAGGACCTCACCAAGTCTGAACACTACTCTATTCTCATAGGCAAGCGGGACATCTTAGTCGCGTGCTAGACTGATAAGACGCAACGCGGACGGCCGCCGCGCATTGGAGGTAGGAAATTGACAACCGATACATACAGGGGAGACGTCAGAGACCTGAGTCTCGCCGGTGACGGGGTGAGGCGGATAGAGTGGGCGGCGCGGGAGATGCCGGTGGTGCGGCACATACGCGAGAGGTTCTCCCGCGAGCGCCCGCTGGAGGGGATGCGCATAGCCGCGTGCCTGCACGTCACGACTGAGACAGCCAACCTGGCGCTGGCGCTGCGGGACGGTGGGGCCGAGGTGTCCCTGTGCGCCAGCAACCCGCTCAGCACCCAGGACGATACGGCGGCGGCTCTGGCCGCCGAGTACGGCATCGCAGTCTACGCCGTGAATGGCGAGAGCAACGAGACGTACTACCAGCACATCAACGCGGCGCTCGATGGCCGTCCCAACATCACTATGGACGACGGCGCCGACTTGGTCGCCACACTGCACACGGCCCGCTCCGAGCTGCTGGAGGGGGTGCTGGGAGGTACGGAGGAGACGACCACGGGCGTCATCCGGCTGAACAGCCTGGCGGAGCAAGGGAAGCTGGGGTACCCGATCGTCGCAGTCAACGACGCGGACACCAAGCACTTCTTCGACAACCGCTACGGCACCGGCCAGAGCGCCATCGACGGCATCACGCGGGCGACGAACGTCCTATGGGCGGGCAAGCGGGTCGTCATCTGCGGCTACGGCTGGTGTGGGCGCGGCGTAGCCCTGCGGGCCCGCGGCCTGGGCGCCCACACGATCGTTACCGAGGTGGACCCGATCAGGGCTCTCGAGGCGGCCATGGACGGACACCAGGTCATGCCAATGATCGAGGCCGCCAAGGTCGGCGACATCTTCATCACGTTGACAGGAGGGCTCAAGACCATTGGCGGCGAGCACGTCGAGGTGATGAAGGACGGTGCGATCCTTGCCAACGGCGGCCACTTCAACGTGGAGGTCGATATCGAGAGCATGGAGGAGATGTCCGAGACCAAGCAGAGGGTGCGCCCGCACGTCGAGGAGTACGTGATGGAGGACTCGCGCCGCATCTACCTGTTGGGGGAGGGGCGGTTGATCAACCTGGCGGCGGCGGAGGGGCACCCGTCGGCAGTGATGGACATGAGCTTTGCCAATCAGGCCCTGTCGGCGGAGTACCTGGTTCAGCACGGCCATAACTTGGAGCGCAAGGTGCACCCGGTGCCCGGGGACATCGACCGGGAGATAGGCCGGTTGAAGCTGAGGTCGATGGGGATCGCCATAGACCGGCTTAGCGGTGAGCAGCAGAAATATCTAGATAGCTGGGAGATCGGAACATAGGACCAGATTCATATCTGCGGTCCACCCCTTCGGCAGCTCAGGGCGGGACCTCAGACCCCCGGCAGAGGCTGCGCCCCGTGTTTTTCCGCAGCCTGCTAGGCCTGCCCCATCTCCAGGATCAGGTCCCACTCGGCCTTGGTTACGGGATGGATGGAGATCCTGGGCCGCCTGAACAGTGACATCTCCCGGAGCGCCGGGGTCGCCTTGATCTCCGGCAGCGTTACCTCTTTCGCAAGCGCGGCCTCGCCTTTGACGTCCACCATGAACCAGATAGGCTTGTCCGGCGTGCTCTTCGGGTCGGGATGGTCCGAATCAGGGTCCCAAGCCGTATCGTCCGGGTACCCCTCGCGCACCACGACCGCCATGCCCACGACCGCCGGCGGCTTGACGTTGGAATGGTAGAAGAGCACCCCGTCTCCCACCTTCACGTCGTCGCGCAGGAAATTGCGCGCCTGGTAGTTGCGCACGCCGTCCCATTCTGCCGTTCGGTCCGTCTCGCCCATCAGGTCCGAGAACGAGTAGCTGCTTGGTTCTGACTTGAACAGCCAGTACTGGCGGTCTCTCATTGCCATGCCTCCCAATTGCATCGCTGTCGCTGCCGTGTAATTATGTCAGAACTCCATGAATCACGTGATGAGGTAGAGCAATGGCAAACAGGCTGCCGGATAGGGCCCGCGTCGTAATCATCGGCGGCGGTATAGTGGGATGCAGTATCGCCTACCACCTGACCAAACTGGGATGGAAGGACGTCGTAGTCCTGGAGCGCCACGAGGTCACGAGCGGTACGACCTGGCACGCAGCCGGACTGGTAACGCAGTTCAGGACCACTAAGACCCTCATAGAGATCGCCAAGTACGGCGTCGAGCTCTACGGGACCCTCGAGGACGAGACCGGCTTGCCCACCGGATTCAGGCAGTCCGGCAGCATCGCCGTCGCCGGCTCCAAGGGGAGGGCCGACGAACTCAAGCGGATCATGTCCATGAGCCGCGCCTTCGGCGTCGAAATGGCCGAGATCAGCCTTCGAGAGGCAGCGGACAAATGGCCTCTGCTGAATACCGACGGGCTGGAGGGCGCTCTGTTCATCCCCGGGGACGGCCAATGCCTCCCAGACAAGACCACGCTCGCAATGGCAGAGGGCGCGAGACGCGGAGGGGCAACCATCATCGAGCACGTCAGGGTGACGGGCGTGGATACCCTCGGCGGCGCGGTCACCGGGGTCAGGACCGATCAGGGGAACGTCGAGTGCGAGGTCGTCGTCAACTGCGGGGGCATGTGGGCGCGCGAGATAGGCGCTCTCTGCGGCGTCAGCGTTCCGCTCCACGCGGCCGAGCACATGTACCTGATCACCAACCCCATGGGCATCCCCCGTGACATGCCCTCGCTGAGAGACCCCGACAGCCAGATATACTTCCGCCGCGATAAAGAGGAAGAGGGCGCGATGCTGATGGGCGGGTTCGAGTCCGTGGCCAAGCCCTGGGGCATGGACGGGATCCCCAAAGATTACAACTTCGCCCTGCTCGACCCCGACTGGGACCACTTCAAGGTCTTCTGGGAGCACGCGATCCGCCGGGCGCCTGCCATGGAGGAGGCCGGGATCGACCGATTCTACGTCAGCGCCGAGAGCTTCACCCCTGACAACAGATACCTGATGGGCGAGTCGCCCGAGGTGCGCAACTTCTGGGTCGCCGCCGGCATGAATTCCACGGGAATCGCCGGCGCGGCGGGCGTAGGCAGGGCGATGGCCGAGTGGATCGCGCAAGGGTATCCCAGCATGGATCTCGCCGAGGTGGACATTCGGCGCTTCCACCGTTTCAACAACGGCTCTCGGTTCCTTCACGACCGCACGGTGGAGGCGGTCGGCCTGATCTACGGAATGCACTGGCCTCACCTACAGCCTGAGACGGCCCGCCCTGTCCGGCGCTCGCCGCTGCACGACCGGCTCACGCTGCAGGGGGCGTGCTTCGGCGTTAGCGCCGGGTGGGAGCGCCCGTACTGGTTCGCCCCGGAGGGGGTCGAGCCGAGGTATGGGTATTCCTTCCGGCGGCAAAACTGGTTCCCCTACTCCTGCCAGGAACACAAAGCCGTCCGCGAGCGTGTCGGGCTGTTCGACCAGACGTCCTTTGCCAAGTTCCTCATGCAGGGCCGTGACTCGGAGGCGGTGCTACAACGCCTGTGCAGCAACGACGTAGGCGTGCCGAATGGGCGCGTGGTCTACACCGCCATGCTCAACGAACGGGGCGGCATAGAGACCGACTTGACCATTACCCGCCTCGCGGAGGACAGATTCCTCATCGTCACCTCCGGCGGCTCAGGCACACGCGACTTCGATTGGATCACGAGAAACACCCCTGAGGGAGCGCACGCAGTCCTTACGGACGTAACCTCGGCGTATGCCGTCCTTGGCGTCATGGGGCCGCAGTCGAGACAATTGTTATCTCACGTCACCGGCGCGGACCTGTCCAATGACGCCTTCCCCTTCATGTCGTCGCGCGAGATCGAAGTTGGCTATGCGCCCGTGCGGGCCACTCGCATCACCTACGTGGGGGAGCTGGGCTGGGAGATCTATATACCCACGGAGTTCGCCCTGACCGTATACGATTCCATCCGGGGAGCCGGCCGGCGCGTTGGACTCGGCAACGCCGGATTCCATGCCATGGATTCGCTCAGGCTGGAGCGGGGCTACCGGGCATGGGGGTCGGACATAACGGACCAGGAGACCCCCATCGAGGCCGGCTTGGGATTCGCCGTCGCCTTCGAAAAGGACGCCGATTTCATCGGCAGAGAGGCCCTGCTCCGCCAACGAGAGACCGGCGTAAGCAAACGCCTAACGATATTCACCCTGGATGACCCCGAGCCCGTACTGCTGGGGGAAGAACCCATATACCGCGACGGCGAGTTGATAGGGCGGACGAGCTCCGGGACGTTTGGCCATACCCTTGGCCGGTCGGTCGGTATCGCCCACGTACACGCCCCCGGACGCTCCCGGGTGACCACCAAATACCTCCGTTCAGGCAGCTACGAGATAGAGGTGCTTTCGGAAAGGGTCCCAGCGACCCTTCACCTGCGCCCGCCCTACGACCCTAAAGGCGTTCGCGTCCGGGCGTGACCCCGAGCCTGAGCAGGATGCTGATACCTAGCGCCCAGTTTCCATAAGTCGGAGTAACGTTGTTTGAGGCTACCGGGCCTTAGTACCAGGGGAGAGAGCAGGTCGAAAAGATAGCTGGACCGGCAGCCCCTTGGCAGGTGACGCGCTCGCGCTATAATTAGATAGTCGACGGTCGGGGGCACCTGAGATAATGGAACGGAATTTCAACCGGACAGCCGGCAACCCTTCGGCTGAATAGGGTTTGACAGATGAGGGCGAACGCAGTCAGGGCGATACTCCTACTCGCTGCCTTGTGGGCGATGGCGCACGCGGCATCAGGGATAGTTGCTGCGGAGCCGGATAGCCCGCTGAGCCTAGTCCCGCAATGGTTCCACGTAATCAGCAAGCCCGGCGAACAGGCTGTCGTCATCATTGAGTCGGAGAACACCGGCGCGGCGCCCATCGAGTTCTCGGTGGATTTCGTAGAGACGCCGCCCGGCTGGAACGTCGAATTCAAGGGGAACCCCACTTCGTACGAGATCCGGGGCATCTCGTTGGTCAAGGAGGAAGAGCGGAACCTGACCCTCGAGATCAACATCCCTGAAGACGCCGAGCCGGGGGACTACCGGATCACCTTGAGGGCATCCTCCGACGACGGGTTCGAGACCACGCTCTCCATCACGACTACAGTGGTCCCGCCGACTGCGATCGAGCCGAAAGGGCCCGGTGCAGTCGAGTTGGAGGAGCCCAGGTACACCTCGCTTACGGGCCCCAACGATGGCGAGTTCGCCTTCAACGTCGTCATCCGCAACAGAACCCTGGATCCCGTCAACCTCGACCTGGGATCCATAGCCCCCCCCGAATGGACGGTCAGCTCCAGGCCTGCGTTCGCGGAAGGAAGGCGCATTACTTCGGTGAGCATCACACCGGGGGGCGGCGAGACGGTTACCGTAGACGTGGAGCCGCCGGCAGGGGCCTTACCGGGGCGGTACGAGGTGCAGTTCTTGGTGAACGGCCCGAATACGGCCCTAACGACACCTTTGGAGGTGGTGCTTACCGGCAGGAACGAGCTGTCGGTGAACGCGCCGGCCGGTCGGCTCAATGCAAGAGCGGCCGCCGGACGCCGGACGCCTATAACCATACTCGTCACCAACTCCGGGACCATACCACTCACCGCCGTGAGCCTGATCAGCCAGGCTCCAAGCGGCTGGGAAGTCGCCTTCGAGCCCCCTGTGGTCGATACCGTGGAGGCGGGTGTCACGCAGGAGGTCATCGCGCAGTTGGAGCCGCCCGGCAACGCCGTACCGGGAGAATATGGGGTCTCCATCGTGGCCCTCTCCGGCGCAGCCGGCGACAGGATGGAACTCGTCGTGACCGTTACCCAGTCCACCGTCTGGCGATGGGTGGGGGCGGCGCTGGTGGTCCTCGTGCTCGGCGGACTGACGAGCCTGTTCATCCGGCTGGGCAAGAGGTAGGCGTCCATGCACAGGCTCGCCACCCCTGCCCAGCGCCTCGCGGCAGCCGTCCTGCTGGCACTGGCCGCCCTGACCGCCGCCCACGTACCCGTTGCGGCCGACGCGGGGGAAGACGTCGTCGTTCAGCCCAAGTGGCATCACGTCGTCACCAAGCCCGGAGCCGATTTGCTGATAAACCTGACCGTGGAGAACAATGGAGGGGCGGCGGTCGCGCTCTCCTTAGAATTCGTTGAAACCCCTGGCGCGGATTGGGAAGTGGGGATACGCGGCGCTCTGACCAACTACCCGGTCATTGGCGTTTCGCTGGGCCCGTCCGACGAGCGTTCGATGCCTTTGGAGTTCAAGGTCCCCGACGACGCCGTCCCGGGGGACCACAAGTGGGTACTGCGGGCCGCCGCTGCCGACGGCTCCTTCGAGAAGCTGCGAGAGATCGTGATGACCGTAAGGCCTCCCGAATCGGAGGACCCGGCCGAGGCGCTGCCCGGGATACTGGAGATGACCGCGCCCCGGTACTCGTCCCTCAGCGGCGCAGCCGACAGCGACTTCGAGTTCAACGTCTCGGTGAAGAACGGCACTGAAGAGGCCGTCGACCTGGACCTCGACGGCAAGGCCCCCGAAAGCTGGGCGCTTGAGTTCGTGCCTGCGTTCGGCAGCCAGGACGCGCAGGAAAAGAAGATTACCTCCCTCAGCCTGGAGGCAGGCAGCTCGGAGACGATCGTCGTAAGGGTCAGGCCCGTCCGCGACGAGACCCCCGGCCAATACGGGATAGAGTTCACGGCCACAGGGGGCGACCGCCCCCTGTCCGCTGTGTTCCAGGTAGACATCGTCGGGAGCACGGAACTTCAGATCGTTCCTCAGACCGGCAGACTCACGGCGGAGGCCGTCCCCGGCCAGGCGACCGCGTTCAACCTCTTAGTTGCGAACACGGGGAACGAGGTAATCTCCACGATCGACCTGATCAGCAGGCCGCCGGAGGGATGGCGAGTCGAGTTCACTCCTCCGGACCTCCGGTTCGTGGGCCGGGAGGAGCAGAAAGAGGCGCAGGCGGTGATAACGCCGCCCGAGGGCGCGGCAGCCGGCGATTACCTGATCGTCCTGATAGCCCACTCCGAGGGCGTCACCGACAGCCTCGACCTGATGGTCACCGTGCCGGAGGAAAGCGTGATGGGCTGGATCTGGGCCGGCATAGGACTGCTAATACTCGCCGGCCTCGCCGCGCTGACCTTCCGGCTGCGCAGGGCCTAGCAGGGGACTTAGGGCCCGGCTTTACCCACTTCAGCGGCCTGCAAGTGGGGCTGATTCCATACGTGGAGGCACTCCGCAGCGGAGACCCACGTTCCGGGGTGATGGGTCCGGATGCAGGGGCGCTGAGGCCGAGGACCAGACGCCCGGCTCCTCCGAAATGACGTGGGGTGGTGGAGTCCTTCGCCCCGGGCCGCTCGGGCTCACGCAGGGTGAGGGATTGGCAGGAGCGGCAGGATTCGAACCCGCGACCTGCGGTTTTGGAGACCGCTGCTCTACCGGCTGAGCTACGCTCCTCCCCTACAGCCGATTCTAGTCGCGCATCCGCGTCAGGTCAAACCGGGATTTCCTACGGACCTGTCCCAGACTCACCAACACCCAGGGCCTTTCCAAGGTCCGTCACCGTCACGCTGAGCGAAGCCGAAGCATCTGTCGCGCCGCGTGCTCAGACCTAGTTATCCGAGTTTTAACACCCTGACTTTGGAAAGGCCCTCACCAACATCTCGTGGGGTTGACAGTTACAGTACTTATGTTCTAATATCCTCTCTCGTGGGACGGGGTGACTCGATGGAGGGAGGGGGACCGTCCTTTCGGGGCGAGGCGGGACGATGGGCGGAAGCGCGGTTGTGGGGGTGGATGATGGGAAAGGGCGTGCATGGGAAGGGCAGCGTAAGGAAGGGGAATCGGAGGAGCGGCAGGGATGAACGAGAACGGATCAAGGAGGCGGACTATAGTCTGTCGCCCGTCGACTTCGTTCGCGAGGTGCTTGGGGACGACCCATACTCCAAGCAGGAAGAGCTGCTGGTTGGGGTTGCGGAATCCCGCAGAACGTCGGTAGTGGGGTGCAACGGGTCGGGGAAGGACTGGGCCGCGGCGCGCGCGGTCCTTTGGTGGCTGCACACGCGGAGTCCGTCGAAGGCGGTTGTGACGGGGCCCACCACTCGTCAGGTGGACCACATCGTATGGAACGAGGTCAGATACGCGTACGCGGGGGCCAAAAGGCGGCTCGACGGGCGAATGTTCAGGACGTCCCGATACGAGGTTGACGATCAGACCTTTGCGATCGGGTTCGCCACAAACTCGCCCTATAACCTTCAGGGGTTTCATTCGCCGAACCTGCTCGCCGCGATTACGGAGGCTCACGCCGTAAGCGACGGGGACATGGAGGCCATCCGCCGATTGAATCCGTCTAGGCTGCTGATGACCGGCAATCCGTTCGTGTCTGCGGGGGCCTTCTACGATTCGCACCATTCTCGGCGGAGCCTATACCGGACGGTGCAGATAGGCGCTGAGGACACGCCGAACGTCATCGAGGGAAGGACGATAGTTCCGGGCATGATCACGGCCGAGGACATTGCCGACCGCAAGGCGGAGTGGGGAGAGGATAACGCGCTGTTCATCGGTGGGGTTCTCGGTCAGTTCCCCGAGGGTTTGGAAGACGTAATGGTGCCTCTTCGTTCGGCGACGGAGGCGGCGCGCCGCCGGCTGGAGCCGGCTGGGCCGGTGGTGCTTGGCTGCGACGTGGCGCGGTTCGGGCACGATAAGACCGTCGTCGTGCGGAGGCAGGGGCCGGTAGCGCGGGTCGCGTGGAAGAGGAGGGGGGCCGACACGATGGATACGGCGGGGTTCCTCAAGGATTACTGCGAGAACAACGACGTGGACGTGGTGGTGGTCGACGATTCGGGCGTGGGCGGCGGGGTGGTGGATCGACTGAAGGAGACGCGGCCCCGACGGGCGCGGGTGATACCGTTCATCGCGGGCGCTAAGGCCCTGAATAAGGAGCGCTTCTGCAACCGTTCGGCGGAGGTCTGGTGGCTGATGGCGCGGGAGTACGTGGAGGGCAGGTTGGACACGGAAGACGACGCGGACCTGATCGGGCAGGTGTCGAGCCGCAGGCGGGTCAACAAGAGCGACGGGCGCATATGCTTGGAGAGCAAGAGCGGGATGCGGAGGTCCACGGACGAGGCGGACGCTCTGGCGATGACGTTCGCGGCGCCCCGTGGGGAAAGGGTCAGGATATGGGTGTGAGGGAGTCGTTGTCGAAGCTGGCGCCGGCGTTGCTGCGTGAGGCGTCCGCTTTCCGCAGGCGGAGGCGGGAGAGCGCGGCGTGGGCGGCGGCGAGTGATCGGTGGGAGCAACTGTTCGGGGACGGCGGGCGGTCCTGGCCGCTGATGAGCTTCGGGGAGTATTACCCGAAGTCGGCGCTGGTGTACTCGGCGATCAAGACGAGGCAGGACGCGGTGTCCCGGGCGCCGTTGAAGGTGTACCGACGGGCTCGCGGCGTCCGGGCGCGGACGGAGCCGGTCGGGGAAGACCACCCGGCGCAAAGAGTGGTCGACTTTCCCAACCCGTTCTGGACGCGCAGCGGTATATGGCGGGCGACGGAGACTTACTTAGGGCTTTGGGGGGCGGCTTTCTGGGGGCTGGAGCGCGACGGAGGAGGGCGGGTCTCGGAGATATGGCCTCTGAGGCCCGACCGCATGAAGATAGTGCCCGACCCTCGGGACTACGTTCGGGGCTTCGTGTACTACCCAGGGCAGGGGCGCCCTTTCGTCTCATACGTCCCTGAGGACATCGTGTGGATGCGGTACTTCAATCCGCTGGACGAGTACGCGGGGCTGTCGCCCATAGCGCCGTTGCGGCTTTCGGTGGACATGGCGATGGACGCCCTAAAGGCGGGGCGGACCAGTTTGTCTAACGACAGCGTGCCGGGCCTGTTCATCGAGACGTCGGACACGCCGACGGACGAGGAGGCGCGGGAGTTCTACGAGCGGTGGGAGTCACGGTTCCGAGGGCCTGACAGGGTGAACCGTCCTGCGCTGCTGAGCAGCGGTATGAAGGCCGTCAACTTGGGCTTCAGCCCGCGTGAGATGGAGCACGTGCAGAGCCTGCGTTGGAGCTTGGAGGACGTCTCGCGTGTCTACGGAGTGCCCAAGCCCCTTCTGGGCGATTTGGAACACGGCACATTCGCCAACTTCGCCACTGCGAGGCGCACCTTCTGGGAAGACACTATAGTGCCGCAGTTGACGATGTACCAGGATACGCTCAACCAGAGGCTTGTCCCCAGCCTCGGCGACCCGTCGCTGCACCTGGAGTTCGACCTGGCGGCCGTGGAGGCCCTGCGGGAGAACGAGAACGACAAGGCCCAGCGCCGGCAGATATACGTCAAGGCAGGGATCATGACGGTGGACGAGGTCCGCGCGGAGATGGGGATGGGGCCGTTGCGGAGGGAGTGAGGGCGGCGGCTGCCGTGGAGGAGGTAGACAAAATGCAGGACAAGGCGATTGCGATCCGGTGCGACCACGACGGGTTGAAGATGGCCGAGATCAAGGACGGCCACCTGATTCTCCGCCGGAAGCATCACGGAGAGACGCACGTCAAGATCGTGCAAATTGGGAGGCTGGCGGGACTTCCGGGTATGGAACGGGGGCGGGGGCCTGTTGCATAATGGGGGCGCCATCGCCCGGCGGAGGGTCCGTTTCAGCGGCATCCGCTGCGCCGGGTTCCGGCGAAGCGCCTTGGGGGCGGCTTCGTGATACGGGGCCGCGCCCGAGGGCGAGTCCAAAACCGGGGGCTGCCATGACGCCGTTAACCATCTCCGCACAGGACCTCCAAGCGGCTCTGCCTGACACTTCGTCCGGCGTGATCTTAGACGGGCCGGACGACGCCATCACCATCTACCGCGACGGCCTGGGCGTGCCGCACGTCAAGGCGGCCACGGTTCACGACGCCTTCTTCGGGCAGGGCTTCGCCACGTCGCAGGACAGGCTCTGGCAGATGGACTATGACCGAAGACGCGCATACGGCCGTTGGGCCGAGTACGTGGGGCCGGAGGGTCTGGAGCAGGACTTGATGATGCGAACGCTCCGCCTCCGTAGCTCGGCGGTGCGCGACTACCTGGCGCTCGACGCAGCAAGCAGGGGCATGGTGGAGGCGTTCGCCGAGGGCGTTAACGCTTTCATAGGCGGCACGCGGTCGCTGCCGATAGAGTACGACGTCGTGGGGGCGTCCCCGGAGAGGTGGGAGCCGTGGGACTGCATGGCGGTGTTCAAGGTGCGCCACGTGATGATGGGGTTGTTCGAGAGCAAGCTATGGCGGGCGCGTCTCGTCAAGGCCCTGGGCGCCGAGCGCGCGGCCCGGATCGTGCCCGGGCAGCAGGGGCGGCTGCTCATGGTCCCGCCCGGCGCGGAGGACGAGGCGCATCTGCCGACGGAGGCCGCGCTGGAGCATCTCCGGGCCGGGGCGGGCGCCGTCAGCCGGATGGGCGCTGCGGAGGCGGGAAGCAATAATTGGGCGTTGGCCGGAAGCCGGACCGCATCGGGCAAACCTCTGCTTGCGGGAGACCCGCACAGACCGTTGGACGTGCCCAACGTCTATTACCAGAACCACGTATCGTGTCCCGACTTCGACGTCATCGGGCTGTCTTTTCCCGGGGTCCCCGGTTTTCCGCACTTCGGACACAACGCGCAGGTCGCGTGGTGCGTGACCCACGCCCAGGCGGACTACCAGGACCTGTACGTGGAGAGGTTCGAGGCGGGTACCGGGGAGCGCTACCAGTACCGCGGCAAATGGCTGGAAGCGGAGGTCGAGGAAGAGGAGGTCAGGGTGAAGGGCGGGGAGTCGGTGCGTCTCTCGATCAGGTCGACGCGCCACGGGCCGGTCATAGCGGGCGATCCGGCCTCCGGGACGGCTATAACGATGAAGTACACGGGCACACATGGGGCGAACCGGTCTTTTCAATGCCTGCTGGGCATGTTGGGAGCGTCTTCGGTCGGGGAGATGGACGAGGCGATGCGGGAATGGGTGGACCCGTCGAACAACTTCGTGACCGCCGACGTCCACGGCAGCATCGGCTACCTGAACCGCGGGCAGTTGCCCGTGAGGCCGCCGGCGAACGCGTGGCTCCCCGTGCCGGGGTGGGACGGGCTTCACGAGTGGGCGGGCTTCGTGCCGTTCGAGGAGTTGGTCAGGGCGCGCGATCCAGAGACGGGTTACATCGTTACGGCCAACAACCAGATTGCCGGCGGGGACTATCCGCACTACATCTCGCTGCAGTTCGGCCCGGACCACAGGGCGCGGCGCATAACGGAGCGGCTGAAGGATCTCCGGGGAGCGACGGTACAGGACATGGCGGCGGTGCATGCGGACATAGGGTCGATTCCGGCCACTCGCTACGTGGGGTTGCTTGCGGGGGTTCAGGTGCAAGGGGAAGAGGCGTTGGAGGCCAAGCGGTTGCTGGAGGGTTGGGACGGCTCCATGGACCGCGACTCTGCGGCGCCGACCATATACAGCGCGTTCAGGCTGGAGGTGGAGAAGCGCATTCTGGAGAATCTGCTTGGGCCGCTTGCGGAGGAGGCTCTCAATGCCTCGGGGCGCGGCGCGCCGTTCCACGTCGGTCAACTGCGCGCCCGTATCTCCGCGATGGCTGCGGAGGGGGACACGTCATACCTGCCCGCCGGCGCCGACTGGGAAGCGTTGGCGTCAGAGGCTTTTTCCCGGGCGGCGGCGTATCTGAAGGACCGCCTGGGAGGGAATGCGAGCGCCTGGACATGGGGGCGGATGCACTTCACCCAGCCACGTCACACGCTGTCGGCGGCCTTTCCGGGCCTAGCGGACGTGCTCGATCCTCCGTCCGTGCCGATGAGCGGGGATGGGGACACGCCGCAATCGGGCAGCTACTCTCCGGGCGAGCCGTTCACGGTGACGGGCATGTCCGCGGCGCGCTACGTGTTCGACCTTTCCGACTGGGACGGGTCGATCTGGATAACCCCGCTTGGCGCTTCCGGCCACCCGGGAAGTCCTCACTATGCGGACCAGGCGCCCGCTTGGTCTGACGTGAAGGCGGCGCCGATGCTCTATAGCTGGGACAGGATAGCGGAGGAGGCGGAGAGCGTGCAGGTGTTGAAGAAGAGGTAGGGCGGTGCGGTCGAGCGGCGGGACCCAGTTCGGGGGACGCGCTAGTACTCATCCGGGGCCTCTGGGCGTATGAAACTTCTCGCGAACGGTCTTCTTCTCGCGGCCACGGCTGCGTCGCTTGCCGGCGGCGTGCTGCTGATTATCCGGCATTCGGACGCAGGCGGCATGGAGATCGTGTTGCCCACGCCGGGGGGCCAGCCCGCAACCGCAACGGGGGGGCAGTCGGGGGAGATCAAAGTGTACGTGACGGGCGGGGTGGCCGCGCCGGGCGTCTACGCGGTCGAAGCCGGAAGCCGCCTCGAGGACGTGATAGAGGCCGCCGGCGGCCTGACGGGCGACGCTGATCCGGAGGCCGTGAACCTCGCCGTTCGGGTCAAGGACGAGCAGCGCTGGCACGTACCCCGCGTGGGCGAAAGTGCGGCGGCGGCGCCAGCGGCAGGGCGATCGGCCTCCGGTAAGATCGACCTGAACAGCGCCTCGGCCCGAGACCTGGAGGAGTTGCCCGGTATAGGGGCTGTCAAGGCGCAATCGATAGTAGCCTACCGCGAGGCCAACGGTCCCTTCTCCCGTATCGAAGACCTCCTGGGCGTGCGCGGCATCGGACCGGCGACCATCGAGTCGATCCAGGACCTGATAGACGTGCGTTAGCCGTGGGATGAAACTGCTGCTGTCTGCTCTGGCCTTCGCCTCCGGGGTCTTCTTAGGGGGCGAGATGCAGCTGTCCGGCGCGGGGCTTCTGCTGACGGCCTGCTCGGCCTCGGCTGGGGCGCTCTTCCTCAAGATGCACGGCAGGGCCTATCTGCCTGCGATCTTCCTGGCGGCGCTCCTGTTTGGCGCCGCCAGGGGTACGGCGTTCGACCCCAACGGCGCGGGGCCGCTGGCCGGCTACCACGGCGTGGAGGGCCTGAATGCCTCGGGCTGGGTGGCGAGCGATCCCGAGACCACGGGACGGGCGGTCCGTTTCCGTTTCCGCGTGGAGGAGATAGGGGGCAGCGTCGAAGCCGAGGCCGGCGGGGACGTGCTGGTGACCCTGGGCGACTCGCGGGCGCTTGGCGCGACCGTCGAGGGGCGCGGGGTGAGGTATGGCGATCGGCTGCTCCTCTCAGGGGAACTGGAGGCGCCTGCGGCATTCGGCGACTACGGCGCGTTCCTTGTCCGGCGGGGGGTAGGCTCAATAATGTCATTCCCGGACGCGGAGGCGCTGGACGGGAATGGAGGCCCGCTGGTCTCCAGGGCGTTGATGGGTCTGCGGCTCAGCCTTGCGGACTCCATAGAGCGGGTTGTGGCGGAGCCCCAGGCGGCGTTTGGCCAGGCCGTGTTTCTGGGGATACGGGACCGTCTGCCACCCAAGCTGGTGGACGACTTCAGGGCGTCGGGCGCGTCCCATCTGTTGGCGATATCGGGGCTGCACGTCGGCATACTGGCCGGCCTGAGCCTGACCGCGAGCCGGTGGCTGTTGGGGCGCCGTCGGGGTCTATACCTGATCGCGCCGCTGGCGCTTCTCTGGGTGTACGCCGCTGTCGCGGGCATGTCCCCTTCGGTGACGCGGGCGGTGATAATGGCGAGCGTGTATATCTTGGCAATGGCGTCGGGGCGCCCCCGGGCCATCCTCCCCTCGCTGGGTCTGGCGGCGGCGGTTATGGCCGCGGTGGATCCGAAAGTGCTCTGGAGCGTATCCTTCCAACTGAGCTTCGCGGCCATGGCGGGGATCGCGGCGTTCGCGGAGCCGGCCACGGCGTTGCTGAGCCGGTCGATGGGCGGACCCGGCAGCGGTCCGGACGAGTCCCGGCTTCGTCAATTCATCGCGTCGGGGTTGGCGATGGGCGCGGCGGCAACGCTGGCCACGTGGCCTCTGGTGGCCTTCTACTTCGAGCGGGTCTCGTTCACCGGGCTCCCGGTGACGCTTCTGACTCTTCCGGCGCTACCGGTCGTTCTGCTGGCCCACGGCTGTGCGGCTGTGGCGGGGCTATTCGCCTCCTGGCTGGCGGCGCCCTTCGGCTGGGTGGCATGGGCTGCAGGCGCCTACGTGACGGGCCTAGCGAGCGCCGCCGCCCGACTGCCGGCTTCGGATGCCGAGGTTGGGCGCATGGCGCCCATTCTGATCTGGGTATATTACGCCGTACTGGGCAGCGCCGCGCTTGGATGGAGGCGTATAGTCAGCTTGGCGAGACGCGCCGCAGCGATGATCCCCCCGTCCGGGTGGAGGGTGTCCTTACCGAGGCGGGCTCCTCTGTGGCTACTCGCTCCGGTGTCGGCGGCGGCGGCGCTCATATGGGTGGCCGCCCTGTCTCTTCCCGACGGCAGGCTGCACGTAACGTTTGCCGACGTCGGTCAGGGCGACGCAGCTTTCATCGTCACCCCAGGGGGGGCGCAGATCATGATGGACGGCGGCGCAGACCCCGACGCAGCGGTGAGGGTAGCGGCGTCGCGGATGCCCTTCTGGGACAGGACCATCGACCTGGTGATACTCACGCACCCGCACCACGATCACGTTGCCGGACTTACGGAGGTGCTCGGGCGGTACCGGGTGCTGCACGTACTGGAGCGCCGGGTAGAGTACGACGGCGCAAGTTACCGCGCTTGGAGGGATGCGGTGGAGGCGGAGGGGGCGTCGGTGACGCAAGCCGTTGCGGGACAGGTCATCACGTTTGGGGACGGGACCACTCTGGAGGTCGTCAACCCACCGGAACGCCCGACGTGGGACGCCGGTTCAGACGTGAACAACTCCTCGGTGGCCGTCCGGCTTGCGCACGGCGCGGTGAGCTTCATGCTTACGGGCGACATGTACGCGGAGGCTGAGTCGCGGCTCTTGGGCTCCGGGCTGCGGGTGGACTCCGACGTGTTGAAGGTAGCGCATCACGGCAGCAGGACGTCTTCGTCGGAGGAGTTTCTGCGGAGGGTGAGCCCTTCGGCGGCGGTCATCTCCGTCGGCGAAGGGAACCGTTACGGCCATCCGCACCCCGACGTTCTCCGCGCCGTGGGGAGCTGGGTACCCGATGGGCAGACGTTCCTAACGTCGGACAGGGGGACGGTGGAGTTCATCTACGACGGCGCGCGGCTCAGGGTCAAGACGGAGAAGTAGCCCGATTACCTGCTAACGCAGGTCGGTCAGACCGATACGCCGCGCGGCAATCTGCCCCGGACTTTACTCATGGCGTCCAGCAGGACCCGCGCGTCATCTATGGCAAGGCGTACCTCGTCCGACTCCCAAATCTCATCATAGAAGTTTACGTGCCCTCAGACCCCCACTCTAGCACGGCGGGCGCATCGGCTTGCCTGGAACCGTATGTCTCCTTCAGACGCGCGTTTTGATCCCCACCCACCCGCCCTTTGGTAACTGGGGGCACAGCCCCCAGACCCCCTGCCAGAGGGGAGAACGATTGCACCAGAGGCGATATCCCGGGGCACAGCCCCCAGACCCCTGCCGGAGGGGAGAACCTCTCTGGACTTCTCCCTTCAGATCTCACAGAGTCTGAACAGTTTCAAGCAGACGCTACACTTCCTTGAGAAGGTGGCAGGCCGGGACGTGGATATATTCAGATGTTCCGTATGCCTGTATGCAGGCGTCAGACCCACTCCTGAGTAGGCGTCTCCACAGGCCGCATCCGCACCTCCACTTCCAGCCTGCTATCCCCGCCGCCGAGCAGCACGCCGCGGGTCGGAGCCACGTCCTGGTAGTCGCGTCCCACCGCAACGCGCACGTGACTTTCGCCGGACATGCGCCCGTTGGTGGGGTCGAAGCCGATCCAGCCGAGGCCGGGCAGCAGGCACTCGACCCAGGCATGAGACGCCGACACCAGCGCCGTACTGCCGGAATCCAGCGGCACATAGCCCGAGACGTATCGCGCGGGCACGCCCCAAGAGCGGGCAATGGCGATCATTACGTGGGTGTAGTCCTGGCAGACGCCCTGACCGGTCTCCAGTACGTGATCGATTGGCGAGTCCGCCGACGTGACTCCAGGGACGTATTCGAAGATGCGGTGGAGCGTGTCAGAGAGCCGGGTCAGGGCTTCCAACGGGTCGCCGGCCGGCCGGATGTCCGTCCGATCGACGAAGTCGCCAAGGGCGGAGGAGGGCCGGGCGAGGGCGCTTGGGTGCGTGAAGTCCCAGTAGGCGAAGGACTCGCTCCACGAGCGCATCTCCTCCCAGGCGTCGGCGCCCAGGGATGCGGAGGGCGGGGCGGCGGCGGTCTCGCTCGTCGAGAGGGCGGTAATCTCCAACGCCTCATGCTCGCGGTGGATGTTCAGAACGTGCCTGGTGTTGCCGAAATAGTCCGTTTCGCTGTTCACGGGGCCCTGAGGCGCGGTTGTGAGTTCGAACCTCAGGAGGCGTTGTCCCAGTTCGTCGCTCGGCTTCAGGCAGAGCGACATTATGCAACCCCGAGCCGGCGAGGCGTATAGATAGCGGGATACGTGGCTTATCTCGTAGCGGATCGCGCTGGCCATGTCAACTTGCGCTGAAGTCTTCTACCGGGTAGTCGAAGTATGCGGAAGCCACGAGATGATGCAGTTCCCTTCCGTATCCGCGCACCTGCCGCAGGAGCTCCTCGCGGTCATCCCGGTCCGGCCACTCGCAGCGTATCAGGGCGTCCACGTGTCCGGCAATCCGCATGACGTCGGCGCTGGAGCGCGCATCCGGCCCGGGGCCGATGGAGTCGAGCTCGGCGGCCACCACGTCGAGGGAGTGGGACAGCGAGTCGGGCAGCATGGGGTCCGTCGCCAGCAGGTCCAACACCTGCCCCGGCCGCACCTCGACGCCGTATCTGCGGTCATACGCCTCGAAGGCGTGATAGGCGCGCAGCAGGCTCGTCCAATCCGCCTCCGAGTCCTCCGTGGACGCCGTGTCGGCGGCCAATTGGGTCAGCAGCAGTGAGGTCGAGATCTGCACGCGCTCGACGAATCGGCCGATCTGTAGGAAGCTCCAACCTTCGTCGCGGTACATGGTGGAGGCGGCCACTCCCGAGAAGGTGTCGATCTCGGCCACCGTTTCATCATAGAAGCTCTCGGGGGCCCTCCATATCTCCTGGATGTTCAGCTTCTGAATTCGTAGATAGGCCAGGTTCAACCGGGTCCACATCTC
Organism: uncultured Dehalococcoidia bacterium; assembly: GCA_958296245.1. GTDB lineage: Bacteria > Chloroflexota > Dehalococcoidia > Lucifugimonadales. The sequence goes on from OY282458.1 coordinate 2,528,719, forward strand.
GGCGCTGATGCAGTGCCGCATCTGCCGGGCGTTCTCCCGTCCAAGCGTGATGCAGCTCCAGACCGAGTCCGAGTTGGAGCGCTCGAACGTGAGGTCGTCCGCCAGGGTGTAGGAGTCGGCCAGGGTGAAAGAATCGTCGCCGCCGAAATCGAGGCCACCGCCGGGAGGCTCTCGGCTCATGCTGCCGTAGATGCGGCTCCAGCCGAAGTGGATTTCCCTGAGCGGCCGGTCCACCAGGGCCTCCGTCTGTAGCCGCAGCAGGCGGCATAGATGCCCAGCCCGCTCCAGATAGCGGCCCATCCAGTAGAGGCCCTGTGCGCTGCGCGAGAGCATCCCTTCAGTCCTCCAGCACCCAGAGGTCCTTGCCGCCCCCTCCCTGGCTGGAGTTCACCACGAGGCTGCCCTTTCGCAGGGCGACGCGGCAGAACGCCCCGGGCACTATGCGAGTCTCGCGGCCGCACAGCACGAACGGGCGCAGGTCGACGTGGCGCGGCTCGAACCGGCCATCGATCAGGCACGGCGAACGGGAAAGGGCAAGCACCGGTTGGGATATGAAGCCGGCCGGGTCGGCACGCACCTGCTTGGCGTACTCGCCGCGCTCCTCCGGGGTCGAGTGTGGGCCGATCAGCATCCCATAGCCTCCGGACTCCCCCACGCGCTTGACCACCAGGTCCTGCAGGTTGTCTAGGGTGTACTCCAGGTCCTCGGGCCGGCGGCAGAGCTTGGTCTCGACGTTAGCTAGGATGGGATCCTCGCTCAGGTAGTAACGGATCATGTCGGGCACGTAGGCGTAGACGCTCTTGTCGTCCGCCACGCCCGTTCCCGGCGCGTTAGCCAGCGTGACGTTGCCGAGCTTGTAGGCGTGCATCAGGCCGGGTACGCCGAGCAGGGAGTCGGGGCGGAAGACGAGCGGGTCGATGAAGTCATCGTCCACGCGGCGGTACACCACGTCGACGCGCCGCAAGCCCCTGGTGGTGCGCATGTAGAGGAAGCCGTCGTTGACGAGGAGGTCCCTACCCTCCACGAGCTCGGCGCCGAGCTGGCGGGCCAAGAATATGTGCTCGTAGAAAGCGGAGTTGTAGACGCCGGGTGTCAACAGCACGATGGAAGGATCGGACCGCCCTTCCGGCGCGAGCTCCCGCAGGGTCTCCAGAAGCACACGCCCATAGTGCGAGACCTCCCGCACGCGGGAGCTTCGATATAAGCGGCGCAGGCTCGACTTGGCCGCCTTCCGGTTCGCGAGCATGTAGGACACGCCGGATGGGACGCGCAGGTTGTCCTCGAGCACTCGGAAGCCGTCGTTGGTGCGCACTAGGTCGGTGCCGCAGATGGCGACCCAGGTCCCTTGAGGCGCGGAGAAGCCGCGCATCTCGATCCTGTACTGGGGACAGCCTCGCACCACGTCGACGGGGATCAGGCCGTCATGGACGATCCTCGCCTCCCCGTAGATGTCTTCCAGGAAGAGGTTCAGAGCCGAGAGACGTTGGGTCAGCCCCGCCTCGAGATGCCGCCAATCGGCACTCGAAATTATCCGTGGCAGACAGTCGACGGGGATGGTACGCTCGTCGGCCTCGTCGTCCCCGTAGACCGCGAAGGTGATGCCCTCGTGGGAGAACGAGCGCGTGACCCGCTCCTGGATGCTGACGAGCTCCTCTGCGGAGAGCCGGGTCAGGGTCTCGTAGAGTTGCCGGCAATGCTCCCTAGGGGAGCCGTCCGGCAGGAACATCTCATCGTAGATGGAGGGGTCGAAGTCGTAGTTGTCGAAGTCCACGTCAGCCCGCCGAGCCCGTCAACTGTTCGGGGAACAGTCGTCTAGGATAGCGTGTTAGGGCGCATCCGGTGCGCACGTCTATATTGCCTAAAAGCATATGGCCTTGCAAGTTGGAGTTACCGTTGTAACCGTTCAGGGTTGGGGCGCTTCGGCGGAGGCGTCTGGTTCGGTCTGCTATACTCGCGGCACTAGGAAGAGGGGGGTGACGGTTGCGCCCGGACGGCAGGGGGGCATCGCAGCTCAGGGAAGTCCGCATCAGTACGGACGTGCAGGAGTTCGCCGAGGGCTCGGCGCTGATCGAGGCGGGCCGCACGCGGGTGCTGTGCGCCGTCAGCGTCGAGGACGGAACGCCGCCCTTCCTGAAGGGCACGGGGAACGGCTGGATAACGGCCGAGTACAGTATGCTTCCCAGGTCCACCCATACGAGGACTCCAAGAGAGGTCCGGGGCAACCGGGGGCGCACCCAGGAGATTCAGCGCCTCATAGGCAGGTCGCTGAGGGCTGCGGTTGATCTGCGGCGGCTGGGAGAGCGCACGCTCACGGTCGATTGCGACGTACTCCAAGCGGACGGCGGTACGCGAACGGCAGCCATAACCGGGGCCTACGTAGCTCTTCACCGGGCCGTCGAGGGACTGGTACGCGGCGGCAAGCTCGAGAAGTCCCCGATCAGGTACGCGGTAGCATCTACGAGCGTAGGCATAGTGGATGGAAGGCTGCTCTTGGACCTATCGTACGAGGAGGACTTCAAGGCTGACGTAGACTTCAACATCGTGATGACGGCCTTGGGCGAGTTCGTCGAGGTCCAGGGGACCGCTGAAAGCGGGCCGTTCTCACGGGACGCCCTAGACGAGGTGCTGGCGCTGGCCGAGTCGGGCATATCTTCCCTCCTGCGGACACAGGAGGCCGTTCTGGGTGGGTATTGACCCGCGCGGGCGTGGTGTGGGGTTTCCCTCAGGGGACATTCTCCCCTCTGGCAGGGGGTCTGGGGGCTGTGCCCACAGTTACCAAGGAGCGGGCGCGTGGGAATCAAAGACATCCGCTTTATCGTGGTTACGCCAGTCGAGAAGGACATCACGAACCCTGAACAGTTACCTCAACGCCGGATCCCTTGACACTATCGCACCCCTGATAGAAGCTACGGCATAGGTCACGGATAGCTCGTCCACGTCTGGAGGATTCCCAATGAAGGCGATGGTGTACCACGGCAATAGGGACGTGCGGCTCGGGGACGTGGAGGAGCCGAGGCCCAGGCCCGGCGAGGCAAAGCTCCGCATCGACTATTGCGGCATCTGCGCCACCGACATCGAGGAATACATCTACGGGCCCGCGTTCATATCCCACGACGAGCCGAATCCGCTCACCGGGAAGAAAACCCCCAGAATCATCGGCCACGAGTTGACCGGTACGGTAGTGGAGACCGGGGCGGGGGTGAGGAACGTCCAGCCGGGGGACCGCGCGGTGATCAACGGCACCCTGACGTGCGGCGGGTGCTGGTGGTGCCTCCGCGGCGAGGCCAGCCAGTGCCCATCGATGACGGCTGTAGGTTTCGGCAAAGACGGCGGCTTGGCCGAATACATAGTCTGGCCCGCAGCGCAGGTAGTTACGCTCCCTGCGAACGTCACCAGCCGTGAGGCGGGCCTCGTGGAGCCTGCCGCGGTGGGCCATCACGCGGCCATTCGCGGTCGTGTCAAGCCAGGCGAAACCGTCGCGGTCGTCGGCGTGGGTCCGGTGGGGATGTTGGCCATGCAGGCCGCCAGGACCATGGGCGCCAGGGTGTTCGCAGTCGACAAGCGTGAGATGAGCCTGAATCTAGCCTTGGAGCTGGGGGCCGGCGGGGCTGTCAACGCGGACGAGGGCGACCCGGGCAAGGCGCTGCGCAACCTCAACGGGGGCAGAGGGCCGGACGTAATAATCGACGCCGCCGGCGGACCCGGCAGCACGCAACAGTCCGTAGAGTGGGTCAGGAACGGGGGGCGGGTGGTGCTGGTGGCGATTCACACGTCGAAGCCTGAGTTTGATTTCGTCAACGTCGTTGCCAAGGAGGTCGAGATCATAGGCTCCCTCGGCTATCTTCAACACGACGTAGAGGACGTGGTCCGCCACATCTCGTCGGGGACGATGGTGACGGAGCCCCTCATCTCGGACGTCATCGGCTTGGATCAGGTGATAGACGTTGGATACGCCAAGATGATGTCCGACGCGAAGGACTTCTTCAGGATTCTGGTATCGCCCTCACGGTAGGGCCGCCCCGCAAATAGGGCTGGCTTCAAGGAGATGGACATGTTCGACGTGCTCATAGCCGGCGGCACAGTGGTCGACGGTACGGGAAGGCCCGGCTACCCCGCGGACGTCGGCGTGGTTGGGGAGAAGATCGAAGCGGTCGGGGATCTGTCCGCCGCCGAGGCGCGCCGTGTCATAGACGCGACCGGGCACGCGGTCTCCCCGGGGTTCATAGATACGCACGCCCATTCGGACGGGATGCTGCTGGTAGACCGACAACACGCGGCGGGCCTGCGGCAGGGCATCACGACGGAGATCCTTGGTCAGGACGGGCTGTCCTACGCTCCGCTGTCGGCGGAGAACTACAGGGTCTACCGGCGGTACCTTGGGGGGATACTAGGCGACCCGCCCGAAGATCTGGACATGAGCAGCGTTGCCGCCTTCCGGTCGCACTACCACGAGAGGTGCGCGGTAAACACGGCCTACTTGGTCGCTCACGGGGCCGTCCGTCTGGAGACGGTGGGGTTCCGGGACGCGCCGTTGACCGGAGACGGCCTCGAGAAGGCCAAGGGGCTCATCAGGGACGGAATAGAGCAGGGCGCGGTGGGCTTCGCTACCGGCATGTCCTACCACCCCAACTCCTGGAGCGACACCACCGAGATGATCGAGCTATGCCGCGCCGCCGAAGAGATGGGCGGCGTATACGTTACCCACCTCCGCAACGTGAACACGGACCGCGCATTCGGGGGCGGAGGCGTACCGGAGGCGTTGGAGATCGGACGGCGCTCGGGAGTGAAAGTCCACTTTTCCCACACCCGGACCGGCCCGGATACAGCCGGGAAGGTGGATGAGCTCCTGGCCGAAATAGACGCTGCCAAGGCCGAGGGGGTGGACTGCACGCTGGAGCTATACCCCTATGCTTCCGGCAGTTCGCTGGCTCTGAGCAGCCTGCCGAGCTACGCCAACGACGGGGGGCCGGACGCCATGCTGGCGAGGCTGACCGACGCGGAAGAGAGGAGCAAGCTGGCCCGATCTCTCGAGGACAGCCGGCGCAGGCCGATCGGCGACACGGTAATCTCCTACGCTCCGCGCAACAGCCACCTGGAGGGCATGGCGCTTGCGGACATCGCCCGCCAGCGCGGCCTGTCCATGGGGGAGACGTTGCTGGAGCTGCTCGTCGAGGAAGATTTGCAACTGGGCTTCTGGGGGACGCCTCCCGATAGCGTCAGGGTGTGGGAGCAGATAAGCCGGGACTCGATGGACCTGCTGTCCAGACCGGACTACATGGTGGGGTCGGACTCGGTGCCGATTGGCCGCCTGCCGCATCCCAGGGCTTACGGGACCTTCCCCCGGTTCCTGGGCCGCCTACGGCGTCGGTTCCCGGTCATGAGTCTCGAGCAGATGGTGCAGCGGATGACGGACAACGCGGCGCGGCGCTTCGGGCTGACGCGCCGAGGGCTCATAGAGAAGGGGTACTTCGCCGACGTCGTGGTGTTCGACCCTGGCCGCATCATCGATACCGCCACCTACGACGACCCCCGACAATTTCCGGTCGGAATCCCCCACGTACTGGTGAACGGACAGATAGCCGTTGACCACGAGCAATGCACCGGGGTGCTCGCCGGGCAGGCGGCGCCGTGACCGGTACGCCGCCCGAGGCCGGATTCCACTATTCTTCAAGGGAGGGAACTGTGACTGAAAACTCGAGCAACCGATTCTACGAAAAGCTCGGGGTGCGAAGGTTGATCAACGGGGCATCGTGGCGCACGGTGCTGGGCGGCAGCATCATGCCGCCCGCCGTAGTGCAGGCGATGGATGAGGCGTCGCGGTGGTTCGTAGACCTCAACGAACTAAACCTCAAGGCGGGAGAGGTCATCGCGAGGGTGACAGGAGCCGAGGCAGGCCTCGTAACGGCGGGGTCCGCCGCCGGGATGCTCCTAGAGGCGGCGGCGTGTATGACGGGCGCCGACCCGGCCCGCGTGCGCCGGCTCCCTGATACCACCGGGATGAAGAACGAGATCGTCATCCAAAGACAGCACAGGGTGACGTATGATCGCAGCTTCGTCGCTGCCGGCGCGCGGTTGGTGGAGGTAGGCGTCAACGGGCCGGTGCAGGAATGGGAGCTCCACGACGCAATCGGCGACCGGACTGCGGCGGTGGCGATAATCGTCGCCGCCAGCAAGGCCGGCGCCCTGCCGTTCTCCAAGGTCATAGAGATCGCCCACTCTCGAGACGTTCCGGTCATCGTGGATGCCGCGGCCATGCTCCCGCCGGTGGAGAACCTGACGCGGTTCGTATCCCTGGGCGCCGACATGGTCAGTTTCAGCGGAGGCAAGGGCGTCCTCGGCCCGCAGTCGACCGGCATCCTGTGCGGACGCGCCGACTTGATGGAAGCGGCCTACATGAACGCGGCTCCGAACAGCGACAGCATTGGCCGGGCGGCCAAGGTGTGCAAGGAAGAGATCGCCGGGCTCGTGACGGCCTTAGAGATGTTCGTCGACGCCGACCACGACGCCGAGATGGCAGGATGGCGGGCCAAGTGCGGGCACGTCGTATCCGCCCTAGCGGGTATTCCGGGCGTGAGGGCCGAACTGGACGACGCTGAGCCGGAGTTGGACGAGTACCAGCGTACCAGCCCCGGGGTGCGGGTGAGCCTGGACGGGGCATGGACCGGCCCAAGCCCCCAGGAGATCGTGGACAGCCTCGCGGAGGGCGACCCGTCGATCCGCGTTTACGAACCCGACCATCGCGGCGTAATTACCATCAGCCCCGTAAACCTACAGGACGGCGACGAGGAGATCCTGGCATCCCGCTTTAGGCGCGTACTCACGGCTGAATAATAGACGCTCTATAAAGGCGGATCTCCGGGTTGGGATGCAGGAAACAGACGCCGGGCCGTCGAGGAATGGCCCGGCCCCAATGGCAGTTACCAATGGGCGGGCGGGTGGGAATCAAAGACGTCTGCTCTATCGGAGCTACGCCAAGCGAAAAGGACCTCACGAACCCTGAACAGTTACTGCGCATGGGGTGACTTGTGAGCCCAATTAGTGATACTCTTCACAGTGAGGGATAAAAGCACCTTGAGGGGAAGGTAGATGGCCAAGTTACTAGAGGTAGACAACCTAACGACCCACTTCGAGACCCAAGACGGCGTCGTCAAGGCGGTGGATGGGATTAGCTACAGCCTCGAGGAGGGCGAGATCGTGGGCATCGTCGGGGAGAGCGGATGCGGCAAGAGCGTACACGCTCTGTCCATTATGCGCCTCGTTGCCAGCCCCCCCGGCAAGATAGTGGCGGGGAAGGTGCTCTTCGAGGGCGAGGACCTGCTGGGCATCTCCATGGCTCGCATGAGGTCCGTGCGAGGGAACCGCATCGGGATGATCTTCCAGGAACCCATGACCTCCCTAAACCCGGTCCTCAGCATCGGGCGGCAGCTGACGGAGACGCTGGAACTCCACATGAGCATGACCAGGCAGCAGGCCTTGACCAGGGCCGCGGAGCTTCTGGCCATGGTGGGCATTCCGGACCCTGAGCGGCGGTTGAAGGACTACCCGCACCAGCTCAGCGGGGGGATGCGGCAGCGGGTCATGATCGCCATGGCCATCAGTTGCAGCCCGCGCCTGATGATCGCGGACGAGCCCACGACCGCGCTAGACGTTACGATCCAAGCTCAGGTGCTCGAACTGATGAGGTCGCTGGCACTCGAGTTGGGCATGTCCCTGATCGTGATTACGCACAACCTCGGCGTCGTCGCCCGGTACGCCAACCGCGTCATCGTGATGTACGCGGGCAACATAGTCGAGACGAGCACGGCAGAAGAGATCTACCACAACCCCAGACATCCATACACTCTTGGGCTGCTGAAGTCTGTGCCTCGCTTGGACGAGCCGACCGGGGAGAAACTGGACCCCATCGAGGGGCTGCCGCCCGACCTGATAGACCTGCCGGAGGCATGCGCTTTCGCGCCGCGCTGCAGGTTCGCGATCGATCGTTGCCTCAAGGAATCTCCGACTCTGATGGACGTGGGCGAGGAGGCTGCCCACCAGTCGGCGTGCTTCCGAGCCGCCGAGCTGAACGAAGTCGCCAGTGAGACGACAGCCTAGGGAGGATGACTTTGGCACAGCCACAGACACAAGAGCAACAGGGGCAGAACGGCCATTCGGCCCAAGGCGAGGTACTCATCGACGTCAAGGACTTGAGGATGTACTTCCCTGTGACGTCGGGGGTCGTATTCCAGCGCAAGATAGCCGATATCAAGGCTGTCGATAACGTCAACTTCTTCATCAGATCCGGCGAGACTCTCGGCCTGGTTGGGGAGAGCGGGAGCGGGAAGACGACCGTCGGCAGGTGCATACTCCAGCTATACAAGCCAACGTCGGGAGAGGTGATCTTCGAAGGGAAGGACCTGGTAAAGATGTCCTCCAAGAACCTGCGGCCCGTACGCAGGAACATGCAGGTCATCTTCCAGGACCCGTATGGGTCGCTGAACCCCAGGCTCACCTGCGGTGACATCATCGGCGAACCGCTGGTGGTGCACAAGTTGACGGGGAACAAGAAGGAGTACAGGGACAGGATCGCCGAGCTCCTGACCCTGGTCGGGCTGAACCCCTATATGGCTGACCGGTACCCGCATGAGTTCAGCGGGGGGCAGAGGCAGCGGATCGGGATAGCCCGTGCGCTCGCGGTGAACCCCAGCTTCATCGTCTGCGACGAGCCCGTCTCGGCGCTCGACGTGTCCATTCAGGCCCAGGTCATCAACCTTCTCGAGGAGCTGCAAGAGCGGCTCAACCTGACCTACCTGTTCATCGCGCACGATCTCTCGGTGGTGCGGCACATCAGCGACCGTGTGGCGGTAATGTACCTCGGTCACATTGTCGAGATCGCAGACCGCAATGAGTTGTACGAGAACCCGTTGCACCCCTATACCAAGGCTCTCCTATCGGCGGTGCCCATCCCGGACCCCGTCGTGGAATCGCAGCGCGAGCACATGATCATCCCGGGCGAAGTTCCCAGTCCCATGAACCCGCCGAAGGGGTGCGTCTTCAATACGAGGTGTCCGATAGCCATAGACGATTGCCACGTCGAGATGCCCGATCTGCGCGAGGTGAGCCCGGATCATTGGGTCGCATGTCTCCGAGCGGACGGATACGGCCCGTGGAACCCCGCCGGACTCCCCGAATAGCCATTCCGCGCCGCTCCAAGGCTCCCGTCCCATCGGCATCGGCTTAGAACCGGGGCGCCGGGCCTACGTGAGCGGCCCATGCAGCGATCCGGTCGCCGGCGTGACGCCCAAAGATGCCCTCATGGTGAAGGTGGCGGACGCCCTCGAAACCCTCAGACTTCCGGCAAGGAAGGCGCCCGCCCCTCTGCACACCGTGTTTCCGCAGCCCGATAGGCCGCCCCCGAAGGACGTATCGACATGACCAAGATGGCTAGGCTCGAAAAGCTGGAGGGCTTTGGCAACGTCCGGATGGTCGAGGTAGACGTACCCTCGCCCGCGCCGGGCGAGATACTGGCGCGGGTGAGCCGCAGCCTGATCAGCCGCGGCTCCGAGCTCTTCCGCCGCTACGTGATGGAGGAGAGCGTATCTCCGGAGATGATGGGTTACTCGGATGCGGGCGTCGTCGTGGAGGTTGGCGCGGACGTGGAGGGCTTCGAGGCAGGTCAGCGAGTCTCCATTAGCGCGCCTCACGCGCAGTACGTCACGGGTTCGACTTCGGGAGAGGCCGCAGCGACATTTGGGATACCCGCCGAGATGAGCTACGAGGACGCCGCCTATCTGCCCCTGGTGTCCGGGGCGGTAGCCTGGATGGGAATCCCCCCGATTGAGCCGGGCGACACCGTGGTCTTCAACGGGCAAGGTCTGGTCGGCAACCTGTGCTCCCAGGCCGTGCGGGCGCGCGAGCCGGGAAGGGTTGTCACGGTCGACGCTACCGGGCTTCGATGCGGGATATCGAAGGAGTGCGGCGCGGACGAGGTCATCAACGTCTCGGAGACGGACCCGGTGGAGGCGGTGCTGGACATGACGGAGGGCAGGGGCGCCGACGTCGTGGTGGAGTGCGTAGGCGGCTTTGCGGGGGTTGCGTCGTTCCAGGCAGCCCAGCGCATGGTCAAGAGCGATGGGGTGATCCACCTGATAGCCCTGTACCAAGGACAGGCGCTTCCCTTGGACACAACCCTGTCCGCGGACAGGATCATCATCGGCGGCTACTTCAGGTCCATGCCGCGCGCCGCACGCCTGGAGCTGGCGGCAAAGGCCCTCATGGAAGGCCGGATAAAGACCGGCCCGCTCACGACTCACCGTATGCCGTGGCAGAAGACGGCCGAGGCGTACCACCTCCTCTACAACAACCCGGAGGAAGCCCTCGGGGTAATACTGGAGTGGGATTAGCGCCCCGAGTGCGCGCCCGCCGGAAAGGTTACGACAGATGCCGCTAGTAGGCGTGATAATGGGGAGCAAGTCGGATAGGTCGTATGTCGACGAGACCGTCGAGGTACTGGACCAGATGGGGGTCGACCACGAGGTTGTTGTGGCGTCGGCGCACCGCACGCCGGATAGGGTGCGTGAGTACGCGCAATCTGCCCGTGGGCGCGGCGTCGAGGTGCTGATAGCCGCGGCGGGCGGGTCAGCCGGCCTGCCGGGTGTGCTCGCGTCGTGGACGACGTTGCCGATTATCGGGGTCCCGCTGCCCACCAGCGACCTGAAGGGCGTGGACGCGCTCCACGCCATAGCACAGATGCCGCCCGGCATCCCGGTGGCGTGCGTCGCCGTCGGCTCCTGGGGCGCCCGCAACGCCGCGTTTCTAGCGGCGCAGATATTGGGGAACAAGCACGAGGGGATACGGCGAGCCTACGACGACTACCGGGAGGGGTTGAGGACGAGGTAGGGGAAACGGTCCCCGTCCAGCAGCAAGTTCACGGACTTCATGACGGGGATTGTGTGGATGTTCAGGATTGGGATAGGGGAGAGGCGGGTTTCAGAACCCATCCCAGCCGGGCAGGGCAGCCGCCTGCCGGACCCAGGCCGCCATTTGCTCCACGTCGAATCCCCCCTCGTAGACGTCGATCCAGCGTGCGTCCTTGTCCTTGCCTGAGCCGGGCGGGGCGGGTTGCAGCGACGCGCCTCGGAAGAAGGTCACCTTGACGTAGTGGGTAAAGACGTGGAATGACACGAACCACCCCTGACCCTCGACGCCATAGAAGGGCGAGTTCCACCTAACGGCCTTGCGCACGTCAGGCACGTTATGCGCGATGAGGTCGTCGAGGCAGCGCCCGAGGCCGCTCTTCCAGCCGGGCATAGCCGCGACGTAGGCCTGCACCGGGGCGTCGCCGTCGCCCTTAGCGATCTGCGGGTTGCCGCCTGAGAGGAGCACCGGCCCCACGTCGGCCGGCCTGGGGCGGTCTTGTCCACGGCCTCTGTTGGTTTCCTGGGCGTCTTTGCCGGACATTGCGTTCACGCCAACCCCGCGCTTCACGCGGCTGTCACCGCTGGCCGCCTCATCCACTTCCACGTTCATACTTGGGTCTCCTCTGTGAGGAGGTCGTCCAAGACTACGATGGGCAAACTCTAAGACGCCGCTGGCGGCCTTCCAATCCCGAGGCGCCTGCGGTTCTTGACGACCAGGGTCACCGCCGTGGCGATGAGCAGCAGCAACAACAGAATCCACAAGACCGGGCTAACGCCTCTGTCCAGCGTGGACGGCAGCACCGCCGGCGGCGCCGGCGTAGGGGCCGGCGTGATGCGAGGCACGTCCTCCGTGACACGCACGAGCGGGCCCCTGGCGGCCGGCGTGGGAGTCGGCTCAGGCGTCGCGGCGGGCACGGGCGCCACGGCGCCGGCCGGCCCCGGAGTCGGCGTGGCGGTTGGGGTCCGCTCGATAGCGGGCGCGCGTACCGGACGCCTCGCGTCATCCGCAGGGGGCACGCCAACGTTAAGTTGGCTCTCCGGCGTCGGCGTGGCCGGCTCCGGTGTGGGTGTCGGCGTCGGCGTGGCCGGCGCAGGCGTGGGCGTGGGTGTCGGCTTGGCCGGCTCCGGTGTCGGCGTCGGCGTGGCCGGCCCCGGTGTGGGTGTCGGCGTCGGCGTGGTCGGCGCAGGCGTGGGCGTAGGCGTCAGCTTGGCCGGCTCCGGTGTGGGTGTCGGCGTCGGCGTGGTCGGCGCAGGCGTCGGCGTGGTCGGCGCAGGCGCCGGCGTGGTCGGCGCAGACACCGGCGTGGTCGGTGCAGGCGTTGGCGTTGGCGTGGTCGGCTCTGGCGTCGGCGTCAGCAGCGTCGGCGGCTCATCTTTAGTGCTGAGATCCTTCACAGTTATGAAGAAGCTGATCGAAGCCGTCTCGCCCCTCTCGTCCGTGACGCTCCACGTGTATAGGGTTAGCGCCCTGGGTGCTTCCGGCGTGCCGCTGACCCCGTGCGTAGCGTCTCGAACCACCCCGGATGGCAAGCTAGGGCTGAGCGTGTATCTGAGATCGCCTTCGCCGCCGCTCGCAGGGGGCAGAGTGAACTCCGTTATCGGCTGATCCCGAGTCCAGCTCTTATCCTTGATGAGGGAGTCGAAGGTCGGCCCGGGAACGTCTACGACTGGGGCACTTACTACCTCGATGTTGAAGGTCAACGATACTTCGTCGCCGTCGGCGTCGGTCGCCGTCCACGTGTATTTCGTCTTCTTCATGGTCGCGGTCGGAGTGCCGCCGACCTCACGGGTAGTCTCGCCCCGATTCACCCCGGCTGGCAGGGCTGGGCTGAGAGTGTAGCTGAGACTGCCGTCGCCCCCGCTCGCGGTGGGCAGCGTAAACGCTGACACCTGCTCATTCTGCACCCAACGACGGTCGCCGATGGTCGCCGAGAACGTCGGCCTAAGGTCTTCGGAGACGGTTATGTAGAACGTCAGGCTCGCCGTGTCGCCGTCGTCGTCCTCGACCTTCCAGGTGTACTCCGTCCGCCCCATGAACTCGCTGGGCGTGCCGTTCACGCGGTGGCTGGAGTGCTTGGCTATTCCGGCGGGCAGGGCTGGGCTGAGAGTGTAGCTGAGACTGCCGTCGCCCCCGCTCGCGGTGGGCAAAGTGAATGCCGACACCTGTTCATTCTGCACCCAACGGCGGTCGCCGATGGTAGCCGAGAACGTCGGGATCAGGTCTTCTTCGGAGACGGTTATGAAGAACGTCAGCTCCGCCGTGGCGCCTTTGGCGTCGACGACCTCCCAGGTGTACCTCGTCCGCTCCATGGACTCGCTGGGCGTGCCGCTCACGCGGTGACTGGAGTACTTCGTTACCCCATCGGGCAGTTCAGGGCTGAGAGTGTAGCTGAGCCCGCCGCCGCCGCCGCTCGCGGTGGGCAGCGTAAACGTTGGCACCTGGCGACCCTCCGTCCAGTTCTGGTCGCTGATCCTCCCGGAGCCGAAGCCCAGCGGCTTGACGTTGGTGGGACCGCCGCCGCCTCCGCCTCCGGGCGCCACAGTTATGTTGAACGTCAGTTCATCCGTGCCGCCATTGGCGTCGGTGACCGTCCAAGTGTATGCGGTCTCTTCCTGCCGCCCGGTCGGCGTACCACTCACGCGGTGGGGGGTCGTGGTCGCGCCGAGGACTACGCCGGCGGGCAGCGCGGGGCTCAACGCGTACGTCAGCGGACTCTTACCGCCGGTTGCATCCGGAAGAGTGAACGGACTTATCTGCCGACGCCGCGTCCACGACTGGTCCGCGATGGGGGAGCCGAAGCTTGGAGGTGAAATGTCTAGGATCACCTCGTCCGCCACCTCAATGTCGAATGTAAGCTCCGCCGAGTCGCCGTCCTCGTCCTCGACCCTCCACGTGTAGGTGGTCAATGCCTGGTATGCCGTCGGCGTGCCGCTCACCTCGAACGTGGTGGTGGTCGCTACGCCTGCCGGCAGCGCAGGGCTAAGCGTGTACGTCAACGCGCCATCGCCGCCGGTTGCCGTCGGCAGATCGAACCCCGTGATCGCCCGATGCTGCGTCCACGACTTGTCGGGGATGGTCTTGTCGCCGAAACTGGGAATCGTACCGCGTATCGGGTTCGGCAGGGTCCCCACAGCTGCCACTTCGATGTCGAATGTAAGCTCCGCCGAGTCGCCGTCGGCGTCCGTCGCCGTCCACGTGTAGGTCGCCGCGGTCTGGTGGCCCGTCGGCGTTCCGCTCACGCTGTATGGGGTTGTGGTTGCGAGGGTTACACCCGCTGGCATGTCAGGGCTGAGCGTGTACGTCAGGCTGCCGTCGCCGCCGGTTGCCTCGGGCAGGGTGAACGCGGTTATCGCCTGACGCTGCGTCCAGAACTGGTCGTCTATGGCCTGAGCGCCGAAGGTCGGTACGCCGTCAACCGCTATGTCGAACGTCAAGCTTGCCGTGTCCCCGTCGCCGTCCGTCGCCGTCCACGTGTACTCCGTGCTCACCAACTTCACGCTCGGCGTACCGCTCACGCGGTGGCTGGCGTTCTTGCTCACGCCCGCGGGCAGCGCAGGGCTCAGCGTGTACGTCAGAGTCCCGTCGCCGCCCGTCGCCGCCGGCAGCGTGAACGCCGTTATCGCCTGTCGCTGCGTCCACGTCTTGTCCGCGATGGTCGTCGAGCCGAAGGTCGGCACGCCGTCAACTGCAATGTCGAACGTCAGGCTTGCCGTGTCCCCGTCCCCGTCCGTCGCCGTCCACGTGTACTCCGTGCTCACCAACTTCACGCTCGGCGTACCGCTAACTTGCCGCGTCGTGAGGTTCCGCGTTACCCCCGCCGGCAGCGCAGGGCTCAGAGTGTACGTCAGAGTCCCGTCCCCGCCCGTCGCCGTCGGCAGCGTGAACGCCGTTATCGCCTGCCGCTGCGTCCACGCCTGGTCCGCGATGGTCGTCGAGCCGAAGGTCGGCACGCCGTCAACCGCTATGTCGAACGTCAGGCTTGCCGTGTCTCCGTCCCCGTCCGTCGCCGTCCACGTGTACTCCGTGCTCACCAACTTCACGCTCGGCGTACCGCTAACTTGCCGCGTCGTGAGGTTCCGCGTTACACCGGCCGGCAGCGCAGGGCTGAGGCTGTACGTCAAGGACCCGTCCCCGCCCGTCGCCGTCGGCAGTGTGAACGCCGTTATCGCCTGTCGCTGCGTCCACGCCTGGTCCGATATGGTCGTCGAGCCGAAGGTCGGCACGCCGTCAACCGCTATGTCGAACGTCAGGCTTGCCGTGTCTCCGTCCCCGTCCGTCGCCGTCCACGTGTACTCCGTGCTCACCAACTTCACGCTCGGCGTACCGCTTACGCGATGGCTGGCGTTCTTGCTCACGCCCGCGGGCAGCGCCGGGCTGAGGCTGTACGTCAGCGTCCCGTCCCCGCCCGTCGCCGTCGGCAGCGTGAACGCCGTTATCGCCTGCCGCTGCGTCCACGTCTGGTCCGCGATGGTCGCCGAGCCGAAGGTCGGCACGCCGTCAACCGCTATGTCGAACGTCAGGCTTGCCGTGTCCCCGTCCGCGTCCCGCGCCGTCCACGTGTACTCCGTGCTCGCCAACTTCACGCTCGGCGTACCGCTAACTTGCCGCGTCGTGAGGTTCCGCGTTACACCGGCCGGCAGCGCAGGGCTCAGAGTGTACGTCAAGGACCCGTCCCCGCCCGTCGCCGTCGGCAGCGTGAACGCCGTTATCGCCTGCCGCTGCGTCCACGCCTGGTCCGCGATGGTCGTCGAGCCGAAGGTCGGCACGCCGTCAACCGCGATGTCGAACGTCAGGCTTGCCGTGTCCCCGTCCGCGTCCCGCGCCGTCCACGTGTACTCCGTGCTCGTCAGCTTCACGCTCGGCGTACCGCTAACCCGGTGGCTGGCGTTCTTGCTCACGCCCGCGGGCAGCGCAGGACTGATGCTGTACGTCACCGGGGTGTCCCCGCCGATCGCCGTCGGCAGCGTGAACGCCGTTATCGCCTGCCGCTGCGTCCACGTCTTGTCCGATATGGTCGTCGAGCCGAAGGTCGGCACGCCGTCAACCGCTATGTCGAACGTCAGGCTTGCCGTGTCCCCGTCCGCGTCCCGCGCCGTCCACGTGTACTCCGTGCTCGTCAGCTTCACGCTCGGCGTACCGCTAACCCGGTGGCTGGCGTTCTTCGTTACGCCCGCAGGCAGCGCAGGGCTCAGCGTGTACGTCAGCGACCCGTCGCCGCCCGTCGCCGTCGGCAGCGTGAACGCCGTTATCGCCTGCCGCTGCGTCCAAGACTGGTCGGCGATGGTCGCCGAGCCGAACGACGGCGCTAGGTCCTCGGCTATCGTGATGGTGAAGGTCAGCTCCACCGCGTCCCCGTCGCCGTCCGTCGCCTTCCACGTGTAGGTCGTCTCGGTCTGGTGGCCCGTCGGCGTCCCGCTCACGCGGTGGCTGGCGTTCTTCGTTACGCCCGCTGGCAGCGCAGGACTGATGCTGTACGTCAGAGACCCGTTCCCACCCGTCGCCGCCGGCAGAGTGAACGCGGTTATCGCCTTGTTCTGCGTCCACGTCTTGTCACCTATGGTCTGAGCGCCGAACGTCGGCACGCCGTCAATCGCAATGTCGAACGTCAGGCTTGCCGTGTCCCCGTCCACGTCCCGCGCCGTCCACGTGTACTCCGTGTTCGCCAGCTTCACGCTCGGCGTACCGCTAACCCGGTGGCTGGCGTTCTTCGTTACGCCTGCGGGCAGCGCCGGGCTGATGCTGTACGTCAGGTCGCCGTCCCCGTCCGTCGCCGTCGGAAGCGTGAACGCCGTTATCCCGTCATACTGCCGCCACGTCTTGTCCGCAATGGTCTGAGCGCCGAACGTCGGCACGCCGTCAACCTCGATGTTGAATATGAGCGACATACTGCCGTCTGCGTCGGATATGCTCCACGTGTAACGTGTCCGGGGCATCGTCCCGGTGGGAGTGCCGCTAATCTCGATCCTATCGTCGGTGGTGGTTGCCAAACTCACGCCGGCGGGCAGCGCCGGGCTCAACGTGTAGGTCAGCAAGCCTCTCCCGCCGGTTGCCTGCGGGAGATCGAACGCCGTTATCGTCTGACGCTGCGTCCAGGACTTGTCCTCTATATCACCCGGGATATCCAAGGGGTCATTCGAATCCGTCGGCTTGCGCTTAGCCTCCGGGTCACGAAGCGCATCTGCGACCACGCTTAAGCGGAACTCGAGGCTCGCGGTGTCGCCGTCCGCGTCCGTCGCCGTCCAGGTGTACGTGGTGTGGTCCTGGTAGGTGGTCGGCGTACCACCCACGCGGTTGGGGGTCGTGGTTGCGCCGCGGACTATGCCGTCGGGCAGCGCGGGGCTGAGGGTGTACGTCACCGGGGCATCCCCGCCGATCGCCATCGGCAGCGTGAAGTGTTCTATTTCACGACCCCGCGTGAAGTCAGCGTTGGCTGCGACATCCAGGAAGCGCGGCACCCCGTCAATCGAAATGTTGAACGTCAGGCTTGCTATGTCCCCGTCATCGTCCGTCGCCGTCCACGTGAACTCTGTGGTCGTGGTCGCCAGCGTCACGCTCGGCGTACCGACCACATCGCGGGTCGTGGTCGCGCCGAGGTCTACGCCAGTAGGCAACGCCGGGCTCAGCGTGTACTTCACCGGGGCATCCCCGCCGATAACCTCCGGCAGCGTGAACGCGGTTATCGCGTCATACTGCCGCCACGACTTGTCGCCGATGGTCGTCGAGCCGAATGTCGGGATGCCGTCAACCGCGATGTTGAACGTCAGGCTTGCCGTGTCCCCATCGGCGTCCGTCGCCGTCCACGTGTACTCCGTGCTCGCCAACTTCACGCTCGGCGTGCCGCTAACCCGGTAGGGGGTCGTGGTCGCGCGCGTTACGCCCGATGGCAGCGCGGGGCTGAGGGTGTACGTCAACGTGCCGTCGCCACCGGTGGCCGTCGGCAGCGTGAACCCGGCTATGGCCTGACGCTGCGTCCATGACTTGTCGCCGATGGTCGCCGAGCCGAACGACGGCACGCCGTCAACCGCAATATCGAATGTCAGGCTTGCCGTGTCTCCGTCCCCGTCCGTCGCCGTCCACGTGTACTCCGTGCTCGCCAACTTCACGCTCGGCGTACCGCTGACCTGGCGCGTCGTGAGATCCCGCGTTACCCCTGCCGGCAGCGACGGGCTCAGCGTGTACGTCACCGGGGCATCCCCGCCGGTGGCCGTCGGTAGCGTGAACCCGGTTATCGCGTCATACTGCCGCCACGACTTGTCGCCGATGGTCATCGAGCCGAAGGTCGGCACGCCGTCAACCGCAATGTCGAACGTCAGGCTTGCCGTGTCTCCGTCGGCGTCCTCCGCCGTCCACGTGTACTCCGTGCTCGCCAACTTCACGCTCGGCGTGCCGCTGACCTGGTGCGTCGTGAGATCCCGCGTTACCCCTGCAGGCAGCGAAGGGCTCAGCGTGTACGTCACCGGGGCATCCCCGCCGGTTGCCGTCGGCAGCGTGAACGCGGTTATCGCGTCATACTGCCGCCACGACTTGTCGCCGATGGTCGTCGAGCCGAACGTCGGCACGCCGTCAACCGCAATGTTGAACGTCAGGCTTGCCGTGTCCCCGTCCGCGTCCTCCGCCGTCCACGTGTACTCCGTGCTCGCCAACTTCACGCTCGGCGTGCCGCTAACCCGGTAGGGGGTCGTGGTCGCGCGCGTTACACCCGCTGGCAGCGCGGGGCTGAGGCTGTACGTCAACGTGCCGTCGCCGCCGGTGGCCTCAGGCAGATCGAACGCGCTTATCGCCTGCCGCTGCGTCCATGCCTGGTCGGATATGGTCGCCGAGCCGAAGGTCGGCACGCCGTCAACCGCGATGTCGAACGTCAGGCTTGCCGTGTCTCCGTCGGCGTCCTCCGCCGTCCACGTGTACTCCGTGCTCGCCAACTTCACGCTCGGCGTACCGCTGACTTGGCGCGTCGTGAGATCCCGCGTTACCCCCGCAGGCAGCGCAGGGCTCAGCGTGTACGTCACCGGGGCATCCCCGCCGGTTGCCGTCGGCAGGGTGAACCCGGTTATCGCCTGGTTCTGCGTCCACGTCTGGTCCGCGATGGTCGTCGAGAACGACGGCGCCAGGTCCTCCGCTATGGTTATCGTGAAGGTCAGCTGCACCGCGTCTCCGTCGGCGTCCGTCGCCTTCCACGTGTAGGTCGTCTCGGTCTGGTGGCCCGTCGGCGTGCCGCTCACCTCGTGGCTGGCGTTCTTCGTTACGCCCGCGGGCAGGTCAGGGCTGATCGTGTACGTCACCGGGGCGTCCCCGCCGGTCGCCGTCGGCAGCGTGAACCCGGTTATCGCCTGACGCTGCGTCCACGTCTTGTCGGATATGCTCGTCGAGCCAAAGGACGGCGCTAGGTCCTCCGCTATGGTTATGGTGAAGACGATCTCGGCCTTGTCGCCGTCGCCGTCGGTGGCCTTCCACGTGTAGGTCGTCTCGGACTGATACCCCGTCGGCGTGCCGCTCACCTCATGGCTGGCGTTCTTCGTTACCCCTGCGGGCAGCGACGGGCTGATCGTGTACGTCAGCGTGCCGTCCCCGCCGGTTGCGGTGGGCAGCGTGAACGCCGTTATCGCCTTATTCTGCGTCCACGTCTGGTCCGCGATGGTCGTCGGGAACGTCGGCGCCAGATCCGTCGCTATAGTTATCGTGAAGGTCAGCTCCGCCGCGTCTCCGTCAGCGTCCGTAGCCTTCCACGTGTAGGTCGTCGCGGACTGATACCCCGTCGGCGTGCCGCTCACCTCATGGCTGGCGTTCTTCGTTACCCCTGCGGGCAGCGCCGGGCTGAGCGTGTGGGTCAAGCCGCCGTCGCCGCCCGTCGCCGTCGGCAGCGTGAACGCCGTTATCGCCTGGTTCTGCGTCCACGTCTGGTTGGCTATGGTCGCCGAGAACGACGGCGCCAGGTCCTCCGTTATGGTTATCGTGAAGGTCAGCTCCGCCGCGTCTCCGTCGGCGTCCGTCGCCTTCCACGTGTAGGTCGTCGCGGACTGGTGACCCGTCGGCGTACCTGTCACCCTGTGGTTGTTATCCTTGCTCACGCCGGCGGGCAACGACGGGCTGATCGCGTAGTTCAGCGTGCCGTCCCCGCCGGTTGCGGTGGGCAGCGTGAACGCCGTTATCGCCTGGTTCTGCGTCCATGTCTGGTTGGCTATGGTCGTCGAGAACGACGGCGACAGGTCCTCCGCTATCGTTATAGTGAAGGTCAGCTGCGCCGCGTCTCCGTCAGCGTCCGTAGCCTTCCACGTGTAGGTCGTCGCGGTCTGGTGGCCCGTCGGCGTGCCGCTCACCTCGTGGCTGGCGTTCTTCGTTACGCCCGCGGGCAGGTCAGGGCTGATCGTGTACGTCACCGGGGCGTCCCCGCCGGTCGCCGTCGGCAGCGTGAATCCCGTGATCGCCTGGCGCTGCGTCCACGTCTTGTTCCCGATGGTCGTCGCCCCGAACGACGGCGCGAGGTCCTCGGCTATCGTTATCGTGAAGGTCAGTTCCGCCGCGTCTCCGTCGGCGTCCGTCGCCTTCCACGTGTAGGTCGTCTCGGTCTGGTGGCCCGTCGGCGTGCCGGTTACCCGGTGGCTGGCGTTCTTCGTTACCCCTGCGGGCAGCGACGGGCTGAGCGTGTGGGTCAAGCTGCCGTCGCCGCCGGTGGCCGTCGGCAGCGTGAACGCCGTTATCGCCTGGTTCTGCGTCCATGTCTGGTTGGCTATGGTCGCCGAGAACGACGGCGCTAGGTCCTCGGCTATCGTTATCGTGAAGGTCAGCTGCACCGCGTCTCCGTCGGCGTCCGTCGCCTTCCACGTGTAGGTCGTCTCGGTCTGGTGGCCCGTCGGCGTGCCGCTCACCTCGTGGCTGGCGTTCTTCGTTACGCCCGCGGGCAGGTCAGGGCTGATCGTGTACGTAACCGGGGCGTCCCCGCCGGTCGCCGTCGGCAGCGTGAATCCCGTGATCGCCTGGCGCTGCGTCCACGTCTTGTCGGATATGGTCGTCGAGCCAAAGGACGGCGCTAGGTCCTCCGCTATGGTTATCGTGAAGTCGATCTCGGCCTTGTCGCCGTCGCCGTCGGTGGCCTTCCACGTGTAGGTCGTCTCGGACTGATACCCGGTCGGCGTGCCGCTCACCTCATGGCTGGCGTTCTTGCTCACGCCGGCGGGCAGTGCAGGGCTGATTGTGTGGGTCACGCTGCCGTCGCCGCCGGTCGCCGTCGGCAGCGTGAACGCCGTTATCGCCTGGTTCTGCGTCCACGTCTTGTTCCCGATGGTCGTCGCCCCGAACGACGGCGCTAGATCCTCGGCTATCGTTATCGTGAAGGTCAGTTCCGCCTTGTCGCCGTCAGCGTCCGTAGCCTTCCACGTGTAGGTCGTCTCGGACTGATACCCCGTCGGCGTGCCGCTCACCTCATGGCTGACGTTCTTGCTCACGCCGGCGGGCAGCGCAGGGCTGATCGTGTACGTCAGCGTGCCGTCCCCGCCGGTTGCGGTGGGCAGCGTGAACGACGTTATCGCCTTGTTCTGCGTCCACGTCTGGTTATCTATGGTCGTCGGGAACGTCGGCGCCAGATCCGTCGCTATGGTTATCGTGAAGGTCAGCTCCGCCGCGTCTCCGTCAGCGTCCGTAGCCTTCCACGTGTAGGTCGTCGCGGACTGATACCCCGTCGGCGTGCCGCTCACCCGGTGGCTGGCGCTCTTGCTCACGCCCGCCGGCAGCGCAGGGCTCAGCGTGTAGTTCAGCGTGCCGTCGCCGCCGGTCGCCGTCGGCAGCGTGAACGCCGTTATCGCCTGGTTCTGCGTCCACGTCTGGTTGGCTATGGTCGTCGAGAACGACGGCGCGAGGTCCTCCACTATCGTTATCGTGAAGGTCAGCTGCGCCGCGTCTCCGTCAGTGTCCGTAGCCTTCCACGTGTAGGTCGTCTCGGTCTGGTGGCCCGTCGGCGTGCCACTGACCTCGTGGCTGGCGTTCTTGCTCACGCCGGCGGGCAGCGTGGGGCTGATCGTGTAGTTCAGCGTGCCGTCGCCGCCCGTCGCCGTCGGCAGCGTGAACGCCGTTATCGCCTGGTTCTGCGTCCAAGTCTGGTTGGCTATGGTCGTCGAGAACGACGGCGCTAGGTCCTCCGTTATGGTTATCGTGAACGTCAGCTGCGCCGCGTCTCCGTCGGCGTCCGTCGCCTTCCACGTGTAGGTCGTCGCGGTCTGGTGGCCCGTCGGCGTCCCGGTCACCTGGTGGTTGTTATCCTTGCTCACGCCGGCGGGCAGCGACGGGCTGATCGCGTAGTTCAGCGTGCCGTCCCCGCCCGTCGCCGTCGGCAGCGTGAACGACGTTATCGCCTGGTTCTGTGTCCACGCCTGGTTGGCTATGGTCGCCGAGAACGACGGCGTTAGGTCCTCCGCTATCGTTATCGTGAAGGTCAGTTCCGCCGCGTCTCCGTCGGCGTCCGTAGCCTTCCACGTGTAGGTCGTCTCGGTCTGGTGGCCCGTCGGCGTGCCGCTGACCTCATGGCTGGCGTTCTTGCTCACGCCCGCGGGCAGCGTGGGGCTGATCGCGTAGTTCAGCGTGCCGTCCCCGCCGGTTGCGGTGGGCAGCGTGAACCCGGTTATCACCTGGTTCTGCGTCCAAGTCTTGTTCCCGATGGTCGTCGCCCCGAACGACGGCGATAGGTCCTCCGTTATGGTTATCGTGAAGACGATCTCGGCCTTGTCGCCGTCAGCGTCCGTAGCCTTCCACGTGTAGGTCGTCTCGGTCTGGTGGCCGGTCGGCGTGCCGCTGACCTCATGGCTGGCGTTCTTCGTTACGCCGGCGGGCAGCGCAGGGCTGATTGTGTGGGTCACGCTGCCGTCGCCGCCGCTCGCGGTGGGCAGGGTGAACCCGGTTATCGCCTGGTTCTGCGTCCACGTCTTGTTCCCGATGGTCGTCGCCCCGAACGACGGCGCGAGGTCCTCGGCTATCGTTATCGTGAAGGTCAGCTGCGCCGCGTCTCCGTCGGCGTCCGTCGCCTTCCACGTGTAGGTCGTCGCGGTCTGATACCCCGTCGGCGTGCCGCTCACCCGGTGGCTGGCGTTCTTGCTTACGCCGGCGGGCAGCGCAGGGGTGAGCGTGTAGTTCAGCGTGCCGTCGCCGCCGGTCGCGGTGGGCAGGGTGAACCCGGTTATCGCCTGGTTCTGCGTCCATGTCTGGTTGGCTATGGTCGCCGAGAACGACGGCGCCAGATCCTCCATTATGGTTATCGTGAACGTCAGCTCCGCCGCGTCTCCGTCGGCGTCCGTCGCCTTCCACGTGTAGGTCGTCGCGGCCTGGTGACCCGTTGGCGTGCCGCTGATCTCATGGCTGGCGTTCTTGCTCACGCCTGCGGGCAGCGCAGGGCTGATTGTGTGGGTCAAGCTGCCGTCGCCGCCGCTCGCCGTTGGCAGCGTGAACGAACTTATCGCCTGACGCTGCGTCCACGTCTTGTCCGCGATGGTCGCCGACCCGAACGTCGGCACGCCGTCAACCGCAATGTCGAACGTCAGGCTTGCCGTGTCCCCGTCTGTGTCCTCCGCCGTCCACGTGTACTCCGTGCTCGCCTGCTTCGCGCTCGGCGTCCCGCTGATCTCATGGCTTGCGTTCTTGCTCACCCCCGCAGGCAGCGCAGGGCTCAGCGTGTACGTCAACGACCCGTCGCCGCCCGTCGCCGTCGGCAGCGTGAATGAACTTATCGCCTGACGCTGCGTCCAGGACTGGTCCGCGATGGTCGCCGACCCGAACGTCGGTACGCCGTCAACCGCAATGTCGAAGGTCAGGCTTGCCGTGTCTCCGTCCGTGTCCTCCGCCGTCCACGTGTACTCCGTGCTTGCCTTCTTCGCGCTCGGCGTGCCGCTGATCTCATGGCTGGCGTTCTTGCTCACACCGGCGGGCAGCGCAGGGCTCAGCGTGTACGTCAACGACCCGTCCCCGCCCGTCGCCGTCGGCAGCGTGAACGAACTTATCGCCTGACGCTGCGTCCACGTCTTGTCCGAGATGGTCGCCGACCCGAACGTCGGTACGCCGTCAACCGCAATGTCGAACGTCAGGCTTGCCGTGTCCCCGTCCGCGTCCTCCGCCGTCCACGTGTACTCCGTGCTCGCCTGCTTCGCGCTCGGCGTCCCGCTGATCTCATGGCTCGCGTTCTTGCTCACCCCCGCAGGCAGCGCAGGGCTCAGCGTGTACGTCAACGACCCGTCGCCGCCCGTCGCCGTCGGCAGCGTGAACCCGGTTATCGCCTGACGCTGCGTCCACGTCTTGTCCGCGATGGTCGCCGACCCGAACGTCGGTACGCCGTCAACCGCAATGTCGAACGTCAGGCTTGCCGTGTCCCCGTCCGTGTCCTCCGCCGTCCACGTGTACTCAGTGCTCGCCATCTTCGCGCTCGGCGTACCGCTGATCTCATGGCTGGCGTTCTTGCTCACCCCCGCGGGCAGCGCAGGGCTCAGCGTGTACGTCAACGACCCGTCGCCGCCGCTCGCCGTCGGCAGCGTGAATCCGGTTATCGCGTCATACTGCCGCCACGTCTTGTCCGCGATGGTCGCCGACCCGAACGTCGGTACGCCGTCAACCGCAATGTCGAACGTCAGGCTTGCCGTATCCCCGTCCGCGTCCTCCGCCGTCCACGTGTACTCCGTGCTCGCCTGCTTCGCGCTCGGCGTCCCGCTGATCTCATGGCTGGCGTTCTTGCTCACGCCCGCAGGCAGCGCAGGGCTCAGCGTGTACGTCAACGACCCGTCGCCGCCCGTCGCCGTCGGCAGCGTGAACGCGGTTATCGCCTGACGCTGCGTCCACGTCTTGTCCGCGATGGTCTGCGACCCGAACGTCGGCGCCAGGTCCTCCGCTATCGTTATCTTGAAGGTCAGCTGCACCGCGTCGCCGTCGGTGTCTGTGGCCTTCCACGTGTAGGTGGTCGCGGCCTGGTGGCCCGTCGGCGTGCCGCTAACCTCGTGGTTGGCGTTCTTGCTCACCCCCGCCGGCAGCGCCGGGCTGATCGTGTACGTCACCGGGGTGTCGCCGCCGTTCACCGTCGGCAGCGTGAACCCGGTTATCGCTTGCCGCTGCGTCCAGGACTTGTCGCCGATGGTCGTCGAGCCGAACGTCGGGATGCCGTCAACCGTGATGTAGAAGGTGATGGTTGCGGTGTCTCCGTCGCTGTCCTCCACCTTCCAGGTGTACTGCGTCCGCGCCATGGAGACGGTTGGCGTACCTACGATGGTTTTCTCGGCCTCGGGCAGTATTCCCATCAAGGCGGGTCTCGGAGGTGTGCTGGTTGCGCCGCTGGGAAGAGCCGGAGAGAGCGTGTAGGTGAGCTCGCCGTCGCCGCCGTGAGCGCCGGGGAGAACGACCTCGCTTATCGGCTGGCGCTGCGTCCAAGACTGGTCGTGGACGCGGATGGTATGGAACGCCGGCACGCCGTCAATCACGATGTCGAACGTCAGGCTCGCGGTGTCGCCGTCCGCGTCCCGCGCAATCCACGTGTAGGTCGTCGTGGCCAGCTTCACGGTCGGCGTGCCGCTGACCTCGTGGCTGGCGTTCTTCGTCACGCCCGCAGGCAGCGCCGGCCTGATCCTGTACGTCAACGACCCGTCGCCGCCTGTCGCCGTCGGCAGGGTGAACCCGGTTATCGCGTCATACTGCCGCCACGCCTTGTCCGCGATGGTCTGCGCCCCGAACGACGGCGCGAGGTCCTCGGCTATCGTTATCGTGAAGGTCAACTCCGCCGCGTCGCCGTCCGTGTCCGTCGCCTTCCACGTGTAGGTCGCCGCGGCCTGGTACCCCGTCGGCGTGCCGCTGACCTGGCGCGTCGTGAGATTCCGCGTTACGCCCGCGGGCATCGACGGGCTCAGCGTGTACGTCAACGACCCGTCGCCGCCGCTCGCCGCCGGCAGCGTGAAGCCCGTGATCGCCTTGTTCTGCGTCCACGTCTTGTTCCCGATGGTCTGCGACCCGAACGTCGGCACGCCGTCAATCGCAATGTCGAACGTCAGGCTTGCCGTGTCCCCGTCCCCGTCCGTCGCCGTCCAGGTGTACTCCGTGCTCGCCTGCTTCACGCTCGGCGTTCCGCTAACCTGGCGCGTCGTGAGATTCCGCGTTACGCCGTTGGGCAGCGCCGGGCTGATGCTGTACGTCAGCGTACCGTCCCCGCCGGCGGCCTCGGGCAGCGTGAACGCCGTTATCCCGTCATACTGCCGCCACGACTGGTCCGCGATGGTCTGCGCCCCGAACGTCGGCACGCCGTCAATCGCAATGTCGAACGTCAGGCTTGCCGTGTCCCCGTCGCCGTCCGTCGCCGTCCAGGTGTACTCCGTGCTCGCCTGCTTCACGCTCGGCGTCCCGCTCACCCGGTAGGGCGTCGTGGTCGCGCGGGTTACGCCGTCCGGCAGCGCGGGGCTCAGCGTGTACGTCAGGTCGCCGTCGCCGCCCGTCGCCGTCGGCAGCGTGAACGCCGTTATCGCCTGCCGCTGCGTCCAGGACTGGTTGGCAATGGTCTGCGCCCCGAACGACGGCACGCCGTCAACCGCAATGTCGAACGTCAGGCTCGCCGTGTCGCCGTCCGCGTCCGTCGCCGTCCACGTGTACTCAGTGCTTGCCTGCTTCACGCTCGGCGTGCCGCTGACCTGGTGGCTGGCGTTCCTGCTAACGCCCGTGGGCAGCGCAGGGCTCAGCGTGTACCTCAGCGCGCCGTCGCCGCCCGTCGCCGTCGGCAGCGTGAACGCCGTTATGCCGTCATACTGCCGCCACGCTTGGTCGGCGATGGTCTGCGCCCCGAACGTCGGCGCCAGGTCCTCGGCTATCGTTATCGTGAACGTCAGCTCCGCCGCGTCCCCGTCCGTGTCCGTCGCCTTCCACGTGTACGTGGCCGCGCCCTGATACCCCGTCGGCGTGCCGCTCACCGCGAACGGCGTAGTGGTTGCCACGCCCGCGGGCAGCGCGGGGCTGAGGGTGTACGTCAACGGGGTGTCGCCGCCCGTTGCCGCCGGCAGGTCGAATCCGGTTACCGCCTTGTTCTGCGTCCACGTCTTGTTGGCAATGGCCGCCCCGAACGTCGGCGCCAGGTCCTCCGCTATCGTGATCGTGAACGTCAACTCCGCCGTGTCCCCGTCCATGTCCGTAGCCGTCCACGTGTAGGTCGCCGCGGTCTGGTGGCCCGTCGGAGTGCCGCTCACTTGGCGCGTCGTGAGGTTCCGCGTTACGCCTGCGGGCAACGACGGGCTCAGCGTGTACGTCAACGAGCCGTTGCCGCTCGTCGCCTCCGGCAGCGTGAACCCCGTGATAGCCTGCCGCTGCGTCCAAGACTTGTCGGCGATGGTCTGCGTCCCGAACGTCGGCTCCACGTCCTCGGCTATGGTCACGAAGAACCGGATTCTCGCCATGTCGCCGTCCTCGTCCGTCACTGTCCAAGCGAATCGCGTTTTGGACTGGTAGAACGGGGACGCTCCGGTCACCCGGTGGCTGTCGCTAATGGCCATTGGGAGGGGCAGCCCCGGATCCATCATGTAAGTCAGCGTCCCGTTGCCGCCGGTCGCGCTGGGCAGCGTGAACGGGGTTATATCCCAGTTCTGCGTCCAGAACTGCTCGGGGATGGTCTGGTCGCCGAAGCTCGGCTCGCTGTCCACGCTGATGGAGAACTGCAGCGATGCCGTGTCCCCGTTCTCGTCCGTCACCTTCCACGTGTACTGCGTGCTGGACATCGCGGGCGTCGGCGTCCCGCTCACCGTGAACGGCGTAGTGGTCGCGCGGGTTACGCCGTCCGGCAGCGCGGGCGACAGCGTGTACGTCAGCGTCCCATAGCCGCCGGTCGCGACGGGCAAGTCGAACGCCGCTATCGGCAGGTCCTGCGCCCAGTCCTTGTTCGCGATGGTCTGGCCGCCGAAGCTGGGCGGCACGCCTACCTCGACGTCGAACGTCAGGCTCCCCGTGTCCCCGTCCTCGTCCGTCGCCGTCCACGTGTACAGCGTGCTCGACGCCGCAACCGTGGGCGTCCCGCTCACCGCGCGCGTGGCCGCGTCCATCGTTACGCCCGCCGGCAGCAGCGCCGGCGTCAGCGCGTAGGTCAGCGTCCCGTCGCCGCTGTTCGCCTCCGGCAGCGTGAACCCCGGTATCTGCTTGCCGCGAACCCAGCGCTTGTTCTCTATCAGCCCGCTGAAGTAGGGCATCAGGTCCGGCGCTACGGTGATGTAGAAGGACAGGACCGCGCTGTCCGCGTCGGGCGCGGCCGCCGTCCAGGTGTACAGGGTCCGCGACATGGCTTCGGTGGGCGTGCCGCTGATTTGACCGGCGCCAATCTCGGGTAGGTTCCTCAGGTGGCGGCGGGTAGTCGTTGCGAGGGTTAAGCCGGCGGGAAGGGCCGGGGAGAGCGTGTACTGGACCTTGCTATCGTAGTACCTGTCCGGGTCTCCACTATCGAATCCTGGGCCTTCCACAGTGGGGAGGAAGATACGGGTGTTGTACCAGGTGTTCCCACTAAATATCTCGGGATTGGGTACTTGCCAGTCCTCTGGCTGGGTAGGTAGTACCTGCTTGTTCTGCAACCAGCTCTGGTCGGCAATCGTCTTGGTGCCGAAGAAGGGCAAGTTGACGCCGGCGTGATCAGTGGTGACGTGGAAGGTCACCGATGCCGTCTCGCCGTCGGCGTCGGTGGCCGTCCAAGTGTACATGGTCCGCGCCCTGGCGCCGGCGGGAGCGCCGCTCACGGTGTACGGAGACGTGGTTGCGATGGTTACGCCGCCCTGGAACGGCGGGATGATGGTGTAGGTGAGCGCGCCGTCGCCGCCGGTGGCGGTGGGCAGGGTGAAGGTGGTTATCGGCCCGGCCCTGAGCCAGGTCTGGTCGGCGACCGTTTGGGAGCCGAAGGTTGGGACCGCGCTTTGGCTCAGCGTGATGCCGAAGCTGACGCTGCCCCTCACGCCGTGGGCGTCCCGCGCCGTCAGCGTGTAGACGGTCCGCGCCGCCACCGCCCTCGCCGTCCCCGATATGACCCGACTGACGTTGTTGAAGGACATCCCCGCGGGCAGGGCGGGCGTCAGGGAATAGGTGAGGCTGCCGCGCCCGCCCACCGCCTCCGGCAGCGCGTCGGATACGGCCCGGTTCACGTACCAGCCCTTGTCCGCAATCGCGGGGAAGGTCGGCACGGTGATGACGTGACCGTCCACCCGGTGGCCCGCGGCGTCGGTTATCGCGTGGCTGCCCAGCCCCAGATTCGCGTTCACTCCGCCGCGGCTGGCTATCGTCCCGCCGTTGAGGTCCAGGGCGCCCGCGCCGACGGAGACGCCGTTCGGGTCGCTGTCGCCCGTCTGCACCTGGTAGCGGAAGGTGATCGAGCGGTCGTCCGTCCGGTGGTAGGCCGCGGTCGTCGTCGCGCCGTCCAAGGTGAGGGTCAGCCGGGGGGAGCCGGTTACGGCCATCCGCTTGTGGAACGACACCTCCACGTATATCGCCTCGCCCGCGCCGTAGGCCCCGGCCAACGGGGTGGACGTGATGGCGGCCCCGGTAACGTTCGGCGCGCGGCTCTGCGAGCCGTCCACCTTGTGGCCGGCGAAGGCCGCCGTCGCGCCGCTCCCGACGTTCGCCGCAACACTGTTGCGCCGCGTCGTAATCCTCGCGCCGTTCAGAGACAGGGCGTTCGCCGGAAGGCTAATCCCGTCGGTGTCCACGTCGCCCGACTGCACCAGGTACCGGAAGCTCAGGATAGTGCCGTTGCTGCCGACGTAGCTCGCGGTGCGGACGTTGCCGCCGATTTGGAGCGACAGCCGCGGGCTGCCCGCAACGTTGACCTGCTCGTCGAAGACGAGCCCCACGCGGATATATTCGTCCGCGTCGTATGCGCCGCTGGCCGCGTTGGGCTGGCTCTGCACGGTGGCATACCGGATGAGGGCCGGGGCCTGCCCCCTCTTGAGAATGGCGTGGCGGCGGTTTTCGGGCAGCGCGGCGTGGGTGAGAACGGCCGGGTTGCCAACCGCCCGGCTGCCGATCTCCCCCGACAGCGCGTTCCGCGAGACGCTGATCCCGTTCGGGTCCTGGTCGTCGGCCTGCACCGTGTAGCCAATCAGGACCTTGGCGTAGTTGTTGCTGGCGGGCTGATAGTAGGACCACGAGCTCGCCGTAACCGTCCCGTTCGCCAGCGTCAGCGGTACGCTCGCCGAGCTCACCCGCACCGGCCCGCTGAACGTAACCAGGACGTTTATGGTCTCCCCCGCGAAGTAGCTGGGCGGGTTCAGCGCCCCCGGCGTCAAACTGCAGACGTAGCGGACCGTCGGACTCGGCGGCTGGTCCGGGTCGTTGCACCGCGTCAGGTTGGCCGGCTGCCCATGGATCTCGATGCTCGTAACCCGCGGCTGACGCCCGTCCACCTTGTGCTGCGACTCGTTGACCAGGGAGTGGTTCATGGTGCGGTCGACCCACCGGGTCCCGTCCCAGACGCGCTCCATCACGCGGGAGCGCAGCTGAGCCGCCGCGCCGCCGTCCGCCGCGCCCACGATGGTTGCGTCGGAGGGCATCAGCACCAGTACCCATTCGTTCCTGACGGCGACGTTTATCTCATTGACGGTGATGCCGTCGGGGTCGTAGTCGTCCGCAATGTTGGCGTAGCTCTGGACGGTGTAGTCGAACTCCAGCCAGAAGTGGTGGGGTTGGGAGGGGCCGGGCGTCTCTTGGGCGCGGACGCTCCGGGCGTAGAGCGCGCCGCCGGAGCCCATGCCGCTGGTCATCAGAATGCCGAGTCTCGGCGCTCCGGTCACCGTTACCGGCTTGCTGAACCGCACCTGCACGGTGAGGGTCTCGCCCAGCTTGTAGGTCGTCCCCTCCGCCGGAATCGAGCTTATCCGGACGTCCCGGATGAACGCGGCGCGGTTGGCGTAGCCGTTGACGTTGCTGGAGGAAATGCTCTGCGCCGTGCTGAGAATCCCCTGCTGCGCGTTCGCGCCGGCCGCGTTGCGGATATGGGAGCCCGACGGAACGGTCAGCGCGTTCACGGTGGTTCGGAGGCCGTCGAGGGACGCGTCGGTCCCCTGCACCAAGTACCGGAAGTAGTGATAACGGGGGCTGACGCCGGCCTGCCCGTAGGATGCTTGGCGGGTCGCGGTTCCGATGGTCAGGCCGAGCGTCGGAGATCCCGTGACCGCGACGGCGTGGCTGAACTCCACCTCGACCTCTATCTCCTCGCCCAGGTTGTAGGCGCTCCCCCGGGCCGGCTCGGAGACCACGCGGACGCCGGTAACGGTCGGCGTGACGCTGGTTGCCCCGTTGACCTTGTGCGCGGAGGCGTCGGCGACGGTGTGGACCCCCAGGCCCGTCACCGCGTCATGGCCGCCCACTCTGCGAATGATAGCCCCGCTCCCGACCGTCAGCGCCCCCGCCTCTATGCTGACGCCGTCCGCGTCCACGTCCGACGCCTGGACGGTGTACCGGAAGTAGAGCGTCCGCGTGCCCTGCGCGGTGTAGTAATAGACGGCCTGGCGGGTATTGCCGCCTATCTTGAGGGCCAGCTCGGGAGCGCCGCCCACCAGGATGTCCCCCGCCGCGTCGGAGTCGAAGGAGACCCCGACGACGATCTCCTCGCCCGCGCCGTAGGTGTCGCCCACCAGCGGCGCGCCGACGAAGCTCACCCCGGTAACCGCCGGCCTGGGGCCGGTAACCCGCATCCGGAACGTGGTTGTGGCGACGTCGCCGTCCCCTACGGTGTAGTAGCCCTGTCCGCCGGGCGGGACGCCGAGATGGTCTTGGACGGTAACGGCATATTCCCTCAAGGGGGTCTCCAGCGTGGGGGTCCCCGATATGGCGCCGGTGACCGCGTTCATGGAGAGGCCGGCCGGCAATGCCGGGGAGACGCTCCAAGACAGCGGCTCGTCGCCGCCCGGCCTGGGCAGGCTGACGGCGGCCGGCGTATCCACCGCCGGGTTCGAGACCGTCAGGGTGGTGGTGGCGAATTCGGGCCAGAAGTTGCCTTTCGTCCCGTCAACCTTCGCGTCGGGCTTGTTGGTGAAGGTGAACCCCGTCAGGTCGGTCTGCGCGTCCTCACCCTCGGCGTCCCGCAGCGTCCCGCCCATCAGGTCCAGCGCGTCCGCGGCCAGGCTGATCCCGTCGGTGTCCACGTCGTTATGCATCACGTTGTGCGAGAACGCGATGCGGTTGTTCATAGTCTGAGCGTTCGACGGAAGGAAGACCTGGTCGCCCGAGGCTATCCCCACCGTCAACCGCATCGCCGCCGTGCTGATGGCCGTGGGCGGCCTGTACATTACCGGCTGGTCGTAATCTATGGCTATTATCACGTGGAACGGCCAAGTGTAGGTCCCGCTCTGCTGCGTCGGAGATATGACGCTCACCGACGTAATTTTCGGCGGGGCCAACACCCGGAAGTCCGAGTCGTTGACGATGGCCCGCGCCCCCAGGTCCAGAACGGCGTTCCGGCCGCCGGAGTCCCGAATCGTCGCCCCGTTCAGCGTCACCGCGTGCGCCGTAACGTTCCCGTCCGAGTCCAGCGTGTCCGCGATGCTGATGCCGTCCGCGTCGGAGTCGGTGGTCAGGAAGGTATAGGTGAACTTCAGCTCACTGTACGGAGCGTTGGGGGCGGACCCGGCCGGCCTCACTACGGAATGGAAGGCCGCCTGCCTCGTCTGGCTGCCCACCTGCAGCGCGATGGACGGGCTGCCGGTCAGGGTGATGTGCTCATCGAAGGTGAGGTGGATGGATATGGTGTCGCCCGCTTTGTAGCCGTCGGCGGGAGGGGTAGCCTGGCCCTCCAGCTCGAGGTCCGCCACCACGGGCGGCACGTTCGACCCGCCGTCCACCTTGTGGCCGGGGTCGTTGCTGATGGCGTGGCTGCCCAAGTCCAAAGAAGCGTCTATGAGGTTGGTGGCCCGGTCGCGCAGCGTCACCTTATCCAGCGTCAACGCCCCCTCGGGGATGCTTATCCCGTCCTGGTCCTCGTCGGTCGCCTGCACGTAGTAGATGAACTGCAGAGTCGTACGCTCCGGTGTGCAGACGGCGTCAATCATCCGGCTGTTGCCGACGCGGCGCTCGCCGCCGACCACGCAGACAACGGCATAGCCGCCCCCTAGCCCGAGGTCCATCTGGACCGTCTCGGCGCCTATCTCCAGCGCGAGTTGGGGCCCCCCGGTCCCGTCGCGCGGATAGTTCACTATCACTTCTTGGTCGAACTCCACGTGTACGTATATCGGGCGGCGTGTGTCTGCGTCATAGGTGTTGCCCGAACCCGCGCGCGGACTGCTATAGAACCGCACGTCGGCCACCTTGGGCGCGTTGGACGCGGCTACCGTGATGGTGAACGCCGATTGGGCCGTGTCCCCGTCGGCGTCCTCAACACTCCACGTGTAGGCCGTTGCGGTGGTGGTAGCCGTCGGCGTCCCGCTTATGGTGGAGGTCGCCGTCGAGGAGACCGTCAGCGTCAGCCCGGCGGGGAGCGTAGCGGGCGACAGGCTGTAGGTCAGCGAGCCGTTGCCGCCGGCCGCCTGCGGCAGCGCGAAGTTGACCGCCGTCCCCATCACGTAGTTCTGCGACTGGATGCTGCCGAGCATCGGCGGGTAGTCCCGCACCGTGTGGGCCGAGTCGTTTTCGACGGCGCGGCTGCCCAAGGAAAGCTCCGCGTCCTCTCGGCCGAAGGTGGCGCGAATCCACGCCCCAGGCGGCAGGGTCAGCGCGTCCGCCCCAATGCTGATGCCGTCGGTGTCCTCGTCGTTCGCGGTCACCACGTACTGGTAGAGGTGCGTCCGCCCAAGGCCCGTGACGTCGCTGCTCCATACCGCCTGCCGCGTGTTCGCCCCGATGGTCAACGCAACCTGCGGTATGCCGTGCGAGAGGGTGGGCTCGCTGAAGGTGAGCTGCAGCTCGATGGTCTCGCCCGCGTCGTAGGTGCCGTTCACGCCGGGGCCGGACAGTATGGATACGCGGGTCACGCGCGGCGGCGTATACACCTTGTGCGCCGACGCGTTGGCGATGGCGCGGGTTCCCAGCGCGCGCGGGGCGGCCGTCCCTCCCGAATCGTTGATGGTCCCGCTGTTCAGCGTCAGAGCGTGCGCCGTAACGTTCCCCTCGGAGTCCAGCGTGTCCGCGATGCTGATGCCGTCGGCGTCCTTGTCCTGCGTCGTCACCGTGTGGCTGAAGACGAGGTGGTCCCCGCCGGACTTGGTTGACTGGTAAGACGCCTGCCGATTCGTGGCCCCGATCGCCAGCGCCAGCTGCGGAGCGCCCGTTACGGTGGCAGGCTTGGAGAATGTAACCCTGGCCTCGATGACCTCGCCGACGTCGTAGCCGTCGGCGCTGGCGGGCGTGCTGATTATGGACACCGCATCGACGGCCATGGGCGTCGCCACGGAGCCGTCCACCTTGTGCGGCGAAGCGTTGGACACCGCGAGCGTCCCCAGGTCCAGCCAGGCGTTGACCTGGGTTGCGGCGTCAGTGATGGCCGCGCCGTTCAGCTTCAGCGCATCCGCGCTGATGGTGATTCCGTCCGTGTCGCCGTCCGCCGGGTTGATGATGGTCTTGAAGAAGAGCCGGCCGCCTTCGTACACGTATCCCGAAAGGTCTTCCTCCGGCTGCACCGTGTACTTATAGACCAGCCTGCCGTCGGCGTCCGTGCTGTGATATGCGGCGTTGCGGGTATTCGCCCCAACGTCGATGGTCAACGTCGACTGCGACAAGCTCGTCCCCGTAATGCCCCGGTCGAACCCCACCGCGACCTCTATCACCTCTCCCGCGCCGTAGGTGTCGTTGGCGTATGGACTGGACAGGATCTCGACCTCGTCCACCTCCGCCGCGACCCCCGTAGTCAGAAGGAAGAAGCTCAAGAGCCTTTCGTCCCCGTCCCGGTCCAAGGCGCGAAGCCAGAACTTCTTGTCCGTAACGATCTCGCTGGTCTGCCCCATCAGGCACGGCGTATTCGGGCTGAGGGTGCTCGCCGCGTCCGGTGTGCCTATGTACAAGCCCTCAGGCAGCGGCGGCGAGACGGTGAAGATGAACGGCGCATCCCCATACACCTGCCCCACCAGCGCCAGCTCGACCGGCTTGTTCACCGGTACCCTGACGTTGGTCACATACGTGTTGTCGATGAACGGCGCGGTGTCTCTCACGCGCATCCGGTCACTCTCGCGGCTGCCGCTCACGATGGCGTGAGACCCCAGATTGAGCTTGACGTCGCTGCCGTCCTGCGGGCCGCCCCTAACGCGGATGGAGCCGCCGTTGAGCAGCAGGGCGTCCGGGGGAATCGCTATCCCGTCCCCGTCCCAGTCATCAGACGTAATTTGATGGCTGAACACCACGCCTCTGGACCAAGAGTGAAGGGCGTCGTAATTGGCCTTGACCCGCTTGTCTCCAATGATGAGCACAAGCTGGGGCGACCCGGTAACGGTCACGGAGGTGGGACGATAATTAAGGGCCACGCGGAGGGTCTCGCCGACCGTGTAGTTGTTCGTATCCGCGTCGTCCTGATGCTCAGATTGCACTAGGTACCTCACGACGCCGGAGACGGCCGGGCCGGTCGGATTCCGCACCTCGATGCTGAAGGTCAGCTCCGCCTTGTCGCCGTCGCCGTCCGTCGCCTTCCACGTGTAGGTCGTCGCGGGCGTGGTCGTCGAGGGCTTGCCCGCTATGGTGCGCGTCAAGGGCGTCCACGTCATGCCCGCGGGCATCGTCGTCGGCGTAAGCGTGTACGTCAACATGCCGCCGCCGCCCCCGGCCTCGGGCAGCGTGAAGGGGGTGGTGGTGGCGTTGACGTCATAGACCCTGTTGGCTATGGTCGCGCTCCCGAAGGTGGGCGGGACGTCGTTGACCTTCATCTTCACGCTCTTGCTGTCGCCGCTGACGACGGCGTGAGTCTTCAGGTGCAGCTTGGCGTCCTCGGGAGCGACCGCCGTGCGTATCCTTCCCCCGTTCAGGCGCAGCGCGTCCCCGGGAATCGCTACCCCGTCGTCGTCGAAGTCGTCCGCCTGGACGACGTACTGGAAGATAAGGTAGCCATAGGGGTTGAGATTTCCGGCGTTCTCGTTCTTGCTGTCGGATGCGTCGGTGCTGTACGCGGCCCTGCGAGTCTTGTCCCCGATGACCAGGTTCAGATAGGGCGTCCCCGCGTTCGTATTGACGGACATCTTCCGGGGATATCTGACGGTTACGGCCAGGGTTTGCCCGGTCACGTAATTGGTCGTTTCGCCAAGGGTCAAGTCGTCCGGCGCCGGGCCCGTGGGGGCCGCCACGCGGATTCTGAAGCTCAGGCTCGCCGAGTCGCCGTCCCCGTCCGTCGCCTTCCACGTATAGGGCGCCGTCGTCGTAGCCGCCGCGGGCGTGCCGGCTATGGTGCGAGTGGATGCCGTCCACGTCATGCCCGTCGGCAGCGTCGAGGGCGTCAGGGTGTATGTGAGCGAGCCGTCGCCGCCGGTCGCCGTGGGCAGAACGACGGGGGTGATGACGCCGCTCTTCTCAGCCCACACGTCTTCGATTGTCTCGGAGCCGAAGGACGGCGCCAAGTCGTTCACCGAGTGGCTCGCGCTGTTCGACACCGCGTGCGTACCCAGCCCCAGCAGCGCCGCCCTGTCCCCGGCCGCCTCGGTTATCGCTCCGCCGTTCAGGGTAAGCGCGTCCGCCGCGATGCTGATGCCGTCCACGTCAACGTCATCGGCAACGACCTGGTATCGGAAGCTGAGGGTCGAGCCGGACGCGGAGCGGTACGCGGCCTGCCGCGTGTTCGCCCCTATGCCGAGCGCAAGCCGGGGCGACCCCGTAACCGTAACCGGGCCGCTGAAGGTGACCTCCACGTCTATGTTCTCGTCCGCGGCGTAGCTGGACCCGCTGGCCGGGCTGGACGTTATGCTCAGGCCGCTAACCGACGGCGGCGGAGGGATGACCCGGATGGTAAACGTGAGGGTGTCGCTGCCCGACTCGCTATTGGCGTTGAGGGTGTAGGTCGTAACCGCCATGACGGCGGACGGCGTCCCCTCTATCGTGCGGAAGATTGGGTAGAAGGTCAGGCCGCTCGGCAGGCTCGGCGTGAGGGCGAGCGTGTAGGCGGGCGTACAGCGCATGGTAGGGGGGTTCGTGGACTGGTCAAGTCCGCAAACCTCCAACGCGTCGGCGGCTGCCGGCAGCGTAACTATTTTGGACTTCCCCATCTCGAAGGTGTACGAGGGCGAGGCCACGCCGTCGAAGGACGCGCCGCCGCCGAAAACCTGGTGGGCCGACTGCGCCCCAAGAGCATGGCTGCCGAGACCCAGGGCAACGTCAACGCCGCCCGACTGGATGGTCCCGCCGTTCAGCGTCAGCGCGTCCGCCGCGATGCTGATGCCGTCGCTGTCCCGGTCCGCGCCGATGACCACGTAGCGGAAGCTGACGGTCGAGGATGCGGCGGCGGTGCGGTAAGCCGCCTGCCGGGTGCGCGAGCCGATGGAAAGGGCAAGCTGCGGCGACCCCGTAACCGTAACAAGTCCGCTGAAGGTCACGTCCACGTCGATGTTCGCGTTCGCGGCGTATGGAGCGGGCGAGCCCTGCCAGAGGCGCGCCGTGGACGTGATGGCCACGCCGGTGACCGTGGCGGCGGCCTGCTGGACCGCAACCGCATTCACCTCCACGATGAATTGCAGGGACGTTGAACCGCCGTCGGCGTCCTTCACGGTCAGCTCGTAGAGCGCCGGGGGGGTGAACTCGGTCGGAACGCCGGATATGACCAGAGCGGCGGGGTCGAACGACAAGCCGGCGGGCAGATCGGGTTCCAGCCGGTAGCTCAAGGGCGCCGCGCCGCCGGACGCGGACGGCAGCGTCACGCTGACCGGTTGGCCTGCGGCGTAGCTCTGCGTAGCTACAACCTCGCCAAACAAGAGCAACTGCGTACTGGTTGCCGTCTCGTCAGGGCCGAGCGGCGGCGTGCTGGTCGCCGTCTCGTCAGGGCCGAGCGGCGGCGTGCTGGTTGCCGTCTCGTCAGGATCGGGGTCGGCTGGCGGCTCCACGGGCGGCGTGCTGGTTGCCGTCTTGTCAGGATCGGGGTCGGCTGGCGGCTCCACGGGCGGCGTGCTGGTCGCCGTCTTGTCAGGATCGGGGTCTACGGGCGGCTGCACGGGCGGCGTGCTGGTTGCCGTCTCGTCAGGATCGGGGTCTACGGGCGGCTCCACGGGCGGCGTGCTGGTCGCCGTCTTGTCAGGATCGGGGTCTACGGGCGGCTCCACGGGCGGCGTGCTGGTCGCCGTCTTGTCAGGGTCGGGGTCTACGGGCGGCTCCACGGGCGGCGTGCTGGTCGCCGTCTTGTCAGGGTCGGGGTCTATGGGCGGATCGGGGTCGGCTGGCGGCTCCACGGGCGGCGTGCTGGTCGCCGTCTTGTCAGGGTCAGGGTCTACGGGCGGGTCGGGGTCGGCTGGCGGCTGCACAGGCGGCGTGCTGGTCGCCGTCTTGTCAGGGTCGGGGTCTACGGGCGGGTCGGGGTCGGCTGGCGGCTCCACGGGCGGCGTGCTGGTCGCCGTCTTGTCAGGGTCAGGGTCTACGGGCGGGTCAGGGTCGGCTGGCGGCTCCACGGGCGGCGTGCTGGTCGCCGTCTCGCCGGCCTGGGGCTGAATCGACGCGCTCGCGGGCAGCGTAAGCAAGCCGGCCAACAGCGCGACCGTAAAGACGGCCACGCCGAGAACGCCGAGTTTAATCAACCTGCCAGCGCCGCTATTCATCTCACGTCTTTAAAGTAGCTACGCGACCAGTGTGCATCCATACGAGGACGCCACGAGGCCGCACAAGAATCTCCCGTATATATTATATACGGGAGGGGCAATTCCCGCCATGTTTTTATTTGACGCAACGGGCACTCGGCGAAGACGCCCCCATACCCGAATAACCCGCTCAGACCCGTGTCTGCTGGGGGGGGGGGGGGAAGAAACAGCAGAATAGGCGAAGCGCGAAGTAAGACCTGGGAACGTCGGGTGGGTGCGGAGGGGAGAACGACACGGCAGGCCGGTTACGCTGGTCTGCCCTGCACGGTAGAGGCGGGACGGCGTGGCGGGAGCCACGCTCATACACCTGCAAACTCGACCGTCTCCCCGCTCGGAGACGGGTCGCGCGGCTTCCGTGGTTGGAGTCGCGCTCATACACCTGCACCCACGAATCAATTCACGCCCCTAAATAACTCTAGGCTCGCCAAGCGCATAGCTAGGCGAGCCGGACAATTTACTCAGCCAGAACCCCGATTATAGAGGCCAACCCTCCCCGGCGCAACCCCCCATTTCCGACGATGGGCAGGTGTAGAAAACACCCGTCCGGGGACAGGGCCGAAACCGCAGTCCAGCGGACGGGGAGTAGATTGTCTTTACCCTACCACCCAAGCGGCCCTCCGTCAAGAGCGCGTGAATCAGAGTAGTGTCTTAGTTTGAAGGAGGCACAGCACGTGCCAATCCCTGCTAGCTCGCCATTGGAGAAGGCAAGGTGACCCGGAAAGTCCGCCAGCTACCCTATACGGACACGCGAGGTATTGACGCGCTGCTATGGGGAGGGACAGAATAGGAATGGCCTCCGAGTTACCTCGGAGGCCATTTGTGGAGGGTGTTGCCCGTCGGACGGGACTGGGACTGCGAATCCCAAGAGCAGCTAGTAACAGGCTAGCGTTGCGGTTCGACTCCGCCACCCTCCTTTACCGCTACCGCAACCTCAATTCAAGTATACACCTTCTAGCCAAAGTGTAACACCCTTTCGGCTAGATAGCCGCGTGGAAGGCCCGAAGATTCGGATTTTCAAATTTAAGACACTACCTGAATGCGCACGAATGCTTCCGTCGTCACTGACTTGCCCATTACCAGGCGGGAACAGTGATGCCCGGAGGCTGCTCGCAGCCCGCGAGGGGTTAGGGCTTCCGGGTTACCTTGACCGCGGTGCCGTAGGCGAGTATCTCGGACGCGCCCTGGGCGATGCCCGCCGTGACGAACCGAACGCCCACGATGGCGTTGGCGCCCATCGCCTCCGCCCTCTCGGACATGCGTTGCATCGAGAGCTCGCGCGATTCGGCCATCAGCTTCGTATATTCCGTGATCTCCCCGCCGGCTATGTTCCGAAAGGCCGCCATGATGTCTCGGCCCAAGTGCTTGGCGCGCACCGAGTTGGCCATCACCATGCCCAGCACCTCTTCGACCTGCTGGCCCGGGATCTCGTCTGTCGTCGCTATGATCAATACTCTACCTCCTCGAGGTTTTCGTCCTTCCGGTCACGGAGCCGCTGGACCACCACGACCGCCAGCAGGGCCGCAGCGCCCGCGAGGACGGCCAACACCGCGATCTTGACGAGGACCGGTACTGAGTCGTCGCCGAGCGCGGCGAGCACGAACACGACCCAGTAGACGGCAAGCACCGCCAGCCCGCAGGCAATCGCGATGCCCGCCGCCCACGTTGCGGCCTTCATTGCGGCGCCTGCTCCGGGCGGCGGACGCCGCAGAGGCCGCCCTGAACGGAGGTGTCATTAGTACGGTACAGGTTGGCGATCACCATGCTCAGGGCCTCTTCGACCTGCCGGCCCGGGATCTCGTCGGTCGTCACTATGATCAATACTCTACCTCCTCGAGGTTTTCGTCCTTCCGGTTACGGAGCCGCTGGACCACCACGACCGCCAGCAGGGCCGCAGTGCCCGCGAGGACGACCAACGCCGCGATCTTGAATAGGACCGGGAGTGAGTCGTCGAAGGGCGCGGACACTACCCAGAAGGGCGCGGACACTACCCAGAAGGCCAACGCCGCGATCTTGAATAGGACCGGGAGTGAGTCGTCGCCGAGGAGCGCGAGCGCGGACACTACCCAGTAGCCGGCAAGCACCGCCAGCCCGCAGGCCGCGATGCCCGCCGCCCACGCCGCGGCCTTGGTGGGGAAGCCGGGACTCGAACCCGGACGCCTTGCGGCACATGATCCTAAATCATGCTCGTCTACCAATTCCGACACTTCCCCGCGCGGGTCACCCCCGGAGCAGGCGTGGGCAGCGCGCTGCGCCGATACCGACAGGAGGAGCCCGGCAGGCCGTGGATACGGGGAGATTCTTCCTGCGCTTCCGTCCCGATGCTCCTATTCGACGTCCGCACTCTCGCCCCCGCCTGCCTCCGCCGACGTCTCCGAGGCGCCCGCCGGCTCCGGCGACACCGCCGCCGGCTCCTCGACGGTCTCATCTTGCCCAGTGTCCTGCAACGGCGAAATCGGGTAGCCCCCGCTGGTCTCCAGCAGACGCGACAATACCGGCGGCGAGACATCCCGCGGGTACGGCGACACCGCCCACCGCTCTGAAAGGTCCTCGCTGATCTGCCGCGCAGTCATGGGCAGGTTCCCGTGAGCCAGGATGACCCTGAAGACAGCCTCTTTCAGAGGGGTGTCCGGCAGAAGGTAGTCCCCCGTACCGGAGCACTCCTCCTCGATCTTAGCGATATGCTCTTCAGGGGAGGATTCCGAAACGGGCAGGCCTTCGTCTGCCTGTCTGCACATATAGCATTTTCTTGCCGCTACCAGGCTCGCCATGGAACGGCCTTCCTTCTCAGCCAAGTCAATGTCGATGAGGTATCTGGGCACTGTCGAACCTTCGTCAGTCATCAAACCGGGGCTCCCTTCGTCGTTGGCGCTGCTTTGCTCTTCACGCAGCGTACCCGTGACCGCTGCGTCGGCGCGTATTGCCGCCGCCGTTCATCAGAACACCTCCTCCGGCCAGTCGAGCATCTGGACCGAGACCGTCTCCCCCGCGTCCTTGAGCGGCAGGTCCTCCGGACAGATAGCCAGGCCGTTGGCCCTAACCATCGAGGTTAGCAGGTTCGAGCTCTGATGTCCCGTCAGCCTGGCGCGATAGGCGCCGTCGGCCTCCGTCACCACCGCCCTGGCGTACACCCGGCGGCTGTCGGTGTTGTATATGGGTTCGTCCAAGACCGCCTGCACCGACGGCCTGAGCGAGACCGGCCTTCCCATCATCTTGCGTATCGCCGGACGGCCGAACTGTTCGAACCCCACCAGCGCGCTCACCGGATTGCCGGGGAGGCCGAGATGGGGGACCGACCGACCGCCGCCCGCGTCCAGACGGCCGAACGCCAAGGGTTTCGCGGGCCTCATGCGCACCGACCACAACTCCAGCGCGCCCCGCTTCATCAGGATGTCCTTGACTATGTCGTAGTCACCCTTGGACACGCCGGCCGACGTGATGAGCGCGTCCGCGTTCAAGCCCTCCTCGATCTTGGCGTTCAGCGAGTGGAGGTCGTCGCGGGCTATCCCCAGCATCAGAGGCAGCCCTCCGGCCTGTGTCACCGCGGCGGCTAGGCCGTAGCTGTTGCTGTCGTATATCTTGCCCGGGGCCAAGCCGTCCCCGGGCTCGGTCAGTTCGTCGCCCGTGGCCAATACGGCCACCCTGGGGCGCCTCACCACCACTGCATCCGAGCGGCCAACGGAAGCCAGGACTCCCACTTCGGCAGGCCTCAGTACCGCCCCCTTGCGGAGCACCACCTCACCCTTGGCGGCGTCCTGACCGGCAGGGCGGACGTTGGCGCCCGGCGGGACCGCCGCGAGGACGCCTATCTCGCCGATGGAGCCTGACGCCGGCCGCCTGGCCTCGTCGGTA
Organism: uncultured Dehalococcoidia bacterium; assembly: GCA_958296245.1. Lineage (GTDB taxonomy): Bacteria > Chloroflexota > Dehalococcoidia > Lucifugimonadales. Next base: position 2,571,171 of record OY282458.1, read on the forward strand.
TCCTCGAAGGGGACGACGGCATCGGCGCCCTGCGGAACGGGGGCCCCGGTCATGATGCGGACCGCAACGCCCTCGGACACGGCCCGGTCGGGTATCTGCCCGGCAGCCACGGCCCCGACCACTCTCAGCGCGCGGGGCGAACCGGGAGCAGCCCCGCTGACGCTCGCCGCCTGCACGGCGTATCCGTCCATGGCGGAGTTGTCCATGGGCGGAATATCGAACCCGCTGACAACGTCCTCCGCGAGCACCTGCCCCAACGCCGCCATGATAGGCTTTCGCTCGGCCGGCAGCACGCGGAAGAAGCTCAAGACCCGCTCCCGGGCCTCCTCGACGCTGAGCATCTGCTCGTGATGATGGCTCTCTATGTGCTCTCTGTCTACCAGCGGACCGCCCCTCACATCCGAATCGCCGCGCCCAGTTTGGAACTCAGCTGCCGGAGGATGCCGGCCTGTGCGCGGTCGATCTGTTCAGCGGTCAGGGTCCCACGGTCGGACTGGTAAGTGACCCTGAAAGCCAACGACTTCTTCCCTGCCGGAACGCCCTCTCCGGCGTAGATGTCGAATGGAATGCTCGACTTGACCAGCTTGTGGCGGTCTATGATCGCCTGCACGTGCGCCGACGCCACCCCGCTATCGACGATGAGCGCAACGTCGCGCTCGGACTCAGGGAAGCGGCCTATTGCCCTGTATCCATACGACTGATCGGGGGCCGCTCGATGGAGCGACTCCAGGTCGAGCTCGAACATCGCTACCCGGCGCCCGCCCAGGTCGAACCGCTCCAACACCTCAAGGCCGACTTCGCCAACCAGCCCTACGGCCTTGCCGTTACAGGATACCGCCGCCGCCTTCCCAGGCTGCATGAAGGGCTGAGCCGCCTCCGGCTCATAGGCCGCGCTGAGCCTCAGTCGTCTCAAGGCCGCCTCCACCATCCCCTTGGCGTCGAAGAAGTCCATGTCGCCGGAATCGGCCAACCAGGTGAGATCGTATCTGGGGCCCGTCACCGCCCCCACCACGACCTCCCTCTCTTCCGGCAAGCCCCTCTCCTCGGACTCCTCCTTTGGCGGAAGATAGACGCGCCCGATCTCGAAGAGCCTCAACCCCTTTCCGGTAGATACGCGAAGGTTCGAGGCCAGGGTCTCCAACATGCTGCCCCTAAGGCTGGTCCTCAGGAGCTGCATGTTGGCGCTCATGGGGTTCGCCACGCGCAGAGGGTCCGGTGCGCCGGCAAGCGCCTCGGAATCCGTCAGCGTCTTCAGACTGGTCAGCGGATATGAGATAGTTTCGTACATACCCGCCGCCGCCAGCGCGTCTCGAAGCTCCTCCCTCATATCCTCGCGTGGGCGCGGCTGCGGGTGGGGTATCGGCGTGCTGAGGGTCGTGGTCGGCACCGCATCGTAACCGACGATTCGGGCTACTTCTTCGATGAGGTCCTCTTCGATTGCAATGTCCGAGCGCCAGTAGGGGGGGTGCATCCGCAGATCCCACCCCTGCGCGCCATCGCCCTTGGAGTCTCCGGCGGGCTCGAATCCCAGAGAAGCGAGGGTGCTCTCAACCTTCTCGGAGCCGAAATCTACGCCGAGGACCTGCTTCATGCGGCGCTGAGTAACCCGGGCCGTGGGCGCGGCCCTCCGCCCGGGGTAAGAGTCGACGATGCCTTTGGAAGCCCGTCCGCCCGCTACCTCCAGCATCAACCGGGTGGCGCGTCTCAGGGCTCTGGGCGCCAACTCTGCCCTGATCCCTCTCTCGAACCGGTATGACGCCTCCGTACCCAGGCGAAGCGCCCTGGCTGTCCGGCGTGTGTTGACAGGGTCGAAGTTGGCCGACTCGATCAGGATGTTGGCCGTTCCGTCCGATACGGCCGTCTCGGACCCGCCCATGACGCCCGCCAATGCTACGGCGTCGTGCGCGTCTGCAATGGTCAGCATGGGAGGGGATAGTTCCCTCGTTTCGCCGTCCAGCATCGCCAGCGCCTCGCCTTGCCTCGCCGGGCGGACGACGACGCGGGCGCCTTTCAGCTTCTCCACGTCGAAGGCGTGGAGGGGCTGACCATACTCGAGCATCACGTAGTTGGTGACGTCGACGATGTTGCTTATAGGACGCTGCCCGACCTTCTCCAAGGCCTCCTGCAGCCAGCGCGGGGACGGCTCTACCCTGACCCCTGCGATCACGCTGGCGGCGTACCTGGGGCATAGATGAGGGTCCGCGATCTCTACGCTGACCTGGTCCTCGATCGGGTCTCCCTCCTCGGGGTAGTCCAGCTCCGGCTCCGCAGCGCGTAGGCCGGTCAGCGCAGCCACCTCGTGGGCCACTCCCAGAACGGAAAGGCAATCAGGCCGATTGGGGGTAACGTCGACGTCCAGGACGGCATCCCCCAAATGGTGGACCAGCGGCATCCCGGGCGCGGCGTCCTCATCCAGGACCAAAATTCCGTGATGGTCGTCGCCGATCCCCAACTCCAGCGCGGAGCAGACCATCCCGGCGGACTTCACACCCCTGATGTTGGCCGCCCTGAGCGGCTCTATTCGCCCCGAGCGGGCGCTGAACAGCCTGGCCCCCTCACGCGCAAAGGCTATCTTCTGCCCGGCTGCCACGTTGGGCGCGCCGCATACGACGGTCACCGCCTCGCCGCCCAGGTCCACGGTGGGCAGCGTGAGCCGGTCTGCGTTGGGGTGCGGCTCCACCTTCACGACCTCGCCGACCACCACCTTGCCGGGATCCCACTCGGCCCCGGTCTCTTTGATGCCGCCCACCTCCACACCCGCCATGGTGAGGCGGTGGGCAAGCTCCGCCGTAGGAATGTCCACGGGAACGTATTCCTTCAACCAGGACAACGGGACTAGCACAGCCTAACCCTCCGGGCCCGACGTGGACCCCCTCCCTCACCGCAGCCCGGCTGCCGGCGGCAGCCGTTGGCGTCAATAGTGGCGCTGTTCGGCATCACCTACGTCTGCTGCAGGAAGCGAACGTCGTTGGAGTAGAACGACCGGATGTCTTCAATGCCGTGCTTCAGCATGGCAATGCGCTCGACGCCCAAGCCGAAGGCGAATCCGGTATAGATGGACGGATCGTAGCCCACACCCTCCAAGACCCGGGGATGGACCATGCCCGCGCCGAGTATTTCAATCCAGCCGGTATTGCTGCACACCCTGCAGCCGCCGCCGTCGCAGGCGAAGCAGTCCACGGACATGTCTACTCCCGGCTCCACGAACGGGAAGTAGTCGCATCGGAAGCGCACCCGGCGCTCCTCGCCGAATGTCCGTCTGGCGAACTCGTAAAGTGTGCCCTTCAGATCGGAGAACGTGATGCCGCGGTCCACGGCCAGCCCCTCGATCTGAACGAAGTGCCATTCGTGGGTGGCGTCAGTCGCCTCATACCGGTAGCATTTCCCCGGCACCACCACCCTTATCGGCGGGCTTGTCTTCTCCATGATCCGCGCCTGCATCGGCGACGTGTGAGTACGCAGCAGCATGGGCCGCCCTTCCCGCTCGTCGGCGTAGTTCACCCATAGCGTGTTCCACATGTCCCGCGCGGGATGGTCTCGCGGTATGTTCAGCGCCTCGAAGTTATACCGGTCCCACTCGACCTCCGGCCCCTCCATGATCTGAAAGCCCATGGAGACGAAGGCGCCGCATAAATCGCGGACCATCCGCGTGGTCGGATGAAGCCTCCCTCCGGGGATGGGCCATCCGGGCAACGTGACGTCGATGGAGTCGTCAACCGAAGCGTACAGAAGGGCCCGCTTCAGCACCTCCTCCTTCACCGAGAGGCGCTCCTCGAACAGGGCCTTGACCCTGTTGCCCGCGGCGCCCATCTCGCGCCGGCTCTCCGGGTCGAGGCTCCCAAGCCCCCGAAGGAGCTTCGTCAAGTCCCCATTGCGGCCCACGTGGGATACGCGCCACCGTTCGAGCCCCTCCAGAGTCTCGATCGACTCCAACTCCGCAAGCGCAGCGACCCGTACCGCTTCTATGTTGTCCAGGCTAGTGACTACCACCCTTGCCCCCTCAGTCCATACCAGATTATAAGTACCGCTTCGTTAGGGGGTCAAGAATAGTAGCTAACGACGCACCGATTTCCTGCCTGGCGTCCTCCAATGAGGTAAGATGTTACCGACACCTTTGGGAGGCTGGAATAAATACGCTCAAGAGCTTGGGGATAGTCGTCGCCCTCTTCGTCGTCGTGGCGGCCGTATCGGTCGCCCTCAGCCTGTTCCTACGCCGGTCTCCTGAGTATCCCGACACGCAGGCCCCGACTGCAACCATCGAGGTCACCCCCGACCCTCAGGACACGGCCGCCGCCGTAGAGCCAACGCCTCCTGAGACCGCCGTTCCCCGCGAGGGCGGGACGACGCCGCCCGGCGCGGCCCCCAGCCGGCCCGGACGTGAGTACACCATCGTAGAAGTACTCCCCAAGAACTTCATTCCCGCAGTCAACTTCCCCTACTTCTACGACGCCGAAGAGGCCGGAGATGTCTACGACGACGACGAGTTGATCATCGGGCTGGACCTCGGCGGCGAGCGCCGGGCGTACTCGGTGCCCTATCTGAGCGGCAGGGAGATAGTCAACGATACAGTGGGCGAGGTCAAAGTCGCGGTCACGTGGTGACCGCTCTGCTTCACGGGCATAGTCTATGCCCGAGAGATCGAAGGGCAGGAGTACAAGTTCGGGGTTTCAGGGAAGCTGATCATGAACGCCCTGGTCATGTACGACGACCGCACCGACTCGTTGTGGAGCCAGTTCACCGGGGAGGCCGTGGAGGGGCCCCTGAAGGGGGCCGCCCTGGGCTTCATCCCCTCGCAGCTAATGACGTGGGGCGCTTGGAAGGAACTGTACCCGGACACCCTGGCGCTGGAAAAGGTCCCCTACGGCGACTTCGGCTTTGAGTCGTCCGATGACTGGGACGAGGACGCACGACGGGCCAGCCTCAGCGGCGACCCGTATCTCCCCTACTACCACACGGACGCGCGCGGCGTCCTCGGCGAGACGAACCCGGACAGCAGGCTATACGCCAAGGAGATGGTCGTAGGCATCGCCGGCGCGGAGACCCACCGCGCCTACTCGTACCGGGACTTGAGGGAGCTCCCGGTGGTCAACGACAACCTGGAAGGCCAGGCCATAGTGGTCACCGTGAACGTCGACGTGCTCGCGACGGGCGTCTACTACAGGAGCCCGGGCGGACGCAGCCTGACCTTCGAGCAGTCCCCTGAAGACCCGCTGCTGATGGTAGACGGCGAGACGGGCACGGTGTGGCAAAAGGCGAGTGGGCTCGCCATATCCGGCTCCCTGCGGGGAACGCAACTGGAGAGAGTCCCCTTCATGACGGCGTTCTGGTTCGCCTGGACCGACTTCAACCCCGACACCGAACTCTACACGCCGCCGGACGCAGGGCCGTAGCGGCCGCCCCGCCGACTCTCCGGCCTGGGCTCAGGCGGCCCCTCCCCACTTGGCGCCCACGCTGGACTCGAACGCGGACATCCGCGACAGAGGCTCACGAGGCCAGGTGCGCTTCCATGAGTCCTCGACGCTGACCTCCAGCCTGCCCAACCCCTCTATCTCCATCTCGATGCGGTCCCCGTCCTGGATCGGCCCCAGCCCGACGTGATTGGTGCCCGTGGCGATGATGTCGCCCGGCTTCATGGTGGTGATCCAGGTGACGTACTCGACCACCTCGTACACGGAGCGGGCCATGTCGTCGGTGCGCAGATCCTGCCGCAGGTCTCCGCTGACCCACAGCTTGACCCCCAAGGCCTGGGGGTCCGCTATCTCGTCGGCGGTGACGATTGCCGGGCCTATGGGCGCGAAGGTGTCCCATGACTTTTGCCACCAGAAGCTGTTGTTGCCGTTGGGGTTCAGCCCTCGGGCCGATACGTCGATGAAGTTCAGGAAGCCGAACACGTAGCTCTTGGCGTCAGCCGCTCTGACGTTGCGGGCCTTCCTGCCTATGACGACGCCCAACTCAGCCTCGTGGTGGAAGTGAGGGGCCGGGGCGTCAGGAAGTACTACCGTGTCCCCGGGCCCTATGATTGCGCTCGGGGACTTCAGGAACGAATCGCGGTCGCCCTTGCTGGAGCCGCCTTCCATGTAGTTGCCCGCCATGCAGACGATCCTGCCGGGCTCCGGCAGCGGCGGGCGCAGGCGCACTTGGCCCACGGGCACGCCGCCATTGGCGTCGACCGCTGACTCGATGGCGCTGCGGTACTGATCGAACCGCTCGATCATCCCGGCCATCCACGTCTGCCCGTCGATATGAGGCACGTCCGATACCACCTCGGAAATGTCCACCACGTTGCCGCCCTTCAACACCCCTGGAACAAAGTCGTCGAACAAAACGAGTTTCATGCGCCGGATCTCCCCTCAAGTCTTTCCTGATGCCGTCCGCCGCGATTCTAGCACACAATCCGGCGGCGTCCGACTGATACAATGCCCCGACGAATCTCGCGACTGGAGGGAGCAAGTGCTTCAACAGGCAACGTACAAGAGGGATGAGCGCACGTTAACGGCTACGGTGGAGCGCACAGACGTGCTGCTCAAGTCGGAGGACATCCTGAATTTCCCGAGACTGATCGAACTGGAAGGCGACCGGCTCGTCCTCCCGTATGGACGGGGCCGGCACGGCGGCAGCGAGACACGGCCCGCCGCCGTATCGGACGACCTCGGCAAGACCTGGGCCGACGCCCCCGCGGGGTTCCCCATGGCGGACAACGTCCAGACCTCGGGCATCCTGGGCTACCTGCGCGACGGCGTCATCGCATACATCGACGTCTTCCCCGCCAACGTCAGGTGGTCCAAGGCCGAGCACGGGGCCTACCACCGGAGCGAGGCGGGAAAGGTGAGCGACCCGGCCTTCCGGTTCCGGCGGTTCTCCAAGCGGGGAGATCTCATTGACGACGGAATCCTGAAGATCGAAGGCGTGCCTTGGGACCTCGCGTCCTACGAAAACTACGGCACCCTGCTGGAATTGGAGAATGGCGACCTTGTGACCGCCTTCGAAGCACAGGTGGGATTCCCGTCGGAGGAGCGGTTCACGTTCACGACCTTCATCGGACGCTCCACCGACGGCGGCAAGACCTTCCAACACGTGCAGACCTTCGATCCCGCGACGCCGGACGGCTACGTCGGCGACGAGGGGTTCTGCGAGCCCGACATGGAAATCCTAGCCAACGGCGACATGCTGTGCATCATGCGAACCGGCCAGAGGTCGCCGATGTATCAGTCCCGCTCGACGGACGGCGGGCGCACGTGGAGCGAGCCGGAATCCGCTGGCTGGCAGGGCGTCAAGCCGCACCTCCGCCTGCTGAGCAACGGCGTCCTAGCGTGCAGTGCGGGCCGCGGCGCCTACGGGTTCCCGCAGGTCACACACGCCATGTTCAGCATGGACGGCACAGGCAGGCACTGGGAATACCCCCTCGCCTTCCACACCGGCCCAGGGTGCTCCTACACCTCGAACATGGAGCGCGGCGGCAAGCTCTACGTCGCCTATTCGCACTCCTCGTTCACGCGAGAGTCGGGCGCCTACACCCTGCCCTACCACGCCATCAAGTGGGCCGTCATCGACGTCGAAGTATCCTGAACATAAAACGGGCCGTCCAGTCACGGCCAAGCCTAGGAATCGCACAGCGGGGGTAACCGATTGGGCCGACCGGGATGGTACGACGAACATCCCTCCGCCTGCACCTGCAAAGCCTGCAACGAAGGCGGGCGCAGGCAAAGCTCTGGATATGGCGGCGGGCGTAGGCAAGGGTCTGGCACGGGAAGGGGTGGATTCCCTAAATGGCTGATAGCCGTGGTTGTGGTTGCCCTTGGTGTAGGCGTGTGGTTGTGGATGGATGGGAACCGCCCCTCAACGGAGCTGACCAGCATACTCACGTCTACGCTGAGCAGCACACCCACGCCCACGCCCACACCCACACCCATACCCGTCCCTAACCTCCGGCACGTCGAGGAAAAGCGCTACATGCTGGAGCTCATCAATGCCGAGCGCACCCGGGCCGGGCTCAACCCCGTTGCCCTAGGCGACAACGCCGCGGCTCAGTTGCACGCCGAAGCGGCGTTGGAGCATTGCTTCTCCTCTCATTGGGGCGTAGACGGCCTGAAGCCCTACATGCGTTACAGCCTCGCAGGAGGACACCAGTCCAACGGGGAAAACATGAGCGGGCTCAACTATTGCATTAGAGCGTCCGACAGGTACAGAGCCATCGCCTATATCCCCCTAGAGATCCGCGAGACTATGGACGGCTTGATGAGCAGCCCGGGCCACCGGGACAACATCCTGAGGCCGTGGCACAAGGCGGTCAACATAGGACTCGCCTGGGACCTTTACAACTTCAAGGTCGTCCAGCACTTCGAGGGCGGCTACGTCGAGTACGAGCAGCTGCCGGTCATCGAAAACGGCATCCTCACGATGGCGGGGACGGCGAAGAACGGCGTTGTCCTGAGCGGAGACCAGGACCTGGGCGTTCAACTCTATTACGACCCGCCGCCTCACCCTCTCACGCAAGGACAGGTCTCACGAACCTACTGTTACAGCCAGGGACTTGAAATAGCCTCTCTGAGGCCGCCGCTGAGTGGAGGTTGGTTCTACGACGAGGACGAATACACGACGACCTACAAGCGTTGCCCCAACCCGTATGCCGTCCCCGCGAATTCGCCCGCGCCGCGCTCGCCTGACGAGGCAAACGTCTTCCATCAGGCGGCCTACGACTCCAGCCAAGCCGGTGTGGAGATGACCGTCACCGTGCCGTGGATTACCGCGTCCGCGTGGAGCGCAACAGGTGTGACCTTCTCTGTGGCGGCGCACGTGGGGAGCCTGCTGGACGTGCATGGCAACGGCGTCTATACGGTCGTGGTATGGGGCTGGCTACCTGAGGCTGGGACGAGCATCGTCATCTCCGAATACTCCATCTTCCACGGTGTAACCTCGCCGGACACCTACGGCCACGATCCTGGCCCCTAGTGAGGTTCCAGCCCACCCGCACCTATGGGGAGGTGGGGGCTCTTCCATGACCCGAGGGGCTGCGCCCCTCTGCACTCCCGGGGGAGCAGACACGCTGTGCGACTGTGAGCAAAGCAGGCAGATGGACGGGCGTCTGCACACATACTTGCAGTTTCCACCATGACACTTGCAGTTTCCCGGTAGGGCGCTGCGCCGCTACAGGTAAATCAGACCGAACAGCAAGCGTCTGCACACATACTTGCAGTTTCCGCCATGATACTTGCAGTTTCCCGGTGGGGTGATACGCCGTTACAGGCAAATTAAGACCGAGATACGGACGTATGCAGAGGCTCGGAAGGCCTCACCAGCACAGGTTCAGATTCTCTAACCCCTTGATGCAGCCATACGTGCTCATGCGCGGGCTGGAGAGCGGCCTTCTCGATATGAAAGACGTCGCCGTCTTCACTACGGGTTTACGCCAAGAGGCCGAGGGGAGTTGAGGGGTAGGCCGAACAGTGGGCGCCGGCTCGCTCCAGCCGCGTTAGCATAACCTACAGGAACCACGCCGCCCACTGTTCGGCGTCACGCACTGGGATATAATGCCGTGTGCGCTCCCGTACACCACACAGAGACGAGGTCCTACATGGCAGAGACCCAGGCCCCTCACGACATGCTCGCTACGCTGCGCTGGCGCTGCATCGGCCCCCCCAGGGGCGGCAGGGTCGTCGCCGTCGCAGGACACCCTGAGGAGCCGATGGTCTTCTACTTCGGGGCCTGCGCCGGGGGCGTCTGGAAGACCACCGACGGCGGCACGTACTGGGACAACGTGTCGGACGGCTACTTCAACACCGCCTCGGTCGGCGCGATCGCCGTCTCGGAGTCCGACCCCAACGTAGTCTACGCCGGTACGGGCGAGTCCTGCATTCGGGGCAACGTGTCGCCCGGCGACGGCGTCTACAGGTCCACTGACGGCGGCGCGACCTGGTCCCACGTGGGACTCTCCGACACCCGCCACGTAGCCCGGGTGCGCGTACACCCCAAAGACCCGGACCTCGTGTACGTCGCCGCCCTAGGTCACGCATACGGACCCAACGAGCAGCGCGGGATATTCCGCTCTGCCGACGGCGGCGCGACCTGGGAGAGGGTTCTGTTCAGAAGCTCCAGGGCAGGCGCAATCGACCTGTCGATGGACCCCAACAACCCGCGCGTCCTCTACGCAAGCACGTGGCAGGCGCTCAGGCAGCCGTGGCTCTTCAGCAGCGGAGGCCCTGACAGCGGGTTCTTCAAGTCCACCGACGGTGGGGACACGTGGACGGAAATCACGGACAGGCCGGGGCTCCCGCACGGTGTCAAGGGCCGGATCGGCGTCGCGGCGTCACCCGCGAGATCCGGGAGGGTCTGGGCAATCGTCGAGGCCGAGGAACGCGGCGTGTACCGCAGCGACGACGGCGGGGACACATGGGAAAAGACCAGCGACGAGGCGGCGCTGCTTCAACGCCCCTGGTACTACAACCACGTATTCGCCGACCCCGCGGACGCCGAGACCGTCTACGTGCTCAACCTGAAGGCGTGGAAATCCACCGACGGCGGGCGCACCTTCACCGAGATAACGATGCCGCACGGAGATAATCATGACCTCTGGATAGACCCCCGCGACAGCAGGCGCATGATCGAAGGCAACGACGGAGGAGCATGCGTCTCCTTCAACGGCGGCGACACCTGGTCCACCATCCACAATCAGCCGACCTCGCAGTTCTACCACGTCACCACCGATAACCAGTACCCCTACCGCGTCTACGGCACCCAGCAGGACAACAGCGCCATCAGCGTCCCCAGCAGGTCATACAAGGGCGGCATCACGTGGCAGGACGCCTATACCGTGGGCCACTCGGAGAGCGGACACGTCGCCGTCCACCCTGACGACCCGAACATCGTCTACTCAGGAGCAATAGGCAGCGCTCCCGGCGGCGGCGACACCATGCTCAAGTACGACCACCGCTCCGGCCAGAGCCAGATCGTATCGATCTGGCCCGAGCCCATGCTCGGAGTGGGGCCAAAGGAGTACAGATACCGCTTCCAATGGACGTACCCTCTCTTCTTCTCCCCCCACGACTCGAACGTCCTGTACGCGGCCGGCAACAGGGTATTCCGCAGCCGGGACGGAGGAATGAGCTGGGAGACGGTAAGCCCGGACCTGACCAGAGCCGACGAGAGCAAGATGGAGGCATCGGGCGGGCCCATAACCCTCGACACCTCCGGCGTGGAGGTCTACGGCACCATCTTCTCCCTGGCGGAGTCCCCCCACGTGCGCGGGGAGCTCTGGGCCGGCTCCGACGATGGCCTCGTGCACGTCTCCCGCGACGACGGGCAGACTTGGACGGAGGCCACGCCGAAGGGGCTTCCTGAGTGGAGCCTGATCACCGCAATACGGCCTTCGGCGCACGCGCGCGGGACGGCATACCTCTCCGCGACCCGCTACAGGCTGAACGACAACAGCCCGTACCTATTCAAGACCACCAACGGCGGCGCTGCGTGGGAGTGCATCTCCGACGGCATGCCCACGGACCAACTGAGCCGCATCGTGCTCGAAGACCCGACCCGGCCCGGCCTGCTGTACGTAGGCACCGAGTCCGGGGTGTACTTCTCGTTCGACGACGGCGAGTCGTGGCGGCCTCTTAGCGGCAACCTGCCGGTGGTCCCGGTGCACGACCTGGTCGTGAAGGACGACGAGTTGGTCGCCGGCACCCATGGCCGCTCTGTCTGGGTGCTGAATGGCCTCTCCCTTCTCAGGCAGATGGCCGACGCCGACGAGGAGGCCAATTTCCACGTCTTCAAACCGGCCGACACTTACCGGGCTTCGTCATGGGAGGAGTCGGGCAGGGAGCCGCCCAAAGGCAAGAGCTATACCCTGCCATCCTCCGACCCCGCAACCTTCTACGAAGACTTGGGCCCCTCCGGGGAGGTCCGCAGGCGCTTCCTGAACGCAGGGGCCAACCCGCCCAACGGGGTCGTCGTCAGCTATTACCTGAAGGACAAGCCGGAGGGCCGGACGTCCTTGTCGTTCTTGGACTCGTCCGGCGAGGTGATTGCCCGCTACTCGTCCATCGAAGGCGAGGAGGGCGAGCCTTCGTTGCCCGCCGAGGCGGGCATGAACTCCTTCGTGTGGAACATGCTCTACCCGGCGTCCCACCCCCTGGAGGCCGAAGACTCAGCAAGCAGCCGCATACGCCCGCTTGCGCCGCCCGGCGTCTACAGGGTCCGCCTCACCCTGAACTGCGGCGAGGCCGAGCAGGAGTTCAAGCTGCTGAAGGATCCGCGCGTCCCGGCGAGCCAAGACGATCTCCAAGAGCAGTTCGCGCTCCTCCTGAGGGTGCGCGACAAGCTCTCCGAGGCGCATGACGCGGTCAGGCGCGTCAGGCGGATACGCGCTCAGGTGGACGAGTGGCTTGCTCGCGCCGCCGCCGAGGGCAAACGCGGCGATCTGGCAGGCCCAGCCGACTCACTCCTCGAAAAGCTCGCCGCCGTCGAGGAGCAGCTCATCCAGACTAAATCGAGAACGAGGATGGACTGGCTCAATCTACCCACCAGGCTGGACACGAAGCTGATAGCGCTCGCCACGGTGATCGGGGGGGCCGACTCGGCCCCTACCAGGCAGTCCTACGAGGTCTTCGACTACCTGTCTGGGCTTGTCGGCGCCCAGTTGACCGCCCTGCAGGACGTCATCGACGCCGACCTCGCAGACTTCTGTAGGCTCGTCGGCGACCTGGGCATACCGCCCGTTACGACCAAGCCCGCCCCGTGATCAGGTCGCGGGCCTTCGGCTGCATTACTGCCGCCGACTTCATAGTCCGGTCGGCCTACCAGATGGGCAAGACGCCGCTGCTGCCCCTCCTTGCCGCCTCGCTGGGCGCCGGCGAGATCATGCTCGGGACCATCGTCTCCGTGTCCACGTTGACGGGAATGGTCCTCAAGCCCTTCTTCGGCATCCTGTCCGACAGGTGGGGAAGAAGAGGATGGCTGATCGCCGGAACGGCGTTCTTCACGTTCATGCCCTTCGTATACGGCTTCATCGAGACTCCAGGTCAGCTATTCGCAGTCCGCATCATTCACGGTACCGCCACGGCGATATACGGGCCGGTAACGCTCGCCTACGTTGCGGGGCTGTCGCGCTCCGGCAGGGCCGAGCGCATAGGTTGGTTCTCACTCGCGCGGAGGTCAAGCTACGTAGTAGGCCCCGCCGCGGCGGGCTGGATGCTGTTGACGATGGACCCCGTGTCGGTGTTCACGCTCATCGGCCTGCTGAGCGCCGCGGCCTTCGTACCCGTTCTGCTACTGCCGGAGGTAGAGCGGCGGCCGCAGTGGGGCGATGCCTCCGTGCTGCGCCATGTCCTATGGGCTTTCAAGAACAGTAGCAACGTGCCCGCGGTGTGGCTCGCGGGCGGGCTCGAGGCAGGCATGTACGTCGCCGTCTACGCCACGAAGACGTTCCTGCCCCTCTACGCCCTGTCCGCAGGCGTCAGCGTAGCGGCGGTGGGCGTCGTATTCGCGCTTCAGGAGGCGGCCCACGTGGTGCTGAACCCGCTCGCCGGACGCATCGGCGACCGGTTCGGCCACCTATACACCGCGGCGGCGGGAGTCACCTTGCTAGGTCTTGCATTGCCGTTGCTGACGGTGGCTGGCACCGGCGTGACCCTGTGCGCGCCCGCCCTCCTCATCGGCGCAGCCCAAGCGCTGGTCCTGCCGTCGGCGGTGGCCCTGGCGTCATCGCGTGTCCGGGAGGAGCACCTCGCCTTCGGCATGGGCTTGGTCGGCGCCCTCAGGAACGCGGGCAAGGTCTCCGGCCCGGCGATGGCCGGCGCAATCATCGCCATGCTCGACTTCACCATGACGTTCAGGCTCTTGGGGCTGGTCGTGCTGGCCGTATCCACCGCACTATGGGCCGGGGCCGTATACTCACGCTCATCGGCCACTGAGCAGCGCAACGGGGGCAGCCCGCCGCTGCGGCCCAGCCGCGCGGCCGAAAGCCGGTAGCCGGTTGGGATACCCTCAAAGCATCCCTTTGCGGCGGTCTATGATGAACACGCGAGTTTCCCCCAAGGCAGAGGGCGGAGATATGCTTATCACAACCCCGAGGTCTTCTGAGCCGGAGGGCCGCGGCGCATTCTACTTGGAGAGGCCGTCGACCACTTCCGCGTTCGGGAGCCGGGCGAGCGCCTCCGGCGATACCCATATCTTGGACGAACGGCTGCCGGAGCCTAGGATCACCCTCTCCAGATCCATCACCCTGCGGTCCACGTAGACCGGTACCTCCTTCGGGAGCGCGAACGGCGTCACTCCGCCGATCATCATTCCCGTCAGGTCGATTACCTCCTCCGCCGAGGCGAAAGAGGCGCGGGAGACGCCCATCAGCTTGCGCACCGTCCTGTTCACGTCCAGACGGTCAGACCCTCTGACCACGCACGCGCAGTACTTCTTCGCGCCGCGTTTCGATGCAACGGCGATCGTGTTGCCGCACTCTTCCAGCCGGTAGCCGTACCTCTCGCAGAAGTCGGCCGTGTCGGCGGAGATCGGCTCGCAAGCGATAACGTCGTACGGTACGCCGGTCTCTTCGAGGGCAGCCCCTACCCTCGCTTCGATTTCGTCGGTCTCAATCATGGCTCCAATACCAATCCCGTGAGGGTCCCGCGCAGGTCCGCTACGAGGCCCGCCCCGCCGCTTCTTCGACCGGCTGGGGCCTGCCGGTCGCGTCGCCGCCCAACCACCGGTACGGGGCAGGATAGAGCGCAAGCGACCGGTCTTCCAACGGAAGCTTGACGGGCACGCTGCCAAGACGCGCGGAGTGTACCGCCGCGACCGCAACCTCCAGGGCCTGACGCAGGTCGTGCCCCGATACCCACGGCTCGCTCCCCGTTTCCATCGATCTCAGGAACGACCGTATGGACGTGCCGAGATAGTAATGTTCCCTCCAAGGGTAGTCCGAATACCGCGGGTCCACGCGGAGCCTTGCCCCCGCATCATCGTACCCCTCGAGTATCTCCGGTGGCCCCCAATCCCATCGCACGAGGGCCTCCTTCGACCATACGTCCACGCCTCCGTAGGGCGTCTCCTTGCCGTAGATCGGACAGTCCAAGCCATTCGTGAGGTGGAGCCGCCCGTTTACGGTCAACCCCTGGTCGCAGCCGCTTCCCAGGACTTCCTGCGGCGCCGCCCAGGCGATTACCTCGTCCACCTCCGCGCCCGTGAATAGCCGGAGCACCGAGATATGCTGGCAGCCGCCGCCCGATATCTGGTTTCCCCAACAGTGCAGGGCCGCGCCTTCGACGGCGCCGAGAGCGCCGGACTCGATGCGCTGCGCCGCCTCTCGCACCTCGCTCATGGCCCGCTGCAGGTTGCCGCCGGCGAAGACGACGCCGCGCTCCGCGCACACCCGGACCATTTCGTCGGCGTCGGCCAGGCTCGCCGCAATGGGCTTGTCGCAGGAAACACCCTTGACGCCGGCTTGGGCGCACGCGATCACGGCGTCCTTGTAATACTTGGTGGGTGTGACCACCGCCGCCGCGTCGGGAACGACGTCACGCAGCAGTGAATCGGCGTCCGGGTACAGCGCCTTCACCCCAAACCGCTCCCCGACAGCCTTGCGCCGCTCCGCGTTCCGCTCGGCGAGCGCGACGATCTCGGTATCGGGGAAATCGGCGTAGGCCTCGGCATATTGTTGCCCCAACCTGCCGCACCCTATGATTGCGACACGGTGCTTTGTGTCTGTCATTCGGAATCTCTCCCTTGCACACCCCTCAATTCAGGCTGCGGCGTCTGGGGTGACTCAGCCACCGGTTTCTTCCCGCCGCCCCAGGAGAACACACCCTCGCGAGGCAGGAACAGAGCCGCAATTATGGTCGGCGGCAAGAAGAAGACCGCATGTATGACAACCGCATAACCGAACGCTGCCGACCTATCTACGTCGAAGAACCCCAGCAGGGAGACCACCGCCCATTCGAAAGTCCCGATCGCGCTGGGCGCCGCGGGTACTACGGTGGAGAAGAAGATGGTCCCGATGATCACCAGCATGGCCGTCACCGGGGATATCGGCAGGCCGATCCCATCGGCGGTCACCCAAGCCGCCGCGCCAACCATCAGCCAGTAAACCAAGGTGGCCGCGAAAGAAGCCGCCAGCCGCGCCCTCTCCCTCTCCAGGTCTCTCACCGCGGCGGCAAAGGCGGCCAAGAAGGGTACGTGCCTTGTCAACGCCAGCACCTGACCGCACCAGATGATGAGTCTGATGAAAGCCCCTATGAGGAGAGTGAGAGCTATCACCCCGCAGAGGTACAACAAGAACGCCCGCATCTCCGGAGCAAGGTTTAACGAGAACACCCAGACGTCCGGCACAAGATCCAACAAGAACGCCCGGATATCCGGCACCAGGACGGGGGCGATCCCGAACATTAGCATGGTGGCTATGACGTCCACCGCCCGCTCCATGCCCAACGTGGCGAGAGCGGTCGCCGGCTTGACTTTGTCACGAATAGTCAGGATGGCAAACTGCACCGCTTCGCTTGCTATGCGCAAGGGCAGGAAGTTGTTGAGCCCGATGCCCACGTTCTGGATGATGAACAACCGCGGGATGCTGGGCCGAGGCTCGCGAACGAATAGGACGTGCCATCGGGCAGCCCTGACCAAGCTGGCAAGCATGAACAGGGCTAGGGATAGCGTGGTCATAACCGGAGACACGCCGGACAGGTGACTGACCACCTCACCCCAGTCCAGGCCGCGCACCGCCAACCACCCCAGCACTATGCTTGCGACTACCCCCAGCGCCACCCTGCCCCACGTCAACGTTCGCCTTCTCATGTATAGAGCATATCCTGACTCAGACCGTAGAGAGACCCTTCGGCCATCCTCCCGTGCGTCCTTCCTGTCCTGAATAGCAGGGCTGCGGGAGACCTCTTTCGGTCTCCTTGTTTCAGTCTCCCTGCAGCCCTCATTTCCCGGCTAAGAAGGGAGATAGATTATATCTGATGGACACCATACCGGCGCAGGACGCTATTAGCGCCGCCCGCCCGCTTGCTCGAATACCCTTGCCCAGCCAACGCAGTAGTATAATTGGGTTCCCTGCCCTATTCCACCCGGGCAGGAGGGCTGGGGCTACGCCAGCCGAAAAGGGCCTTACGAAGTCTGAACAGCCACACCGGACGTGGGAGGCGCTTCACGTGCTGGCCGACTGCCATACGCACCTCGATTCCTACTCAGACCGTGAGGTCGCCGAGGTCCTCGCCCGGGCGCTATGCGCGGGGGTGGGGTTTGTCATCGCCGCAGGCACCACCGTCGCCTCATCGGAGCGCGCGGCTGCATTGTCGAAGAGATTCCCTGAGGTCTTCTCGGGGATTGGGATTCACCCCATGGAGCTGGACGGGTTCGTCGACGACGCGTCCGTGGCTCGCCTCATGCGGCTGGCGGCTTCGACCGGCAAGGTCCTGGTCGTGAGCGAGATCGGACTCGACTTCATGGGGGGCATGCCCGACCGGGCGATGCAATACCAAGCGTTCCGTGAACAGGTGCGTATTGCCCTCGATCTGCGGCTCCCCATCGTATTCCACAGCCGCGAGTCCCACGCTGAGGCTCTCCGCGTGCTGAGGGAGGAGCGGGCCTACGAGGTCGGCGGCGCCATGCACTACTTCCAAGCGGACCTGAACACGGCCAGGCAGGCCATAGACCTGGGTTTCCACATCTCCTTGGCGAGACCGCTGTTGAGGCTGCCGCGGCTCCAGGACGTGGCGTCGCAATTGCCCCTGAGCAGCATCGTACTCGAGACGGACGCTGCCCCTCAGCCGTTCAAGGCCAAACGGGAGAACTGGACAGAGCCCCGCCACCTGAAGGACGTCGCGCGGAAGCTCGCCGAGCTCAAAGGCGTTTCGCTGGAGGAGGTCGAGGCCGTAACCACCGCAAACCTCCTGGGCATGGTGAGCCGCGTCACCGTCGAGAAGTACGTCCATATAGACCATTCCGACTATGGCAACGCGGCGGGGCCGACGTGAGCGCCCTCGATTCGCTGAATCTCGGAGTCGCCGGGGCCGCGCGGCGCGGCGGCAGTCTGGCCCGCGCCATGGAAGTCTTGGACTTCGCGCGTGTCCACGCGGTGTGCGACACGAACCCGGACGGGCGAGATGCCGCCAAGACGGAGTTGGGCGCCAGTGAGGCATACCGCGACTACGAGGAGATGCTCGATAAGTCAGACGTCGACGCCGTGATCATCGGCACGCCGATGCCGCTGCACGTCCCCCAGGCTATCGCCGCCCTGGAGCGCCGTATCCACGTACTGAGCGAGGTGCCTGCCGGGGTATCTATCGACGAGTGCCGGGAGCTGGTGCAGGCCTGGCGCCGGAGCCGCGCAACCTACTCTATGGGCGAAAACTACGTGTACACGCGCTCGAACCAGACCGTCAAGCAGCTCGTGCTCGCCGGTCTGTTCGGCGCCCCATACTACGCGGAGGGCGAATACCTCCATGAGCTCAAGGATCTGAACGAGACCACGCGATGGCGCCGTACCTGGCAGACCGGAATAGACGGGATAACCTACGGTACCCATAGCCTGGGGCCGATTCTGAGTTGGATGCCCGGGGACCGGGTCGCCAGCGTTGCCTGTGCGGGAAGCGGACACCACTATGCCGACCCGCGAGGAGACCTATACGAGAACGAGGACTCCTGCGTGATGTTATGCAAGATGCGGTCCGGCGGACTCGTCAAGGTCAGGGTCGACATGCTTTCCGACCGGCCGCACGCTACGGGCAATTTCCAGCTTCAGGGCACAGACGGTTGCTACGAGTCGGCCCGAGCCCACGGCGAGAAGGACCGCGTTTGGCTGCGGTCCCGCTCGAAGGGCGCCGCATGGATGGACCTCGACGACCTCGTAGAGGAGTTCATGCCAGAGACGTGGCGCAAGTACGGCGAGAAGGCCGCCGCTGCCGGCCACGGCGGCAGCGACCTGATCGAGATCGTTGACTTCGCGAATGCAATCAGGGACGGCAGCGAGCCGGAGGTGGGCATGCACGAGGCCATGGACATGACCCTGCCCGGGCTGGTCAGCCAGCAGTCGATCTCCGAGGAGTCTCGGTGGATGGACGTACCGGACTCCAGGGACTGGTAGTAGCCTAGTGGCCTAACACTTTTTGAAATGACGGAACTAACTCGGGAGGAATCTCCCTCGGGGTGTGCAGAGCGGCGCAGCTCCTCGCCGGGGGCGTGGGGGTGCCCCCACCTCCACATAGGGCGGGTGGGCGGGAATCTCAACGTCAGGTGGGGAATCTCAAGACGGTAGCCCCCCGCCCGGCGTCATGGGAACTGGGAGAAGTCGTACCCTTCCTTGACGATGCAGTCCAACAATGCGGGCCGACCGGTGCGGGTAACCGCGACCGCGCGCCGTAGGGCGGGAACGAAGTCGCCAGGTTTCTCAACCTTCATCGCCCACGCCCCGAGGGCGCCGGCCAACTTCTCGTAGTCGCCGTACTGCGTCAGTGCGTCGTACGTCTCGGCCGAATAGGGCATGTGGCCCCGCTCGATCGCCATGACTTGGTTGTTGAACACGATGGTCAGTATGCCTATCTTGTTCCGCACTGCGGTCTCGATGTCAATGCCAACCATACCGATGGCAGCGTCGCCCATCATGTTTACGCACAGCTTGTCCGGCTCGGCCAGTTTGGCGCCCATCGTGATGCCCAAACCGTAGCCCAACTGCGTTGACTTGCCCCAGCCCATGTAGGTGTGTGGGGCGACCGTCTCCCAGAACGGCACGATCTGCTCTCGAGGGCTACCCGCGTCGTGGGTGACGATGGTGTTGGCGCGGTCCACGTTGTGGAGAAGGTCCCAGATGATCCGATACTGGTTGATCGGGACCTCGTCCGAGGTGAGCTGGGGCATCCATTCATCCAGCCACTCCCTCTTCAGCGCCGCGACCTCAGGCGCGGCGTCCCTGTCGTTCTTGCGGCCTACCCCGCCGGTCTGCGCCTCGATCTCCGCGATGAGCGCTTGCAGAACCAGCCTCGCGTCGCCCAAGACGGCGTGGTCGGTCTTGTAGTTCTTGTTGATCGCCGTGGGGTCGTTGGTCGAGTGAATGATCACCTTGCCCGGCGGTATCGCCCTGCCGTACCCCGTTGGAGTGAAGCTACAGCCTATGCCAAAGACGACGTCCGCCTTGTCGAGGAAGTGGGCCGCCTGCTTGGTCGTCGACGTGGAGGCCGCGCCCAATGCGAGCGGGTGGTTCTCGGGGAAGGCGCTCTTGCCTGGCAACGTCGTCATCACCGGCGCCTGCAGCAGTTCTGCGATCCTCTGCAACTCGTCCCAGGCATTGGCGTAGAGGCACCCCTGCCCCGCGTGTATGAGGGGGCTCTCAGCCTTGAGCAGCACCGATGCAACCTCCCTTACGTCCGCCGGGTCAGGCGCGAACCGGTTGCCGTTGACAGGGGAGTACGCCAAGTCCCCGGGGTACTCCTGCTGCCATATCTCCCTGGGCACCTCCAGCAGCACCGGGCCGCCCCTGCCTGTGCGAAGTTGGTAGAAGGCGCGGCGCATGAATTCGGGTATGCGGTCGATCTGGTTGATCACCGCCGACCACTTCGTGACTCCGGCGTAGTTCTTCGCGACCTCGAACACGCCCGTCTTGTAGGTCATGTTGCTGTAGTCGGAGCCCGCTATTAGCAGTACGGGTACGTTGTCAGCATATGCCTGAGCGGCGCCGGGGAACGCGTTCTCCGCGCCGGGGCCCTGCTGCATGGCAAAGACGCCCAGTCTCTGCCCACTGGTAGTGCGGCTGAAACCGTCTGCGATCGCCATGCCGACGCGCTCCTGCCGGCACAGCACGGGGCGGACCTCGATCTTCGCCGCGGCGTCGATCATCTCCTGGGCCGGGAAGACGGACAGGAACTCGATGCCCTCTCGCTTCAGTATCTCCGCTATAGCATCGGCGCCGTTCATATCTTGAATCTCCTGGGGTGTTGAGTACTAAGGGACCTCTGTACAGTCCGTGGGTCGTGGCATCGTAACATAGGGAATCTGGCCGGGTCGACCGGTTATTCAAAGCGCCGCGCCTGCGCGTATCCCCCCGCCGCCCCGTTCGCCAACGCCCTGCTTGGACGAGCCCTGAGACAGACTCCGAGCACCGTGTGGTTCGATAAATCCCCCCATACCCTTCATAATATCTTCAAACATGGCCGGTACAGTGGGCATCATCTCGCAGGAGCGGGAAATACATATCGGAGGTGTCGGAATGAAGAAGGTAGTGTTTGGCTTGCTGGTGGCCGCATTGGCGGCTGTCGGCGTGATGGGCGGCATAGTACTGGCGCAGAGCGCCGACGCGGGCGCGGGCAAGAGCTTCGCGGAGCGGGTGGCGGAGATACTCGGACTCGACAGCGCGACGGTTGAGGACGCCATGACGCAGGCAAAATCGGACATGGCGGACGAGCGCGTCCAGACCGTGCTCGATAAGATGGTCACGGCGGGCAAGGTGACGCAGGCACAAGCGGACGCATACCTGACGTGGCATCGGGCGAGGCCGGAAGGCGCCGGAGACGGTTTCTTCTTCGACTTCAACCCAACCGCACGCGCGGATCTCGAAGCCAAGCTCGCGGAGGCAGTCACAGCCGGCGAGATCACGCAAGCGAAGGCCGACGCATACCTCGCGCGCTATCAATCCGCGCTGGACACGGCGGAAACGCGTTTCCAGACACGGATCGACAAGATGGTCGCAGCGGACAAGATCACGCAAGCGCAGGCCGACGCATACATGGCCTGGTATCAGACGCGGCCGGCAGGCGTCGGGACCGGTTGGGACCACGGATGGTTCGGTCCCAAGAAGGGTCGAGGCTCCGACCACGGATGGCACGGTTCCAAGAGCCGATGGGGCCATGACTGGGGCCGGAAGGACTCCTAAAAGAAGGCAAGTCGTCGTAAGGTAGAGTCGAGCCGAATCTCTGATAGCGTGAGGGCGGCGAGCGGCGATGCCCCGCTTGTGGTCTTCACGCTATTCGCTTGTGAGACAACGGGAGGATCCGTTGGGAAGCAAAGTCCTGCTCATCGAAGACGACCCCGGAGTCGTAGACATCGCACGCACGTACTTGGCCCACGATGGGCACGACGTGCTGGTCGCAAACGACGGGATGGAAGGGCTTCGGCTCGCGCGTGAAAGCAACCCGGACCTCCTCGTCCTGGACCTCATGCTTCCAAAGATCGACGGGGTGGAGGTGTGCCGAGTCATTCGAGAGGAGTCCGACGTTCCCATCGTGATGTTGACAGCCCGGTACGGGGAGGAAGACCGGCTGGCGGGGTTGGATCTCGGCGCGGACGACTACATCACCAAGCCGTACAGTCCCAAGGAGCTATGCGCCAGAGTGCGGGCGGTGCTACGGCGCGCGGCGAGGCAGAATGGCAGCCGGCAAGAGGATGTCATCCAGTACGGCATCATCCGCGTCGACCAGGTCCAGCGAACGGCGGCCGTCGGAGGGCGGCAGGTCACTCTCACGCCTACGGAGTTCCGTCTCCTGTTCATGTTCCTCAACGACCCGGGGCGGACGTTCACCCGCGATCAGATCATCGACAAGGCGTTCGGCTACGACTTCGACGGATTCGACCGCACCGTGGACGCGCACGTCTCGCATCTCAGACGCAAGCTCGAGGCAGATGGAGAACCTCGGTACATTCATACGGTCTATGAAGTAGGGTACAGGTTTGGCGATGCAAAGACTCGGTAACTGGCTGACGAGCCTGCATTTTCGATTGATCGTGGGGTTCACGCTCGTGCTGGCGGTCTCGCTCGTTGGCGTAAGCCTATACGTCCGGTACTCCACCGCACGGGAAATCCAGCGGCTCCAGGAAGAAGTCGAGCGTGCAAGAGCGCAGCGCATCGAACGAGTCGTAGCGCAGTACTACGACGACAACAAAGACCTGGCAGGAATCGAACCGATGCTCGACCAAGCAAAGTGGTTGTACAACTGGACCATCGACGTTACCGACCCGAAGGGCAAGGAGCTCTCTCTCGTCAACGCCAAGGCTGCTGCTGCGAAGGCGTCGGACAAGCGCGTCGGATGGGAAGCATACAAGAATCTGAACGAACGATCTGAACTCGACCAGCGCAGCTGGCCGCATGAGCAGGAAAGGCTCTCCAGGTACACCTACAAGATCAAGGACCATGACAAGGAAGTCGCTTCTATCGAGATGGGCCCGGCGGCTCTACCGGGCAGCATCCAAGAGCCTGCGATGTCGCAGCTGTTGGACAGGGTGGATGCCTCGCTGCTGTGGACAGGGATGGTTGCGGGGATATTCGGCATAGCGCTGGTTTCGCTGCTCTCGCGGCGGGCGTTGCTCTCCGTCGGCGTGCTGCGCGCGGCGGCGCGCACGTTTGGCGGCGGCCGGTACTCTCACCGAGTACCGAGGCTGCGTCCGCACGAAATCGGGGAGCTGGGCGAAACCTTCAACTCCATGGCCAGCGACATCCAGCGGTCGGAACGACAACGCCTGAACCTCATGGCGGACGTGGCGCACGAGCTCCAAACGCCGCTTTCTAACATACAGGGCTACGTCGAGGCGATGAAGGACGGCGTCATGGAGCCGAACGACGAGACCCTCGACAGCGTGCATCGACAGGTGCTCCATCTCAACCATCTGGTGGATGACGTGAAGCTGTTATCGCTAATGGACGCCGGCGCCCTGCGGCTGAACTACGAGATGGGGTCCATCGGCGACGTGATCCAACGGTCCGTGAGCGGCTTCAAGGCAAAGGCCCAGTCTCAAAGGGTTACGCTCTGCGCCGACACCGAACCGGATCTTCCTCTAGTTCGCATAGACACCGCGCGCGTCCTGCAAGTCGTGAACAATCTCATCGGAAACGCCATCCGCCACACGCCGCCCGGCGGGAAGGTCACCGCAAGCGCAGCGCCGCTCGCCTCGGGCGGGGTCACCGTCGCCATCGTAGATACCGGGGAGGGTATCCCGGAAGACGTGATCGAGACGATATTCGACAGGTTCAGGCGTGTAGACCCTTCCCGCGCCCGCGCTACCGGAGGCGCGGGGCTTGGACTGTCCATCGCCAAGAACCTCGTTGAAGCGCACGGCGGGACGATTAGCGCCGAGAGCCGCCCCGGCATCGAGACGACCTTCACGTTCACCATCCCCGCGAGGATACGCGGGTAGGTGTAGCCGTCAAGACTTCGTGAGGTCCTTTTCGACTGGCGCAGCCCCGATGAAGCAGACGTCCAGCCCCCCTGCCGGAGGGTAAGACCTCTGTGGAACTTCCCCTTCAGGTCTCACAGTCTGAAACAGTTACCGGTAGACGTACCGCGATACGCGCGCATTTCAATCGCGGCGGAGTGAGCGGGCCCGTTATGGCCGCATGGAGTACGAGACGGATACCTGGGTGACTCTGGGGCTGCTCATGCCCTTGTCGGCTCCCAAGGTGAGCCTGTACTGGACCCACTTGCCCGGGTGGGAGGCCGCTTCGTGAGGAGCCACCCACCGCGCGGCGGCGAGTCGGCCCTCGGACTCGGCGAATCTCAGGCGCGCTTCTACCCACGTCCCGGCGGGAACGGACGCCTCCCAGGACACGTCTTGCACCACCGCGCCATACGGCAGCTTGAAAGGCGGCGACACATAGTATTCCTCAGGGCCGCGGCTGTCTATGCTGCCGGGTTCAACGTTGCTGATGCCGTGGGGGCCTTCGGTGGGCAGAGCGGTAACGCGACGGTCCGAGAAACCCTCCGGGCCGTTCCACCAGACGGCCGAGTGGGCCATGTGCTCGGCCTCCACACGGTGGTATCCGACGGCTAGGTCGATCCACCCGTCGCCGTCGAAGTCAGCGGCTATCGACCCGGATGCCGAGTGGGTGGGTATCCGGGTACGGTCGGCGGCGGAGAAGCCGCTTTCCCTCTGCCAGTAAACGTAGGAGTCGATGTCGCGCTCCTTGCCGTCGTGGTAGGAAGCGACGAACAGGTCCAAGCGGCCGTCGTTGTTGAAATCGGCCGCCGCGATGGAGTTTATGCCGTTGCCTGGCAGGAGCGTCTTATTGTCGTCGCGCAGTCCGTCGGGGCCGTTCCAGTAGACGTGGGCGAAGGAGTCGTGGGGACCTTCGCGGGAGGGTTCGTGGCCGCCCACGATCAGGTCAAGGTATCCATTGCCGTTCAGGTCAGCGGCGCGGGCGCACGCGGCGTGCCAGACGGATAGCATCTGCAGCCGGTCCATGCCGTAGCCCTGCGGGCCGCCCCAGAGGACGAAGCTGCGGTCCGAGTCGATCTGCGGCACGAAGAGGTCAAGCCAGCCGTCGTTGTTCAGGTCGGCCAAATATATCCAGCGCGGCTCGTCATACAGCACGCCGTCCAACTCCATGCGTATGCGGACCGGGTTATCGACGTCGAAGCCGCCAGGGATTCCGTAGAAGATCACGAGGTCGGGGCTGCCTATGGAAGCGAATATGAGGTCCAAGTAGCCGTCGCGGTTGATGTCCGCGCAGACCATCCCCTGCGCTTGGTCAGTGGGTATGCTCATGCTCGGCTCATCGGGGAACCCGTCCGAACCGTTCAGCAATACATAGGAGCCTGGGGCCCTGGCGGGGGTGTTGGCGTAGCTGTTGCATATGACGAGGTCCGGCAGTCCGTCGTCGTTCACGTCGGCGTATATGGCGTCGACGGCTCGGAAACCGGGGATGTTCTGCCGTCTATCCCTGGAGAAGCCATCCGGCCCGCCCCAGTAGATCGTCGAATCGACGTCACCGAGGGCGTTGCGGCTGCGGTGGTTGATGAAGACGACTTGGGCCGGCTCGTTGGCCGGGCAGCGAGGGATGAAGACGCGCCTCGGGTCCTCGGTGTGCAGGCGCGGAGGTTCACGGAATACGCCGCCGGGGCTGCACCGGTAGATCGGAGACTCTGTGTCAAAGGAGGCCTCGGTGCGCATCTGGCACAGCACGACCTCGTCGGCGCCGTCGCCGTCGAGGTCGCCTACAACGACGTCGCAGGCCATCAGGCTCTCCAGCGCGGTACGGCGAGTCTCATCGTATTCGCCTTCTTCATCCCAGTACACCCACGAGCGTTGAGCCTCGCAATGTTGCTCCTGACAGGCGAACACGATGTCCTGAGAGCCGCAGCCGCGGAGGTCCCCGACCGCTACGGCCATGGGGTTGGCGATGTCGAAGGTCAGCGGCTGACCGAACTCCCGTCCGGGAGAAACCGGGATCAGGGCGGCGCCGTTGCGGGAGGGGGCGAAGAGGTGCGGCGCGCCTCTCAAGAGGACGACGCGGACCAGCGGCGGCGCGTCCATGAAGTCCTCGCCGGGTTGGCCGGGGACATCCTTCTCCGCTCCGGGATCCTCCATCCCTGCGCCTGTTCCAGGAACGGCGGAGCCGTGCGCAAGGTCCAACCCGCCGGGGCCGCCCCAGTAGACGGTGAGCGCTCCGGATTCGGCGCGGGCGACCAAGTCGGCGTAGCCGTCGCCGTCCAGGTCCGCAGCCTCGATCTGCTCGGCGTCAAAGTCGACGTCGATGAACCGCTTCATCTCGAAGCCGAGGTCCGACTGGTAGAAGATACGCAAGCGCTTCTGGGAAGAGGACGCATCCTTCTGGCACAGGAAGGCCAGCACGGGCCTGCCGCCGTCGAAGTCGCCGGCGGCGACGGATACGGCCATCGGGGCCGGCAGTATCTGCTGCCTCCTCTCGCTGAAGCCGTCCGGACCGCCGTAGTAGACGAAGGCGTTCAGGTCGGGCCGTAGCCCGTTGTGGAAGTTGCCGATAATCAGGTCGTCGTAGCCGTCGCCGTTCAAGTCCGCCGCGACCCCCGCCTTGGCGCCGTCGGCGGGTATCTGCGCGGCCTCGCAGCCGCCCAGCGGGTCGCGGTAGCAGAGCGCCGCGGGCTTCTCGCCGTGGTTGTGGTCGTTGCAGAAGACCAGGTCGAGATAGCCGTCGCGGTTCAGGTCGAATTGGTGGATGCGCTGGAGCACGCCCGCGCGGGACACGTAGAGGTTGTGCCCGCCGTTGCCCATAACGCCGCGGCTGAACTCGTCGAACCCGCGTGTGACCCAGGTATTCAATTCGACCTTAGCGCCTCCATCCGACACCCGCGCGCCACGGATTGTACGGGCGGCCCGCCGGGCGGTCAACGGTGTGTGCCTCGTTGTAACTGTTCAGTCTCTTGAGACCCGAGGGGGGAAGTCCAGAGAGGTTCTTCTTCTGGCAGGGGGTCTGGGGGCTGTGCCCCCAGTTACCAAGAGGCGGGCGGGTCGGGATCAAAGACATCTGCTTTATCGGGGCTACGCCAGTCGAAAAGGACCTAACGAAGCCTGAACAGTAACACCTCATTCGGTACACGCTAACCCCTCCCGCTGGGTGTATTTCGTATTCCGCCGCCGGACGGCTTGGCTGGCCTAGCCCCAGCCGGATGGGCGGTACTGTAGTGCCTCAGCAAGGTGGGCCGCGCCGATGGTCGGCGCCCCGGCGAGGTCTGCGATGGTGCGTGCGACCTTGAGTATCCGGTGGAACCCTCGGGCAGACAGGTGCATCCGCTTCATGGCTGTTTGCAACAGCCCCTTGGCCGAGTCCTCCACTGAGCAGTGGTCCCATACTTCGACCGGCCCCATCTCGGAGTTAGATACGAGGTCCACCCCGTCATACCGGGCGCTCTGCAAAGCCCGGGCCTCTTCTATACGGCCACGGATGCGCTCCGACGTTTCGGCCTCATTCGGCCCGACCAGCTTCTCATATTCTATCCTGGGAACCTCTACGAACAGGTCGATCCGGTCCAGCAGCGGCCCGCTGATGCGCTTCTTATACCTAGAAACGGCGCTCGGCGTGCAGACGCACTCGCGAACGGGGTCTCCGAAGTAGCCGCAAGGACAGGGGTTCATCGCCGAGACCATCATGAAATTCGCCGGGAAGGTAATGGTGCCCTGAGCCCGGCTGATCGTCACGATCTTATCTTCGATAGGCTGGCGCAGCACCTCCAAGACGGAATGGCCGAACTCGGGCAGTTCGTCCAAGAACAATACGCCCCGATGGCTCAGGGTGATCTCTCCCGGCCTCGGAAGCCTGCCGCCGCCCACCAGCCCTGCGTTCGAGATCGTGTAATGGGGCGCCCTAAAGGGCCTCTCGGTAATCAACGGCGCCGACTGTGGCAGCAGTCCGCTCACGCTGTAGATCTTGGTCACGTCGAGAGCCTCTTCGTTGGTAAGCGCAGGCAGTACGGAGGGCAGGGTCCTGGCAAGCAGAGTCTTGCCGCTCCCGGGAGGGCCGAGCATCAGCAGGTTGTGACCGCCGGCGGCAGCCACCTCCAGAGCCCTCTTTGCATGCTCCTGACCCCGTATGTCGGCCATGTCCACCCGGCCGGACGCGCCGGGGGCAGACGCGCGCGCTCCCGAGGCGTCTCCGGAAGCAGCAACTGCCGGGTCCGCAGAGTCGATGTGGTACTCGCCCCTGAGATGGGAGAGCAAGACGGCAAGCGTTGCCACCGGCACGACGTCTATTCCGGAGACCAGCACCGCCTCCTGAGCGTCGATAGACGGCACGAAGACCTGCCTGTATCCCTGCTCTCTGGCCACTGCGACCATGGGAAGTATGCCGTTCGTATGCCTCAGGCTGCCGTCCAAGGAGAGCTCCCCGAGGAAGATCGTCGACTCGGGTAGCTGCGGGACCTGGCCGGAGGAGAGCAGCACGGCCAGTGCAATGGGCAAGTCATAGGCCGGGCCCGCTTTCCTCAGGTCGGCCGGCGCCAGGTTGGCCGCGATGCGGCGCATCGGAAACTCGCAGCCGGAGTTGCGTATCGCGGCCCGGACGCGCTCCCGGGCCTCTTGCACAGCCGCATCCGGCAAGCCGACGATATGGAAGGCCGGCAGGCCGGGGGAGATGTCTACCTCGACCTCTACGATATAGCCGTCTAGGCCCACGACCGCGCACGTTGTAGATTTGGCAAGCAACCGCGTAGGACTCCAAGGGAACCAGTCAATACTATGTGCATCCGCGCCGACAGGTCAACGGCGCTGCCCGCCCTGCACGTAGCTGTTCAGTCTCCTCAAGTCCCTTTCCCGGGCAAGGAAAGGGCAGAGATTCTGAGGGACAGCCTCTATTGCCGCCGCCTGCTAAGGCCTGCGCACCGGGATATTCCGGTTCGCCTCATCTGTGGGCCGTCAGTGTCCCGGCCAGTCGATTTAACCGAGTTACCCAGAGGCGCTTCGCCGCAGCGATGCGCGCTGGGCCAGTCCTTGGAACAGCCTTTCGAAGTGGTGAGGGATGTCCCCGCGCCGCTCCGGGTGGAACTGGACTCCGATAGCCCAGTCGTGGGCCGGACTCTCGATCGCCTCTATCACCGCATCGTCCACCGAATACGCCGAGGCCAGCATCCAAGGCGATTTTTGAGGCTCCCTGATTGCCTCGTGGTGGATGCTATTCACCCTCACGAAGCCGCCAGCCCCGACGATGGCAGCCAGCTTGCTGCCAGGCGCGATGAATATCCGGTGATAGGCCGCCGTCTCTTGCCCATCATCTCCCCGTGGGCAGTGGTCCAGCGCGGCCCGGCCCGGCAGCCCGCCCGTGACCACGTTCAGCGCCTGCATGCCGCGTCCGATTCCCAACACAGGCGCGTCTGCCTCTAGGGCGGCGAGCAGAAGCGCGGCCTCGGCGGCGTCTCCTTCCGGGCCGCTTCCGCCGCCGGGAGCGCGTGCGGCCCCGTACCATCCCGGCTCGATGGTTGCGCCCGAGATGAGCAGGCCGGGCGCGCGGGCCAATACTTCAGCCGGACTCAGGCCGTAGCCGGGAAGCAGCAGCCATGCCCTGCCTTCAGCGCGCTCGACGGCTGCGGCGCACCTCTCACCGTCTGCCTCGGACGCGGCGGAAACGGCGATCAGAGGCCTTTCCGACATTCCTCAACCCCCGACTGCTCACGAGACTGTCCCTCTTTTACTAAGAACATAGGTGCGTTTATGGCTTGTGAGGCTATGTTCCTCATGCTATCATGAGCGGGCCGCGAGCGTGTCAACCCGTTGCCGACGTAGTGGAAAAGACGAAGGGGTGTATAGGGACGCAGCCCCTTTGCCGGGTGTCTGAGGGCACTCAACACGAACCCCTCCTTCTTTGAATAGGAAGGGGATTCGAAGGCTGATCCAAGGCTGATCCAAGAAGGGACCTCCGCAGCCTGACAGGGCTATTGAGACGGTTCCCAAGGAGTGCATAATTTGACTACAGAGAGAACGAAGGCTTTAGAGGCCGCACTGGGTCAGATCAACCGCCAGTTTGGACGGGGCGCCGTCATGCGGTTGGGCGACATGAACACCGTCGAGCAGGCCCAGGCCATTTCGACCGGCTCGCTTGCCTTGGACATTG
Organism: uncultured Dehalococcoidia bacterium; assembly: GCA_958296245.1. GTDB lineage: Bacteria > Chloroflexota > Dehalococcoidia > Lucifugimonadales. The sequence continues at coordinate 2,601,430 of OY282458.1, forward strand.
CGCTCGGGGTCGGCGGCCTGCCCAGAGGCCGCGTTACGGAAGTATTCGGTACCGAGTCGTCAGGCAAGTCCACGTTGGCCTACCACGTCATGGCCGAGGCCCAGAAGGCGGATGGAATGGCAGCCTACATAGACGCCGAACATGCCTTGGACCCGGGCTATGCCGCCAAGTGCGGCGTGAACACCGAGGACCTCTTGGTCTCTCAGCCGGACTCCGCGGAGCAGGCCCTGGAGATTTGCGAGTACCTGGTTCGCAGCGGCGCCGTGGACATCGTGGTCGTAGACAGCGTGGCCGCGCTCGTGCCGCGAGCCGAGATCGAAGGCGACATGGGCGACACGCACGTAGGCCTTCAGGCGCGGCTGATGTCGCAGGCGCTCAGAAAGCTTACAGCCGCGATAAACCGCTCCAAGACCGGGGTCATGTTCATAAACCAGATCCGCGAGAAGGTCGGCGTGCTCTGGGGCAGCCCTGAGACGACGCCCGGCGGCCGCGCGCTGAAGTTCTACAGCTCTGTCAGGGTCGATCTCCGCCGGACGGAGTCAATCAAGGTGGGGCAAGAGGTCGTGGGCTCGCGCGTGCGCGCTAGGATAGTCAAGAACAAGGTCGCCCCGCCGTTCCGGGTCGCAGAGTTCGACATCATGTTCAACGAAGGCATCAGCAAGTCCGGCGACCTGGTACAGCTCGGCTCGGAGATGGACTTGATCAAGAAGAGCGGCTCATTCTACTCCTACGAAGATGTCAGGCTGGGGCAGGGACGCGAGAACGTCAAAGCCTTCCTCAAGGACCACCCGGACGTCGCCGCACAGATCGAAGCCTTGATCAGGAGCCAAGCCGAGGCGGCGGTCCACTAGCGCTGAGTCAAGGGGCCGCGGTTCCGCGACGGTAGCCGGAGGAAGCACCCCTCCACTGAGCATGGCCCAAGGCGCCAGCGGGACCAGCCTCCCGGCCTAGAAGGGGGACGTACGGCGCGTGGGTAAGCAGGCCTGCGTCTTGGACCGTGTCGATGCGCTCGTCCGGGGCGCCTTGCGCCAGAGCGGCCTGGGCCCGGGAGCGCGTATCGTCGCCGCCGTCTCCGGGGGGCCGGACTCCATCGCACTGCTGCACTCCCTAAAGCGCCTCCGGGGTGAGACGGCCTTCGAACTGCACGGCGCCCACCTCGACCACGGTCTCAGGGGCGAATCGTCCGCCGCCGACGCCCGCTTCGTGGCGGAGACGTTCCGAGGCGTAGGACTCCCCCTCACCTCCGGCAGGGCCGACGTCGAGTCGTTCCGCGCCCAGCGGCGGATGTCCGTTGAGGAGGCCGCGCGGGAGGTGCGCTACGACTTCCTCGCCGGCGTCGCCGTGGAGCGCAAAGCGGACGCCGTGGCGCTTGGACACACGGCCGACGACCAGGCCGAGACGGTGCTGATGCACGTCGTGCGGGGGAGCGGCATAGCCGGCCTCGTAGGGATGCAGCCCTCGGGGCGAAGGGAAATTGGGGGCGCAGAAGTCCTCCTCGTGCGTCCGCTCCTAGCGGCTACTCGTCAGGATACCCTGGAGTACTGCCGCGCTCTCGGGGTGTCCCCGAGGCTGGACGAGTCGAACCAGTCTCCCCTGATGACCCGGAACAGGGTCCGCATGGAGGTCATGCCTCTCCTCAAAGAGCTGAACCCACAGGTGCGGAGCGCGCTGCTCCGTCTGTCCGGCGCAGCGCAGGAGCAGGTCTCCCACCTAGATCAGCAGGTCGACGCGCTGCGGCCCGACGTCATGCGTGTAGAGGGTGGTGAGGTGGCGCTCGCCCGTCGCCTGGCAGGCAAGTTGCCCGACCCGGTGAAGTCCCACCTCCTGAGGAAGGCCATCGCAACGGTGAAGGGCGACCTCAAGGGGATACACAAGACCCATCTCAACCGGATGGCGCGTATGCTCACGGGCCCCGCATCCAAGACAGCGCTCCTACCGGGCGGCCTGATCTTCACCATAGGCTACGACGAGGCCACATTGAGCGCGGGCGCGCCGTCTTCGATCGACCTGCCGCCGCCGTTGACAAGACCTCACCGCCTGCGGGTCCCGGGCGCTACCGCAGCCGAGGGCTGGCTGGTCACCGCACGGATCGAGCCGGCGCATAGCGAGACGTCCCATGCAGGCGAGCTAACCGCGCGCCTGAGCCGCGCACTCGCCGGCGAGCCGCTCTCGCTGCGCGCCCGGGCGCCCGGAGACCGTTTTCAGCCCCTCGGAATGCGGGGCCACAAGAAGCTGAAGGACTTCTTCATAGACGAGAAGATACCCAGAACCCACAGAGACCACCTACCGCTGCTCGTGAGCCCCAAAGGCGTCGCGTGGGTAGCCGGGCGCCGCGTTGCCGAGTGGGCCAAGACGCCGCCAGGCGACGAAGACGCCCTGCACGTCCGCTTGAAACGCGACCGGTAGGATCTCCCGTAACTGTTCAGGCTTGGTGAGGAGCACAGGGGGGTGTCCCTCCTCTATTTGTCATTCTGGGGGGTGTCCCTCCTCTATTTGTCATTCTGAGGAGCGCAGCGACGAAGAATCTAAAGCCCTTGCCCACGCGCCGGGCCTTCTAGGGATGGCCCTCCTTAATAGCCGGCCTCAGATTCCTCACTCCGCCGACGCTGCGTTCGGAATGACATGGAAAATGGCTGACGCTGCGGGGGATTTGGGGAGGCTTCCACGGCAGGGGGTCTGGGGGCTGTGCCCACAGTTACCAAGGGGCGGGCGGGTGGGAATCAAAGACGTCTGCTTTATCGGGGCTACGCCAGCCGAAAAGGACTTCACGAAGGCTGAACAGTAACGATCTCCCCTAAATGCGGCGCCGGCCCGGAGCATTTGGCCTTATAATGCTATACTCCTCAACGGTGCAGAGAGCGCCATAGCAGCGAGTATCCGCAGCGCCCCTACTGGAGCAGTCATAACGATGCCGTGGTTCAAGGGCAATATACACACCCACACCACCGAGTCGGACGGAGACGCCGACCCGGAGGCCGTGGTCCGCTGGTACAGGCGCCACGGCTACGACTTTCTGGTCCTTACCGACCACAACCACAGGACCATCATTGACTACAAGCCGGGCAAACGGCGCTTCAGGCGGCCGCTGATGATCCCCGGCGAGGAGGTGACTGCCAATACCTTGGGCGGTACGGTGCCCATACACGTCAACGGGCTGGGAATCTCCAGAGTGGTCGAGCCCATTGACGCCGGCGGGGTAGTGCAGACGATCCAAGCCAACGTCGACGCCATCATCCAAGCGGGCGGGATAGCCTCCATCAACCACCCCAACTACAAGTGGGCCATCGACTTGAAAGCGCTGAAGCAGGTGGTGGGGGCCAGTCTGGTCGAGGTCTACAGTGGGGTCCCGGCAGCAAACGACGGGGGCGCGCCCGGCTACCTGAGCGCCGAGGAGCTATGGGACGGGGTGCTCAGTTCGGGCCGGGTTATATTTGGGGTCGCCGTCGACGACTCCCACCACTACCACGACTTCATACCGAAGAACGCCAACCCAGGCAGGGGATGGGTTGTCGTCAGAGCGCCGAAGCCGGACAGCGCGGCGATCATAGAAGCGTTGGCGTCCGGCGACTTCTACGCTTCCACCGGCGTAACCCTTCTCGAGGTGGAAGCGGCGCCTGAGGCCATCCGCGTTAGGATAGAGGAGGACGAGGTATATTCCTACGTCTACACTACAACCTTCATTGGCAGCGGCGGGGTCGTACTCGCAACGGAGACCGGCGCGGAAGCGGCGTACCGCGTGCGCGGGGACGAAGGATACGTACGCGCGACGGTCGCGTCGTCCTCAGGAGAAAAGGCTTGGGTGCAACCGGTGTTCCTCCGGTAGCCCCTCCAATACGTAGCCCCCGCTGTGCACACGACCTATCATAACGCCAGTAAACAGCGCTCCACACCGATCTTCCGGTGGTGACATGACACAGCCCCACGATCTGACAGTCGCCGAGGCCGCCGAGGCTATCCGCCTTGAACGCCTATCTCCGGTCGAACTCATGAGTTCGTTGCTCTCGCGCTCCAAGGACATGGAGCCGAGGCTGCGCGTTTGGGTAACGCTGGACGAAGCCGCTGCCCTGGAAGCCGCGAGGGCCAGTGCGGACGATCTGGCCCGAAGCGGGCCCAAGGGCCCGCTGCACGGGGTGCCCGTCGGCGTGAAGGACATCTACTATACCGCCAGCGTCAGGACCACGGGGTGCTCGCCCATATATGCAGACTTCATTCCGCCATACGACGCAACCTCGGTCGCCATGCTGAAACGCGGCGGCGGCATCGTGATGGGCAAGACGGTCACCACCGAATTCGCCTGCGCAGACCCGCCGCCAACCAAGAACCCGTACGACCCCGCTCACACGCCGGGGGGGTCCTCCAGCGGCTCAGCGGTGGGAGTGGCCGCCGGGATATTCCCGGCCGCCCTGGGCAGCCAGACCGCGGGCTCCGTCCTGAGGCCCGCAGCGTACAACGGCGTGGTGGGCATGAAACCCACGTTCGGACGCATCAGCAGATACGGGGTCATGCCGGTGGCGGAGTCGCTCGACACGATGGGCTTCTTCACGCGCTCCGTCACGGACGCGGCCATCATGCTCGGCGCCCTGTCGGGGTACGACTCCAACGACGACACCTCGTCGACGGAACCGGCGCCTGACTACGTGGCCTCGCTGGCAGAGCCTCGCCCCCCGTCGTTGGGCGTGGTAAGCGCCTTCTTGGATAGAGCAGGCACGGAGGTACGCCAGCACACGGAGTCGGTCATCGACTCCTTTCGGCGCGAGGGGGCGCTTGTAGGCGAGGTGTCCGTAGAGACCGCCTTCAACGAGCTTATATCGGCGCACATGGCGGTGATGGCAGTAGAGGCCGCCGTAACTCACCGGGCCGACTTCGAGGCGCGGGCGGACGACTACGGCCCAAGGGTCCGCGGCCTCATCGAGACGGGCATAGCCGCGTCAGCGGTGGAATACGTCCAAGCTCAGCAGACCCGGAAACGGTTCCGGGCAGAGGCCGTCGAGTCGGCGCGGCGCTATGACGTGCTGCTGACTCCTTCGACGAGTACGCCCGCCCCGCGCGACCTCACCACCACGGGCGACCCCGCCTTCCAATCGCCGTGGACTACAGCGGGCCTCCCGGCCATCACCATACCGTCGGGGCTGAGTGAGTCGGGATTGCCTCTCGGAATACAGCTCGCCGCCGCGCCATTCACCGAGGAGCGGCTACTCAGGGCGGCCCTCTGGTGCGAAGCCGTGTTGGACGTGGACCTGAAACCGCCGCAGGTTTAGCAGGTCTCACCCTGCCGCCGGCGGGCTTCGGAGGAGTTCCGGCAGGTCCCGGACCTCCCGTCGAAACTGTTCAGACTTCGCACGGTCCTTTTCGACCGAAATAGCCGGCCTCAGATTCCTCACCCCGCTGGCGCTGCGTTCGGAATGACAATTGGGGGGCGTCGGCGGGCGCTGCGGGGGACTTGGGGAGGCTCTCACGGTTCGACCGACAAGAAATTTGGGAGGTTCTCACGACTCATAGAGACTGACCAGCCACTTCTAGCAGGGCCTTTCCAAAGTCAGGGTGTTAGGACTCAGATAATAGGTCTGAGCACACGGCGCGACAGATGCTTCGGCTTCGCTCAGCATGACAGTGGCCGACCTTGGAAAGGCCCTGCACTTCTAGTCACAGCCCTTGATTGTACATACCCATCCTGCTAGATTCGTACGGAGCTTCTCCGAGATGCGGGACGCCATTAGCAGCAGGAGGCTAAGATGAAGACCGAGCAACCGCTATCCTCGGACCAGATGGAGCAGTTCAGGACGTTCGGATTCCTGGCGTTTCCCGGGCTGCTGGCTGACTGCGTAGACCGGATCATCGAAGAGTTCGAGGCGATCTGGACCGCCCACGGCGGCGGCCATCACGGCCACGAGCACGACGGCAAGGCCCGGTCGGCGATAGTGCCGTTCCCAGACAGGAGCGAGTACCTGAGCTCCCTTCTCGACGACCCGAGGATACACGACGTCGCTTCCAGCATATGCGGGGAGGACTTCAACTACACCAGCGGCGACGGCAATCTCTACGTGGGGGATACCCGCTGGCACTCGGACGGCTACGGGACCAGACCGGTGCTGAGCATCAAAATGGCTTTCTACCTCGACCCCACCACCAGAAATACCGGCGCCCTTCGCGTCATTCCGGGCAGCCATCGTGTGGGAGAGCCGTTCGCGGACGCGCTGGAGCGCCATCTACGCAACGGCGGGTTCGGTATCGACCCCTCTCTGGTCCCCGCCGTAGCGCTCGAAACGACGCCGGGCGACCTCGTCGTGTTCGACCACAGCATCAAGCACTCCTCCTTTGGCGGGTCAGGGAGAAGGCGCATGTATACGATGAACTTCTCCGAGCGCTATCCCGATGACAAGCTCCCCGAGCTGCGGGAGGCCCTGGGCAAGGAGGCGCGATTCTGGATCGACCGGATTCACGGCGAGGCGATGATCCGGACGGCGGGGCCGGAGCGCATGATCCATCTGCAACAGATTAGAGAGAACGACACCCATCTCGGCGAATTGACACGCGAACTGAAGAAGACCATGAAGGAACCGTCACGCGGTTAGGACGGAGATAAGCCACGGATGTACCTTCAAGAGAACGTCGCGCTGGTCAGGGACGTCCTGTTCCTACTCCTCGCACTGGTGTTCATGCTGACCGCATTCGGGCTCTACCGCAAGGTATCGAAGACAGCCAAGGCCGCCGGGCAGTTTACGGAGTCCCTGAAGCGGACTGCGAAGCTTGTCTCAGACACGGCGGCCTCCACGTCGTCTGACACAGCGCCATCCCGGGGGCGGATTCACAGGCTCTTCAAGTCTCAATCTTAAAACCCGAGTTGATTGAGCAGGCTGGCGGGAAGATGGGCTTGAGATGGTCAGGAAGGGTTCTCCCTCGGGGTGTGCAGAGCGGCGCAGCCCCTCGCCGGGGGGCGTGGGGGTGTCCCCCACCTCCACTAGGGCGGGCGGGAATCTCATCAATCCAATAGCAGGATCGAGCAGGCTGGCGGGAAAGATGGGCCTGGGATGATCAGGAATGGTCCCCCATCGGGGTGTGCAGAGGGGCGCAGCCCCTCGCCGGCGGCGTGGGGGTGTCCCCCACCTCCACTAGGGCGGGCGGGTGGGAATCTCATCAATCCAATAGCAGGATCGAGCAGGCTGGCGGGAAAGATGGGCCTGGGATGATCAGGAAGGGTTCCCCCCTCGGGGTGTGCAGAGGGGCGCACCACCTCGCCGGGGGCGTGGGGGTGTCCCCCACCTCCACATAGGGCAGGCGGGAATCTCATCAATACAATAGCAGGATCGAGCAGGCTGGCGGGAAAGATGGGCTTGGGATAGTCAGGAAGGGTCCCCCCTCAGGGTGTGCAGAGGGGCACAGCCCCTCGCCGGGGGCGTGGGGGTGTCCCCCACCTCCACATAGGGCGGGCGGGTGGGAATCTCATCAATCCAATAGCAGGATCGAGCAGGCTGGCGGGAAAGATGGGCCTGGGATGGTCAGGAAGGGTTTCCCCCTCGGGGTGTGCAGAGGGGCGCAGTCCCTCGCCGGGGGCGTGGGGGTGTCCCCCACCTCCACTAGGGCGGGCGGGTGGGAATTCTCATCAATCCAATGATGTTGGGCCACTAGGAGATGTGGAAGACGCATCGAGGACAGCCTTGAGGTGAACACGACACTATGTTGATTGATGCCCATAACCATCCGAACTACCACGGCTTCACCGCGGCGAAGATCGTCCAAGACATGGACGAGAACGGTATCGACAAGACTTGGCTGCTGTCATGGGACATCCCCCAGGCAGAGTATGACGTGCCGTTGAACCAGCCCGCCATGCCGCCCGGTGCGGAGAGCGGCATCCCCTTGGAGAGCGTCCTTCAAGTGGGCAGCCACGCTCCGGAGCGGTTCATATTAGGCTACGCGCCTCACCCCAAACGGCCCGACGCGAACGAGCGGATCAAGGCCGCCGTCGACCTCTACGACATCCGTCTGGCCGGAGAATACAAGAGCCGGGTCGTGTTCGACGACCCGGACTCGCTGAGGGTGCTGCGCACCTTCGGCGAACTGGGCCTCCCCGTGACCATTCACTTGGAGTACGGGACCGACCACGGAGGTAGCACCTACCCTTGGCGGGACTGGTGGTACGGCGGCACTATAGGGGCGTTGGACAGGGCGCTCACAGCGTGCCCCGACACCATCCTGGTCGCGCACGGACCGGGTTGGTGGTCTCACGTATCTGGCGACGGCCTCTACGACAAAGAGATGTATCCCGAAGGCCCGGTGCTGCCCGGAGGCGCAAACCCCGCCATGCTGGAGAAGCACCCGAACCTCTATGCGGACCTGTCGGCCACGTCAGGCTTCAACGCCATTACCAGAGACGAAGAGTTTGGGCGCCAGTACCTGATCGACTACGCCGACAAGCTGCTATACGCGCGGGACCAGTACGACGCGAAGCTGATGGACCACCTGAAGAAGCTGGCTCTCCCCCCGGAAGTCTTCGAGAAGCTCGCCCACGCGAACGCCGAGAGGCTGGTTGGAGACTGAGTTATCGCTCCTCCGCCAATCCCCGGCTCGGCGTCCGGGCTACCACACCAGACGCTGGACGTCGGGTACGAAGCGCTCCTTGGCTATGCTCGCGCCGGACGGCTGGCAACGGGTATATAGAGGATAGATATTGCCCTTCGGGTCGATGGAGACCACGTTGGAGCCGCGTAGGGTCAGCTTGTACGCGGATTCCCCAATCACTCGGTGCTCTACGCGCTCGGGCACGGGGAACGTGAGGGTTACCTTGTCGTTGGGGCTGAGGCCGCGTACCCGGACGTAGCGCCCCTCGATGGAGGTCTCAACGCGTTGGCCCCCCACAGTAGCTAGGACGTCACCCGGGTCCGACCACTCGGGCATCCTGACTTTGATGCCCTGGGTCTTCTTGACGTGAAAGACGACCTTACCCTCCACCGGCAGGTAGCTGTCGACGTCCAGCCAGGGCGAGGCCCTGTTCAGGAGCAGTTCGACCGCCGTCTCGCCGCTGTCCTGCCTGAGCATGGCGTCCCAGACATAGTAGAGGGCGCGGGCGCCGTTGGCGGTGCAGCAGTGCATTATGGACCTGTTCTCCAGCTTGGGGCCCTGCTCCGTCTTCTGGAGGTGGAAGGCGTCGTTGGCGCTCATCCATCCCCAGAACGAGCCTACAGAGCGAGCGGCGACGCCGCGGGAATCGCCATACCGCCTCGCGGTTGGCTCGCTGGCGAGATAGCTCTCCGGGATCGAGTCTACGAACCCGTCGTCGAGCATCTGCGACTCGGCGTGGACGTTGCGGATCCAGCGGTCCACGTCGTCCCAGTAGTCGCCCATCCCCGCCCTGGTCAGGTGGAGAGCCAGGAAGAGCATGTCGGCGACCTCGCAGGCCTCTACGGTGTTCCCCCGCCGCTCCAAGTAGAGATCCGACCCAGGCATACATTCGGGGAAGTACCCTATCAGCGGGTCGCCCATCACCCGCGCCCAGCGGTAGCAGGCGTCCACCCGCTCCAGCGCCGAGCGGTCGCCCGAGGCGACGCCGTATTCACAGACCGCCATCAGGGCGTAGAGGCTGTGATGGAAGTGGTAGAAGTTCCACCGCCCATCCTCGCGGGTGAAGATGCGCGCCATGGCCCACCGGGCCAGGCCCTCCGACAGCTCCAAGGCAGGCTCGTAACCCGTGAGACGGTACAGAAGGCCGGCCCCGTGCCCAAGCGCACCCGTCGAGTATATCTTGCTGAACACGGGGTCGTAGTCCGCCAGGGAGCCGCCTGCGAGCGCCTCCGAGGGCTCGTCCGCATCGGCGGGAGGATTCTCGCCCGGGCGGAATCGGCCCTTCCACAGGAACCGGAACCCCTCCTTCCGCCGCGTCAGCGCCAGCAGCCGGTCGGTCTTCCGCTTGGCGATCTCGATCCATCGAGGGTCGTCGTCAACTTGGGCCAGCGTGGACAGGGCGAGCAGGAGCCGGCCCTCCGCCCACACCTCGGAGAACGGGCGTTGCTCGGTGAACTGCTCAAGGGTATCGGTCGGGCAGTACGTCAGGCCGTCGCCGCCAATGAAGCCGAGCTGCGCGTTCAGCACTTCCCGGTCCACCTCGATGTTGTACCGGCTCCCCGACGCCAGCCGGCAGAGGACCAGCGCCTCGATGAACTTGGGCGGGATGTTCAAGTATGCGTCAGTGACGTGACTGGGGAAGAGCACCGGCGGACGCCGCGAGAAGTCCACGTAGAAGCCGAGGGCGAGCCTCTCGTCCGGGGGATACCATACGTTGGTCAGCGCGTTGACGGCCAACCCCATCCGGTCCGCCAGATCCAGCGTGTCCGGCGCCGTGGTCTCATAGCGCTCGCCCCTGGCGCACGCGGCAAGCGGGTTATGTTCGAGCATCTCTGGAAGCCTCCTAGATGGCGTGTCCTGATCCTGCCCACGGCTGCGGCGCCGGGGGCAGTCACCGAGGCATTATACCGCCGCTCCAAAATAGAGGTGTGGAGGGCAAAGCTACTCCGCCGACCTGAGGCCGCCCCTCAGATATAGATGCATAGAGGACGGGGTTACTTGCCCAAGGCCGAGATGCGGCCAAGTCGTCAACCTCCATGACGATGCCAAAGCAGGCAGCAGGCTCGACGGGAAGCCTACGCCCGGTACTGGATCACGCCGCGGTCGGAGATGGACCCGAGTATCTGGGATCGTTGCCCAGACCAGTGAATACCGAGGTAGTGCCTGGCTCTGGTGGTTGCAAGATACAGCAGCTTCTTGTTGAAGTCCGTATCGGCGAACGTCTCATTGACCCCCATTACGATGACCGCGTCGTATTCCAGCCCCTTGACGCCGGGGATGCGCGCCAGCACGGTCCGCGAGTCGCTGTGATGCTCCTGGTCGACCAGGACTATCCCGCCGATGCCCCGCTCCTCGCAGAACCGCCGGAACCGGTTCAGGTTGACCTGGTCCCTAACCAGAATTGCTACGAGAGCATTCTCCAAGCCGTCCAAGGACCGTATCCGTTCAATGTCGTCAATGATGCCCTGGTACATCTCGGTTGTGTTCCCGTGGCGGTTGTACTCGACTCGATGACCGTCGCGCTCGAACGGTATTGGCGCTTGGATGTTATTGTCGAACGTCCTGAGGATCCTGTTGTTGAACTCGGTTATCTGCCTGCTCGACCTGTATGACCTCCGGGCGCGCTGAACCTCGATTTCCGATCTCCCAAAGACCCGATCCAAGTCTCTCCATCGCCTGACTCCTCGGTAAGGCGTGAGCCTCTGAGCCGTGTCGCCCAGCACGGTAAACCAGTTGTTGGCGGAACTGGCCGCGAGCAGCTTGACCTCGATGGGCGAGATGTCCTGAGCTTCGTCAACGACAATGTGACGGTAGCTCCGCTTCACTGTGTCGTTTAACAGGTGATCGAGGTAGGCCAACGCTCCAAGGTCGGAGTCGTCGAATCCTTGCTCCCGAATCCTGGCGGACGAATTCACAAGCTCATCGGCGACCTCCCGCGGCAAATCCGTTCCGGCCAGTCGTACCACCTCCTCCGGGTCCGATAGAAGAGCGAGATACTCCTCTCTGAAGTCCACGTGCTTCCATGCCGCGTCACACCAGCGCGCTACGGCATCTCGCAATTCGGCCTGCCTCCTCTCCTCTTCCCTACGGTCCGGCTGACGCGGGCCCGCTGCGAAGAAAGAGATAGGCTGGGCGTCCCGGTCCGTCGGCTGGATTAGCTGGATTAGAGAGATCATTCGGTTGATGAAGTCCTCCCTACGACGATTCAGGCGTTGTCCCCTCGCCGAGGGTTGAAGTACGTCATTCAGCACCGACCGGATATGAGCCTTAGGCACTCCGTTGGCCCAGCCTGGGATATTCGTGGGAAGTCGGAGGCATCTCTTTCTGATAGCTCTAGCCATCTCGGCCACGTGTCTTTCGATGACGTCCGCCATGGCAAGCGATCCCTTGAATGTTTCAGCCCGCTGATCGAAGTGGCGCATCTCCCCGCGGGCCAGCAAGTCGTTCCAGATTCTCGGACGAGAAGACGTTCTCACGGACAGATTCCTGATCAGCCAGTCGCTGAACCTGACCTGTTTGACACCCCCCTGCACTCCCAGATTAGGCAGGACGTCGGCTGCATATTCGAGGAATGCCTGCGACGGCCCAACGAAAAGGGTCGTGCTCGGTGTGGGACGCTCGTCTTCGGGAATCTCGTTGAATGGAGACAACAGGTAGGCGATCCGGTGCAGCCCGATCTCACTCTTGCCGCTCCCCGCCGCGCCCTGGACGATCAGCACCTTGTCGCTGACGTTGGCGATGTTCTCATACTGGTCGGGCTCGATCGTCTCGACGATTACCTGTAGGTGCCCGTCGTCGCCGGTACTGCTCAGAGCCTCGCTCAAGATGTCCTGTCCGGCCGTGGAGGGGGCAGGAAGCTGCCGCCGGAATATGTCGTTCAGGTCCTTCAGCTGTCCTCCGCGAATCCTGACGTACCGCTTGAGGTCCACCCTGGTCGGAATGTAGCCCCTGGGAGCCGTGTACCCATCCTCATAGCTCTGCGTGTACCAGAGCTTCCCGACAGGGCTTGTCCAACTAAAGACGTCCTGGCCGGGGATGAAGACGATTCCCAGGTATATGGTGTGCGGCGGAGTCTGGGCGTCGTCGTCCGACAGTTCCGAGCCTTCCTCGCCCGCGTCCTTGCGGAAGTAGTCGAGGCGGCCGAAGTACGGCTGGTCCAGGGCCGAGTAGAGCGAATCGGCATTCTCTTGCAGAATCTCCTGAATCGCGTTCGCCGTCTCTTGGTCCGCCGCCGTCACCGGCATCTGACCCTTCAGGCTGAGCCGCTGCTCCTCGATGTAGCGGACCACGTTCGCCAGCTTCTCGGCTTCCTCCCGATAAGCAGGGTCTTGACGTAATCTGTCATCATCCGACTGAAGCAATGGGGATTCTCCTTACCTCTCTGCGCACTTGAAAATCACCCGCCGACTCTGAGGATACGGTCAGGGTAACTCAACGACGGGTTGTCCTCCTACGCTCGATCTCAGCCTCCCACGCCTTGAACCACATGACGCACGCCAGCAGCATCTCATGAGCCACCCTGTGTTTATAGCGATGGCCTATGTGCCAAGCCTGATGACGGGCGCACGGGTATTCATTCACGTCTCCAAAAACGATCCGCTGATTGTATTCATCTGCCGCGCTCGCCGCGTCCTCTCGGCTTGAGTACCTTATCTTCTCCGAGCAGTTACTTCTTCTGGGTGTAAATCCGATGAGCCGATACATGTCTTTGGGTCTCATGCGTTCCTCCTTAAATGATTGAGCGCCTGAGTTCCTCACCATGGCACCCTGTCCTCCTCCTCTTCTGAGTCGTGCTGATCGTGATCGGCGTCAGACCCCTCACTCGTGTCACCCGGAATCGCGTTGGCGTCCGATTGCCCCGGACTGTCCTTCGCATCGGGAGCGGGCGGCTCGTTCAGACCCCATATTCCACCGCCAACGCTCCTGAAGCGCGGATCGATACTCAAGTATGCGCCCACGTTGTTGACCGGGTCCTGTCCTCCGATACGCACGCCCATTTCCACGAGGCGCTCATGGATTACCCGCCGATGCAGTGGGCCTTCGCGAGCCAATATGTCAGCTATCGCGTTGGGAATGTCGTTATCGTTGCGCCGATACTGTAGTTCCGACCCTCCTGAACCCTCTGTGTCCTCGAAATATCGCAAGGTCGTAACGAGGGCACGATACCTCTCCTCAATCCGGCGTTTCTCTGCTTCCAATCGTCTGATCGCCGCCCTCAGGTCATTGAACGTAGATTCACTGGTCATTGTTCTCTCCCAGACTATATTACGCGCTATAGTTTTTTCTGCGCTCTGCCTCGACGTGAGCCACTCAACACTCTGAGCCTACCCCTCATGATGTCCCTACTCTCACTAGGAGTACGCCCACGAGGGAAATCCACGCATAAAGCCTCCTCTACAACCTTGATGGTTTCAAAATCGCTTGACTAGCGGCTGCGGCAGCTTCACTACAATATGCATAATGCATTTTACCTAACTCCTTTTATCTAACTCATTTGTTCCCTTAGGGCTAGGGCAAAGGGGAGAATCTGAGCAGTATACATCAACTAGGTTCACATATCAAGGGGGAAGAGGGCCAATTTTGAAGCAAATCCTTCACGTCTGTGGGCCCCGATACGGGGGCGCAGAGACCACACAACCAAGCGTCCGAGGTTGATTGGCCGCCGCCTGCGGGTGTACCGTGTCCCCGCTTGGAGGAGAACGCCATGACTCACACAACGGCTGCTGAAACTGCCGAGACGCCCTGGGACACCTCGGCCACGGACCACGTGGAGGCTTGGGGAGCGCGCACCATGGACGTGAACCGGCCGACGGAGGCCGGCGCCTACCACACGGCCACAGTCCCGGACACCCTGGACCTCGCAGAGCGGGCGCGCCTCGGCGTCAACCACTTCACCGAGATCATCAGCGAAGAGCTGAACTACGAGATGTACTGGGGCACGCTGGGCGGCCACTACGGGCAGGAGATGATGGACTATCTCGGCAAGCCCGACTGGACGAAGTGGGGCTACGACTTCGGCGACACCAACCCGCCGGCGCTGACCACCCAGTTCTCCCCCCTGCAAGCCTGCCAACCCAAGGCTATGGAGGCCCTGGCGATGCTGCGGCTGATGTCCGGCAGCCAGCAGAACCTAGAGCGCGAAGGCAAGATGCTTGAGATGATGGCCTCGAACATCGCGGACGACGGCATCTTCTACGTGCCCGACGACCCCGAGAAGTGGTGGCTGGGCCCCGCGAAAGACAGGCCCAACGCCTACCGGCACGGTCAGGGCCGCATGATACGGGCTATGGCCGCCTGGTATCAGTACACGGGGCTGCCCTTCTGGAAGCAGAAGACCGACTTGATGGTCGACGGACTCGACCGCCGCTTCGTCGTACACAAGGAAGACTACGCCTACATCCCCATCCACGGCTGGCTGGAACCTCACTACTTCCACGTGCTCTACATCAAGGGGCGGGGCTGGAAGGACACTTCCGAGCCCGACAGCGAAAAGGGGGAGCGGGGAGCCTCCGAGAGGTCGGTATTCTCCAATGAGGGGCACACCGCGGGCGCGCTCGTGAGTTGGTACCTGCGTTCCGGGAACGAGCAGGCGCTCCGCCTCGGCGGGGAGATGGTCCGATACCTGCTGAAGCCGAAGTTCTGGGCGGACTGGGCGGGAGGCGACTATCCCGGCGTGGCCGGCGCCGAACATGCACACTGGGCCGGGCACTTCCACGGGTACGTAAACGCGCTCAGGTCGATCTTGGACTACGCCATCGCTACCAACGACTCGCGATTGAAGGCCTTCGTTCGCGATGGCTACGAGTGGGGGCGCCAAAAAGGACTCGCCCGTATTGGCTTGGTGGGAGACGGCCAGGGCTGCGGCTGCGGCCGTTTCATAGGGCTGGCGGTCAAGCTGACTGAGGCCGGCGTCGGCGACTACTGGGAGGACGTCGACCTATATATAAGGAACCACGGGGTCGAGGGTCAGTTCGATCCCGACGACATCCCCCGCCTCAGGCAGATGTCGGAAGGGAAGGAGCCGCCGCTGGAGGACCCGTGCTACTACAGCGGCGACGACGTCTACGCGAAGACGGTCGGGGCCTACTGCGAGAACGCGCCCGGCAAGAGCCGGACGGCCCTGTGCTGCTCCCCCCACGGCAACATGGGGCTGTTCTACGCCTGGGACGGCATCGTGCGCTACTCCGACGGCACGGCGAGAGTGAACCTGCTGCTGAACAGGGTTTCCCCTTGGATGGACGTCGATAGCTACCTGCCCTATGAGGGAAAGGTCGTAATCAGGAACAAGGAGGCAAGGGACGTGTTCGTGCGCATCCCTTTGTGGGTGGACAAGCGGCAGGTCCGCTGTCGGGTCGGCGGGCTGGAGACTCAACCCCGTTGGATCGAGAGCCGCCTCTGGTTTGGCGAACTCCGCAAAGGGGACGAAATAACCATCGAATTCCCCGTGGCGGAGAGGACGGAGACGTGGACTTCGCCCCCGCAGGGAGGGCCGGGGGAGAAGAACTTCGTCCTGCGGCATCTGCCCGGCGGCGTCAAGTATAAGATGCGGTTCCGGGGCAACACCTTGGTCGAGATAGACCCGCCCCTGACCCCGGACTCCCCGTTGTTCCGGCAGCGTCCTGACAAATACAGGGCCGCGAGGGCTCCTATGAGGGAGGTCAAGAGATACGTCAGCCCGCTCGTCCTGAAGTGGTAGGGAGCAGCCGAACGCCGGCGGTCATTTCAAGCCGTCTCGTTCTCAGCCGTACGCAGGCGGTTGGACCAACTCCACCCGCACGTGGTCCGGTCCCTTGGCGGTGGCCGACCTGCTCCCGTCGGAGGCCTGAGCCGGCGGCCCCACGACCTCCACCCCCTTTTCCCGCAGCCGATCCAACGCGGCGTCGAGGTCGTGGGTCTCCAGGCCGAAGTGGTCCAGCCCGTAGTGGGGTCCGGGATACGCCTCGGCTGTCGGCTGCCCCGGCTGGGGACTGCTCACGTTGAGGAGGGTCCCGCCTATCATGACGCGGATCCGTTCGGACGCGGCGTCCCCGAACTCGCCGGCGATGCTGCCGTCGAATACGTCGGCCCACCACCGGGCGGCCGCCCACGGGTCCGCCGCCCTGACGTGCAGATGGTGCAGGCGCACCATCTCGCGGAAGAGGTTCTGGCCGGAGCCGGTCGGCTCCCAGTAGAAGGCGGGCTGCTGTAGCTCTATGCGCAGCCGGTCGGGGCCCTCTATGTCGGCCTTCGTGTCTGAGACGTCGTTGCCCTCGAAGCCGGCCCCCACCGGCCTCAGTATCGCCGCGCCGCGCGCATGGGCGCGGGCCGCGATGCTTGCGGCGTCGTTGGTCTCCAACCCGAAGTGCTCCAGTCCGAAGTAGCGCCCCGAGTTCCCGGCTGGCAGCGGATCCGCCCCCGGCCCGTCTATCTTGAGCAGCGCCCCACCGAGCATCACGAGCAGCGAGCCCCCCGCCCGCTGCCCGACCACGGACGCTCCGAGCATGTCCGCGTACCATCGCGCCGTACTATGCGGGTCGGGCGTCAACAGATGGACGTGGTGTAGACGAAACATCGACCCCGTACCCTCCGTACCAGCCGCGAGGCATTGCCGAACTGAAGCAACGTATCAAGCGTCTCCCACCTCGTCAACTCCGTCCCGGGGCGATTAACTGCTCGGTCTCCATGAGTCGAATCGTGAGAGCCTCCCAAATTGTCAGTCGAACCGTGAGAGCCTCCCCAAGTCCCCGCAGCGCCGCCTGTCCGCGGTCGGGACGTCGGCGGCTGTCCCTCATTCCCCGCAGCGCCGCCTGCCCTGTACTGTCATTCCGAACGCAGCGCCAGCGGAGTGAGGAATCTCAGGCCTGCTATTTGGGGGCGGTCCATTCCTCGACGGCGCGGCGCGTGTGCAAGGACTAGATTCTTC
Organism: uncultured Dehalococcoidia bacterium; assembly: GCA_958296245.1. Classification (GTDB taxonomy): domain Bacteria; phylum Chloroflexota; class Dehalococcoidia; order Lucifugimonadales. The sequence goes on from OY282458.1 coordinate 2,618,891, forward strand.
GTCGCTGCGCTCCTCAGAATGGCAAGACAGCGGAGGGCGATTCTCCTGTGCGCCTCACGAAGTCTGAGCAGTTACCGGGGCGACAACTGCTCAGATACAATCCCCACCTTAGCCGGGATGTGACAAAATGCTACCGAACACAATGGAGGTGCCCCATGCCTATAGAGAAAGCCGCTGAGGAGCTGGGACGAATCGTACCGCGCGGCCAGGACGTGGAGGTGCTGGGCTCGCACTTCGGAGGCGACAGGGGCCCCGCCGAGGGTCCGGTCTGGATCCGAGAGGGGGGGTACCTGCTCTTCAGCGACATTACCAACGACCGGCGGATGAGGTGGGACCCCGAGGGCGGCTTCAGCGTGGCCCAGCAGGGCACGAACCGCCACAACGGGCTGACCCGTGACCGACAGGGCAGGCTGATAGCGTGCGAGCACGACGGGAGACGGGTAACGCGGGTGGAGGCTGACGGGGGCATCACGGTCGTCGCCAACCAATACCGAGGTTGGCGTCTGAACAGGCCTAACGACGCCGTCGTCAGGTCCGACGGGAGCATCTACTTTACCGACCCTGACACGTTCGACGTCGACTCGGAGCTGGACCTGTTCGGCGTATACAAAGTTTCACCCGACCTCAGCCGCATCAACTTGCTTGTCAGAGACTTCGTACTACCCAACGGGCTGGCCTTCTCCCCGGACGAGAGCGTCCTCTACGTCGGCGACTCGCGGAGGGGCCACGTCAGGGCGTTCGGGGTGGAGCCCAACGGCAGGCTGGCCCTGGCGACCGACCGCGTGCTGTGCGTCCTCGACGGAGACGGGCCAGGCGCCCCGGACGGCATGAAGGTGGACGTAGAAGGCAACATCTACTGCACGGGACCCGGGGGGATATATATCATCGACCCCTCGGGCAAGCATCTGGGCAGGATCCTGACCGGCGGCGAGCCGCCCTCCAACGCGGCCTGGGGCGGTGACGACTGGAAGACCCTCTTCTACACCACCCGGCACAGCCTCGGCAGGATAAGGCTTAACATCCCGGGCGTGCCCGTCTAACTGCGCTCAGAGCACCTCGTGAAGCAGCTTGCGCTCCTCCAAGATGTCATAGGCAAAGTCGTTCTGGACGTCGCGCCAGACTGAGTGGACGTGATTGGCCCCGTTCTGCTGGTTGTCGAACTCGACCAGGAAGTTGGGTCCCACGATGTTGTAGTAGTGGCCCTTCCCCTTCTGCATGGCTCCGCCCCAGGCGAAGTAGACGGCGTCCAACTCGCCCTCGCGCAGAGCCGCCAGCTTCCCCTCGGCAACGTCGGGCGCCGCCTGCTTGACGTACTCCGCCGCCAGGGACATCAGCATGTCCCTCTGGGCCGGACTCATCCGGGACGCCGCCAGCCCCTGTTCGGGCGGCAGCATGGGCCTAGTCGCGTTGTAAGTGATGATCTCATGCGGAACTTTCTCGAAGAGAAGGGCCTTAGAGATTTGACCTCTGTCGAAGCTGTCGATCAGCTCGAAAGCCAGGTCCTCCCTGGCGCCGAGTAAGCGCAGGCCCTCGCTGGGGCCGTACCTGACACGCGCCGGGTTGGAGCCGAAGAAGAGCGGCGTTGTGGAGATTACCTCATCTCCCCAGGCGCTGAGGTTCAACGACATGTGGTGGCCCTCCGCCTTCCAACCCCATGGGCCCTCGCCTTTAGGGCTGCCGAAGACGGTGAAGTAATAGAGCTCCGGGTCGCGGCGGTACCTGGCGTGTCCCTCGTCCTTCTCGACCTGGGCCAGTATCAACTCGTGGTCGATGATGCCCCTTGCCTTTCGGTACGCCCCCGCGCTCAGGCCGCTCTCCATGACGGCAAACGCCAAGCGCCGCTGGGCGGGGCTCATGTCCCTGATGGGCAGTCCGTGCCGGTTCTGGGGGCGATGAATCCAGTACACGCGCTCCACGTCCAAGTAGTGGTACTCGACCTTTGCTCTCTGCTCCGGGAGCAGGCTGTCCAGGAACCGCGCGCTGGCCTCCGCCATCCGTCTCGCGGTGGTGGGAGCGGCTTCTATGGCCATCGCGTACCTCCCTCAGACTCGAAGATGCATCTTAGTTGCCGGCCTAACACCACTCGTCGTCGGGCGGCCAGATCTGATGAGTGCCCCGCTGATTCCCAGGCCCGAGCTCGGCGCCGTGGGGGAGTACCTCCATACGCGGCCGCCACTTGCCGTAGAACGTGTTGAAGTGATCGGAGGCGCGGTGCGTGTTAAATGCCTCTTCGTCCCTGTAGACCTCGTACAGCCATATGACGTCGTTGTCGTGGGCGTCCTGGATGATGTCGAACCTCAGGACCCCGGGCTCGGTGTTCACGGAGGCGCTCGCGTTGACCTTGAGCGCCTCCAGATACGGCTCCTTGTAGCCCTTCTCTATTCGAATGGGGACTAATATGATGAACATCTGCTTCTTTGGCTCCTAGTCAGGTTCGCACGGAACGTAGCACACAACAGACGGGCGCTCAACCCCCTTTCTCGTACCGGAGTCTGCCCCAGATTGGTAGATGCCTCCTGGGTGGCGCCGTCCTAAAATTGGCGTAGCCCCGATAAAGCAGACGTCTTTAGGTCCCCGCCCGCCACCTGGAACTGGGGCACAGCCCTCTGACCCCCTGCCAGACGGGAGAACCCCCAGCGCGACCGTTGACTCGTAGCAGATGAACCTCTGACCCCCTGCCAGACGGGAGAACCCCTCCGGACTCCCCCATAGCGGCCTCGCAAGGGCCGTGGTCATTCCTGATCTGACACGGCGGAGGCAGGGGGCTTGGGCAGGATATCTTGGTTCATGGCCCACCGGGGATAGTAGTCGTAGAGCGCGGCTCCCGGGTAAGGTGCGCCCAGGGTCTGCGGAGGGACGCTGACGCGCCCGCGTTTGCCCTCTAGAACCATGAACAGATACCTGAGGCCAACGGACCTGAGCGTGCGGGCCGAAGGGACGTTGAACGGACCAACCGTGGCCAACGCCATGCGGCCATTCTCTACTATCCACCTGGCCGCGGCGGCCACTACCGCCCTGCCCAGACCCCTGCCTTTCGCTTCCGGCGCCACCTCCATACCGATCTCCAAGACCGGCTCGCCCCTGTCCATGACAGTCGCCAACGCCGCCAGCCGCCCTTCCTCATGCACCCCAAACGCGGCCACCGCGTCCGGCATGCAGTGCCAGAAGAGTTCGAAGTCCACCGCCGCCAGTTGCGGCGGGGAGATAGGCTCCACTCCGTCTGTCCTTGGGTCGGTGACGGGTAGGACAGCGGCTTCGTCGCCGAAGAGGTACCAGTTCGGCCCCCACACGGCTATCCCGTCTTCATGCAGAGCCCGCGCCAACTCGTAGCACCCGAACACCGAGAAGAGCACGTCCGGGTGCATCCGGTCGACGACCGGCTCCAGTCTTGCGGGCCATTCCGGCCTGGTTACGATAACCGCCGCTCGATCGCCGAGCTTTAGCGCCATAAGGGGAACGCTGCCGGGCGCATCGGGCCGAACCGCCACGGGTACGGGGGGCGAGCCAAGGATCGACAGGGGCGCGCCAAAGCGCCCCTCGATCCACGGCTCAAGCCTCTTCAACAGGGATTCGCCTGTCATCTCCCCTTCCTTCGGTGAAGCTGTTAGGCTCTGTGAGACCCGGGTTCTCCCCTCCGGCAGGGGGTCTTCTGGGGGCTGTGCCCCCAGTTACCAGGGGCGGGCGGGTGGGGATCAAAGACGTCTACTTATCGGCTAAGCCGGTCGAAAAGGGCCTCACGAAGTCTGAACAGCTACTCCTTCGGCGATTGATTCGCGGCGGATCCGAGTATACGATATTCTGACTCAACTGGGCGCCTGAGGGCAGCACTCCAACGGAGAAGCCGATGACAACCCCAACCTGGGAAGCAGTCGTGACCACCCCCAGCCGTGTGGTCGAAGACTACCCCGACGTCCTTCACGAAATGGCTAACTTGAAGTACGGAGCGGTGATAATCCGGGGATTCTACGCCAAAGAGCACTGCCGGGAAGTCATCGCTAGGATCGAACAGGACTCCGATCGTTTCGTCACCACAAAGGAATACGTGAACGCCGAGGGCGCAAAGATCGCCCTCAGATACATCGGCCCCGGGCTCGGCCAGTACGTCAACGACCGGGAGGGCTTCTTCAGGGAGTCCCGCATCGCGGACGCCAAATTCGAGCTGCTGTACAGGGGCCTGCCGGACCCGCGCGCCATGGTGCGCGAGATGATCGGCCGGCTGCTGCCGGAGCGTCGGGTCATCGTTGCCCACGAGGAAGGCGTCCCGTACGGGGACGCCGTGATACGTATGATGCTCGACGGCGACGAAAGCGCGCTCCACCGCGACAGCGCCATGACCTACTTCAAAGGGTGGATGGTCTCACAGTTCCCGACCCAGTTCTCGTCCCTGGTCTGCTTTCAGATGCCCGAGTCGGGGGGCGAGCTCTCGGTCTTCAAACGGCGTTGGACGCCCGAGGATGACGAGAGGAGGCCGAAAGGGACCACGGGCTACACCGCATCGGTCGTGGCCGGCGCCGAAGTGTGTACGATCAGGCCCCAAGAGGGCGACCTATACATCTTCCACCCGGAGGTATTCCACGACATCGCCGCCTCTCACGGTGCGCGCGCCAGGGTAAACCAGGGGATATTCATAGCCGCCTCACCCCACGACAGCCGCGTAGTGACGTGGGGTTAAGCAATGGGCGGCGCCATCCCAATTCGACGACCGGCTGCTAGGGTGCTGCTCCTCAGTGAGCGGGGCCGCGTCCTCCTGTTGAGGTGCCTACTGGATAGAGACCGTCTGGGCATATGGGTCACGCCGGGCGGCGCCCTCAGCAACGGGGAGACCTTCGAGCAAGGCGCCCGGCGCGAGTTGTGGGAGGAGACGGGCCTGACCGGGATGAGCCTGGGGCCGTGCGTCTGGGTCCGCCGGCATGTCTTCCATCTACGGGGTGTCTTGTACGAGGCCGCAGAGCGGTACTTCCTGCTGCGGACACGGGAGTTCGAACCGGATCCCGCCGCGTTGGACCGGGCCGAGGTGGACGACATCACCGAAAGCAGATGGTGGTCGGTGGAAGAGATCGAGGCGGCCGTCAGCGAGATCTTCGTCCCCAGGCGAATAGCAGGCCTACTAGGGCCTATCCTGGCAGGCAGCGTCCCAAACGCTCCCATAGACGTAGGCATATGACGTAGACCCGCCGAGGTTGCGTCGGCGTCCAGTCTTACATACCCTACCGGACACACGAGGAGATATCCCGCTACGTGGAAACCAAGACCGTCTCGTTGGTTGGAATCCTTCTGTTGGCCTTGCTGATGCTGACGGCCTGCAGATCGGGCGTCCCCCAGGAGGAGTATGACGACTTGGCTTCAAGGCTGGCCGCCACCGAGTCGCAACTCGAGGCTGCCCGGTCGGAGATAGGCGCACTGAACACCCAGGCCGAGGACGCGCAGCGACGCATCGCCACTCTCGAGACGCAGGCCGACGAGTCGCAGAGCGCCTTGATGGATGCCAGGGCCCTGGCGGGACAACGCAACGGCCGGCTGCTCCGCGGAACAGCCTACATGGACGTCGCGATAGCCACACTCACGTTGGGATCGATTGGCCCTGACACGGAGATCGAAGAGGTCGCCGAGCTATCGGCGCCCCTCGTCCGCCTGCGCGAGGAAGACTCTACGTACCAGACCCTGACCCTGCGCCTCCTCAGGGCCACAGACCCGGAGCAGGCCCAGAGCACGTTCTGGGCCTGGCTGTTCCACACACTGGGGCAGACCAAGGCTGCCTTGGACGAGAGCACCCCGGAAGACGAATAACACCGTTCCCGTGCGTTCTGACGTACCCGTTCCTTAGGGCAGGGACGCCCTGCCTGTGAGCATCAAGCAGCGGAATTACTGTAGGGGCAGAGCCGTAACTGTTCAGACTCTCCCCCAGCCAGGGGAGGCAGGGAAGCCGGAAGCGTTTCCCCACAGCCGCTTAGCCCACCTTAACCGCCCTCCCGGTCGCGGAGGACTCCAACGCCGCCTCGACGACCTCGAGGACGTGGACAGCCGCCTCGATGGGAGCGTCGGCAGGGGCGCCGGATCTCGACGCCCGCAGGAACGAGGCCACAAACTCCTCTCCCGTCTTCCCGATGTACGCGGGAGAATCGGGCGGCGTGAAGCGGCGCTCTTGGATTCCGGCCGCCTCCAGCCCTGGGGCGATGCTGTGAATCGTGTAGTAATTCCCGTCGGACAACGGGATGCTGACGTAGCCGTCCGTACCGCGCAGGCCCAAGAACATGTCGTAGCGGCCTCCGTGATACCCCTCCGGGCTGCCGGCCAGCAGGTATCCGACGGTCAACGCGCCGATGACCCCGCTCGCAAACCTCAGCACCACGCACGCCGTGTCCTCTACCTCCATCTGCTCGGGGTTCAACGCCCCAGCCATTGCCGAGACCTCGACCACACGGTCGTCGAGCAGGAAGCAGAGGACGTCGATATGGTGACACCCGAGCCATGAGAGGATGCCACTGCCGGCGAGAGACTTCTTGAACAGCCAGTGATCGGTATCTCGGTAGCGCACCTGCGAGGTGACGAACCGGGCCTCCACGTTCATTACGCGGCCCAGCGCGCCGTCCTGCCGGGCCTTCTTGACCTCACGCATGATCGGGCTTCCTCGGTTGGTATACATGGCGCCAACGGTCACGCCGGCGGAGGCTGCCTTGCCCGCAAGCCGGCGCAACTCGGCCGCAGTCAGAGCCCCAGGCTTCTCGAACAGGGCCGGCTTGCCGGCTTCTATGGCCGCATCGAGGACTCCCGGGCACAGGTCGTTGCGGACGCTCACGACCACCGCGTCGATGCCTGGGTGGGAGACCATCTCCGCGACGGATCCCGTCGTGCCGGCTAACTTCGAGGTCTCGGCAGCCAGGCCGTTGAGGTCTTCTCCTTCCAAACCGCACAGGTATACCTCCTCCACCTCGTCCAACTCCTCCAGGGTCTTGACGTGGGCGTTGGAGTGTGGATGCGGCGACGAGATGAAGCCCACTGCAAAGCCGGAATCTCGGTTGTTTCCCATAAGTCTCCTCCTAAATACTAAGCCTCAGGGTGAAGGCAGCTCGACGACGCCTACGCGGCCTTTGTTGCCGGCGCCGGCCTCATCGTGTGCCAGTCCGTAGCCTGCTGATAGGCGTGGGCGATGCGGAGCAACGTCCCCTCGGCGCGGTGAGGTCCGAGGAACTGAAGGCCTACGGGCAGGCCGTCCGCCAAGCCGGCCGGCACGGATATCCCGGGTATTCCGGCGATGTTCGCGGGCACAGTGCATACGTCGCTGAGGTACATCTGGACCGGGTCTTCAGTCCTTTCCCCGAAGGGGAAGGCAACCGTCGGCGACGTTGGCGTGGCGAGGGCGTCGAACTCCCCGAACACCTGTTGCAGTTCCCTGCGAATCAGTGTCCGCACCTTTTGGGCCTTTAGATAATATGCGTCGTAGTAGCCGGTGGAAAGCGCGTAGGCGCCGAGCATGATGCGCCGCTTGACCTCGGGGCCAAACCCCTCTTGGCGCGTCTTGTCCAAGGCTTCCCACATGCCGGAGGCGGTCGGGGTTGCGTACCCGTACTTGACCCCGTCATAGCGCGCCAAGTTAGCCGACGCCTCGGATGGAGCGATGATATAGTAGACCGCCAGCGCGTAGGGAGTCAGGGGAAGCGACGTCTCCTCCACCCTGGCGCCCAAGCCCTCCAGGACGACCAGCGCCTCGCGCACGGCCCTCTCGACGCCGGGATCGGTGCCGTCCACGAAATACTCCCTCGGCACGCCTATTCTCAGACCCTCCACGCCGTGATCTAAGCATGACGCGTAATTGGTAGGCTCTCCGGAAAGCGACGTGGAATCGGAGCGGTCATGCCCTGCTATCGCGTTGAGCACTAGGGCGCCGTCGGCGGCGTCGCGGGTAATAGGGCCTATCTGGTCGAGCGAACTGGCAAAGGCCACGAGCCCAAACCTGCTTGCCAGGCCGTAGGTGGGTTTCAAGCCCACCACGCCGCACAGAGCAGCCGGCTGGCGTATGCTGCCCCCCGTGTCCGACCCCAGGGAGAAGAAGCACTCGCCGGAAGCTACGGCAGCAGCCGGCCCGCCGCTGCTGCCGCCGGGCACTCTCCCGAGGTCCCAGGGGTTCCGAGTCGGCCCCCGCGCCGAGTTCTCCGTAGATGACCCCATGGCGAACTCATCCAGATTTCCCTTCCCCACCAAGACGGCGCCCTGATCGTATAGCAGCCGCGCGACGGTGGCGTCGTAAGTGGGAACAAAGCCCTCCAGCATCCTCGACGAGCAGGTGGTAGGGACCCCGCGCGTGCTGATATTGTCCTTGAGCTGCATCGGAATGCCGGTCAGCGGCGCGGCGTTGCCCAAGGATATCCGGGCGTCGGCGAGCCGAGCCTGTTCCAGCGCGAGTTCGTCGGTGACGGTCACGAAGGCATGGACGCTGGGCTCTACTTCACCGATCCGATCCAGCGCCGCCCGAGTCAACTCGACCGAGGAAACTCCCCCATTGTCGAGAAGCTCCCTCGCCTCACGGATGGACAGGCCTGTCACGTCGGATGGGTGCAATCAACTTCCTCGCAGGCAGCGCGAAGGCCGTGACCTATTCCAATACGGCGCGCACCCTGAGGAAGTCTGCTTCACGATCCGGTGCGTTTGACAATACCTCGTCCGGGGGCAACGAAGCCTCGACCACGTCGTCGCGGGTGACGGACTCCAAGTCTACAGAGTGGCTGCTGGGCTCCACACCGTCGGTGTCCAAGTGACCAAGGACATCGAAGTGACCCAGGATATTCGACAGTTGGCCGCGCATCTGCTCCACCTCGCCATCGGTCAGACCGACCCGCGCAAGCCGGGCAACCTGTCTGACCTCCTCCGCACTGAGCCGCATGGCCACCCCCTTGTAAGCGCTGTGCAGTGTAGCAAAGCCGCTATAGGCCCGGCAACCTGTTTACCGGGAACGCGGGCGTCTCGCCCGCCCGCCCTAAGATTCCCCGGCGGCAGACACCGAAACGGCGCGCGCGAAAGCCCTGATCTTGCCGGCGTCCTTGAGGCCGCCGGTCTCGACTCCGCTGGAGACGTCGACCGCCCACGGGCAGGCGGCCTCGATCGCATCTCCGACGTTCTCCGGATTGAGACCCCCGGCCAGCATGAAGTCGTAGCGGGCGGCCAAGTTGGCAGCGATCGACCAATCAAACGAACGGCCCGTCCCGCCCAGTCCCCCCGGCTCGTACTTGTCCAGTAGGGGGATATGACGCCTGGCGGCGACCTCCTCGACACTGGCCGCCGCCAGTTCGGACGCCGCCTCTCTGCCGAGGTCTTCCCTTATCCTGATTACTTTGATCACCGAGGCCTCGATCTTGTCCCAGTAGTCGGGCGGCTCGCCGCCGCAGAGTTGCGCGTACTGAAGGCCGCAGCGCCGGACTATCCGATTCACTTCGTCCGCGGCCTGGTCGGCAAACAGGCCTACGAGCGCCGGCCCTCCGCTGCGCTCGCGGCGGTACTGGCGGATGACCTCGCTGGCCTGCTCCGGCGTGAGCCGGCGTCTGACCCCGTGTACGAATACGAAGCCCAAGAAGCTCGCGCCCGCCTCGGCGGCGGCGAGGGCGTTCCGAGCGTCACGGAGGCCGCATATCTTGAATGCGGTCATAGCAGCTCTCCGAGACGCCCCCCGGGGTCGTCGGAGGTGATCAGCGCCTCGCCGACCAAGATGGCGTGGGCGCCGGCCCGCCGGACGCGGAGCACGTCCTCGCGGGTGGCGATGCCGCTTTCGCTGACGATGATCTTGCCGTCCGGAACCAGCGGCGCTAGGCGTTCCGTCGCCGTCAAGTCGGTCTCGAAGGTACGTAGGTCACGGTTGTTGATGCCTATCAACTCCGCGCCGGCGGCGATGGCCGTCTCCAGTTCCGCCTCGTCGTGCACCTCTACCAAGCACTGAAGCCACAGCTCCTTGGCGAGACCAAGCAGTTCGCCAAGTTGTTGGGCCGACAGGGCAGCCGCTATCAGCAGCAAGGAGTCCGCTCCCCCCGCGCGCGCCTCGTAGACCTGGTAGGGGTCGAAGATGAAGTCCTTGCGCAGCGTCGGCAGGCCCCGAGGCTGCATCTCCGCGGATACCGCCTCCAGATCGCCTATGGAGCCGTCGAAGTGGTCGGCCTCAGTCAGCACCGAGACGGCCGCGGCGCCGCCGGCCGCGTAGGCGTTGGCGATGGCCACGGGATCGAAGTCCTCCCTGAGCAGGCCCTTCGAAGGCGAACGTCTCTTGATCTCCGCTATGACCCTGATCTCTTCGCCCATCAGCGCGCCTGCCATGTTCAACGCAGGGGCGCGCTCGCGAGCGCGGTCCTTCAGGAGGCTCAGGGGCGTATCCTCCTTGAGGCTCTCCACCTCCCGGCGCTTTGCCTCGAGTATCCGGCCCAGAATATGCGGCGTCTGCACCTGTGCCAAAACACGACTCCCGTATCCGCTCAGCGGCCCCGGTAGACCGCGCTACTCCAGTTCCCGGCTAAGGGTGATCAGGGTCTCCAGCGTCCGGTTAGCTGCGCCGCCGTCTATCGATTCGGCCGCCATCGCCACGCCGTCCTGAAGGGAATCGACCCTGTCGGCGGCCAAGAGGGCAGCCGATGCGTTCATCAGAACGACGTCCCGCGAGGGCCCGGAGACGCCGGCCAGCACAGCCTTGACCATCTCAGCGCTCTCCTCAGGGCTTCCTATTCTGAGCAGGCCGGGCGGGGACCTCTCGAAACCCAGCTGCTCAGGAGAGATGGCGCCGGTGGTCACCTTCCCATCCTTCATCTCCCATATGTGCGTCTCACCGCCGGACGTAACCTCGTCCAAACCGTCGGACCCGTGGACGATGAGCGCGTGCTTACTGCCGAGGCTACGCAGCACCCTGGCCATCGTCTCCCCCACGCCGGGGTCCGCGACCCCGATGACCTGGGCCACTGCCCCGGCCGGATTTGTGAGAGGCCCCAGGATGTTGAACACGGTGCGTATCCCGATCTCGCGCCTAGGGGCAGCTGCGAACCTCATAGACGGGTGGTAGCGTTGGGCGAACATGAAGCCGAAGCCGACCTCCTGCAGGCAGCAGCGCACCCCTTCAGGACTAAGGTCGATCTTGACGCCAAGAGCATCGAGCACGTCGGCGCTTCCGCACGCACCTGACATAGCCCGGTTGCCATGCTTCGCTACCTTGACCCCGGCTCCTGCCGCAACGAGCCCAGCCGTGGTCGAGACGTTGAAGATGCCCGCGCCGTCCCCCCCTGTCCCGCACGTGTCCAGAAGCGGCCCCTCGAACTCCACGTGTACGGATCTCTCGCGCATGACGCGCGCCATTCCCGCCACCTCGTCCGGCGACTCGCCCTTCATGCGGAGGGCCGTCACGAAAGCCGCGAACTGCGCGGGCGTGGCCTGGCCGCTCATGATCTCGCCCATTGCAGCCCCCGCCTGGTCAGCCGTCAATGATTCGCCGGTAACGAGCGTTTCTATCGCCTCTTGGATCATGACGCCTCCCGGACGCAATCGAGCGCCGCCTGTCTATTACACCACCTCAGGGCACCGCCCGCCACCCCGCGGCAGCGCGGGGAGCCGTTCACAGTCGATGAGTTGAACAGTGAGTACCTGGGCAGGCGTCAGAAACCTGAAACCGTTTCACGCTCTACGTCGACGACCTCGACGTCTTCGCGAGTCGATTCGATGAAGCCGATTACGGAGGAGATCACCTCGTCGGTGTGGCGCACGTCGTTGCCGACGCACGAGATGCCCAAGACCGCGGTCTGCCATACGTCGTTGTCTCCCACCTCGGCGACTGCGACGTTGAACCTGTTCCGTATCCGGCTGCACAACGAGTTGATCACGCGGCGTTTGCCTTTGAGGCTCTGGTTCTCGGGCAGTCTGAGGGTCGTCTTGCAGACAGAAACGTTCATGGACAGCATCACCTGCGGATTATAGGGCCTCGACCCGTAGACGGGTCCTCTGAATCTCGTTCAAATAGACGTCGTAGACCCACGGACGCAGACTGAAACGATGGCTCCAGACCGACGCCGCGATCCTGAGCGTGTCAAGACCCCCGGCGCGGGAACCGCTGTGCAGCATTACCGCGCCGAGGGTGACAATGGAACGACGCCTTATTCCTCGTCATTTAGAACACGCCGAAAGCGCGCGTCCGCCGCAACTCACTTACGTATGGAGGCGATGGCAACGGCTACTCCGGCGCCGCCTGTCGCTATGCCCAGAACGCCTGCCGCTATGCCAAGGATGCCGAGCAACCGAGCGGTCGAAGCGTCGTCGCCGGCGGCGATCGCCGAGTCCTGCGCCTGTTCGATCGAAGATTGCGCCCCTCTGACGGCCCCCTCGATCTCGCGCACCGTAGGGAGTACCTGTGGGAAGTGCAGATCGGTGGCAGGCTCGACGTTGCTGAACCTACCCGGGCCTGATTCAAACGTCTCGTCGATTGGGTTGCCTTCAATGGCGCCAAAGAACCGGACCGAATAGACGCCCGGCGCGGTCGGGATCAGGTCGGCGGTGTAGCCCCCCGGCTCTCCGACAATCGCGCGCAGCGGCATGGTCCTAGACACGCCGGACGCGGCGTGCGTCACCTCCACCTGCAACGTCTGCTCCAGCCCCTCAACGCGGACGGTACTCGCGTGGCCATGCCCGGCGCCTTCGGCCATTGCGCCGTCGGATGGGGCCTTCTCGGAGTGCGCCGCGCCATCGTCTTCCTCTTCCACGTGGACCGTAATGGACGCTTCGGCAGGAGCGCCGCCCCATGAGTAAGGACGACGGTCGTTGCCCACAAGGCTGACGCTGATCGTATGCATACCCGGTTCTAGGGCAGGAAGCTTGAGCCAAGGCTCATACAGGCGGGCATGTACCTCTCCGTCGATGCTGACGTACGCGTGCCCCTCGCCGGCCCCGGCGGCGTTCCCGGAGAAAGTGAAGCCGGCGGAAACGACCTGCAAGTTGTAACCCCCCAGCGGATCAGGGTGCGCGATCAAGCCCAGCGAAATCGGCCCCGGGGCTTCCACCGGGTCCGGGCGAGGCCCCTCCATCCGGCCCGACCCCGTCACCGTTACCATCGTTGCCGCCTCGACCGGCGAGCCTTCAACGATCAGGCCGTTGTGGGTATTGGCGTTAAGCGTCACCCGTACGTGACGGCCGCCCGGCTCCAAGCCATTCAGGTGGTAGTACGGCCCATAGACCCTGTTCACCTTCTCGCCGTCCACGTAGACGTGGGCGTGTCCCTCACCGGGAATATGCTCCTGATTGACGTTTTCAGGCGCCCATCGCCATCCATCCGTCATGACGTGGACCTTCACCCCGCCGCCATCGTCCGCTTTAGCGGTTATGCCCACGTCGACGCCGACTTTGGATACCAGCGGTTCATGACCCATCTGTTCGCGGCCATCATGACCGCCATTCCCGTCCGCCCTGTCGTCTTCAGACGCATCCATGCTCATGGCGCCGTGGCCGGCGGCCTCGGCCTTCTTCTCCACTCGCAGATCGATCCCGTTGGTCAGGCCCTCTACGGCCGGCTCGTCCCTGAACCCGACCGTGAGCTGGTACCCGCCAACTTCCCTGTGATCGTGAGCGACCGCGATACCGCCCGAAATGATCAGGCCCGCAGCCAGGGCGGCAAATGCTAGCAGTACCTTCTTATCAAAGGACAATTTCATGAGTGGCTCCTTCATCCCTCATACGACTTGAGAGCAAACAGCCGCGCGGCGGCCATGCAGTCCGACTCGGCCGTGAGGCATCCGTGGGTGTGCCGGATGGAGAAGCTAGACTCGGGGCGGCTGTGTCGGAGGAGTCACGAAGTTCTGCTGACTGAGAGCGCTCTCGGGCAGCGCAAGGAAGAATACCGAATCAGCCGGCTCAGGGAATGAGACGTCTACGGATAACGCCGATGTCCGGACGTAAGCGTGGCCCGGTACGGCGCCGCTGTGGGAAACAAGGAAGACCACGCCCGAGGGCGAGTCGTGAGTGTGCGGCGTGCGGTCGGCCTCGGCGTGACTATGGACGCTGCCGTGAGTGTGCGGATGGCTATGGGGAACCTCGTGCCCGTGCAGGTGATCGGGGAACACCGCGCCAAGGTGCAGATGGCCGTGCCCGGGCTGGCGGCCGGCGTAGTGATGGTCGAGCACGGGAGCCATCGCCGGGAGCAGCGCCACTGAGGCAGCTACGGAGATCCAGGCAAGGCCTACGGCTGCGCATCGGATACGCGTTAGAGTCATATCCCAATTATAACCCAACGTCCTCCTGAGACACGGGCATCTCGCCGCCGTGAAACCGTTCAGACCGGCGCCGGGCCAATGGTACAATCAGCGCCGACATGGACCCCTTCATAGAAGCGCAGGTCAACAGCCTAATAGAGGACTTGAGGCTCCTTGAGGCCTTAGTCACCGCGCACCAGGAGACACGTTCCGACATTCAGGCGTTGAGGCGCTCCGTTCCCCTCCCGGAAGCGGCAGACCTCCTCATGGAAGAGGCCCGCCGCCGCGATAACTACCACAAGCTAACGGATGACCCGGCCTCCACAGTGATGGAGACCGCCGGCAGGGCCGAATCCATCCTGAACGTCCTAGAGAGTGCGCGGCGCCTCTACGGAGCGCCGCTAAGCCACAACTGGCTGTCCGGTGCACGGTGTGTATTGACGCGCGTACGGGACAGCGCAGCGGCGGACGTGCGGGCTAAGAGCGCCGAGCGCGTCTCGGGACTGTACGTCATCATCGATCCCGAGGTCACACAGGGCCGCCCCGTGGATGAAGTCGCCGAGGGGGCGCTGCGCGGCGGCGCCGGGGTCATCCAGCTCCGCGATAAGATACATGACGGCGGCGGCGTACTTCGGACGGCCCGCAGGCTCAAGGAGGCATGCGCCAGACGAGGCGCCATGTTCATAATGAACGACGATGCGGCCGTGGCGTTCGCCAGCGGCGCCGACGGCCTCCACCTGGGCCAAACCGATCTTCCGGTCTCTGACGCCCGGCAGGTCCTTTCGGATGCTCAGGTGGTGGGCCGCTCCAACAACGACCTGGAAGAGGTGTTAGGGTCGCAGGCAGCCGGAGTGGACTACCTGGCCGTGGGCGCCGTCTATGCCACCGGGACCATGGGCAAGAGCAGCCGCGCAGCCGTCGGGCCGGCGCTGATCACGAGGGTAAAGGCCTCCGTCTCACAACCGGTCGTGGCCATAGGCGGAATCAATCGAGGCAACGTCGCGGAAGTGGTGCGCGCAGGCGCCGACTGCGTGTGCGTCGTCAGCGCCGTGACGATGGCCGAATGCCCTGAGGCCGCCGCCAGAGCCATGAGGGACGCTATCGAAAGCGCCGGCGCCTAGCGGGCTAGCGGAAGTTAAGGGAGTAGGATGATGGAGAATTGCAGCGCGCAGCTAGCCAGGTTCGGCGAGTGGGCGCTCAACGCCTTCACCGATGCCCACTCCGCACGTGAGGACGCCCTCCGGCTCTCACGCGAGGTCATCAGAACTTCGGCCAACTCCATTAGAGCGACGCACCGGGGCGACCTCGATCAGGCCAAAGCCCTGCTGGAGGGTGCATCCGGCCTGGTGGCGCGAATCGCGGAGCGGCTCGCGGATCACCCTGCCATCTTCCACGCCGGGTACGTCGAAGACGCCCACAAGGAATACGTGGAAGCCAACGCCGCGTTGGCCCTGACCGGCGGGGCTGCCCTGCCGGGACCCGAAGATCTGGGGGTGGGCGCTGCGTCCTATATGAACGGGCTCGCCGAGGCGGCAAGCGAGCTCAGACGGTACATCCTCGACTCGCTAAGACGGGACGACTTCTCGCGCTGCGAAGACCTGCTCGGAATCATGGACGAGGTATACGCTCTCTTGGTCACCGTGGACTTCCCGGACGCCATAACCCGAGGGTTGAGACGGAACACGGACATGCTGCGGGGTGTCCTCGAGCGCACCCGGGGAGACTTGACGCTGGCCCTCCGGCAACGCCGGCTTGAGGAGCGGCTCGCCCGCTTCCAAGACCCGCCGGCCCACGGCGATGAAGGCTCCTAGCAGTCCAACACCTTCGTATTGCAAGCCAGTACTGACAATACTTGGGGAGTGGTCAACACCCCAATTGGTAACTGTTCAGGCTCTGTGAAGGGGGAAGTCCAGAGAGGGTTCTCCACTCTGGCAGGGGGTCTGGGCTGGACTGCCGCGAGTCCGCATCGGGCCAGGGGGGTTCTCCCATCCGGCAAGGGGGTCTGGGGGCTGTGCCCCCAGTTACCAAGGGGCGGGCGGGGTGGGGATCAAGACGTCTGCTCTATTGGGGCTACGCCAGGCGAAAAGGACCTCACGAAGTCTTAACAGTTACGACGCGTACACCCGATTGACTTGGACGCATTGCCGTCACTAGAATAGGTATGAAGCACAAGACAAATTTGAATGGGGTGTCGATCATGACCACACAGACGACGGAGAAGCGCGAGCCCCTCACCATCTCCATATCGGAAGACGCCGTTGGCCACGTCCGCAGCTTCGCGGAGCGGGAGGGGTCTCCTAGCTCGCACCTTCGAGTTGCGGTGAAGGGAGGAGGTTGCTCTGGAATGACGTACGTCTTGGACTTGGCGGACGAGCCTAGAGGAACCGACAAGGTGATCGAGGAGCACGGCCTGAAGCTGTTCGTCGACCGCAAGTCGTACGTCTTCTTGGCGGGCACCGTTCTGGAGTACTCCGGCGGTCTCAACGGCAAGGGCTTCGTATTCAACAACCCTAACGCCAAGACCACATGCGGCTGCGGCACTTCGTTCAGCGTATAGAGCCGCCCCGCCCCCTGGTTTAAGGGGCCGTCTTAAAGCCTAAGCAGGCTGCGGAAGGATCTCCTTCCTGATCGTCCTTCGGCCCCTTCCTGATTCAGAGGGGTGTCTGAGGGCGCCATCGGACACGCGGCGAGGGGCGGGCCCCCTCTGCCCGACCCGTAATCCAGCAGCCCGCTAAGACCGGGTTGGCGGAGGTAGACATATGGCTGGCACGTCTCCGGCGACACTGACAGAGCCCCGGTCGTCCTTGTCCATACGGGCTGACTACGAAGCGCTGCAGTCGGGCGCCGGTCTGCTGGACCGATCCCGCGTAGGGCGCATCAGCTTCGCGGGGGACGATGCCCTTGATCTCCTTCATAGGCTATCCACCAACGATCTGCTGGGCCTTGAAGCGGGACAGGCCGTCAACACCGTCTTGACGTCTCCAAAGGGACGAATCGTCGACCTCCTATACGTCCTGAGGCGTGACGCGGACGTCCTGGTCATGACCGCCCCTGAGACGCGCCGGAAGGTCGTCGACTGGGTTGACTTCTACACCTTCGCAGAGGACGTCGAGGCCCGAGACCTGACCTGTGAGACGGCCATGTTCTCGCTGAGCGGCCCAGGGGCCGAGGGCGTGCTGGAGGGACTGGCTGAGGGCGGCGCCGTTCCCGCCGGCGTAGGTGAGCACGCGGAGGTTCGCCTGGCCGGCGCATGCGCGAGGGTCGCGCGCTCCGATTTCCTTGGGGGCCGAGGTTACGACCTGATCGTGCCCTCGGAGGCAGGGCAGGCCGTCCGGAACGGACTTTGCGCCGCCGGTGGCCTGCGCCCGGTGGGAAGTGAGGCCTACGAGGCCGTCCGCGTCGAGCGGGGGGTGCCCGTCTATGGGAAGGAGTTGGGCGAGAGCTACAACCCGCTGGAGGCAGGTCTGCTCGACTACGTAAGCTTCACCAAGGGCTGCTACGTCGGGCAGGAGGTCGTCACGCGCCTGAACACGTACCAGAAGGTCCAGAAGCGGCTGGCGGGGCTCATTCTCGACGGCGGCGCGGCGACGGGGGCTAGGCTGATGCTCGACGGCAAGCAGGCCGGGGTGATCACGTCGACGGCTGTCTCACCCGTCCGAGGCGCACGCCTCGGCCTCGGCTACGTCAGGAGGACTCTGCCCGCGGAAGGGGCGGTCCTACAGGTGGAAGGTAGCCGGGCGACGGCTAGGGTTACTCCGGTACCGGGATCCGAGCGGTAGGGGTATCACCATCAACGCCGGGTTCGGTCAGCGACGCCCCCCCGTCTACGACGATGACTTGTCCCCGCACCATCGCGGCGTCCTCGGTGCATAGGAGGGCCACCGCCTTGGCCATGTCCTCCACCGTGACCATGCGTCCGGCGGGGTTGCCGGAGCCCCGGGCCAGCATGGCGTCCTTGTCGGGGAAGTGGTCCAGCGCCTCGGTGTCGACGTAGCCGCCGGCCACCGCGTTGACCGATATGCCCTTCGGGGCTAGCTCGACGGCAAGGTACCGCGTAACCGCTTCCAACGCTGCCTTCGAGACGCCGACCGAGAAGTAGTTGGGCAGCACTCTCTGCGACCCGAGACTGGTTATATTGACGACGTGCCCGCCGCGCTCCATCAACCGGGCCGCCTCGACGGCGCAGAGCCACGCGGCCTTGGCGTTTATGTTCATTGCCCAGTCCCAATGCTTGCCCTCGAGGTCTAGGGCGGGGCGCTGTACCCCTGAGGCAGCGTTGTTCACCAGGATGTCGAGCGAGCCGAACGCCCGGCGCACCTGTGAGAATAGGTCGCGTATTCGTTCGGGGTCTCCCAGGTGGGCCTTGACCTGGAGGCACCGGACGCCATACGCCTCTACGTCGTGTCTGGTCTGCTCGGCGGCCCTGTGCGAGCGGAAGTAGTTGAAAGCGACGTGACAGCCCCGCCCCGCCAGATCAAGGGCAATGGCCCTGCCGATGCCGCGCGACCCGCCGGTCACCAGCGCCTTCTTACCCTCGAAGGTCATGCCCGTCTATACGGCCATGCCGCCGTCGACACTGACGATCTGGCCGGTGATATACCCGGCGCGCTCGTCGGCGAGAAAGCCGACCATGTATGCGATGTCTTCCGACTCGCCGAAGCGGCCCTGCGGGATGACGCTAAGCCAGTAGGCGCGCTGCTCGTCGTTTAGGACCGACGTGGTCTCCGTCTCGACGTAGCCGGGCATGACCGCGTTGGCGGTGATGCCCCGCGTGGCGACCTCTTTGGCGAGCGCCTTGGTGAAGCCTATTACGGCCGCCTTGGACGCCGAGTAGTTGGCCTGTCCGGCGTTTCCCCGCAGCGCGACCACAGAGCCGATGTTGATGATGCGGCCCCAGCGTCTGCGGAGCATGGTCCTCAGGACTGCCCGCGTGCAGTAGAACGTCCCGTGCAGGTTAACATCTATGACCCTGTGCCAAGCCTTATCCGACATCCTGACCATCAGGCTGTCGTCGATGATACCCGCGTTGTTCACCAGGACGTCGACGCTGCCCAAGCCGTCCTCGACCTCGCTGATCATCCGGGTGACCTGATCGAGGTTGGAGACGTCGGCCTGCACGGCCATCGAGCGGGCGCCGGCGCCGGCGATTATGCGGGCCACTTCTTCGGCTTCGTCGGCGGAGGTGTTGTAGTTGACGGCGACCTGTGCGCCCATCTCCGCCAGTTTCAGGGCCACAGCCCGGCCTAAGCCTTTGGCGCCGCCGGTAACGAGTGCGGTCTTGCCGTTCAGGCCTGATGACATTTGACGCGCCTTTCGAGTCTCTATCTAGGCTGCGGAAGCACCCTTCCGCGCCTTCCTTAAGTTCTCTTTCCTGTGGGGAAGGGGGGGATTATATCTGAGGGACACCCCTTCGGCAGGCTCAGGGCGGGATCTCAGACTCCCGGCATGTGGGGCTTAACCCTCTGCACACCCCGTATTTTTCCGTAGCTGGGCTAGGTGGAGGATCCGGGCCTCTCCTGCAACGACAGGAGTTGCTCACTCACCTTGGACGTGAAGCCGATCTCGACTGCCCTGACGGCGGTCCCTATGGCCAGGCTAACGGCGTCCGCCTTGGCCCTGCCGTGTCCGACTACGCTGACGCCCTTTACGCCCAGCAGCGGGCCGCCGCCGTGGGACTCTACCACGTTGTGGAGGCTGCGCACCTCCTGGGCCAGGGCGTCGATCTCGTCCTGCTGCATGGCGCCGTCGAGCCGTTCGGCGATCCTGCGCCCCAGCGCGGCGCCGGCCCCTTCGGTCAGCTTCATGACGATGTTGCCCACGAACCCGTCGCAGACGACGACTTCGGCTGCGCCGTTCGGCAGGTCGTCGGCCTCCACGTTGCCGACGAAGTTCAGCCCGCTGGCTGCAAGCAACTCCGTGGTTTCGCGTACTTGCCGGTTCCCCTTGCCAGTCTCCGAGCCGACGCTGAGGAGCGCTATTCGCGGGTTGTCCACTTCCCAGAACAGCCGCGCGAAGACCTCGCCGATGGCGGCGAAGCTCACGAGCTGGGCCGGGCGGCAATCGACGTTGGCTCCCAGGTCCAAGATGATCGTGCGCGGCGCCATGCCCAGTACGGGCCCGCCCAGCGCCGGCCTCCCTATGCCCGGCATGACGCCAAGCATCACCGCCGCCGCCGCCATGGCGGCGCCGGTGGATCCCATCGTGACGCAGGCGTCGGCATGTCCGGCCTTGACCATGCCGGTGGCGACGACCACAGAGGCCTTCGGCTTCTGCCGCAGAGCTATGGCCGGCTGCTCCTCCTCCAGAATGGTCCCCTGCGACGGCATCGGAACGACGGGCAGCCCCGCTATATCGTGTCGGGCGAGCTCCCCGCGGACCGCGTCAGGGTCCCCCACGACGATGACTTGTACACCGCCGCGCCGCGCCGCGTCCACAGCCCCCGCCACGACCTCGCCCGGCGCGTAGTCTCCGCCCATCGCGTCTACCGCCACGCGAATCAGGACATCGCCTTTAGCCAAATCGGCCTCCCTCCACCAGCGTCTAGCTCAATTTGACTGACACGACAGCCTCGCCGGTGACCACAGCCTCGCCGTCAGCCTTGCGCACCCCCACCGTACAGCGCAGTTCCCTGGAGTCGTCGAGCCGGCTTGCACTTCTGACCTTACCGGAAGCCGTGACCGTCTCGCCGGGGCGTACCGGCGCTCTGAACCGCAGCTTCAGCCTGCCCGTCTTGTACCAATCCATCTCGAACGCGCGCGCCATCGACTCGGAGACCATAGCTGCGACCATCATGCCGTGGGCTATCGTACCTCCGAATTGGGTAGCTGCGGCGTATTCCGGGTCTATGTGAATGGGGTTGAAGTCCCCGGACGCCTCGGCGTACTGCTCGATGCGTTCCTGTGTCACCAGCTTGGTGACTACGGGCAGCGCGCTGCCTTCTTCCATCCGCAGTTACTCCCCGGGCATCATCAACGTGCTCGTTCCGGTCAACACAGTTCGCCCCTCGCCGTCTTCCGCGGTCAGGTTGAACACGACGAACCACCTCCCGCCCCGGACGGAGCTCCGCGCAACCGTCGCCGTGCAATCCAACTCGTCCCCCGCGCGAACCGTCCGCACGAACTCCAACTCCTGGCCGGTGTGAAGGGTCCCCCCGGGCATGTCGAGGTCATTCACCACCCCGCGCAGCATCAGAGCCGCCACCGCCATCGGAGGCGCTAACCGGGCCTCGTCTTCCGCGTCAACCTGAACGGGGGAGGCGTCATCCACGGCCGCCGCGTATTCGCGGATGGTGCGGTCGTCGAGTTCGAAGCGCCTGTGCGAGACGACGACGCCGGGCGTCAGCCGGGATGGCTCTACCGCCATGCCAACGTGTGGGAGACCATATTCCTACGGCGATTATAGTTGCGGCGCTCGTC
This sequence comes from uncultured Dehalococcoidia bacterium, assembly GCA_958296245.1. Taxonomy (GTDB): domain Bacteria; phylum Chloroflexota; class Dehalococcoidia; order Lucifugimonadales. Next base: position 2,640,501 of record OY282458.1, read on the forward strand.
CAAATCAACGTGGACCGCGCCGTTCCTGCCACATCCCGTATTCCCCGCTGCCCGCTACACCTCGAACTTGTAGCCCAGCGGGTCGTCTTCAAATTCGAGGGCCTCGAGAACCTCCGCCGCCGCGTCCGCCAAGGGCTCGTCATCCACGGTCAGGCAGTGCTTCAACGCGCGCTTTGCCGTCTGGCCGCCCAGGTCACCCAGCGCCCTGACGGCGGCTATCCGGACCTGGTGGTCGTCATCCTGCAAGAGCCGCACCAGGTAAGGCGCGGTCTCCTCGCCGCCCAGTTTGCCTGCGGCCACCGCCGCCTCATACCTGACCCCCGAATGGCCGCTCCTAGTCTCTTTCAGCACCGTCGGCAGCCAATCGAGGTTAGAACCCTGGCCCATTGCATAGACGGCGCTCTGGATGAGCCTGACGTCCCCGCTGCCGTAGGCTCCGCGGACGGCCTGCTCGGACCTGGGCGCGTCAAACGACGCGACGCCTTCGATAGCCCTCCGCCGCACCTCGGTATCCTCGGCGGCATTGTCTATCGCGCTCATCAGAGAGTTCAGGACCCGCGCCGCGTCTTTCCTGATCAGCTTGCCTTCCTGCGCAAGCGCCGCGAACTTCCCCAAGGACATGGCGGCCGCCGTCCTGACCTCCGGCGCGGGGTCGTTCAGAAGCAGATCAGAGAGAGGCTCGATCAGCGTCCGGTCGTCGTACTCCCAGAGCCCTTGGGCGCCCTTTCGTCGTACTTCCGCGTCCGCATCCTCCAGGGACGCCCTGAACACGTGGTTGAAGTCGAGATGGGCGTTGTCTTCTCCCAGCTCGATCAGCCTCGCCAACAGGGCGCGCTTGCGCGCCGTACTGATCGCGCCCCAAGCAGATCCGAGCTTCGCAGCCTCGCCGTTCGCAAGCCCGGATAGATGGACCAAACCGGAGTAGGTCTGCGGCCGGCTCTCGTCTACCAGGTCCTCGAGGAAGCTTTCGAAGGTCAACGTTGCACCGTGCGGGGCTGCCCGCGCCGACTTGGTGTCCCTTCGCGGCAGGTGACACAGCCGCAACCGTAGGAGACTCCGCAGCCCGCTGTCAAGCTTGCGTACTCGGCGTAACTGTTCAGACTTCGTGAGGTTCTTTTTGACTGGCGCAGCCCCGATAAAGCATACGTCTTTAGATCCCCCCCCCTTTAGATCCCCACCCGCCGCCCCTCGGTTACTGGGGCCCCTCAGACCCCTGCCAAGGGAGAACCCGCTCCGGTCTCCCCTCTTCGGGTCTCACAGAGTCTGAACAGTTTCGGTTATCGGCGTTGCGCGGGCAACGCGGGACTTGGCGTGTATGCTAAGATTGAAGGCGTGGGGTGAGGCAACAGGAGAAAGATGTACAAGCAGGACGAGCCAGAGGTAAACATAGGGCAGGTACTGGGGCGGATCCGGTCGTTCCTCGGGCGCTTCGGCGTCGGGAGGATAGGCGGCGGGCTGTTCGGTCTGATTATCATCGTGGCAGTGATCGCCGGGGGCATCTGGGTTTCCTCAGGTTTCTACACCGTGCAGCCAGGTGAAGAGGCGGTCGTCCGCACCTTCGGCGCCATTACCAACAATCCTCCGGGGGCGATGCTGGGCGGTTCGGAGCCGGGGTTGCATTGGTGGTGGCCGTCGCCTATAGGGACCTTCGCAAAGCTTCGGGTGGAGGAGGTCAGGCGGCTCGAGTTGGGGTTCCGCGGCGAGACGCCGTTCCCGGCGGAGTCGCTGATGATCACCGGCGACCAAGAGCCTCAGATCGTCGACGCCCAACTTCTGGTGCAGTACAACATCAAGAACATCGAGCATTTCCTGTTCAGGGTGGCTGACCCCGACGGCTCGGTTCTGAAGAGCGCGGCGGAGACGTCGCTTCGGCAGGTGGTGGGCCGGCTCAGCATCGACGACGTGCTGGTGAATCGGGAGGTCGTCGAGTCCGAAACCAAGTCGTTGCTCCAGTCCCTCCTAGACCAGTACGAGACCGGAATCAACATCACGGAGGTCAAGCTCCAAAGCGTACTTCCTCCGCCACAGGTCCAGCCGGCGTTCGACGACGTAAACGTCGCCATCGAGGAGAAGCAGAAGACCATCAACTTGGCGGAAGCATACGAGGCCGACATCCTGCCCAAGGCCATCGGCGACGCCCGCCGCACGGTTAGGGCCGCGGAGGCGTTCAGGGCGGAGCAGATCAACCGGGCCTCCGGCCAAGCCGAGCGATTCGCCGCCATTCTGAGCGAGTATCTGAAGGCCAAGGACATCACCCGGCAACGGCTGTACTTGGACGCCATGGAGGACATCCTGCCCGGGGTGACCAAGTTCGTCGTCGACCCGAACATCAACATGGTGATCGTGTCCGGAGACGGCGGCGTCGTGCCTCTGCCTAGCCAGGCGCTGGAGGAGGAGCAGCAGCGATGAAGCTGGTTGCCATCCTGATCGTAATAGTTGCCGTCGCAGCGGGTCTGCTGGTGCCGCAGTTTCTGTTCGTGGTCGACGAGACCCAGGCGGCGATAGTAACGCGGCTCGGCGAGCCTCGCCGATCCATAGTCAGCCCGGGGCTCTACGCAAAGGCCCCGTTCGTGGAGACCGTGACCTACTTCGACAAGCGGGCCACCCTGTTCGACGCCGACCCAGACTCTTTCCTGACGCAGGACAAGAAGCGGCTCATAATCGACGCCTACGCGATAGGTAGGATTGAGGACCCATTGGGGTTCTTCGAGTCCGTCCGAACGGCGAGGGGCGCCGAGCAGCGCGGCAAGGACATAGTGGTCTCGGATCTGAAGATCGAGATCGCCAACGACCTTCAGATCGACGTCATCCGCGAACGTCGCGAGGCGATCATGAATCAGGTTACGGAAACCGTGCGGCCTAAGCTGGCGGCGTTCGGCATCGACACGGTGGACGTCCGCCTCAAGCGCGCCGACTTCCCGCCGCAGATCGCGTCCAGCGTGTACGCGAACATGGACGCGGAGCGCAAGCGGATCGCCAACGCCGAAAGGGCGGAGGGCGCCCGGCAGGACTTGGAGATCAGGGCGGACGTGGACAGGCGGGCGACCATAATCCGGGCCGAGGCCCAGAGGGACGCCGCCATAATCCAGGGGTGCGGCCTCGCGGAGGCGAACGCCATCTACGCGGCAGCCTTCAGCCAGAACCCGGAGTTCTACAGGTTCCAGCGGTCGCTCGACGTGTTCAGGGCCTCGCTTGCGGAGAACATGATTGCGGTAGGGTCTGCGGTGGACCTGGGGCAGCTCTTCGAGCAGGTCCGCCAAGGAGTGACCGAGTCCACCAGGGTGGCTGACGGCGTCGACGAGGGGAGCGGGAACGATCCCTCGGACGTGGGTTCCACGTGCGCGCGGGTAGCGGCAGTGCAGTTCCTTGCCGGGGAGCTTGTGACCGACCAGTTCGATATCGAACTGGTCAGCCTCCGCCAAGTGGACTGGCCGGACTCGAGCTTGGGCTGCGCCGAGGAAGGCAGGTTCTACATCGCGGGCGTCGTGCCGGGGTATGAGATATTCTTCGACTATCAGGGCACGTCTCACGAGATACACACCAACAGGTTCGGCTCACGGATGGTGACCTGCACCACGGGACAGCAGCCGGATTCGGAGTCTCCCAGCCCCTAACGCGCCCCGCGCAGTACCTGTAAGGGCTACTCGGCCCCTAACCGCAGGGCTGCCTTCACCGGGCGTGTAGCTCGTCAGCAGTTCAGCGGCGTTCCGGTTCGATGACACGTGGTCGATGACCAGACGCATTGCCGCCATGCATTCAAGGGTCTGCTCCGTACGGGGCGGGAATTCATCCCGGCAGCATCGACAAGGCGCTGGCCGGCTTCGCCAGGGCGGGCTGCCCGCCCAACCTCGAGGGCCTAGATGGGCGGGCGGCGGGTGTGCCAGCCTGTGGCCTGCTCGTAGGCGTAGGCGGCCCTGAGCACGGTACCCTCGTCGAACATCCGGCCAGCGATCTGCAGCCCAAAGGGCAGCCCGTCCGAGCTGAAGCCGCACGGCACCGTGATGGTTGGCGAGCCGCTGACGTTGAACGGGCGGGTCATGCGGGCGAGTATCTGGAGGGTCGAGTGCTCCTCCCCTCTAACCGTCGAGACTTCCTGCCCTATCTTGGGAGCGGGGATGGGCGCCGCGGGGGTCAGCAGAACGTCGACGCTCTCGAAGGCAGCCGCAACCTGCCGGTTGAAGGCCCTGCGGGCGCGCTGCGCTCGGACGTAGTAGATGGCAGGCTCCAGGAGGCCCGCCGCCAGGCGTGAGCTCACCTGGGGGTCCATCTCCTCGACGTTATGGCGCAGATTTTCCAGGTGGATCTCGGCGGCCTCCGGGCCGCTGATGGCTTGCCCGATGCTCAGGATATTTTCCAGCAGGGGAATCGACACCTCCTCCACTGATGCCCCGAGCCCCTCGAGTACCTTCACCCCTTCTCTCATTGCGCTCTCGCAGCCGGGGTCCAGTATCTCGAAGAAGTGTTCCCTGGGAATGCCGACGCGCAGGCCGTCGACGCCCCGGCCCAGCGTCTCCGTGAAATCCGGTGTGGGCTGCCGGCTCGAGTAGGGGTCGTTCGGGTCGTGTCCGGCGATGACGTTCATCACCAGCGCGGTGTCCCTGACCGTGCGCGTCATCGGCCCCACGGTGTCGAAGCTCCAGGAGAGCGGGTATACGCCGTGGCGGCTGATGCGACCGAAGGTCGGTTTCAGGCCGACGATACCGCACAGGGCGGCCGGGATGCGTACCGACCCCCCGGTGTCGGTGCCGAGGGCGGCCATGACCTGGCCTGCCGCGACCCCGGTGCCCGATCCGCCGCTGGAGCCGCCGGAGACTCGCTCGGTGTCCCAGGGGTTGCGCGCCGGGCCGTGGTGGATATTCGCGCTGGTCGCGCCGGACGCGAACTCGTGCATCTGGAGCTTGCCGATGATGATCGCGCCCGCGTCCAAGAATCTAGACACGACTGTTGCGTCGTAGTCCGGCACGAAGCCGCCCATTATGGACGACCCTATGGTCGTGCGGACGCCCTTGGTGTAGTAGAGGTCCTTCAGGCCGATGGGGATACCGTGCAGCGGGCCGATCGGCTGCCCAGAGCGTATCCGGGTCTCGGCCTTCTCCGCAGCGGACCTCGCCTGGGGCTCCAGTACCGTTATGAACGAGTTCAGGCGGTCGTCCGTGGTGGAGATACGCTCGAGGTGGGCGTCGACCAACTCGATGGGCGAGAGCTCCCCTCGGGCTATGAGTCTCGCGGCCTCGGCTATGGACAGTGAGCGGGTATCGACCGGGCTCATCGGCTATTCGCCGCCCGGAAGATATACGTCGGCGGGCGGGAACTCGGTTAGGTCGAGCCCGTCCACCTCGCACATGGCCTTGGCTGCGGCCTGCGCCTGTGGGAGCAGCATCTCCATCTGGACGGACGGCAGGCGGACGCCCAGAGCCGCGGCTGCGGCTGCTATCTCGTTCATCGGTTCCGGCTGGCTCGTCTCGTTCACGGTGGAGGCCCCTCTCAGGTGCGGATTCGGATTGTGCGGAGTCAGCCTATCATGTCAGCGCCTCCGTGAGAACACTTGCAGGCCTTCCCCTTACCGGTCAGGAAGGGGGGAAAATAGATGTATCTGAGGGGCGCACTCAGACTCCCGGTAGAGGAGAGGAGTCCTCCGCACGCTTTCTTATTTCGGCAGCCGGGTAGAGGTCTGCTGTCGGCGGTCGTGGAAGAGGTAGTGGTTGGCGTAGCCGGCGTTACGCCCGAAGTGTTCCTGCGCCCACGTCCGCATTTTGACCCTGTTCAGCTTGGAGCCGTCCAAGTACCATTCTCGTAGACACTGGTCGATGTGGGTGTCCACCGGGAAGGCCTCCGGCTTGTCTAGGGAGAACAGCAAGATGCAATTGGCTACCTTGTCACCCACCCCGTCCAGTGAAGTCAGGACCTCCAGGGCCTCTTCGTACGGCGCCTCGCGCAGAGCCATCAGATCGACCGCGCCCTCGGCTATCGTCCGGGCCGACGAGACCAGGTAGGCGGCCCTGTATCCCAAGCCGAGTTCCCGTACCTCGGCTTCGGTCGCCCTCGCCAGCGCCTCGGGAGTCGGGAAGGTATGCATCGACCCGCCGGTTCCGCTGATGGGCCGTCCGAAGGCCTGGCAGATCGACTCGATGTTCCGGGTGATTCTGGGGATGTTCGAGGCCGAGGTGCATATGAAGCTTATCAGGCATTCCCAGGGGTCCTGCCTGAGGACACGCATACCCCCGTAGCGCGCGACGGCCGACCGTATCCTGCCGTCCGCCGAGATGGAGTTGTATATTCGCTCCAAGTCCGCGTTGAGGCTCAGGTAGTCCGCTAGCAGCGGCCACAGGTCGGCGGCGGCGTCCGGACACCCGACGACCTCAAGGCTGCCGCCGGTCCGCCGGATGCGGATGACGTTGTCGAATGCCACGCCTTGGTACCAATGGCCCACGTGGCGCCAGCGGAATACCTGCCCGCTGAACAAGGTGCTCTCCAGGTCGAGAGGCCCGTTGAAGCTGACCCGGTACGGGGTCCCGCTTGCTGCCGTCGTCACACCGCCAGCCACCGTTGTATCTCCGAGGCCAGGCTATCGAGTCGGCACCGTCTCAGGGCGACGGGGGGGAGCGAGTCCCGGAATAGCTGCCCGTAGCGGCGCGAGGTGATGCGCCTGTCCAGTATCACGACCACCCCTTTGTCCGTCTTGCTGCGTATGAGGCGCCCGAACCCCTGTCGGAGCCGCAGTACCGCCTGCGGCAGGGCGTACTCATAGAACGGGTTGTCGTAGAGCTCGGACCTGGCCTCGAATACGGGGTCGGTCGGCACACTGAAGGGCAGCCTCGCCACGAGCAGTACCTGCAGAGCCTCGCCGGCGAGGTCTACCCCTTCCCAGAAACTAGCAGTGCCCAGGAGTACCGACTTGGGCTCCGCGATGAACGTCCGCAGCATCTGGTGCGGGGTCCCGTCGATCCCTTGGGCTAGGACGTTGATCCCGCGACCCTGGAGCCGTTGGCGGACGGCCCTAGACGCCGCATTGAGAGACGAATAGGACGTGAACAGGGCCATGGTCCTACCGCCGGCGGCTTCGGCCGCGTTGACCACGGCTTCGGCCACCGCCGATTGGTGCTCCCATACCGTCGGCTCCGGTATGTCCTGCGGAACGCACAACATCGCCGCGTTGGGGTAGTCGAAGGGTGACCCCAAGAGCCGTTCGTCGGCGTCGCCGAATCCCGTTCGCTCCCGGACGTGGTCGAAGGAGCCGTCTACGCTGAGGGTGCCCCCGGTGAGCACGATCGACGACTTCTGCGAGTATAGGAGCTTCTCCAGCTGCTCCCCGACGTTCAGGGGCGCGCCGTGGATGACCAGGTCGTCGGTTTGAGGCGAACGGCTCAGCCAGTACATGCCGTCCTCCTTGGGTTCCGGTACGAACTCCCGCAGCCGGCCCCTGAGTACTGAGGCGGCCTGCATCAGACCGATCATCTCCATCAGCAGACCGTCGTACTCCAGTATCTGAGCGTCCTCCAACCCATGCAGGGCCGTGTTCAGGCCGTCGAGCTCGGACCCGAGCCGCGCCAGGCCAACGTCGAGGTTCTCCCACTGCGTCTCGACGTCGGACCAAGCCGGTTGGCTCCTGGTGGACTGCGTGATTCTCAACTGGGGGTCCTGGCCGCCGCTGGCGTCGATGAAGGCGCCCATCACCCCGAACAGTCCTGCGGCGGAGTCTCTAAGGGAGGGCAACATCCCGGCGATCCCGGCGGCGGCGGTCTCGACGGTCTCCCTGCGCGACTGGGACGCTTCGGAGCCGCGCAGAGCGGCTACCGTTCTCCCGAGGAGTCCCAGATCGCCGTCAAGCTCGTCGAAGTGGTCGTACAAGGTGCGGCGTCCGACTTCGAAACCGAGTTGCTTAGTTGCCTCGTCCTCCAGGTGTTGGGCCTCGTCCACGATCAGGACGTCGTAGCTCGGTATCAGGGTCCCGCCTACAACGAGGTCGGTCAACAGTAGGGCATGGTTCACGATCACCAGGTGTGACGCCGCCGCTCGGTCTCTGGCCGTCCGTAAGAAGCACACCCCGCGGACCCCCGCGCAGTCACGGGCGCCCTGGGCCGACACCCTATCCCAAGGCGCCCGCGGTCCTCCGCGTGACAGGTTGATCTCCCCTCGGTCACCCGTGCAGGTATCCCGTAGCCAGACCAAGACCTTGGAAAGCGCCCGGGCTTCGTCGTCCGTTAGGCTAGGGCTGGAACGCATATGCGCCCAGCGCTTCAGGCAGAGGTAGTTGGCGCGCCCCTTGAGCTGTGAGTAGCTGAGTTCCCCCGGCGCGGCGCCGGACACCACCCGGGCAGCGATGGGAACGTCCTTGTTGAGGAGCTGTTCTTGCAGGTTGATCGTGTTCGTCGAAATGACGACGCGCTTGCCGTTTCTGAGGGCGTACATTGCGGCCGGCAGCAGGTAGGCCAATGACTTTCCCACTCCCGTGCCGGCCTCGACGATCAGGCGCTTGCCGTCGCTGATCGCCTCGGCGACTGCTCTGGTCATGGCGACCTGTTCCTCTCGGGGTTCGAACTCGGTCATGCTGGCCGACAGGGCCCCCCCGGCCTCGAGCAGCGCCGCCGCCTCGTCCGGGTCCACTTTCCCCGGCGTGCTGCTGGGCCGGAGGGCGGGGGCGTGCATAAGCCGCTCACGCACCGCCATGACGTCGAATCCCGTCGAGTCAACGCCCGACGGCTTCGAAGCCCCGTCGGCAGCAATGCTCAACCCCATGCGCCGTAGGAAATATGAGAGCACCCAGGAGGACCGGGACGCCATCCGCTCCATCTCGGCCAGCGTCAGGACGTCCAGTTCCGAAGCCATCTCCGCCAGCTTCAGGAAGACTCCTCGGGCGGCCTCAGCGTCATCAAGGGCGCTGTGAGGCTTTGGATGTGAGACACCGAGGGCAGCGGCCAATTTCGAAAGGCTGTACTCGCGCTGTTCCGGCATCAGGACGTATGCCATGTCCCATGTGTCGCACACCGGGCCGGACGGTCTCAGCCCTTTCACGGCCAAGAAGGAGAGGTCGAAAGGAAGGTTATGACCCACCATCGGCGTCGTTCCGACGAACCCCGATAGCTCGTCGCCAACAGATGAGAACGGAGGGGCCCCGTCGACGTCCCGCTGGCTGATGCCTGTGTATCGCGTAATGAAGCTGCTCAAGGAGCGTCCAGGGTTGACGAAGGACTGGAAGGTGTCCAGCACCTTCCCACCCTGGAACTTGACCGCGCCGACCTCGATGATCTCGTCGCTGTCGGGATCCAGACCCGTGGTTTCCAGGTCGAGCGCTATCCACACGTCGTCCAAGGGCGACGGTTGGATATCCTGACCGGGGAACGTGGCCTGCGTCTCCAGAGGGCTCACCGGAAGTAGAAGAGGCGTGCTAATGCGTAGTCGGTTAGTTTATCACAAAGTACCCGGGGCCTCTCCCGGCGACATCTCGCCCGCGCCACACGGCAACATCTCGCCCGCGCCACACTAAGATCCCGGCCTGCGCCCTCACCAAGTCTGAACGGCTACGTGCGGCACCAACCAGCCGAACACGCCGGCGAAGCAGAGAGCAAGCGCAACAAATCCGGCCACCACCCTTTTGAGCAGCACCAAGAAGGGCGTGACCGCCGCGGCGGCGGCAACCACGACCAGTACCGTGAACATCAGGTTCGGGCTGCCTGCGCCCCCTGTGGGCGCCGCCTTGGCGCTCGCCCAGTACAGAATACCGAGCATGACGCCCAATACCGTCCACGTTGGATATGCGAGGATGATCAGCCCCATGGTCATCCGCATGGGGGATAGCCGGTCCGAAAGGGCGGTGAACCAGTGCGGCGGGTCTTTGGTAAGGAAGAACAGCATGAGCGAGCCCAAGGTCGTCGAAAGCGACGCCATCAGGACACCCCCGAACGTGCCGGCCAATACGTAGGTCACGGCGCGCCGGCCTCGGGATGCCAGGGGGACACCAGGTGAGCCGCCCATCCGTATCTCTGCTTCAGGAGGAGCCGGATTGCCGTGCCCTGCTCCCGACTGGGTACAGGCGTGTAGATGGAGGGGCCGCTGCCAGCCAGATGCACCTCCTTGGCCCCCAGGGCGTACAGGGTATTCAGGTACTCCAAGATGCCGGGGTACGTCTCCTCGGCCACGTCGTCGAAGGCATTGAACAGTAGTTGGGGGGGTACGTCTCCGGCTCCCCGGATCCGGGCTTCGAGCTTACGGGTCAGTCGGCCTGGGGTGTAACTGGACTGGGGTAACGCCGAGTAGAGCGCCGCCGTCTTGTTGGGGACTTCTATTGCGGGAGCGACGATCAGCATCCACTTGAGGTTGATCCCCGGCAGGGGGCGCACGCGCTCGCCCCGCCCCTGGACCATAGCCGTACCGCCTCGGAGGAAGAACGGCGCGTCGGAGCTCAGAGCCTCAGCCAGCGGGGTCAGGTCATCGGCCGACATGCCAAGCCCCCACAACCGGTTCAGTCCCAGCAGCGTCGCCGCAGCGTCGCTGCTGCCGCCGCCCAGGCCCGCGGCTATCGGAATGGCCTTCCGCAGCTTGACGTGGGCCCCTGCCTGCACGCCGGCCTCCATTCTCAGCTTCGCTGCCGCCTTCAGGGCGAGGTTGTCCGGTGTTTCCAGTTCGGGCCGGTCGCATTCCAACGTCACGTCATCCGCCGGTGTGAGCTCAACAACGTCATGGAGGTCGACCGTCTGCATGACGCTGGCGATCTCGTGGTATCCGTCCGCGCGGCGGCCCAGCACCTCGAGTGTGAGGTTGACCTTCGCATAGGCGTTGATAGTCAGCGATTCCGGCATACTCACCGCTCTGGCGCCACCTCCTCTAAGATTTTGCCGCTGCCCTCGGGTAGACCGTAGACTACCAGAAGAGGACTGGCAAGCATCAGGACGGCCAGCAAGCTGATGGCCGTCCACTGAGAGCCTATTACACCATACAGCGCGCCGTGCGCCGCCAGTCCCAGCGCCGTGCCCAGAGTACCGCTAACCGTCCGCGCTCCCGAGACCGTGGACCTGTATGAGGTGGGGAATATCTCGGCGCCGACGGTCAGCATCGTCACGCTCACGCCAAGGGCGGCCAGCGCCATAGCCGCCCACAGCACCGCCAGCACCACCACCCCGGACCCGCTGTAGAACGCGATGATCGCCAGGGGGAGCACAGCGCCGCAGACGGCAAGCACCCGTTTGCGGCCAATCTGGTCGCCCAGAATCCCGGTCAGCGTGCTGGCGAACAGACCGCCCACGCCCGCGGACGTGAGGAGTACCGAGACCTGCCACGGCTGCCAGCCATGCTTCTCCTGTAGGTAGCTCGGGTCCAGGAAGAACGCCGCTCCGCCCGCGAAATTGAACAGGAAGATGAGGCCGGCTACGGCGGCCAATCGTTCGGGATAGTCGCTCGCGAGCCTCGCCGCGGGTCTCAGCACTGCTTTGAGTCCATCGCCGCGCGCCGCGGCCTGGCGTTGCGCGAAGCGATCGGTTTCGGGCATCCTCCGCCTCAGCCAGGCGATGAAGAGCAGCGGGACTAACCCGATTACGTAGAGTGTCCTCCACCCGAAGGGGAGTACGTCGATCATGGAGAAGAGCAGCGCGGCCAAGCCGCCGCCCATAGTCGAAAGGGCCAGCAGGGCGCCGATTCCCCAGCCACGCTTGGCGGCTGGGAACTCCTCGGCTATTATCACCGCTGCGAGCAGCACCTCGGCGGTAATGAACGCTCTCGCGAGCAGTTGGAGGGCGACGAATGCGAAGGGGGAGGCGGCAAAGGCCGTCGCTCCGGTCAGAAGGGTGTAGCCGAGGACTACCACGATAAGGGTGTCCCTGCGCCCCCAGCGGTCCGCCGCCAACATGATGATGAAGGACAGGAGAGCGCCGAGCTTTATGAGCGCGGCCAAGCTGCTCAGCTGCCCCTCGGTGATGTCCAGACTCTCACGGATGTATGGGAGCGCAAGCTGAAGTATGCCGAGGTCGTACCGGTCGAAGACTGACGCGGCAGCCAGCAGCAGCAGGACGCGCCATTGACGTTGAGTCAGCGCCGGAGGCCGGACCAAGAACGGCGCCCACGTCAACCACCTTGGCCTGTACGTTCGCGAGGCGTCCGGCGGGGGAAGTGTGGGCGGGCTTCTTATTTCGGGGCCTCCGTTGGTGGTCGGAAGGGGACCTCGGCCAGCCTCCGCGAGGCGCAGTACAAGCGGCGCCACTCCTCGATCGTCAGGGTCTGCGCGCGGCGCCTGGGTTCGATGCCCGACTCCAGCAGCATGGCGTCAACTGCCGCCGGGCTCGATTGCAGGCCCGCGCTCAAGGAGTTGCGTATCTGCTTCCGAGGTGCGCTGAACCCGGCTCTCACCAACCGGAAGAATCCCTCCCCGACCCCGCGCCGGGCCGAGGGCTCCGGGTACACGTCGATGCGAACGACGGCTGAGGTGACCTTGGGGGGCGGCTTGAAGGCTCTGGGCGGCACGCTGCACACCATGCGCGGCCTGCCGTACACCTGGACCGCCACGGAGAAGAGGCCCATCTTACCCGGCTCCGCCGTGATGACCTTTGCAACCTCGCGTTGAAGCATGACCACCATCACACTGGGCTTTCGGTCAGCCTCCAAGAAGCCCCGCAAGATGGGGTTTGCCGCGTAGTAGGGCAGGTTGGCGACCACCTTATATTCGGAGCGCCCAACGAGGGAGCCTATGTCCATGCCTCTGGCGTCGGCTGCGACGATCTCGACGTTGGGCTGGGTCGAGTAGGCATCCGATAGCCTTCCGGCCAGCGTCTCATCCAACTCGACGGCGACGACCTTGCCGGCTTGCCGCACCAGGGATCTCGTCAGGAACCCTCGCCCCGGCCCGATCTCTACGACCAAGTCGCCGGGAGCAAGGTCGGCTGCCGCAAGGATCCGGCGCCGCACCCGGGAGTCTATCAGGAAGTGTTGGCCCAAGGCTTTGCTGGCCCGGGGCGGCGGCTCGCCCGGGGCGGACAGCGTCATGGCGCCTGCGGACGAGCGATCGGCGCGGGCAGCAATAGCCCAGGACAAGGCCGTGCACCTCCGATTCGATCTGCTCGGGAATGCGTACCGGCAGGAAGCGGCTCAAGCCAGGCTGACCTACGGCGCCCGGAACGCGACTGCTTACCGCTGCTTCCTTCCGGATCTGACGGGGTTCGCAGAATTCCGCCGCGTAGGACCCGGCCCTCAACACCGCCTTCAAGCGGCAGAGGCACCCCGAACGAGACCTCCGGGAGGGATTCAGCCCCGCTGTAGCGGATTGCGGGTACAGGACACCGCTAACTCCCCGCCTAGCACGGCCTCAATCCATGGTAGGAGACACGGGCTTCTGTGTCAACGCAGTTACGCTGCTTCCAGGTACTTTGACACGCCCACGGGCGTTCGCTATCATCAATCCTGCCAGGCGAAAGCGGGCTCACGAGGGGAGGCAACGTAGCTCAGTGGCAGAGCGGGCGCTTCATAAGCGCTAGGTCACAGGTTCGAACCCTGTCGTTGCCATATCAGCCAGTCTTGAGGACCCATCGCCCGCTGGCCAGCCGGGCGGTTAGCTCAGTGGTTAGAGCGCTTGCTTCACACGCAAGAGGTCCGAGGTTCGACCCCTCGACCGCCCACCAGAAGTCCGGGTATGGAACGGCGTTCAGAGGGGACAAGCCGGCGAGCACTGCGCGGGCATCCCGGTCACCGAGCCGGGGTCCGCTGCCAATGCGGACGTGCCGAAGTGGCGGAACGGCAGACGCGCTACGTTCAGGACGTAGTACCCTTACGGGTGTGTGGGTTCAAATCCCACCTTCGGCACCACGGAACTGTTCCGGGCGAAGACGGTTTCGATTCGAGCGCTTGTAGCTCAGTTGGATAGAGCGCAGCCCTGCGGAGGCTGAGGCCGTGGGTTCGAGTCCCGCCAAGCGCGCTTCCTCAATCAGAGACTTCGCCGCGTCGACGTTCCGGAGCCGGGCGAGGGCGATTAGCTCAGATGGTTAGAGCGTCTGTCTTACACACAGAAGGTCAGAGGTTCGAGTCCTCTATCGCCCACCACCGTGTCCCATACTCATAACTACGCCGTTTAGGATGACCTCAGCGGCGTCCGCTCCCCCTATGGAAGAGTCACCATCGCGAGCAATGACAGCGGTCGCCGCCGCGTCGAGAAGACCTGCCGGTCGTAGTCTTGGCGGACCTCGTAGAAGAATAGGAAGCTAGCGTGACGGTTATGGAGGCCACGGTTCCACTGCCGCCGGAGACGGCCTACCTTGGCAAGTATGCGGCTGCTGGAAGAGCCGCTGACCGCCCTGCTTCTGCTCCAACCGCTGCCCCGGCGACCTCATCCTCAAGACCTACGACCCCGCCAGAGCCATGCGTGGCGCCGGAGTCCCCGTCATAGGCGGATTCCAAACGCCGATGGAGAAGGAATGCCTGCGCCTGCTGCTCAGAGGCGCCCAACCCGTGGTCGTCTGCCCGGCGCGCGGCATCGACAACATGCGTATCCCCCGCGACTCGCGCGACCCTCTGAACGCTGGTAGGATGCTGGTACTGTCGCTCTTTCCATCATCTCAACGCAGGCCAACCGCAGAGACGGCGGCTCAGCACAACGACCTCGTAGTGGCCCTAGCTCAGCAGGTTGGGGGCTGAGGTGATGGAACACACAGATGCCCGAACGTTTCGCACAAGGCTTTTTAGGGGGAGATGATGGGTGAAGAACCACTCAAGCTGAAGTTCATTGGTGCACTAATCGAACAGTTAGGTGCCCAACTGTATCCGAGTGCGACGGCCACCGTAGCAGAGCTTATCTCCAATGCGTGGGATGCGGATGCCCAGAACGTGTGGGTCAGAATTCCATTTGGACAGTCTTGGAGCACAGGCGGCACAATAGAAGTCCTAGATGACGGTCATGGGATGACGAGGGAACAAGCGCAGTCGCAATACCTGATAGTCGGTCGGAAGCGACGGCTTCAGGACAAAGGACAAACTCAAGGCGGCCGGCCAGTTCACGGCCGGAAGGGAATAGGCAAGCTCGCGGCTTTCGGGACAGCAGAAATTCTCGATTGCTACACAGTCCGACAAGGACAAGCAGTGTCATTCCGGCTTGACTACGACGAAATCAGAAAGGCGGACCCCGGGACAGACTGTGAAGTCAAGGAAACTACCGGGCAAGAACCCCTCTATTCGGCAGATCATTCGCTTCTCTCTAATGGAACCAGAATTCGGCTTTCCAGACTGCGTCTAAAGCGCGCTATCTCTGAAGACCAGTTCATGAAGTCAATGTCCCGGCGCTTTGCGATAGACCAGACTGTTATGCGAGTGTTTATCAATGGGGAGCAGCTCCAACGGTTCGACATGGACCTGGAGTTCCGGTTTCCGAAAGATGGACAACCTGCCGGGTACTTAGGTCAAGTTGGAGTTGATGGGTGGGGAACTGAGAATCTCCTTAATGGCAAAGAAGTCCGATGGTGGATCGGTTTTACGCCTAAGCCTCTTGAAGCTGAATACTTGCGCGGTATTTCTATCCTGGGACGCGGGAAGCTGCTACAAAGACCCTTTATGTTTGAACGCGCTCAAGGAGTGCGAGGTCAACTTGGACAAGAGTACGTAGTTGGAGAAGTAGTCGCTGACTGGTTGGATACTGGCACAGATGTCGAGGACGATCTGATCCAAACGAACCGTGACCAGCTGCAGCTGGAGGATGACAGGGTGCAGGAAGTGCTTCAGTGGGGCCGGCTCAGGCTGGATTGGGCTCTGTCCCAGCGACAGGACAAGCGTCAAGAGAAAGCTGCGAAGTCAATTCAAACCCCGGACTTAACAGAACTGCTTAAAGATTTCACCAAGACTGAGCAACGGCATCTAGGTGACATTGCGATTAGGGCCGCTAAAATCGGAGACCCCGACCCTGAAGATGTCCACGACTTCATGGTGGAAGTAATCAACGGGTTTAATGACAAGGCGGTTCGGGAACTCATGGAGCGTGTCCAGTATGAGGACGAGGGGTTCCAAAGCAACTTTTGGGGACTCGTCAGAGAGTTTTCATTGATCGATGCTAGAAAGAACTATAGCTTAATTCAGGCTCGACTTAAGACAATTGAACGGCTCGATGCGGCAATTAAGGCTGGAGCTACGGAAGTTCCAGAGATTCATAACGTCATCCGAGAATTCCCCTGGATTCTTGATCCGAGATGGAGTCTTCTAGGCGACGAAGTGGACCTTGATGATCTGCAAGAACGATATAAGCCTACTCTAGATCAAGAAACAGGTCAGAGGCTCGACTTTCTGTTCATTCTAAAACCTAAAGCGCCAGCCCCCTTGGACGAAATCCTGATCGTTGAAATAAAGAGAGGTATGAAATCCAATGGTAAAACTCATCGGGTGAGTGAAAACGAGGTGCACAAGTTCCATTCCTACGTGCTTGGGGTCTATGCAGGCTACAATCGAAACACTTCTCCACCATCGCTCAATGGCTTGATGATCGCCAATGGATACACTGAGAGAGCGGACAGGACCAGAAGGAGCTTGGAGCAAGTCAGAGAGGTCAAGCTCGATTTCCAAACGTGGGGCAGCGTAATAGAAAACACCAAGCTACTTCACACTGGCTGGTTAGAGGTTACGCGATCTAGCGGAGGTTCCATAGTCAAACGAGAAGACGAGACAAAAACGTGAAGTAATGCATAGTCCAATGGACGTTATGGCCCCCCGCCAGCGCTATCTTGCCATGGCGCATAACCGGGGAAGAACCGGTCCTGAGCGAGCCTTAGCTTCAGGACTATGGCGTCGAGGGGCACGGTACTTCACTCACGAAGGCTATAAATCCGTCAGAGGCGAGCGGCTTCCTGGAAATCCTGACATGGTATTCCCTCGAAGACGGATCGTCATCTTTGTTGACGGGTGCTTCTGGCACGGTTGCCCCAAATGCCGCAAGCACTCGGGATTGAGCGGCGAGTTCTGGGTGAATAAGATAAGCGCCAACAGAGAACGAGACCTTCGATTCACGAAGGAGCTAACAGACGCCGGCTGGACAGTGTTTCGTATTCCAGAGCACGACGTTAGAACCAAGACGGCACTCGCACTGACCATCGACCGCCTGGTTCCGCATATACGGGGAGCGCTCCCAAAGAGAACTACCTTCGTTGTGGGAGACGATGGTGTCTAGTCAGCCGCTCCGCGACTTCATACTACAGGATAGGCCAGCGGCGGCAGCTCCCTGGACTGCCATTTCCCTGTTTTCAGGGGCTGGTTTGAGTGACCTGGGGTACGAGATGGCCGGGTTCCAGTTCCTCGTCCAGGTCGAGATGGACCAGAGGCGAGCCGCCATTGGTTCCGACAACTTCCCGTCGTCCACGTGGCTTGTTCGCGATGTCCGCGTCAGCCATGACGAGATCGCGGCTGCCTATTGCCGATCTACGTCCCGGCGTCTGGACCTGTTGATGGCTACTCCCCCATGCCAGGGCATGAGTAGCTCGAATCCCAGCAGGGGCAAGCGGCAGACCCCGCAAGCGAAGGCATTGGAAGAAAAGAACCGGCTTATGCTAGAGGTCATTCCACTTGCCCAGTTGTTGGAGCCGAGGATAATCGTCGTCGAAAACGTTCGTCAGATTCTGACGCTCAACGTCGAGTACGATGGGGCCGAGGGCCAGGTGGTTGACCTGCTCCGCGACCGCCTACAGGACTATGAAGTGTTCCCTA
Source organism: uncultured Dehalococcoidia bacterium (assembly GCA_958296245.1). Taxonomy (GTDB): domain Bacteria; phylum Chloroflexota; class Dehalococcoidia; order Lucifugimonadales. The sequence continues at coordinate 2,658,153 of OY282458.1, forward strand.
ACGTGGTGAACGTGGCCGACTACGGTATCCCCCAGGTCAGAAGGCGTGCCCTGATCGTGGCGGTACACAAGGACGAGACGTGTCCGGAGTCGATGCTATCCCGAAATCCAACCCCATTGCCGCGTCCAACTCACGCTGAGCAGTCAAACAATGGAGTGCTACCGTGGGTGAGTATTCGCGAGTGGTTGGAGGCCATGGAGTACGAACCGCTGGACGCAAGATCCAAGGATGACGCACGCGGGACTCACCCCTTGCACTTTGTTCCCGCGTATGGGCCAGACCGATATCAACAGGTCAGTGAAATACCGGCACACTCAGGGCGCAGTGCCTACGACAACGACACCTGCCCGTCGTGCGGTAGGCAACAGGTCGACACCAGCTTGATACTATGCCCTGCTTGCGGCGTCGTAATGCGCAATAGACCCTACGTTGAAAGAAACGGGCGACCGGCCCTAATCAGGGGGTTCCACTCAAGCTACAGACGAATGAATCCTGTAAGACCCGCGTATACCATAACCACCAATTCAAGCCACGTAGGCAGCGACTTCAAGATTCATCCCTGGGAGAACAGAGTCCTCAGCATCTTGGAGTGTGCCGACTTGCAGACCGTCCCAAGGTTCTACGACTGGACACGAGCGAAGGAGGGCAGAACACTCTATCTTATCCGTAACTTGGTTGGAGAGGCGTTTCCCACCTACTTCACTTACCTACACGGTCGAGCCCTGTCTGATCTCCTGTCCAGTTCTGCGTCACCGACACGTGCCCCATCTCCCCTGCTACACTGAACAACAATGGGACACCACCAAACGGCACCACTTGCTCCGGGAGCATTACAGCTTGACCTCCCGCCGAAAGGTTCGCAGTACAGTACACTTAGGCCCACCACGGGAAGGCAGACAGCCACCGCGGCCGGCCGGTAGGTGTCCCCGGGCTGTCGCACGCCATGGGAAACGCCGCTGTCCGCATCGGACACGCGGACGAAGCCATGTCTGCGTTTCTCATTCGGACGCGAAGGGACGCAGCTTCCGCATGACGGGCATCGCATGACTCGGCAGCACAACCCCTCTACCCCGGGCAATCTTTGGCGCGCCCTGATTGTGTGCTATAAGAACATAAGTACGGGGGGGGGGGCAGAAGGCCGCACGAAGATGCGCCGGTTCAGCGCGCAGCGTTCTGTCGGCACCTGTTCCGCTTCGCGTTGTGGCCTATCGCGCTCGCCCTACTTGGAGTTCTCGCAGTCGCCTGCTCTGGGAACCCAGATGTGACGACCCCGCCTGTGACGCCCACACCTGTGACGCCCCCGCCTGTGACGCCCACACCTGTGACGCCCCCGCCTGTGACGACCTCCACTCCCGAAGAGGGACCGGCTCTCACCACTCATCTGTACGCGCTGGAGAGCGAGTCCGTCAGACTCGAACGTTTCACCAGGCGCGGGGGAGCCATTGAAAACATGGGTGACGACCTGCTCGTCGTTATGCCGAAGGGAAGGTTTGCCATGGTCTTCCGGGACGGGGCTGTGGAATATCTCGACGGCAACGTTCCGATGAATGAAGCGTCTCTTGAGGAGCATGAGGATTACGATAACCCAACTTTCGATCCAAGTGCCTTTCGAGTCGCCGATATTCTGTTGAAGGAACTGGAGGAAGGGCGTTACGAGTTGTTCGCTACACACCATTACTTTACCGGAACGTGCATCCGGTTCAGGTTGTCGTCCACTACGATTCTACGGGACGAAGAGAGCGTCAAGATCCTGCCGGGCTGGAGGACGATATTCGACGCGGAACCCTGTCTTCCCCTTCTCGGCTTCATCGGCTTCACAGGAGATCAGGCAGGCGGGAAGATGTTGACGGACGGCGCGGACCACCTGCTGGCGATAATCGGGGGCCATGGGATAGACGGATGGCGAGGGCGACCGACGTTCGATCCTGACGTCCACTTGGGCAAACTCCTCCGTATTGCCATCGAAACAGGAGAGGCGGAGGTGCTGGCCATCGGTTTTCGCAACTCACAAGGGCTGGTGAGGGATGCGGACGGCAACCTCTGGGCGCCGGACCACGGGCCGCGAGGCGGCGACGAGTTGAACCTGCTGGAGCGGGGAGGCAACTATGGCTGGCCCTTGGTCACCTACGGGGTTAAATATAGCGGTGAGGTTCCCCCGAACATGGAGGATGAGGAGGTGGGCCGGCATGATGGCTTCCTGCGGCCTGCATTCGCCTGGGTCCCGTCGCCGGCCCTGTCCGCCATTGCCGTCAACGACGAGAAGCAGTTTCCCCTGTGGAAAGACGATCTGCTGATTGCTTCGCTGAAAGATCGATCCCTCTTCCGAGTCCGCCGTCACGGGACGGACGTGCAGTACGTCGAGCGGATCGAAGTCGGCTACCGTATCCGAGACCTGACGTTCATGCCAGACGGACGCATGGCCCTGTTGAGCGATGGAGCACAGGTTACGTTCCTGAGCCGTTCCCCAAGGTACTGCGATGAGGAATCTCGGAATCGCCGCGACGTCTACTCGATCAACTGCGAGTCCGCCCCCGCATTGCCGCCGCCGGACTCACCGGATACGGAATACACGGGGCCGGCCGTTCCGTCCGGTAGCGGAAACCCGGACACGGACACGGCGGCAGGCGATCAGCTATTCGGTGTGCAATGCAGCACCTGCCACGACCTGAACGCCGAGCGGCACGGCCCCGGTCCGCACTTGGTCGGCGTAATCGGGCGGCGAGCGGGCGAGGTCGAGGGTTACCGATTTTCGGCTGCGTTCGATTCGTTGGACGTCGTCTGGACGCGGAACAGCATCACGCGGTTTCTCACTGACCCGGAGAGGTTCGCCCCAGGCACGTCCATGTCGTCACACGGCATTGGAGAAGCGGAAGCCCGCGCCATAGCCGACTATCTTAACAGTCTCAATCATCTGTCCCGGTTAGTCAGAGACAGCCAGCCGGCAATCAGCTCTGACTTCGACGTTTATCTCAGCGAAAATGCGCTGGTCTACGTCAAGGAGCCGTGCGCGCCGGCCGACACGGAGGCGATGTTCTTCCTCGCCCTGTATCCGGTTGACGTGAACGCTCTCCCCGACCATCGCCAGCCGCACGGCTTCGACAACCTGGACTTCGAGTTCTACTGGTTCGGCGGAGTATTCGACGGGAGATGTACGGCGACGGTCCCTCTCCCTAAGTACGCTATTTCCAAAATCAGCACCGGCCAGTACGTCCCCGTGGAGGGCGGTTTCAACCATATCTGGGAGGGGGAGATACGCCTTGAACAGTAACGGGAACAACTTGCAAGGCCTCGGACTGAACAATCCCTGGCGCGCCCTGACCGTGCGCTATAAGAAGGCCGCGTTGTGGCCTATCGCGCTCGTCCTGCTTGGAGTTCTCGCAGTCGCCTGCTCTGGGAACCCAGATGTGACGCCCACACCTGTGACGACCACACCTGTAACGCCCACACCTGTGACGCCCACACCTGTGACGCCCACGCCTGTGACGCCCACGCCTGTGACGCCCACACCTGTGACGCCCACACCTGTGACGCCCACGCCTGTGACGACATCCACTCCCGAAGAAGGACCGGCTCTCACCACTCATCTGTACGCGCTCGAGAGCTATTCAGTCAGACTCGAAGATTTCGACGGGCACGGGGGAGCCATTGCAAGCATGGGTGACGACCTGCTCGTCGTTATGCCGAAGGGACGGTTTGCCATGGTCTTCCGGGACGGGGCTGTGGAATATCTCGACGGCAACGTTCCGATGAATGAAACGTCTCTTGAGGAGCATGAGGATTACGGTGACCAGCGTTTCACTCCGAATGACTTTCGAGTTGCAGATATTCTGTTGAAGGAGCTTGGGGAAGGGCGTTACGAGTTGTACGCAACGCACTATTACTTTACCGGCGAGTGCATCCGGTTCAGGTTGTCGTCCACGGCGATTCTACGAGACGAAGAGCGCGTCACGGTCCTGCCGGATTGGAGGACGATATTCGACGCAGAACCCTGCCTGCCCCTTATCGACTTCGCAGGGCATCAGGCAGGCGGGAAGATGTTGACGGACGGTGCGGACCACCTGCTGGCGATAATCGGGGACCTCGGAGTAAGTGGATGGTGGAATCGACCGCCATTTGATCCCGCCTTGGATATGAGCAAACTCTTTCGTATTGCCATCGAAACAGGAGAGGCGGAGGTGCTAGCTAGAGGTTTCCGCAATCCACAGGGGCTGGCGCGGGATGCGGACGGCAACCTCTGGGCGCCGGAACACGGGCCGCAAGGCGGGGACGAGTTGAACCTGCTGGAGCGAGGGGGGAACTATGGCTGGCCCCTGGTCTCCTACGGAGTTGAATATGGCGGTGTGGCTCCCCAGAACATGGAGGACGAGGAGGTGGGCCGGCACGACGGTTTCCGGCGCCCGGTATTCGCCTGGGTCCCGTCGCCGGCCCTGTCCGCCATCGCCGTCAACGACGAGCGGCATTTCCCCCTGTGGAAAGACGATCTGCTGATTGCTTCGCTGAAAGATCAATCCCTCTTCCGAGTCCGCCGTCACGGGACGGACGTGCAGTACGTCGAGAAGATTGAAGTCGGCTACCGCATCCGAGACCTGACGTTCATGCCGGACGGACGCATAGCCCTGTTGCGCGATGGACCGCGGGTTCATTTTCTGAGTCGTTCCCCAAGGTACTGCGATGAGGAATCTCGGAATCGCCGCGACATCTACTCGCTCGACTGCGAGTCCGGCGACGGCGATGCGGCGACGGACTCACCGGGCGCGGGAGACCCGGGTACGGCAGCTCCGTCCGGTAAGGGAGACCCGGGTACGGACACGGCGGCAGGCGACCAGCTATTCGGCCTGCACTGCAACGTTTGTCACAACCTGAACGTCGAGTTGCACGGCCCCGGTCCGCACCTCGTCGGCGTAATCGGGCGGCGAGCGGGCGAGGTCGAAGGTTACCGATTTTCGGCTGCGTTCGATTCGTTGGACGTCGTCTGGACGCGGGACAGCATCACGCGGTTTCTCACCGACCCGGAGCAGTTTGCCCCGGGCACGTCCATGCCGCCATCCGGCATTGGCGAAGCGGAAGCCCGCGCCATAGCCGACTACCTTAGCAGTCTCAATCATCTGTCCCGGTTAGTCAGAGACAGCCAGCCGGCAATCAGCTCCGACTTCGACGTTTATCTCAGCGAAAACACACTGGTCTACGTCAAGGAGCCGTGCGCGCCGGCCGACACGGAGGCGATGTTCTTCCTCGCCCTGTATCCGGTTGACGTGAACGCTATCCCCGACCATCGCCAGCAGCACGGCTTCGACAACCTGGACTTCGAGTTCTACTGGTTCGGCGGAGTATTCGACGGGAGATGTACGGCGACGGTGGCTCTCCCTGATTATGATATTGCCCGCATCAGCACCGGCCAGTACGTCCCCGTGGAGGGCGGTTTCAACCATATCTGGGAGGGGGAGTTCCGGCTTGGGGAGTAGCGGGAACAACTTACAAGGCCTCGAGGCCCCTCACGTTGGGGTTTACGTCGGCGGCGCCAGGTGAAGAGAGACATCATCCACAATACAGGACCAGGGAAATCGAACGGTGACGGGGGGTCCGGTTCTGGCCCGGTAGCGGAATCTACGAGGATAACCAGTCTCGACCTCATCCGCGGCGCGGCGGTGCTGGGGATCCTGCTGATGAATGCCGTCAGCTTCAAGTTCGGGTTCGTCCCTTACCTGAACATCAGCGCAGGCGGATCGGAGACCTGGCTGGACTGGACGGTCGGGGTCTTCGGCGAGATCTTCATCGACCAGAAGTTCATGGGGCTGTTCTCGCTCCTGTTCGGCGCCGGCGTGATGCTGTTCATCGAGAGGGCCGCGGCTCGCGGCGGCAGAGCGGTGCTATTGAACCTCTGGCGCAACGCTCTGCTGCTCATCATCGGCTTCTTCCATTTACTGCTGAGGGGCGGGGACGGGGACGTGTTGATGGTCTATGCCGTCTCCTCCCTTTTCCTCGTTGCCATGAGGAAGCTTTCGTCCAAGACCCTTATCGCCGTTGGCGCCGTCCTCTTCTTCGTGCCCGTTGCCAACGACCTTCTGCTCCAGTCCGCCGCCAACTCGAGCGATGCGGCGCTGGCAGGAATATGGACCGAACCCAGCGGGGATATAGACGACCTGGATGAGCTACTCGGCCTGGGGACGCTGTCCGGCTACTTCATGCGAGGGCTGGGGATGATTATCATGGGCGCCGGCCTGTACCGGCTCGGCTTCATGAGCGGAGACATGCCGCCCAGCACCTATCGCAGGTTTGCAATCGGCGGCATCGGGATCGGCCTGCCTCTGGCCGCTGTGGGGGTCGCCTTCGTAGCCGTGAACGACTTTTCAAACGACGTGGCCTTCATCGGCAACATTCCAAACAACCTCGGCACCATTCCCGCGTCTCTGGGATACATGAGCTTGATCGTTCTATGGAATCAGCGCCCCGATAATTGGCTGAAACGTCGTCTCAGATCTGCCGGCCGGATGGCGTTGACCAACTACCTGATGCAGAGTGTTCTTGGGGTTCTCACATTCTCGGTCCTGCTGGGCGACACTCAGGTCAATCGAGCTGGGATACTACTTTTCGTCCTGGCGGTCTGGGCCGTGCAGTTGTGGTGGTCGGGGGCGTGGCTCACCCGATTTCGCTTTGGCCCCGCAGAATGGCTATGGCGAGTTGCGACCTATCGCCGGCGGCAGCCAATGCGGCGCGCCTGACGCGGCGCGCGTCGAGGCGGGCGGTGAAGAGTCTCACAACCCGCGTCTCACGTATATCTGAACGAGATCAACGTATTTATCCTTGACATTATTAACGGGCCTCGTTAATGTTCCCAACGGTGAACCGGTTCAGACGCGGCGACGCTCAACGGCTGTTCGCTGGGCAAACTGTCCGTCGATTCCCGGCCGACGTCCAACGCCGGGCGCGAATGAGATTACAGCGAGTGATGGCGGCCGCCGCGCTCTCCGACCTCCGGGCGCCGCCCTCCCATCGGCTCGAAGCCCTGCGGGGAGACAGGGAAGGCCAGCACGGTATCCGCATCAACGACCAGTGGCGCGTGTGTTTTGTCTGGACGGACCGGGGCGCGATGGAGATCGAAGTCACCGACTACCACTGAGGGAGGAAGCCCTATGACCGCCGCCGAACCGATACACCCGGGAGAGCATCTGGCTGAGATTATGGAGGAGTTGGACATCACCCAATACCGCCTGGCGAAGGCGATAGGCGTGCCCCCCATACGCATCCACGACATCGTCCACTGCCGCAGGTCCATCACGGCGGATACGGCGCTTCGAATCGGACGGGCCCTGGGAATGACCCCCGACTTCTGGTTGAACCTCCAGCGGATGCACGATCTGGACGCGGCTCGTTCCAAGACCGACGTCAGCGCCATCGAACCGCTTGTAGAGGCGTCTGCCTGAAGCAACTGGAAAGAGCAGCAGCAGCGCAGGCGACCCTGCGTTCGGAATGACGGTTTGGGAAGCTTTCACGGTTTGGCTCACAGAGACTGAACAGTTACCGACTCGGATTTGAGATAGATTCTTTAGCCCGTTTCGTGGTAGCCTCCCTGCGGGGCTAATCCTGCCCGTCCTTGTACAAATGCCGGGCAGGGCGCATCTTGGGGCCTGCCCGGAACTGAGGAGAGTTTGCCATGGTCAGCGCGGTAACGGTCGGGAGCGGTGATTTCACCTACGAGGTAATAGAGGGCTGGGAGAGCCTGCCGGAAGGGTACTCGTGGAACGAGGTCGCGGCGGTGGCGGTGGATGGGCAGGACCGCGTCTACGCCTTCAATCGCGGCGAACACCCGATGATCGTCTTCGATAGCAACGGCGCCTTCCGGGCGTCATGGGGCGAGGACGTCTTCAAGCGGGCGCACGGGCTGACTCTGGCGCCCGACGGCGCTCTGTTCTGTACGGACGACTTCGATCATACGGTCCGTAAATGCACGCCGGAGGGCGAGGTACTGATGACCATCGGGGAGTCGGGCAGGGCTGCCGAGCCGCACAGCGGCCACCCGTTCAACCGATGCACCGACGTGGCAATTGATCCAAAGGACGGCTCTCTTTACGTCTCCGACGGCTACGCCAACTCGGCGGTGCACAAGTATTCCCCCGACGGCGAGCTGCTCTTCTCGTGGGGGCGGCCCGGGACCGACCCCGGGGAGTTCAACATCGTCCATAACATAGCTACCGACAGCGAGGGCTACGTCTACGTTGCTGACCGCGAGAACCACCGCATTCAGATTTTCGACTCCAACGGCGGCTTTCAGGACCAGTGGGTGAACCTCCACCGCCCCTGCGCCATCCATATCTCCTCCGATCAGCACGTCTACGTGGGCGAGCTCGGGGCCGGCATGAACGTGAACCGCATCGTCCCCAACATAGGCCCCCGCGTCACCGTCCTGAACAAGTCCGGCGAGCGTTTGGCGCGCTTGGGCGCCGGGTTCGGCCTGGCTCCGGGACAGTTCGTCGCCCCTCACAGCATATGCTTGGACTCGCAGGGCAGCATCTTCTTGGGCGAGGTCGCTTGGACGAACTTCCGCAACCTCGGCGAACCCAAGGAGGGCGTACGGAGCTTCCAGAAGCTGGCCCGGGTCCCGGCGCAGCGTTCGCCGGACCCGCAGGAGCTCACGTAGTGAAGAGCATAATCGACGTTGCCGGCGCCAAGTGGAAGACCGCGCACTACGTGGACTTGGACTATCCCGAGGCGGGGATCAGGCAACATCTGGTCAGGGTGGCGGACTTTGTAGCCCTGCGGGGCAACGCCGACGGCGCGGCGGGGCCTGTCAGTGAGACCACGGCTATAGGAGCCTACGAGTACGCGCCGGGCGGCTGGATAAGCGACCATGTTCACCCCCACGCCGAGCAGTGGTACTACATACTGAGCGGCCAAGGGGCGATGAAGGTTGGAACTGAGGAGAAGACCGTCGGCGAGGGCCACCTCGTGTTCGTACCAAGGGACACAATCCACTCTTACCGGGTGGTGGGAGAAGAGCCGTTGAGACTCCTCAACGTGGCCGTTCCCGTCGCCGCGGCAGGCGAGGGCCGCACCGGATGACGCAGCCCCCAACGGCGCAGGATGCCGGGATAGGCCCCGGGGGAGCCGGCCCGATCACCTGACCCGGAGTGTCCCGCTCCTTGCCCCGGATGGCGCAGGGACGCGCGGCCCCCGATAGTTGGCACAAGGCTATTCCCATGCCCCAGCCCGCCGGAGTCAGGCCCACCTCCAAAGCCGCGGCGCATACTCGGGCCCCGGCTGCCCCTCAGCCTACAGGTTGGCGGAGGTCGGTTTCTGCCCTGGGGATCCGCGACTACCGCTTCCACTGGTTCGGCCACCTGCTCGTAATGGGCGCCCTGAGCATGGAACTCATAGCCAGGGGATACCTGGTATACGAGCTGACCGGGTCCGGAAGGCTGCTCGGTCTGGTCAGCGCGGGCGCAGCCCTGCCGATGCTATTCTTGGGACCCGTAGGCGGCGCCGTCTCGGACAGGTTGGAGAGGCGCCGGGTTATCCAGATCAGCCAGGCGTTAGTAGCGGGCACGTCCCTGTTCGTGGCGCTGTCGATCACGACGAACACCATCACGTGGGTGCATCTGCTGGCGTCGGCCCTGGCCCATGGCGTATCCATGTCCTTCCTTCTGCCGGCCAGGCAGTCGATCATTCCGAAGATGGTCGGCCCTGAAAGAATGAGTAACGCCATGGCCTTGAACGCCGCGGGGTTCAGCTTCACGTCCCTACTCGGCCCGGCCGCCGCCGGGTTCCTCTATGCCGAGATTGACCCCGACGGCGTCTTCTACATCTCGTTCGGTATGACCGTCGCCGCGTTCATCTCCACCACCCAGATCAGGCCCGCGCCGGGTGGGGCGCCGGCGGCCATGTCCCGGTTGGTCGCTGAGGTAATCGACGGCCTGCGCTACGTGGCGCGCCGCAGGCTGCTCCAAGCCTCATTGGCCCTGATGCTGGCGACGACCCTGTTCGTTCACACCACCATCTTTCTGCTGCCGGTCATCGTCGTGGACGTGTACAAACGGACCGCCGACGCCTACGGAGTGCTGATCAGCATGGAGGGCCTCGGCTCGCTGATCGGGGCCCTGGCGTTCGCGTCGGTGGCCCTGAGGCGCAGCGGGATGGTGCTCATCGTCAGCTGTATGGCCTCCGGGGTCGTGCTGCTGCTGATCTCGCTGGTGAGCGATTATTACGTAGTCGTGGCGTTCATGGTAGGCTTGGGTGTGGCCGAGACGGGGCGCCGCGTGCTGAGTCAGAGCATCCTACTGTCGGGGTCTGAAGACGCGTACCGCGGCAGGACCATGAGCCTGTACGCCATGGTGGTTGGGCTGATGCCTCTTGGCGTCCTCCCGGCCGGCGCTGCAATGGACTGGCTGGGAGGACAGGCTACGTTGTTCATACTGGGCGCGCTCATGGTAGGCTCATGCGGGCTGGTGCTGGTCACGCAACGGGAGCTCAGGGACCTTGCATAGCGGGCTGATGACATGACGGGCGCGCTCGGCCTGATGCGGCAGATCATTCTGGAGGTGTAGCTTCACATGGTAGACCTGAAAGGCGTCAACTGCCTGGTAATGACCCCCTTCGACGAGAGGGGAGAGGTGGACGAGAAGAGCCTTTGCCGCGTCGTGGACCACGTAATCGACGGCGGCGCGACCTCGCTGGTTGCCGCCGGCAAGATCGGCGAGTACGAGGTGCTGACGATGCGGGAGCGCAGGCGCATCATGGAAGTGGCGGCGGGGCACGTCGGCGGCCGCGTGCCCGTCGGGTTCGGCGTCATCAACGCCTCCTTCGACGACGGGCTAACCCTGGCGGGATGGGCCGCCGAGGCAGGTTGCGACTTCGTGATGTCCAGGCCGCCGACCGACGGCGACAATGCCGAATACTTTCTGCGGGCCTCCGACAAGATCGCGGTTATGCCATACGATCTTGGCGTGCGCGGCGAACTGTCCATCGAGGACGACATCCTCCCCCTGACTCGGAAGAGACCGAACATAGTCGGGCTAAAGATCAGCGGCGTTCCGGACAAGACCTACGAGGCCAAGAGGCTCCTGGACATCCCGATACTCTGCGGGTGGGACATGATGAGCCTCGTATCGTACGAAATGGGTTCTGACGGGGTCATCTCAGGGAGCGCGACCCTGACGCCGCGCGACGAGGTGAAGCTGCACGATCTGGCCAAGCGGGGCGAGTGGGACGAGGCGCGCGACCTGTACTACACCCGGCTGCTGCCGCTGCTGAACTACTGCACCTTCGACCCCTTCGCCTACTCCGTGTGCAAGTACGCCCTGTACTGGCAGGGACTGATCGCCACGCCCGCCGTCCGCACTCCCAACCCGGACGCCGGCGAGGTCCGCCAGCGCGAGACGAAGGCGATCCTGAAGAAGCTGGGGCTGGTCGATTAAGCAGGGGTTGCGCCGCCGCACTATCGGGCGTGTTCGCGCAGGCGGTCGGCCATCGACGCAATCTCCGCCGCCATTGTGAGCCGCTCCAGCCATTCAGCCGGTATGGCCCTGGCCCCGTAGTGCGCCCCGGCGATCTGGCCGTATATGGCGCCTGTCGTGTCGGCGTCGTGACCCAGGTTGACGGCCAGAAGCGCCCCATGACGAAAGTCCTGAGCCTTGTTGAAGGCCCATAGAGCCGCTTCCAGAGACTCCACGACGTAGCCCGTTCCTTGGATCTGCGGAGGTTCTCGATACTTGAACGAACCGTCTGCTATAGCGGCGATCTTCTCCGTCAGCGGACTTCTATCCCATAGGCCCTCGACCGGGCAATAGCGCGCGGCGAGCAGAGTGGCTTTATCGACGCCCCTCAACGCGCCAACGAGCAGGCCGGAGAAGTAGCGGCAGGCGTCGACCGCCTCATCGGCGCCGTGCGTGGTCCTGGAGCTCTCGGCGCTGCGGTCGATCGCCTCGGATGCATCGCCGGCAAAGAACATGGGGACCGGGGCGAGGCGCATCAGCGAGCCGTTGCCGGCAGAGTACGGATCGGTGGAGCCCGCATAGGGGCCGCCGGTCTGGTCGAACCGCGACAACGCGTCCACGACGGTGTTCCCAATGTCGAAGCAAGACCCTGTAGAGGACATGTAGCCATCCTGCCACCAACGCACGTAGCGCCGCATCTGGTCCCCGGCGTCGAACCCGCCGCAAGCGATCAGGCTCTCGGCCAGGCACAGGGCCATCGACGTGTCGTCAGTCCACTGGCCGGGCAGCAGTCCGAACGGTCCGCCGCCTACCATGTCGTCGATCGGCTGGAAGCTGCCTGGCGGCTTGAACTCCAACGTGGTGCCCAGCGCGTCACCCGCCGCCAGCCCCAGCAGGCAGCCGCGGAAACGATCCCGTCGTTCGCTAATGAGGTCACCTCCGGCGGCTACTCACTCCGGCAGCGCACGTACGCTACTTGTTCGGACGTTTCGGACGAACAAGGCTCGTGACAACGCAGTGGTCCTACTGCCCCAGCGCCGGTCCGAGCACCTTGTATTTTCTGTCCTCCGTTTGCTCGGCGGCGGGCAGGACTTCCACGACCAACATGGAGAGGCCCACGACCTCGCCTTTGGCGTCGAAGCTGTAGTTGTCTCCGAGCGCCCCGCTCCAGGTGATGCCGTACATGCAGTCGCGGAAGCCGTCCGCGTCCTGGTCGTCGTTCGTCTGCTTGAGGCACTCGGCTGCTATGTAGACGTCGTCGTACGCGGACGCCAGATGCCACGGCAGCGTTACGTAGGTGTGGCGCTTCCTGAAGTTGGCTATGACCTCCTGAGCCTTCTCGTTATTCGGGTCCAGGTCAACCATGACGGCCTTCATGCCGGCTGCCGCGTCGCCCGCTATTTCCAGGGCGGTCGTTCCCAGCGACACCGCTTCCGCGTAGATTGGGCCTTCGTAGCCCACCTCCCGCGCCTGCCCGATGATGGCGCCAGCCGCGAATTCGGACTGGGGCGCCAGCAGGAGCGCGTCCGGCTCCGCTTCCATCAGCTTGCTGAGCTGCGGCCTGAAGTCGGTGACGTTGGATGCGTAACGCTCTTCGGCCACAACCTCGCCGCCGCGTTTCTCGAACTGAGCGACCGAGGCGTCCCTCACCCCCTCGGCGTAGTGGGTCTCCTCCATGATGGTGGCCAGCTTGCGGACCCCGTCCGCCCACAGAGAGTTCCCAGTTTCGATGCCCACCTGCGAATCGCTGACCTGGGTACGGAAGATGTAGTCGCCCGCGTCGGCGATGTCCGGGTTGCTCGCCAGTGCGGAGAACAGGATCACCCCGTCCGCCTCCGCCAACTGGGCGGCGCTATGCATGGCGTCGCTGCACGTGGTCCCCAGGATGATCTTCACGCCGCCCACGTCGGTCAGCTTGTTGTAAGCGGTACGGCGTCCTCGGCGCTGCATCGGGAGTCCTCGACGATGAGCTCCAGCGTGCGCCCATTGATGCCGCCCGCGGCGTTGATCTCGTCCGCGGCCATCTGCTTGCCCTGACTTGCCACCGTGCCGTAGGTCTCGCCGGGGCCCGTCAGAGATTCCATGACGCCGATCCTGAAGGGGGCGTCCTCACCGCCTCCGCAGGCCAGGAGCGCCAGCGCCAAGACGGGAATCAGGCCGGAAGCTAGAATCCGCTGCTTGGTCAATCGCATGATGCCCCCTGAGATATTGTTGCCCGCCGGCCCGCGCCAGTACACGCGAAGTTCCTCCGCCGCAACCACGTCGGCCCATCGACCAAGCCGCCCCTCTAGGGCGCGATGGGCGGGACGTCCAGCTCGTCTAGGACGGACCTGAAGCCTTTCAGGTCGGCGTCCATGATCTCGTTTAGGCGGGCCAACCGGGAGTCGATCTCGGCTGAGAGCAGGGCGTATACGTCGTAGCACTGCTTGGGCGGGGCCGCGTACGAGATGGCCACGGTGTCTATCAGGTCGGCGAGGCGGCCGTTCAGCTTCTTGACGAACAGGCTTCCCCTGTTCCGCAGCGTGACCCAGGGACGGTCAGACCGGTCGGTCAGTTCGTCCTCCACCGCAAGCAGCCTCTCCTTCAGTTCGTCGGCGGCCTCATTCAGGCGCTCGTACCCCGGAAGGCCGCGGGCGCGCCGCACCCACTCGTCGGCTTGGCTGCGGACGGACCGTGACCGGAGCACGTCCCGCTGAGACTCCGTGAGCTTGTCGCGCATCTCGATTAGCATCCTGAACTGCTCGTGGAGGTCGGCATCCGAGGCGCTGACGCGAGGGTCCCTCAGGATGCGGAATGTCTGCGCGTGGGTCTCGCCGCCGGCCTCCAGACGCACCCGGTATTCGCCCGGAGGCGCCAGCGGCCCCTGGAATGGGCGCTCCTCTATCCTGTCGTCGGGGAGCCTCAGGCCGCCCGGATAGCGCATGTCCCAGACGTACCGGTTAGCGCCCTGCCGCGTCGACAGCCGGATCTCGCCCGGGTCCGACGGCGCGCTGGACGCTGCCGCGACCTCATTGCCGCGGTCGTCGAGAAAGACCAGCTTGATCTCACCCTCCGGCCGCTCGCCCAGATAGTACGTGACCACGACGCCGTCAGGCGGGTTCGAGCCCGCATCCAAGTAGCGCCGCACCGGCGCCCCTTCGGGGGTAGCCCCGGTATAGAAGGTGGCCGGCATACCCAGGGAGAGCCAATAGGCCTTGTCCGGCCCGGGCTCGGGTGTTGCATAGGGGTTCGGCTCGACCAGGAAGCGGTAGGCGTCCCTGGGTTTGAACAGGTACGCGCCGGTGTCGTGTATCCGGCCGGGGACCTCATGAAGCGGCGTCAGGTCGTCCAGGACCCAAAACGCCCTGCCGTGAGTGCCCACGACGAGGTCGCCTTCCTTGACCAGCATGTCGTGAATGGGCACGTGGGGCAAGTTGATCTGTAGGGGGGTCCATGACTCTCCGTCGTCCAAGGATGCATAGACCCCGCCCTCGGCGCCCGCGTACAACAGGCCCCGGCGGGCCGGGTCCTCGCGCATAACGCGAGTGAAGTCCACGTCCGGAATGCCGCCGGTAATCTCACGCCAGGTTGCGCCGTAGTCGTGGGTCCTGTACAGGTACGGCCTGTAGTCGCCGTGCTGGTATCGGGTGGCCGCCACGTAGGCCGTGCCCGCGTCGTGACGCGAGGCGTCGATGCTGCTGACCAACGACCACTCCGGGAAGCCGTCGGGGGTGACGTTCTTCCACGTCAGGCCGCCGTCCGCCGAAAGGTGGATGAGGCCGTCGTCGGAGCCGGCCCACAGTACGCCCGGCGTCACCGGCGACTCGGCGAATCTCGAGATCGTGCACCGTTCGAAGGCCGCGACGTCGGTGAGCGGGTCGAACTCGCCCCGCTCCTCCAAGTCGTTGCGGGTCAGGTCGGGACTGATTACCTCCCAGCTTGAGCCGTCGTTTTCGGAACGGAAGACGACGTTCGCGGCGCAGTATAGGACGCCGGGGTCGTGAGGTGAGATGACGATGGGGTAGTCCCAGGCGAACCGGTACTTGCGGTCCGCGAACATGTAGGATATGGCGTCCGGCCACGCGGAGATGCCGCGCACCTCTCCGGAACCGTGGTCATATAACAGGGTGACCGGGCCGGCCCCGCGGTTACTCCCATAGGCCCCCGAGTAGACGATGTTCGGGTTGTCCGGCCGCACGGCGATATGGCCGCTCTCCGACGAGCCCACGTTGTAACACTCCCACCACTGTATGGCGCCCCGGTTCGACCTGGAGGGCACGGCCACGGCGGAATTGTCCTGCTGGGTGCCGTAGACACGGTACGGGAACCGGGTGTCGGCGGCGACGTGGTAGAACTCGCCGGTGGGTTGGTTGTAGATGCTGGACCACGACTCGCCGCCGTTGAAGGTCACGGCGGCCCCGCCGTCGTTGCCGTTGATCATGCGGCGGGGGTTGCGCGGGTCTATCCACAGCTCATGATGGTCGGCGTGGGTGGCCGTCACCTCGCGGAAGGTGCGCCCACCGTCCAGGGAGCGGCGCACCTTGGGATTCAGAACGTAGACGGTCTCGGCGTCAACCGGGTCGGCGAACAGGTGGTTGTAGTAGTGCGGCCTGTTGGTCAGCTCGCGGTCTCCTGAGAGTAGCTCCCACGAGTCCCCCCCATCGTCTGACCGGTAGAGACCGCCGTCTTCAGCCTCGATGAGAGCCCACACCCTGCCCGTGCGGGCGGGGGAAGCTGCTACGGAGATGCGGCCCATGACGCCGGCCGGCAGCCCGCGATTCCCGGTCAACTCCCTCCAGGCGTCGCCCCCGTCGGTGGTCTTGTAGATGGCGGTGCCGGGGCCGCCGCTGTAGCTCCCCCAGTAGCTGCGCCGCACGTCCCAAGTGGACGCGTACAGAACGCGGGGGTTGCCGCCCTCCATGGAAAGATCAATGGCGCCGGCCCGGTCGGAGCGGTACAGCACGCGCTCCCAACTGGACCCGCCGTCGCCGGAGCGGTAGACCCCTCGCTCTGGGTGGGGCCCCTCCAGATGCCCGAGCACGGCGGCGTAAACCAGGTCGGGGTTATCGGGATGAATGCGAATGCGGGATATGTGCTGCGTATCCTGAAGACCCACGTTGTCCCAGGAGCGCCCGCCGTCGGAGGACCTGTACACCCCGTCGGCTTGTGCGGTCCACTGGAGCCTTGGCACCGCCACGCACGACTCGCCCATCCCAACGTAGATGACGTTCGGATCGGAGTCGGACACCGCCAGGGCCCCCACGGCTGCGGTCTTGACGTAGCCGTCGGAGATGTTCTCCCAATACGTGCCGCCGTCCTCGGTCTTCCAAACGCCCCCGGCGCAGCCCATGTAGAAGACCATCGGCTCCGTGGGATGGCCGGCCACGGCCACGGAGCGGCTGCCCTTGAAGGGCCCGATGTTGCGCCACTGAAAGCTCTGCAACAGTTCCGGCGTCAGGTTCACGGGATGTGCGCTCCTCGAAGTGGTGATCGCCAGCCGGTCAGCCGCGGGCGGCTCGGACCGAGTCCTCCAGCGCCTCTAAGAAGCCCGCGGCGTGCTCCAAGTCCCGGTGCGGGTGGACCGATAGGCGGATGTACTCGATGCCGCTGACGGTGCCGTAGGTGTGGCCCCAGCCCCGCTGGAGCATCCCTTCATGCACCTTCCGCACGTCGCACGTGTCGGAAGTGAAGCTCACCAGCGTGATCGACGGCTTGGCGACCATCCGAAGCCCGTCTATCCGCTCGATGCCCTTGACGATGAAGTCGACGACCTCCAGGACGTGCCGCGTCGACTCCACGTACCCCTTGCGTCCGAGACGGCGCATGACCGCCCAGGCTGTCGCGGCGCGCTCGCCGTGCTTGGTGGCCGTGACGTTGTGGATCACCGTCCGCTCGGTGGGAATGGCCTGCAGCATCTCCTCATCCCTGACCAGGAAGAAGCCGGTCGCCACAGGCATCAGCCCCAGCTTGTGGCCGTCGGTCATCATGGTGCTGACGCTCGGCAGGCTGAAGTCGAATTGCGGCACGTCGTGCCCAAGCTCCCTCATGAACGGCAGTACGAATCCGCCGAACGCCCCGTCGACGTGGAGGAACAGACCCTTGCGCCTTGCCAAGTCGGCGAACTCCTCAACGGGATCGATGACCATGAAAGCGCCGCCGGGCGCCGAGCATACCAGGCCAACGGTGTTCCGGTTGACCAAGCTTTCGACGTAGTTCATGTCGGGTAGGATATCGGGGCCCAAGGGCGCCTCCCGCAGCCGTATGCCCAGCATCTCGGCGCCGATACGGAAGCTGTAGTGCCCCGACTCCGGCATGATCACCTCCGGCGCGGATACGGAAGGAGACAGGTTGCGCGCCAGCCGCAGCGCGGAGATGTTCGACTCGGTGCCGCCGCTCGTAATGAATCCAACGGCGTCCGGCTTCCCAAGCAGGGATACCAACATGCGCACCGCCTGCTTTTCGAGCTCGTATGGGCCGGGCTGCAACTCGCGTCCCCATTCCACGAAGAAGGTGCCTACCGCCAACTCGGACACCCTGCGGGCAATCGGATGCGGAGGGCCGACGTAGCTGATGCCGAAGTTTTTCTCGATCTCGTACGGGTTGGACCCCAACAGGTCCTTGATCGCCTCCAGCACCTCATCTTCGGGCGCGCCCTCCTTGGGGAAGTCCATCGGAGGCGGCATGTGGAACTGCGGTCGCGTCTTTGACTTCTCGAACTCTTCAACCATGTGACTAACTCCTGAAACAGCCGCCATCCGGCGCGCCTGACCGCAATCAAGATACCACAAAGGCTACGCCACGACTAAGTAACCGTTCAGTCTTGGCGGGAAATCCCTCACTCCACCGGAGCCGCGTTCGAAATGACAAATTGGAGAGGCTCCCACGGTTCAACTCATAGGGGCTGAGGAGTGCAGGGAGCCGGCCTCAGATTCCTCATCCCGCTGTACAACGCTGAGCCGATTGATGATAAACTGCCCCGAGGATTCGGAAAGGGACTCAGGAGACGACCAGAGGTCCCCAACCCGTTCTAAGGAGGGATAGCCTTGGTACTAATGAATCTACTTCCACATCATCGCAGACGCCTCGTCATCGTGGGAGTGGCGGTGCTAGCGGCAATAGGCCTGTCCATCAGCTGGCCAACCGTCGCGCACGCGGCCGGGGTCGACGAGGAGACCAGCTTCGTCCTGAATACCTTTGCCTTCCTCATCTGGGGCGCGCTCGTGATGTGGATGTGCGCCGGATTCACCATGCTCGAGTCCGGCTCCGTCCGCACCAAGAACGCATCCATGATCTGCCTCAAGAACATCGGCCTCTACTCGATCGCCGGCCTCGCGTACTTCTTCATCGGATACAACCTCATGTACGTCGACGTCGGGAGAGAACTCAACGTCCTTGGCGTCGACATTGGGGGCCTGTTCGGCTCGTTAAAGCTCCTATACGGACCCACGGCTGACGAGGTGGCCCTGGTGTCGGAGGACGGGGGCATGACCCCTGCCATGGTGGAGACGGGCTACTCGACCATGTCGGACTGGTTCTTCCAGATGGTCTTCGTGGCGACCGCCGCCTCCATAGTCTCCGGCACCTTGGCCGAACGCGTCAAAATGTGGACGTTCTTCATCTTCATCCTGATACTGACCGCGGTCATCTACCCCATAGTGGGGGCTTGGACGTGGGGCGGCGGATGGCTGAATCAGCTCGGGTTCCAGGACTTCGCCGGCTCGACCATCGTGCACAGCACGGGCGGCTGGGCCGCGCTCGCCGGAGCAATAATCATCGGCCCAAGGCTCGGCAAATTCCGCAAGGACGGCAGCGCCAAGCCCACGCCGCCATCCAACGTCTTGGTGGTGACTTTGGGCGTCTTCATTCTCTGGCTCGGCTGGTTTGGCTTCAACGGCGGCTCCCAACTGGCCTTGGGAAGCGCGAGCGACGTCGTGGCGATGAGCCACGTGCTGGTCAACACCAACCTCGCAGCGGCAGCCGGAGTCATGGCTGCCTTCGCTCTCTCGCGGCCCATCTTGGGGCGCATGGACCTGTTCGCCGGGCTGAATGGCGCAATCGCCGGACTCGTTGCCATTACCGCCGGCCCCGACGTGACCGACCACTACTGGGCCATTGTCATCGGCGCTATCGGCGGCGCCCTCTGCACCGGCGGCATCAAGCTAATGGAGATCATCAAGGTGGACGACGTGGTGGGAGCGGTGCCCGCCCACCTGGTCGCCGGCATCTGGGGAACCGTGGCGGTCTGCATCGCTGCGGGCGGAAACCTGGGTGTGCAACTGATCGGCGTGGCGGCGATCGGAGCCTTCGTGTTCGCCTCCTCGTGGGCGCTGTGGCATCTGCTGCACGCGACGCTCGGCGCACGCGTATCAACCCACGTCGAGCAGCTTGGCCAGGACACCGCGGAACTGGGACTGGAGGCCTACCCCGAGTTCGTGCTGATGCCGGAGGAGTACGACGACTAAGGCAACTGTTCAGTAACGGCAGACCCGGCTGATTGACTTGGCCTTACGCCGTGTCTATCATTGATGCTCCACAAGGGAGGACAAGGAGGGAGGCCATGCCGTTCGCAAACGGTATCGGAGTGCCCGAACTAGTAATCGTCCTGGTGATCGTGATGATCATCTTCGGTGTAGGCAGGCTGCCGGAGATCGGCGGCGCCATGGGCAAAGCCATTCGTGAGTTCCGATCCAGCCAGAAAGGCGAGATTGAGGTCGAGAGCGAGCGGAGGCTGGAACAGGGCGCCACTGCCGAAAGTGGGGCCTCCAAGGAGAAGTAACCCCGCGCCGGCGGCATTGAGGGGACCTACGCTTTGTCTCCGCCCTGCTCGTCCCGCCCCGGCGGCTTCCCCTTCGTCTCCGGTCTGCTCCGGCGGAACGACACCGGCCCTTCGCCGTCAGGCTCGCCGGCCCTGGTAGTACGGCCCTCGGCCCCTTGCCCGGCGGCGCTGTCCGAGGGGCCTTCCACGTCGTCTAGCGAAAACTTCGGCATCTCATCCGTAAGCCGTTTCACTTCACGCGCCGCCCTGCCCAGCATCCTGCCCGCGTCAACCATGCGCTCCGGTCCCAGCACGATGAACGCCAGCACCGCGATGACCACAATCTCCAGCGGCCCCATCCCCAGGAAGTTCATTCCACGGCCTCCCTGGCAGAGTCGAGCGGGCAACTCTCACACTCTGCAGGCGGCTGCCAGCCGGACCTGAGAGGAAACCCGAGGCCCATGCCCTCAGCCAGCGAGGCCACCTCGCACAGCGGAAGCCCGACTACGTTCAGATAGCAGCCCCGCACCGTGGCCGGGCGGAACGGCTTGTCCTGCACCCCGTAGGCGCCCGCCTTGCCATACGGCGCCCCGGTGGCGGCATAGGCCCCTATCTCGGCGTTCGAGTAGCGCCGCATCGTGACGTCCGCCGTCCTGACCGACGTCCTCCTTCGCCCGGACCTCGCCTCCAGCAACGTCACCCCTGTGAGAACGACGTGCGCCTTCCCGCGGAGGGCTTTCAGCATCCGCACCGCGTCGGGGCCGTCCGACGGCTTCCCCAATGCCTCATCGTCGAGCACAACCTGTGTATCCGCCGCCAACACAACCACATCGCCGGCGCGCTCGGCAACCTCCTCGGCCTTCGCTCTGGACAATCTCGACACCATCTCCGCCGGCGTCTCGTTCGCCCGCCTCGCCCCTTCCGGCCTTGACGGCGGATCGATCTCCACGAGGCCGGAGAACGCTAGGACCAACTCCTTGCGGCGCGGCGAGCCGGAGCCAAGCACCAACCGCCTCCTAATTCCCGTAGGCATACCGCGCCATTATCGCATTATCCGGCATGTTTGGTACTATTAGCAGGCTGCGGAATACGGGAGCAGGGAGGGGCGCCGCGCCCTCTGGGAGTCTGAAGGACACCCTCATATGCGAATCCCCTCCCTTCCTGTTCCAGGAAGGGTTCTGCCGCAGCCTGCGGATCTCGGCCGGGACAGACGGAGGGATGATTATGGACCTGGGTATCGCGGGGAAGAATGCGCTCATCACCGGAGGCAGCAGGGGATTGGGACGGCAGGCCGCCCTGTCCCTGGCAGCTGAGGGAGTGAACGTAGCCATCTGCGGGCGCTCGCCGGACACGCTGAACCGCACCGTTGCCGAACTGAAGGAACTGGGCGTATCGGCTCTGGGCGTCGAGGCGGACGTGTCCTCCTCCTCGGAGATCGAGTCCCTATACCGGAGCGTGACCGGGGAACTGGGCGCGATCGACATCCTGGTGAACAACGTCGGCGGGACCCGCTCCAGAGAAGACATCCTCGGCGCCTCCCTGGAGGACTTCCGAGGCACCTTCGATCTGAACCTCTTCGGCGGGTTCCGTCTGACGCAGTTGGTCCTACCGCACATGCGCGGGCAGAAGTGGGGCCGTGTGGTCAACATAGTCTCGATCTGGGGCAGGGAGTACGGCGGGAACATCAGCTACATGTCGGCGAAAGCCGCCGTCATCGCCGCCACCAAGCACGCGGCGGTAACGCTCGCCAAGGACGGCGTCCTCGTCAACAGCATCGCCCCGGGCTCCATCCTGCACCCACAGGGGAGTTGGGAGCGCTTTCAGAACGAGAACCCGCCCGAGGTCGTAGCGGACTTCATCGAGCGCAACATGCCGATGGGAAGGTTCGGGTGGCCTGAGCCGGTCGGGGACCTGGTGGCATTCCTATCGTCGAAACGTGCGGGCCTGATCACGGGCGCCTGCATCGTCGTCGACGGCGGACAGAGCTACTCAATGATCTAAGGCCGCCCTGGTGCGGCCCAGGACGGCGGGGTTGACCACGTTATCGGGCGTCCGGCCCTGCAAGACGCTTGCCGCCTCGCCCGCCGCCCGCTCTTCCAACTCCAACACCGCCTCCTGGGAGAAGAACGCCGTGTGGGGCGTGACCAGCACGTTGCCAAGCTGAATGAGCCTGTGGTCCAGGGGGGGAGCCAGGTCGACGACCAGATCCAGGCCGGCCCCCGCGATCTGCCCCGAGGTCAGAGCGTCGTAGAGCGCGTCCTCGTCGATCAGCGGGCCGCGCGACGTATTGATCAGGAAGGCCGCGGGCTTCATCTGCGCCAACTCGTCGGGGCCGATCAGCTTCTCGGTGTCGGGACGCAGCGGGCAATTCAGAGAGACGAAATCCGACTCCCGGAGCAACTCGGAAAGCCCGACGCCCTTGGCTCCATGCGCCGCCGCGTCCGTCTCCGTAAGCCTGGGCCCGTAGGCCAGCACGTCCATCCCGAACGCTTGCGCCCTCTTCCCAAGAGCCTGGCCGATGCGGCCAAAGCCGATGATGCCCAGCTTCTTGCCGCCGAGCCGGGGCATCGGCGCGCCGAGCTTCACGCTGCCCCATCCCGTCTGCTTGGTCATCGTGACGTGCTCGACGATGCGCCGGTTCCAGGCCAGCAGCAGGGCCATGGCGTGGTTCGAGACCTCCTGCACGCAGTAGTCGGGCACGTACGCGACGACGATGCCAAGCTCCGTCGCCGTGTCCACCGCGATGTTGTCCACGCCGACGCCGTACCGGCTCACCACGACGCACTTCTCCGCCGCCCGTATCACCCTGTCCGTCGTCTGGGCCCAGCACGTCAGGATGCCGTCCACGTCCCGCGCCAACTCGGTCAGCGTGTCCTCGGCGCCGTCCGGGGCAACCACCAACTCGGCGCCGACCCGCGCCAGCACCGCTCTCTCGGGTTCCAGGGACGGCCAAGCGTAGTCGGTCACGAGCACTTTCTTGGTCATGGTAACCCCCGGCGCGAAATGTAGGTGACAAGTCTAGCACGACCCAAGCGCCTTCACAGCTTCTTCAGGTTGATAGGTTGATATGGGGCGCAGCGGCGTTGAAGGCCCTGCGCCGAGGTGTTATCTTCAACTGGGATGGATGTTCTCACTATAGGCCACAGCAACCACACGTGGAAGGCTTTCGCCGGCCTGCTCTCGGCCCACGGCGTCCAGGTGCTCGTGGACGTCAGGACAACGCCGTCCAGCCGGTTCGCCCCCTTCGCCGACCGCCGCCATCTGCCCAAACTCTTGGACGACGAGGGGGTCAAGTACGTCTTCTTGGGCAAGGAATTGGGTGGTAAGCCGGACGACCACAGCCTCTACGATGAGAAGGGCAAGCCCGACTACCGTATGATGAGCCAGTCGTCATCCTTTGGACGCGGGATAGCGAGGCTGATAGAACTGGCCGAGGACGCCACGGTGGCCCTCATGTGCGCCGAGGAGGACCCGGCGAAATGTCACCGTACGCGCCTGTTGGGGCCTGCCCTCGTGCGATACGGAGTGGAGCAAGTACATATCCGGGGCGACGCCTCGTTGCAGAGCAACGAGGCGCTGGCGAGCCGCAAGCTCCAAAGGGACTTCCAAGGTGCCCTGTTCACGTCCGCCGACAGCAGTTGAAGATATACACCATCGGCTTCACCAGCACGACCGCCCGCGACTTCTTTGGGAAGCTGCGCAGGGTGGGCGCGCGGCGCCTGCTGGACGTCAGGCTCCACAACAGCTCCCAGTTAGCGGGGTTCGCCAAGAAGGGCAGCATCGACTTCTTCACGGAGGAGTTGACCAGCCTCGCCTACGTCGAGGCGCCGCTTCTCGCGCCCTCCGAGGAGATGTTCAAGGAGTACAGGAAGACCAAAGACTGGCCCACCTACGAGGCCCGCTACATCGGCCTTCTTTGCAGCAGGCGCATCGAGACTGAAATCGACGCGAGCCTATTCGAGGGCGGGGCAGTGCTCCTGTGCAGCGAGCCGACGGCGGAGCATTGCCACCGGAGGTTGGCGGCAGAGTACCTGCGAGACAACCTCTTCGAGGAAGCTGACATCATCCACATCTGACGTCACGTGGAAAAGACGCTCGCCATCACCGACCTCACCCATATGTCCGGGGATCTGATCTGCGTAGCCGGCATCGACAGGGATGGCGTGTGCGTCCGCCCCGTCGCGGAGCGCGGCGTCCGGCTGTACGACATCTACTATCACGGCTTGTTGGTGGTCCATCCGAGGGCCCTGGTCAGTTTCGACCTGTCTCCTACGCAGACAGAGCCGCCGCACACGGAGGACGCTTTGGCCGACTTCTCGACGGTCACCCGGAAGGGCGTGTGCACCGACCGCCTGTGGGAGGAGATACTCAGCCGGGACAGCTTACCCACCGTGGCGGACGTATTCGACGGCCAACTCGTAGGAGGCAGGATAGTTCCGCCTGGCGCCCCCACCCGGTCCCTAGGGACCGTGGAGGGCGCCAGGATCGAGCAAGTCCGGGTGGACGACTCGCGGGGCCGGCGCCAGTACCGCGCAGACTTCGTGGACGGCTCGAGCGTCCGCTACGAGGGCTGGCCCGTCAACGACCTGGCGTTTCGCCACATGATGCAGGCAAGCATAGATTCGCTTGGCGGCGAGCGCGCCGCCGCGCATCAGGCGGAGCGTCTATTGGCGGAATCGAGCGAGAGGCTCTTCATGCGGGTCGGTCTGACAAGGCCGGTCCGGATGGGCAGTTACCCGCTCGCCTGCTGGACCCAGATCACCGGCATCTACACGTTCCCGGACTACCTCGGGGGGAAGACCTTCGCCGACTTCTGAACCCCAACCGGGAGTTCAGCCCTGCAGATCGTTGGCCTCCAGGTATTCGATGTTGAGATTGACGCCCAGGCCCGGGCGGTCGGACAGGTAGAGGTCGCCCCGGCGCACGTCCAGCGGGTGGTCGATCATCGGGTCGTACCTGCTCAGGTCGTAGCGGATCGTCTCCAGCTTGTAGAAGTTCGGGACCGTCATCATGACGTGCGCGCCCGCGAGCACGTTTACGGGGCCGCTGGCGTCGTGGGGCGAAACGGGGATGTAGTAGGCCTCGGCCATGGTCGCGATCTTCTTGAGCTCGCTGATGCCCCCCGTCCACGTGACGTCGGGCATGACGAAGTCCGCCAAGTTGCCCTCGAACACCGGCAGGAACTCGAACCGGGTGTGCAAACGCTCGCCTACGCATATGCGAACAGGCGCCTGGTCCCGCACCTGCTTGAGGGCGTGATAGCTCTCGGGCGGGACCGGCTCCTCGAACCAGTGGATGCCGTACGGCGCGAGGCTTTGGGCCAGGTATACGGCGGTCGGGACGTTGAAGTTGCCGTGGGCGTCTATCAGCACCTCGATCTCCGGGCCCACCGCCTCCCGAACGGCAGCGATGATCTCAACCGCCTTTGCCGCCGTCTCGGGCCGAATCTGACCGTCCAGATAGGAGATCGACTTGTCCGCCATCTCCTCCCAGAAGGGATCGAGCTTGAGCGCCCGGTGGCCCGAGTCGACGATCTCCCGCGCGTAGGCCGCCGCCTTCTCCGGGGTGTCCGGCCTTGGGGGGTGTGTGTACAGAGCGATCCTGTCCCGCACCTCGCCGCCGAGCAGCTTGTAGATAGGCTGGCCCAACGCCTTGCCGCGAATATCCCAAAGGGCGATGTCGATGCCGCTGATCATGGCGCTGATCGCGCCCCGTGTGCCTGTATAAGTGAACTGGCGGAACAGTCTGTTCCACAGCGCCTCGATGCGTGACGGGTCCTCGCCAACCACCAGCTCCGAGGCGTCGCGGATGACCCCCGCGATAAGCTTGTTCGCCACACTTCCGGGGTACGTCGTGACCTCGCCCCAGCCTGTGATCCCGGTGTCGGTGTCGACCTGAACGAACACGTAGGGGATCGAATTGGGAGCGGAGGCCCTGGTCTCGCCGGCCTCCGGGGGCCGGGCGACAACCCACGGGCGAACGGAGGTTATCTTCATCTCAAATGCCTCACTGCGGCCGTTCCCGAGCCCCCGCGGGGTCGCAGCAGCAGGCCGGGGCAGCCTGCGGATCCCGTGGTCTCAGCGGCGCCGGGCCGGCATACTGCGGACTATCTTGTTGTCGGACCGGTCCCATCGCGAGCTCAGGAGCGGGCTGGCGTCCAGCAGTCCTTGCAGGCTCTTGTACCGGGTCGATCTCAGATTTGGAGCGCCCAACGCCTTCGCCGCCGCCGCGCCCGCCGTCCTGCTGCCGATGGAGTCGCCCGGATTCGGCGCGCGCCCGGCCCAGGCCGAGTTGACCCTAGTGTCCCAACTCTCGTCCCCGTCTCCCTCCGCAAGCTCCACCACGATGTCTCGGGAGCCGTCGGGGCGGCTCACGCTGACCTCGCTGGCGCCCTCCAAATACCGCCTGAAGTTCGAATGGCCAAGGGCCCGGAAGTCGAAGCTTGGGTCGAGCCGCTGCATCGTCTGATACAGCTTGCTGCCTATGACGCGGCCCTGATCGTCGACGGACGCCTTGACCGCGCGGACGAGAAGGGTCTCGTCCTGAGCGGGTCCCTGACGACGGGCTTGGTCTATCCTGTCGAGGAAGTGATACCGGTCGCACGACTTGACCAGCGACGCGCCGACCGCGCTCTCCCGACCGGCGCCGATGACCATCTTGCCCGCGGCCCTGAGCTTGCTCACCAGCGGAATGAAGTCGGTGTCGGACGAGGCGAGGACGAAAACGTCGACCGGCGACTGGTGGAGCAGGTCGATCGCGTCTATCGTGAGCCGGATGTCGCTGGCGTTCTTTCCCGACGAACCCGTACGGAACACCTGCACCGGCTCAATGCCGAGCTCCAGCAGGGCCCCGCTGCTCTTGCTCGTAGACCAGTCCCCATAGGCCCGCTTCACGGCGACCCGCCCCACCTCGGAGACCTGGTCCAGCAGCCACCGGATGTGGCTGGCCCCCACGTTCTCGAAGTCAATCAGT